>NZ_JAQFWW010000002.1 GCF_027706145.1 Bacillus changyiensis | reverse complement strand
TCCGCCGCTAACCTTTCGGGAGCAAGCTCCCTATGGTCCGCTCGACTTGCATGTATTAGGCACGCCGCCAGCGTTCGTCCTGAGCCAGGATCAAACTCTCCATAAAATGGAGTGCAGATTAGTTCGTCACAAGTGACGACATCTGCCCTGACTTGCACTAAATGTGCTTTTTTATTACTTGAATTAACAGGTACGTTTTGTCTTGTTTAGTTTTCAAAGAACTTCATTGCCGCTCTTGAAGCGACTATTCAAATATAACATTTACAAGACAAGTAGTCAATACTTTTTTATAAAAAAGTTTTTACTTATCTTTTCTTTATATTGGACGAAAATCATTATAGCATATTATTTTGCTATAGAAAAGATAAAATTTAAGATTTTTTCAGGTTGAAAGTTAGGTCTCATTTTATTGAATATATAAATTCTATTTTTTGGATATATAAGTCATCTGTTGTGTAAGCTAAAATGTCCAGTTTTTATATTCACAACAAACGATCAACTTAATATTACACCTTTAGATGACAGCTTATATTGTAAAAGCTATTAGTACTCCTGAACTTACGTATATCCCGCAATTCAAAACGTTTAATTTTGCAGAATAGACAGCAAGGCAGTTATTTTTAAAACAAAATTTTTGCTGATATATAGCGTTTATTAAATGAGAAAAAGGCGTCCAATCGTCAAAAGTCGACTAATTGGACAGCCTCTTGGATTATGATTCTTCAGTTTCTTTATCGGTTTCTTCATCTTTTTCAACTAAAGCAACTGTTGCAACATGCTCTTGTTCATTCAATCGAATGAGACGTACTCCCTGTGTGACACGTCCTGTGATTGAAATATCATTAATATCCATTCGGATGATTACTCCGCTGGCGGTGATAATCATTAAATCTTCTTCTCCGCTAGTGGCTTTAACTGTAACAAGAGAACCATTATTTTCTGTGATTCTGCATGTTTTCAGTCCTTTTCCTCCCCGGCTTTGGATTCTATATTCAGAAGCAGGCGTCAGTTTACCGTAGCCTTTTTCTGTCACGATCAAAACATGGGAGTTTTCTTCCAAGATCTCCATACCGACTACGATATCATCATTTGTTAAAGTGATCCCTTTAACACCGGCTGCGGTTCTTCCCATCTGGCGAACATCACTTTCTGAGAAACGGATGAGGAGCCCGTTTTTTGTTCCAATGACAATTTGTTTATGGCCGTCAGTTAAACGAACTGCCATCAACTCGTCTTCATCACGAAGGCTTAAAGCAATCAAGCCATTATTACGAATGTTCGCAAATTGAGAGAGCGTTGTCCGTTTAGAAATTCCGTGTTTTGTGGTGAAGAAAAGATATGATTCATCATCAAACTTAGTGACCGGAATAATCGCGTTAATCCATTCCCCTTTTTCTACTTCCAAAAGGTTAATGATTGGGATTCCTTTTGCCGTTCGCCCAAATTCGGGGATCTCATACCCTTTTGCACGATAAACTTTCCCTTTATTTGAGAAAAAGAGAATCGTATCGTGAGTAGATGTAGAGATCAAATGTTCGACAAAGTCATCTTCATTCGTTCCCATTCCCTGAATTCCTTTTCCACCTCGTTTTTGGCTGCGATAAGTAGAAGAAGGAAGCCGTTTAATATATCCATTATGCGTTAAAGTAACAACGATATTTTCTCTTGGAATGAGATCTTCATCTTCAATCGCTTCAAGACCCGTTGTGACAATCTCCGTTCGACGCTCATCATTAAAACGATCTTTAATTTCGGTCAGTTCTTCGCGAATGATTTCAAGCACTTTTTCTTCATCTGCTAAAATCGCTTTTAATTCAGCAATAAGTTTAACTAGATTTTGATACTCTTCTTCAATTTTTTCTTGTTCAAGACCGGTCAGGCGCTGAAGACGCATATCTAAAATGGCTTGTGCTTGTTTTTCTGTTAATGAAAACTTTTCGATTAAACCATTTTTGGCAATTTCTCCAGTTTGTGAATTTCTAATTAAGGATATGACTTCATCAAGATGGTCAAGTGCTATTCTTAATCCTTCAAGAATATGAGCTCTTGCTTCCGCTTTTCGAAGTTCAAAAGCAGTACGCCTTCTAATGACCACTTTTTGGTGATCGAGATAGTGTTGAAGACATTGTTTTAAACTTAATACTTTAGGTTGTCCATCAACAAGTGCTAACATGTTAATGCCAAATGAAGTTTGTAAAGCTGTTTGTTTATACAAGTTATTTAACAATACATTTGCATTAGCATCTCTTCTCAACTCAATGACAATCCGCATACCATTACGGTCTGATTCATCCCGAAGATCAGTGATCCCCTCAATTTTTTTATCACGAACAAGTTCTGCAATTTTTTCAATCAATCTTGCTTTGTTCACCTGATAAGGTATTTCTGTAATAATAATCATCTGCTTACCAGATGATGTTTCTTCAATTCGTGCTTTAGCCCGGATGGTGATTGAACCTCGGCCCGTTTCATAAGCTTTGCGAATGCCGCTTCTTCCCATGATCATCCCGGCTGTCGGAAAATCAGGTCCTGGAATGATTTCCATCAACTCTGCAATCGTGATATCTGGATTTTGGCTCACTGCCAACACGCCATTCACAATTTCACCTAACTGATGTGGAGGAATATTTGTTGCCATACCTACTGCAATTCCGGCAGCTCCATTGACAAGGAGGTTAGGAAACCTCGCAGGCATAACAATCGGTTCTTTTTCCGATCCATCATAGTTATCTTGATAGTCGATGGTGTCCTTGTTAATATCACGCAAGATTTCCATCGATATTTTTGACATTCTTGCTTCTGTATACCGCATAGCTGCGGCAGAATCGCCATCGACAGAGCCAAAGTTTCCATGACCTTGCACAAGCATATACCTATAGTTAAAATCCTGTGCCATTCTGACCATAGCCTCGTAAACGGCGGAGTCGCCATGGGGATGGTATTTACCGATGACTTCACCGACAATACGCGCGGATTTCTTATAAGGCTTGTCACTTGTCATCCCTAGATCATTCATCGCATACAAGATCCTTCTATGCACCGGTTTAAGGCCGTCTCTGACATCAGGCAGAGCACGAGCAACAATAACACTCATTGCATAGTCTAAAAAAGACGTTCGCATCTCATGGCTTATATTAATTTCTTGAACCCGGGGTTTTTGTTGTTCACTCATTTAAAAAAACCTCCCTTAAGAATCTATATGAGTTGTGTGGGAGTAGATTTGTATTTATACTCTTCAACGAATAAGGCTATTCTCCATTATATCAATATTCTTCAATTTATACACATTAAATAACTAGGATATTAAAGGTTTGTTCTAGAAAAGACCTTATTTCATTCAAGTGAAAATAAGGTCTCACATACATTAAATATCTAAGTTCTTTACATATTGAGCATTTTCTTCAATGAAGTTACGACGCGGTTCCACCTTGTCTCCCATCAGCATCTCGAAGGTTTCGTCAGCATCAATCGCATCTTTAAGTGTGACTTGTAGCAATGTTCTCGTTTCTGGATCCATTGTTGTTTCCCAAAGCTGAGTCGCATTCATTTCACCTAATCCTTTATAGCGTTGAAGACCAGGCTTTGGATTTTGCGGGATTTCCTTTAAAATATCCTCAAGCTGCTTATCATTGTATGCATACTCAACCCGTTTGCCCTGTTGTATTTTATAGAGAGGCGGCTGGGCAATATAGATATATCCTTGTTCAATAATTCTCCTCATGTAACGGTAGAAAAAGGTAAGCAACAATGTTCTGATATGCGCACCATCTACATCGGCATCCGTCATGATGACGACTTTATGATAGCGAGCTTTTTCTAGATTAAAGTCTTCACCGATCCCTGTACCAAGAGCGGTAATCATAGAGCGCACTTCATTATTTGATAAGATCTTATCAAGGCGAGCTTTTTCTACATTTAAAATTTTTCCTCTTAATGGCAATATCGCTTGGAAATGGCGGTCTCGTCCTTGTTTAGCAGACCCGCCTGCAGAGTCTCCCTCAACAATATAGAGCTCAGAAATTGCCGGATCTTTTGAAGAACAATCAGCCAATTTTCCCGGTAGACTACTCACTTCTAATGCACTTTTTCTTCGTGTCAGTTCACGTGCTTTTTTGGCCGCCATACGGGCTCTTGCTGCCATAACACCTTTTTCAACAATTTTTTTTGCTGAATCCGGATTTTCAAGAAGAAATTTTTCCAAGGCTTCTGAAAAAAGGGCGTCTGTTATCGTACGGGCTTCTGAGTTGCCAAGTTTTGTTTTAGTTTGCCCCTCAAACTGCGGGTCTGGATGCTTAATGGAGATGATGGCTGTCAACCCTTCCCGAACATCTTCACCGCTTAAGTTTGAATCGCTTTCTTTGAACACACCTTGCTTTCTAGCATAATCATTAATCACGCGAGTTAAGCCTGTTTTAAAACCAGCCTCATGAGTTCCACCCTCATACGTATGAATGTTATTGGCAAATGAATAAATGTTGCTTGTATAACTATCATTGTATTGTAGAGCCACTTCAACCGTAATCCCGTCTTTCGATCCTTCAATGTAAACCGGTTCGTCATGAATGACTTCTCTTGAGCGGTTTAAGTGTTCTACATAACTCTTGATTCCGCCTTCATAACAGTATTCATTTTTTCGTTCCTTACCTTCACGTTTATCTTCAATTGTAATTTTGACACCTTTTGTTAAAAAGGCAAGTTCACGGACTCGTGTGGCAAGTGTGTCATAGTCATACTCTGTTGTTTCTGTAAAGATTTCAGAGTCAGGAGAGAAATGAGTGGTGGTTCCTGTCACATCTGTCTCACCGATTACTTTTAAATCAGCTTTGGGAACACCTCGTTCAAACTCTTGATAATGAATCTTCCCATCTCTATAAACCGTTACATCAAGCTCTGTTGAAAGGGCGTTTACAACAGAAGCACCAACACCATGCAATCCGCCGGAAACTTTATAGCCGCTTCCATCAAATTTACCACCAGCGTGCAGGACTGTCATAATGACTTCAACAGCCGGACGGCCCATTTTTTCGTGTATCCCGACTGGTATTCCACGTCCATTGTCTTTTACCGTGATGCTGTTGTCATTTAGAATTTCAACGTTGATTTCTGTACAATAACCAGCGAGTGCTTCATCGATACTATTATCAACGATCTCCCATACTAAATGGTGCAACCCTTTACCGCTTGTTGATCCAATGTACATTCCTGGTCTTTTGCGGACGGCTTCTAACCCCTCAAGAACCTGTATCTGATTTTCATCGTAATTATTTTGCTGTTCCATTGCCACGCACATTCACCTACACTTTTCTTCAAACATAATAAATTTATAGTAAAGATTCTTTATGAATCAAATTCCGGTTTGGACCTGTGTTCGTTTTTTCAACGTGCCTGAGGCTAAAGGAGAAAAATAAATTGACTGAACTGTGACAACAATTGACTTCGGCGTATTGTTGGTAGATAGAATCGAGTCTTTTTGTTTTGTTAGGAATTCTTCAACAATCGGAGATGCCTTTGTCTTGTAATCAAAAATAGCCACAATTTCATGTGTTGAGACGACGAAGTCGTCACCTAAATGGATATACAATCCCTCACCCCGTTTTTTCAGTCCAATAGCGTGCCATTTTCAACACGAAAGATTCCAGCTTCATTTAAGGTTTTATGATCAATGCCATCAATACTTGTCGTTGTAACAAAGGTCTGAACACGACCTTGGATCGTGTGAAGCAGGTGTGACTGTCGATAGTCATCAAGCTCTGATAATACATCATCTAAAAGCAAAATCGGGTACTCCCCAATTTCTTCTTGAATTAAGTCAATCTCAGCCAACTTCAAAGAGAGCGCCGTTGTTCGTTGCTGCCCCTGTGAACCATAGGTTTGAACATCTCTACCATTTACATAAAAAGAAACATCATCTCTGTGAGGACCTGAAAGAGAAACACCGCGATCAATTTCCTTATCTCTTAATTTAGAAAACGATTCTTGGTAACTATTGATTATTTTCGACAAATCCGGTGTTTCTGATACGTGAAGAGATGTATGATACTTCAAGGTCAGTTCTTCAAGCCCTCTTGAAATTCCAGAATGAATAGGTTTAGCCCATTTTTCAAGCTGATCTACAAATTGAAGACGTTTCATCACAACCTTTGCCGCAAACTCAATAAGCTGTTCTGTCAAAACGTCAAGCATTGTATGATCAGTCTGTTTTCTTGTTTGAAGCTGCTTCAAGAAATGATTGCGCTGTGAAAGGATTTTTTGGTAAAGAGAAAGATCATGAAGATATACGGGTGATACTTGGCCGATTTCCATATCCAAAAACCTTCTCCTGACCTGCGGACTTCCTTTTACAAGATTTAAGTCTTCTGGAGCAAACATAATTGTGTTAACAGCTCCGACATATTGGCTCAGTTTTTGTTGTTCGATATGATTAAGCTTTGCTTTTTTTCCTTTTTTAGAAATGACGAGCTGAATGGGAACAGAACCGTTTTTTTTCATGATCCTACCCTCTATTTTAGCATAGTCTGCATCCCAACGTATCAGTTCTTTATCATTTGAGGTTCGATGAGACTTCGCCATCGCAAGCACATAAATTGCTTCCATCAAATTTGTCTTACCTTGAGCATTCTCTCCAATGATGATGTTTACTTTGTCTTCAAACTGTAGATCGAGACACTCATAATTCCGGTAAGAAGACAAAGTGAGATTTTGGATATACAATTACTATCACCCGCTTTAGCCGACAACTTGAAATGAACCGACACCTTTAATCATGACAACATCTCCTACATATAGTTTTCGACCACGGCGATTATCCGGTTCACCATTAACGAAAACTTCATATTCGGACAAGAACCATTTGGCCATCCCACCTGACTGAATAACATCTGCTAATTTAAGGAACTGACCAAGGGTAATCATGTTTGTGTCAATAGCTACCGTCTTTGTCATTTTATCGACCTCTTTCAATATCACTAATACCTAATTGTACTAAAAAATAGGGGGACATGGGAAGGGGTAACTTGTGGTATATCAAAAACAGCTTGGATCCAGTTAACTTGAAAATATGTGAAGCTGCCGAACAAAAGCCGGCAGCTTCTTGATTAATACGTCCGAACTGGAAGAATCAATTGAACAATCGAATCATTGTTCGGAGTGCGGATCAGAAAAGGTCTCATTGCTCCTGTAAAGCTGACATGAATATCTTCTCCCTCAAAAACTTTAAGAGCATCCAACATATATTTCGGACTAAAAGATATTTTTAAGTCTTCCCCTTCAATTTGCTCAGCATTCACTGTTTCAACAACTTTTCCGATTTCCGGGGAATTTGAAGAGATTTCAATTGATTCGTCAGCGGAGGCTGTTAGTTTGACCACATTGTTACGACCTTCTCTCGCTAGCAAAGAAGCCCGGTCGATAGCCTGAAGAAACTCTTTTGTATTCACAATCAAATTTGTTTTACTATCCTGTGGAATTAAACGGTTTGTGTCAGGATAATTTCCATCAAGCAGTCTTGAGAAAAATAGAACGTTTTTTGTTTTAAAAAGAACTTGTGTTTCTGTAATGACAATATCTACAAGCTCTTGGTGATCATCAAGGATCTTACTTAATTCTGTTAAGCTCTTACCAGGAATCACAACATTGTAAGAGCGCTCCCCATTGATATCAAGTTGTGCTTTTCTTAATGCGAGACGGTGACTATCCGTCGCAGTGCATATTAATTCACTATCACTCACCTTCCAGTTTACACCTGTCAAGACGGGGCGTGTTTCTGAGGTGGACACCGCAAAAACGGTTTGACGGATCAGGTTTTTTAACAGGTCAGTCGGTATTTGAAAAGAATGATGTTCTTCTATTTGAGGTAATAGTGGATATTCACTAGCATCAAGACCGTTTAGATTAAATTCGGCTTTTCCTGAGCGGATCATTGTTAAATACTGATTTTGAACTTCAATTTCTACAGTAGACATCGGCAGTTTTTTGACAATTTCACTAAAAAACCGTGCTTGCAAAACAATACTTCCTGGTTTTTCAACTGTTACGATTTCCAAATCGCCGTCTTCTTTTGGAATAAATGATTCAATTGAGACATCAGAATCACTTCCTGTAAGGGTTACTCCTTCATCAGATGCAACAATTTTAATCCCTGTCAATATTGGAATTGTTGTTCTCGAAGAAACCGCCTTTAATACATTTTGTACACTCTCGACTAAACGGTCTTTTTGAATCGTAAATTTCATGACCATCCTCCTTAGGAACCTATTATTATTATGTTTTAAAAATAGTAGAAGTAATAGTAGGGGCTGTGAATATGTGGATAAGTGGGAGAAGTGAAAGGAAACACAGTCTATCCACATGTGGACAGACTGTGTATGGCTATGTTCTAGTTATTCACACTTTCCCGTTATCCGCTAAACGACACTACCTCAATTGTTCTTTTATTTCTTTAATTTGTTGTTGAAGCTGTTCATCACTGCTCAGCAGTTTCGATATTTTCTCATGGGCATGAATGACCGTTGTATGGTCTCTTCCCCCAAACTCCTCCCCGATTTTAGGGAGAGATGAATCAGTCATTTCTCTTGATAGATACATAGCAATTTGCCGTGGAAATGCTACCGATTTTGTCCGTTTTTTCGCTTTAAAATCTTCCAATTTGATATTATACTGCTGACCAACAATCCGTTGAATGTCTTTTATCGTAATCACTTTTGGTTTTGAGGAAGGAATAATATCTTTTAAAGCCTCTGCTGCTAAATCAGCATTAATATCTTTATTAATCAAAGAAGAAAACGCGACAACTCGTATTAAAGCTCCTTCTAACTCTCTAATGTTGCTATCGATTTGATTGGCAATATAAAGCATGACTTCATTTGGAATATCTAGACCTTCTGCCTTCGCTTTTTTTCTTAAAATGGCAATTCTCGTTTCTAAATCAGGAGGTGTGATATCAGTAATTAACCCCCACTCAAATCGGGAACGTAAGCGGTCTTCAAGCGTCGGAATTTCTTTAGGCGGTCTATCGCTTGAAATGACAATTTGTTTTGTTTCATCATGCAATGTATTAAACGTATGAAAGAATTCCTCTTGTGTTTGTTCTTTTCCCGCCAAAAATTGAATATCATCTATTAGAAGAACGTCGACATTTCGATAGCGATTGCGAAAATCGACAGCCTTATTGTCTCGGATTGAGTTAATAAATTCATTTGTGAATTTTTCAGATGACAAATAAATCACTTTTGCATCTGGATTATGCTCGAGGACATAATGTCCAATCGCATGCATTAAGTGAGTTTTTCCAAGGCCGACGCCCCCATAGATAAACAGAGGGTTGTATGCTTTTGCCGGTGCTTCAGCAACTGCTAATGAAGCTGCATGAGCAAAGCGATTTCCAGAACCTATCACAAAAGTATCGAATGTGTATTTGGGATTCAGCATATTTTGTGGAAAATCGGCTGATTCTTCTTTCGATATTTTTTTGACTGGAGATTTTGGCAAGAATTCTTCTTCTTTTTGATTTTGAGGAATGACAAATTTAATGCTCCATTCTTCTCCAGTGAGACCATAAATTGTCTCGGCAATCAGGTGCAAATACTTTGATTCAAGCCAGTCTCTGGCGAACTCATTTGGAGCGATGATAACTAGTGTATCTTCCTGTAGTGAATGGGCCTTTGTTGACTTCATCCATGTTTCAAAACTGGGCTTGCTTAATTTTTTTTTAATTTCCTCAAGGGCTTGCGTCCAAAGCTCCGTTATATTGTTCATGACCTGCGGTTTGTCCCTCCTTTACCAGGAATTGTTCTGTTATAGAACACGAAAAAAAAGAAAATGGGTGAATCCATTCGTTGATAAAATGTTGAAAACATATAATATAGTAGAAAAACGTCTTTTCGACATCTTTCACAAGCTGTGGACAACTTCTTTCACACTCTGTGAAAAAACTTTCCACAAGTTATCCACAGTTTGTGGATAACGATATGCTGCTTATTCTGTTATTAAGAGTTAAAACACAAATATAATATCAGAATAAGTGACCAGTTGCAATGGTTGACAAGAACTTATCCACACAGTATACAAACTGTTGAAACATTATTGTCCACAGGAGTTGATTTTGTGAAAATGTTGTCGATAATGGTTGTGGATAGTAAAAATAAAGCGAAAGATATCCACATTGTTAATTTTTGATGAAAAATGAAAATATGCTTTTGAAGCCAACTTTTTTATGTTATCCTATTATGGTGCGAAAAAAGGAATTGTGTGAGTGAAGTTGACAATCATCCACTCATCGAAATATAATGAGTTAGACTGTCTTTAACAGCTATTCCTCGAGGGAGGTGTCATACATGAAAAGAACATTTCAACCAAATAACCGTAAGCGCAGTAAAGTTCATGGCTTTCGCAGCCGTATGAGTTCCAAAAATGGACGTCTTGTATTAGCACGTCGTCGTCGTAAAGGAAGAAAAGTACTATCAGCTTAGGCCACTGAAACAAGTCAGTGGTCTTTTTTACATAAAGCAATGACCAAGATTCATTTTGCCAGCTTGTTATCGGAGTGAAGAAACACATGAAAAAGCGAAATCGATTAAAAAAAAATGAAGATTTTCAAAAAGTATTTAAAAAAGGCAACTCGATGGCAAACCGGCAGTATGTTTTATATGTGCTTCACCAACCTGAGGCGAAAGAATTCCGGATCGGACTGTCGGTCAGTAAGAAAATTGGAAATGCTGTCGTACGCAATAGGGTTAAACGGCTGATTCGTCAGGTTATCCAAGAAGAACATGATCAATTAAAACAGGAACAAGATTATATTATCATTGCTAGAAAACCGGCTGCTGATCTCACCTATGAGGAAACGAAGAAAAGCTTGCAACATCTTTTCAGAAAGACATCTGTTTATCGGAAAAAATCAGATAAACAGTCTTGATTTGCGAGTACTTTTTTAAGCGCTTCCGTTAGCCGTCAAAAATAGTACTGCCCATTCTGATTTGAAAGATGATAAAATAACGAAAAAGTATGTCTTTTTTGAAGTGATAACCGTATGTCTACGGTTTAAGTATGAAGATATAGGAGGAAATATTGTTGAAGAGGCGAATTTTATTATTGTTGAGCATGATTGGCGTTCTTGTGCTTCTAGCTGGGTGTACACAAATTAATCAGCCGATCACTGCACAAAGTGAAGGATTTTGGAATAGTTACATTGTATACCCATTGTCACAGTTGATCACCTATGTTGCAGAGGTGACGGGCAATAGCTATGGGCTTGCGATTATTCTTGTGACGATCCTTGTCCGTCTATTAATATTACCATTGATGATTAAACAGACAAAAAGCATGAGAGCAACACAGGCGATTCAGCCTGAAATGCAGAAATTACGCGAGAAATACAGTTCTAAAGATCAAAAAACACAGCAAAAATTACAACAGGAAACAATGGCTTTAATGCAGAAGCATGGTGTAAATCCATTGGCGGGCTGTTTTCCGTTGATTATTCAAATGCCGATTTTAATCGGATTTTATCATGCCATTATGAGAACACGTGAAATCGCAGAACATAGCTTTTTATGGTTTGACCTTGGAGAGCGTGACCCATTTTTTATTTTGCCGATTTTAGCAGGGGTATTTACTTTCATCCAACAAAAGCGAATGATGGCAGGAAATCCACAGCAAAATCCGCAAATGGCAATCATGCTTTGGTTGATGCCAATCATGATCGTTATATTTGCCATCAATTTTCCAGCTGCTCTTTCTCTGTACTGGGTTGTCGGTAACTTATTCATGATTGGACAAACGTTCTTAATTAAAAGTCCAGAAATAAAAACTGAGAAACAAGCTTCGGCTGGAGGAAAAAAATCTGGAGGTAAGAAAAAGTGAAGGAACTGACTGCTACTGGACGAACCGTCGACGAAGCAGTACAATCCGGGCTTAAACAACTGGGGCTTCAAGAAGCTGATGTCGAAATTCATGTCATTGATGAAGGAAAAAAAGGTTTTTTCGGCATATTCGGCTCACAACCCGCAGTTGTTAAATTACAAGAAAAAATGGATCCTATAAAAGAAGCGACACAATATTTAGAAAATGTGATTGCTCAGATGGGGATCGAAGCAAAAGTAACAAAAGAAGTAGAAACAAAAAAGATCATTTTCCATTTGGAAAGTGACAAAATGGCGCTTTTGATTGGAAAAAGAGGACAAACGTTAAATGCTCTTGAAACGTTAACACAACTTGTTCTCAACCGCTATTCTGATCACTATATGCAAGTTGTTGTTGATGCTGAAGGCTATCGTGCCAAGCGGAAAGAAGCCCTTACTCATTTGGCCTTAAAACTAGCAGATCAGGCGAAGAGACAGAAAAAAGATATTCATCTTGAGCCGATGCCTTCTAGTGAACGTAAAGTGATTCACGACACTCTTTCAAGTTATGCTAAAGAGATCGAAACATATTCTACTGGAGAAGGCCACAACCGGCATCTTGTCATCTCCTATAAACAATAATTTATAGTAAAAGCCAGTGGGGGCTTAAATCCTCCACTGGCTTTTTTCTCTGGAACAAAAAAAGAGGCCCATTGTTATTCACATGTGGATAAGTTAAAGTAAATAATAACGACTTGTTAAGGTTGTGGATAACAACTCAACTACTTCCACTTCACTTGAAACTATGGTATCTTTAAATTTTGATTACAATAAAATTTTTTACCCCATTTGAAGACTGTCTTAAAAGATGGGGATAATACATAAAAAGAACGAAAAAGAGAGGTGAACAGCATGGATACGATCGCAGCCATTTCAACGCCAATGGGGGAAGGAGCCATCGCCATCGTCAGGCTAAGCGGTCCTGAAGCTCTTTCCATTGCCGATAAAGTATACAAAGGACCTCGAGGGAAAGAATTAAGCACTGTTGCTACACACACCATTCACTACGGTCACGTTGTGGATCCTGAAACAAAAAAGGTAATAGAAGAAGTCATGGTTTCGGTTTTAAAAGCGCCAAAAACGTTTACGAGAGAAGATGTAGTCGAGATCAACTGTCATGGTGGTATTGTTACAGTCAATCAAGTACTTCAGTTAGTGTTAAGAGAAGGAGCCCGACTGGCTGAGCCCGGCGAATTTACGAAAAGGGCCTTTTTAAATGGGAGAATTGATCTCTCTCAAGCAGAGGCTGTCATGGATCTCATTAGAGCCAAGACAGACCGCGCTATGGATGTAGCTATAAATCAGATGGAGGGCAGACTTTCTAAGCTGATCAAACGATTGAGAAGTGAATTACTTGAAACACTGGCTCATGTAGAAGTGAATATTGATTATCCGGAGTATGATGATGTCGAAGAAATGACGCACAAAGTTTTGGTTGAAAAAGCCACTCATGTCAAAAAAGAAATTGAGGCACTTCTTGCAACATCAGAACAGGGTAAAATATTAAGAGAAGGAATTTCTACAGTGATCATTGGACGTCCAAACGTCGGTAAATCATCTCTGTTAAATAGTCTTGTTCATGAAACGAAAGCGATTGTAACTGACATTCCAGGTACAACGCGGGACGTTATTGAAGAATACGTTAATATTAGGGGTGTGCCGTTGCGCCTTGTCGACACAGCTGGTATTCGTGAGACAGAAGATATCGTTGAACGGATTGGAGTTGAGCGCTCCAGAGAGGTTTTAAAAAAAGCGGATTTGATTTTACTCGTCCTTAATTATAGTGAGCCACTTTCAGATGAAGACATGAAGCTTTTTGAAGCGGTTAGTGGTATGGATTTAATTGTCATTGTCAATAAGACCGATCTTGAGCAAAAGCTAGATCTTGAAAGTGTTCGGACCTTGGCTGGTAGAAGTCCTGTCGTGACAACGTCTCTTTTGAAAGAAGAAGGAATAGATGAATTAGAGGAAGCTATTCAATCACTATTTTTTACAGGAGCGATTGAAAGCGGTGATCTCACATATGTCAGTAATACAAGACACATTTCATTATTGCATGAGGCGAAGCGCATGATAGGTGATGCGCTTGAAGGAATTGAGAATGATGTACCGATTGATATCGTTCAAATTGATTTAACAAGATGTTGGGAAGTTCTAGGTGAGATCATTGGTGACGCTGTACATGAAAGCTTGATCGACCAGCTCTTTTCACAATTTTGTCTAGGAAAGTAAAGGAGGAAAAGCATATGGTCTATGAAGCAGGCCAATATGATGTCATTGTCGTTGGCGCCGGTCATGCTGGGGTGGAAGCTGCATTGGCATCAGCTAGACAAGGGGCAAAAACACTTGTCTTAACCATTAACCTTGATATGGTCGCTTTTATGCCGTGTAACCCATCTGTCGGCGGCCCCGCCAAAGGGATTGTCGTTCGCGAAATAGATGCACTAGGTGGACAAATGGCAAAAAATATTGATAAAACCCATATCCAAATGAGACTTTTAAATACAGGTAAAGGTCCGGCCGTCCGAGCTTTGCGGGCACAGGCTGATAAATTTCAATATCAGCATGAGATGAAAAAGACGCTTGAAAATGAACCGAATTTAACATTACAACAGGGAATGGTCGAGCGTCTAATTATTGAAGATGGCAAATGCTGCGGTATTATGACACAAACAGGGGCTGTTTACCATTCAAAAACGGTTGTCCTGACGACAGGAACTTTTTTAAGAGGGCGAGTGATTATTGGTGATCTTTCCTACTCTAGTGGACCAAACAATCAACAGCCTTCTATAAAGCTTTCTGAGCATCTTGAAGAGCTAGGATTTGACCTTGTCCGTTTTAAAACAGGAACACCGCCGCGGGTCAACAGCCACTCGATAGATTACAGTAAAACGGAAATTCAGCCGGGTGATGAAGCGCCTCGGGCCTTTTCATATGAAACAGTAGAATATATCACAGATCAATTGCCATGCTGGCTCACTTATACAAGTCCTGAAACACATGAGATCATCGATGGCAATCTTCATCGTTCACCAATGTATTCCGGTATGATTAAAGGAACAGGACCAAGATATTGTCCATCCATTGAAGATAAGGTCGTCCGCTTTCATGATAAGTCAAGGCATCAGATTTTTCTTGAACCTGAAGGACGGAATACGCAAGAAGTCTATGTCCAAGGACTATCAACGAGCTTACCGGAAGATGTCCAGAAAAAAATGCTTTCAACCATTCCTGGTTTGGAAAATGTAGAAATGATGAGAGCAGGATATGCGATCGAATATGATGCCATCGTACCGACACAGCTTTGGCCGACATTGGAAACAAAAAAAATACCTGGACTGTTCACAGCTGGACAAATCAATGGAACATCAGGGTATGAAGAGGCCGCTGGCCAGGGCATTATGGCTGGGATCAATGCAGGCCGAAAAGCGCTTAATAAAAAAGAAATGATTCTCGGGCGTTCAGACGCATATATCGGTGTTTTAATTGATGATTTAGTTACTAAGGGAACAAATGAACCGTACCGTTTGTTAACATCAAGAGCAGAATATCGACTGCTTTTGCGTCATGATAATGCCGACTTGCGACTTACGGAAATCGGTTATGAGGTTGGCTTGATTTCTGAAGAACGTTATCAAAAGTTCAAAGAGAAAAAAACAGCGATTGAAGCAGAGAAAAAACGTCTATATTCAGTGATCATTAAACCTTCAAAAGAAAACCAAGCATATATTCGTTCATTGGGCGGCAGTGAGTTGAAGGATGGCATCCGTGCCACCGATCTCATAAAACGGCCGGAAATGAATTATGAAACTGTGACAGCACTTGCTCCGACAGACGAAAAAGTTGCCAGCGATGTAGCTGAACAAGTTGAAATTCAAATCAAGTATGAAGGATATATTGAGAAATCATTGCAACAGGTTGAAAAACTTAAGAAAATGGAAAATAAAAAGATTCCTGACAGGATAGATTATGATGCGATTAAGGGTATTGCAACAGAAGCGCGGCAAAAACTGAAAGAAGTCAGACCGCTTTCCGTCGCACAAGCCTCACGGATCTCAGGTGTAAATCCTGCTGATATTTCCATTCTTCTTGTTTATTTGGAGCAGGGCCGAATTGCCAAGATAGCAGAATAGAAAGGATGACGGCATGAACATAGAGCAATTTAGATCCGGTTTGGAGGAGAAAGGGATCGCCCTTTCTGACTTTCAACTGGAGCAATTTGAAACCTATTATGAATGGCTGTCAGAATGGAATGAAAAAATCAATCTAACCTCAATTACTGAGAAAAAAGAGGTCTATTTAAAGCATTTTTACGATTCGATTACGACGTCTTTTTATGTTGATTTTAAAACATTCAACAGTCTTTGTGATGTTGGGGCAGGTGCTGGTTTTCCAAGCCTGCCAATTAAAATTTGTTTTCCTCATTTACATGTGACAATTGTCGATTCATTAAATAAAAGAATTCACTTTCTAAATCAGCTTTCTCAAGCTTTAAAATTAGAAAATACACATTTTTATCATGACCGTGCTGAAACATTTGGGAGATTGAAGGACAAGCGGGAGAGTTTCGATATCGTCACAGCTCGTGCGGTAGCCCGACTTTCTGTGTTAAGTGAACTATGTCTGCCACTAGTCAAGAAAAATGGTTTGTTTGTTGCGTTAAAAGCAGCTTCAGCCGATCAAGAGATTGATGTAGGAAAGAAAGCGATTAAAGCGCTAGGTGGTCGAATCGAAAATGTACATTCTTTTCAACTGCCAATAGAAGAAAGTGAAAGAAGTATCATTATTGTCAAAAAACAAACAGAAACACCAAGGAAATATCCAAGAAAACCAGGGACACCGAATAAATCTCCTATTGAAGATTAAATCATTCGGTTTCTTGTAAATTCGTGATGTTAAAGAAGGAAAAATCATGAGAAAATAGAATTATAAAAATGGCAGTGTGTAAAGGTGGTGTAGGTACATGAAGCATTCATTCTCTCGTCTCTTTGGAATCGGTGAAAAAGAAGAAGCAGAGGTTGCTGAACATGATACTGATAAAGAAAAAATTCAAGACATTGCAGTAGGCGATATTATTCCGAACCGTTTTCAGCCGCGCACCATTTTCTCTGAAGAAAAAATTCAAGAATTAGCCGCAACCATTCATACACATGGCATCATTCAACCGATTGTTGTCAGAAAAACCGATCAAGAAGGTCAATTTGAACTGATTGCAGGAGAGCGGCGTTGGCGGGCAGTCCAAACATTGAATTGGGAGAAAATACCCGCTATCATTAAGGATTTTTCAGATACAGAGACCGCTTCTGTCGCTTTAATCGAAAACCTCCAAAGGGAGGAATTATCTTCGATCGAGGAAGCATATGCATATGCAAGACTGCTAGAGCTCCACGATTTAACCCAAGAAGCTCTGGCACAAAGGCTTGGTAAAGGCCAATCAACAATTGCCAATAAACTCAGATTGCTTAAGCTACCGGAAGCGGTACAGGAAGCGATCTTGAAAAAAGATATATCCGAGCGTCATGCAAGAGCACTTATTCCATTAAAACAACCTGAACTGCAGGTTCAACTGTTAAATGAAGTGATAGAAAAAAACTTAAATGTCAAACAAACCGAAGACCGTGTAGTCAAACTGCTCGAACAAGATAAACGAAAGCCTAAACCAAAGCGAAAAGCATACAGCAGGGACACAAGAATTGCGATGAATACTATACGCCAGTCCTTATCAATGGTGGAAGACAGCGGAGTTGAACTGAAAACAGAAGAAGCAGAATTTGAAGAATACATTCAGTTGACGATCCGAATCCCCAAAAAATAAAAAAGCTCTCAGCAGAGCTTTTATTTTTTTGAAGAGAGGAAATGTTATGGAAGAGTATCAAAAGTATTGGTCACTGCTTTATTCAATTGCCTATCAAATGGTCGGCTCTTTGCAGGACGCAGAAGATATTGTTCAGGAGTTATTTGCAGACCTTCAGGGGAAAAATATCGAACAAATTGACCATATTCATTCCTACTTGACGAAATCTGTGACAAACCGCTGTATAAACTTTTTGCAATCAGCTAGGAAAAAACGCGAGATTTATGTTGGAGAGTGGCTGCCAGAACCTGAATGTAAGCAGATCGAACAGAACCCGGCAGATTCAATGATAAAAGATGAAATGATTTCTTACGCTTTTATGGTTCTTATGAGCCGATTGAATCCTATTGAAAGAGCAATCTTCATGTTCAGAGAAGTGTTTAACTACAGCTATAAAGAAATTTCATTTATATTGCAGAAATCTGATGTCAATTGCCGAAAAATGTACAGCCGAATTAAAAATAAACTAAAAGGAGAAATTTCCCTAACAGCTGATCGCAGCGACGAACAACGATTGGCAGAGTTGTTTATCCACTCAACAAAAACCGGTGATTTTGCTGAATTTGCCGACAGGATAGCTAAAGAAGCGGTATTATACGCTGATGGAGGTGGAAAAGTACGTAGTGCGATAAAACCGATCTATGGACGAAACCGTATTTATGCCTTCTTTAAAGGAATCACCTCAAAAGGAAGCCTTTCCGGTCATTATCAGTTTGTGAATATCAATGGAGCAAGGGGCGTGCTCATCAAACGAACCAACCAACCGAATTATGTCATTTGCTTTGCGTGGGATCAAAAACTTGCTTTCATCAAACATATTTACATGATTTCTAACCCAGATAAATTAAAACAAATTAAAATTTAAATGTCACAAATCATGGCCCTCCTTTGTTATATAAATGAATTGAAAAAAAGGAGGAATCCATTTGAAAACTAGATTTTTAATGGAAAAAGTAAACCCACAAGGCTACGCAGGGATGTTGGAGCTAGAAAAAGCGCAAAGAACTTCAAGTATTGATCCGATTTTAAAAGAACTGATTAAAGTACGTGCTTCACAATTAAATGGTTGTGCATTCTGCCTCGATATGCATACAAAGGATGCGCGAAAAAATGGTGAGACAGAGCAGCGATTATACGCTTTGAATGCATGGCGAGAAGCCCCTTTTTACACAGAGGAAGAACGAGCCGTTTTGGCCATGACTGAAGCCATTACATGTGTAGCTGATAATGGACTGCCAGATGATGTTTATCAAAAGGTGCGAGAATGTTTTAGCGAAACTGAAACAGCTGAACTTATTATGGCAGCCATTACAATTAATGCATGGAACCGAATTGCAATCACTACATTAAAAATGCCGCCAATTGAATCATAATCACAGATTCCCTGGAACGAAAATAAAGTTCCAGGGTTTTTATTATTATAATATAATATAAAAGTTTTTCTTGATTAACAAAAATCATATGATACTTCTTATTATGTTCGGTTTACAAAAACAAAAATTCAAAAAAAGCAAACGATTGATTCTTTTTTTGATAAAATAGAGAAATGAGAGAAACTTGTTCAATGTGAAAGTAGGTGACATTATGGGAAAAATTATTGCAATCACAAACCAAAAGGGGGGTGTTGGCAAAACAACAACCTCTGTAAACCTGGGCGCTTGTTTAGCTTATATTGGGAAAAGGGTTTTACTAGTCGATATAGACCCTCAAGGAAATGCAACAAGCGGAATTGGTATAGAAAAAGCTGATGTCGATCAATGTGTGTACGATATATTAGTAGATGACGCAGATGTGAAAGATGTGATCAAACCAACTTCAGTTGAAAACTTAGATGTCATCCCAGCCACAATTCAGCTTGCGGGAGCTGAAATCGAGCTGGTTCCAACGATTTCCCGTGAAGTCAGATTGAAACGGGCATTGGAATCTGTAAAACAAAATTATGATTATATGATCATTGACTGTCCTCCTTCACTCGGGTTGCTAACCATTAATGCACTGACGGCTGCAGATTCTGTGGTCATACCCGTTCAATGTGAGTATTACGCTTTGGAAGGATTAAGCCAGCTGTTGAATTCAGTCCGTCTTGTCCAAAAACATTTAAATACTGATCTTACGATTGACGGTGTGTTACTAACCATGCTTGATGCAAGAACGAACTTAGGTATTCAGGTCATTGAAGAAGTGAAAAAATACTTCCGTGATAAAGTATATCAAACAGTCATTCCAAGAAATATCAGGTTAAGTGAAGCACCAAGCCATGGAAAGCCAATTATTTTATACGATCCACGTTCCCGAGGTGCGGAAGTATATTTAGATTTAGCAAAGGAAGTGGCTGCGCATGCCTAAAGGTCTGGGAAAAGGGATTAATGCTTTGTTCGCAAACGTTGATTTGTCAGAAGAAACGGTTGAAGAAATTAAGCTGCAACAATTACGGCCCAATCCTTATCAACCGAGAAAGGTTTTTGATGATCAATCATTGCAAGATTTAAAGGAATCCATTTTACAGCATGGGGTATTGCAGCCGATTATTGTCAGAAAGTCAATCAAAGGGTATGAAATTGTAGCTGGAGAACGACGTTATCGAGCTGCAGAACAAGCTGGTTTAAAAACCATCCCTGCAATCGTGCGAGAGCTGTCAGAATCCTTGATGATGGAGATTGCTTTATTAGAAAACCTTCAAAGAGAAGACTTGTCACCACTTGAAGAAGCAAAAGCGTATGAATCCTTATTAAAACATCTTGATCTGACGCAAGAACAATTAGCTAAAAGACTTGGGAAAAGCAGACCCCATATTGCTAATCATTTAAGACTGTTGACACTCCCAACAAAAGTTCAGGATTTAATAGATAATGGCACTTTATCAATGGGGCATGGACGAACATTATTGGGACTGAAAAACAAAAAGAAACTTGAACCATTAGTTCAAAAAGTCGTGACTGAGCAATTAAATGTCCGCCAATTAGAAAAGTTGATTCAAGAAATGAACAACAATGTTTCACGTGAAACAAAGAAACCCCAACAAATAAAAGATGCGCTGATGAAAGAACGAGAGTCCTATTTAAGAAACTATTTTGGAACATCAGTAACCATAAAAAAGCAAAAGAAAAAGGGACGGATTGAAATAGAATTCTATTCTAATGAAGATTTGAACCGCATTCTTGATCTTTTGTCTGAAGAAAAATCATAATTATTCTCGAAAACCATCCAATTTAAGATGGTTTTTTTGTTGCAGTCTTCCCATTGTGTTTTGAATCGGATATTGATACCTTCCCTGCTGTTTTTTCAAGATAAGCTAAACCTTCAGAAAGTACATTTGCCATGCTCATGACAAGGTTTAACCGAGTGTTTTGCAATACAAAATACTCCATAAATCCACTTACATTTACAATTCCATTAATGTGTACATGACCAACTTCCGGTAAGTCCTTCCGAACTCCTGCTCCAGGCTTTAATGGTCCCTTTCCGATTTGAAAAGACCCAACACTTTTTGTCCGCCCAAGACAGGCATCGATTGCAATGATAAAAGGATGCTGATGTCTCATATGAATGTTTTCAAGCTTCTCACTCAAGTTGACAGCATGAACCGGATCGGCGAGCGTTCCATATATATCAAAGCCTTTCAGTCGTTTGGCGGCAAGTTTCATTCCAACGAGAGGACCTAGTGAATCACCTGTGGAACGGTCAGTTCCAATACAAACAACAACAATTGGGCGATCTGCAGCCTCTTTTAAATAGACGGAAATGGCTCTCCCGATCTGTTTGACAGCTAGTGGATCTGAATGAGAGACATACTCACTCATTGGTTCTTGAGAAAACAGCCGACCTTTTCGATTCATAGGGTTCCCACATCCTTATCATCATAGTAACAGCAATGTCTAGCGTCATATTTTTTGAATATGAATGGTTGTTTACATTATATCCATCAGCCACTTTTTTTATGCTTCATCACTTGGATAGTGCAAGATTCATTTGTCGCAAAGTTTTAATTTCTTCACATGAAAATGCTTTTTAAATATCGAATAAATTATATTAATATACTTTTAAAGGGAAAGAAGGATTTTATGAATGTTAGTTAAGGAAGATTAATATAGTAGCAGTAGAGATAGAAACAAGCTTAAAAATGATGAGCAGGGGTGAGAGATCGTGTGGAGAGCCGGGATGAAGTGGTTGCTTCTCATTTTAGGAAGCTTAATAGGTGCAGGATATGCATCCGGTCAAGAGATTAGACAGTTTTTTGGCGCGGGAAGCGGACTGGCTATCCTTTTATTCACGATTATATTTAGCTTATCAACTTATATAGTGATGAAAATTAGTTTTGAAGAAAAAACAGAACATTTTCTACCTGTACTAGAAAAGTTGGTTGGCCCAAGGCTAGCGAAAGTATATGATTTATTAATTATCCTCTATTTGTTTACCACGACAATCGTGATGATTGCCGGGGGTGGAGTGACATTACAAATCTTTAATATCCCATTTTGGACAGGAGTTCTTTTATTATCTTTATGTATAGTCCTCCTTTTTTTTCGCGGACTTAATAGCATATTATCTGTCAATAGCTGCTTAATTCCAATCTTAGTAATAGGGTTGCTGTATGCATTGATTTCTTTTCAACAAACCCATCAGTCATGGCCTTTAAACAGAGATCAGTTAGATAATTGGCCAGCAGGCATCACATTTGCATCCCTTAACATTCTGTCTGTTGTAGCCGTTTTATCTGCGGTCGGTAAAGAACTTAAAGGAATCGGTGAGGTCAGGATTGCCAGTGTTTTAAGCGGGTTGGTTTTTGGCATCATTTCATTCATATACAATGAAACACTTGTGGAGTTAGCGGATAAACTGTCAAAGTATGAAATACCATTATTTGCAGTTTTAGAAGGAACATCTTTTCCTATATTTATATTAATGTCAGCATTGCTTTGTACAGCTATTTATACAACAACAATTTCAAATATACTTGGACTTTCAAGTCGTTTCCTGACATTAGTGAAATGGCCGAGATGGATCACTGTAATCCTTCTCCTTTCTATAATGTTGCCGTTTACATCATTTGGTTTTTCAAATTTAATTGCTTTTTTATATCCGATTTATGGTTTGCTCAATCTGTATTTATTAGTTAATATTTTGCTTTACCCAATACTGATTAAATGGAAATCATAGAGCCACTATTATTTAAATAGAAATTGTTCTTTTCCTGTCGTTTTTTGTACAATAAGAAAAAAATGAATAAACAAAAGAGGTGAACAATGTTGGCGAATAAAGAATTTGATCTGAATGATGTGGTTGAAATGAAAAAGCCGCATCCATGTGGTACAAATCGCTGGAAAGTAATTCGGCTGGGGATGGATATTCGGATTAAGTGTGAAGGTTGTTCACATAGTGTTATGATTCCCCGTAAAGAATTTCAAAGAAAATTGAAAAAGATTTTAGTCAAGCATGAGGAATCCGATTCTTAATGTTTACGGATGATCGTGCTTTTTTTGATAATAGAATCACAAAAAGGATTTTCACAGAGGATTAGTGATTGAAAAACAAGTTTTGTCAGCTTGTCTTTTACAGTAATCATTCTTATAATTGTTGCAGGCTGAATAAAAGATGAACATACAAGGATGTTTAATGATTAGGAGATGAAAGAATGGCTTTAACTGCTGGGATTGTTGGTTTACCTAATGTCGGAAAATCAACCTTATTTAATGCGATTACACAGGCTGGAGCGGAATCGGCTAACTACCCGTTTTGTACGATAGATCCAAACGTCGGAATTGTGGAGGTGCCTGATCAACGGCTTCAAAAATTAACAGAACTTGTGAACCCAAAGAAAACAGTTCCTACAGCTTTCGAATTTACCGATATTGCTGGTATCGTAAAAGGAGCCTCTAAAGGGGAAGGGCTAGGGAATAAATTCTTGTCCCATATCCGTCAAGTAGATGCGATTTGTCATGTTGTCCGCTGTTTTGCGGATGATAACATAACACATGTCTCCGGAAAAGTTGATCCTATCTCTGATATAGAGACGATTAATCTTGAGCTGATCCTCGCGGATTTGGAAACTGTTGAAAAACGGATTGGTCGTGTTGGCAAGATGGCCAAGCAAAAAGATAAAGAGGCTGTCTTTGAATTTGAAATTTTAACAAAGCTAAAGGAAGCATTCGAACAAGAAAAACCAGCACGCTCTGTTGAATTTACAGAAGAGCAGCACAAAGTACTAAAACAGCTCCATCTGTTAACCACTAAACCTGTATTATATGTGGCAAATGTCAGTGAAGATGAAGTTGCTGATGCTTCAGGTAACGAATACGTTCAGAACGTTAGAGAATTTGCTAATCGTGAAAATGCTGAGGTGATCGTCGTTTGCGCGAAGATTGAATCAGAAATAGCCGAACTTGATGGTGAAGAAAAAGCGATGTTTCTTGAAGAACTGGGAATTGAAGAATCAGGGCTTGATCAATTAATTAAAGCTTCATATTCATTGCTAGGACTGGCCACTTATTTTACAGCAGGTGAACAGGAAGTTAGAGCTTGGACGTTCAAAAAAGGAATGAAGGCCCCGGAATGTGCTGGAATCATTCATACGGACTTTGAACGTGGATTTATCAGAGCGGAGACAGTTGCATATGCCGATTTACTTGAAGCGGGAAGTATGTCAGCCGCAAAAGAAGCAGGAAAAGTCCGCCTTGAAGGAAAAGAATATATTGTGAAAGATGGAGATGTCATTCATTTCCGTTTCAATGTATAACATAGTTGAAAACGAAAAAGAGCTTTGATATAATATAAAATTGTGAGTAATAGAATTATTGCTCCTTGCCCTTGAATGGGCCGTTAGTCCAAAAGGAGGTGCGAATCGAAATGAGAAAGTATGAAGTTATGTACATCATCCGTCCAGATGTTGATGAAGAGTCTAAAAAGGCTGTTGTTGAACGTTTTAACAACATTTTAACAACAAACGGTGCGGAGATCACTGGAACAAAAGATTGGGGAAAACGCCGTCTTGCTTATGAAATCAACGATTTCCGTGACGGATTTTACCAAATCGTAAACATTCAGTCAGGTTCTGAAGCTGTTCAAGAATTTGACCGTTTGGCTAAAATCAGTGATGACATCATTCGCCACATTGTGGTTAAAGAAGAAGAATAAACAGATTGAAATATATATTCTAAGCAAAAGGATGGTCTCTCATTATGCTTAACCGAGTTGTTTTAGTCGGCAGACTGACAAAGGACCCAGAGCTTCGTTATACTCCCAATGGCGCAGCTGTAGCCACCTTTACGCTTGCTGTCAATCGTACATTTACGAATCAGCAGGGGGAACGTGAAGCAGATTTTATCAACTGTGTCACATGGAGAAGACAAGCTGAAAATGTAGCCAATTTCCTTAAAAAAGGTAGCCTTGCGGGTGTTGATGGACGTTTGCAAACGAGGAACTATGAAAACCAGCAAGGACAGCGTGTATTTGTAACGGAAGTTCAAGCTGAAAGTGTTCAATTCCTTGAGCCAAAAGGCGGCGGCTCCGGTTCCGGCGGTTACAGCGGAGACCAGAGAGGCCAATACTTTGGCGGCGGACAAAATGATCCAAATCCATATGGTGGCAATCAAAACAATCAGAATCGCAATCAAGGCAATAGCTTTAATGATGATCCATTTGCAAATGATGGAAAACCGATTGACATTTCAGATGATGATCTGCCATTTTAAAGGATAACGGAGTAAAAATTGAAAAGGAAAGGAGGGAGATAACAATGGCAGGAGGACGCAGAGGCGGTCGTGCGAAACGCCGTAAGGTGTGTTATTTCACTTCTAACGGAATTACGCATATCGACTATAAAGATGTAGATCTTCTTAGAAAATTTATCTCAGAGCGCGGTAAAATTTTGCCACGTCGTGTCACAGGCACAAGTGCAAAATACCAACGTAAATTGACTGTTGCAATTAAACGCTCTCGTCAAATGGCTTTACTTCCATACGTATCTGGAGAATAAGCTTAAATAACAAAGAACAAGAACCGTTTCAGGGATCTTGTTCTTTTTGTTTAATGATCTAAATATCGATATAACGTTGTTTTACTAATTCCGGTGGCTTTCGTGATTTGTGCAATGCTATATTCTTTGCTTTGATACATGGCCAATGCGCGCCTCACATTTTCATCCGGTTTTCTCGGACGCCCCCCAGTTTTCCCCTTCAGCTTTGCTTCATAAATTCCTGCTTTTGTACTTTCACTTAAAATGTCGTGCTGAAATACGTTGACCTTTTCCATCATTTTAAAGAAGATTTTCCCGTCACTAGTAGAGGTATCGATTTGATCTAATATCGATAAAAAGAAAATGTTTTCTTTTTCGAAGAATTGGACAATGTCAATCAAATGCCTGGTTGAATCGGCAATACTGTACAATTTGTACACGATTACTGAATCACCACTTTTAAGGGCACGAAACATGTTATCTAATGCCGGTCTATTTTTCGGAGAATTCGTGTGCTCTCTGAAAATTTTCTCACACCCATACTTCTTAAGGTCGTTTAACTGTAGGCGCAAATCTGGATCTTGACTAAAGGGACGTACATATCCGAAAATCACTTGTATCATCTCCAAGAGAATCACTTTAGAATGATTATACCAAAGTATGAATCATCACGGTATTAATGATATCTATCGTTCCAAAAAAGATCGTTATTGGAACAAAAAGTGATAGACATTTCAATTCCTATCTGTTAAATTTAAATATGTTGCAAACGGCCCCGACTTCTATGAGAGTTAGAAGTCAATACAAAGAGAGAGGTGTTTTTTATTGTTAATAGAAAAATTGAATAAAGAATGGTTTTCAAATGTGAGAGGGGATATTCTGTCAGGAATTGTTGTTGCTCTTGCATTGATACCTGAAGCGATTGCTTTTTCGATCATCGCAGGTGTAGATCCAATGGTCGGTCTATATGCGTCATTTTGTATTGCAGTTGTAATTTCGTTTATAGGCGGCCGTCCTGCAATGATTTCCGCTGCGACTGGCGCAATGGCACTAGTGATGGTTACATTGGTGAAAGATCACGGCTTACAGTACTTGTTTGCAGCAACGATCTTAACGGGAATGATCCAATTCATATTTGGGGTACTGAAAATTGCGCGCTTTATGAAGTTTATTCCGCGCTCGGTGATGGTAGGTTTCGTAAATGCGCTGGCCATCTTAATTTTTATGGCCCAGGTTCCTCATTTTGTTGGAATTTCCACTATAACCTATATCATAGTAGGTATTACATTAGTGATTGTCTATGTATTGCCGCGTTTTACAAAAGCTGTTCCCGCTCCACTAGTCGCAATAGTGTCAATGACTGTTTTAGCTATTTATGGACATTTTGATCTTCGGACAGTCGGAGACTTAGGAGAGATCTCAAGTTCTTTACCATCCTTTATGATTCCGGATATTCCGTTTAACTTTGAAACTTTGTCGATCATTTTTCCAACAGCGCTAGCATTGTCAATTGTCGGCCTGTTAGAATCTTTGCTAACAGCTTCGATTGTTGATGATATGACAGATAGTGAAAGTGATAAAAATAAAGAAAGTCGTGGACAGGGGATTGCTAATATTGTCGCTGGTTTTTTCGGTGGAATGGCAGGATGCGCGATGATCGGTCAATCGGTAATCAATGTCAAGTCAGGAGGAAGAGGACGCTTATCTACTTTTGTGGCTGGGATGTTCTTAATGTTCTTGATTATGGTATTAGGGGATTGGGTCGTTCAAATTCCAATGGCTGCCTTAGTTGGTGTGATGATCATGGTATCGATTGGTACGTTTGATTGGTCCTCTCTTCGCGGCTTAACAAAAGTACCAGTAACAGATTCGATCGTTATGGTGACGACCGTTATCACTGTGGTTGCCACACATGATTTATCAAAGGGAGTTTTTGCCGGTATTATTTTAAGTGCTATTTTCTTTGTCGCAAAAATTTCAAAAGTGCATGTCGAGTCCTCAATATCACCATCAGAAAATCAGATTGTTTATCATATAAAGGGTCAGATTTTCTTTGCCTCAGTGCAAGACTTTGTTCAATCTTTCTCTTTTCAAGAAGCTAAAGAAAGAGTCGTACTCAACTTTTCAGATGCGCATATTTGGGATGATTCAGCAGTAGCAGCAATTGATAAAGTTGTATTGAAGTTCAAAGAACATCACGTCGATGTGAAACTGGATGGCTTAGATGAATCCAGCCATCGGTTGGTGCAAAGGTTAGCAACTTTTGATCAACCAAATGCAAAAGTAACAGTTCACTAACAGGAGAGGAAGAAGTGTATGTATAAAAAAATCTTGCTGGCTGTTGATGGATCAACTCACTCAGAAAGATCAGCAGATCACGCGATCATGATAGCTTCACTCGTCCCTGAATCAACTGTTGAATGTATCTATGTATTAGATTATTCAAAAGCGAAAAGTGAAGTTTTGCATAGTGCCAGTTCAGCACAATTAGAAAGTGATAGACGAAAAAAACTGAAAAATATCGAAGAAAAATTTAAAACAGCAGATATCCCTTATAAAGTGACGATGAAACATGGAGATCCAGGCCCGATGATTGTTTCTTTTGCGAATGATCATGGCTTTGATATTGTGATTGTTGGTAGCAGGGGGTTAAATTCCCTTCAAGAAATGGTGCTTGGAAGTGTTAGTCATAAAGTGGCAAAACGGGTGAATTGTCCGGTCATGATTGTGAAATAAAGGAGTGAACCGATTTTCTCTTTTTAGAGAAAGTCGGTTTTTTGCTTTTGTTGAAAGAGAAACTATCGGTTTTCCGATTTCAAAGTAAAGTCAAAACGAATCTCCTAGTGATGAACAAAAAGCATAACAAGCAATTCTTTTCGCTATTGTTTGGGGAGGGCCGAATGATTTTGGGCGACATTGCATTGGATTATTAATGGAGTGGCGATGGCTGTTCCTGTTGCCGGGTCTGCATTTGAGCCATTGGCGATTGGATTTGGAGTCGATGTTTAATGATGCTGATGATATTACCAATCTTCGACTTCACATGTTTGATGAATCAGTCCAGGTTCCATCAATTCATAATGGTAAAAAGAATAGAATGCAACTAGAGAGCGGATGCTAGTTGTGTGGTAATAGCTTGAATTCTTTTTGTTCCTTGTATAAGAAACAGCTAAAAGAGGTGTAGCATCATTGAAATTGAAGAGCGAATGGTTTTCAAATGTAAGGGGCGATCTCCTTTCTGGAACAGTTGTAGCGCTGGCGCTCATTCCTGAAGCGATTGCATTCTCTATCATTGCAGGGGTTGATCCAATGGTCGGTCTATATGCCTCATTTTGTATTGCAGTTGTCATTTCATTTATGGGAGGTCGCCCAGCTATGATCTCGGCGGCGACTGGAGCAATGGCTCTTTTAATGATTACATTGGTGAATGAACATGGACTAGAATATTTATTTGCAGCAACGATTTTAACAGGGGTTATTCAATTTATCTTTGGAATGCTAAAAATCGCTCGTTTTATGAAATTTATTCCCAGATCGGTGATGGTCGGTTTTGTTAATGCACTGGCGATTTTAATTTTTATGGCCCAGATGCCTCATCTTATTGGAGTTTCTAATATGACATATATTGTAGTAGCGCTAACATTAATGATTATTTATATACTTCCGTTGTTAACAAAAGCTATTCCATCAGCACTTGTTGCAATTGTCGTCATGACTGTACTTGCGATGATTGGCGATTTTGACCTTCGTACAGTTGGTGACTTGGGAGAGATTAAACAATCATTGCCTGCATTTATCATCCCTAATATTCCATTCAGTTTTGAAACCTTGTCGATCATTTTTCCAATAGCGCTAGCATTATCAATTGTCGGCCTGTTAGAATCTTTGCTAACAGCTTCAATTGTCGATGATATGACAGATAGTGAAAGTGATAAAAATAAGGAAAGTCGTGGACAGGGGATTGCCAACATTGTCACTGGTTTTTTCGGTGGAATGGCAGGCTGTGCAATGATCGGTCAATCGGTAATCAATGTCAAATCAGGAGGGAGAGGACGCTTATCTACTTTTGTGGCGGGCGTGTTCTTAATGTTTTTGATTATAGTGTTAGGAGATTGGGTTGTTCAAATCCCAATGGCAACACTTGTTGGTGTGATGATGATGGTATCGATCGGTACATTTGATTGGTCATCGATTAGGTTATTAAGAAAAGTACCGCTTACGGATTCAATTGTGATGCTGGTTACAGTTATGACAGTTGTTGTCACACACGACTTGTCTAAAGGGGTATTTGCAGGTATCATTTTAAGTGCGATCTTCTTTGTCGCAAAGATTTCAAATGTGGAAGTGGCTATAGAGTCAACTGGAAACATAAAAAAATATGCTATAAAAGGGCAAATATTTTTTGCATCTGTCAGTGATTTTGTGAAATTTTTTCAATTGGATGACAGTCCTAAAAAGGTCATTCTTGATTTTTCAGAAGCCCACATTTGGGATGATTCTGCTGTAGCTGCCATAGATAAAATCATTTTGAAGTTAAAGGATCGAAACATTGAGGTTGAATTAACAGGATTAAATGAATCAAGTCATCGGTTAGTTAAAAGGTTGGGAAATTTATGACAAACCTATAACGAGGAAGCAGGTGATGAAGTGTATCAAAACATACTGTTAGCTGCAGATGGTTCACTACATGCCGAAAGAGCGGCAGACCAAGCGATTCGTTTGGCTTCTTTAGTTGATCAGTCTGTTGTAGAAATCATCTATGTATTAGACTTTGATAAAGCGAAAAACGAAGTATTACATAGTGAAAGCCATACGAAACTGGAAATGGAAAGGCGTAAAAGACTGTCTGCTATTGAAAGTAAATTAAAACAGTCATCGGTTTCTTATCAGATCACAATGAAACACGGAGAACCAGGTCCAACGATCGTCTCGTATGCTAATGATCATGACTTCGATATTGTGATTATTGGAAGTAGGGGACTCAATACTTTACAGGAAATGGTCTTGGGAAGTGTCAGTCACAAAGTTGCCAAAAGAGCAAATTGTCCTGTATTGATTGTGAAATAAAGATGAACCGATTTTCTTTATAAAACAAAGAAAATCGTTTTTTGTGTTTCTACACAATGCTTGATAGTTTTAGCTTCTAAAGGGCAGTCTGCGCACCTTCATTTGTTAAAAGTGCATGCTTACATTGGGTATTCTGATTGTTTTTGACTAGGAAACAAGGCGATCTTACTTGTTAAGAATTAGGCTTAGTTTGAAGCTGACTCGAGCTGTTTACCGCTCTTTTTTTAAAACTTAAAACCAGTGTACGCTCATAATAAATATCTATTCATGGATACCTTAATTACCATTTAAATGGTACAACACAAGGTTTTAATGTTTGAACATGTTTCATGTGAAACAACGATCCCTTTCTGGCTACCATGCATGATTTTACTTGAGATTTACCCTTATGTTAAAATGAAGAAATAACGAGGGAAAGCAGACATCTGCTCATGTGACCGTCTGTTTGAAAATGAAATCGACGTTAAAAAGAGCAGTCGGCTATACTGCTTTTTTTGATTGAGAAAAATAAAATAACGAGGTGAACAAGTGAAACAAACAAGAGCTTTAATAGAAGGCGCCATTCTTGTTAGTCTTTTTACCGTTTTAATGTTCATAACCCAATATGCCCCTTTGATCGGGATGGTTACCTTATTTTTATTACCTTTGCCTGTCATCATACAAACAATAAGGCATGGCATAAGATCTGGGTTGTTAATGGGTTTGGCTAGTTTGCCGATTACTTTTATGATTAGTTCGTTAAGCGGTCTTGGCATTGCAATTCCTACCGTTAGTGTGGGGGTTGTCATGGGCTATCACTACAGACAAAAAGAGCCTGGGCGTGCCATTGCATCCGGGGCTGTTATGTATATGATTTCATTAGTGCTGATGTTTATTATTAGTATTCAGTTTTTTAGGTTAAACTTAATAGATATGGCTAATCAAACATCTCATGATTTACTTAAAACATGGGAGTCTATGTCTCAGCAGTTTGGAAATAAACAAGAAACTGAGAAACTAATGACACAACTGAGAGAACAAATGAAGATGACACAGTATTTATATCCAATAACCGTTATTTTATCATCAGCCATCATTGCTTTCATCAATCATCTTATGGCTAGACCGCTACTACAGCGTTTTACACCGCAAGTACCGGCTTTAAAACCTTTTAGGGAACTGAAGCTTCCCCAAAGCGTTTTTTGGCTTTACTTGTTGACAATTTTAGTTTCTCTTGCCCCTGCTGAACAAGGCAGTGTTTTTAACTCAATTGTTTTAAATGCAAGTATCCTAATGGGACTGATCGTGGCAATGCAAGGGTTTTCATTTATATTTTACTATTGTCATGTTAAAAAGATATCAAAAGTAGTGCCTGTTCTCTTTTTCATTATTGGACTGCTGTCACCCCTACTGTACCTAGTTCGTATCTTAGGTATAATCGATATAGGATTTAACTTGCGAGAAAGATTGAAAAAATAGACAAGATGACGTTCTTTCCAATGGTGAGGAGTTGATTGGAAGTGCCAAGCTTTTATGAAAAACCGTTGTTTCGATATCCGATTTATTCTTTAATTATCATCACAATCGTATCTGTCCTCATCAACATCTATTTTAACTGGGTGACAGGCATGGTCGGTGTGCTTCTCCTTAGCGTCATTTTATACTTTTTAAAGCGTGCAGATTCCAAAATTAGAAAAGAATTAGATGAGTATATCTCGACCTTATCTTACCGACTAAAAAAAGTTGGTGAAGAGGCACTATTGGAAATGCCGATTGGGATTTTGCTTTTTAATGATCAGTATTATATTGAATGGGCAAATCCGTTTATGGCTTCATGTTTTAATGAAAGCACTCTTGTTGGAAGATCGCTTTATGATATATGCGAAGCGGTTGTTCCTTTAGTTAAACAAGAAGTCGATACTGAAACAGTGACACTACATGAGCGGAAATTTAATGTTGTGATTAAAAGGGAAGACAAACTCTTATACTTCTTTGATGTTACAGAACAGATACAGATTGAGAAGCAATATGAAAACGAGAGAACGGTTCTTGCTTACATATTTTTAGATAATTATGATGATCTCACACAAGGTCTAGACGATCAAACAAAAAGTACAATGAACAGTGAAGTGACATCACTTCTTAACAGGTGGGCACAACAATATGGAATTTTCTTAAAAAGAATTTCTTCTGAACGATTTATCGGTGTTTTAAATGAGCATATTTTAAGCGATCTGGAAGCGTCTAAGTTTTCTATATTGGATGTCATTCGAGAAAAAACGGCTGTTCATTCGATTTCCTTGACTTTAAGTATTGGTATTGGTGCAGCTGTTTCGTCTTTAAAAGAACTGGGTGACCTTGCCCAATCCAGTCTTGATTTGGCACTCGGCCGCGGTGGAGATCAGGTGGCAATCAAACAGCCAAACGGTAAAGTCAAATTTTACGGTGGAAAGACAAACCCGATAGAAAAACGAACGCGTGTCAGAGCGAGAGTCATTTCCCATGCCCTTAAGGAAATCATTACTGAAAGTAGCAATGTGATGATTATGGGTCATCAGTTTCCAGATATGGATTCGATAGGGGCGGCGATTGGAATTTTAAAAGTGACACAGGCAAATCAAAAAGATGGTTTTGTTGTCATTGATTCAAATCAAATCGGCTCTAGTGTGAAACGACTTATCGCTGAAATTAAAAAGTATGAAGAATTGTGGTCTCGATTTATTACACCAGAAGAAGCGCTAGAAATTGTTCAAGATGACACACTGCTTGTGGTTGTCGATACTCATAAACCATCAATGGTGATTGAAGAAAAGTTAGTCAATAAAATTGAAAATATCGTTGTGATCGATCATCATAGAAGAGGGGAAGAGTTCATTAAAGATCCGCTGCTAGTCTATATGGAGCCATATGCATCATCTACGGCAGAACTTGTGACTGAACTACTAGAGTATCAACCGAAGCGTTTGAAAATCAATATGATTGAAGCTACCGCTTTGTTAGCAGGAATTACTGTTGATACAAAAAGTTTTTCACTTCGTACCGGCTCACGCACGTTTGATGCTGCATCGTATTTAAGAGCAAAAGGTGCTGACACCGTATTGGTGCAAAAGTTTCTAAAAGAAACTGCTGATCATTATATTAAACGGGCAAAACTTATTCAGCATACCGCATTTTATAAACATGGTATTGCGATTGCAGTAATGCCGGGCGATGAGGTTGATGAACACTTTGATCAAGTGATCATTGCCCAAGCTGCTGATTCTCTTCTTTCCATGAGTGAAGTCGAAGCATCTTTTGCAGTCGCAAGAAGAGATGATCATACGGTATGCATCAGTGCAAGGTCACTCGGTGAGGTGAATGTACAAATGATTATGGAGGCTCTAGAAGGTGGAGGACACTTAACAAACGCCGCTACGCAGTTAACTGACATATCGGTTAAAGAGACACTCCACCGTTTGAAGACAGCAATTGATGAGTATTTTGAAGGAGGCATTCAAAGATGAAGGTTATTTTCTTACAGGATGTTAAAGGTAAAGGGAAAAAAGGTGAAGTGAAAAATGTAGCAGATGGATATGCTCAAAACTTTCTGATTAAAAAAGGGTTGGCTGTTGAAGCAACATCCGCTAATATAAGTACACTTGAAGGGCAAAAGAAAAAAGAGAAAAAAGCAGCTGCTGAGGAACTGAAACAGGCAAAAGAGCTCAAACAAAAGCTTGAGGACATGACCGTTGAGCTATCAGCCAAGTCTGGAGAAGGCGGTCGTTTGTTTGGATCTATCACAAGTAAGCAAATTGCAGAAGAATTACAAAAAAAACATCAGCTGAAAGTAGACAAACGTAAAATAGAACTGAATGATGCCATTCGTTCTTTAGGATACACAAATGTACCTGTGAAACTGCATCCAGAAGTACAAGCGACATTAAAAGTCCATGTGAAAGAACAGTCATAAATTGATAACAGTTTCCATAGGCATGAGTCGGTATTGAACCGGCCCATGTCTTTTTATATTTAAGTGGTAACTGACAACTTTCCGCTTCAACTTCTAATTACAAAAGAGTATTAAAGAGAACAGTTTTTTAGTGATGTCCGTCCTTAAGATTAGAACTTCTGGTTTGGATCAGATTTTTTAGGGAAAATGCATTCTAATTAAGAGAAAACACAAAGTTAACCCTAATGATAATTTAAAATTGTCACTACTCCCAATAGAACACATGATGCCAACTATATATATAAATAAAAATCTAAATACAGAAGCAAATATAAATTTAAAAAGTTTTACATCTATGAAGTGTCTCCCAACAGCCACAAAAATGTTATCAAGAGTAAAAGAATAGATAACCATGCATACACTCATCATAACAATTTCGTTTAATCCTATTTCTAAGTCAAAGAAACTTACAAGTACATTTGCTGACCCTGTTGCATTAAGATTGTGGTTGGAATTAGTGATAAAGCCAAAGCTGCTATTATTATAGATAATAAAAACTTTTCATTTGTATTTTTTTCTTCCGCTTCTTTCTTTTCTCCTCTGTATATAAAAATAAAAAAGACAATAAGAAACAAAAGATAAATTGATAATGTCATAACAAGTAGATTCATTGTGTATCTCTCCTTTCATTGAAATCAAAAAGAGTGAAGCTTATTAAGCTTCACTCTTTTAATTAATACTAGAGTTATAATAAAAAGAACTATAACCTTTGCAATTAGCTATGGAATCCCCGTTTAACTATAGCGATCGTAACACCGGATTCTGTAAATGATGTCATATCATCAATAACGTTAGCCACTTTGTGCCCTCACTTTTCACAAGCGTTACCAGCCTTTTGGGCGCTTGTACTCCAATTCAAAGAGCTTCTTTCTGGAGAAAGGAGGCTACCATATACTGCTCAGAAAAGGTCAAACATAGAAAGGCTGTCCAAACAATGACTTTTGGACAGCCCCCAGTGCTTTTAAGAAGGGGTATGTTTTTTCATTTCAGTTACTAAAAATTCGACATCTGTACCAACAATGACTTGGAGCTCATGTTGATTTAATTTCACAATCCCTTTAGCTCCCAATGTTTTCAACATGGTTTCGTTTACTTTGGTAGCATCGCGGATTTTCAAACGCAAGCGAGTGACACAATAATTTAATGTTTCGATATTATGTTCTCCACCTAGCGCTTCAAGATACTGTACAGCCAATGTTTCATATTTAGAAGCACCAGTTGACTGACTAAACTGGTTTGTTTTAGGTTCGTCTTCATCTTCACGCCCCGGTGTTTTCAAATTCAGTTTCGTAATTAAAAAATAGAAAATGATGAAATAAATAAGACCATACACCAGACCGATTGGAATTAATAGCAATGGTTTTGTAGCGATCCCGAAGTTTAAGAGATAGTCAATAACACCAGCCGAGAAAGTAAACCCGTGATGGATATCTAGCAAATTAGTGATCGCCATCGCACTTGCTGTTAAGACTGCATGAATACCATAAAGAAGTGGTGAAAGAAACATGAATGTGAATTCAATCGGTTCAGTAACCCCAGTTAAAAAAGATGTGAATGCTAATCCGATCAAAAATCCGGTTACTGCTTTGCGTCGATGTTTTTTTGAGGCAGCGATAATCGCCAAACATGCTGCAGGCAGGCCGAACATCATGATTGGGAAAAACCCGGTCATAAAAGCTCCGGCATTAGGGTCTCCAGCAAAGAAACGGCTCATGTCACCTGTCTTACCACCGTATTCACCAAACACCATCCAAACCATGTTGTTGATAATATGATGAAGTCCAAGTGGAAGCAATAGTCTGTTTAGTAGACCAAATAGGCCAACACCTAATACACCTGCTCCAATTATCCAACTACCGATAGCATCAATCGCTTGCTGTACATAGATCCACACAAACCCAAAAATACCTGCGAGAATCATACAAGAAAAAGCAGTCATAATCGGTACAGAGCGCTTTCCACCAAAAAATCCAAGCCACTCAGGTACCTTTGCGTCTTTGAATCGATTGTACATCACTGCAGCGGTAACTCCTGCAAAGATCCCGCCGAGAACGCCCATATTGAGGTCTGTATTGATTGCAGCAAGTCCGCTGGTTAATACAAAATATCCGATAGCTCCAGATAGAGCTGCAGCTCCATGACTATCTTTTGATAAGCCAATGGCAACACCGATTGCAAAAATAATAGGCAATTGATCAAGAATGGACTGCCCAGAAGCAGCGATAAACGGAATATTGAATAAATCTTCTCTTCCTAAGGCAAGCAGCAGTCCTGCAGCGGGAAGAACAGCAATCGGTAACATTAAAGCACGCCCGATATTTTGGAGAAATCCCAACATCATGAAAACTCCTTTCGAAGATCGCATTATTTTAAAATTATCATTTAAAAATGAAATCGCTTTCTTTTGAGCTTATGAAACACGTCTTTAGATATGTCAATGGAGTTAACCCGCGATTATGATCATTTCCCATAAGGTCAACCTCTCCCTCTTCACTGAACAGCAGCAGAGGGAAGATAAGGTTTAAGTTCATTCAATAAGTTTTCGGGTGTTTCATTGTTCTTTCCTCTTCATATCAATGATGAATGTATAGCGGTCACCTCTATAGATAGATTTTACATATTCAAATGGTCTGCCGTCCTCTAAATAGCTGTAACGTTCAATCAAAAGAACGGGTGTACCTTCATCAATGTCTAATGATTCGCTTTCTGCTTTGTAGGCAATAGAGGGTTCCAATGTTTGCGTAGCCCGAGCAATTTTTAGTGAAAGTGTGTTTTCAATATAGTCATACAGTGAAGCATACATGATTTCCTCTGTAAGGCCTTTGAGTAAACCAACAGGTAAATATGAGATTTCGTATGCCATTGGTATACCGTCAGCAAGACGAATCCTTTTCACCTCATAGACGGAAGTACCTTCATTGATTTTCAGTTTAAGAGCCATTCTTTGATCACAATCCATGATTTGGAATCCAAGCATCTTTGTACTCGGTGACATTCCTCGTGATTTCATATCTTCAGAAAAGCTTGTTAATCCCTCAAGGGTTTGCTCAATTTTTGGTTTAGCGATAAATGTACCTTTTCCTCGCTGTCTTACGAGAATACCTTCATTGACGAGATTATTAACGGCTTGCCGTACCGTCATTCTGCTCACTCCATATGTCTCGGCAAATTCCCTTTCCGAAGGAATAAGATCCCCAGGCTTTAAATTCGCTGACTCGACAAGCTTTTTTATTTCAGTTTCGATTTGATAGTATATTGGGATGTGAGAATCTTTTTTGATCAATAGCTTCTGCTCCTTTCTTTTACTAAAGCAAGTGCGTCACTATCTGCGATAATGATCACATCTTGATGCCTTTTTAATACGGAAGCCGGGGTGTCTTTGTTTGGCTCATCATTTAGTAACTTTGCCATGATCTCTGCCTTTTTAGCACCTGATACAAGCAATAGAATCTGTTTGCTTTCCATGATTGTTGAGATACCCATTGTAACTGCCTGAGAAGGAACTGTTGCGAGAGAGTCAAAGTAACGGGCATTGGCCTTTCTTGTTGAGCTAGTCAGTTCAACTAGATGAGTTTTCGAAGAGAATGGTGTACCGGGTTCATTAAATCCGATATGACCATTCATGCCAATGCCAAGCAATTGAAGGTCAATACCTCCTAGACGCTTAATTAAATCTTCATAGCGGTGACATTCAGCAGATAAATCGCTTGCCATCCCATCAGGTAAATGTGTATGACTTCGGGGAATGTCAATATAATCAAAAAGCTGTTTTTTCATATAAGAGAAATAGCTGTTCTCATTGTCAGGTGGAATACCGACATACTCATCTAAGTTTACAGTATAAACATGACTGTAAGAGGTATGATGATTCAGATGATCCTCTCTTAAGTATTTGTAAGTGCCTATAGGAGTACCTCCAGTAGCTAATCCTAGTACGGGAGAAGCTAAAAGGTTCACTTTTTCGATAATGAATTGGGCGGCTTTTTGGCTCATATCATGATAATTTTTTGCTTCAATGATTTTCATAGTCAAACCTCCCTTTTGTTGAATGCAATAACGCCTTTGCAAAGGGTGAAGATAAGCTCGTTTTTTTCATTTAAAATAATCAAGTCGGCATCCTTTCCAATTTGAATACTGCCTTTGTGATCATAAACACCAAGTTGATTAGCTGGATTTACTGCAGTCATATAAACAATATCTTCAAGTGAACACTCCGAGAATTTCATCATGTTTAGGATTGCTTGATCCATTTTTAGGATGCTACCGGCTAGTGTTCCATCTGCTAACACTGCCTGTTTGTCTTTAACAAACACCTCCTGACCTCCCAATGTATACGTTCCGTTTTTCAAACACTTGGCCCGCATAGCATCTGTAATTAAGATGATGCCTTCTTTTTGTTTTTGCTGAAATGTCAGTTTGATAACAGCAGGATGAACATGGATACCATCGGCTATTAGTTCTGTTGTCAGCTCTTTGTATAAAAGGGCACTTCCTGCTACACCAGGTTCTCGGTGATGCAGTCCCCGCATACCATTAAACAAATGTGTGATGTGTGAAACTCCAGCCTTCATCGCAGCTTTCATATCTTTAAGCCCTGCATCTGAATGACCGACCGAGGCCGTGACCCCTGTTTTTTTCAAATAATTGATCAGTTCTATAGATCCTTTGAGTTCAGGGGCAATTGTCACTAATTTGATGTTTCTCCCCGAAAGCGTCTGCCATTTTTTAAATAAAGAAAGGTCGGGAGGAATAATGGCATTTGGTGGCTGAGCTCCACAACGTTTCTCAGAAATAAAAGGACCTTCTAAATGAATGCCTAACATATCTGCGGTGCCGGTTTGATGGACAGATGTTTGATAATGTTGTGCGTTTGCTAATGCAAGTTCAATATCTGCCGCATCTTGAGTCATCGTTGTGGCAAGAAAGCTTGTTGTGCCTTCTGCTGGAAGGGCTTTAGCTATTGTTGTTAGGGCTTCTGTTGTTCCATCCATGACATCTGCACCATTTGCCCCGTGAATATGAATATCAATCATACCGGGCAGCATTTTGTAGTTTTCCGGAAATTCAAACGGTTCTGCTGCATAAATAGACTCTGGAAAATCTGTCATTTCGCCAAAAGCTTCAATTTTTTCTCCATTTGTTACGACGAATCCGTCTTCTATCTGCCCATTTTCACTGTAAATATTGAGATGTTTAAAAACAAGACACGAAGAGTGATTAGCATCCATCGTCAAAATCCCTTTCTCAAAGTGTTACAATAAGTATAGAACAGTATAACACTAGTTGTCTATACCATTTAATGAAAAATGATTTTTATTAACATGACGTCGACTTGATCACAAGCCAACATCATGTTAAGCAACCTTTTCATGAATAGACTGATTTTTTCCTGCACCAATCCCTGTGGTAATTAAAGTGATGAGTGCAACGATAAACAATAATATCGGCACATTCCAGGAATGGGTGTGATCATATATAAAACCAACAAAACTAGGACCAATTGCTGCTAGCAAATAACCTGCAGATTGTGACATTCCTGATAAAGCTGCCGCTTGATTTGCATTTTCACTTCGTAGTCCAATTAAAGTCAAAGCTAAGCTGATGCTAGAACCTTGTCCGATGCCAATCATGATGACTGATATCGTCAGTATGGCTGTATTCCCTCCATGTAGAAGGCCTAGCATACCTACTAAATACACGATGCCAAGCCCTAAAACAATGCTTTTTTGGTTGCTAAAACGGCTGGCGAGAACAGGTGTTAAAAATGTTGATGGAAGGCTGGAAAACTGCATAAGTGATAGCATCCAGCCAGCGAGGGACATGCTCATCCCATAAGAACGAAGAATTTCAGGAAGCCAGGCGATCGTACAATAAAACAAAAAAGATTGAATGCCCATAAAAAGAGTGACTTGCCAAGCGGTTCTAGAACGCCATACCGTTTGTTCTGTCCTCTTTACCTGAACTGTACGCTGATGCTGATAGTGAAGTTGAGGTACCCAGATTAATATTGTTAAAAAGGCAAGTCCGGCCCAAAATAAAAGCGAAGCGCTCCATCCCCATTGTAAACCGTTAGAAAGAGGAATGCTCAAACCGGATGCAAGAGCAGCGAATATCGACATTGATGTTGTATAAATACTTGTCATGATTCCCGCTTTATCGGGAAATTTTTGTTTAATCAGGCTAGGTAGCAACACATTGCTAATTGCAATCCCAACACCGATCAATGCGGTCCCCGCAAATAGTGTGGACGTTTCTCCATATGAACGAAGTAAAATTCCGATCACAAGAACAATCAATCCAACCCAAAGGGCTCTTTCATTGCCCATTCTTAGCCCAAGCTTAGGAGCAATCGGGGAAAGCAAAGCAAAAGACAGGAGGGGAAGAGTTGTTAAGAAACCAGCCATTCCATTTGTCATACCCAGATCAGTACGAATTGAGCTGATCAAAGGCCCAACAGATGTAATAGCAGGTCTTAAATTAAAAGCAATAAATATGATTCCCACAATTAGAATGGTATTATTCATTCGATATCGTTGAGCGGTCATGAAATTCATGCTGTACTCTCCTTTAATATTTATAAAAACATGTTGTACATATTAAAAAAAGAACAAGTTTTGTTGATAAAGGTCTAATTTTGCCTCCAATCTCTATTGTACTCGAGTGGAAACGGGAAGCAACATGCTTTTTAAAGAAAAAAATAAGGCTCCTAGAAATTAGGATCCTCACTTTTTAACGTAAATATTTAGCTAGTGAAGTTGAATAGAAAACGAAACGTAGCTTAGTTTTACTCTTTTTTAAATCTTTAGCATTACTAATAAACTTGTATCTGAATTTAGTTTTTACGTTAAGCTTACTTTTAATGGATAGGTTTGTATAACCATTCTTTTTCACATATTGAGTTTTATAATTTTTCCAGCCCTTTTTTGTTTTATATTGTAAAATGGCTTTTATTTTCCCTTTTCCTGAACCATATGTACGTATCCCTGTTGTAGTATATGCGGAAATACTTTTATCATAGTGTTTGAAAACCGTTGAAAAGGTAAAAGTTGGTGTATAACTGTATTTCTTGAAGATACCGCATTGATAATAGGTGATCGAACTGTTTGATGTCCAATTATCCTTAGCCTGAACAGTAGTAGAACCTACAAATCCAAGTGAAGCAAAACTTCCAATTGCAACTGTTAAAACTAATAAAAATTTTATGAATCTGTTTTTCAAAATTAATTTCCTCCTATCAGTCATTAGACTTAATCTCATTTATAAATATTAATCTATAAATTAAAAATGAGCATCAGTCTAAATATCTATTAATGGATTTTTTGTCAAAAAATAATAAGACATACGATCTACTTTTATTCCAAAAAAACCAAATAGATAATCGGTTATGCCAGTATCTCAGATTGGCAAAAGAATGAAGGTCTTGTCCCGAAATTTTCCTTTTCTATACGGTCTCATGTTTTGTCAAATAAATTGATTTCCAAAAATATACGATAGATTAACATCTATTTTTTTTCTTTAGACATGGTAAAATAGAAGTTAGGTTATTTTTTAGGGAGGGACGGTGCTTAACATGACAGATCTTCTGAATGACAGACTGCCGCCACAAAATATTGAAGCCGAACAGGCCGTATTAGGTGCTGTTTTTTTAGAACCATCCGCATTAACATTGGCGTCAGAAGTCTTGATACCAGATGATTTTTATAGAATGTCGCACCAAAAAATCTTTAATGCCATGCTTGTTCTAGGGGACCGTGGTGAGCCAGTTGATTTGGTGACTGTTACATCTGAACTTGCAAACACCGATCTTTTGGAAGAAATTGGTGGCATCTCTTACTTAACAGATATAGCAAATTCTGTACCTACTGCTGCCAATATAGAATACTATGCAAAAATTGTTGAAGAAAAATCGATTCTCCGTCGCTTGATTCGTACGGCAACAACAATTGCTCAAGACGGCTTTACAAGGGAAGATGAGGTTGAAGACCTCCTAAGCGAGGCAGAAAAAACAATTATGGAGGTTGCTCAGCGTAAAAATACGGGGGCCTTTCAAAATATTAAAGATGTTCTTGTTCAAACCTACGATAATATTGAACAGCTTCATAACCGGAAAGGGGATATCACGGGAATCCCGACTGGTTTCGCAGAACTGGATAGAATGACGGCCGGATTTCAGCGAAACGATCTCATTATTGTAGCTGCAAGACCATCTGTTGGTAAAACAGCTTTTGCATTGAATATTGCCCAAAATGTTGCGACAAAAACAGATGAAAGTGTCGCGATCTTTAGTCTTGAAATGGGAGCGGAACAGCTTGTGATGCGGATGCTTTGTGCAGAGGGTAACATCAACGCCCAAAATCTCCGAACCGGAAACTTGACAGAAGAGGACTGGGGCAAGCTGACAATGGCCATGGGTAGCCTGTCAAACAGCGGCATCTTTATCGATGATACACCAGGAATCCGAGTCAGTGAAATCCGTTCAAAATGTAGACGTCTTAAACAGGAAAATGGACTTGGTATGATCTTAATTGACTATTTACAACTGATTCAAGGAAGCGGCCGTTCAAAGGACAATCGTCAGCAGGAAGTCTCAGAAATATCACGATCACTTAAAGCGCTGGCAAGAGAACTAGAAGTCCCGGTTATCGCACTTTCTCAGCTTTCCCGGGGTGTTGAACAACGTCAGGACAAGCGACCGATGATGTCAGACATTCGTGAATCAGGTAGTATTGAACAGGACGCTGATATCGTTGCTTTCTTATACCGTGATGATTATTATGATAAAGAATCAGAGAATAAAAATATTATTGAAATCATTATTGCGAAACAACGGAATGGTCCTGTAGGCACTGTTTCACTCGCATTTGTAAAAGAATATAATAAGTTCGTCAACTTGGAACGACGTTTTGATGATTCAGATGTTCCAGCCGGCGCATAGATTCCTAGGACAAGTGTCTTAGGGGTTTTTTTGTAGTTTTCTGAGATTTGGCTTAAAATAAAACTTAAAAAATAGAAAAGTAATAGATTCCACAACAAAATAACGAACAAAAACGTTTATCGATAAAAAAATGTTCGTGTTTATAATTGACTTTCATTGTTGACACTGATAAACTGGATGTGTTTGGTATAGATATCGTTTGAAAAGGTTAACGGAGGTGCACGGATATGTCTTCAGTAGTTGTTGTTGGCACGCAGTGGGGAGACGAAGGGAAAGGGAAAATAACCGATTTCCTCTCAGAAAATGCAGAAGTGATAGCACGGTACCAGGGTGGAAATAACGCAGGACATACGATTAAATTTAACGGGACAACGTATAAGCTTCATTTAATTCCATCAGGTATTTTTTATAAAGATAAAATATGTGTGATCGGAAACGGAATGGTCGTTGATCCAAAAGCATTGGTGGAAGAACTTTCATATCTTCATGAACGCAAAGTAGAGACAGACAACTTAAGAATTTCAAATAGAGCTCATGTCATTTTGCCTTATCATTTGAGACTTGATGCAGTTGAGGAAGAACGAAAAGGAGCAAACAAAATCGGCACGACTAAAAAAGGAATCGGTCCTGCCTATATGGATAAAGCAGCTCGTATTGGAATTCGTATTGCTGACCTTTTAGATCGCACCGCTTTTGAAGAAAAACTTGCTAACAATTTAAAAGAAAAAAACCGTTTGCTTGAAAAAATGTATGATACAACAGGATTTAAAATTGAAGATATTCTCGATGAATATTATGAATATGGTCAACAAATCAAACAATATGTTTGTGACACATCTGTTGTCTTAAACGATGCACTTGATGAAGGACGCCGCGTTTTGTTTGAAGGCGCACAAGGTGTCATGCTTGATATTGACCAAGGAACGTATCCATTTGTTACATCTTCCAACCCAGTGGCCGGTGGAGTAACGATCGGTTCTGGAGTGGGACCAACAAAAATCCGCCATGTAGTCGGCGTATCTAAAGCCTATACGACTCGAGTCGGTGACGGTCCTTTTCCAACCGAACTTCATGACGAGACTGGAGATCAAATTCGTGAAATAGGCCGGGAGTACGGGACTACAACAGGACGCCCTCGCCGAGTCGGCTGGTTTGATAGCGTAGTTGTCCGTCATGCCCGTCGTGTCAGTGGAATAACAGATCTTTCATTAAATTCTATTGATGTCTTAACTGGAATTGAAACATTAAAAATATGTGTGGCTTACAAATATCGTGGTGAAATCATTGAGGAATTTCCAGCAAGCTTAACATCCCTTGCAGAATGTAAACCAGTGTATGAAGAAATGCCGGGTTGGACAGAAGACATCACAGGAGCTAAAAATCTTAGTGACTTACCTGAGAATGCTCGTCATTACCTTGAGCGTGTTTCTCAACTGACAGGAATACCGATTTCTATTTTTTCTGTCGGTCCAGATCGCTCTCAGACGAATGTCATTAGAAGTGTGTACCGTCCAAACTAAATGAAAAGGGCTGTCCAGTGAGTCGATTTTTGACGATTGGACGCCTTTTTCATTTTACAAGTATTGTTATTTTCTAGGGCGTGTGACAGCGGTTAAATTTCTAAAAAACCTTTCAAAAAGAAAAAATTATAAAAAAAACAAAAAAATATTGCCATATCTATTCGTTCTATGATAATATAAATCTCGTTGTTGCGAAAATAAACTAAATGAAGAGCCATTAGCTCAGTTGGTAGAGCATCTGACTTTTAATCAGAGGGTCGAAGGTTCGAGTCCTTCATGGCTCACCATTTCTAGGCCCGTTGGTCAAGCGGTTAAGACACCGCCCTTTCACGGCGGTAACACGGGTTCGAATCCCGTACGGGTCATTGATTTACTTTAGCGTTATTGCTATCCCCTTTGCTTTGGAAAGGACCACGATTCCTTTTCAAAGCATGTACTGTTAAAAAACGGTCCGGTAGTTCAGTTGGTTAGAATGCCTGCCTGTCACGCAGGAGGTCGCGGGTTCGAGTCCCGTCCGGACCGCCATATAAATTTAAATATACGGCTCGGTAGCTCAGTTGGTAGAGCAACGGACTGAAAATCCGTGTGTCGGCGGTTCGATTCCGTCCCGAGCCACTTTAAAAAGGCGCGTCTGTTATTTAGCAGATGCGTTTTCTTATAGATTAGAAAAGCAAAACTTGAGGAATTTTAATGGAAGACAAAAAAAGGGAGACCGGTATCAACCGGTCAAAGAAGAAGACGTTATGATATAGACGGTTGAAAACGTGAGATGTTTCATTTTTTTAGTAAAAAAAGTAACAGAAATTTAATGGATATAATTGAATGCAGAAGGGACCTAGGCTGATGATGTTTCAAGGTCTTTTCGATTAAACTATTTTTTCAATTTTTATTGCATAAACGTTATAATATATAAGAAATCTCTTTTAATAAAGAATAAATGAACTTGAATATAAAAGCATATACAGTGATTTTTCAGATGCTGCTTTGTATTTTGATTAGAGACCAGGAGGAATAGACAATGGAAAAAAAGATTCTTGTTGTAGATGATGAAAACCCGATTGCTGACATTTTAGAGTTTAATCTTAAAAAAGAAGGTTATGATGTTCATTGTGCTTATGATGGTAATGAAGCATTGCAAAAGGTTGAAGAGTTAAACCCCGATTTAATTCTCCTTGATATCATGCTTCCTAATAAAGACGGTATCGAAGTATGCCGTGAAGTAAGAAAAAAATATGATATGCCAATTATTATGCTGACTGCCAAAGACTCTGAAATTGACAAAGTCATTGGTCTTGAACTAGGTGCAGACGACTATGTCACAAAACCGTTTAGTACCCGTGAGCTGTTAGCGCGTGTAAAAGCGAATTTACGGAGACAGAATACAGTTGCGACAGCTGAAGAAGAACCGGCTTCAAATGAAATCCAAATCGGATCACTTGTCATTTTCCCTGATGCTTATGTCGTTTCAAAACGGGATGAAACAATCGAACTAACGCATCGTGAATTTGAACTTCTGCATTACCTTGCAAAACATATTGGACAAGTTATGACTCGTGAGCATTTGCTACAAACAGTATGGGGGTATGACTATTTTGGTGATGTCCGGACGGTTGATGTCACGGTTCGCCGACTTCGAGAAAAAATTGAAGACAACCCGAGTCATCCAAACTGGATCGTCACAAGACGAGGTGTCGGCTACTATTTAAGAAATCCGGAACAGGACTAATGCAAAAATGAATAAAGTTGGATTTTTTCGCTCTATTCATTTTAAGTTTACGTTAATATACGTACTGTTAATTATCGTGGCTATGCAGATTATTGGCGTATATTTTGTCCAGCAGACGGAGAATTCTCTCCTGAAATCTTTTAATGATGCTCTAGATCAGAGGGTGAACAATCTGGCGTATTATTTGGAACAAGAAATTACGAAAGACAGAAGTGATCCTTCATCAACAACATTAAAAGATGATGCAGAAAAGATACTGAGTGATTTTAGTAAAGAAGGCGAAGTTCTAGAAGTCAGCCTCATTGATAAAAGCTATGAAGTCATTGCAACCTCTAATCCATATAACCGGGAAGTAGCAGGGAAAAAAACAACAGAAGGTATTATCAAAAGAACACTACTTATCGGGCGACCATTTGAAAATAAGTTCTTTGATCCTGAACTGGATAGTAGAGTTCGAATTTCAGTGTCACCTATTAAAAAGGCAAATCAAGAAACAATAGGTGCCATCTATGTAGTGGCTTCGATGGATAGTGTTTACAATCAAATTCAAAAAATTAACGCAATCTTAGCTTCAGGCACGATTATAGCTCTTGTCATTACTGCTTTTTTAGGGGTGTTTGTCGCACGGACGATTACTCATCCACTATCAGATATGCGCAAACAGGCGATTGAGTTGGCAAAAGGGAACTTTTCCCGAAAGGTCAGGAAATATGGAAATGATGAAATCGGTCAGTTAGGGACGACGTTTAATTATTTGACGAAAGAACTAAAAGAGGCTCAGTCGATGACAGAAGGAGAACGAAAAAAACTTTCCTCTGTTATCGCTTATATGACGGACGGAGTCATTGCTACAAACCGCAATGGCGCTATTATTTTGTTAAATACACCTGCTTTAGAACTGCTTAATGTTTCACGTGAAACTGCGCTAGAAATGCCAATTACGTCATTGCTTGGCCTTGAGAATGAATATAAGTTCGAAGATTTAGTTGAACAGCAGGATTCGCTCATTATAGAGATCGATCAGGAAGAGCGCACGTCTGTGCTTCGCGTTAATTTTTCGATCATACAAAAAGAACACGGGAAAATTGATGGATTAATTGCCGTCATTTATGATGTCACTGAACAAGAACAAATTGATCAGGAACGAAGAGAATTTGTGGCAAACGTTTCTCATGAGCTCAGAACACCGCTGACAACGATGCGAAGCTACCTTGAAGCATTAGCAGAAGGTGCTTGGCAAGATCAAAATATCGCACCAAGGTTTTTAAATGTGGCTCAGAATGAAACGGAACGGATGATCAGACTTGTTAATGATCTATTACAGCTTTCAAAATTTGATAGTAAGGATTATAAATTTAACAAAGAATGGATCCACTTTATTCGTTTCTTCTCCCTTATTATTGAACGCTTTGAAATGACGAAACAACAGCATGTTGATTTTATTAGTCAACTTCCGAACAGGGATTTATATGTTGAAATGGATCCAGATAAAATTACCCAAGTCTTGGATAACATTATTTCTAACGCTTTAAAATACTCTCCAGAAGGAGGGCATATTACATTTTCTGTTCATGTAAATGAAAAAGAAGAACTGCTGTATATCAGTGTGAAAGATGAAGGAGTCGGAATTCCGAGAAAGGATTTAGAACGAATCTTCGAACGCTTTTATCGTGTGGATAAAGCCAGAACAAGAAAACTGGGCGGAACAGGGCTCGGCCTAGCGATCGCGAGAGAAATGGTACAGGCTCATGGAGGGGATATCTGGGCTGATAGTATTGAAGGAAAAGGAACAAAGATTACATTTACCTTGCCATATAAAGAAGAACAAGAGGATGATTGGGATGAAGCGTGAAACAATAAAAACAATAATACTGTCCGTTTTAGTTCTGATCAGTCTTTTGTTTACCTATAACCTTTGGGGATTTCAAGGAAGATTTGAGAAAGTTGAAGATTCTGGGGTACAGGTAAGTGACAAGGATCCGATTACAAATCAAACAAAACTTTTAAATGAAGTCGTCAAACCGCAGCAAATGTTTGTTCATGATAACGGGAATCACTACTTGCTGAATGATATGACCTCTTATCAACAGCTCTGGAATGACATGAGCCGCTGGGAAGTAAAAGCTCTTAAAGATATCTCAGATGATATTGACAAACAGGATTTCAAAGATTGGCTTTATGATAATAAAAAAAATACGGATGATCCGAAATTGGACCTTGTTTTTAATGACAACATTCCAATCAGTGTATTGCAGCCACTTTTTAAATGGTCGGCCGCTTCTTATGAATACAATGCTTTTGACAGAATCGTTCTTCCCTTCAAAGAACCAAGTCGAAATAAAAAAATATATTTTGTTTCTTTTAGTAAAGAAACGGTTGTTGAAGCGCAAATTGAATCAGCCAATTATCGAAACATCCTTTCAGATATCTATAAGGGAAAGTCAAAAATGCCTGCGTATAAGGCTTTTCCACTAAGCTCTAGGAGAGATGTATTGCTTCCAGTTAACAGATTAAAGTTGACTGAAAAAGAGTACTTCACAGAACCGATCAGTCCTAACCGTTTTAAAAAGGCTTTATTCGATGATCCGCAAATAGTACGACAGGAATCGAATTTAAACAGGCCAGTATATTCGGATGGAGCAAGCCTTTTAGAAGTGTATGAGAATAAAAAACAAATCAAGTTTCAACACCGTAATTTGGAACCTAGCTTAACTTATCAAAATGGAGAACTGATTAATAAAAGCTTTAAATATTTAAATGATACTGGAAGTTGGACGGATGACTATCAGTTTTTCAGTTTAAGTGAAAATCAACAAATTAGCTTTAACATGTTCATGGATCAGCTACCTGTAGTGGATAGTCCAACTCAGCCGTTTGGAACCACATCAATTGATATACGTTGGGCAAATAATGATATATTGGATTACAAACATCCAACCTATGTTTTAGGAGCAAATGCAAGCCCTCTCAGTAAAAAAAATAAAGAGATTATGAACGGCCAAAAATTAATGGATTATTTGAACAAACATCGTAAGGAATATAACCGTGATCAAATAGAACAAATTTTCCCTGCTTATGAAATGGTTGCGGTGTCTGATGGACAAGATCCACTTGTCAAGCTAATACCGACTTGGTGCGTAAAAATAAACGGTACATTAAAACCTATACCGAATGAAGATACAATGATCAAGGAGGGCGTAGCTAGTGGATTGGAATAGAACACAAACAATATTCATTGTCGTCTTCCTTGTTCTCGATATATTTTTGGCAATTCAATACTTTCTAAAACATGAAAACAATCAATTTACCGTTTTAGAAAAGTCGACATTTGAGGAAGATATGAAAACCGACCATATATCTTACGGAGGCTTATCAAAGGAATCACAAACAGGTTCTTCGATATCCGCACAAAAGAGAATTTTTAAACAAAGTGAAATCAATGCGTTAAAAGGACAAAAGCCGTTAGATCTACCAAAAAAAGAACCGTTAACTGAAATAGAGATGAAATTTGAAAAACCTATTCCTATTAAAACCGATTTAGAGACCACGGCAAAGGAAATCCTCAACAATCAAGTAATTGACGGCAGTAAATATAAGCTTTGGAAGGTAGATCAATTAAAGAACCGAATTATTTTCTTCCAGGCTTATAAAGGAAAATTTATCTTCCAGGATCAAAAAGAAAGTGCCAACAATGATATGGGAGAAGTCGTATTGTTTTTAAATAAAAACAATGAGTTCGTTTCTTATAAACAGTCCATGTTACAAAAAATCAAAGAGGTTAAAACGGAAAACCTCATTTCTGCTGTCGGAGCTGTTGAAGCTCTATATTATCATCCTGATTATTTAAAACCTAACAGCAAGATCAAACATGCAGAACTAGGGTATTATACACAGTATCCATTGGCTAGTGCCCAAATTTTTGTACCCGTTTGGCGGATCGAGGTTCAGCGAGGAACAAAGGAAAAAGATAACCTGATGTATGAAGAGTTTATCGTTGATGCAAGGGATGGAGCGGTGCTCCAATCAAAGGACAAAAAGGAAAAATCGGAGTGAGAGTTCATGAGTTTGCAATTTAGCGTTCTTGCAAGCGGGAGTACGGGCAATGCATTTTATTTGGAAACCGAAGATCACGCCTTTTTAGTGGATGCAGGTCTTAGTGGAAAAGCAATTGAAGGATTGATGACTCAAATTGACAGAAGCTTAGACCAACTTGATGGCATTTTTGTTACTCATGAGCATAGTGACCACATTAAAGGTCTCGGTGTTTTGGCAAGAAAATACGAGTTACCTGTTTATGCTAATGAAAAGACATGGAAGGCGATGGAAGGAAACATTGGCAAAATAGACAATGCTCAAAAGTTTGTCTTTCCAATGGAAACGATAAAATCGTTCGGTCCCCTTGATGTTGAATCTTTTGGTGTTTCCCATGATGCAGCAGAACCAATGTTTTATGTTTTTCATTATAATGGTCGGAAACTTGCACTGATCACGGATACAGGATATGTTAGTGACCGCATGAAAGGAATTATTAGATCAGCCAATGTTTTTGTGTTTGAAAGCAACCATGATGTCGGAATGTTGCAAATGGGGCGATATCCTTGGAATATTAAACGACGAATTTTAAGCGATATTGGCCATGTGTCAAACGAAGATGCGGCACTTGCGATGACAGATGTAATTAGTGATGAAACATCCCGTATTTACCTAGCACACTTAAGTCAAGATAATAATATGAAAGAACTGGCGAGAATGTCAGTACAACAAACCCTTGCCGCAAAAGGTTTGATATCTGGAGAAACGTTTGAATTATATGATACAGATCCAAAAAAACCAACACCTCTTGCAGCGGTGTAATTTTCCTACAATCAATGATTAATCTGAAAGCTGATGATCCACACTATATATGAAGATCTTTGAAAGGATTTGAATATAGTGGAGTTTAATCATGATGAGGAAAAGTACGATCAGGAAAAGAGAAAAAGAAGTTGGAAAAGCTTTTTGATATCAAGTCTAGCTGGAGCCGTGATTGGTGCTTTATTAACCGTACTTGCTCTGCCATACCTCTCTGAACAAGGCCTTTTGCCATACAAACTTCAAGTGATCAAATTGCGCAATGGAAATGGGACAAGACAGCAAGGAGCAGCACTTCGAAATGTTTCAGTCAATGTAAGTAATGAGGTTACAAATGTCGTCTCAAAAGTGTCTGATTCAGTCGTTGGCGTCATCAATCTTCAAAAAACAGGTGGTGTCTGGGATGGAACAGGTGAGGCCGGCACCGGTTCAGGTGTCATTTATAAAAAGAATGGCGAGACAGCCTACATTGTAACGAACCATCATGTTATTGCAGGCGCGTCACAAATTGAAGTCAGCTTAAATGATGGAACAAGAATTCAGGCAAAGCTAATTGGCAGCGATAAACTAATGGATCTTGCCGTACTTCAAGTCAATAGCAATAAAATTAAAGCAGTTGCTGATTTTGGAAACTCCGATCAGGTAAAAACAGGTGAGCCTGTCATTGCGATTGGAAATCCTCTCGGCCTTCAGTTTTCCGGTTCTGTTACACAAGGTATTATATCTGGTACAGAGCGTGCTGTTCCGGTTGATTCAGACGGGGACGGACAGCCTGACTGGAATGCCGAAGTACTACAAACAGATGCGGCGATTAACCCCGGAAACAGTGGCGGTGGGCTGTTTAATATTGATGGAAAAGTGATTGGGATTAATTCGATGAAAATTGCAGAGTCTGCTGTTGAAGGGATTGGTCTTAGTATCCCAGCTAATCTTGCAATTCCAGTTATTCATGATCTAGAGTCATATGGAGAAGTCAGACGTCCATACCTTGGAATTGAAATGAAATCACTTGCTGACATCGCAAGTTACCATTGGCAAGAAACACTCAAATTGCCGAAAGACATTACTTCTGGTGTCGCAATTATGGGTGTGCAGCCTATCTCACCGGCTGGAAAAGCAGGTCTGAAAAAGCTTGATGTCATCATCGAATTTGACGGAGAACAAGTTTACGATATCGTTGATCTTCGTAAAGAGCTTTACACTAAAAATGTTGGTGATACAGTGAAAATTAAATACATGCGCGGTGGAAAAGAGAAAACGACCGAAGTAAAACTATCACGTTCCAAATTGGACAGCTAACCATAAACAGTCTGGCGATCAAGCCGGGCTGTTTTTCTTTATGCCTTAATTATGGCCAAGTAATTGATGTTCGTCAAAAATTGAAAAATGTTTTTTGGATAAAGGAATAAAGACCTGTGAATTGCAAAAATCATGATTCATTTGGAGGTTTTTTCATTTTAGTGGATAAAGAAATGATTTTTTGAAAATAGTGGCGTTCCTACAGCGGCTTTATTTGGAATAATAAGACAACAAAAATGAGTCAAATGTCATCATGGTTCTTTAGACTTATTGTCTAACAAACACAAAACGCATATATTGATGGGGTGTCCATCTATAATGAAAATATTCATTCAATTCATGTATACGGAGGAATGAGATGAGTAATGATTCAACAATGACAATGAAATCGTTGTCAATTAAAAGTGTGCAGAACGTTTTTTTATTGTGTCTTGTTACCTTAGGAGCCTACATTCCATACTGGTTTATTTCCAGGAAAAAAAGTCTTGATATGCTTCCCTATCATGATATTCCCTACGCCATACTTAAAGCTATCATTGGTTATTATTTATTTTCTTTTCCTATGGGTTTAACAGCTACTTTTATACTCTCAGATACACACTATAGTATTTACATTCTACTGCATAGGGTGATCATGATTTTATCTGTTGGTGTACTGATTTATTGTGCTCTTATCGTGACAGTCTCTTTGAATAAGCTGTCTGGATATCATCTAGAAAAAGGATCTGTCCTTGCTTTTCTATTGAACATTTTATACATTCAGCATAGAATCAATAAGCTTTCTCAACAAAAACGCGAATATTTAACAATCGTCTCATCATCATAAAGAAGGATGTGAATGCAAGTTTATGTTAAAAGGACTCAATTTACAGAAAAAAAAGACATCACCTCTTCTGAAACCGATGTCTGGACAAGATTTTGAGGAGTATAAATCATATACGATCAATCATTACGCTATGGAAAAAGTAAAAGCGGGTCTATGGACAGTGGCAGAAGCAATGGAAAAAGCAGAAGAACAGTTTCAACGACTTTTGCCAAACGGATTAGATAGTACAAACCATTATCTATGGTCAATCGTAAACGAAGAGAAAGATGTTATGGGCTGGCTTTGGGTATATATTGATCGCGAGCATCCTCTGAAGGATGCATTTATTTACGATATTGGACTGTATGAAGCTTACCAAGGACAAGGTATTGGGAGATGGGTGCTGAAGACGTTAGAGGAAGAGGCTGAGGAGTTAGGTGTCAAAAAGCTGTCTCTCCATGTATTTGCCCACAACAAGACTGCGATACGTTTGTATGAGAAAATGAACTATGAGGTTACAGATTTGCATATGAGCAAACGGCTGTAATTTCACGAGGGTCTTTAAGACTATTTTTTAAATGTAAATTAATACGAATGATATTATCGATCTATATTTCACAAAGTAATAAAAAAAGTTAACTATAGAACGTCTAAAAATAGTTATTTACACTCATTGACCCGTTAGTTTTTAAGGGAGAAATGTGATTTAAGAACTGTTTTTTATAGATTTAATTGTTTTCCTGAAATAAATATCATCGAAAATGCTTATATTAAGATGTTGAATTCTCTATTGGTTTATAGTTTTCTTTTTAGAAGGTCTATAGATAGGTGGGGGCGCAAGAAAGTGAGTTTGAGGAAATAACATGAATGAAGATCAAGATGTAAAGGAATTTCAAAAAATTAGCGTCAAGTATGCAATTTTATTAACGATTATCACACTCGGAATGTATATCCCATATTGGTTTTTGTCAAGAAGACAAGCTCTTGAAAAGTTTCAAATTAAGATCCCGTATGTTGCTATTAAAGTAACGGTGGTGCTCTTCATTTTTTCAGTCTTAGAATTTTTATGGATACTAACACCTGTTCAGTACGTGTTAGGTGATCATCTTTTACCGAACGATTATGCCTTTTTGCTCCCATTACAACCAGAAGATAGCTTATTAAAGCATTTTTCTCTGCTATTATTTATCATTGTTAATATTTATAGCAGTTTGCAGGTTCGACAAGCTTTTAAACAACGGTTTAGAAGCCAATCTGTGAATAGATTGTTGACTTGTTTATTTCAAGTTGCTTATTTACAGTATATTGTGAATAAGTATGAATGCTTAGCAAACCATTACAATAGTAAATCAAATACCCCATCAGTTTAAAAAGCATTGGCTTAGTGGTCAATGCTTTTTCATCTGTGGATAAACATACGAAAAATTCTATTAACATGTGAATAAATAGGGTATATTGGAATAAGGAACTTCTTTAAAAAAAGAGCCTAATGATAAGTTTGGAGGTACACTCATGAAATCTTGTGAGGAACATATAGAAACTGTGATTGATATGTACGTTGATGAAGAAGAACAAGCACCGGAAATTAGAAAAATCGAACATATACACAACTTATCCACAACCTGTGAATTATGTGATAACCCTGCAGTATATATAGTAGGGAACAAATGATCGGGCACAATATATACACAAAATATCCACAGCTGTGGATAAATACTCTGAATATCTTGTTCTTAAGGTGGGGATGACCTGTGAATATATCGATTGTAGCCATTGGAAAGTTAAAAGAAAAATATTTAAAACAAGGAATAGATGAATATATAAAACGACTTTCATCCTATGCAAAAGTTGAGATAATCGAACTGCCTGATGAAAAAGCACCAGAAAATTTAAGCGAACAGGATATGAAAATCGTCAAAGCCAAAGAAGGCGAACGCCTTCTCGCCAAAATCAGCCAAGATGCCCACGTCATCGCTCTGGCGATTGAGGGAAAAATGAAAAGTTCGGAGGAATTAGCCGATCATATCGATAGGCTTGCTACATATGGAAAAAGCAAAGTCTGCTTTGTCATCGGTGGCTCACTGGGCTTAAGCGACGCTGTCCTGCAGCGCGCGGATGAGAAGCTGTCGTTTTCACGGATGACATTTCCGCATCAATTGATGCGGTTGATTTTGGTAGAGCAGGTTTATCGGGCATTTCGGATTAATCGGGGGGAACCGTATCATAAGTGAGTAGGTTTAAAGAGGCAATAGAGACAGAAAAATTTTAAGATGATTGTTTTTAGGGGATACTTAATGGACCTTGCTATAGTAAGTATTGAAGAATTACATTTAGAAGTGGAAAGTGAGAAAATATGTATCAAATATGAAGAAAAAGATAAGCACGATTTGCAGAAAGTTAGAATATTTAAATCTACCTTTTCGAATGTTGGTCTAAAAAACGCTCAATTTAACAAGCGAAAACTTTTCCATATTGTCAAAGACGTTATATACAAAATCGTCGGGTTAAAATTATACAAAGCTCCACCTTATTGAACTGCCCCCCAATTGTTAGACACCATCTAACAATCGGAGGTGCAGTTTTCTTATGGTTAAATTTACAGCTGAGGAAAAAATACAAGCGGTTAAAAAGTATCTTACGGGGACTAAAGGGTAAAAACGATTGCCAGGGAGATTGGCGTTTCGCATAGTGTTTTTCATGTATGGATCCGCAACTATCAACATTATGGAGAAGTTGTGTTTCATAAATCCTATACAACCTATTCCGCAGAAGATAAACTAGAGGTACTTCATTATATGATCAGGGACGTCTATCCGTGCAACTGCCGCTATCTTCAATATTCAAGCGCCTTCTACACTCGCTCAGTGGAAGAAACAGTTCGAAGCTGGAGGAATAGAGGCCCTAAAACCAAAAAAAGGGGCGTTTATCCAGGGAAAAGCACAACCAAAAAAGAACGGAAAAACAAGGAACGCAAGAAGGATCAGTTGAAGCGATGCAAGAGGAAATTGAACGTCTGCGGATGGAGAATGCCTTAGTTCAAAACAAGGAAAAATCACAAAACAAGACAAAGCACAAGTAGTATTTACTAAGGACTAATTTCCGGTTAAAAAGCGCTGCTTAAACTGGCTGGAATACCGCGCAGTACGTATTATTACTGGGTCAAAACTTTCGGGCGTTCAGACAAAGATGCCGAGATCAAATCGCTAGTTCAGACTATCTATGATGAACATAAAGGCTGTTACGGATATCGACGGATACATGCTGAATTTAAAAACCGCGGGTATCAAATCAACCATTAAAAAGTATATCGGATCATGAATGAATTGGGATTAAAATGCCTTGTGCGGAAGAAGAAAAAAGGAGAAATCGACAAGGCGGCTCCTCATCTTTTAAATCGTGATTTCAAGGCGGAAAAACCGAAAAGGAAATGGGTAACGGATATCACGGAATTTAAATTATTCGGGGGGAAAACTGTATATATATCCAATGCTCGATTTATTTAATAGAGAGATCATAGTCTATACGCTCGGTTCGAGACCAACATATTTGCTCGTATCCGAGATGTTAGAACAGTCATTTGAACTGCTGACAGATGAAGATGAGCTCATGATTCATTCAGATCAAGGCTGGCACTACCAAATAAAGCCGTATCTTCATGTCCTAAAAAACGAAACATCACACAAAGTATGTCTCGTAAAGGCAACTGTTATGACAATGCGGTGATGGAAAGCTTCTTTAGCGTTTTAAAATCAGAATTCCTTTATGAGAGCGTCGAACATTTCAAAAAAGAACTCGTAGAGTATATTGATTACTACTATCACAAACGGATTAAGATCAAATGAAAAGGCATGAGCCCGGTGCAATACCGGAATCATGCCAGTCGAGCTGCTTCATGACATTTTACTGTCTAAGTTTTGGAGTCACTTCAATCCATCTTCCGTTAGGCAATTAAATAGATGAGTCGAGATCTGGCATTCATTAAAAATGCCAGATTTTTTATAATAAAATATCAAAATGGAGTTCCAAAACATAAAAAATAACTATTTATTTCCTTTAGAGGTCTTTTATATCATATTTTAAAAATTCATAAAAATTAGTTGAAATTTCTGAATAATTGATATTATCATTATTAGGAAAAGGGGGTGAGGGCTATGAAAATCGAAGAACTAGATTTTGATACTGAAGCAGCAAGTTTGGTGCACCGTTGCTAGTGAATACAGGCTCCCCTGGTGGGGAGTTATTCTCTTTTAGGAGGTTAAAAAGATGCTGGCAAACAAGCGTATGAAGTTTAAAGATGGCATTTTGGTTTTAACTTACCCCTCTCATGTTGTAATTCAATACTACAAAGCAATCAAACTTGAACGCAGTGAACACATTGAAAAAGCAATCGAGCGATTGAAAACCGGCTGTTACCCAAGAGAAGTATATGAAGTGCTAGGTCAAACAGACGGCAATCATCTTCTGAATGTGCTTCATCGAATGGATGCCTTAATTGAGGTGTGGGAAAATCAATATATGGACGATATGACTGAGAGGCAGCTTTATTACTTTGAACAATACGGTGGCAATCCCAATGACTTTCAAAAAAGATTAGAAAACAGCACTGTTGCGATCTTAGGGATGGGAGGAGTCGGTTCTGTCATCCTTCAGCATTTGGTCTCGGCTGGTGTGCAGCAGTATCTGCTCATCGATTATGATGAGGTATCTATACATAATTTAAACAGACAATTTATTTATGACCGTTCGTCTGTCGGCAAACCGAAAGTTGCTGAATGCAAATACTATATCAGCAGAATGAACAATAATGCAAAAGTGCAAGTTTTACATAAGCAAATCACATCGTTAAAAGACCTCCGGTGTTTCGATGAGTTCGATATTGACATCATAGTGAATGCGGCTGATAAACCTGTTGACATTTCGGACTGGGTATACCGTTATAGCAAGGAACGAAACATTGCGTTTATCACTGGTGGTGTTGGGATGTCAAACGGACAGTGGGGACCTCTTTTAAATCAGGAATCATATCAAGCTGAAATATGCTATGAAAAAATGAAAAACAAAGATCTCATCAGTTTTTTTCCGTCTGAACCGCTTAAAGGGTCACTGGGTGCAACAAATAGCATCATTTCTGCCTTTATGTCACGTGACATTATCCTGTATCTAGCAGGCCTTACGCCAAAATCTTTGAATACCAGCATCAGTCTGCAGTTTGATAGCTTAAAAATGATAGAAACAAAATGGACCGCGAAGGGTACCGTATCATGAAAACAGTTAACCGGGCGGTAAGCACTCTTCCAGACCCTCTGAGAATAGAGATAGACAGCCTTCCTATCGATTTGAATCCATTAACGACATGCGATTACACCAGCAAGTATATTTCAAGTGTGATGTATGAGCCGTTACGCAATGGTTACAATAGCCGCATAAATCACCAGAACAATCAAGACTATACAATACAGCTTCACCCTAATTATCTCGGCAATGCATATCAATTAGCAAACACAATACAGTTTCACTTAAAAAGAGAGAATCAGAGTCCGCATGTCACGAGTTTCCTCAGTGTGAAACATGCAATTCCTTTTGTGAAAAAGCAATTATCGTTTGATGAGATAGGGATAAGGGTTAAAGATGACAGGGAGCTTGAAGTTGTTCTGGATGAACCGTTTGAAGGCTTTCTGAGTATCTTACAAAGCAGTTTTTTTATCCCGTCGGAACAAAATGGACAGCCAGTGGCAAACGGGCCGTATCAGCTTACCTGTCAGCATGAAACCGGTCTTCATTTTGAACGGAATCCACGGTACCAGATGACTCCGGCCGATAAGAATACAATTCACTCAATCGATTTTGTTTTAAATAAGAACTTATCTAAAAGCATTGATTTGTACAAAACGAACCACATAGATATTACATGCCATACGCAATTCCATCATGACAATATGGAATATCAATCGTATAAGGACTTTAAAGAAAGCAGTCTGCCTATGCTGTTCACTTTAAAAATCAAAGATGATCAGCTGTTGACATTTATAAAATCAAATCTTAATAAAAATAAGATGGCAGAAAAATTGAGAGATATCATTATCCCTACGGACTCTCTGTTAGGCATATATCAGGCAGATCATTCATATGAAGAAGCAAAACTGGTGAGAGAAGAATCTGTCCGGATGACGTATGCGGATTATTATCCTAACGGTGAAATCATTCAGGAGATGATTTCTCTTTTAGATAACAGCGGGGTAAAGACAGATATTCACAAAGTTTCAAGCTTTTATGACTACTATCATTTAGATAAAAGTGCGTTTGATATCGAACTTCACCTCTTTCTGCCGACGTATCTGCATTATACAAGCTATGCAAAGTATTTTATTCATGATCTTCCAGATAAGGAATCAAAAATTAAGGTGGTAGAGTCAATAAAGAAACGAAAAAAGAAGGAACTTTATGCTACATTCGAGAATACAAAACAATATTATCCAATTTGTTTTGGGAAAAGCCTGTTTTTACAAAATCCGTGTATAGAGGGTTTTGCTGTTAATTATGATGGGTTGCTTTCTGTTCATGATTTGAAGTGCAGGCAATAGAAAAGGGGAATTAAATTGAGAAATCGCAACTTGTTATACTTCTCAGGTTTTTTTGGAAACTTTTTTTTTGAACGAGGGATTTGGATTTTATATTTGACCAGTTTGCATTATTCATTGTTCCTTATTGGGATATTACAGTCAGTATTAAATCTGGCTATGTTCCTAGCCGAGGTCCCGACTGGAATCATTTGTGATAAAATCGGCAGAAAAAAATCGCTTCTATTGGGACATTCTCTCATTGTTGTTTATTTGGCCATGTTCTTAATGTTCCATGACTTTTGGATTCTGCTGCTGGCCCATGTCCTGTATGGGGTGGGACTAACATTTATTTCTGGGACTGATCATGCATTCTTGTATGATTCATTAAAAATAAAAGGCAAGGAATCCTTATATGGAAAATCGATTGGAACTTATAATGGCCTGGTTATTATCGGATTAGCTGTTGCTATGGCTGCGGGCGGCTATCTGCAGGATATTTCATGGTCTTACGTCTTTATTGCCGGCATCGTAACGCAGCTTATTGCCATAGGTGTGATTACCCAACTAAAGGAAATTCAATTTAAGGAAAATGATAACCATATGCAGTCAGTAGGAAGTATTTTCCTGGAGATAAAAGATTTCTTCAGGCTGAACCGCGCTTTTAAGTATCTGATTCTATCAGTCTCTATTTTCTTCTCTATCACTTCAGTGTTTTATATGTACGGACAGGATCTGTTAAACCAGGAAGGGATCCCTGTGCGTGATATTTCGATTATCTTTGCAGGACTGTCTCTTCTACAGGCGATGTTCTCATTCATCTCCTCGAAGCCGGCTGAAAAGTACACTGCGAAACGGGTGTTGATAGCGACTTTTTGTATCATTGGCATATTGTATTGCTTCATTCCGTTAAACAACACTTATATAACGGTGGGGGCATTTATTTTGATTAATGCTCTGTATGACATCATTGATCCGGTCTCAAGCAAGGTTATTAATGATGAAATTCCGTCAAAAACAAGAGCGACCATTTTATCGATTATCAGCTTAATGACATCATTCATTATGTTTATTGCATTCCCTTTTATCGGATTTTTATCTGATTACTTCGACAATGTTGTTCTGCTGACCATTATTGGTTTGCTATCTATTGTTTTATCTCTCATTATGCTGATCAGCTACTATAAACAAAAAGCAGATGTCTCGGTTCATCAAGAAAAAGTTGAGCTTTAGCGCTTCGTAAAAGGAGGATAATCTGTGTTAAATGTCCATAATCTCACTTTAAATCTAGCAGGAAACAGTATTTTTAAGAACGTTTCATTTTTTATAAATGAAGGAGAAAAAGTACTCGTTGCCGGTCCGAATGGTTCAGGCAAGAGCTCCCTGTTTCATGTCCTTGCTGGACTTTTGGAGCCTGAAGAAGGCACGATTGCTGTCAATAAAGGCGCAACAATCGGCTTGCTGAAGCAAATTGCAGAGCCGAAAAAGGATATAACCCTTTATGAGTATCTAGAGGCATCATTAGAATCACTCATAGAAATTCAAAAGAAAATGAAGGAAATTGAAGCAAAATTGGCTGAGCCTATGATTGATGAGGAATTGACAAGACTTTTAGAAAAGTACAGCGAATACACCGAAATATTTGAAAGAAACAATGGCTATCAAATGCATACCTTAATTGACGAGATTTGTAACGGACTAAGTTTGAGCCATCTTCAGAATCAGCCGTTTTCAAGTCTAAGCGGCGGTGAAAAAACAAAAGCTGGTCTGGCCGAAATTTTGATCAGAAATGATGACATCATTTTATTAGATGAACCAACGAACCATTTAGATGTACATGCAATTGAGTGGCTGGAAAGCTTTATCAAAAAATCAGATAAAACCATCTTGTTTACCACTCACGATAAAACCTTCGCCAACCAGACAGCTATGAAAGTGCTTGAATTAGATGATGGTGAATTAAAGGTTTGGCCATATGGATTTAATGAATTCCTGAAAAAGAGAGAGGAATTCATAGTGGCTCAATTCGAAAAATACGAGGAGCAGCAAAAGAAGATACAAAAAATGAAGGAATCCATTGCCCAGCTCAGAGACTGGGCGAACCGATCCAATCCGCCTTCTGTTGGCCTGCATAGACGGGCGAATAATATGGAAAAAGCATTAAAACGGATAGAAATCATTCAAAAGCCGGTCAAAACAGAACAGAAGCTGAAGAGCACATTTAAAGAAGCTGGTGTCGGATCAAAGGACATTGTGAACATCGAAAAAGGGGTGATTGCCCAAGGAAGTACAATATTATATGAGAGTATCAATTTGAATGTGAAGCACAAGGATAGAATCGGAATTGTCGGGAGAAACGGAGTCGGCAAAACAACTCTTATCAAATGCATTATCGGAGAGAAGAAACTCAAAGAAGGAAGCATCAAACTCGGTGAGAATATAAAAGTAGGGTATATAGATCAAAAAAGCTATGTAGGAGACTCTGATCAAACTATCGTCCAGTTCTTTAAAGACAGCTTAAAATATGAAGAAGGTGCGGCCAGGAATACGCTTGCTAAGTATGGATTTTACGGCTCGTCAGTGTTTAAAAAATTATCAGTATTGTCAGGTGGAGAGAGGATCAGGCTGAAGCTTTCCATCTTAATGGAAAAAAAGTTGAATGTCCTCATTTTAGACGAGCCGACCAACCATCTCGATATTGAATCACAAGATGTTTTGGATAACAGTTTAAAGGAGTTTAAAGGCACTATCATCTGTGTGTCCCATGATCGTCACTTATTGGAGAAATTCAATAAGATATTATGGATAGAAGATAGGAAAGTCACCGAATATGTTGGTCCGTACAGCTATGCGAAGGAGAAAAAAGACGGTGGATTACGCCGGTAAATAAAGGGGAGTTTTGAATGGTTATTGACAGATTAAGAATCGAAGATTTTTCATATGAGAGATTTTTAAGTGAATATGCTGACAAAAAACCTTTCATTTTATTAGGCGCGATGAACGATTGGGAGTGTAAAGACTGGACGCTGGATTTTATTAAAGAAACCTATGGAGATCGGGTTGTCACCATTCGGAAATCGGATATAGAAGGAGTAAAAAACTTTAAGCAGGTCAGACTATCCAATTACATCGATCATATTCATGATAATGAGGACAGATGGTATTGCGATTGGAATTTTACGGCCCTGAATCAAGAGGACCTGGATCTCGTTTATTCATCGCCTGAATACTTTACCAGAGACACGGTAAGAGTCGATAATGAAACGGGCCAAAACTTTAAATGGTTTTTCCTTGGTTCAGAAAAAACCGGGACGCCGCTTCATCAGGATTTCAACAGCACACACGCTTGGAATGCTGTTATTTTTGGCCGAAAGAATTGGGCGTTTTTTCCTCCTGATGATACGCCATATCTATATGATGGCAATATAAATGTGTTTGACCAAAAGGATATGGAAAACAAACCGCTTATTAAGCAGGCAACACCAATTGCGTTTTCGCAAAAACCGGGAGAAATTATTTATGCACCTCGAAATTGGTGGCATCAGGTTGTGAATACAGAATATACATTGGCGGTCAGTGAAAATTTTTGGTTTAAACAGGAACAGCTCGTTCAACAGGGCTGAGTGGTCTAAAGAAGAGCTGCATAGGATGAACTGCACCCCAAATTTTAGACACAGTCTAAAATTTGGAGGTGCTTTTCTTTTGGTTAAATATTCATCTGAATTTAAAATTCAAGCTGTAAAAGCATATTTAAATGGAATAGAAGGAGGAAATATAATGGCAGAAAGGCTCGGCCTTAGTCGTGGTCTATTCTGGAATTGGGTTAATCAATACAAGAATCATGGTGAGGAAGCTTTTAATAAAGGGTACACAAATCACTCTTTAGAGTATAAACTAGACATACTTCATTATATGCAAGATAATGGGACGTCAATAAATGAGACTGCTGCTATTTTCAATATACCTTCTCCCTCTACGATACTCCAATGGAGCCGTTCCTTTGAAGCAGAAGGGGTTGACGCCCTAAAACCAAAGAAAAAGGGGCGTCCATCCATGAAAAAAGAACCTAAAAAGAATCAACCATCAGAAGGATCAGAAGAAGCGTTACGAGCTGAAATTGAGCGTTTACGCATGGAGAATGCTTATTTAAAAAAGTTGAAGGCCCTTAATTCAAGAAAAGGAAAAATTACAGAACAAGACAAAGCGCAAGTAATATATGAATTAAGGCATGAATTTAAAGTCATCGATCTAGTGAAGGTGGCTGGTATTGCACGCAGTACCTATTATTACTGGATAAAACAACTAAATCGTCCAGATAAGTATGCGGAAGAAAAAGAATTGATTAAGCAAATTTTTGAGGAACATCAAGAACGATATGGATATCGTCGCATCACAATGGAATTACATAATCGAGGAGTAAAGATAAATCATAAAACAGTTCAGCGCTTGATGAAGAATATGGGGTTAAAAAGTTTGGTGCGTATGAAAAAGTATCGCTCCTATCGAGGGCAAGTAGGCAAAGTTGCGCCTAATATTTTAGAACGTGACTTTACTGCTTCTAAACCAAATGAGAAATGGGTAACGGATGTGACCGAGTTTCATTTACTTGGAGAGAAACTATATTTATCCCCAATTCTTGATTTATATAACGGAGAAATTATAGCCTACAACATAGAAAAGCGTCCTGTTTATCCACTTGTTTCTAAAATGTTGGACAAAGCTTTTAAGCGCTTAAACGAAGGGGACCCCCCTCCTCCTCCATTCTGATCAAGGCTGGCACTATCAGATGAAGCAGTATCAATTTGCATTAAAAGAACATGGAATTATTCAAAGTATGTCCCGTAAGGGGAACTGCTTGGATAACGCAGTCATGGAGATTATTAAAGTCTGAATTACTTTATTTAAAAGAATTTGAAAGTATGGAGCATTTTAAACAAGAATTAAAGAATTATATTTATTACTATAATCACAAGCGAATCAAGGCAAAATTAAAAGGCATGAGCCCGGTTCAGTACCGTACTCATGCCCAAGCAGCCTAATAAAAAAACGTGTCTAACTTTATGGGGTCACTTCAAGGATTGCAGCTCTTTTTTTATGGACAGGATTGCTGTGCGAAATTAATGGTGAAGAGTAAATTTCTTCTGCCGGTATTGGAAGCTTTGTCTGCTGATACCAAGCTCCTGAGCGGCCTGCGAGATGTTATGCCCGTATTTTCTTAACAGTTAAATATCATGATCTTCAATAATGCTAGTTTGAATGACACGGTAAAGTATTTTCAACATCGATTTGAATTTCCCGATATTGAATTCATTCATGATCTCGCCTATTACCTAACAGAGTTATTGAATCATTCTAGGAAGTGGATGTTGAAAAGTCACACACCAAAGGAAATTTCTCAAAGAAGAGAATCAATGATGGAATCACCCTCAGTTCATCCCCAATCCAATGTGATGGATTTCAAAAGTCGAAAAGCGATCGGCCGTAATGATCCTTGTCCATGCGGAAGCGGAAAAAAATATAAGAAGTGTTACTTGAATTCATCATGATATGGAAAATGAGGTGTGGTGAACCATAGCCAATGAAGTTCTTATCGAGAAAACAGTCTGACTATTTGTATGGGGGTTTTGATTTCAATCATGAATGCCTAGAGCACATTCGAATTCGGCTAAATGTTCCTTAGAAGGGTGAATCTGGGGATGTTTGTGTAAAAAAAAGGAATCTTTGTCTGTTGGGTTATAGTGATAATACCGAATGCTGAGCAGTTACTCCCCGTGTCATCCCCCTGCGATCGAAGGAAAAATGAAAAGCTCAGAGAAATTAGCTGATCATATAGATAGACTGTCCATATATGGAAAGAGCAAGGCCTGCTTTGTCATTGGCGGCTCGCTCCGCTTAAGCGACGCTGTCCTGAAGCGTGCAGATGAAAAGCTGTCCTTTTCACGAATGACGTTTCCACATCAACTGATGAGGCTGATTTTGGTGGAGCAGGTTTATCGGGCGTTTCGGATTAATCGGGGGGAACCGTATCATAAGTGATGGTAAACAAAACAAAAATATCGTTTGGTATAATTAAGGAGTCTAACCTTAAAAGGAAAAGAAAACGGATCGGCTGCAGCCGATTCGTCTGAATTATCAGTCATCCAAATTCTGTTTCCCAAGCGATTTGGTCAATGAACTTTTTAAATCCATTTTTGCTGGACATATCAAGGAATGTAGTAACCGTAAAACAATATGAAAGTATAAAAATTCTTGTTCAATGAAGCAGGTTAGTTCAACAAGGTATTCCAATATTTGAGATGTTTTTATGGGAAAGCCCAAAAGGAATATAATCCTTTCGAGCTTTGAATGTAGTTTATCTAATATGGTTAATTTCTTTAATGAACCGTTCAATTGTTTCTTGTATGCTCAACACACCAAGGCTTCCCTCTTTCCGTTTTCTTAACGCCAGGGATTGGCTCTCCATCTCTTTATCCCCAATAACAATCATGTAAGGTATTTTTTGCTTTTCTGCATCTCTAATCTTAAAGCCCATCTTCTCAGACCTGCCATCAATTTCTACCCGTAATCCTGCTAATTCCAATTGTGATTTAACCTCTACCGCATAGTCTACGTGAGAATCTGAAATAGGTATTATTTTTGCCTGAACAGGAGATAACCATAGCGGGAAATCACCAGCATAATGTTCAATTAATATTGCCATAAAACGCTCAACTGAACCATAAATCGCTCTATGAATCATGACAGGACGATGAAGTTTTCCATCTTCGCCCACATATGTGCAATCAAACTTTTTAGGCATTTGGAAATCGAGTTGAACAGTTCCACATTGCCAACTTCGTCCGAGTGAATCCAAAATATGAAAATCAATTTTGGGACCATAAAACGCTCCATCACCATGGTTGCTTTGGTAATCAAACCCTTTACTTTTCAAAACAGATTCTAAAGCTAATTCAGCTTTATTCCAGATTTCTTTAGAACCCATGTAATCTTCGGGTCGAGTAGAAAGCTCTACCTTATATTCAAAACCAAAGTGAGCATAGAATTCATCAATTAAAGTTAATACCTTATCAATTTCAGATTCAATCTGGTCTATCCGAACAAATAAATGTGCATCGTCTTGTGTAAAGGAACGGACTCTTAACAGTCCATTAATAGACCCTGAAAGTTCATGACGGTGGACTAATCCAAGTTCTCCGAAACGAATTGGTAATTCCCGATAACTTCTTCGTTTGCTATTAAAAATTAATATAGCTCCAGGACAGCTCATAGGTTTAATAGCATAATTTTGTTCATCCACATTGGAGAAGTACATATTATCTTGATAGTGATGCCAATGACCTGATTGTTCCCAAAGTTCCTGTTTCATCATAATTGGTGTTTTAATTTCCTGATAGTTTGCTTTTTGATGCTTCTTTCTCCAAAGATTCTCAAGTTCATTCCGAATCACCATTCCATTCGGTAAGAAAAAGGGCATTCCTGGGGCTTCTTCCATTGAAGTGAATAGTTCTAATTCTTTACCTAACTTTCTATGATTTCTTTTTTCTGCTTCTAATTGATTAGACATTTTATTTCCTCCTAATTTTATATAAAAAAGACCGCACTCCTCCCAACAATAGGGACGAATGCGGTCGTGGTTCCACCCTGATTCCATAAAACACACAATATGAATGCTTTATGCTCAGAAAGATAACGGATTTCCCGATTATAGATACTTTGATTAATACATTTCCCTACAATAGCTCCAAGGTGGTAAACCATTCAGTTTTCTTCAGGGCTCTCAGCCAACGACCCTGTTCTCTGGTAAGAAAATGAAGAATGATTCATGTCCTTTTCAACGCCTAACTATTTAAATTTATATAAAAAAGACCGCACTCCTCCCAACAATAGGGACGAGTGCGGTCGTGGTTCCACCCTGATTCCATAAAACACACAATATGAATCTTTATGCTCAAAAAGATAACGGATTTCCCGATTATAGATACTTTGAAAATACATTTCCCTATAATAGCTCCAAGGTGGTAAACCATTCAGTTTTCTTCAGGGCTTACAGCCAACGACCCTGTTCTCTGGTAAGAAAACGAAGAATAATTCATATCCTTTTCACAGCTTAATTAGATTTGTAATTTATTATTGCTCCCAATTTTAATGTACATATTGGAAAAGGTCAAGTAGCTTATTAAAACGGGTGCGTTATTTTAAGATGGAATTGATAAGTTTAAACCCAACTAAATTACTTGGATACCTAAAACAAGGTCAAACATCTTTTGAGTTTCTCCTTTATTACGTTTGCGTAATAATCAAAACACAAACTAAGAAGGAGGGAACAAAATGGGATATAAAGAATTGTTTAACGGCTACAAAGCAATGAGTTCTGAAGAAATCAAACGAAATGAGCAATTAAGATTATCAAAGTTAAAGGAAGACAATCCTGAAAAGTATAATAGAGAGATTGAAAAAAGGAATAAGATTTAACCCAAAAGACAAAATGCTTGTGGTGAAAGCACTTCAAGAAGGGAAAAATCCAATTGCTGAATATCAAAATAATGTCCCTATCAAGAACGAGATTTAATCCTAATGGAAGCAAGCATTTCCCTCTCAATTTTAAAGTGAGTGAGATTTAAGGTTTTAAAAAGTATAAAAATCTGTGGTTCAGAAATAGGTGGCGGTTCTAATCCGGCTCCAGCGCGCGAGGGTCCGTACCAACAGGAACGGCCCCTCCGGAAAGACCCTTTTTTTCTTTGGTACATTTGCCTGTCAGGGCCGAGGCGCTTGTGCTTTTTTATTTAATGGCTTTGCTCACTTTTAATTTCTTTCCTTTGATAGTCGCATTCTCCAGGGCTTGTAAAACTAGTGAGCCCTTGCCATTCAGAATATCGACATAGGACATTTGATCATGGATGGTTATAATGCCGATATCCTCTGCTGTGACTTCAGGAATTTTTGCAATCGTTCCAACAAAATCTACAGCACGAATTTTCTTCTTTTTACCACCGTTGAAATGGAGTTTCATAATATCTTGATTGATTCGGGCTGTTTTATTATTTCTTACAATTCGCCTGCTGCTAAGTTTTTCTTCGAAAGCAGCTTTTCGCCCAGCCACTTCCAGATGGCTGGGAGCTTCTATAGCAGGTAGCTCAAAGCCGATGTATCTTTCAATGGCTTTAATGAATTTTCTTTCAAAAGGTGTCGAAAATGTAATGGCCTTTCCTTTTTTTCCAGCACGGCCTGTTCTTCCGGTTCGGTGTACATAACTCTCTTTTTCCATAGGAACGTCAAAGTTGATGACAAGTGTCACATTATCAATATCAATACCTCTGGCAGCTACATCAGTGGCTACGAGATAGCGGAAGTTCCCTAGTTTGAAACCTTCCATAACAGAGAACCGGTCTTCTTGTTCTAGACCCCCATGGAGTCTCTCACAAGGATATCCAGCTTTATCTAGTTCGCTATATACAGTATCAACGTGTTCTTTGGTTCGGCAGAAAATCAGGCAACTGTCTGGATTTTCTACAACCGTGACGTCTTTAAGGAGTGTGATCTTTTCTTCTTCACTCACTTCAATTAAAGAATGTTCAATGGTATCGGCTGTCACCCTGGTCGATTCAATCTCAATCTGAATAGGATCTTTCATATATTTATGGCAAAGATTTTCAACATCTTTAGGCAGAGTTGCAGAAAAAACCATTGTTACTCGGTTTGAAGGCAGCTCTTTGATGATCGCTTCCACTTCATCGATGAAACCTTTATTAAGCATCTCATCAGCCTCATCTATGATAAGATACTTTATTTGATCCAAAACTAAGGTTTCTCGTTCAATATGGTCCATGACTCGTCCAGGGGTACCAACGACTACATGAGTTTTTTGTTTCAATTCATCCTTTTGTTTCGAAAAAGGTTCTTTTCCATAAACAGCCACTGCTTTAATGCGTTTAAACCTTCCGATATTTGTAATATCTTCGCGGACTTGAACTGCAAGCTCCCTAGTTGGCGTAAGAATTAAGGCCTGTGGTTTTTTTTCTTCCCATTCAATCATATCGGAAACAGGAATACCAAAGGAGGCAGTCTTTCCACTTCCTGTTTGGGCTTTTACGACAAGATCTTGATTTTCCATTGCTAATGGTATGACTTCTCTTTGAACTTCTGTTGGAAATTCGTATTTTAACAAAGCTAGTGCTCTTTTTATTTCTTCGCTTACATGATAGTCCGCAAAACTTCTTTTACTCATTTTTAAACCTCGTTTTTTGTTTTTTCGTCATATGTATAGAATTCCTCTCCAATCATTATGATATGCATTATCTGGATATGGTTCATTATACTTGATAAGTGCGGGACAAAACGGCTTTTATTTTAAATTTTAAAAAGTAACAGAACAATGCTTCTTTTTACAATAGTATTAAAAAATAACTCAGTTCTATTAGATAAGCCAAAAAACTGACTAAAACTTTATTAAAAAGCGTTTTAGGTGTTTTCTTGTATGATAAAGTCAAATATACAGGAGGTGCGGGTATGATAGGCAGATCCAGTATCGGTTGGCTTTTTCATAATTGCTTAAGTTAGGAACTGTCCAATTAGGGGGTTAATCCGGAATAGTGCCAAATGGAATATAAACAAATTGAAAATGAAAGAGAACTTCTAAATAGATTGAATTTAAGCTTATAAATGAAGCAAGGCGATTGTTGGCATTCTTTCAAGAAGATCTAACAAAAATAATTGAGGAAAATAAATATATTGATGGTCAGCAGATGTGTTTTTGTTTTCCCCATCGTTTAAGATCATCTCCAAGCCATTGTAAATGATTAGGAATACTCGTATAACCATAAATCCTTCCTTTGACACTGAATGGTGCTGGAGATACTGTGCTGCTTGAATTTTTTAGTGGTTTGTCTTTGTTATAGTTCTTCTTCCTCAGGTATGAATTTGATATTATAAAATGAGCCATATTGATCCTTTGCATCTCTCTCTTTAATTGATAGTTTGGTCACTTTCAATCATAAGAGAGATCATCAAAATTGTGAATCATCGGGCTCATTTTTTTAGGGGAAGTGAAAAAATGGAAGTAATAAAAGAAATTTTATCACCAAGTAAAGAATATAAAGTTGAAATTATTAAAAGACATGATGGACTTTACACAACAGAAGTCTTTATGTGGTTTAATCTGGATGAGGAGTATGCCTATGAGTATTGGAGTCCAATCACACAAGGTTTATCACTGATTGATACGGAGACAAGAGCGATAAAAATCGGTATGGAACAACTAAAAGAATATTCAGGTGAATCAATCGACTGATCAATTTGTTCAAATTCGTTGTCTTACCAAGAGCGGCTAGGCGCAGGATATCCTGTTCGCGTTCGGTGAGCGGGTTTGTTTCGCGGATGACTTCGAAGGTGAGTTCCGGGCTGAAGATTCGTTTACCTTCTGTGGATTTGCGAATGGCTGCTGCGAGTTCATCGATTTCTCCATCCTTCAGCAGACAGCCGTGGAACATTGGACAGCGCGTTCGAAGTAATGTTTCTCAACTCGACAAGATCTATTCAAAGCTCTAAATCTAGGCATGAGGCATAATAGAAAAAGAGCAAAGAAATCTACTTTTTAAGCACCATTTGAAGGATAATACACAGATAAAGAAAAAATAAACCCTGAATCCCTTTATGAAATGAAAAAGATGGTTAAACAGTAGCACGTTCACTTAAACCACAAAGAGGAGCAACTTTATTATCTAGGATTCATAACGAGTAAACACCCCTTCATGTCTTTTCTTCTTCAGTCTATTCAGTTCATTATTTAAGGGTGCCTGCTTCATCGACTTATTAATAGATTCATTGAAGACAACAAAACTGTAAATAAAACGCACTCATAATCTTAACCTAAACATGAATTTACGGCGATCGAGGTGAAACATTATGGCTAAAATTGATAATATGATGGCGATTCTATGGATGTTGAATTCAGGGAGGAAAGTGACTGCAAAACAAATATCTGAAAAGTTAGAGATTCATATAAGGACTGTTTACCGTTATATTGATGCACTCTCAGCTAGTGGTGTGCCAATTATATCTGATACGGGTCATAATGGGGGATATACCTTGTTAAATGATTTTATTGAAAGTCCACTTTTTTTTGATGTTGATGAGCAAACCGCTTTACTTCATGCTGCTAGTTTTGCAAAAGGAGCTGGATATTTTTTAGGGGAGGCATTAAACAGAGCAACATCGAAGCTAAAAATGTATTCCAATCAAGAGCAGGAAAGAATGATCAAGCAGCAATTAGAAGGGCTTGAAATAATAAGTCCACTCGGAAAATCATCTGTTGAACCAATATTAAAGAAATTGGGGCAAGCTATAGTTAATGAATCATCTGTAGAAATTGAATACCTTGCAAGTCGTGAAGAGCAACCTAAGCGAAGGATTGTAGATCCATATGGAATGATTTATTGGAATCATAATTGGTATGTTATTGCATTTTGTCATTTAAGGAATGAAATCCGCAGCTTTAAAGTGGAGCGAATGATTAGCATGATTCAAACAGAAATGATCTTCAATCGGCCAAAACCTTTCTCAGCAGGTGAATTTTTTATGAAAAACCTACTTCCAAATATTGAAGATAAGCAAGGACTTATACCTTTAGTTATTGGTGGTAGGAGAAGCGCGCTCAATAACTTATGTCAGCATTGGTTTTTAGGGCATCATTTAAAAGAGCGGACTTCAAATAAAGTGATATTTCTACTAGAAGAAGAAGTGATCCATACATATGTACCGTATTTACTTTTACCTTATGGAAAATCTATTCAAGCTATTGAACCAATCAGTTTGAAGCAAAAATTGATTGAAGTTCTGTATGAGTTAATTCATTATTATCAAGATTAAAAAACATGACTGACGGAAGATGTCAGTCATGTTTTTTTATAATAGGGTATAGCGATTAATCAATGATAAAAGGAGTGCGTGTTATGCATACAAAAAAAGTGTATCTTTATGTATTTGATACGATGTCAGACTGGGAGATCGGTTATTTAATTGCGGAACTAAACTCTGGAAGGTATTTCAAAAAAGAGTTAGCATCTCTAGAGGTGGTTACAGTAGGCGTTGATAACAATCCTGTTACTACAATGGGAGGATTGAAAATACGACCTAGTATTTCTATTGATGATTGTATGTTAGAAAGAGATGATGTTTTCATTCTTCCGGGCGGAAATACTTGGATGGAAGCGATTCATGAACCTATATTGAAAAAAGTTACTAAATCGTTAAAAGAAGGGGCTGTTGTTGCGGCGATTTGTGGTGCAACAGTAGGACTTGCAAAGATGGGATTGTTAGATGCAAGAAGGCATACAAGCAACAATCTAGACTATTTGAAAATGGTTTGTCCTGATTATACGGGAGAAAAATATTACCAAATGGAGCCGGCAGTAACGGATGGGAATTTAGTTACTGCCTCAGGTATAGCTCCGTTAGAATTTACAATGCATGTATTGAAGGTACTAGAAGTGTTTGCCCCAGAAACATTACATGCATGGTTCAATCTTTATCAGACTCAGAACCCAAAATACTTCTTCGAGTTAATGAATTCAGTTGAATAGCTAGTCGTAATACTTGAGAGGGGTATTTTTTACAACGAGGTCTGACGATTATTCAAAGCCCTTAAAGAGAGGGGAATGCCTGGGCGACCCAGCAACTACAACATTAATAATAGATCGAATAATCGTAAATCACTCACTGGTTTTAGGGATAGAGGGACAAGGCAAGAGTGGCTAGTGGGTCTGTAAAGGATCTGCTACAAACCGACAATTTGTTAAAGAGCAAGGAGACTTGGTGGCAGACCATATTATGAAACGATGGAAAGAAACTTCAGGTCCTCCCAAGATATATATTATTTCTCCTTTTACCGCAGTAAAAGATGGATTAAAAAAAGTTCTAAAAGAAAGATTAAAAAACATGAATATACCTACTGAAATATTAAACAATTGGTTGAAGAATTCTGTCGGTACGGTTCACACATTTCAAGGAAAAGAAGCAGATATTGTTTATTTCGTAACCGGTACAGACGAAAATAGCAATGGAGCAGCTAACTGGTCATGTTCAAAGCCAAATCTAATCAATGTAGCTGTTACGCGAGCTAAAAAAGAGTTTTATGTAGTTGGTGATTATAAACGGTTCTCTAAAAAACCAAACTATGATTGTATCATAGCAAATATAGAAAAATTCAGCTATGTTACTAATAAATGACTTGTAAAACATTAAGTTAAAGAGGGAGAACAATACTCCCTTTTTAACCGTGATTCTGGATTGAGCTTGTTTATCGCGCTTTAGCTTACGTCATAGATGATCTAAAAATCAAGCTCTTTCACAGGGCTCATGGAAATGAATTTAAAAATGAAACATTCAAGATTAAACGATCTCTAAGTATGAAAGGATGTCCCTTTTGTAGCGGAGGCAACATGTACAATCACATCCAAATTCTTTACCATCCAATAAAGTTAGCAGAACAGTAACACAAGTGGACAAACAGAATATCGTTTTTTTGAATTTAACCAATAAACTAATATACTTAATAGGATGAGAGCCAAACGGGCACTTTTATTTTTAATTTATACCTTGCAATACAAGGTATAAGAAATTATAATGAACGTATATCTTGTATTACAAGGTATTGGAAGGAGTAAATTCTATGGCAGATAATACTCAAATGTTAAAGGGAATACTAGATGGTTGCCTTTTAGCAATCATTAAAGATGGAGAAATCTATGGGTACGAATTAGCTACTAGACTGGAGTCTTATGGTTTTAACTCTTTCAGTGAAGGCACCATTTATCCTTTATTACTTCGAATGCAAAAGGAAGGATTAATTAGTGCTACGTTAAGAAAATCAACAGCTGGACCTAAAAGAAAATATTACTCATTAACTGAAAAAGGAGAACAAGAGTTAAAGTTATTTATCAAGCGGTGGGAGCAGTTAAGCTTAACTGTTGATAATGTGTTAAACAGAAGGGAGAGGTGAAAAATATGCTTTCTAAAAAGTCAGAACAGTTTTTGGAAGAACTTCGCCTATATTTAATTTCAAAAGGGAAAAATGACAAAGAAATTAATGAAATTGCAGAGGAACTTGAAGTTCATTTACTTGAAGCGGAGTCAAAGGGAAAAGATGTAACACATATAATAGGAGAAAACCCTAAGCAATATATGAAGAGTATCGGAGAATCAATGAAAACAGACTATCGTGAAATTTTCGGATTAGTACCAATCATACTGCTTTTATTGGCTGCCTACATGAGTATCGGACCTGCAATCGAAGGAGAATTTTCATTATCTATAGGTATGATATTGCTTGCATTTATGATAGGAATTATAGGAGTAGCCATTTTTGGTTTGCTGTTATTCAAAGTATTACCTAAACTTCAATCAAAATGGGGCAAGATTTTGACGACCATAGGAACAAATTTTTTAGTTACTGGGTTATTTGTTGGCATTTTACTTTGGTATAAAAAGCAAGGTTTTAAGACCGTTTACATAGCGACACCTTTTCAAAACAACTTGATTATCGTTTTTTGTATTGTAATATTTGTTGTTGCGGCACTTTATACAAAATCTTGGTTTACAGTGATCATCGCATTGCTTATATCACTCGGACCCCTTGCAAATCAATTTATTCCAGAGGATATAAATAAAAATCCAATCTATATCTTTTATACAATACTGCTTATAGCAGGTATAGCAGTGTTTATCATTTTTTTAATCATAAGAAAAAAGAAGAGGCATAAGTAACGTATCCTTTAAAATTCAATAACGGGGGTGATCTGAAAGTAGTGTGGATGAATGAAAAATCGGGAAATTTGCTTGCCTAGCTCGCTATTCCCGCAGAAGTCTCGCAATTCCCCCTGATTTATGTTGAAAAAGGATTTTTTTAGCCAGCTCCAGATGATTTCCAATCCCAAGGGCCTTAACCTATGAAAGACGGTTAAGGTCCTTTTCCATTAAAAAACATTGTCGTCAGTAGTAAAGTTTACTGTTGGACGCCTTTTCACGAATAGCAATCTTGAATTATAACTCTTAACAATTTTGCGTTTTTCGAATGTCTCCTATATTACTTATTCCAACCTAATCAAAACTTTTCACTTGCTTCTCACGTTACGTGAAGTTTTATGATAGTCATAGAATCTTAGATGGAGGGACTTTGCATGGCAGATAAATATTCGATCGGTGAGTTTTCCAAGAAAACAGCAACAACAATTCGAACTCTGCATTATTATGATGAAATTGGATTATTAAAACCATCATATGTTTCAGAAAAGGGAAGACGTTATTATACAAATCATGATTTCGTTACTTTACAAAGAATTCTTACATTAAAATTTTTGGGTTATTCATTGGAGCAAATTAAAGGGTTTTTTCAGGAAGAGACTTGGGACTTAAAGGATACTCTTTCCTTTCAGAAAAAAGTGATGTATCAAAGGAAACAACAGATTGAAAGTGTGATCAAGGCATTGGATCATGCCCTCCATATTATAGAAGATCATCAGGAAATTGAACCGTCGGTGTTTATTACCCTTATTCATAGTATTCAAATGGAACATGAACAAAAGAAGTGGCTAAAAGGTTTCATAGACGGGGATTTGGTTGAAGAAATGTTTGATATTCCTGAAAATAAGCAGTTGGAAATAGAGAAAAAATGGGTAGAAATTTCAATTGAATTAAAGAGATTATGTAATCTTGATCCAGAGGATAAACGGGTTCAAAATCTCATTGACGAAATGATGACTATTGTGAAAGATCTAACAGGAGATGATCTTACTTTTGTCCAAGAGATTGCCGAAAAAGACGTAGAAGATGATGCATGGTTATTCCACTACCATTCTCCTTTTTCAGCTGAAGAGGAGGAGTGGCTAGCTCGTGCTTTAAACTTTTATTTAGAAAAGAAAGGAGTGAGTTTAACCGATGCAGATGGAACAAAAGAACCTTCCTAAAGTAGATCATATTCGTACTTTTTGGCTCTTAATTAAAGAATCAAAGCCACCTGTCAAAATATTTGTTGTGGCTGTTATACTTAGCTTGCTTGAGACAGGGGCAGGATTAATTGTCCCTCTATTTACAAAATCATTAGTTGATCAGCTTTCCCAATCAGCTTTACAACTATCAATGATTTTTCTTTTAGTATTTGCTTTTATTGTTCAGACCGTTTCATCAGGTTTTTCATATTATTTCATGACTTATATAGGAGAGTCGATTGTGGCCTCCATTAGAAAAAGGCTTTGGGGACAAGTTCTTCATTTGCCCCTACCATATTTTGATCAGCATGAATCGGGTGATACGATGAGCCGGATTACTCAGGATACAAATACGATCAAATCGTTAATCACTCAGCATTTAATTACTTTTATTACAGGGATCATTACGATCATCGGTTCCATTGTTATTCTTCTTTTCATTGATTGGAAAATGACCTTAATCATGCTCATTGCTGTCCCTCTATCTATTGCCATTATCACACCGCTGGGTCGAAAAATGTATAACATTTCAAAATTAAACCAAGATGAGATGGCTAACTTCTCTGCAAATTTAGGGAGGGTGTTGGCTGATATTCGCCTTGTCAAAGCTTTTCTAGCCGAGAAAACCGAAAAAACGAAAGGAAATGCACGGATCGACCATTTATTTCAATATGGTTTGCAAGAAGCGCGAATACTTGCAGTTATTACACCCTTCATGTCCTTTATTATGATGCTCATCCTTGTCCTACTCATTGGTTATGGTGGTGTTGGCGTAGCATCTGGCGCCTTATCTGCTGGGTCTCTTGTCGCCATTATGATTTACATGTTTCAGATTGTGGTTCCGTTTAGTCAAATGGCTTCCTTCTTTACGTCATTCCAGAAGGCGATGGGAGGAGCAGAAAGTATTCAGACCATTCTATCCACTCAAAAAGAACATCCTGATGATAAGTTCACTGTTCAAAACCCATCACAGGATATTCATTTTAAAAATATTTCCTTCCGTTACAAAGATGGTGAACCGATCATAAAACAAGTGAACTTGACCATACCTCATGGAAAAACAACGGCATTTGTCGGTCCAAGTGGAAGTGGGAAAACGACATTATTTGCTTTGCTAGAAAGATTTTATATCCCGAATTCCGGGGAAATTTTACTGGGAGATACCAGTATTCAGGATTTCAGTTTATGTTCATGGCGTAGTAAGTTTAGTTATGTATCTCAGGAAAGTCCGCTGATGTCAGGAACAATTCGCGATAATATTATTTACGGAATGGAAAAAGCAGTTTTAGAGAAAGAAATTCAAACAGCAGTAGATCTTGCCAATGCTTCAGAATTTATTTCCCAGTTTCCGAAAGGACTAGATACTGAAGTTGGGGAGCGTGGCATTAAACTATCTGGTGGACAAAGGCAGCGAATTGCAATTGCTCGAGCTTTAATCCGTAATCCGAAGATTCTTTTACTAGATGAAGCCACATCTAACTTAGATAGCACTTCAGAGTTTCTTGTCCAAAAGGCACTTCAGTATTTAATGAAAGGCAGAACGACACTTGTCATTGCACATCGCTTATCAACTGTTGTAAATTCAGAGCAAATTGTGGTTTTAGAGGGCGGAACAATTACGGGTGTCGGTACACATCATGAGCTAGTTAAACATCATGATACTTACCAACAACTTGCAAACCAACAGCTTCATGACCCAGAAATAGATGATAAACAATCATCATTTTCGTCTAATAACGATAGCTGTATAAATCAGTGAAAATTACAACCACAGACAATACTTGATCCGTCAATTAGCAGTCCAACAATGATCCACAAGAGACCCATATAAGCCAAAGACACGCACACGCGTCTTTTTCATACCCCATGTTATTAAGCAATAAGTTCTATAACAAATTATCTAATACGTAATTTTCCATACTTTCTATTTTCATTTTTTATTTAGTTGTTCATATTCAGTTCATAAAAGTGATCTATAATTTCTAATGAATCAGGAACATATGAGCGAAATGGAGGATCACAATGAGTATCGGACAAAATAACGAGTGGGCGGTTGAAGCTCAAGGACTCGTCAAAACATTTGGAGATAATCGAGCGGTTGACGGGGTCAATCTTAAAGTGAAAGCCGGCACAATTTACGGTGTACTGGGTCCAAATGGGGCAGGGAAGACAACCACGATTAGAATGCTGGCCACATTATTGCGGCCGGATACAGGAAGCGCGCGTATTTTCGGATACGATGTTATCAAGGAAGCGCATATTGTTCGTCAGTTGATTGGGGTGACAGGTCAGTACGCTTCAGTTGATGAATCACTTAGTGCTCTCGAAAATCTAATCATATTTTCCCGGCTGTTAGGTTTAGGGAAGAAAGAGTCGCGGTTAAAGGCGATGGAGTTGCTGGAGGAGTTCGGCTTAACGGAAGCTGCCAAGCGTCCATTGAAACATTTTTCTGGGGGCATGCGACGTCGACTGGACCTTGCTGCGAGTCTGATCGCTCAACCTCCACTTATTTTCTTGGATGAACCAACAACCGGGCTAGATCCGCGAACACGAAATCAAATGTGGGAGACGATTCGTAAGTTGGTTACGACAGGATCAACTGTATTATTAACAACTCAGTATCTCCAAGAAGCTGATGAATTGGCTGACCGAATCGCAGTAATTGATCACGGTCGAGTCGTTGCAGAGGGGACGGTTGATGAACTTAAACAGTCCGTTGGTACTTCATCACTACACTTAAGCATTCGAGATTCGAATAGTATGCATCGCGCTAGACAGTTGGTTGAAGAGGTACTAAAAATTCAGTCAGTCGTTTCAGCTGAAGGTGGAAAGATTACGGCACCTCTGGCAGATGCCAACCGGGTGACCGACTTGTTAATTGCCCTAAGATCAGCAGAAATCGAATTAACAGAGTTAAGTGTTCAGAAACCGACCCTAGATGAGGTCTTTTTAACGATTACTGGACACGGTGTGAAAGGTGTATCTAAGGCTGCAAATGAATAGAAAAAAGAAAAGGAGTTTGTTATGAAAAATGTTTCTAATATACACATTGGCAAGAATCAATTATCAAATAGATCTAGCATTCGTCAAGTGGTAAAAAATTCATTAACGATGGCCTATCGGGGTTTATTAAAGATACGACGTACACCTGAGCAGTTGTTCGATGTCACATTTCAACCCATCATCTTTACCTTGATGTTTACCTACATCTTTGGCGGGGCGATCTCTGGAAATGTGCAAAACTATTTGCCTGTTATTATTCCTGGTATTCTTGTTCAAACTGTCATCACAACCTCAATTGTTACTGGTGTTCAACTGCGAGAGGATATGGATAAGGGAGTATTCGACAGATTTAAGTCATTACCAATCGCCCGGATCGCTCCATTAGCAGGGGCTTTATTGGCTGATACGATTAGATATACAATTGCAACAGTACTTACATTTGCCATGGGATATCTGATGGGCTATCGACCAGAAGGAGGTCTAGGCCATGTGGTTATTGCTGGTCTTCTTGTGATTTTCTGTTCTTGGGCTGTGAGTTGGATCTTTGCTTTTTTCGGTGTTATTTCAAGGACTGCTTCAAGTGTACAGGGAATCTCAATGATCATATTGTTCCCACTCACATTTCTCTCGAATGCTTTTGTGCCGGCAGATACGATGCCTGATTGGCTTCAATGGTTTGTCAAAATAAATCCTATTTCACACCTTGTCACGGCCGTCAGAGAGCTGACCAATTCCGGCACGATTGGGTGGGATATTGCCATCACTCTGATCGGAGCCGTTCTGATTGTGGCTATCTTTGCTCCGATTACAGTTCGCGCTTATATGAAAAAGGCTTAATCGTGTAAAATAAAAATCACCATGGGAATCGAACGGTTACTGGTGATTTTCTTTATTTTTTAAAAAGGAATGAACAATATGGCAAAAATATTAATTGTAGATGATGACTTACACATTAGACAATTAATTCATGTGATTCTGTCGAAAGAAGGTTTATCTATTGTAGAGGCAGTAGATGGAAGAGCGGCTCTATCTATAATAGACTCAGAGAAAATCGATTTGATTATTCTTGATATCATGATGCCGAACATGGACGGTTGGGCATTCTGTCAAGAAGTCCGAACTTATTATTCCGATACATTGCCCATCTTAATGTTGACGGCAAAAGGGGAAACGGCTCAAAAAGTAAAAGGATTTGGTCTAGGAGCGGATGACTATATGGTTAAACCGTTTGCTCCACCTGAACTGGTAGCTCGGGTAAAAGCACTCTTGAAACGCTATCAAATTATCGTTTCTAATCGAATTCAAATCGGCAATATTGTCATTGATCATGCTACCTATAAAGTTTGTATTGGAAACCATGAGATGACCTTACCTCTTAAAGAGTTTGAACTGTTGTTTAAGCTTGCAACACATCAGCAAAAAACCTTTTCAAGAGAACAACTTATTGAAGATATTTGGGGATTTGATTATGAAGGGGATGAACGAACCATTGATGTCCACATTAAACGATTACGACAGCGGTTTTCTCAGGACAACTGTCCATTTAAAATTATAACCATTCGAGGGTTAGGCTACCGCTTGGAGGTGCAACATTGAAGCTACCTAAATTTCTGAAACGAATCTTAGGTTTTCTAGCTGTGACGCTCTCATTACTTTTATGCTGGTCAAGCGCCTATTGGTTAACATTGGCGATTTATCATGCTATCCAATATAGTCCCCATGAAATTGCTAGACAATTAATCAATTCAGTCTTGGGATTTTTCTTTTTTGGATGTTGTATGTATCTGATGACAAGAATCGACTGGGTCAAAGCACAACAAGATAAATTCTTACATCCGATGATTGATGCGATGAAGATGATGGCTGAAGGAAATTTTAATATTGATCTTTCTTATTATCGAAGTCAATTACGAGGCCGAGATAACCATCCATATTATAAGATTATTGAGAGCATTAACCATATGGCTAGTAGACTGGGAGAAATGGAGGAAATGCGACAACAATTTATTTCAAATGTTTCGCATGAAATTCAATCTCCACTGACGTCAATCAGCGGATTTGCCCATGCGCTAAAGAGTGATGACTTAACCCCTGAGGAACGTAAACATTATCTGCAAATTATTGAAAAGGAAAGTATCAGGCTGTCAAAATTAAGTGAAAACCTATTGAAACTTACTTCTTTAGAGGCTGATCATCTGACCCTAGAACTAAAAGACTATCGTTTGGATCATCAGATTCGCCGAATTATTCTGGCCAATGAACCACAATGGGCAGAGAAAGGTATCCAAATGGATATTTCTCTTGAAAAATTAAATATCACTGCAGATGAGGATCTACTCGATCAAGTATGGACGAATCTGATTCATAATAGTATTAAATTTACTCCGACAGCAGGAACTATTACAGTTTGTGCATCCAAAACAGCTGAAAACGAGCTGACCATAAACATAAATGACACCGGCATCGGCATGAATAACGATACTCTCATGCATATTTTTGAACGATTCTATAAGGCTGATCAATCTAGAAACCGTCATTACGGAGGGAGCGGCCTTGGTTTGTCAATTGTAAAAAAAATCATCGATTTGCATAAAGGTAAAATCAAGGTTCAGAGTGAACTAGGAAAAGGAACAGAAATCATTGTGATATTAAAGCAAATTTAATCAAAAAGGATACCACCCCTCATAAGGGGCTTTTTTCTTGGAATGAATTGTTGGACTGAAAAAAAATACACAAATTTGCCAAGAAACATTATTGATTAAAGCGCTTTCTTTTTGTAGAATAAAAACAGTTAGTTTATCCATCCAATAAACTAACTAAATACACAATTTTTATTCAGGAGGGTGAAAAAATGGGTACTTATTTTGAAAACGTTAACAAAGTTGCTTATGAAGGAAAAAGTTCTAAGAATCCGTCGGCATTTAAATATTATAATCCTGAGGAAGTGATCGGTGGAAAAACAATGAAAGACCACTTGCGTTTTTCCGTTGCTTATTGGCATACGTTTACCGCTGATGGTACTGATCCGTTCGGAGCAGGAACAATGGAAAGACCATGGGATCGTTTTTCAGGAATGGATTTAGCAAAGGCACGAGTTGAAGCAGCTTTCGAACTTTTTGAAAAACTAGGTGTACCATTTTTTGCTTTCCATGACCGTGACATTGCACCTGAAGGAAAAACATTAAGTGAGACAAACGAGAATTTAAATACGATTTTAGCAATGATTAAAGAGTACATGAAAACGAGCAATACCAAACTTTTATGGAATACGGCAAACATGTTTACCAACCGTCGGTTTGTTCATGGGGCAGCAACAGCCTGCAATGCTGATGTATTTGCTTATGCAGCAGCACAAGTGAAAAAAGGATTGGAAACAGCAAAAGAACTAGGAGCAGAAAACTATGTATTTTGGGGTGGACGTGAGGGGTATGAAACATTATTAAATACTGACTTAAAGCTGGAACTTGACAACATGGCTAGATTTTTACATATGGCCGTCGAGTATGCGAAGGAGATCGGTTTTACTGGTCAATTCTTAATTGAACCAAAACCAAAAGAACCGACCACCCATCAATATGATACCGATGCCGCTACCACGATTTCTTTCTTAACACAATACGGATTAGATGAATCCTTTAAATTAAACCTTGAAGCAAACCATGCGACATTGGCTGGACATACTTTTGAACACGAATTGCGTGTTGCCAGAACGAGTGGCTTGCTTGGATCTGTCGATGCAAACCAAGGAAATCCACTGCTTGGTTGGGATACTGATGAATTCCCGACTGACTTATATGCTACAACTTTAGCCATGTATGAGATTCTCCAAAACGGTGGCCTCGGATGTGGTGGTTTAAACTTTGATGCCAAAGTGAGGAGAACATCCTTTGAACCAGATGATTTAGTTTATGCCCATGTTGCAGGAATGGATTCCTTTGCAAGAGGTTTGAAGGTCGCCTACAAGTTAATTGAAGATCGTGTATTTGAAGACGTGATTGCCGAGCGTTACAGCAGCTATACAGAAGGAATCGGTCTCGATATCGTTGAAGGAAGAGCAAACTTCCATACACTTGAAGCCCATGCACTTCACCATCACAACATTCAAAACGTATCAGGAAGATCGGAGCACTTAAAAGCGATGTTAAACCAATATCTTTTAGAAGTAGAATAAATCCTTCTTCATGGACCCGCTAATTGTAATTGTCAATTCAATGATCTACTGGGTGGGTCCTTTTTTCTTGAAAAAATCCAAATAAAAAGGAGGATAAAGACAGGCTTTTCAGTGCAGCTGTCTTTAAATCAAAACATGGAGCAAAAGAAGAATTCTTTTTATCTGTTTGGAATTACGCTTGTTGCCGCGATTGGTGGATTGCTATTTGGGTATGATACCGCTGTTATTTCAGGGGCAGAGAAGTCAATAAAGCTTTATATGATAGATCCCTTGGACTTAGGGGCATTCATTCACGGGGCAACCATTTCAAGCGCGTTAATCGGTTGTATCATTGGCGGTTGTATTTCCGGATTTTTTGCTTCTAGGTTTGGACGAAAGAATTCCCTTTTTATTGCAGCAATATTATTTTTTCTCTCAGCGTTTGGAGCGGCCTATCCTGAGTTTTTGTTTTTTACAAAAGGGGAACCGACGATAGGGTTGTTAATTGCCTTTAATTTTTATCGGATCATTGGTGGAATTGGTGTTGGGTTAGCATCAGCCGTCTGTCCGATGTATATCGGAGAAGTTGCACCTGCTCATATCAGAGGTCGGCTTGTCTCGTTTAACCAATTTATGATTATCCTTGGAATGCTAGTTGCATATTTCGTTAACTTTTCTATTTCCAGTGGTGAAACCCAGGAGTGGGTCAATGATGTAGGCTGGAGATACATGTTTGCATCCTTAAGTGTACCTGCATTATTATTTGGGGTTCTGTTAACATTGGTTCCTGAAACACCACGTTATTTATCCTTGAAAAATCAAGATGAGAAAGCACTGACGATTCTTGCAAAAATTAATGGTTCTAAAGCAGCGAAAACGATCTTGGATGACATCAAACAAACGTTGAATGTTGCTTCTGAAAAACTATTTACCTATGGAAAAACGGTTATCGTGATCGGAATTTTGCTTTCCGTGTTCCAACAGTTTGTTGGAATCAATGTGGCCTTGTATTATGCACCAAGGATTTTTGATAGTATGGGAGCAGGAAAAGATGCTTCATTGTTACAAACAACTGTTATGGGATTGGTTAATGTCATCTTTACAGTTGTGGCGATCATGACAGTAGATAGATGGGGCCGAAAACCATTATTAATGACCGGTTCTATCGGAATGGCGATTGGAATGTTTGGTGTTGCCAGCATGGCATACACAGGTGCGATTGGAATGGGGACATTAATCTTCATTATTGTGTATACTGCTTCTTTTATGATGTCATGGGGACCGATTTGTTGGGTGCTCATTTCGGAAATCTTCCCGAATAAAATTCGAGGTCGTGCTGTGGCAATAGCAGTGGCGGCACAATGGGCCGCAAACTATTTTATTTCCTCCACCTATCCAATGATGATGGAGTACAGTGGAACTATAACCTATGGTTTTTATGGATTAATGAGTGTTCTTTCTGCCATCTTTGTTTGGAGATTTGTCCCGGAAACAAAAGGTAAAACACTTGAGGAAATGGAGAATACTTGGAAAAGAGTTTCTTAATCTCAGAAGTGAGGGGAATCATCATGAAATATGTCATTGGCGTTGATCTTGGAACCAGTTCTGTGAAGGTGCTGCTTGTTGATCAAAATGGGGTGGTTCATGATTCAGTTTCTAAGGATTACCCGCTTATTCAACAGCAACAGGGTTATAGTGAACAAAATCCTGAAAACTGGGTAGAACAAACAATCAAAGCACTAAAACAGCTAGTAAATGAGACAAATGTACATCCGAATCATATTAAAGGTCTTAGTTTTTCCGGACAAATGCATGGTCTTGTGCTTCTTGATGAACATCATCAGGTTATTCGCAATGCGATTTTGTGGAATGACACAAGAACAACTGCACAATGTCAAAAAATTGATCAGCAACTAGGCGGAAAGCTACTAGAGATTACAAAAAACCCGGCATTGGAAGGCTTTACTTTGCCAAAACTTCTTTGGATCAAAGAGTTTGAAGCGGAAAACATGGAGAAAACAAGTGTGTTCTTATTGCCAAAGGATTACCTCCGCTATCGTTTAACGGGAGCCATCCATATGGATTACTCTGATGCAGCGGGTACTCTGCTCCTTGATGTTGTCAACAAATCATGGAGTTCCGACATTCTCCGAACCTTTGGAATCCCTGTTTCTATTTGTCCGCCTTTAGTGGAAACAGAAGCTGTTGTCGGATCCCTAATTCCAGAAATTTCCGAGATGACTGGGCTATCACAAGATATGAAAGTGTTTGCCGGAGGGGCAGACAATGCATGTGGAGCGATTGGTGCCGGGATTTTATCAGAAGGAACAGCTCTTTGCAGTATTGGAACATCAGGCGTTTTTCTTTCATATGAGAATGATAAAAATAAAAATTACGGTGGCAAAGTCCATCTTTTTAACCATGGTCAAAAGGATTCTTACTATTCTATGGGTGTTACGTTAGGTGCTGGGTACAGTTTGACATGGTTTAAGGAGACATTTGCTAAGGAGCAGTCATTTACTGATTTATTAGAGGAGGCGTCTTACTCATCGATTGGAGCGAATGGACTTATGTTTACCCCTTATCTTGTGGGTGAGCGCACTCCGTATGCAGATGCCAAAATAAGAGGAACATTCACCGGTATTGATGGTTCTCATAAGATCGCTGATTTTACCCGTGCAGTCATTGAAGGAATTGTGTTTTCAATTCATGAAAGCCTTGAAATCTTCCGCAACTATGGCAAGGTCATTGATACGGTCATTTCGATCGGCGGTGGTGCGAAAAGTGATCTATGGCTACAAATTCAAGCCGATGTATTTAATACAAAAGTGGTAAAATTGCAAAATGAACAAGGACCTGGTATGGGGGCAGCGATGATCGCCGCTACTGGATTAGGCTGGTTCCCGTCACTTAAAGACTGTGCAAAAGTATTTATAAAAGCAGATAAAGTCTATCGACCTAAACGAGAAAATGTAAAACGATATCAGGCGTTTTATCAAGTGTATAAAGATGTCTACCCGCATACGGTTGCGATTCATCATCAGCTGTTTGATCTTCGTAAATAGTGAATCTTGGTGTATTCGAAAGAGCGTCAGTACATCATAAGTCTTTGACGCTCTTTTTAAAATGAATGAGCTGGGTTCAGCTTAATCGTACTTTTTCCTTTCCTCATGCAGTTCAACAAACGATGATGGAGTCGTTTTCTATACGGTGTGTAAGTAAGCCAAAAAAACTAGAGGATTGAACAATGTTGACATACCTCGAACATCTATGTATTATTTTATACATAGATGTTCGAGGTATGTTATTTTAAGGAGGTTTACATTTTGAATTTTGATAAAAGTCTTGTGGCAGGGAGTACAATGTTGTTGGTTTTACATTTGCTTGATAATCAAGATATGTATGGGTATCAAATAGTAAAGGAATTAGAAAAGCGTTCAGAAAGCACGTTCACTCTTAAAGAGGGGACATTGTATCCTATTCTCCATTCTCTTGAAAAAAACGGCCTGGCTGTTTCATATATGTCAGCTGGAGAATCAGGAAGAAAACGAAAGTATTATCAAATAACGAAAAGTGGAAAGAAACAACTGGCAGATAAAAAAGAGGAGTGGTTAATATTTACGAGAACAGTAAATAAAGTCATTGGAGGGAGTCGTTTTGCATAATGATAGTGAAAAATTTATTCAGAAAACATGTGAACAGGTACGTTTTAGAGCTGCTCACAAAGGAATAGAACAAGAATTAGCTGCGCATATTGAAGATAATATGGAGCAGTTCATTGCTCAAGGCTTGGATGAAAAAACAGCACGTGAAAAAGCAATAAAATGTATGGGAGATCCTATTGAAATAGGAGGAGCGCTTAACAAGGTACATAGATCTCAAACAGAGTGGGGAGTCATATGCTTAAGTTTGTTATTAAGCATATTCGGTGTTGGCACAATGTTTTTTATAGGTGATGTACCGGCTGGTAATAGTAGTATTTTTGCTATAAAACAAGTTATATATACAATGATTGGCATGGGGCTTTTAGTTGGGATATATTTTTATGATTACACAAGACTTCATAGATTTGGTATAAGAATATTTTTATTTGGTCTGATTTTAACGATTATGACTATATTGTTTGGAGACAAAGAAAATGGTGTATTTTTCTTTGAAGTAGGACAGATCAGCTTTTCAACAGTATCTATTTGCAGTTTCATATTTATGGTGTCTATTATTACCGAGTTAAGCAAATGTAGGGGGAAAGGAATAACTGCTTTTTTGAGAATATGTACATTATGTACAATTGCCCTTGTTTCCTTATTTATTAATCGTGCATTTTCTCTCGGTTTTACTATGCTAATCGTTTATGCAGTCATTCTTACTGTTGCTGCAGGAAAAGGACATTTCAATGCTGAAAAAAAGCGGGGTTATATATATACAGCAATAGGTATTTGTGTGGTGTCTTTAATGATCGTTATTTTGCATACGATTTATATATATCATCATAAATATATGGATCATGTTGTAGGTAAGTATTTGGAAGGTGCCCAATGGATTGGTAGGTCAACATTTTTAAATGTGCATGGATGGACATATTTACCTGAAAATTGGGCGGACTTCTTTTTAACAATCATTGTTGCGCATTTTGGTTGGATTGTTGGGTGTCTGGTATTGGCTGCTCTTATAGCACTTTTCACTATCATGATATTCAGAACAGTCAGTATAAAAAATACTTTTGGATTTTACTTGTCTGTGGGGATGAGTGTTTCTTTCATAACCTCTTTTATGTTTAGTATTGTTACAGAAGTGGGTTACGTGAACAACTTGGCTGCTAGTTTATCATTTGTTTCTTTTGGTGGGACGAACTATCTTCATCATATCTTTGCTATAGGGTTGTTTTTATCCATTTGGAGAAGAAATTTAATCGTGCCAAAGGATATGTACAGCAGCCTATCTCAAGGAAGACAACTATGAAATTAAAGATGAAGGATAATAGAGCGTCTAAAAAGAAAAGACGAAAGTATAAGATATTAATAGGTATATTATTAGTATTATTAACAGGGATTGTGTATGAACAAATTGGACAATTTCTGGACAGTAGTCGTTTTCAACCACCAGGAAAAATCATTAGTGTAAATGGACATAATATGCATATTTTTGCAGAAGGAAAAGGGAAAACAACAGTTGTATTTGCATCGGGCTGGAAGGTACCCAGTCCATATGTTGACTTTTATCCACTATACAGTGAATTATCAAAACATACGAGAACAGCAGTTTATGATAGACCGGGTTATGGATGGAGCGAAACAGCTCATACGCCTAGAGATATTGATGTGATAGCAAAAGAATGGCATGAATTGCTTAAGAAATCTGGTGAAAAGGCACCGTATATTCTTGTCGGGCACTCTATTGGTTCACTTGAAGTGATAAGGTTTGCTCAATTATATAAAGATGAAGTGAAGGGTGTTGTGTTAATTGATGGATCAAATCCTGATATGTATTCATCTGCAAAAAAGCCCTCAGTTTTTGTCAACCTGCGTACATCAATAATGAATCATTCAATTGATTTATCTAACAGATGCGGCTTAACAAGGTTATTATTAAATGTTATACCAGATTCTTATTCTTCTACTGTATTAGTTACTGCAAGAAACAATTTTAAATTTGCTCCAGAAAATTTAAAAAAGCTTGATGCGGCATTGCTTTTAAAAACACTTAATAATAGAAATCAAGTTGATGAAGGTAAAAATAAAGAGGCAAACGCTAATAAAGTAGCATCAAAAGGATATATCAAAGATATACCTCTGAGAATTATTACATCTGAAGAAATAAATAGCTATAAAGAGGCGCGAAAAAATCAATTCAATTTAAAACGGTGGTCTACGGATAGCAAGCAAATCATTGTAAAAGGATCAGGCCATGCTATTCATTGGGTACATCCAGAAGTGATCAATAAAGAGATTTTGGATTTATTAAGTAAGTAACGAATACCGAATGAAGCGGTTTCTAGCTTTTTTGTATACCCGAAGGAAATTTGTAACTAATATATTGGCTGAATATCAAGGCCCCTAAGACTTTTTGAGAAAGTTTCTTAAGGGCCGAACCTTATAACAAATAACTATTCGTCTGAACAAAAAACTGGGATTGTTCATAGTTGTAAGTAATTTTAGAAAAATCGAATGGTTGACCATTTGTTAAATGAAAGATGCTTTCAACGTAAAGTTTAGGTGAACCGGTCTTCAAACCTAAATACTTCGCTTCCATCTCATTTAATGCTCCCACATGAAGGAATGAATCGGAAAATCCGACCTTCAATCCCAGTCCTTCCTGAATGTAATCGAAGATTGAATCAGAAACGATTTCTTTATTCAAATAAGTAATCATCGATTTATTGTAATACGATTCTTCAAAGCACAATGTTTGTCCATTCATGTACCGGACTCTTTTGACATGATAAACATCAGCATCAAGCTCAATGTTTAAATTATCAGCGGCTTGCCGAGTTGGTTTTCTTACAGCCAATTCAATCACTTTTGCTGTAATATGAAAACCCTCAAGATTCTTTTTAAATCCTTGACTAGAAAGGAGACTGATATAGCCTTTCCTCTTGTGCTTTCTCACGAAAATTCCGCTACCTCTAACTTGAAAGATTATACCTTTTTTTTCTAATAAATCTAACGACTTCGTCACTGTGCTTTTGCTTACTTTAAATTGAGCCATGAGTGCTTCCAACACAGGAAGCTTGTCCCCCTGCTGAAGTTTGTTATCCTCAATATACTTTTCAATCTCCGCTGCGATTTGTTGGTACTTTAACATGTTCATTCCCCACTACATTGGTTTCATTTGATATTAGAAGTATAGCATAATGCAACTACATATATAATGAGTGTAAAGTTATTAGACGGTCGTTGAAAAATTATACCCGTACAATTATAATATAAGTGTATACTTTGATTAAAACAATGATTCATAATGAAACACCTGATGAAAAGAATAAACATAAAGGATACAGTCGTAAGTTAAAAGGAGGAATGCAAAATGAAAAAAATGCCGGACAATTTCTTATGGGGCGGTGCTCTAGCTGCTCATCAATTTGAGGGTGGATGGAATCAAGGTGGTAAAGGACCAAGTGTCGTTGATGTGATGACGGCGGGCGCACATGGTGTACCTAGGAAAATGACTGAGACAATTGAAGAGAATCAATTTTATCCGAACCATGAAGCGATTGATTTCTATCATCGATATAAGGAAGATATCGCTTTATTTGCTGAAATGGGGTTAAAATGTTTAAGGACATCGATTGGTTGGAGCAGGATCTTCCCAAAAGGTGATGAGGCTGAACCAAATGAAGAAGGATTGCAATTTTATGATCATGTTTTTGATGAATTGCTGAAATATAGAATTGAACCTGTTATTACATTATCTCATTTTGAAATGCCGCTACATCTAGCCAGAAAATATGGTGGATTTAGAAATCGGAAAGTCGTTGATTTCTTTGTGAAATTCGCTGAAGTTTGCTTTAATCGCTATCAGGATAAAGTGAAGTATTGGATGACATTTAACGAAATCAATAACCAAATGGATGTGAACAATCCTCTGTTTTTATGGACAAATTCTGGTGTTGTGGTAGGAGAAAATGAGAACGCGAAAGAGGTCATGTACCAAGCAGCACATCACGAATTAGTTGCCAGTGCATTGGCCGTGTCAAAGGGCAAGGAAATAAACCCCGCTTTCCAAATCGGGGCGATGGTTTCACATGTGCCAATATATCCTTACTCATCCAATCCTGAAGACGTCATGTTAGCTGAAGAGGAAATGAGACAGCGCTTTTTCTTCCCAGATGTACAGGTTCGCGGTTATTATCCAAACTATGCATTGAAAGAATTTGAAAGAGAAGGTTATCATCTCAAGTTTGAAGATGGAGATGCGGAAATTTTAAGAAATGGAACGGTAGATTATTTAGGTTTCAGTTATTATATGTCAACAACTGTTAAAAGCGATGTGCAACAAGATCAGACCGGTGATATCGTCAATGGTGGATTGCCTAATGGGGTCGAAAATCCGTATATCAAATCAAGTGATTGGGGCTGGTCCATTGATCCAACTGGTTTGAGGTATACATTAAATCGACTTTACGATCGCTATCAAATTCCATTATTCATCGTCGAAAATGGCTTTGGGGCTGTTGATACATTAGAAGCGAACGGTACAATCCATGACCCAGAAAGAATTCAATATTTAAAATCACATATTGAAGCATTAAAAAAAGCAGTCATTTATGATGGTGTTGATTTAATGGGTTACACTCCATGGGGCATTATTGATATCGTCTCATTCACAACAGGTGAAATGAAAAAACGTTACGGAATGATCTATGTTGACCGTGATAACGAAGGAAACGGGTCAATGAAGCGATATAAGAAAGATTCTTTTGAGTGGTACAATAAAGTAATTCTAACAAACGGTGAAGAGTTGTAAACAAAAGCCATGCTGCCTTAATTTTAGCAGCATGTTTTTTTTGCTGTTGACTCTCACATGGTGTGAGATATTAAGCTAAAGATGTCATTCGAATGATAGTCATTTTATAGGGAGGTCATATTTATATTCAAAATTGGCGACTTTTCTAAGATAACAAAAGTGTCTGTACGTATGCTTAGATATTATGATGAAGTTGGAATTTTTCAGCCTGCAACAATTGATAAATTTACAGGTTATCGATACTATTCGGCAAAACAGATTTCAGAGATTAACCTCATCGTATCATTGCGAGATATGGGATTTAACGTAGCTGACATCGCTATATATATGAAAGAAAAATCTGAGGAAAAGCAAGAAGACATGTTAAAAGCCAAAAGTGAAGACATTAGGAGCAATATCAAGACAGAGCAATTAAAACTTGAAAAAATCAATGCAACAATCAAGAATATGAAAAAGGGGCGAGTCGATATGAATGATCATGTGACATTAAAATCTCTACCTAGCTATCAAGTTATCTCTTTAAGAGATACGATACCAGCTTATGATGCAGAAGGCATGCTTTGGTCAAAATTGAGTGAATACGTCATGACAAACAATATCTCTTGTCAAGAGATTGCTTATGCAACCTATCACGATAATGGTTACAAAGATGGTGAAGTTGATGTTGAGGTTGTCATGGGCGTTGATCAACTCATGAAAGATGAAAATGAATTTATCTTTAAGGAAACGGAAGCAGTTGACCAAGCGGCTAGTATACTCGTCCCAGGAGATTATTCTAATTTATTAGGAGCATATCAGTTCCTAGCAAATTGGATTGAAGAAAATGGGTACATGATATCCGGAAACCCACGCCAAGTTGCTATAAAAGGACCTTGGAATGAAAAAAATAAAGAGGACTATTTGAATGAAATACAGATTCCAGTTAATAAATAAAAATACAAAGTTCGTAGTTCAAATTTTTAATTGTTTTCTTTTTTATAACATTTACAAAGTATTTTATTCTTTTTAGTTAATCTAGACACATTTTAATTCATGATCCGGACTCTGTTTTCCAGCCTGAAAACTCAGGTGTATTGGGAATCATACATAAGAGTATTGATCTGGGTAAAAATTACTGTTAAGTACAAAGTACACAGAAAAACTTGTCGAATACTGGCGAATGAATAGAAATATCGATCTATGTAATATATTTGAAATAGTGATAAACTTAAATTATTCACCTAGATATTTCAAAAAAGAAAAATTTGAAGTAAAGGAGGTGAGCGTCGTGGGGTTTATAAAAGATCCAATCTTAAGAAATAAAGAAAACACAAATAATGTAAATCCTGCTGGAGATGTGTTTGAAGAAATTAGGGAACAAGATGTTGTTGGAGCAATTAGTTGGGGCACATTATTAACAACATTGTCATGTTTAGCAGCGAGCATAATGATTGGTGATAAAGGGCAAGTTTGTACTGGAACAGTAGAATGTCAAAATAATTGTAGGAAGTAGTAATTGTTTAATTTTTTTTAAACATGGCACAGGTCACTCAAGGAAGTTTCCTGTGTCATGTAGTAAAGATTATTAAGCAATCAATCTGTATCTGAGTGGATGATTTTACATAGCTGCAATAGAAAAAGGTATTAAAAAATAATTAATTTTGAACTAAAAATCTAAAAAATAATAGAAAGGGAGGGGAATTAATTGGGGGTCACAAGTGATATCATGTCAATTACTAAAGAGGATATTGTTAATTATTGGCTAAAACTTTTTCCTGAAGTCGACAACGAAATAGAGTTGGATCATTTATTGAGAAAAGTAGGAAAGTTAGAAAAAGAGAAAATTTTGAAGAAAACAATAAATCAATATGAGCGACAGAAAGTTGGAACCACAAGAATCAATGAGTTAATAAATGGAACTTTAAGCAACTATACGAGAAAAAAAACTGTCGAATTGAAAAACTACATTCCTTTCTATTATTTCTTTTTGCCTTTAATCAATAAAAAAGCTGATTCTTTTTTTAAAGAAATTCAAGAGTTTAAAATAATCGAAAATGTAGATATTTTTGTGGATTACACTTTAAAACAATTATTAGACCAATTATTTGAAATGTCATATAGGATGCTAGTTTTGGAAGTAAATGCAGCAAAAATAGAAGGGAAGCTTTTGGGGGAAAATTCGAAAGAAAGAATTTCATATTTTTCAAATGTGTTATTAAGAGATCCAGCTTTTCTTTCAAATTTATATGAAGAATATAATGTATTAATTCATATTCTAAGATTGTCCATTGATAATTACTTGAATTTTACTAAAGAAGTAATCAGAAATACAGAAAAACAATTATCGACTTTAGAAGCCAAACTAAATAATGGATTAAATCTTGGAAGAATTTCAAAAATAGAAATGGGTGCAGGTGATACACATAAACAAGGAAAGACAGTATCCATTATACACTTTTCTAATGGCGTGAGAATTGTTTATAAACCAAGAAATTTAGACTTAGAAGAAGGGTTTAATTCATTATTAAAGTGGATTAAGTATAAAAATATATCTAATGTATTAGACTTTAAAAAAGCTCGTATCCATTCAACAGATTATTGTGGCTGGATGGAATTCATTGAAAATAAAGAATGCAGCAATGAAAGTGAAATTAAACGTTTTTACAATCGAGCAGGGAATTATTTATGTTTATTATACGTACTAAATTCGGTAGATTTTCATTATGAAAATTTAATAGCACAAGGAGAATACCCCATGCTAATAGATATGGAGTCTATTTTCCACGCTAATATTGTATCGGAAAAAAAAGAGCTAAATAGCGGGTATGTTAAAGCAAGAAAAATTACTAATAACTCTGTCAATTCAATTGGGTTACTTCCAACAATGTTAACAGATTTAAAAGAAGAAAATTCCATTGGATTTGATTTAGGTGGATTAAGTGTAAGCGAGGAACAGGTAATTCCCATTAAATCCTTATTTATCGAGAATATTGACTCCGATACTATCAGAGTCATCAGAAAAAATAGTGGTATTACCCCAAAATCGAATAATCCGATTCTTAACGGTTCAATTGTTGATTCTGCAAACTTTATTGAAGAATTGAAATTTGGCTTTAAAACAATGTATTCATGGATATTAAAAAATAAAAATATTTTCTTAAACAAGATAGAACAAATTTTTTCTGGCAAGAAAAATAGACTTATTGTTAAATCGACTATATTTTATGGTCAACTCTTAAAAATTGCTTCTCATCCTGATTTTTTAAGACAGAGTTACAATAGAAAATTAATTTTACATAGAACTGCCTTAAAGATGACAGAAGATCAGACTTGGTTAATTGACTCAGAGTTTGATGATTTATATGATAACGAAATTCCTTACTTTATGACAAATATTAATGATAAAAAAATTATCAATTCAAAAAATCAAATCCAAGATAATCTTTTAGAAAAATCCCCCATGCAATCAGTAAAGGATAAAATATCTAGCTTATCACAATCTGATTTAGAGCGACAGATAGAGTATATTGAAATGTCCTATTTAAATAAAAGAATGTGGAACCCAGATATTACAAACTTAAAATTCGCTTCAAATTTTAATCGTTTAACACCGGAAAAATGGATCAAATCTGCTGAGATGATAGGAGAATTTATTGTAGAAAACAGCATTCAAGGTATTAACGATTCTAACAGATCAGATGCTTTTTGGATTAGTACAAGTCTACAAGGGTTTGAAGAGAACATCTGGAAACCTGATGTCCTTGGGTTTGATTTATATAATGGAAATTCTGGAATCGCACTATTTTTGGGTTATTTAGGGAAAATATTAAATCGAGATGATTTTAAACAAATTGCTTTTCAAGCGATGGAGATGCCTAGAACTATTATCAATACAATGGATAAAAAACTAGCTCATTCCGTAGGAGCATTTACTGGGTTAAGTGGTATCTTCTATACACTAAACAAATTATCGGAACTGTATGATGACTATAATAGTACAAATTTTATAACCGCCAATATCGATTGTATACTGAGCAACATTAGAAAAGACACTGTTCATGATGTTATTGGTGGAGCTGCGGGAGCCCTAGGAGTATTTGAATCATTAGTACGAACAAATGATAAAGAATTACAAGAGGCAGCCATTAACGGGGCATTTGCATGCAGCAACAAACTAATTAATTCTGTCACAAATGACAATGGGATGTCTTATTGGCCATCTAGGTCTTCTACAGCATATTCGGGATTCTCGCATGGAAATTCTGGGATCATAGCTTATTTATATAAACTTTATACAATGACCAATGATTATCGCATTTTGAGTAGTATTGAAAAGGCTTTGAAATTTGAAAGATCACTATATTCGAATAAAGAAAAGAATTGGTATAGCACTGCTAAAAAGAATAAATTTAGTAATGGTTGGTGCCATGGTGCGCCAGGTATTTTATTAAGTAAACTTATATTGAAGGAACACGGTTTTTCAGATTCTAGAATTGATCAAGAGATCAATATTGGAATTTCTTCCACATGTTTAAATGGAATAGGAAATAATCCAACATATTGTCATGGTGATTTAGGTAACTTAGCTATTCTAAACTATGCTTCTGAAATTACAGGGCAAGTGGATTTAAAAAATAAAACCATTCAAACCTATCAGGATTTATTTGATAATGTACTGTCTAAAGAGTGGAACAAAAAAAATCTAAAATGTACATGGTCAGTTGGCCTGATGATTGGTATTACTGGTTTTGGTTACTCTATGCTTCGACATTATGCTCCAGAAATAGTATCGGAGTTTTTATGGTTGAAGTAATTGTTTTGTAATGATATATATTGGCCATTTGGTCTTTATATATAAATAATATTTTTTAGAGAGGAGAATGAAAAAATGCAAAAAGAACTAGAAAGATTGTCAGGCATGATTGAAGAAAGTGAGCTTGAGGCATTAGCAGGTAATGAGGATGTATCTGGTGGATGGACCCCAGTAGCAACCGTTATTATTGGAATCACTGGATTAACGATGAATGCTACACCATGCCCTACATCAGCTTGCACAAAATCTTGCTAGTATAACAGAGTTAGGAGTTCTAAAAACTCCCAATTAGGTAGGGATAATCCCTACCTAATTTGTAGAAGGAGGAATTGTAATGTATCACCAGAATAAAGAGGTAGTCTTTATAGACGAATTGAATAGTTCTCTTAATGATAAAAATAAAATTGTACCTTCTGAAATACAAAAAAAATACTCTTTTGATTTGTTTTTCCTCAGATTTTTAAATTTATTTAGTTATCGATTAAATAATGTTTTGAATAAGTTTAAAACTCAAAGAAAATTCAGGATCAACTTTGAAAATATACTTCATCATAATGTTAACTCTTTTCTTGATGATATCCACTTTTTATGTATTAGAACTTTAATTTATGAAATTAATGAGAAAAGAATGTTGAATTTATTGGAAGGCGAAACTTCCAATGAACGATACAATTATTTTAATGAAAGCTTTGAAAATCAAGAATTTTTTGTGCAATTCCTTAACAAATATCCAGTTTTAACATGGTTAATGGAAACAATGATATATAATAGAGTCCAATTAATCAATGATTGCTTACAGCGATTATCAGATGATACTTCTTCTATCGCCCAAGAAATTGGAATTGTTTTCAAAGAAGTGTTAGATGTTAACATCACTTCAGGTGATACACATAATAAGGGGAAGAAGGTTATTTGTGTAGTTACAGATGAAGGAAAGATAATGTATAAACCTCATAGTCTCTCCACTGATTTATTATTTCAACAGCTTATAGAGTATATTAATAATAAGAATAAATTAAATTGCAAAATCCGTTCTATTCCTAGTATAGATAATGGAGATTATGGATGGCAAAAGTTTGTAGAGTTTAAACCGTGTAGCAATGAAACTGAAGTGTCAAGGTTCTATTATAGATTAGGCATCAACTTGGCGTTTTTATACATAATTGGCACAACGGATATCCACTTTGAAAATTTAATATGCTGTGGTGAACATCCCTATATAATCGATTTTGAAACATTAATCGAAAATAAATCTTTTGAAAACACATCACGAGGTTTGGCTCAAGAGCTATATCGTCATATTAATGAATCCGTTCTAGGTACTGCTGTTCTTCCACTTAATTTTAAAAATAGTTTATTTGATTTTGATATGAGCGCTCTATCGACTTCAAATGAGCAAAAGTCAGATTTTTGGAAAATGCATGTCATATTAAATGATTATTCAGATGAAATTTATTTAAAAAAAGAACCAGGAAATATTTTAGAAGGATCCAATTATGTTCAATTTGAAAATCAAAAAGTAAAGCCTTTTAATTACATAGAGGATATTATTTGTGGATTTGAAGAGAGTTATCAATTAGTATTAGACAATAAAATGGAATTTAATAATTTCGTAATGAATTTATTTAAAAAACAAGATATTGTGGTAAGGCAAGTTTTAAGACCAACTAGTATCTATGCCAAATTTGTAGAAGCATCTACACACCCGAAGTATTTAAGAAATTTTGAAGACCGATATAATTTGATGGAGAAAATAAAAAATCAAAAAGTAAATGTTTATAGTAAAAAGCAGATGAAAAGGGAATACTTTGAAATATATGCTTTAATGACATTAGATATTCCATACTTCACAACTAAGATGGACTCACATCATTTAAATTGTAATCAACAAGGCAAAGTCGACAACTTTTTCCCTAAAACATTACAAGAAATTTTGCAAAATAGATTATCAAGAATAGGAAAAAAAGATTTAGAATTCCAACTTTATTATATTCGGTTATCTTTATCTACCACAACAAAAAATAATTGGTTAAAAGGTGATAAAAGTTTTCCAAGAATAAATCATCTTATTCCTTACTTCAAAAAAGGTAATACTAACCTCGATTATGCAAGGGATATTGGGGATGTTTTGGCGAAATATGCAATATGGAATAAGGATCAATCAAACTGTACATGGTTTGTTCAAAATATTGAAAACGAAAAATTAAAATTAGGAGCTTTAAACCATTTGTTATATGAAGGCGGAGGAGTAATCCTGTTTTTATTCCATTTAGCTAAGGAAACGAGGAGCGAAAAGTATTATAAATTAGCTTATGCAGGATTAAAAGGCTTAGAAGATCAAATATCAAATATGAAGATTCCTAAAGTACTATCTGCATTTAATGGAATCGGGTCATTGATTTATCTTTATTATACAGTATATCAATTATATGGGCATCGCGAAGCTTACGATAAATATAAGTATTATATTCAAGAGATATATAAATATGATCTGCATAACTCGAACTTGGACTATGTATCTGGATTATCTGGCTTGCTTGTTCTATTGACAAATATATATGATCAGGAAAAAGATGTAGCAATAGTTGATATTTGCAGGAAAACAGGAGGTTATTTGTATGATCAGATCAAAACAAAAAACGAAATTAAACTAACAGGGCTATCTCATGGTTATTCAGGTATACAACTTGCTCTTGTGAAAACTGGTAAATGTTTAAACAATAAAAAATTTTTAGAATTGGCCAAATCATTAATATATGTAGAAAACAAGTATTACAATGCTGAAAAGAATAATTGGGAAGACTTAAGAAATGGATTGAATAAACAGTTGGATCCAGTATTTTGGTGCCATGGAGCCCCTGGAATCGCTTTAAGTAGAGCATCTATATTGCAGTACGATGGTATAAATTCAAATTTGATAAAACAAGATATCTCTCGAGCTGTAGAAAAATTAATAAAGGACGGTTTTTCTGAAAAACATGATCATAGTTTGTGTCATGGTATTTATGGGAATATAGATATTTTAATTTCTTTGGGCCAATTGTTGAATGAAAGTAAATACTTAGATATAGCGGTAAATGAAAGCAATAAATGTTTAAACTATATTAAAAAAAATCTTGTAAAATGCGGATTAAATAATACTTTTGATTTGTTATCCTTCATGGTAGGCCTAACTGGTATTGGATATACTTTTTTAAGATTGAATAACCTAAATTTACCATCTGTATTATCGTTAGATGTAAATGTGGTAAAGTGAGAGGGCATTAACATGAAAATTCGAACAAAAAGACGGGTTCCTTATGTAAGTCAAATGGTTCAAACAGAGTGTGGACTATGTTGCTGCGCTATGATATTAAACTATTATAAAAGCAATGAAACCCTTTTAGATCTAAGAGAAGTACAAGAGATTGGCAGAGACGGTTTGTCCATGAGACAATTGCAAAAAATATTAACAGATAAGAGCTTTGAATCAAAAATGTATAAAGTAACGGTAGATCAATTGCCAAAGATAAACATGCCTGTAATTGCCCATTGGAATAATGATCATTTTATTATTATTGAAAAAATAAAAAAGACTTATGTATATATAGTAGATCCAGCAAGAGGTTTCCAAAAAATCACGGTTGACGAATTTGCAGAAAGCTTTAGTCACTTTATTTTAACAGCATGTCCAACAGAAGAATTTACACCACAAAAGAAAAAAAGAAAAAGTCCTTGGAAGTTTGTTTTTCAAATCTTAACCCAAAAGAAGAAGCAAATCTTTTTGGCAACAATGTTTTCTATTATTAGTTACTTAATTATGTTGCAAATACCCATATTCACTAGAAGTATTATAGATAACACAAAAATATTTCAAAACACCAATACAATATATGATTATTTTTGGTTAATAATTATGATATCTTTGGTGTATTTTTCGATTTTAATGGCTAGAGGGATTAGTTATATTTATTTAAATGTGGCAACTAGTAAAGACCTTGTCGCTAAAACATTTTCCCATTTATTAAAAATACCTTTCAAATTTTTTGAAGTTAGGACATCTGGTGACTTAATGTACAGATTAGGGAGCTTAAACGGTGTAAGGGAACTATTGACTTCGCAAATAATTGGAGGGTGTATTGATTTTGGGGCGCTAATTTTTATTCTCTTTTACATGATGAATAGTTCTGCTAGCCTTACAATGGTTGCAGTTGGAATATTTATGGCAAATATGATTTTTATGGTATTAACTAGAAATCTTTTAGCGGTTTCTATTAATAATGAAATTATTCATCAAACAAAATCACAATCTATTCAAATTGAAACTTTGTACTCTATAGCTTCAATAAAAATGTCTGGAATTGAGAATAAAATATATGATACGTGGAATCAAGTCTTTGAAAAGGTTCTACTTAAATATAAGAGCAGATCTATCATTCAAAATATAATTAATTCTGTGAACGGGACTTTTCAAACTGTAGGTCCGCTTGTTATTTTAATTATTGGAGTGTATCTATTTATTAATCATAAACTATCTCTAGGTGAAGTTGTTGCTTTTCAGACGCTATCAACGACTTTTTTTGGACTAAGCACATCGTTGTTTGGGGTGTACACCCAATATTTATTAACAACACAGTATTTAGAAAGAGTTCAAGACATTTGGGAGCAGCAGCTTGAACATGTCCCAGAAAATCCTATCGAGCATATACTTGAAGGAAATTTAGAAATGAGAAATGTCAGTTTTTCTTACACTAGTAATACGAAACCAGTTGTGAAGAATATTAATTTTTGCGTGCAGGCTGGACAAAAGGTGGCAATAGTAGGTCCATCTGGATCAGGAAAAAGTACGTTAAGTAAGTTATTAGTAGGTTTATATAAACCAACCAGTGGAGAAGTTTTTTATGATGGTATTTCAATTTATCAATTGGATAAACAAACATTAAATAGTCAAATTGGTATTGTACCACAAGACATTACATTATTAAATAAATCTATCTATGAAAACATGACGATGAATAATGAAGATGTGAATGAAGAAGAGGTTATAGAAGTTGCAAAAATAGCAAATATTGATAACGAAATCCAGGCAATGCCCATGAAATATCATACGGTTGTTTCCGAAATGGGGCTAAATCTGTCGGGAGGTCAGCGACAACGAATTGTTTTGGCAAAAGCTCTTCTTAATAAACCTAAAATTATAGTACTTGATGAAGCTACTAGTTCACTAGATATGATTAATGAATCTAATATTTCAACATATCTTAAAAACTTGGGGTGTACTCGGGTGGTTATTGCCCATAGATTATCAACAGTTATGGATTCTGATGTAATTTATGTGATGAATAATGGAGAAATTGTTGAAAAAGGGAATCATGCAGAACTGATGAAGTTAGAGGGTTTGTATTTTAGTTTATACAAACTTCAGGGAGATGCAGAAGAGGAGGTTTTAGTATAAAAGGTTTTTTATAAACTGTTTATTCTTTGATGTGAGGAGACTAGCAATGAAAAGAAAAAAGGGATATTACTTTAGTATTTTCACCGGATTAGGTGTAGCGTTTGGAATGATATTTGACCAATTAATGTGGGGGCTTATTATAGGTCCTTTGTTAGGAATGCTAGTTGAGTCAAATGACAAAAAATAGTAGGGGTGAAGGTCGTGTGCATGGTAGAAGAATTTGCTTTAAAAACAAACCAGTTAACTAAACAATATAAGCACAGTAAAGCGCTTGATAATGTGAGTATTCATGTAAAAAAAGGAGAAATATATGGACTTATCGGTATGAATGGTGCTGGAAAAACGACTTTAATCCGTCTTCTAGCAGGATTGATCAAGCCGGAAAATGGAAAAATAGAAATTTTTGGTGAAGAGGTGGAACGAAAAAAAGAGATTTTGCGGAGGAGAATTGGATGGTTGATTGAATCACCGTCCCTTTATTTAAACCGAACAGCTTATGAAAATTTAGAGATTGAGAGATTGCATAAAGGAATTTCAGAGAAATCTTCAATAGACAATGCCTTGAAAATGGTCAATCTTCTGGATGTAAAGAATAAGAAAACGAAGGAGTTTTCTTTGGGGATGAAACAGAGGCTTGGAATAGCGATGGCATTATTAGGAGATCCCCAAATATTAATATTGGATGAACCTACAAATGGTTTAGATCCAGTAGGGATTGCCGACATGAGAAAAATGTTAAAAACCTTAAATAAGAACTATGGAATAACGATTTTAATATCAAGCCATATGCTATCTGAATTATATCAATTAGCTGGAATATATGGTATCGTCCACAAAGGAAAATTAATAGAAGAAATTAAACTAGAGGAATTAAATAATCGGTGTCAAAAATATATACATATTAAAACAAAAGAGGTTCAGAATATAGTTGAAATGATAAAAGCGAATTTTTTAACATATAATTATAAAATTATTGGAAATTCAGCTATAAATCTGTATGATGATCACCTGAACATTAATGAAATTTCCTCATTTATGCATGAAAAGGGCATTAAGTTTGAGGGGATTTTAAAAAAAGGCGAAAGTTTGGAGGACTATTATTTAAACTTAATAGAAGGGAAGTAGTGGTGTGTTACAAGCAGAGATTTTTAAACTTAAAAAGTCAAGAATACTATTTATTTTATTTCTTACTCTGGTTTTTATGTCGTTCGCATTATCATATTGGTTTCAGTCCTATACTGGGATTGAAATGTTAAAGTTTGTATATGAAATACAATTAATGTTTCCTTTAATCATTTTTATGGGGATTATTGGGGCATATTATATTACAAACGAATATCAAACGGGAGGTTTTAAAAGGTATATATCTTATGGGCATAGGAGAAGTATTATTATTTTAACGAAAAGCTTCGTATTCTCAGTACTGATTATTATTATGAGTTCTATTATGCCATTATTTACAGTTCTTACGAATACATATTTAAATGGATTTGGAGATGTATCTTTTTTAACAGTCATACGAATTATACTATTAAGTGAGTTTATATATATAGGATTAACAGCTATGGCAGTATTAGTTTGCTTAATACTTAAAAATCCTATTATAACGATGGGGCTTTTCTATGCTATCTACAATGTATATGTTTTTTTTCAAGTGATTGCTTCGAAAATTGATTTTGTTAAAAAAATATATGATTATACAATATTTGGACAGGTTCAATTGGCTTTATTAACAGAAATATCGATGAATGATACTATCCAAATCATAATAGTAACATCACTAACTGCTACTTTTTCAATTGGTTTAAGTATATTCGTTTTTAGAAGAATGAGTGTTATGTAATTATGAAAATCAAAGGCGATGTTAACCGTATAATAAATATGAATTAGAAAGAAGATAACTAAATGGGATCTATTGTTGAGGGAGATTTGAAAATAATTGGCTGTGGACTGTAGCTGGTGGTGCACTTTATGGTCTTAAACTGCTATTTAAATAGTTAATTAAGGGTTTGTTGGGAGCGAATCATGATCCTATTGTCTATCAAAACAAAATATGTGTTTACTCTAGGGATCAAAATAAGGTCATTTTAGGAATTTGAAAGAAAGCCATTATACTACCAATTAGGTAATATAGTGGCTTCTTATATTAGTTACGGATAAGGTAATCAAACGCCCCTAAAGCCGCATTTGCTCCCGATCCCATTGAAATAATAATTTGATGATACGGATGATCTGTGCAATCGCCTGCAGCAAACAATCCGGGGATGTTTGTGGCTCCATGTTTATCTACGATAATCTCACCGATACGGTTCCGTTCAACGGTTTCAGGTAGCCAATCGGTATTTGGCGCGAGTCCGATTTGAACGAATACGCCTTGTAATTCGATATGTTTTTCTTCCTCGGTGGTGCGGTCAATATAGGTAATCCCGTTGACAGTGTCTGTGCCGGTAATTTCTTTCGTTTGAACATTTTTCAGGACTGTTACATTTGGAAGGCTGTTGAGCCGTTTTTGCAGGACATCGTCAGCTTTTAGCTCTGGCATAAACTCAAGAACCGTGACATGCTTAACAATACCAGCAAGATCGATTGCTGCCTCAATACCGGAGTTGCCGCCCCCTATTACAGCTACATGTTTTCCTTCAAACAATGGGCCGTCACAATGAGGACAGTATGCGACACCTTTGTTTTTGAACGCTTGTTCACCTGGTACGCCAATATTGCGCCAACGGGCACCTGTTGAAATGATGACAGCTTTACTTTTCAAGATAGCACCATTTTCAAGTTCAACTTCGAAAAGTTCTTTTTTGTCTAGCTGTTTTGCACGGTTTAGATTCATGACATCAATATGATAGTCTTTTACGTGTTCTTCAAGGTTTGCTACAAGCTTAGGTCCTTCTGTTGCTTTTACACTGATGAAGTTTTCGATGCTCATTGTGTCAAGGACTTGGCCGCCAAAACGTTCGGCCACAATACCTGTCCGAATACCTTTTCGTGCTGCGTAAATTGCTGCACTTGCACCTGCTGGACCGCCTCCGATGATAAGCATATCATATGGGTCTTTGTTAGATAGTTCAGCTGCGTCTTTCCCACTGCCCACCAATTTTTTAAGAATTTCTTCGAGTGTCATTCGACCGCTTCCGAATGGTTCGCCGTTTAAGTAGACAGTTGGCACTGCCATTATGTTTTTGCTTTCAACTTCTGATTTGTATGCTGCACCATCAATCATTGTGTGTGTGATGTTTGGGTTAAGAATGCTCATCATGTTTAAAGCTTGAACAACGTCAGGACAGTTATGGCATGTCAGACTGATATAAGACTCGAAATGGTAATCACCGCTTATGTTTTTAATTTGCTCAATGACTTTTTGGTCAACCTTAGGTGCTCTGCCACTGACTTGCAATAGTGCTAGCACTAAAGATGTGAATTCGTGGCCGAGTGGAACACCGGCAAATGTCACGCCTGTTTCTGCTCCGGCGCGAGTAACACTGAAGCTGGGCGTTCTATTTAAGCGTGTTTTTTCAACAGTGATTTTAGTAGACATGGAAGCTAGCTCTTCAACAAGAGCTAGCATTTCCATAGAGGTTTTGTCTTCACCTGCACTCACTTTGAGAATCAGCTCATTTTCAATGAGCTGCATGTATTGGTTTAGTTGGTTTTTGATATTTGCTTCCAGTACCATAGAACGTTCCCCCTTAAATCTTGCCTACTAGATCAAGGCTAGGTCTAAGAGTTTCAGAGCCTTCTTCCCATTTTGCTGGGCACACTTCACCTGGGTTTTGACGAACATATTGTGCTGCTTTTACTTTATTCATTAATCCACTTGCATCACGGCCGATACCACCTGCATTAATTTCAACAGCTTGGATCACTCCATCTGGATCGATGATAAATGTACCACGGTCAGCAAGCCCTTCTTCTTCGTTTAGCACTTCAAAGTGACGAGAAATTGTTTGAGATGGGTCACCGATCATGGCGTAAGTAATTTTAGAGATTTTTTCAGAACTATCATGCCAACCTTTATGAACGAAGTGAGTATCTGTAGAAACAGAGTAGACTTCAACACCAAGTTCTTTTAGATTAGCGTATTGATTTTGAAGATCTTCGAGTTCGGTTGGACAAACGAATGAGAAATCTGCTGGATAGAAGCAGAAAATACTCCATTGACCTTTCAAGCTTTCATTTGTCACATCAATAAACTCCCCGTTTTTATAAGCTTTTGCTACGAATGGTTTTACTTCTGTTCCGATTAAAGACATATTAATTCTTCCTCCCAAATAAGTATAATTGTAAATCTTATCTCTTTATAATAATTATAATTATGTATTTATTATTAAATAACATATATTTTTTGTCAAGATAAAAGAACTTTGAAAAAAACGTGAGGATAAAACAGAAGAATCAATCGAAATCGTTGATATCTGGAGCAGCCCCTAAGGCTTTTTCTTTTTTTCAATATTTTTGATCGTTTCTCCGTTGATAACATTGTATAATCTGCTCTTCGGTTCATACATTTTTTGAGAAGGCCATAATCCATGATGACCAGAAAATATATAACTAACCAAACTAGCAATAAAAAAATACTCTAATCCTTTCCCATCAAACATTTCCATAGCCAACAGGAATGCTGTAATAGGTGTATTTGCACCACCACTAAAAGTCGCAATTAATCCCAATGCGGCTAAAAACGCGATGGGTAAATCCGCAATCGAGTGTAGTGTATTACCTAGAGTTGCTCCCATGAAGAATAACGGTATCGCTTCACCCCCAACAAATCCTGTTCCTAAAGTAATCGCTGTAAAAATCAACTTAGCGAGAAAGGCAAAAGGAGGAACCTCTTCTTTGAAAGCCTGCTCTAACATAGGTAAGCCTCGGCCATTGTAATCTTGAGAACCAACCAATAAATATAAACATACAATGATGAATCCACCCACAAATGCTCTTATCATATGGTTTTTCTTAAAAATTTTCTCGGTGATTGTTTCGATTCCGTGTCTCAACTGACAATATGTAATGCTTAATAGGCTAAACAGAATAGAAACAAGAAGGATCTTTATAAATGTGATAAAAGATAACTCCGGTAAAGCGTTGATGATAAATTCTTCGTGCTTAACTCCCCATGCTGCCTCCGTTATATAGTGGCCAGTGAAGCTAGCCACCAAACAAGGAACAAGCCCTTCAAATTTTAATTTTCCTAAAGCGGACATCTCCATTCCAAATACTGCGCCAGTAATGGGTGTACCAAATGCAGCCCCAAACCCGGCACTAATACCGCTCATTATAAAAATGTTCGTGTCTAATAACCGAATCTTAAACAAATTGTTGATCATTTGAGCCACACTTCCGCCCATTTGGACAGCTGCCCCTTCTCTTCCCGTGGATCCGCCAAAAAAAACTGTAATAAAAGTTCCAAGGTAGACAATGGGTCCCATTCTTTGCGGAACCTTTTTTTCTCCGTTAACAGCGTCAATGACAAGATTATTTAATTGGGCGGTGTTATGTAAGGTTTGATCCAAAATCACTTTTCCATATTTCATGTATATGTAGCCAAGGACAAGTCCACTAAGAGGCAGAAGGTATATGAGCCAGCCATTTTTTTCTCTGATGTGGCCGAGATCATCATTTGCTTTTAGCAGGAAAGCAGTCGTAGATCCTACAATTCCCCCAATGACACCGCCACATAATATCCATTTTCCAAGAGTCTGTAAGAAAATTTTATAATTTATCAATTTAAAGCAACCTCATTTCAATTCTTTCGCATGTTTTTTTGAATGCATTTCATCTTTAATTTCCGAAAAAATGTTATCTGAGGAATTGGCTTGTGTTATGGGGGTCTCAATTGGAGAGTGGTTGATATTCATTTCAATTAAGGCTTTCAACTGCTCTATATCCTCTTTAGTGGCATATTGTTTATTCGGTTTTAACATGTATCCTAATTGACCGTTCGATTCGATTGTCGCCCATTGTAAATCTTTAAATGTTTGAATGTTTTGTTGTCTCAACCTTACTTCAAGCATATCTACAGTTAAGCGCAGTTTTTTTAAATGACTTATATTAATTTGGCCGTTTTCGACCACTAGAACTGATTTTCCATAAATAAAGCTTTCGAAAGCATCAAACTTTAACGTCATATACTCAATCAACAGAAGAGTGAGGGTCATTAAAAATGTGACAATCATTGTAATCCAAATATTTCTGTCATTCACTGGTTGAATAATTAATGAACCAACAGCGATCATCATGACAGTCTGAGCAACGGTGAGCTGTGAAATGGATTTTCTTCCAGCTAACCGCAAAATGAGTACGCCTCCTATGACAATGACAACAGCTTTCCAGACAAAATTAAAATCCAAGAAAATTCCTCCTCATGAAACAAGCAAGTCACATTTATGTTAGGAAAGAAGGTTTTAAATTATTCATGGTTGACCGGAGCTAAAAAACAAAAAAAGCCATCCTCTAAAAGGATGACTTTCATTGAATTGATGATTAAACACCTTTAAATGCAGAACGGTAAATCTCAGCCAGCTCAGTTACCAATGGAAGTTTTGGATTAGCTGTTGTACATTGATCTTCAAAAGCACGGTCTGCTAAGGTATCTACTTTGCTTTCAAATGCTTGTGCATCAATATTGTTTTGTTTGAGGCTCATTGGAATATCAAGCTCTTTGGCTAGTTTAATAATGGCTTGAACTAAGCTTTCCACACCTTCTTCTGTTGTTTTTGCTGGTAAACCGAGTGTTCTAGCAATTTCCGCATAGCGTTGATCAGCTATAAAATGGTTGTATTTAGGGAATGCTGTGAATTTTTTCGGTTTAGTTGCATTATAGCGAATGACATGCGGTAATAAAACTGCATTTGCTCGTCCATGCGCAATGTGGAATTCGGCTCCTAGTTTATGTGCTAAACTATGGTTGATTCCTAGGAATGCGTTGGAAAAGGCCATACCAGCAATTGTTGATGCATTGTGTACCTTTTCACGTGCCAACTCGTCACTGCCGTTTTTGTATGCTCTTGGCAAGTATTCAAAGATGAGTTGGATGGCTTTCATTGCTAAACCATCAGTATAGTCATTGGCCATGCATGATACATAAGATTCAACAGCGTGTGTTAGTACGTCCATTCCTGTATCTGCTGTAATATGTTTTGGTACGGTCATGACAAACTGTGGATCAATGATCGCCACATCTGGTGTTAATTCATAATCAGCTAATGGGTATTTTGTGCCTGCCTCTTTATCTGTAATAACAGAGAATGAAGTGACCTCAGAACCTGTTCCAGATGTAGTTGGTATCGCTACGAATTGTGATTTTTCACCTAATTTCGGGTATTTGACAATACGTTTGCGAATATCTAAGAATTTTTGTTTTAATTCAAAGAATTTAGCATCTGGGTGTTCATAGAACATCCACATCCCTTTAGCGGCATCCATTGCAGAACCTCCACCAAGTGCGATGATAACATCTGGCTGGAATTTGGCCATCATGTCAACGCCTTTCATGACCGTTTCAATTGATGGATCAGGTTCTACTTCAGAGAAAATTTCGCAATGAACGTAATCCGGACGTTTTCTCAAGTAGTGAAGAACGCGGTCAACATAGCCGAATTTCACCATTCCAGGGTCTGTTACAATAAATGCTTTTGAGATATTAGGCATTTTCGCTAAATATTGAGTAGAATTTTTTTCGAAATAAATTTTTGGCGGAACTTTAAACCATTGCATATTAACATTCCTTTTCGCCACTTTTTTAGTGTTGACTAAATGAATTGCACCTACGTTTGTAGAGACAGCATTTCCTCCATAAGTACCACAGCCAAGTGTTAGGGATGGCATATAGGCATTGTAAATATCACCAATTGCTCCTTGGGAAGATGGAGCATTCACAATGATCCGACCTGCTTTCATTCTTAGTCCAAATTTTTGAATTGCATCTTGATCGGTTGTATGAATCACGGCAGAGTGGCCGATACCGCCAAACTCTAGCATCTGTTCGGCTCGTTCTAAACCTTCTTGAAGGCCGTTTACTTTGTAGCAGGCTAAAACAGGACTTAGTTTTTCTCTTGAAAGCGGATATTGCGGTCCGACACCTTTTAATTCGGCAACAAGGATTTTTGTGTCTTCTGGAACTTTTACACCAGCCATTTCAGCAATTTTATATGCAGGCATACCGACAATATCAGGATTTACGGCACACTTATCTTCATTGATGACCAGTTTTTCAACTTTTGCTTTTTCACTTTCATTTAAGAAATAGCAATTGTGGGATGTCATTTCAGCTTTTACATCTGAATACACATCTTTATCAATGATCACAGCCTGTTCTGAAGCGCAAATCATTCCATTATCAAATGTTTTTGATAAAATGAGATCGTTTACAGCTTGTTTTAGGTGAGCTGTTTTTTCAATATAGCAAGGAACGTTTCCAGGTCCAACGCCAAGAGCTGGTTTACCGGAGCTATAAGCGGATTTCACCATACCGGCGCCCCCTGTTGCAAGAATGAGGGAAACCTTCGGATGAGTCATTAAACCTTGAGTAGCATCTAATGATGGTGTTTCAATCCACTGAATGCAATTTTCTGGTGCTCCTGCTTGAATGGCTGCATCTCTAAGTATTCTTGCTGCCTCACTGCTGCATTTTTGTGCAGATGGATGGAAAGCAAAGACAATCGGGTTTCTTGTTTTAATTGAAATTAAAGCTTTGAACATAGTGGTTGATGTCGGGTTCGTAACTGGTGTCACCCCAGCAATTACACCAACCGGTTCCGCTATTTCAATTACACCAGCATGGGGATCTTCGTTAATAATCCCAACGGTTTTATTGTTTTTAATATTATGATAGACATATTCTGTTGCAAACATATTCTTGATAATCTTATCTTCGTATACACCGCGTTTTGTTTCTTCAATCGCAAGCTTTGCAAGAGGCATATGCTGATCTAGTCCAGCCAACGCCATTTGTTTCACAATATGGTCGATTTTCTCCTGATCAAAGCTGCGGAATTCTTCTAGTGCCTTAAGACCTTTTTCTACGAGTTGATCAATCATTTTTGAGACATTTTGCTTTTGTTTCATTTCCTTCTCTTCGACTGCCATTGTAAACCCTCCGTTGAAATTGATAGTTTTTCACTCATTTACAAAATAGGATTTCTGGGATTTTCTTGAAAGAAAAATGAAATACATTAACAGCTAATCAACCTAAAAGTTTGTGAAATATTTCACAAGTTGAAATAAAAAATTTTAAGTTGATATTGTTTTTGATAAGAATCATGTTTTTTCATCCTATCAGCTCCTTATTCTAGGACTGAAATTATCATAACATGGAGTTGATCATAAAAGTTTGTGAAATATTGAACAAAGTATGAATCATCATCAAAATAGGTCTTATCGCATATAAATGAAATTCCAAATGGATAAGTCTAATGGCATAAATGTATGCATTCAGTTCATTGAATGTGCTGTTCACTGTTGCCAATTCGTATGAAAATGTCCTTCCATATCTGTTCGTCCATACGTATGCGAACCGAAGTAATCGCGCTGAGCCTGCAAAAGGTTTGCATTTGATCGACCAGTACGATAGCTGTCATAATATGAGAGGGAGGTGCTTAAGCATGGGAGTGAAATACCTGTATTTATGCCGTTACAGACAACTTTCCGTAATCCTGTTTGATATTCCTTCAGTTTTTCAGCAAAGTAGGGGGCGATTAGCAAATTAGGCAATTCCGGCTGATCTTGGAGCACTTCACTGATCGTATTTAAAAACTCGGCACGGATGATACAGCCACCTCGGAATATCAGGGCGATATCTTTTAAAGGTAAATCCCATCCGTACAGTTTAGAAGTCATATGGTATTGGGCAAAGCCTTGAGCGTAGGCACAAACTTTTCCCATATATAGCGCTTGTCTGACATCGTCAATTGATAAATTTAGTTGTTGCCCTTTTCTTTTTGGTCCGATTAAGATGGTTTCCGCAAAAACACGTTCAGGTTTTAAAGAAGAAAGGTAGCGGGCAAATAAGGCCTCTGTGATAATTGATGATGGTATGCCATGATGAATAGCTTGAATGGTTGTCCATTTGCCTGTTCCTTTTTGGCCTGTTTGATCAAGAATCACGTCAATAAGCGGCTGACCTGTTCGCTCGTCTTTCTTCCGTAAAATATGCGCTGTGATTTCAATTAAATAGCTTTTCAATTCACCTTCGTTCCATGTTTCAAAAATATGGGCTATCTCATCAATAGATAAATGCAATGTATCTCTTAAACATGTATAGGCTTCCGCAATCAACTGCATATCTGCGTATTCAATCCCATTGTGCACCATTTTTACAAAATGCCCTGCACCTTTTGGGCCAATATACACGCAGCATGAATCATCACCGACTCGCGCAGCGATTTTTTTCAGAGAGGGAGCCACTTTTTCATAAATTTCTTGGTCCCCGCCGGGCATAATGGCAGGCCCTTTTAAAGCACCTGCTTCTCCGCCTGAAATGCCAATGCCTAAGTAGCCGATCGCGTTTGTTTTTAGCTTCTCATATCTTCGTTCTGTATCTTTATAATGAGAGTTGCCACCGTCCATGATGATGTCCCCTTTATCAAGCAAGGGGATGAGTGAGTCAATCACTGAATCTACCGGCTGACCGGCTGTCACCATGAGAAGAATTTTTCGCGGCTTTTGAATAGATTGAACAAAATCTTGGAGTTTATCATAAGGAAAGACAGCTTCTCCATTCAGCTGTTGTACAAGTCGATCAGTTAAGTCTCTTGTGTAATTATAGACAGCCACTTTTTCCTTTTTGCTGGCTAGGTTGAGGGCAATGTTGCTGCCCATAACCCCTAACCCTATGATACCGATTGTATTTAACATATGATCTACTCCTTTGTTATACAAATAGGCTAATCAAGAGAATGAATCCTAATCCGGCTACAGAGATCACAGATTCTAGCAATGTCCATGTTGCAAATGTTTCTTTCATGCTTAAACCAAAGTACTCTTTGAACATCCAGAAGCCAGCGTCATTTACATGGGAAGCGATTACACTTCCGGCGCCTGTTGCAAGTACCACTAGAGCAAGATTGACATCAGACCCGAGCATTGGAATCACTAATCCTGTCGTGCTTAATGCGGCAACTGTGGCAGATCCTAAAGAAATGCGCAAAATGGCTGCGATCATCCAGGCAAGTAAGATCGGGGACATGGAAGTTCCTTTAAATAATTCGGCCACATAGTTACCCACCCCACCATTAATTAAGACTTGTTTGAAGGCACCGCCCCCACCGATGATCAATAGCATCATTCCGATTTGGGAAATGGCGGCCGAACAAGAATCCATTACGGTTTTAATGGGAATGTTTCTGGCAATCCCCATCGTATAGATGGCAACTAATAAAGAGATTACCATTGAAGTCGATGCATTTCCGATGAATTGTATGACGGCAAGTCCTCCATTTTCAGCCAACCCGAGGGTTTCTTGAAGTAAAGTCATGATGGTAGAGACGGACATGATAATGACAGGAAGCAGTGCTGTAAAGACACTGATTCCAAAACTAGGTGTATCTTCAAGTTTGAATGTTTTATGTTCACCCAAAGATGTAATATTGCCAGTTTTCATAAAGACTTGAGGGGTGAATTTTTTCGTAAACTTCGTAAATAGAGGTCCGGCTATTAGCACTGTTGGGATGGCAACAACGAAACCGTAAAGCAATACTTCCCCGATGTCGGCACCATACTCTCCGGCAATTGCTGTTGGTCCCGGATGTGGCGGCAGAAATCCGTGTGTAACAGATAAAGCTGCGACCATTGGAATGCCGAGAAATAAAATAGAAATCTTTAATTCTTTTGAAATCGCAAAAATAATGGGAATTAATAAAACTAATCCTACTTCAAAGAAAAGAGCAACACCGATAATAAATGAGGCAATGACAACGGCCCATTGAATGTTTTTTTCGCCAAACTTGTTGACGAGAGTCATGGCAATCCGCTGTGCGCCACCTGAGTCAGCAATTAGCTTGCCCAGCATGGCACCAAGACCAAAAATCAGGGCAATGTGACCAAGGGTTCCCCCTAATCCCTCTTCAATCGTTTTGACAATCTTATCCAATGGCATTCCCAGTGCTAATGCAGAGCCAAACGAGACAATCATTAAGGAAACAAAAGTGTTTAGCTTCAAACCCATAATCAACAGCAGTAATACAACAATTGCGATTGCTACAATAATTAATGGCATGATTTAGCATCTCCAATTCGTTTGCCTTTTTTATTGATTCAATGTCTTTGATAATGAGCGATTTGTGTATATTGTTTTTCCAAAGCTTTTGCTATGTTCATAAAGATTGGTGTCAATTGTCTGTACTCTTTTACTGCCCTTTCATTTGGCAAATGTCGGCTAGTACTGCCAATCATGTCAGAGACAATGTCAAAGGAGTTAATTTTTTCAGTGGCATATAGACCTAAAATGCAGGCACCCAGACATGAGCTTTCAAAACGATCTGGTACAGCGACTTCTGATTCAAAAATATCGGCTATCATTTGCCGCCATAAACTTGATCTTGCAAACCCCCCTGTTGCTACAATTCGGGAGACAGATCCGTCCATACATTCAGTCAAAGCCAAAAAGACAGTATATAAATTGTAAATGACGCCTTCCATTGCTGCGCGAATCAGATGTTCTTTCTTATGTGACATGGTGAGGCCAAAGAATGAGCCGCGCACATCAGGGTTCCATAAGGGAGCACGTTCACCGGCGAGATAGGGATGAAATAACAATCCGTCAGCCCCTGGTTTGACGCGTTCAGCCAGTTTAGTTAATACATCATACGGATCCATTCCGAGTCGTTTTGCTGTTTCTATTTCTGAAGAAGCGAATTCATCTTTAATCCAGCGAAGAACGATTCCGCCATTGTTTACAGGTCCACCAATGACCCAGTGATCCTCGGTTAAGGCATAGCAAAAAATCCGGCCTTTTTCATCAGTTTGGGGTTTGTCTATCATTGTGCGAATGGCGCCGCTTGTCCCAATGGTGACGGCAATTTCTCCTTTTTTAATGGCTCCTACACCTAAGTTGGAAAGTACGCCATCACTTGCACCGATGACAAAAGGTGTATGAGGGTCAATGCTCATCAATTTAGCGAATCCACGGTGGCAATTTTGAAAAATCGCTGTCGTAGGCACAAGCTTTGATAAATGATGACGTTTCACACCTGCGATGGTTAAGGCTTGATCATCCCAATCCAAGCTTTTTAAATTCATCATTCCCATTGCTGAAGCGAGCGAATAATCGATGACATATTGGTCAAACAGTTTTTTAAAGATGTACTCTTTGATTCCGATATATTTTTTGGCTTTTAAGGCTACTTCAGGACGTTCGTTCACAATCCAGGCCAGTTTGCTTAAAGGTGACATCGGATGAATGGGGGTCCCAGTTCGTTTATAGACTTCTTGACCATTTCGTTCTTCTTTTATTTGTTGAGCCCAGCCCTCACTTCGATTATCAGCCCAAGTGATGCACGGTGTTAATGGCTGATCATGTTGATCCATGGCAATGACACTGTGCATGGCACTACTGAATGATACAAAGGAGAGCTTTTTTTGTGGATGCTGTTTCATGATGTTAGCAGCCGCAGTGATAACAGCCTGAAAAATTTCTTCAGGGTTTTGTTCAGCTGTTGAGATATCTGGTGTGTAGAGCGGATAACAGATCTGTTCTTTTTGAATGATATCCCCTTTTTCATTAAATAAAACAGCCTTCGTACTTGTTGTGCCAATATCAATACCTAACATAAAACTAGTCATCTTCTAGTTCAGCCCCTTTAGACAACATTTGTTGCGATAACCAAAGATCTTCTACTTTTTCTTGGACATCATCAAAATTTTGATGTAACGACTGAATCATCAGGGCTCTATCTTTTGTTTGAATCGCTTGAATATAAAGCTCATGATTATCCAAAATTCGTGTAAAGTCTTCATACTTTTCTTTTAAACGGGCCCGCATTGATAAAAGAATGAAACTTTCCATAACAGGTTTTAAATTGTTCCAAATCATCAAGATGTATGAATGATGAATGGACCTCACAATCGTTTCATGGAATAAGACGTCTTGAAGTGAAAACTCATCAGCATCTTGATATTTGATAGAAACTTTCATCATTTCCAGTATTTTGCTGAGGTCTTTTACTAACTGATTGACATCAGCTGTTGCCAGTCGTTCGAATACAAAGGTTTCTATTAACAAGCGCACATCATATATTTCTCCAATTTCTTTTTCTGTTAATCCAATCACTATGGCGCCCATTCGCTCTAAGCGAATCAGTTTTTCTGCTGCTAGTATTTTCAAGGCTTCACGAACAGGTGACCGGCTGACAGAAAATTCAGCGGCAAGTTTGTTTTCTGATAGTCTTGTACCACTTTCGATGACTCCGGAAATGATACGCATTCTAAGTTCACATGCTACACGTTCACCAGTTGAAGCTCGTGCAAGCCATTTTTCTGGATATAAATAGTTCATCCACTCACCTCCTCATCATAAAGTATACTTGTATACAAGTATAATACTGCTAACATTTTCATTTTGCAAGCGGTTTCAATATATTTGGATTTCACAAAACCATTAAGTAAAATTGATTTATATAATATGTAAAGGTTGCTTTACCAGTTGAAAGAAGAGAACATGAATGGGGGCAAAAACAAACAGGACATTTAACCAATCGAATGACTGTATGAAGAGCTGAGCGAAGAATGACGCAAAGGAAATGAGCTGAAAAAGCTGGGGTTAGTAGACAAACGATGACTTCAATCGAAAATAAAAGATATACCCCCTCCTTAACATTAGCTTTTGAAATTGGTGTAGGTGTAGATATAACGGAAGTGTTTCAATATGTTCAAGAGATTCTTGAAAGAAAACGCTTTTATCATGGTAAGAGAGATTAAACATGAATGCTTTATATACGCAAGGTTCCCCCTCATTTTATTCATTTAGTGTTATTGTAGCAGCTAAACATCTATAAACGATCTATTTTTAAGACAAGTAAATAAATGTTTATTAATTTAATTTATTAACTGTGGTACAATCAATCTTATGATAGTTTTAAAATGGAGGATTCCCTATGCAGCGTGGTACATTTCAATTAATGAAATCAGTTAATAAATCGATCATCTTGAATAAGATTAGAACAGCTGAGCCGATATCGAGAGCAGAGATTGCGAAGGAAACGAAAATTACGCCTCCGACAGTCAGCAGCATTGTGAAAGAGCTAATAGACCAAGGATTAGTGAAGGAAAGTAGATTAGGTCACTCTAGCGGGGGACGGAAACCAACAATGTTGCACATTCATACAGGTGCTTTTTATGTGATCGGGGTTGATGCGGGGCCTGAAGCGGTGGAAGGTGTATTAACTGATTTATCAGGTGATATTCTTCAGCGTTCATCTTGTCTACTCAAAAAACCGATTACTGGTGAGCAGTTTATTGAAGTTTTAAAGGATGTCATTCGTTCAATTTTAGATTTGTCTAAAGTAAATCAAGAAAAAATCATCGGCATTGGAATCGCGATGCACGGGGTCGTTGATACTGAAACAGGAATGTCACTGATCGCCCCTAATTTAAATTTGAAAAACATACCTATTCAAGCGGAGCTAGAAAAAGACTTTGATTTAAAGGTAAAGGTAGAAAATGATGCTCGCGCAATGGCATTAGGTGAATCATGGTTTGGTGGCCATGGTGATATTGCTAGTATGGCTGTCGTTAATATTGGGCGAGGTGTTGGGGCAGGTGTTGTGATCAATGGGAAGTTATATTATGGGGCTCATGGAATTGCCGGAGAGTTTGGGCATATGACCATTGATATGAATGGTCAGATTTGTGAATGTGGAAATCGTGGCTGTTTGCAAACATTTGTGAGTGGAGCAGCGATTGCCAGACGAGGAAGGCATCAGTTGAAAGATAGTCGATTTACGGCTAAAGATTTGTTTGACATGGCAGAAAAAGGTAATCAAGCTTGTGTCGATCTGTTTCATGAAACGGGTCATATCATTGGAATCGGCTTAACAAACTTCATTCATCTTGTAAATCCAAGAAAAATTGTCTTAGGTGGTGGGGTCATGAAAAGTGAAAAATTCATGATGCCGACCATCATCGAAACAATCCAGAAAAACGCTTTAACTGTTGAAGCTAGACAAACAAAGGTGACGGTGACTCAACTTGGTGATGATGCAACATTATTAGGGGCAGTTTCATTACTATTGGTAGAGCTATTTGATCCAATCAAAAAAATAGGCTGAAATCATCATTCAGCCTATTTAATTATGTTAATCACATGATAAATACTGGGCTGTCTAAAAAGTCCTTTAGCAACATGGATCAGGGGGGATTGCGAGACCCCGTAGGAGCAAAGAACGAGCTTCGAGCAGGCTCGCGGATCGCCCGCGAAAAGCGAGCAAATTCCCTGACGTTCATTCATGCACATTACTTTCAGGCCCCCATCTTTTACAAAAACCTCTTCTGCTTGATGGTAGGCATTGACTTCCGGTGGGTTAACTAGCAAATCAGTTCAGTCTGTAAACAAGGAGGCAGGAAGCTAAGCCGATTACGCTTTGATGTAGTGAACATCAGCATGTAGAGGAAAAAGTACGAGTGGATATTCATTTCTCAAGACTAGATCAATTTCAAAGATATCATTGCGATTTCTTGCAATAGGGGTAACTGTATGATGTGGTGCACTATTTGTAAATATGATGACATCCATAAGTTCATCAGCGTTTAGTTTATTCGTTATGTTCAAGCCGAATTTCTTTAATCGTTTTATCCAAAGTTGATCGCTTCAAATGAAACTTAAAGAATAGTGGGTTAGCTTTTTGAAGCTCGGATAGATAAACACTGGCATACGAATCGATGATAGTAAATTCAGGCCTTTTTTGATATTCTCTGCTTTCACCAATGCTAGCTAGAAATTCGATATACTTTTTCGATCCAACTTTATATTGCAAGTTGCGTTTTTTAAAATATTTATTGAGTAATCGTTTTCCTTGACCAATGGTAAACGTGTCAACCTCCACGTCAGACAAATCCTGACCTGACTTCTTTGCATTTTTAATCATCGTTTTTTGCTGGGTAGTTAACGGAAAATGACTTGCATCACTTTCTTCTTTGTTTTTATAAATCACAGCAAAAATAACGCCAGCGATAACCATCACTGTACATAAAGCGATAACAACATACTTTTTCATAAACGCCTCCTTAACATCCATAATCCTCAATCTATGTATAACATTACTAGATTATTTTAGTTTCTAGTCTAGCACTGTCTATTAAAAAATGCCATGATAGCGGGGCTGTCAAAAATGCAACAAGGCGTTTTTCCACTTGTTTTGTCGTTTTTTTTCTAAAAGGAATTAGCGAATGTCAGCTACTATCAGTATGTTGTGGGATAATGCCACAATTCCAATTTCGCTATCTAATATGTAGTGGTTAGCCATTCAACCGAATCAATCTCTTTTAATCATAAAGACTCCTCATAAGGTATCTGTCTACCTTATGGGGAGCAACAAACAAAATGTCATTTCTGATTAATAGCGTGAATGAAGCGCATAAATGCTTGGTGTTCTTTAAATACTCCGGCATCTTCAAGTACTTTTACAAATTTCTTACCAACTTCTTGACGTAACATCTCTTCTGCTTGATCTTCGTTCGTAAGTGTTCCATACTTACTTTTGAGCTCTTCTGCCCATGTTTGATGATAGGCTTTGACTTCGGTTGGCTGACCGAGCAGATATTTTTTTATTTCCGTAAGTTCAGTTTTTAAACGAGGAGGCAGGACAGCCAAGCCCATTACCTCAATCAATCCAATGTTTTCCTTTTTGATGTGGTGAACATCAGCATGTGGATGAAAAAGTCCGAGCGGATGTTCATCTGTTGTTCGGTTATTTCTCAAGACTAGATCGATTTCAAAGATACCGTTGCGATGTCTCGCAATTGGGGTCACTGTATTATGTGGTGTACCATTTGTAAATGCGACGACATCTGCTAGTTCATCAGAGTATGTTTGCCAAGTCGTAAAAATGTCATTTGCCGCCTTGGAAAGACTGCTTAATGTTGTTCCTTTTAAACGGATAACAGACATTGGCCATTTTAAGACAGAAGCTTCAATATCCGGATGAGCTGTTAACTGAAATGAGAAAGCAGCATCCGCCCGTGTCATCGCAAATTCATAACACCCGGCTTGATAATGATCATGGCTTAAGATAGAGCCTCCGACAATTGGTAAATCCGCATTTGATCCAATAAAGTAGTGAGGGAAATTTTTTGTAAAGGTCAGTAACCTTTCAAAGACATGCTCATCAATTTTCATATGACGATGTTCTTCAGAGAATAAAATGCTGTGTTCGTGATAGTAAGCGTATGGAGAGTATTGGAAAAACCAATTTTCTCCGAGTAAAGGAATCTTAATCACTCTATGGTTTGCCCGTGCCGGGTAGCCAAGCCGTCCAGTGTATCCTTCGTTTTCCTTGCATAAAAGACATTTTGGATAGTTGTGGTTTTGCTTAAGAGCACGTTCTCGTTTAATTTGTTCAGGATCTTTTTCTGGTTTTGATAAATTAATCGTAATGTCCATTTGACCGTAAGCGGTATCCACTTTAAATTTCATATTTTTTGCAATCTGTTTTGTTTGGATGTAATTGCTGTTTTCACTAAGATGATAAAAATATGATGTTGCTGCAACAGGTGATTCCTTATATTTTTGGTTGAAAACTGAATGGACAACCGATGGTCTTGGGACAAAACAGTTCATGATATTTGCAGATAATATTTCTTTGTCACTGATCGTCTCACTGACTAAGTTATGCTCAACAGCATAGGCTACTATTTTTTCGAGCAGATCTGGGATAGACTCATCACGAATAGTGCCGACTTCTTCAGGAAATGAATCTAGTTTTAATAGATTCATGACCTGATTTCGGGTATAAATCACATCAGCGGATTCAATTAAGTTTAATGCAACTGCTTTTTGAATGAGACTCTCGATGTTTCTGTAAATCACGGTTACACTCCCTTTTCATAGCCGTTTGGATGTGATGAATGCCATTTCCAAGCATCTTCAATGATTTTTTTTACAGAAGTCCGAGATGGATTCCAGTTGAGTATTTTTTTTGCTTTGTCAGACGAGGCAATCAAAATACTTGGATCACCAGCTCTCCGCCTTCCGATTTGCGTAGGAATTTCTTTCCCAGTAACCATTCTAGCTGTCTGAATCATTTCTTTGACGGAAAAACCTTGGTTGCTGCCAAGGTTGAATACATCACTTTTGCCACCATTTTGCAAGTATTCTAATGCTAATAAATGGGCGTCGATCAGATCTTCAACATGGACATAGTCACGGATGCATGTTCCGTCAGAAGTGTCATAATCATCTCCGAAAATCGTGATGTGAGGTCTCTGACCTAAAGCTGTCTGTAAGATAATGGGGACAAGGTGTGTTTCAGGATGGTGGTCTTCACCGATCTCCCCGGTTTCTCTTGCACCAGCTACATTAAAATAACGTAAAGAAACATAGTTGACTCCATGAGCTTCAGCAGTTCGCTTAATTAATTTTTCCATGGTCAGTTTTGTTTCGCCGTAAGTACTAGTCGGACTTGTTGGCATTTCTTCTGTAATCGGTACTGATTCAGGTTCACCATAGGTGGCTGCAGTTGATGAGAACACAATATTTTTCACGTCATGTTCAATCATCGCTTGCAGTAATACCTGTGTTCCATACACATTGTTATCAAAATATTTGAGAGGATGTTCCATTGACTCGCCAACAAGGGAATGAGCGGCGAAATGGATGACCGCCTCAATGTCTTCTTTTTGAAAGACAGAACGAAGGAAGTCGATATTACGGATATCCCCTTCATAGAAAACAGCCTCAGGATGGAGGGCGTTTCTTTGACCAGTATCAAAATTATCAATCACAACAACACTCTCATTTTTGTCAATTAATTGGTAGACAGCATGTGATCCAATATATCCTGCCCCGCCTAATACCAATACACTCATTTAAAACACCTCATCTCTAAATTTCTTTGGCACCGTCACCAATTGCGGCTGTATAGAACGATGCTTCATAACCGACTGTTTGTTGGTAAATGGTATTTACATTTTTCTTGAAATCTTCAACCGCTTCTTTCTCAACAATGGCAATTGCACAGCCGCCAAATCCAGCTCCGGTCATACGCGCGCCCAAGACCCCTTTTTGTTCCCAGGCAGTCTGGACAATCGTATCAAGCTCAAGACCGGTTACTTCATAATCATCCCTTAATGATAGATGAGATTCATTCATGAGGATGCCAAAAGCTGTCAGGTCACCTTGTTGAAGCTTTTCCAGTGCTTTTAATGTTCGAACGTTTTCATATACAGCGTGTTTTGCCCGTTTTTGGTTTACTTTATTTTGAATAAGATGTCGATGTTTCTCGAACTCTTCAGTTGTTAATTGACCTAAGCTACTGATAGAAAGTGTCGTTTGTAAATCACTTAATGCCTTTTCACACTCGATTCGTCTTTCATTATATTTAGATCCAGCCAATGTTCGTTGCTTATTTGTATTCATAATGATCATGACATGCTCATTTAAGGTAAATGGAGCATATTTGTAGTCTAATGTTTGGCAATTTAAGAGGATGGCATGGTCTTTCTTACCCATACCGATTGCGAATTGATCCATAATTCCGCTGTTCACACCAATGTATGCGTTTTCAACTCTTTGCCCAAGCTTGATTAACGATATAGGTTCCATTTTCAGCTCGAACAGTTCATTTAACAAAACACCTGTTGCAAGTTCAATCGATGCTGAAGATGAGAGGCCTGCACCATTTGGTATATTCCCATAGAACAAAATATCAGCACCGTGGAGAATTTGTTTCCCAACTTCTTTTAATAAATATAGCATCCCTTTTGGATAATTGGCCCAGTTGTGTGATTGATTAAAGGTTAAATCAGTCAGTTCGCATTCAATCATCCCTATGTCAGGGAAATTCATTGAGTAGAAGCGAATTTTTTGGTCGTCACGTTTCAGACCGAGTGCATATGTGCCATATGAAATAGCGGCAGGAAAAACATGACCGCCATTATAATCCGTATGTTCTCCAATTAAATTGATTCTTCCAGGTGCAAAAAAGGCTCTAGGAGTCTTTGATGTATTGAAAATGGAGTGAAATTCTTTTGATAAAGCGGCTACTGTATTCATAACTCCTCCTAATTAATCAGACATACTTAATAAATTAATTTAATTAAGTTAACTCAAGTGTACTACGACTGTTCAATATATGCAATAAAAAGTCGTGTCGCTTTTAAGGGAAGGTTTTTCTAATAAAATCAAGAAATATTCATCAGGCTGTTGATCTCATGAAAGACGTGTTTTTAATGAATTCGCAAAAGTATTGGGACAGCTTCAATCAATCGTTGACAAGTCTATATACATGAAATTTTCTAGTGAGAAACATTTTATAATTTCTCAGGCTGTTCACCAATGGAATATAACATAATAAAAGATTGAAAGCATGGCTTTTTCCTTCTAGGCGACAAACCATATAACCAACATGACGGATGAGCTTTTCCAAAGCTAACAGAAGCAAATAAGAAGAGGAATCCTAGTTATTACTTTCGTGTACTGTCTTCTAAAAAGGAAATGGGATGAAACCTTAGGTGAAAGAGCCTTAATAAGCTGACTCTTCCTATTAGGCTTGGGGTCTTGTGTTTTTCATAAAGTTCCTATAAAGCCTCCAGTTCTGAAAGAGGGGAGGTGAGATCATGGCTGTGGAAAGCGCAATTCAATTGATGATTTCTTTTGGAATCCTGATTGTAGGAATTCTGTCGCTTGCCCATAGTTTTTTGAATAAAAAAAAGTAAGAACGCCCCAGACTCCCACATCTTAGCGTTCCTACTCAAAATTAGACTTTTGGAAAAAGCCGACTCCCTTACAGGAGCTATTCTATTGCCGATCGGAGATGTTGATAGCATCTTCGATCTTTTTGTTTTATATTATGTTCTTTTGTATCAATTGTATTCATGTGTATTGCGAATTTTATTCTCAAAAATATATTTTATATTTATTGTAGCACAACATAATAGTAAAGTATACGTCACTAAATTAAAAGCCAAATATCTGATAAACAAGCAAAGAGATATATACTTCGTTGAAATACTAGAAAAATCACCTTTTCATAGCTTTTTCTTTGTCGTCATCACGTTGAAATTTTATCTTCACTACTGGACAGGTATCACAAATTGCCGAAATCCTCGGGTTACCTGACAGTAATGCCTCCATATCTTGATATAGTAACATTTGTTAAAAGTGAATAGAATCGACTTCTTTACAGCTTTTTTTCATCTTATGGTTCTTATGATAAGGTGCTAAAATATGAGTAAGATCTACAGCATAGAGTGGAGTGAATCAATTGACAACTCAGCAAACAGTTTTAGTAGTTGATGATGATGATGATATTGTCAGATTGCTTGACATCAATTTAACGAATGAAGGATATCATGTTTTGAAAGCAAGTGATGGTTTTGAGGCCATTCGTCTAATGGAAACACATCATGTTTGTTTACTCATACTTGATATTATGATGCCTGGGATAGATGGAATAGAAGTTTGTCGGAAAATAAGAGAAAAGAGCAGTATTCCAATTATCCTGCTCAGTGCAAAGGATTCGGATACAGACAAGGTCGTTGGTTTAAGTGTTGGAGCTGATGATTATATCATCAAACCGTTCAGCACTGTCGAACTGCTGGCTAGAGTAAAAGCTCAGTTAAGAAGATACATGTTTTTCAACCAAAACATAACGAACGCTATCGACCAAACCATACGGATTCGTGGATTAGAAATGAATGAACAATCCAGAGATGTTTCATTATATGGAGAAAAGCTTAGACTAACAAAAACGGAATTTGAGATTTTATTACTTTTGGCAAAAACGCCAAATCGTGTATATACGTTAGAGGAAATATTTGAGAGTGTATGGAAGGAAAGATATTTTGAAAGCCATAACACAGTGATGGTACACATTGCTCGGCTACGTGAAAAATTGAATGATGGAATAAGGGATGATCAAATCATTAAAAATGTCTGGGGAGTTGGTTATAAGATTGAAAATTAACCTATTAAAAGGCGTTCAGTTTAAGTTTTTAATGATATTCATCTTCAGTATCATTTGTGCATCGCTTATGATGGTTGTTTTTCAAATCATCTTATCGAAACTGTTCGATTTAAGTGATCACGATTTAGCTCGAATAGAAGAACAATATACATTTCTTTATTTTCTCGTATTCCTCATCTTCACAACGATCACATTTATGGTGTTTTCTCGAACAATCATTAGGCGCATCGAACAGCTTAATGCTTATGCCAACTCGGTGAAAAAAGGGAATTTTGATAGCTTGATTGAAATCAAAACCAATGATGAAGTTGGAGAACTTTCTCGAAATATCTGTTTAATGGTCGAAACGATCAAGGATTCTCTTGAGAAACAAAAACAATCAGAACAAGCTAGAAATGAAATGATCAGCAATATATCACATGATTTAAGAACCCCGCTGACATCTCTGTCTGGATATATAGAATTGGCTAAACTCAATCTAGACAACCCTAGCCTGTGTCATGACTATATCGAAATTTTAGAAGCAAAATGCGAAAATTTGAAAAATCAAGTCAATGATTTGCTTGAATATGCTAATCTCAACTATAAAAATATTAACATTCAAATGGAAAAAGTAAGTGTCAAGGGGTTAATTGAGCAAGTTATGATCGATTTCATTCCCCAATTGGAAAAAGACTCAATCCAATTTGCATTAGACATACAGGATGAAAAGCTATACATTCATGCAGATATCAGTCTGTTTGTTAGACTGTTACAAAATGTCATCAGCAATGGTATTCATTATGGGAATTCAGGCAAGAAAATAAAAGTAGAAGTTCTATTAAGGCAATCAAATGTCATCATCAACATCATCAATTATGGCGAAGCTATTGCCAAAGAAGATCTGCCGTATATTTTTGAACGATTCTATCGCGGAGAAAAATCAAGAAATGAACATACAGGAGGAAAGGGGATGGGATTAGCAGTTGCGCAAAGTATCGCAAAACTCCATTCAGGATCAATAGATGTCATCAGCAATGAAGTTGAAACGGTGTTCACGATTTCAATACCAAGGTATGAAAAATCTTAATGAAGTTGTAAGGATTTCTTTCATTTAAAGTAAGAGCCTCCTTTTATGATGGATAAAAACAGATAAATGGAGGAATAATCGTGTTTCGCAATAAACATATTTCAATTGTTTTTGCAGTCGTTTTGATGCTTCTATGGGGAACGGTTTTATGTTATGGAAGAGAAGCAGGACCATATGCTTGGTGGGGGTTAATGGTTTTTGGTATAGCTGGAGTTGTTTCGTTTACCATTTGTTTCATTGTGATATTGATCAGAGTATTTAAGAAACGCTCAATTGGTAAACATATTTGTATTTTATTAATGATTTCTCTTGTTTCAGCATGGCCTGGCGGCTGGTTTTTGGGAATAGGTCAGATTGCATATCCCGCTGATCCACATTCTGTAAAACCAGCTGTATCCATTCGCTCACCTTTTCATCAACCAGCGATCATTGCTTGGGGTGGAGATACACTAAAGGATAACTATCATGTGTGGCTGCCTGCTGAACGGTGGGCCTATGATATCTTTGCAAAGCCGGCCGTCATCGACAGTCAAAGACTTGAAGACTATGGAATCTATGGAGCTGAAATTGTAGCTCCTATATCAGGCACTATTGTAGGTGCATATGATAGAGAAAAAGATATTACACCAGGTGCACATCAATTCAAATCGATGCTAGGAAATTATCTGTTCATTCGTATAGAAAAAACAGGGACTTATTTAGTATTAGCGCATTTGAAGCAGGATTCCATGAAAGTGAGAGAGGGAGATGTTGTAAAAGAAGGAACACCAATAGCTCGAGCAGGGAATTCAGGGATGAGCAGTGAACCACATTTGCACATCCATCATCAAAGACAAAATCCAAATCAAGTGCTGCTTTTGGCTGAAGGTTTGCCATTGTTTTTTCGGGATATAGATGGGCCTAGTATGCCTAAAGGTGGGGGAGATCGACTTGAAGATGGTGTGAGAATACCAAATGGGCAACAGATTTCTCCTCGGGTGATGACAATTAGATAGCTCTACTTCAAGCGAAATCAAGCTGCTCGAGAAAATCTCGGCAGCTTTTTTTCAGGCAAAGGCAACCTATAGATTGTGTTTAGCGTCTTGTTTATTCTCGAAATGGTTTCGATACAATAATAAAGAACGAATTACACCTGACTGAGAATAACTAGGCATTGCAATTCCTCTTGGTCGGCCTCTACTATATAACAATTCCGGTAAAAGTCCGCAAAACGCACTATTTTGATAATTATGGTCAAAATATTTCCAGGCTTCATGTTGATGATGAGCGATTAAAAAGGCTTCCCCTACCCAAAAAGTCGGTCCAGTCCAGGGCTTTAGGTCGCCTTCTTCGGTTGTTAAACTTTCGTGTCGCCAAATCCCACCGAGCAATGGGTCTTCCAGTCTTTTTTGAATGGCTTCCAAAGTCGGCTTTAACCATTGGGTTGGGAAAATGGGAAACTCAGAGAAAAATAGGGTTACAGATGAATCTAATAATGATGTTTCCATTGAGCGAGTGACAACTCCATTATGGACGTTATGTTTTGCGATCGCCTGAATGAGTTGAACGGCACCCTGTCTAAATTGAGCGGCTTTTTCATGTTTAGACATCTTGTCAGCCATTTCCGCAGCTTTCATTAAGCCAAATGCTGAAATGGCTGATGTCCATGTCATATGTTCAAAACGTTCTCCTAAGTGGGGCCCGAACGTTTCCCAAATTCCTGCATCTGGAAGAATGAGCCCGCTGGCATCCCGATTTGCTAGTATCCAATTGGTTGACTGGCTAATGACTGGCCACAAATCATGTATGATCCGATCGTCTCTAACCATTGACCACACTTGCCATATTCCGTATAAAATAAGCCCTGTCGTATCATTTTCAAATGCATGTTCATTTGGTAAACGAGTCACAACATTATAGGCGAAGTAAAAGTTTCCATCTGGACGCTTTTTCAAATATCTGAGGGTGGCATATAGCGCTCTGACGGCATCATCTAGATGGTGTGCCAGCGCTAATGTGGTTGTAATCCATAAACTATCGCGAATCCAGACATTTCCTTGGTATGGTTTAAAACCAATGATGATAGGGGTACCATCACTCTGCAAACTCATTTTTGCTAATGTATGGCTAACCCGCCAGAAATAGTCGAGTTGTGGAGAGAGTGGACCAATGTCGATTGTTTGTTTGTGCCAAGCTTGCCAAGCCTGCATTGTTGTTTGTTCACTTTTTCTGATGTCTTTTAGAACAGACGCTAATTCTTCTAGAGCCGCTTCTTTTGAAGTCCCTGCGGCAAATATTTGATAGATAGGTTCACTAAATTGTCGGCTTGGAATGTGTTGAGTCGGGGTTGTAAAGACCAATGGGACAGGGAGTAGACTATGTTCAAAAATGGTTGTCTGACTGCCTGTGACAGCTTTTGCGATATTTCCGGAGATCGCTTTCTCAACAGGGAAAACGGTCGTTGTAAGCCATTGATTTTCAGAAATTCGCGATATAAAGGTGTGCTTGATTCTTTGGACAATATTTTGAAGGTGTACGACAGGATAGATGGTTGCTTTCGATGAGTTGCTACGGAGGGTCTTGACTTCAATGGAACGAATTATAGCATTTCGGTTGGGAGGAGCCCAAGTTTTTGTTCTGACAACTGTATTTCCCTTATGTGAAACGACTTCATAGATGCCAAAACCGTTTACATATCGTGTATGATCAAGTGACACAATTTCACCAATTTGCCCTAATTTCTCTTGAACGATTCCATAAGGATCATACCAGACTTTTTCATTGTGATCTTTTACTAAAACATAAGATCCCGGATTATCCAAAAGGGAACTTGACATATCAAAGTATTTGAAAAATAGTTGGCTGATTTTATCTACTGGGCGACAACCGACATCATATTGTTGAATCCAAGCTAAACAGTTGCCATTAGAAATAGGCGCATGATTATCTTGATTTTTTCCAATGAAATAATGCATTGAATCCACTCCACTCATTTTAGAACATAGATTATCAATCATCATATTAGTATGTTAGAGATTTTATGCCCAGACAAAAGCCCGGGCATTGTTTATTTCTTAAACAGAGGAGTGACAAATTTGACTTCCGGATATTGATCAATTGCCCGATCAAGCAGATGGTCGTCTTTGTTTTTTAAATATTGATTAAAAAAACTTAATGTATACTTGTTCACGATGGAAGTGGATCTTGTCGGATCGATATCTCCTGTTATTCCTGTGTGCTGTAATACCGGGGTAAGGAACTGAACATCAGCAAAGTTATAGTGCGTCAAACCTTTTAAATATAAGATGTGACCGCCGTGATGTGCTACATGTTTGAAATGTTCGATCTCCAATTCGGCATCTTTCTTTTCTTTGTCAATTTCGGCTCTGGAAGCTCCCATTTCCTTTATTTCTTCATCTGTGTAAACATGATGTTGTCGGACTTCATTGAAGCGTTTAAATGTAATGTCCGAGAACATAAACATAAATGGTTTTGTCATCCGCGGATGACGATGATAATTGTAAAGACCGCCATCCATATCAATTCCTGCTGTAATTCTCGAATCAGAAGCAACGTCGTATGATGCAGCACCACCGAAAGAATGTCCCAATACTCCGATATGCTGCAGGTCCAGTTTTCCTTTGAACGGAGTTTGAATTTTTCCGGTATTGATTCGTTCGAATTGATCGATGATAAATGTGATATCATCTGTCCAAACTTTTCCTACTCGATCACGGTAGTTTGTTTCAGCTATCTGGTTTATATCTGTTTTCATTGTTGCTGTCCGTCCATCTGGAAACACGGTAGCAAACGTACTATATGTATGATCAATAGAAGCAACAATATAACCATGACTAGCTAAATTTTCGGCTTGTGATGTATGGTAAACTTTCGATGATTGATAGCCGTGATTTAAAATGATGAGCGGGTAAGACCGGCTTTCTGTAGAAATCTTGGCACTTACATAAGAGTGGGTGGGAATGTATTTCAAGTAATCCATTGTAATGGCAGGAAGTCCGAATGTTTTGGATAACGGTTCTTCCTTCAGCAATGAACCTTCAGCTATAAAAGGAGCAGGCTTTCCATTTGGCTGTTTTGCAGGATACCATACTTGAACCATTAATTCTCTTTTTCTATTGCTTGTTTGATCAAATAGTTCTTCTCGCTTTTTGTCAACGAAATGAAAAGTTTGTGTCCCTACATGGTACTTTCCTGTTGGTTCAGGTAGCTCAAAAACCGGGAATGCGTATAAGCATACGGCTGATATCATGAGCATGATCGCCATTAGCGTATAAATTATACCTAATATAAACCTTGGTATTTTTCGATAAGCGTTCTTTTTAAAATATCGATAACCTGAAATGGCTAAAAAGAAAAAACTCATACAATATAGAAAGATAAGCTGTACTCTGTATCCTTCAGTTATCAGGTGAATAGTCAACAAAACCGTGCTCAAACTGCTTGCAATGAGAAGCAGTTTGACTTTGTGTCCACCTTTTTTAACTATCATTGTTAATCCAAATAAACCGATGTTTGACAAAAGAAGCAATAGTTCAAAAAGTCTCATGTTGCGACCTCCTTTTTAAAAAACTTTACTCTGTTTAGATGATCTTAAACTATCGATTTGCCTTACATCGGTATGACAATTTTGTCACTAAAGCAAAAAAACCCTTTCTATCGACCAGATAGAAAGGGTGATGTTATTGTTAAACAGTTGGCACTTTTCGAAACGCATCTTCGACAGTTACTGTATGATAGCCAAGGTCACGGGCGACAGCAGGGTAAGTAATTTCACCATTGGCAACATTGACACCGAGAGCTAGTGCTGGCTGGTTAGCAGCCGCTTTTTGTGCCCCGTTGTTGGCAATTTGGATTGCGTAAGGAATGGTTACGTTTGTTAATCCGATTGTTGATGTACGTGGTACGGCACCAGGCATATTTGCGACGGCATAGTGAACAACACCATGTTTCGTATATGTTGGGTTATCATGTGTTGTGATCTGGTCAACGGTTTCGATAATACCACCTTGGTCAATTGCAACGTCAACAACAACGGAACCCGGTGACATTGACTTGATCATTTCTTCTGTCACCAATTTAGGCGCTTTTGCACCAGGAATTAAGACAGCACCAATTACAAGATCGGATTCTTTCACAGCATTTGCGATATTAAGTGGATTAGACATTAGCGTTTGAATATCTTTACCAAACTGATCATCAAGCTGGCGCAGCCGCTCTGCGTTTACATCAATCAGGGTTACATCTGCACCGAGGCCAATGGCCATTTTGGCTGCATTTGTACCAACTGTTCCACCGCCGATGATTGTGACTTTTCCGCGTTTTACTCCTGGGATACCTGATAAAAGAATCCCTTTTCCACCTTTTGATTTTTCAAGGAATTGTGCCCCGATTTGTGTTGCCATTCGTCCAGCTACTTCACTCATTGGTGTTAGTAATGGTAGGGTTCGGTTGACTTCGACAGTCTCATATGCGATTGCAGTAACACCGCTGTCTATCAGTGCTTTCGCCAGCTGAGGTTCGGCAGCTAGATGCAAATATGTGAATAGGATTAAACCTTTACGGAAGTAACCATATTCAGAGCTAATCGGTTCTTTGACTTTCATCACCATTTCCGCATTCGCCCAGACATCGCGGGCTTGCGGAATAATTGTTGCACCAGCTTCTCGATAATCAGCATCGTTAAAACCACTTCCAATACCAGCGCCTTGTTCTATTAATATTTGATGCCCATTTTTGATAAGTGCCACAACACCAGCTGGGGTAATAGCGACACGATTTTCATTATTTTTAATCTCTTTTGGAATCCCAATCTTCATGATGAACATCCCCTTTAATTAAATGTGCTATACCGTAAGTATAAAGCTAACATTTGTGATGTACATTATGTGTAAAATAGAAAATGAAAACGTTTTTTTGTTTATTTTAACAATCTATTTTTCTATGTGATGAAGGTTTGTTAAAAAACAAAAAGTAAGCGTTTTCAATTTGTTTTCCTTAACAAACATAAGCAAAAGTTACTATGTTAGAATATCAGAGCAACAAAGGATTGTTCAGGGGGGAATATTTTGAATATTTTGGGATCTTTAAAGGGGATAAATGATGTTCTGTGGGGACCACCTAGTTTAATTTTATTATTTGGGACAGGCTTATTTTTAACGATTGTGTTGAAAGGTCTGCAAATTCGTCGTCTTATTTATGCATTTAAATTGGGATTTGGCAAAGAAGATCATCAGGATGCAGCAGCGGAAGGGGATGTCAGCCATTTTAAAGCATTGATGACTGCATTGGCTGCGACAATTGGTAATGGTAATATTGCAGGTGTAGCTACAGCTTTAACATTAGGAGGGCCAGGATCTATTTTTTGGATGTGGATCGTCGGCTTATTTGGTATGGCAACAAAGTATGCAGAAGCATTACTTGCTGTTAAATATCGTGTTAAAAATGATAAAGGTGAGTATTCAAGTGGTCCAATGTACTATATTGAACGCGGTCTTGGCCGAAAATTTAAAGGTCTTGCAATCGCCTTTGCACTATTTGGTGCGTTTGCCGCTTTAGGAATTGGCAACAGTGTACAATCGAATACAATTGCTGATGTCACAAGCAAAAGTTTTGGACTGGCCGACTGGGTGACAGGTGTCATTTTAGCTGTACTCGTCAGTTTTATTATTTTTGGTGGGATTCAGCGCATTAGTACGGTTGCCAGTTTCTTTGTGCCGATTATGGCTTTCCTTTACATGGGTGGAGCCATCCTCATTCTTATTTTAAATTATGATATGATGATCCCCGCTTTTGAAATGATTTTTCATTATGCCTTTCATCCGGTAGCAGCAGCAGGTGGATTTCTTGGAATTGTCGTATCTGAGGCCATTCGTAACGGGGTTTCCCGAGGGATTTTTTCAAATGAAGCGGGTTTGGGTACAGCTGCATTAATTGCTGGCAATGCCCGTGCTGATCATCCAGTTAAACAAGCCCTTGTCGCCATGACAGGTACATTTATTGTTACAATTGTTGTCTGTACAATGACAGGTATCACCCTTCTCATTACGGGATTTTGGGATCCGTCTGGCGGCATGCTTTCCGGTGTGCCACATGATGCGACACTAGAGGGTGGGGCATTAACAAGTGCTGCCTTCGCTTCTGTTCTTGGGGCGGCCGGTGAATATATTGTCTCGCTTTCTGTGATTTTCTTTGGTTTTTCTACCATTGTTGGCTGGTATGTATATGGTGAAAAATGCTTTGAATATTTGGCAGGCTCTAAAGGAATTCTTGGTTATCGCCTGATTTACATTTTTGCCTGTGGAATGGGGACAGTAGCCAATCTTGTTACAGTATGGGCATTTGCTGATATGGCGAATGCTTTAATGATGATTCCTAACTTAATTGCGCTTCTGCTTCTTTGGAAAGTAGTTGTTGCTGAAACAAATGACTATTTTACTCATTTCTATAAATAAAAACGAGGTTCTGCCATTACAGGCAGGACTTTTCTGTTTCATCCTTCCGCCCAATACATTCCAGTACATAGAATCTCAAATTTTGCTGCAATTTGTCGATATTACAACCATAGATGACATAGTAAAGGAAGGATAGATGGAATGAAAGTCAAAACGAAATTGTTGAGCATTATTTCGATTTTGGTTGTTTCGATTATTGCAATTGGTGGTACCTCTATTTTTGTGACGTCTTCTACGATTAGCAAAAATGAAGTACTAAAGGATAAAATGGAATTTCAAAAAGAAATTAAACATATTCAATATCGCTTAGCAGGTCTTTCAAATGATGAAAGAGCCTTCATTATAACCGGTGATAAGGAGTATGGCGAAGGAATGAAGGAAAAAGCGGACGATATTTTGAAAAGCCTTGAGGAAGTCAAGGGATTGATCCATGATGAAGAATACGAAACAAGTGTTGAAGAAATTAAAGTAAACTTCAATGACTTTTGGAATTTGAATCAAAAAGTATTAAAAGTCTATTCTTCAAGTCCGAAAGAAGCTAAATCACTTCACTTTGGAGAAGAACGAAAATTAAGAAAAGAAGTTTTGGACCCATCTGTTAATAAATTAGTCGAAAGCCTTGATCAAGATGTTGATGCTCTAAAAGAGGAAGTTCGCGATAATGGGAAAATGAGTGAAGGGATTATTATTACGATCACAATAGTTTCAACGATTGTCGGGATTATTATGGGCCTATCACTCTTAAAATCTATTTTATTACCGCTTAGAAGTCTTAATCAGCAACTAGAGGATATTGCACATGGAGAAGCTGATTTAACAAAAGAGGTCATTGTTAAAAATAAAGATGAGTTTGGTCAGCTCGCTCAGTCGTTCAACGCTTTCCTGCAATCATTAACCCAGATTGTCAAGCAAATCAGCAGTTCTTCTGAACAAGTTGCTGCATCATCTGAAGAATTGTCAGCAAGTGCGGAAGAATCAAAATCGACGTCTGAGCAAATTTCTGAATCTATGCAGTCTATTTCTGCAAGTAATGCTAAGCAAAGCGCCATGACTGATAAAAGTTCAGAGTCTATCAATGAGTTATTAGAACGGTTATCAAATGTTGCTTCCAATACAGGAAACATTGCAGATCTTTCCTCTTCAATGAGAGATAAGGCTGAAATAGGTGCTCAGTCTGTCAATAAAATGTTAGATCAAATGAATTTCATTGATAAATCGGTAGACTCAGCCGGAAATGGTTTGCAAGCATTAGTGTCAAGCACTGCTGAAATTAGTGATATTTCTTCACTGATTACAGATATTTCAGAGCAGACGAATTTATTAGCTCTTAATGCTGCAATTGAGGCCGCAAGAGCCGGAGAACAAGGAAAAGGGTTTGCAGTAGTGGCAGAAGAGGTACGGAAGTTAGCTGATGAAACAAATAAGTCGGCTAATCATATTAAAGCTTTAGTATCTACCATCCAAAACGAATCGGTAGAAACGGTAAATAACATTAAGGTTGTTCAACAAAATGTAAGTTCAGGGATTGCTCTTTCTAAAGAAACAACAGGAAATTTCAATGAAATCCTTGATCTAGTTGAACAGGTTACTTCACAAATTCAAGAGGTAGCTGCAGCAACTCAGCAGCTTACATCAGGTGTCGAAGTGGTTCAAAATGCGGTTGATACCTTAGCTACTGAAACAAAAGAAACAACATCAAGTACAAAAGGTGTTGCTACATCAACACAAGAACAGCTAGCTTCAATGGAAGAAATCTCATATGCAGCTGAATCATTATCACATTTAGCTGAAGAGCTTCAAACGATTGTGAATCGTTTTAAATATTAAAGACTGTTGTGCTCCCCTAAGGTACGATTAGGGGAGTTTTTATGTTTAGAAAAGTGCAAACGTCTCTCAAATCAAGTGGTAGTGGAATCGGAAGAGGGCCGTTCAATTGATTGACTGTGACGTTCTTTTTATTTTCTGAATGGTATCAAGTAGTTTTTTCGGATTGTCGTAATGATCGATGGGTAAGTTGTCTTAATGTGTGCATTGATTCATCAATGCTTCATCCGAAAGAATATCCATACTTCACCTCAAGACTTGGTATCATAGCTATATACGACAAATTTTGCTCTACATATAACGATCAATAGGAGTGAAAAAAGAAGTGCAAAAAATCATGATAATCGAAGACGACCCGAAAATCGCCGATCTCCTCCGTTCTCACATTGAAAAATACGGTTATGCTGTACATGTTATTGAGGATTTTGACCATGTCATAGATGTCTTTAAAAGCGAACAGCCGCATCTTGTTCTGCTCGATATCAATCTGCCCAGTTATGACGGCTATTATTGGTGCCGGCAAATACGGAAAGAATCGATTTGTCCTGTGCTATTCATATCTGCGCGAACAGGTGAAATGGATCAGGTGATGGCGCTAGAAAATGGTGGCGATGATTTTATTACAAAGCCCTTTTACGCTGAGATCGTCATCGCAAAGATCCGCAGCCAGCTTCGGCGGGCATATGGAGAATATGCAGCTAAAGTAGATGAGCGCCTTTTAGAAAAAGAAGGATTGCAGCTTTTTCCAGAAAGACTAGAACTGATATTAGGTACCAAAACCATTACTTTGACAAAAAAAGAAGCTGATATTATCGAAAGCCTTATGGAACGTTATCCAAGAATTTCTGGTCGTGAAGACTTACTTGCCAAACTGTGGGATGATCAGGCATATGTAGATGAAAATACACTTAATGTGAACATGGCACGAGTCAGGAAAAAATTTCAAGAGTTAGGCATAGAAGATGCTGTAGAAACGGTCAGAGGTGCTGGTTATCGTCTCAATATTTCTTGGGAAAAGGCGGGAGAGGAATGAAGCTTTTTCTCAAGGAGCATTATTTACTTATTGCCATTCAGACGCTGCAATTTTTTGTGATGTTATTGGTGTATTGGCTTGATGGATATCAGCATATAAGACCGGCCTTATATGCTGTTTTCCTTGGTTCTTTCTTTCTCGTCGGTTATCTTGTTTACCATTATTGTACTCGTCGCAAGTTTTATCAGCGACTTAGTCAGCCGATAGCAACCCTTGATGAATCTGTGCAAAAAATAGAACAATCCCCTATGTCAGAGGCGCTAGAACAGCTGTTGAAAAGTCAGTATAAACACTATCGACATGAATTAAAAGCATTAGAACTAGGGCAGAAAGAGCAGCTTACTTTTATGGAACAATGGGTGCATCAAATGAAAACACCGTTATCTGTCATTGAATTAACTGCTCAAAATCTTGATGAACCCGAGTCTTCTAGTATTCGCGAAGAGACAGAGCGAATAAAGACAGGTCTCTATACAATTCTATATATGGCTCGTCTTCGTGTGATCGAAGAAGACTTTCAAGTTAAAGCGGTCAATTTAACAGATATGATTCATGAGGTAAATCAAGATAACAAACGGTTTTACATTCGCAACAAAGTGTATCCAAAATTGGAGTTGCAACAAATCTGCGTTGAATCAGACGAAAAGTGGCTGTTTTTCATGTTATCGCAGTTGATTAACAATGCTGTCAAATATTCATCAGGCAAAAGTCAGTCGATTCTCATTTCAACTTACGAAAAAAGCCCTGAAGCTGTACTGGAAGTGACCGACTTTGGTATTGGTATTCCTGCTCAAGATCAAAAACGGGTATTTGCTCCGTTTTTTACGGGTGAGAATGGTCGTCAGCATAGAGAATCAACAGGAATGGGGCTTTATGTCACAAAAACCGCAGCTGATTATCTTGGTCATCGGCTTGAACTTGAGTCTGAGGAAGGGAAAGGGACAACGATTCGAATCATTTTTACATCAACACAAAACCTTACATCAATGTAATGAAAGTGAAAGAGAAATCGATAGTACTTATTTGTCGAGTCAAGGTAAACTAGTCACAGATCAAAAATGAAAGGAGATCTCGTGATGCTTCAAGTCAAACAAGTAAGTAAGATTTATGAAGGGAAAATCGCATACCGGGCGTTAACAGATATTAACTTGACAATTGATGAAGGAGAATTTGTTGGAATTATGGGTCCATCTGGAAGTGGAAAAACTACGCTTCTAAATTTGATTGCAACGATTGATGAACCAACAACAGGTGAAATCTTGATAAATGGTGAGAATCCTCATTTACTTAAAAAAGAAAAACTGGCTAAGTTTCGCCGCAGAGAACTTGGTTTTGTCTTTCAAGACTTTAACCTGCTGCACACATTGACAGTTGAAGAGAACATCGTTCTTCCTTTGACATTAGACGGAGAAAAGGTTGGGGAAATGAAACAAAAAGCCAAACAAATAGCTGAAAAGCTGGGTATTACAAATATCATGAAAAAACGGACATATGAGATATCAGGTGGGCAAGCACAACGAGCTGCAGTGGCAAGAGCGATGATTCATAGACCAAAACTGTTGCTTGCCGATGAGCCAACCGGAAATCTCGATTCCAAGTCATCTAAGGATGTTATGGAAATGCTTGAATCGATTAACCATCATGAAAAAGCAACGATGATGCTTGTCACACACGATCCGCAGGCGGCCAGTTATTGTCATCGGGTCATCTTTATTAAGGATGGTAGACTATATTCGGAAATGAACCGCGGTGATCATCGTCAAGCCTTCTTCCAGAAGATTCTTGATACGCTTTCCTTAATGGGAGGAGACGCAAATGACTTTTCGTCAGTTCGCGTTTAATAACGTTCTTCGTAATAAACGACTCTATGTTGCTTACTTCCTCAGTAGTATGTTTATGGTGATGGTATTTTTTACATTTGCGCTATTTGCTTTCCATCCGGTGATTAGTGGAGATGTTTTTCATTCAGGACTTGGGAAGAAATCGCTCTTCGGTCTCAAAATTGCTGGAGGCATCATCTATGTTTTCTCCTTTTTCTTTGTTTTGTATTCGATGAGTGCATTTCTGAAATCGCGGAAAAAAGAGTTTGGGATCTTAATGATTCAGGGAATGTCGATGCGTCAAATCAGGTTGATGGTCTTTCTGGAAAATATGCTTATCGGATGTTTTGCTACGATTGGAGGCATCACTCTAGGTTTGGTATTTGCAAAATTAATCTTACTAATTGCTGAAAAAATTCTAATTTTTAACGAAAAACTCAATTTTTATTTTCCACTACTGGCAATCATTGTGACTTTTGTGTCCTTTATTGTATTATTCTTATTTATTTCATTTTTCGTTGCTTTTATCCTTCGTAGTGAAAAGCTTCTTCATTTGTTAAAAGGGGATAAGCAGTCAAAAGGTGAACCAAAGGCATCTATCTTATTGACGATCTTAGCTGCATTATTGCTTGGAGTAGGTTATTTCTTCGCATTAGTCACGAAAGGGAACGGCGTTTTTTTTGCTGTGCTACCCGTAACAATTGTCGTCATTATTGGAACTTACCTATTCTTTACCCAGTTAAGCGTTTATGTTATTCGTAAAATGAAGGGACAGGAAACCCTGTTTTGGCGAAAAACAAATTTGATCTTGTTTTCTGATCTTTCTTATCGCATGAAAGACAATGCGCGAACGTTTTTTATGGTTGCGATTATTTCAACTGTCGCATTTTGTGCGATTGGGACGCTATATGGACTTCAATCATTTTTTAACAGCTCGACAAGGAACTGGAATCCCAATACCTTTACGTATAACACAAAAGGAGAGCACAAGACAGAAGCTAAAGATGTGGATTTGATTAATAAAACGTTAAAACAATACGATATTCAGGCAAAAACAGCTCATATGACACTGAAGTACTTTCATGTAAAAGGGCAGGAACAACTGATTGTGCAACAGTCTGATTTTAATCGGTTTGCAGCGCTGATTGGAGAGAAGAAAATCCAACTTTCTAAGGGGAAAGCGATAGCAGTCGGTTATAAAGGATTTCCATATAGCAAGGAACAGAAACTGCTTCATCAACCGATCGATCTTCAATCAGGTAAACAGATTCAAGCTGATCAAGTGATAAAATCAAGAGCCTTGCCAGAAGAACAATATTATCTTGTCACAGATGCTGATTACAAGCAATTGAAAAAACAAAAAGGTAAGGATCACTTTTATGCATGGCAGGTTCAAAAGGAAAAAGAAAAAACTTTAATTCGTGTTGGGGAAGAGTTGTTGAAGAAAATTCCGTCTAAGAAATTCTCTGGTGTTGACCAACAGGTCTTTCAAGTGAATAAAGACTATGGACCAATTTTCTTTGTAGGCTTGTTTATTGGCATTGTCTTTTTCGTTTCGGCAGGAAGTTTTCTTTATTTTCGCCTTTACGCTGATGTTGATGATGACAAGCAGAAGTTTACAGCCATATCCAAGATAGGCTTGACAGAAAAAGAATTAAAAAAAGTATTAAACAGGCAAATTGCTATGCTATTCTTTGCCCCGATTATCGTTGCACTTATTCATGGTGCTGTGGCCTTGACGGCATTGTCGCATGCGTTTGAGTATAATCTTTTTAAGGAATCTGCAACTGTACTTAGTGTGTTTGCTGTCATTCAGCTGATCTATTTTTTCATTGTCCGTTTCTACTATATAAAACAAATAAAAGCCGTGATTTAATATGATATAGTCTGGTATGAAGATCAATATTTTTATGATATAGTTTATTGAAAGATATGATAGTGACGGTAAGTTGAGGTGACTTCTGTGACTTGGAGAAGGGCAAGGTCAACGGAACAAATTGAATTCAGAAAAAAAGAGATCTTAGATGCTGCCTATCAGCTTTTTGAAAAAAAGGAATATGAGAGTATCAGCTTAAATGCTATAGCTAGAGAGCTTCAGATCAGTAAGCCGAGCATTTACAGATATTTTAGCAGCCGTGAAGAAATTTTTCTGGACATATACAGTCGTGTTTTTGAACTTTTTTATGAAAACCTTATAGAAGAATTTTCGACATTTAGTATGAACCCGATGCCTGAGCATGTAGGAAATTGTTGGGCAAAGGTTTATCTGAACCATGAAAAGCTGTTGAATTTAATGCCTTTATTGGGAATTGCGCTAGAAAAGAACAGCTCAGAAAGTTTTTTAAGAATCTTTAAGGAGAGAAACATTCAATTACAGCAAAATATTGCCGGTAAAATTGTTGAACTATATCCGAAACTGACGATACAGGATGGCTTTTATATTCAATACTATGCATTTTTGCTGGCTTCATCGCATTGGTCTTTGACAAACACGGATAAAGTGATGGAAAACATATTAAGTGAGTATCGATATATGAATATTAACTATAGTTTTGAATATGTTGTATCACGGGGGATAGAGGCCCACATTAAGGAGTTTATTGGAAATAAAACGTAAGAATACGTAAAAACATTTACGTGTTCTTTTTTTGTTGATAAGTTACTGATGGTATGTTATTTTTAAGTTACTGTCGGTACTTAAATTTTATTTGAGGTGAGGAATTGTGAGAAATCAGAGATGGAATGAGGAATATATAGAAGATCAAAGTGGTAAAGTCGCCATTATTACTGGGGGTAGCTCAGGTCTTGGGTTGGAACAAGCAAATGTTCTTGCTCAGAAAGGTGCAATGTTGGTGTTGGCTGTAAGGGACATGGCCAAGGGAATGGAGGCAGTACAAGATATTCAGCAAAAAAATAAGAACATTAAAATCGATGTGATGAAGCTGGATCTAGCGGATTTGAATTCCATTAGAGCCTTTAGCCGAGAATTTGAAGACAAGTATGATCGTCTGGATCTTTTGATCAATAATGCCGGTGTTATGATGCCGCCGTTTGGGAAAACGAAAGATGGTTTTGAGCTACAATTTGGTGTGAATCATCTCGGTCATTTTGCGTTAACGGGGTGTCTGATGCCAATGTTAATGAATACTGAAACCGCTAGGGTGGTGACAGTTAGCAGTTTGGCGAATGCTTGGGAAGGTGCGAACATTTTTTTTGAAGATTTGCAATGTGAAACATCATACGATAAACAGCTTGCCTATGCTCAAAGTAAGTTGGCCAATATTCTTTTTGCATATGAACTCGACAAAAAGTTCAAAGAACACAGAGCCCCCATTTTATCATTATGTGCGCATCCTGGCTGGTCTGTAACCAATCTTCAACAGCATTTAAATGTTTTCATGAAGACAATAGCTCATTTCATGTCTCAGCCAGCATCAATGGGGGCTCTACCTATTTTAAGAGCTGCTACAGACAAAGACGTAAAAGGAGGCGAGTACTTCGGCCCATCAGGAAAAAATGAAAGAAAAGGCTATCCTGTTCAAGTGAAGTCCAGTACTCTTACTCATGATCGACAGCTAGCTGAACGTTTATGGAAAACATCTGAACAATTGACGGGTGTCACCTATTGTTTTAATTGAAGCATACCATTTCATGCTATAGAAGCAGAAACCCGATAAGACTAGCAGCAATGCAGTAAAAAATCATCGGGCCGAGTGTCATGCGAATAATGGTTCCTTCTTTGCCGATTAAACCGACAACTGAAGCAGCTGCAACGACATTTAACACACAAATCATATTTCCTGAATTAGCACCAAGTACTTGTAAAGCGAGAATAATTTGATGAGCGGCATCGATTTGTTCTGCAATGCTGAACTGAAACAAGGAAAACATCATATTGCTAAAGGTGGCACTGCCTGATATAAAAGATCCAAGTCCACCAATAAATGGAGCGACAAATGGCCAGCCTTTTCCTACCGCATTAGCGATAAAAGTGGCTAATTCCATTGGCATGCTTAATAAATCAGCATTGTTAAGACCGGAGTTAATAAAGATTCTTACCATCGGGACAGCAGTTCCAAGTGCGATTACACTCCCCACCATCATTTTCGCTGAGGCTGTTACGGTTTCAATGACACTCGTACGGCTCATCTTATGAAGAAAAACCGTGATCAAAATAACGACAAGAAAGATGGATCCCGGTAAATATAAGGGTTCAAAAAAGGTGCTGATGTTTGTTCCTAGGATGGATCCCCAACCAACTTTAAACTGACGAAGCCAGTCTTTTAACGGTAAAACTTCAAGGCGTGTTAGCACTAAAAACGCAGCGACAAGCAAGTATGGCAGCCAGGCAAGCCACAGAGGCATCACTTGTTGATAATCGAGTTGTTGACTGCTAGTTTCTTGTTCTTTCTTTGGAAAGTCCCACGTTTCTTTTGGTAGCAAAAAGCCGCGCTTAACAGAGGGGACAACAATGGCTAGACCGACTAGTCCGCCAATGATCGATGGAAATTCAGGTCCTAAAAAGGTAGCGACCAAAAATGCAGGAATGGTGAAGCATAATCCGGCAAAGATCGCAAAAGGAATGGCTACAAACCCTTCTTTCCAGGAACGGTTTTCTCCAAAAAAACGGGTTAGCATACAGACCATAATGACAGGAATTAACGTTCCAATAAATAAATCGATAAAAACTGCTGTACTGGCAACCTCTTGTAAATATTGACTAATTGACTGATTTCCTAGCCCTTTTTGGACAACTTCTGCCAAAGAGCCCCCTTCATTTAGCCCTTGTTTAACTCCGACAATCATCGGTGTTCCGACAGCGCCAAATGATACAGGAGAACTATCTGCTATTAGAGCTAATGAGACTGCAGCCAGTGGAGGAAACCCTAGTGCAACAAGAAGTGGTGCACCTATTGCGGCAGGCGTTCCAAACCCGGCAGCTCCTTCGATAAAAGCACCAAATAACCAGGCAATAATAATGAGCTGGACTCTTCGGTCAGTTGAGATTTGTGAGAAACCGTTGCGAATTGAATCTAAAGCACCACTACTAGTAAGAGTGTTGAGTAATAGAATGGCACCGAACACAATCCAAAGAATTGAAATAGCAATAATCATACCTTCAATCGATGCAGCTGTAATTTGGATAATAGACATCTTCCATACAAAGTAAGCTAATAAAGCAGTGACTAAGAAACTGACAGGCATTGCTCTTGATGCCGGCATACGCAAAATCACGAGAAAGAGAAACACTGACAAGACCGGCATTAATGCCGTAATCAATTCAAAACTGTTCATATTGAAGTACACCTGCCTAAAAGTTCCGGTTTATTTTAATAAAGCGTTAGTATTATAACCGTTTGATTTTTGATTATTCTTAAGAGATAACTTGAGTAATTGGGCTCTTTTTCCATTTTGGTATTTATGCTAATTTGTAATTGTTTATATTTAAAGAGGAGTGGTGGTCATTGTGCAGGTGAAAGAAATTTTCTTAATGCGTTGTGCTTCCTGTTTAAGCGTTGTTTTATTGCATACGATTTCCATGGTGATCCTGATCACAGGGGAGTCTCAAGGTGATGTAGTCCGCATTGTTGAAGCTTTTCGAACGCTCCTGATGTTTAGCACCCCAGCATTTATTTTCATTTCTGAATTTTTACTGTCACATGCTTATCCTAGTGATGTGCCGCAAGGATTTTTAAAGAAGAGATTGAAAACAATTTTTGTTCCTTTTCTGTTTATAGCTGTGCTAGACGCTGTTTTGTTAACAAGTATGATGACGCAGCAGGTTGATGGTTTGGCCATGGTAAAAAAACTCTTCGCTAACATTTTCCTTGGGAATTTCATTGGCTACTTTATTCTTGTCATTTTCCAATTTTATCTTCTCCATATGTGTTTTCACTCTTTTTTGGAAAAAGCGTCGCCTAAATGGGTGTTGCCAATCTCTTTTTTGATTACAGCTGCCTATTTAAGCTATTTTACATTCATTCAACCGCCTGTTTTGGCAGAGGACTCTCCATTTCCATTTTTCTGGGTTCCGTTTGTTGGGTGGCTTTTCTATTTTTGTCTCGCATATTATTGCGGAAGAGATTACAAGCGCTTTTTGTCTATCTTGAACCAGTATCGTTACACCGTCTACACAGCCGTAATCGTTTCAGTTGCTGCAATTGTGAGCATCACTTACTTCGACCAAAATATCGCAGTCTCCTCTAAAAGACCTGACATTTTATTTTACTCGACTAGTATTATTTTCCTGTTATTTTATTTATTTTCTCAATTAAAGTCTGTACCACGGTTAATCTTAACGATTAGCAATTATTCTTTCTCAATTTATTTGTTGCATGCTTTCTTTCTCATACCAGGAATGGTCCTTTTTAAAGGAACAACTATTCATCCGGTTCTAGTTGGCATGCTGTTGTTTGTCATCAGTTTAGGTGGTTCAGTTTTGCTATCATGGGCTGTTAATCAATTTAAATACGGTTATATGTTAGTAGGGAAAATATATCGACCAAAGCTGAGAAGCACAGATCAAAAAGTGCGGCATCGTATTGGTTAAACGTGTATTTTTTTAAATAGAGTACTTGTTTACTATAATAAGTTACGGTATGATAATGATAACGATTATCATTTTCAGATGTGGAGGCATCAGGATGGTTTTAACAGATTTGAATCGGAAAGAGCGTGCGAGAGTGATAGATTTTTCAGCCGTTAATGAGTTGGTCCATTGTAGACTGATTCACCTTGGCTTGAAAGAGGATGCCGAAGTTTGTATTAAACAAAAGCTACCGTTTGGTGGTCCCTGTTTGATTGAGACATGTGGGCAGTGCATGAGTATACGATTAAATGATGCAAAAAAAATAAGGATTGAAAAAATATGACCGAACAACAGATCGCCTTGTTCGGAAATCCCAATACGGGGAAGACCTCTTTATTTAATGCTTTAACAGGTTCATATGAATATGTTGGAAACTGGAGCGGGGTCACTGTAGAGAAAAAAGTTGGGGTCATCCGAAACAAACAAGGGAAGATGATCGATCTTCCAGGTGTATATACATTAAGTCCCCTTTCTCGTGATGAAGGGGTTGTCACCGATTTTTTATTAAACGAATCATTTACAGAAGTCTTAAATATTGTCGATGCATCACAACTGAAACGAAATCTTCATCTAACTGTTCAGCTGCTTGAATTCGGGAAGCCGCTGACAATCGGTTTAAATATGATGGATGTCGCCAAGCAGCGCGGTATTGTCGTCAATTACCAGAACATATCTAAAGTTTTGGGAGTTCCGGTTCTTCCAATTGTGGCGAGAAGCGGAAAAGGGTGTGATGAACTCAGTCGGTATTTAGGATCGTCAAAAAATCAACCGTCAAAACCGTTGGTCATCGATTACGGTGAAGCTGTCGAACAAGCGATTCACCAGCTCGAATTGATCATTCCGGATCAGCCTGAAATTTCAAAACGCTGGATGGCTCTTCAATATTTTGAAGGAAACTCAAACATGAAGAAGTGGTTGGAGTCCCTTGCAGAGCAAGAACAATTAGAAAAGATTTGCCAAGCTGCTGAAGATCAACTTGCGGTAAGGTCTTTATCCCAACATATCCATCGTGTCAGGGAACAGTACATTGAACATGTGATAGATGAGTCAATTGAATTTCAATCAGCCGGTAAATTAACATTTACTGAGCGAGTAGATGCAATTGTCACCAACAAAGTATTAGGAATCCCGATTTTCTTAGGCTTTATGTATCTTATGTTTATGTTGACTTTTGACTGGTTTGGAGTTCCATTATCAGATGCACTTGATGGGTTTATCGGTGGACAGCTGACAGATTGGACACAATCAGCTTTATCGTCAATGGGGGCTACCCCGTTTATTGAAGCACTTATACTTGATGGTATTATTGCAGGTGTAGGCGGTGTACTTGTATTTGTACCGCAAATATTTATTTTGTTTTTCTTTATATCGCTCTTAGAGGATTCCGGATATATGGCAAGAGTGGCAATGGTCATGGATCGTCTAATGGAGGCGATTGGATTAAATGGAAAAGCGTTTATTCCGTTAATTATCGGCTTCGGTTGCAATGTCCCTGGGATCATGGCAGCCAGAACCGTTGAACAACCAAAAGAAAGACTGTTAACCATCATGTTGACACCGTTTATGTCTTGTTCGGCAAGACTGCCGGTTTACGCACTGTTTGCAGGAGCTTTTTTTGCGGCGCATCAGGCTTTAGTTGTTCTTTCACTATATGTATTGGGAATTGTTTCCGCTTTAATATTGGCCAAGTTTTTATCTTCTTCAAAACTAAAAGAAGAAAAATCATTTTTTGTCATTGAGTTACCGCCATATCGATTGCCACAGGCTCGTACATTATGGCGTTCTACATGGGAAAAAGGCAAAGGCTTTGTTCGTAAAGCAGGAACATACATTTTTGGCGGATCTGTTTTGATTTGGCTCTTATCCTATACAGGGCCAGGTGGAACAGGTGTAGAGATGGATGACAGCTTTTTGGCGATGATTGGCGGTGCGATTGCGCCGATCTTAATACCCCTCGGCTTTGGAACATGGCAAGCTGCCGCATCATTGCTGACAGGATTTCTTGCCAAAGAAGTGGTAGTGGCGTCAATGAGCATTATTTATTTCGTGCCTGAAGAACAATTGCAGGGCATGATGGCACAACAATTTTCACCATTGGCTGCTTACGGATTTATGGTATTTGTTCTTTTATATGTCCCATGCTTAGCAACAGTAGCTGTGATCAGGAAAGAAACCAATTCAAAAAAATGGACATACTTATCGATTATTTATGGACTTGTCATTGCATATGCACTGGTGTTTCTAATTTATCAAGGTGGAAAATTATTTGGATTATCTTAAGAAGGAAGTGGCAGCATGCTGTTTAATATAGCGATTGGAACATTGATCTTCGGATATGCGGCATGGACACTCTTTAAATTAGTGAAAAGAAGCCGGAAGGGAAAATGTGCTGCATGTGAATTAAGACGCTCATGTCAATCGGCTTGTGATCAGGTAAAAATAAAAAACAGCTAACAACTTGAAATACCCCCATAGTGATAAGGGGGTATTTTTTCTTCAAAATAAATTGATCCACAAAATTACTCATTGATCACTTCTCTAAAAAACAAAGGCTGAAAATCAAATTTCAGCCTTTATTTCGTCTTATTTTCCTTTGCACGTTTTACTAACATTTCGGTAATTAAATCAACTTGTTTGCTAACAGAAAGAGGATCGTATGGATAGTAAGTATTAAAGTCATTTATAAAAACACGGTTTTGTTTAACAGCCTCTAGATGGTTCCAAATTGAAGATTCTTTAAGTTTGGCAAGTGTTTTACTGTCACCATTGGGATTGTAATCAGTGATGAACATATAATCGGCAGCATATTCAGGAATAACTTCTAGTGAGAGCTCCTTCATTTCTCCTGTTTTGATAATGTCTTTGTTAATTTTATCAGGAGCTTTTAAGCCAAGTGCGTTATAGACAGCTTGTCCACCGCGTCCTCCATTGTCATGAAAGACCCAGAACTTCCCTTTATCTGTATTTTCATAAATACCAAATGTGGCATCTTTATCAATGACTTTAGCAATTTTTTGACGAGCGTTTTTAGATTTTTGATCAAAATCAGCTAGAAACTGTTTCGCTTTGTCTTTCTTACCTGTAATATCACCAAACATTTTGACAGTTTCTTGAATATTTTTAGCAGTGTTATAAGGGATGACAACAGTTGGTGCAATTTTCGACAGTTTGTCATAGTTATCCTCTTTCATGATGACAATGAGATCAGGTTTTAGTTTCATGACTTTCTCAACATTGATCGGATCACCCAAATCAGTGACATTTTTTAGTTGATCTTTAAGAAAAGAATTTTTGAAAGACCATGACCCTGAGCCGACAACATTTGCTCCGACAGTTAGTAATTCGCCTGTGTAAAGATCGGTGACGATCCGTTTCGGATGTGTCGGAATTTCCACATCTCCTCGTGTTGACTGGTAGGTTCTTGTCTCTGATGCTTTATGACTTTCCGGTGTTTTTGTTGTGTTGTTGCATGCTGTGACAAATAACAATATGATCATGATGAATCCTAAGGCAAGTTTATTTGTTTTCAAATTTTATCATCCTCACGATATTTTTAAATGATAATGAAACTCATTATCATTTAAAAATATAACAAAAGGTATCTTGCATGTCCACCCTTTTGGTACAAAGAATCAAGTATGATTATGGTGATTTTGGATAGTTTGTTATTATAAGCTATGAAAGGAGAAACCATAAAGAAAGAATATTCACTATGTTAAATAAAGTACACAAAAAAGAAATATAATAATGTGCGATTGTTCACAAACTTTCTGTATAATGAATCTAATATTTCAAATCCAGAGAAAAGAGGTATGCAACATGAAGAAATGGGCATTTGTGTCAGACTTTGATGGGACGATTTCTAAACAAGACTTTTACTGGATGGTTATTGATAAATATTTTCCTGAAGGTCGCGAATTGTTTAAAAAGTGGAAATCAGGAGAGTTGAAAGACATTGAATTCCTTGGTAGAGTTTTTGCTTCCATCAACCAAAGCGAAGAAAAAATTGTCGAAGATATTCATTCTATTCCGATTGATGAATATGTACCAGAATTCATTAAGCATGTCCAAGAAAACGGCGGAGATTTTTATGTCTTAAGTGCGGGTACGGATTATTATATTCACTATATCTTGAAGAAATATGGTATTACAGATGTTGAAGTATATTCAAACAAAGGTTTCTTTCAAGAGGATAATGTACATATGACAATTGATGAAAATCATTGGCATTATTCTGAACGTTATGGTATCGATAAATCTAAAGTCATTCAGAAACTGAAAGAAGACTATGAGACGATTTATTTTGCTGGTGACAGTGAACCTGATTCACATCCGGCCAAATATGCTGATATGACATTTGCTAAAGATGCGTTACAAGACTTATTGCGTGAACGAAATGTTCCATTTGTCGCTGTTGAATCATTCGTAGAAATTGAAGAATATTTAAAAGAAAAAGGGCTGATTCGCTGATGTCACATCAGGTCACAAGTATTGCGATTCCCGCAGTTTTAGAAATAAGTGAAGGCGTCATTGAGCGACTTGAAGCGATTCTGGAAAAGCACCGATTTTCTAAAGTGATGATGTTTTTTGATGAGTTTTCATATCAGCAATATCAACATCAAATCAAAAATTCTTTTCAAAATATAGATATTGAATGCCTTCGATTGGCTCCAAACCTTGATGTTAAGGATTTGCTTGAAAAAGCATTTTCGATAGGCAATTTCGATCTCATCATTGGTATGGGCGGCGGTTCTGTTGTTGATTATGGGAAGTATATTTCTTTTTCTAAACGGATTCCGTTTATCAGTGTGCCGACCTCAGCATCTAATGATGGGTTCGCGAGCAGCAATTGTTCACTCAATATTAATGGCAAGAAAACAACGGTTCCGGCAAGGGTACCTTATGGAATCATCGCTGACTTAAGTATTATTCAAAAAGCACCTGACTGGTTCATTTTGGCTGGTGTGGGTGATTTAATGTCCAATATTACCGCTCTTTATGATTGGGAGTTTGAGGAACAGCACGGAGTCGGTGATGTTGATGCTTTTGCTGCGATGCTAAGCAAAAAAGCAGTGAACAGTTTCGTCCGAACACCGATGCAGGACATCAAACAACCAGTGTTTTTAAAGGAACTGGTCAGCTCGCTTACAATGGGGGGGATCGCCACTGAAATTAGCGGCAATAGCGCACCAATCAGTGGATCAGAGCATCTCATCTCACATGCACTTGATAAGATTTCGAAGAAACCGCAGATGCATGGTATTCAAGTGGGAATTGCCACCTATATTATGGCCCATGTACAGGATCATCGTGCTGAACGGATCGAAAAAGTGTTTACGAGGACAGGCTTTTTCGATTATGTTAAAACGCTTGGTATGGATAAAGAAGAATATCGTGAGGCGATTCGTATTTCTGATACGATAAAGCCTAACCGTTATACATATCTGCATGAAAAAGCGTATCGTGAAAAAGCGCTCCGCATTTTGGATGAAGACCCAATTCTTCAAGAAATCTTTTAAGTCAGACAGTCTCTAAATGAGACTGTCTTTTGCTGTTTAAAATATCTTAGTGAAAAAATAACTGAAAAGACCTATGATAATACTAGGTCGTAAGTTTTAAAATTCATCAGGAGAGTGGAACATGTATAAACTAATTGCAATCGATATGGATGGAACATTGTTAAATGAGCAGCATGAAGTAACAGACGAAGTCAAACATTCGCTCCATGCTGCTAAAGCAAAAGGTGTTAAGGTCGTCCTTTGCACCGGACGCCCGCTCGGCGGTGTCAGTCGTTACTTAAAAGAATTGGATTTAAATGAAGATGGCGATTATGTAATCGCTTATAATGGGGCACTCGTTCAAAATACGCACACAGAGGAAGTCGTTTCCGAATTAACACTAGGCTATCAAGATGTGAAAGATTTATATGAGCTTAGTCAAAAATTAAAAACACCGATGCATTTTTTTGACTCTGCATATCTATATACACCAAATCAGGATATCAGTCCATATACCATACATGAATCATATATTACTCAAGTCCCGCTTAAGTTCCGGACAATTGAGGAAATACCAGAAGATATCCTTGTGCCAAAAGTGATGTTTGTTGATGAAGAAGCCAAACTGGACAGAGCAATTGCTTCTATACCTGAAGATATGAAACAGCGTTATACAATGGTCAAAAGCGCGCCTTTTTATTGTGAAGTTCTTCATCCTAACGTGAGTAAAGGCAATGCAGTAAAGACATTAGCTGAATTGCTTGGAGTGGGTCGTCATGAAGTGATGGCAATTGGTGATAATGGGAACGATTTAACAATGGTCAAATGGGCGGGCTGTGGAGTTGCAATGGGAAATGCCATTCCAGAAGTAAAAGCATGTGCCGATTATGAAACAACACCAAATACTGAAAATGGTGTAGCTCACGTGATCAATGAGCTTGTATTATCGAAATAAAGGACAAAACACCTCGACATACCAATGAGAGGTGTTTTTCATTTAAATGTTGATTGATTGACATTAAATTCATGATATGTTATTTAAATTGTGAACAACATGGACGATTGTTTTTTAAAAAAGGAGAGAGATAGATGAGTAAAAAGGAATTCAAAGCAGAGTCTAAAAGATTGTTAGACATCATGATCAACTCTATATATTCACAAAGGGAAGTTTTTTTAAGGGAGCTTGTCTCAAATTCAAGTGATGCGATCGATAAAATTTATTATAAAGCGCTCACTGATGAATCGCTAACATTCAACAAAGATGATTATTATATCAAGATTTCTGCTGACAAAGAAAACAGAACGTTAACGATTTCAGATACAGGAATCGGAATGACGAAAGCAGAGCTTGAAGAACATCTCGGAACGATCGCAAAGAGCGGCTCTCTTTCGTTTAAACATGAAAATGAAGTGAAAGACGGTTATGACATTATCGGTCAGTTTGGTGTCGGATTTTATGCTGCTTTTATGGTTGCAGACGTTGTGACAGTCATCAGTAAGGCACTTGGCAGTGATGAGGCATTTAAATGGGAATCTTCAGGTGCTGATGGATATACGATTGAGCCGTGCCAAAAAGATTCAGTTGGGACAGATGTCATTCTGAAGCTGAAAGAGAACACGGAAGATGAGAATTATGATGAATATTTAGAAGAACATCGCCTAAAAACGGTCATTCAAACATATTCTGATTTCATCCGCTATCCAATCAAGATGGATGTAACGGTCAATAAACCGAAAGAAGATGCAGAAAATGAATTTGAAGAAGTTGTCGAAGAACAGACGGTCAACCGTATGGTACCGATTTGGAGAAAAAATAAAAATGAATTAACAGATGAAGATTATCAGGCATTTTATTCAGAAAAGCATTACGGTTTTGATAAACCGCTTGCCCATATTCATACAAGTGTCGATGGTGCTGTCAGATATCATGCCATTTTATATATTCCAGAAAATATTCCGTTTAATTATTATTCAAAGGAATTTGAAAAGGGTTTAGAGCTTTATTCAAACGGTGTATTGATCATGGATAAATGCCCTGATCTACTTCCCGACCACTTCAGTTTTGTAAAGGGAATGGTCGATTCTGAAGATTTATCGCTTAATATTTCCAGAGAAATGCTGCAACATGATCGACAACTAAAACGAATTGCGAAAAACATTAGCAAGAAAATTAAAAACGAGCTCAAAAACTTGTTAAAGAATGATAGAGAAAAGTATGAGTCGTTTTATAACTCATTTGGCAGACAGATTAAATTTGGCGTATATAACGATTTTGGCGCCCATAAAGATACATTAAGGGACTTGTTATTATTTTATTCATCGAAAGAGAAGAAGCTTGTCACACTTGATGAATATGTTGCAAGAATGCCAGAGGATCAGAAATATATTTATTATGCATCAGGGGATTCATATGATCGGATTGAAAAACTTCCACAAACTGAAGTGGTTACCGAAAAAGGATATGAAATTCTTTACTTTACCGAAGATATCGATGAATTCGCCATTAAAATGTTAGCAACATATCAAGAGAAAGAATTTAAATCTGTATCAAGCGGTGACTTGGGAATTGACACAGAAGAAGATCAAAATCAATCAGATACAGATGAGAATCAGTATAAAGAAATTTTCGATGAAATGAAACAGACATTGGCTGATAAAGTGAAAAGTGTCAGAGCATCAAAACGATTAAAATCACATTCTGTCTGCCTTGCTGCTGATGGCGAAGTCACCATCGAAATGGAAAAAATCTTAAATGCAATGCCTGATAATCAACATGTTAAAGCGGACAAGGTTCTTGAGATTAACACGAACCATAGTGTATTCCAAACGTTAAAAACCGCTTTTGAAAATGACAAAGACAAATTCAGTCTATATACAAATCTTTTATACAATCAGGCCCTCTTAATAGAAGGTTTACCAATCGAAGACCCTGTTCAGTTTACGAATGATATATGTAAGGTGATGGCGTAACGGTAGATCAGCTTGTCGACAAAGTCGCAAAAAGTGCTTTGTCGGCAAGCTTTTTTGTCGGTATTTCGAAAACCGTTCGTCTGTGGAAACCCGTTTCCGAAATGCTCATCATCAGTCCAGAGGCCACCTGTCACCTACCTCTATACAAAAAGGGGAACGAAGTGTCAAAATCAGGTCCTAATAAAAGAGTGATTCAAGTCTAAAAGTGGGGTGCATATGCCGAACATTAAAAACCAAAGCAGAAAATAAAGGGGAGTTAAATATGAACATTCGAAAACTTGATCGAGACGAAAAACCACCAATCACTTTATTGTTACTAGCTGACCCTTCACAATCACTTGTAGAAAAATATGTGCAAAGAGGAGAATGTTTTGTAGCTGAACATGACCAAAAAATCATTGGGGTATATGTGCTACTCCCGACAAGACCTGAAACTGTCGAATTAGTCAATCTGGCAGTTAGTGAAACCATGCAGAATCAAGGAATTGGCAAACAGTTAATCTTACATGCGATTCAAGTTGCGAAGTCAAGTGGATACAAAACGATTGAAGTGGGAACAGGAAATTCGAGCATTGGGCAACTAGCACTTTATCAAAAATGCGGTTTTAGAATAACAGGTGTTGATCAAAATTTTTTTATCAGACATTACAATGAAGAAATCTTTGAAAACGACATACAGTGTCGGGATATGATCAGATTGTCACAAGATTTGTTTGCGAGAAAATAGAAAAGGGTTGTCCAACCGTCAAAAAATGACTTATTGGACAGCCCTCATTCAGTTCAGACAATTGTTCGATATAAGTGATATCTGCTTGAGAAAGTTGATTTTTAGCTGCTTTGAGTTTTTCCCTACTAGCTCAATGCTGTTAAAAGACTATGATTTTATGTCCATTTGCTGGCGAAGTTTTTCTGAAAGTTCCTTCTTTGTTTTCTCAGGAACAATATGGTACCATAAACCATCTACTTTTTTATCTTCACCTCCAATTTCTAATTGCTCAATATCTTTAACAGCGTCTTTATAAGAACCATGAATAGCAATCATTTTGTCTAGTGTCAAGTTCGTTTTTACATTTTTTTCTAACACTGTTAAAATACTTTGATAGTTTGTTAGTGATTTTAATTGTGTACCTTCATGAATAATTTGGTTGATGACCTCACGTTGACGCTGTTGACGTCCAAAATCATCACGAGGATCATCTTTTCTCATCCGAGCATATTTAAGAGCAACTTTTCCATTGACATGTTGTTTCCCTTTAGCTATATGCACGCCTTCAAGGGTGAAATCAAGTTTACTATTCACCGTGATTCCGCCAATGGCATCTACAATATCTTTAAAACCCTCCATATTGACTTTAATATAATAATGGATTGGAATATTTAAAAATTGTTCGACCGTTTTAACAGTTCCTTCAATTCCACCATGAGTGTATGCTGCATTAATTTTAATATAGGTATTCTTCGATTGCATAAATACCCTCGTATCACGCGGAATACTTGTCATTGTGGTTTTTTTGGTGTCTGGATTAACTGTTACGACAATCATAGAGTCCGTTCGCCCTTTATCACCCGGCCGCTCATCTACTCCTAGCAAAAGAAATGATATCGGACCGTCCGGAGCATGTTGCTGCTCGGAGTCCCTTTGTAGAGGTTCGTACATTTTATCTGCTGACTTTGCTATGTTACGGTAAATATTAAAACCAACCACTACACCAAAAGTTAACATGAGGGCTAGCATAAACAAGATCATTTTTTTTATGTTCACTGTAAACAATCCTTCCTTAGTCGAAAATATTTTTTTCAATTGCTATATATCTACTTACACATTTAATTTGTTATTTTTTTAGAACTGTATGGGTTCCATCGAATCATGGAGAGCTTTCATTTCATAGCCATTTTTCTGGAAGTATTCCAGTAACTTTTCTAGATGGGCGGCAGTAGTTGGCTTTTCATGCATTAACACGACAAGTGGTCTTGTATCAACAAGGTTGTTTACTTGCTGAATTGTATTATTCACGAATGCACCATTTGCTAACTTCCAGTCCTCTGAATCAACAGTCCAATCCCAAAGATTGAAATGATCGCGCTTAATGACTGCTTTAAATGGAGCAGTAATGTAAGGTTTTGACCCGTAAGGTGCTCTAATCAAATGTGATTTGCTGTTAGTTGCTTTATTGATAACGGCAAGTGTATCGTTCATTTCGCTTGCAAAGCTTTCGGGAGATTTATAGATTTGAGATACTTGATGTGTCACTCCATGTGATCCAACGGAATGACCACGGTCAACCATTTTCTTGACGATGTCTAAATTTTGCTCGATATGAGGTTTCAACATAAAAAATGTTGCTTTAGCATTATATTTATCAAGCAAACTTAAAATTTTTTCGGAAGCAATTGGGTTTGGCCCATCATCAAAAGTCAAATAGACGACCTTACCAGTTTCAAGCGGTGTTTTCGAAGGATCTTTTTTTCCTACTGAATTTTGATGTCCTATTTTTCTATCTTTAAAAATATGCTTTAACATAGTTGTATTTCCTCTTGTTGAGTCTGATTTTGAACCAGCAAGTGCATCCCAAGAAATACATCCTAAAGTGATAAACAGTACCGTTAATATACCTAACACTATTTTTCTCATTCTGTTCGTTTTACGACTCTTTTTTCGGGCATTTGACATTTTCTTTTCTCCTTAACTATAGATATTATTTTTACTAGGACTCTTATAAAACTTTTCACATCAACTTTTTGATGGTTAAAGATAAGTTTGATATAAATAACGCTCTTTAAATATAGAATGAAGATGTCGCAGTAGTTTGATCAACTTGTAAACAAAATGTCACAAAAAGAAGAAAGATATATTTTGTAGATATGACGAGAGGGAAATTTTTAAAAACTAAAAAACCTTATTTCGGTTGAATACCAAAATAAGGTTTTTAGTAAATCAATAAGCTATTTAAATGTTATAATATAAGCTTGATTGTTATAAAATCCTGCTGGTGAAGTTTCCGCAGCAGAATATTGCTTTTGACCATAAAAGAGTAGATTGTTACTATCTGGACTCCAATATATTTCTTCCGGTATGGTGCCATGGTATATCGGTTCTTCAAACAGGATATTTTTCCCTTGAAGCTTGCCTGCATAAATACTGTCCTTGTCATATAGAGAGTAAGCAATTTTCTTTCGATCATTTGAGAATTTGAAAAAGGCTACTTTTTCGCGTAGTACAGAAAGCTCTTTGTTTCGGCGATCGTATTCGTACAATGTTTCGCCATTACCTAGGAATACAAGTTGATCATTATTTAACCAAACAGGCTCGCCATGGCTAATCTGACGTTGGTACTGAATATTGAACCCCTTATTGCTAATGGTTCCCATCATCATGCTGTATTGTTGTCCGGATTGGTTGGTTGGTATCATGAGTAGCAAGCCACGGCCATTATCAGAAATGTTAACTTTTGTAAACGTGTCCATCGAGCCAAAACCCTTCAATGGGTACGTTTTGAGAGTTTTAGAATCTGTATCAAATACGTTGACGTTCGCTTTATTATTTTTAGTATTTATGACCAGAAAACAAACGTATCTGCTATTATTTGACCAAGAAATTTCTCCAAAGTATTGCTGGTTAGAGGAGTAACTAGCTATTTCTATTTTTTTTTCGTTCGTCAACGAAATCAGTTTCAATGATGTACTATTTTCCTCGATGATACTTTTTCCATCTGGTGACATCTTCAATTTGTTATTGTTGCTTTCAATCTTTTTTAGTAATTTAGGTTTTTCATAGGGGTAAGAAAGCTGCTGAAGATGACTACGTTCAGAAGTTTCTTTTTCTATAAAGAAACCAATAATAGAGTTCGATGAAGACCACCCAAGCAATTGATCTACTTCAGGGAGACGATATATCGTCTTCACTTGAAAGGGGTGGATCTTCTGATCTTCAATATGGTTTTCCTCATGACTTGGTATGATAATGGTTTCCGAACTCTTTCCCACATTATGACTGAATACAAAAATGACGAGACACAATAGTACCACTGACCATATGATAAACTGTTTTTTTTTCATCATCATTTCTCTACCTTCATATGATTGATTTCCACAATAACCATTGTATGTTGTTCCTTGTTGAACATTTTGATGAATCCCCCGTGTTCGTCAACAATTGTTTTAACAATGCTTAATCCCAAACCGACACTTCCCTCTTCCATAATTTTTTGGTTTACTGAATAAAAAGGCTGAAGCATTTTCAAATATTGGGCAGTTTCAAATGAAGCGCTTGGGTTTTTGAACATAAAAATAACTTTTTCTTCAACGATCTTAGCTGTAACTGTTATTTCTGAATTAGCTAAGCTGTATTTGATAGCATTATCTAGCAGATTAATAAAAAGTTGACGCAGCCTATTCACCTGACCATACACATATAGGTTTTCATCAATTTCAAAGGTGATCATTTTCTTATATCGTTCTGCCCGAAACTTCATAGATTCACATACATCTCTTAAAATTTCCCCTGTGTTAACCCTAACGAATTGATCATTCCTAGAAGTTTCTCGGGATGCTTCAAGGAGTTTTATCACCAAGTTGTGAAGACGTTGACTTTCTTCAACAATATGATTCATTCCTTTATTAAAAAAGTTCTGATCTGATTCCCCTTTTACTTTGATGATTTCGGCATATCCTTGAATAGACGTTAGAGGTGTTTTAAGTTCATGGGTAATATTATCAAAAAAGCGTTTTTCTTGTTCGTTCAGTTCTTTTAACCGATCCCGATCTCTTTCAATAGTTGAAATTTGCTCTCTAATTCTGGTGATCATATCATTAAAATTAGTAGCGAGCTGACCTATCTCATCTTTTCTCCGGAAGTTAATTTCCACATCTAACTTGCCCTTTTTGACTTCTGAGGATGCCTCTGTTAACTTGACGAGAGGAATCGTGATATGTCTGGAGAGGATATAGGAGAAAAGGAATGCCACCGCAAATATAGCAAGGGCGATATAAAACATAATATCCAAAATCTCTCCACTTTGTTTATAGAGTAGACTAAAATCTTTTGAAAAGCGTAATATGCCTACTTTTTTTCCTTCAATAACGACTGGATAAGAGAAAAAAACCTCTGCCTTGTTTCGATCGTAGGTAATATGATAGGCAGTCATGCCGTTGATCGCTTTTTTAAGATCATCATCACTGCTTCTAGCAAACACTTTCTTAGCAGAAGAAGACAACAATTGACCATCTACAGTATAAACACTGACATTGCTTTCTGTGGAATGACTTAAATGATTGACCATGTCATCTGCCATGTCGCCAAAATAGAGCTTATTGTTTTTATAATGATTGATTAAAAATGATTGGTTTACATATACAATGCTATTTTTCTTCAGTTCAACTAAATCGGAGGTGACAATTTCTTGATTACTTGACAAAATCATTTTTTTTACTGTTTGATTGAGGATGAGGAATGAGAGAGAAAAGATGAGAAAAAAGCCAATAATAAATTTACTCTTGATGGTTCGTAACAATCTCTATTCCTCCTGTTTCACAAATTTATATCCGACGCCAAACACTGTTATAATCAAATCGCTTGCATCAAGCTTTTTCCGGAGTCTTTGAATATGAGTATCTACTGTACGTGTATCGCCCAAAAAATCGTAGCCCCAGATGAATTCTAACAGCTCTGAGCGGGTGAAAATTTTTCCTCGATGGTTAAATAAAGTCATCAGCAAGTCAAATTCTTTAGGAGTCAACTCGACAGGCATTTCGTCTTTTTTTACTAGTCTTTCATCTGGAATAATCACAATATTTTTAAACCGAATATCATTCCTTTTTGAGGTTTCTCTGTCGTTCAAATGATGAGATTGTTCTAGACGCCGAATGATCGTACGAATTCTAGCGACAACTTCACGCAAATCAAATGGTTTTGTAATATAATCATCTGCCCCGAATTCCAATCCAAGCACTTTATCTGCAATATCTGATTTTGCGGTGATCATAAGTATAGGAATATTATAGGTCTCAGTTACCTTTTTACAAATATCCAGTCCGCTACAATCTGGTAACATCCAATCGAGCAGTAGAAGATCTGGTTTGAATTGATCTAGTTGACGCATTCCTAGAGCTCCACTATTAGCAATGCATGTTTGAAAACCTTCCGCTGTAAGCCCGTATGAAAGCAAATCTGCAATTGGTTCATCATCTTCAATAATAAGTATTTTCGTTTTATCCATAAAAATCACTCATTTCTAAATTTAAGCTTAGAATTCTAGAAATCTCTCAGGTGTGTCAATATGAATTTATTATAGCACCCTTCTATAGATTAAATTGTATGACCAATGGCATGATATTAGCATTAATGAGATAGGGAGCCAAGCGATAAGTAATTCCTAATTAAGGATGTAGAAAAATACCGCCAGTTTAGTATGGCTTATTTGTGTTTTCTATTAGCTGTTTGTAGCCTTTCTCTTATTTTCGACGGTTATCGTTATGGACTTAAATGATTTCCAAATATTACTTTTTGGGAATTGTAATTTTCTATATGTTTTGCAGTACCGATAAAGGAGAACATATGAAAACTTCATCGAGAAGTTATTGCTAGCTGACCCTTAACAATTAGTTATAGGAAAATATGTGAAAGCGGTCATTAGGGGATCATTGGAGTCCCGACAAGACCCAAAATTGTCGAGTTAGTCAATCTGATAGTTAGTGAAGCCATTTAAAACATGCGATTCAAGTTGCGAAGTGAAGAAGATATAAAACGAGAGAAGTTGAACTGGACATTCTAACTAGCATTAAAAATGAATAGTAGGTATTGATCTGATACGCTGAGGAAATCTTTGAAAACGATATACAGTGTCGGGATATGATCAGATTATATAAAAAAAGGCCGTCCAATCGTCAAACTTATTGGACGCCCCAATTGGTTCAGTTGGCAAACAATTGGTCGATAAACGTAATGTCTGCTTGAGAAAGTTGAATGTCAGCTGCTTTGAGATTGTCTTTTAACTGTGCCTCATGTTTTGCCCCAGGAATCACCATATCAATTTCAGGTCGTGCAAGATACCAAGCGAGGACAATATGGGCGATCTCGACATTGTGCTTTTCTGCTATCGATGTGAGCTGCTGAACTTTTTTGAGGTTTTCTTGAAAGCGGCTCCCTTGGAATTGTTCCATTTCTCTGCGAAGATCGCCTTCAGGGAATGTTGTGTTTTCATTATATTTTCCGGCTAACAATCCTGAAGCGAGTGGAAAATAAGGAACGAATGAGATGTTATGCTCCTGTGTATAAGGGAAATATGTCTGCTCTGCTTCTCTGCTTAATAAATGATATTCGCTTTGCAAGACATCCACCAAGCCGTCCTGATTAGCTTCTTTTAACTGTTCAATGGTGAAGTTGGATACGCCGAGCGCCTTGATTTTTCCCGCTTGTTTTAGTTCATCAAGGGCTCCAACTGCTTCACTTTTCGGTGTATGGTCATCTGGAAAGTGAATGTAGAATAGATCAATATAATCTGTTTTTAGCCGTTTTAAACTCTCATCTACAGATGTCTTTAAAAATGCGGGGGAGTTATCAAAGACAAAGCCTTCTCCTGTTTTTTTGTGGGCGGCTTTTGTTGCAATCACGACATCCTCACGATTAAATTCACGAAGAACTTCCCCAATCAATTCTTCAGAACGGCCAACTCCGTATATGTAGGCGGTATCCAATAATGTCACACCATGTTTAAGGGCTTCACGAACAAGATCTTTCCCTGTTTCTTCATTCAAATTTGGATAGAGATTATGGCCTCCGACTGCGTTTGTTCCTAAACCAATCGGAAAGACATGTAAATCTGATTTTCCCATTTTTACATTTTTCATCGGTTTTCCCTCCCAAAATGATTAGTGGCTCACTCAATAACATATTATACCAGATGAATTTCGATATTGTGTTCATGACAGTACTTTTCATAGTCCTGATCAAGCGGTTTTGACGTTACAATACAATCAAGTCTGCTAAATGGTGCATATGTCAGCAATGTTGATTTTCCGAATTTGGAATGGTCAGCAAGTAAATAGACTTCGTTTGCTTTTTCAGAAATTTTCTTTTTAATTTCATATTCAAGCATATCAGAGTTTGTTAAACCGTGTGTAAGAGAAGCGCCTGTTGCCGCCATAAAAGCCTTGTTGATATTATATTTATTCAAAGAAGCGGGGTCATCCAATCCAACAAATGACTTTGTTTGTCTCTTAAAATTGTTGCCGATCACGATTAAGTTTATATTTTCTAGAGTTGCAGCAGTATTGATAATGTCTAAACTGTTGGTGATAACCGTGACCTGTTTAGTTGAATCGAGCATGTCTAAAATGGGTTGGGTCGTTGTGCCGGAATCGATAAAAATGAGATCATCATCTTCAATAAAGCGCGAAGCGTAATGGGCAATTTTTATTTTAGCCGCTTTATTTTGAATTGTCCGATTTTCAAATGGAATTAACGACATTTTCTCAATGGCTGTTACACCGCCATATACTTTTTTAATCACACCTTTTTCAGCTAGTCTATTAATATCGCGTCTGACCGTATTTTTGGAGACATTAAAAACTTGGCATAATTTATCTAAAGAAACAGTGCCATTGGCTAAAATATATTCTTCCATCTCCTTTACCCTCATTAACTTCATACGAAATATCTCCTTTTCAGTCTTTATGGATAAAATCCAAAAGTTAATCAATAATTGCTAAAAAAATGATAGCATTGGTCACTTGGTTTTGCAACAAACCACCATTTTCTTGTTGAGTAGATTGTTTATCTTTTTGGTAAAACTGATATTTATGATTGACTTATGTTTGAAATCAAATTAGAATGTAACCAAGAAATTATCAACAATTAATAATCATGGATGTTTTTGTGTAAATTGTTTGTTTGAAGGAGGGCTATAAGATTGGCAGAAGCCAGAAAGTTAAAAAACTATATCAATGGAGAATGGGTTGAAAGTAAAACCGATCATTATGAAGATGTTGTCAACCCGGCAACAAAAGACGTTCTATGTCAAGTACCTCTATCTACACAAGCAGATATTAATATGGCGGTGAAAGCAGCAGCCCAAGCATTTGAAAAATGGTCCCAAATTGCTGTTCCAAGACGGGCTAGAATTCTATTTAACTACCAGCAACTGCTCACAGAGCATAAAGAGGAGCTTGCCCACCTGATTACACTTGAGAACGGAAAAAATACAAAAGAAGCTTTGGGAGAAGTAGGGCGAGGCATTGAAAATGTTGAATTTGCTGCGGGGGCACCTTCATTGATGATGGGGGATTCACTGGCAACGATTGCAACAGATGTTGAAGCGGTAAACTATCGCTATCCAATTGGAGTCGTCGGTGGTATTGCACCATTCAATTTTCCAATGATGGTTCCGTGCTGGATGTTTCCGATGGCGATTGCTTTAGGTAATACATTTATTTTAAAGCCTTCCGAACGTACGCCACTTTTGGTAGAAAAGCTTGTTGAACTATTTGAAAAAGCCGGGCTTCCAAAAGGTGTCTTCAATGTGGTGTATGGCGCTCATGATGTGGTTAACGGTATTCTCGAACACCCTGATATTAAAGCGGTTTCATTTGTTGGATCTAAATCAGTTGGGGAGTATGTCTATCAAAAAGGAAGCGAACATTTAAAACGGGTTCAATCACTGACAGGGGCTAAAAACCATACAATTGTTCTGAATGATGCCAACCTAGATGACACGGTAACCAATATTATTGGGGCTGCTTTCGGCTCTGCTGGTGAGCGTTGTATGGCATGTGCCGTTGTAACTGTAGAAGAGGGGATTGCTGATCAATTTATGGATCAATTGCTTGAAAAAGCAAATGACATTAAAGTTGGAAACGGGCTTGATGACGGTGTGTTCCTCGGTCCGGTGATTCGGGAAGACAACAAGAAACGGACGCTTCACTATATTGAAAAAGGCATTGAAGAAGGTGCACGACTTGTTCGTGATGGTCGTGAACATGTTTCTGATGAAGGTTATTTCATCGGTCCGACGATCTTTGACAATGTCACAACAAATATGACGATTTGGAAAGATGAAATTTTTGCACCTGTTTTGTCTGTGATTCGAGTAAAACATTTAAAAGAAGCGGTTGAGATCGCCAACAAATCGGAATTTGCCAATGGCGCATGTTTGTTCACTTCTAATAGCAATGCTATCCGTTATTTCCGAGAACATATTGATGCCGGAATGCTCGGCATTAATTTGGGTGTGCCGGCACCGATGGCATTCTTTCCATTCTCAGGCTGGAAGTCGTCATTCTTCGGAACACTACATGCCAATGGCAAAGATAGTGTCGATTTTTATACACGTAAGAAAGTCGTAACGGCAAGATATCCGACCCCAGATTTTAGTGAGGAGATGTTTTGATGAGCCATTTGTTGCGAAAGCCAGAGGTATTTGAACGTTCACAAGGTGTCAAGGTTGTCCATCAAGTGAAAAAAGCAGATGCTAAGCTGTGTTATGTCGAATTTAAAGTGCTCGACTTGATCCCAAATGCTCGTTATGAAGAAGAATTGTATCAACAAGAATGCTGTATTGTTGCGCTGACGGGGAAGATTACCGTATCTGATCATCAGCAAACATATCCGAACATCGGCACACGAGAAAGCGTTTTTGAGAAAAAACCAACCGATAGTGTTTACATATCAAATGACCATCCTTTTAACATCACTGCCGTCACTCAAGCAAGGGTAGCCCTTTGCTATGCTCCTTCTCAACAACAGCTACCGACAAAATGGATTAAAGCTGAAGATAACAGCATTGAACAGCGGGGGAAGTATCATAATAAACGAACGGTTCACAACATCCTTTCTGATTCAGACCATTCTGCAAATCGTCTGTTGGTCGTTGAAGTTTATACTGATAGTGGAAACTGGTCCAGTTATCCACCCCATAAACATGATCAAGACAATTTACCTGAAGAATCATTTTTAGAGGAAACTTATTACCATGAGATCGAGCCTGATCAAGGTTTCGTGTTCCAACGCGTCTATACAGATGACCGTTCAATTGATGAGACGATGACTGTAGAAAATGAAAACGTTGTCATTGTTCCGGCAGGATACCACCCGGTGGGTGTCCCAGATGGCTATACATCCTATTATTTAAATGTCATGGCAGGTCCGACGCGGAAGTGGAAATTTCATCATGATCCTGATCACGAATGGATTTTAGAACGTTAACAAGCAGAAGGAGTGGCTGTTTAAGATGATTTATAGATTTGCTGAGGAAAAACAATTTGATATTGTCGCAATTGGCCGTGCATGTATTGATTTAAATGCAGTTGAATATCATCGTCCACTCGAAGAAACGATGACATTTTCTAAATATGTTGGTGGCTCACCGGCGAACATTGCAATCGGTAGTGCCAAATTAGGATTGAAGGCTGGTTTTATTGGAAAAATCCCAGACGACCAGCATGGTAGATTCATTGAGTCGTATATGAGAAAGATGGGTGTGGACACATCGCAAATGGTCATTGACAAAGATGGGCATAAGGCGGGCCTTGCCTTTACCGAGATGAAAAGTCCTCAAGAATGCAGTATCTTAATGTATCGTGATGATGTCGCAGATCTATACCTTGACCCTTCAGAAGTAAACGAAGATTATATAGCCAAAGCCAAGCTCCTTTTGGTCTCAGGAACAGCACTCGCTAAAAGCCCTTCTCGTGAAGCTGTTTTAAAAGCGATTCAACTCGCGAAAACACAGCACGTCAAAGTTGTCTTTGAACTTGATTTTCGTCCATATACATGGGTCTCGGCAGAGGAAACGGCACTATATTATTCAATCGTGGCTGAACAGTCAGACATTGTGATCGGTACACGGGATGAATTTGATGTCATGGAGAAGCGCAGTGGAGGCAGCAATAAAGCATCTGTTCAACATTTATTTCAACATTCCGCAGATCTCGTTGTCATTAAGCATGGTGTCGATGGCTCTTACGCATACAGCAAGTCAGGTGATGTATTTAGGGCGACTGCATATCAAACAACTGTTTTGAAAACGTTTGGAGCAGGTGATTCATATGCCGCGGCATTTATCCACGGACTTGTGACAGGTAAAGATATTCAAACAGCACTAACATATGGAAGTGCCTCTGCAGCAATCGTTGTCAGTAAGCACAGTTCATCTGATGCGATGCCAACTGTTGAAGAAATCGAAGACTTGATTGCAGTGCAGTCTTAAGTTGAAAAGAAAGGTGGAATGTTTGTGGGGGGGAAAATTCGTTTAACGACAGCACAAGCGTTCATTCAATTTTTAAATCAGCAGTATATCCATGTTGATGGTCAAGAAACACCATTTGTCGAAGGAATCTTCACAATATTCGGACATGGAAATGTGGTTGGGATCGGTCAGGCACTTGAACAAGATGCGGGTCATTTAAAAGTTTTTCAAGGTAAAAATGAACAAGGAATGGCTCATGCGGCAATCGCTTATAGTAAACAAATGCTGAGAAGAAAGATCTTTGCTGTGTCAACATCTGTCGGTCCTGGAGCGGCTAATTTAGTGACCGCCGCCGGGACTGCGCTTGCCAACAACATTCCCGTTCTGTTAATTCCTGCCGATACATTTGCGACTCGACAGCCGGATCCTGTCCTTCAGCAAATTGAGCAGGAGCACAGTGCGGCGGTTACCACGAACGATTGCCTAAAGCCTGTGTCAAGATACTGGGATCGAATTACACGTCCTGAGCAATTAATGAGCAGTCTTATTCGCGCGTTTGAAGTGATGACAGATCCAGCCAAAGCAGGACCAGTCACGATTTGTATATCTCAAGATGTCGAAGGTGAAGCATTTGATTTTGATGAAAGTTTTTTTGCAAAACGTGTTCATTATATCGACCGAAACATGCCAAGCGAACGTGAGCTACAAGGTGCAGCAGCGCTAATTAAGTCGAGTAAGAAACCACTCATCATCGTTGGTGGCGGAGCCAAGTATTCCGAAGCGCATGAAGAATTAATCGCTATTTCTAAAGATTACAATATTCCATTAGTAGAAACACAGGCCGGTAAATCAACTGTAGAAGCTGATTTTGTCAATAACTTAGGTGGGATGGGAGTCACAGGGACACTGGCAGCCAACAAAGCGGCCCATCAAGCCGATCTTGTGATTGGGATCGGTACAAGATACACCGATTTTGTTACGGCTTCCAAGACAGCTTTTGATCAGGCAAAGTTTTTAAATATTAATGTTAGTAGAATGCATGCCTACAAACTGGACGCATTCCAGGTTGTTGGAGATGCAAAGGTGACCCTCGAAAAATTATACGATTTATTAAAAGGATATCAGAGTCAATATGGCTCAATCATTGAGGAACTGAAAACAGACTGGCTGGCAGAACGTGATCGACTTCGTCAGATGACCTTTAAACGAGAAGGCTTTAAACCTGAAATTAAAGGTCAATTTTCTCAAGAAGTACTGAATGAATATGCCGATACATTGCAAACCGAACTCCCACAAACAACAGCATTGTTAACAATTAATGAAACGATTGATGAGGATAGTGTGATCATTGGTTCGGCTGGTTCTCTTCCGGGAGACTTGCAACGTTTATGGCATGCAAATGTAGTGAATACGTATCATCTTGAGTATGGTTATTCATGCATGGGCTATGAAGTCTCAGGGGCATTTGGTTTGAAATTAGCTCACCCTGATCAAGAAGTCTATTCTTTAGTCGGTGACGGAAGTTTCCTCATGCTCCATTCAGAGTTCATCACAGCTATTCAATATCACAAAAAAATAAACATTCTGCTGTTTGATAACTCAGGATTCGGGTGTATTAGCAATCTCCAAATGGATCATGGATCAGGAAGCTATCATTGCGAGTTCAGAACCGCTGACAAGCAAATTTTAAATATTGACTATCGAAAGGTTGCTGAGGGTTATGGAGCCAAAACCTATCAAGTCCATACAGTCGAAGCGTTAAAAGCCGCACTGGAAGATGCAAAAAAGCAAGCTGTCTCCACATTAATTGACATAAAGGTTCTGCCGAAGACGATGACTACTGGTTATGATAGCTGGTGGCATGTAGGTGTTGCCGAAGTATCAGAAAACCATCGGGTTCAGCAAGCATTTGAGACCAAACAAAAAATGTTGAAGGTTGCCAAACAATACTAAAAGGAGGCAGCAGCATGGGAAAGTCAGATATTTTATGGGGCATCGCTCCAATTGGCTGGCGCAATGATGACATTCCGGAAATTGGTGCAGGCAATACGCTTCAGCATTTGTTAAGTGATATTGTTGTGGCGGGATTCCAAGGGACAGAAGCAGGAGGATTTTTCCCCAGTCCGGCGATATTAAACAAAGAGCTTGAACTGAGAAATTTACGGATTGCCGGTAAGTGGTTTAGCAGTTATATTCTCCGTGATGGCATTGAAACCGTACAAAAGGCATTTAGAGTCCACTGCCAGTATTTAAAAGAAGTTGATGCCGATGTTGCAGTGGTTTCAGAACAAACGTACAGTGTTCAATGCCTTGATAAGAATGTCTTTAAAGAAAAACCTTATTTTACAGATCAAGAATGGCAACTGCTTTGTACTGGGTTGAATCACCTTGGAAAAATAGCAGAACAGTTCCAATTAAAGCTCGTCTACCACCACCATTTGGGGACTGGTGTGCAAACAGAGGAAGAAGTAGACCGTCTCATGGCGGGTACAGACCCAGAAGATGTCCATCTCCTCTATGATACAGGGCATGCTTATATTTCAGACGGAAACTACATGAACATACTTGTTAAGCATATCAACCGGATTCAACATGTTCACTTTAAAGATGCACGGCTCCAAGTCATGAAGAAATGCAAAGCGGAAGGGAATTCATTCCAACAGGCATTTTTGCAAGGAATGTTCACAGTTCCTGGAGATGGTTGTATTGATTTTGTAGAAGTATATGAAACTTTAGTAAAGAATCGTTATTCCGGTTGGATTGTGATTGAAGCTGAACAGGACCCTGCGGTTGCAAATCCGCTTGAATATGCTTTGCTGGCAAGAAAATATATTGACCGTCACTTGCTCAATGTAGCTACATAGGAAAGAAAAAACAAATGTGAAGGGGTGGCGTCCATGGGTGTACGAATTGGTGTGATTGGAACTGGAGCCATTGGAAAAGAACATATCGATCGAATCACAAATCAACTGTCAGGTGGAGAAATTGTCGCAGTCACAGATGTCAATCAAAATGCAGCCAGACAAGCTGTCAATCATTATTCATTACATGCCGACGTCTATCCAGATGATGCTAGCTTGATCAATGCAGAACAGGTAGATGCAGTCTTAGTGACAAGTTGGGGTCCCGCTCATGAATCAAGTGTTTTAAAAGCGATCAAAGCAAAGAAATATGTTTTTTGTGAAAAACCGCTTGCAACAACTGCAGACGGTTGTATGCGAATAGTCAATGAGGAGATCGATCTCGGCAAACGATTTGTACAAGTAGGTTTTATGAGACGTTATGACAGCGGTTATATTCAACTGAAAGAAGCAATTGACAACCGAGTGATTGGTGAACCGCTCATGATTCACTGTGCGCACCGCAATGCCGGAACAGGGGAACATTACACAACTGACATGGCAATTACAGATACGCTCATTCACGAAATTGATGTATTGCACTGGCTGATCAATGATGACTATCAATCTGTTCAAGTCTTTTATCCAAAGAAAACGAGACATGCTCTTCCACATTTAAAGGACCCACAAATCGTCATGCTTGAGACAAAGGGCGGGATCATCATCACTGCCGAGATCTTTGTAAACTGTCAATACGGCTATGATATTCAATGTAAAGTCGTCGGGGAGGAAGGCATTGTTAAGCTCCCTGAAGTAGCAAATATTAATGTGCGAAAACAAGGAAACAGTAGTACAGCTATTTTAATGGATTGGAAACAGCGATTCGTGGATGCTTATGATAAAGAACTACAGGCTTTCCTAGATTCCATTCGCCAAAAAGACGAAGTAAGCGGTCCCACTGCTTGGGACGGCTATATTGCAGCAGTGACAGCTGACGCTTGTGTAAAAGCTCAACAAACAGGAAAGAAAGAGGCGGTACAACTTCAAGAGAAACCAGAATTCTATCAACCAGACATTTTAGACTTGCCGATGTAAAACCGTTCAGCTGAACAGGATTTTTTAGCATTGTCTTGGTTGTCATTGGAAGGATTAGAAACGGGATATTTTCAGGAATGGTCATCCAAGTATAGATTCTCTTGGGACAGTAAGATGGGCTACTTTGCTATTAAGCTAACTTAGCTCGCTTCTTGAATCTTTATTTTCCTTCGACTAGTGTTACCATGCAGACGAGGTAGAGCCTAGACTTCTTTTTTTGTTATCATTATAAAAATTCTTGTTAAAAAACGACCAGAAAGCCAGTAAAAGCTGACTTTCTGGTCGTCCTATTGGAATAGACAAATATGTCTGGGTTACAATGCGGACTTAATCACCTTTTTATAATAAAGGACAGACAACAAACCAAAAATAGAGTATAGACTGGTGTACAACACCATGACAATAACCATCGGTGTCCATAGCTCTGATCCAAATAAGAACCAGCCGGATTGGACAGCAAAGTAGCTGTGAAGCAGACCGATGACTAATGGAATACCAAAGTTGTAGACTTGTTTGATTCGTATCCCCTTCAGTAAATCCCCCCGTGTGAAACCAAGTTTTCTCAAAATGGTGTAATTCGGTTTTTCATCTTCGCTTTCGTCCATTTGTTTAAAATAAAGGATACATCCTGATGTGATCAGAAATGTGAGGCCTAAAAAGCCGACGATAAACATGATCAGGCCGAAAGTCGATCTTTGCTTGTTAAAGGTATCAAGGAATGATAAATGTTGATCATTTTGATTCACTTTTGCAAACAGTTCATTTGCATGTTGAAGCTGGTCTTTAGATTTTAAATTAATTCCGATATAAAGACTCAGTTTTCCCTGTAATTTCGGATCTTTGTCATGGCTCAGACGTTTGAACAGTGCATCATCCACAATAGCAATAGGTGAGCCTCCTGTGAAGTTGTAGGATAAGAGGGATTCCTTTTTAATCCCTAAAAAGTTTAATGATATTGTCTCATGCTGGCTCTTTACTTTAATGGTTCCAGTCTCTTTAAAAGCCATAAATTTTTGAAGCAGGTCTGAATAGCCTGATAACATCACATCTTCTTGCGACACGTCCATCCCGTCAATCTCTTGATCGCTAACTACGGCAAGCCGAGATTTTTTCGGATCTACAGACGTATTTTTTTTACCTCCTTTTATAATCTGGTCCATATTGACAGCCGTTTGTACGACATGAATTTCTTTTTTACTGTAGGAAATGTTGTCCTCGTCCAATAAATGCTCAAACTGTTTTGCATCCTTTTGATTTGTCATGGCGAAATCAGCTGCTACGTTTTCTTCAGCTGTTTTCTCTGCGGAGTAATAGGAAATATAGCTCAACGATAATAAACCGATTGCTAATGCCATGACGGTCGTGATAATCGTTAATAAAAGGGCGCTGGATTTCATCCGGAACATAATGGATGAAAGGGACAACACTTCGTAAATATTCAAGTAACCTCCCTTGCTTTTACGAATGATATTGGAGACAAAGCTGACCGACCCTTTATAAAAGAGATATGTGCCGATGATGACAGATCCGAGAATAAAGCTCATCGCATAAAACAACTCATTAATGGACTTGAATTTTCCGCTGAACAGTTCAGTTGATATATAATATCCCGCCAAAATCAACAAGATGCCCAGCAAACCGACGATCATTTGGAGAATGGATATTCGCTTGACTTTATCTTCTGTAGATGATGTCGCTTTAAACAAAGATAAAATGCTTTGCTTTTTAATAAACGCATAATTCATCACCATTACCAAAAGATAGATTCCACAAAATACAATGATGGTTTGCACAAGTGCTTCCCCAGAAAAATGCAATTTTGCTTCAGCTTTAATATCTAATATTTTAAACAAAATCATAAGCAAAAGCTTTGATATTGAAAATCCGGCAAACACCCCGATGAACAAGGAGCCGAAATAAAGCATGATATTTTCCAAACTTAAGATTCGGAAGATTTTTTGCTTCCTCATGCCAATTAATTGGAATAAACCGATTTCTTTGCTCCGTCTCTTAATAAAAATCGTATTGGCATATAAAATAAATACGGCCACTATTACGACAAGAAGAATGGAAGCTGCTTTCAAACCAGCTGCGCCTTTTATCGATGCCTTCACTTCATTGAGTGCCGAATCATACTGAAGTGTAACAAAAGCAAAATAAAGGCCCATGCTAAAGATTAACGCAAATACATAAAGGTAATAATTCCGGATGTTTTTTTTCAGGTTGCGAAAAATTAGCTGATTAATGCTCATGCTGAACCCCACCCAATACACCTTGCGTTTTCATGATATCCTCAAAGAACATTTGCCTGTCCTGAACTCCCTTATTCAGCTGTGTATATATTTGGCCATCTTTTATAAAAACTACTCGGCTACAGTAACTAGCAGCGACCGGATCATGGGTAACCATTACAATCGTGGCGTTTCGTCTTTCATTTAATTGGCTCAGTTTATTCAGCAAGTCTGAGGCGGATTTCGAGTCGAGAGCACCTGTCGGCTCATCAGCAAAAATAATGCTTGGTTCATGAATAAACGCTCTGGCTGCTGATGTGCGCTGTTTTTGTCCACCGGAAATTTCACCCGGATATTTATCCCGCAACTCGTAAATACCTAATTCCTTTGCTACTTCTTCAAATTTTTGATGGGCTTGTTTTTTGGGCATGTTTGTAATGGACAACGGCAGAAGAATATTTTCCTTCACTGTCAACGTATCAAGCAAGTTGTATTCTTGAAAAATAAAACCTAAATGCTGTTTGCGAAATTCAGCAAGTTGTTTTTCCTTCATATTGGTCATCTCAACCTGATCGATCATAATCGTTCCGCCGCTCACATGATCAATAGATGATAGTACATTAAGCAAAGTCGTTTTACCAGAGCCTGACGGACCCATAATGCCGACAAATTCACCTTTCTCGATAGAAATATCGATACCCTTTAATACTTCTTGTTTATTAAACTTATTTCCATAGCTTTTTCGAACTTTATTCGCCTCTAAAATCGTCATTTCGATTAAACTCCTTTTTGTAGTAGTCATTATTTTTATTATAGAAAGGAAAGCCGGAACTTTCCCTCGATTAAACGAACAAAAAAGAAAAGCATGTGACATCTTTGTCACATGCTGATCACTCGTTCAAATGCATTTCGTTTTGGAAAAGTTAGTATAAAAGTTGTGCCCGCACCAAGAGAAGAGTTTACCTTAATCTGTATCGCTAGCGGCTTTGCCGCTTTTTTTGCAAGGTACAGCCCCATTCCTGTAGCCGCATTGTTATGATGTTCCTTTGTTGATGTAAAGCCTTTGTCAAACACACGAGATATATCTTTAGGATCAATACCTCGTCCAAAGTCTTGAACTTTAAGGTGAATCCGTTCATCTTGTACATAGCTTCGAATCAGAATATCAGATGCTTTACTGTACTTCACCGCATTGGTCAGCAGCTGTCTGATAATAAAAGCCAGCCATTTCGCATCGCTGAGAACTGCCACTGCCTTCAGCTGTATATCAAATCCGATACCCTTTTGAATACACCATGTTTGCAAATCTCTTATTTCTTTAAATATTAATGGCTTGAGCTCAAGGACTTCAAGTGACAAGTCATTTTCGATAAATGTCATCCGTTTTTGGTGGAGTTGCCGATCAAGTAGCAGATGAATGCGCAGCCATTCATAATCAAGCTGGTTTTTCACCGTTTGATCTTCCATTCTCTCAATGATTAAATGCATAGCGGTCAGCGGTGTTTTTACTTCATGTATCCAAGCCATCAATTCGTCTTTTTCATTCTCTAAAGCTAAGCTGTGCAGTACTGCCTGCCGTTTCAACTGTTCTGTCTGTCCGGTGATGCTTTTTTCAATCATCGATTCAAAAGGCGTCTCTGCTTCATCAATTTTTTTTACATCAAGGTTGTTTTCCCATTTTTCAAGACTTTTATAAAATTTCGTTTCTTTGTTGAAGCGGACAAATACAAAAACAATCCATATCAAAAAAGACAAATAAACAGTATAAAGGATGGGCGTAAAAGGGATGGATGAATCGACATAAGCGATAAACAGAAGGAAAACCTGCTGTAAAAAAAACATGATAATCCAGCTTCGTCTTTCGGTCAAAAACGCTTTCAGCATTGTCATGATCCTTCTTCCTTCGCCAGATAGCCCTGGCCAACCTTTGTCTCAATATATTGGCCGAGCTTCAGGGCATCCAATTTTTTTCTCAAGCGGTTAACGTTGACTGTCAGTGTATTATCACTAACAAAACGTTCGTCATTCCACAAGCTTCTGATCAACTCTTCTCGGCTGACAATTTTATTTTTTTGTTCAATTAACTGCTTTAAAATAAACATCTCATTCTTCGTCAGTTCAATGGAACCCAGCTCATTGGCAATCAGGTTCTGTTCGATGTCAACGGTTGCTCCGCACCACGTTTTGACTATGTTTGGCTCCGTGTTATATTCATAGGTACGGCGAAAAATCGCTTGAATTTTGGCAATCAAAACATCAAAATGAAACGGTTTCTGGATATAATCATCAGCTCCGAACTTCATCGACATCACCATATCAGCAGGTTGATCGCGCGAGGATAAAAAGAGAATCGGAACATTTGAACGGGAACGGATCAGCCTGCACCAATGAAACCCGTCATACTTGGGAAGTTGAATATCTATGATGACACAGTCTGGCTTGATCGCTGAAAATTCCTTCATCACTTCGTTAAAATCGTTGATGCCATACACATCGTAGGACCATCCAGTCAACCGTTCTTTTATTTCTTCAAATAGTGATTCATCATCTTCTATCAATAATAGTTTAAACATTGGGACTCACCGCGCTTTTTATCTTTTCTATTCTATGACAAGTGTATAGCAAATCGATCTTAGGCGCTACAGGGACAGACTGAGGAAGCGGAATTGTTAGGGAATCGGAAACTATTGGTGCAAAGCGGTTCATCAATCGGTTTGAACAGGTTTACTATTGGTAACATTTCATTATAATATGGTTAAAACAACAATTGGATTTGGTAGATGTCAACATGTAAAGGAGGTATGTGATGGACAGGGAAAAACAGCAATTAAGTATAGAAGCTGCCAGACTTTATTATCAGTCTGATTACAGTCAGCAGCAAATAGCCGAACAGCTGGAAATTTCAAGACCGACTGTATCGAGGCTATTGCAGTTTGCAAAGGAGAAAGGCTATGTTCAAATTCGTGTAATGGATCCGTTTGAGGATATGGATGCCCTAGCCGCCATGTTGGAAGAGAAATATGGCCTACTTGAGGCGCACGTTGTTTTTTCACCAACAGCCGATTATACGACCATCACACACTATCTGAGCCGTTATGGTGCTGAGTTTATGCACGAAGCTGTTAAAGATGGTGACATTGTGGGTGTCAGTTGGGGTACGACCATGTATCAAATTGCCCAGCGCATGTATCCTAAACAAGTGAAAGGAGTAGAAGTCGTCCAGCTAAAAGGTGGGATCAGTCATTCAAATGTCAACACATATTCCTCGGAAACGATTCAACTTTTCGGAAAAGCTTTTCAAACAATGCCGAGGTATCTTCCGCTTCCTGTCATATTTGATCATGCTGAAGTCAAACAGATGGTCGAACAAGACCGCCATATTAAGCGAATTATTGAGCTGGGTAAACAAGCGAATATCGCCCTCTTTACAGTCGGAACGGTTCGCGACGAAGCGCTTTTATTCAAGCTTGGTTATTTTAGCGAATCAGAAATAGCACTTCTTAAAAAACAAGGAGTTGGTGACATTTGTTCGCGTTTCTATGACGAAAATGGTGACATTTGTAGCCGTGCCATTGATGCCCGAACAATCGGTGTTGAGCTAGCTGATTTAAGAGAGAAAGAACGATCGATCCTGATTGCCGGTGGGGTTCGCAAAAAAGCTGCTATCAACGGTGCATTGAAAGGGAAATATGCCAATATTCTCATTATCGATCAACATACAGCGAAAGAACTTTTAAATGATTGAAAACGTCCAGGAAACCAACCTGGGTTTTACTTTACTTTCCGCTGAACAAATTTTCATATAACAATTTACATTTGTTCAGCAATCAGTTATGCTGAAACTATAATAAAGAAAGGAAGTGCTTTTGGATATGACGATTGCGAACAAAATTGATCATACAGCACTGAAACCGCATACACAAAAGCTAGACATTCAGAAGTTAATAGAAGAAGCAAAAACCTATCAGTTTGCTTCAGTCTGTGTAAATCCAACTTGGGTGGAATTTGCCGCCAAAGAATTGGCAGGAACAAATGTTGACGTTTGTACAGTGATTGGTTTCCCGCTTGGTGCCAATACATCTGAGACAAAAGCATTTGAGACAAAAGATGCCATTGAAAAAGGTGCAACAGAGGTAGACATGGTCATTAATATTGCTGCTTTAAAAGATGGTGAAAATGACTTCGTTGAAGCGGATATCCGCAGTGTTGTGGAAGCTGCCGCAGGCAAGGCACTTGTGAAAGTCATTATCGAAACATGTCTGTTGACAGATGAAGAAAAAGAGCGTGCATGCCGATTGGCTGTAGCGGCAGGAGCGGACTTTGTCAAAACATCAACAGGGTTCTCAACAGGTGGTGCAACCGTTGAAGATATCGCATTGATGAGAAAAACAGTTGGCCCTGACATTGGTGTAAAGGCTTCTGGAGGCATTCGAACAAAAGCAGATGTTGAACAAATGATTTCAGCAGGGGCAAGCAGAATTGGTGCCAGTGCAGGAGTCTCCATTGTAAGTGGAACAAACAATAAAGCAGATGATCAATATTAATCAGGGAAGTTTAAGATTCCCTGATGGAATGTAAAAATGAAAGCGAATACATCATTTCCAGGGGGACAAAAATATGAAGTATCTCATTGGGCTCATTGGTTTGGTTGTAGTCTTAGGGCTTGCATGGATCGTAAGTAGTGGAAAAAGAAGAGTTAAATATCGTCCGGTTATCGTGATGATTGTTCTACAATTTATTCTTGGTTATATTTTATTGAATACAGAAGTCGGGAATTATCTTATTAAAGGGTTTGCTCAAGGTTTTGGCTATTTACTGCAATATGCGGGAGAAGGTGTTAACTTCGTTTTTGGCGGCATGGTGAATGTGAAAGAGTCCACATTCTTTATTAGTGTTCTTCTGCCAATCGTGTTTATTTCAGCCCTAATTGGCATACTTCAGTATTGGAAGATACTGCCTCTAATCATAAAATATATTGGTATCGTACTTAGCAAAGTAAATGGGATGGGAAAACTGGAATCATACAATGCTGTTGCGTCAGCTATTTTAGGGCAGTCCGAAGTATTCATCTCGTTAAAAAAACAATTAGGTTTACTTCCTAAACAAAGACTTTACACCCTATGCGCTTCAGCCATGTCAACCGTATCCATGTCAATTGTTGGAGCCTACATGACAATGCTTAAACCAGAGTATGTCGTCACAGCAATTGTCTTAAACTTATTCGGTGGATTTATTATTGCTTCAATTATCAATCCTTATGAAGTAGACAAAGAAAATGATATGGTGGAAGTACAGGAAGGTGAAAAACAATCCTTCTTTGAAATGCTAGGCGAATACATCATGGATGGCTTTAAAGTTGCGGTTGTTGTTGCCGCGATGCTCATCGGGTTTGTTGCGATTATTGCCATGATTAACGGCATTTTTAGTGCAGTTTTAGGGATTTCATTCCAAGAACTATTAGGTTATATATTTGCACCGTTTGCTGTGTTAATGGGTATCCCTTGGCATGAAGCAGTGAATGCTGGAAGTATTATGGCGACTAAAATGGTATCAAATGAATTTGTTGCGATGAACACGCTTGCCCAAGGCAGCTTCCATTTCAGCGGTCGCACAGAAGCGATTGTCTCAGTCTTCCTTGTTTCTTTTGCAAATTTCTCATCGATCGGTATTATTGCTGGTGCTGTCAAAGGCCTGAATGAGAAGCAAGGAAATGTCGTTGCTCGTTTTGGACTAAAATTATTATACGGTGCAACATTAGTCAGCTTCTTGACTGCGACAGTTGTTGGCCTGATTTACTAATCTCAAAAAGGATAGGTGATGACAAAATGAGAATGGTGGATATCATTGTAAAAAAACAGAATGGAAAAGAATTGACGACTGAAGAGATTCAATTTTTCATCAAAGGCTATACAGAAGGAAGCATTCCTGATTACCAAGCAAGTGCCTTGGCAATGGCGATTTATTTTCAAGACATGTCAGACAGAGAACGTGCAGATTTAACGATGGCAATGGTGAATTCTGGAGAAACAATCGACCTATCTGCCATTGAAGGCATCAAAGTGGACAAACATTCAACTGGAGGTGTTGGCGACACGACAACACTTGTACTTGCACCACTTGTCGCAGCGCTCGATGTACCAGTTGCCAAAATGTCAGGACGGGGACTCGGACATACAGGGGGAACGATTGATAAACTGGAAGCAATCGAAGGGTTTCACGTGGAACTTTCTAAAGCCGAATTTGTTGACATTGTAAACCGTGATAAGGTGGCCGTTATCGGTCAAAGCGGTAATTTGACACCGGCTGATAAAAAATTGTACGCACTTCGCGATGTAACAGGAACGGTCAATTCAATTCCGCTGATTGCAAGTTCAATTATGAGTAAAAAGATCGCTGCTGGCGCGGACGCCATCGTTCTTGATGTCAAAACAGGTGCCGGGGCTTTCATGAAAACAGATGAAGATGCAGTCAATCTTGCTAAAGCAATGGTTCGTATCGGCAATAATGTTGGTCGTCAAACAATGGCTGTCATCTCAGATATGTCTCAACCATTGGGGTATGCGATCGGAAATGCCCTAGAAGTGAAAGAGGCGATCGACACGTTAAAAGGTGAAGGTCCGACAGACTTACATGAACTCGTCTTAACATTGGGCAGTCAGATGGTTGTCCTCGCTAAAAAAGCAGACACGCTTGATGAGGCACGGGAAAAACTACTTGAAGTGATGAAAAATGGTAAAGCACTGCAAAAATTCAAAGACTTTTTGCAAAACCAAGGCGGTGACAGTTCAATCGTTGATGACCCAACAAAATTACCACAGGCGGCATACAAAATTGATGTTCCAGCGAAAGAAGCTGGCGTCATAGGTGAAATCGTTGCCGACCAAATCGGTGTCGCTGCCATGCTGTTAGGTGCAGGCCGTGCGACAAAAGAAGATGAGATCGACCTTGCTGTCGGCATCATGCTTCGCAAAAAAGTGGGTGATGCGGTTGAAAAAGGTGAACCGCTCGTCACACTTTATACCAACCGCGAACATGTTGATGAGGTCATCACAAAGGTTTATGACAATATCCGAGTGACTGAAAAAGCAGAGGCGCCAAAGCTTGTGCATACAGTCATTACGGAGTAAGCGATTAGCGGCACATACTCGTCGGGTGTGTGCCGCTTTTTTTGAATTTAAATTGTGTAATGATGATATATAAATCCAATGAACACTTTGTTCATACATACATATAAAATTACTCATCATTTTGGAATTGGACTTTACAAAGTCAATTCTTCATTTATTTCATTTTATATGATCAAGTTCCATTGATTCATAAAATAGTTATGACCTCAGCCTCTTTTAAAAGTGATGATCACTACAGTATAATCACATTGTGTTTTTCAAAAAAAGGAGGATAGCTGACGCTTACTCAATGAATTGTAGGGTTGAAAAGTTTTGTGAAAAATAAAATGAAAGCGCTTTATTTATGAGAGGAGAACAATTCAATATGAAAAAGTACCTACTAAGACTATTTGTCATTTTCGCGATTTGTTTATTGCCTAGCCCAGTATTTGCCCAAATCCAAAAACCTGACTTTCACGAAGTCAGTGTTCATGATCCATCAGTGATTAAAGTAAATGACACATTTTATGTGTTTGGCTCTCATTTGGCGTCAGCAAAATCAACTGATTTGATGAAGTGGAAACAAATTTCATCTCGTGTTGATCAGAACAATCCTCTAATTCGGAATGTTTATGATGAATTAAAAGAAACGTTTACATGGGCGGAAACGAAGACACTATGGGCTGCAGATGTCAGACAGCTAGGAGACGGTAAGTTTTATATGTATTACAACGCTTGTCGCGGGGACTCCCCAAGATCAGCCCTTGGGATTGCTGTCTCAGACAACATAGAAGGGCCATATCGAAATAAAGGGATCTTTTTAAAATCAGGAATGGACGGGCTTAGCCAAGATGGGACGAAGTATGATGCAACAAAACATCCGAATGCCGTTGATCCACACACTTTCTATGATAAGGAGGGAAAACTGTGGATGGTGTATGGATCTTATTCAGGAGGAATATTTATTTTAAAGATGGATCCGAAAACCGGTTTACCTCTGCCGAATCAGGGATATGGGAAAAAACTGATTGGCGGTAACCACAGTCGAATTGAAGGTGCATACATTCTTTATCACCCAAAAACTCATGATTATTACATGTTCATGTCATTTGGTGGTCTTGATGCTGTCGGTGGCTACAACATCCGTGTTGTTCGCTCCAAAAACCCTGATGGGCCATATTATGATGCGAAAGGTCATGAAATGGTGAATGTCCATGGTAAACCAGGCACCGTTTTTGATGACCGCTCCATTGAACCTTATGGCGTCAAGCTGATGGGGAATTTCTCATTTAAAAACAACAACGGTACTGAATACGGTTATGTCTCCCCAGGTCATAACTCTGCTTATTACGATGAGAAAAGCGGGAAATCCTATTTAATTTTCCACACTCGTTTTCCGGGAAGAGGCGAAGAACATCAAGTCCGTGTTCATCAGATGATGATGAACAAAAAAGGCTGGCCTGTCGTCGCACCTCACCGATATGCGGGAGAGTCGCTGAAGAAAGTGAACAAGCAAGATGTGGTTGGTGAGTACAAACTGATTCAACATGGGAAAGACATTTCTGCTCAGATAAAAAAACAGCTTAATATCACTTTGAAACAAAACGGTGAAGTATCTGGCGCGCTAACCGGAAGTTGGAAGATAAATGGAGATAACAAAATGGAATTAAAGATTTCTGGAAAAAGATATAATGGTGTATTTTTGCAACAATGGGATTCGGGTTCTGAACGAGAAGTCATGACATTCAGCGGTTTGTCGCACGAGGGTGATGCAGTGTGGGGAAGTAAAAAATAACTTCTTTTAAAATGGCCTCATGTTATATGAGGCTATTTTTTGGCTTATTCAACCCATTTTTGCTAAAATAAAAACCAATTAGTTCACCAAGTGAAATATTAATATTATGTGAAAAGGAATGAGGCGCAATGTGTACAAGTATGACCTTGACAACCGCTAGTGAGGAACATATTTTGGCAAGAACGATGGATTTTTCTTTTCAGCTTAATGGGCAAGTCCTTTTACAACCAAGGCATTATCAATGGGAGAGTGAAGTAGACGGCAAAGTACATAAATCTACCTATGCCTTTATTGGCATGGGTAGAAAGCTTAAAAATGCTTTGTTTGCAGATGGTGTGAATGAAAAAGGGCTGGCATGTGCGGCACTTTATTTCCCGGGTTATGCTGTCTATGAAAAAACATTGAAGGAGCATCATGATCATATCGCTCCACATGAGTTTGTCACATGGGTACTGTCAATGTGTCGTAATATCGAGGATGTGAAAAAAGCAGTCAAGTCCATTTCCATTGTTGAGAAAGAGGTCGAACTGCTTAAGACATTAACACCTTTACATTGGATATTGTCAGATCGAACAGGTCAGAGCATAGTGATTGAGCCGACAGCAGCTGGCATTCAAATTTATGATAACCCTGTTGGTGTGTTGACCAACAGTCCAGAATTTCCATGGCATTTGACAAACTTAAGAAATTATATAGGCCTTCGTCCAGAACAACATGATACTAAAACCTTGGGGGAACTGAAGTTGTCAGCATTTGGCCAAGGATCAGGGTCCGCTGGGCTGCCAGGAGATTTTACACCACCATCACGGTTTGTCAGGACTACCTATTTAAAGGAACATATCAAACCGGTTTCCGGTGAACGAAACGGAGTATCGGCTGCTTTTCATATTCTCGCAAATATGAATATACCAAAAGGCATTGTAATCACTGACCAAGGTGAAGATGATTATACACAATATACAGCCGCGATGTGCAATGAAACGTGTAGCTATTACTATCATCTTTATCAAAATCGGCAAATTCAAAAAGTGTGTTTATATCATGAGGACCTAGATGCATCCGAAATGAAGTTGTTTCCTGCTAGACATGAAGAGGCGGTTCATTCTCTCCATGATTAGCATGTTCGCGAGCTAAAACTTAGTTAAAATTGTGCTCTTTTGCACGGTGTTCTTCAGTGACATGGGCGGGGGCTGGCAGTGTTCTTAATTTTGGAGTTATCAACCAGTAAATAGAAATGAAAAGAATAGCCAAGCCCCCAAGTCCATAAATAGATCTAATATCAATAAAAGTTGATAAATAACCGCCTAATAGAGAACCAATTGGTAAAAATAATGCGGATAAAGAACCTACTATAGCAAATACTCTGCCAATCATTTCCTCGCTCACTAACGTTTGAATGATTGTATTTAAAGTCACATTATGAATCCCAATCGGTATAAAAGCAAGTCCAAAACTTATTAAAGTAACCAGCGAACTGCTTGATAAGTATGAGTTAAACCAAAAGAAAGCAGACAACATAAAGCATATAATCGTCGTATGAATAACAAAAAAAAGTTTCTTTTTTTAAATAAACCTATCATTTATGAGTCGTTCTTTAAAAAGTCAGCTCTGGCTAGATCTGATTGATTCATTCCTAATAGATTATCAAATATTAACTTTGCCATTGACATAGCAGAAAATAATGAATCAAAAATAGTACCGGTATTTTCAACAATAACTTCATCAAGGTCATTTAGAGTGCTAAGGGTTTCTTTACTACATTAGTGAAAAAACGAAACAAAAAATTAGCAAGTGGAGAAACACAACTCATGTTTCTCCACTTGCTTTATTTTTTGGACTTATTATTGGACAGCCCCACTTTCCTATAAACCTAATTTTTACCGATCCCTCCAACACTTCACCTTCAATCACCGCTAAATTCCATGGAAAAAAATCAATATTTTTGAAAAAAAGGGTGTACATTTTGAAAGTTGCGTTATATACTGTACTACAACAGAATAAAACAATAACAAACTGTTGTATAAAAAGGAGTGGAACAAGATGAGCATGAAAAGCCCAATGGAATTCTTCAGAACGCTTCCTAAAAAAACGTGTCCTGAATGTGGTGAACCTGTTGAGGAGCAGGCTGAATCTTATTTCATGGAATGTGAACGCTGTCTTGCTAAAAAAGGTGAGTAAGCGATAACTGTTAGATAACAAATGTGAAAAGGGGTAAGGGTGAGATGAAAACAGAGGAGAAGCAGATAGAAATCACGGGAGCAATGAAGCCTGAATATGAAGAAATCTTAACAGATGAAGCGCTTCAATTTATTGGACGGCTTGAACATCATTTTGGTGAGCGAAGAAGAGAACTATTAAACTTGCGAAAAACAGTTCAAACCGAGATTGATAAAGGCAAGAATCCGGATTTTTTGCCGGAGACGAAGCATATTCGTGAAGGAGATTGGACAGTGGCGAAGATCCCGGCGGATTTGCAAGATCGCCGGGTTGAGATCACTGGTCCAGTTGACCGAAAAATGGTCATCAATGCTTTGAACTCTGGGGCAAAGGTATTTATGGCGGATTTTGAAGATGCGAATTCGCCGACTTGGGAAAATTGTCTTGAAGGCCAAATCAATTTGCGGGATGCCATTCGAGGGACAATTTCTTTTACAAATGAAAATGGTAAGCGGTATCAACTTAGTGACAATCCGGCTGTTCTTAAGGTCAGACCGAGAGGATGGCACTTAGAAGAAAAGCATGTCCTAGTAGATGGGAAGGCTGTGTCAGCCAGTTTATTCGATTTTGGTCTTTATTTTTTCCATAATGCTAAAGCACTGATTGAAAAAGGAAGCGGTCCTTATTTCTATTTGCCTAAATTGGAAAATCATCTTGAGGCAAGGCTTTGGAATGATGTGTTTGTCTATAGTCAAAACGATTTGCGTATTCCTCAAGGAACGATTAGAGCTACAGTCCTCATCGAAACGATTTTGGCGGCTTTTGAGATGGATGAAATTTTGTATGAACTGAAGGAACATTCGGCAGGTCTGAATTGTGGACGCTGGGATTATATTTTTAGTTTTATTAAGAAATTCCGCAATCGGGATGAAGTGATCCTCCCTGATCGTTCAGCTGTCACCATGACGGTTCCGAATATGAGAGCTTATTCACTTTTGGCCATTCAAACATGCCATAAACGAAATGCTCATGCGATCGGAGGGATGGCAGCGCAAATTCCCGCCAAAAATAACCCTGAGATCAATGAAGCAGCATTTACGAAAATTCGTGAAGATAAGGAGCGTGAAGCAAAAGATGGGCATGATGGAACATGGATTGCTCATCCGGGAATGATTCAGACAGCTCTTGATGTCTTTAATGAGTATATGCCGACTGACAACCAGATTCATAGAAAAAGAGAAGATGTCAAAATTGAGGGAAAAGATTTGCTTGAAGTGCCAAAAGGCGAAATCACAGAAGGCGGTGTCCGCACAAACATCAGTGCGAGCATTCGCTATCTGGCTTCTTGGTTATCAGGCAGAGGCGCGGCACCGATCGATCATTTAATGGAAGATGCCGCAACAGCGGAAATTTCCAGAGCCCAGCTATGGCAATGGGTGCGTCACTCTAAAGCCATTCTCAATGATGGTCGTGAAGTAACAGCAGAGATGATCAAGACAATGATCGATGAAGAAATGAAGAAAATCACTAATGAAATTGGAGCAACACAATTTCAGAGTGGTCGCTTTGAAGAAGCTAGAGAACTATTGGAACAACTTGTGTTTACCAATCAATTTGCAGACTTCTTAACAATATCTGCATATGACAAATTGTAAAGGGGAGGAATGAGTAACATGGGGAGAGAAATGGTGAGTCAAATAAAGGAAAACTGGAAGCAGGATGAGAGATGGAAGGGAATTACAAGACCATATCAGGCTGAAGATGTCGTTCGTTTAAGGGGATCACTTGAAATCGAATATACACTGGCAAGGCGCGGTTCCGAAAAACTGTGGAAGCTTCTTCATACGGAAGATTTCATTCCTGCCCTCGGTGCTTTGACCGGCAACCAAGCGATGCAGCAAGTGAAAGCCGGATTAAAAGCTATCTATTTAAGCGGCTGGCAAGTGGCGGCAGATGCGAATTTATCAGGAAGCATGTATCCTGATCAAAGTCTGTATCCAGCAAACAGTGTGCCAGAGGTCGTCAAAAAAATTAATCGTGCGCTCCAGCGTGCTGATCAAATTCACTATCTGGAAGGAAAAGAGGACATCGATTGGTTCGCACCGATTGTAGCTGACGCTGAAGCAGGCTTCGGTGGCCAGCTGAACGTTTTTGAACTGATGAAAAACATGATTGAAGCGGGAGCAGCAGGTGTTCATTTTGAAGATCAGCTTTCATCTGAGAAAAAATGCGGACATTTAGGCGGTAAAGTCCTCTTGCCGACACAGACGGCTGTCCGCAATTTAATTGCTGCGCGCCTTGCCGCAGATGTCATGGGAGTGCCGACCATTTTGATCGCTCGGACAGATGCAAATGCGGCCGACCTCATCACAAGTGATGTTGACGGGTATGATGCACCTTTCTTAACAGGAGAACGGACAACTGAAGGGTTTTTCAAAACGAAAGCCGGACTTGAGCAAGCGATTGCCAGAGGTTTAGCATATGCGCCTTACGCTGATCTCATCTGGTGTGAAACTTCAGAACCGAACATTGATGAGGCTCGTCGCTTCGCCCAAGCTATTCATGAGAAATTCCCGGGCAAACTGCTTGCCTATAATTGCTCTCCTTCATTTAATTGGAAAGCAAAACTTAATGATGATAGCATTTTAAATTTCCAAAAAGAACTCAGTCAAATGGGATATAAATTCCAGTTTGTTACACTAGCTGGTTTCCATGCGTTAAATCACGGTATGTTTGAGCTAGCGCGCCAATATAAAACACGCGGAATGGCGGCATACTCTGACCTTCAGCAAGCAGAGTTTGCTAGTGAAGTTCATGGTTACACAGCAACAAGACACCAGCGTGAAGTCGGAACAAGTTATTTTGATGAAGTTGCACAAGTTGTTGCAGGTGGGACTTCATCAACAACAGCGCTAAAAGGTTCAACAGAAACTGAGCAGTTTCAACATTAATAGATGAACAAAGCCGCCTCATCATAAGGCGGCTTTGTTCATTACATGGCTGACAAAGAAAGACAGGCATGAACCTCTGCTCTAACTAGTTGTCTCTGTTAACTGGTCAATAAAAGCTTTAGTTGCTGTACACATGTATTTATCTTTTCGATAAATGATGCCAATTTCTCTTTGAGGTGTTGGATTGATCAATTGAACCGTTGCAATTTGTTCGTTTTTTAAATAGGTAAGATATCGGATGGGGAGGATGGTGGCCCCTATCCCTTCAGACACCATCTGTATCAAAGATTCCATCGTGATTTCTATGGTAGGTTTTAGTGTGATCCCAATTTCTGAACAGTACTCATCGATTAGTTTTCGAAGGAAGTAGTTTTTAGGAAGCAAGACGATCGGGATATCCTTCAGGAGCTTCATATCGACTTCTTTCAGTTTTGAAAAGGGGTGGCCTAATGGAACAGCTAATGAAAGTTCTTCCGTAAACAATGGAATCGTTTCAAGTTCTTCATCATCCACTGGCAGAAATGCAATACCTAAATCAAGGTTATTTTCTAACAAGCCTGTTCGAATGTCTCCAGTTCTTAACCCCAAAACAGAAAGCTCAATTTGAGGATATAAATCTTTAAATTTAAAAATCGCCGCAGGGAGCAAATAGCTGATACATGTTAACAAAGATCCGATGCTCAGTCGTCCTCTTCGCAGTCCATTTAAATCGCTAAGTGCAGCTTCCGCTTGTTCAATTTCATGAAAAATACGTTGACTATGGACCAACAAAACTTTGCCTGCTTCAGTTAATGCCGTTTTCTTGCCGATTCGATCAAATAATGGAACACCGACTTTAGATTCCAAGTTTTTAATCTGTTGGCTTAAAGAAGGCTGTGACATATTCAAATTTTCTGCTGCTCTCGTAAAATGCAACTCTTTACAGACAGCCATAAAACATTCTAATTGTCTGAACTCCACTTTCTTTCACATCCCATAAATGATAGGCTATTCCTATTATTATCATATAGATTATGAGATTGAACAATCACCACATCAATCGCTACACTTAGCATAAGGAGGAATGAGTATGAAAATCATCTCTATTAACATAGGCAAGCCCATTACCATTGATGTGAACGGAAAAGAAATTCAAACAGGTATTTATAAAACACAAATCAAAAAGCCCATTTATTTAGGAAAATTAAATTTTAAAGGTGATGGACAGGCAGATTTAGTTCACCATGGCGGGGTTGATAAAGCGGTATGCGTGTATCCCTTTGAACACTATCAATATTGGGAAAATGAGCTAAACAGAAAACTGGAATATGGAGCGTTTGGTGAAAACTTGACGGTAACAGGCATGCTTGAGACCAATATCCACATTGGTGATATCTTTCAAGTCGGAGAAGCCATCGTTCAAGTAACCCAGCCAAGACAACCGTGCTTTAAACTCGCCAAAAGGTATGACCTGAAAGACTTCCCAATTCGCATGCAAAACAACGGCTATACCGGTTTTTATTTTCGAGTGCTTGAGGAAGGCTGGGTCACCCCAGAGTCCAACATCAACCGGCTTGAAACAAACGCCAAACAAGTAACAATCGAATTTGCCAATCAGATCATGCATCATGATAAAAAAAACATCGAAGCCCTGAAAAGAATTCTCGAAGTTGAACAGCTCTCCGGAAATTGGACAAACACTTTTCGCAAACGGTTAAAAGGAACGATCGAACATACGCAAGAAAGGATAGAAGGGGAATAAGTTTCCCTTCTATTGAAATGCACATTTTCTCTACTTCAAAACTCCCCCTAATCGTCATTATTTTAAATCAAAAGTCTCCTTATACGGTTAGGTCTTATTTCGTGGTACTTTAGTTCATTGAATAAGGCATAGCCTTTTTGCTATGATTTACCTATGTTTTTTACTTATGATTTTATACATAATTTATGAAAAAAGAGGGATATATATGCTTTTTAACAAAAATTATCTATCGGTCGGCAGTGTTGTCGGTCTGAATAACGATTCGAGACGTTTGCTCGTCATAGGAAGGCAAATGTTTTCAGAAACCAACAATGTCATCAGAGATTATGCCGCAGTCGAATATCCAAACGGCTTTACAGACCCGAAAGAACAACTTGTTCTGTTTGATAAAGATGATATAGAACTCGTCTATCATTACGGATACGTCGATCAAAGAGAGCTGCTATTAGATGAGTTATTAACAGATGCAGAAGAAAGAAACATAATGAAGGAGAAATAGAGATGGGAAAAGAGATAGAAAATATTCGATTCAATAAGGACCTTTCAGAAGAGGTAAGGACAACAATCAGTGACTTGGAAGATGCCTTCAGTGAAGTATTTGAAAATATGGTTTATTTTAGTGAAGAGTTAGAAAAACATAATGGAAAAGCTGCAAAAGCACTTCAGAAAAAAATGAGTGGTCACATTAGTTTTTTTAGTAAAGCAAGCTGCTGTTTATTATATTTTGCAGACTCTATGCAATGTTTTGCAAAGGCAGTTGAACTGACTGATGCATCCGAAGAACTGGTAAACGTTACACCAGTATCACGATCAGAAAGAAAACATACATTTTCGGCTGGAAGAGTTGAAGATGAAATTAAGGTGAATTCTGAGTCATTAAATCATGCAATAGGAAGTTTCGGATCAAACCTGTCAAGTCTTGATAGAGTCCTACATTATTTTGATAATGCTCTAAGAAAAATGATGAATGAAACAGAGTTTCCCTGGGAAGATGTCAGTAAAGTATGGTCAGATGCAAAATCACAGATTAATTCCATCATAACAGAGATTAAGAATAGAGTACAAGAGCTTGCAGTAAACGCCAAAAATATCGTAAAGGAATTAAGTCGAGTAGATAACTTAATTTCCAAACAACTAGCAAACGCTAAGTGATAGAAAGGAATTAAGCATGTTATATTATTATAGAGAAAAAGAGATCACAGAAATTCTCAAAACACACGAAAGAAAAGCTAATCAACTATTAAAACAAGTTCAATCCAATCGTATTCTAGAAGTTTTTAAAAAACAATGGGTATCTGTTGGTTGTGGAGAGATTACGACATCTGTAAATAGCAATGTGATGACGTTTGACTCCACAGCTATAAATAATGAAATTGACGATTGGATAAATGAACTGGACAAGTGCGTAGAGGTTGAAGAAAATATAAAAAATAACTTGAAAGCCACCGAAGACCCTTATAATCTTCACCAAACAAAATATAACAATATTACGAATGATGTAATCACTTTAAAGGGTATATATCGAAGTTTAAAAGCTGACATTAAAATTGTAAAAGAAGACTTTAAAAATGCTGTTCGTATTCATCACGCCCCAATGCGTGAAGCTTTAACAGATCTATCAATTTTGTATAATTCAGTCAATCATGTGGAAGGGGACTTTTCTGATTTTAAGAATGTGTCTGTTTATATACATGGGATTGAAGATACCAGAAAGGGTTTTAAAAATAGTGCATTGAAAGCTGCAAATAAAGGTGAAATTGTTGTAATTATAAAAAGAGACTCTAAGAAAAGTAAGGAAAATAAAGAATACTATATTGTTGAAATTAATGAAAAAGGAGAAAAGGAACTTAAAAAAGTATCTTTTAAAGAATTAAAAGATACTAAAGTATATCGTGAAAAAAAAGAAAGGCTGCATATTATTTATGAGCCAAAAGTGATGAATGAACATCGTCAATCAACAAGTGATGATTTGGCTGAAGAGCTTAATAAGATGGGTCTGATGAATGGGAAGGCAAAGATCGATATGTTTGGTCATAGTTATGGTGGGAGAAGATCGCTACAATTTGCTATGGATTACCCTGAAAAAGTAAGAAGTATCACAACAGTTGGAACACCATATGACAAAAATGACTTAGCCAAGGTGGCTAACAATGCACGTTCAGTGGCAGACACTTTTGCTAAAAGGAATACGACTGATACGAGTAATTATTTAGATTTTAATAAAGACAACCGGAAAAATATCGATGGGAAAGACTACAGTAATGCTTATACTGATCTAGATTGTGAGGCTATGACAGAAGACATTAATCATTTGAAATCTGCCAACCCAGAAGTTTACCAGAAGTTAAAAGATATAAATATTACGGCTGTAGCTGGAAATGTAGAAGAGGAATATGTAAATGCCCACCCTTCAGATACAAGAACATCACCAAAATATAAAAAAAATAGTGATGAGGTGGTTTCAGTGAAAAGTCAACACGGTGATATATTAGGGGAACTCATTGACAAAAAACTAGAGATTGATGTAAAAGGTAATGGAATTACTAGACCTGCTCATATTTATGAAACTGAGGATGATGAATTTGTCGACTTGATTAAAAAGGTTAATAAAAAAGAAGCAGAATAGGAGAAGATGAATGTTTAAAAAAAGATTGATTAGCTTAAGTCTAATACTGATAGGCTCATTATTTATAGCTGGATGTGGAAAAGAGAAGATTGAAGAAGTCACATATAAAAAAGGTTTCCCAAAGGAAGATAGCCGTGGTCTAACTGAACTCATGAAACATTATTTATCTGAAGAAAGTACAGATCAAGAAATAATAAGAAAAGACGGAATCATTTTGTTTTCAACCCTAGGTAATCAACGAAAAGATATTCAATATTTTAAGTATACAGAAGATCAGTTAAAGCAATATTATAAGCCTATACTGACAGCGCAAGACCCGAAAGATACTTTAGATAAATTAGACGAAAGCAATCGCTATGAAAAGTCTTTGTATCATTCTATTAAAAACAAAGAAAAACACCATCTTCCTGCTATAAAAATAATGTCAAACAACCGACTAGAGGTGAAAACAAAGAGAAAGATAAAAGTATTAGATTTGCCGGAGCTATTAAAAAAATATGGAATAAAAAGGTCTGATGAATTGGAGATCTATTTAAAAGCGGTAAATTCTAAATGTTTTTCTCTCGTTATTCAAAACCTCAATTATGAGGGAAGTAGAAATCATACAATAGAACTTTTCATGACCCAAGATTTAAAAAATATAGAGACAACAATGTTAAACATAGAAAAACTACAAGAAACATTATCGAAAGGGAAACTAAAAGACTATTATGGTTTATTCCCAATAGACAAATCAGGGATATATGTATTTTTCTCTAATCTTTTCATTGTGGATAGTAAAACGAATCAGTTAAAAGAGATCAAAAATGGTGACTATTTAAGCGAAGACGGAAAATACGTTTATCTAAACGGTGATAAAGAAAAAATTCAAGACGGTGTTCAAAAAATACAAACAGTGGATAATTATTTTAAAGGAAACCAAAAGTATATAGCTCAGTTTAAACTTGATTTTGAAAACATTGCAGAAGAGATGGACTTTACAGCAGGAGATATAAGAATGGCTACTATCTGTTATTTTAATGAAGATTATATAGTATTAAATCTTGCATACTACGGAACAATGGGAGTTGTAGCTGCAGGCGATGTTAATGTACTAATTGATTTGAAAAAAAATAAAAAAAAGCAGACTGCTTATTTGGTTGATTTGGGAATATCCTCAAGAAAGGTGTATTAAACACAACATTGAAGTCTAGAATTTTTAAGAAAAGGACGTTCATTAGTGTTAAAAAAACAATTGATAAGCTTAAATCTATTATTGGTATCACACTATTTATCACTGCTTGCGGAAAAGATAAGTTTGAAGAAGTCACATATAAAAAAGGCTTACCAGAAGACAGTACGGCATTTAAAGAATTTATGAGACATGAACTTTAGCCAGAGATGTGACTTTGAGCTACAAAGACAATATTTATAAAATTATGCGCAGTGATACAGATGGGCTTCGTTATTATCAATATTCAGATAAAGAACTACAGAAGTTTTATAAGCCTATTTTTTCAGAGAAAAAAAATCCGCTCAAAAAACTGCATGATTTAACTCTATTCAATTTTTTGGAAAGAAGAAATATACAAAATAAATTAAGAGAAAATCTTCCGGATTTGGTGTTAGATCAAAAAAATGTTCTAACAGTGAAAACAACAACTGGAGAAAAAAAATTCGAGTTGCCGTCAGCGAAAGGAAAAAAAATATATCTCTCACTTTTAGGTATTAACAAAGAAAATATGTTAATACAAACAGAGGTGTACGAAAAATTAAAAAATGGTGACTTAGGAAAAGGAAACGAATATTATCTGTTTTTAAAACAAGATTTTTCAAAACATCAAGTTGTTAAAAAAGAAAAATTATATCCCACAATCGAGTCTGGCAAGTTAAACGATTATCTGTCTGTGTTTCCAAAGGTGTCAGAGGATGGATCATATCTTAAGTTGTTTGACAATTATATTTTAGAAAAGAAGACAAACAAAGTCCGGGAAGTTAAGAACTCTGATTATTTAAGTGTAGACGGGAAGTATGTTTATCTTAACGGGGCTAAAGAAAAAATTTCTGACGGTATCCAACAAATCCAAACAGTAGATAATTATCTAAAAGGAAATGATAAGTATGAAGCTGAATTCAAACTTGATTTCGAGAACATTGCGGACGAAATGGATTTTAAATCAAGTGGTGTAAGCATTGCTCAAACTTGCTATTTTAATAAAAACTATGTTGTCCTACGTGTTTCATACAATGGGATAATCGTTGGGACAGCAGGGGCAGTCAATGTCCTCGTTGATTTAACTAATAAAAAACAACCAACTGCATATCTGGTTGATTTAGGGGTATTATCAACAAAGGTGTATTAAAAGGAACGATCGATCAAGTCTAGAACATTTTGAGAATCACAATTTTAAAGAGAAAACACAAAAAAAGAGGACGCTGATTAGTGTTAAAGAAACTATTGATAGGTCTAAGTATTGTATTAGTATGCTCACTGTTTATAACCGGCTGCGGAAAAGAAGTCACATATGAAAAAGGCATACCAAAAGACAGCCCGGCATTTAAAGAATTTATGATACATGAGCTCAGATCTTCCTTTGATAAAACTTTGAGTCATCAAGGACATAGTTACTTGATGATGCGGGGTGATCCAGACAAATTTTTTTACTATAAAATTACAGATAAACAACTTCAGAATATTTACAAGCCTATCTTTTCTGATTCCGGAAAGTTACACGATCTAAAACAAGTTGACCTTTCCAAAAAAGGAACAGTTATGCATGATAAACTAGGCAAAAATCTCCCGGATGTAACGTCAGACAAACATAATGTATTGAAAGTGAAAACAGCAAATGGAGCAAAAAAGTTTAAATTACCATTTGCAAAGGAGAAAGAAATATATTCTTTTGAACCCGAAGCGATTAATAAAGAAGATATGTTGATACAAGTAATAGTACATGAAAAGCAGGAAGATGGAGATGTGCAAATATATTATCTGTTTTTAAAACAAGATTTCTCAAAACATCAAATTGTCGAAGAAGAAAACTTAAATACCACAATCGAGTCTGGAAAGTTAAACGATTATCTATCTGTATTTCCAAAGGTTGCAGAGAATGGATCATACCTTAAGTTATTTGATAATTGTATTTTAGAAAAGAAAACAAACAAAGTTAGGAAAATTAAAAAATCTGATTATTTAAGCGTAGACGGAAAATATGTTTACATTAATGGGCGAAAAGAACAAGAAAAAGATGTAATGCCAGACGGTGTTCAAAAAATTCAAACAGTGGATAACTATTTTAAAGGAACCGATAAGTATGAAGCACAATTCAAAATAGATTACGAAAATATTGCGGACGAAGTGGATATTAAATCAGATGTTGCGGGTTTAGCTCATATCAGTTATTTTAATGAGAATTTTGTTGTCTTACGTGTCAAATATAATGGAATGTTTGTTGGGACAGCAGGCGCTGTTAATGTATTAATTGATTTGCACAAAAACAAAAACCAGCCGACTGCTTACTTGGTTGATTTAGGAATATCCTAGAAATACTTAAGATTTTGGTGAAGGCAGTGTAAGGTAATCACATATTCGTAACTTTTAACAGTCTGACGAGTTTCCGTTAATGCCTAATTGTTTTACAGAAAAACAAACCAACTATTTATTTAATGATGATAGAAGTGAATAAGAGGAAGCAGATCAATGGATAAAAAAAGTTTCATAAGAAGATTACTTCTGGTCATAGCTTTCATGCTGGCTCTTACGAGTGGTGAAAAAAGCAAATATGAAGAAGTCATCTATAAATTAGGCTTGCCACAAGAAGATAGTCCGGCATTTAAAGAATATATGAGGAGTCGAATTGGAACGAACGAAGCTGAAGATACCACTCTAACATTTCAAGATCATGCATATATCATGATGCGAAGTGATAAAAGCAAAGTAAAGTATTATAAATATACAGATGAACATCTGCAACGATTATATGAGGAGCAATTTTCTCATCCTTATGAAAAGATTGATTTATATGATATTGATTGGTTAGAAGAAGGGACAATTGTCCGTGATCAGAAAAAATATCATCTGCCGGATATTGTGGTAGGAAACAAAAGTATTCTGAAAGTGAAAACAACATCTGGAGAAACAAAGTTGAAGTTACCAGTACCAACAAACACAAAACCGTCTGTTGGCCTTGCGGCGGTTAATAAAGAAAGTATGTTGATAGAGATAGAAGATTATTCAGAATTTAACGGTAATGACCCGAGGACATATCTGTTGTTTTTGAAACAAGATCTTTCAACATATCGAATAGTCAAAAAAGATGAGTTAAATGCAACAATTGAATCTGGAAAGTTAAAAGATTACCTAGCACTTTTTCCAAAAGTGACGAAGGAAGGATCATATCTGAAGTTATATGACAAATACATTTATGATAAACAGGCAAACAAAGTCAGGAAAATTAAAAAAGCAGATCATTTAAGCAGAGATGGTAAGTATGTTTATCTAAACGGGGAAATCAGCCCACTTCGCAATGGTGTTCAACAAATTCAAGCAGTCGATCATTATCTAAAAGGGGATCACCAGTATGTAGCTCAGTTCAGAATTGACTTCGAAAAGATCGGTGATAAGGCGGATTGTGGTTCAAACGATGTAGAATCTGCTGAAATTGGCTATTTTAATGAAAATTACGTTGTCTTAGACATGGAATACGAGGGGTTTCTAGCTGGATCAGGAGGAAGAGCAAGTGCCGATATTGATTTACAACAAAGCAAAAAACAACCAACTGCATATTTGACTGGCGATTTCTTAGATGAATGGGATGTGCCTTCGACTCCATGATCGATCTATAAAAAATAAAGGATGACGAGTGAAATACCTCACAATCAACGGGAATATAAACTAAACTGTGTAAGTAAGAGAAAGCGTACAGCTCTTGCTTCGCAGTTTAGTTTTCTTTATTGTTAAACTATGAGTATATGCATGCAAAATACATGAAAAGAGAATAATAACCATCTTAGGTACGACTCCGTGAAATTGCAGTGCCTCACGATCGCAATGGATCGTTTGAACCTCAAGTCATCCAGTGAAAATATGAAAGTGATGTTTAACAGAAAGTGTTTCATACTATGGAAGCATAGGTATAGCAAGAGACGACGTTAATGTCCTGATCGATTTACAGAAAAATCAAAACAAACAACTGCATATATGGTTGATTTGGGGATTTTTTAAGATATACTGAAGATGTGGAACATCATTTAAATGATAAAAATCACTGTAAGATTGGCACATTTTTAGTATGTTAATGAAAATGATGCTGATTTACGTTTCTTATAGTACCGGATGGGGCAGGCAGCAGTGTTGTTCATGTGCGGATTGATTGATAAAAATCCGGCTGTCAGGCGTTTTTTCATACGGTATCGGTAACAAAACGTAGAGGAAGTAGATTAATGATTAAAAAAATATTATTCATCATATTATTGTTAATAGGAAGTGTATGGGTCTTTATAGTAAATAATGAAAAAGATCCATATGAAGAAGTCATTTATAAAAAAGGTTTACCAAATGAAGATAGTCCAGCATTTAAAGAGTTCCTAAGAAATGACCTTGGATCGTCGAAAGATGTGACTTTAAGGTACCAAGATCATACTTATACAATGGTACGCAGTGGTCTAGGTGGACTACGCTTTTACAAATTTACAGATAAACAGTTGCAGAATAGTTGCAAACCGGTTTTTTCTATTCAAAAAAACTTTGAAAAGAATTTTTATGACTTAGAATACAGCGTTGACTTTTTCAAACAAGGAACAATCATTCATGATAAAGTAAGTGAAAATTTGCCTGATATCAAAATCGGGAAAAAGAATTTGTTGAACGTGAAAACAAGATTAGGTCAAAAAAACATAAAAATACCGTTATCAGCAGATTCACATGAAGTTTCTCTCGATCTCCTCGCTATGAATAAAGAAAATATGCTGATAGAAATAAGTGGTTATAGACCTGGCAAAGCTTCAGATACGTATTACCTGTTTTTAAAACAAGATTTATCAAAATATCAAATCGTCAAAGGTCAAGAATTAAATGCCACGATTGAGTCTGGAAAATTAAACGATCACTTATCAGTGTTTCCGGAAGTGACGGAGGATGGATCATATCTTAAGTTGTTAGGCAAAAATATTTTGGAAAAGAAGACAAACAAAGTAAAAGCAATCAAAGATCAAGACTATTTAAGTGCAGACGGAAAGTATGTTTTTCTTAATGGAGGTAAAAATAAAAAATTTCCTGAGGATGTCCAAATTCAAACAGTGGATCATTATCTAAAAGGGGATGATCAATATGTGGCTGAATTTAAGATAAATTTCAAACATATTGCCGATAAGTTGCACTATAAATCAAGCGGTGCTAGTTTTATTGAAATCCTTTATTTTAAAGAGGATTATATCGTTTTAGATGTTTTATATAGTGGCATGATAGTCGGGACAGCAGGGTCTGCTAACGTCCTCATTGACTTACAAAAAAGCAAAAAACAGCCGACTGTATATTTTGCTGACTTAGGCATAGAAGATGCATTGTTTTCTGGCACTGATCAATTGTGGGTAAGATAAAACTGTAGAGACAAATAAGGACGGTTAGCAGACTGCTTCCTGTGTCTAACATTGGAAGCAGTATTTTTTTATGCTTAGCAACCATCAAAGCCTAATAGGCATTGTTTAATTCCAAATATCCTCAGCAATCTCGACCACATGGCGCAATTTTGCCCACTGCTCTTCTTCTGTCAGCAAGTTACCTTCTTCAGTTGAGGCAAATCCACATTGTGGGCTTAGACATAATTGGTTCAAGTCGACATAACGGGAAGCCTCTTCAATTCGCCGTTTGATTTCGTCCGGTTTTTCGAGTTCAGCAAACTTAGAGGTGATCAGACCAAGGACAATTTGCAAGTCCTTCCGTTTGACATAACGAAGCGGCTCAAAGCTGCCAGAGCGTTCATCATCAAATTCTAGAAAAAGGCCGTCAAGATTTAATCCATCGAAAATGGTTTCTGCGGCGGCTTCATATCCGCCTGAGGCCACCCATGTTGACTTAAAGTTTCCTCGGCAAATATGCATGGTCACTGTCAAATCTTCAGGTCGACCGTCAAGTGCTTGATTGAGCGTGTCAGCGAACGATTGCCGCAATTCGCCAGGCTCTTGACCGAAGGCTTTGATTTGCTCATGACCCTGTGCTGAGAAAAAGACGGACCATGCTGTATCATCAAGTTGTAAATAGCGGCAACCAGCATCATAAAATGCTTGGATAGCTTTTTTATAAGCCTGTGCGACATCGTGGTGAAATTCATCTAAATCTTGATAGACACTTTCTTCAAGTTTCCCTCTGAAAAATAGCATATTTGGACTTGGAATTGTCATTTTTGCAGTATGCGATCCAACAATACGTTGGAGAAAGCGATAATCATCAATCATTGGATGATTTGTAAAATCAAGCTTGCCATTCACTTTGATCCCATGCGCTTTTGTTTGGATATGATGAAATTGAATTCCGCTTTCTGTTTGATAGCCTTCCACACCATCAAGTCCTTCAAGAAAATCAAAGTGCCACCAAGCCCTGCGAAATTCCCCATCAGTTACTGCTTTTAGTCCGATTTCTTGTTGTTTTTTGACAATACGTTTAATCTCTTCATTTTCGATGTCTCGTAATTGTTCGGCACTGATCACACCTGCTTCTTTTTGCAGACGAGCTTTTTTAATACGTTCAGATCTTAATAGGCTTCCGACTTGATCGGCTCGGTATGGTCCTTGTTTCATTTGTTATCCCTCTTTCTGTTTGACATAAAAAGCCCTTCCTGATAAGGAAGAGCTTGACCGGCAATCTCTCCCTCATCTCCAAGAAACGCAATAAACGCTCCTATCAGGATTTAGCACCATTCTGTCTCAGACAGCGGTTGCCGGGTTTCACAGGGCCAGTCCCTCCACCACTCTTGATAAGGAAAACTTTTTTATGTATTTTTTTAATTGTTTTAATATTAATACTTTTTGTAAAAATGTCAATAGATTTTGTTATAAAACTTTCTGAATGCTCGTTTTTGTGGTGACTCGCTCAAGATGTATTCTCGTCTCACAAACATTAAATAAGATACACATTTTTTCATTTTTTAACTAAAAATAGCAACCATTAACCGCAATGATCAGTCTAAACAAGTGTACTCGCTTCACGAAGCGGGAAGGATAATGAATGACACATTTAAGGAGGGTTTTGTTATGAGTAAAAAATCGTGTTTAAGTCTTTTGGTGATTGGGGTTTTGTGTTTCATGATGTTTGCTGGGATGGCACCTCTTTCAGCTCAAGCGGAAAATAACAATAAACCGATTGTGACAAGTCATATATATCAAAACGTGCAGAAGTTGAAATATCCCCAAGTGAAAAACATCGGCAACACATCTTTGCAAACGATGATGAATCAAGATTTTAAAAATTATATTGAACTGTCATACCAAGATGATTTGAAAAATAAACAAGACGGTGAAAAGCACGGCTATAAAACGGATTATCAAACCTCTTTTCATGTGAAATATGTGACTGACCAACGTTTAAGTATTTTAACGGAGAATTATGTTTTTTCAGGAGGGGCACATGGTTTAACAGCGGTTCGTTCGTTTAACTATGACCTTCAATTACAAAAGCGTGTCTATCTGACAGATCTGTTGAATACAGCTTCAAAAGTAGAAAAAACGAAGGATTATATTTTCAACTATATTCAAAAACATCACGAGATTTTCTTTCCGGATGTGAGAAAGAAAGATATCATTTTAAATAAAGGAACGGCATTTTATTATACAAAAACCGGGATTGCCATCGTGTTTCAACAGTATGATGTAGCACCGTATGCTGTTGGAAATCCGGTTGTCCATGTTCCAAAATCTGTTTATCGTTAAGTAGCAGTCCGCTACAGAGCGGACTGCCTACTTTATCTTGCTTTTTCCTCAAACAACTTCGCAATTTCCACAACAACATGAACAGCTTTCACCATATGATCAACAGAAATGTATTCATATTTTCCATGGAAATTCCGCCCCCCTGTAAAAATGTTCGGGCAAGGCAGACCCATATATGAAAGTTGGGAGCCGTCTGTTCCGCCGCGGATCGGTTCGATGACAGGTTTGATATTCAGATTTTTCATTGCTTGTTCGGCAATTTCGATAATTTCTTTAACCGGTTCAATTTTTTCCCTCATGTTGTAATATTGGTCATTCATCTCAACGATAATGTTGTCTTTTCCGTATTGTGCTCTTAGGTTTTCAGCAATTTTTTCTATGGTTGCTTTTCTTTCGTTAAAAGCATCTTTGTCAAAGTCTCTAATAATATAGTGAAGCTTTGCTTCTGAGACATCACCATTGATTGACAGCAGATGATAAAAACCTTCATAACCTTCCGTCAATTCAGGCGTTTCTTTTTCTGGGAGCTGCGCGTGAAACTCCATGGCGATTTTGGCGGCATTCACCATCTTGCCTTTTGCTGTTCCTGGATGAATGCTTCTTCCTTTGCAGGTGATTTTCGCTGAAGCAGCGTTAAAGCTTTCATATTGTAATTCACCAAGGGCGCCGCCATCAACTGTATAAGCGTATTTGGCATGAAATGCTGTGACATCGAATTTGTGCGGACCTCTGCCAATCTCTTCGTCAGGTGTGAATGCAACTCTGATGTTGCCGTGTTTGATTTCAGGATGTTCAAGTAAATATTCCATCGCTGTCATGATTTCAGCAACGCCGGCTTTGTCATCGGCGCCGAGCAGTGTCGTTCCGTCTGTTGTGATCAGTGTCTGACCTTTATAATGAGCGAGATCAGGGAAATCTTGAGGAGAGAGTGTGACACCTAGTGCTTCATTGAGAACAATATCTTTTCCATCGTACTGTTCGATGATCTGTGGATTGACATTTTTTCCGGTAAAATCTGTCGCAGTATCGACATGAGCCAAAAACCCGATTGTTGGTACAGACTTGTCTGTATTAGCGGGAAGTGTTGCCATGACATAACCATTTTCATCAATCGTGATGTCCTCCATCCCAATTTTCTTTAGCTCTTCAACAAGCATCTTGGCGAGTGTCAGCTGACCGGGTGTCGAAGGGCATGTCTCAATGTTTTCATCTGACTGAGTGTCAACTTTTGCATATGAAATCAACCGTTCAATCAATTTGTTCTTCATGTTTCCTTCATCTCCATTTGTTGGTTTTCATGTTTATCTTATCATGCACTGCGAGGGAAATCTGCTGTTTTGAAACTTTTCTCAACTCTCACCTCTCTAATGATTGAAGGAGGAGCAGCAGTGAAACAGATGAAACTCGTAAAAAAAGCAGTCGCAGGGCATTCACAAGCGTTTGAAACGCTTTTCCAAATGCACAGTAACCAACTTTATCGGACAGCTTATTTGTATGTAAATCATAAAGAAGATGCACTCGACATTTTACAAGAGACCGCATATCAAGCTTTTATCTCGATTTCTCAGCTAAGACACCCCGAATATTTTTTGACATGGGTGACAAAAATTTTGATACATCAAGCATATGCCTTGTTGAAAAAGAAAAAGAAAGTTGTCTTGATTGATTCACCTGTAAGAGACCTTGGACAAGATCAAGAAATGCCTGTAGATGACAGAATGGGCCTACTTGAAGCTGTTCGACATTTACGCCAAGAATATCAAACAGCTATTATTCTTTTTTATTATCATGATCTGCCGATTTATCAAATTGCTGAGGTGATGAGTGCGCCAGAAGGGACCATCAAAACCTATTTGAAAAGAGCGAAACTTGAATTAAAACAATTATTGACAGGAGGAGAAGCCGAATGGACAAAAATCGATTCAAAAACGAAGTAAACCAGATTCATATTCCAGAAAAAGAGATTTCTGAATCGATATCAGCAGGTATAAAAAGAGCAAACCAGGAAAAAACGCGGCGCCCAAACCGTATTAAGCGTAATATTTTCATTTCTGGAGCTGCAGCTATCCTTCTTCTCGGAAGCGGTTTTATTTCTCCTACTATACAAAATGTGTTGGCCGATGTTCCATTGTTCGGGAAATCATATCAAAAATTTCATGATTTTATTGGGCAAAATTTAGTGCAAGCTCAGCAAGTTACGGAGCTGAATCAAAAAGCGTCATGCAATAACATTGATGTGACAGCGACAAGTGTTTATTTCGACGGTGGTGTTATTGGCATGACATTTAAGGTTAAAAGTGATACAAGAAAAGATTTGGATGATGAACGACTGAGTCTTGAATCCACAGTATTTAACGGTGGACGTAAATGGGAAATAGCTTCTGTGTCAGATATGAAAAAAACAGATGATGGCTATATCGGCTACATTCAAATCGGTTATCCTGATAAAGAAATCCCTGATCAATTGACAGTGCCAGTCACAATAACAAGCATTAATGGAATTAGGGGGAAGTGGATATTTAATATTCCAGCTAAAAAGTTGCCATATCGCACTGTGAAATTTAAGCAAAACAATACTAGTGATCAAATTAAGCCTAAAAGAGTGGTTATTGGTAAAGAATCGACTGTTATCGACTACGTGGTGACCAAATCTCCATACGAGGGTGTAAGAATTGATGAAGTGACAGATGATAAAGGGCGGGAAATTCCCTATTTTATGGGTAATCAAAAACTTAAAGAGCCAAAAAGAGTAGGAAACAGTGTTCAGCAAGAGATGCGGGTGATCTTAGGAAAGGTAGACAAAGATACAAAATATTTAAATATTAAAGCGGACACTCATAAAGGTGACTCTGATAAAACCTTACCTCTTCAAAAAACGCCTGCCGTTTTGAGCGCAGATCACCATGACTTTAAAATTGCCGTTGATCAAATAAAGAAAAACGGAAACAAATTAGTTGTCGATTACCATTTAAAAGATATGAATCGATCAATAATAGATATTGATAGTATGAAAGAATTTTTAGATACGATGTCACTAATTGATTCGGCTTATCAAACCTATGAAGAAGCACCTAATGGACATAGCGTAAAAGGTAATGTTACAAAAGTACTCGATAAGAAGAAGCTTCGTTTTCAATCCGTCTTTACGATAGACGGTGAGAATTTCAGTCTCGACCAAAATTCGTTATATGTTCAATTTGGTTATTTAAGCGGCTATATTCCGAATGTTCCGCTAAAGCCGGTGAAAGTAAAATTAACAAAATAACAAGTGATGGGCCTCTAAAACGAACTTTTTTGGAGAGCCCATCGTTTTGTTCCTCAACACTCTGTGTCTATGCCCATCATTCTGCAAACTCACTACCCTTTCCATTCGTGTAATAATAGCAGCGGTGTTTTTTAAGTCTTGCACTTTTAAGCTTTTTTCAAATAAGTGGTGCAACCTAGTGGTTTTTGAGAGGTTTTTCATTCCATGACACGATATAAACGAAGGCGTACCGAGCTGTTTTTCCATCAAGACATATCGATGTCAATGTCAAACCATGTTGAAAGATAGAAGTCATGTTTAGCGGAGAGCGATCAAAATCTAAAATGAGTTATTGTTCTAGGAATACAGCGCATGTCCCTCTTCAGCAAGAATTTCCCGGAAAATCTGATATTTCTTTAATTGCCTAAAGCAGTGGTGAGTCATTTTTTACAGCTGTTTGCGAATGACACTTGGTAAAGATGGTGTACGAGGCGGATTTTTATTCTTTTAAGAATCAGTAGAATCTCTTTCGGGGGTTAAAGTGAAAAGCAACTCGTTGTTTTAACTTCATTGCTTTTCACCTGTTGGAGGGTCTTCAAAAATATAGCCATGCCCTCTGACTGTTTTAATCCATTTTGGATGGCTTGGGTCTTTTTCGATTTTTTCCCGAAGCCGGCGCACATGAACCATAACCGTACTGTCACCATTATAAATTTCTCCCCAAACATCCTGATATATCTTTTGTTTGCTTAATAATTGATTGGGATGGTGACAAAAATATAGTAATAGTTTAAACTCCTGTGCCGGACACTCAATCCTTATTCCATCAACGATGAGTTTTCCTGATGTTTCATCAATTTGAAAATCTCCAAAATGATAAGAAGATTTCAATGGTGGAGGTGTAAACTTTTTCAATCGCTTCAACTGGACTTTTACACGAGCCACAACTTCAAGGGGATTAAAAGGTTTGGTAATGTAATCGTCGCCACCATAGCTAAACCCTTGCAGTTTATCTACAGCAGATGTTTTGGCGGTAAGAAACAGAACAGGAATATTGGTAAATTGGCGAAGCTGATTGCAAATGGTGAATCCGTCTGAGTCAGGAAGCATGACATCAAGCAACACGATATCTGGTTGCTGCTTTTTTAACAGCAAAAGTGCTTCCTCTCCGGTTTTTGCATTTAAAACACCAGAGAAGCCCTCATTTTCAAACACAACATTTAATAGATCTAAAATAGATTCGTCATCATCAACGATTAAAACTTTAAATTGTCCAAGAGAATGATCCATTTTATGACCTCCATTAATATTACGCTTTCATTTTTACATGAATGAGTATGTAAAGAAAGAATTGAGGCAATAAATTAATAGGATGTTTAGTTTTCTTAAAATTCTTACTTTTGAAAGGGGTTAAAAAGTCATAATCTGGCTATTTAAAGATCTGATGATCCTTTGCAGAGGACAAGCTATTACTCCACTTTCTACCCATTAAATTCCATTTAATGTTAAAAGTGTGTGAAGCTTAAACAAAAGTGACAACACTTTTTCTGTTCTGTTTATTTAGGTCTTGTTTCAGAAATAGTTTAGGATGCATGAGGGCGAGGAACAAAATATTGTATTAATAAGAAAATGAGTGGGTTAGTGAGTTGGAGATGAAAAAGGGGTGTGCTGAAAATGGTTTGCATGAATGAAAATCGCTTTCTGCGAGCCTCCTCAAAGCAAAGCTCGTTCCTTGCTCCTGCGGGGTCTTCGCCTGGCTCGCTGTTCCCACAGGAGTCTCGCAACTCCCCCATGATCCATGTTGTAAGGGATTTTTTAGACAGCCTCAACAATGAGATAGATTACCTGCCTCCTGTTATTTGATCATCATCAGATAGAATACAATGGTTTTAGATTGTCTTCTATCCTTGGACACTTCTAGTAAGTTTTTTTTACGATGGGATATCGTATACAGAAAAATAACAAGGATCTAACATATAGTGAGATCCTTGTTGTGCCGTTTCACTTGAAATAATCCGGTTTATGAATGATAATCTGTTTGTTGTTCTGACTGATCACACCTTCACTACGGAGTTTTTTCAAGACGACGCTTACCGTTTCACGGGAGGTACCCGAAATTTTGGCGATTTCTGTTGCGGTGATCGGACAACTGACAATGATTGTGTCTTTTTCTTTTTGACCAAGGTTTTCGGTAAGATAATAAAGGCCTTGGATGACTCGATCATGTGCATGGGAAAGTGTGATTCGCTTCAGTCGTTCTTCGTGAAGAGCCAGAATATCTGATAATTGATTGAGAGCATCAAAGAGCAGTGTTGGATTGTCTCGTATAAGATCCTCGAAAATGTTCATGGGAATATAGTAGAGTTCAATATCTGTTAAGGCTTCAGCGGCATAATGATAGTGTTCATCACGAAATAAGCCTCCGAATGGAAAGAGCGTATGAGGGCGTATGTAGTCGATGTAAAACATCGATCCGGTATCATTTGTATTTTCTAGTTTAATAAATCCATCAAGGAGAAGATACATCCGTTCCCGGGGGTCTTCTTCCATAAATAAGATCTGGCCTTTATGATAGGTACGCCAATAAATAAATTGTTTCATATCTTCCAACTCTTTATCACTCAAGGAAGCGAATAAAGAAAATTTCTTCAGATGATGTACGATGTCTTTGTTCTTCATATTAAACTAATCACCCTTATTCATTTCATATGATAATCGTATACAAATTAATATTACTATGTTTTAACGACAGGCAAAAGGAAGAACCCTTTAAAGGGTCTTCCTTTTTAATACTTAAGCTTGTTCAACAACGGTACCAGCGTTGCCTTTAAGCGCTTCTTTGGCCTGTTGCAGGGAGGTAATAATTGTTTTGTTTCCTCTTTTTATTTCGGCAAATTGTAGTGCTGCTTTTACTTTAGGTAGCATACTTCCTTCAGCAAATTGTTTTTCTTGTATATACCCTTTTAATTCTTCAGTTGTTACATGTTTAAGCTGCTTTTCAGTCGGTTTTAAATAGTCGACTGCCACATAATCGACACCTGTTAAAATAATGAGTTCGTCTGCTTGAACAAGCTCTGCTAATTTGCAAGCGGCAAAGTCTTTATCGATAACAGCGTCAACACCGCAGATTGTGTGATCTTCTTCGAGGACAGGGACACCACCGCCTCCTGCTGCAATTACGATATGACCATTTTCAACTAACTGATTAATAATGTCATATTCGAGAATGGAGACCGGAATAGGTGATGGTACGACACGACGCCAACCTCTTCCAGCATCCTCTTTAAAGACGATATCGCCATTTTGACTGTTCATCAGTTCTTTTGCTTCATCTTCACTGTAGAAAGGTCCAATCGGTTTTGTCGGATTGCGGAACGCCTCATCATCGCTGTGGACAGCAACACGGGTAATGACAGTTGCTGCATGCTTGTTGATCCCTTTTGCTTTAAGTGCTTTATCAAGGGCGTTTTGCATCCAGTAGCCGATCATTCCTTGTGTCATCGATACGCAAGTTTCCAGCGGCATCGCTGGTGTTTTCGGTGAATCGGCTTCTTTTTGCTGAATCATCAAGTTGCCGACTTGCGGGCCGTTTCCATGTGTAATAATTAATTCGGCACCACTGTCAATCATCTCAGCTATATAGTTGGCTGTTTCATCTAAGGCCTGTTGCTGTGCTTCAGCACTAGCATCGCCCGTTTGTATAGCATTTCCGCCTAATGCGACAACAATTTTTCTCTTTTTCATGTTTGAACACCTCTACTTCTGAAGTTATGTTAAATTGTAATGCCTCCCGTTGCTAGTTCTACGATTGCGATGATAGCTAAGACGAAAATGACGATCGCAACGATTAATTCAGCCTTGTTAAATAATGGACCTTCTTTATCTTTACGAACGGCTCTGAATACTAAGATACCTGGTGCGTATAAGATCATTGTTAAAAGCAAGAATTCAAGCCCTGCCGCATAGATGAGCCAAACTCCGTAAACACTAGCAATTACCCCGACGACCGTGTTTTTGACTCGGTCAGGTTCTTTATTGATCCAGCTGTATTTAAGCTGATACAGTCCAGAGAATAAGTACGGGATTAATATAGCTGACGTTGCTAAGGAAAAAGCAAACTGGTAAGCAGCATCTGAAATGAGAAATGTCAGCAAGAACAGTTGAATGATTCCATTTGTTAGTGTCAGTGCATTGGAAGGAGCACCATTTTTATTGACTTTGCCAAACCATTTCGGAAAGTCACCTTCCCTGGCAGCAATCAGTGGTAGCTCTCCGGCGAAAAGTGTCCAAGCTAACCAAGCACCTAATACAGAAATAATTAAGCCGATGTTGATGAAGGCTGCTCCCCACTTACCAACGATATGTTCCATGATTCCAGCCATTGAAGGGTTAGAAAGACCGGATAAATCCTGTTGATTCATGACACCGAGAGATAGCATTGTAATCATGATGTATACGGCTAGAACACTAATTAAGCCAATAACAGTCGCTTTTCCGACATCACTAGATTTTTTGGCCCGGCTTGAAAAAAGGACGGCTCCTTCAACACCTATAAATACCCAAACAGTGACTAGCATTGTGCTTTTCACTTGTGAACCGATTGAACCGAGGTTCAATCCTTTACCCCAGAAATCTTGAGTGAATAAGTCAAGATTAAAAACAAAGATAATGGCAATGATGAATGCGAAAATTGGAACAAGTTTTGAGATGGTTGTAATTAAATTAATCATGGCAGCAGATTGCACACCGCGAAGAATCAAAAAGTGTACGCCCCATAAAATAATACTCGCACCGATAATTGAAGCTAAATTCTGACCATCTCCAAACGTTGGAAAGAAATAGCCGATTGAACTGAATAGTAGTGTTCCATATGCAACATTGCCAAGCAGGGCTGAGAACCAATATCCCCAGGCACTGTTAAATCCCATGTAACGACCGAATCCTTCCCGTGCATAAGTAAAGATTCCACCGTCTAAGTCAGCCCTTTTTGTCGTAAGATTTTGGAATGAGAGGGCTAGAGCAATCATGCCGATTCCTGTAATGATCCATCCGATAAGAATCGCTCCTGCTCCTGCTTGAGAGGCCATGTCACTTGCGAGGTTAAAGGCTCCTCCACCGATCATTGATCCAATAACAAGCGCGATTAATGCGAACAGACCCAGTTTATTTTCTTCCGCCATTTTATTCACCTCATTTGGGTTAAGGGTGGAAAAGGGAGTATTTCCCTTTTCCGATTAGCAAAGATCGCCAAGAGTTGCAGCCATGACAGCTTTGATTGTATGCATGCGGTTTTCCGCTTCATCAAATACTTTAGAATGTTTGCTGCGGAACACTTCATCTGTTACTTCCATCTCTTTAAGACCGTATTCTTCATAGACATTTTGTCCATATTTTGTATTAAGGTCGTGAAAAGCTGGTAGACAGTGAAGGAAGATGACATTGTCATTTCCAGTTTTCTTCACAAGTTCCATGTTGACTTGGTAAGGTTTTAGTAAATTAATTCTTTCAGCAAATTTGTCTTCTTCACCCATGGAGACCCAGACATCTGTGTAGAGCACATCTGCTTCGGCAACGGCTTCATCTGGATTGCTTGTAACTGTAATTTTTCCACCGGATTCTTTTGCAAATGTTTTTGCCATTTCAACGATTTCTTGGTCAGGGAAAAGACTTTCAGGTGAACAGATTCTCACGTCCATTCCGACTTTTGCTCCACCGATGAGCAAGCTGTTGGCAACGTTGTTCCGTCCGTCTCCGATGTAAGTCAGTTTGATGCCTTTTACATGTCCGAGGTGTTCTTTAACAGTCATAAAGTCAGCAAGCATTTGTGTTGGGTGCCACATATCAGTTAACCCGTTCCAGACAGGTACACCTGAATGTTCTGCAAGTGCTTCAACCTTTTCATGTTCAAAACCGCGGAACTCAATGCCATCAAACATTCTTCCAAGAACTTTTGCAGTATCTTCAATCGATTCTTTTTTACCAAGCTGAATATCGTCTTTTCCGAGATATTCTGGGTGAGCACCAAGGTCGATACAAGCTGTTGTAAATGCACAACGTGTTCTTGTTGATGGTTTTTCGAATAATAATGCAATGTTTTTTCCTTCTAAATAACGGTGTTTAATGCCTTGTGCTTTCTTTTCTTTTAAATCTTGGGCAAGATTGAGTAAATAAAGAATTTCTTCTTCTGTATAGTCTTTTTCAGCTAAATAACTTCTACCTTTTAAATTCATTGATTTTTCCATCGATATATCTCTCCTTCATTTCGAAATAGTGGGTTAGCGTAAATCTTCACGGTAAATAGGCATGCTCATGCAGCGTGGGCCCCCACGACCCCTTGAAAGTTCACCGCTAGGAACTTCAATGACTTTAATTCCTTGCTCTCTTAGGCATTCATTAGAAATGTAGTTTCGGTCATAAGTGACGACAACTCCAGGAGCAATGGCAAGTGTATTTGAGCCGTCGTTCCATTGTTCACGAGCTGAAGCAATTTCATCTCCGCCACCACAGAGGATTAAATTCACATCTGAAAGACCAAGTGTTTTCTTCAGTACAGCAGGAAGGTTGTTTTCTTCAGTAATTTGAATGTCATCATCGGTTTTTCCACGTTCAAGAACAAAAATCCGCATGTTGCCATCAGGTCCCAGAATCGCTGGATGTATTGTAAATTGATCGTGATCAACCATTGTAAATACAGTGTCTAGATGCATAAAAGCTCTGCTTTTTGGAATTTCGACGGCAAGTACTCGTTTGATTTGATCTTGGCGTTTAAATAGATTGCGTGCGATCCGTTCAATTGCTTGAGCAGAAGTACGTTCAGAAACTCCAATCGCAATTGTGTCATGGCTTATAACTAGTTCGTCTCCGCCTTCAATATTGAATCTGAAGTCGCGATCGAGCCAGACAGGGATATCGTGATCTTTAAACCTTGGATGGTGTTGAATAATATACTGCATAAATAAAGACTCTCTCCGACGAGCGGGTTCTTTCATTTTGTTAATACTAAGTCCATGTCCAATTGCAGCTGCTGGGTCTCTTGTGAAGTATAGGTTTGGCATTGGATCTAGATAAAATGGATAATGATCTTCCATTAACTCATGTAAGTGAGTGCGTGTTCCCCGTTCCAATTCGTTTTTGCGGATACCGCTCATGACACGTTCGACCATTGATTCGGTATCAAAAGAAAGTAAATAGTCTTTTAATCTTTGATAAGCGCCGTTTAAGTCGGCTTTGCTTTCTGTTAAGAGTTCGTTAATAAATTGTTCGCGAATAGACGCATCATGTAAAGCTTCTGTTGTCAGTTGCTCTAAATAGAGAACTTCTACTCCTTCATTTTCAAGGGCTTTTGCAAATTCATCATGTTCTTTTTGAACGGCTGGTAAAAATGGAATATCATCAAAAAGCAGGCGTTCTAGATATTCAGGTGTGAGGTTTTCTAATTCACGTCCTGGCCGCTTTAACATGACTGTTTTCAAAGTGCCGATTTCTGAATAAACGTTAATCGGTGTTGCCATGATCATTCCGCCTCCTAAAAAGCTCTTTTTGTTTACATGTATAGATTAATATAGTCAGACTTTCTAAGTTGTGAAAGCGCTAACAGTAATAATGTGATATATTTCACATATTATTTGATAGAGTAAAAATAAAAGTGAATAAATATGACTCTATCGACATGATTCCCTATTAGACCAAGGTTGTAAACGTATAAAGTATGTATATTTTTCAGCGAAAGTTTTTTTGAAATTTTTTTAGGAGAATAAAGAAGAAAATAGGCAAACAAAAAAAGCTGAGCAAATGAATAGTTCAGCTTTTCAAGGTCAGCATAAGTGTTCATAGAATGTTTGCGCCATTTCTGGTGTTGGGGAGATGACAAGGCATGTATCATTTCCGCATATACAGCCAAGCATTTCAGGTTGATCTAGTTTATCTAGAAGAACACCAATCGCATGGGCATTTCCCGGCATTGTTTTGATAACGACTAAGTTTTCTGTCCTTGTCACTTGTAAGACAACATCTGAAATTCTATCTTTTAGAATTTTTGAAGGATTAAGTGGTAAAGAAACATTTGTATGATAGACTAGTTTTCCATGTTCATTTAGTTTCTTCACTAAATACATCTCTTTCATATCCCTTGAAATGGTAGACTGTGAGGCTGTCACACCACGGCTTCTCAAAAGCTCAACTAGCTGTTCCTGAGTTTCAACGGGATGTTCAAGAATCGTTTGTTTAATGATCCATTGGCGTTCCTGTTTTTTCATTAGGGAGCCTCCCTTTAATAAGCACGTCTATCTTTATTATATGCAAATCCGTAATAGATACATAGACGCTATTTTACAATAAATCAAATAATATTTGTCATACATTGATTTTTTCATATCCACGATACTATTTATTGTTTAAGGGGTCTTTTGATCTATTCCATAACAGAGTCTTTATACCCCTTCTTCTATACACGGCGATAATATCAAAGCTTTCAGATCAGCTGTTTCTAACAATTTTAAGATAAAAAAGATAAACAATACTTTAGTACGATTTGATAAAAGTATAACTTCATTATAATTAAACGAAAAGGCCTGTAAAAAGAGGTGAAAATAGTTGGATTCAAATCGTGTGATCGCTTTAGCACAAGAATATAAATCTGCCGCTGATGAAGTGAAAAAATCCGAATTGCATCTATTAAACCGCTTATCAGCGAATGCTGCTTCTTGGAAAGGAAAGACGCGGGAGCAATTTGACAGTGACTTTGAACAGTCAAGGTCCGCATATCAGCAATTTGAAGCTGATCTGATTGAAATTAGCAATGAGTTGATGAAAGCGGCAACGAAAATTGAACAAACAAAAGCTGAAATACTGAGAATCGAAAAGCTTGAAGAAGAGAAGAAGAGATAATGAATAAGGAAGGAACGATCTGATGGGTAAGGAAATTCTAGTTGAACCGGAAAAGCTTGAAAGTTTGGCTAATGATTTTGTTGCAGAGCTGACGGACATGGAAAAATTGCATCGTGATCTTAATCTTAAATTAAGTATGATGAAGATTAGTTGTGATCCCCGTTACATCACTTGTTTTTCAGAAGTAGGGGATGCATGGAGCAGCGGACATAACCTTGTTAGCAAACTTGATGATCATGAACGTTATATACGCCATACAGCTGATCAGTTCGCAGAGCAGGACAATATTTTGAAAAAGTTATATAACTTATATGATAATTATGGTACATTGACGGCTATGACCGGTGTTGCTCTTAAACAGCTTAAATATTATGGACTCGGGTTTACAAAGTTTGTGATAGACAGTTCTGGGTTGTATTCCGTTAGCCATACCAAGTTGTTAATGGACCTTTCCAAACTGATTGATGAGTCAAAGTACAGCAGAGTTGCACGTGTTTTTTTAAGTCCAAAGTATTTATTTAAACATTCAGATCTCCCATTTGCTGATTTGGTACATAAAAGATTTACAAAATACTTTCCTCAAGATGCAGCCGATTATGCAAATAAACTCAAAAGTTTTGCAACCGGAATGATAGATGATGCTGGAAAAGCAACAACATTTAAAAGCGTTCTGAAAGCCGGAGGCAAGTTTGCTAAAGGAAATGCGATTACGGCTGCCTTGATAACAGGAGCAACGGAAACTGTTGGAATGGGTCTGAAAATTTCGGAGAATTACAATAAATATGGGGATAACCCTGAAGTATTAAAAAGAGAAAATGCAAAAGCAGTCGGAAATGCCGTCAATAATACAGTTTGGATTACAGGCGGTTCTGTCGCCGGAGCGGTTATAGGTGGGGCGGTTGGAAGTTTAGCAGGACCTGTGGGGACTGTTGTAGTAGGGGCCATTGGCTCTGCAGTAGGAGGCTTTATCGGAGAAAAAGCTGCAAAACTTACAGCTGGTTTCGCTGAAAAAACAGCCTTGCTGTTTAAAGAACCGATTCAAGCTGGACTGGATAAAGCAAAAAAAGAGTTTGAACTGGTAGGCAAAGGTGTTCAGGCTTTTAATAAAGGTGTGGATACCGTTAATGAAGGTATTCGTAAAGGTTTTAAGCAGGCAAAAGAAACGGCCGGTTCTCTTGTATCTAGTGCAAAAAACTTCTTTACAAGTAAGCTGTCGTTCGGTTAAGGAGAATAGAGATGAAGACATTAAAATTAAGTATTGAAGAACTCATTTTTTGTTTTTATAGTGAAGGTTTATTTGAGCAAGGAATATCGCTGAAACAAGCATATTTTCCCGAGATGACTGAAGATCAGCTTGAATCTGTGTTTGAGATTTCTTGCCGCTCACTCTTGGCAAAAGATGTACTGGAATATAAAAATCATCAGTATCGTTTAAGAGAAATGTTCAAACCATTTATCCAAGTGATGAATCATGCCGATTATACCGTGAAAGTAGCAAAGTTTACCGATGAAGGAGAAGAAAGCATTTCTTATCACATGGCCTCTAGTGGGATTTTTGCTCACTCATTGTCCTATAATCAGCAGGTTCATCAGATCAGCTTTCTGCAATCGAGAGAAGAAGTGATGGATCTCATTGTTCAATTTTTAAATATAAAAGAGAAGTCCGAACAAGCTACCTTTACTTTACAACAGGATCAATTTGAACAATTATTAAAAGAAGCCAGTGAAGAACAAGTGGATGGCGGTATTGTGAAATGGGAGAACAAAAATCCTCACGCTGCGCGTCTATTTCAAGACCTTGTTTCACGTCAAGGAAAAATGGATAGCATCATGCTGATTGAATATGACCGCAATAATACTCCAGATGTAAAAAATATATTGTTTGTAGTCCCTGGATCTGATCATACATGGCTAGCTATGGGGAGTGCAAGAAATGAGTTTTCGATTATGAATGCTGAAAAAGAGAAGCTTCGTCATATGATTAATAGAAAAAGTCATTTTCCAAAATAAAGGAGGCTATCGCTTTTGGAACAAACGAATATACAACCGATAAAAATTAAAAGCCGGATGCTTTTTAGGATATGGGGATTTTTAGGCTCAGCGGGTATCGGTTTAGTCGGGTTATGGCTTTTGATTGAAGCATTAAAATTTGAATCGAAATACTCGATTTTTTATCTTGGCGGCGGATTATTGGGTATCGTCTATGGTTTAATTACATTTCTTATATTTTGCCCTGCCTTTACTAAAAAAGGCGATGTCATCTTCAATATTATAGAAGGAAAAGATGGTCGTCTGTTTTCAGGAAAAAAGTATGTTGATATAAAAGATATTAAAAGGATCAGAATGGGACGGCATCGTTACAGTTTTAAAGGGATTTTCTTGATGGATATACTGATCGAGACACATGAGAACAAAGTGGTACGGATTCCAACATACAACATCCTTCCAGAACCGGAGTTTTACAAAGCGGTAGAATTGCATATTTTTCCGTATTTGACTGAAGAGGCTCGAGAGGATTGGATTAGTCAGTTTACAGAAGTGCAGAGAAAAGCGTATTTAGAGAAGTTTCATCAGAATACTTGAAAAGAGCATATCATGTTAAATTCGAAATTGCTGATACCTCAGCGTTTGTCAATGTGAAAAGGGTGTCCAATGGTCAAAGAATTGACTTATTGGACACCCTTTTCAATTTTTATTTCGTTAAATCTATGGTAACTTCATTTTCTTTACTGCCACTGGACGGTGTATAAATCAGTTTGAAGTTTTTCTCAGTCATTTTTGTCACAAAAATGACTTTGCCTTTAGTTTTTCTGCCAGGTGATAAATAGTTAACTGAAAACCTTTTGTTGTCTGGTAATAATTTATAACCTGTTACTGTCTCGTAAAGTTTGTTACTCCCACCTTTTAATTTGAAATATCCTGGAGCAACCTGAAGTTTTTTCTTGGAATTGTTTTCTTGTGTGATGTCAACAAGAACATACTGTTCATCTTTTTTTAGTTTCAACAGTGAATCATCAAAATTTTTGAACGAAGGAGTGGAATTAGGGTCAATATATTGGGCGTCACTTATTACTTTTTCTACGTTTGTCACGATAAAAGTATTTTCAATATAGCTACAAACAGCCTTTTCACCTAATTTATAAGTTTTCTTTTGCTCTTTCTTTTCTTTTTTAACTTCTTTAACTTCTTTAATTTCTTTAACTTCTTCAGTTTTATGTTGATGTTTACTTTCAGCATTTGTACTGCTGTTGGATTGACCGCAAGCTCCGAGAAGCAGGCCAAGAGATGTTAAAGTCGATACCAATAATAACTTTTTCATAGATTAAGTCCTCCAAGTTTTTCAAAAAAATTTTTACTGTTTTATGTTAGTTAATATGACTGGGGGTTTAAATAGGTCGTTATACTCATTTGTTCCATTACTACTGTTAGAAGAGTTAAATGTCAGCTAAAATAAGATAGACTGTGAAACTTTTTAAGGTATCCATTCGTCTTAGTAGAAGCGATATAGTGAGTTTGCTATAATACAGTTGATTATTGCATTGAGTTTTTGGAGAAATGTTGCTTCTGACATTGCTGTCATGAGCAGACACCGACAAAATAGGATAAAAAGGTAGAGGTTATAATGAAAAAAATAATATCTCATAAGCTAAGCTTTTTTTTGTTAGCTGTTGTTCTTGTATGGGCTAAAACCTATGCTTCTTACTTATTAGAATTTAATTTGGGCGTAAAAGGCCTCACACAGCAAATTCTTTTATTTATTAATCCATTCAGCTTTACCATTGTTTTATTGGGTTTGGGTCTATTTTTAAAAGGACGTCGTTCCGCCGTATGGATTATCATCATAGATGCTGTGATGACATTTGTTTTGTACGCAAACATTATGTTTTATCGCTTTTTTGACGATTTCTTGACGTTTGCAAATCTTAAGCAAGCAGGAAATTTAGGAAATATGTCTGACGGTGTTTTCAGTATCATGGCTGCCCATGACATCATCTATTTCCTTGATTTGGTGATATTAATTGCGTTATGTGTGAAGAGACCTCAACTGAAGGCTTCACAACTGAAAAAAAGATGGGCTGCTACGCTTGTACTTGCTGGTGTTCTTTTATTCTATATTAACCTTGCAGTTGCCGAAAAAGATCGTCCTGAACTTCTCACAAGAACATTTGACCGAAATTACATTGTTAAATATTTAGGACCATATAATTATACGATTTATGATGGGATTCAAGCTGCGCAGACAGCAAGCCAAAAAGCGTATGCAAGCAGTGATGATTTGACAAGTGTTGTCAACTTTACAAACTCACACTATGCTAAACCGGATAAAAAGTATTTTGGTATTGCTAAAGACAAAAACATTATTAAAATTCATTTAGAAAGTTTCCAGACGTTTTTGATTGATTATAAACTACATGGAAAAGAAGTGACGCCATTTTTAAATAAATTGGCACATGGAAGCCATGACATGATGTATTTCGATAATTTTTTCCATCAAACAGGACAAGGTAAAACGGCAGATGCTGAACTGATGATGGATAATAGCTTGTTTGGTCTACCAGAAGGAACGGCTTTTGTAACAAAAGGACAAAATACGTATCAGTCCTTGCCAGCTATTTTAAATCAAAAAGAAGGCTATACAAGTGCTGTGTTGCACGGAGACTATAAGTCATTCTGGAATCGTGATCAAGTATACAAACAAATTGGCTATGACAAGTTTTTTGATGCTAGTTCGTATGACATGTCAGAAGAACACCTTGTCAACCTTGGTCTAAAAGATAAGCCATTCTTTAAAGAATCCATTCCAATGCTAAAATCGCTGAAAAAGCCGTTTTATGCTCATTTAATGACACTAACACATCATTATCCGTTTATTTTGGATGAGAAAGATGCAACCCTTGAAAAAGGAACAACAGGCGATAGCACTGTAGATGGGTATTTCCAAACAGCCCGTTATCTTGATGAATCATTGGAACAGTTCTTTAAAGATTTAAAGAAATCCGGCCTATATGATGACTCTGTCATTGTGATCTACGGGGATCATAATGGAATTTCGGAAAACCACAACCGGGCGATGGAAGAAGTATTAGGTAAAGAGATTACACCATATCAAAATGTGATGAATCAGCGTGTACCGCTAATGATTCATATTCCTGGCCAAAAAGGTGGAGTGAATCACACGTACGGCGGAGAGGTTGATGTCATGCCGACACTCCTTCATTTACAGGGGATTGACAATAAAAACTATGTCAACTTTGGAACAGACCTCTTTTCCAAAGAACATGATGAAACAGTTCCTTTTAGGAATGGTAACTATGTGACTCCGAAATATACGCTGATTGATACAACCGTATATGACACAAAAACAGGAAAAGAGATAAAACCAAACAAAGAAACAGAGAAGTTAAAAACACAGGTGTCAGAACAGCTAGACCTGTCTGACCAAGTTCTTTATAAAGATTTATTGCGTTTCCATAAACTAAAGGATTTCAATCCGGTTGATCCATCTAAATATTTTTATGGGAAAGAGAAAGGCAATGAGTAAATGAAAGAGCGTGTGTCCAATTGTGGACACACGCTTTTTTTATGTTTAACAACATGTGGTTCTAAAAGCATAAATGTCAGGATAGGTTGATATATAAGAGGTAAATGTGATTGGACAAGATAAAGAAATGATGGGAGTGAGAAAGTTGACGGTGTTTGATTATTTTTTTAAACTACATCCTTTAAAGATTCCAGAAGGTTGGACGGTGAAAAAAAATCATCTCTATCAAAAACCGATTCGAGGTTATCATCATAAGTTACTCATATTAGAGAATGGAAAAAATGGGAAAATCGTAGAGGTTGAGTCTGCTAAAGAGCAGGTTTATGTGATGAAGACATTAAATGCTGACCAAAAGCTTGTCAATCAAATGACTGGAATCCATTATGATCAGTTAGCCGAAAGACTAGAAGAAGTGATATGGAAAGAAGGTGGTCAAGCAAAAAGCCTTACTCATTTGCTAAGACTAAGAATTCCAGAGGGTTGGACGGTGTTATACCATAGATTAACAGATACTAACCCACTTGAGATAGACCTTGATAGTGAGGTTTGGAAGTCTGAATTTAAACAAGAGCTAATGCAATTGCAGCATGATGATTTGATATTAGATGTGAAGTGGATTCCTGCAAGTGATCCGTCCGGTCATTATGCCGTCAAACTGATATATAAAGGTAATTGGGAACAGCCCGATGAAGATTTTTCTTGCATCCATCCGAAGGAATTAGCTTATGAAATTGACTCCATTTTTAAAAAAGTAGGAGAGCAACAAAATATCAAATCATAATCATGCCAGCCACCAAGGCTGTTTTTTTTAGTTGCTCTATTAAAATACAGGACTTTTTTCATTTATTTATAGATTGACATACAAAACCTCATTGAAAAAGAGTCTAAAGTAATGTAAAATTAATTCTGGCCAACTAAAAAAGGTGTTCTGGAGACGTTTCTGCTTCATTATTGAATTGGAAAATTATAACTTGCATCAGTACATAAAGTTATGATCTTCCATGACAGTAGTCGATTTTATTCATATAGGAGAAAAAATAGATGGAATATTTTTTGAATTATTACCCAATTGCGATGATTCTGCTAACTTTTGTTAGTTTTTTCGGCATTAAAATAAGCTCTCGCTTCAAAAAGATGTTAATCATCATTTGTCTTATTACAAATGGTGTTTACATTGTTTGGCGGTTTGGGTTTACTTTGCCAACTGCAAGTCCTGCAGATGTGACGATGGGAATTATCTTGGTTGTTACCGAACTGATCGGATTTTTGCAGCTGCTCGTCTTTTATACACTTATTTGGAAAGAGAGGAAGAGAACGCCTATTCTGTTGGGTGAGAAAGATCATTGGCCAAGTGTTGATATTTTTATTGCCACTTACAATGAGGACCGAAATGTGTTGAAGAAATCAGTCGCAGGTTGTCTAAAGCTTGATTACCCGAAAGAGCTTGTTAACATTTATCTTTGTGATGATGGAAAACGTAAAGATATTAAAAAATTAGCTGAGAAATTTGGCGTTCATTATTTAACAAGAAAAACGAATGAACATGCAAAAGCAGGTAACTTAAATCATGCCATGAGTTGTACAACGGGTGAGTTGATTGTTACATTAGATGCCGATATGGTACCACTGCCGTCTTTTTTAAAGAAAACGGTTGGTTATTTTAAAGAAGAAAAGGTGGCTTTTGTTCAAACACCACAAGCTTTCTATAATGAAGATCCATATCAGTATAATTTGTTCTCAGGAACTAATATTCCGAATGAACAGGACTTTTTCATGCGGAGACTACAGGCTGGGAAAGACCGTTTTAATGCTGTGATGTATGTCGGTAGTAATACTGTGTTTAGAAGAACGGCTTTAGATGAAATTGGTGGATTTGCTACTGGAGTCATAACGGAGGATATGGCAACGGGAATGCTGTTGCAAACAAAATATGAAGCTGCATTTGTCGGTGAAGTACTCGCGGTGGGTCTGGCCCCTGAAACTTGGACCGATTTGCTAAAACAGCGTGACCGCTGGTGTCGTGGAAATATTCAGTGTGGTAAAAAGTGGAATCCTCTGTTATTAAAAGGGCTGACACCGATGCAACGGATTCTTTATTTTGATGGTATTCTGTTTTGGTTTTTCGGTGTCTTTAAAATGGTATATATTTTAGCGCCATTGTTGTTTTTGTTATTTGGTATTCACAGTTTGAAGACGAATGTTTTTGAAATCACGATGTTTTGGCTACCGGCGTTTTTGAGCTCTTATCTTTCTTTTAAATCTGTTTCTGACAAGCAACGAAGTATGAGCTGGAGCCATATTTATGATACGTCCATGGCGCCGCATTTGGCGATGTCTGCTTTATCTGAATTTATTTTTAAGAAGCGGTTTGACTTTAAAGTAACACCTAAGGGAGTTCATACTGATCAACGTAAATTCAGGTATACTACGGCTTATCCGTGCGCTATTTTGTTCGCTTTGACAATTGCTGCCCTTGGTAAAACTCTTTATGACTATTTAGTCCTAGGTACGTTTGATATCAATATTACGTCATACAACCTGTTTTGGGTTCTGTATAATGCAATAGGTCTTTTACTTGCAATGCTTGTTGCCTTTGACAGACCGAGATTTCGTAGCTCTGAACGCTTTATGATGAACAAACCAGCGGCTTTCTCGACAAGTCAGACAGATCAAGAGCATCAATGTGAACTGGAAGATTTGAGTGATACAGGAGCCCGTGTCAGACTGCCATATACAGCTGAAGCAGCTGAGTATTATCAAGTGGACAACCTCATCATTGATCAAGTCGGAAAACTGCCAGTGCAGGTAATTTGGACAACGAAAGATGGAGATGATATCGAAATCGGTTTGCGATTTAAAGAATTGGATTCGGAATCATATGTTAATTTAATTGGCTATATGTTTACTGAACAAAATGCCAAAAAAGCTGATCGGGAAAAACGAGCTAATACATTTTCAACCGTTATGCGCTTTTTGATGAAAACAGAAAAAAACCCTGAAGCTTTTAAAAGAAAGTATATTCGTGAAGCGTTCGAAGGAAAGGGAACACTGTCGATTTCAGGTGAAGATTCCTTGAGCGAGATTGCGATCAAAGACATTAGTCCGTCGGGCTGTCAAATTGAAACAAATGTACCGCTTGAAATGGATGGGAACGTTTGGATTACCTTTGATGATCAAAACCTCGGACAGAGATTGGCACTTGTTTGTTGGACGAAGAGAAAGAGAAAACGTTATACAGCGGGATTAAAATTTCTAGATGAACAACCCAATGAGAAACCAGCATGATATAAAGTGAGACCCGAAAACAATTCGGGTCTTTCTTCATGTTTCATAGACTCAGGAAGATGAAAAAATGGTAAAATCATAGAGGTGACATAGAGAAGAAAGAAGGATACAAGATGAAAAACATGAAAATGCTTTTTCTATTATTTGTGGCGGTACTCACTCTATACGGTTGTTCAAGCCATGAAGCGAGTGGGGAAGAACGGACAGAATCAAAAGCACCGGCTCATCGAGAGAAAGTAACACCTAAAAAAGAGATGGCCCATTCTGAAAATTGGATAAAGGTAGACAGCCCTGCTCGAATTCCGATTTTGATGTATCATAGCATCTCTTCTGGAAACAGTCTCCGTGTACCGGAAGCGCAATTTCGCAAACAGATGAAATGGTTAAAGAAAAATGGATACTATACGCTGACACCGGAAGAAGCCTACATTGTCTTAACACAAGATAAAAAACCGCGAAAAAAATGTGTGTTTATTACTTTTGATGATGGATATACGGATAACTATACGAAAGCGTATCCGATTTTGAAAGAATACGGAATGAAAGCGACCATTTTTATGATCGGCAAATCGATTGGCGCGAAAAATCATTTAACAACAAAGCAAATGAAAGAAATGAGTCGACATGGGGTTTCAATTGAGAGCCATACGATAAACCATGTCGAGCTGAGCAGACTAACGGTAGACCAGCAGAAAAACGAAATGACACGGTCAAAGAAACTGTTTGATGGGATGTTCAACCAAAACACCGTCATGCTTTGTTACCCGGTCGGACGTTATAATTCAGATACGTTAAGACTGGCGAAAGAAGCGGGCTATCAAATGGCTGTCACAACAGAACCAGGGACAGCATCAAGGGAACAAGGCATGCAGGCGCTCCACCGTGTTCGTATCTCACCAGGATTGTCAACTGAAGCATTTGCGAGAATGATAGAGCAAAACAAGTGATCGGGGAAGCAGCTTTTGAGAAAGCTGCTTTTTCGCTTTCTACGACTACATTCCGCCGCCATCCTCGCTTGAATCGGAAAGGTCAGAGTATGTATCATTATGGTTATGGGAAACAGGGAAAAAACCGCTATCTTGATTTGCGTTAGCATATGTTTTATTGAACAGAAATAACAGTAAGAAAATAATTCCAATAGCTACTATGATCATATGAAAAACCCTCCTTTTATCTTTTTATACGAATATTGGATTCAAAAAGATTTGGAAAAAACTTTTTGATATGACAAAATTTTCTCTTGCAGTCATTCATTAAATAATAAAAGCGTAATCAAGTGGTGTAATAGACGGGTTATAAAGAAACAATTGAACGGACTTTTGCAGATTTAGCTGCTCTAGCCAACCTTACGGGGAAGTCCATGAGGGGATGCTTGTTTTTCGCTACTAGCCCATTTCATCGAAAAAATAGGTCGGACTAAAAAAATCCAACCCTAGGCATGGAGCTTGTATTTTTTTAGTTTACCTCAATTGCTAAATAACATTTTCCATCTTGAACTTTATCACATTTAACAATTTGTGGTCCGCGAGTTGTACCATCCGCGTTTTTCCAGTATACACTAACTTCTTGTGTAGCTGAATTGTATTCAAACTGATAGGCATCTTTAAATTCTTTAACTTCTCTAATCCATACATACTTGGTGTAAGCACTTGCTGGTAATGCAAAAATAAAACAAGCTACTGTGATAATCACCATCCCAACTGTTTTTTTGAACTTTGTTTTAAACATTTACAACACTCCCCCGCTTTTTAAATTTATCCTATTTGTTGTCCAAGTAGGATAAATCTATAATAACATCAAAAAAATGAAAAAACGTCCTTTATTGTAGAAAAATGTTAAATTTATGTAACGGAATATTTGAATCTCTTTTATGGGGTTCACAAAAGGATTTGCTCTCGTCATTATTCAGCAAATTTACTCCAATAAACTTTTCGGAAGACCTGTCGGCGGATTATGAAATGACTGAGTACTTCTATGATGAAAATTCCACCATAAAAAAGCAGAAAGGATACGCCTTCTGTTGATTCCAAGACTTGTAGAGGTGGATGACTTCTCGCTGATTGATGTTAAAATAACAATAACCGGATGAAAAGGAGAGAAGCAAATGACAAAGTACAGAGGTTATATCGGATCTTATACAAAAGTAGATAGTGAAGGCATTTATACGTTTGAACTTGATACGAAAGAAAAAAAATTAACGACACCATTACCAGTGGCAAAGCTTGGCAGCCCTACATATCTTACCATTTCTGCAGACAATCATATGCTTTATGCTGTAATCAATGATGGGAATCAAGGTGGGGTAGCTGCATACGAAATTGATGGACTTACAGGGAATTTGTCCTTCATGAATAAGCAAACGGCAGATGGACCATCACCTTGTCATGTTAGTGTAGATCATCGAGATCACCATGTTCTTTCCGCAAATTATCATAATGGAACAGTCACAGCTTATCCTTTAGACGAAAAACGCGGGTTGCTTGCTTCGGTTTCACAAGTAAAACATGATGGATCAGGACCGCATGAGAGACAGGAAAAGGCACATACTCATTATTCGGGTTTTACACCTGATGAAAAATATGTGATAGCTGTTGATTTAGGGAGTGATCAGGTGATCACTTATCAACTGTTGAAAGACAAACTTGAAAAAGTGAAGAGTTTCAATACTGCTCCTGGTTCAGGACCGAGGCATATTGAGTTTCATCCGAATGAAAAGTACGCCTATGTGATGACAGAGCTTAGTAATGAAATCATCGTTTTGGATTATCAAGCGACGACTGGTGAATTGCAAGAATTGCAAACCATTTCTGCACTGCCTGAAGGTTTTGCGGGGGCAAGCCAAGGCGGCGCAATCCATGTCACAAAAGACGGGAAATTTGTATACGTTTCAAATCGAGGACATGATAGTATTACGGTGTTCAGTGTTCAGCAGGGGTCCGGCAAACTCTCATTGGTTGAACATGTTTCAACTGAAGGAAAATGGCCGCGTGATTTTGCATTTGATCCTACAGAGCAATTCTTGATTGCTTCCAATCAGGAAACAGGGACATTAACACTGTTTGAACGGGATCCACTAACAGGGAAATTGACCCTTTTACAGTCTGATGTGCCTGCGCCAGAGGCAGTCTGTGTGAAATTTTTACATGGATAACAGGAAAAACTTGATTGGTCTTTTGGCCGATCAAGTTTTTTTATAGATGTTATTGTTGGTCAAGAATTTTCTTCACTCTTATAAATGCAACCATCTGTTTCATTTCCTCTTCGGACAGAAGCGCCCCATCAACTGATAGTTTCTGTTCTCCCCAGTTTGTCAGTTCTATCGGTTCATTGCAGTTGTTGTTTTTGATAGCCTTAGGATCGTCAACTCTGCTCAGCAAATAATCGGTTGAAGTAGCAAATAAATCGGCAATATCGCTAAGCGCCTCTAATGAAGGTCGGCGATAACCCGATTCATAACCAGCATAGGTACTTTTCGCAATGCCAAGGCGGTCTGCTGTGTATTGTAATGACCAATTTTTATTTTTCCTCAGTGTAGTTAATCGATCTAAATTCATATTTACGCTCCTTTTGCTTCAAAGTGATTATAGCATATGATCTATAAGGTTGTACGCGAAATGAATAACGTTTCTTGATCATTTCACATTTGAAGACTATAATTGCATGTGGAGGTACGCATTGAGCGTATTTACTGCCTTGTTGTAGCCTTCATAGCCGCTTTATACGGTATAAAACGACTTCTTAATGAGGTGGAATACATGAAGAAAAAGATACTGCTGTTAACGACTGGTGGGACTATTGCTTCAGTAGAAGGAGAAAATGGACTTACTCCGGGAATGAAGGCGGAAGAGCTTCTCCGTTACTTATCAATTGATCGATCAAAATATACGATAGATTCACAATCTTTAATGGATATAGATAGTACAAATATGCAGCCAGAACATTGGGTCCAAATGGCTCAGGCAGTATATCAAAATGATGAGCATTATGATGGTTTTGTCATTACACATGGAACGGATACAATGGCATACACATCAGCTGCGCTTTCATATATGCTCCAAAATATAAATAAACCTGTTGTCATCACGGGTTCACAGGTGCCGATTACATTTAAGAAAACAGATGCTAAAAAAAATATAAAAGATGCGATTCGTTTTGCCTGTGACGGTATTGGCGGAGTGTATGTTGTCTTTGATAGCCGCGTCATTTTAGGTACACGGGCTATCAAATTAAGAACAAAAAGCTATGATGCTTTTGAAAGTATCAACTACCCTTATATTGCATTTATTCATGATGAGAACATCGAGTATAATAAGCAAGTTCCTGTGATCAAGCATAAAAAATTGCAGCTTGAAGCGTCCTTAAACACAGATGTTTGCCTGTTGAAACTACATCCTGGAATGAAACCGGAGTTTTTGGACTGTCTAAAAGGTTCATATAAAGGTGTTGTCATTGAAAGTTATGGTAGCGGTGGAATCCCTTTTGAGGAAAGAAGCCTATTAAATAAAGTAAACGAATTAATCGAATTAGAAATGGTTGTTGTCATTACTACACAATGTCTTGAAGAAGGAGAGGATTTGAGCATTTATGAAGTCGGACGGAAAATCAATCATCATGCTATTATCCGCTCAAGAAATATGAACACCGAGGCGATTGTTCCAAAGCTAATGTGGGCATTAGGGAAAACCGAAGATCTGGCAGAGGTTAAACAAATCATGGAAACACCGATTGCAGACGACATTATTTAATAGAAAGCAGGGTTATGAAATGAATGAGGTGCCTTACCGGACGGAAAAAGATTTTCTTGGAGAAAAACATATTCCAGCAGATGTTTACTACGGTATTCAAACATTACGTGCAGCCGAGAATTTTCCAATTACCGGATATAAGATTCATGAGGAAATGATCAAGGCTTTAGCGATGGTGAAAAAAGCTGCTGCATTAGCCAACATGGAGACGAAACGTCTTTATAAAGGGCTTGGTGAAGTAATCGTCAAGGCCGCTGATGAGATCATTTCAGGGCAACTGGTTGATCAATTTATCGTTGATCCGATTCAAGGTGGCGCAGGAACTTCAATGAACATGAATGCGAATGAAGTCATTGGGAATCGTGCACTTGAATTGCTTGGTCATCGTAAAGGTGAATACATTCATTTAAGTCCGAATACACACGTCAATATGTCACAATCTACAAATGATGTGTTTCCGACAGCTATTCATATTTCAACACTTAAGTTGTTGGAGAAACTACTTGATACGATGGCATACATGCTTTCTGCATTTAAGAAAAAAGCAAGCGATTTTGATCATGTCATCAAAATGGGGCGCACTCACCTACAGGATGCTGTTCCGATTCGTCTCGGTCAAGAATTTGAAGCTTACAGCCGTGTCATCGAACGTGATATTAAACGGATTAAACAATCACGCCAGCATTTGTACGAAGTTAATATGGGCGCCACAGCAGTAGGGACAGGTTTAAATGCTGACCCTCGCTATATTAAAGCGGTTGTCAAGCATTTGGCAGAGATTAGTGACCTTCCACTTGTGGGTGCTGAGCATCTAGTTGATGCGACACAAAATACGGATGCCTACACAGAAGTGTCTGCCGCTTTAAAAGTCTGTATGATGAATATGTCAAAGATCGCAAACGATCTCAGACTGATGGCTTCCGGTCCTCGTGCAGGATTAGCGGAAATTGCTTTGCCGGCAAGACAGCCAGGTTCATCTATTATGCCTGGGAAAGTGAATCCGGTGATGGCTGAGCTGATCAATCAGATCGCTTTCCAAGTGATCGGAAATGATCATACCATTTGTCTGGCATCTGAAGCAGGACAGCTCGAACTGAATGTGATGGAACCGATCCTCGTTTTTAATTTGCTACAATCAATCAGTATAATGAACAATGGCTTCCGATCTTTTACCGAACATTGTGTAACAGGTATTGAAGCCAATGAGAAACGCTTACAAGCATATGTTGAAAAAAGTGCTGGTGTGATTACAGCTGTTAATCCGCATCTAGGCTATGAAACAGCAGCTAGAATTGCCAGGGAAGCGATCTTAACTGGGCAATCGGTACGTGAATTATGCCTTCAATACGATGTCTTAACAGAAGCAGAGCTTGATCTTATATTAAATCCATTTGAAATGACAAACCCTGGTATTGCCGGGGCTGAGCTGTTAAATCGAGATTAATGGAAATCGAGTGGAAACACTTTTAAGCCTTGTCGAGTGTTTCCTTCTATTTGTCATACCATCAAACCCTTTTTCATGATATAATGCTTTAATGTAATATAGTTAAATTTTAAATAATATCGGAAAATGATGATTCAACGCATTTTGTAAGCGTTTCATGCATGAGGGGGACAAATGTTGAAGAACACACGGCTGCCATCAATGTTAGAAATCATTGTTGTATTAGGCTCTTTTTTAGCTATCGTTGGTTTATTTACAGTTAAGTTTGATTTGCCGATACAGCTTGCACTGTTTATTTCATGGTTTTTGGTGATTATGCTTGGGCTGCGGCTCGGTCATCGCTATCAAGATTTGCAACAGTCGATTACAACTGGAATTTCCAATGGCCTTGAAGCCATATTAATCTTGGTTGCCGTCGGTGCTCTAATTGGCACTTGGTTAGCCGGTGGGGTTGTACCGACATTGATTTATTATGGTCTGGAATTTATTCACCCAAGTATTTTCCTACTTGCAACTCTTGTGATTTGTTCGATTACATCCATTGCTACGGGAACATCGTGGGGAACTGTGGGAACAGCAGGAATTGCGATGATGGCGATTGGAGAAGGGCTTGGAATGCCTCTTCCGCTTGTGGCAGGTGCTGTTTTATCTGGAGCCTATTTTGGTGACAAATTATCACCGCTGTCAGATAGCACGGTGTTAGCTTCTTCTTTATCAAAAGTTGAAGTGATCACACATGTAAAAGCAATGTTGTATTTATCTGTTCCCGCGTATTTAATTACTGCGGTTTTATTTACAGTTGTCGGCTTCATTTACGGAACTAAAAATGTTGATTTAGAAAAAGTTGAGTTTCTGAAAAACGCACTACAGAACACGTTCGATATCCATATTTGGATGTTAGCTCCGGCAATCATTGTCATCGTCCTTCTGGCGATGGGAAAACCATCTCTGCCAACACTAGCCATTGGTGCACTGTTGGGTGCTATCTGGGCTGCGGTTTTCCAAGACATGAACTTTGCTCATGCAATTAAAACAGCATATAACGGTTATGTGATTGATACCGGAATTGATTTTATGGATAAGTTGTTGAACCGTGGTGGAATTAAAGGAATGCTCGATTCTGTCGTTGTGATTATCTTAGGATTAGGATTCGGTGGCTTGCTTGAACATTTGGGTGTACTTAAGGTCATTGTCTCCAAGTTTCAACGAAAACTGACTTCTGCAGGAAATGTAACATTATCTACGCTCATTGTCGCTTTCTTGGCAAACTTTTTTGGTTGCGCAATGTATGTATCGCTGATTTTAACACCGAAAATTATGGAAAAAAGCTATGATGATCTGCGAATTGACCGAAGAGTGTTGTCCAGAAATGCCGAGGTCGGTGGGACGATGACATCAGGAATGGTCCCGTGGTCAGATAATGGAATATATATGGCTGGAATTCTTGGTGTTTCAACATTAGCTTATTTACCGTTTATGTGGCTGAGCTTTGTTTCAATTGGGATTGCAATCCTGTATGGATATACAGGGAAATATATTTGGTACACAGACTCAAAAAAACAGGCTAACACATGATGTGTTAGCCTTTCAATACATAAAAAACAGCTACTGTCTTATCGGTTATGATAAGTAGTAGCTGTTTTTTACTTATTTGATGACTTCTTCGCCACCTGGTTTGTTTGCATAATGATATAAAAGACCCATCATGACCGCTCCACCAACTAAGTTCCCTAATGTTACAGGGATTAGATTGTGAATCGCACCTGCTAGAGAAACTGTATCTGGGTGTGGGCTTACTAAAGAAATCGCAAAAACAGACATATTGGCGATACTATGTTCATACCCAGAGATGAAGAATGTGAATACAAACAACATCATGGAGAACATTTTTGCTCCGTCTCCCTTTTGAGCCATTGGAATAAAAAAGGCGAGACACACGAGCCAGTTACAAAGAATTGCTTTAAAAAACAATTCAATTGTCGGTGTATTCATTTTATGATCGGCTATACTCATTAAAAAGTTTGTAGAAGACGGATCTTTAAATAGGCCAGATGCAAAGACGATTCCTGCAAAAAAGACCGCGCCCATAATGTTGCCGATATAGCTGAAGCATAAGAGCTTAATAACATGAGGCCAACGTACCTTTTTACGAAGACCAGCTAATGTAAAGTAAAAAGTATTCCCGGTGAATAAATCTCCTCCGCCATAAGCAATAAGTATAATAGCTCCTCCAAAAGTAAGTGCAGCGAGTGGATATGCTACCGGAGAGTGTTCGGCGAAAAATAAATTTCCTGATTTAAAGGCGACAACTACGCCAAACCCAATAAACATACTTGCCATCATTGCACGTAAAAGGTAGCGAAGCAGGCTTTGTTGATAAATGCCTAATTTTTTTAATGCGAGCTCCTCTACCAGAATAAGTGACTTTGTTTCCATGTTTTACACCACCATCAAATGTTTAATTCAGTGAAGTATCTTCGATTACCTAAACAAGTATATCAGGATATTGTGAATGGCTTCACATTTTTTATGAAATTAATGTGACAATCCTGTTGGTAAATAGCTAATAAACTTGAATTGTTATGCTTGAAAACACTTACGTTTCAATGCATGTAGGAATATGTAAAAAATGCTTCCTGAGGTAGAATGGGTTTTCCTAGTTTTTTCTTCTGTAACTTCTCCTTATGAACAATTTATTGTTTCAAACTCATTTCCGTTATGAGGTGGTAAAAACATTCACGATTTTGTGACAGTTGCCACTTGTCAAAATAGACGTTAAACCCTTGCGGGCAAAGCTTTCATGAATTTTCAAGGTAAAAAATTACTATTCAATGACAAAAAAAGTTTGATTTTTATTCAATATTTAGCCACAAAATTAACCATTATTTAGGTAATCAGGTCTTTTTTTATGTAATCAATAGGTGTAAATTACATATGTAAGATTGATTTATAAGTCAATAGGAGTATTTTGGGAATGGTTACTTGAACTTTTCTTTCTATTGTATTTTGAGAAATGATCAAGCTCACTATTCATTTTAAGTTTGTGAAATATTGAACAAATATGATTCAGAATTTTTAATGAACAAAGGAAATGGAGGAAGCAAGGGATGGATGAACTAATCTTAGCGCGATTTCAGTTTGCTTCAACGACGATTTTTCACTTTATTTTTGTTCCGATGTCAATCGGACTTGTGTTTATGGTCGCCTTAATGGAAACCCTGTATGTTGCCAAGAAAAAAGATATTTACCGAACGATGGCAAAATTTTGGGGGCATTTATTTTTAATTAACTTTGCAGTTGGGGTTGTCACAGGAATCTTACAAGAGTTTCAGTTTGGGATGAACTGGTCAGAGTATTCCCGTTTTGTTGGTGATGTGTTTGGCGCTCCGCTTGCAGTTGAAGCTCTTTTAGCTTTCTTTATGGAGTCAACGTTTATTGGTTTATGGATCTTCGGCTGGGATCGTCTGCCGAAGAAGGTACACCTCCTTTCGATCTGGCTTGTTTCACTCGGAACAATGCTGTCAGCATTTTGGATTTTGGCGGCAAACTCATTTATGCAGGAACCAGTCGGGTTTGCCATTAAAAATGGTAGAGCGGAAATGACAGATTTCTTTGCAATTATTAAAAATCCGCAATTGTGGGTGGAGTTCCCTCATGTCATTTTCGGTGCACTTGCTACAGGAGCATTTTTTATCGCTGGTGTAAGTGCGTATAAAATATTGAAAAAACAAGAGGTCGTCTTTTTTAAACAATCTTTTCAAATTGCGATGGTGATTGCGCTTATATCTGGTTTAGGTGTCGCTTTTAGCGGACATGAACAAGCGCAGCATCTTATGAAAAGCCAGCCGATGAAAATGGCGGCAAGTGAAGCACTTTGGGATGACAGTGGAGACCCAGCTGCATGGACGATGGTTGCTAATATTGATTCAGAAAACCAAAAAAACCATTCAGAAATCAGCATACCGTATGCACTGAGCTACTTAGCATATAAACAGTTCAGCGGTGATGTTCCAGGAATGAAAACATTACAAAAGCAATATGAAGAAAAATATGGAGAAGGAAACTATATTCCGCCAGTCAAAACGACTTTTTGGAGTTTTCGGATTATGGCTGGAGCTGGTGGTTTAATGGTTTTAGCTGCTTTAACAGGTTTGATCCTCAGCTTTCGCAAAAAGCTTGAGACAAGCAAATGGTTTTTACGGGGTATGGTCGCTCTCATCGCTTTCCCATTTATAGCGAACACTGCAGGGTGGATCATGACAGAAATCGGACGTCAGCCATGGACCGTAACAGGAATTTTAACGACTGCACAATCGGTTTCACCTAACGTCTCTGCCGGTATGCTTTTATTCTCGGTCATTGCCTTTACAGCGATTTATCTCATTTTAGCAATTGTTCTTGTATACTTGTTTATCCGTGAGATTAAAAAGGGTGCTGAACACCATGACCATCACCAAGATGGCCATGTGTCAACAGACCCGTTTGATCAGGAGGTTTATCATGGTATCTCTTAATGAACTCTGGTTTATACTAGTTGCTATTCTTTTTATCGGATTTTTCTTTTTGGAAGGTTTCGATTTTGGTGTCGGTATGGCAACCCGGTTTCTCGGCCGTAATGAACTTGAACGTCGGGTGATGATCAATACGATCGGACCATTCTGGGATGCGAATGAAGTTTGGTTGCTGACAGGTGGAGGTGCGATTTTCGCAGCTTTTCCACACTGGTATGCGACAATGTTCAGCGGTTATTATATTCCATTTGTGTTTGTCTTGCTCGCTTTAATCGGACGTGGTGTTGCATTTGAGTTTAGAGGAAAAGTGGAAACGGCTAAGTGGACGAAAACGTGGGATTGGGTCGTGTTCTTTGGCAGTCTTTTGCCACCGTTTTTGTTCGGTGTTTTATTCACCAGTATTTTACGGGGAATGCCAATAGACGCTAATATGAATTTACATGCTGGTTTTACTGATTATGTGAATGTTTATTCCGTCACTGGCGGAGTCACTGTCACACTGCTTTGTCTTCTGCACGGTTTGATCTTTATTACGCTTAGAACAGAAGCTGATTTACGAGACCGTGCAAGACAATTAGCTCAAAAAATTGTTTTCGCTGTCTTGGCAGCACTTGTTGTTTTTGTTGCTTTGTCAATCTTTCAAACCGATCTATTCACAGGCCGGGGCCATATCACGATTCCGCTTGCAGCTTTGATTGTTGCCTGCTACGTCATGGCGATTATGTTTATGAAACAAAAACGTGATGGTTGGTCATTTGTCATGACTGGTGCAGGAATCGCACTTACAGTGGGGACAATTTTTACGGCGCTCTTTCCACGCGTGATGATTAGTTCAATAAAAAGTGCGTATGATTTAACTGTCTATAATGCTTCTTCAGGCGATTATTCGTTAAAAGTCATGACGATTGTGGCATTGACATTACTTCCATTTGTACTGGGCTATCAAATTTGGAGTTATTATGTATTCCGGAAACGCGTTAGTCATAAGGAGCCTATGATCTATTAATGGGAAAAGATCTCTTTCAATATAAAGGAATAAAACGTATCCTCGCGGTTCTGACCGGACTAACTTTGATTCAAAGTGTCACAATCATTATGCAGGCTGAATGGTTGGCAGAGGCAGTTACTCGCCTTTTTAATGGAGAACAAGTCAGGGCGATCAATCTACTGATGATTCTCTTTATTGTGGCTTTTCTGCTTCGACATGCTGTGACACTTGTCAAACAGCGGATCGTTTATCATTATGCCGCTGAGACCGGGGCCCAGATGAGAAAGGCTTTTCTCGAAAAACTTTTTCAGTCAGGACCGCGGCTCACAAAAAAAGCAGGAACAGGGCAGGTGGTGACACTTGCCCTTGAAGGGATCACCCAGTTTCGCCGCTACTTGGAATTGTTTCTCCCAAAGATGATCAGTATGGCGGTTATTCCAGTTGTAATCGTTGTTTATTGCTTTTTTAAAGACAGGTCATCTGCATTGATTTTAATTGTGACAATGCCTATTTTAATTGCGTTTATGATATTGCTGGGGTACGCCGCAAAAAGGAAAGCTGACAGCCAGTGGAAAACCTATGAGACACTTTCAAACCATTTTACAGACTCGCTCCGAGGACTAGAGACATTAAAGTTTCTAGGTTTGAGCCGCTCACACACGAAAAATATCTTTAAGGTGAGTGAACGTTATCGAAAAGCCACGATGAGCACACTTAGAATCGCTTTTCTATCATCGTTTGCTCTTGATTTTTTTACAATGCTATCTGTGGCAACTGTGGCTGTTTTTCTAGGGCTCGGTCTTGTAGAAGGGCATATTCATCTCGGTCCTGCGCTGACCATTCTAATTTTGGCGCCAGAATTTTTTCTGCCAGTTCGTGAAGTCGGTAATGACTATCACGCTACATTAAATGGCCAGGAAGCAGGGAAATCCATCAAGAAAATTTTAGATATGCCTGCTTTTAAAGAGGAGGAACCTATTGAACTTGCTGAATGGGCTGATGAATCTCAACTTGTCTTAAAAAATATCTCAGTGCAGCATGGCGAAGAAGAAAGCAGCTCGTTAAGTGATATATCCCTATGTTTAAAAGGAAAGAAAAAAATTGGGATTATTGGAGAAAGCGGTGCTGGAAAATCAACACTCATTGATGTTCTAGGTGGTTTTTTAGCAACAAATAGCGGTGTCATTGAGGTTGGCGATCAAGAGAGAACACATTTACAGACTGAAAGCTGGCAGCGTCAGCTTCTATATATCCCACAGCATCCATATATATTTCCAGATACGCTTTCTGCCAACATTCGTTTCTATTACCCAGAAGCTTCAAATGAAGAAGTTGCACAGGCCGCAAAGGCCGCTGGACTTACAGAACTAATCAACCAGCTTCCAGCAGGGCTTGAGGAACAAATTGGTGAAGGCGGGAGGGCATTGAGTGGTGGTCAGGCACAGCGGATAGCTGTTGCACGGGCTTTTCTCGGAAATCGTCCGCTTCTTCTTTTAGATGAACCGACAGCCCATTTGGATATTGAAACAGAATATGCAATCAAAGAAACGATGCTCAAATTATTTGAAGATAAGCTTGTCTTTATGGCGACACACCGGTTGCATTGGATGCTAGATATGGATGAAATCATCGTGCTGCAAGACGGGAAAGTGGCGGAAACCGGAACACATCAAGAATTAATCGAAAAACGTGGTGTGTATTACGATCTCGTTCAGGCGCAGTTGTTTGGGGGAGCATCATGAAGAAAGACCAGTGGATTTTGCCATACGTGAAAAAAAATATCAAATTGTTTATGATCGTCATTTTGTTAGGTGGACTGACCGTTTGTTCCGCTGCTAGTTTGATGTATACATCAGGTTATTTGATCTCTAAAGCAGCGACCCGACCGGAAAATGTTTTAATGATTTATGTACCGATTGTGGCAGTTCGGACTTTTGGAATTTTACGTGCTGTATCACGATATGTAGAACGGCTGACAAGCCACCATATGATTTTAAATATCCTATCTGATATGCGAGTGCGTTTATATAAAATTCTTGAGCCGCAGGCACTGAAATTGCGATCACGTTTTCGTACAGGTGATATGCTTGGGATTTTGGCGGATGATATTGAACATTTGCAGAACATGTATTTAAAAACCGTCATTCCCGGTATAGCGGCTTTGCTTTTGTATGTCGTGTTCATCATTGCTCTCGGCTTCTTCTCTTGGATTTTTGCTGGTCTTGTTGCAATTTATGCGGCTGTCCTAGTATTTCTTGTTCCACTCGTTTCATTGCTTGTGACAAGAGCGAAAAATACAATGTTAAAACAAGGGCGTAGTAAATTGTACCGCCAATTAACAGATGCTGTGATGGGTGTGAGTGATTGGGTATTTAGCGGTCGACAAGCAGATTTTATTAGCGCTTATGAAGATGCAGAGAAGAAGTGGTATGAGATTGAACAGAAGCGTCAGCGCTTTACTCGCTGGAGAGATTTTGCTGTGCAATGTCTTGTGGCCGGTCTGGTCTTGATCATGCTTGTCTGGGCCGGGGGACAGAGTGCCGCAGGCTCACTACACCATACTTTTATTGCTGCGTTTGTGTTGGTTGTTTTCCCGTTGACAGAAGCATTTTTTCCGCTTTCTGATTCAATCGGGTCCATTCCTGAGTATCAGGATTCCTTGCTTCGGATTGAAAGATTGCAGTCAAAAGAAGAAGCAGAAGATCAAGTTGTACCGCCTGTAAATGCTGAAGAAGTTCGTTTAAGTGATGTGACCCTTTGTTTTCATCATGTTTCGTTTTTTTATGAAAAACAACAGCCTGTCTTAGATGGCGTTTCTTTTACATTGAAACAGGGTGAAAAAATCGCCTTGCTTGGACCGAGTGGTGCAGGAAAGTCAACGATTTTAACATTGATAGAAGGTGCGTTGTCACCGACTTCAGGGCAGGTTACGTTTAATGGAATGAAGGCGGAATCGCTTCGTGGAGATATTTCTCATGTTGTCGCTGTTTTGAATCAAAAGCCGCATTTATTTGATACAACAATCTTAAATAATATTCGGCTTGGTCATCCTGAAGCAAGTGATGAAGAGGTATACTGGGCAGCACGCCAGGTGAAGCTTCATGACTATATAGAATCATTGCCTAATGGTTATCACACATCTGTACAGGAAACAGGTAGCCGTTTTTCCGGTGGTGAGCGGCAGCGGATTGCATTAGCACGGATTCTGTTGCAGGGTGCACCAATCGTTGTTTTAGACGAACCGACCGTTGGACTTGATCCGAAAACGGAAAGGGAACTGTTAATGACGATGTTTGAAGTACTTGATGGGAAGACTGTTCTTTGGATTACCCATCATTTAGTTGGGGTAGAAGCAGCTGATCGCATTCTTTTCCTTGATCATGGGAGTATCAAAATGGAAGGAAGCCATCAAAAACTGCTGGAAGAAAATCCTCGTTACCAGCGACTTTATCAATTGGATGCGCCAATTTTGCGGGTCTAGAGACAGACATACAGCAGCTTCAGATGTTAATCTGGAGCTGTTTTTTGTTAAACAGTAGACAATAGCCAAATGAGCGGTTTGATGAAAATGAACATTATGTTGATCAGTTTATCATGGTTTGCGAAATTTATGTGATAAGCGGTGATGGTAAAAATAATGAGACAGGCGAACAAAAACAACCAAAACAGGCGTAATCGCCTTTTGTTTTTACCCAATCAGAACGCCCCCTAACAATAATGGTGATTCCGATCTTTATTATATGAGAGATACCATTGTTAAACGATGAACCAAAGACAGAGATGGACTAAGTCTCAGGTCTAAATTTAGCAAGATTTAAGACTGTTATAAACTGGGATTAAACGAAAGCTGATAAAATGGATTCATCACAGGGGTGGGGAGTGAAAAGAATGGATCAGTATCCATCACAGGGAAAAAGAATTATTTGGATCGATCAAGCACGAGGGATTGCGCTACTTGGGATTTTACTTGCGAATATGCTGTTGTTTCAGTATGGGATGTGGGGAAATTTATCTGTTAAAACATTAGAAACATATGATTATTGGGCCTACGAGTTGATTCGGATTTTTGTTGTTGATAGCTTTATGCCGTTATTTGCTTTTTTATTTAGCTATGGCATAGTTCTGATGAAAGACAGGTTTGATCAAAAAGGTCTTGGTGCATACCGGCTTGTCTTTGTTCGACGTTTTTTGATTTTGATAGGTCTAGGTTTATTGCATTGTTTTTTCGTTTGGGATGGAGACATTCTCCGCATTTACGGAATCATCGGGATAGGATTAGTGTTTCTGTTTATCAACCGGAAACCGAAAACCATTCTTATTTGGGCGATCATATTGTTTGTGACGCATATCTTTGTGATTTTTGGACTGAGATTGGCAGCGCCTGATCAATTGGTTGAGTCTCATCGTCAGACAGCTGAGGTCATGCAAAATGGTAGCTATTGGGAAAATGTGTCTTATCGGATAAATGGAGCTGCTTTATTTCATTGGGATGATTTATTGCCAAGTTGGGCGTCATTAGGGTTATCCATCCTCCTTCTTGTTGTAGTGATCATCCCTGTTTTTGTTCTTTCACCATTTCTATTTGGTATGTATGTAGCAAAAAAGAGGTGGCTTCATGAACCTCAGCATCATATTCGGGGAATCCGGAAAGTTTTCTTGGTCAGCTTGGTCCTTAGTATTCCGTTAAAAGCATTACCTATTTTCTGGGACAATCCATTTATTTTTATTCTCAGTGATGGTGTAGGACCGCTGGCTTTAACATTTTGTTATATATCGGGAATCATCCTGTTGATGGAAACGAGACGGGGACAGCAAGTTTTAAAACCGTTTGGTATAGTTGGAAAGTTATCGCTAACGAACTACTTATTTCAAAGCATTATGATGACGACGATCTTTTACGGTTATGGTTTAGGGTTGTACGGAAAGCTCGGTGTGTGGGTTGGCATCGGTCTTGCTTTCTTGTTTTTCCTCTGTCAGATCGTTGCTAGCTTTTGGTGGACGAAACGGTTTCAAATGGGACCGTTTGAATGGCTGTGGCGGTTGGGTACGTATCTTAAAGTACCCTCTATTATGAGGAAGTCCAATCTGTCAAAGTAGTTAAATAAACGTTTGTTTAAAAGGGGGTTAGCAGAGATGTTTGCTGAAGATATACCGATTTGGACGAAGAAACATGTACAATCAACCTTACCAAAACGAGGCTTTGCCAGCCATAAAGGGACGTACGGTACTGGGCTTTTATTTGCCGGAAGTCCTGAGATGCCTGGAGCTGCACTGCTTGCTGGACTTGGTGCAATGCGAAGTGGAATCGGTAAACTTGTGATCGCTACATCTGAGAGTGTTATACCGATGATCGTACCCAGTCTGCCTGAAGCTACCTATCTGCGAAATGGCTTGGAAAAGCTAGCCGAAGAAGGGATTGAAGAAGATTACCGAGCAGTTGCAATTGGACCCGGCATTCCTCCTTCACAAACAGTAGAATGTGCTGTTGAGCAAATATTAGACAAACAAATCCCTGCTGTATTTGATGCTGGTGCTTTATCAATCAGAACATACCCTGCTCGGGAAGCACCTATTATTTTGACACCTCATCCTGGTGAAATTTCGCGAATGACAAATACTTCGATTCCAGAGGTGCAGAAAAAACGTGGTTTTGTTGCGAAAGAACAAGCGAGAACACTCGGAGTGACAATCGTTTTAAAAGGAAAACAAACCGTGATTGCTTTTCCTGATGGAGAGTGTTGGATCAATCAAACAGGCAATAGTGCTTTAGCAAAGGGAGGCACTGGTGATACATTGACTGGGATACTTTTGGGAATGCTGTGTTGTCACGAAAATTGGAAAGAGGCTGTTTTGAATGCTGTTCACCTTCATGGTGCCTGTGCTGATCAATGGAGTGAAACCCGTTCACCGCATACATTGCTTGCTCATGAGATTTCGAGTTTGCTACCTTTCGTATGGAAAACGTATGAAGTGTAACATCAAAAACGTCCGGTTTTCTGTCCGGACGTTTTTTAATGTTAAGGTGATCTTTATTTTGTTTGTTATGTCGGCAGAGAAAGAAATTGGCATAAACGAGAACAGTGAATCTTTTTATTGCCCCTTTTTTAACCTCCTTTTAATGATTTTATTGAAATAAGGATTGAACGGTTTGTAAGTGGCTATCGTCTAATCATTAGAGACAAAAGGAAGGAGGTTTGGCGTTTTTGTGGATCAGCTAGATGAAAAAGAACTTATCATACAAGCAAAAAACGGAAAGGATATTGCCTTTACAAAACTGTTTCAGCTAAACCACTCCTTTTTATACCAATATTTATTGAAGTTAACTTTCAATGCTGATTTGACAGAGGACTTAGTTCAAGAAACGATGTTGAAAGCCTATATCAACCTTCAGCAGTTTCAGGGAAATGCCAAATTTTCGACATGGTTGATTTCGATTGCTTCCCGACTGTTTATCGATTATCAGCGACAGAAAATACGAGAAAACCGCAAGATACAGGAAGCTGGAGAGGAAGCTTTGCGGAAAATGAAATGGGAAGTGTCGCTTCATGGACATGAATGGAGCGAATATTTGGAGCTGTTCGCCACACTTGAACCGGAGTTTAAAATGCCAATCTTACTAAGGCATTATTATGGGTACACATATTCTGAAGTAGCTAAAATCTTAAAAATAAAAGAAGGTACTGTCAAATCCCGTGTTCACAATGGTTTAAAGAAAATTCGAAAGGAGTGGGATTAGTGAAGGAACGCGATGAAAAAGAGACAATCTCTTATTTGAAACAGGAACTAAAAAAAATAGATGACATCTTTGAACCTGTAAGTCCCCCTCAATTTGAGCTGGACCACCGTTTAGCTCTATTTAAAAAGGAGCGTAAACGGGCAGTGCAAAAGGAGTTGCTTTGCTTTATTATGTCGGCATTCGTGATTTTGTCCGTTTACATCGCAATTTCGATTCGTGTACCCGTCATATTTTTGACGGTGCAAGGGGTAGCATTTATCCTTCTTCCGGTACTGCTCCTGCTTAAAAAGAAATGGTACAAGAAGATAGAGATGGAGGGTGATTAGATGAATCTTGACTTCAATCAAGATGCGTTGTTGGCCCTGTTGTTGCTTTCACCACTTTTATTTACACAAAGTATTTTGCTCTTTCTTGATGCCAAGAAAAAGGGGAGCAACGCTTGGTTTTGGGGAATTTGGGGCCTTATTCAAACACCAACCCCGCTATTATTTTACTATGTATTTGTCGTTAGGCCCTTTCTCAAGAAAAGGAGGACGAAATAATGGTGGGATCTGAAATACCTTGGGCACTCATTACCCCTTTTATTGTGTTATATCTTATCCTTGTGGTTTCTGCATTGTGGAACTGTGTCAAGGAGAAGGAAATAAACAGTCCCAAATGGCTTGTAGGTATTTGCAAGATAAAGAACTGAACCTTGGGGACGCAGGGACGACGATCTGGTGAGAATCGAGGAAGATGAGTGGCGAACAATGCGTTTGAGATCAGAGCTTATTGGCATCCTTGTATCAAGTCTTGTTCACTATTGCCCAGGGGAGCTGCAGAAATCGGTAGCCAGTATATGGATAGGCGAAATGACAAGGGAACGGAGATATAATGCTGATAAACTGTAAAATGTACTCTTATTAGATAACAACACAAGAAATTTTTAAAGCGGAGGAATATTGATGAAACTGTTAAAAATTTCTCTATTATTCATTTCTTTGTTAGTTATGTTAACTAGTCTCCCTATACAATATTTATTGATCCATCTCGTTCCATTGGTTATATCACACTTCCATTGATAGGTTTAATGTTAATTATCATCATAGCTATCATGATAAAGGAAAAAAAGTAGCGAATCTCTAATGGATCTTTCTTATGTTTGTGTCCTAAATATTAGCACCCTATGGGCATGCTGATTTCCCAGATCGATTCAGACGGCGTCCGAGGTCTTGAACTATATTTGAAAGTGATGAGATTCCAATGCTCATTGAGAAGTCTAGTAAGTATCCACCGGTAGATCCGGTGGATACTTGTTTTAAGGATTGATCTTACCGACTCCAGCGTTTTGGACAACGATCGATTTGACGTGATTTACGTTGTCAAGTGAGTATTTGTAAGGCGGTTGATATGTTGTTGTTGAAGTAGTCGGTATACTGCCTGTAGAATGAACAAATTTATTATTGGATATATTCAGGTAGCCTGGTGATTTGCTATACCAAGTGACAATTGGATTGTTTACATGTTCAAACCAGTTGTTTTCAATTAGAAGACGAGCACCCATTCTTGAGTTGATGCCAGTTGAGTGAATGTTTTTAAAGTAATTATTGTAAAGGTGTCCTTCACCAAACCTGAATGCAGGAACACGGGAGTTCAAGTTTTCAAAATAATTATGATGGAATGTAATGGTCCGATTTTGATGATCACGGTCTGAGAATCCCATCAACATTGATTTCCATGCATCATGAACATAGTTCCAAGAGAATGTAATGTTCTTGGCATTTTTTTTGACATCGAATAATCCATCATAATGGTCTTTATCAACTTTTAGGCTGTGATACAGTTCATTATGATCCACCCAGATGTTTTTAGCAGGACCTTCAATGCTGATTGCGTCTTTATCACCTGAAGCGACTTCATGAATTTTCAAATTGCGAATGACAATATTGTTGGAGCGCCAAACTTTAATACCAATGCCTTTTAGTTCACCTCTTGTTCCTACACCAACAATTGATACATTTTCAACGTCTTTTAAATTAATTTTAGAATCTGATGTGTTAGAAGTTGTAATTGTCCCAGCAACATAAATTTTTAAAGGGTGGTTTGAATTTTTGTTCTTTAATGCTTTAATTAGTTGATCTCCTGTACTTACAGTTATGGTCTTTCCGCCTTCACCTCCGGTAGTGCCGCCATTTAAAGATGCAAAACCGGCTAGGCGAAAATCAGCGAGTGCTGCAGCTTTGGAAGATATAGTCGCTGTTAAAGATGCGCTAAAACTAAGGATCGTGATCAAAATGATACCAATGATTTTCTTCATTTGTGTTCCTCCTCATTAGTAGAAATAAGATTGAAGGTCTTGCAACATGACGATGATATGTTAGATAAGGTCTTTGATCAGCCCTCCTTTTTTGTGAAGTCACAAAGAGTATAACGGTTGTACGGACAGATTTGAATAGCGTTCATACAAGTTGAGATAAAAGTCTGGGTGTTTCAAGTTTGTGATCATGTCAAACGATATAAAAGTGGTCAGGTATGCAGATCGCGACCAGCTTTAAGGAGGGGAATATAACGAGAATGAGGGTCTATTAGATTACGAGGTTGTCTTTGTTTTTAAAACGCTTTTAAATTGGCAAACCATTCTTCATTTATTTCGATCCTCAAACATAAAAACCCCGTCGGCAAAGGCTGCCGACGGGGTTCGCCATTCAATAGTACTGTGGCTTGAGAATACAAGGTGATTATGATTAGAGTGTCCCAGAACATAACTTATAATGGATCCGTCATAAAGATCCTTTTTAAAATGGTTGGATGGTACACCTTATATTTTGACTATGTTAAATCATGCTCATCTCATGCCTTTAATATGCAGAGTAAAAGATCTTTCGGACATAATAAATACTCCCCATAAGCAGCCAGATTTTTATTTTTTAATCTGTCTACCCATAGGGGAGCATATCAGAGTGCCAGCAGGCTAAACTATTTTTTATTTATTTACTTACGAGGAGCAATCAGTAAATTTGTTTCAGTGTGATTGAAATTTTTTCCATTTTTCTGCAATTCAGCAGTAATTTTGTGAGTACCTGCATTCGGAAGCGTTTTCCGAACCATCACTAGTTTAAACTCAGACGAACTTAAAGCGTTGACGGGAACTCTAACAGTTTGTCCATCATCTAAAATTTGTGTAGAGTCAAGTGTTTTTCCATTTAAAGTATCCCGTGTGCTTGCATGGAATCGATATGGAAAGTGAAATACCACATAGCTATCACCTATTGATATATTCGGTCTGTAAGTAATTTCAATGTCAGAAGTTGTCCACTCTATAACGCTTTGAACAGTTTTTGCTTCCAATGTCGGCTGTTTTGTTGGATTTCCTGGATTACCTGGTTTGTTTGGGTTATCCGGTTTACCTGGTTTGCATGGATTACCCGGATGAGGCCAATGCGGATGTCTATGTTTCGGCGGACAAAAGATAGGCCATCTAAAGTGAAAACATTTTGTGTGCATTTTTGTGTGCGTTTCTCGGGCAGTTTCTCGGGCACTTGCAAACTGAGTTGGAAGAAGCATAGAAAATAAAGCTGCTGAAGCTACTAAACCAATACTAATTTTACGAATAAGTTTACGTTTAAGCATGGTATGTCCCCTCCGATTGGAATATTTTATAAAATAGACGTCCAAAACATGCAAGAAAAGGATAAAACATGATCGCGATCTACTAAATTCCTTTTCTTGCTTTGAATTTACCACTTTCTATTAAACAAGTAAATAAATTTTTATTAAATTTCTAAAAAAAATTAGAATTCTAGTTTTTTTGTAAGTTTTATGGGAGGTATCAACATATTTTTACAGTAAAAAGTTGTGAGGTAATCAATTTTTATTCTTATAAGTAAAAATTCAGAAAATATATTCTAATTGTATTTCAAAATTAAACAATGTTAATTATAATATAGATTATCGATATCGAATCTCGATATTATATTGTCTTTGGGAGGTTACAAATTGGAAGAAAGAATAGTAAGAAAACTATTTCTTGGATTCATTCAAATTCACATTTTGCATCATGCCAATGAACATCCGATTTTTGGATTTTGGATGTTAGAAGAATTAAAGGAACATGGATACAACGTCAGTGCGGGTACATTATATCCGATTCTCCACTCAATGGAGTCAAACGGACTTCTTCAAAAAGAAGAACAAAAAGTGGACGGTAAGATTAGAAAATATTATACCACTACTGAAAAAGGAGTAAACATTTTAGAGGAAGCAAGAATAAAAGCGTATGAGCTATTGAAAGAAATCAAAGAGAAGTAAAAAGGAGTGAGTTGATGTCAAAGCATAAAGCAAACAGAGGAATCAAGTCATTAATTGAAATTTTATTTGTCTCAACAAGACTTGGACTGACATCTTTTGGTGGACCAATCGCTCACTTAGGATACTTTCATTCAGAATATATCCGTAAACGAAGATGGCTTGATGAAAAAAATTATGCTGATCTGGTTGCTTTATGTCAGTTTCTCCCTGGTCCAGCAAGCAGCCAGGTTGGAATCGGAATTGGTATCATGCGTGCCGGTATCATTGGTGGGATTTTGGCCTTTATCGGTTTTACACTTCCATCTGTTATCGCGCTTATTTTATTTTCCTTAATTGTCCAAGGACTTGATATTGCAAGTGCTGGTTGGATTCATGGCTTAAAGATCGTTGCTGTTGTCGTTGTTGCCCATGCTATTCTCGGTATGGCACAAAAATTGACGCCAGATATAAAAAGAAAGACCATTGCTTTGTTGGCGCTGTTGGCAACGTTGTTGTGGCAAACGGCTTTTACCCAAGTCGGTGTCATTATCATCGCGGCCTTTATCGGTTATTATATTTATCAACAGCAAAAAGAATCGACTGAATCTGTTATGCTATTTCCCGTATCGCGAAGATTTGCGATCATATGTCTGAGTTTGTTTTTCGGGCTGCTTATTTTTCTGCCTGTATTGAGTGAAGTGACTTCCAGCAGATGGATCGAGATGTTTGATCACTTTTACAGATCAGGTTCTTTAGTCTTTGGCGGTGGCCATGTTGTCCTGCCGTTATTAGAGCGAGAATTTGTTCTGACTGGATGGTTAAGTGAAGAAGCTTTTCTTGCTGGATATGGGGCGGCACAAGCTGTGCCAGGTCCTTTGTTTACATTCGCCTCATACCTTGGAGCGGTCATGAATGGCTGGCAGGGCGGATTGCTTGCGACAGTTGCGATTTTTTTGCCGGCATTTCTGCTGATCTTGGGAGCATTGCCTTTTTGGGATAGCCTTCGCCGTCATCCAAAAATAAATGGAGCTTTAATGGGGGTCAATGCTGCTGTAGTGGGAATTTTGATTTCGGCGTTTTACGAGCCCATTTGGACGAGTTCTATTTTAGAGCCACGTGATTTTGCTTTTGCTGCACTTTTATTTAGCATGCTTGTCTACTGGAAGCAGCCTCCTTGGATCATTGTTGTCACAGGTGCAATGGGGGGGTTCGTTATGACATTTTTTTGAAAAAGAAAAAGACTGCCTTATGATCAACAGCCTTTTTCTTTTCCTATTTCGGGAAGTGCGGTTTTAGCAATGTTTTTGTCTAACACTTCATAATCATTGTAATGAATGGCATCATATAGTTGTTCACGGGTTTGCAAATCTTGGAGTACATCTTTTTGAGTGCCTTTTTGATAAATGTCTGTAAAGACTCGTTCATATGCCTTCGCAGCAGCCCTTAGTGAAGTAACTGGATAAATCACCATGCTGTAGCCAAGCAGTTGAAATTCTTCTGCTGTATAATAGGGGGTTTTTCCAAACTCAGTCATATTGGCTAGAAGAGGAGCATTTACTGCGGAAGCCAGTTCCTGAAATTCTTCTGCGTTTGTTAATGCTTCCGGAAAAATAGCATCAGCGCCTGCTTCTACATAAAGATTGGCACGGTTAATGGCCTCATCTATCCCTTCAACCGCTTTTGCATCTGTTCGCGCTACAACGACAAGGGAGGGCGCCGTTTTCTTTATCATTTTAATTTTCGCGATCATCTCTTCTGCAGAAATCAGCTTTTTCCCGTTTAAGTGTCCACATTTTTTAGGGAGTTGCTGATCTTCAATTTGGACAGCAGCGACCCTGTTTTCTACCATTTCTGCTGCTGTTCTTGCAACATTTAAGACACCACCATAACCTGTGTCAATATCGACTAATACAGGTAGGTTTGTGGCTCTTACCAACTCCCGGGCTTTTTCTGCCATCTCTTGTGACTGGATCATGCCAAGGTCTGGTATTCCGCGGCTTGCTGTATAGGCTGCACCAGAGAGATAAAGTGCTTGAAAGCCGATGTTTTTAGCCATGATAGCTGCCATACCATCATGTGTGCCTGGTATTTTTAATATGTCTGGTGCTTGAATTAGTGTTTTGAAAGTTTCCGCCAGCTCTGTCTGGCTAATTTGCTTTGTGACAATCCACATCTTAACACCTCCTAAATCACAAACAGTTCCATAAAATTCGGGACGGTCGTGTTTTTTAATGTGTGCGGATCATTTAAGAGAGCGGTGATTTGTTCTGTCTGTCTTCTAGGAAAGCGAGTTTTCAAATTGTCAATAAATTTTGCCTTTAGCAGTGGAATGCCTTCAGTACGTCGACGTCGATGGCCAATTGGATACTCGACGACAACATGTTCTGATTGTGTGCCATCTTTATAAAAAACTTGGACGGCATTTGCGATTGACCGTTTTTCAGGATCAAGATAGTCTGTGGAATATTGTTTATTTTCCACCGTTGTCATTTTGGCGCGAAGACGATCAATCTCTGGATTTCTCGCTGTTTCATCTTCATAATGGTCAGCTGTGATTTCACCATAAATCAAACCGATTGCTGTTATATATTGAATGCAATGATCGCGATCTGCCGGATTGTGTAATTCCCCTGTCTTATCAATGATTCTGATCGCTGATTCATGTGTCGTGATGACGATTCGATCGATTTCATCAAGTCTGTCCTTTACTTGATCATGGAGCTGAATAGCCGCTTCTGCAGCTGTTTGAGCATGAAATTCTGCCGGATAGGAAATTTTAAAGAGAATGTTCTCGATCACATAACTATCAAGCGGGCGGTCCAGCGATATTTGTTCACCGCCAAACAGAACATCTTGGAAGCCCCACATTGGTGCAGACAGAGCAGTTTGATAGCCCATTTCTCCTTTTAAGGTCATTAGAGCAAGTCTAACTCCGCGGCTTGTTGCATCACCGGCTGCCCACGATTTTCGAGAGCCGGTGTTCGGTGCATGCCGATATGTCCGCAAGCTGGAGTTATCAACCCAGGCTTGAGAAACAGCATTGATGACATCCGTTTTTGTACCGCCGAAAAGATGACATGCTACAGCCGTAGAGGCGACTTTAACAAACAATACATGGTCAAGCCCTTTTCTATTCAAACTATGATTAAGAGCAAGGACACCTTGAATTTCATGGGCTTTTACAATTGCTTCAAGCACATCACCGATTATGAGCGGTTTTTTACCGGTGGATAGCTGCTGTCTACTCCAAAAATCAGCGGAGGCCAAAATGGCTCCCAAGTTGTCTGACGGATGCCCCCATTCTGCAGCTAACCATGTATCATTGTAGTCAAGCCAACGTATCATGCAGCCAATATTAAAAGCCCCTTGAACGGGATCTAATTCAAATTGTGTACCAGGAACGCGGGTACCATTTGGGACATGAGTTCCCGGAACAATTGGCCCGAGGTGTTTCGTGCATTCAGGATACTTAAGCGCCAATATTCCGCAGCCCAGAGTATCCATTAAAACAAACCGTGCCGTCTCAATTGCTTCCTCACTGTTAATGCTGCCATTCACTGTGTAATCTGCAATGCTTTCTAGTAATGAGTCACATGTTTCAGTCATTATCATTAATATCCCTTCCTTTGTTTGTTTATGGATGGAGGTGCCGCGGTCCTGTATAGTGCACCCTTGGACGATACAGCCGATTATTGGCGTGTTGTTCAATCACATGGGCACTTAAGCCGACAGACCGTGCTGCAAAGAAAATCGGTGTATAAAGATCGATTGGAATCCCAAGTAGATAGTAGATCGGAGCGGCGTAATAATCTAGATTTGGATATAGTCCTTTTTCTTCACGCATTACGTTTTCGCCTGTTTCACACATTTCAAATAAATCTTGTTTGCCTCGTTTTTCTGAAAGTGAAAAAAGAGCGTTTTTTAATAAAGCAGCACGCGGGTCGATCTTTTTCTTATAAACGCGATGACCAAACCCCATAATCTTTTCTTTTTTGTTTAATTTTTCATAAATAAGATGACTAAAACCTGTTTTTGTTTCTCCTTCAAGTAACATATGCATCACGGCCTCATTGGCCCCACCGTGTAAGTTCCCTTTTAAAGAAGCGACAGCTCCTGTAAAAGCTCCATATATATCTGAGTTGGTTGAGGCAATCACTCGAGCAGAAAAAGTTGAATTCGGCATTTCATGTTCACTATAAAGCATTAATGTTTGATCAAAGATAGCGATTTCATGTTCGCTCGGTTCTTTTTCTGTCAGCATATATAAAAAGTTTTCACTGTAAGACATTTGTTGATGAGGTGAGATCACTTTTTGCTGATGTAAAAGTCGGTAACTGTTGACAACAATATTTGGAATTCGTGCAATTAATCGTAGTGCTTTTGCAGTATTGGCTGCAACGGATTGGTCGGTCAGTTCAGGATCATAACCAGCCAGTGCTGAGATACCGGTTCTTAAGGCATCCATTGGGTGAGTAGTTGTTGGAATTGATGAAAGAATGTTGTAAATCTCTTGGGGAAGGTCTTGGTTAAATTTTAAAGCGCTTTCAATTTTTGTTCGTTCCAATTCATTAGGTAGCTTGTGATGGAGAAGGAGATGAACGAGATCCACGTAAGTTTTTTGTTCGGTAAGCTCCATTAAGTCATAGCCTTTGATGACAATTTCTTCAGCTTCAGTATCTAAATAAGATATTTCAGTTTCTCCAGCGATCACACCTTCTAGTCCGGGATTAAACACACTTTGTTTGCCCATTTTTTCACCCCATATTCGTTTTTTAAACGTGATGTGAAATTCTATAAACGTTTGAGCGTTTCTTCGATGGACTTTAAACTGCGTCTTATGTGATAACGCATGGCTTGTTCTGCCAAACTACTGTTTTTTGCTTTCACAGCATTGAAGATCTCGTCATGTTCTTTCAAGGACACTGACGGTTGATAATCAGGGTTTTTGTAGCCGCTGATTCTTCGGTATCGTTCAATTCGGCTATTTAATTGTTGAAGAAAGCGTTTTGCCGTTGCATTTGTACTGATGGTATGCAGCAAAGAATGAAATTCAGATCCGTATTTGACCGTATCTATATGTCGATCTTTTACAGCGGCCATCTTCATACATTCGATCCGGTCTTCTAACTGATGAAGGTCTTCCGTTGTGACAAGTTGCGCGGCTTCAGCAGTCAGGAGTCCCTCAAGGGCTTCTCGCACAGTAAAAACCTCTTTTACTTCAGTGAGTGAAATCGGACAAACACGGAGTCGGCCGTTGCATTGTTTCATGACCAATCCTTCAAGTTCCAGACGATAAAGAGCTTGGCGTAATGGGGTGCGACTAATGTTTAAGTTTTTGGCGAGGTCTGTTTCGGAAAGCTGTGTCGAAGGCTGATATTCAAGTTCAATTACTTTTCTTCTTAATTCGTTGTATGCATAATCACTTGCGGATTGCCTTTTGACTGGTTGTGAAGGTTGCACGTAAAAAAAATCACCTCCTTTTCCAGTAGATACATATAATTGTATACAATAATACAATTGTGTCAATAACAACCACCAAAAAACACCCAACCAAGTAGTTGGGTGTTTCGTTTTAAAGGTCGTATTGATACAAAGAGGGACGTTTTTTGATCCACTCTTTTAGCTCTGTGAGCATTTGTTCATAGCTGACAGGCTGATAAGGAACATCGTCTCGTGTCATTAGTATACTTTTATCAGAATGGAATTGATCATCAGGAACAATTTTAATTCCTCTAGCAAAGATCTCATTTAATAAAAGAAGCAGTTCATATTTGGAGATGAAGCGATTTCCGGTTAAGTGAATTAATCCACTTAATTTAGAATCAAGCAGTTGTTCAATAGCTTTGGCAAGTTCCAATGTTGTCAGCCCGTTCCAAAAAACACGTCTAAACCCCTGTGTCACTTTTTCTTGTTGCATGAACCAATGGAATAACCCAATACCATCTTTTAGCTCTGGTCCGATAATCGATGTTCTAACTGTTAAGTTTTTACCATCCAATATCTCACCAAGACTTTTCGTTTGTGCATAAACCGAACTTCCATCTTTCTCATCTGTTTCCGTATACTTTCCTTTTGAACCTGAAAAAACACAATCTGTGCTAATATGCATCAAATAATATTGGTAGTCATGGCTCCATTCCGCAAGTAAATGTGGCAAAAGGCTATTGACATGAATGGCGTCTTGAAGATTTTTGCGGGCGGCGTCATTTAAGATGCCAGTTGCATTAATGACAACATCAGGTTTTACTTTTTCAAGCAGTTTTTTTGTTTCAGTTGTCTTTTTGACATCTAGAAAAAAACAATTTGAGTGATTTGGCAAGGGGTGTCGTTGTGTCCAATAAACTTCGTATTGTTTTTTGTTAGAGAAAAACTCTTTTATCATATGTCCAGCCATACCGTTTCCACCCAAAATCAGAAGTCTCACTGAATAAATCCCCCTTCTTTCAACATATCAGCAATCTCGAATTTTGACATTAACTGGTTGTTAGATTGATACTTTTGAAAATCTGCTTTTGCAAATTTTTTATAGTGTTTAACTAGTTTTTTTGATGGATGAGAAGGTAGTATCACATAATGTTGGGCGTCATAAAGATAAGTAAATGGCGCTTCGTGATTTGAAACAAGTACTTCATGAAGTTTTTCACCAGGGCGAATTCCGATCTCCTTTATACCAACAGGGTGTGAAGCTAACTCATTAATGAGAACTTCTGCAAGATCTAATATGTTGCAGGCTTTCATTTTCATCACGAAAATTTCCCCGCCCTTTGCTTCCTCTGAGGCTTTGAGTAGCAAGTCGATTGCTTCGCTTACTGTCAAGAAAAACCTCGTCATGTCTTTTGATGTTAAGGTAAGATCTTTGCCGTTTAAGATCAAATCTTTAAAAAATGGGACAACACTTCCGTTTGTTCCTAATACATTCCCACCTCTAATACAAACAAAGTCTGTTTGTTCACTATAATCATTTGCCCGAATCATCAGTCTTTCTCCTAATGCCTTCGTTAAACCATAAAAATTGACAGGGTCAGCAGCTTTGTCAGTAGAAACATCAATGACTTTTTTAACACGATTTTCTAGTGCTACACGAATGACATTTTCTGTTCCAGTGACATTTGTTTTTAATGCTTCTTCAGGCTGATCCTCACAAATTGGAACATGCTTTAATGCGGCTAAATGAAAGATATAATCGACACCCTGACATGCGGCTTCTAAAGATGAGTAATCTCTTACATCACCTATAACAAATTTAAGTGATGGGTTGTAGTTGAATGTTCTTTCCATCTTAATTTGTTTAAATTCGTTTCTTGAAAAAATTCTTATTTCTTTTGGTTTATATAATAATAATTTTTTCGTAAGCTCCGTTCCCCAAGAACCTGTACCTCCAGTAAGTAGAATTCGGGTATTTTTAAACATACTTCCCCTCCTAAAGCAAAACATGATAGAATCTCAAAACTAGCATATAAATGTATATGTTTTTATTCGAAGATCGGTGTGATAGATTTGCTGATGGAACAACAGATTGAGGGGTTAACCTATTCAATTTCACACCTTGGTGAAGCGCGAATATATATAGAGTGAGAGACATTTGTAAAGTGACAAAAAAGGAGTAAAACTGATGAAAATCATGACGATTATTGGTACAAGACCGGAAATTATCCGCTTAAGTTTGATCATTTCCAAGCTTGATCAGTTTGCAGATCAACATATTTTGGTCCACACAGGGCAAAACTATGATAAAAAACTAAGTGAAATCTTTTTTGAACAATTAAACGTACGTAAACCTGATCATCATATAAAATTATCTAGTCATTCAACAGGTGCGCAAATTGGTGAGATTTTTACAGAAGTCGAAAAGTTGATTTTGAAGTTCCAACCGGACAAAGTACTTGTGCTTGGTGATACCAATAGTGCGCTTTGTGCCTTTCTGGCTGAAAGGTATGGAATACCTGTCTACCATATGGAGGCTGGTAACCGTTGTTTTGATCAAGCCGTTCCAGAAGAAATCAATCGCAGAGTGATTGATTCGATCGCATCTTTTAATTTACCTTATACAAACATAGCCAAGGAAAATTTAGAACGGGAAGGTATGCATCCACAAAGAATATGGGTGTCAGGAAATCCGATTTATGAAGTGATGAACCATTATAAAGACAAAATTTCAGAAAGCAATGTACTTGATACCTTAAATGTGAAGAGTCAGTCATTTATTTTGGTTACAGCTCATCGGGCTGAAAATGTCGATATAAAGGAAAGGCTTGAAAGTATTGTGACAGCTCTAACACAACTTGCCCAAACTTATCAAATGCCAATCGTTTGTAGTGTTCACCCACGAACAAGAGATCGCTTGCAGAAGTTTGGTATTCAACATCACAATCCATTGCTAAGATTTTGTGAACCGTTTGGTTTTTTTGACTTTGTTCATCTAGAACAGCATGCTAAATGTGTAATAACAGACAGTGGAACCGTTCAGGAAGAAAGCTGTATACTAAGAATTCCTTCCGTTACGATTAGAAACAGTACTGAGCGACCTGAAACAGTAATGTGTGGCAGTAATGTGATCTCTGGACTTGAAACAAGGAACATTGTGAAGGCCACGGAGTTGATGATGGAGGCAAAAGCCGATTGGGAGCTCCCTAGTGGATATGAAGACGAAAATGTATCAAATAAAGTGGTTCAGTTTATATTGGGTGGATTGAGACATGTTTAATTAATATGGTGAAAGCCTTCTGTGATCGCGTAATCGTTTTTGAAAAAATGTTAACATAGATATGGTCAACGAAAAGGAGGCTTTCATCATGAATCAAGTGTACGAACCCCTACCATTTAGTTTTTACCAACAAGAGACGCTCAACCTTGCTCAATCACTGTTAGGTTGTCTCTTAGTCAAAGAAACATACGAGGGGCTGACTTCTGGGTATATTGTGGAGACAGAGGCCTATAAAGGACCAGAAGACAGGGCGGCACACAGTTATAGAAACCGTCGAACAAAGCGGACAGAAGTGATGTACAAATAAGCAGGACGAGTCTATACTTATCAAATGCACACCCATACATTGTTTAATGTCGTTAGTGCGGGTATTGATGAACCGGAAGCTGTCCTGATCAGAGCGATAGAGCCGAATGATGGTGTTTCTTTAATGGAGAAAAGAAGAAATGGAAGAAAGCTCTCCGACCTGACAAATGGGCCCGGAAAATTAGCAAAGGCGCTTGGAATTACGATGGACGATTATGGAAAACAGTTAACGGAACCACCACTCTATCTTGCAAAAGGATACATTCCTGAAGATATTTCATGTGGTCCGCGAATCGGGATTGAAAATTCTGAAGAAGCACGCTTCTATCCGTGGCGATTTTGGGTTAAGGGAAATCATTATGTTTCGAAATAGATGGCCCTCTCTTTTAGAAAAGTTCCTATCATATAATGCACTTAAATATGAGATAAACTTCATAATTTGAGAAAACAGCAGGATAAAGGTCCTGCTTGTTTTTATTCTCAGATGTTCAAGTTCGTCTTATAGAGGAGGGTCTTTTCGATGATGAATGATCGATTTAAGTTTATTCTCGGTGAGTTGATGGGGGTAGACACACCTTTGACGAGCCATTATTTTGCCAATAAATTGAATGTAACCTCTAGAACAATCAGATCAGATGTGAAAGAACTGAATCAATTTCTTTCTGGGAATGGTGCCTTTATCCAATCAATCAGAGGAGCCGGTTACCAATTATCTATTGAAAATGATGCGCGCTTTCAGCAGTTTTTGCAGCATATGTTTCAAGGGGGATTGAAACACCCAGTTTTCCCAAATGAACGTATTTTATATTTGTTTAAAAGGTTGCTGCTAACTGATGAGTATGTGAAACTTGAAAACTTGGCGGACGACTTGTACGTAAGTAAGTCAACAGTTCAACATGATATGAGAGACATTCGGAAAAGATTAAAACCATATGGTATTCAATTAGTGATCAAACCGAATTACGGATTTAAATTGAGGGGAGAAGAAATGAAATTACGGTATTGTATGGCAGAACATATTTTTCAGAAACAGGAAACAGATCTTGAGATCATTGATACCCAGGTCCCCATTCTTCCAAAAGCAGAGCTGAATATCATCCATGAGACAATTCTAGAAAACATAATGGATCAGCAAATGTTTCTTTCTGATATGGCGTTAAGCAATCTGGTTGTTCACATTGCTATTGCCTGTTACCGAATTCGTAACGGAAAGCATGTCTCACTTTATGAAGCAGATGTAAAAGAGATGATGAATGATCAAGAATATCGTGTAGCTTGTTCCATTGCGCAAAATCTTGAAAAAAAAATAAAAGTGAAGTTTTCAATAGAAGAAACAGTCTATATGGCGATACATCTTCTCGGTGCGAAAAGAACGAAGATAGATCATGATGACATGAAGGACTTTCTGGATGACGAGACAGACCGGCTAGTAGATTTACTCATTGAAACAATCGATCACCAATTCAAGCTCGGTCTAAAAAAAGACAAGCAATTAAAAAATGGGCTTAGCCTCCATTTAAAACCGGCCTTGAACCGCTATCGATATGGAATGGATATGAAAAATCCACTGCTAGACACTATTAAAACGCATGATCCCTTAGCGTTTGAAGCGGGAATCCAAGCAGGTGAAGTGCTAAAAAAGGAGACAGGGTTTGATATAGAAGAAAGTGAAGTTGGTTATCTTGCATTACATATAGGTGCAGCTATCGAAAGAAGAAAAACAAATATTATGTCAAAACGCTGTGTCATTGTTTGTGCATCAGGTGCGGGAAATGCGATATTTCTAGAGAGTAAACTACGGTCAACATTCGGCGCAAAACTACAGATACTTGGAACAGTTAACTATTATAGATTAAAACAAATATCATTAAATGCCCTCGATTTTATTATTAGTACCATTCCTCTTTCTGAAAAGTTGCCAATTCCAGTTATTAAAGTGCATCCCATTTTGGAAGAAATAGATTTTTTCAAAATTAATCATATACTCAATGAAAAGTTGGAATTGGTGGAAAAATACACAAGAGAACAGCTCATTTTTTTACAAAAAACTTTTCAATCGAAAAGTGAAATTCTCCAATTTTTGTGTGAGAAGGCGTTAAAATTAGGCCTTGTGGAAGAAGATCTAACCGCTTCAGTTTTTGAAAGGGAAGCGATCGCACCGACTTATTTTGGAAATCTTATTGCCATTCCTCGTTCAATGACACCAAAATCACTTCAAACATTTTGGGCTGTGTGTACACTACAAAAGCCGATAGAGTGGGAGAACAAAAGAGTTCAATTCATTTGCCTTCTATGCGTTGAAAAAAACAATCCATCACACCTTCAAAAAATGTACAAGTTGGTAGGCCATGTTTTAAATCATCGGTCAATTGTTCATGATTTTTTGAAATGCCAAACATATGAAGAATTTATCGATGTTGTTAGAAAACTTAATGTTTTTCCGCAAGTAAGTGGAAAAACGTTAAGTTAAGATGAAAACGATTCCATTGTAACATGTAGTTGCAAAACAAATTTTGTAGTAAAAGGGGGATATAGGAAATATGAACATTTTGTTAGCCTGTGCAGCGGGAATGTCAACAAGTTTACTTGTGACAAAAATGGAGAAAAGCGCAGAGGCACAAGGAAAGGATCATACAATTTGGGCTGTTTCTGGAGATGAAGTTCAACAACATCTAGACAAGGCAGATGTATTACTCATTGGTCCACAAGTCCGTTATTTGCTGCCGCGATTAAAGAAACTAGGAGAAGCAGAAGGAGTACCCGTCGATGTGATCAATCCAGTCGATTATGGAACATGTAATGGTGCAGAAGTGCTAAAAACCGCTGAACAGCTTGCCAGTGTGTAAGAGGAGGCGGAAAAGCTGAAAAAGTTTAACTGTTTCTTAGAGAAGAAAGTGATGCCAATTGCCGCACGGATCGCCGGTCAGCGTCACTTGCAAGCACTCCGGGACGGTATCATTCTAACGATGCCATTGATCATCGTCGGCTCACTATTTCTGATTCTAGCAAATTTACCGATACCCGGATATCCTGAATGGATGACGGAGATTTTTGGAGACAAATGGGTCGACAAACTAAGTTATCCAGTAGGTGTCAGCTTTGATATTATGGCGCTTATCGCAACATTTGGAATCGCCTATCGCCTTGCTGAAAAATACGATATAGATGCGCTTTCATCAGGAGCGATCGCAGTGGCAGCTTTCCTTCTGACCACACCTTATCAGTTCCCATTTACACCTGAAGGCGCAAGTGAGGCTATTTTAGTATCTGGTGGAATCCCCATTTCACTAATGGGAAGTAAAGGTTTGTTTGTTGGAATGTTAATTGCGATGTTATCTACTGAAATTTACCGCTGGATTGTCCAAAAAGATATTGTTTTTAAAATGCCTGATGGTGTGCCACCAGCTGTCAGTAAATCATTTATCGCTCTTATTCCTGGATTCGCAGTGATTGGTTTGATTTGGATTATTCGTCTCCTCATTGAATTGACGCCTTTTGAAAGTTTGCACAATGTCATCAATGTCATCTTAGGTACACCACTGTCTATTTTGGGAGGCAGTCTTGGCGGAAGCCTTATTGCGGAAACTGTCCAAATGCTGCTGTGGTCTTGTGGTTTGCATGGTGCAAGCATTGTTGGCGGGGTCATGTCACCGATCTGGTATAGTGCGATGGATGAAAACCGCTTGGCTTTTCAAGCTGGTGAAGCATTACCAAATATTTTTACAACCCAGTTTTTTGATATTTGGGTTAATACGGGTGGAAGTGGAGCTACTTTGGCGTTAGTAATCGTCATGTTGTTCAGAGCGCGAAGTAAGCAGATGAAACAGTTGGGAAAACTTGCAATCGGTCCGGCTGTTTTTAACATCAATGAACCGATTATTTTCGGAATGCCGATTGTCATGAATCCACTGCTTTTAATTCCGTTTATGATTTCACCACTTTTGATCATGATCGCAACATTTATAGGGATGAGCACAGGTCTCGTTGCAAAGCCGGCGGGAATTGCAGTTCCATGGACAATGCCACCGATTATTTCAGGCTATTTAGCTACGGGAGGAAAGATATCTGGAGCTGTTATGCAGATGATCAATCTGTTTATCACATTGGCTGTTTACTACCCATTCTTTAGAATGTGGGATAAACAAAAAAGTCAAGAAGAAAATCAGTTAAAAAATGTGACGGTAGAAGCTGAAAACCAGCAGGCCGAGATCTAGAAAAGGGGTGCTGTAATGTCTGAAGAGTTAGAACAAACAATCTTTCAAATGATCCTTCACGGTGGAAATGGAAAAAGTTTGTCCATAGAGGCGGTTGCGAGAGCGAAAATAGGTGAATTTTCTGAAGCAAACAAGAAGCTTCGCATTGCTGAAGAAGAATTGTTAAAAGCCCATCACTTTCAAACTTCTCTCATTCAAAATGAAATAAAGGGGACAAAAACAGTGCCTTCACTGCTGATGATTCATGCTCAAGATCACTTGATGAACGCGATGACAACGAAAGACTTAGCGGTCGAAATTGTTGATCTTTACCAACTGTTCAATCGTGGGGGTGTCAATTCATGAACAAACGTTTAAAGATAGTGACGATTGGTGGTGGGTCAAGCTATACGCCTGAACTTGTCGAAGGCTTGATTAAAAGACATGATGAACTTCCAGTTGCTGAGCTATGGTTAGTCGATATCCCTGAAGGGCAAAAAAAACTTCATATTGTCGGTGAATTGGCAAAACGAATGGTGAAAAAGGCCGGTATTCAAATGGATATCCACTTGACACTAGATAGGAGAGCGGCATTAAAAGATGCGGATTTTGTCACAACTCAATTTAGAGTCGGCTTATTAGAGGCAAGGATAAAGGATGAAAAGATTCCACTAAAATACGGTGTAATTGGACAGGAAACAAATGGTCCTGGCGGTTTGTTTAAAGGCTTACGGACAATCCCGGTCATACTCGACATGGCAAGAGACATTGAGGAGCTATGCCCTAATGCTTGGCTGATTAATTTTACAAACCCTGCTGGCATGGTAACAGAAGCCCTATTCCGTTACTCTCATTTACAGAAAATCGTCGGTCTTTGCAATGTACCGATCGGCATGAAAATGGGAGTTGCCAAAGCGCTTGATGTCGATGAAAGCCGTGTCGATATTCAGTTTGCGGGTTTAAATCATATGGTGTTTGGTCTCGATGTTTTTCTTGACGGTAAAAGTGTGAAAGATCAAGTGCTAGAAGCGATGGCAGATCCAGCAAATGCAATGACAATGAAAAATATTTCCGGGGAAGAATGGGAGCCTGATTTTATTCGCGGTCTTGATCTTATTCCATGTGGGTATCACCGCTATTATTATAAAACAAGAGAAATGTTTGAAAAGGAATTACAGGCTTCAAAAACGGAGGGAACAAGAGCCGAAGTCGTGCAACAAGTCGAAAAAGAACTATTTGAGTTGTACAAAGATCCAAATCTAGCGATTAAACCGCCACAGCTTGAGAAGCGGGGAGGTGCATACTACAGTGATGCAGCCTGTAACTTAATGAGTTCTATTTATAATGACAAGCATGATATTCAACCTGTCAATACACTTCATAATGGGGCGATCGCAAGTATTCCTGCTGATGCTGTAGCAGAAATCAATTGCGTCATCACAAAACATGGACCGAAACCCATTACAGTCGGTGATTTGCCAATCAGTGTTAGAGGTCTTGTTCAACAGATGAAGTCTTTTGAACGTGTCGCGGCAGAAGCTGCTGTAACTGGAGATGTTAAGACTGCTCTAGTGGCAATGACAATTAACCCGCTTGTGCCATCTGATAAAATCGCAAAACGATTATTGGACGAAATGCTTGAAGCACACCAAGCACACCTCCCGCAATTTTTTAAATAATGATCAAGGTTCCGGTTGGACAAGCCGGAGCCTTGATTTACATATTAAAGTAGCAAGATTCCAACACCGCATGAATTTGATCCACTCAAAGCACTTCTGTCACATAAAGAAAGTGAAAGACTTCTCATGTGGATGACAACAAACGTTAAGAGCATAAGGAAATATATTTTGCAAATATGAAAGATGTCTTTAATTGTCCTGATGATAAAAACCACTAGCCTTCGAATACTTGATTTCATTTCATCTAAGAAGTAACTGAGACTTTAGACCTCTTTTCTCGGATAAGAACACGCCAACACTTACTGCTTCTTCCCCGCTATACCAATGATCAACCATAAAAAGCGGATCTCAAGAAACGGCCTCAAGACCAATTTCCCATTTAATTACACACTGCTATCTTGTTAAGATGGAAATGGATAATATTCATCAATTGTAAACAGGCCATTCGTATCAATTGATGCTTTCAGGCCTGAACCTTTGGAGGTTGACCTATGAGAAAACTGATCATAATCTGTTTCACTTTCATGTTAGTTGTGACAGGAGGATGCAGTATGAGTGACAAACAAAACGGCAAAGAAGACAACAATACCAAAGCTGTGAAACCGATTGACATGGACCCGAAAGATTTACCTAAAGTTCCAGCTTTTCAGGATGAGAAGACTAGAGAGTATATGGCGTCTACGAAGGAAGTGGAGCCCGGTTATTATCAGCTTGAGTCGAAGTTGAAGGGGTTTACGATGTTGTTTCCGGAAGACAGCGTAAATATTCCGAAATTTACTAATAACGATGGTGAGGATTTTGAAAGTATTGGTTTTGAAAGTAATAATCCCAAAACAAATATACTTTTTTATGGTACTGTGAGGTACTATCACAAGGAGAGGTTTCTTGAAAATCCAGAAACGATGCTAGATACAATTAGAGGACAAAATGGAGGATATAAAGGTGATTTTAAAAAAGAAAGAATAGAGGACATAGAAATTTATTTTGCACACGAAAAAGACGTATTTGATTTAAAGAGAAAATACAATTATTCATATAGTTATTTTGGGTTGGTAAAATCAACAGAAGAAGACGCCCTAGGAATTCAATATGACTTTACGTTTGGTTGTTTTAAAGATGATCAACCGTGTTCTTTAAATGAAAAGGAAGCAAGAAAGAAAGTAATTAAAATCATTCATTCTATAACCTTCAATAAAAATAAGAAGGAGCAGAAAGATGACAAGTAAAAATATTTTTGCAAATGAGACTGTGAAAATAAGATTAATCGATCTCGAATATAGATACAAAGACCGCTTTAATACAACAAATAAAAACCTAGCAAAAGCAAAGCAGAATTTCGAAGCTGATGTGCGGCGAATTTATAAAGAGGAAACCAATAAGGAACTCCCGAAAGATATAAAGATTTACACATCTAAAGAGCTTTTAAAAAATAAAGATGCATCTATTAAAAATTCAGGTTATGATGGGACAGCCATCCACATAAAAGACAAGAAGCATGACACAGATCAACTGCAAGTCATTTCACAAGGAAGCCAAGAAGACCGCGATTGGGAATATAATTTTTTTGGTCTTTTTGTAGGTATTGATGACAGAGAATATAAGGCAGCAAAGGTATTTACAAAAGAAGCTAAAAAAAAGACGGGGAATCCAAAAGGTTTAAAATCATACGCAATGGGTCACTCACTTGCCAATAATAACCAAGTTCTTGTGCAACTAACTGATAAAGAATTTGATGAAGTCTATGCACTTAATGGAGCACAAATTAGTATAGATCACCTTTTATTTACAGACATAAAATTGACAAAATATATTGCAAGACAACTTAATGTTAGTCCCAACAATATCGACTCCATCCCACCCGAAAAACTAAAAAAAGCCATCATCAAATACTACAAAGACAAAGGTGTCACAGCAAACATCACCCAACGTATCTCCAAAGATGATCCACTTTACGGTGTCAGCGGAAAAGCGGACTTCATCACATTCGGTCATGTCAACATGACAGACACAAACTCAGATATCAAAGGACTTCGCAGTGTCATTGACCATATTCCTGATGAAGATGTGCGAAGTCTGAAAAGATATTTTCAACAGTATTCGGCTGATTATCAAAAAGGCGGACTTAATGGTTTTGTTAAAGCGGCAATAGGTGCCGATACAGAAACCTTTAAAGGCCTTCAACAAGGAGGGCTCTCCTATTTCATTTCGCACATGGATGAAGTTGGTCATCTAGAAACTACCCTCATGAAAAGACTGCCTAAATTAAAGAAGTTTTTCAAAAAAATTAACGATTACAGTGGTCCTGTTCTCGATCAGCTTGAAGCAAACGGTTACATTGATTCAACGAAAAAACAGACATTAAAAACAGACTTCGATCAAATCAATCAGCACATTGAGAAAATGGAAGGGTTACTCGAAGATATTGCAAATTCTCAAGAATTGACAAAATACAATCCAGATGGGAATACGTTAGGTTATGTATTAGCAAAGTACCTTGAGATATATCGTACCTATCTAGACTTGCAAAAATCCCTAGACAAACTCAGTAAAGATTCAAAAGACCTGATTAAACTCCTCGGCGAAGGTCATGGCTTAACACCGATGCTAAACGCCTTAGCCCGAAAAGGCTTCAGTTACCAAGGTGAAGATATGTACTATTCCAAAAAAGGCCAAGATGGCAAAGAGATTAAGGTGAATCTTTCATCAGCTTTGAGAATTTATCGGGACGGATTGAAGGCTGTTTCCAAGGTGGAAAATGAGATTGACAACTATTGTCGCATCATCCAGCAAGAATTCGACCATGATTTTGACCAGAAAAAACGCGATTTAAAAACGGAGATTCATCATATGGAAGCCAACCCAACACTGGCAAAGCTTAATGTCCAAGTGTTGATTCAGTCGGGGTTTAGTCACATATTTGATAACATTGAAAAAGTCGAAGTCCATGATTCATATCAAACAGCGCCGCTTCCTCAGTTCGACGGTATTGTGAGGGAATTAAAAAATATCGCTAGTGACAAGAAGCAGTTTGTCGAAGATGTTCGCTCAAGCATTGAAAAACTGCTTGATCACGACAAGATGATTTCGGCCATGTTCAATTATCAACCGCAGGAAGCTGGATAAAATAGGTGATTGCTAGAAAAAACGAAGACCACCAAAAACTTGCGGGCAACTATCATAATATCATTGAAGCCTTGATCCTAAAAAAGCTACCAGAAAGCCAGTGAAAACTGACTTTCTGGACAGCCTCATAAACTGATTGAATCAACTTCAACCGTCCAGTCAAATGAATCTTGTATAGCACCTTTTTGGATGCCTGTAATCGTTTCATAAAGTTGTTTGGCGATTTTTCCAGTTTGTCCATTATTAATCACAAGGTGATGCTCTTTCCACATGAGTTCACCAATCGGGGAAATAACGGCCGCTGTACCTGTTCCGAAGGCTTCTTCAAGTTGACCAGCTTTGTATGCCTCGAACAGTTCCTCAATGGAGATTTTCTTTTCAATCACAGAGTATCCCCACTGCCTCAAAAGATAAATAACAGAATTTCTCGTAATTCCTTCTAAAATACTGCCGTTTAAAGCAGGGGTCACAATCTCACCGTTGATTTTAAAAAAGATGTTCATGCTTCCCACTTCTTCAATGTACTTTCTCTCAACACCGTCTAACCATAATACTTGAGAGAAACCAAGGTTTTCGGCGACTTCCTGTGCCTTCAGGCTAGCAGCATAGTTGCCAGCCGTTTTTGCGGTTCCGGTTCCTCCTGCCACAGCGCGGACAAATTCGCTTTCAACAGCGATTTTGACAGGATGGATTCCTTCTTTATAATAAGAGCCGACAGGTGATAAAATGATTAGCAATTTATACATTTTTGAAGGAGCAACCCCAAGGAATGGCTCTGTTGAAATAATAAATGGGCGGATATATAATGAGGTTCCTTCCGTTGTTGGAATCCATTCTTTATCTATTTGAATCAGTGTTTTTAGGCCTTCTAATACTGTATCGGGATCAACTTGCGGAATGCAAAGACGGTTATTTGATTGATTTAAGCGTTCAATATTTTTTCCCGGTCTAAATAAAAGAACTTTTCCCTCTTTAGATAAATAGGCTTTTAAGCCTTCAAATACAGATTGTCCATAATGATAGACCATGGCTGCTGGGTCCATTTCGATCGGTTGATAAGGAACAATTTTTGGATCATGCCAGCCCCTTTCAACCGAGTAGTCCATTATAAACATATGATCCGTAAAGATTCGGCCAAATTCAAGCTGGTCTGTCTGGGGTTTTTGTTTTTTTGTTGTACTGAGCTGTACGCTGATGGTTTGTTTTGTCATGATTAATATCCCTACTCTTTCCAAAATATTTACCTTCTATTGTAATAGATTTCAGATAAATTTGTAAAATATAATTTTTAAGAAAATTGAAGTTATAAAAAGAGATTCCCATAGCGGGAATCTTTGTTATGATTTTTTCTTGCAAAAAGCTGCAATTTCTTTATCTACATATACCCAGCCTTTCCAGCCGAGGTGAAGTGTATCTTTCAAAAAGTAAGGATCATACTCATGCTTGGTTAGGTCAGCAACTTGGAAGCCTTCTGCTTCAATTTGTTTTTTAATCTTTACATAATAATCTGTTCGACCTTTTTTAGGGAAACCGGTGTAATCATACCATTTTCCATGGACAGGAACGGAGATGAACAGAGGTTCTGCTCCAGATTTTTTGAGAACATCAAGCATCATTTGGAAATCATCGAATTCCAATGATTGCGCATAGTTCATTTTATGATTATGACCTTTGAATTTTGCCATTTTTGGCTTTAATTTTTTAAAGATGCCATTTGTAATTTTAAAGTCGTTATTGCTAGACTCTTTTTTGCCTTGTACTTCAGCCATGCGTTTCAATTCGTCCCATGACTTATTTTTGACAGCTTTAGAAATGGTACGTTTTGGCCCTTTGCCTTCAACCATTGAGTAATAAAGATCTTTCTTCTTCAACACATTCATATAAGCTTTCCCTGCCGGCTTCAGCAAAAATAGTTTGAACTGATCGTTATTGAGCTCGGCTCGGTAAAGTCCTGAAAGAAGAGCATCATTTGTAACGGCATGATAACGAAGCATACGCTTGATCATTTTTTTCTTTATCGTTTGATCAATTCTTTCGTTGAATAATAGATCATAGCCCTGTAATGCCGAGAAGTTTGGCGCAAAATGAGCTTCATCAGAGCCTTTTTTCTGAAACCATTGAGGAGAAATGATAAATACCAATTTCTTTCCCTTTAATTGATCCATGTGAGCTGCAAAATTTAACGTGTGAATCAAAGATTGTGAACCGCCTTTTCCAACAAGATAAGGGGTAAAACCTTGATTATTCACTTTAAAATAGTTAGACGGATGAAATTTATCCAGACGTGACAGTTCAGATGACCCGTAAATCGGTAGATACTCAGGGTCTTCAAGCATTTTACTTTGAAGATATTCCCCCTGGAACATCATCGGATTTAATTCTGTAGCGGATGTCTTAACACGATCTTTCGGAACAAATGAAGACAACCAAGAATTTGGGACCGTAATCATGCCTAAAAAAAGTAAGAATGCCAAGATGATTGGCCCGAATAAAAAACGTTTTTTCATTATCTCAACTCATTCAGCTGCTTTATAATTTGATTTGGGGTATTCCATGCATCACGATCAAACTCTGTAATCGGAACAGTGATGTTAAAATGGTTTTCAAAAGCAAGCAGCAGCTCGACTGTACCAAATGAATCGAGAATTCCCTCTTCAAAAATATCGATATCCGGATTTTCCTTTACGATATCATCTTGACAAACCTCTGCTATTACGGAAAGTACTTCTTGATTAAAATCCATGATTACATTCTCCTTTTAGTGAAATATTTTTCCTGAAAAAATTAAAAATCCAAAGCATACGAAGTGGAAAGTCACCACAATTGAGACAACTGTCGTCCACTTATTGTTCGGCCACCATTTGTTTTTCTTATTCCATTTTTCGAAGAAATTGAAACCTGTCATGAGTAGCGCGTGATATAGTCCATAGATAATGTACTGAAGGGCTAGACCGTGCCAAACACCCATAAGAAGAAACAGTAGCACATAACCAATATTCGAAACAGCCATCCTGTTTTTGATCCATTTTTTCTTTGTCATCCAAAAAACAAAGCGCATGAACACATAATCTCTGAACCAGAATGAAAGAGACATATGCCAGCGGTTCCAGAAATCTTTAATATTCCGGCTGATAAACGGTTTATTAAAGTTTTCCGGTGACTTAATACCCATTATATAGCTAATACCAACTGCAAAAGCCGTATAACCAGCAAAATCAAAGAACAAGTAAAGACTGTATGCGTACATATACAGCAGTGATTGCGAAATGTGACCTGACGTAATAAATGGCAGTTTTAAAATGATGTACGTATTAATACAGTACCCAATGATGAATTTATATAAAAAGCCGAGAAAAATTTTGTTGATTCCAGCATACAGTAGATCTTGATATTCTTCTTTCGTCCATGTCTTTTGCTCGTCTTTTTCAAAACGACGGTACCTGTCAATCGGTCCTGATGAAATCGTTGGAAAAAAGACAATAAAGTAAATGAGTCTGCTAATCGGAATCTGTTTTTTGATTAAACCGTCGCGGGTTTCAAGAATAAGCTGAACCCCTTTGAAGGTTAAGTATGAGATTCCGAGAAAGGTTGCCCAGTTGTTATGCGCAAAGAACGGCAGTAGCTTAGATATCACCAAAGGGAGAATCGAAGCTATTACTGTCAAACAAAAAACAATGCCGCTGTTTGCTTTTAAACGGTAAGCTATATAACCTTTAATTAACAAAACTTGCCAGATTGTAAACAAACATAGAGCAATCACACCGTGAAGGTCGTTTGCAAAAATAAGAGCCAATACAATAACTGACATCGCCATATTATAATAGCGAATATTTTTGCCTTTTAATCCAAAGATAATCGTCGGTGCAAGTAAAATTCCTAAAATGATGAAGAAGAGAAATGAACCGTACGGCGTCATATGCTTACCTCTTCTTTTAATCGTTTTCTATCGATCTTACCATTGGCAGTCATCGGAATTTCTTGTTGATAGACAAACTTTCTTGGGATCATATATGCAGGCAGTGTGCTGCCTAGATCTTTCTTAATAGCGCTTGTTAACTGATATTCTTTTTCGAAGTCGTGTTTGGCAGGCACGATAACGGCAATCAGGTACTCAATTTTGTCTTCACGATAGAATGGGATAATTACGGCTGACTGTACATATTGTGACTGATTGATATGATATTCGATCTCTTCCAGTTCAATTCGATAGCCGTGCAGTTTAATTTGAAAATCAAGTCTTCCTAAAAAGAACAGTTGGCCATTTTCTTTGTGTCCTGCATCGCCTGTACGATAAGCTGGTGCACCGTTATAGGTGAAAAATGCTTTTTCCGTCAATTCAGCTTCTCCTAAGTAGCCTTTGCTGACGCTTGCCCCGGTAATGATAATTTCTCCTTTTTCACCGTCTTTAACAGCTTCTCCATCTTCATTGATGATCACAATCTCTGTTTCCGGCTTTTCTGAACCGACAGGAAGGGATGAATAACGCTCTAATATTTCGTCTGTTACTTCGATGGAAGTGACAGCAACGGTTGCTTCGGTCGGACCATAAGTGTTAAACACACGCGCTTTTGGAAATCTTTCTTTCAGCTGTTTGGCGACTGAAGCTGGTAGCGTTTCACCGCAAAACATAAAGACGCTTAAATCAGGTAGTAATTCTTCTGAAAAGGACGGATCCATTAAGCACATTTGTGCAAATGAAGGTGTTGATGTCCAAACATTGATGTTGGATTCCTTCAATGCTTCAAACAAAATTTTCGGCCGGTTAATCATATCTTTCGTGACCGTCCATAAAGTACCTCCGGATTGTAGGCATGGATAAAGATCCATAACTGACAAATCAAAGGAAAATGGCGCCTGATTTAAAAATACATGTCCATTTTCAACCGGAAAGTCATTTGTGATCCAGTCTGTAAAGCTTTGCAGATTACGAGCGGAAATTTGTACACCTTTTGGATTACCTGTACTTCCAGATGTATAGATAATGTAGAAAGTCTGATCATCTTTCACCCAATTTTCAGGGTTTGTTTCATGATGAACGGCACCATCCAAATGGATTGGGTCGATCACAGAAATAAGAGCATCTCCTGTGTCAACTGTGTTTCCTGAATTGTTAAGCAAAAGTTCCGCTTTTGAACTTTTGATGATTTTCAATACGCGGTCAGCCGGAATTGAAGTATCGACAGGAATATACGGATGTCCTGCTTTTACACAAGCAAGAAAAGAAACCGCCATTTCCGGTTGCATATGACCGTAAACAATAATTGGTGAAGCATCACCGATCGTCTCTTTTTGTAGTCGGTTTGCGAGAATCTCTGATTTAGTCCAGAGCTCTCGATATGTCAGCTTCGCCTCTGCATTCACAAAAGCAAGTGTATCGGGTTGTGTTTGTGCATGGTTTTTAATTAATTCTATCAATTTCATTGTTTTTATTCTCCATTAAAAGTCATTATAAATATATGAACCTGTATTTGCTGTATGGAAACCGTAAATCAAAAACAACAGGAGCAAAATAACAAAATAATAGGAAGTGTTAAGCAACCACTTCATTGTTGTTTTCTCGTACAACATTTTTAACCTATTGATCATTGACCCTTTTCCTTTCTATAAATGAATTACCTTAACAAAATTATAAGACGAAATGGACGTATAAAAGTTTCATTTCGTCTTCATTTGTGGAAAATTTTTTTTGTCTAAAATGGATGATTTTTGTCCCTATCAGCCTATTATATACATTTTTACAATAATATCAATTCATTTTTTGAGTGGGTTAAGGAAATAAATTCTAATGACTGCAAAAAAAAAACAAGGCCATAGAAAAACTATGACCTTGCCGGTTATTCTCATGGAAAGGAAGTTTCAAATTAATGAATATATGCTGCCCCGACAATGATAAGCAAAATGAATAATACGACAATTAGCGTAAAGTTGTTATAGTAAGACATAAAGTCTCACCTCCCTTTACATGGTAGTATAGAATATGAAGTTCAGATAAATTTTGCAATAGTCATCAATGTAAAGAGATGAAAATGATGAAGGGTACTACTTTCTGTTCACTTTAAAAAGCAGTCGAAACTTTATTAAAAAAGGTGACGTCTAGTATTCGAACAATCATAAATGAAGAGGTTAAGGAGACAGCTTAATGGAAATTTCACTCGGTCAGATGGCAAGTTTACCAGAAGACCAAATAGAAGAGTTAAGACGGTTGATGGAAAGTTGGAAAAATGAGCTGTTAGTCTATAAATTTGCTTTGGATCAAATGGACACAAAGTTTTCAATTATTAGTCAGGAATACAATTTAATTCATGGTCACAATCCGATAGAACATACGAAGTCACGGGTGAAAAATTTTGAAAGTCTCATGAATAAGCTTGTAAGAAAAGGCTGTGAGATGACGACAAGGGCAGCTAAAGAATATATTCATGATATTGCTGGGCTTAGAATTGTCTGTTCATTTGTGTCAGATATTTATAATATGGTGGATGTACTAAAAGAGCATGAAGACATTAAAATCTTAAAGGTGAAAGATTATATTAAAAATCCGAAACCAAATGGTTATCGAAGCCTTCACTTAATCGTCGAGGTTCCGGTATATTTAACAAACAAGGTAGAATATGTAAAAGTTGAAATTCAAATTCGCACGATAGCGATGGATTTTTGGGCCAGTCTTGAACATAAAATTTATTATAAATTAAATAATGAAGTGCCTACAAAGCTCACAGGTGAATTGAAAGAAGCTGCTGATGTCGCTCATTATTTGGATGAAAAGATGTTGAATATTAGAAAGAAAGTCGATCAATAATTTGTGTTGCCAACTTCATGAAACAGAGTGGACATAAACCGCCTGTTTCATGAATTGACACATATCCCCTTTTACCACTTGTTTTTTTTGACAAAATCATAAACTGCATGGCCAGCGATCAGTCCTGTTACTCTTAAGCGTTTTTTGCTAATATGGTCAATCGTGTCGTATGGGCTGTGATACCATGGTTCTAAAGCACCTGTTCCTGGCTCTTCCCAAATAAAGTTGGCTGAATCGATTCCCGCTTCATGAAATGGAACATGGTCAGATGAGCCCCCTTTACTTAAATGTAAGACACTCCCTTTTTTGAGTTTTAAAGCCGCCTGTTTGCTTAATGTCCAGACGAGATTTCCTGAGCCATCTAATGTATTAATATTCAGTTGTGAAGCGTTCTCCCAGTTTGTCGCCACCATGTCTAAGTTAAAGTTTGCTGCACTTCGTTTGACTTCCTGGTCAGACAATTTGCTAACATAATGCTCTGAGCCGAGAAGTCCGATTTCCTCAGCGCCAAATGCAATAAAACGAATTTCTTTGTCAGCCGGGATGTTTTTCATAGTACGTGCAAGCTCTAAGACAACAGATGTTCCTGATGCATTGTCATTCGCACCCGGTCCATATGGAACACTATCATAGTGTGAAGTGATATAGACGATGTCTGGTTTCTTGACTCCTTTTGCTCGCCGAACTCCGATCACATTTTGTGAAGTTTGATGTTTGAGAGCGTCAAGCTTAAGGGTAGCCTTTGTTTTTGTTAACAATTTTTCACCGTCTTCTTTTCCGATGCCAACAACCGGAATATCCACTGTTTTCCCGGCAAGGTTCGGAATAAGAGCGGCAAGGCTGTCTTTATTATTGTAAATAATAACTGCGGCCGCACCGGCATCAGCGGCGTTTTTTGCTTTTTCATAAAATGTAAGTTCTCCTCTTGAAATCACAGCGACTTTCCCTTTCACATCTTCAGTAAAGTCCCCAGGTCGGCCGAGTCCTGCCTTGTAAAGCGGTGCTGTCAAGCCTTTTTCAGGTGTAGGTGCAGAACCGGTAGCAGGTCGTGAAGGAACTTCATGTCCCTGAACCGTAAGCGTTCCTTTCAATCTGTCAGGAATGTCAAATTTCTGAATCTTTACTTTAAGCTTCGATTTTTTCAGTTGTGAAGCAATAAATCTTGCACTCTTTTTTTCCGCAAGCGAACCTGCCACTCTAGGACCAATTGTTTCACTTAGATGATAAATTGTTCGAAAAGCACGATTTTCATTAAACCGCTTCAGTTTATTAACGGAATATTTAGATAAATCTTTTGAAACTGCTTGGACAGTATTTGTCCCCTCAACTGTCGCTGACATGAAAAATCCACTCAGTGCAATCGTTGCTGCCAAACTCAGTTTCATTAACTTTCGCTTCATTTAAAGACCTCCTTAATGGTTTTAACAGAAAAGATTTCACATCAAGCCTCTTAAATCCTGCTTTACTAAAAGAATTGAGACGGAAGACCTTGGGCAATGTGGGCAAATGGAGATAAAACTTTAAAAAAAGAATAGTTGACGTAGGGATTGTTTCTGTTTAAAATACGTTCGATTAATCGGATATCTGATTTTGAATCACATATGTGAATGGGGGAGGGTGTCATGTCAGTCGTCAAATCTGCAGTGCGCGTGCTGCGTGTATTTGAATTACTAGCCAAACATCCGGATGGATTAACAGTAAAGGAAATCAGCAGAGATTTATCGTTTCCGCAAAGCAGTACATTTAACTTAGTGGTCACGCTTTTTCATGAAGGTTACCTTCAGCTGGATGCATTAAAACGATATAGATTAGGTCCAAAACTGATTGAAATTGGCAGTGCAGCAATTGATTGTGTGGATATATCTGCCCAAGGAATTCCATATTTGAAACAGTTGATGGATGGAGTTCAGGAAACCGTTTTTATGGCTGTATTATCTGAAGATCAACTTGTCTATATTGCGAAAATAGATAATAACAGATCAATCAGAACAACCGCTCAGCCAGGTTCACGGAAGCCGCTTTATTGTACAGGACTTGGGAAAACATTTCTGGCTTTCCTATCTGCTGAAAAACGAAACCGATTGCTTGATGAAATTGAATTTGTGCGGTTTACAGAACGGACGATTATGGACAAAAAAACACTGGTCGATCAGTTGCAGCATTTTTCAAATCAGGGTTATGCAATTGATGATGAAGAAAATGAAGAAGGACTGTTTTGCTTAGCAGCCCCAGTATTTGGAGTAGATGGGGAAATAAAAGCTGCTATCAGTACGGCTGGTCCTAAGGAGCGGATGTTAACAAGAAAATCTATGATCACTGAACAATTGCTGTATACAGCGGGAAAAATTACAGAAAGTATTGGCGGTTACGTCAATTAGCCTGCACATAGGGAGGATACAGATGGATGTTATAAGTATAGGGGAAACGATGGTAGCGTTCACTCCGAATGAAGATGGTCCCCTCAGATATGCAAAAAACTATACAACCAGAATCGCAGGAGCAGAAACAAATACGCTAATCGGGCTTGCCAAGCTCGGAAAAAAAACAGGCTGGATCAGTAGGCTTGGCAAAGATGAATTTGGCGCTATGATTCTCTCATCTGTAAGGGGAGAAGGCGTTGATGTCAGCCAAGTGAAGCTAGATGCAGAGGCACCGACCGGTTTGTTTTTTAAAGAGCGAGCGAATGAAACAAGAGTGAATGTCAGTTATTACAGAAATGCATCTGCAGCAAGTTTTTTACAGCCATGTGATATTGATGAGAACTATCTCAAAAATAGTGGGTTTCTTTATTTGACAGGGGTTACCCCTGCTTTAAGTGAAAGCGCTTTAAATGTGATGTTTTATGCTGTAAAGCTGGCAAGAAAACATCATATCCCGATTGTATTTGATCCCAACCTGCGAACAAAACTATGGGATAAAGACTTGGCAAAGCAGACATTACTAGAGCTTGTGAAGCAGTCTGACATTGTTTTGCCTGGTGTAAGAGAAGGGTACTTTTTATTCGGAACTAAAGACGAAAAGGCAATGGCAAAATCTCTACATCAACTTGGGGTTAAAACGGCCATTATTAAGTTGGGTGCGATGGGAGCTTACTACTCTAGTAAAAATGATAGCGGCTACATAAATGGTTACCAAATTGAGAGAGTGGTAGATCCAGTGGGAGCCGGGGACGGATTTGCAGCAGGTGTGCTGTCTGGCTTAATTGAAGAGATTCCGCTTTGTGAGTCTGTGAGACGGGGCTGTGCTGTTGGCGCCATGGTGACAGCGGTAAATGGAGATATTGAGGGACTACCTGACCGTGAGTCATTGTTTCGCTTTATGGAACAGTTGGAAGATGATGATGTCAGTAGGTAAATATATGAGAGAGGAGACAAGAAATGAGCACTTTATCCCAAATTGAAAAACATAAAGTCATTGCCATCGTTCGCGGTTATAAGGCGGAAGAGGCTGTCCGTATTGCAGAAGCTTTACAAAATGGCGGTATTCGATTGGTGGAAATCACTCTGAATTCGCCAGAAGCGATAAAAGCGATTGAAGCTGTTTCAGAACGCTTCGGACATCACATGTTAATTGGCGCCGGTACTGTCCTTGACCCAGAATCTGCACGGGCAGCACTTTTCGCTGGAGCAAAGTTTATTCTTTCACCAACTGTCAATGTAGAAACAATTAAGTTGACCAAACGTTACGGTGCATTGAGTATTCCGGGTGCTTTCACTCCGACGGAAATATTGACCGCATTTGAAAGTGGTGGCGATATTGTGAAAGTTTTCCCAGGAACGATGGGACCGGGTTATATAAAGGATATTCAGGGACCGCTTCCGCAAATTCCACTTCTCCCAACCGGTGGTGTTGGTTTGGAAAATATCGGTGAGTTTCTCAAAGCAGGAGCTGTTGGTGCAGGAATTGGAAGTTCTCTTGTGCAAACAAATGCAGAAATTAACGAGACGTTTTTGCGAAAATTGACTGAAAAAGCAAAACAATTTGTGGCAGCCATTCAATAAGAGGAGATGAACAAATATGAAAATCACAAGTTATGAATGTTTTCAAATTCCACCGCGCTGGCTTTTCCTAAAAGTTGAAACTGATGAAGGGATCACTGGTTGGGGAGAACCGGTTATTGAGGGGAAGGCCGCAACCGTTAAAGCGGCTGTTCACGAATTAATGGAATACTTGATCGGTAAAGATCCACTCAATATAGAGGATCATTGGAATGTCATGTATAGAGGTGGCTTTTACCGCGGTGGACCGATTTTAATGAGTGCGATAGCTGGAATTGATCAAGCACTTTGGGATATTAAAGGAAAGTTTTATCAAGCCCCTGTTCATCAACTACTTGGTGGATCATGCAGAGATTCTATTAAAGTTTACTCATGGATTGGTGGAGACCGGCCTGCCGATGTGGGACGTGCGGCAAAGGAAATGGCCGAAAAAGGTTTTACTGCTATCAAAATGAACGGTACTGAGGAACTGCAATATATTGATTCATACGAAAAAATTGATCAAGTCATTGAGAGGGTGGCAGCAGTTAGAGAAGCGGTCGGTCCTTATTTTGGAATTGGCATCGATTTTCATGGCAGAGTGCATAAGCCAATGGCAAAAATTTTAGCAAAAGAGCTAGAGACCTATCGACCTATGTTTATTGAAGAACCTGTATTACCTGAGAACAATGAGGCGCTTCGCGATATCGCCAGTCTTGTCTCCATTCCAATTGCAACAGGAGAACGGATGTTTTCGAAATGGCAGTATAAAAATCTGCTCATGGATGGCTTTGTAGATATTATTCAGCCTGACTTGTCACATGCCGGAGGGATTACAGAATGTAAGAAAATTTTATCTATGGCAGAAGCGTTTGATGTCGCGGCTGCTCCGCACTGTCCGCTCGGCCCGATTGCACTAGCAGCTTGTTTGCAAGTGGATGCAACTTGTCACAATGCTTTTATTCAAGAGCAGAGCTTAGGGATACATTATAACAAAGGCACTGATTTATTAGATTATTTGCTGGACAAGGATGTATTTTTATATGAAAACGGGTCTGTTCAAATTCCAAATCGACCTGGTCTTGGCATAGAAATCAATGAGGCGCACGTCCGGAAAATGGCTGAAGTTGGACATCATTGGCGAAATCCGGTTTGGCGCCATGGTGATGGTAGTGTAGCGGAGTGGTAGGTTGTTTTTTGATAGCGTTTTCTATAAAAAGTCCTTAGCACAGGATGCGATAGAAGGGAAGAACCTAAATGAAAGCAGCAAATGTAAAGCAAAAGCCGACAAAGGTTCGAATCCGAATCTTGATGTTTATTTTTGTATGTGTCGTCATTAACTATATGGATCGTAGCAATATATCTGTAGCAGCTTCCCTGATCGGTGAAGACTTGAACTTGTCATCGGTTCAATTAGGCTTAATCTTTTCCGCCTTTGGATGGTCGTATTGTGCACTGCAAATCCCAGGAGGTGGCCTTGTCGATCGATTTGGTCCACGGCTTGTCTATGCTTTTAGTTTGATCACTTGGTCATTAGCGACATTGTTTCAAGGGTTTGTTCGTGGATTCGGTACATTATTTGGATTGCGTCTTGCGACAGGGGCTTTTGAGGCTCCGGCGTTTCCAACGAATAATCGGGTTGTGACTTCATGGTTTCCTGAACAAGAAAGAGCATCTGGGATTGCTTTTTATACGTCTGGCCAATTTGCTGGCCTTGCCTTTTTGACACCTGCACTTAGTGCAGTTCAACATCTTGTCGGCTGGCGTGGTCTGTTTATTGTTACTGGAGCAGTTGGATTGGTTTGGGGGATCATATGGTATTGTTTTTATCGTGATCCAAGTCAGCATCCGAAAGTGAACCAAGCAGAACTTGACCATATTGAAAAAGGCGGGGGAATCATTAGCCGCAGTTCAACCGTTGAAAAGACAAAAAGTGCATTGAACAGGACTCATTTTAAACAAGTGCTCAGTCATCGAAAACTATGGGGAATTTACATTGGACAATTTGCTGTCAATTCAACATTGTGGTTTTTCTTAACATGGTTTCCAACATATCTTGTTAAGTATCGAGGACTTAACTTTTTACAATCAGGTTTCCTTGCTTCACTACCATTTTTAGCCGCATTTTTCGGGGTGTTATTGTCAGGATTTCTATCTGATTTTCTTGTGAAAAAAGGCATATCCTCTGGTGTAGCACGAAAAACACCCATTATCATTGGCTTGTTCCTGTCGATTTCGATTATTGGTGCCAATTATGTTGAGCAAACATCACTCATTATTTTGTTCATGACCATTGCTTTTTTCGGAAATGGCTTGGCCTCAATTACGTGGGTGCTGGTGTCATCTTTGGCGCCTAAACACTTGATTGGTTTGACAGGTGGTGTGTTTAACTTTATCGGTAGCCTTGCTTCTGTTATCGTTCCAATTGTCATCGGCCTGCTTGTCAATGGCGGAAGCTTTGCACCTGCCCTTGTCTTTATCGGTTTTCTTGCTTTGACAGGAGCGCTTTCTTATATTTTTCTAGTAGGCAAAGTAGAAAGGATCGCAATGAAAGACGAAGTGATGGAAGATCATCACCTTCCCATGTAATGTAAAGGACTGCCTGAAATTCGGCAGTCTTTTTTGCATAACAAAATATATTTGAAACAAAATAAACCTAAAATAAATGATAGGTGCTTATGATGAAAACATATTTTCAAAAACATGGACCACAAGAATCGTTTCAACTTTTTTCAACTGAACATATTTGGACGCTGCTTGTTTTGACAGTACTTGGCCTTTGCCTATTCTTTTTTAGAGAGAAGTTGCAAAATCCGAAAACGAATCGCATCATTCGGTTTACTTTTATACTTATTCTAATACTGTCCGAAATTGGATATCATTCGTGGTTTATTTATGTTGATTCTTGGACACCACGTTACTCTTTGCCTCTTCATTTGAGTGACCTTTCTGTGTATCTTGTCATCGTCCTTTTATTAACAAATAACCTCAATTTGTTTAAGTTTCTTTATTTCGCCGGATTGGGCAGTGCTTTACAAGCAATGGTGACACCCGATTTAGGAAGGTATGGATTTCCACATTTTCGCTATTTCGAATTTTTTATCTCTCATGGTATTGTTGTTCTTTCATGCCTGTTCATAATTGCAGCCGAAAAATATAAACCTACAGTACGATCACTCTGGATGACATTTCTGATTGTGAATGTCTATGGCGGGGTCATCTTTTTGATCAACCGGTTGCTAAAGTCTAACTATATGTACTTAATGAAAAAACCGGGAGGCGGAGCTTCACTTTTAGATGTTCTCGGTCCATGGCCATGGTATATTTTATCGGCTGAAGCGGTGACAATTGTTTTCTTTTATCTTCTCCATTTGCCATTTTGGATAAGTCGAAAAATAAATAATCATTCATGACCTTTAAAATTGTTAGAGGCGCTTTGAACCGCTTCTAATAAATGATTTCGGGTTTGTGCCGATTTTGATGTAAGTCCCAATAAGCCTCTGCTATCAGACTAGGATCGTAGTCCGTATCTTTTTCAACTTTCTTCATTATCGTAACTGTTCCAACAAAAACACCACTGGTTTTAAGTTCTTCACCTAAAGAAAATGCCAAATTACGGAGTGCAGCCTTACATAAAGACATCGATGAAAATTCTATCGATGGCTTCAATGCATGTCCCCCTCCTGTGAAAAGAATGGTTCCCCTTCTTTTTTTAATAAAGAAAGGAATGACTTCTGTGGCCACAGTTTTGGCTCCAATTACATTTACTTTAAAATCATTCATTAACTCTTCTTCAGTCAATTTTGAAGGCGTTTTTTTTCGTCTTACCACTGCATTATAGATCACGACACTTGGTTCTCCATACCTTTCTTGAATTTGTTTAAAAGCGGTCTTAACAGATGTAGAATTTGTAACGTCAGCAGTTACTAGATCGGCCTTAATTCTTTTTTTCCTAAGGAGAGAAACATGTTGCTCTAGAACATTTTTGTTCCGTGAGACAAGGACAATACTAAAACCATTTCTACCAAACTTTTCAGCAATTTTTAAACCTAACTCAGCGCCTGAACCAACTATAATTGTTAAACTGTCACTCATGCTTGTCGCTCTCCTTTCATTTTAATTGAAAAAGTCAATGTGAAACTAATGCATAGTAGTAAAGAAATGATTATGAAGGGCAACCAATAACAATGAGTTTGTTTCATTACAAAATTTACAAGGATGGGACCAAGTGTTGCTCCAATAAACAAAACAATGGTGTAGAGTGTAACAGCAGTTCCTCCCTGTTGTCCAGCTTGTGTTCCAACCAATGATACCATCATGGGCAAAATGAGTGTAATCCCAAAAACAAATAGAGTACTCATCACTCCTGCAAAAATAACAGTAGGTGAAAAGGCCATTAGCAGAGCTCCTGCTGATGAAATTGCTAAACCAGTTTTCAATAACTTAAGTGGTCCCCATTTATGAATTATGCGAGGGGAACTGAACCATATAGCTGCTATCATTCCAATAATACCAATGCTACGCAACCAAATGATGTTTGTCTCAGTAAATGAAAATCTGTCTAGAAAAAACTGGCTCATGACTGTATAAAAGCTAACGAATGAAAAAAGTAGACTTAGCGTGATCAAATAACATGGCAAAAGTGCCGGGTTAATCAGCAACTTTAATAATTCAACAAAATAATTGGATTGATTTGCTTGCTTCATATCCAGCTCGTCCTTTGAAGTTGGTACAAGTAAGCTAAGAAATAACAATGTCGTCAAATATAAACCAGCTTGTATCCAAAATACAGCAGACCAATTATACAATGATGTGATGAAACTACTAAAAAGTTGTCCAATAATACTTGCCATTACAAAACCGGTCGTAACCGTAGCGTTAGCAGCAGCTCGCTTATTTTCAGGAAAGATCTTAAGAATGATCGCAAAACTTAGTGGAGCGAAGGAGCCGGCAGAGACTCCTTGAAAAATGCGGGCACACAACATGTAAAAATAGTTAAAACTAAATCCAGCAAATGCTGTGCATAAAGCCAACATAAATAGACCAAATAAGAGTAATTTCTTTTTCTCAAAAAATTTCGAGAGCCAACCGAATAGCAGAAACCCGATAGCATAGCCAAGTGAAAAAGCACTTCCAAGATAAATGGTCTTATTTTCGGAAAGATGATATGTCTCCCCCAAAATACGATACAATGGAATTAATTCATAGATACCAATACCAACACTAATACTTGTTAAAAAGAAAAAGACCATGAGAAAATAGTAGAGCAAGTTTTTTTGATCGCTAACAGTAACCATATTTTTACCTCCTTAGATAAGTACATAGTTTAAAGGTTAGAGAAGACTCTAAAGCAAGTCTTTTTTTTGGAGAGAGGGGTTAGTATGCATGAAAAAGCTGAATATACCATTCATGAAGTGTCTAAGATGACTGGGCTTTCGACTCATACATTGCGTTATTATGAAAAGGAACAGCTTATCAAGTATGTGAGTCGTGACCAAAATGGTTATCGAAAATATGTATCTGATCATATTGAGTGGATAGAGTTTTTAAAAATCATTAAAAAAACAAACATGCCACTTGAAAAAATTAAGCTTTTCGGAGACTTACTAGAAAAAGGGGATTCAACACTTTGTGAACGCGAACAGATGTTACTTGCCCATCATGAGCAAGTGTTGGACGAAATGGAAAGTATTGAAAAATGTTTAATACATATTAATCAAAAGCTACAGCGCTATCGCCGGAAAATTGACAATCTTTCAAATAGTGAGCAGTAGAAACTTAATGTTGAGAACGAATTGATCGACCACGAGAAATCTATCGAAAAAGCAAGGATACTTTTCTCGATTTCTTCATCAACTCCGATCCCCATATGTATAAGAACAAGAATTTTGCGTTATGGTAGGATAGAGAAAGATGAACACGAAGGACTGAAAAGATTGAAGACATTAAAGATCAACCGAAAATACACAGCAAAAATGAAAAAAGGCTATCCTTTGATCGAAAAGGAAGCGGTATATGCAAAAGACAACAGTTTAGATGAAGGATCACTGATCGAAGTATGTGATGAGCAGGGCGGCTTTTTGGGAAAAGGTTACTATGGAATGCAAAACAAAGGCATTGGTTGGATGTTGACGAAAAACAGGGATGACTCGATTGATCAGCATTTCTTTCAAAGTCGGTTTGCAAAGGCTTTTCAACAGAGATCCCATCTGTCTCAAGATCCGGAAACGACAGCTTTTCGCCTTTTTAATGGAGAAGGAGACGGAGTCGGCGGATTGACGATTGATAATTATGATGGTTATTATCTCATTCAATGGTACAGTAAAGGGATTTATTCGTTTAAAGAGATGATTATCGCAGCTCTTGATGAATTGGCTGATTATAAAGCACTCTATCAGAAAAAACGATTTAATACAGCTGGTCAGTATCTCGAAGATGATGATTTTGTGAAGGGAACAAGAGGAGAATTTCCGATTATCGTTAAAGAAAATGGTATTCATTTTGCTGTTGACCTTAATGATGGGCCCATGACGGGCATATTTCTTGATCAGCGCCATGTCCGGAAAACAATTCGGGATCATTATGCTAGAGGAAAGACAGTGTTGAATACATTCTCATATACAGGGGCGTTTTCTGTTGCAGCCGCATTGGGAGGAGCTACAAAAACAACAAGTGTTGATGTAGCAAATCGCAGTTTGCAGAAGACAATTGAACAATTTAACGTAAATGGCCTTGATCATCAGGAGCATGACATCAAAGTCATGGATGTATTTAAATACTTTCAATATGCGGCTAGAAAACAACTTCGTTTTGATTTAATCATTCTTGATCCACCATCATTTGCAAGAACGAAAAAGCACACATTCAGTGCAGCAAAAGATTACAAAAACCTGCTAAAAGAAGCCATTCAAATTACAGAAGACGCTGGTGTCATTGTGGCTTCAACCAACAGTAGTGCATTTGGAATGAAGAAGTTCAAAGGGTTTATTGAGGCGGCATGTAAAGAAACGGATACCGCCTACACAATCCTTGAAGAACACTCGCTTCCTGAAGACTTTAAAACCATGAAAAGTTATCCTGAAGGGAATTATTTAAAAGTGGTGTTTTTAAAGATTCACCATTCTAGATGATCGAAGATCCAGTATCTTCGATTTTTTTATTTTAAAAAACAATACCTTTTAAAAAGATATTCATGTATATTAATATTACGAAAAAAAGTAGGGGGGCATTATGGATTACGGAGTCATATTGTCGATTGGTATTTATATGGCAGGAATGCTGTTAATAGGATACTTTGCTTATAAAAGAACCGCAAATTTAACTGATTATATGCTTGGAGGAAGAAATTTAGGTCCTGCTGTTACCGCTTTAAGCGCTGGTGCTTCCGACATGAGTGGCTGGCTGTTAATGGGTCTTCCAGGGGCGATGTACATCAGTGGGCTAAGTAGCGGTTGGATTGTTGTCGGTCTTACGATAGGGGCTTATTTGAACTGGGTGTATGTGGCGCCAAGGCTTAGGACATACACTGAAGTATCAGGTGACAGTATTACGATTCCTGATTTTTTTGAAAACCGTTTTAAAGACGAATCAAGGATTTTAAGAGTGACATCAGCTTTTGTCATTCTAATCTTTTTTACTTTCTATACATCATCGGGTATGGTGGCAGGGGGAGAACTGTTTAAAACAGCATTTCACCTTGATTACCGGATCGGCATCTGGTTGACGGCAGGAGTCGTTATTCTTTATACATTATTTGGTGGCTTCTTGGCCGTCAGTTGGACGGATTTTGTCCAAGGAACGATTATGTTTATTGCACTGATCCTTGTACCGGTTGTCGTGTTTGTTCAATTAGGAGGGATTGAGCCGGTTTTTTCAGAAATTCAATCTGTTAACCCAGATCTCCTCCGTCCATTTAAGGGGACGACTGTGATCAGCATCATATCGCTCTTGGCTTGGGGTTTTGGATATTTCGGACAGCCTCATATTATCGTTAGGTTTATGGCCATTTCGAGTGTGAAAGAAATGAAAAACGCCCGGCGGATCGGCATGGGTTGGATGCTGTTTTCCATTTGTGGTGCAATGTTTACGGGACTGATCGGAATTGCATATTTCAGCATGAACCATCTCACATTGCAAAATAAGGAAACGATCTTTATCGTTCTGTCTGACCTGCTGTTCCCTTCCATAATCACTGGATTTTTGCTAGCAGCGATTTTGGCAGCTGTCATGAGTACGATATCCTCACAGCTTCTCGTAACTTCAAGTGCGCTAACAGAGGATTTCTATAAAGCTTTTATTCGAAAACAGGCTTCTGACAAAGAGCTTGTCCTTGTTGGGAGACTTTCAGTTCTTGCCATTTCACTGATTGCTCTACTTTTAGCATTAAATCCGAGCAAAACGATCTTGAATCTTGTTGGTTATGCTTGGGCGGGATTTGGCGCTGCATTTGGACCTGTTGTGTTGTTGAGCTTGTATTGGAAACGAATGACGAAATGGGGGGCGCTGGCAGGAATGCTCTCCGGTGCATTAACTGTGATTGCCTGGGAGCAGATAAAGGCTTTTAGTGCTATCTATGAAATGATTCCTGGTTTCATTGTTTGTACAATTGTCATTATCGTTGTTAGCCTGTTAACGAAGAAACCTTCGATTGAAATTGAAGAAGAGTTTGATCGAGCTGTCGAAAATGTAAAAGGATAAAATGATAACAAGTGATGAAAAAATAATGATCAGCACCTTCGTCATTTGTCTCATTTCCAATCCTGCTAACAGTTGAATGCTTGCTTATCTCTTAGTGAATGATCAGTTTTTATTTCGTATATCGCCCCTATTTTAATGGCTGTTACAGTTTAATGTAACAGCCATTTCTATTAAAAACACTACATTGAAATAAAAGAGATGAAAAACGGTGCTGCACAAAGTGTGATAATCGCTGCCAGTATCATTGATACACTTGAGATTGTTCCAGCCACTGCACTGAGTTCAAACGCCTTTGATGTACCAGCGCCATTTGCGCTTGTTCCGAGTAGCACACCTCGTGCGATTTCATTATCAATACGAAAATACCGAATCACAATTGGTCCAATCATTGTGCCGAGCAAAGCTGTCAAAATGACAAAAATGGCTGTAACTGCAGGCATTCCTCCAATAATATCAGAAACACTCATTGCAATTGGTGCTGTAACTGATCTTGGAATCAAGCTCTCAATGAGATCTGGATTAAGTTTTAATAGTTTAGCGATAAACACTGTTGACAAAATGGCAATACAACTCCCGATGATCACGTTAACAATAATTTCAAGCGCATATTTCTTTAGGACTGGAAAGTATTTATAAAGCGGAATCGCAAACGCAACAGTAGCCGGCTGGAGCATGTCAGTCAACAAGTGTCCACCAGCATTGTATGCATCAAAAGGCACATTGATCAAAAGCAATAGACCAACTAAGATAAGCGGTGTGACCAGTAAAGGTGAGGCATACACTTTAGGATGACGAATGTAAACTGCTTTTACCCCCATATAAATTAAAACTGTAATAATAAAGCTTAAGCATCCGATGAACATGTATTTTTTCTTTCCTTTCTTTTTGCAATCATCTGTGTCAGCATGCCTGTCGATACCATAGCGACAAAAGTGCTAATAGCTACCACGAGCAAAATACTTGTTCCAAATTCCGCAAATAAATCGGCATAATTGATAATTCCGACCGCAGAAGGAACAAAAAACAACAGTAGTTCTGCAAGAAGCCACAATGCACCAATTTCGACCCACTCCAGTTTGATGACCTTGAAATGAAGAAGTGCAAAGATCACAATAATGCCGAGAATGCTTCCAGGTATGTTTATATGAAGAGCCTCAACAATTAGATTCATGAGGCGAGCAAATAAAAATAAAAGAGCAACTTGACCCAATCCTTTTAAAAATTTTTTCATCACATTTCCCCCGTTCTATGCAAGAGTGTACATGAGATTTTGGTATAGGTAAAATACATATTAAGAATAGTCATTATTCATTTTATCTATAGTTCAAAACTGTAAATCAGGGCAAAAGCAACAGTTTATTTACTAAAATTACAAATATGTAACAATAAACATTGAAGGGCTTGGGATTTTGTCTCAACCGAACTTCTTGGAGTGTCATGATTCTAAAAGACTAGATAAATATCCTCAAAAAACCGTTTTAATTAGTGACGGATCTATGTACAAATCCCTAAAAACAGTATTTAAAGCCTATTCAATATCTCTGTTTTTCCACTTACACTTTACATATTAGATATGTGCGTAATTCTAGTTATAGTCGTGAATGAGGGAAAATAAAGAAAAGCATGAATGAGTAATAGTCTATGCAAATCATGCCGTAATAACAGAGGTGAAAAAAATGGACTACTCAGACACGCTACAAAAAATACACGATGTTCTTTCACATAAAGCAATAGAGTTGGAGGAGCAAATCTCAAGATTGGAAAAGGCAAAACGAAACGTAGAAAAGGAACAGAGTTTGGCCATTGAAGAAATCAGACAAATTATGTGTCCAAGTCTTGAGAAGGGGTGGACTGGGAGTAGGGCTGTCAGTTTTAATGGAGTGCGTGATGAAGCGTATACGGCGATGTACAGAGCCCTTGACGAAGATTATGAGAGATATATCCATAAGATCGACTTGAAGATATTTGCATTAGATGCTGAAAAGGGGGCGGTTCAGGCCGCAAGCTGGTCAGCGGATAGAGCGGATCTTTTACTCGAAAAAGGAGAAGAGGCTGTAGATGCATTGCATAGCACAATCAATGGGCTAAAGGGATGGTTAAAATGAGCCAAACGATCAAATTCAATGATAGCGTGGTTATGAAAAAATTAGACGAGGTGAAAAAAAAGCTTGAAGCTGTTTCTCTAAAAGGACCATCAGCAAGTTCTCTTGGACAAAACCAACTCGACTTTACAAAAAAATGGTTGTATCGAGAAGAACAAATAAGTGATATGGTTAAACAATATAAAAAGACCGTTCATAAAAATATTGGCGACACCCGTTCAAATGTAAAAAAACTGAAAGAACAAGATGAAGCACTTGCCAAAAAATAAACGGAACCCGAATAATTGGACAAAGTCCGCATTATTTGGGGTTTTTTTATACAACACAACTAAAGCGTTATCTGTGCAGAAAAAACCGAAATTGGTTTAAAATAAAACTACAAAATGATGTACGATAAGCTCTGAAAGGATGTCAACTGATGGACATGCGTCATTTAACCTATTTTTTAGAGGTTGCCCGTTTAAAAAGTTTCACAAAAGCGGCTCAGGCACTATACATCTCACAGCCGACAATCTCAAAAATGATTAAAAACCTTGAAGAAGAGTTGGGAATTGAATTGTTTTACAGACGTGGCCGGCAGATCGAGTTGACAGATGCAGGGCAAAGCATGTATGTGCAGGCGCAAAAAATTACGAAGTCGTTTCAAAATTTAACTTCAGAGCTAAATGACTTAATGAATGTAGAAAAAGGGCATGTTCGTATTGGCTTGCCGCCAATGATTGGATCTGGTTTTTTTCCGAAGGTTGTCGGTGATTTTAGAGATAAATATCCGAATGTCACTTTTCAACTTGTTGAAAACGGATCTATAAAAGTTCAGGAGGGAATAGAAGAAGGTTCGCTTGATATTGGAGTTGTCGTTCTACCTACTAAAGAAGAGATTTTTCATTCATTTACAATTGTCAAAGAAAATCTCATGCTCGTTGTTCACCCTTCACATCGCTATGCTGATCGAGATGAGGTTGAGCTTCAGGAGCTACGTGAAGAACCATTTATTTTCTTTAGTGAAGACTTTGTTCTTCATGAACGCATCACTTCAGCCTGCTTGAAAATGGGGTTTCAGCCAAATGTAATCTATGAATCATCACAATGGGATTTTATTAGTGAGATGGTATCAGCTAATCTCGGAATTGGTATGTTACCAGAAAGAATCTGCCGGGATCTTGATGCGGATCGAGTCAAAATCATTCCCGTTGTGAACCCATCAATCCCTTGGCATATTGCGGTTATTTGGAGAAAAGATCGCTACCTTTCATTCGCAGCTAGAGCTTGGATAGATCATACAAAATCTTATCAATGGAGTACAAATTAAGAGAAGGAGAGAAAAACAATGAATCTTGAGGATGTTGCAAAAGGAATTGAACGAGTGAGAAGAGAAAAACCGCTTGTTCACAATATAACCAATCAGGTCGTCACCAATTTTACTGCAAATGGTCTACTATCTTTAGGTGCATCTCCAGTGATGGCGAATGCGAAGGAAGAGGTAGCCGATATGGTGAAAATCGCTTCAGCACTTGTCTTAAATATTGGCACACTTACACTTGAATCTGTTGAGTCAATGATTATTGCTGGAAAAGCAGCGAATGAACAAGGTGTTCCTGTGATCTTTGATCCAGTTGGCGCAGGTGCGACTCCTTTTCGTACCAACTCCGCTAAGCGTATCATGGATGAAGTCATAGTCTCTGTTGTCAGGGGAAATGCTTCAGAAATTGCAAATATGCTTGGGGAAAAAAACTGGGTGATAAAAGGTGTTGATGCAGGTGAAGAAAAGGGAGACAAGCTGGTTTTGGCAAAAAGAGCAGCGGAGGCATGGCGTACAACTGTGGTAATTACAGGAGCTGAAGATATTATCACAGATGGAAAAAGGCTTTACACTGCTCAAAATGGGCATCAGCTGCTCACAAAGGTAACAGGGACAGGCTGTTTGTTAACATCTGTGATCGGTGCGTTTTGTGCAATTGAAAAAGACTTTTGTCAAGCTGCTCTTTCAGCTGTTGTTTATTATGGTTGTGCAGCAGAACGAGCTGGAGAAAGAACCGAACACCAGGGGCCGGGAAGCTTTCAGATCGAGTTTTTAAATCAATTGGCAGCGGTAAATGCTGAGAGTATCAAGCAAAGTGGTTTGATCGAAGAGGTGAAATGAACATGACGCGGATTTCAAAACGAAGGATGCAGGACTTGTTATCAGTCTATTTTATTATGGGGTCAAACAATACAAATGAGGACGCTTTGACTGTGATTGAAGCAGCCTTGACAGGTGGTGTTACCCTGTTTCAATTCCGTGAAAAAGGTGACCATGCGTTAAAAAACGGTGACAAAGCAACTTTTGCAAAACAGGTACATGCCCTTTGTAAGGAATACCAGATCCCTTTTATCATCAATGATGATGTCGACCTTGCCCTCAAACTTGATGCTGACGGCGTTCACATCGGTCAAGATGATGAATGCGCAAGCGATGTTCGTGCTAAAATCGGTGATAAAATTCTTGGCGTCTCCGCCCATACGCTTGAAGAAGTTAGGCAGGCGGAAAAGGATGGAGCCGATTATATTGGTGTTGGGCCGGTTTATCCAACAAAAACAAAGCAGGATGCAAAAGCGGTGCAAGGCGTGACATTCATTCAAAAGGTGCGAAATGATAGTATTGAAATCCCTATGGTAGGAATCGGTGGGATTACGCTTGAAAACTGTGTACCTGTTCTAGCAGCAGGTGCAGACGGTATTAGTCTTATCAGTGCTATCAGCATGTCAAAAGAGCCGAAACAAACGGCTTCAGAGTTCTTTATGAAGGTTCAGAATATCAAAACTGCTCGTCCATAAGTTGTTTGAGAAAGTGTTCGATGACAATGTACGAAACACCCAATGAAGAAGCGATCCGTCCAAGTGAAGAAATCTTTAAATGGTAATCGGTGAACGCTTCTTTTTTCATTCTTGAGGAAATGGTTTTTTTTATCGTGTCAACAATGATCGGGTGAGATTCTACGATCGTATTCCGTAAAATGATGGTGTCTGGATTCAGAGTTTTCATCATATTGACCAGTCCGATCCCAATGTGAAAACCAAATGTCTCGAAGGCCTCAAATATGTTTTTGTCGCCGTTGTTAGCAAGTTCTGTGACCTTTTGAGGTAAAGGCATGTCTTCTGTTAAGTATGGAGAAAAAACGCTTTTTTCAGATGCATAGAGTTCCCAACAACCTTTATTTCCGCAACGACATCTTGGGCCATTCAGATCAATTGACATGTGTCCTGCTTCACCCGCAAATCCCAGCTTTCCTCTATAGAGCTTCCCATCAATTAAAATCCCTAAGCCAATGCCAGTATTAATGCTCACGAATATGGCGTGTTCTAAATCCCCGGCATCACCATACTCTTTTTCTCCAATGGCTCCTGCGTTTGCTTCATTTTCAATAAAAATAGGGACATTAAATTTTTTCTCTAGAAGATGTTTCAACTTCATATGGTGAATAGGTTTATTTGGTGTGAAAATTATATTTTGCAAGTTATCAACTAATCCTGGTACACACACACCTATTCCAACTAAACCATAAGGTGAATGTGGCATTTCTTGAATGGCAATATCAACCAACTTGATTAATGTATGTTCTGTTGCCTGAATATCTTCTTCGTCAAGTTCCTCCTCAACATGGACAATGATGTCTCCATCCAAGTCGGTGAGGACAACAATGATATAATTTGTTCCAATATCTACACCAATCGTATAACCTGCTTTTTGATTAAACTTCAGCATCACAGGACGTCTTCCGCCACTAGACTGCCCTTGACCGATTTCAAAAATGATATCTTTTTCAAGCAAAGAAGAAACTTGAGAAGAAACCGTTGATTTATTCAATCCAGTCATTTCTGAAATTGCTGCTCTTGAAATGGGAGCATTAGAAATAATTTGTTTCAAAATAAGTGCTTTATTCAGTTTTTTGACAAGGCTTTGGTCTGCAGTATTCAAAGATTATCACTCGCTTCTTTTCGGGGATTGAATCTTGTTTCATTATAATGAACAAATATTTATAACTCAAATTTCTATGTTCTAGTGAAAAAGTCTTGAAGAGCCGCTTTGTATCTCTATATAAGATCAGAGCGGCTCTTCAAGCATCCTCAGGATCAATGGCTGTGACACAGTCGTGGGTCACTTAAATCATACCTTGATGAGAGGGCGAATCATCAATTAAAAGAAATGTTTATTGCTCCATATGAATTCCTGTATGCGCTTTCACTTTCATTTCATTAAAATGATCTTGGTTTGTTACTTTTGAAGAGAAGATTGTTCCAAGATAAGCACCTAAAAAACCTAGAGGGATAGAAAATATTCCTGGGTTTGAAATTGGAATGAGCGGTTCTCCGACAAGGATGGCGCCACCGGCGGGATCCCAGACACTTGGACTGATAGAGACAAGAATCAGCGCGCTCAGAAGCCCGGTCAGACTCCCTGTTAGTGCACCTGTCACATTAAATCTTTTCCAAAAAACAGTGAACAGGATGAGTGGTAAATTAGCACTTGCAGCAACAGCAAATGCTAAAGAGACAAGAAACGCGACATTTAGTGATTGAGCAAAGATAGCAAGCAGGATCGAAAGAACAGATACACCAATAGAAGCCCACCTTGCTGCAACCATTTGTTCTTTTTCAGTTGCTTTGCCTTTTCTAATGATTTGACTATAAATATCATGAGCAAAGGCGGAAGCCGCTGAAAGCACAAGACCTGTTACAACCGCTAAAATGGTTGCAAAGGCGATGGCTGAGACAAACGCAAACAAGAAATCTCCTCCAAGTGCCTGGGCGAGAAGTGGTGCTGCCATATTTCCTGCTTGGTCAGCCGCCAAAATATTGTCAAAGCCGACAAATGCAGCTGCACCGAAACCAAGAAAGACTGTCATAATATAAAAAATGCCAATAAACCATGTGGCTGAGACCACTGATTTTCTTGCGATTTTTGCATTTTTAACAGTGTAAAATCGAATCAGAATGTGGGGAAGTCCAGCTGTTCCAAGGACAAGTGCCAAATTCAGTGAAAGCGTTTCCAAAGGAGCGTTATATTTATTGCCTGGATTTAAGAAATCAGGTCCAAGAGGTGTAGCTGTTTTCATTTGTTCAAACATATTTGTCAGACTGAATCCGAATTTAGAAAAAACGATAATTGAAATGACAAGTGTACCCGCCATTAAAAGAATGGCTTTAATGATTTGCACCCAACTTGTTGCAATCATTCCACCAAACACAACGTAAATGGTCATTAAAACGCCAACAATACAAACTGCAAGCGTATAATTGATTCCGAGCAAAAGTTTAATAAGTGCTCCAGCACCGACGAGTTGGGCGATCATATAGAATGTTGAAATGGAGATGGTATTTAATGCAGCAACTCCACGAATCTTTTTCTGTTTAAAGCGGGAGGCAATCATATCAGCCATTGTAAATTTACCGAGGTTTCGAAGTGGCTCGGCCACAATATAAAGAACAACCAAATAGGCGACAAGAAAGCCAATACTGTAAAAAAACCCATCAAAACCATTCAAAGCGATCATCCCTGCAATTCCGAGAAAAGAAGCAGCTGACATGTAATCGCCAGCGATTGCCATTCCGTTTTGCAGGCCTGTAAGACCTCCTCCAGCTGTGTAAAACTCACTAGTTGTTTTCGTTTGTCTTGCTGCAAAGTAAGTAATGACAAGGGTGAGACTGACAATAACAAGAAACAAAATAAAAGCAGTCGTACTCATGATCCAACGCCCCCAATCTCTTTTTTGAAATCTTCTGTCAATTTATCATACTGTTGTGCTTTTTTCGTATAAACAATGCATAGTGTCCATGTCATCACAAATTGTGCAAAAGCAAAAATCCATGCCCATGTAATAGCACCTAATGCAGGTTGATTCAGGAATTCAAAGTAAGCTGTTAAAAGAGGTAGCAAGAAGTAAAATGTCAAAAAGAATATGACCATTGGTACAATAAAAGCACGTTTCCGTTTCAATAGCTTCTGAAATGTCGGAGATGTTACAGCTTTGTTGTAATCGATTTGCTTTTCTAGCATAAATCCTCATTCCTCCTCTGAATTTGTCTTAAAAAGGTATGTGATAGACTTAGGTTTTATTCTTGAACATTCATATAGAATGTCAATTCATACTCAAAAGTAAAAGAGCCGTTTCATCTAAGAATCTGACAAAACGGCTGGTGCTTTAATGGAAAAAGACTTTTTGCTAGTATGGATGATAAACAAGCGGCCAATATATGTATTATAGACGTGTTTAAACAGCCGATTGAATATCTTTGAGAAGCACAACCGCCTGTTTGAATGTTATTGTTTCAGTTGCGAAGCAGAATCTCTGTCTGCTGACTGAGTGCGAAGAAATTTTTTGACATCCTCAATATGTAATCCTAAATTTTTCGCCTCTTTCATCATAATCAACCAATCTTCGTCCAACTTGTGTTTTGTTTGAGTATTCATAGACTCCTCCAATATAATAGACGTTGTTTATTTCAAAAAACCCTTCCCTGAGACGTATGAAAGTTGAAAAACAACAGTCGTTTAATACCAATGACAAATTTCATAAGTGCAGAATGAGCCCAGCTACCTATTCCCCAAATAACTGACTAAAAAAACCAAAAAAACTTAAATTCTTACTTATAATAATAAACAATCAATGACTGACTGGATAGTATTCAATTAAAAAATGATTATTTTTCCCTATTAAAAAATTATTGTTTGTATCCGATTAGAGATGAAGTATTTTTATTAATAAAAAGTGGAAACACAATGATTTATTAGGGAAAAATCTTTGAAATACATTTGAAACAAACAAGAAATAAATAGGATATTAGTCAGAGTTCTTTTTGCTTATTTGGGCGGTTGGAGAAAAAACAAATAATCCAAAAATACTATTTAAAAAATTTAACTATGTGACAAGGCGTAATATTTTCAATACAAGTGAAAAAAGTCGCAATTATAAAACTAAAAATTTCCATTTTATTAGTAAAGTAACAAGTTTTTCGAGAGAATTCCATTTTGTAAATAAGGTCTTTGGATCTATTTTTATTTGATCGTGTCATTTTGATAATGAAAACACTGTAAGGTGATAAAATAAAAAGGCTTGGTTTTATTCAATATGTTTATGGTGAGTTTGTGAAGGGAGAGAAAAGAGTTGGCAATTTTAGTATGCGGAGGGGCCGGTTTTATTGGCAGTCATGCGGTTGCAGAGCTATTAAGCCGTCATGAAGATGTCGTTGTCATCGATAATTTGCAAACAGGGCATGAGGAAGCAATTCTGCCCGGAGCTGCTTTTTATAAAGGAGATCTACGAGATCGTCAATTTCTCAAAAATGTGTTTCAGGAAAATGAAATTGAGGCGGTTATGCATTTTGCGGCTGATTCATTAGTAGGTGAAAGTGTAATAGAGCCACTGAAATATTATGATAATAATGTTTATGGGGCTGTATGTTTATTAGAGGTGATGAAAGAGTTCTCTGTTGAAAACATTGTCTTTTCATCAACTGCAGCTGTATATGGAGAACCTAAGCGAATTCCCATTATGGAAACGGATATAACTGAACCGACGAATCCATATGGAGAAACAAAGCTTGCCATTGAAAAAATGTTGAAATGGTCGGAAAAAGCTTATGGCATTCGCCATGTAGTGCTCCGTTACTTTAATGTTGCTGGTGCGCATACACAAGGCTTGATTGGTGAGGATCATCAACCTGAAACTCACCTGATCCCGATCATCCTCCAAGTGGCACTTGGAAAACGAGACAAGATTATGATATTCGGAGATGACTATCCAACTTCTGATGGCACCTGTATCAGAGATTATATTCATGTTATGGATTTAGTGAATGCGCATATTCTTGCGGTGGAACGGCTGCGAAAAGGTGGAGAAAGTGCTGTTTACAATCTTGGAAACGGGGAAGGTTTTTCTGTTAAAGAGGTCGTTGAAGTAGCCCGAAAAGTAACCGGTCATGCTATTCCTGCTGAGATCGCCGAGCGGCGCGCGGGGGATCCAGCCCAGCTGATTGCCTCCTCAGAAAAAGCATTAAAGGAACTTGGTTGGGAGCCGAAAAACGCAGAGCTAGACATTATGATTAAGAGTGCATGGGATTGGTTTCTAAGCCATCCTAATGGATATCAAAGTTGATGAATGGTAAGGTAAAAGAAGGAGCTTATCCCTTGTGATAAGCTCTTTTTTTAACTATTTTTTTATTTTAATAAACCTTAATTTAACACAAATACCGATTTTAACTTTTATATTCTTTATTTGGTTTATATGTAAAATGTACCACAAAATTACATTTAACTTCCGACGAAGCTCACAACTTTATGAAAAATCTTTGACAATTTTATGACATTTAGGTGAAAATAAAGTGAACTTTTGAAAAAAATAAGACTAATTGGTGAATATTTTGTTAACATAGCAAGGTAGAAGAAAAGTTATTTCAGAATCCTATTTTGATATTCTGGCCAAATTTATACACTGATAAGGAAGGATGGTGATCCTCTTGTTCAGAGCGTTCAAACCACTGATTCTGCTTGCAATGCTTTCATTTATTTTTTTATTAGGCGGGTGCAGTGAAATCGCGGTATTAGATCCTAAAGGGCCGGTTGCTTCACAGCAAAAAGATCTGATCTTATTATCGATTGGCTTTATGCTGTTTATTGTTGCAGTCGTTTTTGTCCTTTTCACAATTATGATCGTGAAATATCGTGAACACAAGAAATCTACTTACACCCCTGAAGCAGAAGGAAATGTGTTTTTGGAAATTGTCTGGACAGTGGTTCCGATTTTAATTGTTATCGCACTGTCTGTACCAACTGTTCGTGCAATTTACTCTCTGGAAGAGGCTCCTAAAGCTTCAAAGGATAAGGAACCTTTAGTTGTTTACGCTACATCTGTTGATTGGAAGTGGGTGTTCAGCTATCCGGAACAAGAAATCGAAACAGTAAACTATTTGAATATCCCAACTGACAGGCCAATATTGTTTAAAATTGCTTCAGCTGATTCCATGGCATCTTTGTGGATTCCACAGCTTGGTGGACAGAAATATGCGATGTCAGGCATGGAAATGGAGCAATATTTACAGGCAGACCATGAAGGAACTTATAAGGGGCGCAATGCAAATTTCACGGGTGAAGGATTTGCAGAGCAAAAGTTCAATGTCAATGCAGTTTCAGAAAAAAGCTTTAATGAATGGGTAAAGAAAACGCAAAAAGAAGCTCCAAAATTGACAAAGAGTCAATATGATATGCTCATGCTTCCTCGACATGCAGAGGAAATGACGTTTTCATCCACACATTTAAAATATGTCAAACATGGTAATGACGCAGAGTATGCGATAAAAGCTCGTAAAAGATTAGGATATGTTCCTTTATCTCCGCACTCAAAATCAGATCCATTTGAAAATGTGAAAACGGACAAAACGAAAAAACATGACCATCATTCTAAAGAACATGATTCTCACTAGGAAAGGAGGAAGCATTCATGAATTTCAAATGGGACGAATTCATCATCACTGGTGATCCACTCATTCTTGGCGCACAAATTTCGATTTTACTAACATCAATTGCTATAGTCTTTGTACTTACTTATTTTAAAAAGTGGAAATGGCTATGGGAAGAGTGGATTACGACTGTCGATCATAAACGCCTAGGGATTATGTATATTATCGCAGCGGTGATTATGTTCTTCCGCGGTGGTGTTGATGGATTAATGATGCGTGCCCAGCTCACGCTTCCTGATAACGGTTTTTTAGATTCGAATCATTATAATGAAGTTTTTACAACACACGGTACAATTATGATCATTTTCATGGCGATGCCGTTTCTCATCGGACTCATGAACGTTGTGATCCCTCTTCAAATAGGGGCTCGTGATGTTGCATTTCCATACTTAAACAACTTAAGCTTCTGGACGTTTATGGTCGGGGCCATGCTGTTTAATATTTCATTTGTCATCGGTGGTTCACCAAATGCAGGTTGGACTGCATACATGCCGCTGGCCGGAAATGAAATGAGTCCAGGGCCTGGGCAAAACTATTATTTGCTCGGTTTGCAAATCTCGGGTATTGGTACATTGCTAACCGGGATTAACTTTATGGTAACCATTTTGAAAATGCGAACAAAAGGTATGACGCTTTGGCGGATGCCGATGTTCACATGGACAACTTTAATTACTTGTGTGATCATCATTTTTGCTTTCCCTGTTTTAACAGTCGCTTTGGCACTGATGACCTTTGACCGTTTATTCGGATCAGCATTTTTCACTTTGCAAAACGGTGGAATGCCGATGCTTTGGGCGAACTTGTTCTGGATTTGGGGGCATCCTGAAGTATATATTGTGATCTTGCCGGCATTCGGTATTTTTTCAGAAATTATCGCAGCGTTTGCGAAAAAACAACTGTTCGGTTATAAGGCGATGGTTTATTCAATTGTCGCAATTTCCGTTCTCAGCTTTCTCGTTTGGTTGCATCACTTTTTCACAATGGGTAATAGTGCAGCAGTCAACTCATTCTTCTCGATCACGACAATGGCGATATCGGTACCAACCGGGGTTAAAATATTTAACTGGTTGTTAACACTACATCGAGGCAGAATTAATATTACAACGCCGATGCTGTGGTCACTTGCATTTATTCCAAACTTTGTGATCGGTGGGGTAACAGGTGTAATGTTGGCTATGGCAGCAGCAGATTACCAATATCACAACACATACTTCCTTGTATCACACTTCCATTACGTGTTAATTGCGGGTACGGTATTTGCTTGTTTTGCTGGATTGATCTTCTGGTATCCAAAAATGTTTGGGTATAAACTGAATGAGCGTCTCGGGAAATGGTTCTTCTGGTTGTTTATGACCGGATTTAACATCTGTTTCTTCCCAATGTATTTCTTAGGGCTACAGGGAATGCCACGCCGTATTTACACGTATGGGGCAGAAGACGGTTGGACTGCATTGAATATGGTTGCAACACTTGGCGCATTGCTGATGGCTGCCGGGTTTATCGTTCTTTGCTATAACATTTTCTACAGTTTCCGTCATTCAAAACGTGAGGAATCAGGAGATTCATGGGGAGTAGGTCGAAGCCTTGAATGGGCTACTTCTTCTGCGATTCCACCGCATTATAACTTTGCGGTCCTTCCTGAAGTCAAAGGAAATGACGCTTTTTGGAAAATGAAAGAAGATAAAGTTGATGTTCATCCTGAAAGTAAATTTAAGAAGATTCATATGCCAAGCAATTCAGGTCGACCATTTATTATGTCGGTATTTTTCGGAATTGCCGGGTTTGGACTTGTCTTTGAGTGGTTTTGGATGGGAATCGCCGGCTTGATCGGGGTATTCCTCTGTATGATTCTTCGTTCTTTTGAATATGATGACGGTTATTATGTAAGTGTTGAGGAAATAAAAGAGATTGAACGAAAGAGTGCCAAGTAAAGGAGGCGTGATTAATGGAACATGCAGAACATGGCAACTCTAACGCTCCTATGGAATATCAGTCAGAGACAGGAAGATTGAACATCCTTGGCTTTTGGATTTTTCTAGGGGCGGAGATCGCCTTATTCTCCACGCTATTTTCGACCTACGCTGTTCTTCATAATAGAACAGCCGGAGGTGTATTGCCAGCAGAACTGTTTGATGCCAAGCTTGTTTTAATCATGACATTCCTACTTTTAACCAGCAGTTTCACGTGCGGAATTGCCGTTCATGAAATGCGAAGAGGGAGCTTAAAAGGTGTGATGATCTGGATGATCATTACACTCTTGCTCGGTGCAGGCTTTGTTGGCTTCGAAATCATGGAGTTCACACATTATGTACATGAAGGTGCCACTTTATCAACTAGTGCTTACTGGTCAGCATTTTTTGTCCTGTTAGGAACACATGGATTGCACGTTTCCATCGGTATCTTCTGGATTATCGGCATTTTATTACAGACGAAAAAACGCGGATTAACACCGCAAACTTCTGCCAAATTGTTCATTTCAAGTTTGTATTGGCACTTTTTAGACGTGGTATGGATCTTCATCTTTACCGGTGTCTATTTGATAGGGTTGGTGAATGTATAATGGCCACAAAAAAATCGGCTGAGCATAGCCACTTTCCTTGGAAGCATATCGTAGGTTTTGTGTTGTCTATTGTGCTAACTTTATTGGCATTATGGGTGGCTTTATATACTGATTTAAGTATGACGGCCATTCTATGGATCATTTTTGGTTTTGCTATTATTCAGGCCGCTTTACAGCTATTAATGTTTATGCACATGACTGAAAGTGATAGTGGTAGTATTCAGGTGGGTAACACATTGTTTGCGGCCTTTATAGCTATTGCTATCGTAGTAGGATCAGTTTGGATCTTTGCTGCTCATAGTCATCACGGTGATAACCCAAAAGGTGGATCTCCGGGTGAAAAGCATTCTGAGCATATGCATAGCGGACATTAATCAACAAGAGGCGTTTTTGCTTATCAACTGCATCCAATTGTCCTTTCAAACAATTGTGATGCAGTTTTTTTATTTTGCCAGACTCAATTCTCTTCTTTTACTATCCCCAACTCATCTGCGACAAAATTGCTGATTACCAAGTTTGGTTATTCTATCTCCTAATGACTTCCGGTCGATTACATTTTCATGATATAATAGAATAAAGTGGTAATTTTACAGTGATCTTCAAACTTGTGAGTATTGATTCGGAGGAGATTTACTTTAAGGAGGTTTACCTATGGTACGCGTTTTATTAGTAGACGACTACAGAGTGTTGACCTCAGGAATGAAGGAAATCTTAAAAAAATACAATATGGAAGTCATCGTGTACCATGAAGGTGGTGAGGCTTTGAATGATTTGAAAGATTCACCACCGCCAATAGACGTCTTTCTTTACGATTTAAAAATGCCAAGTATGAATGGTTTGGAATTATCTCTTAGAACATTAGAAATGATACCTGATGCTAAAATCATGATTATGTTTTCAGGTGATGAAATTTATTCCTATTTTAATAAATTAGTTGAAGCGGGTATTAAAGGGTTTATTGATAAGTGTTATACAGATAGTATGATTGCGTCCAGCATATTAATGTGTTTAAAAGGAGCTGTTCTCTTTCCTGATAATTTGTTGCAGAAACTAAAATTAGATAGCAAATTAGTAGTAGATGATCATCTGACAAGCGGTGAACTTGATATTTTGCAGCTAGTGGCAGCTGGAAAAACGAATAAAGAGATTGCTGCTGACTTACAAATGTCAACACGAAATGTTGAATATCATTTAAGTAAAATTTATAGAAAACTGAAAGTGACATCGCGTTATTGTGCGGTTCACAAAGGGACAAAACTTAATTTAATCAATCACAAAGCATGAATGGCCTTTGTTCATTTTTCTGCAACTTTGTTTGTAATGAGTATGAGGATCAAGAAAACGAACGAGCTGATGTACTGAATGAGTTAAGCTTCTATCTCGAAGGAAGAAAGAATCGCCGATTGTTGGAGCGAATGGTTCAGGGAAATTGATAAGTTTGATCTGCCGTTTTTATGAATATCAAGAAGGAGACATTCTCATTAACGGCATCAATATTAAAGAGTTACATCAATTAAGAAGCCGAATTTCCGTTGTGTTTCAGGAATTCGGGAAGTATGAACTATCATTTAAAAAATATTGCTCTTGATGATGTGTCAGCCTTGGATCAGGAAGAAAAGCTTGCTAAGACGGCTCAGGCTGCCGAGCTAGAACAGTTGATTGATGATCTGCCTGAAGGGTTAGATACTATGATTGGCCCTGAATGGGGTGGGACAGATTTTTTGGGTGGCCAGTGGTAGCACATTGAGACAGCCCGATCTTTTATGCGAGATGAGTCGGCGGATCTGTTCATTTTTGATAAGCCGTTATCTGCCTTAAAAAAACAAGCTCATTATACTAATTTGTATCGTTTACAGGCAGAAAAATATCTCTAATATAATGGGGCCAACACGATGTGGCCCCATTTCAGCTATTGTCTTGAATGTTTGCGAATAAGTGGAAGTCCATAAATGAAGAATGCTGCGATATGGGCGATGATAACATTTAATGTGAAGAGTATAACCATGAGAGAGTGTCCTGTAGGAGAAAGTTTGTTTGTCATGTAGAAAAAGAAAAATACCCACATTAACATGATCGGCGGTATAGAAGAAAGGGCGACTTTCTTATTGTCCAGCCATAGAAACAAAGGAGTGGCGCTGGCAATCAGCAAGTAACCGAAAAACATATCCATACGTTTAACCCCTTTCATAAAAAAAGTAAGCGTTATCAAAGAACAAATTGTGTCAAATTAAAGGACGTTTTGTGAACGTTCTGTTACAATTATTATATCACATCATTAGAAAAAAGATACATATTAGAGAGTGTTTTCCACGTTTTGTTATTCCTAATTTTCAAGTAGGAAATATGGAGTAAATGTAGAGTATATCATAAACAAATAATAGGAGATTGTTGCGGTGAGAAGACTTGTTAGCATGACGTCAGAAGATTAGAATACGCCTTTCAACGAAAACTTTCTCAGGAAGAGCTGAATCAAGTGAAGTTGAAGTATCAAAAGCATGAAGTGATTGGAATAAAAGAAGGACAAAACCTCAATTTTTCTATCAAGCTGGGGAATAGTGAGGGTGTGATGCGCCTTGATCAAACTGTAGTACCGCTAACGCCATGGTTAATGGATTACTTCTAAAAAGCAAAAGGTCTTTGCGTTTGACCGCAAAGGCCTTTTGTGTTTGTGATTAAAAAATAAAGTGGGCACAAAGTACAATAACTGGCAACGTGATTAATGTCCGGACAATGAAAATCAAGATCAAGTCAAGGAATGTCACTGGAATTTTGGAGCCAATCAAAAGGCCGCCGACTTCTGACATATAGATTAATTGAGTCACAGATACACAGGCGATGATAAAACGTGTCATCTCACTCTCTATTCCGCTTGCAAGAACAGATGGCAGAAACATATCAGCAAACCCGACGACAAGTGTTTGTGAGGCCTCTACCGCTTCTGGAACTTGTAAGAGTTCAAGCAAAGGGATAAACGGGATACCAAGCCATTGAAAGACCGGGGTATACTCTGCGACAATTAAAGCAGCTGTCCCGAGAGCCATCACAACGGGGGCGACACCCATCCACATATCGAGTACATTTTTTACGCCATCTTTTAGAAAATCTTTTACACTAGTGTTTTTCTTCGCTTTCTTGATCGCTTGGTTGATTCCCCATTGAAACGAAGTGAATCCTTCAGGAATCGTTTCTAGGTCTTTGTTACCTTGATCTGTAATATATGTATCAGCCTTACGTGATAAAGGCGGAATCCGTGGTGTGATGACGGCTGCGACAACTCCGGCAAGCAAAATCGTCAAATAAAATGGAACAAACATATAACCGAGGTCTACTTGAGAGATAATCACAAGACAGAACGTGATAGAGACAACGGAGAAAGTCGTACCGATAATTGAGGCCTCACGTTTCGTATAGAATCCTTCTTCATATTGTTTGCTTGTCAAAAGGACACCGATCGTTCCATCGCCAAGCCATGAAGCCATACAGTCAATTGAAGACCGTCCAGGAAGCTTAAAGACCGGCCTCATAAACTTTTTCATTAATGCCCCGAACAATTCAAGCAAGCCGAAGTTCAGTAAGAAAGGTAGAAAAAGTCCGGCAAAAAAGAAAACAGAAAAGAGAACAGGTAAAAGACTATTTAATAAAGTTCCTCCCGTACTGCCTGAATAAACCGCTGAGGGTCCGACTTTAAAAAAAGTCATAATCGCAAAAATCATTCCAAAAAAGCGGATAACATACCAGAAAAAAGATACATTCAGGAGATTATTAAAAAAGTCACTTTTTTTAATGAGAGATGGATGAAAGGTTTTTGTAATAAAGGTTAAGATAAATGTTACAGTAACAATCATCATCATGATGAATGGGAGCTGATGATTAAGCAGTTCTTTCAATGCATCGGAGAGTACTGCAATGGGTATCGTTAATTTTTCTCCATTTTTAATGGGAACCATAAACAATATGATCCCGATCAGCGAAGGAATCAAGAATTTCATGACGTCCAGCCGTTTACGCTTTTGAAGTGCTTTATCCAAATTGAAAAACTCCCTTTTTTGTAGGTAATTTGTTGCATGGTTTCTCAAATATTCAAGTTTATGCATCTTTATTAATTTTAATACAAATAGATCAAAAATCAAGTTATTAGATAATTCGATATCAATTAGTAAAAGTCCTTTACAACAAAAAAAGGAATTTTTTTGTGTGTGAACAACCGAAACATTTTATTCAGTTGTGCGTCATATCATTTGAGAGGAAGTACGAATGATGCAATTTTAGCGTGTTAGTTATAAAGGCGGGGTTTTAATGAATGAGAAAAAAAACTTCACAAATCCCTTTTACCAAGGGGATTTGATTTTTGCATATACCATCTTTTTTATTATTAGTGTTGTTTCAGTTTATGCAGCTCAGCAGTTTAATCAATATGGTGAGCCTTTTGCGATGAAACAAACCCTTTACTATTTGCTGGGTGCTTTTATTACCATTGCATTTCTATATTTTGATTTAGAGCAAATTGAAAAATTGAGTTTTTTCATTTTCATTCTTTGTATTCTATCACTGATTATTTTGAAGATAAGTCCTGAACAAATCGGGGGGAGAGATTTTGCTCCTGTACGAAACGGTGCAAAAAGTTGGTTTATGATTCCTGGTTTTACATTGCAGCCTTCTGAGTTTATGAAAATCGGCTTGATCATGTATTTAGCATCTTTTATGTCCAAACACAGTCCGACCGGAAAACGAACGTTAAAAGCAGATTTGATTTTTCTAATGAAAATCTTTGGTATTGTCATTGTGCCGGTTGGGCTAATCTTAGAACAAGATACCGGTACGGCTGGGATCGTCATGTTTGTGATTCTTGTGATGATCTTTCTTTCAGGTGTTAACTGGAAGCTCATCTCGTTGATCTTTTTATCAGGTCTCACCATCGCTGTTTCAATATTATACGTGATGATCAGCTTTCCCGATGTTGCGGCTTCGGTCGGAATTGAGAAATATCAAATTAACCGTGTGATGACTTGGGTCAATCCGAGTGAACAAAACCCGGATGCCAAATTACAGATCGAGCGGGCGCAAATGGCCATCGGTTCTGGTCAGGTTTTTGGAAATGGTGTACGTAACCTTCAAGTATATGTTCCTGAAGCACAAACCGACTTTATTTTTGCAGTCATTGGTGAAAGTTTTGGGTTTGTTGGCTGCACATTCGTTGTCATTATGTTTTTCTTTTTAATTTACAGATTTGTTGTTCTCATCGACCGAATACATCCGTTTAACAAGTTTGCCTCATTTTTCTGTGCGGGTTTTACGGCTTTAATTGTCATTCATACTTTTCAAAATATTGGCATGAATATTGGAATTATGCCTGTGACAGGTGTGCCCTTGCTACTAGTGAGTTATGGAGGCAGTTCGGTTGTCGCTACACTGACAGGTTTTGCGATCGTCTATAATGCCAGTTGCCAATTGACGAAATATCAAAGATATATGTTTAAATAACAGGCTGATATCTCAGGCTGTTATTTTATTGTGTTAAAAGTGTCATCTTTCACATGGTTCATGTATAATAAAATTTAGTGGTTTTTGATAAGAAATAAGGCGGGGGAGTAATGAGTCAGAAAAAAAATATCACAAGTCCTTTTTATCAGGGGGATTTGATTTTTATATTAGCAGCTTTCTTGATGATTAGTGTTGTGGCTGTTTATGCTGCACAGCCATCTTTCGCAATATTAGGTATTCCTGGTAAGCAGCTGATGTATTATCTATTCGGTATTTCAATTGTCATTGGCTTTCTTTATTTTGATTTGGAACAGATTGAAAAAATGAGCTTATATATATATATATTTGGAATTCTTTTATTGATTCTTTTGAAAATTAGTCCGGAATCGATTGCACCAGTAAGAAAAGGCGCTAAAAGCTGGTTTGAACTCGGTCCAGTCAATTTACAACCTTCTGAATTTATGAAAATCGGTTTGATTATGATGCTGGCGTCAGTTATTTCAAAAGCCAGTCCAAAAGGTTCGCGTTCCATAGAGGAAGATGTTCGTTTATTATTGAAAATTGCAGGAATCGCTGTCATTCCAGTAGGATTGATTTTCCAACAAGACGCTGGAACAGCAGGAATCTGTATGTTTTTTGTCGCCATTATGATCTTTCTATCTAGTATAAACTGGAAATTGATTGCGATTGTGGCAGGCTCTGGTATAACCGTTGTTTTACTTGCTTTATTAGTAGTGATTTCTTTTCCCGAGTTTTCTAAAGATGTCCTTCATATTAAACCATATCAAATTAATCGGGTAATGACATGGTATGATTCAAGCCAGCAATCGGCTGAAGATACATACCAAACGGACAAAGCTGTGATGGCGATCGGATCAGGACAAATTTTTGGTTCAGGTATTAAAGATATGAAAGTGTATGTTCCAGAAGGACATACAGACTTCATATTTTCAGTCATCGGCGAGAGTTTCGGCTTTATCGGCTGTACCGTTGTTGTCATCATGTTCTTTTATTTGATTTACAGGCTTGTCGTGTTGATTGAAAAAATCCACCCATTTAACCGATTTGCTTCACACTTTGTTGTCGGATATACCGCCCTCATCGTGATTCATACATTCCAGAATATCGGAATGAATATCGGTCTAATGCCTGTCACAGGTGTCCCTTTGCTGTTTGTCAGCTATGGAGGTAGCTCTGTGGTGGCGACATTACTTGGATTTGCGATTGTCTACAATGCGAGTTGTCAGCTCACAAAATATCAAGGTTATATGTTTAAATAATAGGCATGAAAGACAGTCAAAAGAAAAACAAGGCTGTCTTTTTTTGTGAAGTCATTTCTCTTTGGAATGAAACAATAATTAGATATGATAAAGTTATGAGGAGGTAAAGTGATGAATCAAACGATTGAAACGATTTTAGATCACCGTTCTATCAGGTCTTTTACAGATCAGCCTCTGACAAAAGAGGACATTCGTTTACTCGTTGAAAGCGCCCAAAGTGCATCAACATCAAGTTATATTCAGGCTTATTCCATTATCGGTGTAACAGAGCAGAGTAAAAAACGGAAGCTAGCTGCCTTGGCAGGTGATCAGCCATATGTCGAGAAAAATGGTCACTTGTTTGTGTTTTGTGTCGATCTTTTCCGCCACCACAAAATAGCTCAGGAAAAAGGGGAAGATATTATGGCTTCTCTTGAAGGGACAGAATTATTTATGGTCGGCTTAATCGACGCAGCACTTGCTGCCCAAAACATGGCGGTGGCAGCGGAGTCAATGGGACTTGGCATCTGTTATATCGGTGGGATTCGAAATGAGTTAGGGAAGGTTTGTGAGCTGCTGGAAACACCTGAATATGTTCTTCCATTGTTCGGTCTAGTTGTTGGTCATCCGGCAAACCGTTCGGCGAAAAAACCAAGATTGCCTTTAGAACATGTTTATCATGAGAATACTTACAGTTTAGATCAAGAAGATTTTCATAAAGCTTTAACCGACTATGACAAGATGATTTCAAGTTATTATGAAAATAGAACGAATGGTAAGCGCACTGATCAGTGGACAGAGCAAATCACGCGTCATTTGAAACAGTCGCAACGAACATATCTCAATCAATTTGTGAAAGAAAAAGGCTTTAACAAAAGCTAGAACACCACTTCCTTTTGAAGGGGTGTTCTATTTGATGATCACATATTTAAAGAAAAGATAAATCATAAACCATATTGGAAGACTGATCACAATGCCGGACATACAGCCTTTGGAAAAGTTTTCTTCATCGAGTGGTGTGAGTTTTTCTTGAAGCGACTCTTTTACATTCATCAACCTTTTGCGCTCCTCCCGACTTCAATTTGCTATTTATATCGGTTATTCCTAAACGGAAGTTAAGGAGGATGTGGACATTTTTTGCTAGGAACGTCAACGACGTCGAAAAACAGCCGCTATATATTGGACTGGCCAAAGAAGTAAAAGACCGCTCACATATAAAGTAGTCAATAGCCAGCTGAGCGGTATAAGCAAAATGGTGTCAACGGTTTGCTCCGCTGCTTTTGGGAATGGGTGTGGGGTGTTTTTTTGTAAGTTGTTGATGAGATACAATATCGTGAAAAAAACAAAGCATGCAATCATGAAGGATAAGCCAAATAATATGAAAAATGAAAACATATAGACGAAGTCCTCCGCTTGCTTTTTTCAGAAGTTTTTCTTCTGTGAACAAAATTTTACCATAAAAAAGCCTTGTTGAGTGGTTCTCAACAAGGCTTATCACTATTCGACGATAAACGGCTTTTCTGTCAAAACAGTGCTTGATTTCCCTTTCGTGGAGGCATAGGCAAGCATATAATACCGACCTGGTTTAAGTGCTGTTGTGTCATTGATCATGCCATTCCATTGATAGGTTTGATAACCTTTTTCTTGGTTTTTATAGACACCTGCTTGGCCGATGAATTCGAGATTCTCATCATATACGAGAAATGCCAAGTCTTCTGCTCCACCTGGTAGATATGCTTCAATTGTGTGTGTGCCAGCCTTTAATCCAGAGGCAACAGTCACAGAAGTGACACGTGGGTAGTCAGGTTCTTTGACAATGAAAAGGAGCGGAATTTCAGCAACTTTTTTCTCTCCATCACGGACAGATACCGTCCCTTCATATGTGCCAGCCTTTGCTTTATTAGCATTCACCGTAACCTTGACTCTTGCTTTTCCCGTTTTCTGAGCTGGAATGACAACTCTTTTCGTCCCTTTTACAGAAACCCCTTTTCCTTTGAAAGAATATTCAAGCTGATAAGACTTTCTAAGTGATGAAAGGTTTTCAATTGTAAAAGTTTTCGTTTTTGTTTGCCTTCCTTTGTCCTTCATGTATGTGCCGAATGAATAGCTGCCAGGAGTAACAATTGAAGAAGCATGCAAGGCATCCATAATTCGAACACTACCTGCTCCTTGGGTATTGTGGGGATAACGTTTACCATTTTCATCTGTTAATTTTTTAGCAGTGTTCATGAGAACGGCTTTGATTTGGTCTGTTGACCAATCTGGTTTTGCTTGTTTGACAATAGCTGCAACACCAGCTACATGTGGTGAAGCCATGCTTGTTCCCTGCATAGAGGCATAACCATGAGGGTTTGTTGGATCATGTGTCGGAACTGTACTGACAATATTAACACCAGGTGCAGAAATGTCAGGCTTAATCATCCAAGTATCCATAACAGGACCTCGGGATGAAAATGCAGCCATTGTTTCACCAAGCTCTTTATCTAATTTGAAAGAAAAAACGGCGTTGCGGTTGCTTTTTTTGATCTGCTGAACAAGCTCTTCTCCTTCTTCTTTAGAGAGCTTAATAGTCGGTACGGCCATACCTTCTATCATGCCAGTTTCAATTTCTCCAGACAAATGATTGTAAATGATAGCTCCAATCGCTCCAGCGTCTTTAGCATGCTGAGCTTTATCAACAAATGGAATTTCGCCCCGCTTTATCACGGCGACTTTCCCTTTGAGATTTTTTCCTTTGAAATCTTCAGGTTGTCCAATTCCTGCTTCAATCAGTTCAACCTTTTGATTGTTTAATGAGAGAAGGTCTGCAACTTTATTATAGCCCATCACTTTCGCCGTTTGATATGAATCAAAGTGAACAGAATATTTTTGATAAGGAAGTTGTGTGGCACCGACAGAAATAGCTTCCCTTGATGTTCCTGGCGATCCGACTGTCCAGTTTTTCGGTCCGCTGTTGCCATTGGACGTTACGGCCGTCACACCTTCTGACATAGCCCAGTCTAGTGCAATACTTGTTGCGTAGTCAGGGTTGTTTACTGAAGAGCCTAAGGAAAGATTGATGACTTTTGCTCCGTCTGCAACTGCTTTTTCAACACCTGCAATCACATTTTCAGTTGTTCCGGTTCCACCAGGACCGAGGACGCGATAGGCAAGAAGAGTTGCATCTGGTGCGACGCCTTTGATTTTACCATTGGCGGCGATTGTTCCTGCAACATGTGTACCATGGCTAGTTGCTCCACCACGAGGATCTCCTGCAGGTGTTTCCTGTGGATCATAATCATTGTCAACCAAGTCATATCCTTTGTAAGGTCCGAAGTTTTTCTTTAAATCGGGGTGTTTATAATCAACACCAGTATCAATAACTGCTACTTTGACACCTTTACCTGTAAAACCTGAACGCCAAGCTTGATCTGCACCAATATATGGTGCGCTTTTATCCATTTGCGGATGATAAGTATCTTTTGAAAGCATCACGCTTTTTTGTTTTATATCATCAGGTTTGTAAGTCGCATTAGGGTAAACCGCTTTGACGTCTTTTACGGCTAGAAGTTTGGGAATGTCACTTGCCGGTAGTTTCAAAGAAAACCCTGAAAACACACGGTGGTATTCCCGTTTTACTTTTGCTTTTTTGATCTTTTTCATCGTTTGAGATTTTACTTTGTTTCGTGCCGCATTTAACGTAGCCTTCGTCTGTTTTTCTCCCTCCGCCTTTGCTTCAGCAAGCGATTTTTCCTTTAGTTCAACAATGACTGTCGTCTGTTTGTCTGAGGTGGTATCAATATCTCCGAAAATTTCAGCTTTCTCAAGTTCAGCTCCTTGTTTTTTAGCTGATTGAGCATGAACACCAGTGAGAGAACTAGATACAGTAAGAAATAAAATAAAAACAAAAATGGAAAAACGGATAAGATTTTTTTTCAATAGATTTTCCTCCTTTAGTAAATATGCAGAAATAAATGTAGATTTGGAACATTTTAAATATTCTATTATTTTTCGCAAAATCCTCTAAAGTTTTTCAAAAAATTAGTGTGAAATGTTTTTTGTGCACAGTTAATTGTGTATAAGTGAATAAAGTTGTGTATACATATTGTGAGGAATATGTGTTCGAACACTAAATATTGAACTGTTATGTGGATATGTGGATATCTACTGTGGGTAACATGTGTTTATCCTTAGGATAAGCTGTGAATAAGCATATCCTTCAGTTTTCAACAAAACTTCTAAAAACTAGAACAATTTTTCACCCAGATTATGACAAACAATTCTAGTTTTCCAAGTTAAGATAGAGTCTGAAGTTAATAGAGAAACTAGAAAAAATGGAGGGATTTATATGGAAAGTTTTCTAGCTTTTATGAAACTGTGGGTAATTGTACTGCTTCATTATGTCATGCCTGTTAGACAAAGGCAGATCAACATGCTGAGCTGTTTATCCAAAAAAGCAAATCTCTATTTTGGTGGATTACTGGAGTTTGGAGGGAGTAAGAAAAAACGATTAGAACAGAATAGACAAGCATGTATTTTACCAAAGAAAGAAAGGGATACAATGAGGTTCAAACGATTACTAAAATGGGCAAGGGCTGGGCCAGACTTTACATAAGTGAACAAACCATGTAAAATCCCACTCATAATGGGAAGTGGGTGACAGCGATGAAAATCTACAAGGTATTAAATAACAATGCAGCAATTATAAAGGAGGATGGACAAGAGAAAATTGTCATGGGGCCGGGAATTGCTTTTCAAAAAGGTAAAAACGACACTATTATTAGAAAAAAAGTCGAGAAAATTTTTACCATCCATGAGGAAAACGAGAAATTCAAACAAATACTTGAAACACTTCCAGAAAAGCATATTGAAGTAGCTGAAGAGATTATCAGCTATGCGGAAGGACAGCTGTCCGCACCGTTAAGTGATCATATTCACATTGCCCTTGTCGATCATTTATCATTTGCAATTGAACGAATTCAAAAAGATTTAACGGTTCGAAATAAATTATTAAACGAAATAAAAGCGCTTTATAAAAAAGAGTATGAGATTGGACTTTGGGCCATAGAGTTGGTCAAAGAAAAATTAAATATAGATTTGCCTGAGGATGAAGCGGGGTATATCGCACTGCATATTCATACCGCAAAAATGGATGCGGAAAATATGCATACTACCCTTAAATATACAACGATCATTAAAGAACTGATTGAAAAAATCGAACGTTTTTTTGATCAAAAAATAGATGAAAACAGCATTTCATATCAGCGTCTTGTGACACATTTAAGGTATGCGATTAATCGGTTTGAATCAAATGAAGCATTCCATGTCATGGATGATGACATGCTTTATTTTATAAAGCAAAAGTATCCTATATCATATCGATGTGGAGTAGAACTGGCTGATTATTTAAAAACTGAATATGAACTTGATCTTCCAGAGTCAGAGATTGGCTATATTACGCTGCATATTCAGCGATTAAACGATTTGTAATACCGCTGATATTCCTGTGTTCAGGCTTTTTTAGTACATTCTTCATAGAGAAATAACAAATTTTTAAAAAAGGTTGACGAAAGCGCTAACACATAATATAATGAGTTTGTGTTAAAACTAAATACCGGGGATTGTGACTGGTAGAGCAGGCAAGACCTAAAATTTGCTTAAATGAGTGGGGGAACTTTATCCTCATATTCATTGGTGAATTTTAGGTCTTTTCTGCTTTTAAATAAAAAGGAGGAATCATCATGAATCACAAAGAAATCGCTGTACGTCTCATTGAGCTTCTTGGCGGAGAAGATAATATTGTTAGCGCTGCACATTGTGCAACAAGGTTGCGTTTAGTTATAAACGATGAAACAAAAATCGACCAAGAACAGGTTGAAGAGCTTGATGGAGTAAAAGGAGCTTTTTCCAGCTCTGGTCAATACCAAATTATTTTTGGGACTGGGTTAGTCAATAAAGTGTATGCAGAGTTTGCGAAAGAACTGGATCTCGATCAAAAAGAAACAGTTCAACACAGTGAAGCTGCAAAACAAAAAATGAATCCGTTGGCCCGATTTGCGAAAACGTTGTCAAACATATTTGTGCCGATTATCCCGGCGATTGTTGCAAGCGGTTTATTAATGGGTCTTTTAGGAATGATGAAGGCGTTTAACTGGGTTGATCCTGAGACGGCACTGTATAAAATGCTCGACATGTTCTCAAGTTCTGCATTTATTATCCTGCCGATCTTAATTGGTGTCAGTGCTGCAAAAGAGTTTGGTAGCAATCCTTATTTAGGTGCTGTTCTCGGTGGAATTTTAATTCACCCAAGTTTGTTTAATCCGTGGGGATTGGCAGAAGGAACACCAGGTGTGATGGATTTATTCGGTCTTAAACTTGAAATGCTTGGTTATCAAGGTACAGTTATTCCAATTTTACTTGCTGTATATGTCATGAGTAAAATCGAAAAAGGTGTCAGAAAGATTGTTCCAAATGCAATCGACCTGTTAGTAACACCGTTTGTTACGATTATTTCAAGTGGATTTATCGCGTTTATTGCAATTGGTCCTTTAGGTAGAATGCTTGGTACAGGGATCTCAACCGCTTTAACAAATGTATATGAATTTGCTGGACCTGTCGCTGGACTTGTCTTTGGAGGCACCTACTCCTTAATCGTTTTAACTGGGGTTCATCATAGCTTCCATGCAATTGAGGCTGGGCTCCTTGCTGATATTGGAAAAAACTACTTGCTGCCAATCTGGTCAATGGCCAATGTTGCGCAAGGTGGAGCTGGACTAGCCGTATTCTTTATGGCGAAACGTGCAAAAACAAAAGAAATTGCGTTACCTGCTGCATTCTCAGCATTCCTTGGCATTACTGAACCCGTTATCTTCGGTGTGAATCTTCGTTACCGCAAACCGTTTATCGGTGCAATGGTCGGTGGTGCATTAGGTGCTGCATATGTTGTCTTTATGAATGTCGCTGCAAATGCTTACGGTTTGACAGGAATTCCGATGATTGCGATCGCTGCACCACTTGGAAACGCCAATCTTATCAATTATCTTATCGGAATGGTGATCGCGGTTTCAGTTGCCTTTGTCACAGCCTTTTTCTTAGGCATTAAAGAAGACGAGAAAAAGAGCTAATGGAGGGTTTGAACGAATGAGTAAAGATCAGGAACTTCGCAAGCAAGCAGTCGATCGGGTTAAGGAATATCAAGAGATTGTCAACCGTGACCCTTATAGATTGCATTATCACATTATGCCTCCTGTCGGTCTGCTGAATGATCCAAATGGTTTCATTCAGTGGAAAGGGGTCTATCACCTCTTCTATCAATGGTTGCCTTTTAAAACTGGACACGGGTCAAAATTCTGGGGACATTACTCCTCAGAAGACCTTGTCCATTGGCAACATGAGGAGATCGCTCTCACGCCAAGCGATTGGTTTGATAAAAATGGATGTTACTCAGGAAGTGCCATCGCTGACAATGATCAGCTTCACGTTTTCTATACAGGGAATGTGAAAGATGCTGAGGGAAATAGGGAAACTTATCAATGCCTTGCTGTCTCAAAAGACAGTATCTCGTTTGAAAAGAAGGGTGTTGTCGCGAGACTTCCTGAGGGATACACGCCTCATTTCCGCGATCCAAAAGTGTGGCAAAAAGACGGCCGCTGGTATATGGTAGTTGGGGCGCAGACCGAACGTTTGGAAGGCAGAGCGGTATTGTTTACTTCTGAAAACTTAGAAGACTGGACGTTTCTTGGCGATATGGCCGGCTCAAACAAAGGTTCACTTGGTGAGTTCGGTTATATGTGGGAATGTCCAGATATGATGCCACTTGGGGGAAAAGATGTCTTGATTGTCTGCCCTCAAGGATTAAAAGCTGAAGGTTTCCGTTATCAAAATGTTTATCAGTCAGGTTATTTTGTTGGTCAGTTAGACGAACAAAAACCGGAATATAAACATGGAGAATTTGAAGAACTTGACCGTGGTTTTGATTTTTATGCACCACAGACGACAGAGGACGAATCAGGCAGAAGAATTTTATTTGCCTGGATGGGTGTTCCTGACCAGGGTGAAGAAAGTCATCCGACAATCCCGAATCACTGGGTGCATTGCATGACATTGCCAAGGGAATTAACCTTACAGAATGATAAGTTGATTCAAAAACCGGTTCAGGAGCTTAGAACATTACGGAAAAATGAACAAAACTTTGAGATTTCACTCAGTCAAGCTGCCGAAAAACTAAATATCGACCATGAGAAAACTGAACTTTTCCTTAGTTCACTAAAGGTAGAAGAAGGATTTGAGCTATCCTTTAGAGGAGCAGCCCGGCTTATCTATAGGAAAGAAGATGGTGTCCTGACTTTGGAAAGAAACAGTTATCTTGATGAACGCGTGGAATCAAGGCATTGCAAGATTGGTGAACTTAGAGAGTTAGACATCTTTTTAGACGCTTCTTCAATTGAGATGTTTGTAAACGATGGAGAAGAAGTATTTACAGCTCGCTATTTTCCTTACCCGGGAAATAATGACGTGTTGATCAGTAGCAGAAAAAGTCTATCATTGAATATGACCTCTTGGACAATGAAATAAGCACGATGATTTCCTGTTACAATCCCATTATGATATGCTACTTATAGAGAGACTGTGCAGTTGTAAAGGGGTTGTTTTCTTGGATCAAAAACAACAGAATTTGACAGCCATACGGTTGAAAAAAATTGCAGATCATATCGAGGATACGAGAGAAGAATATAATTATTTGCTCCTTCAAGTGCAAAAGCTCGTCAGTGATAAAGAGAAAACAATTCTGGATGATGAAAAAGTCAAAGAAAAACTGTCAAGCACCTATCAACAAATGAAAGAATATGCTCTGTTTGTTAAGGCGATTGAGGCGTTTTTAAGAACATCGGCTAGAAATATAAAACGTGAAGACAGTTAGATTTAAGATAAGACCCCTTTCTTCGAAAAAGGGGTCATTTTTTTATTTGCTAAAACGGAGGGCAGAATGTTTTGTCGGTCCAACAAATTGATTTAACTTAAACGATTCGCGAATAGCTGCTGTAATAAATTCCTTAGCAGAATAAATCGCTTCTTTTACACTGGAACCTTTCGCAAGTTCAGCTGTGATCGCTGCGGAATAAGTGCAGCCTGCTCCATGTGTGTAAGGTGTCTCAATCCGATCTCCTTCAATGACTTCGGTTTCTTGACCATCGTACAGAACATCGACAGCTTTTTCATGTGCTAGTCTTCCTCCGCCTGTAATCAGGACGTGTTTAGCACCAAGATGATGAATTAATTTAGCGGCTTCTTTCATTTGTTCAACGGTTTTAATCTCTCCAAGACCGCTAAGTTGTCCAGCTTCAAAAAGGTTTGGTGTAATCACTGTTGCAAGCGGGGTCAGAAGTTCACGCAATGCTTTCGCATGTTCCGGATAAAGTACCTCATTTGCACCTTTACATACCATGACTGGATCAATCACAACATTTTTCATATGGTGGTCTTTAATGGTTTCAGCTGCGATTTCGATGATCTCAACAGTTGGAAGCATACCTGTTTTCATCGCATCAACACCAATACCTTCTACAATGGTTTGAAGCTGTGAACGTAAAATATCCTTTTCAACGGGGAAAACTTGATGATTCCAGTTGTTAGTGGGATCCATAGCAACAATAACCGTTAGAGCTGTCATCCCGTAAACGTTTTTTTCTTGGAATGTTTTCAAATCTGCCTGAATACCGGCACCTCCACTTGAATCAGAGCCGGCAATTGTTAGTGCTTTGTGCATTGTCATGTTAAGTCAAGCCTCCAAATGATAATCAATTCCATCCTATAGAGTGGTTAGTATTTATTATAGTCAGGTTTTTAATAGATCACAAATCAAGAATATCGGACTTTTGTTCATGTTAAAATGAATATTTTATGTTTTATAATAGAAAAAGAGTTTTAAAAAAAGGAGCTACTTCATTCGTGAGAATATCTATTGTCATTGTAACGCATAACAGAATCCCTGCTTTATGTGAATTGCTCGAATCTATTGTCAACCAATCTATTAAGCCATTCGAAGTCATTATTGTCAATGATGCTGGTGAAAGAATCGACTCTGTACAGTGGCTTTATTCAGATCTTCCGATTAAAGTGATCGATCTAGCTGAAAATGTCAAGCATGTTAAAGCGAGAAATATAGGGGTGAAAGAAGCAACTGGAGATGTTATCATGCTCAGTGATGATGATGATTTCTTTACGCCCTGTCATATGGAAAGAATGGCAAAGGCAATGAAGACGGCTGATCTCGTTTATTCAGATGCAGAAATCGTGTCTTTTAACATAAAAGATGAGACGCGAATTCCGATAAGTCGGCGTCTTTTTGCTTATGCGCTCCATTTGGAAGAGATGCGAAGGTTTTCTACATTTATTCCTTCTGGAAGTATGTATAAACGCTCGCTTCATCAAGATATCGGCTATTTTGATCCCGGTGTCCATCATTATTGGGATTGGGACTTTTTTCTGCGAACAGCAGCGAGTTTTCAAGTGAAAAGAGTGCCTGTGGCAAGTGTCATCTATGCGTTTTCAAATCAGGGAGACAACCAATCTAGCCATCTCGGTAAAAAGCGACAGTATTATTTAGATATTCTCTCTGAAAAGCATCAGCTTGGCAGTTTGCCTGCGGAAAATTTTTTTACACTTCTTGATGAACCAGAATTAAAAAAAAGACAAGCTGTTAGTGAGATTGTCTGGGACGGCAAACCTGTTATCTCAAGGTTTAGTAACGTAACTTTTTAGGAGGTTAAACCATTGAAACAAATATTGAATGACAGCTGGTGGGAACAGCTACAAGATGAATTTGATAAGCCCTATTATCAAGAATTAAGGGAAATGTTGAAAAAGGAGTACCGGGAGCATACGATTTATCCTGAGCCAAACGATATTTATAATGCGTTACATTATACTTCCTATGATCAGGTTAAAGTGGTGATTTTGGGGCAGGATCCGTATCATGGGCCTGGACAAGCACATGGTTTAAGTTTTTCTGTCAAGCCGGGAGTAAATCCACCGCCATCCTTAAAAAATATTTTTATCGAGTTGCACGATGATATAGGAGCAGAAATTCCAAATCATGGCTCACTCGTCAGTTGGGCACAACAAGGAGTCTTATTGTTAAACACCGTTTTGACTGTCAGACGAGGACAGGCAAATTCACATAAGGGAAAAGGCTGGGAACAGTTAACAGACAGTGTGATTGATGTTTTAAACAAACGAGAAAAGCCGGTCGTTTTTATTCTATGGGGGCGCCATGCTCAGCTGAAGAAAGAGAGAATTGATATCTCAAAGCACTTTATCATTCAATCATCACACCCTAGCCCTTTTTCAGCGAGAAACGGGTTTTTTGGTAGTAGACCATTTTCAAGGGCAAATCAATTCCTGAAACAAATCAATGAAGAGCCGATCGACTGGTCGATACCGAAGTTGGTTGAACTGGAATCCTAGAAAAAAGGTTTTTATCGGTAGAAAATAACAAATTGTCATCTGCATCAGTCTAGCTTATTTGTTAAAATGAAGTGGAAATCAAAAACGGTTTGGAGGATTAAGTTCATGAACATACATATATCCAGTCTGCTTCAGAAGATGGAGGATGAACTGAAAAAGGCAAAGAATTGTCGTCAGGAGAGTGAGCTTACATTACACATTGCAGTTATCCGCTCCCTTTGTGATGTCATTGTTGAAGAACAGCGTCCGGCCGTTCAGTCTTCTCCTTATTCACAGTCAGGGAAAAAAACTTCAGGCGACCTGATGCTAGAAAAAATGATGGGAACGAGCGGGGCTGAACAATTTCAAAAACAAGAGAAACAAAAACGAGAGGATGAGGCGAACGGCGATTCGATTTTTGATTTTTAAAGAGCTTGTTTGTTTTTAAAGAGAGAGGTTGATCAATGTGAAATTGTTTTTTGGGGCTTTACAATGGACAGCATTTATTATTGCGTCCGCTATCGTGGTCCCTATTGCTATTGGGCAGGCATTTGAACTGAATCAGCTTGAAACAGCTGAACTGATTCAAAGCACATTTTTCGTCTTAGGAACAACTGCTTTTGTTCAATGTTTGCTAGGACACCGTTTGCCGATTAATGAGAGTCCGGCCGGTCTTTGGTGGGGAGTCTACACGATTTATGCTGGACTTACTGGAACAGTATTTGCATCCTTTGGGGAAACACTCCAAGCATTACAGGGGGCCATGTTGTTAAGCGCAGTTTTCTTTTTCTTTTTTAGTCTATTTAAGATTATTGATCAATTAGCCGTGATGTTTACTCCTGCTGTGACAGGTATATATTTATTACTTTTGGTGATACAGCTGAGTGAACCGATTATCAAAGGTGTCATGGGAATTGGCTACCGCAAGGATGAAGTTGACGGTCTCGTTTTTTTGCTTGCAGGTGTCATTATGATGGCCACATTTCTTATGAGTAAGTCGAATGTAGCGTTTTTTAAACAATATTCTATTTTAGTTGCGCTTTTTGGTGGCTGGATTTTATTCGCTCTGTTTGGTGTGGCAAAGGTTCCGCAGCATACAGATCAATTTTTTCACATGCCTAGTCTGTTTCCTTTCGGGGTTCCGGTGTTTGATAGTGGTTTAATTGTGACTTCTTTGTTCATTACGATGTTGTTAATCGTCAACATGCTGGCCAGTATTCGCGTAGTTGAAGTCGCTGTTCAACAAGTTGAAAAGCTGGAGGAAAGAAACCGAGCTCGTCCGGCTGGATTTATTGCTGCGGCTGGTCATTTACTCAGCGGCTTTCTGGGGGCAGTAGGAACAGTGCCGATTTCCGGAGCGGCCGGTTTTATCCAAACAACCAGAATGTCTTCGAAGAAACCGTTTTTATTAGGGAGTTTTATTATTATTCTCATCAGTTTTTTTCCGCTGGTCATGAATTTATTTGCAAGTTTACCGTCTCCTGTTGGTTTTGCTGTTAATTTTGTTGTGTTCTCAACGATGATCGGTATGGCTTTTTCTGAATTTGATTCTTATGAGGCAAGTGAGATAGGTCGTGTCCGGTTTCTCATCGGAATTTCCCTTTTGGCAGGAGTAGGTGTGATGTTTGTCCCTGAGAGTGCCTTGGAAGGGATGCATCCTGTGATTGTATCCATTTTAAGTAATGGTCTTGTCCTTGGTACAATGTTGGCCATTGCCATAGAACAAATTCAGTTAAGAAAAAAGAAATCTTGAGTGTCATGAACAGAAAGAGAAAGGTGGCAATTGATCATGAAATTATTTTTAATTATAGGTTCTATAAATGCGATGCTTGCCGTTGCTTTGGGGGCATTTGGTGCCCATGGGCTTGAAGGGAAAATTCCCGAGAAATATATGCAAATTTGGCAAACGGGTGTCCAGTATCATATGTATCACGCACTTGGGTTAATCGCCATCGCGCTTGTTGCTGGCAGAATAACAGGTGCAGGAAGTTTAACTGTTGCCGGTTGGCTGATGTTTATCGGAATTATCTTATTTTCCGGTAGCTTGTACGTCTTAAGCCTCACGCAAATCAGTGTTCTTGGCGCCATCACTCCGCTGGGCGGTGTAGCTTTTATTGTCGCGTGGATCATGGTGGTTGTGTCTGCGGTTAAATACTTATAATGGCTTTCGCGAAAAGAACCAATCCTTTGGTTTGGTGAAAAGCAAAGTGCTGAACAAACCCCATTTTTCATATGGGCAAGACTCTTATTTGAAAATAAATCTTATATATAGATTTAATATCGAGCTTTTCTTTACATTTAGGCCAATCCTTTGGGGTTGGTTTTTTATGTGACTTTCTCATGAATTTACGAATTAGTTCGAATTACTTGTATGCAAATTACTTGAGTACGTGTTAACATAAACGTGGTCGGAAAATTTTAGAAAAGGTGAGTGATTCATGGAAAAGAACGAAATGTGTATCCAATTCCTCTTAGCTAAAGCATTACAAAGAGTTTCACAACTTAGTAAGTCTAAATTCCAAACTTATGGTATAACCCCAGTCCAATTTTCTATCTTACGTGAGTTATGGCGTGCTGATGGACAACTTGGATCTAAATTAGGGAAACATTTGCGTATCGATAGTGCAACGATTACAGGTATCATAGATCGAATGGAACGGAACGGATTTATTAAACGACAGTCTGATCCGCATGATCGTCGTAACAAGCTCATTTTTCTAACGGAAAAAGGAAAAGAAATGGAAGTTACCTTAACTCAAAAGATGGTTGAATTGAATCATGAAGTCATGGAAAATTTTAATGTTGAGGAAACACAATGGTTTAAGAAAATGTTAAATACGATTGGATCAGGGGATATGAAAAAGAATGAAAATGAGTCGCTGTGAACTTACTCTGAAAATTGTGGGATATAAAGGGACCGAAGCGGCTCCCAAGGTCTAGGAAGACTTTCAGTATTGGTGGTCATATGCCGCAACCGACCGAAGTAGCTTTAGAATGACTAGGGATTTGCATTCACTATACCACTAACTAACGTCTTCTTATATGAATCGATCGAATTTAAGGAGGTTTTTGTAGTGGAAAATACGATTACTTTAGAAAAAAAGAGTCATGTATTATTGATTGGTTTAAATCGTCCAGATGAAAATAATCTTTTTAATCAGGAAATGATCTTTGATCTGGCTGCAGCTCTAGGAGAACTTGAAAGAGATCCAGATTTGCGTTGTGGTGTCATGTTTGCTCATGGAAAACATTTTACTCTTGGACTGGATTTAGCTGAAGTAGGTCCATCTATTGCTAAGGGTGAACTGTACCAGTATCCTGAAACATCAATAGATCCTTGGCAAATAAAAGAGCCATTTCGTACAAAACCATTAATTTGTGCAATCCATGGATTATGTTTAACTCTAGGTATTGAACTAGCCCTTGCCAGTGATATTCGACTTGCTGCAAGAGAGACTCGTTTTTCACAGCTGGAAGTGAAAAGAGGAATATACCCGTTTGGAGGGGCGACATCTCGCTTTGTTCATGAAGCTGGATGGGGGACTGCAATGAGATACATGCTTACAGGTGATGAATTCTCAAGTGAAGAAGCGTTTCGTTTTGGAATGATTCAAGAAGTTGTCGAAAAAGATGAACTTCTTCCACGTGCGATTGAGTTAGCTGAAAAGGTTTCACGACAAGCCCCTTTAGGAACACAGGCTACGATAAAAATGGCTCGTTTAGCATTGTTGGAAAATGAAAAAGCTGCTAACCAAAAGATTTGGCAGACGGTACTTAATTTGTTACAAACAGAGGATGCAAAGGAAGGTGCTGTTTCATTCCTCGAACGAAGGCATGCAGTTTTTAAAGGACGTTAAAATGAAAACGACTAAATTTCCTTGTCAATGAAGCCAATCCTAAGTTTGGCTTTTTTTATGTTAGCAAGTACATCTGAGATAATGGGTATGTCTGTTTAACAGACCAACAAATGAACTTCACCTAAGTGAAGAATGTTATAGTTGCATCTGTTGTTCATTTCTATAAAAATTGATTTTAAATTGTTCTTCTTCTAGAATAGCTTTTTCTTTCAGACGCGGTTTTTTCAGATGGTTATGATTATGAAAGGTTAGAAAAATAAAAATGCTAACCCCCTGATAACGGAGATTAGCAAATAAATGACTTTATTGAATAGCTATATGATCAACGTATATAGCTGATTGACCGCTGCTATTAGAAGCACTTATAAACTGAACACCTATTTCTTTCACATCATGTAAATTCGAGATCGATGATAAATTTAATGATACAGTCGTTCCATTTGCTGCATTCATTTTTACCCTTTCTCCATCAAACCATTTCCAATTAGAACCGGTTTTTATATATAGTTTTGCATTGATCCCATTCCCGATGTTTCCCCAGTTTGCATGCTTTACGGTTGCTTTTAATTGAGATTTTCCGCTAAAATTTTGTTGTTTAGTTAGAGATAGATAATGATTAGAGTGAGGACTTAATTGAACGTTTGCTTTTAAAGAATAGTTGTCCTTTGCCGACCATTCGTTTGTATGCCAAGGACCACCTGAAACATTTTCACCACTCCAGCCTTGTGTTCCTGTTTCAAAATTATAAAGAATGTTTTCTGGTCTGTTTGGATTCCCTGAATGATGATTCTTATCAAATATTGAACATAATTTAGACGTCGCTTTTAAACCATAAGAACCATGAACGATTGTGTTACCCCACGACGTTAAATTGTGACCAGCCCAATCATGCGATAAATCCAAGTATTCCCAGTCTGAACTATTTCCTTTCCAAGACCATGCAAGCCAGCCAACATTTTTATGTTGTGAATAACTCATAATGGTTGCTTCGTCTACATCTCCATTTGTATGTCTTTCTCCAAATTCACCGATGATTAAAGCAAGACCTTCGTTAAGAACATTGTCAATATTTGATTTTACTGTAGCCGCATCTTTACCTGCATACTCATACATATGAATAGAGAACATGGTATTTTTTAATGGATCTGCATTGAACACATCTTTTCCATAATGATGAATTGAAGCTGGATACTGACCCCAACCTGCAGAATCAACAATGAATGTATGGTTCAATCCTGCATTTCTTAATTTTGGGATCGCTTGTTTGTAGCCTTCTGCCCATTTTGCACTATCCCAAGTACCATGCCACTCGTTTGCAATATTAATGATGACTTTATCTTCCTTACCGATAAGAGCCTCTTTTATGCTAATCCAATAATCAACAGCATTGTTCAGAGCAGCAACATCATCTTTCCCAGTGGTATCATGAACTTCTAATATAGCAATAAGTTTATTTTTCTCTGCTAGATGAATAAGTTTTTTTACTGTATGGACATCATCCTTTGTATATTGACTACCGTCTGAAAGGACAATTCGAACTGCATTTGCTCCTGTTGCTGCAATGGCTTGGATAGCTGTTGCAGAATCATCTTTATACCATGAATGAGCATGGTTAATCCCTCTCATCACAAAAGGATTGCCTTTTGCATCATACAAAGTGTTTCCGCTTACATGAAATCCTTTGGCTGCTTTTGCTTCTGAAGTAGAAACAAATCCTAAAGTCGATAGAATCAAAAGAAAACATAACATCAAACTTTGAACATTTTTTATTACTCTCATGTCATCACCTCTATCTCATTTTTTGCAACTCATTTTTCATTTCCTTAACAATGAAGAGAACGATCGTCTATCGATCGAATTAAATTCTACAGACGAGATGAAAGAAAAACAATATATTTTCTGAAAGATCGTCAAAAATAATGAATTTGGCATATAAAATTTATGTAGTTTAGGAATTACGTACCGTTTGAATTTGTGAAATTAACCTGCAATGTTGGGACTGACTCTATTATATTTTGTAAACGATCATTTATGGCATCCTAGGTTTAGTATTTGTGATTGTCGGGCAGCCTGTTGGTGTTTTCGGATGCAATGACTGACTTTGCCTCTATAATCAACTTCTTTGTTAAACATTTGGAGTTGGTTTTGAACATTAAGATGATGACAGTGATCAGCCAAAAAGCGTAGCGTCTTCAAGAACTAGTCTATCTGGTGTTGTTTATAACCACTGTCAGATGCTAATATTTGTTTTAAATTTGAACATAGCATCTTCTACTAGGAGCCGATCATTTTTTGCTGTAGACTTGAGGTCAAGGAATTACCAGCACTTCTACTAAAAAAATGAGTAGTAAAAGTACATTTTCATGATAAATTTAATGTAGTCCAGAAGGGAGTGTACATTTCGGAAAGTCTCATCTTCCGAATAAAAGAATGAAAATCAAACTAATCATAGCAGATGACAATTCATTTATTAGAGAAGGGATGAAAATCATCCTGAGTACGTACGAGGAATTTGAAGTATTAGCTACAGTTGAGGATGGCCGGCAGGCGGTTGATTTTTGCTTAAGCGAAACGGTCGATATTGCACTCTTGGATGTTCGAATGCCAAATATGAATGGAGTAGAAGCTACAAAGTTCATTTCTTTACAAACAAATACAAAACCGTTTATTTTAACGACGTTTGATGATGATGAATATATTGTTGCGGCCATTCAAAATGGAGCAAAAGGATATTTATTGAAAAATACAGAACCGGAACGAATTAGAGATGCGATGAAGAGTGTTTATTATGGACACACTGTTATGCAGGATATTGTCATTGATAAGCTAAAATCGAAGTTAATCAAAAGCCAAGAACCGGAGCTTAAAATCGATCAACATCTATTTACTGAAAGAGAATTGAGCATTATGGCGCTTATCGCCAGGGGACTTTCAAATAAAGAAATGGCAAAGGAACTGTTTATTTCTGAAGGGACAGTCGCCAACTATATTTCTTCGATCTTGGGGAAAACAGGGCTTGATCATCGAACACAAATTGCAATTTATTATTTGACGGGAAAGGTAAACTTTTAACTGAGGGATCACAATGGAATTACGAATCATGATGAGTAAGCTTATTATAGTCGGTTTTATAATCTATCGTTGTATGTATTCAGAACATGTTAAAATACCATTGCTTGTGTTTTGTCTGCTTATTTATTTCTGTATAAATCTTTCAATCGCGATCATTAAAAAAAGAACGGTAAAAAAAGTTTTCACCATCATATCGATGCTCCTTTCCGTTTTTTCTTATTTTGAGGTTGAGCCTTTATTTATCTTATTGTTACCTTTGAATATCTATGAATGTGGGGGTGATACGCTAAGATTTCGAAGAGTGAAATTTGGCATATCATTAGTCCCTATCATTTTAATCGACGAACAATTAGCAGCTATTTATGGATTAACAACCGCTTTTTCTTATTTGTTGTTTTCCATGACAAAACAGGATGCAACTCGAATTGAAAAGCTTGAAAACCAAGTCGATCAAACGAGGAAAAATATTTACACTTTAACGAAAAAGCTCAATGAAAATAAAGAGTATATGAGACAGTCTCAATATACATTTCAATTAGAAGAACGTAACCGTCTTTCCCAGGAAATACATGATAAAATCGGTCATTCAATGACGGGGACACTTATTCAACTGGAAGCAGCAAAACGTTTGCTGGAAAAAGATAAACAAAAGGCTGCCGAACTATTGCAAAATGCGATCCATATATCAAAAGAGGGAATTGAAAAGATCAGATGGACATTGAAGAACATCAAACCGTCTCCCGAACAGATGGGGGTCAACAGGCTAAAGTTATTAATAGATGAATGTTCAGCTCGGAATCATATTCAAATCTCTTTTCTTTATCAAGGCGATTTAGATGTTATTTCTCATATTCAATGGAAAATCATCTTTGAAAATATGACAGAGGCGTTAACCAATACAATGAAGTATGCAAAGGCGACACATGTGTCAATCAATATCCATGTTCTTAATACTCTGATTAAAGTTGAAGTAAAAGACAATGGGAAAGGACACGGAAAAATTAAGAAAGGCATGGGTATTATCGGCATGGAAGAGCGAGCGGCCACTGTTCATGGCAAGGTGATCGTTGATGGTTCTAATGGATTCTCTGTCACGACATTATTGCCGAAATATGAATGATTTCATATGAAAATATGAGTATTCTCATGTTGAAAAGATGAATTGCTGCACTGCCGCAGAGTTCATCTTTTTTTTATAATAAAGTTGTCAAGTAAAAATGAGGTGGAAATCATGAATGTACTAGAAATAAAAAATCTGACGAAAAAATTTGGTGATTTTGTTGCTGTTGACAATCTATCATTATCAATAGCTGAGGGTGAAATATTTGGATTTCTTGGTTCAAATGGCGCTGGAAAAAGTACAACCATTCATATGATTGCAAGTTTACTGCGGAGCAATGAAGGTGAGATATTTATTCTTGGTCAAAACATTGCCAAAAACCAAAAGTTTGCCAAAATGAATATTGGTATTGTGCCTCAAGACTTAGCGATCTACGAAGATTTAACAGCATATGAAAACGTGAAGTTTTTCGCGGGGCTATATGGGCTAAGGGGGGCCCATTTGCATGAACGTGTTGAAGAAGCATTACGATTTGTTGGTTTAAGTGATAAATTCAAGAGTTTCCCGAAAAATTTTTCAGGTGGGATGAAAAGGAGACTGAATATTGCCTGTGCAATTGCGCACAGACCAAAGCTGATCATCATGGACGAGCCAACAGTTGGGATTGATCCCCAGTCAAGAAATTATATTTTAGAGTCTGTTAAAAAACTGAATGCGATGGGCTGTACCATTATTTATACAAGTCACTATATGGAAGAGGTCGAAGAAATCTGTTCACGAATTGCCATTATCGACCATGGAAAAATTATTGCTGAAGGAACAAAAGAACAGCTAAAAGCGATCATTACTCATACAAAAGATATTGTGATTGCTGTTAAAAATCCAGAAAGCATTGACACTGACAAACTAAAAAACGTCAGTGGTGTAGAGATGGTTTCTCTTGAGGAAAATCTACTCAAGATCAACTCTAATGCAGAGGTCAACAATTTAAATCGAATCATTGAGCAATTGATGAGCAGTTCTGTTGAAATTCGTTCATTTGAAGAAAAAGCACCAAATTTAGAAACCGTGTTCCTCACCTTAACCGGAAGAAATTTACGCGACTAGAAAGGAGGTACTTGGTTTGAATATACTCAACATTGCTAAAAAAGAAATCATCTCTTCATTTCGTGATAAAAGAACGTTATTTTTTATGCTGTTATTTCCAATTGTACTCATTATGATTCTGGGAACCGCGCTTTCAAATGCCTTTGACAAGCAATTAAAAGTTGATGATGTTCGGGTTCTCTATCAAGATCAGTCAAGCGGAGGACTAGCGAAAGGCTTTGAAGTTTTTACAAAAGAAGCAAAGAAATCTGGTGTCGATTTCAAAAAAATATCAACTGGGATGAACGGAAAACAAGAAGTCAAACAAGGGCATTATGATGCATACGTTGAAGTCAAAGATAGCGGTATCAAACTTTATCAAAGTGATAAACAAAATATTAAAACGAGCATTATTCAAGGAATGCTGACGGCGTTTAGCAATCAGTACAAAGCTGTTCGTGAGATCATCAAAGTGAACCCGCAACATGCCAAAATGGCTTTGGCAAACCATTCTCATGACAATTATATTAAGGAAACATCAATCAATTCAGACAAACAGCCGCGCTCGATTGATTATTATGCGGTCACAATGACAACGCTAATGGCCCTCTATGGAGCGATGCATGCGAGTTTTCTCATTAGAGGAGAAAGACTTGGAAAAACGGCTGATCGACTAATGGCTGCTCCTCTTCGTAAAGGTGAAATCTTTGCTGGGAAGCTGCTTGGTTGTATGCTGACAAATGCGATTTGCATATTTCTAATTGTAACGTTTAGTAAATCTGTATTTAAAGCCAATTGGGGGGAACACCTTGGTGCTGTGCTCATTGTTTTGTTGACCGTCGTACTATTTGCTGTCAGTCTCGGTCTTGGTATTGGCGCGATGACGAAAACGGGAGAAGCGGCAAAGGCGATCATCGGTGTATTCATTCCGCTAGTTGGTTTTTTTGGAGGTGCCTACTTTCCTCTTGGTCATATGGAAGGGGCTATAGCAGTCATTAAAAAACTTTCACCACTGACATGGACGAATGAAGCCATTACAAACATCATTTTTTCAAATGATATTTCGGCAATGTTTCCAGCTATTGCGGTAAATACTGGGTTATCTAGTTTGTTGTTGCTGATCGCGCTTGTTTCATTACGTAGAAGGGAAGGGCTGTAAAATGAAAGAGATGCTTTGGTTAATTAAGAACACATTATATGTGACATTTAAAAAGAAGAAAAATATCATCTTATTTCTATGCCTTCCACTACTGGGAATATTTATATCACTTATGGCTGGCCAAGATCATAACGGTACAAGTGTGAAAGTTGGGATTGTCAATCATGATAGTGGCCAGATTGCTGCTGACACGAAGGGATTTTTGTTAGGGCTTGACAATATGAAAGTCATGAGTATCAATCAATCGGAAATGAAAAGTAAACTTGCAGCAGGTGAGCTTGATTGTGTCATAACAATAGATGAAGGATTCACTGAAAGTGTCTATGAAGGGAAGCCAGATCATATTAAAATTTCCTCAATTAAAGGGGCAGAAATTACTGGTTTTGTAAAATCGTATTTATATCATTACATTAATCATATTGCAGCGATCGGTAATGCGGCGAAGGGGGATTCAAAAGCCTTTCAAAAAATGTATCAACATGATCAAGCTGATACATTTAAAGTGAATATTCATAAAGTTGAAGATAAGCATCAAAATGAAATGAACTATCTTATGATCGGTTTTCTTCTAATGGCGATGCTATATTCCGCAGGTAGTTTGTCTGAAATCCTCATTAAAGAAAAAGAAAACAGAACGTACTTCAGACTTTTGACAACACCGATTACCGCAAAGCAGTATGTATTGTCAAATATCGTGGTCTGTATGCTTGTTGTCACATTCCAAATCTTCTTTACCACGATGATGATGAAGCATGTCTTTCATGTTGAACCAGGGATTCCGCTTTGGCAAATGGCAGTTATCTTAATGTTATTTGGATTAAGTGCGATCGGGCTGTCATTGATCACGGTTGTTTTCGCGAACAATTCCAAAACTGTAGGAGCTATGCAAAATCTTATCTTTACTCCGACAATTTTGCTGTCAGGTTGTTATTGGCCTGTTGAGGTGATGCCAACGTTCGCTCAAAAAATAGCTAATTTTCTCCCGCAAAGATGGGTTTTAGAGACACTTGAACAATTACAGGAAGGTCAGCAACTTCAACATTTATATTTGAATCTTCTGATCTTACTTGCTTTTGCAATAGCATTTTTCTTAATTGTTGTCTACAAATTCAATCACAATAACAATGTAAGAAATTTTGGCTAAAAAAATAAAAAAAGGGTTCGGTTGTAAGCGCCGAACCTTTTATCTAGGTGTAAAAGTAGCCATTTGATATGGATAATCATAATTAATCGGTTCATCAAAGGTAATGTAATCAAGATATACCATCAATAGCAAATAACGGGCGCCTGTTTTTCTGTCACTTAAAATGAGATGGTCACGGCCAGCGGCTTCAATTTCTCCTCTGAACACTTTTGCACCCCATTCCGGATTGTTTTCGAATGTCATATACACAGTAGCCACTTTGCCGCGGTTCAGTCGCAAAATATTTTCAATGTAAGACTGTTCTAACGGCAGCATCCCAGGTATGCTTGGCGCCGCAGCCTGCTGTGGAGCCATTGTCGTCATTGGTGGAACTTGAACTCCGGTCGGTTGCGTTGGATACATTTCTTGACCACCTATTTGCGGGAAAGGCGGCTGCATTTGCTGTTGATACATTTGTCCCGTTTGAGGGTAAGGATTGGGTCCCATTTGTTGCTGGCGGAAATCCGGCATTTCAAGTTCTTGGAGAGGCTGAAATTGATTTTTTTTCGGTTTCATTTCGTTCCTCCTTATGTCTTAACAATCACATCATACCTTTACCCGGAAACCTCCATGGAAACCGAGCGGTATTTAAGATGTTAGATCAGTATTTCTCATCCCTTAAACAGTATGAGAAAGGTATCTTGAATATGACATTTAGGGAAAAATGATAGGCCTCAATCGGAGATGTTCCTATATAACAAACTCTCAGGATCGATTAAAAAAGTCAGTCTTCATTGAACTTAAAGCTTCAAATGAGTGGTATAAAAAAATCGGCTGGATCGTAAAAATCCAACCGATTTGATTGCAATCTATCATTATCCTGTAATGACTTCATCATGAGGATGACGAATTGGTGCTTTCTTTTCTTTTGCAAATGTAAATGCCATGGTTAACGGACCAACGCGGCCGATGAACATCATCATCATAATAACTACTTTTCCTACAGTTGTTAACTCAGGAGTCAATCCCGTTGATAAGCCGACTGTTCCAAAAGCAGATAACACTTCAAAGACGATACTTAAGAAGGGAGCATTCTCTGTAATTGTCAACACAAATATCGTCAACATCACAAATGAAAAACTAATCACAATGATGGCCAGTGCTCGCAAGATGGTTTGCATTTTAATCGCGCGATGAAATACGACCGTTTCGCTTTTTCCTCGTAAAAATGTCATGGTTGCCAATATCATCACGATAAAGGTCGTCAGTTTGATTCCGCTTCCTGTTGAGGCGCTTCCTGCACCAATAAACATCAAAACGATGATCAGGAGAAGAGACGGCGTTGTTAATTGAGCAATATCTAACGTATTAAATCCGGCGGTTCTTGGTGTGACACCTTGAAAATAGGCACCCCATAATTTTTCTGTTAAGGAAAGGTTTCCTAAAGTCCCTGGATTACCATATTCCAAAATGAAAATCGTCAACGCAGCGATCGTGTTGATGGTTAGTGTTCCAACAATCATCAGTTTAGAATGAAGCGACAATTTTCGAAAGTTTCGTTTTGTCCATAAATCTATCATCACTGTAAATCCGATTCCACCAGTGATAAAGAGCCCTGTAATCACAAGGTTGACGACCGGGTCACCTACATATTGAGACAGACTGTCAGACCAGAGGGAAAAGCCTGCATTATTAAAGGCTGAAATTGTGTTAAAAATACTATGAAACATGCCTTCCTTCAAACCATATTCAGGAACCCATCTAATGGAAAGAATGATAAAGGCGACAAACTCAATAACGATGGTAAAAATAAACAAATATTTGACTAAACGGACAAGACCGCCTAAAGAAGTTTGATTAAAAGCTTCCTGAACGAGAATTCGCTGTTGTAAACCAATTTTCTTACCAATCATCATGACGATTAAAACAGCAAACGTCATTAAGCCTAATCCACCAACCTGGATCAGACACATAATGACAGTTTGTCCGAAAACGGTATAATCTACCCCAGTATCAACGACAACCAAGCCAGTAACAGTCGTTGCCGAGGTAGCCGTAAACAGAGCGTCAAGCCAAGAGATATATGTTGTTGAGGCGATTGGCAGTTTCAATAAACAAGCACCAACTGCAATAATAATTAAAAAGCTAAGTGCCAGTGTTTGCGGTGGACTAATATTAATTGTTTTTCCTTTGACAAGGTTTGTTGAAACCGATTTTGGCATGTTGTCTATCCTTTCTATCTATTAGAAATGGTACGCCATTCATTTTGTACTTTTTCAAATAATGATAATGTACAGTGTAATATCGGATTTGTCAATATAAAGAAGTAGGTGATGATTGATTCTTTAGACCTGCTTTATGTAGAAAATCATCAGAAAATGGGGAGTGATAAGGATTAAGAAGAATATTAAAAAAAATTGTAAAATCAGCTCCAGAGTGAAGAGCTGATTTTTGATGGTTAAACATATAAAAAGGAAGGTAGTTGTTTTGTTGTTAGACGGTTTCCGACAAAGAATGACCCGAATTCTCCGTAACGGGCGCTGACTTCATCAAACCGCATTTCATAGACAAGCTTTTTAAACTGAAGTACATCATCAGAAAACAGTGTAACACCCCATTCGTAGTCATCAAAACCAACTGAACCGGTAATGATTTGTTTGACTTTACCAGCATAACCGCGTCCAATCATGCCGTGGCTGCGCATCAGCTTTTTTCGTTCTTCCATTGACAGCATGTACCAGTTGTCATTACCTGATCTTCTTTTATCCATTGGATAGAAACAAACATGGCGAGCATCAGGAAGTTCAGGATAAAGACGTGCCCGCACCTGCGGATTTTGGTATGGATCGCCTTCACCGCTTCCCATATAGTTACTAAGCTCAACAATAGATACGTAAGAATAAGCAGGAATTGTATATTCTGCCAGTTTTGACTTGTTAAATTCAAGTTCAATTTGATTTAATTCTTCCATTGTCGGGCGTAATACCATGATCATGAGGTCCGCCTTTTGACCGACAATGCTATACAATGTATGACTGCCATTTCCTGCTGCTTCTGTTTTCCCCCATTTTTCAAGAAGACCGTTAAATTCGCTCATAATCACTTGGCGCTCATCACTTGATAACAGCTTCCAAGAAGACCAGTCCATCGTCCGAAAATCGTGAAGGGCATACCAGCCATCAAGCGTTTCTGCAGCTTCAATCGTCTTTTGCTGTTCACTCATATCCATCACTCCCAAATCTTATGTATTGATTTCATCATAACATAGTTCCCTCTTTTACATCTGTTTAGAAGTTTTGAGTAAAGTTTTAAAAAAATACAAATGAAAGCGCTATTATAGTCTTGGATATTTGAATTTATATTTTAAAAGAGTATGCTAAAATAGAGAGGTTTTTTGTGACAATATCAAGGAGGGTACATAGTGGCAGATTTATTTTCAACAGTACAAACAAAAGTAGCAGGCAAAGGGGTTAAAATTGTATTTCCAGAGGGTTTAGATGAACGCATTTTGAAAGCGGTCAGCAATCTCAGCGGGGATCACGTATTAAAACCCATTCTCGTTGGAAACGAGCAGGAGATTAAAGCAAAAGCGACAGGGTTGAATATCACCCTTGATGGTGTTGACATTTATGATCCACATACATATGAAGGAATGGAAGACCTTGTTCAGTCTTTTGTGGAGCGTCGTAAAGGAAAAGCTACAGAAGACCAGGCCCGCCAAATCCTTTTAGATGAAAATTACTTCGGTACGATGCTAGTTTACAAAGGGCTAGCTGATGGCCTTGTCAGCGGTGCGGCACATTCTACGGCCGATACAGTTCGACCAGCACTGCAGATTATTAAAACAAAGCAAGGTGTTCAGAAAACGTCAGGTGTTTTTATTTTGGCTCGCGATGATGAGCAATATGTATTTGCAGACTGTGCAATTAATATCGCACCCGACAGTCGTGATCTGGCAGAAATCGCAGTCGAAAGTGCTAAAACGGCAAAAACGTTTGATATTGAGCCTCGTGTGGCGATGCTCAGCTTTTCAACAAAAGGGTCAGCAACATCTGATGAGACTGAAAAAGTGGCTCAGGCGGTTACCATGGCGAAAGAAGCCGCACCTGAACTTACACTAGATGGTGAGTTCCAATTTGATGCCGCATTTGTTCCATCTGTCGCTGAGAAAAAAGCGCCAGGCTCTGTGATTAAAGGCGATGCCAATGTGTTTGTTTTTCCGAGTCTTGAAGCGGGAAATATCGGGTACAAAATCGCCCAGCGCCTTGGCAACTTTGAAGCGGTCGGTCCGATCTTGCAAGGATTGAATATGCCTGTCAATGATCTGTCCAGAGGATGCAATGCAGAGGATGTATACAATTTAGCACTGATTACAGCTGCTCAAGCACTATAATGAAAGAAACGGTGAATCTTATGATGGTTCACCGTTTTTATATGAATGGTATAATAGATGAATAAGAATGAATCATGAAAGGGTTTGCATCAATCATGACAAAGCAATTGATGGATTTACTGATCCAGCCGACATGGAGAATCATTGACCAATCAAGTCTTGGTCCATATTTTGATGCGAAGCAATCTTTTGCGATAGATGACACACTGTGCGCCTCTATCGGAAAGGGTTTGTCTCCGGCGACAGCTAGATCATGGGTGCATCATGATACAGTTGTTCTCGGCATTCAAGATACAAAGCTTCCTTTTTTACAAGAAGGAATTTCTTTTCTTGAGAGCTCTGGCTACAAAGTCATCGTCCGCAATTCAGGAGGACTGGCAGTCGTACTGGACAGTGGGGTGTTGAATGTCTCACTGATTTTTCAGGATAAGAAAAATGGAATCGATATTGACCGCGGATATGAGGCAATGGTTGAACTCATCAATAGAATGTTGTCAGCTTACAATGTAGAGGTTGAAGCATATGAGATTGTCGGATCTTATTGTCCGGGCAGTTATGATTTAAGTATTGACGGTAAAAAATTTGCTGGTATTTCCCAAAGACGGTTAAGAGGCGGTGTGGCGGTTCAAGTATATGTATGTGCTGATCAAAGCGGTAGTGAACGGGCTGAACTGATCAGACGTTTTTACGACATCGCTTTAAAAGATCAGCGTGGTCAAACAAAGACCGTTTATCCTGATATTCGCCCTGAAACGATGGCTTCACTATCTGAACTTCTTCATGAAGACATCACAGTTCAAAACTTGATGCTGGCACTATTGACTGAGTTGAAGGGACTGAGCGACCGAATGTATGTGGGGCCGCTCCTAGAGGAAGAAGAGAACGAGTATGAAAAAAACCTGTTACGTATGCTGGAACGAAACGAAAAGGTATTTCATAAACAATAAACGCTCCGAGGGGAATCCGGAGCGTTTCCATGTTATTCTGCCATTTTTTCTAAGTTTCCATTGCGATCCATTTTAAAAGCTGGAGCAGCATGTTCATCATCTTCAAATAAAACTAGCTTTCTTGCACGATTCATAATTTTAACAAGCGTTTCGTAGTCTTCTTGAATGGTCGTTTGGTCTTTCTCAAGTTTTTTGACCTCTGCTTCAAGTTTTTCTACTTTTTTCATTAAGTCTTCATTTTCAGATTTCAAACGGTCGTTTTCCATTTTTATAGCTGTCGTTTGTTCTTGCTTGCCTGTATAGTTTTGTAAAAATTGAATGACATCCTCTATTGTCATCTTGGTTGGTGAAACAGCAGTTTGCGTGTTGTTCGACTGATTTGGTGTTAGAAGATGCGATAAACTAGCTAACTCTTCTTTGAAGTTTTCATCTACATAAGGAAGATGCTCACTTGCTATCGGTATTTGTTGTTGCTCATTTTCTTCTTGTGGTTGTTGCTGAACAGTTGTTTCAACTGGTGTCTTTGTGTTGATTTCCGCTGTTTCAATTGGTGGTTTATACAATAATCGTTTTTTCGCTGGTTGACCATTTCCAAGCGCTCGCATTCTTTGTTTCCGCTGTTTTTTTGCTAGCTGTAAAGCTTTTTCATATTGATGTCGAACAACGGCATTCCATCTAAAACCACAAGCGGCAGAAGTCCGGTTTAGTTTGTCACCAACTTCTTCAAAGGCATTCAACTGTGTGCTGCCTTCTCTAACATGCCGTAAAACAGTTTCTGCTAGCAATAAATCATTTTCCTCAGACCAAGCATCCTGTCTTTGTTTCATGAACTCTCAACTCCCAATCTTAGTATTAATATTAGAATGTCCAAGTTGAAAATATTTATACAAGTTTGCTAAAAGAATAGGATTTGATTCGTTTCGTGAATGGTTTCTTGCAGGAATGGAAGAATCCCTGTACAATGAAACTTGGTGTCATTTTTATGATAGCTCGGCAAAATTGAATGCCTTCCATAAAGATAATGAACAAAATGAAAGGAAGCGTATGAAATGGCTAATGAGTTTCGAGTGTGTGATGATTGTCAAGCCACAAATTTAAAGACGCTTTTGCCCCGATTAAAAGAAATCGATCCGGAAGCAAAAGTGGAGATCGGCTGTCAGTCTTATTGTGGACCAGGACGGAAAAAATCATTTGCATTTGTGAATAATCGTCCGCTGTCTGCTCCAACTGAAGATGAGCTGATCGAAAAAATTAAAAAAAAATTAAACAAATAATCGCCTCCCTTTTGGGTTAGGCGTTTTTGCTTATAGAACAAATCCACAGATAAATTCAAGGATGTTTTCAACAAATGTGAGCCGATATAATAGAGATAGGCCAAATAGAGACAATTGAAAAAGAGGGACATATATGGCGAATCCATACGGAAAGTTATCAGAAGAAAAAGTGTTTAAAGACCCTGTTCACCGCTATGTTCATGTGTGGGACAAGTTGATCTGGGATTTGATCGGAACCCGTGAATTTCAAAGGTTGCGCAGAATTAAACAGCTGGGAACAACATACTTAACTTTTCATGGGGCTGAACACAGCCGTTTTAGCCATTCACTTGGTGTCTACGAAATTGTCAGAAGAATGGTTGATGACGTGTTTAAAGGTAGACCAGAATGGGATGATAGTGAGCGTGATCTGTGTTTGTGTGCGGCATTACTGCATGATTTAGGACATGGCCCATTTTCGCACTCATTTGAGAAAGTTTTCCGCCTTGATCATGAAGATTTTACCCGTCAAATTATTTTAGGTGATACAGAAGTTCATCAAGTGTTAAAAAAGGTGAGTCCCACGTTCCCGAAAGATGTCGCTGAAGTCATAGCAAAAACGTATCGGAACAAACAAGTGGTCAGCTTGATTTCAAGTCAAATTGACGCTGACCGTATGGACTACCTCCAACGTGATGCATATTACACGGGTGTCAGCTATGGACATTTTGATATGGAACGAATTCTTCGTGTCATGCGTCCGCGCGAAGATCAAATTGTTATCAAACAAACGGGTATGCATGCTGTAGAAGATTATATTATGAGCCGATATCAAATGTATTGGCAAGTTTATTTTCACCCTGTGACAAGAAGCGCTGAAGTGATTTTGACAAAGATTCTGCACAGGGCAATGAAGCTTTATCAAGAAGGGTACGAGTTTACATATGCACCTGTTCATTTTTATTCACTTTTTGAAGGCAATGTCACATTAGCTGATTATTTAAGTCTTGATGAGTCCATTATTCTTTATTATTTTCAGTCATGGGAGAATGAAGCTGATCCGATTTTGGCTGATTTATGTCGCCGTTTCATTAACCGTCGGTTGTTCCAGTATGCTGAGTTCAATCCGAATGAGGAAATGTCAACTTACTTTGAATTAACGGCGTTGTTTAAAGAAGCAGGTATTGATCCAGATTATTATCTTGCGGTAGATTCATCATCAGATCTTCCCTATGATTTTTACAGACCCGGAGAGGAAGAGGAACGACTCCCAATTCACTTATTGACTCATAACGGTCAAATTAAAGAACTATCACGGGAGTCCGATATTGTTGATGCGATTTCAGGTAAAAGGCGAACAGATCATAAACTTTATTTTCCACTTGATATCATTGAAGGATTATCAGAAGACCGGCATACAAAAAAAATAAAAGAACTGCTCGGATTAAGATAGAAAGTATTGGATGAAGGAGATGTCGGGGATTTGTTAAAAGAACATGCAAAGCTGATGAAGGTGTTCTCAGATTCGGGAGAAATTGTTGGGAGAAAAAAACTGCAAAAAATGATCTATATTGCAAAAAAACTCGGGCTTCCTTTTTATGAAAAATATGATTTTCATTTTTATGGACCATATTCAGAGGAACTCACACTTCAGGTTGAAGAACTTTGCAATCTCGGATTTCTCGATGAAGTCAAAGAGAAAAAAGGTGGATATTATCAATATCGGTATTCTTCCACTGAAGCAGGAAGGGAATTTCTTCATCAGTGTGAGTTAGATATGAAAGATATTAAACCTTATCTTGATGAAGTCAACCACCAATCTTCACGGTTTTTGGAACTCGTTTCTACCATCCTTTACTTTGAAGGAATGGATCAACAAGAGATCAAAGAAAAAGTGTTTACGATCAAGAGTAAGCAACGCTATACAGATGAAGAATTTGCTGAAGCGATCATCTACATAGAAAAACTAAAAAACCTGTCATAAGGCAGGTTTTTTAGTTTTTAGGATAAATTTATCATATTTTCAGAAAAAGAAGGAAAATCCAGTGATTTGTTAGAAAATTTAAAATAATTCAAAAAAGGAGTGATGTGTAAAATGAAAAAACGTTTTTTTGGTTTGACCATGTTTCTTTCTGCCAGTTTGATTTCCGGAGCGACAGTTGGTGCTTCAAGTTTAAGTGCTCACCAACACAGTCATGAACAAAGTGGAACTCAGATTGAATCAATACCTAAAGCAAATCATGTCGAAGATTTAACAGGAAAAGTTGAAATTGAAAAAACAACAAAAACAAAAATATTAAATGAACAAGGACATGTGATAGGTGCAAAAACGTTTAAACAGAATGTGAATAGTGGGAATATTCAAACAAAAAAGGATGCTGGTAAACAAAGGGTTAGTGTATTAGCGGTGGCTGACGAACAGTACCGGAAAAAGCACAGTGATTGGCAGACAAGAATCGTTGAGATCATCGAGCAGGCCGATGCGATGTTCAACCGTGACCATGACATTGATTTTGTTGTTGAAAGTGTAGCGCCATGGGTCTCTTCAGGATCTAGCAGCTCGGACATTTTGTGGTATATGGCAGACACATTCAAGAATGAAAACTATCAATTTGTCATCGGTTTTACAGCAAACGAAAACTATGAAGCTGGCGGCGTCGCTTACAAATATAACGCCAAGCCAAACGGTCCTGCATTCAGCACAGTCTTTGATATGGGAACGAAAAATGCAGCAAAAGCAACAACACATGAATTGACCCATAACCTTGGCGTTGGACATGATCCACAAGGAAGCGGGATTGAATGCATTATGAATTATGATTATGCATATAAAGTTGATGTCTGGGATGATGATCATAATGGAGAAATTGAGCAGAATAAAGTGTGGTATCAATAAAAAGAGAGAGTCTGTCGGAAAAGAGCAGAACTGTTAAAACGTTTTAAGTGTAAAAGAGGGCGCCCAATCGTTCGAAAATCGACTTATTGGGCAGCCCTTTCAGCCATGAAACCTTGCCATTAAGATCGTATGATAATAATTCCCGTCAGAATGCCGTTTGTCTTTTTTTAAGATGCCTTCCACTTCAAAACCATATTTTTCATAAAGTTTTATCGCTTTTTGGTTTGTTTCTAGTACACTTAAAGTCATTTTTTTTATGCGATTTGCATCTGCCCATCGAATAGATTCTGTTAATAAGTTTTTTCCTATTCCGTATCCCCAATATTTTTTTAATACACAGACGCCAAATTCGACTTTGTGGGCCGTTCTTTTCAAGCTGCTGCCTTCACATCTAGCGAAACCAACGATTTTTTCGTTCACTTCTGCAACTAAAAAGAGGTGATTCATGTGTTCAGTGTCATCTTTAATGATTTGTTTAAAGCCCAACTCATTGATGTAAGCTTCACCTTGTTCTCGATCTAAATGTTCTGTCTCTCCATCTATCTGCAGTCTGACTTCAGATAACGATTTCGCATCCGTTTCTGTGGCAGATCTGATGTGATAATGCAGATGATGCTCATGATATTTTTGGGGGCTATTCTCATTTAATAGGCCTCCTATAGTTATTGCGTTATTTTATGATATCTTAAAAGAGTTTTGTGTTTTAGGAATTATTGTGTGGAGAGTGTTTCAGTCTTAGGGGTGGTCTTGTAAAGCTGGGGTTGTTAAGAAAAGTGTTTAAAAAGGCAGAAGAGTTGTAAGGAAGAATGTGTGCGGTTCTTCCTTACCTCTAGTGTATTTAGGCCTTTCCATCGACTTTCTTTTTATAATAAACCGTCATATTCTGTTCTCTAAGTGTTTCAATGATATTGTGGTAATGGCCTGCAAGCTTTTGATGATCTTCTTTCATGCGATGAATCTTTTTTTTGCAGCTCTGACTTTTCTTACTGACCTCTTCCTTTATCTTTTTGATGATGGCGCCTTCCTGTTTATCAGTTTCATCGTTTAGTTTCTGATTGTAGTCAGTCATCGTGTTATTGATATGGTGAAGTGGTTGATTTAGTTTTTTCACCTTGTCATCTGTTGACACACTGCTTAAAAACTTATGTTTGATCGAAACGGTTTCTGTTTTTTCTAGTTGGTCAGTCAGTGGCTTCACCATTTTATCCAGCCTCCTGCGGTTGATAATTAAACATGGCCGAAATCGTTTTATCATGATCAAGCAATTTTTCAATGCTTGAGCGAACATCTTCGACAAACTTCTTCTTTTCACTAGCGATATTTTTCAATTCCTTCACAATACCGTCAAACTGAGGAAGCGGTGCTGTTTCAAACGACTCATGAACATTCACTTTTTCAATGTTATCACCTATGTGACTAAACCCGGATTGAAGTAAAACTTGTAAACTAAGCTTTGCCAATATTGGGGTCGCTTCCATGCGGTGAATCTCCGTTTTTAAATCACGTTTTTTCTGATCAAAATCATGGTCAAATTCATGCTGAACAATACGGCAATAGTTGTCAATCTGATCTTCCACCTCGGAAACAGCCTTCAATCCATCCCGATAAATTCGCAAAGATGATGAAAGATTCACCTTAATCTCTTTGCCATCTTTCCCTTTTTTGGAATAGTACATATCTTCGCCTTGGTAACTGAAGCCTTTTTTTGCTAAGGCGTTTAACATCGGTGTTAGGCCATGACCTTCACCAAGAAGTTTGATCAGGTCTTTTGAGTCTTTATCGAGTTTGTCTAGGGATTTTTCTAGGTCTTTATAAATGAAATACATAGCTCCTAACTTTTTTAATAAATGTGCTGTATTAATTGGATTTGATAGAGTCCGTAATAGATTAAACCCTTTTGTATCCTCTCTAATACTCTCATATAAGGCTTCCATTGCCTCGATATGACTAATGACATCATTAAGGTCTTTTTGCAAAATCTTTTTCTTCGTTTCCCAATATAACCATCTGCTTCAAGCTGATCGAGAATAGGGTCCTTATAATCCTTAACTTTCTCAATTAGTTTTTTTAACTCAGGTAACTTTTCATCAATTCCATCAAGCAATTCTTTGGTTTTTATTGGATGTAAGACAGGGTATGTTGCTTTACCTACATTACCTTTTTCTGTAATTTCAGACAAAATATCTATATCGACACCAGTTGCTTTTAGGACAAATCCTTTAATTCCACCATTTTTGTAATCAGCCGAGTACTGCTGAAAATATTTTTTCAAACTCCGTACATCTTCATCAGGAATTTGATCAATGACACTGCGAAGCCCTTTGATGTCCCGGTTTGTATCTGTCATTTTTACATCACCAAATGTAATGAAATCTGCTTTGCCGCTGGCACCGTAGAGCGGATCATCTTTGGAGATACGCTGGGTGATGTTTGCGGTGACCCCTTTGTCTTTGTAGTATTTGATGATGGCTTTTTTTAGTTTTTCAGGTGGGATGGAGTCGGTATTAAAAGTATGAAACTTATTTTGGATATTATTCTTCAACTTTTTATCGACTTTTAGGATATGATCTATACTAATTTGAGCACCATTTAGTGCATATACCTCATCAAATTCACCATCAGTCAATTTCACAAGAACTTGATTATTATTAGCAAGTGAATGCCCCATTGCGTATGATTTTAAATTTTTGGGATTCCCGGTCTTTTTTTTGGCCTCTTTTGTAAATGCCTTTGCTCCCTTATATTCACTGTCATCAATACCTGCAAAAAGACCAAAAAAATTATATTCCCAGTCACGATCTTCTTGGCTTCCTTGGGAAATGACTTGCAGTTGATCTGTGTTATGTTTCTTGTCTTTAATATGGATGGCTGTCCCGTCATAGCCTGAATTTTTAATAGACTCATCTTTATTTTTTAAAAGCTCTTTAGATGTATAGATCTCAATATCTTTAGGGAGTTCCTTATTCGTTTCCTCTTTATAAATTCGACGCACATCAGTTTCAAAATCCTGTTTTGCTTTTGCTAGATCACTTTTATTAGTTGTATTAAAGCGGTTTTTGTATCGATATTCGAGATCAATTAGTCTTATTTTCACAGTCTCATTTGCGAAAATATTGTTACTTGCCATTTTTCTGCTCCTTGTTATTTACATTAAAAGTTATTGAATCAATCATTTTCTTGGCTTCGGCTTTAGCTTTTTTCTCATTGAGAATACATGGTTTTTTATCGTCATGACAATTAATAATAAAAGAAAAATCTATACCAGAGTGCTTCACTTCTGTAGACTTTATATAACCAAAATACATATATGAATCATTATACTTTCGATCTGGGTTATTAAAAACGGTTTTTGTAAAAGCAAAATATATTTCTTTTCCAGGTTTTTCAATTTTGTCAAAGTCACCTTTATATCCATTCTGTCCTTTGACAGCATCAAGCATCATTTCAATATTATCAACAATACTTGTTTTATAATAATAACTTAAATCACCGCCGATATAGATATTTGTTTTGGAATTGTGACCTTCAAAAACAATACTTTCATAGTTTTCACCGTCATTTTCGGTTAGCCTTTGAACAATTTTACCATTGTCGGGAAATGCGATCGTAAACCCATTCAACTTCGACTCCAACAAATAATAGCCAGGCTCGACTTCTTTCGTAGATGCCATATACTTTCTTGTTTCCTTATCCTGAAAAGCCGGAACTTTAGGTAAATCTTTCGGGTCTATATCGATCGGTTTCACAGCTTCGGTATTGTTGTCTTCCTTGCTGTTTTGTTTGTCATTCATACTGCATCCTCCTGTCATAGCTAACATTAAAGTAAAACAGATTATGATCATTTTTTTCATTGGTCAACCTCCAAAGGTTTAGGCTTGCAAGCAATTAAGCCGAATGGCCTGTTTACAATTGATGATTTTATCCAATTTCATGTTACAAGATGGGGGAATAGAGTTAAATAGGAAATTGGTCTTGGGTGGTTTGTTGAAGTGCTGATTATCAAGGATGATCATTGATATGACAAGGATGAAGAGATGGGTGTTGGGTGTTCTCAGGCAGAGAAAAGAGGTCTAAAGACTTAGGGGTGATTTTGATGGAATGGAATCAAATCATTCAAGGTTAGACTAATAAGTGTCATGTTCTGAATTTTTAATAGACTCAACTTTATTTTTTAAAAGCTCTTTAGATGTGTAAATCTTCATATCTTTCGGGAGTTCCTTTCCTTATTAGTTCATCTTTATAAATTGGACGCACATTAGCTGCAAAATCCTGTTTTGCTTTTGCTAGATCACGTTTATTAGTTGTATTAAAGCGTTTTTTGTATCGATATTCGAGATCAATTAATCTCATTTTCACAGTCTCATTTGCGAAAATATTTTTACTTGCCATCTTTCTGCTCCTTCTTATTTACATTAAAAGTTATTGAATCAATAATTTTGTATGCTTCTTTTTTAGCTTTTTTCTCATTGAGAGTACATGGTTTTTTATCGTCATTACAATTAACGCTAAAAGAAAATTCTATGCCAGAGTGCTTCACTTCTGTTGACTTTATATAACCAAAATACATATAAAAATCATTATACTTTCGATCTGGGTTGTTAAAAACGGTTTTTTTGTAAGCAAAATATATTTCTTTTTCGGGTTTTCTTGTTTTATTAAAATCCCCTTTATATCCATTTTTCCCTTTAACTGAATCAATTACGGTTTCCAAAGTATAATCTTTATTATGGAAATAACTTATATCACTAGTAATGGAAGTATTTGTTTTTTTGTTATAACTTTCAAAAATAATAGTTTCATAATCTTCACCGTTATTTTCGGTTAGCCTTTGAATTATTTTCCCATTCATAGGAAATTCTATTGTAAATCCTTTCAACTTCGACTCCAACAAATAATACCCAGGCTCGACTTCTTTCGTAGACGCCATATATTCTCTTGTTGCCTTATCCTGAAAAGCCGGAACTTTAGGTAAATCTTTCGGGTCTATATCGATCGGTTTCACAGCTTCGGTATTGTTGTCTTCCTTGCTGTTTTGTTTGTCATTCATAGTGCATCCGCCTGTCACAGCTAATATGAAAGTGAAACAGAATATAATCAGTTTGTTCATTGTTCAACCTCCAAGGGGTTTGTCTACAATTGCAGCTAGGGTCTTTTCTATATTACAGTATGGGTGAATGGCGTGTGAAGTTGAAGGGGATGAAGAGCAATCAACCCGAATAATCGTTTATGTATTATTCGGGTGATCATGTCCTATTAAATATCGCTGATGCGTTTGCCTGCGACACCGTAGTTTTCTTTTTTCATTTCTTCGATGATAACCGCAATTTTTTCGACAGGTGCACCAGTTGTTTCAGAGACGACCTCTGTTACTTTTTCGACGAGGTTTCTTTTTTGTTCGTCTGTGCGTCCTTCGAGCATTTGTACTGTGACATATGGCATGATATTTCCTCCTCCTGCTAAAAATGTGAACGATCTCTTTAGGATCAGATGCTCTTATAGTATACTGTAATATATTAAATCTTTGTATACGAGAAAGAGGGAAAAGACGACTTTGGAGCATTTTTTAAGATATCCATTAGAAGTAATTCCATATGTTTTAATGACGTTGATCGCTGCTTTTACTGTTCATGAACTGGCTCATGCCTATGTGGCATACAAGTTTGGTGATGAAACTGCAAAACGGCAGGGCCGGCTGACATTGAATCCGCTTAAGCACCTTGATCCGTTTGGGACGTTGTTGATTTTTATTATGGGATTTGGTTGGGCAAGACCAGTACCTGTTAACCGCATTTATTTTAAAAAGCCAAGACTTGCTGGAATTCTCGTTTCTATAGCAGGTCCTATCAGTAACCTCATTCTCGCTTTTTTTGGTTTTTTGATGATTGCAATAGGGATAAAGCTGTACGGTGTTCTACCTTTATCTTTCTCAAATGAATTCTTCACCTGTTTTGAAATATGGATCAATTTGAATTTGGTGTTGTTTCTCTTTAATTTAATGCCATTCCCACCGCTTGACGGTTTTCGGGTCATTCAAGATCTGGTCTCACCTAATCTGCGGGCACAGCTGACGAAGTATGAAGCATACGGATCACTCGTTTTTTTGATCATCGTCATTACACCGCTTGGAAATTCTATATTCTGGCCTTTTTTAAATAATGGCCGTGACATCATCATAGGTATATTTAACACCATTTTAAGACCGCTGATGTAGGAGGTATTTTTTATGGAACAAGGAAAAAAGAAAAAGCCGATCGGTTTTAATATTATTAAAAACGATCCGACAGATGGACACGGAGGTTTTGGTGCCGGTTCGTTAAGCCTTGATAACATTTCTCCTGTTTTCGTCGATGTGTTGGAAAAAGAAGCATTTATCGATATTGGTGCAATGCATGCCAGAAGTACGGTTGAAAAAGGGATTAAATTTCTTCCGAATAAAGAGGAAGTGCCAAATGGAAAACCTTACTGGCTTGTATGGGTGACGATTGACCGCAAAGAGGAAGGGCCTTATTATGCAGGAGTTACCGCTTGTGAAATGACAGTCGACAGAAGCATTCGCCGTGGCTATAAATCATTGCCTGAACATGTCAACCTAATGGATAAGTCGATGAAACGGAAGATAATTGTTGAACATATGGATGAAGATTCTAAGCGTGTTCTTGCGGAATTTCTTAAACAACACGATCAGGGATTTTGGGATCGTTCATCAGCTGAACTCAAAAAAGGTTTGTTGCAGGAGTAGCAATATTGGCATGTGTCTGGAGTTATACCGGGCACATGCTTTTTCATTTTCGGGGCGGCCTTCGTTTATCATACTCTGTTCTTCCTAATGATAGCTCATATTTACATCTGGTCATATGATATAATCGTATGACCAGGTACTAATTTATGTTTTAGTGAAGGAGAGAGATTGATGTTCCATACCCAACAAATAAAAGAAATTATTCCACACCGTGATCCGTTTTTATTAGTAGATCGTATTCTTGAAGTGGAGGAAGGGAAGCGGGCAGTCGGAATTAAAAATGTTTCCGCTAATGAACAATTCTTTGATGGACACTTTCCAGATTATCCGGTCATGCCGGGCGTTCTCATTGTGGAAGCGTTAGCACAAGTAAGTGCAGTCGTGATGTTAATGAAGGGTGAAAACCGAGGCAAGATTGGGTTGTTTGCTGGGATTGACCGTTGTCGTTTCAAAAAACAAGTCCATCCAGGAGATCAGTTACGGCTCGAAGTAGACATAACAAGAGTACGGGGGTCCATTGCAAAAGCCCATGCTGTTGCGACAGTAGATGGAGAAATGGCTTGTGAAGCAGAAGTGACATTCGCTCTTTACAAACAATAAAACAAAACTGCACGCCTCATATGGGGTGCAGTTTTATTCGTTTTTTCTAAACCATCTTTCCCACCATTTTAGCGGTTTCTTTGGTTTCGTTGATTTTGGTGGTTTTTCTTGTTCTTCATCGATTTCCTTGCCGAAACAAACTTGTTCTGGTTCTGTTCCTTCTATAAAATAGCTGAAATGTTTAGTGGGACAGCTCGGTGCAGCGCCATAACCTGTGACAGGGTCAATGTACATCCCTTCCACCCCTTCTGGCGGTAGTAATGCTCGATAGGGCTGGTTTTCAAGTGCTTTTTCCATAAAGGTGGCCCAAATTTGTTTGGCGTAGTTTCGTTCGGCTACAGCATCGATTGTTCGTTCTTTGTCATATCCTGTCCAGACACCTGAAGCAAGACCGGGATAAAAGCCGATCATCCAGCTGTCTGTACTGGTTGTTCCTGATTTCCCGGCATAATCGCGTGTTAATTGGTCAGCTATCTTCTGACCGGTTACTGATGTATAGCCATTGAGAGATTTGTCAAACATCCCTGTCATCATATGGGCTGTAATAAAAGCCGCCTGTTGGTCGATGATCTGTTGGTCATCGTTTGGTTTTTCGTAGAGTACGTTACCATCTGAATCAGTAATTTTTGTAATAAAAGACGGTTTAATTTTTTTTCCGCCATTTGCAAACATTGCATAACCGTTCACCATCTCAATCGGTTTAACTGGAGAAGTTCCTAAGGCAAGCGATGGTACCTTCTCTAAATGGCTATCAATTCCAAATTGTTTCGCGGTATTTACAAGTTTATCCATCCCGAGAAAAAGGTGTGTTTTGACTGCGTAAATATTGTCAGATAAAGCAAGTGCCTGTAACAGGGTAATCGGTCCATCTGCATAATATCCATGATAATTGCCCGGGGAATAGATTTCACCACGTCCAAGATCAAAAGTTGTTTCAGCGCTTCGCATTCGTGTTGCTGGTGTAAATCCGTTTTGAATGGCTGCATAATATAGAAATGGTTTCATCGTTGAACCGGGCTGTCGCTTCGCCTGTGTCACACGGTTAAATGTACTTTTTTGATAATCGCGTCCACCCACAAGAGCGAGGACATGGCCGGTTGTTGGATCGATTGCAACAAATCCCGCTTGAATATCAGATGTCGAATCGATTGTATGATTGAGCGTCTGTTCAGCAATTTTTTGCAGACGAGGATTGATTGTTGTGTGAATGTGATAACCGCCTGCTTCCGCTTGTCCTGGTGTTAAATCTAAGATGCGTGCGGTTTCCTTTAAAGCTTCATCAAAAAAATAAGGCGCAGTTTTCGCATCTGATTGTTGATCCAGTTGCTGGTAGGTAAGCGGCATTTTTTTGAGTTTTGCCGCCTCCTGTTTTGACAACTTGTGTTGTTTCGCCATCATCGTTAAAATCATTTCTTGCCGCTGCTTCGCTTTTTTTTCGTTAACCAATGGGGAGTAGAGTGATGGACCTTTTGGAATGCCGGCAAGCATTGCTGCTTCGGCTGCGTTAATATCTTTAGCATGCTTGCCAAAATACAAACGGGAAGCAGCTTCTACTCCATATGCCCCATGTCCATAATAAATCGTATTTAAATAGCCTTCTAATATGTCTTTTTTTGAATAGTTTTGCTCAAGGCGGATCGTATAGAAAGCCTCATTCCATTTTCTTTTCCATGTTTTATCATGTTCGAGAAAGAGATTTCTCGCATATTGTTGGGTAATCGTACTTGCTCCTTGAACTTTAGACATCGCTTTCAAATCGGCAATTGCGGCTCCAGCCATTCGGAGATAGTCAAACCCATGGTGTTGAAAAAAGTTTCGATCCTCAACAGCAATTGTTGCATCAATGACAGTGGGGTTAATATCCTCAAGTGAAACCCAATACCGTTTCTGCCCACCATGTGTCTCACCTAGCTGTTTTCCATTTCCATCATAAAGTACAGTTGACTTTGCAATCTGAACAGCAGGAGCACCCTGCCATCTAGCAACAAGAATCACCGAGATCACAAGAATCGAAAGGAAGAGGATCATCAATATACTGATGAACAGAAAAGCCCGGATCGTTTTAATGGTCAAACGGACTCGTTTATCCGTCATCATATCCATGCTAAAATCTCCTCCTCAGTTTAAAATCAAATGTTCTTATCATTATGATGAAAAAATGGGGGATTTAAACTAGGAGAAAAAAGAATGGACAAAGCAAGGATAAAATGAAAAACTGTCGAGAACTTCTCGACAGCTTGAATGATGAAAGAATGCACAATGATTAAAATTTTAAGTCCGCTTTCTTCATATTGATCATATACATTAAGATCAAACCAAAAGTCAAAGCCAGAAGAAAACATGTATGGATGAGAGCTGTTCCGGATTGCCAGAAGTTGTAGGCTTGTCCATACATCCATGGAAGGTATGATGAAAGTGGCGAGATCGTAGAAATGATCAGCAACATCAGCCAAATACCAAACCTGTTTTCTAGAATAAGTAATAGGGTCACTAAACAGCTGAGAGACATCCAAGCATATAGAAGTGAAAAAGTTGTGCCACTGGTAAAATTGCCATTCCATACTGATACTAGAAAAGCTAGGAGGACATAGCCAGCTGTTCGCCAGTAGACCATCACAATTTCTTTCCTAATTAATCGTGTCCGTGATGTTATGCGGCCAGGTAGTAATGGGTACAGTTCTCGTATATCTGAAATCTGACTTAAAACAAACAGTGCACCAAACAGAGAAAAAGCGATCCATAAGATAGAATCAACCAGAGTGTTGTTCGTCAACACATGTGCTATGTTGACTTGAACGCCTTCATTTTCCCACATTGAAAAATCCAGTGATTGTTTAAGCCATAAGGAAATCATACCTGATAACAGCCAAAGCCAATCACTTTTTTTCATCGTTCAGTTCTTGGCATGACGAGATTGGTTTTGATGATGATCTGATAAAGTGCAAAACACAAAATAAGAACCGCACATTCAGTTGTTAGCAAAATCAATAAAGGCGAGGTTCCATCAGCGTGAGCAGCCAATATCATTCCTTCCCCAGGTAGGAATCCTTTCATAAAGATGTTCGATTTGAAAAGGGCTAATACAGCAAATGCCCACCCTAAAGACAAGGCGAAAGCGATAAGTACTTTTTTCGTTAGAAATGCACCTGCAAACCCTAAAAAGATGATGAAGCAAAAAGACCACCAAACAATAAACAAGCGGGAGACAACAAACCACAAAGATGATGCGGTTAATTGAAAAAATGGGTGGGTATTTGTTTCAGCAAAACCATCAAATTTAAAATAACCAATCACAATACTCCAAAATAATAAAATGATCACGGTATAGGTCGCAATTGCTGTTCCTAAGGTAAGATAACTCCAAAACAATGTGCTGCGTTTCTTCATCCGCGCCAATGAAGCTGTGCCGAACGGCGTCCACAACCATTGTGTTGTGTCAAAACAAAGCAGTGTCAGAATCAGTCCGCCAGAAAATGGAATGACTAGCAGGGAACCGCTGATTTCCAAGAGCCAGTCTAACAAAGAAGGTGTATTTGTACTTGGGAAATAAACCGGCTCAAAAACAACAATTGCTCCCCCAGCAAGTAAAAATGCCAATAAAAGTCTTTTCCAACGTTTGATCATATGCAGTTTTATAACATGTTTAATCATACAGTCTGAACTTCCTTTAAAACGCCTTCTTCAAGCATATAAACTCGATCACATAATCGCTGAACTTCTTCCTTATGATGTGAGACGAGTGCAACACCTGCTCCTTGTTGGCGGGCTTCGAAAAGCATCTCTTCAAAGCGTTTTTTACTATCTTCATCAAGCGCGTTTGTCGGTTCATCAAGCAACAGTAATTTTGGTCTTTCCATAAAAACTTGTGTCAGGCCTAATCGTTGATTCATCCCAAGCGAATACGTTTTAACTGCATCTTTTAAATCAGGATCGAGCTTCAATTTTTCCATCGTAGCACGAATGTCTGTATCTCCTCTTTCACCTTTCAGGTCTGCAAGCATTTTCAGATTGTCATAACCTGATAAACGGTCGATAAATCTGGGCGTCTCAATCAGTAAGCCAATGTTTCCAGGAAACAGACCTTTTTTGAGTGTTTGGCCATGAACAATAATATCACCGCGATCGGCATACATTAAACCAGCCAACAGCCTGAGAATGGTTGTTTTACCTGAACCATTGCCGCCGACAATTCCGATGATCTCTTTCTCATTGATTGTAAGATTGACATCTTCTAAGACACGTTTTCCTCTAAAGCGTTTTTGTACGCTGCGAATTTCTGCAATCATCGTACAAGCCCCTTTCTCTTTTTGTAAAATAAGGTTATAAATAGTAAGAAACCATAAACAGCGATAAATGAAAGGAGTACAGCCAGATTAATTCCAAGGGACTGCCAGCCATTTCCATGATCGTAAAGAACAAGTTCAGGGATGGATAATGGTACCCATTTCTCAGGGAGAATCGAAAGATTAAATAATAGAATTGGTAAAATGACAATCAGTATAAACGGATAAACAATCGTTTCCCAAAGCCGTTTAGCAATTTGCAGAATCCACAGTGAGCAGAGGGCATATCCAATCGCTTGCAACATTTGAATGATGACCAGCACCAGCATTGTAAGAAATGGTCCGAAAATCCCGTTTAAGCCTTCAGCAATCACCAGTGGATCTGATGTCCATTGAAACCCATGAACCGCACCTAAAAAAAAGCAGTGATAATAAGTCGCCAATGAGTATGTATAAACATACACACGCTAACGTGAATGATATTTTTTTAGTGAGGTATGATTTGTAGCCGATTCGCATCATACTCCACACTCGCAAATCACTTAGCCATTCTCTTGCTAATAGTTCTGATACAAGTAAAATAATGAACAGCGAAAATACCAATGGAGAAACATTAAATGAACTTAAATATGCATGGAATAATACAGCATTGATTCCTGTCCCAAAAAGTGAATGATGATATTCTAACATCGTTATGGTTAATGGGAACAATAAAATAATTGCTATTAACGAAAATGATTTCAGTTGTTTGACTTGCAGAAAAAAATAATTCATTTGCATCATTGTGTTCCTTTCAAAATAGAGTATATGTCTTTTTAAACCTAAAAGTAAACAAGTGGAGGTGAAATACAGTTTTCACCGTCTTTATTCCTAATAAAAAACCAGTCCTTTCTCTTCTTGGGAATACTTTCTTATAAATAGACGTTGTTAAAAAGGAGATCGTTTTGGAAGATTTATGACTCGTCCGATCTTTACAATTTTCCGCAATTCCTCTATACTTTTTCCTTAGGCAAAAGCTAAGTTGTGTGTGGAATAAACACTGTTTTCAATGTGAAAAATAGTGGACATATATATGATGAAAGGAAGATGACGCTGTGAGCGGACTTTGGTATACAGAGAAACAAACGAAGAATTTCGGAATTACAATGAAAATCAACAAGACTTTACATACAGAACAAACAGACTTTCAAAAACTTGAAATGGCGGAGACAGAGGAGTTTGGCAATATGCTGTTTTTAGATGGCATGGTGATGACCTCTGAAAAAGACGAGTTTGTCTATCATGAAATGGTGGCGCATGTTCCCTTGTTTACACACCCAAATCCTGAGCAAGTGCTTGTTGTCGGTGGCGGTGACGGTGGCGTCATTCGTGAGGTCTTAAAACACCCGAGTGTCAAAAAAGCAACACTTGTTGATATCGATGGCAAAGTGATCGAATACTCGAAGAAATTTTTACCGTCAATTGCAGGTAAACTCGATGATCCACGTGTGGAAGTGAAAGTGGATGACGGTTTTATGCATATTGCTAAATCGGAGAATCAGTATGATGTCATTATGGTGGATTCTACAGAGCCAGTCGGGCCAGCTGTCAACCTATTTACAAAAGGCTTCTATGCTGGAATTGCAAAGGCCTTAAAAGAAGATGGGATCTTTGTTGCTCAGACAGATAACCCGTGGTTTACGCCTGAATTGATTACAAATGTTCAACGTGATGTCAAAGAAATTTTTCCAATTACAAAACTGTATTTAGCAAATATTCCTACATATCCAAGTGGATTGTGGACGTTTACGATCGGTTCGAAAAAATACGATCCACTACAAGTGGAAGAGACCCGTTTCTTTGATATTGATACAAAATACTATACAAAAGAGATTCATCAAGCGGCATTTGTGTTACCTAAGTTCGTTCATGATTTAATCAAATAAAAACAACTTGCGCAGGCAGTGATTCTGCGCTTTTTTTGAGGAGGCAGATTGATGAGATTTGATGAAGCATATTCTGGAAAAGTTTTTATCGCAAGCCGTCCTGATTGGGAAGAGGCCGACGCCATTCTTTATGGGATGCCGATGGACTGGACGGTTAGCTATCGACCAGGTTCCCGGTTTGGCCCAGCGAGAATTCGTGAAGTATCGATCGGGCTTGAAGAATACAGTCCTTATTTAGATCGAGAGCTTGGTGAGATTCATTTCTTTGATGCTGGCGACATTCCCCTGCCTTTCGGAAATCCAGAGCGCAGCCTTGAGCTAATCGAAACATATGTTGACAGCATTCTGGAAAAAGATAAGTTTCCGCTTGGCATGGGTGGGGAACACCTTGTCTCATGGCCTGTTATCAAAGCGATGTATAAGAAATATCCCGATCTTGCTATCATCCATATGGATGCCCATACAGATCTTCGTGTTGATTATGAAGGAGAACCGCTTTCGCATTCAACACCGATCCGTAAGGCGGCGGAACTGATCGGTCCTGAACATATTTTTTCATTTGGCATTCGTTCCGGAATGAAGGAGGAGTTCGAATGGGCGAAAGAAAACGGCATGCACATTTCCAAGTTTGAAGTGCTTGAGCCTCTCAAACAAGTTCTACCGAAACTCAGCGGTCGTCCAGTCTATGTCACGATCGACATTGATGTGTTAGATCCAGCACATGCACCTGGAACGGGTACGGTTGACGCTGGAGGCATCACTTCAAAAGAACTGCTTGCTTCGATTCATGAAATTGCCCGGTCTCATGTTAACGTCGTTGGGGCAGACTTAGTTGAAGTGGCACCGATCTATGATCATTCCGAACAAACAGCAAATACGGCAAGCAAGCTTATTCGAGAAATGCTGCTCGGTTGGGTGAAATAACCCTGAGCTGTCCTTTTTAGGGCGGCTTTTTTCTTCATCATTTTTTAGAAAAACTGTTTATCTTCAAGGTTGTTCTGTTAAGATGTATATAAGGGAAAATAGTACTTAAGAAGGTTGTAAAAAGGATGTGTCAGAATGGATCAGGAGATGCCCGTGAACATTCATGTAAAATCTCTCATTCATGAAGGAGCAGATGTTGAAACAATTGAATTCAAAACAACAGGAATTTATTATATGAAAAAAGGTAAAATATATCTTTCCTATGATGAAGAACATGACGCGGGCAAGGTGAAAACGGTTGTCAAGGCAAGCGAACATGAAGTCTTGATTATGCGCTCCGGTGCGATTAAAATGAAACAAAGATTTAGGCCGGGAAGTCGCACAATCACCAATTATAAAATGCCTTTTGGCAGTTTAGAACTTGGGGTTGATACGAAGGAATTATCGGTCAGTCAGCAGTCTTCAAACGGAAATATTCATATTTTGTATGATATGATCATCAGCCAAGATCAAAGACATTTACATAAAATGTCAATTTCATATCAAGGAGGACATGAGTCATGAACATAGTTGAACAGACAAAGGATAAGCTAAAACAGGAAATCAAGGAAGCCGTGATCAAAGCAGGACTGGCTGAAGTGACCGACATTCCTGAGGTCGTGTTAGAAGTGCCAAAAGATAAATCACATGGTGATTTTTCAACCAATATGGCGATGCAGCTGGCGAGAGTCGCTAAAAAAGCACCGCGCAACATCGCCGAAGAGATCGTCACATCCTTTGATAAAAGCAAAGCATCGATCGATAAGCTTGAGATTGCAGGTCCTGGATTTATCAATTTTTATATGGACAATCAGTATTTAACAAATCTGATTCCAGCTGTTCTTCAAGCAGGACAAGCGTATGGTGAAACAAACACTGGCGGAGGTGAGAAGGTTCAGGTCGAATTCGTGTCTGCAAATCCGACAGGAGATCTTCATTTAGGACACGCTCGCGGTGCAGCTGTCGGTGATTCCTTATGTAATATTCTTGAAAAATCTGGTTATGATGTCAGTCGTGAATATTATATTAATGATGCTGGTAATCAAATAAACAACCTTGCCTTATCAGTTGAAGTTCGTTATTTTGAAGCGCTTGGCAAGGAGAAACCGATGCCTGAAGACGGCTATCGTGGCGAAGATATTAAAGAAATTGGCCAAAAACTTGCGGAAGAGTTTGGTGATCGTTTTATTCATCAAGAAGAAAGTGAGCGTCTCGCGTTTTTCCGTGAATATGGCTTAAAGTATGAACTAGCAAAGCTTCGCGAGGATCTTGAAGATTTTCGGGTACCATTTGATGTTTGGTATTCAGAGACATCACTTTATCAAAACGGTAAAATTGATGAGGCACTCGAAACCCTTAGAGAAAAAGGACATATTTATGAAAAAGATGGTGCGACATGGTTTGGGTCCACAGCGTTTGGTGATGACAAAGACCGCGTCTTAATTAAGAGTGACGGATCATACACATACCTTCTCCCAGATATTGCCTATCATAAAGATAAGCTAGCCCGCGGCTTTGATAAATTAATTAATATTTGGGGTGCAGACCATCATGGTTATATTCCGCGGATGCAGGCAGCTATTGAAGCTCTTGGCTATAAAAAAGGCACACTTGAAGTGGAGATTATCCAGCTCGTCCACCTATACAAAAACGGTGAAAAAATGAAGATGAGCAAGCGCACAGGTAAAGCTGTTACAATGCGTGATTTAATTGATGAGGTCGGTCTTGACGCGGTTCGTTATTTCTTTGCGATGCGCAGTGCCGATACCCATATGGACTTTGACCTTGACCTTGCCGTTTCATCATCAAACGAAAATCCGGTTTATTATGCACAATATGCGCATGCGAGAATTTGCAGTATGCTTCGTCAAGGTGAAGAAAAAGGGCTTTCCTTTGAAGGAAACCTTGATTTAACAAAAATCACTTCTGAAAAAGAATATGATTTGTTAAAAGTGATCGGTGGATTCCCTGAAGCGGTTACTGATGCTGCTTTGAAAAGAATTCCACACCGTGTGACAAACTACATTTTTGAGCTATCATCAGTGCTTCATAGCTTTTACAATGCTGAGAAAGTTCTTGATCCTGCTGATGAAGAAAAAAGCCGGGCTCGCTTAGCTTTAATGAAAGCAACCCAAATTACGTTAAATAATGCATTAACATTGATTGGTGTTTCCGCACCTGAAAAGATGTAATATAAAATCCCTCAGCCACTGCAAATGGATGAGGGATTTTGTTATGTTGGAATAGAAGCACAACAAACGGAGGTTTAGTCATGCATGGATTGAGCGTCATACTGGGCTATATTTGCGTGGTGGCCTTTTCTGTTTTATCAGCAACAATGGTTTACATATTTATGTTTTTAGAAGACGGGTTTGGCTTTGCCCCATTTTATGTGATAAGTATGTTTATGTTGGTTGGTTATGTCCTGTTTGCTACCCCTGTGCAAATTTTCGTCAATCGCAAACCTAAAAAATTTTCTCGTTGGCATTTAGTGACTTACTTCATCATCTCTTTTGCAGTCTGTACAACCCTATTAGTCTTATTAGATAGTTATAGGTGGTATATTTTGACGGTGCCCATGCTTTATATTTTTAGCTTTGTCCTAGCTTTCATTTATTGGTTTTGGGATTCCGTTTTTCTTCAAAGAAAGCACAAATCCTCTTCATAAGTTTGCTTTAGGTAGATATAACACAATAGATTGAGAAGCCCTAGAAAGACAACCTTTAAAACAACTTCACAATCGCTGCTGGTGATAGAACACGCCCTGTTGATTTCACTTCTCCATCGATCACAATGCCCGGCGTACTCATCACACCATAAGACATGATCTCTTGAATATCTGTTACTTTTTCGATTTCTGCCTCTTTGCCGGACTGAGCGAGTGCTTTCCGGACGTTTTGTTCAAGTGTCTGACAATTCTTGCAACCTGTTCCTAAGATTTTAATGTTCATGTGAATCCTCCTCTATAGTATGAAATGAAATAAATAACCGATTAAAATAATGCCTGTTGAGACAATTCCGAAAAAGATCAGAACAAGTTCTTTTTTGAGGACGCGGCTGAGTAAGATCCCTTCTGGCGCTGATAATGCAACTGTCGACATCATGAAAGCGAGAGCTGTCCCCATTGACATTCCTTTAGCGACAAGGACCTCGATGATTGGAAGTGTCCCGATCGCATTAGAATATAGCGGAACACCGATAAGTGTTGCAACGATTGGCGAGTACCAGCTGTCTCCAGCGACACTGACAATGAAATCTGTAGGGATATAGCCGTGAAGACCTGCCGCAATGCCAATTCCAATCAGAAGGTATGGGCCAGTTTTTTTGATCACAGACCAGACGTTTTCAAGAGCGAATTTGAGGCGGTCACTGTGTGATAATTTAACGACTGTCGCCGCCTCGGTCTGTTTGATTTGATAGACATACTCTTGTACATACTTCTCAAGGTGCAGTCTCTCAATCAAAAGACCGGCCAACAATGCGACTGTGATACCGGCCATGACATATAATACTGCTATTTTGAAACCGAACATCGAGACAAGTAATACAAGTGATACTTCGTTAACAATTGGCGATGTGATAAGAAATGTAAATGTGATCCCGAGCGGAATACCAGCTTCAACAAAACCGATGAAAAACGGAATTGTTGAGCAGGAGCAGTATGGTGACAATACACCGAGACCGGCCGCTCCGAGATAACCGACCGCTTTTTTCTTGCCTGATAAATAGTTTCGAACGGACTCTACTGGGAAAAACGAACGGATATAGCTGATGACAAACACCATGATGGCTAATAAGACGGCAATTTTAGTGACATCCATCACAAAAAACTGTATCGTTTCTCCAAGTCGGCCTTGTAAATGAAGTAACTCATAGGCAATCAAATGCCCAATCTGCTCAAACATGTTTTACCGCCTCTTGAAGTGAAAATACCGTATTTCGACCTACTTTTTCAGAGTAGATCAATTCGCCCCTTTCTAGTAGTCGAATATGATGTGTCATCGTAGAATTCGGTACATTGAGAGCACTGACAAGTTCACAAAGACACATCGGCTCGATTTCTAGCAGTTTGAGGACTTTTAAACGGGTTGGATCTGCCAGCGCTTTATATACGTCTGCCTTTTTTAACAAAGCCTTTTCATCAAACTTTTGATCTGCAACGATTTGATCTAATGTTTCAGCTGATTTTAGGGACCAATTCATAGCTGTCAGCTCCTTTATTATTATTATAAAACTAGTTTTATAGTTTTGTAAACTGTTCTGCGTAAATCTCCACACCGTGATATGTTTGCCCGATCACCTTTTTAAAAAGCCACTTAGGAATGAGAAAAAGGATTGACTGAACACTCATTCATTATTTAAGATAAAGATAGTAAAGGGGATTCTCGGGAAGTTGGATTGGGAGAACTGAAAGGGGGAGCTATTGTTGAGTTACATGTTATGGTTAAATTTCATTGCATTTTTGGGAGTAACCTTTTACGCCGTTTATCTGTTTATTTACTTGATCAGGACGAGGTTGAGTTACATTAGACTCGGACAAAAAGAGGTTTTTGATCAACGGATCAAGGAACGGCTTCAAAGGATATGGCAAAATGTCTTCGGTCAAAAGAAATTGCTCAAAGATAAAAAAAGCGGGATTATTCATGTTATGTTTTTTTATGGTTTTATTCTTGTCCAGTTTGGGGCACTGGATTTTATTATAAAAGGACTTTTTCCAGATAAAGGACTGCCGCTTGGGAGTGTTTATCCTGCATTCACATTCTTTCAGGAAATAGTTACACTGCTGATTTTGATTGCAGTTGCTTGGGCGTTTCATCGGCGTTATATTGAAAAGCTTGTTAGACTGAAACGAAATTTTAAATCAGGCCTTGTGCTACTGTTGATCGGTGGGTTGATGTTTACCGTTTTGCTCGGAAATGGTATGAATATCGTTTGGCACGACCACTCGCTTGCTTGGCATGAACCAATGGCCTCAGCGGTTGCATTTGTTTTTGGGTTTATGGGCGAAACTGCCGCTACAGTCGTTTTTTATCTGGCGTGGTGGGCCCATCTCTTGATTTTATTAACGTTTTTAGTTTATGTTCCTCAATCAAAGCACGCTCATTTGATTGCTGGACCTGCAAATGTTTTTTTGAGCAGGCTAACAAATCCGGGAAAGCTTGAAAAAATTGATTTTGAAGATGAATCAAAAGAAACGTTTGGTGTTGGTCGAATTGAAGAATTCAGACAATCACAGCTTATCGATCTTTACGCTTGTGTAGAATGTGGTCGCTGTACCAATATGTGTCCTGCGACAGGCACAGGTAAAATGTTGTCACCAATGGATCTCATCTTGCGGCTTAGAGACCACCTAACAGAAAAAGGAGCAGCTGTGACATCAAAGACACCTTGGGTACCGGCCACATTTTTTCAACATACAAAAGCTAACCAGTTAGCAATGGCGGCTGGTGGAGAAGGATCAAAAGAAGCCGCAGCCACAGATCTTTATAACCCAAGTTTAATTGGGGATGTCATCACAGAAGAGGAGATTTGGGCTTGTACGACTTGCCGCAATTGTGAGGATCAGTGTCCAGTTATGAATGAGCACGTTGATAAGATTATTGATCTTCGTCGCTATCTTGTTCTAACAGAAGGAAAAATGGATGCTGATGCACAGCGTGCGATGACAAGCATTGAGAGACAGGGGAATCCATGGGGATTAAACAGAAAAGAACGAGAAAACTGGCGGGACATGCGTGAAGACGTTGAAGTACCGACTGTTAAGGAAATGAAGAAAAAAGAGAAAGAGTTTGAATATTTGTTTTGGGTTGGATCGATGGGATCTTATGACAGACGGAGTCAAAAAATTGCGATGGCATTCGCACACCTTCTTCAGCATGCCGGTGTCTCATTTGCCATTCTTGGAAACAAAGAGAAAAACTCAGGTGATACACCAAGACGACTTGGTAATGAATTCTTGTTTCAAGAGCTAGCCACAAAAAATATTGAAGAATTTGCAAAACATGATATTAAAAAAATTGTTACGATCGATCCTCATGCATATAATATTTTCAAAAACGAATATCCTGATTTTGGCCTTGAAGCAGAAGTTTTTCATCATACAGAATTACTCGCCTCACTTGTTCGAGACGGCAAGCTTAAACCGAAGTTTCCGGTTGAGGAAACGGTGACATTTCATGATTCCTGTTATTTAGGACGTTATAACGAAGTCTATGATCCTCCTCGTGACATCCTTCGTTCAATTCCGGGAATCCGCTTAGTGGAAATGGAGCGCAGCCGGGAAACCGGAATGTGCTGTGGAGCAGGCGGTGGCTTGATGTGGATGGAGGAAGAGACAGGAACAAGAATTAATGTAGCGCGAACAGAGCAGGCTCTGCTGACCAATCCATCAGTGATTAGTTCCGGTTGTCCGTATTGTCTCACAATGCTTGGAGATGGAACTAAGGCAAAAGAAATTGAGGAACAAGTTGCCACAAACGATGTTGCTGAACTGCTAGAACGGGCAGTGTTTGGCAAAGAAGATCAAGGGGAGGAGGCATCCTAGATTTAGAGATGAAAAAGAAGGTGTGAGTAGAATCTCCGCCTTCTTTTATCATAAGTATATAAAGAAGGCTGAGGGGAGATATCATGGTCAAATCGGTAATTGTTGGAGGTGCACGGACACCTTTTGGAAAATTAGGGGGAGCACTTCAGACGAAATCAGCTGCTGAGCTTGGGGGTATTGCCATTCAAGCTGCATTAAAACGCTCTGGAGTAAGAGGGGAACACGTAGATGAAGTGATCATGGGTTCAGTTTTGCAAGGAGGGCAGGGACAATTGCCTTCAAGACAAGCAGCAAGATATGCAGATCTACCGTGGTCTGTCAAAACGGAAACTATTAATAAAGTTTGTGCCTCTGGGATGAGAAGTCTGACAATGGCTGACCAGATGATTCGCGCTGGTGATGCAGAAGTGATCGTTACGGGTGGAATGGAGTCGATGTCTAATGCACCTTACTTGCTGAAAAAAGCGAGAATGGGCTATAGGATGGGAGATGGAACTGTTCAGGATATGATGCTTCTGGATGGTTTGACATGTTCTTTTGCAGGTGTACACATGGGGGCTTATGGCAATGCCGTTGCGAAAGAATTAAAGATTACGAGAGAAGAACAAGACCGCTGGGCATTAGCAAGTCAACAGCGAGCTGTCGAGGCAACGGATTCAGGATTGCTTCAAGAAGAAATTGTTCCTGTAAATATTCCACAAAAAAAAGGTGAGAAATTAATTGTGGACCGTGATGAAGGTCCGCGCCGAAACACATCAATTGAAAGGCTAGCAATGCTTTCACCTGTTTTTGACGAAAACGGGACGATTACAGCTGGCAATGCGCCTGGAGTAAATGATGGAGCATGTTCGCTCATTATTGCCAGTGAGGCAAAGGCAGAAGCCCTAAACGTAAAACCGCTAGCAACGATTATTGCCCATACTTCACTTGCTGTTGAGGCCAAAGACTTTCCAAAAACACCTGGGCTGGTCATTGATGAGTTGCTGAAAAAAACGGGTGCAGACCAAGCTGATATCAGTCTGTTTGAAATCAATGAAGCTTTCGCGGCAGTTGCTTTGGCAAGTGGGAAAATCGCTGGAATTGATATGGAAAAGGTCAATGTAAATGGTGGTGCAATTGCACTTGGCCATCCGATTGGTGCGAGCGGTGCACGGATCATTCTGACGCTGATGTATGAGTTGAAACGACGCGGTGGTGGTACGGGTATAGCTGCAATTTGTAGTGGCGGTGGTCAAGGCGATGCTGTTATGATTCATGTTTAAGGGGGGATGAAATTGAGAAACGACACGATCATGGTCATCGGTACAGGGCAAATGGGTGGGGGAATTGCCCAAGTTTGTGCTCAGGCTGGTTACAATGTCTATTTGAACGATGTATCAGATGAACAAATTCAAAAAGGGATGAAGCGAATTTCAGGTCAACTGATGAGGCAGGCGGAAAAAGGCAAAATGTCACAACAAGATGTCAAGGAAATCTATCAGCGGCTCTCTCCAGTACCTCATTTGGAAGATGCTCACGAGGCCTTTCTCATTATTGAAGCTGCTATTGAAAATATGGATGTGAAAAAAGAGATTTTTAAGCGTTTGGATGGTGCAACTGGAGATTCTGCGATTCTGGCATCAAATACGTCATCTTTATCGATTACAGAGCTTGCATCAGTCACAAACAAACCGGAACATGTCATCGGTATGCATTTTATGAATCCAGTACCTGTCATGCAGCTGATTGAAGTGATCAAAGGGCTTGAGACGAGTGAGGAAACGTATCAAACGGTTGTTACTGTGGCTAAAAAGCTTAACAAAGTGCCAATTGAAGTCCATGATTTTCCTGGTTTTATTTCCAATCGAATGTTAATGCCAATGATTAATGAAGCAGTGTTCGCGCTTTACGAGGGTGTCGCAGACAAAGAAAGCATTGACAGTATTATGAAATTGGGAATGAACCACCCAATGGGACCGCTTGCTCTAGCTGATCTCATTGGACTTGATACATGTCTTTCTATTATGGAAACACTTCATCAAGGGTTTGGTGATGATAAATACAGACCATGTCCACTACTGAAACAATATGTCAACGCAGGCCGTTTAGGGAAAAAATCGGGTAGGGGTTTTTATACGTACGGCGACAATTGAAGAGGAGGGGCAAAAAGTGAACCTTCTATTGACAGAAGCACAAGCCGGGATGCGAAAGCAAGTTAGTCAGTTTGCTGAACGCGAAGTAGCTCCGTATGTACCAGAAATGGAAAAGGGGCATTTTCCGGCAGCTACTTTAACGAAAATGGCAAGTTGCGGCTGGATGGGTCTGCCCATTCCTGTGAAGTATAACGGGGCTGGTACTGACTTTATTTCGTATATCATCACCATTCATGAGTTATCAAAAGTCAGTGCTGTTGTTGGAACAATTTTATCTGTGCACACATCACTTGCTACAATGCCTATCCTTTTGTATGGGAATGAACAGCAAAAAGAGTGTTATGTCAAAAAACTCGCTAGTGGACAATATATAGGAGCCTTTTGTTTAACAGAGCCAAACGCCGGTTCTGATGCAGGGAGCATTAAAACAAAAGCAGAAAAACAAGGTGGTACGTACGTTTTAAACGGAACAAAAAATTTTATTACGAACGGAGAAGCGGCAGATATTTACCTCGTTTTTGCAAGACTTGGGGACAAAGGGGATTTCAGCTTTTATCATTGAGAAAGGAACAAAGGGCCTTCACATTGGCAAAAATATAGCGAAGATGGGACTCCACGGTTCACAAACAATAACACTTCATTTTGATAACGCTGTCATTTCTTCTTGCCAGCTACTTGGTAAGGAAGGCGAGGGGTTTAAAATTGCCATGTCTCATCTAGATACAGGTAGAATCGGAATCGCTGCACAGGCGCTTGGTATTGCTGAAAGCGCGCTTAGTGATGCGACCGAATATGTCAAGGTGACGTATCAAAAGGGAGAGCTCCTCAAGCAACAACAGGAGCTAGCTTTTAAATTGGCTGATATGGCGACGCGGACAGAAGCGGCCAAGCTTCTCGTCTATCAAGCTGCATCACTAAAAGAACAAGGTAGAAAAACTGGAAAAGCGGCAGCGATGGCTAAATTGTTTGCTTCAGAGACAGCGATGTATGTGACAACTGAGGCCATTCAACTATTTGGTTATCAGGGGTTAACAACAGATTATCATGTAGAACGATACTTCAGAGATGCGAAAGTATGTGAAATTTATGAAGGAACAAACGAAATTCAACGAATCGTCATTAACAAGCATATATAAGGAGTGGGGAAGCGATGATGTTTAAGCTGTCTGAAGAGCATCAAATGATTCAAAAGATGGTCCGCGACTTTGCTAACCATGAGGTGGAACCGACAGCGGCTGAGCGTGATGAAGAAGAAAGGTTTAATATTGAGTTATTTAAAAAGATGGCGGAATTAGGATTGACGGGTATTCCGTGGCCAGAAGAATACGGTGGGATCGGCAGCGATTATTTAGCATACGTCATTGCAGTGGAAGAACTCTCAAGTGTATGTGCTTCAACAGGTGTCACTCTGTCTGCTCATACATCACTTGCAGGCTGGCCAATCTATACTTTTGGAAGTGAAGAGCAAAAGCAGAAATACTTAAAGCCGATGGCACGTGGAGAAAAGATCGGTGCTTACGGCTTAACTGAACCAGGTTCAGGTTCTGATGCAGGTGGAATGAAAACAACTGCAGTTAAAAACGGTGATGAATATATCATAAATGGAACAAAAATTTTTATTACAAATGGAGGAATTGCTGATTATTATATTGTATTTGCTGCTCTCGATCAGGAGAAGAAACACCAAGGGTCAACAGCTTTTATAATTGAGAAAGACTTTCCTGGCTTTTCAGTCGGTAAAAAAGAGAAAAAGCTTGGAATTCGTTCATCACCAACGACAGAAATTATCTTTGAGGACTGTCGTGTCCCTGTAAAAAACAGGCTTGGTGAAGAAGGAGAAGGTTTTAAAATTGCCATGATGACACTTGACGGCGGGAGAAACGGAATTGCGGCCCAAGCTGTCGGAATTGCGCAAGGAGCATTTGCGGCTGCGAAAGCCTATGCAAAGGAACGAAAGCAATTTGGCAAACCGATTGCCGAACAACAAGGAGTTGCATTTAAACTAGCAGACATGGCGACAGAAATTGAAGCATCAAGGCTTTTAACCTATCAGGCGGCATGGCTTGAATCTCAAGGCCTGCCTTATGGGAAAGCATCTGCAATGTCAAAATTGTATGCTGGTGATACAGCCATGAAGGTGACAACAGAAGCTGTTCAAATCTTTGGCGGATATGGCTATACAAAAGATTACCCAGTTGAACGCTATATGCGTGATGCGAAAATTACGCAAATTTATGAAGGTACTCAAGAAATTCAGCGTATGGTGATTTCGAGAATGCTAATCAAATCCTAGTGTGTAAACAGAGACGGACAAGCTTATTTGCTTTGTTCGTTTTAGGTCCAAGCCGGTCTTCCTTTTTTGTATCTTTTACTTCATGTTTTCTGCCGCTCATTTAGTTATTGTATTTTAAGTAAAATTTATTGAATTAACAGGAATAAAGGTAGCATAAACTGTTTGCTTTTGTTTATAATGAGAGGTATGGTTTGTCGTAAAAGACGGGAATTACATGCTTATTTTCTATGACAAAGATAGTAGATACATACATGAAGATAGAAAGGGAGTGTCTGGCCATGAGCTTGAAACAATACTCAGAAGAACAGCTGAAGGAAATGGCTTTAGTAGAAATTGCACATGAAATATTCTTAGACGAAAAAAAATCAATTACATTTCAAGAACTTACAGATAAAGCAGCTTCTCTGCTCGGACTTGGAAAAGAAGAGCTGGAGGATCGCATTGCCCAGTTTTATACAGATTTAAATATTGACGGTCGCTTTTTAGCGCTGTCTGACCAGACATGGGGATTGCGTAGTTGGTATCCATATGATCAGCTTGACGAAGAAACACAGCCGACTGTAAAGGCGAAAAAGAAAAAAGCGAAAAAAGCTGTTGATGCAGAAGAAGATTTTGAAAATGAAGTTGATGATATTCTTCTTGATGATGAAGCTGATCTTGATACCGATGAATTCGATGATATCGATGAAACGGATGATGATGAACTTGATGACCTTGAAGACGAAGTTTTAGATGATGACGAAGATTTTGATGAAGATGCAGAAGATTAAACAGGTATGATTTAAATTGGATCTTGACTTTCATAAGTGAACTATGTAGTATGTATTTTGGGCTCTTCAAAAAGAAGAGATTCAAGTGATACGGACTATCAGCTCCCTTTCAAGAAATTGAAAGGGAGCTTTCTTGTTTTTCCGTCCCTAACATATCTTAATCATTTAGAAAACAACTAAATGATTTTTCATAAACGGAGCATTTTAATGAATAAGTGTCTACATGAAGAGAGGGGTACAAATATGACAAAATATATCTTTGTAACTGGAGGAGTTGTATCCTCACTTGGTAAAGGAATTACAGCATCTTCACTTGGGCGTCTCCTGAAAAACAGGGGTCTTAATGTAACAATTCAAAAATTTGATCCTTATATCAATGTGGATCCTGGAACAATGAGCCCATATCAGCATGGTGAAGTGTTTGTAACAGATGATGGGGCGGAAACCGACCTTGACTTAGGTCATTATGAACGCTTTATTGACATTAACTTAAATAAATATAGCAATGTAACAACTGGGAAAATATATTCTACAGTGCTCAAAAAAGAACGAAGAGGCGATTATTTAGGTGGCACTGTCCAAGTTATTCCGCATATTACGAATGAAATTAAAGAGCGTGTTTTCCGTGCTGGAAAAGAAACAAGTGCTGATGTTGTCATCACGGAAATCGGCGGAACTGTTGGTGATATCGAATCATTGCCATTTCTTGAAGCCATTAGACAGATTAAGAGTGATATCGGGCGCGAAAATGTGATGTACATCCATTGTACACTCGTTCCTTACATTAAAGCGGCAGGAGAAATGAAAACAAAGCCGACACAGCATAGTGTTAAAGAATTGCGTAGTCTTGGGATTCAACCAAATGTGATTGTTGTCAGAACGGAAATGCCGATTTCTCAAGATATGAAAGATAAAATAGCATTGTTTTGTGACATTGATCCGAAAGCCGTCATCGAAGCCGGAGATGCCGACACACTATATTCCATTCCGCTTGAACTGCAAAAACAAGGACTTGATCACCTCGTCTGCAACCACTTGCAGTTGGAATGTAAAGAAGCTGATATGGAAGAGTGGGAAATGCTTGTTAATAAGGTGCAAAACCTTTCGAAAACAGCAACCATCGGTTTAGTCGGCAAATATGTCGAACTTCAGGATGCTTATATTTCTGTTGTGGAATCTCTCCGTCATGCGGGATATGCATTTGATTCAGATATCCAAATTAAATGGATCAATGCTGAAGAAGTAACAGAAGAAAATATTAGCGATCTAGTTCACGATGTAGATGGTATTCTTGTTCCTGGTGGATTTGGGGATCGTGGAGTTGAAGGGAAAATTGCAGCTGTTCATTATGCACGCCAACATAAAATTCCGTTCTTTGGGATTTGCCTTGGGATGCAAGTGGCATCGATTGAATATGCGAGAAATGTTCTAGGGCTTCAGGGAGCACATTCTGCTGAAATCGATCCTTCAACACCATATCCGATCATTGATCTTCTTCCTGAACAAAAAGATATTGAAGATCTCGGTGGAACCCTTCGGCTTGGTCTCTACCCGTGCAAGCTTAAGGAAGGGACAAAAGCGTTTGAAGCTTATCGCGATGAAGTGGTGTACGAACGTCATCGCCACCGTTATGAATTCAACAATGAATTTAGACAACAAATGGAAGAAGCCGGTTTTGTATTTTCGGGGACAAGCCCCGATGGCCGCCTCGTAGAAATTATTGAGCTTAAAGATCATCCATGGTTTGTGGCTTCACAATTTCACCCTGAATTTACTTCAAGACCGACAAGACCTCAAGCCTTGTTTAGAGATTTTGTTCATGCGTCACTAAGAGCTTCTGAAAAACTGTAAAGCAAAGAACCTGTCAGCATAAGTTGACAGGTTTTTTGTCATGTCTAGTACTATAATCGTATGGCATGAGAAGAAACAACTAATTTCAAGCCGGGCGGTTTCTTTCATTGGTATTCCTGAAGAATTTCCTTTAATGTAAAGGAAAGGGCATGGTAAATGTAGAGGCTCACCATGAGTGAAGGAAACCCGAATCTTGTACCATCTTCATGGGGAAGAAGCGGCCTTGTCAAGTTTAAGTCAATATGGACATCGGCAAATGATTCAATAGATGTATCTTCTTTAGATGAAGGGGAGATAATGATCAATCCAACCCCTTTTTCATTCAGTTTTTCAGCTATTTGTCGTTCATCATGATCCATTGGAGAGGCACAAAACATCAGCACCTTATCAGCGGGTTGAAAAACAGGCCAATCTACTTCATCATGGGGAAGCGATTTGACTGAGGGAAACGGTTCAGAACTGTGCAAGGCTTCGTTTAGAATGCCCTCCAGTTCATTTTTTCCATAAACATATATGGAGTGATTACTAATCACTGCTTGAGCTAAAAATCTGGCTCCATCTTCAATCGCCAAGGCTTCCTTTTCCTGAATTCGATTAAAGATTCCTAATAATTGTGTCGTGAAAATTTTAAGCAAGTCGACTCCTCCTTTTTTCCTGTCTATCATTATATACTAAAGAAGAAAATTGGGAAAAATCCTCTAAATCTGTCGCAAACTTAAATACTTGAATTAAAGGAAAAAAGTAAAACAAAACAGAATAGATAAACTACTGCTTTATTTTGGCGAAAATTAAGTGTAGAGGTGTGTAGAAAAATGAATGAGAAGATTTTAATTGTAGATGATCAGTACGGGATTCGCGTTTTGCTGAATGAAGTTTTCAATAAAGAAGGGTACAAGACATTTCAGGCTGCTAATGGACTTCAGGCGCTTGACATTGTTGGGAGAGAACGACCAGACCTTGTGTTGCTTGATATGAAGATACCTGGAATGGACGGGATTGAAATTTTAAAAAGGATGAAAGTGATCGATGATCAAATCCGTGTCATCATTATGACAGCTTACGGTGAACTTGATATGATTCAGGAGTCAAAAGAGTTGGGAGCTCTTACACACTTTGCAAAGCCCTTTGATATTGACGAAATTCGCGAGGCAGTCAAAGTCTATCTGCCCATCAAATCAAACGGATAACGGGAAAAAGTTTTTGATGTTGTCACAGTCATGTTATTGCCGATTTGCTGAATAATTGTTATTCTATATAAGTAGAGAAAAGCTAAAGTAGTAAAAAAACATTTTACATATGGCAGGTTTTTCTGGTCATACTAGTTAGGTGTGAAGGCTTTTTTCGAAAAAAAAAAGCAAATCAGGCTACATAAGGAGGACTTTCGACATGCCTTTAGTATCAATGACGGAAATGTTGAATAAAGCAAAAGAAAACAAATATGCTGTAGGACAATTTAACCTAAATAACCTTGAGTTTACTCAGGCTATTTTACAAGCAGCTCAAGAAGAAAAATCCCCTGTTATTCTTGGTGTATCAGAAGGTGCAGGACGTTATATGGGCGGTTTTAAAACAGTTGTTGCAATGGTTAAAGCGTTAATGGAAGAATACAATGTAACTGTTCCAGTTGCGATTCACTTAGATCACGGTTCAAGCTTTGAATCTTGTGCAAAAGCGATTCATGCTGGTTTCACTTCAGTTATGATCGACGCTTCTCACCATCCTTTCGAAGAGAATGTTGAAACGACTGCAAAAGTGGTTGAACTTGCTCATTTCCACGGTGTTTCAGTAGAAGCTGAACTTGGAACTGTCGGTGGACAGGAAGATGATGTTGTAGCAGAAGGCGTGATCTACGCTGATCCAAAAGAATGTCAAGACCTTGTTGAACGCACTGGTATTGACTGTCTTGCACCTGCATTAGGTTCTGTTCACGGTCCTTACAAAGGTGAACCTAACTTAGGATTTAAAGAAATGGAAGAAATTGGAAAAACTACAGGTCTTCCGCTTGTTCTTCATGGCGGTACTGGAATTCCAACTAATGATATTAAAAAATCTATTTCATTAGGTACAGCAAAAATCAACGTCAACACAGAAAATCAAATCGCTTCTGCAAAAGCTGTTCGTGAAACATTGGCAAAATTAACAGAAGAGTATGATCCACGTAAATATTTAGGACCTGCACGTGAAGCTATTAAAGCAACAGTTATTGGCAAAATGCGTGAATTTGGTTCTTCAAACCAAGCATAATGATCTTAGAAAAACACCTGCTTTCCATAAAATTTGAGGAAATAGGGTGTTTTTCTGCATGCATGATTTAGCATGGGGCTCTTTTGCTTCCAGTTCAGTCAAAAAGCCGCCTGTCTTAGGTCAGGCGGTTTTATCCTTATTATTTGGAAAGCGCAAACATGTTTTAAGTTTCAGACATTTTTTATGACAGGAGGTTTTGTCAAGTATGCTGTTTTTTATTGATACTGCAAATTTAGACGAAATTAAGGAAGCTCATGCTCTCGGTGTTTTAGCTGGGGTTACCACAAATCCTAGTTTAGTAGCCAAAGAAAATATTTCGTTTCATGACCGTCTGCGTGAAATTACAGATGTAGTATCATTAGGATCTGTTAGCGCTGAGGTTATTTCTCTTAAGGCGGAAGAGATGATTGAAGAAGGAAAAGAGCTTGCAAAGATAGCACCGAATATTACAGTAAAAATCCCAATGACAGCCGATGGCTTGAAGGCTGTAAAAGCATTAACTGATCATGGTATTAAAACAAATGTTACACTGATCTTTAGTGCTAATCAGGCATTGCTTGCAGCTAGAGCAGGAGCTACTTATGTTTCTCCATTTTTAGGACGTTTGGATGATATCGGTCATAATGGTCTTGATCTCATTAGCGAAATTAAACAGATCTTTGATGTGCACGGTTTAGATACACAAATTATTGCGGCATCAATCCGTCATCCACAACATGTTACTGAAGCTGCTTTGAGAGGGGCCCATATTGGTACAATGCCACTGCAAGTGATTCATCAATTAACAAAGCACCCGTTAACAGATATTGGGATTGAAAAGTTTTTAGCAGACTGGAATAAAAATAACAGTTAAGGATCGTTTTGTGAGTGGCAAGTGAAGGGAAATCCTTCTGCTTGTCACCATTTTGTTTATGTTTTATACTTAGAGGACTTTTTTCCACGCGCAACTTCGCCATATTCTTCCCAATAATTTTTGAGAATATTGTATTCTTTTTCTTTTAATTGGCTAGATTTTTTAAAAGGACCATTTGTTTTTTGAGAGGGCTAAAATGATCATTAGCTATCTTCTTAGGAAGGAGACGATCATGGAAAAGTTAAATATAGCCGGCGGAGACCCCTTGAATGGGACAGTACATATAAGCGGTGCTAAAAATAGTGCGGTCGCTCTTATACCTGCGACGATTTTGGCTCATTCACCTGTTACAATCGAAGGTCTTCCGCATATATCAGATATTTTAACGCTACGCGATTTGTTAAGAGAGATCGGTGGAAATGTTCATTTTGAAAAAGGAGAAATGGTCATTGACCCCAAACCGATGATCAGTATGCCTTTGCCGAACGGTAAAGTAAAACAGTTGCGGGCGTCCTATTACTTAATGGGAGCGATGCTCGGTCGTTTTAAAAAAGCCGTTATCGGTCTTCCAGGCGGGTGTCACCTCGGTCCAAGGCCGATAGATCAACATATTAAAGGTTTTGAAGCGCTCGGAGCAGAAGTGACAAATGAACAAGGTGCGATCTATCTACGTGCAGAACAATTAAAAGGCGCACGAATATATTTGGATGTTGTCAGTGTTGGAGCAACGATTAATATTATGCTTGCTGCTGTGCTTGCAAAAGGTAAAACAGTGATTGAAAATGCTGCAAAGGAACCGGAAATCATTGATGTTGCCACCCTTTTAACAAGTATGGGTGCTAAAATAAAAGGTGCTGGCACAGATGTGATCCGAATTGAAGGGGTAGAATCACTTCATGGTTGCAGACACTCGATTATTCCAGATCGGATAGAAGCAGGAACTTTTATGATTGCAGCTGCTGCAATGGGACAAGAGGTATTGATTGATAATGTGATTCCGACACATCTTGAATCAGTGATTGCTAAGTTGCGCGAGATGGGGATCAGAATTGAGGAAAGCAGTGACCAGTTGTTGATGGTTGGTGGGCAGAAAGAATTGAAGCCAGTCGATCTCAAAACACTTGTCTATCCCGGTTTTCCAACTGATCTGCAACAACCGATGACATCCCTGTTAACAAAGGCTAATGGGACAAGCGTTGTCACTGACACGATTTATTCAGCCCGTTTTAAACATATAGACGAGTTACGACGAATGGGTGCAGCGATGAAGGTTGAAGGAAGATCAGCGATTATCACAGGTTCCGCTGCTCTTCAAGGTGCTAAAGTGAAAGCCAGTGACCTTAGAGCGGGAGCGTGCCTTGTTATTGCCGGTTTAATGGCAGAAGGTATTACTGAGATAACCGGACTCGAACACCTTGATAGAGGATACAGTCAGATTGAAGAGAAACTGTCCAACCTGGGAGCTGTCGTTTGGCGTGAGAAACTAACAGACCAAGAATTAGAACAGATGCAAAATTCCTAATTCGCTTTTTTTGAATATGATATGGAAGTCAAGAATAAGAGATCTAGAATGATGAGAGGGGATAAGAAAGGGATGGAAAGAAGCTTATCAATGGAACTTGTACGTGTGACTGAAGCTGCAGCACTTAAGTCAGCCCGCTGGATGGGGAGAGGTAAAAAAGAAGAAGCTGATGATGCAGCAACAAATGCTATGAGGGATGTTTTTGACACTGTTCCAATGAAAGGGACAGTCGTTATCGGTGAAGGTGAAATGGATGAAGCACCTATGCTTTATATTGGGGAAAAACTGGGGAATGGTTATGGACCTAGAGTAGATGTAGCGGTTGATCCATTAGAAGGAACAAATATTGTTGCAAGCGGTGGGTGGAACGCACTTGCTGTTATCGCTGTGGCCGATCATGGCCACCTTCTAAATGCACCTGACATGTATATGGACAAAATTGCTGTCGGACCAGAAGCAGTCGGTTGCATAGATATTGAAGCCCCGGTCATCGATAACTTGAAGGCTGTGGCAAAAGCCAAAAATAAAGATGTGGAAGATGTTGTAGCCACTGTTTTAAATCGTTCGCGCCATGAGCGAATTATCCATGAACTTCGGGAAGCTGGGGCTAGAATTAAGTTGATTAATGACGGTGATGTAGCTGGAGCGATAAACACTGCTTTTGACCATACAGGGGTTGATATTTTGTTTGGTTCTGGTGGTGCCCCAGAAGGAGTTTTGGCTGCAGTTGCACTAAAAGCTCTAGGAGGAGAAATACATGGTAAGCTTCTTCCGCAAAATGATGAAGAGATGAAGCGGTGTGAAAAGATGGGGGTCGATATTGCGAAGGTGTTGCGAATGGAAGATCTCGTAAAAGGGGATGACGCGATCTTTGCTGCAACTGGTGTGACCGATGGAGAACTTTTACGCGGTGTGCAATTTAAAGGGTCTGTCGGAACCACTCACAGTATTGTCATGAGAGCTAAGTCTGGAACTGTTCGCTTTGTGGATGGAAGGCATAGTCTTAAGAAGAAGCCTAACTTAGTGATTCGTCCTTAAGGAGATAAAAGCGGGGTATACATTTCCCGCTTTCCCTTCTATTGAACATACTTTCATTATTTGGTACAATTGCAGACAGCTTGTTTTTTGTTTTCGATAAAAGTTGAATATGGTCGTCAAATAAGGTAAAAATAAAGAGTGCTGCACAATTTTCTGCGCATCCTATTATTGGGAAAATTCTAAATTCCTGCCGCATAAATACGAAATGCGATAATTCTTCTCTTGTTAAGTCCTCGCTTCTTTCTCGACTCATGATAAACCTTTTCATTCTTTGCTATATATGGGTAGAAGCGTTAGCTGCTGTTCAAAGAGTTTAAACGATTTTAAAATAAGACCAAAAGTAAATATTTGATTAGAAAAGCGTGGTGTTCTTTGTGAAAGATGTGTCTATTTCATCTTTGGAAAATATGAAATTAAAAGAACTGTATGAATTGGCGAGATATTATAAAGTCTCGTATTACAGTAAACTGACAAAAAAGGAATTGATTTTTGCCATTCTGAAGGCCAATGCTGAAAAGGAAGACTTATTGTTTATGGAAGGTGTTCTGGAAATTATTCAATCAGAAGGGTTTGGCTTTCTGAGACCGATTAACTATTCTCCTAGCTCAGAGGATATTTATATTTCTGCCTCCCAAATCCGTCGCTTTGATTTGAGAAACGGTGATAAAGTTTCTGGGAAAGTCCGTCCTCCAAAAGAAAATGAACGTTACTACGGTTTGCTTCACGTAGAAGCCGTTAATGGTGATGATCCCGAATCGGCAAAAGAACGTGTTCACTTTCCTGCATTGACGCCTCTCTATCCCGATCGCCAAATGGTGCTAGAAACAAAACCTAATTATTTGTCGACAAGAATTATGGATATGATGGCACCGGTTGGTTTTGGACAGCGTGGTTTAATTGTAGCCCCGCCTAAAGCGGGAAAAACGATGCTCCTCAAAGAGATTGCCAACAGCATTACAGCCAATCATCCAGAGGTTGAGTTGATTGTTCTTTTAATTGATGAAAGGCCAGAGGAAGTAACAGATATTGAACGATCTGTGGTAGGTGATGTCGTCAGCTCAACATTTGACGAAGTGCCAGAGAACCACATAAAAGTAGCTGAACTCGTACTTGAGCGAGCAATGCGGCTTGTCGAACATAAAAAAGATGTCGTGATTTTAATGGATAGTATCACAAGGTTGGCTCGTGCCTATAACTTAGTGATTCCGCCAAGTGGCCGAACACTGTCAGGCGGGATTGACCCTGGAGCGTTCCATCGTCCAAAACGGTTCTTTGGGGCTGCTCGGAACATTGAAGAAGGCGGTAGCTTGACAATCTTGGCAACTGCTTTAGTTGATACAGGTTCACGGATGGATGATGTCATCTATGAAGAATTTAAAGGGACGGGAAATATGGAGCTTCATCTTGACCGTTCTCTTGCGGAAAGAAGAATTTTCCCTGCAATTGATATTCGTCGTTCTGGTACACGTAAAGAAGAGCTGCTTGTTCCGAAAGAACATCTTGACCGCTTGTGGGCCATTCGCAAATCGATGTCTGACTCACAGGATTTTGTTGAGAGGTTTATGAGAAAAATGAAAAGGACCAAAACAAATCAAGAATTTTTTGATATCTTGATTCAAGAATGGAAGCAAGCCAACATGTCAGCAGCAAAAAGATAATAACAAAACTTTAGTTTGCAAAACATCATGATCGCTGTTATAATTCTATCATGTGCGTTCCGGAGGTTTTGCCGGAATATTAACTCTGTTTCCGAATGGGATTCAGGGCGGAAGGAGATGACAGACATGAAAGCAGGAATTCATCCTAATTTCAAAAAAGCAACAGTGAAATGTGCTTGTGGTAACGAATTTGAAACTGGTTCAGTAAAAGAAGAGGTACGCGTTGAAATTTGTTCTGAATGCCATCCGTTCTATACTGGCCGTCAAAAATTTGCTACTGCAGATGGTCGTGTTGATCGTTTCAACAAAAAATATGGTCTTAAGTCTTAATAGATATAAAAAAAACAGGCGAGAATCATTCTTGCCTGTTTTTTACATAGGAATATCGCTGGAGAGGGGATAATAGACGATGTACATCATGAAGCAAAGTGGTTGGCTTGAACTGATATGCGGAAGCATGTTTTCTGGTAAATCAGAAGAACTGATTCGCCGAATCAAAAGAGCAACATTTGCAAAACAGCAAGTAAAAGTGTTTAAGCCCGCAATTGACAATCGCTATAGTAGCGATTCGGTTGTGTCGCATAATGGAACAAAGATTGTTTGTCATGCGATCACTTCTCCACAAGAGATTTTTCAATATATTAGTGAAAAAACCGATGTGATTGGCGTTGATGAGGTGCAGTTTTTTGATCAATCAATTGTCAGTACCCTAACTGCTTTGGCGGATAAAGGTTATCGCGTCATCGCTGCAGGTCTTGACCAAGACTTCCGTGGGGAGCCTTTTGGAGTTGTTCCGGATCTGATGAGCTTAGCGGAGACGGTGACTAAGCTGCAAGCAGTATGTTCTGTCTGTGGTTCGCCAGCAAGCCGAACCCAAAGGTTGATTGAGGGAAAACCGGCTTCATATGACGATCCTGTCATTTTAGTAGGGGCCTCCGAATCTTATGAAGCGCGATGCCGTCACCATCATGAAGTTCCAGGGAAACCGAAACCATCATAAAATATATGATAAAAAACACTTGCGAAAACAAGTGTTTTTTAGTGTAATCCAGACTTTTCAAAAAGAGAACATCGATTTGAATCTGCTTTTCGGTTTTTCTTCCAAGGGAATGGTGTCTTTTTCTTTTGTCTGGTTGTTTTCTAACTCGCTTATTTTCTGTTGGATATCTTTGATTTGTTGTCGCTCTTCTTCAAGATCTCGTCTTTGCTGAAGAAGCTGATAGGAGACGACCTCATCGGCTTTTTGCTCTAGTTTTCGTTCGAGTTCGGCGATTTTTTTTTGTAATAGTTGACGCTCAAGCTGTTCATGTTGTAAATATTGCTTCATTTTCCGATCAAGCCATTCATCAAGTTGTTTTGGGTGATTTGAAAGAGAGTTTTCATTTCTTTCGATCAAAAAAGATTTTTTCTTTCTTTCTACTATGATATCCTGCATCGATATTCCGTTTTTCAATTGTTCTTTTACTTTTTCCAAAATGGTCATGTCGTTATCTGTGAAAGAGTAGTGGCCAAGTTCATTTCGGGAAGCGGGAATGTTGAGTTGCTTCACCCAACGCTGTACTGTTTTTGTGGAGACACCCAATTTATGTGCCACATCAGCCGTATTCAATTCGTATACCTCCTTTTAGCTGTCATTGATCATCTAAGAGGGATATTCGACTTGAAAGAAAAGCTTCCTTCCTGTTAGACAAAAGAAGAAGGGATTCGGCAAAGAAAGTGTTATTTCTTCAGAGGAAGGGCTGTTTCTTCATATAACTCGAGTGGTAAACCATCAGGATCTGAAAAAAACGTAAATCGTTTGCCTGTCTCTGGGTCCATACGGATTGGTTCAGGTGTTATACCATTTTGTAAAAGATGGCTAATGGCTTGATCAAGATCTGTCACTGTAAAAGCTAAATGTCTAAGCCCAGCTGCTTCTGGATATGAGATCCGTTCAGGAGGATTTGGAAATGAAAACAGTTCTAGACAATAGCGGCCGTTCAATGCTAAATCAAGCTTGTACGAATTCCGATCCTTTCTGTACGTCTCACTGATGATCTCCAAACCCAGCTTGTCAACATAAAAAGCTTTGGTGATTTCGTAATCTGAACAGATGATGGCAATGTGATGGATCGATTTTAGCATCAAATCAACTCCTTTTTATATAAAGTATAACAAAAAGTTAGTTATAGGACGTAGGCGCCGGTATGCGTCAACATTTCCAAGTTGTTTTGACGAGGAGGAGTCCCTATACTATAATTAGAATGTTACGCACAGTAAACAGAGGTGAAGACCGTGTTAGACCGTTTAAAATCAATTGAAGATCGGTATGAAAAATTAAATGAAAAATTAAGCGATCCAGAGGTCGTAAATGATCCGAAGAAGCTTAGAGAGTACTCAAAAGAACAATCTGATATACAGGAAACAGTTGAGGTATATAGACATTACCGGACGGCATCAGAGCAGTTAGATGACGCAAAAGCGATGCTTGAAGAAAAACTTGATTCTGACATGCGTGAAATGGTTAAAGAAGAAATTTCTGAACTGCAGGAAGAAGTTGAATCTTTGACAGAGCGTCTAAAAGTATTGTTGATTCCGAAAGATCCAAACGATGATAAAAACGTCATTATGGAGATTCGTGGTGCAGCAGGTGGGGAAGAAGCCGCTTTATTCGCTGGAAATCTTTATCGTATGTATAGTCGCTATGCTGAGCTTCAAGGGTGGAAAACAGAAGTGATGGAAGCCAATGTGACTGGAACAGGTGGTTATAAAGAGATTATTTTTATGATCAATGGTAATGGGGCCTATTCAAGGTTGAAATATGAGAATGGGGCGCACCGTGTTCAGCGGGTTCCTGAAACAGAATCAGGCGGACGCATCCATACTTCAACGGCAACAGTTGCCTGTCTGCCTGAAGCTGAAGAAGTCGAAGTTGACATACATGAAAAAGATATTCGTGTCGATACTTTTGCCTCAAGTGGACCGGGAGGACAAAGCGTTAATACGACGATGTCGGCTGTCCGTTTGACACACCTTCCAACAGGTGTTGTCGTTTCATGCCAAGATGAGAAATCGCAGATTAAGAACAAAGAGAAAGCGATGAAGGTATTGCGTGCAAGAATTTATGATAAATTTCAGCAAGAAGCACAAGCTGAATATGATCAAAACCGTAAGTCAGCAGTTGGTACAGGTGATCGCTCCGAACGGATCCGTACCTATAACTTCCCGCAAAATCGCGTCACAGATCACCGGATTGGTTTAACAATTCAAAAGCTTGATCAAATCCTTGAAGGTAAGCTTGATGAAGTGATTGAGGCGCTGATTGTTGAAGATCAATCCAGCAAGCTTGAGCAGGCGGGGAATTAAAACATGAAAACGATATTTGAAGCCCTCAATTGGGCTTCTTCTTATTTGAGCGAAGCGGGTAGGGACCGAAATGCAGCAGAAATCTTGCTCATTGATCAACTGCAATTGGAAAGAAGCCAACTTTTGGCAAATTTTCACGATGTGATGTCTGAAGCTGACCTGTTACAATTTGAAAAACAAGTTGAACTGCATCGATCTGGTGTCCCTGTACAATATATTACAGGGAAAGAATTTTTTTATGGGCGAGAATTTTTAGTGAATCATCATGTATTGATTCCACGCCCTGAAACAGAAGAAGTTGTTGAAACTGTTCTTTTTCAGGCGGACCGTGTTTTTCCTGGTAAGGAATGTTTGCAAACAGTTGATATTGGGACAGGGAGCGGGGCGATTGCAATTACCCTTGCCCTTGAATGTCAGTGCATGTCTGTTTCGGCAACAGATATCTCAAAAGCGGCATTAAAGATGGCAATGAATAATGCTGAACGACTTGGAGCGCAAGTTGATTTTTTCAGCGGTGATTTGTTGGAACCGCTGATTTCGCGAAATAAAAAGGCTGATATTATCGTGTCCAATCCCCCTTATATTTCAGAGGAGGAGATGGCGGTGCTATCTGATGTCGTCCGTCTTCATGAACCTGTTAACGCCTTAACAGATGGAGCGGATGGGTTACAATTTTATCAGCGTTTTATGAAGGAAATTCCCAGTCTCATGTCAGAAAAAGCGCTGGTCGTTTTTGAAATTGGCTGGACACAGGGAAAGGCTGTACGAGAGATGTTTCTGAAATTCTTTCCAAAAGCAGAAGTTCAGATAAAAAAAGATTTGAATGGAAAGGATCGCATCGTATATGCGGTCATTCAACATAACAGCTTAACATAAACAAACGGGTGGAGATGCATCTCCACTTCCTTCATTTTAGAGGCATAACCTGATGTCTCTTTTTTTAGATTAAAAGCTTGCTAGCTTTTTTTGTATTGCCTCGTTTAAACCGTCTTATTTTTGACCATAATAGGGCTAGAAAAGGTTCATACTAACGGTGAGGAGCGGGGAGAATATGAAAAAATCATTCATAGCTATTATTTATATATTTCTGTTGTTAATAGGTGCGATTGCGAATTTATCATTGGAAGAGACAGCTCAGTCATCTAGTCAAGATCCAGAAGTTATTCCTGATGAAGCGATTCGTTTTCGTATTTTAGCAAATAGCAATAATGAGAGTGATCAAAACATAAAGCGCAAAATTAGAGATGAAGTGAATCAGGAAATGACAAACTGGGTCAAAAATCTGACATCAATTGAGAAAGCGAGAAAAGTGATTCGTTCAAAATTACCCGAAATTAAACAAATTGCAAAAAATGTAATAAAGCGTGAGAATCGTAAGCAATCTGTTGCTGTCAGTTTTGATAAAGTTTCTTTTCCGACCAAGCTTTACGGCAATATGGTATATCCAGCTGGAGAATATGAAGCGGTGTTAATTACATTAGGAAAGGGAGAGGGAGCCAACTGGTGGTGTGTTCTCTTTCCGCCACTCTGCTTTCTTGATTTTTCCAATGGAGAAGCCGTCAAAGCACCTGAAGAGGATGAAGAGAAGCAACAGGAAAAAACAAAGACTGAAACTGAAGAAACAAAAGAAGAAGAAACCGAGGTTAAGTTTTTCCTAGTTGAATGGGTGTCAGGATTGTTTTCTTAATATAGTTAGTAGAAGGTTTATCAGGATGTGATATAATTTTCCAAAACGGTACAAAAAACTCTTTTCAGGAGGGTACCAGCATAATTTTCGCGGCAGAAGTGTAAAGAACATATTAATTGTTGTCTACTTTTCAAAAAGAAGTTCCTGCTAATCAAAACTCTATCAAATCAAATGGTATATTTTACTGTCGCCCTCATAGAATGAGTAGAGAAGCAAAAAAACGGGGTGAAAAAATGTTCTACCAATTGAGGTTAGCGGAAAAAAGAGATAAGGATGCGATTCAATCGTTCTTAACAGAGGCGGGGACAAGCTATAAAGGAATAGACGAAGATAAGAGCCACTTTATTCTTATGGAAGATTGCCAGAAAAAAATCGTTGCTTGCCTCGGAATGGAGAAAATTGAAAATGAAAAGGGACTTTTACGGTCATTGGTCGTTTCTGATCAGTTAAATCAAGGTCATGTCGTTTCACTATTCCAAAGTATGCAAGTGTTATGTGAAAAAAGGGAGATTCATACGCTATATTTAGTCACTAACAAACAAACATCTGTCAATTTATTAGAAGTGCTAGGTTTCAAGCCAACTGAAAATAAACCGAATGAACTGATTCAATCACAGCATGCTTCAGTGTCACTTGAAGCAAACGAAGCCGTTTTAATGATGAAAAAGTTAACATGATGTTTTACTTATACACAGAAATATCCACAATTTTAACAGCGTTGTCCACAAAATGTGGATAACGCTTGTTTTCTTTTCTTTCATCTTTTATACTTTCAACAGGATTTACATAAAAAATGAAGGTTTTTAGTGTCTTATTAAGGGAGATTTGATGTAAATGGATACAATCACATGGATTGTGGATGTAACAACTGACTTGTCCACAAACTGTCCACAACTGACAGAAGCAGCTCGAATGCTTCAGAATAATGAAGTCGTATCTTTTCCAACCGAGACCGTTTATGGATTAGGAGCTAACGCCAAGAATACGGATGCTGTTACTAAAATCTATCAAGCGAAAGGTAGGCCGAGTGACAATCCTCTAATTGTTCATATTGCAGATGTAGAGCAATTAAAAGAATTTGCTGATATTTCTTCAGCACAGGTTGCCATCTTAATAGAACGTTTTTGGCCAGGACCATTGACACTTGTTTTGCCATGTAAACCTGGTGTGTTATCCACAAGGGTGACAGCCGGATTGGACACCGTGGCCGTGAGGATGCCTGATCATCCAGTTGCGCTTGAGTTAATAAAACGGGCTGCCATTCCGGTAGCGGCTCCAAGTGCCAATTTATCTGGCAAACCGAGCCCGACAAGAGCTGAACACGTTGCTCATGATTTGAACGGTCGGATTGCTGGTATTGTTGATGGTGGTCCTACTGGTGTAGGAATTGAATCAACTGTTATCTCCTGTACAGGAGATGTACCTGTCATCCTAAGACCTGGTGGCGTCACGAAAGAACAACTTGAAAATGTAATCGGTCAGGTCATCATCGATAAAGGAATCACAAATGAGAATGAGGCGCCATTGTCTCCAGGAATGAAATATACTCACTATGCACCAGAAGCCCCACTTGCTATTGTGAAAGGAAACCGTGAAAATATTCAGCGGTTGATTGAGCAATATCAGAAAGATGGTAAGAAGGTTGGTATTTTGACTACTGAAGAGTATGCTGATACCTACAAAGCAGATGTTGTTTGGGCATGTGGTAGACGAGATCGTTTAGAAACCGTTGCAGCTGGTTTATATAACAGTCTTCGTAGTTTAGATGAAAAAAAGCTCGATTTTATTTTTGCTGAGCCTTTTCCGGAAGTAGGTGTTGGGCGCGCAGTCATGAACAGATTGTTAAAAGCCGCTGGACATCGGATGATTGAAGTGTAAGCTAAGAGAGTGTTCTATCACCTTTTGGACACGCATAGGCTAGAAAAGCAGGCGTGTCCAAGGGGGAATTTCATGAATGTTGATGTGGTAATAGGTGAAATCCTGACGCTATGTATCATGGCCTTTGCACTTGGCATGGATGCTTTTTCAGTGGGGCTTGGCATTGGAATGACAAAGCTGACAAGGAAACAATATGGTCAAATAAGTGTGCTTATTGGACTGTTTCATGTCATCATGCCACTTGGTGGTATGGTGGCAGGACAGTTTCTCTCTGATACGCTTGGAGTCCTTGCGACATATATGAGCAGTGCCTTGCTTTTAGTGCTCGGTATTCAAATGATTTCCGCATCTTTCAATAAAAACGGGGAACGGGTCATTTCCCCGACCTGTTTCAACCTTTTGGTTTTTGCTGTTGGTGTAAGTCTTGACAGCTTTTCGGTAGGCCTTAGTCTAGGGCTTTATGGAACAAAACCGATTTTAACAATTAGTTTGTTTGGTTTGTTTAGTATGGTTTTAACATGGGCAGGTCTTTTACTTGGGAAAAAAGTTCAATCATGGCTTGGGGCTTATAGTCAAGCTTTAGGCGGAACCATTTTACTTAGTTTTGGACTTAAATTGTTACTCACTGTTTGAATCTAAAAAAAGGGTAATCCCTTTTTTTTTATCTAAATTTATTTTTTTTCGATAAAATCCATTATAATGATAGAAAGGAGTGAACGTCATTGAATGTTTTATTTGTCTGTACAGGAAACACATGTCGAAGCCCGATGGCTGAGGTGCTTTTTCGATCTATTGCCTCGCAAAAAAATCTAAATACAGCTGTGAAATCTGCTGGTTTGTTTGCTCCTGATCATGGAAAAGCTTCTGTGTATGCGGTTGAGGCACTTTTTGAAAAAAGTATTGCGCTGAATCATTCAACATCAAAACTTTCTCAGGAGAAACTCGAATGGGCCGATCTCGTTTTAACGATGACAGACCAGCATAAACGTTTAGCAATACAACAATTTTCGGAGTATCAAGAAAAGGTCCATACGTTAAAAGAGTATGTAAATGGTGAAACTGGAGATGTCAACGATCCATTTGGCGGTTCTCTCAGCGACTATCAAAAAACAAGAGATGAACTTGAACGCTTGATCAATCTGTTAGCTGAAAAACTCTCCGAACAATGACGTTTGCAAAACAAATAGCAGTGGGTAAAATAGGATTTAACTGTGCTGGCACCATATCAATCACAATTTTGTAACCTGATGAAATCAAAAATGGGGAGGTACCAATCTATGAAAGTAATCATTGCTTCAGATCACGGTGGAATCAATATTAGAAAAGAAATTATTTCTTTAATGAATGAACTAAACATCGAATATGAAGATTTAGGTTGTGAATGCGGCTCAGAGTCTGTGGATTACCCAGATTATGCATTTCCGGTTGCTCAGAAAGTGGCGAATGGTGAAGCGGACAGAGGAATTTTAATATGTGGCACTGGGATCGGTATGAGTATTTCCGCTAATAAAGTGAAAGGGATTCGGTGTGCCCTTGTTCATGATGTATTTAGCGCCAAAATGACAAGAGAGCATAATGACGCAAATATCTTGGCAATGGGTGAAAGAGTGATCGGTCCAGGTCTTGCAAGAGAAATTGCTAAGGTATGGCTGACAACCGAATTTTTAGCAGGACGTCATGCTGTCCGAATCGGAAAAATTGCTGATTTTGAGGGAAAGCAATAAGGTGTTAGTGAACATGAAAAATCTCGAACAGACATGGCAGATCATATTGGATGAGTTTACTCAGGAAGCTGGATTGCGGGCAGGTCAGATTGTTGTCATCGGTTGCAGTACAAGTGAGGTAGCGGGAAGTCATATCGGTACTTCCGGAAGCGAAGACATTGCTGAAATGATTTATCTAGGACTTGAAGTGCTTCAGAAGAAAACAGGTGTAGTCTTTGCTTTTCAGTGTTGTGAACACTTAAACAGAGCTTTAGTTGTCGAAAAAGAGACGGCCCTAGCCAACCGTCTTCCAGAGGTCTTTGCTGTTCCAGTAGCGAAAGCTGGCGGTTCAATGGCTTCATTTGCTTTTAAACAAATGAAGGATCCGGTGCTTGTAGAAGAAATAAAAGCTGACGCAGGGATCGATATCGGGGATACATTTATTGGTATGCACTTAAAATCGGTTGCTGTTCCGATACGTCCAACTGAAAATCAGCTTGGTAAAGCCCATGTAACGCTTGCTCGGACAAGACCTAAACTCATTGGTGGGGTACGCACAGTGTATCATAATGAGTAGCTACGAATAACAAAACGAACTATACATTTTGTTTCAGTTTTTAATATTCGGATTTCACGAGATAAAAAACGTTTTTTTAAAATATTCTCTTACATTTGCATGAAAAACCTTGTACAATGAGATGGTAAGTTTAACGAAATGGAAACGGATAGGAGAGGATCTCGCTGATGAAATATTTACGTGTGCAAGATGAACAAATATTTAGTGCCATTCAAAATGAGCGGAAACGTCAACAGTCGAAGATTGAGCTGATTGCCTCTGAAAACTTTGTAAGTGAAGCGGTAATGGAAGCTCAAGGCTCCGTGTTAACAAATAAATATGCAGAAGGATATCCTGGTAAGCGTTACTACGGAGGTTGTGAGTATGTAGATGTCGCTGAAGATATCGCTCGAGATCGAGCTAAACAAATTTTCGGTGCAGACCATGTAAACGTTCAGCCTCACTCAGGGGCGCAAGCCAACATGGCTGTATACTTTACAATCTTGGAACACGGAGATACAGTATTGGGAATGAATCTTGCCCATGGCGGTCATTTAACACATGGTAGCCCTGTAAACTTCAGCGGTGTTCAATACAACTTTGTTGAATATGGGGTTGATAAAGAGACCCAATATATTGATTATGAAGACGTTCGTGAAAAAGCGCTGAAACATCAACCGAAACTGATCGTAGTTGGAGCAAGTGCATATCCTCGTACAATCGATTTTAAAAAGTTCCGTGAAATCGCAGATGAGGTTGGAGCATACGTGATGGTTGATATGGCGCATATCGCTGGACTTGTGGCTGCTGGTCTTCACCCGAATCCGGTTCCTCATGCTGACTTTGTGACAACAACCACACATAAAACACTGCGCGGTCCACGTGGCGGAATGATACTTTGCCGTGAAGAATTCGCTAAGAAAATTGATAAATCAATCTTCCCGGGAATTCAAGGTGGGCCATTAATGCACGTGATCGCAGCGAAAGCCGTTTCCTTCGGTGAAGCTTTAAAAGATGATTTTAAAACATATGCGCAAAACGTTATCGACAATGCAAAACGGTTGGCTGAAACATTGAAAAAAGAAGGCATTCAACTCGTATCAGGCGGAACAGATAACCATCTTGTGTTGATTGACTTGCGCTCACTCGGAATTACAGGAAAAGTAGCTGAGCATGTACTTGATGAAGTCGGAATTACTGTTAATAAAAATGCGATCCCTTATGATCCGGAAAAACCATTTGTAACAAGCGGTATTCGTGTTGGGACAGCAGCGGTAACAAGCCGCGGCTTTGATCTTGAAGCAATGGAAGAAGTGGCAGCGATTATCGCACTTGCTCTTCAGAACACTGAGAACGAAACAAAGCTTGAAGAAGCAAAAAAACGTGTTACAGCATTAACAGATCAATTTCCTTTATATACTGAATTAGATTATTAAATAAATTCGGTCGTTCCTTCCTAAGGAGCGACTTTTTGTCATTGAATAGATGTTGAAACCTGTTGCCTTTTTATGTAGAATCAATAGAAGTGTGAAAAAAATGACTGCTGGTTTCGTGCAAACAACAAAAAGGAGCTGAAAATTAATATGGGAAAGGTATATGTGTTTGACCATCCTCTTATCCAGCATAAACTTACATATATTCGCGATGTGAGAACTGGTACGAAAGAATTCAGGGAGCTTATAGATGAGGTTGCAACATTAATGGCTTTTGAAATTACCCGTGATCTCCCACTGAAAGAAGTCGATGTTGAAACACCGGTCCAAAAAGCTAAATCAAGTGTTATTGCTGGGAAAAAACTAGGGGTTGTGCCAATTCTAAGAGCAGGTCTTGGTATGGTAGATGGAATTTTAAAATTAATCCCTGCGGCAAAAGTTGGTCATGTCGGACTTTATCGCGATCCTGAAACATTGAAACCTGTTGAATATTATGTCAAATTACCGACAGATGTAGAAGAACGTGATTTTATTGTTGTCGATCCAATGCTTGCGACAGGTGGTTCTGCTGTTGAAGCGCTCAACAGTTTGAAAAAGCGCGGTGCAAAAAATATTCGTTTCATGTGCTTGATTGCGGCACCTGAAGGTGTAGAGGAAGTTAAAAAATATCATCCTGATGTCGATATATATATTGCAGCACTAGATGAAAAATTGAATGAAAAAGGTTATATCGTTCCGGGTTTAGGAGATGCTGGAGATCGAATGTTTGGAACGAAGTAACAAAGAAAATCCTAAAAAAGGGTTTTCTTTTTTTCAAATATATCCCATAATTAACATATGTCCTAACTAGGTCATATTCATGAATTTTTCGTGGAGGGATAACAAGATTGTGAAAACTTTTTTAATTCTAAACAGATTGACACCTTGGGGGGGCTATTGTATGCTAAAATAGGCTATTATGATTAGGGATGCAAAGCGGATATCATAATGACCAGTCCTCTGTTAAAATCCTTTTGGAAACCCCATGTTAACAGGCGACAGACGGATCTCACCCCGCATTTGCAAGAAATGAGTGTGACGTAATCGGAACACTTTTTTCTGTGGAATGGTCGGCCGCCTTTTATCCACATCCTGGCAAAATAGATTTTGAAATTATACCATCAGGAGCGTATGTGATGACCGATGTAAGCCTTTCATTTCGTAGGCAACAAAAATATGTGATGTATGTTTTGGCAGCCTATGTGTTAGGTTATGGAGTTTTGCCATATCAGGCGCTTTTTTTAGGTTTGATCATCGGAACTGCTTTTAGTTATTTTAATCTTTGGCTGCTGATGAGAAGAATGCAAGCCTTTGATAAAGCAGTTGCAAACGGCAAAATGATTCGCTCACTCGGATCTGCTTCAAGGTTTTGCAATGCCATAATAGCTGTGGCCATTGCGTTTAAATACAATGAATATGTTCATATGGCAGGTGTCATTGTGGGGTTAATGACAATTTATCCTGTTATTATGATAGATTCCATTATTCAGTTAAAACGTTCGTCAATGGAAGAGAGGTGAAAACCTTTGAATCACGGATCTAAAACAGTAGATTATTTTGGTCTAACTTTTGATTTAGCAAGTGTTTTAATGATTACTGTGACATGCGTTATCGTCTTTCTTATAGCCGTACTTACAACAAGAACATTGGCAATCCGTCCAACAAAAGCACAGAATTTTATGGAGTGGATTGTTGATTTTGTGCGCAATATTATTGACAGCGCAATGGATCTTAAAATCGGTAAAGACTTTCTTACGCTTGGCGTAACACTGCTGATGTATATATTCGTTGCGAATATGCTCGGCTTACCGTTTTCCATTACAGTAGACCATAATCTATGGTGGAAATCGCCGACAGCTGATCCAGCGGTAACATTAACGTTAGCAGTAATGGTTGTTTCATTGACTCACTATTACGGAGTAAAAAGAAAAGGATTATCTGAGTACACCAAAGATTTTCTCAGACCAATTCCATATTTGATACCACTTAAAATTATTGAAGAGTTTGCAAACACCTTAACACTGGGATTGCGTCTTTACGGTAATATATTCGCTGGTGAAATTCTGCTAGGTCTGCTTGCCGGTCTTGCAACGAATTTCTATTCTCAGAGCGTCTTTTTAGGACTAGTTGGAACAATAGGTGCTGTCATTCCAATGATGGTATGGCAAGCGTTTAGTTTGTTTGTGGGTACAATCCAAGCGTTTATTTTTACAATGTTAACGATGGTTTATATGTCCCACAAAGTAAGTCATGATCATTAAAAAAATTGACATATCCCAAAAGGATAACATTTCAAAGGAGGAACTTTCTCATGAGTTTAATAGCAGCTGCAATTGCAATTGGATTAGGTGCACTTGGTGCAGGTATTGGTAACGGATTAATTGTCTCTCGTACGGTGGAAGGAATCGCTCGTCAGCCAGAAGCTGGTAAAGAATTAAGAACTCTTATGTTCATCGGGGTTGCATTGGTTGAGGCCCTTCCGATTATCGCTGTTGTTATTGCATTCCTAGCATTCTTCAAATAAACGAATACGCACTGGTAAATGGCGAAGATCATAAATGAGGCCTTCGCCATTGCTTTATGGTTGATTGTACTATAACATTTCGGCCTGTCAGAATTCCTCTTGAATTGAGGTATTCTTCTCAAGGTCTTTTAGAGATAATCTGCACGAAGGGAGTTGCCGTATACGATGTCTTATATACCACAGGTTATGGGAGCAGGGATTTCCTTTAACGGAGGTACGATGCTATTTCAGCTTGTCGCTATGTTAATTTTACTAGCGCTCTTAAAGAAATACGCTTTAGGACCGTTATTAAATATAATGAAGGAACGTGAAGACCATATCAATGGTGAAATCACGTCTGCTGAAACAAAGCATCAAGAAGCGAAAAAGCTCATTGAAGAGCAGCAAGCTCTTTTGAAAGAAGCGCGTGAAGAATCTCATGCTCTAATAGAAAACGCGAAAAAACTTGGAGAACAGCAAAAGGATGATATCATTCAAGCTGCACGCCAGGAAGCAGAACGCCTGAAAGAATCCGCAAGAAACGAAATCGTTAAAGAAAAAGAACAGGCGGTTAACGCATTGCGTGAGCAAGTGGCATCACTGTCTGTTATGATCGCGTCTAAAGTGATTGAAAAAGAACTTGACGATCAGGCTCAGGAAAAATTAATTCAAGATTATCTTAAAGAAGTGGGAGAAAGCCGATGAGCCAATCTGCTGTCTCCAAACGTTATGCAGCCGCTCTTTTTGAAATTGCGCTTGAGTCCAAGATTGTCAATCAAATAGAAGAAGAGCTGATTGTGATTAAACAATTGTTTTCTGATCATAAAGAATTAGGTATTGTGCTTGGTCACCCTAAAGTGCCAGCTGATCAAAAAAAGAAAATCTTGAAAGATTCTCTTGAGACCGTATCAACTGCGGTTCTTCATACACTTTATCTACTGATTGACAGAAGCAGAACGTCTATCGTTCCAGATCTTGTAGATGAATATATAAAAAAAGCAAACCTTTATCGTAAAACAGAAGATGCGATTGTCTACTCTGTAAAGCCGCTTAGTGAATCGGAGATCACGTCTTTTTCGCAAGTGTTTGCTAAAAAAGTCGGAGCCACTTCATTACGCGTCAGAAATGAAGTGAAACCAGATCTTATCGGCGGAGTGAAAATCCGCATTGGAAATCGCATATTTGACGGCAGTGTGAGCGGAAAGCTTGCGCGGATCGAACGTCAATTAGCTGGTCAAAATCGAAAGAAGGGGTGAAACCTAAGTGAGCATCAAAGCTGAAGAAATTAGCACGCTTATTAAACAGCAAATTGAAAACTATCAGTCTGAAATAGAAGTTCACGATGTTGGTACAGTTATTCAGGTTGGTGACGGTATCGCACGCGTACACGGTCTTGACAACTGTATGTCTGGTGAGCTAGTTGAATTTTCTAACGGTGTCCTGGGCTTAGCTCAGAACCTTGAAGAATCAAATGTAGGTATCGTTATCTTAGGTCCATACAAAGAAATCCGTGAAGGTGATGAGGTAAAAAGAACCGGTCGGATCATGGAAGTTCCTGTCGGTGAAGAACTGCTAGGACGCGTTGTTAATCCACTCGGTCAACCTGTTGATGGACTTGGGCCGATTTTAACAAGCAAAACTCGTCCAATTGAAAGCCCTGCACCAGGGGTTATGGATCGTAAATCCGTTCATGAACCACTTCAAACAGGAATTAAACCAATCGATGCATTAGTTCCAATCGGTCGTGGTCAACGTGAGCTTATTATCGGAGACCGTCAAACAGGTAAAACATCAATTGCAATTGACACGATCTTGAACCAAAAAGATCAAGATATGATCTGTATTTATGTAGCAATCGGACAAAAAGAATCAACTGTCCGGGGCGTTGTTGAAACATTGCGCAAAAGAGGAGCACTTGATTATACCATTGTTGTGACAGCTTCTGCATCACAACCGGCTCCACTTCTATACCTTGCACCATATGCAGGAGTTGCAATGGGAGAAGATTTCATGTACAACGGCAAGCATGTTTTAGTTGTTTATGATGACTTATCTAAACAAGCAACAGCATATCGTGAATTGTCATTGCTTCTTCGCCGTCCACCGGGTCGTGAGGCATTCCCTGGGGATGTATTCTATCTTCACTCCCGCCTACTCGAACGTGCAGCTAAGTTGAGTGATGCTAAAGGTGGAGGTTCCCTAACAGCACTTCCGTTCGTTGAAACACAAGCTGGTGATATCTCTGCTTATATTCCGACAAACGTGATTTCGATTACAGATGGACAAATCTTCCTGCAATCAAATCTATTTTTCTCAGGTGTACGTCCGGCTGTTAACCCTGGTTTGTCAGTATCACGTGTTGGTGGGTCTGCGCAAATCAAAGCGATGAAAAAAGTGTCCGGTACACTGCGTCTTGATTTGGCATCTTACCGTGAGCTTGAATCATTTGCACAGTTCGGTTCAGACTTGGATAAAGCGACACAAGCCAAGTTGAATCGTGGAGCACGTACAGTTGAAGTTCTTAAGCAAGATTTGCATGAGCCACTTCCTGTTGAAAAACAAGTTGCTATTCTTTATGCATTGACAAGAGGATTCCTTGATGATATCCCTGTTGAGGACATCAAACGCTTTGAAGCGGAAATGTATATGTATCTTGATCAAAATCATAAAGACATGCTCAACTCAATCGCACAAACAGGAAATCTTCCTGAAGATGAGGAAATCTCTGGTGCAATCAAAGGATTTAAACGTACATTTGCACCAAGCAAGTAAACCAATACGAGTGAGAAAAAGAGTTTCTTTTTCTCTCTTTTCACTTAGATTCGATGAATTTGAAAACAAAAAGGTGGTGAAACCTTTTGGCCTCTTTACGGGATATTAAGTCCAGAATCACTTCAAATAAAAAAACGAGCCAAATTACAAAAGCTCAGCAGATGGTTTCTGCTTCAAAGTTAAACCAAGCTGAAGTGAAAGCTAAATCATTTGTTCCTTATATGGAAAAAATGCAGGAAGTTGTTGCGGATATCGCCCTTGGGTATACCGGAACACATCCGATGATGTCGAGCCGTCCTGTCAAAAAAACCGGTTACTTGGTCATCACTTCTGATCGGGGATTGGCAGGTGCATTTAATGCAAACGTGCTTCGTAAAGTGTATCAAAAAATTCAAGAACGCCATCAGTCAAAAGACGAGTATGCTGTCATTGCAATCGGTAAGGTTGGACGCGATTTCTTTAAAAAACGAGGAATTACTGTTATTTCTGAAATAACAGGGGTACGGGATGAGGTGACATTCCCAGAAATTAGGGATTTGGCAAACAGTTCAGTTCAAATGTTCATCGATGAAACGTTTGATGAGCTATACCTGTTCTACAACCACTATGTCAGTGCCATTTCTCAAGAAGTAACAGAGAAAAAGTTGTTGCCATTAACCGACATTGCAGCTAACACGAAAAAGACTTCGTATGAATTTGAGCCTGATGAAGAAGAAATTTTGGAAGTGCTACTTCCTCAATATGCAGAAAGCTTAATTTTTGGTGCAATTCTTGACAGTAAAGCTAGTGAGCATGCTGCAAGAATGACTGCGATGAAAAATGCGACCGATAATGCGAAAGAGCTTATCGGTGACCTTGAGCTGTCTTATAACCGTGCTCGCCAGGCATCGATCACACAAGAAATCACAGAAATTGTCGGCGGTGCAGCTGCCTTAGAATAGAAATTTTGTCAGGAGGGATAGAGATGAAAAAAGGACGCGTAAGCCAAGTAATGGGACCGGTCGTTGACATTCGTTTCGAAGACGGTCACTTACCTGAGATTTATAATGCGATTAAAGTTTCACATAAAGCGCAAAACGAAAATGAAGTAGACATTGAACTGACGCTTGAAGTTGCGCTCCATTTGGGTGACGATACAGTTCGTACAATTTCCATGGCTTCTACTGATGGTGTTACACGCGGAATGGAAGCTATTGATATGGGAGAACCGATCTCTGTACCTGTTGGAAACGTGACACTTGGACGCGTATTCAACGTACTTGGAGAGAACATTGATTTGGATGAGCCTCTACCTGCGGAAACAGCTAAAGATCCGATTCATAGAGAGGCTCCTACATTTGATCAACTCTCAACAGAAGTAGAGATCTTAGAGACGGGAATTAAAGTTGTTGACTTGCTTGCTCCATATATTAAAGGTGGAAAAATTGGCCTTTTTGGTGGAGCAGGAGTAGGAAAAACAGTATTAATTCAGGAGCTTATTAATAACATCGCTCAAGAACACGGTGGTATTTCTGTTTTTGCGGGTGTTGGAGAACGTACTCGTGAAGGAAATGACCTTTACCATGAAATGAAAGATTCCGGTGTTATCGGAAAAACGGCGATGGTTTTCGGTCAGATGAACGAGCCGCCTGGTGCACGTATGCGTGTTGCCTTGACTGGTTTGACAATGGCTGAGCATTTCCGTGATAAAGAAGGCCAGGACGTTTTATTCTTTATCGATAATATCTTCCGCTTTACTCAAGCGGGATCTGAAGTATCTGCACTTCTCGGTCGCATGCCATCAGCGGTTGGTTATCAGCCGACACTTGCAACTGAGATGGGTCAGCTTCAAGAACGGATCACATCAACAAACGTCGGATCTGTAACATCGATTCAGGCTATCTATGTTCCTGCCGATGACTATACTGACCCAGCACCAGCAACAACGTTTGCTCACTTGGATGCGACGACAAACCTTGATCGTAAGTTGTCAGAAATGGGGATTTATCCTGCGGTTAACCCGTTGGAATCTACTTCCCGTGCGCTTGCTCCAGAGGTTGTTGGAGAAGAGCATTATACAGTTGCTCGTCAAGTACAACAAATCTTGCAGCGTTATAAAGAACTACAGGATATTATTGCGATTCTCGGTATGGATGAGCTTTCTGATGAAGATAAGCTTGTCGTAAGCCGTGCACGTCGTATTCAATTCTTCCTGTCACAAAACTTCCACGTAGCTGAACAGTTTACAGGACAGCCTGGTTCTTATGTTCCTGTTAAAGAAACTGTAAAAGGCTTTAAAGAGATTCTTGACGGTAAGCATGACAATCTTCCTGAGGATGCTTTCCGCCTAGTCGGCCGAATTGAAGAGGCTGTCGAAAAAGCAAAGGGAATGGGTGTAGAAGTTTAATCTGGACCTAGGAGGGCAAAAACATGAAGACCATAAAAGTCAATATCGTTACTCCCGACGGCCCAGTATATGAAGATGATATAGAAATGGTAAGCGTTCGGGCTGAGAGCGGTGAACTTGGTATCTTGCCAGGTCACATTCCGACTGTCGCTCCGCTAAAAATTGCCGCTGTCCGTCTGAAAAAAGACGGTGAAACTGAGCTGGTTGCCGTCAGCGGGGGAATTGTTGAAGTACGCCCTGATCATGTCACCATTTTGGCACAGACAGCGGAAACATCTGAGGAAATTGATAAACAACGTGCTTTAGAGGCTAAACACCGTGCAGAGGAACGCTTGAAAAAGCATACTCCAGATGTTGACCTCATGCGGGCGGAACTTGCATTAAGACGCGCGATTAATCGCTTAGAAATTACAAAGTAAAAAGTTTAGATCCTTTTTTAGATCCTTCCCATTTGGCGGGAAGGATTTTTTAATATGGTTGATTAACCTCCAAAAAATTCGACCCAAATCACTTGAAAAGAGCAATGTTTATCTTTATTCTATAGCAGAGAACCTAGGGCGGTATCAAGTTTGAATGTAAGGAGGCGTCATTTCATATGGAAGGTATTGGTCAACAAGCCGCTGTCAGTATTCTCGTTCATCTCTTCTTTATCGCTTTGACATGGTGGGCTCTTCTAGCGGTTAATATCGATCCTCTGATTAAGAGAGGAAAGATACTTCAAGCGAGAGTATTGATGATTATCATGACGATTGCTATCGGTTCAATTGTTAGTAATTTTTTCTTGGATTATCTTTATTATTCAAGACAATTGCACAATTTATTTTTTTAAATTTTTGAAAAGAACGGTCAAGTTCTGTCAATCTTGCGGGACTGACCTTGTTTTTCCACGTATTCTTTTCCTGCAATCCGTCAAAAATGGAGAGTAGGAGAGGATGATAGGAAATGAAGAAAAAACAATTGGTCAATGCCGTTATTCTTTTTGGAATTTTAATGGTTGGGGTCTACTCATTCAAATCGCTTAAAGCTGTAGAAAACACACCACTTTCGCAGCTTGTCACAGGTTTAACAGAGCATCATGTTGAGCTTGATGAATGGACACTTCATACAAAAAAACAGTTTATTTCCTCAAAACAAGAACTTATTGAAAAAGTGCAACATTTTAAGAAGCAGTACCGACAATATCAATGGACTTTTAAACAAACAAATCAGTCTGTAAAAGCAACAGGAATTCATACAGATCAAAAAAATCATATAAAATCGACGATTCGATTAGAATCAACCCTCAAAAAACAAGGATTTGTATCGTATTTATTGTATGAGCAAAAAGGTGCGGGCCAACGGGAAAACTGGAATCATACATATAAACAGTTTGAACGAAAAGCATTCGACATATTGCGGGAAAATACCACAATTTTCACTTGTCTAAAGGGTCACTTAAGTGGTATGATGAATGTTGTTTTGCAAAAAAAAGCAAATGATCTAATAAATGAATTTAAAGGAAAGTTAGTTGAAAAATTAATTGAACCAAATTTCGTATCTATTTCTGCCTATACTAATGAGTGGAGATCCATAAAAACTGAAAATCAGCAAATGAACTTGCAAGTTTCACTTAGAAATGCGGGAATGGGCGAAAAACTTACCGTTACGGTTGGAACACCAATCATAACGACTGAATATTAATATAGAGAAATTGGGACGCGGAGGGGAATACCTTGGAAAAAATCATCGTCCGCGGCGGTCAAAGGTTAAACGGCACAGTCAAAGTTGAAGGTGCAAAAAACGCCGTTTTACCAGTTATCGCTGCATCTTTGTTAGCAAGTGAAGAAAAAAGCGTAATATGTGATGTGCCTACGCTCTCCGATGTATATACGATTAATGAAGTGTTACGTCATTTAGGCGCAAATGTGCATTTTGAAAATAATACAGTAACGGTTGATGCATCTCGTTCATTATCAACAGAGGCACCGTTTGAATATGTAAGAAAAATGCGTGCATCCGTTTTAGTAATGGGTCCGCTTCTTGCTCGCACAGGCCATTCGAGAGTAGCTCTTCCTGGAGGATGTGCAATTGGATCAAGACCAATTGATCAGCATTTGAAAGGTTTTGAAGCAATGGGGGCAAAAATTAAAGTTGGAAACGGCTTTATTGAAGCAATTGTAGAAGGTCGTCTTCAAGGGGCAAAAATCTACCTTGATTTCCCTAGTGTTGGAGCAACGGAGAACTTGATTATGGCAGCAGCTTTAGCTGAAGGTACGACAACTCTTGAGAATGCTGCAAAAGAACCTGAAATCGTTGATTTAGCTAACTATATTAATGCAATGGGTGGAAAAATCCGAGGTGCCGGTACAGGCACTATTAAAATTGAAGGTGTTAAAACACTGCATGGTGCTAAGCATAACATTATTCCTGATCGGATTGAAGCCGGAACATTTATGGTAGCAGCAGCAATTACCCAAGGAAACGTTCTTGTGCAAGGGGCAGTGCCTGAACATTTGACATCATTGATTGCCAAAATGGAAGAAATGGGTGTCGAAATTTTGGAAGAAGCAGATGGTCTTCGGATTATCGGTCCAGCCGAATTAAAATCAATCGATATTAAAACAATGCCGCATCCTGGATTTCCGACTGATATGCAGTCACAGATGATGGCTCTTTTGATGCGCGCTAATGGAACCAGTATGATTACCGAAACCGTTTTTGAAAATCGATTTATGCATGCGGAAGAGTTCCGACGTATGAATGGAGATATCAAAATTGAAGGAAGATCTGTCATTATTAATGGTCCTGTGGATCTCCAAGGTGCAGAAGTAGCGGCTACTGATCTCAGAGCTGGTGCTGCGCTTATTCTTGCAGGATTGGTCGCTGATGGTCATACGCGTGTAACAGAATTAAAACATTTAGATCGCGGGTATGTCAACTTCCATCAAAAGCTTGCAAACCTCGGTGCTGATATTGAACGTATACATGATGAAGAAACCGTTCACCTTGAACCGAAAGAAGTTGTGACTGACTTAAACGCATAAACAAACTCAAATCAGTATGTCAATTGGCATACTGATTTTTATTTTCTGGTATCATTATGAACCAAAAATACAAAATTAATACATCAACCGTATACAAAATGTACAGTCATATTAGCTTGTCCCCGACCATAAAATAAAAATAGATCAATGTTGAAATGGGGGCTAATGATTTGAAACAGCTAATAGTCGTACTAACAGGAATATGTATACTGATTGTACTTGTGCCAACACTGCTTGTCATCCCTTTCCAAGGAGGATCGGGAATCAAAAAAACAGAAAAGCAGGGTCAACACCAAGAGAAAAAAGCGACAACGACATTAAAAGAGTCTCCCGTTTCAATTCCGGTTTACAGAACGGCTGACCGCCGAGTTGAACACATTCCACTTGAAGAGTATGTGGTTGGTGTTGTTGCTTCAGAGATGCCGGCTGACTTTGAAATTGAAGCCTTAAAAGCTCAGGCGCTCGCAGCACGTACTTATATCGTGAGGCAGATGGTATCTGATCAAACGGTTCGATCACCAAAAGGCTCACTTGTTGATGATACTCAAATGTTTCAAGTGTATAAAAACAATGCAGAACTACAAAAAATTTGGAAAGATGATTATCGTTGGAAGATTAAAAAGGTAACAGAAGCTGTTGCCGAAACACAAGGGAAAATTTTAACGTACAATCATAAGCCAATTGATGCATCATTCTTTTCTACAAGTAATGGCTATACTGAAAATGCAGCTGCTTATTGGACCAGTGATATTCCATATTTAAAAAGTGTGAAAAGCGCTTGGGATAAAAAATCCCCAAAGTTTTTAAATCATCAAACATTTGAGGCATCTGAGTTTGAGCAAAAACTCGGTGTCAAACTGGGAGGTTCAGAAAGTATTGGTAAGATAACTGAACGAACACCTGGAAAGCGCGTCGCAAGTGTTGTCATCAATGGGAAAAAACTGGACGGCAGAGATATTCGTGAAAAGTTAGGCCTGAAATCAGCCGATTTTGATTGGAAGCGTAAAGGCAACCAAATCATTGTCACAACGAGAGGATATGGTCATGGCGTAGGAATGAGCCAATATGGGGCTCATTATATGGCGAAAGACGGTAAAACAGCTGAGGATATCGTCAAATATTATTATAAAGGAACGAATATTTCCAATGCTAATGAATTTGTAAATCGTTATATGGCTAAAAAATAAACATAAAAGGGCAGTCTAATCAGTCAATTTTTTGACGATTGGCCGCCCTTTTTATTATTTTAATGAGTGGTGTACATCACACCAAACGATCTCCTTTTCCGATATGATTGAAGAAGAACGATTTGAAAAAGAGATGAAAAAGTTTACAATAGACGACAAGGGGGAGTGTGTATGGTCACCAATCATGAACATGTATTTGATAAAAAAGACCGGCCGCTTCGAGACTTGAGAATTTCTGTAACCGATCGCTGTAATTTGCGGTGCACATATTGTATGCCTGCTGAAATCTTTGGACGTGATCATCTGTTTTTACCAAAAAGTGAGCTTCTTTCCTTTGAAGAGCTTGAACGGTTAGCTCATTTGTTTGTCAAAACTTTTGGTGTTGAAAAAATTCGCATAACTGGCGGAGAGCCCTTAATGAGAAAAGATATGCCTGATCTCATTAAAAAACTGTCCCACATATCTGGACTTTACGATATTGCGATGACAACGAATGGACTGTTATTGCCAGTTTATGCTGAGAAACTCAAAAAAGCAGGTTTAAAAAGGGTGACCATTAGCTTGGATTCGCTTAATGATGAACGTTTTAAAGCGATTAATGGAAGAGGGGTCTCTGTTAGCAAAGTACTAGCCGGTATCGAAGCGGCAAAACAAGCTGGTTTAGGCATTAAAATCAACATGGTTGTCCAAAAAGGGGTCAATGAAACAGATATACTATCGATGGCTCGTTACTTTAAGGAAAAGGGCGAGATTTTACGGTTTATTGAGTTTATGGATGTGGGTAATACAAATGAGTGGAAAAAGCAGTCAGTGATAACTAAAGCTGATATCATCGAGATTCTCAATCAAGAATTGCCAATTGAAGAGCTTGAACCGAATTATAAAGGGGAAGTTGCCCAAAGGTTTCGCTATCGGGATGGTGTTGGTGAGGTTGGTTTCATTTCTTCAGTATCTGACGCTTTTTGTGGTACATGTAACAGAGCAAGACTATCAGCAAAGGGCGAGCTTTTTACATGTTTGTTCGCCTCAACTGGTTTTGATCTTCGAGCATTGCTCAGAAGTGGACAATCTGATCAAGAGATTGAAGAGGCGATCCGCACAGTGTGGCAAAACCGTAATGATCAATATTCACTTGATCGTACACATTCAAAAGCGATGTCAAAAAATAAAGTGGAGATGTCATACATTGGTGGATAGAAAAAACACCAGGCTGCCGGGAAATAGTCGGCAGTCTGTTTTCATTACAAATGCAGATAGTCATCGGAGAGCTGGTTCGTTGCTTGAATCACCTTTAAAATTGTTTGTAAGCGGTCACATCCATCCATATATGGTTTCCATCGCTCATGATGATCACATGATCACCACCTACCAAACCTTTCTTATAACGAAAAGACGAGATCGTTTTATAATCGATATTCAGATAAAACGAAGGAACCTAATAGTGAAGAATAAAACAACAACCTTTTATCGGTTGCAGCAAGAATCCCTCTGTATGGGGTATATCTCGCAAACATCTTCGTGTGATATGTACATAGAATACTGGATTTAATCTCCTCGTTTAGCTCAAGTTGGCTTTGAATAGCGGCTTTTCCTTGACTGATATTTTGTAGTACGAGTGTAAAGAAAAAAGGTATCTGATTCATCTGAAAGGAAGAACGATAGTAATATGTTATAGTATGATGAGTAGCACTTTCACTGAAAAATGCACTGTACACACTGGTATTTTCGGGTATTGCCAATTTACCACATTGTTCAGGGGTATTTTTGTTTTTAGTTAATGAAAGGCGGTTTTTTTATGCAATCCTCTTATTTCTATCATCTGTTACAAATAGACCATATCGTCAAAATGAGTGATTTTCCGAATGAACAACAACTTACCGATTCGTTCGTGTTTATTTTTCACTTGAAGGGTGATGGGAAAATAAATATTAACCAGATTGAGAGCCTGCTGAAAAAAGAAACACTTTATATTTGTCCACCCTATGAAACATTTGGAATCACTTCTGTATCTGCTGATATGAATATGTATCTTCTTCGGTTACAGATATATGAATGTAATGAACAGCAGCAAATGACTGTTACAAATTCCAAGAGTTTTTCTGATTCACAGATGATCGATGTTCAGTCTGTCGGAAATCTTGCCGCTCGCCTTCAAGAATTATCAGACTTATGGCCTGTTTCTTCAACACTTCAAGCAATGAAATCTCAGATTGAATTGCAACAGCTTCTTTACGACATCTGTTTAACGAAACAATTTCATTCTGCAGATACCGCATCAGCAATTGCAGAAACAAAGGAATTTATTAAAGCCCACTCAGATGCTTCATTGACACTGAATCAACTGGCAAAAATGGCCGGCATTAGTGCTAAACATTATAGTGAAACATTTAAAAGGCTTTATGGGCAAAGTGTGACAGAGTTTATTACAGAAACGAGAATCACAAAGGCAAAACGTTTAATGGCCAAAGCTAGCTATAAGCTTAGAGAAATTGCCAATCAGATCGGTTATCAGGATGAATTTTATTTTAGTAGGACATTTAAAAAACAAACTGGTTTATCTCCGACAGCATACATGAAAAAAAGACGAAGGAAATTGGCGGCATACGGACAAAACACAATTGGGCAGCTCATACCACTTCATCTTATTCCTTATGCAGCTTCACTTCACCCGAAATGGACAGCATACTATTATAAACATTACGCACATGACATCCCCCTTCATCTTAGCGCTTATCGTTTTCATGAGCCATGGGAAGAAAATTTGCGCATGTTAGGAGCTGCCGAGCCTGAGCTCATTATCAGCATGGACGATATTTCTAAACATCAACAGGAGCAGTTGAACCAAATAGCAGATGTACTCTATCTTCGTTCAGAGGAAAACTGGAGAACAAATCTTTGGACGACTGCCTCATATTTGAAGGAGGAAACAGAAGCGCGCCAATGGTTGGCAGTTTATGAACGGAAAGTTGAATTGGCAAGAGAGCATCTTTCAGCTGTACGAAAACAAAAATTTTTGTTTTTGCGTCTTCATAAACATGATGTTTACCTTGCCCACAATCGCTCTGTTCAAGAAGTATTTTTTGGTGATTTAGGGTTTATATCGGCTGTTTCTCTAGATGAGTCGACAAATCAGGCCATTTCGCTTGAGACGATTGCTGCCTATGGTCCAGATCAGATCATGATGTTTATTTTCAAAGAGCCGGAAACATTGGCATACTATCAACAACTTCAACAGACAGCTTTTTGGCAAAATCTTAAAGCTGTACAGCAAAAGCAAGTTCATCAAATCCAGTCTGATCCTTGGCGTGAATATTCAGCATGTAGCCATGAACGACTGATTCGCCAAGCTGTAAAGTGCTTATCCGGAAAAAATCCATTTTAATTGCCGGATATTGTCCATGGTTTTCTAAGGAAGGCTTACCTATAATTTTAATTGATAATTATTATCAATTAATTGAGGAGGTCACATTTGTGAGAAAACTTTCTATATTTTTATTGGTCTTGCTTCTTGCCTTAACCGCTGCAGCTTGCGGAGACAAAAAAGAAAAGGTAAGCAGTGAGACAAAAGGTTCTGATTCTACAGAGAAAGATATTACATATCTTGGTCATACATATAAGGTAAAGGTTCCAACCCAAAAAATTGTCATTACTGGGAGCGTTGAATCAATGGAAGACGCTAAGCTTCTAGACGTTCATCCAGTTGGTGCAATGTCTTTCTCAGGAAAGTTCCCACCATTGTTTGAAAGTATAACAGACCAGGCAGAACCAGTTGGTGAAAAAATAGCACCGAACATTGAGAAAATTCTTGAACTAAACCCTGATGTTATTATAGCATCGACAAAATTCCCAGAGAAAATGGTTAAAAAGCTCGAGCAAACAGGAAAGACAATTCCTGTTTCCCATATTTCATCCAACTGGAAAGATAATTTGAACCTGTTGGCTGAATTAACAGGAAAAGAGGACAAAGCAAAACAGATTATTTCAGATTATGAAAGTGATCTTAAAGAAGCAAAAATGAAATTAGCGAAAACAGCAAAGAATAAGAAAGCAATCGTTGTTAGAATCAGAAAAGGAAATGTGTTTATTTATCCGAAAGATGTCTTTTTCAATTCAACACTATACGGTGAATTAGGATTTGCTGCGCCTGCTGAAGTGAAAGAAGCAAAAACTCAAGAACTGATCTCGATTGAAAAATTAAGTGAAATCAATCCTGACTATATGTTTGTTCAGTTTGCCGACAATGAAAATGCAGACAAGCCAAATGCGCTTAAAGATTTAGAGAAAAATCCAATTTGGAAAAACATCTCAGCTGTTCAAAAGAATCACGTGTTCGTTAATGCTGTAGATCCGCTTGCTCAGGGAGGTACAGCGTGGAGTAAAATTGAATTTCTAAAAGCGGCGTCAGAAAAATTGGTAAAAAACTAAAATAGAAAAGGTTTTTCATTATGCGTTCAAAGCGAATGACACAGATGATCATCATTTCCGCTCCATTTTTGGTGATATTGTCCGTTTTTCTCTCTATATGCTATGGAGCAAAGCAACTTGATACAGATGTCATTGTTTCAGCATTTCTGGACTTTGATAAAGGGAATACCGATCATCAAATTATTTGGTATTCCCGGCTTCCGCGGGCTGTTGGCGCTCTCTTGATTGGAGCGGCGCTGGCCGTGTCCGGAGCGCTTATGCAGGGAATAACTCGAAATTACTTGGCATCTCCATCGATTATGGGCGTTTCTGACGGTTCAGCGTTTATCATCACACTTTTGATGATTGTACTTCCGCAATCGACATCGCTTGAAATGATAGTGTACTCCTTTATCGGTTCTGCCGTCGGAGCACTTCTCGTTTTTGGGCTGGCATCGGTGATTCCAAACGGTTTTACACCTGTTCAGCTAGCGATTATTGGAACGGTGACAAGCATGTTGCTCAGCAGTGTGTCAGCGGCTATGTCCATCTATTTTCAAGTTTCACAAGATCTAAGTTTTTGGTATAGCGCAAGACTTCATCAAATTAATTCGGACCTTTTGAAGTTTGCTATTCCTTTTTTCATGATCGGCATCATTCTGGCGCTTTCCCTTAGCAAAAGAGTGACAGCTCTTTCATTGGGTGACGATATTTCAAAAAGTCTTGGGCAACAGAAAAAAGCCGTTAAATTCATTGCGATGGTATCAGTTGTGATATTGACAGGCAGTTCAGTCGCTATAGCGGGAAAAATTGCCTTCGTTGGTTTGGTTGTGCCACATATAACGCGCTTTCTCGTTGGCTCTGACTATAGCCGGTTGATTCCTTGTTCTTGCATCATTGGTGGTGTCTTTTTAACAATGAGTGATCTTGCTAGTCGATTTATCAATTATCCATTTGAAACACCAATTGAAGTGGTTACCTCCATCATCGGTGTTCCTTTCTTCCTTTACTTGATTAAGAGAAAAGGAGGGGAACAACATGCCTAAAAAAATAGCAATGATTTACATCGTTTTCATTGCACTGATTTTACTGGTTTGTTATTTTAGTATAACAATGGGTGTTTTCTCAGTACATCCATTAGATCTGCTTTCTACCCTTTTTCAAATCAATCCAAATGAACAGAATAGTATTTTATTGTTTGAATTAAGACTGCCACGCATTGTTACAGCTGGCCTTGTCGGGCTCGGATTGGGAGTTGCCGGCGCTGTCATACAAGCGATCACAAGAAATGGCTTGGCTGATCCCGGGATACTGGGTATTAATGCGGGAGCAGGTGCAGCGATTGTCGGCTATTTGTTAATGTTTAAAGGCCAAATGGATTCACAAAGCCTTCTATCGGCAATGGGTATGCCTTTTTTCGGATTAATAGGAGGGCTTTTGGCAGCTATTTTCATTTTGATGTTTGCTTGGCATGGTGGAGGGTTTGATAGCGGCAGAATTATTTTAGTAGGAATCGCGATTAATTCGGGTTTTAGTGCTATTTCATTGTACTTATCATTAAAAATGAATCCTAACGATTTTGAAATGGCTATGTTGTGGCGAAATGGGAGTATGTCAGCGGCTAATTGGACATATATTCAGGCTGCTTTGCCTTGGTTTCTGTTATTTATCCCATTTTTGATTGCAAAAAGTCATGTGCTTGATACAATCCGCTTTGATGAGGATATTGTCAAAAGTTTGGGTGTATCATCTAATCTCGAAAAATTGGTCCTGCTTTGCGCCTGTGTCGGAATTATTAGCGCCTGTGTCTCCATATCGGGAAGCATGGGGTTTGTCGGTTTAATTGCACCACATATTTCCCGAAGGTTGGCAGGAGTCTTGCATCGCTATTCATTGCCATTAAGTGGACTGATTGGGATGTTTCTTGTCCTGTTGGCTGATTTGGCAGGAAAATTGTTGTTTCAACCAACAGAGGTACCAGCTGGGATTATTCTTGCAATTTTCGGTGTACCTTACTTCTTATACTTGCTTTTCAAACAAAAAAAGGCGGTTCATTAGGATAAAAAGGGGAGAAAGTAAATGGTTCATGATCAACATCTTCAGAGTATGGGCGTGGCTGATTGTTCGCCTGTGACAATTCCCGGGGCTCAACAGCGCCTGATACGTTCGCGAGAGGGGAACCGTAATTACCGTATTTTTATAGCAAAACCTAGTGAAGAGCCGCCACCAACGGGATATCCTGTCATCTATTTGCTTGATGGCAACTCAGTATTTGGAACAATGGTTGAGGCGGTGCGGATGCAGGCGCGCCGGCCAGAGAAAACAGGAGTCATCCCAGCTCTGATCGTTGGGATTGGCTATCAGACAGATGCACCATTCGATCAAAGACGTATTTATGACTTTACGCTTCCGGTGCCTAAAGATGAGTTGCCCCCAAGACCTGATGGAAGAGACTGGCCTGCGTCGGGCGGAGCAGAAACATTTCTGTCGTTCATTGAAAACGACTTAAAACCGCAAATTGAACGTGAATTTAAAATTGATAAAAATAGACAGACCATTTTTGGTCATTCTCTCGGTGGACTGTTTGTCTTGCAAGCTTTGTATAGGAACCCCGGTTTATTTCAAACATATATTGCCGGAAGTCCATCGATTCATTGGAACAGGTCATTTTTTGCTAATGAAGCTGATTTTATATCACGTTTACAAAAAACGAATCTTAAGGTGGATGTCCTGCTTGGAGCAGGAGAATTAGAGAAAACCCATCAATGCCGGATGAATGATAATGCTAAAACTTTGGCTAAACGCTTATCAGCACTTGAAAACTTTGGTGTTCGAGCAGAATTTACCGAATTTAAAGGAGAAGGTCATATCACGGTTTTGCCAGTGTTAATCAGCAGAGCGCTGCGGTTTGCATTAAATCCCGTCAGTCGCAACTGATCTGAAGCAGGGCGCTGTTTTGCGCCCATGTTTCATCTAATTATACAGAGAGTAAAGAAAATATACCGAAAGATGACGGAAAAAATCGAAAATGATTTGACCGTTAGCATTTATTGGTATATTATATTTTTGAACAGTAATGATAATCATTCTCAATTGCGGGGGGTGTACTCTTGAAAACTAGTACATCGAAAGGACATGGTGCAAGATGAAAGACAAGATTGCTTTAGTGACAGGCGCTGGACAAGGCATTGGTGAAGCTATTGTTCGATCACTAACAGACCGCGGTGTGTTTGTTGTAGCGGTAGACCAAAATAGAGAACAGCTTCAAAAACTAGTGTCAGATCTTGGGAATAAGGCTTTGCAAATGACGAGTTTTTATGTAGATGTAGGTGATAGCACTGCTGTTGGTGAGATTGTAGAGCGTATCGAACGAGAGATCGGTCCGATAGAGATGTTGGTTAATGTCGCCGGTGTGCTTCGAACAGGATTGATCACATCTTTTAGTGATGAAGATTGGGAGCAAACATTTAGTGTGAATACATCTGGGGTTTTTTATGTGTCTCGCTCTGTTTCTGCCTATATGATGTCCCGTAGGTCTGGATCAATTGTAACAGTTGGTTCGAATGCGGCGGTGGTCCCGCGAATGTATATGGCTGCATATGCCGCTTCAAAGGCAGCAGCATTGATGTTTACGAAGTGTCTTGGACTTGAGCTTGCCGAGTACAATATTCGTTGTAATATCGTGTCACCAGGTTCAACGGATACCCCTATGTTACGCTCGCTTTTCGCTCATCATGATGGGGCTGAAGATGTGATCACTGGATCTCTTGAAACATATAAGACTGGAATTCCACTTGGGAAAATAGCTGTTCCTGAAGATATCGCGAACGCTGTTTTATTTTTGCTGTCAGACCAGGCAAGCCATATTACAATGCATGATTTGCGTGTTGATGGAGGGGCTACTTTAGGAAGCTAATTCATTTTAAGGAGGGTTTCATTATGGATCATCACATTGTTACAGAAGTGCCAGCGCTACAACTTCTTCGTGAATATCAGGATGATGCTTCATTTTTCTTATCTTCGCCAAAACGAACAATTCTTACGAAAGGTACATTTGCAGCCATTTCTGAAACGAACACATCCAATTTGCCGCAACGTGCTGCGACAATCCTTAAAGATGCAGAGATGTCTGGACTTCAACATCCTATTCTTGTCGGTGCAGTACCATTTGATGGGTCAAGATCGATCAAACTGACAGTACCAACAGAGGTGTGGCAGACAGATCCACTTCAGGCTGATCAGGGAGGGGAGGAAATGGACAGCTCGATGGTCTGGGGAGTTGTTCCTGTTCCTGAACCTGAGGAGTATATGCGCTGTGTTGAACAAGGCTTGGCCAGAATAGGCGCCGGTGAATTAAACAAGATCGTGCTGTCAAGGTCATTACAGTTGGACTCATCAGAAAAAGTCGATATTGGTCAGTTGTTGTACAAACTTGCACAGCATAATCCAAGCGGGTATACCTTTGCGGTAGATGTGTCTGAACATAATTCACGGACAACGAAGAGACGAACCTTAATAGGTGCTAGCCCTGAGCTGTTGGTTTCAAGGTCAGGAATTAAAGTTTTAGCAAACCCTTTGGCAGGATCTAGACCCCGAAGTCATGATATGACCGAAGATAGGCGACGTGCAGAGGAATTGCTGTCTTCAGAAAAAGATCTTCATGAACATGCAGTTGTGGTTGAGGCAGTATCTGCTGCGCTCAAACCTTTTTGCAAAACTTTGAACGTACCGTCGACACCATCGGTGATCAACACTGAGACGATGTGGCACCTTTCTACAGAGGTGACTGGGGAACTGATAGATCCATCTATATCGTCGCTTGAATTAGCTCTAGCGTTGCATCCAACCCCAGCTGTTTGTGGCACGCCGACAGATCTAGCCAAAACGGCTATTGAGAAAATTGAACCGTTTGATCGTGGGTTTTACACAGGAATCGTTGGATGGTGCGATACCGAGGGGGATGGGGAATGGATTGTGACATTGCGATGTGCTGAGGCTGAAGAACGCTCACTTCGCCTGTTTGCAGGAGCAGGTATTGTTGCCGGATCAAGTCCTGAAGAGGAACTTGCTGAAACATCAGCCAAATTTCGGACCATGCTTCTCGCGATGGGTCTTGAAGAGAATGACTAAAGTTAAGGTGAAAAGGAGATGAAAAGATGCTGACGAAATGTCCGACATGGCCGAAAGAGTTTGCTGAGAAGTATCGGAAGATGGAGTGTTGGCGTGGTGAGACATTTGGTGGCATGCTCAGAGAACGGGCTCAACAATATGGCAGTCATATCGCAATTACATGCGGAGAAACGCAGATGAGCTACAAGGAGTTAGATATGAAAGTTGATCTTCTTGCAGCAGGATTATTAAAATTAGGAATTAAAAAAGCAGACCGAGTTGTTGTACAGCTACCGAACATTCCTGAGTTTTTCGAAGTGTGTTTCGCTTTGTTTCGAATCGGTGCTCTCCCGGTATTTGCTCTGCCATCACACCGGCAAAATGAGATCAGCTACTTTTGTGAATTTACTGAAGCGGTTGCTTACATCATTCCAGATCAATACGCGGGATTTGATTACCGTCATCTGGCAAGGGATGTTTGTCAGAAATTGCCCGAATTACGGCACGTGATTGTCACAGGTGATTCAGAAGAATTTCAACCACTTCCTTCGCTGTATGACGATCCTGTTCGCTATCCAGATGTGAGTCCTGCTGATGTTGCTTTTCTTCAATTATCAGGCGGAAGCACTGGGCTCTCCAAGCTGATCCCAAGAACTCATGATGATTATATCTATAGTTTGCGAATCAGTGCGGAAATTTGTCAACTTGATCAAGATAGTGTATATCTTGCCGCTTTACCAATTGCTCATAACTATCCACTTAGCTCACCTGGTGTACTTGGCACTTTGTATGCAGGAGGTAGAGTCGTTCTAGCTCAGGGTGGAAGTCCTGATGAGACTTTTTCTCTCATCGCGAAGGAGCAGGTGACGATCACAGCTCTTGTGCCACCTCTTGCTTTAATTTGGCTTGATGCTGCACAAGCACGTCGTGATGATCTTTCAAGCCTTAAAGTACTTCAGGTTGGTGGGGCAAAATTCAATGCTGAAGCTGCTAGACGTGTCAAACCAGTGTTAGGTTGCACATTACAGCAAGTATATGGTATGGCAGAAGGCTTGGTCAACTATACGAGGCTTGATGACTCAGAAGAAATCATCATCCATACACAAGGAAGACCAATGTCACCATTTGATGAAATCATCGTCGTTGATGAAAACGGATCTGAAGTGGCACTAGGACAAACCGGAGAACTGTTGACTCGCGGTCCTTATACAATTCGCGGTTATTATAAAGCTGAGGAACATAATGCAAAAGCTTTTACCAAAGATGGGTTTTACCGAACCGGCGATTTGGTCAGGATGACTCCATCAGGTCATGTGATTGTCGAGGGTCGCGCAAAAGATCAAATTAACAGAGGCGGGGAAAAGGTAGCTGCAGAAGAAGTAGAAAATCATCTGCTTGCCCATCCTGCAGTCCATGATGCTGCAGTCGTTTCTATGCCAGATGAATTCCTTGGAGAACGCTCATGTGCATACATTATCCCGCGCGACGCGGCACTGACCACGCTTGAGATTAAAACGTTTCTAAGGGACAGAGGGCTTGCCACTTATAAAATTCCTGACAGAGTTGAATTGATCGATTCATTTCCACAGACAGGTGTGGGAAAAGTGAGCAAAAAAGCATTGCGAAAAGTCATTGCTGAAAAGTTGAAAACGGCTCAGAAAACAAAAATGTAATGAAAACAGAACGAAAGGATGTGATTTGATGGCCATTCCTGCCATCACACCTTACCAAATGCCAAAAGCTTCAGATTTGCCGAAAAATAAGGTTTCATGGACACCGCATCCAAAGCGTACCGCACTTCTTATCCATGATATGCAACAATACTTTCTCAGCGCTTACAGATTAGACGATTCACCAGTAAAAGAACTGCTCGCAAATATCACACAGTTAAAGGATCAATGTAGAGAACTTGGTATACCTGTCATATATACTGCTCAGCCCGGCGGACAGACACCTGAAGAACGAGGACTTCTGCAAGATTTTTGGGGGGAGGGAATCGGTACAGACCCCAATCAGCAAAAGATCGTTGAAGAACTGAAACCAAATGAAAATGACATTGTTTTGACAAAGTGGAGATATAATGCTTTTAAAAAAACGAACCTCTTAGATGTCCTGCAAATACACGGGTGTGACCAACTGATTGTCTCAGGTGTTTACGCACATATCGGCTGTTTATTGACAGCATGTGATGCATTTATGCAGGATATAGAGACCTTTTTCGTAGCAGATGCGATGGCAGATTTCTCAGCTTCATATCATAAAACGGCCATTCACTATGCTGCTGAACGATGCGCATTCACCATCACTACCGCAAATCTGCTCGAAGAATTAAGGAATGGACAAGCTTCTCATCAGACGCAAGTGCTCACTAAACAAACCATTCGTGAACAAATTGCTAAGCTACTTCTTGAATCACCGGCAAGTATTAGCGATAACGAAAACTTAATTGATCGAGGGCTTGATTCAGTTAGAATGATGAGCTTGATTGAACGCTGGCGTCATGCTGGAGCTGAAGTCACTTTTGTTGAGCTTGCCCAGGAGCCGACAATTGACAACTGGTGGAGACTGCTGTCAGCTACTCCAACAATGCCTTTACCCAACACAGACTATCAGTAAAGGAGGTCATGGTCATGACGAAATGTCCAAATAACGGTAAGCGATTGACTGGAGCACAGGCTGGTATTTGGTTTGCTCAACAGCTTGATCCTGCTAATCCAATTTATAATACTGGTGAATATGTCGAAATCCATGGCTCTATCGACCCGCAGCTTTTTGAGACAGCACTGCGTCATGTCATTGTAGCAGCTGACAGTTTGCATGCACGTTTTGGCGAAGATGGAGATGGTCCCTGGCAGGTGATCGATTTATCTAAAGATTTTCCGTTGCATCTGATAGATGTTAGTTCAGAATCTGAGCCGCAGAAGGCAGCTGAAGCATGGATGAAGTCCGATTTAGCAAAACCGATTGATTTAACACAAGGACCGCTCTTTACTGAAGCCTTATTTAAAGTGGCTCCTGATGTTTATTTCTGGTACCAGCGAATTCATCATATTGCAACAGATGGCTTTAGTTTTACACTTATCGCTGAGCGATTGTCAAAAGTTTATACAGCTTTGGTTCATCAACTCCCTGTTGAAGAGGGTGCATTTGGCTCACTTGACTCGATTCTTGAGGCAGATACCGCTTATCGAGCCTCAGATCAATATGAGCAAGATCGCCAATTTTGGCTTGACCGCTTTCGGGATCAACCGGAAGTGGTCAGCCTTGCTGACAGGGCACCAAGAACGTCTAACCGCTTTATTCGTCAGTCTTTGTCTCTGAACAGCACAGAACACCTTATGTCAATGGCGGCTAAGATCGGTGCTAGTTGGCATGAACTTGTGATTGCTGCCGCTGCGGTGTATGTCCATCGTCTAACGGGCGCGCGTGATGTAGTGCTTGGATTACCGATGATGTGCCGTTTAGGATCTGCTTCACTGAATGTTCCTGGAATGGTGATGAATGTCCTGCCACTTCGTTTAGCAGTTACCCCTGAGATGGAGATTCATCAACTTGTTCAACAGGTCTCACGAGAAATTCTTCAGATGCGGCGCCACCAACATTATCGACATGAGGAGCTGCGGCGAGATCTCAAATTGATTGGTGAAAATCACAGACTGTTTGGCCCTCAGATTAATATTATGCCGTTTGATCACAGCTTGAACTTTGCCGGTTATGTCGGGAAAGTCCACAATCTTGCGGCAGGACCTGTAGATGATCTATCAATGAACATTTATGGAAAACCGGGGGGGAGCTCTTTCACAATAAATCTTGATGCAAACCCTGATGTATACAGTGAACAAGACCTTGAGAAACATTTGCACCGTTTCCACAGTATTTTAAAAACAATTGCCGAAGTACCCATTGGGAAAATTGAAATGTTGCTTCCTGAGGAACGTCGGCAAGTTCTAGTTGAGTGGAATCAGACGCATCACCCTTTACCCCCAGTCAGTTTACCTACAGTGTTTCAAGATCAGGCAGCGCGAACACCTGATGCTGTAGCTGTCGTATTTGAAAACGATGTTCTTACTTATTCCAAATTGAACGAGCAAGCAAACCGACTGGCCCGCTTGTTGCTTGCCAAAGGAGCAGGTCCTGGAAAGTTCGTAGCTTTAGTCCTGCCGCGGTCACAAGAGATGGTCATTTCGATGCTTGCTGTTCTTAAATCAGGAGCAGCCTATTTACCAATAGATCCGGATTATCCGAGAGAGCGGATTGATTATATGCTTCATGATGCGCAACCTATGTTAGTCATGACGAGTAAGACAAAAGAAGTGGAATTTTCTCAAAGTCTGAATGTCGTTGTCATAGATGAAGAAGATGTCATCAATGAACTTGGACTGTATTCCTCTGCCAATTTAACCGAAAAAGATTGGAAAGAGCCGGTCACATCACTTCATCCAGCATATATGATCTACACTTCTGGTTCGACTGGTAGGCCTAAAGGTGTTGTCATATCATTTGAAAGCTTAAAGAATTTTTTGTTATCGATGAAAAAACGGTTTCCTTTGCATCATCATGATCGGTTATTGGCGGTTACAACAGTCGCTTTTGATATCTCTGCCTTAGAAATTTTTCTACCGCTTATTAGCGGAGCTCATGTTGTCATCGCCCTGAAAGAAACAATTCAAGATCCATCAGCTTTGGCAAACATGATAACAGAGCATGAGATCACAATCATGCAAGCAACACCGACCCTATGGCAGTCACTAGTGTCAACCGAACCTGAAAAGCTCCGAGGGTTAAGGGTGCTTGTCGGTGGTGAGGCGCTTCCTCGAGAACTTGTGTTCAAATTACAAAACCTTGGCTGTCAGATGACAAATCTCTATGGTCCAACTGAAACAACGATTTGGTCGACAGCAGCTACTCTGGAAAATACCGAGGTAGAATCTCCCTCAATTGGCCAGCCACTTTGGAACACACAAGTATATGTTCTAGATGCTTGCCTACAGCCTGTATCACCGGGAACGATCGGAGAGCTCTATATAGCGGGAGCCGGGGTAGCACACGGTTATTTAGGTCGACAAGAGTTGACTGCTGAACGTTTTATCGCCAATCCATTCGGTCCACCAGGGTCTCGTATGTATCGAACCGGTGACCTTGTCAAATGGCGATCTGATGGTTCACTGAACTATATTAGCCGGACAGACCATCAAATTAAAATACGGGGTTTTCGCATTGAAATTGGTGAAATTGAGGTAGTCCTTGCCAAACATAACGACATTAAACAAGCAGCTGTCTTAGTCCGTGAAGATCAACGAGGTGATCCTCGTTTGGTGGCATATGTCATTCCTATTTCAGAGGCAACAATTGACTCGGCTGAACTACGCAGTTATGCGAAGGAAACATTGCCTGATTATATGGTACCATCAGCAGTTGTCACTCTCTCTGAGTTTCCGCTAACTCCTAATGGAAAGCTTGACCGTCAAGCCCTTCCAGAACCGGAGTTTTTCGGACGAACAGGTGGTCGAGAGCCGCGAACACCCCAAGAGGACATTTTATGTGGTTTGTTTGCTGACATTCTTGGAGTTTCCCATGTTAGCATTGATGATAACTTTTTTGAGCTTGGTGGACACTCCTTGCTTGCCGGTCGACTCGTCAGCAGAATTCGTGAAGTATTAGGAACCGAACTAGGAATCGGTCGATTATTTGATCAACCAACACCGGAAAAACTAGCTAAACAACTTGATCATGGAGGAGGTACTAAACCGGCTTTACGAAAAGTCGAGCGTCAACAAAAGATCCCGCTATCTTTTGCTCAGCGCCGTCTCTGGTTTTTGCATTGTTTGGAAGGGCCTAGTCCAACGTACAATATTCCAGTTGTTATCCATTTGTCTGGTCAACTGAATCGTGAAGCACTTGAAGCTGCACTTTATGATTTAACGGTAAGGCATGAATCACTTAGAACGGTCTTTCCTGAGACACAAGGGACATCATACCAACATATATTGAACATTGGTAGTGCACGTCCAAAACTAATCGTATCCCAAGTGAACAAGACTGATCTGCCTGAAATGCTTGATGCAGCTGTCAGGTACAGTTTTAACCTTGCGGAAGAAACGCCGTTTTGCGTTCAACTGTTTCAGCTTGAAGCCAATCAATATGTTTTATTACTGCTTTTGCACCATATGATCAGTGATGGCTGGTCTTTGACACCGTTGACTCGTGATTTGCAAAATGCATATGAAGCTCGCTGTCATGGCAAGGAACCAGATTGGCAGCCGCTTCCTGTCCAGTATGCTGATTATGCGTTTTGGCAGGAAGACTTGCTTCATCATGAGAGTTATCTTGAAAGACAGATGGACTACTGGACGAAAACACTTGCTGATCTGCCTGATCAGCTTGAATTGCCGACCGATTTCCCGCGTCCTGCAGAATCAAGTTATTGTGGTGATACAATTCAGATTAACGTAGATTCACAGTTACACAACCAATTGCTAGACTTGGCCCGTGATCAGGGAGTGAGTTTATTTATGGTATTGCAATCGGGTTTAGTAACGCTACTTACTCGGCTCGGAGCGGGTTGTGATATTCCGATTGGTAGCCCAATTGCAGGGAGAAGTCATGATTCGCTCGGTGATCTGATTGGCTTATTTGTCAATACGTTAGTGCTCCGAACGGACACGTCTGGTAATCCAAGTTTTCGCGAGCTTCTCAGTCGGGTTAGACATGTGAATCTTGCTGCATATGAACATCAAGATCTTCCTTTTGAGCGGCTTGTTGAAGTTCTTAACCCTACTCGATCAAGGGCCAGACACCCGCTATTTCAAATCATGTTAGCATTTCAAAATACACCCGAGCCAACGTTAAATCTACCTGGTCTTCAAGCAGATCTCGAGATGAAAAGTGTTGGGACGGCAAAGTTTGATTTAACATTCGAACTTCGTGAACATCGTCTTGCAAATGGAACAGGTTCTGGTATTAATGGTTTCTTGGAATATAGTACAGACCTATTTAAACGTGAGACTGCTCTGGTACTTGTTGAGCGATTTTTGAGACTGCTAAAATCGGCTGCAACTGATCCCGATCAGCCAATTGAACATCTTGATATTCTTATGCCAGAGGAAAGACAAATGCTGCTTCATCAGGGAAACAACACGCTTCAAAAAGCACCTGAAACTTGTTTGCCAGCATTATTTGAAGAGCAGGTTGAGAAGTGCCCTGAAGCAACAGCTGTTATATTTGAGGATACATCTTTTAGCTATGATGAACTGAATAATCGGGCCAATCGGCTTGCCCATTGGCTGATTCATAAAGGAATCGGTCCCGAACAATTCGTGGCTTTGGCTATGCCAAGATCAGTGGATATGGTTGTCTGTTTGTTGGCTGTACTTAAAACAGGCGCAGCATATGTACCGCTTGATCCGAATTATCCAGCTGAGCGGATAGCTTATATGCTGAAAGATGCGGAGCCAGTCTGCATCATGACAAACTCTGAGGTTTCAAGCCTTCTGGATGCAGGTGCTGTTGAAAAGATTATACTTGATGATTCAGAGATTAAAAAAGAACTGAAAAAGTACTCTAGCGATAATCCGAGTCATGTTGACCGTATTGCACCTTTGTCACCGCTGCATCCCGCATATGTGATTTATACTTCTGGGTCAACAGGGCATCCGAAAGGAGTCATCATCCCGCATCATAACGTTGTTCGGCTGTTTAAAGGGACAAATGACTGGTTCCACTTCAGTTCGGAAGATGTTTGGACACTGTTTCATTCTTATGCATTTGATTTTTCAGTTTGGGAAATATGGGGACCGCTACTTCACGGCGGCCGGCTTGTTATCGTTCCACATGAGATCAGCCGCTCTCCTGTTGAGTTTTTAAGATTGATCATTCGCGAAGGCGTCACAGTTCTGAATCAAACACCATCAGCTTTTTATCAGTTGATGCAAGCTGATCGTGACAATCCAGAGCTTGGCCGAAAGCTTTCACTGCGGTTTGTGATTTTTGGAGGAGAAGCGCTTGAGTTGAGCCGATTGGAAGATTGGTATCAGCGTCATCCTGAAAACCATCCGCTATTAATTAATATGTACGGAATTACAGAGACGACGGTGCATGTCACTTACGTTGCTCTTGATCAGAAGAAGACATCTTTGAAAGCGAACAGTCTGATTGGTTACGGAATCCCAGATCTTCGAATCTATGTGCTAGATCGTTATCTTAAACCAGTACCGCCTGGAGTCACTGGTGAATTATATGTATCAGGGGACGGACTTGCACGTGGTTATCTAGGGAAACCTGATTTGACAGCTGACCGGTTTGTCGCTGATCCATTCGGACCGTCCGGTACGAGGATGTATCGTACTGGAGATTTAGCCCGTTGGCGTTCAGATGGTTCTCTTGACTATATGGGACGAGCTGATCAGCAAATTAAAATCCGTGGATTCCGAATTGAATTAGGCGAAATTGAAGCAGTACTTGTCCACCATCATCAAATTGCTCAGACCGCTGTTGTTGTTCGTGAAGATCAACCAGGAGATCAACGCCTTGTGGCTTATATCGTTCCTGTCTCAGAAACAACAGAACTTGATTTCGCTGAATTGCGTAATGATGCGGCCCGAACTCTACCTGAATACATGGTGCCATCAGCTTTTGTGAAGATTGACAAACTGCCACTCACCCCAAATGGAAAGCTTGACAAACAAGCGTTGCCTGCACCGGACTTGACTGTGACTTTAAAAGGACGCGGTCCTAGAACACCGCAGGAAGAAATGTTATGTGAACTTTTTTCAGACGTCTTGAATTTGCCTAGAGTCGGGATTGATGATGGATTCTTCGAGCTTGGTGGACATTCTCTACTCGCTGTTCAACTGATGAGCCGTATTCGTGAATCACTCGGGGTTGAGCTAGGGATTGGTGATTTGTTAGAAGCACCAACAGTCAGCGGTCTTACCGAACGACTTGAAGTAGGAAGCAGTCACAGTGCACTCGATGTTTTGCTCCCTCTTCGAACAAGTGGTGATCAATTGCCATTGTTTTGTGTTCACCCTGCGGGAGGATTAAGCTGGTGTTATGCGGGATTGATGACATCTCTCGGAACAGAGTATCCTCTTTATGGTTTGCAAGCCCGCGGAATCGGAAAACAGGAAAAACTACCGAAAACACTAGATGAGATGGCTGAGGATTATATCAACCAGATTCGTCAGGTTCAGCCAACAGGGCCTTATCGCCTGCTAGGGTGGTCTCTCGGAGGGAATGTGGTTCATGCAATGGCAACTCAGTTACAAAATCAAGGTGAAGAAGTTTCGCTTCTTGTCATGCTAGATGCTTATCCAAATCATTTTCTTCCGATCAAAGATGCTCCTGATGAGCAGGAAGCTCTTATTGCTCTTTTAGCCTTGGGAGGTTATGACCCTGATAGTCTTGATGGAGCGCCGCTCGAACTCTCCAGCGCAATTGATATATTGCGCCGAGATGGTAGCGCACTTGCTAGTCTTAATGAATCAACCATTTTAAATCTGAAAGAAACCTATGTGAATTCGGTCCGTATTTTGAGTACTTACAAGCCTCAATCATTTAATGGTGATCTCCTTTTCTTCCGGTCAACTATTATACCGGAATGGTTTGATCCGATTGAGTCTGAAGCATGGCTTCCTTATTTGAATGGGAAGATCGAGGAGTACCCCATCGATTGTCGGCATAAAGACTTGTGCCAGCCGGGGCCGCTTGCCATTATTGGACGTGAGCTAGCGAAAAAATTGGCTGTTCTAAATGAAAGGAGATATCAAAGATGACAAATCCTTTTGAAACCCAAGACGGAACTTTTGTCGTGCTGAAGAACCAAGATGGTCAGTACTCGCTTTGGCCAGCCTTTATTGATGTACCATCGGGTTGGATCGTAGTCTGTGAGGAAATGAGCCGCAGTGATTGCCTTGACTATATCCGCTCACATTGGACCGATCTTCAGCCGAACAGTTTAAAAACTGTTGTTCAAGAAAAATCATGAGGCGATCAGCCGTTCATAAAATCGAGATTAGCAATGACTGACATATCATTTGCGGTTTTTTGCCATTGAACAATCTGAAAAAATTGTTTACAGGGGGCTGTCCAATAAGTCGATCTTTGACTATTGGACGCCCTTTTCATGTTTAACAACCGCTGGTATATCAAAAATCTTGAATCATAACTTTTAACCATTTTGTTCTTTTCGGACAAGCTCTTAAGATGACAATGTTCGGAATACTTTTTTTCCAAGTTTCAAAGCATTTTTACAGTGAACCAGCCAGAGAGCTTTACATGTTGATGCTCGCTTTTTTCTCTTTGATCAAATCTGATTCCTGAGCCTTGGCCAGCCGTGTGAACAGCAAAATTCCAAGACCTGCGAATATCTCAATACCCCCGCCAATTGCTATTACTTTGCCTGATCCGAGTGCTTCTGCTGCATACCCGCAGATCACTGATCCTAAAGGAAGTGCAAGGTTTCCAATCATGTCGATGATAGCAAACACTTGTGGCTGATCATCTCCATCAACAGATTTTTGAATAATCGTGTGTTCTGGAACATTGATTGAGCTAACTGCTGCACCAAATGCAAAGGCAGCAAGGAATACAAGTGGTAAGATTGTAAATAATCCTGTGATAAAAAAAGATGTCCCTTCAATAATTCCGGCTGTTATGAAAAGAAGCCCATATCTATTAATCTTCACCTTAGCAAGTATAAATCCAAGTAAAAATGCCCCAATTCCTGTCGTAGCCTTTAAGAGCGAATGGATAAACGGCGTACCATTTAAATCTTCTGCAACATAAATTGCGGACAGAGCTTCCCATGGGGTTGCTGCTAAATTCATAAATAGACAATAGATGGCTAATGGAAATAAAACTCTATGGTGTCTTACAAGAGAGAACCCTCTTTTTAATTTTGCTTTATATGTACCTCTTTGTTTGGCATTGTCATGTTTAGCGGAAGGCTGATTCGTTTGATACTTTATACAAAGAACGAAAATACCAGAGATGATATAGAGTACAAAAGAGATCATCAATGTAATTGCTGGCCCGACCAAAGTCAAGAGGAATCCGCACAATGTTACAGTACTAAGCTTTACAATTTCTGAGGAAGACTGAAGGATCGCATTTGCTTTTTGCATGAACTCTTCATGGACAATTTGAGGAATCAGTGTAATTGACGCAGGATTATATGTCGCACCAGTTGCCGAATGAATAATCATAAGTCCCATAACAAACCACAGTGGTGAGAACCCGTTTAAGTAGCTAATTGGTATCATCAGCACAATTATTGCTCTTGTTAAGTCAGAGAAATACATCCAAAATTTAAGAGTACTTCTTTTCATTAAAGGTCCTGTCACCGGTGCTAAAAAAGCTTCAGGAAGAAAGGTAACAGCAATTAATAAAGCAGTACCGATTGCTCCCTTTCCGCTCAAAATCAGAAACCATAAAATAGAGTTGAATGCAAAGCTATCAGCTGAGATCTTAATGATTCGCGAGAAAAAGAGGAATTTAAAATTTCTTTCCCAAACGCTTAATTTTTCCATCATGCAAAGTCCTTCCTATTACCGAATCTACATTTTTTTAATAATATGAATAATTTTAACATATATTAAATAAATCGGTTATATGTTTTTCAGAGTAGACTTTTATATTTTGGTATCCTGCAATTTCTCTCTTTAACATATGAGGGTTTTGGAAAGCATAGCGTCTTCAGTTGTAGGGATAAAAATAAACACCGATACAAAAAGCGAGTGGAGAAACACGACTCATGTTTCTCCACTCGCTTCGTTTTTTCGTCCCTATAAAATGGGTGACAGAAGGATTGAAATGGCTTCTTTAAAGCGGATTCTTCGTTTTCGGTTCTGATATTCTTCATAAGTCAGTTCTCTTGATACTTCTAAATCTTTTTCGAATGATAAGACGAGTTTCTTTGATATGTTCTCATCATATAAAAAAGCATTCACCTCAAAATTCAGCTTGAAACTACGCATATCAATATTTGCTGTACCGACCGATGCAATTTCTTCATCGACAATAATGGTTTTCGCATGAATAAAGCCATTATCATAAATAAAAACAGAAGCTCCTGCTTTGAGGAGGTCCCCGATATATGAATGTGTCGCCCAGTATACGAAAGGATGGTCTGGTTTGTTGGGAATCATAATTCTGACGTCTACACCTGAAAGGCAGGCGATTCTCAGAGCGTCGAGGAGGCTGGCATCAGGAATAAAATATGGTGTTTGAATCAAAATGGATTGCTTGGCTGTAGAAATCATTTTGATGTAGCCGTTTTTAATCTGTTCCCATTCCGAATCTGGGCCGCTAGTGACAATTTGCATACCGATGTGCCCTTGGGGACTGGTCTCGGGAAAGTGATTGGATTGATATGTAATGTTATGAGTGTCTGTTGCTTGATTCCAGTCAAGGATAAATCGCGTTTGAATAGAATGAACGGCTGTTCCTTTAATTCTAAGGTGTGTATCTCGCCAATAACCAAAATCAGGGTTGAGCCCTAAATATTCATCTCCGATATTAAATCCGCCAACATAGCCGATCATTCCATCGATGATGACGAGCTTGCGGTGATTACGAAAGTTCATTCTTAAATTAACAAATTTAAACCGTGATGGAAAAAAGACTTCAACAAATCCCCCGGCTTTGACCAGCTTTTTAAAAAAGCTTTTTCTCAAGCTTCTTGAACCTAAGTCATCATAAAGAACGCGTACTTCCACACCTTCTTCAGCTTTTTTGATGAGTGCGTCCCGTACTTTTTTCCCAATATCATCCCCTTTATAAATATAATATTGCAGATGGATATGATCTTTTGCGTTTTCAATATCATGAAGAAGTCGATCAAATTTTTGTCGTCCATCTGTTAATATTTGAACATCATTGTCTTCTGTAAAGACAGCATGATTATTAATGATGTGCATATAAATTAGATCTTTGCTGTCTGCTGTTGCCTTGTTACGAAACTGAAATTCACGGCTTTTCAGTTTTTCAAGCTGCTGTTCTAGAATCTTTTCAATCCCAATCCTTTTACGGTCTTCCCATTGAAAAAGACGAGTGCCGCTTAATTTAGTTCCAAATAGCAAATAGAGAAGAAAGCCAAACACCGGAATAAAGAACATAACAAGGAGCCAAGCCCATGAGGCACTTGCATCACGGCGTTCTCTAAAAATAACAACAGTGGCTAACAAAATATTTAAAACTAATATAAAACCAAGAAAAATTGACGTCATACTAAGATTTTGAATAATGTCCATGATAAACCTCACAAGCCGATTTGTTTTTACACTTTCCATTTATATCAGTTACTGAACTTTCAAGCAACTATGTCAAGTAATACGTGAATAAGTTCAGAAAGTTTCTCAATATTGTTTGGTTACAAGCAAAAAACTGTCAAACATTTTATAAGTAAGTTACGATATAAATACAAAAAGAACATTTTAAAAAGCAAGGTCTCTTTTTCAGGAGGAGAAATGTTAATGGAAAATAAATCAGTTTATCAAATGCCCACATTTATGAAAGAAGAAATGGAAAACTTGAAACAGGCAGCTGCCCCAATTTTAAAGAAAAGAATGATTTTTCTGTTGACTGCGATACCGTTAGTGATTGTTTCAATCGTTTATCTTTCAACTTTCTGGGGGCAGACGTTCAATGGAATGGAAATGACCATTAAAATCAGTATTGCTACATTAGGAGCGGCTTTTGGTATGGCCTTGTTCAGAGAGTCCTCCTATCAAAAAAGATATATTCGAGAAACAGTCGTTCAGTATATTTTAGAGCGGATGCAGAAAAGTGAAGTGCTTTCCTCTGAACGTAAAAACCAATATGTTAGAACGATTAAAGAACAACCGTTCAGTGTGATGAACAGTTTTATAGAGTTTTTAAATGAAGAAGAAAACAGAAGACGACGATTGTCTGAAGAGTAAGATGGAAAGAGCTAGCGATGAGCTCTTTTCTTCTAACTACCTTCTGATATTTCCCTTCCCATAATTTTTAAATCGTAAAGCTGACCATCCATCTCCGCAACTTTTGGAAAGTGTCCCCATTCAGTAAATCCATACTTTTGAAAAAGCTTTATACTAGGTTCATTATGTGCAAAAATGAAAGCCATTAAGGAACGAATCCCGAGCATTTGTGCTCTTTCTAAAGCCATTTTTAAAACGGTTGATCCCATTCCTTTGCCGCGATATTTTTCATGGAGATAGATGCTGACTTCTGCAGTTTTGGCATATGCCGGTCTACCATAAAAAGACTCAAAGCTGATCCAACCGGTGGCTTCATTGGCTTCATTTTCAATGATATAAAGCGGTCTTGTTTCAGTATGGCTCAAAAACCAATTCATTTTATCTTCAATTGTCACTGGTTCAATATCGGCAGTAACCATACGCGAAGGGATCGTTGAATTATATATTGCGACGACGATTGGAAGATCTTCTTGAGTGGCGATGCGCAATTTCATGGTCTTTTTCTATCCTTTCTATTTTTGGTTATTAGTCGACTTGTTCACCTCGCACTAGCGCTGTTTGAATATGTCTAATATTCTCCCGTTCAGATGAATTTATGTTCAAGCAGACATTCAGCAGAAAAAATTTTTTTTGTAAATGTATATATTTTCTGAAAAGTGTTCAGAATGTTGCTGAGGTGATGAGTCATGAAAGAGGAAGAAAAGAATCGTACTTCCAAAATCACAAAGTTACAAAAGTTTTTCCGTAAACGTTGGGTATTTCCAGCTATTTATTTAATGAGTGCAGTCGTTGTATTAACAGCTGTTCTTTGGTATCAATCAGCAACAAATCAAGATACTAAAGATAAGCTTGCAAATGATGGTAAGAATTCAGCCTATGATAACCGTGATGACGCGGTCGAAGTAGGAAAGCCGGTTGAAAATGTAGCTATGCCAGTTGTTGATTCAGCAAATGTATCTGTAGTCAAAAAATTCTTTGAAACTGATGCAACGAGAGAAGAGAAAGAAGCAGCACTTGTAAACTATGATAACACGTACAGCATGAACAAAGGTATTGACTTGGCTAAGAAAGATGGTAAAACTTTCGATGTTTCAGCATCTTTAAGCGGATCAGTTGTCAAAGCTGCGAAAGACCCTGTGCTAGGCTATGTCGTTGAAATTGAGCATGAAAATGGTTTATCAACAGTGTATCAATCTCTATCTGAAGTGAGTATCAAACAAGGTGATCAAATTGAACAAAATCAAGTCATCGGTAAAGCAGGTAAAAACCTTTACAATGAAGAAAGCGGAAACCATGTCCACTTTGAAATCCGTAAAGACGGGGTTGCTGTAAATCCACTAAACTTCATGGAAAAACCTGTATCAAGTATTGAAAAAGCGGTAGAAGAACAAGCGAGTGAAAAAGTAAAAGAGCCTGCACATCCTTCTGTTGATGAAAAATCAAAAACAGAAGAAAAAACGGAAGAACAGAAAAGTGACATGGAAGAAAAAACACAAAGAGAAGATTCTTCTGAAGGTTCCCAAACTGAAGACGGAAGCCAAACAGAAGATTCAAAACAGCCATAAGACATGTGATTGAAACACCTATCATGATGATAGGTGTTTTTTTGTTAAAATATATAGATAACCCGTATCAAACCCCTAAGGTCAATCGTTTATAAAGGAAGAGGCCCTCTTTAAGGAGTGTGAATTATTCATGAATGAAAAGAAAAGGCGCTATTTAAGTAATGTATCAAAGGATAAAGGGACGCTGAGAATCTAACTCAGGATACGATTCTGAAAGTATTGGAAATCAGTCAAATCAAACAGACATCTTACATGCTTATCAAAGAACGGTAGTATAGATTGACTGGCACAGAAAACGAAAATGCAAGTATCTCCTAGTGGAAGATAATCCGGCAAGTGGCAAGATAGAACAAATAAGAACGGCTGATGAATTTGAGCACTATTTAAAAAGCTTATGGGTATATTAACACCAAAACAACAATTTTTCTGCTCAAAGACGTTTTTTCTTATTGGATCCATGAGATTGCCGAAATGCCGGATAAACCGGAGTCATCCATCAACTCACTCTTATTCAGATCCCGTCAACGAATAAAAGACCTTTCTCCAAACGTTTATCAATATCAGAGAGTGGAGGAGAATGATACGGAACATGTCGGGTTGCTTGTTCAGGTAATTTTGTTTGATAACTTTGATCATTTGCTAGATATGTGGAAAATACATGGACTTTCAGCACTTGAAAACCTGCCTAAGCATCCATCATGAGGTGTGCTACTTATTAGTAGATAAAGGCGATGAACACGATTTCTTATGTCATTTTTCAAGGCTCTTAAAAGACCGGACCATTATGATTAGCTCTGAAATTACGGACGATTCTGCTCATTTGCGGAACGAAAGGAAAACGCTATGCACTGCAATACAGCGGAATCATGATCCATCAGCTGCTAGGCGGTGTCAAAGGCCAGCTGGTGAATATGAACCTATCAGCGAAGAGGATCATTAAACTGAAGAGAAAAATAGAAGATTTTTTTTCGCGAACGAACTAACCAATCTCTTGAAAAATTAAGGGCTGACATTGATCGATTAATTACTTATGGGTGCAGATGCAGCAAAGGAATATGGCATCATATTATAGATTTTGACTCGAAATAAACCGAATGGAGGATTTATATGATTATGTATTTAGGCGCGCGGGTGCATAGTGCATTTTTTAAAACAATTAACGGGAAAATTGAAAAACGTAGACTTCAAAATAAAACATAAGAGGTATTAGCTGAGATAACTTGACAGCAAAAAAAGAGGATGTTTTGTAAAAAGTCTAAGAGACTTTCAAAACATCCTCTTGAAAATACTCAATTTTTCCCTTAAGGGGAATTTATATCGGGGTTTTATTCCAGTTATAAAGTGTTAAAGCATTTATCGGTAAGTTTTTTATCAATACGATGATAAAATTTAAATATTAATGTTGGACTGTTATATAGTGGTTTAGTTCTCCATGAATAACCTGAACTCCCGAGCGCTGCCAGACTTCCACATCATATTTACCTGGTGAAAGATTTTTAGTTGAAAAGCTTACCTTAAACTTGTATGATTTTCCCGCATTAATATTTATGCGTCTTACAATATGTCCATATTGAGTACGAAGATAAACAGTAGCATCAGTAAATATACTGGAAGTACGATGTTCTAAAGTTCCTCTTACAACAATTGATGTAGCACGTTTTGTATATGTATTAGCATCTGTTTCGAAGTGAATCCTTCCTTTTGAAGTCATCGCAGAAGCTTCTGAACTACCAATGAAAAATGCAGATACCAAAAGAACAGCTGTTAACAGTGTCGTTACAATTTTTTTCAATTTAAACTCCCTCTCTCTTTTTTATTAATCATTTATTATATTAATATTTTTTTCAAATAAAATTAATAAAAATTTACATTTAATCCATAAAATAATGAATTATAAGAAGTATATGGTTATATTTGATAAATCAATATTCTAAATTAATAGTTTTGAAAAGACAGATTTTTGATGAAGTCGTTAATCATGACTACTTTAACTTGATATTTACTCTAATTCAAACAATTCATTTCATTTGTGTTTATATGTTTTTAGTTTATTTACGACTCTAACCCAAAAACAGCTCCCAGCATAACATGCCGGGAGCTGCATTTATAAAGCCTCAGGCCCTTCTTCACCTGTCCGAATGTTAATCGTGTTTTGGATTTCATAAATGAAGATTTTGCCATCACCTGGTTCCCCGGTTTTGAGCACATGTTGGGCGATTTGTGTGACTTTTTCCACTGGGACTTTACTGACGACAATTTCAACTTTTAGTCGTTCGTATACATTGCTTTCTCGTTTCACTCCACGGTAAAGTTCCGTGTGTCCTTTTTGGAGGCCGCATCCGTGTACATTGTAAAATGTAATCGATGTGACCCCAATATTGCCTAGCTCTGTTTTTAGTTTTTCAAAATTCGTAGGGCGAGTGACAATCTCCACCTTATACATTTGACCGCTCATACCTTCACTCCTCTAAGTTAGTCTTGGTACGCTTTTTCACCGTGCATCGTTAAATCAAGACCTAAAGATTCTTCATCTTCTGATGCCCGAAGCTTAAACATAAAGCTGACTACCTTTATAATAACGTAAGTGGCAACCCCAACAAATAAACAAGTTGCCCCAATCGCAATTAGCTGCTTTAAGAGTAAACTGATGTCTCCGTAGAAAAGCCCATTTGCTCCGCCTGAATTGACTGAAGTTGTTGCAAATAAGCCTGTTGCAATTCCGCCCCAAATTCCACCGATCCCGTGAAGACCAAAGGCATCAAGCGCATCATCATAGCCGAACTTTTTCTTGAGAAAAAACACGCCCCAAAAACAGATAGCACCACCGATAAATCCAATCAAGACCGATGAAAATGGAGTGACAAAACCAGCTCCAGGCGTAATGGCGACAAGTCCGGCAATCGCTCCCGAGACAGCTCCTAGCATTGTCGGTTTTTTGTGAATGAACCATTCCACCAAAAGCCAGCCCATCAGCCCAGTTGCCGCAGCAGTGTTGGTGTTGATAAATGCTGTCATCGCAATTTCATCAATAGTCAGTGCACTTCCGACATTGAACCCGAACCAGCCAAACCAGATCAGTGCTCCTCCGAGTAATGTCATAAGTAAGTTGTGTGGAGCTGTATGACTCATATCTTTCCGTTTGCCGATCACAATTGCGATCACCAATCCTGCTACACCTGATGAAATATGAACAACATTTCCGCCAGCGAAATCAAGGGCTCCTAATTCAGCTAGCCAACCGCCTCCCCAAACCCAATGGGCGACAGGAGAGTAGACAAGCACTCCCCATAAGACCGAAAACATAAGAAATGCTGGAAACCGCAAACGTTCAGCAAAACTGCCAGATATAATGGCTGTTGTTAAAACAGCAAATGTCAACTGAAACATCATATACAATGTATGTGGAATTGTCTCAGAATAGTCGGGATTAGGGGTGAAACCGACACCTTTTAAACCGACAAAATCAAGTCCTCCGATCAGAGCATTTCCTGGAGCAAAAGCAAAAGAATAACCGAATAAGATCCATATAATCGATACGATGGCAATAGCTGATAAACTGTGCATGATTGTGCTCAATACATTTTTACTTCTGACCAGTCCCCCGTAAAATAAAGCGATACCCGGTGTCATTAGCCAAACGAGTAGAGCGCAAAAGAACATAAATACTGTATCCCCCATCTGCATATATCATTCCTCCGTAGTATAAAAGTATTATTCCTCATTATAGAGGTTAAAAAATGAGATCATAATAACTATGTTAGATCTTCTCACATGGTTTTTTGTTAGCTTTTTTTGAAGTGTCAGGTTTGCCAATTTTTTTATTGTCAGGTAAGCTTACTATAAAAAAGGTAAGGAGTTAAAACATGAGTAAAGTACTTATTTTTGGCCACAAAAATCCGGATACAGATACGATTTGTTCAGCGATCGCCTATGCTGAATTAAAAAAACAGTTAGGTATGGATGTAGAACCTGTTCGTTTGGGAGAAATTAATGGAGAAACCCAATATGCACTTGAGAAGTTTAAAGCGAATGTGCCTCGTTTGGTTGAAACGGTTGCAAATGAAACAGACAGCGTGATTTTAGTTGACCACAATGAACGGCAACAAAGTGTCAATGATTTGGACCAAGTTCGAGTATTAGAAGTCATTGACCACCATCGAATCGCTAATTTTGAAACGAGTGATCCTTTATACTACCGGGCTGAACCAGTGGGGTGTACGGCAACAATTTTAAACAAGCTTTATAAAGAAAACGGTGTTGAAATCAAACAAGAAATTGCAGGGCTCATGTTGTCTGCTATCATTTCAGACTCCCTGTTATTTAAATCTCCTACTTGTACTGCTGAAGATGTTCAGGCGGCAAAAGAACTAGCTGAAATTGCTGGCGTTGACGCTGAAACGTATGGATTAGATATGTTAAAAGCGGGCGCTGATCTAAGTGCAAAAACAATTCCACAGTTACTATCTCTTGATGCGAAAGAATTTACAATGGGAAGCAGTAAAGTGGAAATTGCTCAAGTGAATACAGTTGATACGAATGATGTCCTTTCTCGCAAGGCGGAAGTAGAAAGCGAACTTGCAAAAATTGTTGCTGAGAAACAATTGGATTTATTCGTCTTTGTTATCACTGACATTTTAACAAACGATTCCGTTGTGATGGTCTCAGGTCAAGCAACAGATGCAGTTGAACAAGCCTTTGATGTGACATTGAAAGATCATACAGCAACATTAAAAGGTGTTGTCTCCCGTAAAAAACAAATTGTTCCACCATTAACAGCAGCATTAAAAGGCTGACGGAAACATCAAAAAACCCAAATGGCGATATTCGTCATTTGGGTTTTTACATTGCTATGACTCAGTGATCGATATGCTGTTTGTTTTCTCACGATTGATCGGCTTTCGACTCCATGTATACAAAAATAGATTGATGAGAGCGAACATTCCTGTGAATAAATAAATATTGGCAAAACCAACGTCTCCAACAATCAACCCAAATACAAACGATCCGACTGCAATTCCCGAATCCATAAAGGCGAAATAAGTAGCTGTCGCATATCCGCTGCGATTGAATGGAGAAGCTTGAATGGCGAGCGTTTGCAAACAAGGTGTGATTGAACCATAGCCTGCTCCGATCACCGCTCCTGAAATTAACAGCATGGGTCCACTGTTTGTCATGGCTAACAGACAAAGTCCAATACTGAAAATGACGATCGCTGGATAAATGACAATTCCAGGCCCGATTTTATCAAATAGCTTTCCAATGAACGGCCGCGTCAAAATCATCGTCATCGCATAAACGAGAAAGAAATAGCTGCTCGTTTCGATGAGTCCGAGAGATTTAGCATAAACCGAAATAAACGAAATCACGCTGGAATAACAAAAGGCAACAAACAGCCCGACAACGGAAATTCGCAGTGCTCCTTTTTCAAACATATTGGAAAAAGATAACTTGACAACGGCTGCAGTTTGGTCATTTTTATTAGGAACTCGAATGAAAATGGTGCAGAGAATACCAATCGTTACAATTCCCGAAAATAAAGCAAACATTGTAGGAAACTCAATGTCATTAAGCAGGCTGAGAGCGATAAATGGGCCAATTACAACAGCCAGGTTCATTGACATGGCGAAATAGCCAAGCCCTTCACCTCGCCGTTTGACTGGAACTAAATCGGCAGCGATCGCACTTGTCACTGTGGTCATGATGCTAAACCAAACGCCTTGAAAAAAACGAAGTCCGATGAGTGGATAAATGTCTTGAATGACAATATAAAGGAAAGATGATAATGCAAATAATATAACGCTAATAAGCGCCATTTGCTTTTTGCCAAACCGGTCGATCAGTGCACCAGAAAAAGGTCTTGCTAAGATGGCGGAAAGCATAAATGCGCTAATTAAGAGTCCTGCTTCAGATTCAGTGCCTTCGAGTTCCTGTAGTGTATAAACAGGCAGTATTGTTAAAGAGGCATAAAAGTAAATGAATGTAAATAAATTCATGAGGACAACCATAATAAAGTCTTTTGTCCAAATCGATTCAGATTCCATAGGCTATTTTTCCTTCCTGTGCTCGGTGAGAAAGCGATTTAATAAACGATAAAATATTTCCTTATCATTTTCATCAAATATTGAAAGCATTTCCTCATCAAACTGTTTTATTTTTTGTTGAATTTCCTCATATTTAATCATGGCTTCATCTGTTAATTGCACGACTTTTTCACGTTTATCTTCTCCCTGAATCCTTTGTACCCAGCCCTTTTTTTCTAACCGATGAATTGTTCTTGTGATAGTCGGGGCTTCGACGTGCAGATAAGTCCAAATGTCTTTTTGTGTCATTGGACCAAAGGTATGAAGGGTATACAAAATGGACCATTGCGCTCCGAAAAGTTCATAGACTTCAAGTTGCTCATTCATCTTTTTTGAGAGTAACCGTGTGCTTTGATTCAGTTGATGCATAATCATTCGATTGATATTTTCCATGAATGCTCCTTTAAATATTTACCTAGGTAATTAATATTTTTTATTGTAGTGGATGTTCTCGCTCCTGTAAAGTGAAAACGACTTTAAGCCTGAAATAAAATTGTGATGAAACCCTTGTCCTCCTTGAGTTTTTAGCATATTCCCAATCAAATGCTAATACACTGATACAAACCTAACAAAGAGAGTGTTTGAGGTGAGGGATCGTGGGAGTATTTCAAAATTCTACTTGGAAAAGCATAAAACGAAAAAATTGTATTCATAATGAATTCTTTCAAAATACGGATCTCATTTCACACTTCTCACATCCATTTTAGGGAGGTCGAGTGGTGTGCACGATTACATCAAAGAGCGAACAATCAAGATAGGGAAGTACATCGTGGAGACAAAAAAAACAGTTCGTGTTATAGCGAAGGAGTTTGGTGTTTCCAAAAGTACTGTACACAAAGATTTAACCGAAAGGCTGCCTGAGATTAACCCTGATTTAGCTAATGAAGTAAAAGAAATTCTTGATTATCATAAATCAATCAGACATTTAAGAGGCGGGGAAGCAACAAAACTAAAATATAAGAAAGAGGAAATTCTTGAGAGAGAGCCGGTGAAATAGGGATAATGCCTTAGAAAAGAAAAATGTATTTTAATATCCTCCATTTTTATTTCGATAAAAAGCCACAAAAATTTATGAAGAACTTTAATAAGAATGCTTTTTTTTCTATTATTTATGATAAAATATATAATCAGGGCAGAATATGGACATTGCTGTGAAACAGATTTCAAGGAGGATATAGATAGATGTTTGCAAGGGATATTGGTATTGACCTTGGGACAGCGAATGTGCTGATCCATGTTAAAGGGAAAGGAATTGTCTTAAATGAACCGTCAGTTGTTGCGTTAGACAAAAACACTGGAAAGGTTCTTGCTGTTGGTGAAGAAGCGAGAAGAATGGTAGGACGTACACCTGGGAATATTGTTGCGATACGCCCATTAAAAGACGGTGTGATTGCAGACTTTGAAGTAACAGAAGCGATGCTGAAGTACTTCATTAATAAACTGAATGTAAAAGGTATTTTTTCAAAGCCACGTATGCTCATTTGCTGCCCTACGAATATTACATCTGTAGAGCAAAAGGCGATTAAAGAAGCTGCGGAAAAAAGTGGTGGAAAGCATGTCTTTCTTGAGGAAGAGCCTAAGGTAGCTGCTATCGGAGCGGGAATGGATATTTTTCAGCCAAGTGGAAACATGGTGGTTGATATCGGCGGTGGAACGACAGATATCGCAGTGATCTCTATGGGCGATATTGTCACCGCCGCTTCTATCAAAATGGCTGGGGACAAGTTTGATCTTGAAATTCTAAATTACATTAAACGCGAGTACAAGTTATTAATAGGTGAGCGGACAGCAGAAGACATCAAGATTAAAGTCGCAACTGTTTTCCCAGACGCACGTCATGAGGAAATCACCATTCGTGGCCGTGACATGGTCACAGGTTTACCAAGAACGATTACAGTCACAAGTAAAGAAGTTGAAGAAGCACTTCGAGAATCTGTATATGTCATCGTTCAGGCTGCCAAACAAGTACTTGAAAGAACACCGCCTGAACTGTCAGCTGATATTATTGACAGAGGTGTGATCATCACTGGAGGCGGCGCATTGCTTAACGGTCTTGACCAACTTTTAGCAGAAGAGCTTAAAGTTCCGGTGCTTGTTGCTGAAAATCCGATGGATTGTGTAGCTGTTGGTACAGGTGTCATGCTCGATAATATGGACAAGCTGCCAAAACGGAAGCTCAGTTAATCAAAAGCCTCATTCTCCCGAGAATGAGGTTTTTTTATTTAAAAGACTTAAAAGAATCAGAAAGTTGCCGATAAAAAGAGTACCATATTTAAATACTATTATAGAACGAATGTTCTTATTTTGTAAATAGATTATTTGAGAAATTTCTCGTTTTGAAGTCAATTATAGATTCTTTGAGGTGAAAAGATGTTAAAAGGTCTTTATACAGCAACATCAGCAATGATTACCCAGCAACGTCGTACAGAGATGCTGACCAACAATATTGCAAATGCGAATACACCTGGTTATAAAGAAGACCAAAGTTCCATTCGCTCGTTCCCAGAAATGTTACTGAGCCGAATGGAATCTGGATCATTTAAGGCTGGTGGCTATTCACGATCATTTTCTAAACATACACCAATTGGTTCCATCAATACAGGAGTTTATCTCCAAGAGTTAAAACCCCAGTTTTCCCAAGGGGATCTACAAAGTACTGATCAGCCGACAGATATTGCGATTAGTGAAACAAGAGTACCTGTCAATCAAGAGACGAATGATAAAGCGGCTCTGTTTTATGCTGTCAAGCTCGGAAATGGAGATATTCGCTATTCAAGAAACAGCCGTTTCTCCTTAAATGAAAACAATCAACTGACAATCAATGGGAATGTGATTCTTTCCACAACTGGTCAACCGATTACAGTCGGAAGCGAGAACTTTAAAGTCGCCGAGGATGGAACCGTAACTGAAAACGGTCAAAACCTTGGCAAAATCGATGTCAGAATTGCGCTTGATACAAAGAATTTAGCGAGAGAAGGTAATGATTTGTATCGGACGGAAAATGGAGACAATCTACCAAGCGCAGTCAATCGTCCTGATGTCACTTACTCGGTCAAACAGGGGATGGCTGAACGTTCAAATGTTGATATAACAAGAGCTTATACAGATATGACAGCTGCTTACCGTTCATTTGAAGCCAATCAGAAAGTCCTTCAAGCTTATGATAAAAGCATGGAAAAAGCAGCGAATGAGATTGGAAGAATAGGATAAGTGCCAAGCTAAACAATAAATGGAGGATATGATAAAACAATGTTAAGATCTATGGTAACAGCTTCAAACACGATGTATGAGCTGCAAAAACAGATTGATAATATCAGTCACAATCTTGCCAATGTCGACACGACGGGGTATAAGTCTAAACATTCAAGTTTCTCTGAGCTTGTCAGACAAGAGATGAAACAAGTGGATGAAAAAAACAATGAAGTAGCCCAAAGCAGAAAAACGCCACCGGGGCTTCGTCTTGGTGTCGGAGCTGTTTTAACCGAACGGCTGACACATGCTCAAGGAAATCTGAAAGAGACAAAACGTGATCTAGATCTTGCACTGACTTCACCATATCAATATTTTCAGGTTGATGTCGGTGGTGAAGTTCAATATACACGCGATGGTTCATTTTATTTGACACCTGGGCAGGGCAATCAAGTTCAACTCGTTACTCAAGATGGACATGCAGTACTAGATCAAAATGGGAATGCGATCCGTTTTGATCAACGTTTTAGTCGTTTTAAAGTTGATGCTGGAGGAAACATCACAGTAGCATCTAGCAATCAAGGTGAAGCGCCATTAAAATTTACTTTAGGTATTGTGAAGGCAGTAAAACCGCAAGCGCTTAAAGCTACAGGAAGCAATCTTTTCTCTGTTCAGGATGAGTTACGACCGACAGCGCTTATTAATTTAGTCGGTGCTAATCGTCAAGATATTTCGATGAAACAGGGTTTTCTTGAAGGATCAAATGTAGATGTGACAAAAGAAATGACCGATCTTATCGCTACACAGAGATCTTATCAAATGAACTCCCGTGCAATCACAATGGGTGATCAAATGATGGGATTGATCAATTCAGTGCGCTAGGAAGAAAACGGCTTTAGCCTCATAAAAGGCTAAGGCCGTTTTAGCGTCTCGAGAATGGGTCGTGATTGAAAAAGATTCGGTTTCATAATATACTTCCAGTTGTACAGATAGGACTTGATACGTCATTCTATACATATCTTTCAGTAAAGGAGATGTAAGCATGCTTGATACACAGCAAATTAAAGACATTATTCCCCATCGTTATCCGTTTTTGCTAGTTGATCGGGTGACAGAAGTAGAGGAAGGGAAACGGGCTGTAGGCTATAAAAATGTGACGGCAAATGAAGAGTTTTTTAACGGACACTTTCCAGATTACCCGGTTATGCCAGGCGTATTAATCGTTGAAGCACTTGCACAAGTAGGAGCCGTGGCTCTCTTAATGAAAGACGAAAACCGCGGAAGACTTGCTTTTTTTGCAGGAATTGATTCCTGCCGTTTCAAAAAACAAGTGAAACCTGGTGACCGATTGGATCTTGAACTAGAAGTAACTCGTTTCCGAGGTGCAATCGGCAAAGGAAAAGGGACTGCAAAGGTTGATGGAGAGATTGTATGTGAAGCAGAGCTGATGTTTTCACTTGGAGAAAAACAGGCATAATAAATAACAGATGGGTTTATGATGAACCCATTTGTTTTTTTATCTTGAAAAAAGGAGACTTTTAGCGTGTGGAAAGAATTTAAAAACTTTGCGATTAAAGGAAATGTTATCGATCTTGCAATAGGGGTGATTATTGGAGGAGCGTTTGGAAAAATTGTCACCTCACTGGTTAACGATATGATCATGCCCCTTTTTGGTCTTTTGCTTGGAGGACTGGATTTTTCAGCGCTTTCTTTCACGCTTGGCAATGCGGAAATGAAGTACGGATTGTTTATTCAATCAATTGTGAATTTCTTTATTATTTCATTTTCTATTTTCATTTTTATCCGATATATAACAAAGATAAAGAAAAAAGATGTTCAGGAAGAAAAAGCTGTTCCAACACCTGAGGAAGAGCTACTGAAGGAAATTCGCGATCTTTTAAAGGAGCAGACAAGGCATTCTAAGGTGTAGGCTGTCATCGTTTAGACAGCCTGGACTAAATATGTTGTTTGAATGCTTCAAGGAGTTTATCACCTGTAAATCCTTCTTTCATCAATCCTTCTAAAACTTTTTCAGAACCTTGTCTCAGTTTCGAGCTGATCATTTTACCGTCCAATAAAACAGATACGTGTTCACCAAGGATGGTGATGTTTTTTACTTTTGCCAAAAGCAAGGCTGGCAAGTTGCTTTTTTTAGTAATTGTTACATAAACCTTCACTTCACTGTCTTCTTGAAGAAGATATTCAAAGAAATAACGATATTTCTTTGAGACAAGTCCTTCTATCATCCAATGGTTTTCCCCGTCTTCTTTATTAATAATCAAGCCGTCAATCAAAGGAAACTCTTCAATCTGCTTGGCTGTTTCATCCTGGCGGACAACTTTCAAATCAACCAGCCTAAAGGTTTTCATAACTTTCACCTCACAAGCTTCCATAGTTGTATCACCATTATATCACGATATTAGTGAAACACTGGAACGAGAACATCCTATATTTTTCATAGAAACCTATTTTATAATATTTGAATTTTAATTATACTTATATCACCTAGGGGGTGACTTATGAACTACTTTCGTTTAAAAGAAATATATGTAAATAACAGTGGTATACATGTTAAACGCCGCCAGCCACTTATGTTTTGCTTTCTATCAGATAACTTTCAAAAATATGAAATCGATGTACGCCATGATGAAGGTATCTTATTTCGCTATGAAACAGACGATAGAATGGAAATCTATGAATTTCAATTAACTTTGAAAGAAAAAAAACTTACATTTCGATTACTTGCTTGGGACGGTGGCTCATATGTCCGGATATACTCCAGTCAGTGGTTAACATCCCCTGTTTTTTCACAATTTCTAAAAAATACATATTTGTCAAATAAAAAAGGATTGATGTTCATGATTTATCGCAATAAAAACGGAAATTGGAAAGAATAACACTTTTTTTAAGGAGCATTTCTTGTTTATTTATATTTTTCAGACTGGCTTTTCTTTTGTAGACTGTGGATATCGAAGATGAAGGGAGGGACCTGATGTTTAATCAGATCATGCTGGTTGGCCGCTTGACTAGAGACCCAGAGCTTCGGTATACATCAGATGGTGTTCCAGTTGCAAATATTACTTTAGCTGTCAGCAGACATTTCAAAAATGCTGCCGGTGAAGTTGAAACAGACTTTGTCAATTGCACACTTTGGCGGAAAACGGCTGAGAAAACAACGGATTATTGCAGGAAAGGAACCATCATTGGACTCAATGGAAGAATTCAAACGAGAAATTATGTGAATTCAGAAGGGAAACGGATCTTTATAACAGAAGTCGTTGCTCAATCAGTTCGTTTCTTAGGTGGAAAACCGCGTGAACCTGCTGAAGTTTAAAGAATTTCCTCCACCTTCTCCCTCATAAATAAAATCAATGACCTCCTCAATTTCTCTCCATAACTGACCGGTCTATCTTGACTGGTTTTTTATTTTGACACAAAAAGTACAAATTTAAATTGACGAACATTTTTCATAGTTGTATAATGAAAGCGGATACACAACATATGATCAATACCTGCACAAATGTGCAAAACAGAGGTGTTTTTATGGAGACAGATGATAAACGGTTATTAATTAAAATTTGCAAAATGTATTACGAAGAGGATATGACACAAAGTCAAATTGCCAAAACAACGGGAATATACCGAACAACTGTCGGACGCATGTTGAAAAAGGCACGGGAAGAAGGGATTGTCAAAATTACAATTGATGATCATGTCGGAACATATTACGATATGGAACGGGAACTAGAACAGCTCTTAGGACTCAAAGAAGTATACATATGTGAGACCAATTCTCAGCAAACTGCTGCAGAAAAGAAAAAAAGTGTTGGTAAAGGTGGAGCGGCGATTTTAAAGCGAGTCATAAAAGACGGCGATACGGTCGGTTTTGCCTGGGGAACAACGATGGCAGGAATGATCGGAGAATTCCATGGTGCAAAAAAACGAAATGCTTCTTTTGTTCCGCTTGTCGGAGGACCTGGCACAATGGATACGAAATATCATGTGAACAGTATTGTTTATAGTATTGCCGGAGATTTTGGTGGAACTCCATACTTTATTGATGCAGCAGCAGTTGTTGAGAAAAAAGAAACAAAAGATGAGATTGTGAAATCCCATTACTTTCAAAAGATTCAGGCTCTTTGGGATAGACTGACAGTAGCAGCAGTTGGAATTGGAGCACCTTTTAGCTCATCCAATATGATTTGGACAGGCTTTTATGGAGATAAGGATAGGGAAAGTTTAAAAGAACAACATGCGGTTGGAGATATTTGCTCTCGTTTTTTCGATCATTCTGGAAAATTACTAGATACAGAGATTAATAATCGGACGATTGCAATAGACATCAATCGTTTAAAGAATTTGGAATACTCTATTGGACTAGCTGAATCCAGTGAAAAAGTACCGTCGATTATTGGAGCAGCAAAAGGTCAATATATCAATATTTTGGTAACGACGGCTGAAACTGCTCAAGACATCATTGAGGAGGTAAAAAAAACATGATAATTTATTTGATCCTAGCACTCGGGTTAGCTTGGCTTTTTCAAAGTATTTTTGGATTTTGGCAAATCAGACACTTTAATCAAAAATTTGCGGAATACAGACGTTTAGGAAGGGTTGCAATTGGCAGAAGAACCGGACTATTCAGAGCAGGGACTGTCGTTATGTTTGTCATTGATCAGCGAAACAAAATTATTCAAGCATCTAAAATGCAAGGAGTGACCGTTTTTTCAAGGGTAAAGCCGTTAAAAGGGTTTGAAGGGAAATATTTATTAAAAATCGGCCAGGATGATCTTGCTCGGCATGACCGTCTGACAAGAATAGCGATTGAAGATGCACTAAAAACATTCAATATTGTCACTAAGGGAGGTGATGTCCCACAAAAGAAAACATGGCTTCAAAAAATACTTAAGTCATACTAAAAAAAGAGGTGAAGTATGAAAAACATCACATGGTTTGCAGAAAAGTTTATGGATTTGTTCAGACATGGCGGAGAAGTCTTTGTCAACATGATCACGGATATCGTTCCGCTATTAATCATGCTTCTTGTTGCGATGAATGCAGTTATCCGGTTAATTGGAGAAAACCGCATTGAAGCCCTTGCGAAAAAATCGGGGAAAAATCCCTTGACAAGGTATTTGGTCTTGCCTGTCCTCGGCACGTTTATGCTCGCGAACCCGATGACACTGTCATTAGGAAAATTTCTGCCTGAAAAATATAAACCAAGCTATTATGCTGCAGCCTCTTATTCCTGCCATACGCACAATGGGCTGTTCCCCCATGTCAATCCTGGTGAGCTTTTTGTTTTTCTAGGAATTGCTGCAGGTATTACGACTTTAGGACATGAAACAACCGAACTTGCCCTCCGTTACTTTTTGGTCGGTATTGTGACCAACTTTTTAAGAGGATGGGTAACAGATTTCACCACAGCATATGTGGCAAAACAACAAGGCATTGCATTGAAGGATTCCATACATCTTAAATAGGAGGGCGGTTTATAGATGAGTTCCTATCGTTCAGTCATGATTTCAAAAGGCCCAGGTGGATTTGGGGGACCGCTTCTTATCACTCCTAATGATAAGAAAAATAAAATTGTCTATATTACCGGCGGGAATAAGCCGGAATTTGCAGATGATTTGGCAGAACTGACAGGCTGTACACTTGTTGACGGCTTTAAAAAGGCAGTACCAGAAGAAGAAATAGCTGCTGTGATCATTGATTGCGGTGGGACACTGCGCTGTGGCCTTTATCCGCAAAAACGAATTCCGACCATCAATATCATGGCAACGGGTAAAAGCGGGCCGCTTGCTGCACATATTACTGAAGATATTTATGTATCCGCTGTAAAAAAAGAGAATATCAAACTGTATGAGGCTGAAGAACAGCCTGAACAGTCTAATATTCTAACAGAAAATCACAATGAAAATAAACAAACCTATTATAGCACAGAGAAAAAGATTAGTGAACAAAAAATACCAAAAGGAGTTATGGCAAGAGTCGGTATGGCAATGGGATCGGTTGTCAGTGTCTTTTATCAGGCCGGAAGAGATGCAATTGAAACCGTTATCAAAACGATTTTGCCATTTATGGCCTTTGTTTCATTATTAATCGGTGTAATTATAGAGTCGGGAATTGGTGATATCTTTGCAAAGTTTCTGTCTCCTTTTGCAGGTTCTCTCCCGGGTTTACTATTGATTTCACTTATCTGTTCTTTTCCATTGCTGTCACCATTTCTTGGACCAGGAGCTGTTATTGCCCAAGTTGTCGGATCATTGATCGGTGTCGAAATTGGAAAAGGAAATATTCCGCCAAGTTTGGCGTTGCCCGCGTTGTTTGCCATTAATTCACAAGCTGCTGCCGATTTTATACCGGTAGGTCTCGGTCTTGCCGAAGCGGAAGTCGAAACGGTTGAAGTTGGTGTACCATCTGTGTTGTATTCACGATTTTTAACCGGAGCGCCGACAGTTTTTATTGCTTGGCTGGCAAGCTTTGGTCTATATGAAAGCTGAGTATTTTTAGGGGAGGAAAAAATCATGGCCATGTTATTTCAAACAAAAATAAATAAGATCGGAGCATTTGCTTCCGCTTTTACAGAGGAAAAAATGCTCATCTTATTCGGTGATGGGGCGCCGGAAGAATTAAAAGATTACTGTTTATCAATTGATGTCCAACCTGTTGAAGATCGTTTCAAGGAAGGCGATGAACTTTTAGTTGACGGGAAATCGTACAAAGTAACTGCTGTTGGAGATGCTGTGACAAACAACTTGGAACGTCTTGGACACATTACACTAAAGTTTGATGGCTCACAATTCGCTGAACTTCCGGGAACGTTATATCTTGAAGAGAAAGAACTACCTGAAGTTTTTGTTGGGGACCGTATTCAAATTAAAAGATGATGTAGGAGTGGATTCGATATGGAAAGCTATGAAGGTAAAACAGCACTAATATGTGGAGGCGGCCAAAGTCTCGGAGAAGCGCTCTGTTATCGAATGGCAGAAGCAGGATATGATCTCGCGATTGCAGATATAAACGGTGAAAATGCTAAAAAAACAGCCGCTCAAATAGCTGAAAAATATGGAAGAAAAACCTTAGCACTGATAACTGATTTTACAAAAGAAGAAGATGTCAAGGACATGATTATGCAAACCGTTACCAAGTTTAAGACAATTGATGTCATGGTCTATAACGCAGGAATCGCAAAAAGCAATAAAGTGATCGACTTTCAACTGCAAGACTGGGAACAGACAATTGATGTTAATCTGACCGGGTACTTTCTTTGTGCAAAGGAAACTGCAAAAGTCATGATCGAACAAGGTGGTGGTTCAATTATTCAAATAAACTCAAAATCAGGAAAAGTCGGTAGCAAGCATAATACAGCCTATTCAGCTTCAAAGTTTGGCGGTGTCGGCTTGACCCAAAGTCTTGCACTTGATCTTGCCGAACATAATATTCGTGTCAACAGTATTATGCCAGGAAATCTATTAAAATCACCAATGTTTCAAAGCTTAATTCCGCAATATGCAAAAAAACTCGGTATCCCAGAAAGCGAAGTGGAACGTGTTTATACAGAAAAAGTTCCACTAGGACGTGGATGTACGTACGATGATATTGCAAATGCAATCTTATTTTACGCTTCTGATCAAGCATCTTATATGACGGGGCAATCAATTAATGTAACCGGGGGACAGGTCATGCATTAAAATCATATATGAGTGAATAGCCTGAGTTCAGCTGGAGTACATCATCCAGCTTTCAGGCTTTTTTGCTTAAAAAAACTTATAAATACTTGCTATTTTAGTTACATAAACTTATAATTACTTATAGAAAAGCGAGTTTACTTAAATGTAAAGGAAATGATGACTTGTATCAAGAGGAAAGGTTAATTGCCATTATCGACTATTTAAAGGAACATAAACGGATTTCTGTTGAGCAAATCTGTTCTTTATGCCAAGTTTCCAGAGATACCGCACGGCGTGATCTCGTCCGGCTTCAAGATCAGGGAGCAATTATTCGGACGAGAGGAGGAGCTATTCTACCTTCCATACATGATGAGATTAAGGATTACTCTCATAGACTAAGCATGGTTTCTGAAGAGAAAAACAAGATTGGAAAAGCCGCGGCCACTTTAATTAGGCAAGGTGACCGCCTCATTTTAGATGCATCTACAACAGTTCAAGCTTGTGCCGAGCATTTTCCTGATGTGAAGTGCACAGTGATTACAAATTCAATTCATCAGGCAGATGTTCTCTCAGCCAAAGAAGGAGTTGATATACATCTTCTTGGTGGCAAGCTTCAAAAAGAGCACCGTTTTTTATATGGAGCTTCTGTGATTGAAAAATTATCATGTTATCAAGTAGATAAAGCGTTAATCGGTGTTGTGGGGATATCTGAACAAGGTTTGACTATTGCACATGAGGAGGATGGGCTAGTCAAACGGAAAATCATTGCCCAAGCAAAACAAGTGATTGCGCTTGCTGATCACTCAAAATTGGGACGGACTAATTTTTACCGGTATGCCGAATTAAGTGATATTGATCTGCTAATAACAGATCGGCTACCTGAAGAAAAGTTTCGCAGACTCCTTGATCAACACGGGGTCGAAATACTTGTCGCGGAACAAGAATGCTAAAGGAGGAAACAACTCATGAGAATGATAGCGACAGATTTGGATGGAACTTTATTAAATAGTGACAGTAAACTGACGAAAGAGAGCATTGCTGCGATTAAAGAAGCTCAAGAAAATGGAATAGAAGTAGTGATTGCCACTGGAAGGGCTTCATTTGATGTGCAGAAAATCTTTCAATCTGCCGGTATCAAAACATGGATCATTAGTGCGAATGGAGCCGTTATCCACGATCCTGAGGGATCACTTTATCACAATATTCCGCTCGAACGGGAAAAAGCAGCAGGAATACTTGAGTGGATTGAAAAAGAAGATTATTATTATGAGGTATTCAGTGATCAAGCAATCTTCACACCTCACAGTGGCAGAGAACTGATTGCAATCGAATTAGACCGATTAAGAAGTGCCAATCCAGATGTTGATCTTTCAAGGTTGGGGCATGCTGCCAAACAGCAATTCAGTCAACATGGATTTTCATTCATCCGCTCCTACCACGAATTGTTTCAACCAAACCGACACATCAATATATACAACATATTGGTCTTTTCTTTTCAGAAAGAAAAACTTGAAAAAGGCAAGCAACAATTTAAAGGGGCAGAAGATGTCACACTTGTCACCTCTTCTGAACACAATTTTGAATTGGAGCATCTTCAAGCTTCAAAAGGGTTGGCTCTTGAAAGGCTTTCTCAAAAACTCGGGATTCCACTCGAGGAAACGGCAACTGTCGGTGACAGCCTAAACGATTGTTCAATGCTGAAAATAGCAGGTAAAAGTTTTGCCATGGGTAATGCCTGCAAGGAGATTAAAGAGCTTGCCGATGATGTGACACTAACAAATGATGAAAATGGTGTGGCACATATGATACACCAGATCATCAAACAAAAGCAAACTGTAAACTTGGTTTAACTCGTGTTTCTCTTCATTTCGGCGTCATGTCTAGAAAAGACAGCGTAACGTTAGGGAGAGCACGATTTAAGCAGCGGACTTGATCCGCGGGCTGCCTGACAATGTCGGCAGCCTTTATTTATGCATATAGATCATTTTTCCTGTTACTTTTGGTTTATTGTATGTCATCATCTGATTTGCTACTATTTAACTATTATCATAAGGACTTTATTATCATTTTAAGAAAAAAGGTGAGAAATACTTTGGAAGATCAAATGAATATGAAGTATGAGAAAGCCATTGAGTTTGCCAAATTCGATCTGTTCAATCATGTAGGATTGACCCACTGTTAAATAAACTGCAAGAAAAGATGACGATTGAAGAAATGGCTAAAGTGACAGCGCATTTTTCTGGAGTAGATTTAGAACAGCTAATGAGTGATGCGTCAGATCAAGCAATTGAGCGCTCATTACAACAAGGCGAACTTGTCACCTGTTACCCAAACTGATGTGGTAAACAGTCTGAAAGGAAGAGCTTCTTCGACAAGGGCGTTTATCAAATGAACAGCACAAAAAGCTAAAACAGGTCGATATGATAGCAAAATTGCCGGTGATCCTTATTTTCCTAAATCAGAAGTGTACCCATTAGATGAACAGGGGGAACCAATGAAACTTCTGGCACAGATCAATTTCTCACAAGTGCCGCAACTTGATGGATTTCCTGACACGGGAATTCTGCAGTTTTATTTATCAGTCAGTGATGATGTGTATGGATTGAATTTTGATGATCCGTGTGAACAGACAGGCTTTTGTGTCAAGTATTTTGAAACACTTATTGAAAATGAAGATCAGCTTCTTGATGACTTTTCATTTGTCGAACTGGAAGATGAGTATCAATTTCCAATTACATGTGAAGCTTCACTGACAGCTGAGATCCAGTCTGAATTAGTTGGGGGTGCTGATTTTCAATTTGAACAATATACCGGAATGGGTGCTTGGCCATTTTTTGAACAATTCGGTGATGATGAAGAAACAGTAAGGGATGAGTATCATGAGATGTACGGTGGTTTCGCACATAAAATCGGTGGTTATGCATGTTTTACACAAGCAGATCCTCGGGATCATGACTTTTCTGAACATACGGTGCTCCTTTTACAAATTGATTCAGATGATGAGATCGGTTCAATGTGGGGAGATGTCGGGATTGCTAATTTTTTCATCAAACCGGCTGATTTAAAGAAAAAAGATTTTTCCAATGTGCTGTACAATTGGGATTGTTGCTAAAATGCTAAAACACCAACTGCCTTCTTGGCAGCCGGTGTTTTTTAACTCGACAACGTAAACAGTTCTTCAAGTTCTGCTGAAGACAGTTCAGTAATCCAGCTTTCACTTTGAATGATTTGATCATTTAATGTTTGTTTTGATTCGAGCATCTGATCGATTTTTTCCTCGATTGTACCTGTTGTAATCAACTTATGAACATGGACAAACCGTGTTTGACCGATTCGGTATGCGCGGTCTGTGGCCTGGTTTTCAACAGCTGGGTTCCACCACCTATCATAGTGAATGACATGGTTTGCGGCTGTCAAATTCAGACCGGTTCCACCAGCTTTTAAAGATAAGATTAAGATCGGAAATTCCTTGTTTTGAAATTGGTCGACCATTCTGTCTCGTTCTAGCTTGGATAAGGACCCATTTAAAAATTTAACTGGTTCATTGAAAGATTCTTCAAGCTGACGCTTGATCATCTCACCCATTCCGATATACTGAGTGAAGATTAGACAGCTTTCACGACTTTCACGAAGCGATTTCACCAATGCCACCAGTTTTTCAAGCTTGACTGACCGCTCTCCAAGGAGTTTTGTTTCATATTCCTTTAGATAGAGAGCCGGGTGGTCACAGATTTGTTTCAATTTGCCGAGCATGCTGAGAATCGAGGCTTTCCTTTCAATGCCTGTAAGGCTTGACATATAGTCAAACGTATCTTTTACAAGCTGTTCATAAAGAGAAGCCTGTTCTGCAGATAGTGGAATAAATTCCTTTTCCTCCAGTTTTTCTGGAAGGTTGAGGGCAACTTCTTGATCTTGTTTTGTCCGTCTTAATAAAAATGGTTGAATCAGCTGTTGCAACTGATGAATTCGCTTTTTATCATGATCTTTTTCAATTGGCAATACAAAGCGTTTCTGGAATCTACTCAGGCTTCCGAGATAACCTTTGTTAATAAAATCATAGATCGACCACAGCTCTGTCAAGCGGTTTTCCATTGGTGTTCCACTTAATGCAATGTGATGTTGTCCTTTCAGTTTTCTAATCGCTCGGGACTGTTTTGTATGAGCATTTTTAATATTTTGTGCTTCATCAAGACAAATACAGCTCCATGCCATCTGAAGAAAATCGTCAATATCTGATTGGGCAAGACCATATGATGTTAAAACAATGTCTGCATCTTGATAAAGTTGCTGAAATTCTTTGTCTTTAGGGCGCTTTGGTCCATAGTGGAGGACAACTGTTAAATGTGGAGCAAATGACTGAAGCTCACGCTGCCAGTTTCCAAGAACCGAAGTCGGCGCAATGATCAATGATGGTGCTTTCTGTTCCTGATCCTTTAAATAGGCAAAATAAGCGATCATTTGAATCGTTTTCCCAAGACCCATGTCATCAGCAAGGCAGGCGCCAAAACCGCACTTGCGAAGAAACAACAGCCAGTCTAAGCCTTCTTTCTGATAAGATCTAAGCTGTCCTTGGAAATGTTCGCTGACAGGATATGATGGGAGATCCTCGTGCTTGTTCAATTTTCTGATCATATTTCTCAACTGATATGACAATTCAAATTGAACGTCCTTGAACGCAGATGTATCGATCAGGTCGTCTTCTTCAGTTTGTCCGTTTTTGTCTGTCAGCTCTCGTGCTAATACGTCTGACATGTGCAGGCCTTCGGTTTCGGCACGTTCCATCAGTTTTTTCATTTGTTTAATGAAATTTGGATCGATTTTGATCCATTGGCCACGAATATGAACAAGCCGTCTTTTATTGGCAACCAGCTGCTGAAACTCTTCCTCAGATAATTCAATTCCATTTGTGGCAAACCGCCAGTTAAAGTCCATTAAAGCATTTATTCCCACAAAAGATTCACCATGCCGGGAAGATGACACTTTCGCTTTTAGCAATATATTGGTGTCTTTCACGATTTGCCACCAGGATGGAAGTAAAATTTCAGTACCCATATTGACAAATTTTTCACTAGCTTCAGATAAAAAGACCCAGGCTTCTTCTTCTGATAATAAAGTCGTACCTGAATCAAAAGTAAGCCATGGAACCATTTTCCGAAACCGTTCTTGTTCACGGCTAATTTTATCAGCGTATCTTCGCCAAGATCTTTTCAGTGTTTGCAAACCGTCGAAAAACTGGATTTCACCGCTTTTTCGATCACGCAAAAATAGTTCGATTTTCCAGTCATCACCATCATGGTCAGGTTCATTTAAACGGAGTCCAATAGAAAATGGCACAGAGGTTTCATTCCATCCGATCGTTTCGAGAAAGTCCTCTTCATCAAGAAAATAATCATGAAATGAACTGATTGTTGAGAAATGCTTCATCATCGTTTCCCATTTTGTTTTTAGATCATCATGGTAATTCATATAGTCATTAACGGTATGGGAAAACCATTCTGCTGTAAATCCTTCCAATAGTTCTTCTTGATCCTTCCACCGGAATACACCTTGAGTCCATGCATCATAATCGGGTAAAAAATCATCTTCAATGATAAATTCATAGATCGTGGAAGCTGTTTTCATCAAAGGTTCTGTTTCTGTCGTCAGCACGACTTCACTAAAAGAGTTGAACGAATTTTTACCGAGAAATTCGACTGCCATCCAAGGAGACAGAAGGACGGCCGATTTATCCAAACCTGCATCTTCAAGAAAAGTTCCGTAAAAGGAAGATTCATGCCATTGGAACAAATGCCTTTCCATCTGATCTTGTGAAAGATAATGTCTATTTTGGTCATAGCAAGACAAAGTAAACTTAAAATCGTCTGATTGTTCGACATGTATCACGATTTGGTTATGATTCATCAATCAACTTTCCTTTCCTAAGCTCCTCTTGAAATGCTCGCAGTCTCTTATGGCGGGTTGTTAGTTGCTTCATATACCGCTCCCAGACGTGTTGTTTTTTCATCTTTTTATAAAAGGTGCGCAGTTTTTTTAAATATTTAACGGCTTGTTTGTAAGCAGTGCGGTTTCGTTGCTCAATCAGCGCAGAAATTTCCCGGTGATAGGAAGGAATTAATGCTTCGGGTGCTGAAACGGCAATATCTTTAAGCGCTCTCTGCCCGATTTCGGCAATTGAAAAGCCGATAAGACTATGGAGCTCCATCCATTCGACAAACCGGTTTTTTCCATAGAGAAAACGGCTATATTCTGTAAAAGTATATGGTAGACAACGTTGACAATATCTTTCATACATATGGTCATCTTTTGTGTGATGACTATAATCCCCAAGCATAAGCAAAAGTTCACTCAATACTTCACGAATATCTTGGTAAGGTCTGTCCAGTTTACAAAAACGAATTGTCAAGCTTTCAAGAGATGCATACCATTTTTTTAGACGCTTCCAATCTTTTTTCATGGTCATCATATTAAGCCATTGAAAAGTATGTGGTAGCATGTCAGGAGATAAGTTGTCCATTTTTTCTAATATATGATCATCATTCTTTAAGAGAAACTCAAGATGATATCGGCCGAATTGTATGGTAGGCGACGGTTCTATTTCAGTCAAGATTTCAAGTTCTTTTTTCAGCCATTTTGGCCGGGCAAGCAGAGCGCTCCACATGATTTGAAATACTTTCAGTCTTTCATAATGAAAAGGATCATTTATGAATAGCAGCTTTCGAATCACGGCAGGAGTTTCTTCTAAAAATGGGTCAAGTGAAAATGATAGTGCATAGGTTATTAATTCATCAATTGAGCTTTGAATGGTATCCATGAGCTGTTCGATGTATGGATTCACACCAAAAAAATCTCGTTCAGGATGGATTCGACCATTTTTAAATAGCGCATCAATTGAAAACCATGTAGCAAGTGCTGCATGAATCTGATAGATCTTGTTTAGTTCTGGCTCTGATGGTGACCGCTTTTTTATACTTGTGTAGTACCCAAAATAAAGGTATTGTATGTTTTGCTGTTTTTCTGGTGTTCGCTCTTCCCAGCGCTCGAACTCAGTTTGGAAAAAACGAATCCAGTTTTCCAGCGTTTGAGAATCATGATTAAGTTTGAACTGAAGCTGATTGACCGACAAGTGCTGGTTGTGTTTCTTCCAATTCTCCGTAAATGTTCCCAATCGATCATATTGTGCATATAAATATAAGTAAACAGCAAGCACATGTCGGCAAGGTTGAATTGCAGGGCATGAACAGTTGCTTTTTATGACATCAGAAAGGTCGATATGAACTTTAACTGGAACGACATCTTGTACATAAGCAGTAGTGGAATAGTTGGTAAGCGGCTTGACACGATATACACAATCTTGTCGGTATAAGATAAGTGCTTTTTTCATCAGTTGAATGTTTTCTTCATTGCTTGGCAAAACATTCTTTAACTGTTCACCCGCTTCCATGACAACTGTCTTTGAAATCATTTCCTGAAGCATGTTTATCGCTCCTAACCGAATCACTTTTGAAAAGTTTTCAATCTCTTTATTATAGCTTAATTTACTCATTCAAAAAAGATTTTCTAAAGAAAGGACATAAAAAGGAATGGCTGTCGAATCATGTAATAGACTATGGCAAAATAAGATTTGACATCATATAATGAAAAATGTATCGGAAACGCTTTTAATTCATGGAAACTGAAAGGAAACGGATATGAATGAAAAGGAATTAAATCAAGAGGAATTTTTAAAAATTCTTATGCATGCTTATGACATTGGAGAAACGTCTAAAGACATTACAACACAGGAATTACTTGAAGATTTGATCTTTCAAATTAAAAATGGATATACAACGTAAAAAAGCTGCAAACAAGTTTGCGGCTTTTTTCGTATGCACTTACACTCGAATATCCCCGTTATTTGTCAATACAAATTTCTTACAAAAGAAGGATAAATGTGTATAATGAAGGTAACGTTATAATTAACTGAAAATTTAAACAAAAGGGGGATGTTAATGCAAGAACAAATTGGTGGCAAAGATGTGTTCCTCGTCTTGAAAAAACGATTCATTCTCATCATGTTGATGACCATCACAGCACTAACGGCAAGTACAGCCGTTAATTATTTATTACTCACACCGATCTATCAAGCATCTGTTCAAATCCTCATCAATGGACGGCAATCGACAAATATCAATCAACTCCAAACTAATCTTCAACTCATCAACACATATAAAGTAATGATCAAAAGTCCAGTTATTTTAAATAAAGTACAAGAAGAGCTTAATCTTCAAGAAACGGCAGAGGAACTGGAGAAAAAGGTCACAGTTGATAATGAAAAAGAATCACAGTTTATTAGCTTTTCTGTAAAAGACAAAGATTATGCCAAAGCGATGAACATCGCAAACACGATAGCTACTGTTTTCCAGAAGGATGTTAAAAAAATCATGAGCGGTAGCAATGAGATTCAAATTGTCGCAAAAGCATTGCCTCACCATTCACCAGAGCCAGTTAGCCCTCATAAAATATTCAATATTTCTATTTTTACAGCATTAGTTCTGTTAGCAAGTACAGGACTTGCTTTCTTGCTTGAATTATTTAAAAATACACTAAAAAGTGAAAAGGACATAGAAAATACTTTAAAACTTCCTGTTTTAGGTAGCGTCATATATACAAAACCTAAAAAAGGACAGGCAGTTCGTTCGAATCATAAGGCTAATGAAGATTGCATAGTTCACGAATAGAATCATTGTAACGTACAACTAATCATCAAATTCCCTTCCATCATGTACTTTCTCCCATCTCGAAGCTTTTTGAAGTAGGAATCTCCCCTCGTTCAGATTTGATGTTTTAGAAAAAGAATATGGTCATGATCTTTTGAGTATGTTTATAGAAAATGCCGGGCTTCTCTTAAAGAATCGAGCGGTCTATAAAGAACAGCCGCTTCCAGTCCAATGAGTACAGTTAGGTCTCTGTAGAATAAGGACTGATAAGTTGCTGTGCTATCCGGCATTTACTGAAGCAGAGGGGGAGCGGCATGAACATTTCGATTGTTGGCACTGGTTATGTGGGCCTTGTGACAGGTGTTTGCCTCTCAGAGGTCGGTCATCATGTCACATGTATTGATATTGATGAAAAAAAGATTGGCTTATTAAAAAAAGGTGTTTCACCTATTTATGAACCAGGCCTTGAAGAGATGGTGAAAACAAATCTTGCACGTGGAAGACTAATCTTTGAAACTAGTTTTGAAAAAGGGGTTTCTCAAGCGGAGATCATATTTATTGCAGTTGGGACACCACAAAAAGAAAATGGTCAGTCAGATCTTCGTTATATTGAGAGCGCAGCAGAACTGATCGGTCGACACCTGAAAAACAATTGTCTGATTGTCACCAAAAGCACTGTTCCTGTTGGTACGAGTGAGCGAATTTTTGGTATCATCAACCAACATGTATCATGTTCAGTCCAAATATCAAAAGCGTCCAACCCGGAATTTTTACGGGAGGGATCGGCAATTTATGATACGTTTCATGGTGACCGAATTGTTATCGGTACAGAAGATCAACAAACCGCAGCTATACTTGAACAAGTTTTTCAGCCCTTTGGCATTCCAGTATTTAAAACAGATATTAGAAGCGCTGAGATGATCAAATATGCATCAAATGCCTTTCTGGCAACAAAAATCAGTTTTATCAATGAAATCTCAAATATTTGTGAAAAAGTTGAGGCTGATATTGAGGCGGTCGCTTATGGGATGGGACAGGACAAAAGAATCGGCCAGCAGTTTCTCAAAGCAGGTATTGGATATGGGGGCTCTTGTTTTCCTAAAGATACAAATGCGCTCGTCCAAATCGCCGGCCATGTAGAGCACAATTTTGAGCTACTTAAATCAGTGATTAAAGTCAATCAAAAACAGCAAACGTTATTAGTTGAAAAAGCAGTCAAGCGGTTAGGTTGTTTGCGTAATAAAACAATTACATTATTGGGGCTATCGTTTAAACCAAACACTGATGATATGAGAGCATCTCCCTCGCTGGTGATCGCTGAAAAATTAACAATCCTTGGTGCAACCATTATCGGATTTGATCCGATTGCAACAAAAAATGCTAAACACTTTTTACCGAAATCCGTACAGTATAGGGATACCATTCAAGATGCAGTAAAAGGTGCTAACGCAGTCATGGTTTTAACAGATTGGGAAGAGATTAAAACCTTTCCGTTAACTTCATACAGAGATTTGATGGTTGAACCAATTATTTTTGATGGACGAAATTGTTACGAGTTGAGGGATGCTGAAAGGGCGGGTGTTGAGTATCATTCGGTAGGTAGGCGTGAGATTGTCCCAGTTCATACTTAATGTCGAAAAATTACCTCCAATTGTTGAATAACAATTGGGGGTCAATCAATGATTTCTACTCTGGAGACTGGACGGAAACATCTAAGAAATGTTTCAAAGCTGGATTTCGATTATCTTGTCTGTATGCGGCAACCCATTCTGCATAAATTGGAAAATCCTCAATTTCCTTGTAAACGACATCAATATTAAATAATTGATGGGTAGGAGTTGGTACTAAAGCAATTCCCATTCCGGCTGACACTAAGCCGATCACCATTTGGTATTCGGTAGCTTCCTGAGCAATATTAGGAATGAAACCGGCTTTTTTACAGGCAAGTTCGAAATCTGTGTATAAAGAAGGCCATGCTTCTTTGGCAATTGCGACCAGTCCTTCACCTTCAAGATCCCGGAGCTTGATCCGGGGTTTTTTTGTTAGTGGATGGTGTTTGGGAAGTACGAGTACACAATGACTTCTTTTTACTGTGTAAGTCTTCAGCTCACTGTACTTTAACGGAGGATGCAATACGCCAATATCAATATGACCATTCAACAGAGCTTTCGTTTGATCTGATGTTGAAAGTTCCCGTAAATCAATTTTCACATCAGGGTACTTTTTTCGATACTCCCTAATAATGGGAGGCATGATTTCATAAGTGGCAGAACCGACAAATCCAATGACAAGTTTGCCAAGTTCACCTCTGGCAGTACGCTGTGCCATGTCAACCGCTTGATCAATCTGAGACAGGCCTTCCTTGATCTGGTTTAAAAAAACACTGCCTGCAGATGTCAATTTGACGGTCCTCTTTGATCTTTTCAGTAAGGTTACGCCAATTTCACTTTCAAGTTGTTTGATCTGCTGGCTGAGCGGCGGCTGGGTCATTTTCAGCCGAAGAGCTGCTTTTCCAAAGTGCAACTCTTCGGCTACAACAATAAAGTAGCGAAGATGGCGCAGCTCCATAATCACTCATTCCTTTCTGAATGCGATTTCAGTCTTTTTACATATTAATAGTAAGACTAATAAGTATTGGAAATGAATTTCCACAAGATGTATATTAATAATACAATAATTTTATTAAAAATTCATTGAAAAAGTTTGAAAACGAAGGAGTGAGTGTTTTGAATCATGTAGCCACTGAAAATGAAACCCGTGTTGTTAGAGGAGCGGAGCTTGTGGTAGATTGTCTCCTTCAACAAGATGTTAAACATGTTTTTGGTATTCCGGGAGCTAAAATTGATGCAGTGTTTGATGTGCTAAAAGACAAAGGACCTGAATTAATTGTTTGCCGTCATGAACAAAATGCAGCATTTATGGCAGCAGCAGTTGGACGATTGACTGGAAAACCTGGAGTTTGTTTGGTGACTTCAGGTCCGGGAGCTTCTAATTTAGCGACAGGCCTTGTAACAGCCAATACAGAGGGAGATCCGGTTGTCGCTTTTGCTGGTGCTGTTAAAAGAGCCGATCGTCTCAAGAAAACGCACCAATCAATGGATAATGCCGCATTATTTAAGCCGATTACGAAATATAGTGTTGAAGTAGAAGACCCACATAATATTCAAGAAGCTGTAACAAATGCATTCAGAGCAGCGGCTTCTGGACAGGCAGGCGCAGCTTTTATCAGCTTTCCACAGGATGTTATGACATCTTCTGTACCAGCCACACAGATTGGAACAATGTCAGTACCGAAGCTTGGTGCATCCCCAGCTGAACAAATTAGTGCGGCGATCGCCAAAATTCATAATGCTAATCTTCCCGTCGTTCTTGTTGGAATGAGAGGGGGAAGACCTGAAGCTGTAAAAGCGGTGCGCCGCTTGCTCAAAAAAGTGAAGCTTCCGTTTGTTGAAACATATCAGGCGGCAGGAACACTTTCTCATGATTTGGAAGATCAATATTTCGGACGAATCGGATTGTTCCGCAATCAGCCGGGGGACATTTTACTTGAAAAAGCAGATGTTGTACTAACAATTGGTTATGATCCAATTGAATATGATCCAGTGCTTTGGAATCAAAAAGGAACGCGCAGCATTATTCATTTGGATGAAATCCAAGCCGATATTGATCATAACTATCAACCTGAACTGGAATTGGTTGGTGATATCGCCATGACAGTTGCTCAAATTGAGCATGATTCACTGCCAATCCAAGTTTCCAAACCGCATATTCAACTGCTTGACCAATTGCAAGTAGCACTAGCTGAACATCAGGAGCCGCCTAAAGAGAAAAAAACAGATCGCGTTCATCCGTTACAAATCGTGAAAGATTTACGCCATCTCATAGGAGATGAAACAACAGTCACCTGTGACATCGGCTCCCATTCGATTTGGATGGCACGATATTTCCGGTCATACCGTCCGCTTGGAATATTATTCTCAAATGGTATGCAGACACTTGGTGTTGCTCTTCCTTGGGCCATTGCTGCAACACTTGTCAATCCTGGTCAAAAAGTTGTATCAGTCTCAGGTGATGGTGGATTTTTATTTTCAGCAATGGAGTTAGAGACCGCCGTAAGATTAAAAGCGCCGATTGTCCATCTCGTTTGGAACGACAGCACATATGATATGGTGGCATTTCAACAGAAAATGAAATATCACCGAACTTCCGGAATCGACTTTGGTGAGATTGATATTGTAAAATATGCTGAAAGCTTTGGAGCCAAAGGTCTGAGGGTACATTCACCTGAAGAGCTGAAAGAAGTGCTACAGAAAGGACTAGATTTAGAGGGACCTGTTGTCATTGATATTCCAGTTGATTACAGTGACAATATCCATTTGGCGAGCGAGCAATTTCCAAAAGCGTTTGCCGAACAATTCAATAAAGAAACCTCTAAGCAATCTTGATCACAGCCATGCCCATTCATAATAAAAAACATCAAGGGAGTGTAAAGGGGAAAATGAAAATGATGAGTAAACAAACACAGACTCAATTAGGTTGTCAAAATATTGATCAGGTTTATCAAGTCTCAACAATGATTTCTTTACTAGATGGTATCTATGATGGAGATTTTTATATGTCAGAAATAAAAGCGCACGGCGATTTTGGGATTGGAACATTTAATCAACTTGATGGGGAATTGATCGGTTTTGATGATCAGTTTTATCGTCTCCGTTCTGATGGAAAAGCCTATCCAGTTAAAGAGACCGATTGCTCACCTTTTTGTTCACTGACTTTCTTTCGTCCAGATGCTTTGCACGAGATCAACAAGCCGATGACTCGTGAGCAGTTTGAACAAGAGATGCAACATTTGATGCCGAGTAAAAATTTATTTTATGCCATTCGTATTGATGGTGTCTTTAAAAAAGTAAAAACAAGAACAGTTGAAGTGCAGGAAAAGCCATATAAGCCGATGGTCGAAGTGGTAAAAGACCAACCGATCTTTGATTTTGATCATATCAAAGGAACAGTCGTCGGTTTTTGGACGCCGCAATATGCAAATGGTATCGCAGTAGCCGGGTTTCATCTGCACTTTATTGATGAAAAACGCAGTAGCGGTGGTCATGTATTTGACTATGAAATTGAAAAAGGCACGTTACAAATCTCTCAAAAACTAAACATGAACTTAAAACTACCGGGGACAGCTGATTTCCTTCAAGCTGATTTAAGCAGTCATGATTTTGAAGCTGGAATTGAAGCAACAGAAGGAAATCCGGAATGAACCCATTCGTGACTATGTGAATTGTTTAACAAGCGACTGAGGGGACGGGAGTGAGCTTTTCTCCGGGGATTTTATAAATATAAAAGATGAAAGCTCTCACCATAGAGAGCTTTCATCTTTTTCTAACACCATTCATAATAAACTGTATCGTCCGTTCTTTCTCTTGCTCTTCATCCATATCTTCACTAATCAAAAAGCGGGTGATGATCAGACCAACAATCGAGGTAATCGTCATTCTAATAATACTTTCAGCAGGCAAATCGGCAAGTTCGCCTTTTTCCTTGAAATATTCGATAATCTGTTTGAATTTTTCATAGACATGATCATTGAAAATGGTTTTAAACAGGTTTCGCATTTCCTCGTGGTAAAATACTTCCTGGAAATAAATTTTCACCACAGGAAAATACTTTTTAACAAACGCAAACCGGTTTGATAATATCTCTCTGACAAAATCTTCATATGATTCATACTGAAGGTCGAACACTTCTTTTGCAAAGCTTTTCGCAAATTTCGGTGCGGCAGTATTGATAATCGTTGGCATCACAATTGACATCAATAGATCTTTTTTTGTTTTATAGTGCCTAAAGATCGTTCCTTCTGCGACACCCGCTTTTTTGGCAATTTCACTTGTCGAAGTGGATGCAAAGCCTTTCTCGGAAAACATTTCAATTGCCGCCATGACAATTTTTCGCTGCTTCTCACTCATTTTGACTTCTTGATCATTGACCTGTAATAATTCTTCCAAAGCTTCACGATCCATATAATATCTCCTTCGGATTTCTGTCCTTTTATTATAGATAAGTTAAAAAAGGAACTCAACTGTCGGCTTTAGAGTTTTCGGTACTTTTTAAGAGTTAAAATGTTCAGTGAAGCAAACAAAATCACAAATCCGAGCAAAAAGACAATATCATGAATAATCTCAGAAAATCCCTGTCCCTTCATCATGACGAGTTTTAATGCGTCTGCCCCATAATAGATCGGCATAATATAGCTGAAACTTTGGAGCCAGTCGGCCATCCCATCCATAGCAAACATGCCAGAAAAAAAGACTTGTGGGACAATGACAAGAGGGACAAATTGAATCAGCTGCAACTCATTGTTTGCAAATGTGGAAAGAAATGTGCCCAATGTCAGCGCCGTCAAAGAGAGCAGTGATGTCAAACATAAAACGATCCAGATCGATCCCTGTTGATAAAGTCCCAGAATCTCAACCGAATACCACGTAATTAACACCGTTTGTAAAGTTGTAAATAATCCGAAACCTATACAGTACCCACAAACAATTTCCCAGCGTCTTAATGGAGTGGCAAGAATTCGTTCAAGGGTGCCGCTTGTTCTTTCTCTTAAAAAGGAGATCCCAGCAATCAAAAAAACAAAAAAGAAAATAAACAAACCGACAAGGACCGGCCCGACATGGTCAAAAGTTGTGAGATCATCAGATCCATATGCATAAGCAATCTCAATGTGCTGATTAGCTTGTTTTGGCGTCTGAGCTTTCTGGAGTATAGCTGCCACTTCTTTTGTGCTCGGGTCACTTCCATCAAGAGTGATCAATAGATTGTCTTTTTTAAGAGATATAAATGCATCCAATCCGTCTTGATCAATTGTTCTTTTAGGTTCATTTTTTGAATATGAAGTCACTTCAACATGATGATTTTCAAGTGTTTGTACCAATTGATGTGGTAATTGGTAACCACCAACTTGAAAATCGGTTTTATCCTTGTCAAGAACAAGGGAAGTAAGGGTTAACACGAAAAGCGGAGCGAGTAACAAGAGCATTAGTGTCCGTTTATCGCGAAAAAACTGTTGAATGATTTTAATGACTAACGCTTTAATTCTCATTTGATTGACCTCCTGATACAAGAAAGACATCTTCTATTGAGTTGACTTTGTATGCTGTTTTAAACTCTTTTGGCGTACCGACACCAATTAATTTACCGTCTCGAATCAAACCAAGCCGGTCGCACTTTTCAGCTTCATCCATGACATGTGTTGTAACAAGAATTGCAGCTCCTTTTGATTTTAAATGTTGAAGCTCATTCCAAATCGATTTTCTTAAGACAGGGTCAATCCCCACAGTTGGCTCATCTAAGGCGAGAACGGCTGGTTCATGAATCAATGTGATGGCCAGAGATAACCGTCTTTTCATCCCGCCGGAAAACTGACTGACCTTTCGATGTTCATCATCAGTTAAGTTTACGAGGCGCAATACCTCTTTCATTTTTTGTCGTTTTTCAGCACCTTTAAGTCCATATAAATTTGCAAAAAAAGCTAAATTTTCTTTTGCTGTTAAATCTTCATACAATGCATCAGATTGTCCCATATATCCAATCTTATCGAGCATCTTCAGATTAGGCATTTTAGTACCCAAAATTTTTACATGTCCACCTGAAGGTGCGGTCATTCCGATTAGCATTTTAATCAAGGTTGTTTTACCTGCCCCAGATGGCCCAAGTAAACCGAATATCTCACCTTGTTCAATGGAGAAATTCATTTGTTCTAAGACCGTTTTTGAGCCAAATTGTTTGCTAGTATTAATGAACTGTATGACTTGTTTCACTGTTGATCGCTCCTTTTACATATAGTGAGTGATTACTCACTATAAAAGTATCACATTTGCAGTCATAATGGAAGTGATTACTCACTTTTTTTACAGTGCTGAGATTAAAGTTCAGACTTCTTTTCATTGAATTCTTATACTTCAACAACATTTAAAATTGAAATAAAGGGTTAATGACTCTAGATGTGAGATCAGATAAACATTATGGAGAATTCAAAAGGAGATGATGATAAAGTCTTCATGAAAAAAAGGATTTTATAAATTGTGCGGTGGTGGAGCAGGAATGAAACGATCATAATCCTGTGCATGTTGTCTTCTAAAAAAGAAATTTATGATGAATTCATCCATCCATCCATCCACACTTAAGGGAGCGGGTCTTGTGTTTCGCAGGTATTTCCATTAAAGTAAAAATTAATAATAGATCGGCTTTTTGTAGGGGCGTTCGGCTCACCTTCATTTTATATTGAAGGGAGGTGAGAGCATGGCAGTAGCAACCGCCATTCAATTGATGCTTACTTTTGGCATTCTGATTGTAGCGATGTTGTCACTCTGCTATCATTTCACGAAAAAAAAGTAAGAACGCCCCTGACCGTCACATCAAGGCGTTCCTACTTATAAGTTTGACTTTAGGAAAAAGCCGACTCCCTTACAGGAGCTATTCTATTGCCGATCGGAGATGTTGCGAGCATCTTCGATCTTTTTGTATTCACAGTATACTCGTTAAGATAAATTATATTCATGCATGCGCTCATCGTGTTTTAGGACTTATACTACAATGACTACATATTCTATCTATTATTGTAGAACAACATAGAATTGTTGTCTATAAAAAATAGACTCTTTAAGCTCCCATATATTCAGTATGAAAAGAAGAACGTATCAAAAGTATTTAGAGGGGGATTAATGTGAACTACTCACCACTTAGGCTAACGCCTTGAAGTAGGAGCTTCTCAACTCCACGACGAAAGCAACCTTTCGTTTCCTTGAGCGTTACTTTGTGCAGTCCCTGCCCTAGATGTCCGACGTTTCGGCGTTCTGTTATTAGCTTGGATATTTTACGCATGGAAGGATTAGCTTGGTTTTCTCATTTTGTTTGTCCATGCAACTCATATATCCAGTTATCAATGACTACTAAATGATCGGACAATTGAACAGGCAACAGCCTGTCCTTATCTGAAGTCGATCCATCTTCGGCTTACAACCAAACGTTGTCAGGTTGTTGAAGTAAGGGACTTCTCGACTGAAACAATAAATACCTCAAAAACAGATAGATTTTAGTAAACTTGAGAATCAAGATATAAAGTCTCCATCCAAAACAGATATTTGATATGATTTTCGGCTATGGATGCTTTCAAGTCTATGATCAAGTTCAATTGTTAAAATTCACGTCAATTATTTAAAAGCGGGGCTTTTTGATTCACAAAAGAAGGCACTTATATGAAAGTGCCTCAGTTGAATGATGATGGTTGTTCGATGGCTCCCTTTATTTTTGTCAGCGTTTAAAATTTTTTTGTCTCAAGCTTTAGTGGCACTGGTATGGTCTTGTCCACTTTTTTATCGTTCAGAACATCATGTGTAGCCTGAATGGCAAGTTTGCCTATCAATTCAGGTTGTTGGGCGATTGTTGCTGCCATCTCTCCTGATTTGACCGCTTTGATTGCGTCCTCATTTCCGTCAAAGCCGACAACTAGAATATCTTTTCCTGAACTTCTAATCGCTTCGATCGCACCGAGAGCCATTTCATCATTATGTGCAAAGACAGCTTGAATCTCGGGGTTGCCCTGAAGTAGATTTTCCATCACATTTAATCCTTTTGTCCGATCGAAATTGGCGGTTTGTTTAGCAACAACTTTTAATTTTTTGTCAGCTGTTTTATGAAAACCTGAGCCGCGTTCACGAGTTGCTGATGCTCCTGGAACACCTTCTAATTCAGCAACTTTTGCTCCTTTTCCAAGTTGTTTGATGATATAGTCAGCTGCCATTTGACCGCCTTTCACATTATCCGAAGCAACAAGTGTTTCTACTTTGCCGTTTTCAGCTGAGCGATCAAGCGTAATGACTGGAATTCCAAGTGAATTGGCAGATTGGACTGCGGTTGAAATCGCTGCTGAATCAGTCGGATTAATGAGAAGAGCATCAACCCCTTGTTGAAGGAGGTCCTCTACATCATTTGTCTGTTTGGCTGAGTCATCTTGTGCATCAACAACGATCACTTCAATACCTTGTTTTTTTGCTTCGGTAAGAACACCATTTTTTAATGAAACAAAAAACGGATTTTTTAGAGTTGAAACAGATAAACCGATTTTAATCGTTTTTCCTTTTTCTTGCTTGTTTTTCGCCCACTCTGGCGGTTCCAACGAACAGGCTGACACTAAGATAAGCGATAGAATTGTGATCACGGGTAGCCATTTTTTCATGAAAAATAACCTCCTTATGCTGCTTTCTTGCGGTCTAGCAAGACTGCGATTAAAATGACAATACCTTTAACAACCATTTGGAAAAAGGAAGAGACACCAAGTAGATTTAAACCGTTGTTCAACGTCCCGATGATCAGTACACCAATTAAGGTACCAGCTATTCGTCCGCGACCTCCGGCAAGACTTGTGCCACCTAATACAACTGCGGCGATCGCATCAAGTTCATATGATGTCCCTGCTGTTGGTTGTGCAGAATTTAGTCGGGATGTCAAAATTGCACCAGCTAGCGCTGATAGAAGACCAGTAAGGGAATAGACCAGCACTTTGACACGGGACACCTTAATACCAGATATGTATGCCGCTTTTTCATTTCCACCGATTGCATAAGTTCGTCGGCCAAACGGTGTTTTATGAAGAATCATCCAAAGAATAACAAAAGTCATTCCCATCGTAATCGCAGGCACAGGAATACCTAAGAAATATCCACGTCCAAACAGCTGAAATCCATAGTTAGCTCCAAGTCCTGTGATAGGGTTTCCATCTGTATAAACCATCGTCAGACCGCGAAACATAGTCATTGTCGCTAGTGTTGCAATAAATGGAGCTATTTTCCCTTTTGTAATTAAAAGACCGTTTATTGCGCCAAGAAAGGCGCCGATCAAACAGCCGATGATAACCGCAAAAACAGGGTCAATTCCACCGACGATCATTCCAGCAACTAGTGCACTTGATAAAGCAAGGATGGCCCCGACGGACAAATCAATGCCTCCGGTCAGAATCACAAAAGTCATTCCAAAAGCAATCAACGCGTTGATCGCGACTTGTCTTAATAGATTTAAGATATTTAATGGTTCCAAAAATCCGGGGTTTAAAAGTGAGACGATGACAACGAGAATGATAAGACCAAGAAATGGCCCAAGCTTTTGCAATACAGAGTCAACATTAAGGCTTTTTTCAAAAGGTTTAGCCGTTTGTGTTTTCATATGATTGTCCTCCTGTTGCGAGTGTCATAATCCGTTCTTGAGTTGCGTCTTTTCTTAATAGCTCACCACTGAGTTTTCCTTCGTGGATGACAAGGATGCGGTCACTCATGCCGAGGATTTCAGGTAGCTCTGACGAAACCATTATGATTGCAACACCTCGGTCTGTCAGTTCATTCATCAACTGGTAAATCTCTCTTTTTGCTCCAACATCAACACCACGAGTCGGCTCATCCAAAATCAGTACTTTTGGACCAATACCAATCCATTTGGCAATTACTACTTTTTGTTGGTTACCACCGGATAAACTGCGTGCCTGAATGTCACACGAATTCGTTTTGATGGTCAGCCGTTTAATTAAAAGATCAACAAATTCCTGCTCTCTTTTTTGATCAATCCAGCCGTTCGGAGAAAAACTGACAAGATTCGGAAGTGCGATATTTTCGCGAATAGATGTGTCAAGAATCAGTCCTTCGTCTTTCCGGTTTTCAGTAATAAAACCGATTTTTTTTTGAACAGCATCACTTGGTTTTTTGATGTTCGCTTGTTTACCGTTAATCAAAATTTCTCCGCTGTCGAGGGGATTAAGACCGAAAATGGCTCTCATCAACTCTGTTCGACCAGCACCCATAAGCCCAGATACTCCAACGATTTCGCCAGCATGAACATGAAAATTAATATTTTCAAAGACCCTTTTTTTAGACGCATTTTTCACTTCAAATACGATATCCCCAAGCTTTGGATGCCTTTCAGGGTATCGTTCTGTCAGCTCACGACCAACCATTTTTTTAACCACTTCATGAAAATCGGTGTTAGACATTTTTTTCGTATCAACGGTTTTCCCGTCACGCATCACCGTGATTCGGTCACAAATTGTAAAAATCTCTTCCATACGGTGTGAAATATAAATAATCGACACTCCATTTTTCTTTAAAGACCGAATCACCTGAAACAGCTTTGTGACTTCTTTTTCTGTTAAAGCCGCTGTTGGTTCATCCATAATAATCACTTTGGCATCTATCATCAGCGCTTTGGCTATTTCAATCATTTGCTGTTGCCCCGAGCCTAGGAGCCCTGCTTCTTTTTCAAGAGACAGGGAGACGCCCAGTTTTTTAAGTTGTGTATTTGCTAGCGCTTTCATTTTTTTGTTATTTAAAAACCCTAGTGTTGTGGAAAGTTCCTTCCCGATAAATAAATTTTCCAGTACGCTCATTTCCGGCCAAATATTCAGTTCCTGATGAATAAAAGCAATTCCGTGTTTTTCAGCTTCATTCGGATCGGAGAAATATTTGTCATGGCCGTTTATTTTAATTGTTCCGCTATCAAGCTTATGAAGACCTGTTAATACATTCATTAATGTTGACTTTCCAGCACCATTTTCGCCCATTAAGGCATGGACTTCACCTTCTAGAAGTTCGAATGAAACACCTGACAAAACCTGATTCTGACCAAATGCCTTATAAATGTCAGTCATTTCAATGTGCATCGGTTATCCCTGCTTTCCAGATGAAAGATTTGTTCATCTAAAAGATCACTCCCGCGTGTAAGATGCAGTTTGCATAAGGTGTTGCTTCACCTGTCCGAATCACCGCTTTCGCCTGTTTTGTTGCTTTTTTTAATGCTTCGTGTGAAAGATGCTCAATCGGTTGGTTAGAAAATTGTTTTTTTAAGAATTCAGCTTGTTTCGGATTTTCTGTTTCCATTTCTTTGGCAATTGTTAGTTTTTCCACCTCCACTTCTTTCGCGAGCAGTGCGGTTACTTCTTTAAAACTGGGGGTTCCCAGTGACAAAGCTAGGTCAATTTTAGGAACACCTTGGGGGACAGGCAAACCGGCATCTGCGATAACAATGGTGTCAGTATGCCCGAGATCGGCAAGTAATTTTGCAATATGACTGTTTAATATGCCGTGTTTTTTCATGAATGTTCACACTCCATTTCTTCTCTAGTTGGCATGCCCCCTTGAGCACCGAATTTTTGGACAGACAAAGAGGCGGCCCGATTGGCAAATTGCAGGGCAGATTCTATATGTTGTCCTTCTGAAAGAGCGACAGCAAATCCAGCATTAAAGGTGTCTCCGGCTCCAGTTGTGTCGACTGCTTTTACAGGAAATGAAGGGATGAGCTTTTCTTCAGTTCCGTTATGATAACGAACACCGTTTTTGCCTTCTGTAATCAATAGCTTTCCTGGATATCTTCTCAGCATTTCTTTTTGAGAGAGGCCCTGAAAGAGGAGAGAAGCTTCGTGTTCATTCGGTGTAATGTATGTTGCGTGTTCAATTGTTTCTTCTCGAAGCAACCGGGCAGGAGCTGGGTTGAGAAGCAAAGGAATCCTAAGTTCTTTACAGAGCTCGCTGACATAATCGACGGTTTCTTCAGGAATTTCCTGCTGGATGAGGACGATATCGGCTCGTTTGACTGCTGCTATTGCTTTTTGTACAAATTGAGGTGTTACAGCATCATTTGCGCCTTTGACAACGATGATACTGTTGTCGCCGTTAGAAAGAACAATATGAGCAGTCCCAGTTGTTAGATGTGTAACCGTTTCCACATAGTCTGTCAAAACACCGTTAGCTTGAAAATTATTGAGAATCACTTTTCCGTACTGATCATCACCGACACACCCAATCATCCATACTTCCGCACCTAACCTGGCTGCTGCAACAGCTTGATTTGCCCCTTTTCCCCCGGGAACGGTTTTAAACGATTCTCCAAGTACTGTTTCACCAGCTTTTGGACGCTTTTTTGAAGTAACGACTAAATCCATTGAAGAGCTGCCAATCACACAAATTTTACTCATTGTTATCCACCTTTCTTGTTGTTTGTCTTTCAATAAAAGAAACCGGCAACTGTACAGTTGACTTTTCAATATATTCGTTTTTTATCAGTTTTAACAGCAGTTTTGCTGCTTCTTTTCCCATTTCATAAACAGGCTGCCTAATCGTTGATAATGGAGGAAACAACCATTCACTATGCGGAATATCATCAAAACCGATCAGTTGCAGGTCAGAAGGTACTTGAATTCCTCGTTTTAAGGCTTCATGTAAAATTGCTGTTGCGACGATATCGTTGCTGGCAATAATCCCATCCGTTTTCGGATAGATCGAGAATAAATCCTCTGCCCGTTGTTGAGCTTCTTGAAAAGAAAAAGTCTCGGTTGTTAAGACATGAAAATCGACATCTGCACTGCTTAAAATATCAAGTGCCCCGTTAAATCGATCTTTTGCAGTCCGCAAGTGAGCCGGCCCTTTTATAAGCGTCATTCGTTTTGAGTTTCTTTTCATCATTTCCGAAGCTGCGAGTTGCCCGCCTTTTCTACTGTCTGCAAAAACAGACGGTACATGTTCATCACCGGTGCGATCTAAAAAAACAATTGGCATTGATAAATCTTGATTGATTGTTGCTTCAGGATCATTTGTCGCAGAAATCACGCCAACGACTTGATTTTGTTTAAATGTTTGCAGATAATCGAGCTCTTTATCAAGGTTTTCATCACTGTTGCCAAATATAAGTCTGAAGCCATGCTGATGGATTTCATCTTCAACACCACGGGCAAGTTGTGGAAAAAAAGGATTTGTTATATCAGGGAGCAGCAATCCAATTAGTCTCGACTCTCTATGATAGAGGGATCTGGCCACTTCATTAGGACGGTAATTTAATGTTTTCATCGCTTTGATCACGCGTGTTTTAGTATCTTCATGGACATAGCCAGTTTCATTTAAAACACGCGAAACTGTGGCGACAGATACTTTTGCTGCAATTGCGACATCTTTAATCGTAGCCAAATGAGACAGCTCCTCTTCTTTATGTAACCGTTTACATAAAAGGTATCATGAATCGTTTAAAAAGACAATAAAAAATTGGTGACAACTTTATGTGCATGATTGAATGTTTTAATAACAGATGATGAATTCAAATAATAGCAGAAGAAATGATAGGTTGACGATTCCACCTATCATTTCTTTTGCTTTAGCGATATTCATTTTCTAACAATTGATTAATAAAATAAGCGACACCATTTTCATCATTGCTTTTTGTAATAAATGTGCTCATTTGTTTTAATTCATTAATCGCATTTCCCATCGCAATTCGGTGGCCAGCTTCTTCAAACATTGACAAATCATTCGGACTGTCTCCGATCGCGTAAATATCTTTTTTATCGATCCCATAATGTTTGGCCAGTTCTTTTAGAGCGCGGCCTTTTCCAGACATATCAGGCAGTATTTCAATGATATGCTTTCCTGAGGATGTGAGGGCGAGTTTTGGATATGTAGAGAGTTCAGCTTTTGCTTTTTCTAACTTGTCCAAATCAAATGAAAAACAGAGTAGTTTATAAATGTTTTCTTCTCCGTTAAAAATGTCTTGAATGTTTTGGACTGGTTTAATGCCGAATTGTTTAAATTGAGTTAGGGCACCTTGCCAAAGGGTATCTTTGTTTTCATCTGGATTTGCGCTCGCAATGATGTCAAGCTCTGCTTCGAGCTTTTGTTTGCCATCATTAGGGGATAAGAGGGCATCATCTGTATAGACTTCGAAATAAATATGATGATCTGTTAAATATTGAGCCGCCTTCTGTCCAGCTTCAGTGTCCATTAATGTTTTGCTTAACAGCTTATAATTAAAATCATGAACTGTTCCACCATTGGCTGCAATGATCGGAATATCCAGGTCATTCAGCAATGCTTTTACATCAAAAGTGGCTCTGCCTGTACAGATGGTTACAATACAGTCTGAAACCAGTGCCTTTTTAATAGCTGCTCGGTTTTCAGGAGAAATGATGCTTTCTGTATTTAAAAGAGTTCCGTCTAAATCAATTGCAATTAGTCTCATGGTGCCAAAATGACCTCCTATAAAAACGGTTTACTGTTTTTTAGCAGTATGTCCAAAAGTGAGTGGAACTGATAAGTAAAGGCTAAACCTAAAGTTGAATTTTTTCAAGCATAAAAACAAAAAACCAAGGATGATTCATCCCTGGTTACACTCCTAACTGCTGTTTTAATTGTTGTCTGATTTCAGCAAGCTTGGTTTGATCAAGTTGATAATAATAAGTTTTGCCTGGTTGATAATCGTTGCCTTTTAATTGGAGAGTATCAATCGATTTGATCGATGCCATAAACGGAATCAATCCGATGGCATTTTCTAATGTCAAATTCATTGAAACGTTTTTTCCAATGGTATCAAGAATGTCATCATAAGCTGGAATTGAAGTGATCGATTTTGATTTACCAATGATCGCTTTCAGCACTTCCATTTGTCTTTGCCCGCGCATTAAATCGGTATCCGCTTTTCTTGTTCTTACATATGCTAGGGCTGCTTCACCGTTTAATGTCTGAGAACCAGTTGGAAGAACGACTTTACCTTTCGTATCTTTTTTAATTTGTTTGACAACATATTCATCTTTAATGGTAATCGGGACACCACCTAATTCATTGACAACTTCTTCGAAAGCTGTAAAGTTGCTTTCGATGACATAATCAACAGGTATATCAAGCAAATTCTCAACAGTTTCAACGCTAAGGTCTCGTCCACCTAATGAGTGTGCATGCGTAATTTTATCATAACCACGTCCTGGGATGTTCACATAGGAATCCCTCGGAATGCTCAGCAATTTAACAGAATGGTTCTTTCGATTAAATGATGCAAGAACCATTGCATCGCTTCGCTCTTTTTCCATGCTCTGACCGGGACGAGCGTCTATTCCCATAAGGAGAATAGAAAAATTATCTTTATCAGGATTAAATTCTTTGATCCGTTTTACGGATTGGCTTCCTCTTGAAAGATTGACATGTGCTTCTTTTGCAGCATTCGAAACTTTAAAGTAGGCGTAAGCCCCCACAGCTACTGTAGAGGCTACGAGAATAGCAGTCAATGAAATAAAAAATTTAGCCCATCCACTTCGTTTCTTTTTCTTCGTTCGCTGTGATCTTGACATTGTTTAAACTCCTCTTTTATTTATTAAGCCGTTCATTCATTTGAAAATTTAAATTAACTTCTAATGTTTGATTTTACAAGACAATTCATTTTTTGACTATATGGGGGTTACTGGAATTTAAATCTTTTTATACGATCTTTAATATGACGATAGAAACGATAAAACGTTTCAACTTTATATTGAAAGTTTAAGAGTCGTAGATCCATCGTTTCATCAAACGTTTGTTTAAAAAGTGAATAAGATCACAGTTTTGTTCAAAACTATCATAGATAATGAATCAAGGGAGTGTGTTCAATTGAAGGCGGTAACTTTTCAAGGTCCTCGACATGTTGAAGTTAGTCAAGTGGAGGATGCTAAGATCGAGAAAAAGGACGATATTGTTGTCAAAATTACTTCTACAGCAATTTGTGGGTCTGATTTGCATCTTTATCAAGGGAATTTTCCTCTACCCAAAGGCTTTCAGCTTGGTCATGAACCGATGGGAATCGTCGAAGAGACAGGACCAGATGTGACAAAGGTGAAAAAAGGCGACAGGGTTGTCATTCCGTTTACAGTCGCTTGCGGTCATTGCTTTTTTTGTGAACATAATCTTGAAAGCCAATGCGATCATTCCAATCCGCACTATGACTCAGGTGGCTACTTTGGTTATTCAGAAAAATTCGGAAACCATCCAGGAGGACAAGCTGAATATTTAAAAGTACCATTTGGAAATTTTACCCCGTTTGTCATTCCTCAGTCTTGTGAACTTGCTGACGAATCGCTGTTATTTTTATCAGATGTCCTGCCAACTGCCTATTGGAGTGTGATTCATGCTGGTGTGAAAGAAGGGGATACTGTCATTGTCCTCGGATCTGGACCAGTCGGTTTAATGACACAAAAATTTGCCTGGAAAAAAGGAGCAAAACGGGTTATAGCTGTTGACTATTTAGATTACCGCTTAAAACAGGCTGAAAGCTTAAATCATGTCGAAGTCTTTGACTTTACAAAATATCCTGATATGGGAGAACATCTGAAAGAAATCACCAAAGGTGGAGCGGATGTCGTCATCGATTGTGTCGGTATGGATGGAAAAAAATCAGCGCTGGAATATCTTGAACAAAAACTCAAGCTTCAAGGGGGAACGCTCGGTCCGATTCAGATTTCAACAAAGGCGGTCAGAAAATGTGGAACAGTGCAAATGACAGGGGTTTATGGAGGGAATTATAACCTGTTTCCGCTCGGTGCATTTTTTGCAAGAAATGTGACATTGAAAATGGGGCAGGCTCCAGTCATTCATTTAATGCCGGAAATTTTTCGTTTAATTGAAACGGGGGAACTTAACCCTACAGAAATTATTACACATCAACTTCCTCTAGAAGAAGCTGCGAAAGCTTATCATTTATTTCAGGAACATGAAGATAGCTGTATCAAAGTGGTCTTAAAGCCTTAGTGGCAATCTTAAATTATATTCACATAATGGTCACTAAATTGATAAATTCAAAAAATAAAATTTGTGCTAATATCAATATATAGTGTCGATAGATAAAATAGACACAATATATGGCATTGATAGGAGAGGTCAGGATGGCATTGAGTATAAAAGAGCAAGAAGATAAATTATCACAATTAACAGAGACATTTCATGACATTGTGGGGTATGGAAACCACGATATTATGCAGGAAAACGCAAATGTAGATGGTCGTTCTCCAATGGGGCAGATGAGCAGATTTGCATCTGAAAGTGCAAGACATTATGCACTTCATTATCTTATGTCTCCAGAAATTAAGCAAGCAATTGATGATAATTTTATATATCCGCACGATTTGGATTTTATGGCTAGTGGAACAACTACTTGTTGTCAAATTCCATTAGGGAAATTACTTAAAGATGGGTTTCATACTGGTCATGGTTCATTAAGAGAACCGAAAGATATTATGAGCGCAATGTCTTTGGCATCTATCATTTTTCAATCAAACCAAAACATGCAGCATGGAGGCCAGTCATTTCCGATGTTTGACTATGATTTGGCACCATATGTTCACAAAACATTTGAAAAACATTTGAAGCGGATTAAAGAATATCCAACTACATTAACAGAAGAAGAAATCATTGAAAGAGCATGGCAAGAGACTGATCGCTCAACATATCAGGCCTGTGAAGCTTTCATACATAATGCAAACAGCATGCATTCAAGAGGAGGCGGTCAAGTTCCATTTGTATCGATAAACTATGGAACTGATACCTCAAAAGAAGGTCGTTTGCTGATTGAAAATGTACTGAAAGCGACAAAAGCTGGTCTTGGTAAAGGTGAAACACCAATATTCCCAATTCAGATTTTTAAAATGAAAGAAGGAATTAATGTTTACGAGACAGACAAAAACTATGATTTATACAAACTGGCGTTAGAAACGAGTGCCGAAAGATTGTTCCCAAATTTTAGCTTTATTGATTCCCCTGTGAACAAACCTTTTTACAATGGGACACCGGAAAGTGAAATTGCTTATATGGGATGCAGAACACGCGTGATGTCTAATTTTAATGGGGATGAAAACTCAATTGGTAGAGGGAATCTATCATTTACCTCCATTAATATAGTTAAAATCGCATTGGTGAGTGAAAATACCGAACAATTTTTTGAATCATTAAATCATTATATTGATTTAACTATCGAGCAATTATTAGAAAGGTACGCTTTTCAATGCAAGAAAAGAGCAAAAGACTTTAAATTTCTCTATTCGCAACATATATGGCATGAAAGTGAACAATTAGAACCAGATGACACACTAGAAGATATCTTAAAACACGGCACATTAAGCATCGGTTTTATCGGATTGGCAGAGGCTTTAACAGCTTTAATCGGTAAACATCATGGAGAGAGCGATGAAGCATTCGAATTAGGAAAAAGAATGATTCAGATGATGAGAGACCGAGCAGATCAAGCAACAGAGGAACATAAGTTGAACTTTTCCTTAATTGCAACACCTGCTGAAGGGTTATCGGGGAAATTTGTAAAAAAAGACAAAGTTCAATTTGGCTCCCTGCCAAATATTACAGACCGGATCTATTACACGAATTCATTCCATATTCCTGTTCATTATAAGATCACGGCCTTTGAAAAGATCAGAAGAGAAGCTCCTTTTCATCTGATGTGCAACGGCGGACACATCAGTTATATCGAGCTTGACGGAGATCCAAAGAAAAACATTAAAGCGATGGACATGCTTGTTAATGCTATGCGTCAAGAAGGGATGGGATATTCATCAATAAATCATCCCGTTGATCATTGCAGAAGTTGCGGATTTACCGGCATCATTGATAATGAATGCCCTCAATGCAAAAACAAAGATGAAGCGTTAATTGAACGGATTCGACGAATTACCGGCTATTTAGTTGGGGATATGTCAAAATGGAATTCAGCCAAAAGACAGGAAGAAAAGGACCGAGTGAAGCACCTATGAAAGTGATGAATATCATACATGACAGCATCGTAGATGGAGAGGGTTTAAGAACCGTTGTTTTCTTAGCGGGCTGCCCTCATATGTGTGAAGGCTGTCACAATAAACAAAGCTGGAATATCAATAATGGGTTTGACATGAGTATAGATGAAGTTTTTGAAGAAATCATGAAAAACCCGCTCACAAATGTGACCTATTCAGGAGGAGAACCACTATTACATGTTGATGAGCTGATTGAATTATCTAAGAAAATTAAACAGCACTCTGAGAAAGATATTTGGCTGTACAGTGGATTTACGTATGAACAAATTTTGAAGAATGAGAAACATCGTGCATTATTACCTTATTGTGATGTCTTAGTCGATGGTCGTTTTGAAATTGATAAACGCGATTTGACATTGCTTTATAGAGGAAGTTCCAACCAAAAAATTATTAAATTAGCATAAAGCAGAGCGTTTTAAGGGTACTCTCATTTAGGGATGCCCTTTTAACTTTACAAGGAAACAATATTTTAGTAAAGGGTTTAAAAACTATAACCAAAAAAATTAGTGTCGGGTTTTTCATCTACCATTTCTCTAGTAACATCGTTTTAACTTTTAGTGCTCTTATAAGTGTTTCGATTTCTTTTATTAAAAAGAAAAATTGATAGTTCATATTTTCACTGTCCCACAGACTCTGAGCAGGTTGACTTCTTTTCAGATAAGTTCATAATAAATATGAAAAGCTAGATTGGAATAAAAGAAAGCGTTTTAACTCCTGAAAATCAGACAATGGAAGGAGAGTGCTTTATGACAAAAGCACCGATATTTTTACGACCTGAATTTAAAGAAAGAATTTGGGGAGGAACGGCTTTAAGGGATCAGTTCGGATATGACATCCCTTCTAATAAAACCGGTGAATGCTGGGCGATTTCCGCCCATCCACATGGTCCGAATGTTGTCGCATCAGGACCTTATCAAGGAAAAACACTTGCAGAACTATGGAAGAATCATCGGGAATTGTTTGGTGGTGTTGAGGGAGACCGTTTTCCCTTGTTAACAAAAATTCTTGATGCAAACCAAGATCTTTCTGTACAAGTGCATCCTGATGATGACTATGCCAGAGAGCACGAAAATGGTGAACTTGGAAAGACTGAATGTTGGTATATTATTGATTGTAAAGAAGATGCGGAATTAGTTTATGGTCATATGGCGAGAACAAAGTCTGAGCTTGTCACAATGGTGAATAGCGGTGATTGGGATGGCCTTTTAAGAAAAATTAAAATTAAACCGGGTGATTTTTATTATGTGCCAAGCGGAACCATTCACGCTCTTTGTGAAGGTACACTAGTTCTGGAAACTCAGCAAAGTTCTGATACAACCTATCGGGTATACGATTATGATCGAACAGATCAGAACGGTGAGAAACGCGAACTACACCTTACACAAGCTATTGATGTAACAACCGTCCCACATGTTGATGGACACGCTAATCAATCAACAGAAATCCGACAAGGAATCACGATGAAAACACTTGTAGAAGCGGAGTATTTCTCAGTGTACAATTGGAATGTTGACGGTCTTGCTGAACTTACACAAACTGCGCCGTTCCTCTTGTGTAGTGTTATTGAGGGTGAAGCTAAGTTGATCCAAGGAGATACAACATTCTCAATCCAAAAGGGGACAAATTTTATTTTACCGGCTGAAGCGAATGATTTTAAGCTTGAAGGGAAATGTGAACTGATTGTTTCACACATCTAATCAAAAAGCTTAATGATCCGTAAGAGGGTCATTAAGCTTTTTTGTTGTGATGACGATAAAAAGAGAAAGCAAGATTAAAAAATTGGGAGGCTGAGATCGGGGGAGAAAAAAGTGTTTAAACAAATAAAGATCTTTAGTTTATTTACTGCCATTCTACTAATCATTCAAATGGCAGTGACTGCAAATCCTTCATTTGCATCATATACGGATACTTCCGTCTACAAAATCGACACTTCACAAGTATTTTTAAGTGAAAGTGAGGCGGCTAAGGCTGTCGAGAAATTAAAAGCAGAAACGGGTTGGCAAGCAGAGTATAAAGTAAAAAGCGGTACAACATATGAAATTGTCACAGGTGATATTGAAGGGGAAAGCACAGCGAAAAACCTCCTCCTTCAACTTGGAAAAGATACGGGTTTGAAAGGAACATACAGTCCACTCGGTCAGAGTGAGCCCTATGCAATAGCGATTTCAAATGAATTCGTTGGAGAAGCAAAAGCAAAAGAGCTCGTTAGCCAATTTGAGAAAGAGACTGGTCTGAAAGCTTCATACATGATAACAAAACAAGAACCATATGTAAAAGTGGTCTCAGGAGTCATAACAGGTGAAGAAAAAGCAAAATCAACATTGGCTCTGTTTGAAAAAGCGACTGGATTAAAAGGAACATACAGTCCATATGGATCAGGTCAAAGTATTGTCAAGTTGTTATCAAAGGAAATTGACAGTCAAAGTAAGGCAAAAAGTCTACTTTTACAATTTAAAAAAGAGACCGCTCTTACTGGTTCAGTTCAATCGGTTAAAAAACAACAAGTTCAATACAAAATCGTCACCGGTACGATCAAAGGTGAAGCAAACGTTAAGAACATGTTGAATCAGTTTAAAAAACAACTGAAAATTCAAGGCTCTTACCAGCCGATTGGTCAAAATGAACCCATTTACAATGTTAAGTCAGGTTATTTTAAAGATAATCGCAGTGCAAAAACGGCTGCCAGTCAGCTCAAACGCAGTACAGGCATTTCCCCAAGTGTTTCAAAAGTGAGAGGAAAGCGGTACTGGATTTTGAACATGAGAAACCTCAACAAACAAAACCTGAATAAGGTAAACGCTTTTTTCAAAAAGAAAAAATGGCGTTATGACAAGACAAACGCCGGAAAAAAACAAACCACTTACCGAATCGTTTCTTCTTCATTAACAGATCAACATAAATTGAAGAAGGGGATTCAATTTTTCAAAAATAAAAAAGTAAAAGCGGCAACTCCAACCGCTGGGCGTTTGACTAGCTACCGGTATCGGATTGTCTCCGGCGAAACAAAAGAACAAAATCAAATTTCAAAAGGGCTCAACTTCTTTAAGAAAAATGGTGTAACAGGGTCTGCTGCACCAACAGGGAAGAAGGTATACAGCCAATTCCGGCTGACATCTGAAGCTGTTTTTGAAGAGGGGGACATTGCAAAAGCATTAGGTTTTTTCCAAACAAATGGTCTTCAAGCAACGACTGTTAAAACGGGTCAATTTTACGGACATTACAAGCTGAAATCTGAAGCTTCACTCAGTCAAGAAAAATTAAATCAGGCCCTCGCATTTTTCAGTGCGAGAAATATCGCGGGTGAAACGCAGTTAACAGGACAGTATGGCTACAAACTGTACAAGATCACAACAAGTCCGATTTTAAGCAAAACAGATCTTGACAAGGGCATGAATTTTTTCAAGACAAATGCAATTAGTGCTTCCTATCACACGAAAACACCTGAACTTTTTTCGATCATCATTCATGAAGAGTTTACAGGCTATAGTCGAGCAGAAGCAGCAATCCAAAAGCTTAAAACCAATTATGGCTGGCCCGCAACGATCATTAAAATTAAAAATGGTCCACAAATCATGACGACTGATTATGGGATTACACTGAATAACATGATTGATAAGCAGATGAAAGTCAGCCCGCAAACAGATGCTGTTGCATATGTTTCACTAACTTATATCGACATGACAAACCAAACCGTAACGGCTGATGCGCTAAATGTTAGATCAAGCCCTAACACCACAAGTACAGGTAATATTATCGGTCAATTGAAAAAAGGTGATAAGGTTAACGTGATCTCACAGGAAAACGGCTGGGGCAAAATACGAATGAATTGGAGAAATGCCAGCAGAGAAGAAGTTGAGCGCTATGTCAATCCGAAAAACTTTACCGAAGACAGTCAAGCCTATTTTCAATTTTTAAAGCTTTCAGAAACAGCTGGTTTGAATGCAGCAGAAGTAAACGAAAAAATTCTTTATAATAAAGGAAATTTGATTGGAAGGGGTCAAGCCTTTATAAATGCGGCTACTCAATATCGAATCAATGAGTTATATCTGATTGCCCATGCACTTCTTGAAACAGGAAATGGAACTTCTGCCTTGGCGAAGGGGACGAACTATAACGGACGAATTGTTTACAATATGTACGGTGTTGGAGCTTATGACAGTAATCCTCTCTACTATGGTGCAAAATATGCCTATGAACAAGGTTGGTTTACTCCAGAAGCTGCAATTATTGGTGGAGCCAAATTCATTGGTGAAAAATACATTCACCATCAGACCTATCAGCAAGACACTCTCTATAAAATGAGATGGTCGCCAAATGCGATCCATCAATACGCAACAGATGTTGGCTGGGCTTACAAACAGGTGGGAAGAATGTACAGCCTTTACACATTGCTTGACAACTACACACTGTATTACGATATTCCCGTTTATCGCTAATGACTAAAAGAGACTCGGTTTTCCGAGTCTCTTAGCCTGTCTAGCTTTATTTGCTCTCAAAAGTTTGGTCTTCATTTGGCTGATAAACAATTTGATCAATTACGCGTTCGCTTGCCTTTCCATCGAGATCATCAAAGAAATAGCGAACAAAGGAATCAATTTTTTCGAAATTATAATCCTGCTTCTGAATAATTGAAATCATTTGTTCTGTTGTTTTGGCAAGCGGTCCTGGAATAAATGAGAAATAATCATAGTAAAAATCCCGTTTGCGAATGTAATCATCAACATCATAGCTGAAGAAAATCATCGGTTTGTTCAGTAAAGCGTACTCAAAGCAAACAGATGAATAATCGGTTACAAGAATATCTGTCACCAATAGCAACTCATTAATTTCTCTAAATGATGAGAAGTCATAGTAAAAGTCACTGTATTGATAAGAAATATTGATATCATTTTTGACAAACGGATGGATTTTAAATAAAAAGATATAATCATCTTTTAATTCTTGATACAACTGATCAAAATTAAGTACATCGAATGGATAATAGGCTGATTGTTGACCATTACCCCGGAATGTTGGTGCAAACAAGATCACTTTTTTATGTTTAAGAAAAGGAAACTCTTTATAAAGCCGTTCTTTCACAAGGGCTTTTTTTGCCTCGTCAAAAAAGAAATCTGTTCTAGGAATACCGGTTGCAATGACATTGTCGATATCCACGCCAAACCCTTCAGCATAATGTTTGCGAATATTATCAGAGCTGACGATGACTTTTGTATAGTTTTTATGGTTTTTTGAAAATGGAGAAGGTCCTCCAGGGAGCCCAATCCTGCTGTATCCGAATGTTTTAAAAGCTCCGACCGCATGCCAAAGCTGAACAAGCTCAGCGTCTTTCCGAATTTTCAATGGATATATTAAAGGATAAAAGTCATCAAGAAAAATAATTTTACTTGTTGCAAAATGACGAGCCATTGATATTAACTCAAATAAACTTTTTCGGTTACGGATACTTCCTTTTAAGAAAAATTTAAAATCAAAGTCATCATTTCGTTTTAAGAGTTCTTCATAAACAAACTCAAAGTTTCCTGATAAATCAACACGACTGTCAGATGCAAACACAATTTTGTTCGCTTGGATTGGAAGGAGACAGAACATACGGTAAGCTAGATTGAAAATCCATGTATTCAGCTTACGAAGGAAGCGGTTTGCCTCTTTTCCAGTATCCAACTCTAATAGGGCTGGATCAATTTCTTGGAGCTTGTGGCTCGATAAATTAATCGTTTTCTCATCTTCATCATAATTAACAATCAAATTAAATTTCATCAATTTTCTAGCTGAGTGAAATTCCATTTTTGTAGAGTAAACGTCATTTTTCAAAAACTTGCTGACATTTCCAACGGTATGAACTTCTTGATGTTTCACATTTTGATCGTCGACTACTTCAATTTCTAGAAAAAGTTTATATTCTCCTGTCGGAAGCGGTTTATCATTGATAAGTGTAGAAAAATTAATTTGCTGTTCAAAGCCTGCCCATTTGTAATCTTTCAGCATTTTCTCATGAACATCAGCGGGATTTGCCGTTTTACTTAAGGGACAATCACGCAATGACACAGCTTTAAAAAGATAGCCATTGCTTACGAGAAGGAGTCTTTTTCGGACTTGATCCTCTTTTAATAATGGCAACCCCTTTATATAAATATAACCAGAAATATTCAATATTGAACCATTCCAAGAAAATTTAGAAATTTTCCGAACAGGAACCTGTTGATTTTCTTTAATGACTTTTGTTCTATCAAAAAGTGAATAAACCTTATCTTGTTTAAGCTCATGATCATGCTGATTACGATTGTTTCTTTTGCGGAATATTTTGTTCTTCACTTTTCTCGCTAACTTCTTCACGATTATACCTCTCTTTCTCCTCATTCGTCCTGGTCATAAAGGATTGGACAAAATCAGCCACCCGCTTAGAAGATTGGCCATCTTGATGAACGATAAATGTATTTGAAAAGTCCTTAATCTTTTTCATATCAGGATTTTGAAAGCGGGTAATGTCTTCAGCTAATGCTGTCACACTTTTTGAAATAGGCCCTGGGACGAATGATTCAAAAGGATAATAAAAGTCACGTTCCTTTAAGTAATCTTCGAGATCAGGACAATAAAAATATATCGGTCGTTGAAGAATACTATATTCAAAAATGACCGATGAATAGTCAGTAATTAAGGCATCTGATAATGCCATAAGATCATATAATGAATATTGATCCCCAAAATCGATCACAAAATCATCTTTTTTAATTTGCAGATGATGACGCAAATATGGATGCAGATGAATCATTACCACATAATCGTCTTGATTTAATGCTTGTTTCAATTCGTCTAGGTTTAAAGGAAGTGATTCGTTTACTTGGTCATGCCCGCTTCCACGAAAAGTTGGGGCATATAATAACTTTTTCTTCCCTTTAAGAGATGGATAAGTCTTCTCAAAATCAGTTTTGAGCGAATGGAGACGAGCCTTGTGATAAAAATAATCGGTTCGCGGGACTCCAAGTGATAAAACTCTTTCTTCAGGCATATGAAAAGCCTCAGAAAAATGAGAGACAGCAGCTGGTGAACTGACGATCGCATAATCATAATTGGAATGAACCGGAACGATTTTTAAGTAAGCAGATGATGGTCCAGAAGGCTTGTCCTTCAAACTGTATCCGAATTTTTTAAAAGCTCCGCAAGCATGCCAAAGCTGAATGCTGATCGTTTCTTTTCGCTTTTTGATGACATATAAAGGAAAGTAATAATCATCAAGCAACAAAATTCGGCATGTCGCGATATGGTAAAGAGCGCTAAGCAAATGACAAAAATATTTGAATTTGCCGAGCAGTCCGCTGTCCATCTTTTTGAACAACAGTGTAAAATGTAAAGAGGAGTCTTGACTCAATTGGTCATGGACCCACTTGAAATTATCACTCATTTTTTCTTCCCGGTAGGAAGCGATCACAACTTTGCGTTGATTAACTGGAAAAAGCATCACTAATAAACTGTAAGTCAAACGAAACAGTAATTTTACTGCATAGGCTAAACCATTTTTCACTTTTTAAATTTCCCACTCAATGACAGTTTTACCCCATGAAGATGTTAAATCTGCTTCAAATACATTCGTGATATCTTCAATACTGCGAACAGGATAACATCCCCCTATGAGCGTCTCCAAATAGTCGGCGACTTCAGGGTATTCTGCTAAAAAGTTAACTGTACGGACGAAGTCTTCCCGTCCGCTACGGCTACTTCCAATCAATGTAATTCCTTTTTCCAGAACCATTCTTGTTTCGACTTCGACCGGATACTCTGATACTCCGAGCAAGGCGAGACATGCTTCAGGTTGAACATGATCAATCATTTGCTGAATCGCACTTTCGCTACCACGACCACCGACACATTCAAATGCATGGTCAACTATGATATCAGCGGGGATATCGTTAATTTGATATGCAGCATCAACAAAAGAAAAGTGGTCAAGCTTATATGAAGTTTTCCCGAAAATAAACACTTTGCTGTTTGGATACCGTTTTTTAAGAATTAAAGATGTGATAAATCCTAAATTACCATCTCCCCATACACCAAATATATCGCGTTTTTGGTGTGCGATTCTTTCAAAACGACTGATTGCATGCATCGTAATTGTGATCAATTCTGTAAAAGCGGCTACCTTTGGGTTTAAGCTGTCTGGAAGTAAGACTAATCGATCCGGATCCATGAACATATAATCTTGCATAAAACCGTCATAGCCGCTAGAACGAAAACGGCTAGAGCGCAAGTAATTCTCTGCAATGATTTCATGCTGTTCTGTAGGAGTATTCGGGACCAATACCACCCGGTCTCCCACCTTAAAATGACCTGTCGGGTCATGCATGACTTTACCGATTCCTTCATGGATAAGCGCCATCGGTAATTTTTTATCCATGACTTCTTTACCACGGGAACCTGTGTAATACCGCTGGTCAGCTGCACAAATTGACAGATGTGTGGGCCGGACGACAACTTTATTCGCATTCATCATTTTATCTTTGTAAGTCACTTCAAACTGACGAGGTGAAACTAGCCGATACGTTTGATTAATCATTGGGAAATTCGCTCCTGTAAGATAGCATTCGCAACTTTTAAATCATATGGTGTCGTCACTTTAATATTAAAGACTTCTCCGCGTACCAACTTGACCTTTTCTCCGGCTAATGAGCAGATTTTACAAGCATCAGTCAATACTGATTTTTGTTGATCTGACAACTGCTCGTACAACTCAACTAATCTTTTGATGCGGAAACTTTGAGGAGTCTGACCTTGATACATTGTATCCCGAACAGGAATCTCTGAAATAAATTCCTTATCTTCAGAAGCAATGATTGTATCGATAGCAGGAATCACAGTGTCAACTGCATCATATTGCAGGGCTGCATTAATGTTATCCTCAATAATCCGATGGGTTAAAAATGGGCGTACAGAGTCATGTGTGACAATAATGTCATCATCTTGAATACCGAATTCTTTTTCGATATGGCGGATCCCATTCATAATAGACTCATTGCGGTCGATTCCACCCTCAACAACAATAAGACGGCTGTCTTCTCCAATAAATTTCTTCAGTATATCTTTAGTATGATTAATCCATTCTTTAGGTGAGACAATTAAAATTTTATCAAAGCGGTCGTTTAATAAAAATTTCTCAACAGTATGGATGATAATCGGTCTTTTATTTAAGGAAAGGAACTGCTTTGGCATATTCACATTTCCCATTCGAGAACCTTTACCTCCGGCTAAAATCTCAGCGTAGATCATAAAATACTCCTTCCTTTTAACATTCATAGTCGAAATCATAATGGTTCAAGTAGCACGCAAAAAAACGCTCTTGTTCAAGCCAGAGCATGCCAATTCACTGAACCTGTTGATCAGATTCAGATCAATACAAAATGTGTTAAAGACTCAGTCATAAGGGCTATTTTTATATAGTCCTATTCTAACATATGATCGTTCTATACTTTCAAACTTTCGAAAAATCATACAGAATCAATGCGCTTGCAGCCGGCATGGATTTGCTGGCTGACAAACTCCAAGAGCCGCCGGCTTGCATCGCCTTGTGAATATTGATTCCATTCCTCTGCAAACTGTTTGGTTTTATCATCTATTAGATGGAGATGTTTCAGCTCCGTTAGAAGCATCTCTCGGTTTCTGCAGGCTTTCCCCGGTATCACTGATTCAAAATGATCGATTAATCCGCGCTTCTCGTCATATTCCTTCATATCATATGTGAAAAAAAGCATCGGTTTATGAAATAAGGCATATTCAAACGGAACTGAAGAATAATCGGAAATCAAGATATCACTTTTATATAGCAACTCTTTTAAAGGAAGATCTGAGACATCCTTAACAAAGCCTTCTAGCCCATCTAATCTGATATGACGGCGCACAGCAGGATGAAGTTTCACGTGAAGTAAAAATTCCCCCTTCAAGTCTTCAGAAAGCTGTTCTTTTGAAAAAGGGAGAGCGATATTCTCAATATTAAAGTCTCTGTATGTCGGTGCATAAAGAATGATTTTTTTGTTGGAACTTGAAACTGATTGTGGTGCTTGAAAATATTGATCTGTTAAAGGAACACCAGTCCGTAAAAACCGCTGATCATCTTTAATCCCGAATGACCGCTTGAAAATATCGGCCATCTTATCAGACCCGACAACAACATAGTCGAACGAACGATATACTTGGTTAAATCTTTTGATATCCCGCGGATTTCGCTGTTGATTGGTTACATCTTCAAGACCGAATTTCTTCAATGCCCCATTTGCATGCCAAACCTGGATACATGTCGTCTGAGACCGATTGTTTAGCGTACTGGTTAATAAAAAATAATTATCGCAAATCACGAATTTGCTGCTAAACATTGTATAGACAGCCTGAATGAGGTGAAACGGATTTTTTTCATTGATCACTTTTGCTTTGACAGATGGATATTCCTCCTTGAGAGGAATCGCATGCCTTGTATAAAGCACTTCTAGATCAAAAGGCTTTTTTGAGTTCTCATATTCTTTCAACAATGCCCTTGCATTATCTGGAAACGAAACGAGAAGAACAGCTTTATCTCGCGGTTTCACCCATTTAAACATAAAGCCGATCAAAGAAAGGCCGACTGAATAAACCATAGTCAATAATGAACGTATATTCATACTGTTATCCTAGCTCTTTTCTATGCATCAATTTTAGACTGTTCCTTTATCGGTTCAGAAAGTAAGGGCTGTTTTTGAAACCTTTCCTCTTTCAAGACGGAAAATACATATTTGGGAATATTTAACATCCTTCTCCATCTTGAAGGGTTTGTTAGTAGTCGATACATCCACTCAAGATTTAGTTTGATCAATATTTTAGGTGCTCTTTTGACAGTTCCGCTAAACACGTCAAAACTTCCGCCAACTCCGATTGCGATTGCTTGTGGAAATAAGTGTTTATGCTCATAAATAAACTTTTCTTGATGTGGGCAGCCTAGAGCAACAAATACCATGTCCGGGTTGGTTTGTGCGATTTGTAGGGCAACGGATTCTCTGTCTTTAATATAACCGTCTGAATATCCGACGAGCTCGATATTTGGATACTCATTTGAGATTCGCTCAGCCGCGGCTTGAATGACATCCGGTTTAGCACCGAATAAAAAGACCTTTTTCTTTTTTTGATTGGCAATGCCAAGCAAATTGATAAATACATCATACCCTGCGATCCGGGATTTTAGTCGATGATGTGTTAGCCTTGAAGTCAGGACGATGCCAATACCATCAGGTAGAATAAAATCAGCCGAAGAAACCGTCTGAAAGTAATCTTTATCCTTGGCAGCTGCATATCCAATTTCTGGGTTTACCGTTGCGATATATGCGCCTGTACTTCGATTGATAAAGGTTTCTTCAAGGTGATTGATAAAACCAGATAAATCTCCATTTACAAAAGCAAGATTTTGAATCTTTTCTGTTGGTAACATGACGGTGTTCCTCCTTCCAAAAAATATAAATATATGACAAAAAAATTTAATTTGCAAGTGTAATAGACATGACGTAAAATCTATTGGTCTAACGTATATTTTAGCATAGATCTTTCATAAAAGCTTAACAATATCTTTACAGCAGATTAAGAAAATTTACTATTTGAAACAATAAGTGTGATCAAGCTTTAACTCGATCTCTTTAATGAATGGAAAATTGTTCACTGTTATAGAACTTAACGAATGTTAATCAATGTGTTATAATTTATGATCAGTGGTATTATGTGTAAAGTTCATATTAATTTTTGATAAAGAAAATGGACAATTTGTTCGTTAAATAAAGTTTATTGATGAGCCTTTAAAGATGCTCTTAGAAAGGAGAATGATTTCTACAATGAAGAAAGTCATCACATACGGAACTTTTGATTTATTACATTGGGGACATATTAAACTATTAGAACGAGCTAAACAGTTAGGTGATTATCTTGTTGTAGCGATTTCCACGGATGAATTCAACCTTCAAAAACAGAAAAAAGCTTATCACAGCTATGAGCACCGTAAGCTCATCTTGGAAACGATTCGTTATGTAGACGAAGTCATTCCGGAGAAGACCTGGGACCAGAAAGTCCAAGACGTGGTCAACCATGATATTGACGTTTTTGTCATGGGGGATGACTGGGAAGGGAAGTTTGACTTCTTAAAGGATCATTGCGAAGTTGTCTATCTTCCAAGAACTGAAGGAATTTCAACAACCAAGATTAAAGAAGAAATCGCTGGTTTGTAAAACGTTTTTAATGCTTGTTTTTTAAAAGTACTTCTTACAGAGGTAAGAAGTACTTTTTGATGCTTAAATGAACATTTTGCGAAGTTGTGAATATAAAATGCGAGTGTTATCCTACTCAGGAAAGGAAGAAAAAAATATGTCCGGTTATCCAGTTCAGCAAGAACAACTTCAAGGATTGAAATTCCCTGACATGGAATATTATTTTATTTCTGGTCTTATTCCGGATCATTATGGAGGACTAACAAAGTCTTTGTTATTGCGGTCCAAATTATTTGGAGAAGGCTGCAATATTCCTACATTTTTTTTAACATTTCGTTTTGACAAAGAATTTTCGGCGAAAAAAAGCAACTTTTATGATCAACAAAAAATTGATCCGCAATTCACAAAAGTGATCAATATGTATGATGATTTTCTTAGTAAACGTACAAATGGTCAGTTATATTCAGAAAGAATTAGTTTGCAAGAAATTAAAAAACGAGCGAGCCGAAGCCCATTCATAAAGCAGCTGGGAAAACTTTTTGGTCGGAGAGAAAACACTCTTGAAATCACCTACTATGAAGATCAGCAATCTATTCGTTTTGTAGATTATTATAGTGATGAAAAAAAGCACTATAAAAGAGAAGAATACACAAAAAACGGTGCTTTATTGCTTATCAATTATTTTAACACTGAAACAAATCAAATGTATTTGCAGGCATTTGTCAATGAAGATAATAGGATTTATTTAGAAAAAGATTATTCAGATCAAGATGTTTGCTTTAATTGGCATTCAGATAAAGGTACATTACAATTTTATGACGAATTTGACATAAGGCGGTACTGGATAGAAGTTCTTCAAACCGATTCAGAACGTCCTAAATTGTTCCTTGTCGATAGTCGCCTACAGGACCAGAACGTTTTCAAAGTCAAAAAAGCTGCGTCTACATATTATGCCGCGATTATTCACAATAAACATTATGGAAAAAGTAAGTTTCAAATTAAAGGTCGTTATAAAGAACTCTTCAATCAATTTCATCAGTTAGATGCACTGTTTTTCATTACTGAAGAGCAGTTGGAGGATTTTAAACTGATCACTGGGGAGCAAGAAATATTTTTCTTTACGCCGCATGCACTTGATAAGCCACTTGATGAAGCCGTCTTAAAAGTGCCGAGTGAAAAGCATAAAGCTGTTATTATTTCAAGGTTAGTTCCGATGAAAAATTTGACTGATGCGATCAAAGCCTTTCAACTTGTCGTCAAACAAATTCCAGAAGCAAAATTAGAGATTTTTGGCTCTGGTGAAGAAGAAAATAAAATAAAAGCTGAAATTGATAAATGTCAATTACAAAACAATGTTTTTCTAAAAGGGTATACACAAAATCCAAGTAGAGAATTTCAAAAAGCATGGCTTACAATCTCAACTTCTCATTTTGAAGGGTTTGGGCTTTCAAATATGGAGGCGCTCAGCAATGGCTGTCCAGTTGTGACCTATGACTATGATTACGGTGCCAGAAGCCTTGTCAGTGATAATGAAAACGGCTTTGTTGTTGAAATGTATCAGATTGAACAGCTTGCTGAAAAAATGATTTTACTTATGAAAAATGAACAACTTCGTGAACAATTTTCACATCATGCTTTTGAAACGGCAAAAAAATACTTGCCGGTCCATTACTTAGAGCATTGGTCATCTGCACTTCAAAACATGATAAAAATTAGAGAAGAAAAACGGGAGCTATCGAAGACATTAACAAGCAGTCTTCCATTTGCAATAGAGTCTGAGCAACAAGAGTCAGAAATGCACACCATCCAAGTTCACGCGCCAACTAAAATTGATGAAAAGGTTACTGTCACATTGATTGGTCTCGACAGAAAAAGCAAAGCACAAATCGTGTTAGCACCCTTGGATCAAGCAGGTTCAGATGATGAGACAAAACGATTTAATATTCGCTATCATCAAGATATCCATCTTGAAAAGATCAGAAAAAATCAAGTGAAGACTGTTGATTTTTATTTGGAAGTCAGGAATGAGAACCATGTTAAAGTTTTGAAGCGATTATTTGTTCAACAAACAGAGACGGCTCCGCCATTTTCAGTGGATGAGTATCAAGTGACTCCGTATACTACTGTAAAAGGTAATTATTCATGGACATTGGCCAAGTGAACCCACTCAAGAATATAAAGTGATGATATAATATGTATAATCATTTGACAATTTTTCAATAAAAAGAGGAGTAGACTTATTTTATGGTGAAGGAAGTTCCGAAAAGATGCAATTTAATAAATCTAAAAATGAAGGATTGGCAGTATGAATTTGCCTTAGATAATTCATTATCTGCGGAAGAAATTAATCTTTTGGCAGTTAATCGAAAAACAAAAGAAGAGCTGTCAATCCCATGCGAAAAGATAGAATCCGAAAAGGAACAGTATCGAGTGGCGATTAATTTAGATGAGATTGCAGATCATGTCAGTGATAAAGGATGCCTTGATTTCTACGCGGCCTACAAAAATTCAGAAGGCGATCTTCTTAGAAAAAGAATCAAAGCAGAACATCAGCCAATCGAGCTTTCCTGGGAATGGGATGAAAGAAAAGGTGTTTTCTTCTTGCCGTACACAACGAAAAAAGGCAATTTCTCTTTAAAGGTTTTGCAAAAAAAAGCTGTCGCAGAGGTCAGTGATTTTCATCTTTCTCCAGAAGGATTACTAACCATTAAAGGATTTGCATTTTTACTGAATGAAGAAGCAACTTTATCAGTACAGAAGAGACGGCTCATATTAAAGGAAGTCAAGCAAGCGGAAGCGAGAATATTTGAATATCCTTTAGAAGATTTCAAACAGAAAGACATACCTGATGAAAATGTCGGTTTTATCGTAAAAATTGATATGAAGAAACTATATGAAGAAAATATAATGCCTGCTTTGTTTCAATTTCATATTGAATTTCTCGGTGAAGACCCAGAAACAGGTGAACCATTTATTAGAAGAAGCAAAGCGATTCAATTCAAAGATCATTCAAACCAGTTTGCGATTCTTCAAACAAATAAAGGGGTTGCTCGTTTTTATATTTATCCTCGTAAGAAAAAAAGACATATGCGATTAAGAATGAATGACTATTCGTTGAAAACTCGTGTTGTTTATTTTGTTAAGGGGAAAAGAAACAAGCTGGTTTCATTTTTCCGCAAGAAGAAAAAGAAAGTAAAGAAAAAGATCGATAAAGGATTAAAAAAAGCATATCACTTCACATTTGGATTGGCTGGGCACTTACCTGTCAAAAGAAAATCTGTTATCTTTGAAAGCTTTGCCGGTAAACAGTATAGCTGTAATCCGAGAGCGATATATGAATATATGCAGAAGAATCTTCCTGATTATCATTTATATTGGAGTGTTAATGCAGATTACACAAACATTTTTGAGGAAAAAGACATTCCTTATATTAGAAGGTTCTCAATGAAATGGTTGTTTGCGATGGCAAGAGCGGAATATTGGGTTGTAAACAGTCGCTTGCCTTTATGGATTCCAAAGCCGAAGCACACAACTTATCTTCAAACATGGCACGGTACACCGCTTAAACGACTTGCTGTTGATATGGAAGAAGTGCACATGCCTGGCACAAATACAGAAAAATATAAACAAAATTTCACATCGGAAGCTGCCAAGTGGGATTATCTGATTTCCCCGAATGCCTATTCAACTGAAATATTTGCTAGAGCCTTTCAGTTTAATAAAACGATGATTGAATCGGGATATCCGCGAAACGATTTTTTGCATACGGATAATAATCCTGATACAGTGCGGGCTTTAAAAGAAAAAATGCTGATTCCACTTGATAAAAAAGTGATGATATATGCACCAACTTGGAGAGACGACCAATTTTATAAAAAAGGCAAATATAAGTTTGACCTAGATTTAGATCTTGACATGCTTAAAGATGAGATTGGCGACGAGTATGTTATCATCTTAAGAATGCACTATTTAGTTGCAGAAAACTTTGATCTTGAACCATATAAAGGCTTTGCCTACGACTTTTCGTCATATGAAGATATTCGTGAACTTTATATGGTATCTGATTTACTGATCACTGACTATTCATCAGTATTTTTTGATTTTGCCAACTTGAAAAGACCGATGATCTTCTATGTTCCTGACATTGAAACGTATCGTGACAAACTGCGCGGTTTCTATTTTGACTTTGAAAACGAAGCACCAGGTCCATTAGTGAAAACGACAGATGAAGTGATCGAAAAAATCAGGGAGACAGAAACGCCGGAATATCGTCTCCCACAAATATTTGCTCCGTTTTATGAAAAGTTTTGTTATCTAGAAACGGGTCAATCAACCGAAAAAGTTGTCAAAGAAGTTTTTAATGATAAAGTATAACGACTGACGGAACAAAAACCTGAATGAAGACCTTTAATAGGTGTTTATTCAGGTTTTTTTATGATGAAATCATTTCTAAAAGAAAGAAGATGTTTTATGATTCCAAAGATGTGGTTCAAAAGTAGTCTTTGTTCTATATTAAGAACTTAACTTTCCGCTATATCTATGTTATTATTACTCGGAGTTAGTTATTAATGGTTCTTTTGTTCTATTTTATAGCATGGAAATTATTTTTGCAATTTAATACACTGCGAAACATCAAAATTTTCAGTTTGAACAGACATCCACAAAGGAAAACCGTTTATTTATTCTTTTTTCCTGAATATAACGCGGTGATTATTTACAAAATTTAGAGATTCATTTTTGGAAAAATCAGTGTTAATATTTTTATAGTATAGTATTCACAAAAATTATTGAAGAATAAAATCTTTCTTTTATAAATACAATACTTTTTATATATAAATAGGGAGGTAAAAAATGAAAGGTATCGTGCTGGCTGGAGGGACAGGTTCAAGACTTTATCCAATAACAAGAGGGGTTTCCAAACAATTGGTGCCTGTTTATGATAAACCGATGATCTACTATCCTTTATCAGTCTTGATGTTAAGCGGAATTAGAGACATCTTGATCATTTCTACATCAAGAGATATTCCATACTTTAAAAATTTGCTTGGGACTGGGGAAGATTTAGGAATCACGTTTAGTTATGCGGTTCAGGATCATCCTAGAGGGCTTGCTGATGCATTTATCATCGGTGAAAAGTTTATCGGAAATGATAACGTTGCTCTTGTTTTAGGTGACAATATCTTTTATGGACAAGGTTTTACAGAAGTTCTAGAAAAAGCTGTTACTTTGAAAGAAGGCGCACTGGTCTTTGGCTATTATGTGAAAAATCCAAGCGATTATGGTGTCGTTGAGTTTGATCGTGAAGGAAATGTCTTAGGTATAGAAGAAAAACCAGAGAATCCTAAATCAAATTATGCAGTACCGGGGTTATATTTTTATGACCATCATGTTGTAGAAATAGCGAAAACGATTCAGCCATCTGCTAGAGGTGAGCTTGAGATCAGTTCAATTAATGAAGCTTATTTAAAAAAGGGAAACTTAAAAGTTGAGTTAATTGGAAGAGGGATGGCTTGGTTAGATACAGGTACTCATAAAAGCTTGTTAGAAGCGAGCAACTATGTTGAAGCTGTTCAAAATAGACAAGGACTTTATATTGCGTCACTTGAAGAGATTGCATTTAGAAAAGGTTATATTAACGCCGAAGAACTAAGACGGCTTGCAGAACCGTTGTGCAAGACAGAATACGGAAAATATTTACTAAAAATTCTGGAAAATAACGATAATTTTCATTTAGTTTAAGGAGAGAAGCCATGAAGGTTTATTTGGTAACTGGTGGAGCAGGATTTATTGGAGCTAATTTTATTCATTATATGTTAAACAATCATCATGATGCTTTCATCATTAATGTCGACAGTTTAACCTATGCGGGAAATCTTGAAAACCTATCCAAAGTTGAGGGAAACGACCGTTATCATTTTGTAAAAGCAGATATTACGGATAAACAGGCGATAAAAGAGATTTTCGAAGCACATGATATTGATTATGTTGTCAATTTTGCAGCAGAATCACATGTCGATCGCAGTATTCAAACTCCTGAAATCTTCGTGAAAACCAATGTTTTAGGGACTGCAAATTTGTTAAATGTAGCTAAGGACAAATGGGAATTAGAAAACGGAGAATTCAAAGCAAATAAAAAATTCATTCAAGTTTCGACTGATGAGGTGTATGGTTCTCTAGGAGAAGAGGGGCTGTTTTCTGAACAAACACCTCTGGATCCGCACAGCCCATATTCTGCAAGTAAAGCATCAGCCGATATGATTGTAAAATCATATTTTGACACTTATCAATTTCCTATTAATATTACGAGATGTTCAAATAATTATGGACCTTATCAATTCCCTGAAAAGATCATTCCATTAGTCATTAACAATTGTCTCAACCATAAAAATATTCCTTTGTATGGTGATGGATTGAATATAAGGGATTGGTTATATGTTGAAGACCATTGTAAAGCAATTGATCTTGTCATTAAAGATGCAGCACCAGGAGAAATCTATAATATAGGCGGTCTTAATGAAAAGACAAATGTAGAACTAGTGAAAACGATTATAAAATATTTGCATGAACATGTCGATGAGAAGATTACAGAAGAATTGATCACATATGTCAAAGACAGAAAAGGCCATGATAGACGATATGCAATTGATGCTAACAAAATCATGACAGAACTAGGATGGACACCTGCTGTGAATTTTGAAACAGGTATTCAAGAAACGATTAAATGGTATCTAGAAAATCAAGATTGGCTGAAAAATGTGATGAAGAGAACATATTAATCAAATTGAAGCGGAGTTCAAATATGATAAAAAAACTGATCAAAAAACTAATGTACAGGAGTATAGAAAATCATAGAGTCAGTATAGATTCTAATCATGACATCTTATCATTTCAGTTTTCAGGTTTACTTCCGTTCATTGGCGAAAAATTTTTTGTCATAAAAGATAGGAAAACGGGCAGAAGGTTAAAAAGAAAAATTGTCAATAACAAGGCGAAGTTTGAATATGATGATCTGCTATGTTTAACAGATTACCATGTATTAGACTTTTACGTTCAGATCAAGTTCCAGCATAAATTTTTTCAAAAAAGAACACCTTTTTCAAAAGAAAATCATGGTTTTTTAGCAATCAATAAACAACAGAATTTCAAAGTCAATTCTTATAAAACGAAAAACAACTTTTTATCCTTTAATATGCAGCGAGTATTGTATTTTCAGCAAATAACAGAACTGAAAACAGTCGGTAAAAACTTTTATATTGAAGGGCAAATTGAAAGCTTTGACGCTTTAGATAAAGTAAGTAAAATGGAACTGATTATGATAAGAAGAGACAATAAAAAAGCTTACGGATTTAATCTCGATATTCATTGTGAACAAAATAGCTTGCAGTTTAAAAAACTGATTCTGATTGATAAATTAAGACGTGATTTAGCAGTGAACAGTAGATGGGATTTATTATTACAAATTAGAAATGGTTCAAATCAGGTGATTTTCAAAGAATTAATTGAAATGAGTGGTTACGCTAATTTTGATAAAGAAGAAGATAGATACCTGCTCATTAATCAGGATGTCGATGATCTTCATTCGATTCTTTATGCCACAATGGGCAAAGAAAGTCTTGCACTTTGGTACACGGATAAGCAGCAATTTGAAAGAACGTATGGCATTGCAAAAGGAAAATCAGTTTTCAATGAAACTTGTGAAACGGCTTCTTTAAAAGAGATGGTCTTTTTTGAAAGTTTCTTAGGGAAAAGTTATTCAGGCAATCCTAAATATGTTTATGAAGAAATGCTCAAATTGGGTTACGGTGATCGGTTTACATTTGTTTGGTCATACTCGGGAGATGGTGAGATTCCCGGTCATCCAATTATTGTGAGTCGTGAAAGTGAAGAATACTATAAGTATTTGGCACTTTCGAAATATTGGGTTAGTAATATTATTTTCCCTGTACACCGAAAACGAGAAGGGAATATTTATCTGCAAACATGGCATGGTACACCATTGAAAAAACTCGGATACGATATTGAAGTAGACGGCCCTGAAAAAATGGCAAGAGAAAATTTTTATATAGAATCGCGAAATTGGGATTACATGCTGTCCGCTAATCGATACTCAAGCAACATTTTTAAAAGGGCGTTTAAATTTAAGAAACAGATGCTGGAAGTAGGCTATCCTTCAAATGATATATTCTATCATGAAAATGCTGCCGATAAAGCAGCACAAATTAAGGAGAAAATTGGGATTCCCAAAGATAAAAAGGTCATTTTATATGCTCCGACTTGGCGAGATAATCAAGCTTCCGGTTCGTGGAATCATGTTTTTGATCTGAAGATTGATCTTGAACAATTTCAAGAACAACTATCAGAAGATCATGTTCTAATCTTAAGAATGCATCACTTAATTTCTGAATCTCTTCAAATTGCTGAAGAGCTTCAATCATCGGTATTTGATCTTTCCTCTTATGATGATATACAAGAACTATATCTAATTTCAGATATTTTAATTACCGATTATTCTTCGGTATTTTTCGAATATGCTCATACAAAACGTCCAATTCTATTTTATGCGTATGACTTTGAACTTTATAAAGATAAAATAAGAGGTTTTTATCTTGATATGAAAAAAGATTTGCCTGGTCCAATTTTAACTGATAATGGAGAATTACTCAGTGCTATTCGAAATATTGACCAAGTCCAAAGACAATACAAAAATCGATACAATGAGTTTTTAAATACGTATTGCTATTTGGAAAAAGGCGACTCTTCTGCACAGGTTATCAAGACTGTATTTGAACAGTAAGGAGGGAAATCGTTGAATAAAAATATTTTAGTATTTCCGTGCGGGTCTGAAATTGGTTTAGAGATTCACAATTCATTAAGATTCGCTAAAAATATTAAACTTTTTGGGGCATCAAGTGTAGCTGATCATGGAAGATTCGTGTATAAAAACTATATTGAAAATCTTCCGCATATTGATGATCCCAACTTTTTAACTCGGTTAAATGAGATCATCGCTCAATATCAAATCGATTTTATCTTCCCTGCGCATGATAGTGTGGTCTTAAAGCTTGCTCAAGAGAGAAACAATTTGAATGCAGAGATTATGACTTCTTCTGCAGAAACTTGCGAAATTGCAAGATCAAAAAAGAGAACTTATGAATTCTTTTCAGACCAAGACTTTGTCCCGGAAATGTTTGAAAGTATCGATGACGTAAGTGAATTTCCGGTGTTTTTAAAGCCAGATGTCGGACAAGGTTCCAAAGGAATCGCTTTAGCTCGCAATAAGGAAGAATTAAAGTTTCATCTGGATCAAGCGAAAGATCTATTGATTTTAGAATACTTGCCAGGTAAAGAGTACACAATTGACTGCTTTACCGACAAAAATGGTGAATTAAAATTCGTTGGAAAAAGAGAACGAAAAAGGATTAAAAGTGGAATAAGCGTTAACTCGGTCACTATGCCATTAGATTCATCGACAAAAGAAATTGCCCACCGAATCAATCAAAAACTGGAATTCCGCGGGGCTTGGTTTTTTCAGTTGAAAATAGATGTGAACGGGCAGTTTAAACTGCTTGAAATTGCTCCCCGTATTGCTGGAACGATGAGTTTGTATAGAAACAAAGGTGTGAATTTTTCGCTTCTCAGCCTTTATGACAGACTAGGTTATAAATTGGATGTTTCAGACAATGATTTTGAAGTAGAAGTTGATAGAGCTTTAATCAATCGGTTTTATCTCAATTATGAATATCAAAGAGTTTATGTCGATTTTGACGATACGGTCACACATTATGAACGGGTGAACCCACTGTTGATGCAGTTTTTATATCAATGTGTAAGAGATGAAAAACAACTAATTTTAATTACGAAACATATTCACGATATTAAGGCGACTTTAAAAAAATTAAAAATTAGCATTGAGCTATTTGATGAAATTATTCATTTAAGTAAAGATGAAAAGAAATCGGCTTTTATTGACAAAGATGTTCCGGCTATTTTTATCGATGACTCTTTTCAAGAACGGTCAGATATTGGACGTTTGAATATTCCTGTGTTTGATGTCGATTCTGTTGAAGCTTTAATTGACTGGAGATATTAAAAGATGAATCACTTAAAATTTGCTGAACGAATCAATGTAACAAAGCCCAAGTTACCGCCTATTGAAGCCTATACTGCAAAAATTCAAAAGATCTGGGACAATCACTGGTTAAGTAACAATGGTCCGCTTCATGAGGAATTTAAAACAGCTTTGAAGACATTTTTAAATGTAAAGCACTTAGAATTGTTTGTGAATGGACATTCTGCTTTAGAGTTAGCTTTGAAAAGTCTGAATTTAAGCGGAGAGGTTATTACAACACCATTTACATTTGCCTCAACAACGCAAGCTATTTTAAATACAGGGTTAAAACCAGTGTTCTGTGATATCGAAACTCAAACTTACAATATTGATACAAGGCAAATTGAGAAGCTTATTAATGAAAAGACTTCTGCTATTATAGCTGTCCATGTTTATGGGAACCCTTGTAATGTGTATGAGATTGAAAGAATTGCCAAGCAGTACAATTTAAAAGTCATTTATGATGCGGCACATGCTTTTGGTGTCACAATTGATGGCAAAAGTATAGCTGAGTTCGGTGACATTTCGATGTTCAGTATGCATGCGACTAAAGTGTTTCATTCAATCGAAGGCGGCCTTCTTACATTTAAAGATGCTGCCTTAGAAAGTAAGCTGAAAATCATGAAAAATTTTGGTATATCAGCCGAAGACTCTGTTGATATGCCAGGTGTGAATGCCAAAATGAATGAATTCCAAGCCGCAATGGGGATCGTCAATTTAGAGACGTTTGACCTCGATATCATGAAAAGAAAACAAGTTTATTTCTATTACAAAAAATATTTTGCAGGGTTCCCAGATATTAAAATGTTGGCGGAATTAGAAGGTGTGTCTCATAACTACTCGTATTTCCCAGTGTTATTTGAACAAAAAGAAATTCGAGATTACGTTTTTCATGAGGCAAAAAAATATAATTTGTATACTAGAAAATATTTTTATCCTTTGTGCAATGAATTTACTTATTGTGAATTGGATAAAGGAAATACTTTAAACGCGTCAGATGTTAGTAATCGAATGTTAGCTTTGCCAATGTATACAGATCTAGATGAGAATACGATTGAGCAAATTTGTGAAATCATTAAGACGCTGACAAAAAACATTAGTCTGACTAGCTCAAGAAAAAATTAAGTTAGTAAGGTGAAAACATTGTCAAATGATAAATATAAGTTAAGTGTTGTTGTCTTAGTCTATAATACAGAAAACTATTTAAGAGAATGTTTGGACTCTTTAGTCAATCAAACACTTAAAGAAATAGAGATTATCATTGTAAATGATGAAAGTCCTGATGATAGTCACCTCATTATCGATGAATACAGATTTTATCACAATGTAAAAGTCATCAATCAAAAAAACAGCGGAGGTGCGATTGCCGGTAATAATGGGTTGCACCACGCAAGCGGTGAGTTTGTGACAGTTATGGACTCAGATGATATCGTGCCATTGAACGCATATGAAAAGATGTACAATGAAGCTAAAAAAACAGAGGCTGATATTGTCATCGGTAGACCAAATATTTTGATTGATGGTGTCCAAAAAGAAATTCTTTATAAAAAAGAACGCGAAGTTTGGAAAGAGAACAGAATCATTGATGATATAAAAGGTTTTTTGGACATCTTTTATGATGGGTTTTATTGGAATAAAATCTTCAAAAGAAGCCTGATGTTTGAACACGATTGTTTTATGCCGCCGAAAATGCTTTATGCGGATAGGCCGATGGTTCACAAAGCTTTCTTAAATGCAAATCGGATTGCAATTATTACTGATTTAGTCTATTTGTGGAGAAAAAGAGGAGAAGAAGCAACTCAAAAGTCAATTACTCAGTTAAATGGCGATCTCAATAATTTTCTCGACAGAATGGAGTCAATTGATTATCAGCTTGGTTATTTTGAAGAGTTTGGAGATCCAGAACTGACAAATGAGTTTTTAAAGAGAAATATCGAAAGGATCTTTTTCCCGATTCAGAATATTGCATTCAGTAAAAAATTCAGAGATATTTACTATGAAAAAACGAAAGAGTTTTTATTAAGGATAGAAGATATTTATGAAAATGAAATAGGGATATTGAATAATCTATATATCTACTTGATACTGAATGATTTAAGAGAAGAATTAATGTATTTCGTAGCAGCAAATCCAAAAGGGGACATTATCGAAGAAAATAACAGATATTTTTGGGCCCTGCCGTTTTTCAGAAATGAAGAGCTGTTGATCCCTGATGAGCTATTTGAAATCAAGGTCCTAAAAAAAGATTTTATTAAAATAGAGAACATATCGGTTGATCAAAATGCTGTTCATATCGAACATTTAGACCTTCCAGAAATCTTTAAAGATGATGTGACAATTGAAATTTCGTTTGAATCACGTCATGATACGGACAAGAAAAAGTCGTTTGATTTCATTAAAAATGATCAAGGTCTTTTTAGTGTGACAATTCCTCTTACCTGTTTTGAAAACGAATCTACTGGTCTTTATGATATTTATTTCATTTTCAATTACAAAAATAAACAAGAGAAATTTAGAATATCAAAAAAGAACTTAATCTCTTATAAAAAATCTGAGATGAGTTTTAAAGAGGATTTTAAATTTTATTTTACGCCAAAAGGCCATTTGTCTTTAAAGTTGATGAACTTTTCAGTTTCATCTATTCATTTTGAACAAAATCAATTAACATTATTGACAAATAAACCTTTAGATAGTGGTGCTGTTTTTTATTTGAAAAACAGATTAACCAAAGAAAAGATCTTTTTAGTACAAAAATCTTCATGTGAATATGAAATCCTCTGGGATCATTTCTTTGATGAATATATGACATACGACTTTTATTTTGTATTACGCAAGAAGCATTACAGGTTAAGCGAAGAAAAATATGCCGGTGATTTTGGTTTGAAAGTTAAAAGAGGCAGACAAATGATTCAATTATACAAGACGAAAAAAAATAATTTGTCAATTAGTGGGAGTTAGACCTGTTTATAAAAGGTCTTAAAACCTCTATAAAACATTTAACTGTCGGTTTACGGCAGTTTTTTTACATCATGTTCGGTCTTTTCAAAAGTGAAAAAAAAACTGAATTCTGTTACAATATAGAGCGGTGCTTTTAAATTTTAGTTCTTTAAGGCCCAAAACTTTTATCCTAAGGAAGATTAGAATGAATGCATTAGTGAGAATAGTGAAAGAGCAAGTAACATCGTTTCCTTTAATATTGCGATTAGCGGCTTATGAAACAAAGTCAAAATACCAAATGAACTATTTAGGTGTATTATGGCAGTTTTTGAATCCGCTCATTCAGATGCTAGCTTATTGGTTTGTATTTGGGATGGGAATTAGAAAAAGCGGGGCCGTATCTACTGGTATCGGGGAAGTTCCTTTCATTATTTGGATGCTGGCCGGTTTGATTCCATGGTTTTTCATCAGTCCGACCATTCTTGATGGTTCAAATAGTGTGTTTAAACGGATCAATATGGTCGCAAAAATGAACTTTCCAATCAGTGCCCTTCCATCAGTTGCAATTGCGGCCAACCTGTTTAGTTATTTTGTGATGATGGGGATCTATGTGATTGCATTATTAGCATTTGGGATTTATCCTAGTGTTCATTGGATAGAATACTTTTACTATTTATTTTGTATGATTGTCTTCATGTTTTCTTTCAGTTTGTTTAACTCGACAATCAGCGTCTTAGTTAGAGACTATCAGTTTCTGTTGCAATCTGTCACAAGACTACTGTTTTTCCTGCTCCCTGTCTTTTGGGATATTAGCCACCAGCTCGGGAAAAACCATCCAAACATGTTGGCAGCCATTAAACTGAACCCGCTTTTTTATATTATTGATGGTTTTAGACACAGTTTTATGGGTGGAACTTGGTTTTTTGAGGATATAAAATACACATTGTATTTCTGGATTTTCACATTGTTATTGTTAACAGCAGGTTCGCTTTTGCACATGAAATTCAGAGATAAATTTGTTGACTTTCTTTAATACGTAAGGAGATAGAACGATGAAACTAAAGGTTTCGTTTCGAAACGTTTCAAAACAGTATCATTTGTATGAGAAGCAGTCTGATAAAATGAAAGGATTGTTTTTCCCGAGTCAGGACAAAGGTTTTTTTGCTGTGCGGAATGTCTCCTTTGACGTATACGAAGGAGAAACGATCGGTTTTGTTGGGATTAATGGTTCAGGAAAATCAACGATGTCAAATTTATTGGCGAAAATCATTCCGCCGACTAGCGGTGAAATTGAAATGGATGGCCAGCCATCACTTATTGCGATTTCAGCTGGTTTGAATAACGCGCTAACAGGAAAAGACAATATTAGACTGAAGTGTTTAATGATGGGGATGACTAATAAAGAAATCGATCAGATGTATGACAGCATTGTTGAATTTGCTGAGATCGGTGATTTTATCAATCAGCCGGTTAAAAGCTATTCAAGCGGTATGAAATCGCGGCTCGGCTTTGCGATATCTGTCCATATTGATCCAGATATTTTAATTATTGATGAAGCACTATCAGTAGGGGATCAGACCTTCTATCAAAAATGTGTGGATCGCATTTCTGAGTTTAAAAAACAGGGGAAAACGATTTTCTTCGTCAGCCATTCCATCGGTCAGATTGAAAAAATGTGTGACCGTGTCGCATGGATGCATTATGGCGAACTCAAGATGTTTGATGAAACAAAAAAAGTTGTTAAAGAGTACAAAACATTTATTGATTGGTTTAATAAACTTTCTAAACAAGAAAAAGAAACATATAAAAATGAACAAATTGCCATAAGAAAACAGGCTTTGCCTGAAGATCAAGCATTTGCACGCTTTCGAAAAGACAAGAAAAAGCCGAAGTCTATAGCAAATATTGTGCAAATAACGATATTGTCGATCTTGCTTGTTTTAATGGCAGGGACGATGTTTGTGAAAGCGCCGCTGCGAACGATCGTTTCATTAGGAGCAATTCCTCAAGGAGAGACGAACAAGGACCATGTTGTCAAAGGACATGCTACAAGCTTTAAAAAGGTGAGTAAACCTGGATTTATCATCAAAGAACAAACAGCTTTATACAAGGATCAACACCTTAAACATAAACATATGGGAGCCCTATCTTTTGGGACGAGGGTGAAGGTGATATCTAAAAATCATCTCACTGCTAAAATAGAGTTGGCTGGGCTTCCTTACTTTGTCGATCAAAAACTTGTTTCAACAGACGTCAAAAAAAGCACTGTAAAGGATAATGTGTTTACTCCATTTGTCTATGAAAAAGCAGCTGCTTCATATGAATACTTTTTGTCTTTCTTGGGTGCTGAAAGAGATCAACTAGAGCTGAAGTTGAAAGGAATTGAAGAGAGTGCGACTGCAGACGGGCGTGAAATATTGGCACTCAACTATGAAAAGGTTCATTATGTCATAGAAGAAGGTAAAGTATCTCAAGTGGTGTTCCAGACGGTATCTCAGATTACGCCTGCTTCACTAGCTTTACAAGATCGTGATGTACTAAAGAAAGATGGGAACCATTTTATCGTTAAAACAAATGAGCGCACCTTTGTTATCGATAATGAAAAACAGACACTGACCATTATGGCAAAATAACAAAAAAGCTATTGGATTTTATTGTCCAATAGCTTCTTTAATTTTATATTTCTTCTTTCTTCAACAGGTCTTGAATAAACGGAATCAAGGAACCTTTTAATTCAGGGTCCTGCATCGCAAATTCCAAAGTGGTTTGGATAAAGCCGAGTTTTTCTCCAACATCATAACGCTTGCCTTCAAAATCATAAGCAAATACGCGTTGGATTTCGTTTAATTGGCCAATGGCATCTGTCAACTGAATTTCTCCGCCGGCACCGATTTGCTGTCTGTCCAAGTACATAAAGATTTCAGGTGTAAAGATATAACGCCCTAAGATTGCTAAGTTTGAAGGTGCTGTGCCCGGTTTAGGTTTTTCAACAAAACTTCTAACTTGATAAAGACGGCCTTCACTTGTCAAAGGATCAATAATCCCATAGCGATGTGTTTCTTCTTCAGGTACATGTTGGACACCAATCACAGAAGAGAGGGTTTTTTCATACTCATCCATTAGTTGGCGTAGACCTGGTTTTTTCGCTTGGACAATATCATCGCCCAGCAGTACCGCGAATGGCTCATCACCGATAAAGTTGCGGGCGCACCAAACAGCATGTCCGAGCCCTTTAGGCTCTTTTTGGCGAATGTAATGAATGTCTGCAAGATTAGACGCTTTTTTGACTTTTTCAAGCAGCTCTGACTTTCCTTTTTCTTCAAGGTTTCTTTCGAGTTCAGGTGAGAAGTCAAAATGATCTTCAATCGCTCTCTTACTTTTTCCTGTTACAATAATTATGTCTTCAATACCAGATTCTACAGCTTCTTCAATAATGTATTGGATTGTTGGTTTATCAACGATCGGCAGCATTTCTTTAGGCATTGCTTTGGTAGCTGGCAAGAAGCGTGTACCAAGACCTGCCGCAGGAATAATTGCTTTGCGTACTTTTTTCATATTCATTATGCACCATCCTTATTCATGTCTAATTTTCAGTATTGAAAATAGATCATTTTAATATCGTCAAGTTCATACCCATTTTTTAATGTTCGGAACAATTTTAATCATATAAGAAAAACCTGTTTTGAACAAGTTAAATGAAGAGGTGTTAAACCTTGAAATTGTAAAGGTAGAATTGTTAAGGTAAACAATGGATAGATCAAAAACATCTTCGTATAAACATAAAAAATTCGCTATAATAGTTCATATGAACTTATTTTAATTGGAGGGAACAAATGCTACCGGAAAAAAAAATCAGGCTTCCTGATGCACATTATTTATTTACAACATCTTCAGTCAAGGAAACGTTTGGCGGTTTAACCGAGGCAATGCTGCAACGCGGCAGGCTTTTTTCGGAGTACGCTGGTCAAAAGACAACGGTTGTTACTTTTAATTATGATCCAACATATCCAAAGATCATTGGTCGTTTGCTGACTAGACAAAAAATAAATCAGGACATAAAGATTGTCAATCTGTACGAATATTTTAAAGGTGAGGAAGCGAGTCTACCTGCTGTAAAACATGTGATTGATCAAGAGGGGTTAACATTTCATAAAGATCCGAAACTCAATGCCTATCGTTACTATGACAATGGATTGTACGTTTATTATAAGCGGTTTACTGACGATGGAAAACTTGTGGTAGCTGATTATTTTAATAAACAACGAAAGCGAGTGAAACGTGAAGAATACACGGAGGAAGGTTATATCCATCGGATTACATATATGGATCTGGAATATAACAAGCCTCGACAAGAATTGTTGTTCAGAAATGATGGTTCCTGTTATATGAGCAAGTGGCTGACGATGACCAAGGATAAGAAAGCTGTGAAGGCTGAAAGAATCAATTTGTTTGAAAGAAATGGTGATGTTTGCGCTGTCTTTTCCTCAACGATTGAACTTCAACATTATTTTCTCGATTGTTTAATCGGAAATGAGACAACCTTTCTGATTGGCGAGGAAAGAGGGACAGACCCAATCACAATGCCTTATCAAAATGATCATATTTACAAAATTTATATCACCCACAACATTCATGTGAGAGAGCCTTATCACTATCATTCTGTGCTTAGATTAGGGAATAGACCAGTAATGGAAAATATGGGCCATCCAGATGCAGTTGTTTTTCTGACAGAAAAGCAAAAAACAGATATTGTGAAACGGTTTGGCAACCGCACCAATTATTTTGTAATTCCCCATGCTCATCAAAAACCTGAAACATTGGCTGATTTCTCCAAGCGCGATCTTAAACGTGTCATTATTTTGGCCAGATACCATCAGCAAAAAAATCTGACCCATGCCATTCAAGCGTTTGCTCATACTGTAAAACAAGTACCTCAAGCAAGACTTGAGATTTTTGGTTTCGGAGAACAAGAAAAAGAACTGCAAAACTTGATTCATCAATTAAACCTTCAAGACCACGTATTTTTAAAAGGTTTTACTAAAGATCCAGATGAAGAATTCCGTACAGCGGCTTTTTCTGTTTTATCAAGTGAATATGAAGGATTTGGTCTTGTTGTACTTGAAAGCCTTGCCAACGGATGTCCAGTTGTTTCTTATGATCTAAAGTATGGTCCAAGCGATATGATCAACAATGGTGAAAATGGCTTTTTGGTGGAGAATAGGAACATCAATGAGCTTGGTGAAAAAATAACAGAGCTCTTGCAAAAACCTGAGCTGATCAAAACGATGAGTGAAAATGCATATCAAAGTGTCGATAAATTCAGTGAGTTAGCATTTATGGAACGATGGAGCAACATGTTTTTTACGATCATCAAAAATAGACCGCTAAGAAATACATTGTCAAATATGGAACTTCACCTTGATCATTATGATTGGAGCGGTAAAAAACAATTTGTGATCACTGGTCAAGTGTTATTGACTGGAGACGTTCCAACGGCTGCTTTGGATCATTACCATACGTATTGGAAAGTGTATAATCGCGATACAAAATCGTTTACGATTGTCCAAGCTGAAACAGAGCGAGACGAACGAAATCGCTTACTTGTGAAAGGTGAATTTCAGCTTGATTCATTGGTCAACAAAGAGGCTGTCTTAGATGTATCATTAGGCGTTGAATGGGATAACAGTTATTTTGAAAAGCGGATCGGATATGCAAAAACAGAGCTAAAAACATTACCATCTCGAAAAATCAACGGTTTTAAAGTTCAACCATACTTCACAGAAAACTATGGGAATCTAAGTTTTCAAGTAAAACCATCTGAAGGGTTTACGTTATTCAGCAAGAGAAAGCGAGGCAAATCATGAGCCGGATATTTTCATTGCTTTATGAAATTGATGTGGATAAAGGCGGGATTACAAGTTCGATGTTATCCCGCTCTTATGCTCTAACTGAGAGAGGGCACCATGTTGATTTAGTAACATTAGATAAAAAAGATCATTACGCGGAAATTGAAATGAAGTTGAAAGAGCAGGGCAGATTGCATCCTCATGTGCGTATTTTAAATGTTTATCAGTCATATCAAGATCGGCACATGCAGTACTCTCCTGGTGAACAGCTAATTGAACACTATGAAAAATCTTCAATATTAAAAGAACCTGAATTGACTGTCGATCTTTCGCGGTATACTGAGCACGGTGAAGCCGATTATTTTTGTAATGGGCTGTATGTAAAACGAAAAAAATGGAATCAACATAAACGTCTATTACATATTGACTATTTTAATGAGAATCGATACAGGGAAAAACGAGAAAAGTTTCATGAGAAAGGATTTATTGAGAAGGAAACACTTTTTCATTGGAAAACAAACAAACCGAGTCAAGTTCGCTACTTAGCGCCAGATGGTTTTTGTTATTTAACAGAATGGTATCACTTAGATTCAGGCAAACTAGAAGGGGTATCTTTGTTTGAGCGAACAGACACCCATGTGAGGATATTTAACGATAATCATGCTTTTCATACATACTGGCTCGAAACATTGTGTGGAAAAGAAGAATCACCCATTTTAATCTGTGATGGTGTTGGGAGTGCTTCTAAAGTAAATGCAATGAAACCGGGTTTAGCGAAAAGGCTTTATTGCGTTCATTCCAATCATTTGGATTATCCGCATACATTGGGAAGCCCTGTTCGGAAAAATCATCAATATGTAATGGAACATATAAAAGATTATGATGGACTAATTGTTTTAACACATGAACAAAAAAAGGATATTCTTCAAGATTTCGAGGCGAATAACAATATTCATGTGATTCCTCATGCGCCAAGAAAATTAAACATTCGAGAAGATGTGGAAAAGAAGAAAAATGAATTTGTCATGATTGCTAGATACCATGAAGAAAAAGGAATTGATAAAGCGATACAGGCGATGGAAATTGTCGGACGGACACACCCTGATATCATCTTAAATATTTACGGGAGCGGTCCACATCAACCGAAATATGAACAACTGATCAACAAGCTTGGTTTGAACAATGTACATTTGTGTGGTTACGCTCCTGATCCAGCCCAACTTTATCAACAAGCATTGGCGACATTATTGACTTCTAAATTTGAAGGATTTTGTCTAGCGATTTGTGAATCATTTTCATGTAGTACACCAGTTATTAGTTTTGATGTAAAATACAGTCCGAGCGAACTCATAGATCAACATAAAACAGGGATTCTTGTCGAATATGGAGATATTGCCGAACTGGCAAACAGTATCATCTATTTATATGAACATCCAGAAAAAGCGATACAGTACGGAAAAAATGCAAAGCAAAAAATAGACACTCATTATAGTGAGGAGCGTCTCATTGAAAGATGGGAACAAGTTTTTAAAAGGGATTGATAGAATTTATGTTAAAAATCACTGTAGCTGTGCCATGTTATCATGCTGAACAGTATATCTCAAGGTGCATGGACAGCCTTGTTAACCAATCAATGGCAGACGATGAATATGAAATAATCTGTGTTGATGATCGGTCAACAGACAGAACAGTCGAGGTTCTACATGAGTATCAGAGCCGCTATCATCAGGTGAAAGTCATCGAAAGAGAGACAAATTCAGGCGGGCCAGGGGAACCAAGAAATCAAGCGATTGAAGCTGCAAAAGGTAAGTATATCTTTTTTGTTGATTCAGATGATTACTTAGGAACGGAAGCTTTGGAAAGACTGTACAATTTTGCTGAAGAACATGATTCAGATGTGATCCTTGGGAAAATGCAGGGTGTTAATGGACGAGCTGTTCCAAAGGCCATTTTTAAAGAAACAAACCCGAATGTCGATTTGGTTGATTCAGTCCTTGTCTATGCGCTTGGACCTACGAAAATGTTTCGTGTATCAATGCTAAAAGAAAACAGCATTTCGTTTCCTACGAATATTAAGTCAACTGAAGATCAAGTATTTGTTATGAACGCCTTTATCCATGCGAGTGTTATTTCAGTTTTGGCTGATTATGATTGTTATTACGCAGTTTTGCATGAAGGTGATCATATGACATTGGCCCCTGTTTCACCTCAGGATTATTATGGTGCGATGAAAGTCATTATTGATATGATCAAAACAACAACTCGATTGTCTGAAACCCGAAAAGAGAAGCTGATCGCAAAATTTTTAAACAGACACTTTGAATTTTCTAGAACAACCGATTTTACGACAGTGCTTCCAACAGAAGATGAACAAAGAGAATGGATGAATGAACTCCATTTATTTGTACAAAAAAACATTCCTTCTGAATTCGACACTTTGGTGAAAAATCATTTTCGGCTCCGATTATACTTTATTCGCCATAACGATCTAACCGGCTTTAAACAATTTGAACGTGAGGAAGAGCATCTTCATGATTTTGCTTATGTTGAGCAGGGAAATATTTATGCCAATTTCCCAAGTCTTTCTCGCTATGAGGTTCCAAAAGAAGCGCTTAAAATGAACCACAAAAATCAGCTGACTCATTTTGTCGAGGACATTACCTTTGATGATTATCATCTATTAGTGAAAGGATCAGTCCATCATACTGCACTTACACACCAATCAGAACGGCAAAATATTGTCGGTGTGTGGGTCAATCGGCAAACCAAATTAGAAAAGCGGTTTAAGCCTGTTGTTTCAGAGGGAGAACAGTTTGTTTTTCGTTTCCCTTTCAATGAAATCGCTGAAACAGAGGTAGAAATCGGTGTGTGGGATTTATTTATCGACTCTTACATTGATGGCTATCGGAGACGTGGTCGCATCGGCAGAAATAGACAACCATATCAATACAAGAGCCATGCAAGGTTTCTCGGGAATAATGGTTTTAGTACCTATACTGTAAAACCTTATTTTACAAAGGACTTTGACAATCTTTCTTTGGAATTCAAGGCGCATAATACCGCTTTGAAGGTTGAAATTTCACATGACCCAAGTTCTTACCTTACAATCAAGATCCCTAAACAACAACTGTTTTTTCCGCAAAAATCAATCCTGTTGTTTAAAATAAACAATCAAGAACTATTAGTACCGGTAAAAGACATCATAACAAAACCGAATCAAACAGAGATAAACATTTCGCGGCATTTAATTGCTGATAAAATAGCTTCTGCTCACATATTTAAAGGTGATGTTGACATATTTATCAACTCGTATCAAACGAAGCTAGACCCAATACAACAAGATTTTTCTGCCTCGCTTTGTACTTACCTTATTCATAGGAAACGATGGTTCTTAAAAAGCGAACGGAAAGTTGATGTTCAACTTAAAGCAAATCACTCAACATTTTATATAACAAGTCGTTCATACAGAAAACAGGTGACATCAAAATGAAAACATTAAAAGTGATGACAGTCTTTGGCACACGTCCTGAAGCGATTAAAATGGCGCCGCTCGTCCTTGAATTAAGGAGACATCCGGAAATAGAATCATTTGTAACGGTCACAGCACAGCACAGGCAAATGCTTGATCAAGTTCTAGAAGCCTTTCATATTAAACCTGATTTCGATTTAAATATTATGAAAGACAGACAGACATTGGCGGAACTGACATCAAATGCACTAGTTAAGCTTGATCAATTGTTTCAAAAAGTGAAGCCTGATATTGTCCTTGTACATGGTGATACAACAACGACTTTTGCTGGAAGTCTTGCCGCATTCTATCATCAAATATCTGTCGGACATGTAGAGGCAGGGCTTCGGACGAAAAACAAATATTCTCCATTTCCGGAAGAGTTAAATCGACAGCTAACAGGATCGATTGCTGATCTGCATTTTGCGCCAACAAGCCAAGCAAAGCAAAATTTGTTACAGGAAAATAAGAATTCGGACACGATTTTTGTGACTGGAAATACGGCAATTGATGCTCTCAAGACGACGGTCAAAGACAGCTATTCACACCCTGTCCTTGATAAACTAAATGGGGATAGAATGATCTTACTGACAGCCCATCGCCGAGAGAACTTAGGGCGGCCAATGGAAAATATCTTTAAGGCGATTCGTCATATTGTCGAGGAATTTACCGATGTTCAGGTTGTTTATCCAGTCCATCTTAATCCGGTTGTACGGGAAGTAGCTTCGAAGCAATTAGGTGGCATTGACCGTGTCCATTTAATTGATCCGTTAGAAGTTGTGGACTTTCATAACTTTGCCGCCAGAGCTCATTTGATTTTGACAGATTCAGGGGGAGTTCAAGAAGAGGCCCCATCACTCGGGAAACCGGTACTTGTGCTTCGCGATACGACCGAGCGTCCTGAAGGAGTGAAAGCGGGCACATTGAAGCTAGCGGGAACAGATGAGGAAACAGTCTATCAACTGACAAAACAATTGTTAACCGATGAAGCTGAATATGCTAAAATGTCCCGTGCCTCAAATCCCTATGGTGATGGCCAAGCATCTCGACGGATTGCGGCATTGCTACTTTATTACTATGGATACCGAAGTGAACTGCCTGATTTGGTTCAAGGCATCTAAAAAAAGAAGCTTCCCGCAGGAGGCTTCTTTTTTAATTATTTTTTTAAGTCAAGATTTTGTTTTAATTTGGCAGTTATCTCAGACAGGGAACTGTCATCAACCTTGTAATAGTAGATTCCATTTATTTTCGTGCCATTACCTTTAAGCTGATGCTGAGTGATGTTTGATCGAGCATCTTTGTAGCCTGATTGAATATCCCACATATCATCAAAGGTTAAGTTTGTTTTGACGTTTTTCTCAATCACATTGAACATGTCGCTAAACTTTGTAACTGAAGAAATGCTAGCACCTTCATTAATAATTCCTTCAATCACTTGGCGCTGTCTGTCTTGACGGCCGAAATCACCGTTTGGATCTTGTTTTCTCATTCTTGTGTATGCGAGTGCTTCATCACCATTTAAGGTAATGTTTCCTTTAGCGAATGAATGCCCTTCAAAATTAAAAGCAAATTTACTGTTTACTGTCACACCACCAAGGGTATCGACGGTATCTCTAAAGCTTTCCATATTGACCTTAATGAAATAATCAACAGGAACATCAAGTAAATTTTCCACCGTATCCACTGTCATTTGGACACCGCCAAATGCATAGGAGTGGTTGATCTTATCAGTCTTCCCCCGACCGATAATTTCTGTATACGTATCACGCGGAATGCTGACCATTTCGGTCGTTTTTGTTTTGGCATTGACTGTCATATAGATGAGGGAGTCTGCCCGACCTTTATCATTTTTACGTTCATCAACACCCATGATCAGAACGGAAAATGGATCTTGATTATTAATATCAATATCAGAATCGCGCTTTTTCGACTTTTCAATTGGTTGATGGATATTGGCCACAGTCGAAGCAGCCTTTTGCCATAAATAATATGCATAACCGCCTGTAGAAAAAACAAAAACAGCAATTAAAGCAATGATTGTAATCAGTATTTTCTTCTTTTTCTTCCTTTTTTCAGCTCTCATATAGCCCTCACCTTTTTAATAGTCTACAACTTTGATTATAAGTTTTTTCGCCTCGAATACAACAAGAAAATACTAGATATATTTTTTAAGAAGACGAAAATTTTTTAGAAAATGTTTCATAAAAATACGTGAACAGACGAAAATTTGCGTTATAATTAAAAAGTCTGTTTGAATTTGTCGATACATAGGGAGAGGTGAATAAAATGAAAAAACTCACAATCTTGATGTTTTCATTGCTGATCGTGTTGTCGGCTTGCGGAACCGCGGAACAGTCAAAATCTAGCGGAGACCAACCAAAATCTGACCAGCAGAAAACAGAAAACAAAGAAAACGCAGAAAGCAAAGAGAGCGCTAAAAACGAAGAAAACGCAGAAAGCAAAGAGAGCGCTAAAAACGAAGAAAATGCAGAAAGCAAAGAGAGCGCTAAAAACGAAGAAAACACAGAAAGTAAAAAAAGCGCTGAAAGCAAAGACATCATAACGAAAGAAGGCTCTTTTGCCGGTTTGGCTGATAGTCACACGGTTGCAGTCAACATTGATGGAAAAGAAACACCAATTCAAGTCGGCACAGAACTGCAAGAAAAAGTCGCAACGATTAAAGAAGGACAAAAAGTGACAATTAAATATTCAAAAGGTGAGCACGGAGTTTTAAACCTTGAAAGTATTGAGACTAAATAACAAGAATTGTTAGGGGTGACTAATACGTTTTGAAAAAATTGAAGCTATTGCTTCTGTCGTCTGTAACTGCAACAGCCTTGCTGTTTACTCAGTCAGCACATGCTGCTGAAAAAAAGATTTCGGTGAAACTTAGTAACTATCTTGGCAATAAGTCTAGTATTAGTGTTGATATTTCCGGCTCTTATCAGATTCCGGGAGTCGCCTCAGCCACTCGGTATGGAGGAACGACACGTTTTGATGTTGCAAACAGTGTAGCTTCAGCAGGATGGAAAAATCCGAAAACGGTTGTTGTTGTTAACCGTGATGCCTTTGCAGATGCACTTTCCGCAACACCATTAGCCAAAAAGTATGATGCACCAATTTTATTAACAGATGCAAAGTCATTAACACCTAAGACAAATAGTGAGATTGCTAAATTAAACCCTGATCATATTTTAATTATTGGGGGAACCATAAGTGTTTCGAAAAACGTTGAAAAAACACTAAGAAAATATGGATCTATTGATCGTATTGGTGGAGCAACGCGTTATGAAGTATCGAAAAACATTGCCAACCGCATGGGAAATTACAGTCAAGCTGTTGTGGCGACAGGAATGGTCTTTACAGACGCTCTATCAATTGCGCCATATGCAGCAGCGAATGGTTATCCGATCCTCCTAGCAGGTGATAACAATATTCGCGGTGATTATAAAATCCCAAGTAAAGTAACAATTGTTGGTGGTTCATTGAGTGTCAGTACTGGTGTCGAGAGAACTTTGAAGAAAAAGGCGTCTGTCCAACGCATTGGTGGCGTCTCCAGATATCAGGTATCCGCAAATATTGTTAAGCAACTCAATATGAACGCTTCAAAAGTGTTTTTGTCAAATGGGACAACATTTGCGGATGCCTTAGCGGGATCAGTTCTCGCCGCAAAGCAAGGAAGCCCTCTCTTGCTTGTCGAATCAAAGAGCCTGCCTTCACCGGTTGCTGATGTACTAGCAGCAAAAGGTACCAAAAGTTATGCATTGCTTGGCGGAAACATCTCAATAGCAGATACGTTGAAAAATAAATTGACAGGTAATCTTTCAGGAAAAGGCTATTCTGTTGCAGTAAAAAGCGGGAAACTTGTACTCTATCAAAATGGGAAAGCCATTAAATCCCTTGGGTCTTCGTTTACTGCAGCATCAAAATCGTATTCGACTTCAAATACGATTAGTATAAACGGAAGAAAATATATGGGGAACATGCAGTTTACGGTAGAATCGAACAAGTATGTTCGTCCGATCAATGTTAATATTCCATTCGAGGATTATTTAAAGGGTGTTGTACCGCATGAAATGCCTGCTAGCTGGCAAAAAGAAGCATTAAAAGCTCAAGCTGTAGCAGCCAGAACGTATTCTGCTAATTCTACCGGAAAAACAGTAGCAGATTCACAAGCCTTTCAGGTATATGGTGGTTATGATTGGAATTCAAGAACATCTGAGATTGTAAACGCCACAAAAGGAAAAGTTTTAAAATATAATGGCCGGTTAATTTCAGCTGTTTATTCATCGAGCAATGGTGGTTTTACCGAAGCCAATGGTGAGGTATGGAGTGGTCAAGTTTCGTATTTGCCAGCTAAAGAGGATAAATATGATCCGAAAAGAAGCTGGTCGGTACCACTCTATAAAACACAGCTTAGCAAAAGCAGCCTAGATCTAAAAAAGCCAAGTTCATGGTGGAGCAAAACAAATGAAAAAAATGCTTCCTATTTATCTGGCTTGAAAAAATGGTTTATTAAAAATAAATACAGTAGTGCTGATTCAATTAAAATTACGAAAATATCAAGTGTAAAACTAAGCAGCACGAAAACGAAGGGCCATCGACCAAAAACAGCAGAGATTCGTTTTTCGTATTTTGTAAAAGAAAAATCAAAAGGTTATATTACTTCAAGCGGAAGTCTAACAGAAAAAACGGCAACGATTTCCGTGACAACAACCCAATTAAGATCGATGCTTGGCGGCATGAATATGAAGAGCACATACGCGTCAGTAACAGACAGTTCAAGCGCTTTTACGATTAAAGGTAAGGGCTTTGGACATGGTATCGGAATGAGCCAGTATGGTGCAAACTATAGAGCTGCAGCTGGACACAGTTATCGGTCGATCTTAAGCTTTTATTACCCGGGAACAACGCTATCAAATTATTAATATTGATAGATAAAGAGACAAAGGGAGGCCGTTTTGAGCCTCCTATATTCATTTATTAGGGGATTATTACAATAAATGTTATTTTGGAGGAGATTTCTTTGCGGGGTTTATTAAGAAGCATACCAATCATTGTATTGGGGCTGATCATGTTTGTACCAAATGTATTTGCAGCACAATCTGCCACAAGATTAGATGGTGTCAGCCGTTATGAAGTAGCAGTCAATGTCTCAAAACAAGGGTGGAGCAGTGCAAGCACAGTTGTTGTCGCAAATGGAAAAGCATATGCTGATGTTCTTTCGGCTACACCACTTGCATATAAAAACAATGCACCAATTCTATTAACAGAATCGTCAAAACTGACAACACCTACTAAAAACAGAATCAGTCAATTAAAACCGAGAAAAGTGATTATAATCGGGGGAACGATCAGTGTTAGCAACCAAGTCGTGAGTGAAATTAAAAAACTTGGTGTGTCTACAGTAGAGCGAATCGGTGGAGTGAGCCGCTATGAAGTGGCAGAACACATTGCGAAAAAACTACCAGCCAATTCAAAAGCAGTCATTGCCAATGGAACAGCATATGCTGATAGTATGGCAATCGGTGCTTATGCAGCGAGAAACGGGATTCCGATTCTATTAACGACATCGAATTCGATTCCAAGCCCAACCAAAGATGCAATGAAAAGTAAAGGGACGAGATCAACAATTGTTGTCGGCGGTGAAATTAGCGTCTCAAACAGTGTCTATCGCCAGCTTGCTTCTCCAACACGAATTGGAGGAAACAGCCGCTTTGAAGTAGCCCGAAATATTGCCAAGAAATATTACTCATCAACAAAAAGTGCAGTTATCGGTAATGGCTATACATATGCCGATGCACTTGCCGGTTCAGTGCTTGCGGCAAAACAAGGTCGACCGGTACTGTTCACTGATGCAGGTTCTTTACCAAAACCTACACGAGAAGCGATCGGTTCAAATCGAATGACGGCATTTACTGTTCTTGGTGGAACCATTTCGGTGAAATCCAATGTCATCTCACAGTTGAAAAATCCGATTGTTGGTAAAAAAATCTTTATTGATGCCGGTCATGGAGGAAGTGATCCTGGCGCAGCTGCTAATGGACTCAAGGAGAAGGATGTCAATCTTGCTTTTTCAAAAAAAGTTTATAGTAAATTATCCAGCGGTGGTGCACTCCCGATTATGGCGAGATCAACCGACGTTTATTTAACTCTTTCTCAACGGGTAGCAAAAGCAGAAGCAAATGATGCCGATATTTTTGTCAGCATCCATTCAAATTCAGCTTCCTCATCTGCTACAGGGACAGAAACGTATTATTATACAAAGTATCAAGCAACAAACAGTAAACGGTTGGCAACGGAAATTCAAACCCGACTTTATAAGGCGATGAATACAAGAGACCGTGATGTTAAAACTGGAAATTTCCATGTTATTCGTGAATCAACAATGCCTAGCTGTTTAGTTGAACTTGGATTTATTACCAACAAAAGTGATGCAAGCAAGCTAAAAAGCAGCTACTATCAAGATCAGGCTGCAAAAGCCATTTATAATGGAATTGTCGCTTATTATTAAGAAATCTGAATTCAGCTTGTCGACAAAGTCGTGAAAAACCGGCTATATGTCGACAAGCTTTTTTGTTAAGATGTTAATTTTATCTATTTCTTTTCATCAATTGATCGTAGAAAAGTAAACCATCTTCGCTGTTCAACTTCCACTGTAAAACAGAACTTAAATCTAGGTGGTGTAAGATTTGGAAATTGAAATCAATAAAGAACTTCAAATGAGACCATGACATGAAGAGGATTTACAAACCTACTGGGAATGGGTGTATAAACAACCTCATCCAGAGTGGAAAAAATGGAATGCTCCATATTATTCACATGAGACATTATCTTACAATGATTTTCTTCAAGTATTTATAAAGATAACCGCTGGGGGTTGTTCATTCATCATCAGTTGTATCATATTACTGGGAGCATCAAGAATCTAATTGGCTTGAAGCTGGAATTGCTATTTATGACCCTAACTATTGGAATGGTGGATACGGACCCCTTTTTTTAAAACATTGGATCGATCATTTGTTTAAAACATTACCTTTGGTCAGAGTCGGTTTCACGACATGGTCAGGAAATTTCCGGATGATGCGACTAGGAGAAAAGTTGGAGATGACATTAGAAGGAAGGTTAAGAAAATGTCGACTTTATCAAGGTGTTTATTATGATTCCATTCGAATGGGCATTTTAAGAGAAGAGTGGGAAAAACAATGCGCAATAAACTAAAAGCCGTTTTTGGGCTTTTTTTTTGTGTCTTTTTTCATTTTCGTTCTGTTTGAAAATATAGTATGATGATTCCACTGTTTCAAGAACATGAAGTCATAATATTTTTAAGAAAAAATAACATGATTAACACTCTTTAACAGGCCTTTTACATTCAATTTACGTCCGTATGCTACACTGACGCAGAGATCACAAAGTACCAATCCAAATCGTGAGGTGTATGTCAGTGAGTATGGACAAAAGCTTAAGGGTGTATAATGAATATTCAACACAGCAAACCTATTCTTGTACTCTGTCTGAAAAAGCCGAATATTATTTGTATATGAAACGGGCAATGGATATCGTCCTCTCTCTTATTGGGCTCGCTGTTACATTGCCGGTGATCCTCGTCTTCTGTGTTATCATTTCTATAGAAACTCCTGGTTCGCCTCTTTACCGTCAAGAGCGGGTCGGGAAAAATGGAAAACACTTTAACCTGTATAAGTTGAGATCGATGAGGATGGATGCTGAAAAGTCTGGAGCGACATGGGCGAGAAAAAATGATCCGCGAATTACGTCGATCGGGGCATTTATCAGAAAGACAAGAATTGACGAACTTCCACAGCTGGTAAATGTTTTAATCGGAGATATGAGCCTTGTCGGACCGAGGCCGGAACGACCAATATTCACATCAAAATTTCAGCATGACATTCCAGGTTTTCAAAACCGTTTAGTTGTAAAGCCAGGATTAACAGGTCTTGCGCAGGTCAATGGAGGCTATGATATCAGTCCACGAGAAAAATTGGTGCATGATCTATATTATATTCGAAATATGACGTTTCTCCTCGATTTGAAGGTAATCATTAAAACGTTTAAAGTTGTATTGACTGGTGATGGAGCCAGATAATACAAAGAAGGAAAATGTGCTATGTCAACGATTACAAAACAAATATTACATGGTGCGAAGTGGACAAGCGCTTCTACCATCATCATTACGTTTATTCAAATTGCGCAATTTGTATTACTTGGTCATATCATGACAATCGCTGAATTCGGTTTAGTCGGAATGTTGACAACAGTGACGATTTTTACACAAATTGTACTTGATATGGGTTTTGGGGCGGCCTTGATTCAAAAAGAAAAGATAAATGAGCGTCAATTATCTACTTTGTATTGGCTTAATATCATCACAGGCGTTTTATTGTTTATCTGTATTTTTTTCTTAAGTCCTGTCATTGCTGACTTTTATCAGCGTGATGAACTTGTAACACTCATTCGAATATTGGCGATTATGTTTTTAGTTGCACCGATTGGACAGCAATATCAGTATATGCTTCAGAAAGACTTGAAATTTCAGGTTTTAAGCAAAATTGAAACAGGAGCAAATGTTTCATCATTTATCATGCTCATCGGATTGATATTTCTGATTGATCCAATCGTTGCCTACGTATTGTCACAAGTTTTTCTAAATTCTTTTAAAGGAATCTTGTTCTTTGCTGTATATTTTAAAAAATGGCGTCCTTCATTTGTGTTTGCACTACGAGAAGTAAAAGATTTTTTTGCTTTTGGTGCATTCCAGTTAGCTTCACGGTTGGTTAATAGAGTTGGTGCCAATATGGATATGATTCTGATCGGTCGTTTTCTTGGTGCAGAGGCTTTAGGAATTTATAGTTTAGCATATCAAATCATTACAATCCCTGTTCTGAAAATTAATCCGATTATTACAAGAGTTGCTTTTCCGGTCTTCTCTAAAAACCAAAGAGATAACAAAACATTAAGAGAGGGTTTTTTAAATGTTACAAAACTTCTCGCACTCGTCTCATTCCCACTTTTGATCGGACTGCCAACTGTTTCTGATTTATTTATTAAAGTGATGTTCAGTGAAAAATGGCTTGCAGCTATTCCGATTCTCAATATTTTGGCCATTGTCGGTTTGCTCAGGGTGCTGATGAATCCGAACGGGTCGATCTTGTTAGCAAAAGGGAGAGCAGATCTGGCATTTTATTGGGATAGTGGTGTTATGATTTTCTATGGTCTTTTACTATATGCAGCAGTTTTAACAAAAGATTTAGCGGTTTTTGCTTGGACCTATGCTGCTGTCAGCTTACTCAACTTTTTTATTGGTAGGTGGCTGTTACAATTTGTTATCCAGTTGAAGCTGAAAGACTATTTTAGAACAATCATGAAACCGTTCATCTTGACCGTGATGATGGCTTGTCTTTCCTTGATTCTAAATGTTTTCAGCAGACAGCTTACGACTGAATCATGGTTACAGTTGACAATCTCAGTCGGAATCAGTGCCGTTTTTTACGGTTTTCTCATCAGTAAAGTGTATCAAAAAGCACTCAAAGTTCGGTACCGAAATTGACAGCAGAGAGGGCGTTTAATGTTGAAAGTTCTTTGGCTTACCAGTGTTTATCCAAGTGAAGCAAAGCCTGGAGAAGGCGTTTTTCATGAGACACAAGTACAGGCATTGAAGATGCATGGCATAGATGTATCAGTCATTTGTCCTTTCCCTGTCAACCCAGCACCTTTAAGGGTTTTTAAAAAGAAATATCGGCAAAGTCGGCCCCCTGATCATCAAGAAAGAAAAGGGATTATCATCTACAGGCCACCTTACATGGCATTACCTGGTCAGTTAAAATGGGCTCAGCCGCATCATCGCGTGGCAAAGAGCGTTTTACAGACGATCACGAAAAACAGGCTCAATCCAGATTTGATCCATGCGCATTTCGCCATGCCTTCTGGAGGTGCTGGAGCAGTTGTTTCAACAAAGCTGGAGATACCTTATGTGCTCACATTACACGGCAGTGATGTCAATATTTTTCCTCATTATAGCAAAAGTGCTTTTCAAGCATTTAAAACAGCTGTACAATCGGCATCAGATGTTTTCGCAGTCAGTGAAGTACTTCAGCAAAAAACGAGGGAAATGATTAGAATTGACAGTTCAGTACTACCGATTGGCGTTAGCCTTGACCATTTTCAAAAGCCAGAGATTTCAAAAGATCAACTAAGAGAGAAACTCAATCTCCCAAAAGGAAAAAGGCTTATCACTTTTGTTGGGCGTCTTGTGAAAGAAAAAGGTGTCAGAGAACTTGCTGAGGCTGTCAGTCAGTTAGATGATCAGTATGTCGCGGTTTTTATCGGTGATGGTCCTGAAAAACAAGTCATTCATCAAAAAGCAGGGCGAAAAGCACTTCTCTTAGGGCAAATTGCCAATCAACAAATCTCTGAGTATCTGACAGTATCTGATCTGTTTGTTCTTCCTTCATATTCAGAGGGCATGCCAACTGTTGTGATTGAGGCACTGGCTTTAAAAGTTCCAGTATTATGTACAGCCGTTGGGGGAGTCCCATCTTTATTTGGCAAGTATCAGGATTTGCTCATTAAACCGCGCTCAGTCACTGCTTTAAAAGAAGCGATTTTCAACTATACAGAAGGTGGCATCTGGCGAAAGGAGATGACAGAGGATCTATATCAAACGGTTTGTTCACAATATAATGCTAGGCAAAATGCCGAAACATTGATTAAAAGATATGAAAGTGTTATCCGAAAAAATCATCGTTTAAAGCAGTAAAATTAAGTCCATGCTGATAAATAAACAGAGAAAACATCATTGCCTATACAAAGCTATTGGATTGAAGGGTTAGCTTAAATGGAGGGAATGATCATTTTGAAAAGAATCGCTGTTATTGGAACAGGGTATGTTGGACTGGTGTCTGGAACTTGTTTTGCTGAGGTAGGACATTCAGTTGTCTGCTGTGATATAGACATTAAAAAAATAAGCAGTCTAAAAGCAGGGATCATCCCAATTTATGAAAGCGGACTAAAAGAACTGGTTGATAAAAATACGAAGGAAAACCGTTTATTCTTTTCAACAGACATTCCAGAGACAATCAGAAAAGCTGATATTATCTATATAGCAGTTGGAACACCAATGTCGGAAAATGGAGAAGCTGACTTACGTCATGTCAAAGCAGTAGCAAACATCATCGGTGCCAACTTAAATGGCTATAAAATTATCGTAAATAAAAGTACTGTCCCTGTTGGAACAGGGAAACTCGTTCAATCAATCATTCAACAGGTTTCAAAAGGCAGTCATCCGTTTGATGTGGTCTCAAACCCAGAATTTCTTCGTGAAGGAACTGCTATTGCTGATACGATGAATATGGAAAGAGCTGTCATCGGTGCAACTAGTGAAAAAGCTGCAACAATCATTGAAGAATTACATCAACCGTTCGAAACCACTATTGTGAAAACAAACCTTGAAAGTGCGGAAATGATTAAATATGCTGCCAATGCATTTTTGGCAACAAAGATCTCTTTTATTAATGATATTGCAAATATTTGTGAAAGAGTAGGAGCAGATGTTGAAAAAGTTGCTGAAGGTGTCGGGCTAGACAGCCGAATTGGTAAAAAATTTTTACATGCAGGAATTGGTTTTGGTGGATCATGTTTTCCAAAAGACACGATGGCATTACTGCAAATTGCCAAATCAGTCGGTTATCCGTTTAAAATGATTGAAGCTGTCATTGAGACAAACCAAAAACAACGTGCTCATATTGTTCAAAAACTGCTTCATGTGTTCGGTGATCTTCAAGGCAAAACAATTTCTGTCCTTGGTCTGGCATTTAAGCCAAATACAAATGATATGCGTTCATCTCCAGCTTTGGATGTCATTCCAATGCTTCGCAACCTTGGAGCACAAGTGAAAGCATATGATCCGGTCGCAATCCCTGAAGCAAAACGATTTCTTGGTGACCAAGTTGTTTATAGTGAGGATTTGTTTGAAACTGTTAAAGAAACAGATGCCTGCCTAATTTTGACAGAATGGCCGCAAGTTCAGCATATGAATATAACAAAACTGAAATCATGTTTAAAACAACCTATTTTAGTTGATGGACGAAATTTATTTAGACTAGAAGATATGAAAAGAGAAGGATTTATTTATCATTCAATTGGCCGCCCTGACATTCAGGGAGAGAAGATTTTAACAAAAGTATAAAACGCGGGGTGTTAACAATGGAAAAAGTATTAGTGACAGGCGGATGCGGATTTATCGGTTCACATATTACAGAACAGCTATTGCAAGAAAACTATCAAGTTGCAATCATAGACAATTTGACAACAGGGCATCTCTCAAATATTGCGGGACTTCCTATCGATTTCTATGAGCATGATGTAACAGAACCGGATGTTATCGAACTGATCAAACGCATTAATCCAGATTATATCATTCATTTGGCAGCTCAAGTGAGTGTTGCGGAATCTGTCAGCGATTTTTTAAAAGATGAAAACATCAATATAAGAGGTTCATTGCATATCATCAAAGCTGCCAGTGAATGCAACGTGAAAAAAATCATTTTTGCTTCGACTGCTGCTGTATACGGGGATCCCGACTATCTGCCTGTCGACACCCGTCACAAGACAAATCCAGGTTCTCCTTATGGATTGACAAAGCTTACAGTTGAAAACTATTTAAAAATGGCCTATGACCTTTATGGGGTTGAGTATTGCATTTTAAGATACAGTAATGTGTATGGACCTCGGCAAGATGCAAAAGGTGAGGGTGGTGTGGTTTCTATTTTTTCCGATTTGTTAACAAGCGGAACATCACCAGTCATCTTTGGAGATGGTGAGCAGTCCCGAGACTTTATTTATGTTGGTGATGTGGCATCGGCAAATATTAAAGCCCTTAAAGCTCAATCAAACGTTTGTTTAAATGTTTCAAATGGCTTTTCCATTACAGTCAATGAACTGTTTGCAGAAATGAAAAAGGCAACAAATTCTACCCTTTCTCCAATTTATGAGGCTGAAAGACCGGGAGACATTCGCCACAGTACACTAAGCAATGAGGAAACAAAAAAATTATTAAACTGGGAAGCGAAAATGCCACTTGAGGAAGGTTTAAAAAAGACGATTTCCTTTTATAAAAAAGAAATGAATGCTTAACACAGCTGGCTGCTGGCTTATGTCGGCAGCCCACTCCTAAAACTCGCGAAAAGGAGGGGGAATGATGAGTTTGAAACGTTCGGCGGCTGGTGTACTCATATGGTTTACTGCTCTCGCCGCTGGCTATGGATTAACTCAAATATTGGCTCAAAAAAGTACAAAAATGATTTTGTTTGCATTTCTCATGTTGAGTGCTTTTGCAGTGGTTTTGTTGCTCAAGCCATACTTGTCATATGACAAGTTGAAAATTTCTGTCATTTATCTTCTGATTGCTGCAACTTTTGCAAATAATGCGTTTTTCACAGTTAAATTGGGATTTTTCAGTCTGTTTCCATACAGAATCCTTCTGATGATCGCAGCTGGTTTATTTCTTCTTGAACTCATAAAAAGTAATCATCATCTAGAACAGTGGAAACAGGTTCATGTTAAGGGGATTCTCCTATTTTTCAGTTTTTGGTTTTGTTATGGAATGATTTCGCTGCTTTGGGTCAAGTCTGTTACAAATGGGGTCAAATATTTATCACTTATGGGGATGGGAATATTTTTTGTCTTTTTGATCGTGATGTATGTTCAGAAGATGAAGCGGCTGTTGGCATTTTACTACATATGGATGGTCATGACCATCTTTTTAATGGTTCTCGGCTTTTACAATCATTTTACATTAAACCATCTTCCAAGCTCCACACTTTATGAGGGACCGTATTATAAGCAACATTACCCAACATCCGTTTTTTTTAATCAAAATGATTTTGCAACCTTTCTATCCATTAGCTTTTTCTTATATTTAGCCTATTTCAAAAACATCAAAAACGTATTTTTGAAAGTTATCGGTTTTCTCCTAGCGCTATGTTCAATCTATTTAATTTTTTTGACGGGCTCAAGGGCCAGTCTATTGGGGATCATGGCAGGTTTTGCACTTTATGTATTCCTATTACTGCCGCGCTTTTTAAAAAAGTGGGCCATCATCATCGGTTTTGCGGGATTCATCGCTTTTGCCACTCTTTATGCTGGTAAGATCTCAAATATTGTTTATACATTGTTTTTAGCACCACAAGCTACACACGATTTTAGTGAACCATTGCCTTCAAACATTGCCAGGGCGAATCTTTTGAAAAACGCCGGGCATTATTTGTTGGATACATATGGATTTGGCGTAGGTGCTGGAAATGTCTCATACTACTTGGAACATCAGCCACTATTTGATACTGACCAAGTCGTTGAGGTTCATAATTGGCTCATTGAGATCATGGCAAACTTCGGGGTGATCATGATGCTCAGTTATTTAACCATGTATATCTATTTGATAACAATGCTTTTCCGTTTTCATCAGAGAAAACTGGAAAGACGCTATAAACTTCTGTTAGAAGGATTGATTACAGCGCTAGTTAGCTTTCTTGTCTCAAGCATCAGTCCTAGTTCTGTCTCGAATTTATATTTTCACTGGGTGTTTCTTGCTCTTGTGATTGCAACTGTGAACACCTTTAAAGCGGAAGGTTTTGAAGTTAGCATGTTAACTCGTTCAGGGGAAAAATTAAAAAACAGGGAGAAATGGCTGTGAACAATTTTATGAAACGTATTGTAGGAAGGGCCAAAAAGTACATTGTGCCGATTTTGGCACTACCACTTGTTCTTGGGTTGTTAGGATATATTTTTCCAAAAGGGAATTCTCCGTCTAATTACAAAGCCTCTGTCACAATCTCGACAGGTAATTATGGAGACCCACTTTACACGAAAACGAAAGAAGTTTCTGTTTTATTCAAAAGTGAGCCATTTTTAAAAGAGGTTTTTCCAGAAATGGATGAAGAGGAATTGACAGACATGAAAGACAAACTGTTGGTCGAAATTCGCTCAGACACTGTTTTCAATCTTAGCTATTTAGGAGCTGACCAAAAGGAAACCTTCACTGTTTTAGAAAAAATTAGAGATACCTTTTTTAAAAAAGACAAAAAACGGTTTTTAAAAAGAGAGCAAGTGATCGATAAAAATATAAAAGCTCTTAAAAATGAATCGGTCAGTCACGATTCAAAAGTAGATAAACAGCGGTTTTTGTACGATCTTGAAACAAGAAAACTGGAAATGAAAGCCGCAGAGGAAGTCGAACCATTAACTGCTTTAGATAGTGGTGGCGTTGGAATGACACCTAAAAAAAGAGCGGTGTTAGGCGTTTTGATCGGATTAGCACTATCATTTTTTATCATTGTTGTTCCTGAAGTTTTTCGTGAAGCCTAAATTTGAATTAGGATGTGAAGCAGAACGATGACAAGTAAAAAACCTCTCATATCTGTGATAACACCTGCCTATAATGCGGAGAATTTTATTGAGAAGACGATTGAATCTTTGTTAAATCAGACCTTCCTCGATTGGGAAATGATTATTGCCAATGATCACTCAACTGATCGAACAAGAGACATCATTCAATCGTATGAACAAAAGGACAACCGAATACGTCTCATTGATTTAAAAGAAAACGGGGGAGCTGCCGTAGCCCGAAACGCGGCACTGAAACAAGCAAAGGGTCGCTATTTAGCGTTTTTGGATAGTGATGATGTCTGGAAAAAAGAGAAGCTAGAAAAACAACTTGCATTTATGAGAGATCATCAATATGCTTTTACATTTACAGCTTACGAATTGATCAGTCAAAACGGAGAACCACTTCAAAAAACGATTCAGGCACCTGAAAGCTTGACATATGATGACGTCTTAAAGAACACCATTATCGGCTGTTTAACAGTAATGATTGACACTGAGCAAACAGGGCCTATAGAAATGCCAAACATCAGGACTCGCCAAGATTTAGCAACATGGCTGTCTATTTTAAAAAGGGGATTTAAAGCATATGGACTGAATAAACCTTTAGCAGAATACCGAATTGTCAACAATTCAATTTCGAGAAACAAATGGAAGGCAGCTCAAAAAACTTGGTATGTGTACCGAGAGATCGAACGTCTTCACTTGGTCAAAGCAACATGGTGTTTTGTTCATTATGCAAAAAACGCAGTTAAGAAAAGATTATAATGGCAAGGTGATGAATGTGAAAGCAGACAAAGTAATCCACATTGTAGTGGCAACAGGTGAATGGGGACAAGATCAATTGCGATATCGAAGACATCGTCTTGCTGAGTTTTTAGCACAGCAAAAAGCCACTAAACAAGTGATTTGGGTCTGTCCATCTGAAAAAGTTTCTTCAGATTCATTTACACAATTGGAAAATGGTATTAAGCAGTTTGCGGTAAAAGATTTTTTAAAGAAGAAAATCTTTAGGTTTGCCCGCTATCAAGATATTTTTTATCAAAAAAAGCTGATTCCTTTGTTTCAATGGTTAAACACGAATGCACAAGAAAATAAAGTTTGTCTATGGTACACTTTTCCCGGTTTTCCTGGTCTGGCATCACTTTATCATTGGGATCAAGTCATTTACGATTGTAGCGATCTTTGGACAGCACCGATTAGTGGCAAACAAAATCTTTTATTACAATTTCGACAAAAAGTTATTTTTGAAGCAGAAAACCGCATTATCAAGGCAGCAAACACGGTTTTTTGCACCTCTGATTATTTGTACGATAACATCATCGACCGTCTTAAAGGCGAAGAAAAGCCTGTTTTCACAATAGAAAATGGGGTGGAATACGATGTTTTTGCACTTAACCACGAAAAAGCGGACATCTTAAACGGCAGAGATGGAACTGTTTTAGGTTTTATCGGGGGGATTAAACCAAAGCTTGATTTTAAACTTGTCAAAAAAACAGCAGAGACCAACAAAGACTGGATATTTTTGTTTGTTGGACCTGACGGAACAAATGGAGATCCTGATTTTAAAGAACTGCTTCAGCTGGATAATGTCATTTGGACAGGCCCGGTGGCGCCGACAGACGTTCCCGCCTATATGAATGTAGTTGACATCGGAATCATGCCCTATAAACCGTCACCATACAATAATGCCGTATTTCCGTTAAAACTGTTTGAGTTTTTAGCTTCGGGGAAACCTGTGGTCGGTGTTAACCTACCTTCGACAAAAAAGGTGGAGAAAAAACATATTTACCGACATCTTGCAGGAAGCGATCCAGTTCATTTTACGTCTGTCTGTGAAGAGTTAGAGCGTTCCCAGCATGATCCAATCCATGTGAAGGATCGCAAAGACATGGCACGCGAGAAAGATTGGCAGAAATTATTACTGGAAATTTACAACAAAATAAACATTGATCAAAAGCGGATTATTTAATTTATGATGTTTCTTTTTGCAGAAGCTTGTTATAATAACTAATGAAATTGTATAATAGATAGGTATCGGAACATTATAAACAACCCAGAATTCATTAAAAAGGAGACTTTTTTATGTCTTATGAACGCACGATTATTGCGTTTTTTGTCTCTCTGATAACTGTATTAATCATCACGCCATTTATTAAACGTTTAGCCATCAAATCCGGTATTGTCGATCAGCCGGACTTTCGAAAAATACATGATAAAGTCATGCCTAGAATGGGCGGTTTAGCCATATTTATAGGAGTATTGACCGGTTCATTAGCCGGAGGTCTATATGAAAACAGAGTAACAGCCATTACCCTCGGTGCTTTTATGATTGTCATTTTAGGAATTGTTGATGACAAATATAATTTAAGTCCGAAAATTAAATTTATTGTTCAAATATTAGTTGCTTGTATGATTGTCAGTACGGGATTGAAAATGGAGTTTTTATCGATTCCATTTGCAGATTTTCGCTTTGACTTAGGTTGGATGGCATACCCCTTGACCATTTTATGGATTGTTGGAATTACAAACGCCATCAATTTAATTGACGGCTTGGATGGCTTGGCTGCAGGGATTTCCGTTATCGGCTTGTCGACCATTGCTGTGATGGCTTTTTCAGCCGACAAAATATTAATTTTCTCTTTATCATTGGTTGTCATTGGTAGTACACTCGGATTTCTCTTCTATAATTTTCATCCAGCAAAAATCTTTATGGGGGATACAGGCTCGCTTTTTCTCGGCTATGTAATCTCTGTTCTGTCGCTGTTAGGGCTATACAAGAGTGTCACATTATTCAGTGTTGTTGTACCCATCATTATTTTAGGGGTACCGATATTTGATACGACCTTTGCCATCATTAGAAGAATATTGAACAAGCAGCCGATATCAGCTCCTGATAAATCCCATATCCATCACAGGCTAATGGCGTTTGGATTATCCCATAGAAAGGCCGTTATCGTGATATACTTAATTGGCTGTGTTTTTAGCCTGAGTGCGATTGTGCTGAAAACTGCGACACTCTGGATGTCGATCTTTATCATCTTTGGCTTGATCTTTTTTATGCAGATCATCGCTGAAGTGACTGGACTGGTGAATGAGAGATATAAACCATTTACTAAGTTTTATAGGCGAATGGTAAAAAGGAATTAAGACTTTTAGAAAATAAACCAACAAACCCTGATTCAATTTAGAGTCAGGGTTTGTTGTTATGGAAAAAATGCAGATGAAGAGGTGGTGAAAACGTTCTGTTCAAATACAAAACACCTCCTGATAACCGCAACCTTTTAGGTGGCGGTTATCAGGAGGTGTCTACAATGATCGAATTAATGAGTAGCTCAGATCATTCGGTTGAATTGTCTGGAACATTGTCATTAGTCGAACTTTCAGGAGATGTTTCATGAGAATTTGAAGCAGTTGAATCAGGATAGAGATGTTGATTTAGTTCATCATGGACTTTTGCCAAGTTTTGTTTGTCCGCTTCAAAAAAGTATTCATGGTTAATATACAAGTCTTTTCCCTTTATGTTTAAAGTCTCGATATCTTTACCTGAAAAACCGCTGTATACTTTTTGCAGAGCCAGTGCTTCTGTAATTTTAATGTTGGTTTTAACATTTTTACTGGCTTTTTGCGCAATCGTGTCAATTTTCATCAAGTTTTCTGGTTTTGATATTTGGTCAAGCGCTGCTTTTAGAATTTGTTTTTGTCGGTCATTACGACCAAAGTCTCCACGCTTATCCTGTTTTCTCATCCTGGCATATGCAAGGGCTTCTTCACCATTTAAGTGCATAGGACCCTTTGTGAAATAGATTTTTTTCTTTTTAGATACATCGCTTTTTTCGTTAAAATCAAATGGTACCTCAACATCAATTCCACCGATTTCATCAACAACTTCTTTAAATCCCTTAAAATCAACTGTTGCGTATTTATCAATTGGAATTCCTAAAAGGTTTTCAACTGTGTTTCTTGTTTCATCTTTTCCACCTATAGCATATGAGGCATTAATTTTCTTTTTTTCTCCGGTTGTGTTACTCGCTAATTGTACTCGTGTATCCCTTGGTATACTTAACATTTTCATCGTCTTTTTCTTAGGATCAAGTGTCACGACAATCAGTGAATCAGCGCGGCCGTGATCACCATTTGTTGCATAATCTTCAATTCCCATAATGAGAATTGAGAAAGGTTTTTCTTGAATATCAACAATTTCATCACGAAGATCTGATTTTTCACCTTCTTTAAATTCTTCAAAAGTGCTGTCAGCCGCAGAAATTGTGTTGACAATCTTGTATATTCCTACTCCAATAACTACAAGAATGGCCAGTAGCATAAGGAAAATAAACCGCTTAACGATCTTCCTCCTCTTATTCTTTTTTTTACGTACTTTCACTCTTATACGTTCAGCCATATATTTATTCTCCTTTAATTATTAAAAGCTTCTTCTAAGTAGATTTGAATACCCTCTTTATTCTCACTTTTGCCATTTGTCAGTTCGGTTATCCATTGTGTAAAGAACTGTTTTTCAGTTTCCTTCACATAAATTTCGAATTCAACTTCATCCGCATAATGGATGTTTTTTAATTTGTAAGGGGATGTACGTAGTTCATTTTCCAGTTTCCCAATCCAAGTATAGTTAACCTTTGTATGCATGACGCGCATCAGGTTGCGTTCTGTAATGCCGACATGATTTAGCCCTTCTGATACAGATTTACCATAAGCCCTTATCAATCCACCGGCCCCTAACTTAATCCCACCAAAGTACCGTGTCACAACAGCGCAAGTATCCTTCAGTTTGCGTTTTTTTAACACTTCAAGCATTGGAATTCCAGCTGTACCACTCGGTTCACCATCATCGTTTGCTTTTTGAATTTGATCATTTTCTCCAATGAGATAGGCAGAACAGTTATGAGTTGCATTCCAATGTTGTTTTTTAATCTTCTGAATAAAATGCTGTGCTTCTTCTTCGGAGTTAACGCGGGTTAAATGACAGATGAACCGTGATTTTTCGATCACAATTTCATATATACCTTCTCCGGAGACTGTAAGATAGCTCTGTAGCATTGCTCGTTTCCCCCCCTGACAGTTCAAAAAAAACGAACAGGCTTAGAATTTTGTTGCGTATTTTGTTATGATTAAAGAGATAGATGGGAAAGCATAAAAAATACAATACGCATTCTTTCATTATAATTCGACACGAATTTCAGATCAATGAAAATTATCATAAAAAGTAAATGACAATGCTATTACGGAGGGAAAATGGGTGAGCATGTCTAAAACCAAAATGGACTCCAAAGTCTTAGATTCAATTATTATGAAAATGTTAAAAACAGTCGATGGAAGTAAAGACGAAGTATTTCAGATCGGTGAGCAGTCTCGACAGCAATATGAAGGCCTTGTAGAAGAGTTAAAGCAAATTAAACAACAGGTCAACGAAGTCATCGATCTTGGAGACAGGTTAGAGGTTTATGCAAGACATGCCAGAAACCGTTTGTCAGAGGTCAGCAGAAATTTTCACAAATTTAGTGAAGAAGAAATTCGTGAAGCTTATGAAAAAGCGCATGAACTTCAAGTAGAACTGACAATGATTCAACAGCGGGAAAAGCAGCTAAGAGAGAAACGTGATGACCTTGAACGGCGTCTTCTTGGACTTCAGGAAATCATCGAGCGCTCAGAAGGGCTCGTCAGTCAAATCTCTGTTGTTTTAAACTATTTAAATCAAGATTTGCGCCAAGTTGGTGTTCTTTTAGAGGATGCACAAGCGAAACAGGATTTTGGACTCAGAATTATCGAAGCGCAAGAGGAAGAACGAAAAAGGGTTTCTCGTGAAATCCATGATGGTCCCGCGCAAATGCTGGCAAACGTGATGATGAGGTCGGAATTAATCGAGAGGATTTTCAGAGAAAAGGGAACAGAGGAAGGATTTCAAGAAATTAAAAACCTCCGTCAAAATGTTCGAAATGCTCTTTATGAAGTCAGACGAATTATTTATGATTTAAGACCGATGGCTTTAGATGATTTAGGTTTAATCCCTACACTAAGAAAATACTTGAATACGATCGAAGATTACCATGGTAAAGCCAAGATTCATTTTCAATGTATCGGAGAATCGGAAGATCGACGAATTGCACCTCGATTTGAGGTTGCGCTCTTTCGGCTTGCCCAAGAAGCTGTCACAAATGCATTAAAACATTCCGAATCTGATGAGATTCATGTTAAAGTAGAAGTGACAAAAGATTTTGTTATGATGATCATCAGAGATAATGGAACTGGTTTTGATTTAAAGGAAACCAAAAGTAAGCGAAACAAATCGTTCGGATTGCTCGGCATGAAGGAGCGGGTCGATCTGCTTGAAGGAACCATGACAATAGATTCAAAAATAGGTCTCGGGACATTTATTATGATCAAAGTTCCGCTTTCTTTGTAAATAAAAATTGTAAAATAGAGACAAAAGACATATTGACCATAAAAGCGGTATATAGAACAATGATAATGGGGAGGCGTTGCGTGTGATGAACAAAGTAAATATTGTTATTATTGATGATCATCAGTTATTCCGTGAAGGTGTTAAACGGATCTTGGATTTTGAACCTACTTTTGAGGTCGTAGCTGAAGGAGACGATGGTGATGAGGCGGCTCGCATTGTCGAGCACTACCATCCTGATGTTGTAATCATGGATATTAATATGCCTAATGTGAATGGTGTAGAAGCGACAAAACAACTGGTCGATCTATTCCCAGAATCAAAAGTTATTATTTTGTCAATCCATGATGATGAAAACTATGTGACACATGCATTAAAAACTGGAGCACGCGGATATCTGCTGAAAGAAATGGACGCTGATACACTGATTGAAGCCGTAAAAGTAGTAGCTGAAGGCGGATCTTATTTACATCCTAAAGTGACACATAATCTTGTTAACGAATTTCGCCGTCTCGCAACGAGCGGTGTGACAGTGCATGCGGCACAACATGAAGTTTATCCAGAAATCCGCAGACCTCTGCATATACTTACTAGACGTGAATGTGAAGTTTTACAGATGCTTGCAGACGGGAAGAGTAACCGTGGAATTGGTGAATCTTTATTCATTAGTGAAAAAACAGTTAAAAACCATGTCAGCAACATCCTCCAAAAAATGAATGTGAATGATAGGACTCAAGCTGTTGTAGTTGCTATTAAAAACGGCTGGGTAGAAATGCGATAAAGTTGGACTTGCCAATTGGCAAGTCTATTCTTATGAACCGGCTTAGAATTAGATTTTTTAGCGGGCTTGTTATGCAGTTTCTCTCCTACACTAAGCGTCCCCGTAGTTCTACAGTTCGATTAATCGTAGATCTTCAACATATCTTGACGGATATGTCTATTTTGGTGATTTCACGACTGATTATAGAGAACATGATCAAGCCACCTCTACAAGTGGGTGACTTCTTGTTGATTGTTATAAAAATTTAATGAAAAACAACTGTTTTTCTTTTAGAATAGAGATAAAAGTATCTTTCATAAGAGGAAGGTTTATTTATGAAAACAGCAGTAGTAACAGACAGTACCGCATATATACCTCCAGAACTTCGCGAACGCTATCATATTTACATGATACCGCTTAACGTGATATTTGGAGAAAATTCTTATAAAGAAGAAATTGATATGAGCTGGCAGGACTATTATCAAGAAGTCAAAGCTCATGAAACTCTCCCGAAAACATCACAGCCTGCTTACGGAGAATTGATCGCTCTATATGAGAAGCTAGCAAACAGTTATGATGCAGTCATCAGTATTCATCTTTCCAGCGGAATTAGCGGGACGTTCAACAGTGCCGTGTCAGCAAACAGTATACTGGAAGACATCAAAGTATATCCATTTGATTCAGAAATCAGTTGTATGGCGCAAGGTTTTTATGCGCTTAAAGCAGCAGAATTAGCGGCAAATGGTGCATTGCCTGAAGAAATCCTTAGCCATTTGAATGATATGAAGACCACAATGAGGGCCTATTTCATGGTTGATGATCTCTCTCATCTGCAAAGGGGCGGTCGATTGACTGGTGCGCAAGCTTTTGTTGGGAGCCTTTTAAAAGTAAAGCCGATCTTACACTTTGAGAATAAGCTGATTGTCCCGTTTGAAAAAATTCGAACAAGGAAAAAAGCACTAAACCGTCTATATGAGCTTTTTGGTGAAGATGCCAAAAAAGGAAAACCATTGAAAGCAGTTGTGATTCATGCTAATCGAGAGGAAGAGGCCGATCAGATCATTATAGAGCTATCAGAGCTATATCCACAAGTAGAATTCTATAAAAGCTATTTCGGTCCTGTCATCGGTACGCACCTCGGTGAAGGTGCAATGGGTATTGCCTGGTATATAGCATAAAAGAAAGTCTCCGTTTTGCAAAGCGGGGATTTTCTTTTTTTAGTCTGTTTTTTGACACTATTTTTTGATTTTGCTTATTTTACTTTAAAACAAAAACGATCCATACTGATAACCATTGGAGGTGAAATATATCAAACAATCTGATCAGCATAATGGTCACATTCCCTTGTCATTTTCCGAAAAACTTCGCTCTTTTCTAGAATTCCGGCATCTTCTTCAAAACGAACTTCCTTTTCCCGATGATGTCATTGCTTGGTATATTAAAAAAGGGGACATAAAAGCTGAAAAATCGATTGTGAAAACGCAAACAGGTTGGATTTGCCGACGTTGCGGTCAACATCATCATGACTTGTTTGCACAATTCCCATGTGAGAATTGCGGTAAAAAAAACTGTGTCTATTGTCGTTCATGTGTGATGATGGGCAGAGTAAGTGAATGTATACCTCTATTGACTTGGCATGGTAAAGATCTTTCCAAACGCCCGTCAGTCGAAATGACCTGGGAAGGCCGTCTTTCGGTTGGCCAGGAAAAAGCAGCTGTCTCGGTTGTAGAAGCGATTCGTAAAAGAAAAGAGCTTTTGATTTGGGCGGTTTGTGGTTCAGGTAAAACAGAACTTCTTTTTCGAGGAATTGAATATGCCTTGCGACAAGGACTGCGGCTATGTATTGCTACACCGAGAACTGATGTCGTTTTCGAACTTGCCCCGCGATTAAAAAAAGCTTTTAAAGGTGAGGAAATAACTGTTTTGTATGGAGGTAGTCAAGACAGAGGAAAACTTTCACCTCTTGTGGTTTCCACAACTCATCAGCTGATGCGTTATAAAGAAGCGTTTGATGTCATCATCATTGATGAAGTTGATGCTTTTCCATATTCTTTTGATCGAACATTGCAATATGCTACGAAAAAAGCAGGAAGACAAGAATGTGCCCGAATTTATCTAACAGCTACACCTTCTTCTAAAATGAAGCGGCATGCTAAGAAAAGTCAGCTACCTGTCGTGCGGATTCCCGCCAGATACCATCGTCAGCCACTGCCAGAACCTTTATTTAAATGGTGCGGGAACTGGAGGAGAAACCTCTTTCGTGGGAAAATCCCTTTTGTAGTCAAAAAGTGGCTCTTCCAACATCAAAATCAAAACCAACCTGTTTTTTTATTCGTTCCGTCTATTCTAGTACTTGAATCAGTGGTTAGTATTCTTCAAAAAAATCAATTTCTTGTTGAAGGTGTACATGCTTATGACAAAAATAGAAAAGGAAAAGTGAAGCGGTTTCGAGAAGGTTCATTCCATGTTCTCGTCACAACAACGATTTTAGAAAGGGGAGTGACAGTAAAAAAGGCCCAGGTCGGAGTTCTTGGTGCGGAAGCCGCTATTTTTAGTGAAAGTGCCCTTGTGCAAATGGCGGGAAGAGCCGGCAGGCATCCGTGTTTTACAAATGGAGAAGTTTATTTTTTTCACTTTGGGATAACTAGTGCTATGACATCAGCTTTTAACCATATTCAGCATATGAATACAATAGCTAGGAAGAAAAAGTGGATTGACTAGTCATATCTTCATGGTAAAATATACTCATTAGATGAAAAAGAGGAGCGTTATCCCAATGCTAGTCAATGCCAAAGAAGCTGTTATGGAAGAATTGTTTCATCAGTATATCGACCAGTTACACATGAAATGCATGTGCAAAAGGTGTAAAGAAGATGTGCTGGCACTTGCTTTAAATTCAGTGAAGCCACAATATGTCACCGATGAGTCCAAGCTAGCTTACATTAAAGCAGAGCTCGTCGATAAGCAAAAAAATACAACCATGCTTGTTACATTGGCTGAAGCAGCTAGAAAAGTCAATGACCATCCGCTTTGTGAAAATAGGTTGAAAGGAAGGGAATAACCTGATTTGTTTAAATTGCAAAGCTTCTCTTTCACATTCTTTAACATGGCGTTCTTTATTCTGTTTACAAAAGGAAAAAAGAATATGTAAAGAATGTGCAGGAGGCTTTCTTGAAATAACAAGAAAAATATGTCGCAAGTGTGGCCGTCCCCAAGACAGTGAAGAACTTTGCGATGACTGTTTAAAATGGGAAGCCAATCCTAAAACTCGCGCTCTCCTTCAGCAAAACCGCTCCGTTTTTCAATACAACTCCTTCATGAAAGAAGTTCTAGCCCGCTTTAAGTTCAGAGGTGATGCTGAATTGGTTTACGCTTTTGAACCTTCGTTCATCAACACTTTTCAACGGTACCACCGTCAGATGCAACTTACTTTAGTCCCCATTCCTCTTAGTGAAGAACGAAAAAAAGAAAGAGGATTTAACCAGGCAGAACGGCTTGCAGCCTTATTAAAAAAGCCTGTCATACATCCATTAACCAGAATTGAGTCTGAAAAACAATCAAAAAAAAGCAGGGCAGAACGGTTAAAGCGAACAGCCATTTTTCAAACGGAAAAGGGCTCTGTTAAAGGGTTGAACATTATGCTGATTGATGATCTGTATACGACAGGATCAACCCTTCATCATGCAGCAGAATGTCTGACATTGTGTGGAGAGGCTAAATTGGTATTTTCTTACACGTTGATACGAAGTTAAATCATTTCTTTTCTCAGCCGATATAATAGGTAGAATTTTAACGATAGGAGTCAGAATTTATGAGTCAATTGGCGAATTGTCCACGATGTGATGAGTTGTTTATGAAAAGTAGTTTTCAAACTGTTTGCCACAAATGCCTCAAAGAAGAAGAGCTTTGTTTTGAAAAAGTATATAAATTTATTAAAAAACAGAAAAACCGCCAGTCTACAATGATGCAAATTGTTGAAGAAACGGGTGTTGATGAAGAATTAATTCTCAAGTTTATTAAGCAAAAGAGAATTCAAATTTCTCATCTTCCCAACCTCGGGTACCCATGTGACAGATGCGGAGCTTCAATCAGGGCTGGTCGGTATTGTGCAGCCTGTGAACAAGATATAGCAGGGCAGATGAGTCAAATGGACCATATGGAACAACTTGAAAAAGAGATCAGAGATAGGTCTAAAGGCACGTACTATAACTTTAATCCTAAAAATAAATGATTCCCTAAACTAACTTGCAGCTCAGACGATAAAATGAGTATGATCATAGATGACTATGATGGAAAGCGAGAGGAATCCCAGTGAAGATTAACCAATATGGAACACAATCAATTAATCCTTATCATAAATCTTTTGAAAAACAAACATCACCAGCTCAATCAGCAGCTCAGCAGGAGGATAAAGTTGAAATTTCTGCAAAAGCAAAAGAGCTGCTGAAAAGTCCTGATTTAATGCGAGAACGCCAAGAAAAAATTGCTCAGTTAAAAGCAGCCATTGAAAACGGCACATACAAAATAGATCGTACAAGTATAGCTGAAAAAATGGTTAATTTTTATAAACAGCAATAAAGGAAGAAGGAGGCATATTAGTGAAACAGGTGATTAGAGAGCTGGAACGTCTTTGTAAATTACATGAGCATCTGTTAACATTGTCTGAACAAAAAACGGAAGCACTGAAGAACAATGAAATTAAGCAGCTTTCAGAGATTGTGACAAAAGAACAAAAGTATGTTCAGGCGATTGAAGAGACAGAAAGGTTGCGTATTGAAGCAACAGCTGCATGTCTTGGCCACTCCGATGCTACCATTAACAAATGCATCAGTGAAGCGGAAGACAGTGAAAAACCGGTGTTAGAACAGCTGTTTACTAAACTTTCACAGCTACTGATCCGTTTAAAAGATGTCAATGCTTTGAATAAGCAGCTGACTTTTCAATCACTGCAATTCATATCACTGACATTTGATATGCTTCTTCCGAAAGAAGGAAATACGAATTATGGAAAACCGCAAGAGCCAGTCCAAACGGGCGGTTCCAGCCGGCTTTCTCTTTTCGATTCAAAGGCTTAGAACGGAGGGAAAGAATTATGACAATACCAACTTTTATGGGATTGGAAATTGCCAAAAGAGGACTGTCCGCCCAACAGGCTGCTTTAAGTGTTACATCAAATAACATTTCAAATGCCAACACTGAAGGGTATACAAGACAACGTGTTGGTTTTAAAGCGACATCCCCTTATCCAACGGTATCAAGGAATGCTGTCGAACTTGCAGGGCAAATGGGAACAGGTGTTGAAGTTGGTTCAGTTGAACGAGTAAGAGACAGTTTTCTTGATTATCAATATCGATTGCAAGGCACAAATGCGGGTTACTATACCACGAAAGTCGATGCTTTCTCACAAATGGAAGGCATTATGAATGACCTAGATAACACCGGTTTAAACAGTGTGCTTAATTCATTTTGGAATTCTATTCAAGAATTGACGAACAATGCTAATGAGTCAAGTGCTCGTTCTGTTGTTGCGCAAAAAGGGCAGGCAGTTGCTGAGACGTTTAATCATTTGTCAGAGTCATTGAGCATTGTGAAAACTAATTTAGGTGATCAGCTTGAACAGGATGTTATGACGATCAATTCATTGCTGTCCCAATTGAATGGTTTGAACGAACAAATTGCAAAGGTTGAGCCAAACGGTTATCTGCCAAATGATTTGTATGATAAGCGTGATCTTTTACTTGATCAGCTCTCTTCAAAAGTTAGTATTAAAGTCAGCTATACGAAAACAGGTGGTCATTCACTTCCAACTGCGGAAGGGCTTGTTTCTGTTGAAGTTCTAGGTAGTAATGGTTTGCCCCTTGGGAAAATTCTTGACGGTCCAACTTTTACAGCTGAAAATGTCAAAGCGAACTATGATAGCACGACAGGTCTTGTTACAAGCATATCACTAGGGGCGACCAACGTTGCTGCAGATGCGTTTACAAGTAAAGGGTCTTTGTTGGGTTTAGTCGAATCATTCGGATACATGTCTGGTGGTAATGAAAAAGGAACATATCCACAAATGCTTGCAAACCTTGATGAAATAGCGCTTGCTTTTGCTGACGCATTTAATACTGTTCATCAAAATGGAGTGACTTCTACAGGTGCTCCGGGCGGTGCTTTCTTTGAATTTGCCGGTGGAGGCATACCGACAAAAGGAGCTGCAGCTAAGATCAAAGTGGCCGATGATATCCTCAGTTCTAAAGGGGGAAATATCGCTGCTTCACTCAATGGTGAAACAAGTGATAACTCAAATGCAACCAATTTGGCGGCTGTTTTCACAAGCAAAATGACAATTGGAGGAAAAACGGCTAGTGTTATGGATTATTACGCTGGTATTGTCGGAGAGATGGGTGTTCAAGCTCAGGAAATGAACCGTATGGCGAAAAATACAGAAACACTTCTCAATTCAGCTGAATTGAACCGCCAGTCAACGAGTGCTGTTTCTCTTGATGAAGAAATGGCAAACATGATTCAATTTCAGCATGCTTATAATGCAGCGGCACGGATGATCACGCTACAGGATGAAATCCTTGATAAAATTATCAACGGCATGGGTGTCGTGGGAAGGTAGGTAAGGCTTAATGCGGATAACCCAAGGGATGATCGCAAAAAACTCTTTGCGTTATATCAGTTCTAGCTATGGAAAATTGGATCAGCTTCAATCCCAGATTGCTTCGGGCAAAAAGATTACAAAAGCATCAGACGATCCGATTGTTGCGATGAAAAGTTTGAAATACAATACACAATTATCCCAAGTAAAGCAATATCAAAGCAATGCTTCACAAGCTTTTACTTGGCTTGAAAATACAGAGACAAACATTACAGAAGCCACCGATGTCATGGGGAAAATCAGAGAACTTGCTGTTAAAGCTGAAAATAGCACAAATGGTGATGCGGAATTACAGGCGATTGGAGTTGAAGTCGGCCAACTGAAGGAACAGCTGATTCAAATTGCTAATACGCAAGTAAATGGGCGTTATATTTTTAACGGAACAAACTCGGATGTTGCCCCAATTGTAGAAAGCGGTGGTGTTTATACGTATAACTTTGAAAGTTATACAAGCACATCTGATGTAAATGTCAATGTTTCCAGTAATGCAACATTAAAAGTGAACTCAAACCCAATTTCAGCTTTTGGCGGTCAATTAGGAAATGGACAAAATGTTTTTGAAATGATTGATTCCTTAGAGACAGCTTTGAAATCAGGGTCTTTGGGCGGAATGACCACCATTTTATCTGATATTGATCAGTTCACGAACACGATGAGTGCAGAGCGCTCAGATGTCGGTGCACGCTATAATCGCCTTGAATTAATCAATACTCGGTTAAATGTGCAGGAAGAGACAGCGACAAAAGTGTTATCAGATAATGAAGATGTTGAGCTTGAAAAAGTGATTTCAGACTTTGTAACACAGCAAAGTGTTCACAGAGCATCACTTTCTGTCAATGCAAAAATTGTTCAGCCAACATTAATTGACTTTTTAAGATAAAAGCGACTCTTTCGTGAGTTGCTTTTTTTTCAACAAAAGGAGGTAACCAAAATGCAGCTGCCAAGGCTGATAATGGAAAGCGTACCGGCACGAATTGGTTTAACAACTACTCCGGCAAAACTAGAGATGGAACAGCCTCATGCTGATATGGAAATTGAGCAGCCTCATGCTGAACTGGACATATCTGTTAAACCTTCAAAACTGACGATTGATCAGACAAAAGCCTGGGAAGACTTAGATAGGAAGCATATTTTTAAAAGAATTGAAGAAGCTGCCCAACAAGGTCAGCAAGATTGTATTGACGGAATCGCGCGCACTGCCGAAGAAGGTGACGAATTAATGAGAATTGAAAATGGTGGCGAACCGATTGCAGAACAAGCGAGAAGAAACAGTGAACCAGAGCCTGTTCAAATTGGTATTCATTCTTCACCTACTTTTTCAAGGGTGAAAATTGAGTATACACCATCAGAAGTAGATATTAAGGCGACACCACATAAACCGGTGATTAAATTTACACCGAATAAACCAGTAGTCGACTATACGCCAGGTAGTGTGAAAGTTGACATGCTTCAATATCCCGAGTTAAAAATAGATGTGGAATATCCAAAGCCAAAACAATAGTAAAGGATCGTGAATAATGATCATTAAAACGAAGTATCATGGAGAAACGAATATTAATGAAAACCAAATTATTGTCTTTGAAAGTGGACTGCCTGGATTTAAAGATGAAAAAAAGTTTGTCATTTTGCCGCTGTCAGAAGATTCGCCATTTCTTGTTCTCCAATCGACTGAGATGGAAGAGCTCGCTTTTATCGTGACAAGTCCGTTTGTCTTTTTTAAAGATTATGCCTTTGATCTTGATGAAGCGACAGTTGAGTCTCTCAACATTGAAGCTTCTGAAGATGTAGAAGTGATGACGATTTTAACAATTGAAGATCCATTTGAAAAAACAACTGCAAATTTAATGGCGCCAATCATTGTCAACCGTAAACAAATGCTAGCTAAACAAGTGATTTTACCAAACTCTCCATATCAAACGAAACATGCGATAGGAGGGGGAGCATGCTAGTCTTATCTCGCAAGCTTAATGAAGCGATTAAAATTGGTGACGATATTGAAGTCAAAATCATCGCTGTTGAAGGAGATCAGGTGAAAATCGGTATTGATGCTCCGAAGCGAATTGATATTCATCGCAAAGAAATTTATTTGGCCATTCAAGAAGAAAACAACCGGGCCGCATCTTTTTCAAGTGATCTCTTAACGAAGTTATCTTTACAAAAAGGTGAGGAATAATACAGAGCTGATATTTAATTCTTTTTTCGATTATAAAGCTGGCAGTTTGGTCTTTTTTAAAGGACCAATTTGCCGGCTTTTTTAATTTGGAGTAGTATTGAATGTTTATGTGGTTGCCAGACAAATAAAGGTACTTAAAGAGCAGGTTTTTGAATATTTATCAGTTCTTAGTAAAGCCTCGTTTCACACAGAACAATAATTTAACAAAAAAAGAGAAGTTTTTCTATTTTTATTCTAAACATTTCCTTCTTCGCTCCGATATAGAAATATGTAACAGTCAGAAAGAGCTCACTGAATGCTACAAACTGCACATGGAAGTGCAATTAGAACACATTTACCTTTCAAGGAGGAAATGAAAATGAGAATTAACCACAATATTGCAGCGCTTAACACACTGAACCGTTTAGGTTCAAATAATGGTGCCAGCCAAAAGAACATGGAGAAATTGTCTTCAGGTTTACGTATCAACCGTGCTGGAGATGATGCAGCAGGTCTAGCGATCTCAGAAAAAATGAGAGGCCAAATCAGAGGTTTAGAAATGGCATCTAAAAACTCTCAAGATGGTATCTCTTTAATTCAAACAGCTGAAGGTGCATTAACTGAAACACATGCGATTCTTCAACGTATGCGTGAACTTATGGTCCAAGCGGGAAATACAGGAACGCAACAAACTGAAGATCGTACTGCAATCCAATCTGAAATAACTGCGTTGATCGACGAAGTGAATGGCATTTCAACCCGGACTGAATTCAACGGTAAAAAACTGTTGGATGGCACTGTAGCAACAGCAGGAGGATTTACATTCCAAATTGGTGCGAATGCTGGTCAACAGTTAACAGTTAATATTGATAGCATGGCGGCAGGATCATTAGGTACAACTGTAAAAGTTAGTGACCTTAACGCAGCAGATTTTACGACTAATACATTTGATAACCAACTAAAAGGTATTGATGAAGCGATCAACACTGTTTCGAAACAACGTGCTAGCCTAGGAGCGGTACAAAACCGTCTTGAACATACAATCAACAATCTTGGTGCAGCATCTGAAAACTTAACAGCAGCTGAGTCTCGTATCCGTGATGTAGACATGGCGAAAGAAATGAGCGAGTTCACAAAGAACAACATTCTTTCTCAAGCGTCTCAAGCAATGCTTGCACAAGCAAACCAACAACCGCAAAGTGTTCTTCAATTATTGCGTTAATTAATGCTTACTTTTTTGCGGCACTATAGTTAACAAAGTGTATTTTTACTTAAATATATATTGAACTTAGTTATATATAAGACCTATCAAGGAGGAAATTCAGGATGAGAATTAACCACAATATCGCAGCGCTTAACACACTGAACCGCTTAGGTTCAAATAATGGTGCCAGCCAAAAGAACATGGAAAAACTTTCTTCAGGTTTACGTATCAACCGTGCTGGAGATGATGCAGCAGGTCTAGCGATCTCTGAAAAAATGAGAGGCCAAATTAGAGGTCTAGAAATGGCATCTAAAAACTCTCAAGACGGTATCTCTTTAATCCAAACAGCAGAAGGTGCATTAACTGAAACACATGCAATTTTGCAACGTATGCGTGAACTAACTGTTCAAGCTGGAAACACAGGTACCCAACAAACTGAAGATCTTGAAGCAATCAAAGCAGAAATGGATGCGCTTAAATCTGAAGTTGACGGCATTTCAACCCGGACTGAATTCAACGGTAAAAAATTGTTAAATGGTAGCTTTGCATCTGGAACAGAAGATCTTGTTCTTCAAATTGGTGCAAATGCTGGACAACAATTAAAAGTTAATATTGATAGCATGGCATCAACAGCTTTAGGAAGTGCAACGGTAAAAGTGAATGATCTAGACGTCACAAAATTTGCTACTACTTCTTTTGATGACCAACTAAAAGGTATTGATGCAGCGATCAACAGTGTTTCTAAACAGCGTGCTAGCCTTGGTGCAGTGCAAAACCGTCTTGAACACACAATCAACAACCTTGGTGCAGCATCTGAAAACTTAACAGCAGCAGAATCTCGTATTCGTGATGTAGACATGGCGAAAGAAATGAGTGAGTTCACAAAGAACAACATTCTTTCTCAAGCGTCTCAAGCGATGCTTGCGCAAGCAAACCAACAACCGCAAAGTGTTCTTCAACTATTGCGTTAATAGAAATTAGGAAAAGATCTTGGTATTTTGCCAAGGTCTTTTTTTAGGCGTTGTCCTGAAAGTAGTGTGCATTTATAAAAATAGGGGAATTTACTTGCTTTTCGCGAGCGTTCCCGAGTCTCCTCTGAGCTCGTTGGGGTATCGCGATAACTTCTGATGCAGTTTATAAAGAATTTTTTAGACAGCTGGTGGTAATTTATTGTTATCTAAATGTTGAATTAGTCTTGTTTTATTTACATGAGTTTGTGCAGGCAACCATTATAATGAATTTTGGATATTGGCAGCTACTATCCTTCATTTTTAATGTGAATCTATGAAGCAAGTCCTTTTAATTAATTGATTACTGTCCTCGCCTGTAAAGCTGATAGCCAGTTTTGACTGGTTTTTGGTCAAACAACTCCTTCCAATGCAGGAAGGTTTTTATCATGAAAAAGGTTGTTTTCACCTCCGATATAAAAAGTGTAGCAGGCAGGAAGCGTAGCCGACCTAAATGTTACAAAATATGCACATGGACGTGCAAACATATTTCAAGGAGGAAATACAAATGAGAATTAACCACAATATCGCAGCGCTTAACACACTGAACCGTTTGTCTTCAAACAGCAGTGCAAGCCAAAAGAACATGGAGAAATTGTCTTCAGGTTTACGCATTAACCGTGCTGGAGATGATGCAGCAGGTCTAGCGATCTCTGAAAAAATGAGAGGACAAATTAGAGGTTTAGAAATGGCTTCTAAAAACTCTCAAGATGGTATCTCTTTAATTCAAACAGCTGAAGGTGCATTGACTGAAACACATGCGATCCTTCAACGTATGCGTGAACTAACTGTTCAAGCAGGAAACGTTGGAACACAACAAGCTGAAGATCTGACTGCAATCGATGCAGAGATGGATGCATTAATCCAAGAGATTGACGGAATTTCAACGCGTACTGAATTCAACGGTAAAAAGTTGTTGAATGCTTCTGTTCCAAGTTTCACCTTCCAAATTGGTGCAAACGCGACCCAACAACTGAATGTTACGATTGGTAATATGGGTGCTACTGCTCTTGGAGTTGATGCTGCAACCATCGATGTAACAACTTTGACAGCAACACCAGCAAACTTTGACACTTACGTTGCCGCTATTGATACTGCGATTACAACTGTATCTACTCAACGTGCAAACCTTGGTGCGGTACAAAACCGTCTTGAACACACAATCAACAACCTTGGTGCAGCATCTGAGAACTTAACAGCAGCTGAGTCTCGTATCCGTGACGTTGACATGGCGAAAGAAATGAGTGAGTTCACAAAGAACAACATTCTTTCTCAAGCATCTCAAGCAATGCTTGCACAAGCAAACCAACAACCGCAAAGCGTTCTTCAATTATTGCGTTAATCAATACTGGAAAAGATCTTGGTATTTTGCCAAGGTCTTGTTTTATTTAAAAGAGTTCGTACTGGAAGCTCATTTTGTCAAGAAGTTGATGATGGATTCAATTAGATTAAATATATATATGGATATCAGCCATTATAAGTAGTCAAAGTTATGATTTTTGAAACAACCATCTGGGGATTATTTGCTATTTAAATTAGATCCATCACGACTTAAATCTTTGTATAACTGGTTACCACTGAAAACTGATTTTCTGCTAGTTCTGACGTGAATTTTTTTAGGGGAATTTGTTCCGGTTTTACTATAGTGCATATTTCCAACTTAGGAATGTTTTTATCATAAAAGAAGTCTATCAATTTCCGATATAAAGTATGTAACAGGCAGGAAGGGCGACCGACCTGAATGCTACAAAATAAGCACAAGGACGTGCAAACACATTTCAAGGAGGAAATAAAAATGAGAATTAACCACAATATCGCAGCGCTTAACACGTTGAACCGTTTGTCTTCAAATAATGCTGCTAGCCAAAAGAGCATGGAGAAATTGTCTTCGGGTTTACGCATTAACCGTGCTGGAGATGATGCAGCAGGTCTAGCGATCTCTGAAAAAATGAGGGGACAAATCAGAGGTCTAGAAATGGCTTCTAAAAACTCTCAAGATGGTATCTCTTTAATTCAAACAGCTGAAGGTGCATTGACTGAAACACATGCGATCCTTCAACGTATGCGTGAACTAACTGTTCAAGCAGGAAACGTTGGAACACAACAAGCTGAAGATCTGACTGCAATTGATGCAGAAATGGATGCATTAATCCAAGAGATTGATGGAATTTCAACGCGTACTGAATTCAATGGTAAAAAGTTGTTGAATGCTTCTGTTCCAAGTTTCACCTTCCAAATTGGTGCAAACGCGACCCAACAACTGAATGTCACAATTGGTAATATGGGTGCTACTGCTCTTGGAGTTGATGCTGCAACTATCGATGTAACAACTTTGACAGCAACTCCAGCTAACTTTAACACATACGTTGCCGCTATTGATACTGCGATTACAACTGTATCTACGCAACGTGCAAACCTTGGTGCGGTACAAAACCGTCTCGAGCATACAATTAATAACCTTGGTGCAGCATCTGAGAACTTGACAGCAGCAGAGTCTCGTATCCGTGACGTAGATATGGCGAAGGAAATGAGCCAGTTTACAAAGAACAACATTCTTTCTCAAGCGTCTCAAGCAATGCTTGCGCAAGCAAACCAACAACCGCAAAGCGTTCTACAATTATTGCGTTAATCAATACTGGAAAAGATCTTGGCACTCTGCCAAGGTCTTTTTTTTGCCGTTCTTGACTTTCAAAACAAGGTTGTAAAAACGTTTTGTTGGGAAGTCAGCTAAATGTTAGAAAAAAAATAGCGTTTTTTATTTTTTTAGCTAAACATTTCCTGTTCAATTCCGATATAACAGATGTAACAGTCCATCTGGCTGTTACAGATCATGCACATGGACGTGCAAACAAACACTCAAGGAGGAATTACATAATGAGAATTAATCACAACATTGCGGCGCTTAACACGCTAAACCGTTTATCTGCAAACAACGGTGCAAGCCAAAAGAACATGGAGAAATTATCTTCAGGTTTACGTATCAACCGTGCTGGAGATGATGCAGCAGGTCTAGCAATCTCTGAAAAAATGAGAGGGCAAATTAGAGGTTTAGAAATGGCTTCTAAAAACTCTCAAGATGGTATCTCTTTAATCCAAACAGCTGAAGGTGCATTAACTGAAACACATGCGATCCTTCAACGTATGCGTGAACTAACTGTTCAAGCCGGTAACGTTGGAACACAACAAACTGAAGATCTAACTGCGATCGATGCAGAAATGGATGCATTAATTCAGGAGATTGATGGGATTTCAACACGTACTGAATTCAATGGTAAAAAATTGTTGAATGGTACTGTTCCTAGTTTCACATTCCAAATCGGTGCAAACGCGACCCAACAACTGAATGTCACAATTGGTAATATGGGTGCTACTGCTCTTGGAGTTGATGCTACAACTATCGATGTTACTTCTTTGTTAACGACTCCACCAAACTTTAACACTTACATTGCCGCTATTGATACTGCAATCACAAATGTATCTACGCAACGTGCAAACCTAGGTGCGGTACAAAACCGTCTCGAGCATACAATTAATAACCTTGGTGCAGCATCTGAGAACTTGACAGCAGCAGAGTCTCGTATCCGTGACGTTGACATGGCGAAAGAAATGAGTGAGTTCACAAAGAACAACATTCTTTCTCAAGCATCTCAAGCAATGCTTGCGCAAGCAAACCAACAACCGCAAAGCGTTCTGCAATTGTTACGTTAGTCAATTTAAGAAAAGAGATCTTGGTATGTTGCCAAGGTCTTTTTTATGTCAGTTTAACTTATTTGCCGACAAAGTTTAAAGTCTGGATGAGTCTATTAATTAAAATGTAAGTATAACTTCACCTCTCTTTTAATTACCTGCAATGCCAATGTGTTTTTTTATGTGTACTTCTTTCCAAGGTAGGAAGGTTTTTATCATAAAAAAGTTTATGTTCACTCCGATATAAAGAATGTAACGGGCAGGAAGGCGGCCAACTGGAATGCTTCAAAACATGCACATGGATGTGCAAATAAACACATTTCAAGGAGGAATTTAACATGAGAATCAATCATAATATCGCAGCGCTTAATACGCTGAACCGTTTGTCTTCAAACAGTGCAGCTAGCCAAAAGAACATGGAGAAATTATCTTCAGGATTACGCATCAACCGTGCTGGAGACGATGCAGCAGGTCTAGCAATCTCAGAAAAAATGAGAGGACAAATTAGAGGTCTAGAAATGGCATCTAAAAACTCTCAAGATGGTATCTCTTTAATCCAAACAGCAGAAGGTGCATTAACTGAAACACATGCAATCCTTCAACGTATGCGTGAACTAACTGTTCAAGCAGGAAACACAGGTACACAGCAAACTGAAGATTTGACTGCGATTAAAGCAGAGATGGATGCACTGATCGGTGAAGTAAATGGCATTTCAAGCCGTACTGAGTTCAACGGTAAAAAATTGTTAGATGGTAGCTTTGCATCTGGAACAGGAGATCTTATCTTCCAAATTGGTGCAAATGCTGGACAACAATTGACAGTGAATGTTAACAGTATGGCAGCAGCAGATTTAGGTACGACTGTAACTGTTAGTGCACTTGACGTAACAAACTTTGCTGGGACTTCTTTTGATAACCAACTTACAGGTATTGATGAAGCGATTACCCAAGTTTCTACGCAACGTGCTCAACTTGGTGCGGTACAAAACCGTCTCGAACATACAATCAACAACCTTGGCGCAGCATCTGAGAACTTAACAGCAGCAGAGTCTCGTATCCGTGACGTAGATATGGCGAAGGAAATGAGCCAGTTTACAAAGAACAACATTCTTTCTCAAGCGTCTCAAGCAATGCTTGCGCAAGCAAACCAACAACCGCAAAGCGTTCTACAATTATTGCGTTAATCAATACTGGAAAAGATCTTGGCACTCTGCCAAGGTCTTTTTTTTGCCGTTCTTGACTTTCAAAACAAGGTTGTAAAAACGTTTTGTTGGGAAGTCAGCTAAATGTTAGAAAAAAAATAGCGTTTTTTATTTTTTTAGCTAAACATTTCCTGTTCAATTCCGATATAACAGATGTAACAGTCCATCTGGCTGTTACAGATCATGCACATGGACGTGCAAACAAACACTCAAGGAGGAATTACATAATGAGAATCAACCACAACATTGCGGCGCTTAACACGCTAAACCGTTTGTCTTCAAACAACAGCGCCAGCCAAAAGAACATGGAGAAATTATCTTCAGGATTACGCATCAACCGTGCTGGAGATGATGCAGCAGGTCTAGCAATCTCTGAAAAAATGAGAGGGCAAATCAGAGGTCTAGAAATGGCTTCTAAAAACTCTCAAGATGGTATCTCTTTAATCCAAACAGCTGAAGGTGCACTAACTGAAACACATGCGATCCTTCAACGTATGCGTGAACTTATGGTTCAAGCGGGAAACACAGGTACACAACAAGCTGAAGATCTAACTGCGATCGATGCAGAAATGGATGCATTAGTAAGTGAAATTGATGGTATTTCAAGCCGTACTGAATTCAACGGTAAAAAATTGTTAGATGGTAGCTTTGCATCTGGAACAGGAGATCTTATCTTCCAAATTGGTGCAAATGCTGGACAACAATTAACAGTGAATGTTGGAAGTATGGCATCAACAGTTTTAGGAAGTGCAGCGGTAAAAGTTAGTGCACTTAACGTAACTGATTTTACTACTAATAATTTTGATGCTCAACTTGCAGGTATTGATGCAGCGATTGGTCAAGTTTCTACTCAACGTGCAAACCTCGGTGCGGTACAAAACCGTCTTGAACACACAATCAACAACCTTGGTGCAGCATCTGAGAACTTAACAGCAGCAGAGTCTCGTATCCGTGACGTTGACATGGCGAAAGAAATGAGTGAGTTCACAAAGAACAACATTCTTTCTCAAGCGTCTCAAGCAATGCTTGCACAAGCAAACCAACAGCCACAAAGCGTTCTTCAATTGTTACGTTAATAGGCTTTATAAAGACTTTGGCGTTTTGCCAAGGTCTTTTTTTATGTTTCGCTACAATTTATACTAAAGATCTGTTTTCTGATCAAAACAAGTTTTTAAAAAATATTCAATATACTTGGCGTTTTGCCGATATAAATTTTAGATATAGGATAGGAGATGGTAAAAATTGTCGATCGGAAGACTGACATCTTTTCAACCTATTATTGATGCTTATAAGACACAAATCATGAATCAGCAGCGAGATGAAACGAAACAGGTACAGCAGCCTGCTTCAAATAAAGTCTCATATGAGCAGCTTGAAAAGACTGTGCAAGGGGCAAATAAACTAATGGAACCTTCACAAGTTCACCTTAAGTTTGAACTTCATGAAAAACTTGGTGAATATTATGTGAAAGTTGTCGACAATCAAACAGAAGAAGTCGTTCGAGAGATTCCTCCTAAACATTGGCTTGATTTTTATGCGGCTATGGCAGAGTTTATGGGGTTAATTGTCGATAAATCAACATAGAACAGGAGTGATTGATAAAATGGTCATGAGGATTTCAGGGTTAGCTACAGGAATGGATATCGATGATATCGTCAGCAAATTAATGCAAACGGAACGTGTCCCACTTGATAAATTGGCACAAAAGAAACAAATGTTAGAATGGCAGCGTGACAGCTATCGTGATGTGAATAAGAAAGTGAAAGAACTTCAGGATTCAATATACTCGATGCTCCGTCCGAGCACATATGGTGCAAAAAAAGTGACAAGCTCTGATGAGTCAGCAGTAACAGCAACAGCCACAACAAGCTCCGCTTCAAGCACGATCAAGATTAATCGATTAGCAACTGCGGCAACTTATAAGTCAGCTGATATTTCAGGTTACACAGGCAGTGATCAAACATTAACCTTCAATGTGACTGCTCCTGGAGAATCTACCGCTAAAGCAGTAAATATTACTGTTGCCAGTACAGATACATTGGATAACATCGTTTCTAAAATCAATACATCAGGTTTAGGTGTAACCGCCATTAAAGATAAAATATTTAATGGAACGGAATACGTCGAAACAATCGCCTTCACTTCGAAAACGACAGGAGCAGGCGGCAGTATTCAAGCAGGTGATGCTGCAACAGCTACTTTTATGACAAGTCAGCTCGGATTTGCGCTAGATGCTGATAACAAGATGGTCGCCAGTCAAACGGGGCAAAACGCAGAAGTTGTCATTAACGGTTTACAAATGGAGAAAACATCCAACAATTTCACGGTCAATAATGTCACATATTCACTGAAAAATACAACTTCAACTGCTGTATCAATTGATGTTTCTACAGATGTTGATGGGGTATATAATAAAATTAAAGAGTTTGTAACAAAGTATAATGATCTTGTTGATACTGTAACCGGTAAATTGCATGAGAAAAAATACAGAGATTTTCGACCGCTGACAGCCGAACAAAAAGAATCAATGAAAGATAAAGAGATCGAACTTTGGGAAGAAAAAGCAAAAAGTGGACTGCTAAGAAATGACTCGATCTTAAGCAGTGGTACGAACAAAATGCGGACGGACTTTTACTCGAATGTCTCTGTAAATGGAGAATCTCTTCAGCTGACACAGTTTGGAATTAACACTTCAAAATTGTATAATCAACGTGGTCATTTAGAGATAGATGAAGAAAAACTGAAAGCGAAAATTCAAGAAGATCCCGAAAAGGTGGCTAGCCTCTTTACAGCAGGCACAAGTACTTCGAACTATGATGAAAAAGGGATTTTGTGGCGTCTTCAGTCTTCATTAACAGATACAAAGAAACTGATTGAAGATAAAGCTGGAAACACACTCATGCCAAATACTCAATCTTCAATCGGAAAAAATATAAGAAATGTTGAATCTGATATGTCATCTTTACAAAATCGTTTGACAAAGATTGAAAATCGCTATTATGCGAAATTTACGGCGATGGAAAAAGCGATTCAAAAGATGAATGAGCGATCGGCTTATCTGTCACAATTGCTTGGACAATAATCGTAACCTGGAGGATTAACAATGGCTTTAAACAATCCATATGTAGCTTATCAGCAAAATTCAATTACCATGGCAAGTCCTGGTGAATTGACGCTCATGTTATATGACGGTTGTCTTAAATTTATGAAATTGGCGAAACAGGCGATTGAACAAAAGGATATCGAGAAAAAAAATACAAATTTGATTAAAGCACAAAACATTATCCAAGAGTTAAATTTGACCTTAAACAAAAAGGTTGAAATGGCTGGATCAATGGGTGCAATGTATGACTATATACATCGTCGTTTAATTGAAGCGAATATTAAAAATGATAAAGACATTTTGACGGAAGTCGAAGGTTATGTAAAAGACTTACGCGATGCCTGGAAACAGGCCCTTCAAATTGAACGACAAGGGCGCTTCGGATCAGGCGGGCAAGCATAATGAACAGAATAAAGCTGTTATTAAGTGAAACCGAGAACATACTATCCGAAATAAAGGATATTCCTGAAAGTGATGAGCTGCTCCAGAGGATTGAAGATTATCTTGAGAAACGTGAAGGCTTGATTGATGAGATCAAGCCGCCGCTTTCTCATGAAGAAAAGCTGCAGCTGGAGCAAGTCGTTAAAATGGAGCCATTGATCATGACTGAACTGAAAAGACTGAAGGAGGATATCAAAAAAGAGCTGATTCAAGTAAAGAAAAAGCGTGCTTTGCATCAAACGTACGTAACGCCATACCAAAATGTGACGATTGACGGCACATATTATGACAAGCGTAAATAGGTGATGTCTTTGACAAAAACTGAAGATTATATGCTCTTGTCCACCTATTATCAGCTTCTCTTTACAATTGAGGAAGGGCTTTACTATTTAATTGAGGCAGATCGGAATTTGTCAAAAACGGAAGGTGAACGAATTTTTAATGATCTCATCTATGCGTTTTTTCATCTCGATTCATCACATTCTGTTCTTCTTGCGATAATGCAGGGGAACAGTATACAAGCCTCTATCCGTTTATTTGACAGAGTTTTCAGTGATTTTGACAGCTTGATTGATCGCTCTTTTCCTTCTTCCGAATTTCAAGATTATTTACAAAACCGCTTTTTACCACTGTATCAACAATGGATGGAGAGGGTTCATCAATCTATGAAGCCGTATGTCATTCATTAACACTCAACAGTCGTGACCTTGGAATGAAACAAATTTCGCCAAAAATCATGTTTTTTTCACATGATTTTTGCGTCCTAAGCAGGAGTTTAGTAGGGATAAGGCGAAATGTATTAACATATCCTTAATATAAAGGAGGCGTTCTTTTGATGAGGTACAACGTCAGAGGAGAAAACATTGAGGTAACAACAGCGTTAAGAGAACACGTCGAGAAGAAAATTGGAAAGCTAGAACGTTATTTTGAAAATAACGTTGATGCGAATGTTCACGTCAACTTAAAGTTCTATAATGATCAGGAATCAAAGGTCGAAGTGACAATTCCAATGACAGACCTCTCTCTCCGTGCAGAAGTTCATCATGAAGATATGTACAATGCAGTCGATCTTGCAACAAGCAGATTGGAACGTCAAATCCGCAAACACAAAACAAAAGTAAACCGAAAATTTCGTGAAAATGGCTTCCCTAAGTATTTGTTTACGGAAGAAACAGGCGTTGCAATAGCTGATGAGGAGACCGATGAGGTACCTCAGATTGTCCGGCAAAAACGGTTTAATTTAAAACCGATGGACAATGAAGAAGCGATTTTACAGATGAATATGCTAGGCCACAACTTCTTTGTATTTACGAACGCCGAAACCAATCTAACCAATGTCGTTTACCGGAGAAATGACGGAAAATACGGTTTGATTGAACCGAATGAATAAAAAATAAACTCACAACTCCTCTCCTCGGATTTTTCGGGAGAGGTTTTTTTTATTCCTCATATGGCAAATTGTTTGGAATTAACAAAAGGTGTGATATGATAGAGGATATATAAATTTACTGTTTACAATGTTAAACAAGGATATTAACAGAGGAGCGTTATTCTATGCTTGGAATTTTAAATAAAGTGTTTGATCCGACAAAACGCACACTCAGCCGTTATGAAAAGAAGGCAAATGAAATTGACGGACTTAAGCAGAAGATGGAACAACTTACTGATGAGGAGCTCAAGAAGAAAACCACTGAGTTTAAAGAGCGGCTTGAAAATGGCGAAACTGTAGACGAGCTTTTAGTTGAAGCCTTTGCAGTCGTCAGGGAAGCCTCTCAGCGTGTAACAGGAATGTTTCCATTTAAAGTTCAGTTGATGGGTGGTATTGCACTCCATGAAGGAAACATTGCAGAAATGAAAACAGGTGAAGGTAAAACATTGACTTCGACGATGCCTGTTTATTTAAATGCCCTCTCCGGTAAAGGTGTTCATATTGTCACAGTCAACGAATACTTGGCGAGTCGTGATGCTGAAGAAATGGGCCAGATCTTTCAATTTCTCGGTTTAACGGTTGGCTTAAATTTAAACAGTCTTTCTAAAGATGAGAAACGTGAAGCATATGCTGCTGATATTACGTATTCCACTAACAATGAACTAGGTTTTGATTATTTACGGGATAACATGGTTCTTTATCAAGAGGAAATGGTTCAACGTCCACTTCATTTTGCTGTCATTGATGAAGTTGACTCCATCTTAATCGATGAAGCGCGAACACCGCTGATCATTTCGGGGCAAGCGGCAAAATCGACCAAACTCTATGTGCAGGCTAATGCGTTTGTTCGTACATTAAAACAAGAACAAGACTACACATATGATATTAAAACAAAAGGCGTTCAGCTCACTGAAGAAGGAATGACAAAGGCTGAAAAAGCGTTTGGGATTGAAAACCTATTTGATGTGCGCCATGTAGCATTAAACCATCATATTGCTCAGGCACTTAAAGCACATGCAGCAATGCATAACGATGTTGATTATGTTGTGGAAGACGGACAAGTTGTCATTGTCGATTCCTTTACAGGTCGTCTAATGAAAGGTCGACGCTACAGTGACGGACTTCATCAAGCGATTGAAGCGAAGGAAGGTCTGGAAGTTCAAAATGAAAGCATGACACTTGCAACGATTACATTCCAAAACTATTTCCGCATGTATGAAAAACTAGCTGGTATGACGGGTACAGCGAAAACAGAAGAGGAAGAATTCCGCAACATTTATAACATGCAGGTTGTGTCAATTCCAACCAATATGCCGATTGTCCGTGATGACCGCCCTGATTTAATCTATCGCAGTATGGAAGGGAAATTTAAAGCTGTGGCAGAAGATGTCGCTCAGCGATATATGACAGGGCAGCCTGTTCTTGTCGGGACAGTTGCGGTCGAGACATCTGAATTAATTTCAAAACTACTTAAGAATAAAGGGGTTCCTCATCAAGTTTTAAACGCTAAAAACCATGAACGTGAGGCACAGATCATCGAAAACGCTGGTCAAAAAGGTGCGGTGACGATCGCGACAAACATGGCCGGACGGGGAACAGATATCAAGCTTGGAGAAGGTGTGAAAGAGCTTGGTGGTCTTGCTGTAATTGGTACTGAGCGCCATGAATCACGTCGGATCGATAATCAGTTGCGTGGACGTTCAGGACGTCAAGGTGACCCTGGTATTACTCAATTTTATCTTTCAATGGAAGATGAATTAATGAAACGGTTTGGAGCAGAACGGACGATGGGAATGCTCGACCGCTTTGGAATGGATGATTCTACACCGATTCAGAGTAAAATGGTCTCAAAAGCGGTTGAATCTTCGCAGAAACGTGTCGAAGGAAACAACTTTGATGCTCGTAAACAGCTCTTGCAATATGATGATGTACTCCGCCAACAACGGGAAGTCATCTATAAACAGCGCTTTGAAGTGATTGATTCAGAGAACCTACGCTCCATTGTTGAAGGAATGATCCAGTCTTCTCTTGATCGGGCTGTCGCTTCATTCACACCGAAAGAAGAATTACCTGAAGACTGGAATCTGGAAGGTCTTGTCGAATTGATCAATGCGAACTTCCTTGATGAAGGCGAACTTGAAAAAAGCGATATTTACGGCAAAGAACCAGATGAAATGACAGAGCTTATCTTTGATCGTATCAAGACAAAATATGACCAAAAAGAAGAAAGATATGGCCCTGAGCAGATGCGCGAATTTGAAAAAGTAATCGTTCTTCGCGAAGTGGATACGAAATGGATGGACCACATTGATGCAATGGATCAGCTTCGCCAAGGTATCCATTTACGCGCCTATGCTCAAACAAATCCGTTACGCGAATATCAGCTGGAAGGCTTTGCAATGTTTGAAAACATGATCGCTGCCATTGAAGATGATGTCGCAAAATATGTGATGAAGGCTGAAATTGAAACCAATCTTGAGCGTGAAGAGGTTGTGAAAGGACAAACAACAGCCCATCAACCAAAAGAAGGCGAAGAGGCTAAACAAGCTAAGAAAAAACCTGTGCGTAAAGTCATCGATATTGGACGAAATGACCTTTGTTATTGCGGAAGTGGAAAAAAATTCAAAAATTGCTGCGGAAGAACAGAATAAAAAGAGGTGAGCGCCTCTTTTTATTTTGAGTTGTTTTAATATTGAATGAGGTGAAGATTAATGGAATTAACTGAAATTAGGCAAGAACTTGAAAATATGGCTTCTCGATTAGCTGATTTTAGGGGGTCTCTTTGACCTCGAAGCAAAGGAAGCAAAAATTAGCGAACTTGAAGAACAGATGGCTGACCCTGGTTTTTGGGGAGATCAGCAAAAAGCACAGACCATCATAAATGAAGCGAATGCTTTAAAGGATTATGTTAACACATATAAAAGCTTAAGCGAATCACATGAAGAATTACAGATGACACATGATTTGTTAAAAGAAGATCCTGATGATGAATTACAAGCTGAGCTCATCACTGAGTTGAAAAGTTTGACGAAGCAATTTAATGAGTTTGAACTTCAATTATTGTTAAGTGAACCATATGACAAAAACAATGCTATTTTGGAACTTCATCCGGGGGCCGGCGGTACCGAATCACAAGATTGGGGTTCAATGCTTCTCAGAATGTATACAAGATGGTCTGAGCGTCGCGGTTTTAAAGTGGAGACACTTGATTATCTTCCGGGTGATGAAGCGGGAATCAAGTCTGTAACACTTCTCATTAAAGGGCATAATGCTTACGGTTATTTAAAAGCCGAAAAAGGTGTCCACCGTCTTGTGCGAATTTCTCCGTTTGATTCGTCTGGACGCAGGCATACTTCATTTGTTTCATGTGATGTGATGCCAGAATTCAATGAAGAAATTGATATTGAAATTCGAACAGAAGATATTAAGGTAGACACATACCGGGCCAGTGGAGCCGGGGGACAGCATGTCAATACGACAGACTCGGCCGTCCGAATTACCCACCTACCGACAGGTGTCATCGTCACTTGTCAAACAGAACGTTCGCAAATTAAAAACCGTGAACATGCGATGAAAATGCTGAAATCAAAACTGTATCAGCGGCGCATTGAAGAGCAGCAGGCACAGCTTGATGAAATTCGTGGAGAACAAAAAGAGATCGGTTGGGGAAGCCAGATCCGTTCATATGTTTTCCACCCCTATTCACTTGTCAAAGACCATAGAACGAATACGGAAATGGGGAATGTACAAGCTGTGATGGATGGAGACATTGATATCTTTATTGATGCTTATTTACGTTCAAAACTATCTTAAACAGACAAATGGACTATTCGAAGCCAGTGGAGTTTTCTTCACTGGCTTCATTTTTGAAGATATGGTTCATGCTTTATTTGAGTAATACGTTATTAGGCTGTTATTTACTAAAGACTTGCAAAATGCTATACTCTCGATTGGTAAAGATTTGGGTGGGAGATGATCAACATGTCATGGGGTAAAGTTGTCTTAGGCTTGCGTGAGTACATATATATTCTCGTAGGTTCAGCAATCGTTGCTGTTACATTTAATATGTTTTTGCTTCCCAACCAGATTGCAGCAGGTGGAGTCAGTGGGATCAGCACGATTTTACAGTCTTTCGGTTTTGAAGCGGCATATGTACAATGGGGATTGAATATTCCCTTATTTGTAGCGGGAGTGCTTATTCTCGGCGGGAAATTTGGGATAAAGACGCTTGTAGGATCTGTGTTCCTTCCGTTTGTCGTTTATCTAACACGGGATATCAGTCCGGCAACACATCAAGCTCTATTGGCTGCCATATTTGGCGGAGTGGGGATCGGAGTGGGGATCGGGATCGTTTTTCTTGGTCGAGGATCTACAGGAGGGACAGCACTCGCTGCGCAGATCATCCACAAGTTTTCAGGGCTCTCCCATGGTAAATGTTTGGCACTAATTGATGGAACCATTGTTATAGCAGCTATATTTGTTTTTAATATTGAACAGGGACTATATGCGATTCTTGGTGTTTACATATCAAGCAAAACCATCGATGTCATTCAAGTTGGTCTTAACCGTTCTAAAATGGCAATGATTATTACCAATCGTGAAGAAGAAATCAAAAAAGCCATTTTGGCGAAAATTGACAGAGGCATGACGAAAATTTCTGCTGTCGGTGGTTATACAGATGATGAACGTCCGATTTTGATGTGTGTTGTCGGTCAAACTGAATTCACAAAGCTGAAACAACTGGTGAAACATATTGATGAATCAGCATTTGTCATTGCAATGGATGCTTCAGAAGTCCTTGGAGAGGGTTTCAAACGGGGGTAATAATCGGTATAATAGGATTGATCTGTCAGGAGGAGTTGACTCAAAATGAAGGCAAAAGTATTTACTCTGTTTTTGACCATTTCTGTTGTCCTCGTTGGCTGTGGAGGAAATAAAGAAACCGAAAACAAAAGTACTGGCGGGCAAACGTCTGCGGCTAACGGTGAAGAAGTCTATCAGCAGAATTGCACTGGTTGTCATGGAAAGGATTTAGCCGGCGGATCTGCACCAAGCTTGAAAGAAGTTGGCGGCAAGTATGATGAAAACGACATTAAAGATATTGTTGTCAACGGCAGAGGGAATATGCCTGGAGGACTCGTAAAAGAAGACCAGGCTGAAGCGATAGCTAAATGGCTTGCGGAGAAAAAATAATAGATTAGAAAAATCAAAGGGCCTTGTTCACTTTTGGGTGAAAAGGTCTTTTTTGGATATTTAAAAGGACTTTTTAACTATTAAAAAAGTCTGTATATCAAGTTCTTTCGTAATAAAAAAGGTCTAAAGTAGACTGTTTCTGGTTGATTTTACGTTTTTCCTGTAACTTATGGCAGTATTGAAATAAAACTGTAATATTATTATGTCTAAACATGACGTATAATGGATATTGTTGAAAAAACACAAGCAATAATTGGCGTGGTATTTAAAGACAGAAAACGACATACCTTTTCGAAGTGTATGTTTGTACAAACATAAAAGACTAGGTGATTACATGATCGAAATGAAAGATGTGTATAAGACTTATTCCAATGGTATCTTAGCATTGAACGGTATCAGCGTCTCGATATACCCGGGTGAATTTGTCTATGTTGTCGGTCCCAGTGGAGCGGGAAAATCAACCTTTATTAAAATGATCTATCGTGAGGAGAAGCCATCCAAAGGAAAGGTCATTATCAATAATAAAGATTTGGCCACAGTAAAAGAGAAAGACATTCCATATGTCCGAAGAAAAATCGGCGTTGTATTCCAAGATTTTAAATTGTTGCCAAAGCTGACAGTATTTGAAAATGTCGCTTTTGCTTTAGAAGTCATCGGAGAGCGTTCAGAGGTCATTAGAAAAAAAGTGCTTGAAGTGCTAGACCTTGTTCAGCTTAAGCATAAAGCGAGACAGTTTCCAGAGCAGCTGTCAGGTGGGGAGCAGCAAAGGGTTTCAATTGCAAGGTCAATCGTCAATAACCCTGATGTTGTAATTGCCGATGAGCCGACCGGAAACTTAGACCCTGAAACATCTTGGGAAATTATGAAGACGTTGGAAGAAATTAATAATCGTGGAACGACAGTCGTTATGGCGACTCATAATAAAGATATTGTAAACAACATGAAGAAACGGGTCATCGCAATCGAAGAGGGACTGATTGTTCGTGATGAGTCTAGAGGGGAGTATGGTTCATATGATTAGAACTCTCGGACGGCATTTACGCGAGAGTTTAAAATCTCTTGCAAGAAACACCTGGATGACTTTCGCATCCATCAGTGCTGTAACAGTTACACTTATTTTAGTTGGTGTCTCATTGGTGATCATCCTTAACTTGTACCATATGGCATCAAGCGCTGAAAAAGAAGTCGAAATCAAAGTATTAATTGATTTAACTGCGAATAAAGATCAAAAAAATCAACTTGAAAAAGAAATTAAAAAGATATCAGATATTAGTAGTGTGAAGTACTCTTCAAAAGATCAAGAACTCGAAAACTTGAAAAAAGGCTTTGGTGAAGACGGTGATGTCTTCTCTATGTTTGAACAGGAGAATCCGTTAAATGATGCGTTTATTGTCAAAACGTCTGACCCACACGATACTCCTAAAGTCGCCAAAAAAATTGAGAAACTTGACCATGCCCACAAAGTTGCTTATGGAAAAGAGAAAGTAAGCCGTTTATTTGAGATTGTTGGATATGCTAAATGGGTTGGAATTGTATTAATCATTGGTTTATTGTTTACCGCAATGTTCTTAATCTCAAACACGATTAAGATTACGATTTTTGCAAGACGTAAAGAAATTGAAATTATGAAACTAGTTGGAGCAACGAACTGGTTTGTTCGCTGGCCATTTTTCATTGAAGGGCTGTTGTTAGGTATCTGTGGTTCTATCCTTCCAATTTCAATCTTACTAGGAACCTATCAAAATGCCATCCAATGGGTTGCACCAAAACTTCAAGGGACAATTGTCAAGGTGTTACCATACCATCCTTTTGTTTTTCAGATTTCCGCCGTTTTGGTGTTGCTCGGCGCAATCATTGGTGTATGGGGAAGCTTGATGTCCGTCCGCAAATTCTTAAAAGTATAGGCGCTTTTCCGGCCATGATGTTTTAGGGTAGAGGAGGAACTATTGTTGAAAAGAATGCTTATGTCTGTGGGCTTAACTGCTGCGCTTGGAACAGCGGCGATCTTGCTTCCTTTGACAAGCGATTATGCACTGGCTTATCAAGATTTGGAGAAAAAGAAAAATGACGTTCAGAATAAGCAGTCGAAAAACCGGGAAGAGCTGAAAAAAAAGAAGCAAGAACTCTCCGAGCTTGAATCAAAGGAAGCAAACTTAAAAAGCGATATAGAGAAAATCGATAGTCAAATGACGGATACTAATGAAAAGTTAGAAAAGAAAAAAGAAGAAATCAATAAAACAAAGAAAAGCATTGCAAAACTGAAAAAACAGATTAAAAGTTTAAAAGAAAAAACGAAAAAACGCAATGAGATTTTAAAAGATCGTATGCGCACGATTCAAGAAAACGGTGGTTCTGTTCAGTATATCGATGTTCTTCTAGGGGCAGAAAGTTTCGGGGATTTCATCACTCGAGCTGGTGCTCTATCAAAAATTGTTGATGCCGATAACAACCTATTAGAAGAACAAAGGAAAGATCTTCAGGAGATTCAGAATAAAGAAACATCGCTGAATGAAAATCTAGAAAACCTTCAAAAAGCTCTTAAAGATATAAAAGAGTTAATCAAGAAGTTAGATGAACAGCAAAAGGAAAAAACGAAAGTGATGAATCAAGTCAAACGAGATAAAGATCATGCTCATGAAGAACTTGGTTCCCTTGAAAATGAAGCAGAAGTTTTAAAAGATCAAGAGAAAGCAATTAAAGCTGAAGAAAAATACCAGCAACAAGTACAATCTAAAAGCGAGTCATCTAGTGACATTGAAGATTCCTCGTTATCTCATCCGTCAGTTCCTAGCAGTGAAGGGTTTATCCGTCCTGCTTCCGGCAGGTTTACTTCCGGATTTGGCGGGCGTTCTCTCGGGAACCACTACGGTGTAGATATTGCTAATCGTGGTTCAGGTGTTCCGATATACGCAGCAGCTGCGGGCACGGTTTATAATGCTCGCTACTCATCGAGTTATGGTAATGTTGTTTTCATTACTCATTATATTAATGGACAAACTTATCAGACCGTATACGCCCACATGTCTTCTCTTAAAGTACGGTCAGGCCAACGTGTAAAGCAAGGTCAGGTGATTGGTACAATGGGTAATACTGGTAGGTCTTACGGTCAGCATTTGCATTTTGAAATTCACAAAGGTCTTTGGAACAACAGTAAGTCAAACGCTGTTGATCCAGCCGACTATATACCACTTTAAACATGCATGAGCCGACTTGGTTTTGTTAACCAAGCCGGCTTTTTTATGTTTTAAATCCACATTACCTTCACTCTCTATCCATATACCACTTCATCGTTTTTCTATGACAAAAATCAATTACATGAAACGGCGAATTTTACATAGACTACACAAAGTAACAGAATCTATAGTGCAACTAGAAGAGGAGGTATATGATGAATCAGAAGCTTGCGTCACTCATCATTGCTGTCAGTCTATTGTGCGGTTTATTTGGGGGACCATTAGATACGTCTATTCCGAAAGCGGCAGCTGTGTCAGCTGAAGCAAGAGACAGCGCCAAAAACCGCAACGTAATGGAGAAGATTGAGAAGGCATACGATCTGATTTCGAATGAATATGTTGAACAGGTAGATAAGGAAAAGCTGTTGGAAGGAGCCATTCAGGGCATGCTTTCCACATTAAATGATCCTTATTCTGTTTATATGAACAGGCAGACTGCAAAGCGGTTTTCCGATTCTCTTGATTCCTCTTTCGAAGGAATCGGGGCAGAAATAGGTATGGAAAATAATAAGATTATTGTCGTTTCTCCATTTAAACAATCTCCAGCTGAGAAAGCGGGACTAAAGCCAAATGACGAAATCATCAGTATTGACAATAAACCGATGACAGGAATGGATCTCAATGATGCTGTATTAAAAATAAGAGGAAAAAAAGGCTCAACAGTGACATTAAAAGTTCAACGCCCAGGTATAAAGGATCAACTGTCTTTTACGATTAAACGTGATGAAATTCCGCTTGAGACTGTGTTTGCTTCACTAAAAAATGTGCAAGACAAGCAAGTTGGACTGATTGCAATTTCTTCTTTTTCCGAACATACAGCAAAAGATTTTGCTGCGGCATTGAAGAAGTTAGAGAAAAAAAAGATTGACGGTCTTGTCATTGATGTAAGAGGAAATCCAGGTGGGTATTTACAAAGTGTTGAAGATATTTTAAAACATTTTGTGACAAAAAAGCATCCTTATATTCAAATTCAGGAAAGAAATGGTCATAAAAAACGATATTTTTCTAAATTGAAAAAAACAAAACCGTATCCTGTTACTGTGATAACAGATAAAGGGAGCGCTTCAGCATCAGAGATTCTCGCCGGTGCTTTAAAAGAAGCATCAGGTTATCACGTTGTAGGTGAGCCTTCTTTTGGTAAAGGTACAGTTCAACAAGCAGTTCCAATGGGAGACGGAAGTAATATTAAATTGACATTGTATAAATGGTTGACACCAAATGGGAATTGGATTCACAAAAAGGGAATTCAGCCGACTGTTCCTGTCTCACAGCCAGCTTATTTTTCTATTGGGCCTATTCAACTAAACAAACCACTTAAACTCGATATGAATCATAATGAAGTGAAACGAGCACAGTTGTTACTTAAAGGTTTAGGATATGATTGCGGTCGTTATGATGGCTACTATCATGCTGGGACTAAACAAGCTGTCACAACCTTTCAGTCACATCATCAACTGAAACAGTCAGGGGTTATTGATCAAATGACAGCAAATACAATTAATATGCAAATTGAAGAAAAAAAACGAAGTGAAAAAAGTGATCTACAATTACAAACAGCACTAAAAGTATTGTTTTCTAAAAAGTGAGGACCGTTCTATTTCCTCACTTTTTTATATTCGGAAAATAAATTCTGAAACTTTTTACCCAAAACTCTTGTTAATTCACAAAAAAAACATTTATATTGAATAGAAATAACCCGATATGATAAATATAGGGGAGACTTTATTATGATACAAAACAATAACGAAAATGTAACTTTTGCAAGTTGTTTATGAGACAAAAACTTTTTACAATAAAGATAAGGCAATAATGCATGAAAATATAGCATTTAATGCGGAGAATGTTAGCGCTGTTTGCGTTCTTCGTCTCTGGTTAGTGGAGTCGTCTGACGCTTGCGCTTTTCTTATATTTCATAAATAAATGGAGGTACACGATTGAAAAGGGCAAGTATTGTGAGAGAGAAAAAATACTATGAATTAGTGGAGCAGTTAAAAGTTCGATCACAAGACGTTACGTTTTCCGCTACAAAGGCAGTAGGGTTGCTGATGTTGTTCAGCAGATATCTCGTGAACTACACTTCAGTGGAGAGTGTCGATGACATTGATGAGGAGTGCGCAGATCTTTATTTCAATTACTTAATGGACAATCACAAACGCTTAGGCATTAATTTAACAGATATTAAACGGTCAATGCAGTTGATAGGAGATATTTTAAATGTTGAGATGAATCATTATTTAAAGGACTTTTCTCTGTCAAATGTGACACTTTGGATGAGTCAGGAAAAATAAACCAATTATTTGTTATACCAAAGCTATTTTTTATTTGTTAAAATAGTATTAAAAGTGATTGCTTTGTCTAAATCGTGAATTTAACGCTTTTAGACAAAGCCGTTTTTCTAAACGACCAAAAAGTGACTGTCGTTTGCCGGCAGTTTTTAAAAGGCGGTGAACGTTTCCTTGTCTGTTGAAGATAGCTTAATTGAACTTTTAAAGGGTGTGGGAATATTTTTTTTGCATCCGCTTTTCTATCTAATGATCGCTATGAGTCTTCTATACGGTTATGCTCGGGTTAAACGCGAAAGAAAAACCTTCCAAACACGGATTGAGGATGTATATGATGAATTAAAATTTACATATTCAAAAGGGATTTTGCCAGGGATCTTACTCTCGCTCGTCTCATTTGGCATAGGGCTGATTGTTCCGTTTACAATGTTGCTAATTATAGCGATATTAACTGCAATTGCCGCTTTAACATGTAGACAAAGTTTACTTTCTTCAGCATATACACTTGGGTTGAGCATGGTTCTAGGTTTTTGTCTCATGACATTTGGATCAGAAACAGCTTTTGCTCTTCCGCAAATGTCTTATGTTAGTTGGTCTGCACTAGCTATTTTGCTTGGCTTACTTTTAACAGCTGAAGGGATATTGATTTATAAAACGGCACACATTAAGACGTCTCCGGCAATTGTAACAAGTAAGAGAGGACAACCTATTGGACAACAAATTGCTCGTCGTGTATGGTTACTGCCGTTGTTTATCCTCATACCTGGACATGCGATTGAATCTTCTGTATCTTGGTGGCCTGTTCTGCCGATTCATAGCGATACATTTCAATTATTATGGATTCCGTATTTCTTCGGATTTCATCAAAGAGTGCAAGGTTCCTTGCCGATAGAGAGTATTAAGGTGACAGGACGGCGCATAAGCATTCTTGGAATTTTCACTCTGCTTATTGCTACAGCCGGTATCTGGTGGTCACCGCTCACTATGGTAGTACCTGGAATGGCTATCATAGGTAGGTTTTTTATTTCATGGAAGCAGCGAGTGAACGACAACTCCGCACCTTTCTATTTTTCGAAAAGAGATCAAGGATTGATGGTTCTCGGGATTATTCCGAACACGCCAGCAGCGGATCTCGGATTGCAGATTGGTGAAATTATTACAAAAGTCAATGGGTGTGAAGTGAAAAATACAACCGATTTTTACGAAGCATTGCAAAAAAATCGCGCCTTTTTTAAACTTGAAATCATTGGTTTGAATCAGCAAGTACGTTTTGAACAAAGGGCTTCTTACGAAGGCGAACATCACGAACTAGGAATTTTGTTCGTGGAAGAACAAGTGGAATATGATGATTCTGAGGTAGCTGCATCCACAGAAACACCTTAGGCAAGAGGTCGGATCATGATCAATCCGGCCTCTTTTTAGTTGCATGATCATGTGAAACTCATTCATTTCATATCTTTGTTTTTCAAAAGGCTCTATGAATTATATGGGTAAATAGTATATTTTATACGGGTCCTTTTCTGATTAAAATGTCAGGTCTCACTTTATTTAAGTTGGAGCCCAATTGGTGAGACCAATGAGATATTTTGCCATTATTTTCCTACCCGTTTGTTGCTACCGTGTCGTTGTTTTTCGCTTTTAAACAACTCAGATTAAGAATAATCTATCTTAATTCTGGGAAAAATAAAATTTGTCCGTTTCTTTGTTCTTTAATATAATCAAGTAAGAACAGAAACGTGAGGGGGGTTTTTGTGTTTACAAAAGCCGTTTTTGCACTAATTTTTCCTTTCTTACTTGTGATGTTTTTTACAAGAGTGACTTATAACCATTATGTTGGCATTGCACTTACTGCTGCATTATTATTTGCGTCTTATTTAAAAGGGTATACGCAAACTTATTTTATTGTGGGACTGGATGTTGTATCGCTTGTGACAGGAGCACTGTATGCCGCAAAAAGAGCAGGTGAAAGGAAAGAGTTATAGAAAAATGTTTGTTATACCCCTGCTTTGGATAAAAGGAGGGGTTTTTTCAATATATTTTCAAGAAAACCGAACTTTAGTTCGTATTTTTTGTGCGATTGTGTTAAAATAAGAAAACAAATGAATTGGTAAAGAAACGGAGGCTTTTTTGTGAAGGACCGTTTTGAATTAGTTTCAAATTATCAGCCCCAAGGAGACCAGCCAAAAGCGATTGAACAGCTTGTCAAAGGTATTCATGAAGGAAGAAAACATCAAACGCTTTTGGGTGCAACTGGTACGGGAAAAACATTTACGATCTCTAATGTAATGAAAGAGGTTCATAAACCAACGCTCGTCATTGCCCATAACAAAACGTTAGCAGGACAGCTGTACAGTGAGTTTAAAGAGTTTTTTCCTCATAACGCAGTTGAGTATTTTGTCTCTTATTATGATTATTATCAGCCGGAGGCATATGTTCCCCAGACGGATACGTTTATTGAAAAAGACGCTAGCATTAATGATGAGATAGATAAACTGAGGCACTCGGCCACATCGGCTCTTTTTGAACGTAAAGATGTCATTATTGTGGCGAGTGTTTCTTGTATTTACGGTTTAGGTTCCCCTGAGGAATACAAAGAATTGGTGCTTTCACTAAGAACTGAAATGGAAATTGATCGAAATGAGCTTCTTAGAAAACTCGTCGATATCCAATATGCTCGTAATGACATTGATTTTCAGCGCGGTACATTTAGAGTGCGTGGAGATGTCGTTGAAATTTTTCCAGCTTCAAGAGATGAGCACTGTATTCGAGTGGAGCTTTTCGGGGATGAAATTGAACGGATCAGGGAAGTGGATGCACTGACAGGCGAAATTTTGGGAGACCGTGATCATGTTGCGATTTATCCAGCTTCCCACTTCGTCACCCGAGAAGAAAAGATGAGAAAAGCGATTACCAATATCGAGGCCGAACTTGAAGAACGGCTTAAGATTTTACATGAAGAAGGCAAACTTCTTGAAGCACAGCGTTTGGAGCAAAGGACGAGATATGATCTGGAAATGATGCGTGAAATGGGTTTTTGTTCGGGAATTGAAAACTATTCAAGACATTTAACGCTTCGTCCGGCAGGCTCAACTCCATATACGTTGCTCGATTATTTTCCCGATGATTTCTTGATTGTCATTGATGAGTCACATGTTACCATCCCGCAGGTCAGAGGTATGTATAATGGCGACCAAGCAAGAAAACAAGTGCTTGTCGATCACGGGTTCAGACTGCCTTCTGCTTTAGACAACCGTCCGCTCAGGTTTGAAGAGTTTGAAAGACATATTCATAACATTGTCTATGTATCAGCAACACCTGGTGCATATGAACTTGATCATACTCCTGAAATGGTTGAACAGATCATCCGTCCGACAGGGTTGCTTGATCCGCTGATTGATGTCAGACCGATTGAAGGGCAAATCGATGACCTGATCGGTGAAATTAGGCAAAGAATCGAACGGAATGAACGGGTACTTGTGACCACTTTGACGAAAAAAATGTCCGAAGATTTGACAGATTATTTAAAGGAAATCGGCATTAAAGTCACATATTTGCATTCTGAGATTAAGACGCTTGAACGTATTGAGATCATCCGTGACTTGCGCCTTGGCAAGCATGATGTTCTCATTGGTATCAACCTGTTAAGAGAGGGATTGGACATTCCTGAAGTTTCACTTGTCGCGATTTTGGATGCTGATAAAGAAGGTTTTCTCCGCTCTGAGCGGTCTTTAATTCAAACAATCGGACGGGCTGCCAGAAATGCTGAGGGACGGGTCATCATGTATGCGGACAAAATCACAAACTCGATGGAAATTGCGATCAATGAAACGAAGCGCAGACGCGAGCAACAAGAAGAGTTTAACCAAAAACACGGCATTACACCACAAACCATTAATAAGAAGATCCGTGATGTCATCCGGGCAACGCATGTGGCTGAGGATCAAGAAGAATACAAAGCAAAAGTAGAACCGAAACTTTCAAAATTGACAAAGAAAGAGCGCGACAAAGTCATTGCTCAGATGGAACACGATATGAAGGAAGCGGCAAAAGCGCTTGACTTTGAACGCGCTGCAGAGCTTCGCGACTTACTGTTAGAGCTAAAATCGGAAGGATGAATGGACGATGGCAATGGAACGAATTGAGGTGAAAGGGGCAAGGGCCCATAACCTGAAAAATATCGATGTTACAATTCCCCGTGATCAACTTGTTGTGTTGACAGGTCTTTCTGGATCGGGGAAATCTTCTCTTGCATTTGACACCATATATGCTGAAGGGCAAAGGCGATATGTTGAGTCACTGTCTGCCTATGCCCGCCAGTTTTTAGGCCAGATGGACAAACCCGATGTAGATGCAATTGAAGGTCTTTCTCCAGCGATCAGTATTGACCAAAAAACGACGAGCCGGAATCCTCGTTCAACTGTCGGAACTGTCACGGAAATATATGATTATCTCCGCCTGTTATTCGCAAGGATTGGAAAACCAGTCTGCCCGGTGCACGGAATTGAAATTACTTCACAAACGATTGAACAGATGACAGACCGTATTTTAGAATACCCTGATCGTACAAAAATTCAAGTTCTTGCTCCGGTTGTTTCAGGACGAAAAGGAACGCATGTCAAAGTGTTGGATCAGATCAGAAAACAAGGGTATGTCCGAGTCCGCATCAATGGTGAAATGCACGATCTTTCTGAAGATGTTGCGTTGGAAAAAAATAAAAAACACTCGATCGAAGTTGTGATTGACCGGATCGTTGTCAAGGAAGGTGTAAACGCCCGCCTTACAGATTCGCTTGAAACCGCCTTACGTCTTGGCGAAGGCCGGGTCATGATTGATGTAATAGGCCAAGAAGAGCTGTTATTTAGTGAACATCATGCATGCCCACATTGCGGTTTTTCCATCGGTGAACTTGAACCGAGAATGTTTTCCTTTAATAGTCCGTTTGGTGCTTGTCCAAGCTGTGATGGTCTGGGAACGAAACTTGAAGTTGATGTGGACCTTGTGATCCCAAATCTTGAACTAACGCTCAAGGAGCATGCGATTGCGCCTTGGGAACCCCAGAGCTCTCAATATTATCCGAAATTGTTGGAAGCGGTTTGCAGTCATTACGGTATTGATATGGATGTACCAGTCAAAGATCTGCCAAAACATCATCTTGATAAAGTCCTTTATGGTAGCGATGGTGAACAAATTTACTTTAAATATGAAAATGATTTTGGGAAAATCCGTGAAGGTTATATTGAATTTGAAGGTGTCATTCGCAATATGGAAAGGCGTTATAAAGAAACAAGTTCTGATTATATCCGTGAACAGATGGAAAAATATATGGCCAACCAGACTTGTCCAACTTGTAAAGGATATCGCCTAAAAAAAGAGTCTTTGGCTGTGCTGATTAACGGTCTTCATGTTGGAAAGATCACAGACATGTCTGTGGCGGATGGGCTCCAGTTTTTTCGCACGTTACAACTTTCTGAAAAGGATTTGAAGATTGCCCATTTAATTTTACGGGAGATTGAAGAACGGCTTGGCTTTTTAAACAATGTCGGTCTAGATTATTTAACACTCAGCAGGGCAGCTGGTACACTCTCAGGTGGAGAGGCACAACGTATCCGGCTTGCTACACAAATCGGTTCAAGATTGACAGGGGTGCTTTATATTCTTGATGAACCGTCAATTGGTCTTCATCAACGTGATAATGATCGGCTGATTGAAACATTGAAAAACATGCGCGATCTCGGTAATACATTAATTGTTGTTGAACATGATGAGGATACGATGCTTGCTGCTGATTATTTAATCGACATCGGTCCTGGGGCAGGGGTTCACGGCGGGGAAGTGATTTCTGCGGGAACTCCTGAAGAAGTCATGAATGATGACAGATCTTTGACTGGACAATATCTCTCAGGGAAAAAATTTATTCCTCTTCCAATCGAGAGACGAAAGCCTGACGGCCGTTTTATCGAAGTCAAAGGGGCAAAAGAAAACAACTTGAAAAATACATCAGTAAAATTTCCACTTGGTGTGTTTAATGCTGTAACCGGTGTATCCGGTTCAGGAAAAAGTACACTTGTCAATGAAATTTTGCATAAAACCCTTGCACAAAAATTGCACAATGCTAAAACAAAGCCTGGAGAATACAAGCAGATCAAGGGCATTGAACATCTTGAAAAGGTTATTGATATTGATCAGTCTCCGATCGGCAGAACACCAAGATCAAATCCAGCAACTTATACAGGTGTGTTTGACGATATTCGTGACGTTTTTGCGCAGACAAATGAGGCCAAAGTCAGAGGCTACAAAAAAGGGCGCTTTAGTTTTAATGTGAAGGGCGGTCGCTGTGAAGCCTGCCGTGGTGATGGTATCATCAAAATTGAGATGCATTTTCTACCTGATGTGTATGTACCTTGTGAAGTTTGCCATGGGAAGCGGTACAACCGCGAAACGCTTCAAGTGACGTATAAAGGTAAAAATATTGCCGATGTGCTTGAAATGACAGTTGAGAATGCGGTTCAGTTTTTTGAAAATATTCCTAAAATAAAGCGGAAGCTACAGACCCTTTATGATGTCGGACTAGGTTATATAACGCTTGGTCAGCCAGCTACAACCCTTTCTGGTGGTGAAGCCCAACGTGTTAAACTGGCATCAGAGCTACACAGGAGGTCAACGGGAAGATCGCTGTATATCTTGGATGAACCAACAACAGGACTGCATGTCGATGATATTGCAAGGCTGTTGACCGTCCTTCAACGTCTGGTTGAAAACGGTGATACTGTTCTTGTGATCGAGCATAACCTTGATATCATTAAGGCTGCCGATTATTTGATTGATTTAGGTCCTGAAGGAGGGGATAACGGCGGAAAAATTATTGCCACCGGGGCGCCTGAAGAGGTTATCAATGTTGAAGGATCTTACACGGGACATTATTTAAAACCGATCATTGAGCGTGATCGGATCAGAATGAAAAAACGACTTCAGGAAAAAGAAGAAGCCGTTGCCTTAGCAGAAAAACTGTCGACATCTTGATGCCGACAGTTTTTTTCATGACAAGAGATCTATTCCTCTTCATACTTACTGATTTGGTTCGTAACTTCAGTTAAACTGTTTAATATATGAACGCTACTGCTGTTCAGCAGAACTTTTAAGTAGCGAATCTCACCGATCAGTGAAGGCGCGGTATTAACCGCTTCCAATCGCTTGACAATTTCCTGATTCACTCTTTTTTGTTCCTCAATCAGTTCAAGAAGCTGTGGAGCAGATAACGGGTATTCTCTCATAACGCGCCTCCTTTTTTTATTTCTAGCCCTTGCCCATATTTTAAAGGGTTATAAAAAAAGAATCTATTCATAAAATCTAGAAAAATCAATTTGCGAAGATTGACTCATGTCTTTTGGCCGATGATGAAACCAAACGGTTATGATATACGTAGAATAATCATTAGGTCTATGAGAGAGAGATAGATGACTTGTAGCCATATATTAACTTCTGTTATTTTGCCTATTGCTGTGTATTTTATAACGGATGATCGTCTAACAAAGAAACATGCTTGCGTTCAACCTTGCAGATATGATTCCCTTTATCACTGATGAACCGATTAATATTTTGTAGTCTGGAACGTGGTACAAAGGATAAAAGTCCTGATTCAGTTTAAGGAGGCGTTTTGATGATGAGTGAAAAAGAAAGAATTTTAAAACTCGTTGAAACAGGTAAACTGTCAGCAAAAGAAGCACTCATTTTGCTAGAGAAACTTGACGCAGATCATAAACAAAAAGAACAGAAAGTAACAGCATTATCTGAGAATGTTTTTGATTCAGATCAGTTTTACAGTGAGAAGAAACAAGAAGCAAAACCTTCAATTGGTTCGAAGCTGTTTGATTGGATTGATACAGCAGTAAAAAAAGTAAAAGAAGCTGACTTAGATTTGAATTTTGGGCAATCGTTTGATATTAAACATATTTTTCAATTTAAAGATGTGGATTTCTCAACACTTGATATTCAATTAGCAAACGGCAGTGTTAACCTTATACCATGGAGTGATTCAGATATAAGGATTGAGTGCCAGGCAAAAGTTTACCGAATGGATCATCAAGATGAAGCAAGGCAGGCATTTCTTCAGCATATTGACTGCGGTATTGACGGGGATAAATTTACTGTCCGTACAGAGAAAAAAACGATGAAGACAAATTTAGTGATCTATATTCCTGAGAAAGAGTATAGTAAAATCCGTTTCAAGCTGTTTAATGGCCCTGTTAGGGGGGAACATTTAAACGTAAAAGAACTGTTTGCCAAGACAACCAATGGCGTTTTATCTTTTGCTGGACTTTCTGCTGACAAAGCTACACTTGAAACAGCAAATGGCCAAATTAAATTGGCTGATCTTGAATGTGGTGAAATTGAGGCGGAAACGATCAACGGTCTAATTGACTTGAAAGGAACTTGTGAGATGATTGATTTACAAAGTTTTAATGGAAATATTGTTGCAACTGTCAATCATCCACACTGTCGCTCAGCTTATGTCAAAACGACCACAGGCAGCATTGAATTGAATGTACCGCTGAACTGTGCTGTCACGGCAGAACTTAAAAGTAATCTTGGTTCTTTGACAAACAACCTTTTAGATGCGGAAATATTAAAAGAGAAAAATGAAACCATTCAAAAAGAGATGTATATAAAAGCCAATCAAAATCATGATCATCAAATGACAGTGTTTCTAGAATCAAAGACGGGCTCAATTCATTTAAATCATACGCAGGAGTGATATCATGAAAAAACTATTTCGATCAGAAACAGATAGAAAGGTCGCTGGTGTGGTCGGTGGACTCGCTGAATATTTAAATATGGATGCATCATTATTACGAATCATTACCGTCATATTATTTATTTGTTCAACGGGGATACCAGTCGGCCTCATATATATCATCTGGATATTTGTTGTACCAAACGAAGGAGACGCTAAATAGATGATGAAATGGATAACAAGTGTTTTTATTAATGCTTTATTATTAATTGTTATTGCTGGTTATTTTGATGCGGTTTATATTGACGGGATTTGGGCTGCTATTACAGCAAGTTTGATTTTGTCTATACTAAATGTGTTGGTGAAGCCGGTGCTTATCATTTTGACATTACCGGTCACAGTTGTAACACTAGGTTTATTTTTATTTGTAATCAATGCTATCACACTTTATATGACAGCATCGCTCATGGGGGACAGTTTTAAGCTAGAGGGATTTGGGACAGCCATTCTCGCATCAATTGTTCTATCATTTTTCCATGTGTTAATTCAAAAAGCAATCATTGATCCCATTTCGAAAAAATAACTGAAGTCTGACATGTGTCAGACTTCTTTTTTTTTGTGTTGGGACTGAATCCCTTTAATCGATCGGTTTCATAAAAAAGGGATAAACAGGCAATATAAAAAAAGGGAGGTGGACAATGAAACATTACATAAACCGTCAAACCTTATTTTTGCTGATTTTGGCATCCCATTTGCTCATTCCAATTGTTGCTGTGGAGGCAGCCTATTCTCAAAAACAGGTCCCCCTTATGATCAAACATACACCTGTAGAAAAAGCTAACAAGGGGGATGATTTGTTATTTCATGCAAAGGTGTCGTCTGAAAGTGTTATTCTGCACTATAAACAACATGACAAACTGCCATATCGCTCTATTCTGATGGAACTAGAACCGGGAACAGATGATCAATACATTGCAAAAATAAAAAGTGAAGAACTGTCTTCTCGCCAATTGACCTATTATATTGAAGCAAAAAGCGATCATCATTCAGTCAAAACAGATTTGTACACAATCGATATTAAAGGTTTTCATGTAGATGACAGGAAACTGCCACAACTTTTAATAACTGAAATGGTTGTTGATTCAACAAATGTTGGTGGGAAGGATGGTTATGAGTTTATCGAAGTTTATAATAATACAAATAAACCGATTCATTTAAACAGTTACAAAATCAGGTATAGAAATCCCTTTGAAGGTAAGGATTCGGACTTGCTTGGGTCTTTTGGCCAAGAGCAAATCAAAGTACCTTCTGGAAAAACACATGTGCTTTGGATAAAAAATGCTGCAAATCAACATTTAATAGCCAGCGATTTTAACCGCCATTACGGTGTCCATCTTGCAGAAGGACAAACACTTTCTTCACTAAATGGAATTGGTATGGAAAACAGGAAAACAAGAGATCTTGTCATCAGTACAAACAGCGGCGAAGAAATTGTGACCGCCCATTACCAACATCAGTCAGAACAAAGTGATGTGGTCAAAAACAAAGCCATTTTATTTAAATATCCACTTGATGGAACGAAACAACTGTCGAACATATCAAGTGGAGAACAAAAGCCAACCCCAGGTTTGCTTTTAAAAGACCAAACACCTTCAAAGGTTGTGACCGTTGTTCCAGATCGTGAGAAACCAAAAATACAGGACCTAACAGATTGTCATTCAGTTAACCCTGGAGGGTCAATCGAATTATTGGCAGACGTTAAAGACAACCAACAGCTTAAAAAAGTTCAATTTTTTTATCGGACAGCTGAAAGTGACACGTTTACCAGTATCAGTGTTGAGAAAAGTAAAAATGACGGTTTTTATCATCATCAGATTTTTTTTGCAGAATTAATTGGAAAAGAAAGCCTGCAGTATTATATGACAGCAAATGATGGGTCTCATATGACGAGTACTAAGAAGACAACGATTACCATGAAACAAAGCGTTTTAGAAGGGCTTAGGCTTAATGTGAAAGATGGTGATACTGTGTCTGGAAACATATTGCTGAAAGCCACATCAGAACGGCCGCCAGATGAGATCAATATAAGAATTGATGGACAAGAGCAACCACTTGGAAAACGGATGCTTGAGAAAAAAGCGTATTTTGCTTTTGATATTAAAAAAACAAACCTCTATTTTAAAAATGCTATCACAATTGGTAGGCGGGTTCAAAAGATCTTTGATGACACATACAACCGTTATACAACAATGACTGTTCCAATTTCACCTGACGAGTTTACAAAAGGAACACCGTTTGTCATCACGGTCAAAGCTGGATCTAAATCATCGACATTCGAGCATTCTTCTTCGGAAAACCGGGATGATTTTTTGTTGAAAAACCCGCGACTTATTTTAGCTGATGGCACAGTCTTATATGATGAACATCATTTCGATTCGAAAACAGAGCTACCTGTTGGAGATCAGGCAAATGCCAAAGTGGCGTATGATTTTCAATTCAATCTTTCAGATCAAAGTTTTCAATCACTAGCATACAATTGGGATACGAAAGCCTATAAACAAGGGAAACATACAATTGAAGCGGTCAATCGAGAGGATAGGGTGAAGCGAGAGGTCACCGTTGATAATAGTGGTCCTAAAATCAAAACCTCTTTACAAAGCGGGAAAACGTATAAAGGGATATTCACAATTAAAGCGATATGCAGTGATAAATGGAGTAAAGTAAAAAAAGTGACAGCACTTGTTGATGGTAAGGAAATTACGTTACCGTATACGGTGTCTTCTGCAGATTTGAAGCCAGGAAAGCATGTATTTCAAATTATTGCCGATGACAGTGCAGGAAATCGCTCTACTTTAAAAAAGGTGTTTTTCACAAAAAAAGAAACACCTGATGAACCTAAAAAACTAAAAACAGTTCCTGGCAGCAAACACGCCAAACTAGCCGTAAGAGTCAAAGACCCAACAAAGGATAAAATGAGTGTTTCTTTTTTCCAAGGGTATCAATATACAACAAAAGACGATGCACATGTAAAAATATCAGTGAATCGAAGTGATACAGAACCACCACACGGTTTTACGGTTAATGGTGAGTCATCATTAACAAAAGCAGAGAGAGACAAGATAACAACACAAGGTTTTGAAACAACTTCGATAAATGGGTTCCCTTATCACCGTTTTAATGTAAGAGTTGATCAACAAGTGAAGGGAACTGATAAGGTGGAAGTGAAATGGAGAGGAAGCTCTCTTCCAGGACGAAAGGTGTCAATGTTCGTCTGGAATCATGCGAAACAGACATGGGAGACACTGGATTATCAGATTGCAAAAGATGAAAAGGCTTTTACACTAAAAGGTCGTATGAAGGCAAAAGATTATCTCAGAAATTCGCAGATTAGTGTCATCGTTCAGGATCGGATTCAACTTTTACCTAATGATTATTCGTTCATTTGGATGACAGATACGCAATACTATGCAGAGAGTTATCCACATATTTTTGAAAAGCAAGTCAACTGGATAGCCAGTCAAAAAGACAAGCTAAACATTCAATATGTCTTTCACACAGGGGATTTGGTAGATGAGGCGGACCAGTTGATCCAATGGAAGCGTGCTGATCAGTATATGAAAGTCCTGGATGACAATCAGGTCCCATATGGTGTACTAGCAGGCAATCACGATGTCAACCATAAATCTAATTCTTATCAATCATTTAGTAAATACTTTGGTGAAAAGCGCTTTAAAAATAAACGTTATTATGGAGGTGCATATAACCATCATAATAAAGGTCATTATGATTTAATATCGAGCGGTGGTCATGATTATGTGATGATTTCGATGGGCTGGGGAATCGGCGAAAAAGAATTGGAATGGATCAATCAGGTGCTTAGGCAATATCCTGATCGAAAAGCAATTTTGGCATTTCATGAATTTTTGCTGGTGAGCGGGAGTAGAAGCCCACTTGGTGAAAAAATATTTGAACATGTCATAAAACCGAATCGCAATGTTATGGCTGTGTTAAGCGGTCATTATCACAGTTCTAATTTGAAGATTGATCAGTTAGATGATGATGGTGATGGACAATCAGACCGCAATGTTTATCAAATGGTTGCTGATTATCAGGGTGGGCCTGAAGGTGGTCAAGGCTATTTAAGAATATTTCATGTTGATCCGAAACATGACACCATACATGTAAAAACATATTCACCTTATCTTGATGATTACAATTTTTATGATTCACATCAATTTGGAAAAAAAGATGAATTCAGTATGAAGACCGACCTTTCACCACAGTTGAAAAAAGTACGAACAAATCATTTTAAAATGAACGTTTATACTGATAAACAAATTGGAAAAGTGAAAAAAACGAAAAGTGGAAAAAAAGTGTCGGTTATTTGGAAGGGTTTAAAGCCAAATACGAGATATTATTGGTATACGACAGTGTTAGATCAATACGGTGGAAAAATCCGTTCGATCCTTTGGAGATTTACAACAAAAGATTAAAATGGTTTCAGAATAGCTCCGGAGGGCAAAGTGTCTCCGGAGCTATAAATGTTTACTTGGACAGTTCCTGACTGTGATGAATTGTAAAATTGGCTTGTTTTTTTCTGTAGATCGATAATACGATAACCGCGAAAATGATGATGAAAGACAGCAATGCAGCCGTCAAGTAAAGATTTCCAAACCCTTTTCCAATACTTTCATCAATTGCCTCTGAAATGATGGATTTCACTTTTGGATCTGGGATTCCGTTCGTTTGAATACCGGTATCTTTTAGTTTATTCGTGATGTGACTGCCGATATTTTCATATCCAGCTGAAATAAAACCTGCATAAAGAGTAGGGGCTAATGTCAGTCCTATTTGTCTAACAAGAGACAGTGTTCCAAGTGCTGTTCCATAACGGGTGTTTGCTGCCTCAGAGACGAGCATGTTTAAGGGGGCGCCTAAAAGGATGCCAAAACCAATACCGGCAATGATACTGGCAATGACAAATTCCCATTTTTCTACGACCCATACTGATAATAATAAAAATCCGATACATGAAACAATGGCTGATAGCCATGCTGTTTTAATAGGTCCTTTTTGATCTGCTAGCATACCACCTAGCCCAGCACCTATACCTGAAGCGAGTGCGAGCGGTGTCATCCAATATCCTGACTTCTCTGGTGCAATGTGTAAATATTGTTCCGCGTATGAAGGGATAAAGATGACGGCCGCTAAGAGCCCACCAGAAATAAAACCGATAAACAATGTCCACTGAAACACTTTATTTTTTAATAAACTGTAGGCAAGTATTGGGTCACCCCCGCTATGCTCCACCCTTTTCTCATAAAAAAACAATCCTGTCAATAAAATGAGACCGATAAGCAAAAAAACATATACATGTGGATCTAGCAATCCGGTAAGGAAGTGTTCACCATTTAAATTAGTAATTCCATACATCACAGATAATATGGCGAAAGATAAAATAATCGTTCCTGTTATATCAAGTGGTTTGATGTGATCTTCTTTTGTTTCGATAATGAATGGGAAGCTTAACAGCACAAGGGATAAAGCTATTGGTAAATTAATGAAAAACAGCCAATGCCAGCTGCCGGTTATATCGAGGATGAAACTGCCGATATTTGGCCCCAGCACTGCTGCAATACCATTCATTGCTCCTAAAAGCCCGAGTGCTGAGCCTTGTCTATCCTTATGAACTGTTGAAAGAATGTGAGAACTCCCAATAATAAATATCCCACCCCCGCCAAGTGATTGGATGAGCCGCGCACATAAAAACATTGGGAAACTTTGGCTTAAGGCAACCAATAAAGAACCGATCCCAAACAGGATTACTTCGGTGATAAACAGTTTTTTTCGTCCATATCGATCAGACAATTTCCCGACGATTGGGACACTGACTGCCAAACCGAGTGTATACAGTGTGATGCCCCATGCACCCCATGAAGGAGACACTTGGAAAAAATCATTGATTGTCGTAAGTGCAGCTGAAATAATGCCATTGTCTAATGCGGCCATAAACACGCCAACGGTAAATAAGGCAATTGCCCACTTTTGGTTTAAACCTTCTTTCGTCACCATTTGTTCCCCCTTTTTAATTAATTCACTTTAAATTAATAATTAATTTAAAATGAATTAAATTCATCATCCATTAAAATACTAATTTTGTCAAAAGTTTTTTTAGAAAAAAAAGCTGCGCTAGGGCTTGGCGGCAGCTTGTTATTCTTCGTCATTTAATTTTAGTGCTTTTTCAAGAATGGATAGACCTTCATTTACTTTTTTCTTTTCCTGTTCATTTAGGCTTTGCAGGGCTTTCTTTAATTTTTCATGTCCTTTTTGATACAATCCGCGAAAAATATCTTTCGCCTCTTCTGCCAATTCAACGACGATTGTTCGCCTATCCTCTTTAGAATGGGTCCTTATAATAAAATTTGCATCCTCAAGCCGGCTGAGCAGCCCAGTCATGTTTGACAGGGAAGCTCCCATTCTCTCAGCGATCTCCGAGACTTTCAGTTTTTCGTGGGTGTTTAGAAGCATTAAGACTTTCATTTGTGGCATACTGATATCAAGCTTCATCCATTCAGAAACATCCCCTAGTCCGGCTGCAGTCAGCACTTTCATATATAGTACCCAGGTTTCTTTTTCCTCTGGAGAAAGGATTTCTTCATTTAACACAGTTGTATCGTGAATATTGTATTTCACGCACTATTCACTTCCTTTAACATAACATTTCTCCTTCATACTACTGATTTTTCTTGCTGAAAGAAAGCCAATTAATGTACGGCTTTAAAAAAATGTTTTTAGGTTTATTTTGAAAGTGGTAGAATAAAGCTAAATGTGTATAGCTTTCACCTTTAGAAGAGGAGGTTAACATCGTGGCAAAAGTTCGCACAAAAGACATGATAGACAAGTTCAAACTGGAATTAATCAGTGGAGAAGAGGGGATTAATCGCCCGATTACAATGAGTGATTTATCTAGGCCAGGCCTTGAAATGGCGGGGTATTTTACATATTATCCAAGAGAGAGAGTTCAGCTGCTAGGGAAAACAGAAATCACCTTTTTTGAGAAGCTTCCTGAAGCAGAAAAAAAACAACGAATGTTTTCGTTATGTACTGAGGTTACACCGGCAATCATTCTTTCGCGTGATTTGCCAATTCCGCCTGAACTTATTGAAGCTTCTGAAGAAAAAGGTGTGCCTGTCCTTCGCTCCCCATTGAAGACAACTCGTCTTTCCAGTCGCCTAACAAATTTTCTTGAAAGTCAACTTGCGCCAACAACCGCCATACATGGTGTACTCGTAGACATTTACGGTGTAGGGGTCTTGATCATTGGAAAGAGCGGTGTTGGTAAAAGTGAGACCGCCTTGGAGCTTGTGAAAAGAGGTCATCGCCTTGTTGCGGATGACTGTGTAGAAATTAGACAGGAAGATCAGGATACATTGATTGGAAGTGCACCTGATTTAATTGAACATCTTCTGGAAATTAGAGGCCTTGGCATTATTAATGTCATGACTTTATTTGGTGCAGGTGCTGTGAGAAGTTTTAAACGGATCACCCTTGTCATGAGTCTTGAACTCTGGGAACAGGGGAAACAGTATGATCGTTTAGGACTTGACGAAGAAAAGATGAAAATTATTGATACTGAAATACCAAAGCTGACCATCCCAGTCCGTCCGGGAAGAAATCTCGCTGTTATTATTGAAGTGGCTGCCATGAACTTTAGATTGAAACGAATGGGTTTGAATGCGGCCGAACAATTTACGAATAAACTAGCGGATGTGATTGAAGATGGTGAAATTGATGATTAGGAGTTGTCATGATGAATGAAACTTTTGAACCACTAAACCCGATCGCTTTTCAATTGGGTCCCATTGCTGTGCACTGGTACGGCATTATTATCGGTGTTGGTGCTTTACTGGGATTATGGATGGCGGTCAGAGAAGGTGAGCGCAGGGGGCTTCATAAAGATACCTTTGTTGATCTGATCCTGTTTGCTATTCCGATTGCGATTCTTTGTGCGAGAGCGTACTATGTTCTGTTTAAATGGGATTATTATAGTGAACACCCTGATCAAATCATTCAAATCTGGAATGGGGGCCTTGCCATTCATGGCGGTTTAATTGGTGCAATTTTAACTGGAATCATTTTTGCCAAGAAAAAAGGACTTTCTTTTTGGAAACTTGCCGACATCGCGGCTCCCAGCATTCTGTTAGGTCAAGCAATCGGTCGCTGGGGTAACTTTATGAATCAGGAAGCACACGGTGGCTCTGTCTCAAGACAATTTTTAGAAAACCTTCATCTACCAGACTTTATCATTAACCAAATGTATGTAAATGGGCAATATTATCATCCTACTTTTTTATATGAATCATTATGGAGTTTAACAGGTGTTCTGATCTTGATTCTTTTAAGAAAAGCTAATTTAAAGCGGGGCGAACTGTTTTTAACGTATGTCATTTGGTATTCGATCGGGCGTTACTATATTGAAGGGCTTCGGACAGACAGTCTGATGTTGACGGATACGCTTCGGATCGCTCAAGTTATTTCCATTGTCCTTATCGTCTGTGCAGTTGGTGTTATGTTATTCAGGCGGTTTAAAGGCGGCGAGATTAAACGGTATCAAGAAATGTGAGTTCGCGAAAAAAGCTGCAAAGAAAGGAAATTTTTTATGAAAATCAATACTGTGCTGTTTGATTTAGATGGAACGCTAATCAATACAAATGAGCTGATTATTGCTTCTTTCTTACATACACTTGATCATTATCATCCAGGGCAGTATAAACGTGAAGATGTGCTGAATTTTATTGGCCCATCTCTTTATGAAACGTTTAGCAGTATCAATCAGGAGAAGGTCAATGAAATGATCATGATGTATCGTGAATATAACCATAAAATGCATGATCAGCTTGTGACAGAGTATGATACGGTTTATGAGACGCTTGAGCACTTGGCATATAAAGGGTATAAGCTTGGTATTGTGACAACAAAGTTGCGTGATACAGTCAATATGGGTCTCAAATGGACCGGTCTCGATCGTTTTTTTGAAACTGTCGTGACACTTGATGATGTTAAACGAGCTAAACCGGATCCAGAGCCTGTTCTCTTAGCGTTATCAAAGCTTGATAGCTTACCTGAAGAGGCCATCATGATCGGTGATAATTACCACGATATTTTGGCTGGGCAAAATGCCGGTACAAAAACGGCTGGAGTTGCTTGGTCAATTAAAGGTGAAAAGAACTTAGAGAAGTTTCAGCCTGATTATATGTTAGTTGAAATGAAAGACCTGCTTCACGTTTTGGAAGTGGCGGTAGATTGAGGAAAACAAAGCGTTATCCCGTGTCAGGTGCTAATGCTTTATGGCAAATCTATCAAACCGTTCCATTTCTGAAAGTTGTTAAAAACTTCATTGTCATTCATATCGCGCGTTATACACCTTTTTTAGGATTGAAAAACTGGATGTATCGGACATTTTTGCGAATGAAAGTTGGAAAGCAAACGGCATTTGCACTGATGGTCATGCCTGATACGATGTTCCCAGAAAAGATTTCTGTTGGACGCAATTCTGTGATTGGCTACAATACGACGATTTTAGCTCATGAATATTTAATTAAAGAATATCGTCTTGGTGAAGTGATCATTGGTGATGAAGTGATGATCGGAGCTAATTCAACAATACTTCCTGGTGTTGAGATCGGACAAGGTGCTGTCGTTTCCGCAGGTACTCTTGTTCATAAAGATGTTCCTCCAGGTGTCTTGGTCGGTGGTAATCCGATGCGGATCATTTATACAAAAGAAGAAATGGAACAACGCTCACAAAGCCCTCGTTTACTATAACGGGGGCTTTGTTGCCCTTTTTAATCGGCAATTACAATCGCTTGCCGCCCCATCTGTTTCCACGATTTTTCAAATTTTGTTCTGTCAGTTCGTCTGTTTTTATAGCCATAGGGGTCATTTAGATAAACATATTTTCGATCATATCCTGTGATCGCAACACTATGTACTTTATATGTCACATTGACTTTGCCTGTCGGTGTGTTCCATGTCTTCATACTTTTCACAGGGCTGAAGTTGACGGTCGTGATCACCCAAACTGGTCTGCTGTGATTGAGCTGCTCGTAGATTTTCTCTAGTTTGCTTCCTGTTAAATCAATGACTTTGTCACCTGCATAAGATGTTGCTAATTCGTAAATTGGACCATGATAAACACTAAGACCTGGCCCTTTTTCCATATCTCCAACAAAGCCATCATTTGGATTTCCTTTTAAACCGTTTTTATATTGTAAAGGCACCCTTTTGACTTTCTGAGACAATTCATTCTTTGTCACATCATATCCACTGTAGTTTAGGATCATCGCCAAGCTTGTGACTTCACAGCCATTATAAAGCTTTGGATGGTCCATTTGTTTCAATAGCGGGACATCTAGCGGTTTACGTTCCATTTCAGCTGATGTTTGTTTAGTTGCTGCAAATGTTTTAATGAACGAGGTTTTGATTTCTTTAGAAAACAGTATAAAGATAACAATCGTTGCTAAGATCAAAGCAACAAGTAACGTTTTAAGGAATTTCATATTCGATCTCCTGTTCTCTCTATGATGTCTATACTATGCGTTTTTAAGTATTATATCATTCAAATGTTTAAGAAATAAAATGATTATTTTATGAAGTCTGGACAAACAAACTTTCCAAAATTGGTTGATTTCCAAACTTTAATTTGTTACCATGTTATCATATTAGTGAACTAAAGGATTTTGAATTTTTGGATTCTGGGAGGTGTCAAAACATCATGTTTATGTTTGAAAAACCCGACGGGATGAGAGATATACTGCCAGGGCTTTATCAAACAATGAAAGATACGCGCGTTTCATTAACAGAACTGATAGAGCAATGGGGATATCAATTTATGGAAACACCGACATTAGAATTTTATGATACGGTCGGCGTACAATCAGCAATTTTAGACCAGCAACTTTTTAAGCTACTTGATCAAAAAGGGCAAACACTTGTTTTAAGACCAGATATGACAGGACCAATCGCAAGGATCGCGGCTGCAAACCTCGACAAACATCATCCTCTCCGGATTGGGTATGCGGCAAATGTTTTCAGAGCCCAGGAACAGGAAGGTGGCCGACCTGCTGAATTTGAACAAGTCGGTGTTGAACTAATTGGAGATGGTTCAACAAGCGCTGATGCTGAAGTAATCGCCCTTGTGATTTTTTCATTGAAGAAAGCAGGTTTATCAACATTTAAAATTTCTGTCGGACACGTTGGTATTGCTGATGCTTTGTTTATGGATATTTTAGGAAACCAAAAAAGAGTCCGTGTACTCCAACGTTTTTTATATGATAAAAATTATGTTGGTTTCCGTGAACATGTAAAATCGTTAAGTTTATCAACAATTGATCAACAAAGATTATTAAAACTGCTCAACTTGAAAGGCGGAATTGAAATTTGTGATGAAGCAAAAGCAATCATCGGTTCTGAGGCAGGAAAGAATGCAATCCTACAATTGGAAACACTTTGGGAAACACTTGTTGACTATGGTTGTGCGGATCATGTAACAATCGATCTGAGTATGGTTCGTCATATGAGTTACTATAACGGAATTTTATTTGAAATTTATGCAGAAAATATTGGCTTTCCCATTGGGAATGGGGGCCGCTATGATGAGCTCCTTGATCGCTTCAATTTCAGCGCGCCAGCCACTGGATTTGGGATTCGGCTTGACCGCTTACTAGAAGCCTTGAAATTGAATGATGTGCAAACGAAAATTGATGCAGTTATTTTTAGCACAGAGCAGCGAGAAGAGGCGATCAAATTTGCTGAGAAAGAACGGACACAAGGAAAAAAAGTCGTCCTTCAAGATTTGGCTGGTATCAAAAACATCGATCAGATGACAAAATCGTTTCAAAAAGTAACCTATTTTATCGGTTCCAGAAAGGACGAAAGACATGGGTAATCCCTTAACAATCGCACTGCCAAAAGGACGAACTTTTGCTGAAACTTGCGATCTACTACGTCAGGCCGGATACAAACTTCCTGAGGAGCTCGATGATACAAGAAAACTAATGATTGATACACCTAAAGGAAATCTCCGCTTCATCCTCGCCAAGCCGCTCGATGTCACAACATATGTCGAGCATGGAGTAGCTGATGTCGGCATTGCAGGTAAAGACGTCATACTTGAAAAAGAGCCGGATGTATACGAAGTTCTTGATTTGAAATTGAGTAAATGTCACTTAGCTATAGCCGGTTTGCCACAAACAGTAGCAAGCGGTGTTGTCCATAGAGTCGCGACGAAATATCCGAATATTGCATCAAAATATTTCAAGGAACAGGGAGAACAAGTGGAGATCATTAAGCTTAACGGTTCAATTGAATTAGCTCCACTAATCGGTCTTACTGATCGGATTGTTGATATTGTTTCAACAGGACAGACGTTAAGAGAAAACGGTTTGATTGAAACAGAGACCATTTGTGATATTACCTCAAGATTTATCGTAAATCCTGTCAGTTACCGTTTGAAAGATGCGATTATTGATGAAATGGCCTCTCAACTCTCACTGATTGTCGAAGGAGGAACAACATGAAGCTGACCTTCACTAGCGGAAATGCTGCTATATCCTTAAAACGGTCTATTGATTCTGGAACAGAAGAACAACGAAAAACTGTTCGCTTCATGATTGATGAAGTGAGAAAAGTTGGAAATGCTGCTATTTCTGCTTATACTAAACAATTCGATGGAGTTGAAATCTTTGATTTTCTCGTTTCTGAATTTGAAATCCAACAAGCATACAGTAGGCTTAAACAAGATGATATTGAAATTTTGCGGTCAGCCATCTTTAATATAAAAGAATATCACGAACGACAGCTGACATCATCATGGTTTTATCATCGGAATGATGGCACAATGCTTGGACAGAAAATAACACCGCTTGATTCGGTCGGAGTTTATGTGCCAGGGGGGACTGCGGCATATCCTTCATCAGTCTTAATGAATGTCATTCCAGCACTTGTGGCAGGGGTTGAACGGATCGTTCTCACCTCACCCCCGGGAAAAGACGGCTATCTTCCTGCAGGTGTCTTAGTTGCTGCAGCAGAGCTAGGGGTAAGAGAAATCTATAAAATTGGAGGTGCCCAAGCGATAGCGGCACTAGCATACGGAACGGAGACCATTTCACCGGTCGATAAAATTACTGGTCCTGGTAATGTTTATGTCGCGCTTGCTAAACGAGAAGTGTTCGGCCAGGTTGACATCGATATGATTGCTGGGCCAAGTGAAATCGCCATTCTTGCTGACAAAATGGCAAATCCCCGTGAAATTGCAGCTGATCTGTTGTCACAGGCTGAACACGATATCATGGCATCAAGCATACTTGTTACAAATTCTTATGAGCTTGCAAAAGCTGTTGACAAAGAGGTTGACCGCCAGCTTAAAGATTTGCCAAGAAAAGAGATCGCTAGTCAGTCAATAGAAGAACACGGAATGATCTATGTGACAGAAACTTTAACTGAAGCTGTTTCACTGATCAACGAACTCGCCCCTGAACACTTAGAGATTTTAACAGAACGGCCTGATGAACTACTGGGAAAGATCAAACATGCCGGTGCGATTTTTTTAGGAGCGTACAGTTCTGAAGCTGTCGGAGATTATTTTGCAGGTCCAAACCATGTGCTCCCGACAAATGGAACAGCCAAATTTTCAAGTCCGCTTCAGGTGACCGACTTTCAAAAAAAATCAAGCATCATTTCTTACAGTAAACAAGCTTTTGAGGAACATGCAAAAAGAATTGCAGCCTTTGCTAGGTTGGAAGGGCTTGAAGCGCATGCCAGAGCAATTGAATCGAGAAGCTGGGAGGAAGAGTGATGAGAAAAGCGGACCGGGTAAGAAAAACCAATGAAACAGATATCACCCTATCATTTATGATTGATGGCCAAGGACAGGGCGATATTCAAACAGATGTACCGTTTATGACACATATGCTTGATCTATTTGCAAAACATGGTCAGTTTGACCTTTTCATTCAGGCGAATGGTGATGTTGAAATTGATGATCATCACACAACTGAAGACATCGGGATTTGTCTTGGGCAGGCGCTTTTGGAAGCGCTGGGAGACAAAAAAGGGATAAAACGCTATGGTTCCAGCTTAGTACCGATGGATGAAGCGCTCGCCCAAGTTGCCGTTGATTTGAGTAACAGGCCGCACTTTGAATTCAAGGGGGAGTTCCCTAGTCAAAAAGTTGGTACATTTGATACAGAGCTTGTCAATGAATTTTTATGGAAGTTGGCACTTGAAGCAAAGATGAATCTTCATGTCATTGTCCATCACGGAAAAAATACTCATCACATAATTGAAGCGATTTTTAAAGCACTCGGACGTGCGCTTGATGAAGCAACAATGATCGACCCTCGTATAAAAGATATCCCCTCAACGAAAGGAATGCTGTGAATGATCGGTGTCATTGATTATGGAATGGGTAATCTGTACAGTGTTTCTAAAGCCCTGGAACGAATTGAAGCACCATATGTCATCTCAGAAGAAATTGAGGAATTGCAAAAAGCTGATAGCTATATCCTTCCTGGAGTAGGCGCATTCCGGGATGCGACCGCTATATTAGATAACATGAAATTGACAACCTTTATTCAGACTGCTGTATCTGAAGGCAAGCTATTGCTTGGTATTTGTCTTGGCATGCAGCTTTTATTCGAAGAAAGTGCAGAACAGGGCATTTCAAAAGGGCTTGGCTTATTAAAAGGGAAAGTTGTTAAGCTGGCAGAACAGGATCGAGAAGGAAAGCGTCTGAAAGTGCCTCACATGGGGTGGAACAGTCTCTCCATCCACAATAATTCTCCAATTTTGACCGATAGCGAACAAGGATACGCTTATTTTGTTCATTCTTACTATGTCAGTGAAATGGATGAAAAAGCATTGCTTGCCAGTGTTGATTATGGTGTCAAAATTCCAGCTGTTGTCGGTATTGATAATGTGTATGGTGTTCAGTTTCATCCGGAAAAAAGCGGTCCAGTCGGGATGTCAATTTTAAAACGGTTTAAACAGCTTTCAGAAGAACAGAAGGTGAAAAAATGAGCGCATTTACATTATATCCAGCCATTGATATTAGAAATGGCAAATGTGTAAGACTGATCCAGGGTGATTATGCAAAAGAAACGATATATGGAGATTCTCCGTTCGAAATGGCATCATCGTTCGTTGGAGAGGGAGCAGAATGGGTTCACCTTGTCGATTTGGATGGCGCTAAAGAAGGTAAGACTGTGAATCACAGCCAAGTCATCAAAATTGCTAAGCAACTGAAAGTAAAGGTACAGATCGGCGGTGGGATTAGAACAGAAAAAGATATTGAAAACTATCTATCACAAGGTATAGAGAGAGTCATCTTAGGTAGTGCTACGATTTCCAATCCGGGTTTTGTCAAAAAAATGCTCAAAAACTACGGCAATCATATTGCAATAGGACTTGATGCAAGAAATGGATTTGTTTCCACAGAAGGTTGGCTTAAAACATCAACTGTTAAAGCGGAAGAGCTTGGTCTTGAGCTTGCAAATGAAGGGGCTGAAGTGTTTATTTTTACTGATATTGCAACAGATGGAATGCTGTCTGGACCAAACGTGAACCGCACGGTTGAGCTTGCAAAAACAACCGGCAAACAAGTGATTGCTTCAGGTGGTATCAGCTGTCTTGCCGATCTTGAAGAACTAGCTAACCGACAGCCAGACGGCATTAGTGGCGCCATCGTCGGAAAAGCGTTTTACACAAAGCAATTCACCATGAAGGAAGCGCTTGAAAGGATTAACAGCAAATGATAACAAAGCGAATTATTCCATGTCTAGATGTGAAAGATGGTCGTGTTGTGAAAGGTATTCAATTTCTCGGATTGAAGGACGCCGGAGATCCAGTTGAACTTGCGAAAATGTATGACAATGAAGGGGCTGATGAACTCGTCTTTCTCGATATTTCTGCATCACATGAAGGAAGAAAAACCATTGTTGATGTTGTGGAAAAAGTCGCCGCAACGTTAGCTATCCCCTTCACCGTTGGCGGTGGTATCAACCATCTGAAAGATATGAAAACAATTTTGCGGGCGGGAGCAGACAAAGTTTCAGTTAATACTGCAGCCGTTCTTCGTCCCGAACTTATCACTGAAGGTGCAGCTTTTTTTGGCTCTCAATGTATTGTTGTTGCGATTGACGCAAAATTTGATCTAGACAAAGGCAAATACGTTGTATATACGCATGGTGGTAGGCAGAGGACAAAACTAGAAGTTTTAGAATGGGCACAGGAAGCCGTGCAAAGAGGTGCAGGTGAAATCTTGCTGACAGGTATGGACTCTGATGGTGAAAAAACCGGATTTGATCTCAAACTGACAAAGCTTGTTTCAGAAGCTGTCACCGTTCCTGTCATTGCCTCAGGTGGTGCTGGCAATGCTGAACACATGTATGAAGTATTTGAAAAAGGGCAAGCCGATGCGGCACTTGCTGCGTCCATCTTTCATTATCAAGAAACATCTATTAAGGAAGTCAAAACTTACTTGAAAGAGTGTGGGGTGAATGTACGATGATCACTGTCGATGAACTGAATTTCAATGAAGCGGGGTTAATCCCCGCGATCGTTCAGGATGAGATCACAAAAGAAGTGCTAACATTGGCCTATATGAACAAAGAATCATTTGGAAAAACGCTGGAAACAAAAGAAACATGGTTTTTCAGTCGCTCTCGTGGAGAACTGTGGCATAAAGGAGCAACATCTGGCAATATTCAATATGTTAAAGAGATTCGCCTTGATTGTGATCATGATGCTCTTGTTATTCTTGTCGAACCGACTGGACCGGCCTGCCATCAAGGAAATGATAGCTGTTTCTCATCGATACAGAAAACAGCAGTCAATGGGCGTTTTGCAATCTTAAGTGAGCTCGAATCTACCATTGCCAGACGATATGTCGAAATGCCAGAAGGAGCTTATACGACCTACTTATTTGACAAAGGTATTGATAAAATTTTAAAAAAAATTGGTGAAGAAGCTGCCGAGGTCATCATTGCTGCAAAAAATCGCGATCTTGAAGAATTAAGATGGGAAGTGGCTGATCTTATATATCACCTGTTTGTCTTGTTAAAAGAACAGTCCCTACCGTTTGCTGAGGTGTTAAATGAACTTAGGAAACGCTATGAACGGAGTTAGGGTCTTACTCAAAAACCAGTGGAGAAACGTTGGCCACTGGTTTTTATAGTGCAGAGAAGATACCAAAGGTGGAAAATGAAGAGAATTTTCTAGAAACTTGTTTTTGGTCTATAAGCCGGCTGGAAATTATGTTATACTACTGACGGTATACAGTTTGAAATGGAGGGTAGCTGTGAGTAAGTACACTTCTGAACATCATCATAACGAAAGCATTGTTCAATTGTTTCAAGATGGACAATATCTCTATCATAAAGGACTCAAAGCATACCGAGAACGGAATCTATCCCGTGCAAGCAAGCTCATTCAAAGAGCAATTTTTCTTGAACCGGATAATACAGGTATGCTTTCTCAGCTTGCCGTCATTTATACGGAAATGGGTTTTTATCAACAATCAAATGAGCTATTGGACTTTATTTTAAAAAATATGAATGAAAAAATGACTGAATGCCATTATTTTAAGGCAAATAATTATGCTCATCTTGGTCTTTTTCAAGAGGCTTATAAAGCAGCCGAAACCTATTTAAATGAAGATCCAAACGGTGAATTCATGACGGAAAATATGGAGCTACTTGACTTGTTAGATATGGGAGAAGAAAGCGATCATTACTCAGAGTATGATCAGGACGATTTAATCTTAAAGCAAGATCAGGCAAAATCATTTTTGGAAAATGGGCAACTACAAGAATCGATTGAGATGCTTGAAGAGATCATCAACGATTATCCAGAATTTTGGTCGGCTTATAACAATCTGGCTCTTGCCTATTTTTATGCTGGCGATATTTACAAAGCAAAGCTGACAGTCATGACCGTGTTAGAAAAAAATGATGGAAATTTGCACGCCCTATGTAACTTATTGATCTTTTTCCATTATGAAAGAAAAGATGAACAAGTGAGAATTCTTTCTGAACAACTTTCCAATATTTATCCCATGTTGAATGAGCAAAGGTATAAGCTCGGTGCAACTTTTTCGCTTATCGGCATGTATGACCTTGGCTATAGATGGCTAAAATCGCTTTATCGTACAGGGTTTGAAGGAGATGTAACCTTTTATTACTGGCTTGCATGTTCCGCTTATTTTACTGACCGTATCCAATTCGCTGAACGAATATGGGGGAAAATGGAGGCGGAGTACCCAGGTCATGCTCGCATTGAGCCTTGGAAAGAAAGGCTGGAAAAACAGCCTTCGCTTGAGGAACGCCTTGCCGCATATTATGTAAGCGGAAGAAAAGGAGAAAAAGATCAACTTCAAGCTGTACTAGACTCAAAAATGGCAAAAACAGAGTTTGAAGACCAGTTTGTCAGGCTTTTACTTTACGGTGAAAACAAAAAAACAGTCATTTCAAAAGATGCACTTTTTGCTTATCGAACAGCAAAAGCAATAGAAGAAGCGGATTGTTCTGTAATTGAGGAAGATGCCATGTGCTTTTGGATATTTCATGTGATCCAGCAAATGAGAGCTTCAGGGGTGCAGTTGCGAAATCCTAGCGGCTTGGCTGCAACTATCTATTATATTTGGAAAACGGAACAGCATGAACGGCTCACCAAGGCTGAAACAGCGAAGCTTTTTAACATCTCATCCGCAACACTCACAAAATATGAACGTGTATTAAAAGAACATCTTTAAAAGTAGGTAGCATAGGCTTGTCGATAAGGTCGAAAACACGGCTTCATCGGCAAGTTTTTTTATGCAACTTTCAAAGACAGCTTTAAAAAATGTTGGCTGTTTGACAATTGCGCACCCTTTCCACATTTTTAGTTTGCTTGTTTGAACAGTTCCCTGGTTGCTTAATTGCAAAATTTAGATCTGTTTTTTGCTTTCTGAGCAAATCAATAGCACAGACGCAAGATATTTTATAGGATATGGGTAAGGAAGAAGCAACTAGGGAATATTTACTTAGAGAAACTGACTGCTAGGCTTAAAGTAGCAGAAGGACTCGTGAAGGAGTGAACATTGTGTCAGAAGAAAAAATTTATGACTGTATTATTATTGGAGCAGGTCCTGCGGGAATGACAGCGGCTGTCTATACATCTAGGGCGAACATGTCAACTTTAATGGTTGAAAGAGGTGTACCTGGCGGACAAATGGCCAATACCGAGGATGTTGAAAACTATCCAGGATTTGAAAGTATACTTGGGCCTGAACTATCAAATAAGATGTTTGAACATGCAAAAAAGTTCGGAGCAGAATATGCGTATGGTGATATTAAAGAAGTTGTTGATGGGAAAGAATACAAGATTGTCAAAGCTGGATCAAAAGAATATAAAGGACGGACTGTGATCATCACTGCAGGTGCTGAATATAAAAAACTAAATGTTCCTGGTGAAAAAGAACTCGGTGGTCGGGGTGTATCTTATTGTGCGGTGTGTGACGGTGCTTTCTTTAAGAACAAAGAGCTCGTCGTTGTTGGTGGTGGTGATTCAGCTGTAGAAGAAGGTGTTTACTTAACTCGTTTTGCTTCAAAAGTCACAATCGTCCACCGTCGTGATAAGCTGCGGGCGCAAAGTATTCTTCAGGAGCGAGCATTTGCCAATGAAAAAATCGACTTCATTTGGAACAAGACAGTGAAGGAAATCCACGAAAAGGATGGAAAAGTTGGTAAAGTGACACTTGTTGATACAATCACAGGTGAAGAAAAAGAATTTTCTACTGATGGTGTCTTTATTTATATTGGTATGCTACCATTGTCAGCACCATTTAAAAATCTTGGCATTACAAATGAAGAGGGTTATATCTTAACGAATGAGCGGATGGAAACAAAGGTTGGAGGTATATTTGCGGCGGGAGACATACGCGAAAAAAGCCTCCGTCAAATTGTAACAGCGACAGGTGATGGAAGTATTGCAGCTCAGAGTGTTCAACAATACGTTGAAGAACTGAACGAAAAAGAAAAATCTGTAAAGTAACAAAATGTAAAAGTCATCATGTTTTAACCGCACTGTAACACCAGTGAAACAATCGTTTGATATGATTACTTTAGTAATTGACCCCCTTTTATAATGAATTATTTTGGCACGGATTTACATATCCGTGTCTTTTTTTATGGATATCATTTCTAAAGAAACCATATATCATCATTTTCATATTTTGTTCATATTTACTTCATGAAAGAACCTGTTTCGCTATAAAATAATATATAAAACAGCTTAAGGTAAGCGCTTTCGAGTATGTTCTGTTTGAAAAAAGACGTTTTTCCCAGTTTGACACCATGTTCATTGTGGGTGGCACTAGGAAGCGGTATAATAGAGTAAAGAATTGAAGGAACTAAAGGATGGGTGACAAACTTGCAAAGAGTGACCAATTGTGTACTGATGTCTGATGATAAAGTTCTGTTGCTAAAAAAACCTCGTAGAGGCTGGTGGGTAGCCCCCGGCGGTAAAATGGAATGCGGGGAAACAGTCAGAGACGCCGTCATCAGAGAGTACCGTGAAGAGACAGGTATATATGTGTTAAACCCACAATTAAAAGGTATATTTACCTTTATCATAAAAGAGAATGATCAGGTTGTCTCAGAATGGATGATGTTCACGTTTGTCGCCGATCATTATACAGGTAAACCTGTAAAAGAGTCTGAAGAAGGAATGATCGAATGGCATTCAGTTAGAGATATAGAACATTTACCAATGGCGCCAGGTGATGTACACATTCTCGACTTTATGCTAAAAGGCAATGGTCTTCTTCACGGGACCTTTACCTATACGCCTGACTTTAAATTACTGTCTTATCGCTTAGATCCACAGGGCGACTAATCATAAGGGGGGAAACATATGAGTGCAAATGGGGGCCATGAAATTCAGCTTGTCATTATAACCGGAATGTCTGGAGCAGGAAAAACAGTTGCGATTCAAAGTTTTGAAGACCTCGGGTTTTTCTGTGTGGACAATTTGCCACCGTCTTTACTCCCGAAATTTTTGGAGCTGATGAAGGAATCAAGTTCAAAAATGAGCAAAGTTGCGCTTGTCATGGATTTGCGCGGTCGCCAATTTTTTGATCGTCTGATTGAAGCTCTTGATGGAATTGGGGAAACATCGTGGATAACCCCACGTATTTTGTTTTTGGATGCAAAAGATTCGGTGTTAGTTTCAAGATATAAAGAAACAAGACGTTCCCACCCGCTTGCAACAACAGGGCTTCCACTAGAAGGAATTGAAATGGAACGTCAGCTTTTAGAAGAATTGAAAGGTCGCTCCCAAATTATTTACGATACATCTGACATGAAGCCAAGAGAATTGCGTGAAAAAATTGTTCAGCATTTTGCGACAGATAAAGGTCACACTTTTACTGTCAATGTCATGTCATTTGGATTTAAATACGGGCTTCCGATTGATGCCGATCTTGTTTTCGATGTGAGATTTCTTCCAAACCCATACTACATTGATAGTATGAGACCATTAACTGGCAAAGACCATGAAGTATCATCCTATGTGATGAAATGGAGTGAAACACAAAAATTCCTTGAAAAGTTGACCGATTTATTGGGCTTTATGTTGCCTTCCTATAAACGTGAAGGGAAAAGCCAGCTTGTTATTGCAATTGGATGTACGGGAGGACAACATCGTTCTGTGACGCTTACTGAATACATTGCTGATTATTTTAAAAAAGACTACTATACTCATGTTACTCACCGGGACATTGAGAAGAAAAGCAGAAAATAAAATGACCAAGCAGAAAAGAATTGCAATCTTCGGTGGTGGAACAGGTCTATCTGTGTTGTTGAGAGGTTTAAAGCACCACGCTGTGGACATTACAGCTGTTGTAACAGTAGCAGATGATGGAGGAAGTTCAGGGAGATTAAGAAATGAATTGAAAATTCCTCCTCCTGGTGATGTACGCAATGTACTGGCTGCGTTATCTGATGTGGAACCGCTTGTGGAAAACCTGTTTCAGCATCGTTTTAACAAGGGCGGCGATTTAATCGGCCATTCATTGGGGAATTTAATGTTGGCGGCAATGACAAACATAACCGGTGATTTCTTTCATGCCGTCACTGAAATGAGTAAAGTATTAAATGTTCGTGGAAAGGTGCTACCAGCTGCAAATACTAGTGTTGTGTTACATGCAGAAATGGATGATGGTCAAATTATTTCAGGGGAGTCGGTGATTCCATCCTATGGGCGCCGCATTAAAAGAGTATTTCTAACCCCTGAAAAAATTGACCCATTACCAGAAACGATCGATGTCATTCGGAAGGCAGATTTGATTATTCTTGGTCCAGGTAGCCTATATACAAGTATTTTACCTAATCTACTTGTTCCAAAAATAAGGGAAGAAATTTTGAATGCTTCTGCCAAAAAGGTTTATATATGCAATGTGATGACTCAGCCAGGGGAAACCTTGTATTACAGTGCTGCAGACCATGTTGAAGCATTGAACCAACATATGGGTGCTCCTTTTATTGATACGATTCTTGTTAATAATGAGGAGATTCCAGACGATATTCGAGCAAGATATGCGCAAGAACTTGCCCAGCCTGTGCAGTTTAATATTGAGAGTCTGACTCTCATGGGGCTTGAAGTCATAAAAGACCAGATTGTAACGTATGAGAATGGCGTCATTCGCCATGATACACATAAAGTCGCTTCGTTGCTTGTTGATTTATTAAAAGAATAGCAGGCTTTGGAATGGGGTTGTCTAAATTGTCATTTGCGTCTGAAACGAAAAAGGAACTTACAAACTTGGAAGTGAAGGAGTGTTGCGCGAAAGCGGAACTTTCTGCTCTCATTCGGATGAATGGTTCACTGTCCTTCTCAAACCGAAAAGTGGTTCTAGATGTTCAAACCGAGAACGCGGCCATTGCCAGAAGAATTTATACATTGCTTAAAATGCAATATGAGGTGTCTGTCGAACTGCTCGTTCGAAAAAAAATGAGGCTGAAAAAAAATAATGTCTACATTGTACGTCTGATCGAAAATGCAAAGACCATCCTTGAAGACTTAAAGATACTTGGAGAAAATTTTGTTATTGCAAGAAATATATCAGAAAAACTAGTGAAAAAAAGGTGTTGTAAACGTTCTTATATAAGGGGAGCTTTTTTAGCTGGTGGTTCTGTCAACAATCCCGAAACATCTTCTTATCATTTAGAAATTTCTTCGATGTACAAAGAGCATAATGAGTCATTATCAGAACTGATGAATCAGTTTCATTTAAACAGCAAAACATTGGAGCGGAAGAAAGGATATATCACTTATTTGAAAGAGGCGGAGAAAATCACCGAGTTTTTAAATGTAATTGGTGCTCACCATTCACTGCTCCGATTCGAAGACGTCCGAATTGTACGGGATATGAGGAACTCGGTTAACAGACTGGTCAATTGTGAAACCGCCAACTTAAACAAGACGATTGGTGCTTCGCTCAGACAGGTGGAAAACATTAAATATATCGATGAAAAAATCGGTCTTGATGCTTTGCCAGAAAAACTGAGAGAAATTGCACAGCTCCGTATTCATTATCAAGAAGTAACCTTAAAAGAACTTGGGGAAATGGTCACCAGCGGAAAAATCAGTAAATCGGGGATTAACCATCGACTTCGCAAATTAGATGAGATTGCTGAACAATTACGTTTAGGGCAATTTGTCTCTTTAAAATAATGGACAAGGGAATGGGGAGATCTTATGGTTCAACAAAAAGTCGAAATTCGATTAAAAACAGGACTGCAAGCACGTCCAGCAGCATTGTTTGTTCAGGAAGCCAACCGCTTTCAATCAGACATCTTTTTGGAAAAGGGAGATAAAAAAGTGAATGCAAAAAGCATCATGGGATTAATGAGTCTAGCTGTCAGTTCGGGATCTGAAGTCACACTGATTGCAGATGGAGCTGATGAACAAGACGCGATTGATGCATTGAGTGCGTATGTTTTGGAACAAAACTAACCATCACAACATGTACCCTATATAGTGGGATCTTAGCATATAGCCTACTATAAGGGTACTTTTTATTCGTTTTAAAAGAGATGTCAGACAGTATTAAATAAGAAATCGAAAGGAGAAGAATCATGACGGTTTTGCTTGACTTGCTATATAAGAGAATCGGATACGATTCTCATCATGTGATCTCTTTCGCTAACTTGCCGGAATTTTTAGAACGGATCGCCTATCAGTTTCCATTTGAAAATAGTTCTGTTTTAAAAAAAGAGCGTATTCCAATGACAAAGAAAAGTCTGACTGAAGCCCTGTTGAATCATCAGCGTGGCGGATTATGTTATGATTTGAACGCATTTCTCTATTATGTGTTGAAAGATCTCGGTTTTTCAGTCCATATGATTCAAGGAACGGTTTACAATGAAAAAAACCAACTATGGTCACTAACAGGTACACATGTTGCCATTGTTTTGTGGGAAGGAAACGAGGCTTTTCTCATTGATACCGGGTTTGGACTGAATCTGCCCCTTGCTCCAGTTCCATTATCAGGAGAAGTGATGACTTCAAAAACAGGACGTTATCGTGTTCAAAAAGCGAATACTGATAAAGGAGACTATCTTCTTGAAATGGATAAAGGTGAAGGCTGGCAGACAGGTTACGCATTTTCAATTGAACCAATTAATGAAGTGGTGCTTGCTGAAGTCCGTGAGCTGATCCACAATCATCCTGACTCACCGTTTAATCAAGATCCACTTGCTTGTAAATGGACAAGGAACGGAACAATCATTTTGAAGAAAGATCATTTCACAAAACGGACCAGTCATAATCTCTCCAAACAAAACTTGAAACAAGGGGAATTTACTATAATGTTTAACAAGTATTTTTTTGAGGATGATTAAACATGTATAACATCTTAATTATTGAAGATGATGAACGAATTGCTTCTATCCTGCAAAATCATTTGCGAAAGTACGGCTATGAAGTCAGTACTGTTCAAACATTTTCTCAAATCAAACAAGAATTTATCGAAAAAACCGCTGATTTGGTCCTCTTGGACATTAACCTTCCTTATTTTGATGGTTTTTATTGGTGCAGACAAATCCGTACTGTATCAAATGTACCCATTATTTTCATTTCTGCTCGGACGGATGAATTGAATCAGGTGATGGCGATTGAACATGGAGGAGATGATTATATCACAAAACCATTTCATCTCGATGTTGTGCTCGCCAAAATCAAAAGTGTGCTGCGGCGTACATATGGTGAATACTCATCAGCTCTTCATCAAGAAACACAAGTACTAGAAGTTGGAGGTCTGTATATTTATCCAGAGCGCTTTGAAATGCAAAGGGAAGATCACCGAATGTCTCTTTCTCAAAAGGAATTTCAGCTTTTATCAATGTTTGTCAAAGAGTATGATCGAATTATCACAAGGGAAGAACTGCTTGAAGCATTATGGGATGAAATCCATTTTGTAGATGACAATACGTTAACGGTCAATGTTAATCGTTTAAGAAAGAAACTTGGTGAACTTGGAATCCATGATGCCATTAAAACTGTCAGGGGACAAGGGTACAGGTTTTGTGTCGGTTGGAAGGATGAACAAGAAGATGTTTAAAGCATATTTGCGGGATCGCGCTTGGATCATTCTATTTTCTATACTAGGTACAGGATTTGTCACCATTGTTGCAGCTCTTGGTATCCTTGAAAAAGGGTCAGGTATTTCAAGGGCTAATATTTTTTATATGTTTATTTTGATGATCGTTTTTCTCAGCATCGGTTTGATCATTGACTATGGCAGACAACGTTCGTTTCTTTGTCAATTAAAGAAACAGTATGTTGAAGTATCTATGCAAACTGGAGAAGTATTAAAAGCCTATCAGCCAGCAACAAAAGAACAGAAAATGTGGACTGAACTAGTTGCTAAACTCAATAAAGATTACCGTGAAAAGCTTTCCTGTTATTCTAGAGAGCGGCAACAGCATCTCGATTTTACAAATCAATGGATCCATCATATGAAAACTCCCGTATCTGTCATTTCGCTCCTCATTCAAGAAGGGAAGAAACAGTCAGAGATCAGGTCGATCAGGTCCCTGTTTACTGAGATTGAAGAAGAGAATGACCGGTTTCGCTATGGTTTAGATATGATGCTTCATATGGCAAGGCTTGATCACTTTGCTATCGATCTAAAAGCTGAACAAATCGATGTCATCAGTTTACTCAGAGAAATCATCAATGAGGAAAAACGGCAGTTTATTAAACGAAGACTTTTTCCAAAGCTAGTGATTTCAGATGATTGTGTATGGATTTACAGTGATAAAAAATGGTTGACTGTCGTCTTTCAGCAAATCCTTCATAATGCCTTAAAATATTCGCCGCAACACAAAGGAGCAGACATTGTGATGAAGGTAGAGCAAACAGGCGATCAAACTGCTGTGTCTATCATTGATCAAGGGATCGGAATTCCAGCTCAAGACCTCCAACGTATCTTTCAGCCATTTTTCACCGGGGAAAATGGAAGGAGACAACAAGAGGCGACAGGGATGGGACTTTATTTATCAAAAGAGATTTGCCGTCATTTAGGTCATGAACTTAGCGCATCATCAGAGCAAGGAAAAGGAACAGTGATAACAGTGACGTTTACAAGCAACACTCTTTATAGTAATGTGACAAAACTGTAAGATTGGCTGTTTGCTTTGCAAGGTAATTCGATGGGAGATGTTTTCACTCCTTTTTATAATAAAGAGGAAAAGGAGAGGAAACCAATGAACGTACTTGAAACTAAACACTTATCTAAAACATATTTTTCTAAAAAAGGCGGTTTTTCACACGATGCTTTAAATAATTTTAATATCTCGGTTGAACAAGGCGAGTTTGTCGGGGTAATGGGGCCTTCAGGCAGTGGAAAAACGACACTTCTCAACCTTCTCGCAACAATTGATCAGCCGACAAATGGAGATTTAATTATTAATGGAACAAACCCTGCTAAATTAAAAGATCAAAAGCTGGCGTTATTTCGGAGGCGTGAGCTCGGCTTTATCTTTCAAGATTTTAACCTGCTTGAAACATTGACAATTCGCGAAAATATTCTGTTGCCGCTTGCTCTTGATAAGGTGCGACCGAAAGAAATGGAGTCAAAACTTCTTGATTTGGCGAAAACACTGGAGATTGATCATATTCTTGACCACCGTACATATGAAGTTTCCGGTGGTCAGCAACAAAGAGCGGCATGTGCCCGTGCGATGATTCATGAACCTGCTCTTATTCTAGCGGATGAACCGACAGGAAACCTTGATTCAAAATCTGCTAAACAAGTCATGGACTCCCTGACAAAACTGAATCGTGAAAAACATGCGACAATTTTGATGGTCACCCATGATCCGACTTCTGCAAGTTTCTGCGAACGAATTATTTTTATTAAAGACGGAAAATTTTTCTCGGAAATTCGCAAAGGCTCAAACAGACAAGATTTTTATCAGAGCATCCTTGACACGTTAAGTGTTTTGGGAGGTGATTTTCATGAACATGAAAGTTATCGCTCGTAAAAATGTTCAGGGAAATCTTCAGCGATATTTAGCTTATTTTTTAAGCTGTGTCTTTACAGTGTCCGTGTTTTTTATCTTTTCCTCATTTATTTATCATCCTGATGTAACAGAGGATAAAATCTACGGAGGAGAAACCGTAAAAATATGTCTTTATGCTGCTGAAGTGATCATTATTGTCTTTGCGATCTTTTTCATATTGTACTCGAATTCCGCCTTTTTACAGGCAAGAAAAAAAGAATTTGGTTTATTAAGTTTATTTGGAACATCAAAGCGCCAATTAAGGAAAATGATTTACTATGAACAGACGATTATTTCTGTTCTTTCAATTGCAACAGGAATTGGTATTGGTCTGTTATTTTCTAAGCTGTTTTTCATGGCGATGACAGCCATGATGGATGTAAAAGCACCCATTTCGTTTACGGTTGTGCCAAAAGCTTTGATCATTACCGCAGTTGGTTTTATCATTCTGTTTCAAACATTGACCATTTTATCCTTAACAAGGATCCGTAAACTGGAAATCATTGATCTGTTGAAAGCGGCAAAACAGCCAAAAGATATGCCTGTCTATTCCAAATGGCTGACTGCACTTTCGCTTATTTGTCTGGCAGGTTGTTATACGCTTGCAGCAACGGCTAGCATTATCGATATTATTTTTCGTGTATTTCCCATTTTAATTCTTGTCTTAATTGGAACATATTTTCTATTTACGCAAAGCAGTGTGGCAATTTTTCGGAATTTGTATAAGCATAAAACAAGCTTTTACAGGGGAACGAACCTTATCACACGTTCCAATATTATGTTTCACTTGAAGGATTATGCGCGGATGCTGTTTTTGACTTCTATTATCACAGCCGTCATTTTAACGGCGACAGGAGTCATTTATATGTTTTATGCTGATTTGCAAAAACAGGGGGAAACCAGTACTCCGCAGGCTATTGGCTGGGTTGAAAAAGATGCCTCAACATATCATGTGATCAAACCTGATGAGGTTGAAACAGCACTTAAAGATGCCAAAGCTGAGATTTCCTATCAGATTGAAGTAACGGGTCTTCCCGTTTCATTTCAAGCGAAAGACTCTGTAATGAGAAATAGAGTGGAAACTAATGGGTTGATGATTTCGGAAGAATCCTTTAATAAAGCAGCGAAGAAAAAGAATCTTCCGCTTGCACATTTAAAAAAAGGAGAAGCATTCATTAGTTATCCGTTCAGTATGGGCCGTCCGCTTTTTGAATCTGGAGAGAAGGCAACAATCAACACCATAGCTGGGAAAAGACTTGCATTAACAATGGGGAAAGAGCGCAATCAAGGTGTCCTTTTTAGTATGGGTAACGCAAGTAAATTAGTTATTGTTGATCAGAACACATATGTTGAGCAGGCTAAACATGTACCTTTAAATAAACAGACAAGAGTCATCGGCTATGAGCTTCATAACTGGGAAAATGAAGTTCAAGTGTCAAAAAAACTGGAAAACATGGTACCGAAAAAGCTGAAAAATTCTTTTCAAGTAAGAGCACCTGGCTATCAGATTATGAAGCAGGCAACATCATTGACACTGTTTATCGGGTTGTTTATCAGTCTTGTATTTTTCGTTGTTCAAGGAAGCTTGATGTACTTGCGGCTCTTTACTGAAATTGAAGATACGAGAATTCAAGTATTTGCATTACGAAGAATTGGAATGACAAAAAAAGAAATCCGCGCAATTCTAGAAAAACAAATGGGCTTTTTGTTTTTTATTCCGTTTGTTGTCGGAACGATTCATGCCGGATTTGCCTATAAAGCGCTTAGCAATATGCTCAACTCCAACCTATTGTTCAGTGCTGTCATCGTCATTGGCATCTATTTTGCCTTTCAAGCAGTTTACTTTCTACTAACAAGAAAAATTTATGAGAAGGCTGTATTAAGAAATATAGATATGTAACAAAAAAGAGCTGCTGGGTATCCAGCAGCTCTTACAATGTTACTTTTGTGAATCAATATTGCGTGTCAAAACTTTGTCAATTAAGCCGTATTCTTTTGCTTCTTCTGCTGTTTTAAAGTTATCACGGTCGGTATCGCGTTCAATCACTTCAAGTGGCTGTCCTGTACGCTCAGCAAGAATCTTATTCAGCTTGTCACGTAATGACAGGATGCGTTTTGCCGCAATTTCAATTTCAGTTGCTTGCCCTTGAGCACCGCCAAGCGGTTGGTGAATCATGACTTCACTGTTTGGAAGGGCATAACGTTTGCCTTTTTCACCAGCAGCCAAAAGGAATGCACCCATGGATGCTGCCATTCCAGTACAGATCGTAGAGACTTGCGGCTTAATAAACTGCATCGTATCATAAATTGCCATACCTGCTGTAATCGAGCCGCCTGGACTGTTAATGTAAATACTAATATCTTTTTCAGGGTCTTCCGCTTCAAGGAACAACAGTTGTGATACAATGGAGTTCGCAACATTGTCATCAATTGCCGATCCGAGCATGATGATACGGTCTTTCAATAAGCGAGAATAAATGTCATACGCCCTTTCCCCGCGATTCGTCTGTTCAATGACTGTAGGTATTAAATTCATAATACTCCTCCTTCACCTTAAAAGGTAAGTATGTAATTTAATCATACATTTTTGGTCAATAAAGGTCAAACAAAAAGCAATCTCTTTGCTAAGGTTTATCTTTCCCATTTTCAAAGGACTTCAAACAGAAGCTGTAAAATATGTGAAGGTACGTTGTTTATTCTTCATATGACTGACCAACGTAAATTATGAATTGACTTTTTAAGGAACACCCTTTATAATATAAATTGCTGACGTTTAAATTATGATTATGCGCTCGTAGCTCAGTTGGATAGAGCGGTGGTTTCCGGTACCACGTCTGCCGGGGGTTCGAATCCCTCCGAGCGCGTTTATATGCTTTTAGACCGTACAGTGGTACGGAATGGTTCAAACGGAAACGAACTAGAGAAAAATGTGACCGACCATAATTTGGTTTGCGTCATCTAAAACGAATAAACGCAATCTCGTGGATAAATATCTGCGAGGTTTTTTTTATGTGGCAAACTCATATGCTCATCAGAGATTTTCACCCCGCATTTTATTCACCTATGCACAGAACATCAACCATTTCTTCACAACCTCTCTCATATTTTTCAGTTCAATTATTTTGAGAACGAATTTTAAAAATACCCTCTATTTATCCTACTCAAATTAACAATACCAAAACTTTTTAAAAAGTTCTTAGTTCGCTGAAAATATAAAAATTTTTATAATGTATTAAAAACTTTAGTATTATTGCCGATATGTGCTAAGTAGTAAATTTGCTTATAAGAAGGAGTGGTTTTTTTGAAAAAATGGTTTATGATGTTTTTGTTATTGATCATTTCAATGTCTCAGTCGTTTCAAACAGTAAGTGCAGCTGAAGTAAAAAAATGGGAAGAAAAAGCAAAAATGCCTGAAGCTCGTATCAATGCAGGTAGTGCTGTTGTTGATGGGAAGGTATACATCATTGGGGGAGCAGGCACTAAAAAATCTAGTGAAAATCAAACATTTATGTATGATCCAAAAACGAATGAATGGACAAGAAAAGCTGATATGCCTACTTTAAGATCTAGTGTAAAAACCGTTACGATTGGTCATAAAATTTATGTGCTCGGTGGAAGATCAGAAAAAGGGATTGGAGTCAACACACTAGAAGTATATGATACAAAAACAGACACATGGGAAAAGATGGAGGATATTCCTTTTGTATCACCATATAGTCCAGAGTATTTATATGTAGGTGCGATTGGAAAGAAAATATATGTAGTTGGATTTGATTTTGCATTGGGGACTATTCCAGCTTTGAAGAAAAATACCTATAGTTATGATACTGAAGAAAAAAAATGGGAAGAAAAAAAGGGACAAAATTTTCCTTATCACGTATGGAAAGGAAATTCAGTTGTATTAAATAATAAATTATATGTTTTTAGTGGGCATAATTACTCGTTGAAAGAAGTGTATGAGTATGATCCAGTTAAGGATAACTGGTCAGCGAAAAAGGGAGGATATATAAGAGAAGCACCTTCGTCTGTTGTGTATAATGGAAAAATTTTAATGACAGGAGAAGCTAAACAAATTGTTGTTTATGATCCAAAAACTGAAACAAATACGAGGATACCAGTTCCTCAAGCAAATTATGGAAGGAAGGGACATTCGGCTGTCATCGTTGATGATACTCTCTACCTTATAGGTGGAACAATAGAACATGGTGAAGGTGCAAACGATAATTACCACACAACCATTGCACTTTCATTAAAAGATTTAGGTATTCAACCAGACAGTAATACAGGAGATAAAGATGATAAAACCACAACATCTCCTGAAAGTGGCAATGATAAAGATAAAAACACTGATGCCAAAGATAAGCCGACCGATGAAAAGCAACCTTCTGATGCCAAAGATAAGCCGACTGATGAAAAGCAACCTTCTGATGACGGGGACGCTCTTCTTGTAATCACAATGGTTGGGGGTCTGCAGAAGGAATATCAACTTTCCATGAAGGAAGTCAATGACTTTATCAAATGGTATGAAACACGTGATCGAGGAGAAGGAAAAGGCTTTTATGCAATTGATGAACATGACAACAATAAAGGTCCATTTGAAAGCAAAAAGGATTATGTTGTGTTTAAGAATATTTTAATGTTTGAAGTCAACAAATATAAGTAAGATTTCCAGCGTTATAATAAGTATCCCCATCAGGTAGACGGTTCAAAAATGCCTCTACTTTAACTTTGAGGGGATTATTATTGATTATGTAGTTGGGATTGTTAATTGTCGTAAAGGTTACGAATACTCAAACGAGTTTAATTCGGTTAGGTTTCCGGTACCACGTCTGCCGGGGGTTCGAATCCCTCCGAGCGCGTTTATAAAAAAGACAAGGGTTTTGGCAAGCTGCCGCCCTTGTCTTTTTTGTCATATTCCTCTCTATAATTGATATCCAGACTAATAGAAATAACACTTCAACATCAAATTTAAACAAAGGTGGTCCTTAACTGATAGTTAGGGGTCGAATTAGTGATCACCGTCATATGGCATAACCACCTCTATTGAAAGTATCAACAGTTGTGACCTACATGTTTCTCAGACGAAAAAATGTTCGCTTTTTATTGACCAAAACAAGAAGAAGATCTTTAGTCATCAGTTTTCTAACTAAATCTTCAAATAAACGTTTCTCAGGCATGAGTTCCTATATAACGGGGCTCATGCTTTTTTATTTTTCCAACCTTTGTATTTAAATATGTATATTTCAAAAATGCATGTAAAAAATATGTCATAACACCATGTATTTTAATCCAAAAAAGGAGTGTTAAAATGCAATACCCTTTAAATGTTACTTCTGAAATTGGGGAATTAAAAACAGTTTTGCTTAAACGTCCAGGTGGCGAACTTGAAAATTTAACACCTGATACATTAGAAGTGCTGTTGTTTGATGATATCCCATATTTGCCGGCTATTCAGCAAGAACACGATTATTTTGCCAATGCTCTTAGAAATAGAGGGGTTGAGGTGGTTTATTTAGATACGCTTGTCACGGAATCATTAGCAAAAGAAGATGTTCGAAAACAGATGATCAACGATTTTTTAGTGGAAAGCAGGGTAAACGAAACAGGATCATTTGACATTATAAATGAATATTTAACAAGTTTGCCTAAGGATAGATTAGTGAAGGTGATGATGGAAGGTCTTCGAAAAACAGAACTGCCTAATGAATCAAAGAAGTTTTTGCATGAACTGATAGATGACCATGAACCATTTTATTTACACCCTATGCCAAATCTCTACTTTACACGCGATCCCGCAGCTATCATTGGTAATGGCGTGTCTTTAAATAGAATGAACAGAAGAGCGAGAAGAAGAGAGTCTTTATTTATGAAGTATATTATGAATCATCACCCACGGTTTGCGGCTCATGATATTCCGTTTTGGTTTAATCGAGAAGGTGCTTACTCTATTGAAGGTGGGGATGAGCTTGTTCTTAGTCATGATACAGTAGCTATCGGTATTAGTGCGAGAACAACTGCACAGGCTATTGAAAGCTTAGCATTGAAATTATTTGCAGGAAATAAACATTATAAAAAAATTGTGGCTGTCGAAATCCATAAATCACGTGCATTTATGCACCTTGATACCGTATTTACCATGGTAGACCATGATAAATTTACTGTTCATCCAGGAATTTTAGGTCCTGAGGGTGAAATGAACACATTTATTTTGGAAAGAGGAGAAAACGACGGTGAGTTAACGATTCATCGCCGCTCAAATATCATTCAGACATTAAAAGAAGTGCTGAATTTAAAAGAAGTCACCTTAATTCCATGTGGTGGTGGTGATAGTATTACAGCGGCCCGGGAGCAATGGAATGATGGAAGCAACACATTGGCAATTTCTCCAGGAGTGGTCATCACCTATGACCGAAACTATGTCTCAAATGACCTAATGCGACAACATGGTGTTGAAGTGATTGAGGTATTAAGTAGTGAGCTTGCACGTGGGCGTGGAGGTCCTCGTTGTATGAGTATGCCGCTTTATCGAAATGATTTGTAATTTTTTGTATGAATGTAGTAACTATCAAAATCTGGGAGGTTTAGGAAGATGGCATTTAATTTAAAGAACCGACATTTTTTAACTCTAAAGGATTTTACACCGCAGGAAATCGATTTTTTAATTGAGCAGTCGATTGAATTTAAACGATTAAAATACGCAGGTATTCCACATCAAGTGTTGGCGGGAAAAAACATTGCGCTATTATTTGAGAAACCTTCAACACGGACACGTTGTGCTTTTACAGTAGCATGTATCGATTTGGGTGCACATCCAGAATATTTAGGAAAAGGCGATATTCAATTTGGGAAAAAGGAATCGAATCGTGATACTGCCATCGTCTTAGGGAGAATGTTTGATGGTATTGAATTCCGCGGGTTTAAGCATGAAACTGTAGAGGCTTTAGCAAAGTATGCAGGTGTTCCTGTATGGAATGGGTTAACAGATATGTTCCATCCAACACAAATTTTAGCTGACTTTATGACCATTAAAGAAAAGCTTGGTTATCTGAAAGGTATTAAGTTTGCATATGTTGGTGATGCAAGGAACAACATGGGGAACTCACTCATGATAGGCTCGGCTAAAATGGGAATCGATTTCCGCGCTGTTAGTCCTAAAGAACTTTTTCCGAATCAGGAACTTGTTGACTATGCAAAGGGTGTAGCACGTGAAACTGGTGCCACTATTACGATAACCGATGATGTTGCCGAAGGTGTCAAAGATGTAGATGTGATCTACACAGATGTTTGGGTTTCTATGGGAGAAGAAGATCAATTTAAAGAAAGAATTGATTTGTTGAAAAAATATCAAGTCAATCAGCAAATGATGAATATGACAGGAAAAGACCATACATTATTTATGCATTGTTTACCAGCCTTTCATGATTTAGAAACACAGGTCGGTAGAGAAATCCATGAAAAATTTGGGCTGGATGCAATGGAAGTGACTGATGAAGTTTTTCAATCAAAAAACAGTGTTGTCTTTGATGAAGCTGAAAATCGGATGCATACGATCAAAGCTGTTATGGCAGCAACACTTTCATAACAACATGAGAAATTGTAAATGTCAGTTCTGCCTCTAAAGGCAGTCTGACATTTATATTCATTAAGGGAGGTCATATATCATGGCAGAAAACGAAAAAAAACTTGGGTTAGCTGCCTTAATCGCTTTAGTTGTAGGCTCCATGATTGGTGGAGGAGCTTTTAATATAGCAACAGATATGGCGGGTGGGGCCGGAGCAGGTGCCATTATCATCGGCTGGATTATTACGGGAATCGGAATGATTGCCTTAGGTTTTTCTTTTCAAAACTTAACCAATAAACGACCGGATTTAGAAGGCGGAATTTTTAGTTATGCTAAAGCTGGATTCGGAAATTATTGGGGTTTTAATTCTGCTTGGGGTTATTGGTTATCTGCATGGCTGGGAAATGTAGCATATGCCACATTACTATTTAGTGCTCTCGGCTATTTCATTCCGGTCTTTAATGGTGGGAATGTACAATCGATTATTGGTGCTTCAATTCTTTTATGGGTCGTCCATTTCTTATTACTACGAGGCGTGCAATCAGCTGCCTTGGTGAACTTAGTTGTCACCATTGCCAAATTGGTTCCAATATTCCTGTTTATTATTCTTGGAATTTTTGCTTTTAATATTGATCAATTTTCCTTTGAATTCTGGGGTGAAAAAGGATTTGATTTTTCAGATGTATTGAATCAGACAAAAAGTACGATGTTAGTGACATTATGGGTATTTATTGGGATAGAAGGTGCAGTTGTACTCTCAAGTCGCGCTAAAGAAAAAAGAGATGTAGGTAAAGCAACAATCATTGGTCTATTGTCCACATTAATCATTTACGTTCTCATTTCACTGCTATCAATTGGCATTATGCCTCGTGATGCACTGGCTGGATTAAATAGTCCGTCAATGGCTTATGTGTTAGAAGAGGTTGTCGGTAAATGGGGAGCAACCCTTGTTAATTTAGGATTAGTGATTTCCGTACTTGGAGCTTGGTTAGGCTGGACACTCCTCGCTGCAGAATTACCATATATCGCTGCTAAAGATGGCATACTTCCAAAAATGTTTGCGAAAGAGAACAAAAATAATGCACCTGTCAACTCATTAATCATGACAAATGTATTGATTCAAATATTTTTGCTCACATTTTTAGTTTCAGAAGAGCCGTATAATTTCGCTTTTTCAATGGCCAGCTCAACCATTCTCATCCCATATTTATTTTCTGCCCTCTATCAGATGAAATATAGTATACAGAAAAAAGAAACGAAGCATGTTGTCATTGGTTTAATTGCAGCAATTTATGGGGTTTGGTTATTGTATGCTGCTGGACTTAGTTATTTAGTACTGACATCTGTTTTATATTCTTTGGGTATTTTCGTCTATGCTTATGCTCAAAGAGAAAATAATCGGAAGGCATTTAATGGACTGGAGATGACATGGGCAGTTATTTTTATCATCACTGCAGTAGTCGCAATTTTTATGTTGTCAACAGGAAATATCAGCATATAGAAATCAAGGAGGATACATCGTGTCAAAAACAATTGTTTTAGCACTAGGCGGAAATGCAATTCAAACAGGGAATGGAGCAACTGCAGAAGATCAAAAGCAAGCTTGTTCTCAAACCGCAAAACAGCTTGTAGAATTGATTAAAGAAGGTCATCGACTTGTACTTACCCATGGAAATGGACCGCAAGTCGGAAATATTGTGCTTCAGCAGCAAATGAGTCAGAGTGAGACTCTTCCGGCTATGCCGCTTGATACGTGTGGTGCAATGAGCCAAGGAATGATTGGCTATTGGTTACAAAACGCCATTTATGAGGTATTAAAAGAAAACAATATAAAGAAAAATGTTGTATCATTGGTCACCCAAGTGCTTGTGGACAGCCATGACCCAGCATTTGAAAATCCGACAAAACCCATTGGCTCTTTTTTTACAAAAGAAGAGGCTGATCGCTTAGCAGAAACAAATGGTTATAAGATGATAGAAGATTCGGGCCGTGGTTATCGTCGTGTCGTTCCATCACCTCAGCCGATTGATATTTTAGAAAAAGAAGCGATTAATGATTTGTTGGCAAAGGATCACCTTATTATTGCAGGCGGTGGTGGTGGAATTCCAGTCTCTCAAAAAGGGAATCAACTTGAAGGGATCGAAGCCGTCATTGACAAAGATTTTGCATCCGAAAAATTAGCGGAAATGATAGATGCAGATATGTTGTTAATTTTAACTGGTGTTGAAAACATCGCAATTAACTTTGGAAAAGAGAATGAAAAAAAATTAACTCATATTTCGGCAGCGGAAGCAAAACAATATATGGAAGAAGGGCATTTTCCACCAGGGAGTATGCTTCCAAAAGTAAAAGCAGCCTTACAATTTGTAGAATCAAAAAATGAACGTAAATCAATCGTTACTTCTTTAGAGCACGCTTATGAAGCCATACAAGGTAAAAAAGGAACAGTGATCGAGGCATAGGACGAATGAACCGGGTCGTGTAAAAGACCCGGTTTTTTTCAAAAATCTGTTTTGAAAATATGCTGTCTGTATTGTTCCGCACCTTGAGCTAATTGCTCTTCACCGGCTGTATTTGTATTGAAAAAAACAAATGGTGGTCGGTAATTCGTCCCAATAAAGTTGCTTGTAGCCTGAAAAGGTTTTAACAGTTCACTGATGGAATAATGATTGGAACCTCCGGCTTGATAGACTTCTGCAGGCCCCCCTGTAGAAGTAGCAACCATAAAATCTTTGCCGCGAAGTGCTGTTCCGTTTGTTCCGTATGCCCAATCGTAAAGGAGGACATGATCAAACCATTTTTTTAAGAGTGGTGGAGAACTGTACCAATAAAGAGGGAATTGAAAGACAAGTCTGTCATGTTCTTCACAAAGCCGTTGTTCTTTTTCTACATCAATGATCTCGTCTGGGTATTCTTTATACATGTCACGAAAAGTGATATAAGGTTCGTCTTTCAACTTATCTTTAAAATATTTGTTAACAACAGACTGTTCCATATGAGGGTGATAGGCAGATACCAATATGTTCACTTCGATCACCTACTTTCCATTTTATCCAATTTTAAATCATGCAGTGTGATGGATTCAATAAAAAAGCTTCTATTTAAAAGGTTAGAGGTGGAGAGGTTTTGTCGAGTTTCTTCAATTATATATACCCAGAAATAAAAAGTCTTTATCCGCAGTTGCGTTAAAGACTAGAATTAATCGTTTTTTTGAGTAGTGTTATTATGTGTTTTTTGTTTTATGTAGAAAATGTTTTACTTCTTGAATAGTTAGTCCTAGTTCTTTTGCTTCATTCATTAATGATCTCCACTCACCAATATTTGTTTGGGTAAGTTCTCTACTCCGATAAAGAATTCGCTCTTTTCTTTTTTGTTTGAGTCGATGTGTAAATTGGAACAGTTCTTCCTGATTCATTCCGGCTTGAACGGCCTGCAATAGATGGGTTCTCCATTCATCTTCATGTTCAGACCGCTTATAAAGAATCACCTCAGTATCAAACAGTTCTTTTAAATCTATTTTAAGCGCTCGAGAAATTTTTTTGAGAAACTCGATAGAAGGGTTTTTGTGGACCCCACGTTCAATTTTACTTAAATAAGATTTTGAGACGCCTGCTATATCAGCAAGCTGGTTTATGGAGTATCCGTTTCTTTTTCGGTACATTCGAATCACTTTGCCAATCATGCTCATCCTCCCCCTTCCCCCTGCTAGTCGAATTTAAACGCTTTCTTGTTCATTATAAGAAATAAATCGTTCTTTATAAAATTCAAAAATGTAAGATAGGAACAGAAAATGAAAGGAAACGAACGATTTTGTTCGTTAAAGAGAACCATATCGCATATTTCAGCATTTTTCAAGCCGATTAATTTCTTTTATAATCCAATCATTAACAAGCGGCATTTTCCTGAGGAGGCAGTCATGAAAGAAAATTTCAACTTTAGAGAATTGGTTGCAATATTAAGAAAAAGAACCGTTCTTATTCTTGTTTTGACAATAGGTGTAACATTAATTAGCGGAATTATTCAGTTCTTTATGCTGACACCAATCTATCAGGCTTCAACCCAAATATTAGTACACCAAGTGGGCGAGAAAAAGGGGAATGCCACGTTTAGTGATATTCAAATCAACCTTCAGTATACGAGGACGTTCCAAGCGCTTATGAAAAACCCTGTCATCTTGGAACGGGTAAGGGATGAACTTGATTTAAAAGAATCAATTGGCAGTTTAAGTGGGAAAATTATGACAAGCACTGAAAGTGAGTCAGAGATTATTAATATCTCGGTTCAGGATGAAAACCAGAAAAAAGCGGCTGAAATTGCGAACACGCTAACAGCTGTCCTAAAAAAAGAGATTAAACAAATTATGAAAACCGATCGGATCACCGTTCTTTCAAAAGCAGATGTTGTTGAAGCACCAACTCCAGTTAAACCAAACTATAAATTGAATATATTACTGTCATTTGGAGCTGCATTGATGACTGGTATTGCCTTAGCGTTTTTCCTTGACTTTATCGATGATACGGTGGCAAGGCCTTCACAAGTTGAGAAAGAAGCCGGCTTCATTTATTTAGGAAGTATAGAACAATTGAAAAATAATAACAGCGGTTTCGGCGATGATCACAATTCGAACATGCGTATGAAATCGGGAAGGAGTGAGCCTTTTGGGTCATAGAAAAAAGCGTTCTCGAGAATATGATTCAGCACTTGTCGCTTTACATCAGCCTCATTCGCCAATTGTTGAACAATATCGGACAATTCGGACAAACATTGAATTCTCTTCTTTTGAAAAGCCTTTCAGATCATTGCTCATCACTTCAGGGCTACCAGGGGAAGGGAAATCGTTTTCTGCTGCTAATTTGGCAGTTGTTTTCTCACAACAGGAGAAAAAGGTTTTGCTTATCGATGCTGATTTAAGAAAACCTGCAACCCATAAAATTTTTCATCTTGATAATCGATTTGGTGTAACAAATATCTTGATGGGGAAATCTTGTTTAGACCATGTTGTACAGCATAGTGAGGCGGAAAATCTCGATATATTAACAAGCGGTCCAATTCCGCCAAACCCAGCAGAGCTTCTTTCCTCACAGGCAATGGAAGAACTATTAAAAGAGGCGAACGAGCAATATGATCTTGTGCTTTTAGATTCTCCTCCACTTTTGCCAGTTGCTGATACACAAATTTTGGCAAATTATGTTGATGGAAGTATTCTTGTCATCTTAAGTGGAAAGACAAAGTTGGACAATGCGCTCAAATCAAGAGAGATTTTAAGCTCTTCTAAAAGTGAGCTATTGGGAGCTGTATTAAATGGACGGAAAGTGAAGAAAGCTCGCCAATATAATAGCTATAAATAGTGCAACTGGACAAGCACGAATGGTGATGTCTCTTTACCTTTATCAATAGAGGCACTCGGCTCTACTGTGGGTAGTTTTATTTGGCCGCCTTAGATGCAAGTCGTCGTTGGTGGAGCGTGAGGAAGGGTTAGATGCCCTCTTTATCCATGTGCTTTCTAACATCGGGTACCCAATGATCGTATCTTTTTAGCTTATGGGATTTTGCTAGAAAGATCCTATTAGCTAGAAAGATACATAGGAGGTTAGTTAAATGACATATCGAAGAAGACTATCCATGATAACCGCACTCGATTCATATTTGATTTTGCTGTCTATTTTTATTGGATACCAGTTAATTTTGCCATCATATGCATTATATCCTTCTGAAATGATACTGGTCACCTCATTTATTTTATTGTTTGGACAGCATGTATTTGCTCATTGTTTTCATCTTTATAAAAAAGTGTGGGAATATGCCAGTGTTGGGGAATTATACGTTTTATTAAAATCGATCACTTTATCACATCTCGTAACAGCTATTATTGAGCTATGTATCTTTCAAAACGTGCCGGTCCGCCTTTTATGTGTAAGTTGGATTTTCCAACTTATGTTAATTGGTGGGTCGCGGATGATGTGGAGAATCATCAGGGAACACGTGAACAAACGAAACAAGGAAGCGACTAGAGCGCTGATCATTGGGGCAGGAGCAGCCGGTAGTTTGATTGTTAAGCAGTTATTACAGAAACACGAATTGGATATTGAACCAGTTGCCTTTATTGATGATGATACAACGAAACATCGGCTTGAAATCATGGGGGTTCCCGTTTTTGGTGGAAAGGAAAAGATTACGCAGGCCGTCAAACAATTGAATATCGATATGATCATTATTGCTATTCCGTCCTTGAGCGTTGCTCAACTTCAAGAGATGTACAAAGCTTGTGCGAAAACGGGAGTAAAAACGCAAATCATGCCAAAAATTGATGAGATTTTGCTTGGTAGACAGTCTGTTGGTCAACTCCGTGATGTCAAAGCAGAGGATCTTCTTGGAAGAGAGCCCGTTCAGCTTGATACGAGCGAAATTTCGAATACTGTTAAAGACCGTGTCGTCCTTGTTACAGGAGCGGGTGGTTCAATTGGTTCGGAAATCTGTCGGCAAATTAGCAAATTTAAACCCAAATCCATTATTCTCGTTGGCCATGGTGAAAACAGCATTCATTCCATTTTACTTGAACTGCAAGATAAGTTTGGGAAAAATATAAACTATTATCCAGAAATTGCAGATATTCAAGATAGAAAGAAAATGTTTTTACTAATGGAACGTTATAGACCGAATGTTATTTATCATGCAGCTGCACATAAGCATGTTCCATTAATGGAAAAATGTCCGCGGGAAGCCATCAAAAATAATATTCTCGGTACTAGGAATGTCGCGGAAGCTGCTGATGAAAACGGAGTGGAAACATTTGTATTGATCTCCTCAGATAAAGCAGTTAATCCTGCCAATATTATGGGAGCGACAAAACGATTTGCCGAAATGTTGATTATGAATCTTGGTAAAACAAGCAATACCAAGTTTGTCGCTGTTCGATTTGGAAATGTTCTCGGAAGCAGGGGAAGCGTTATTCCAATATTTAAAAAGCAAATTGCCAAAGGTGGTCCAGTAACGGTCACACACCAAGATATGACCCGCTATTTTATGACCATTCCAGAAGCTTCAAGACTGGTTATTCAAGCTGGGGCCCTTGCAAAAGGTAGACAGATTTTTGTGCTTGATATGGGAGAACCAGTTAAAATTGTTGATCTTGCCAAAAATCTCATTCAGTTGTCAGGTTATACGATAGATCAGATCAAAATAGAATTTACGGGTATTCGACCTGGTGAAAAAATGTATGAAGAACTATTGAATCAAAATGAAATTCTAGCGGAACAAGTTTTTCCAAAAATCCATATTGGTAAGGCGATAGACATTGAATGGACGACTTTAAAGACATTTATGGAAGAATTCATGGATTTTCCAGAACATGAGCTAAGAGAGCGTTTATTCAGAGCAATTGGACATCAAGAGAAAAAATTGGTGACAGCGCACTAGGGGGATGAGCATGACAAAAACAGTTTTGTTTTGCGCAACAGTAGACTATCATTTTAAAGCGTTTCATCTACCATATTTAAAATGGTTTAAAGATCAGGGCTGGAATGTTCATGTGGCAGCTCAAGGCAATATCTCTCTTCCCTTTGTCGATCGAAAATTTGATATTGCAATTGAGCGCTCTCCTTTTCATCCTAACAATATAACGGCATATCGCGATCTGCTGCGTATTATCAATGAGAATCACTACGACATTATCCATTGTCATACACCAATGGGCGGGGTTTTGGCTCGTCTTGCTGCCCGCAAACAAAGAAGACGGGGGACAAAAGTAATTTATACCGCCCATGGTTTTCATTTTTGCCAAGGTGCACCATTAAAAAATTGGCTGTTATACTACCCGATTGAAAAAGTGCTGTCTTTTTTGACTGACTGTCTGATTACAATCAATGAAGAAGATTATCAGCTTGGAAAAGCTTTGCGAAAAAAGATGCGAACCGAAAAAATACATGGTATTGGAGTAAATACCACGCAGTTTCAGCCAGTTGATGAAGAAGAAAAAGCCCGGCTTAGACAGAAATATAACCTTAAAGACAACGATTTTATTCTCATCTATCCAGCAGAATTGAATCCTAACAAAAACCAAGCGTTTTTAATTGAAACAGTTGCACGGTTGCATAGAGATATGCCAAATATAAAGCTTGTCTTGGCCGGAAAAGGACTGATGGAAGAAGAATACCGCCGCTTGACAGAACAAAAAGGAATCGCTTCACACGTTCTGTTTGCAGGATTTCAAAAAGAGATTCATGAATGGATCAAACTTGCTGATGTATCTGTTGCTTCAAGTATTAGGGAAGGTCTTGGGATGAATCTGCTGGAAGGCATGGCAGCTGGAAAACCGGCTGTAGCAACAGACAACCGTGGTCATCGTGAAGTGATTGAAGAAGGAGTAAACGGTTTTCTTATTTCACAAGGAGATACTAAACTTTTTAGCGATCGGCTTTTGAGTCTCTATCATTCTCTTCAATTGCGGAAACAAATGGGGGAAGCTGGACGAAGCACAGCGGCAATCTTTTCTGAGTCATGTACAGTAAAAGAGATGGCCCATATCTACACGTCTTTCATGAATGAAGAAACAACTGCAAAGAGGAGGCTGGAAGGATGACAGGCAGACAAAAACCAAAGGTTTCTGTGATTATGGGGGTCTTCAATTGTGAAGACACGCTTGCTGAAAGCATTGAATCCGTTTTGAAGCAAACCTATCGGAACTGGGAATTGATCATTTGTGATGATGCTTCAACAGATCAAACATATCAAATTGCCAGTCGGTATGCTGACCAATATCGGGACAAGATTAAGCTGATCCGAAATAAAAAAAACATGCGGCTTGCGGCTTCGTTAAATCACTGTCTCAAGTATGCAGATGGAACATACATTGCACGTCAAGATGGTGATGATCTTTCATTAGCCAAACGTTTTGAAAAACAAGTCGCATTTCTGGAGTCGCAACCCCATTATCAAGTTGTCGGAAGTGGAATGATTGCTTTTGATGAAAATGGGATCAGAGGTGTCAGGACGTTGCCTTCTTCACCAAGTCCAGCCATTATGGCAAAAGGAACACCTTTTTGCCATGCGACGATTATGATGAGAGCGGAAGCTTATCAGAAACTGAAAGGTTACCGTGTATGCCGAAGGACAAGGAGAATGGAAGATATCGACTTGTGGATCCGATTTTTTGAAGCTGGATTTAGGGGTTATAATCTCCAAGAAGCTTTATATAAAGTAAGGGAAGATGAATCAGCATTTAAACGACGGAAGTTCAGCTATTCGATTGATAATGCTCTACTAGTCTTTCAGGCTTGTAGACGACTAAAATTGCCGCTCTATCACTATGTATATATGATGAAGCCGATTATCAGAGGGTTCATACCTCATTTTATCATGAACAAATATCATAAAAAGAGATTGATGAATCAAGGTGGAGGGGTCGTAAAACATGAATGACAGCGGGAGACCAAAACGGGTGCTTCACATCGTCAGTGGAATGAACCGCGGCGGAGCAGAAACGATGATTATGAATATGTATCGTCACACAGATCGGCGCCATGTTCAATTTGACTTTATATCCCATCGGGAAGAGACGTGTGATTATGATCCGGAAATCATTTCCCTTGGGGGCCGCGTATTTTTTGTGCCAAGCATTGGTCAAGCAGGGATCAGGGCTTACATTAAAAACATGAAGAATATTTTAATTGAGAAAGGCCCATTTTCGGCTGTTCATGCTCATACCGATTTTCAGACCGGTTTTGCAGCTTTGGCTGCCAAACTTGCCGGTGTTCCGGTTCGTATTTGCCATTCCCACAACACAGCATGGAAGCCGAATCCGCGTTTTTTGGATACGATACAGCTGCATGTGTTTCGTCGTCTCATTCTTGCATGTTCAACAGCACTATGTGCTTGTGGTGAAGAAGCAGGAAGTTTTTTATTCGGTAAAAAAAAGATGGATGGAAACGGAGTGCATCTTTTACAAAACGGGATTGATCTTCAACAGTTCAAAGAGGCGAACGACTGTATTAAGACGGATATTAAAAAGAAGTTTGCTATTCAAGAAGATTCATTGATTATCGGACATGTTGGTCGCTTTTATGAACAAAAAAATCACACTTTTTTGCTTGAACTCGCAGTTTGTTTAAAGAAGGCAGGTAGACCCTTTCAGCTTGTGTTTGCGGGTGATGGACCACTGCGTCAACAGATAGAAGAAAAAGTCCGTAATCTTGGATTAACAAACGAAATCATTTTTCTCGGCGTTGTTGAAGACATACCTGCTCTCATGCAGACATTTGATGTATTTGTGATGCCATCTTTTTTTGAAGGACTCCCGCTTGTTCTCGTTGAAGCACAGGCTTCAGGTCTCCCTTGTGTCATCTCAGACAGAATCACTCAGGAAACAGATTTAGATCTTGGGTTAGTGAGCCACATCAGTCTTGAAGCAGGAGTAGAACGCTGGGTCGAAGAAATAAACCATGCTAGTGACAAGGAAAGGCCGGCATGGTCAAAGATTCAAGAAACACTAACAAATAGAGGCTATGATGCGAAGGCCAACTTAACAAGACTTATGAATATTTATTCGATTTCTGGTGCAGAAGGACAATAATATGACTATATATATCGTGAATTTAGGTGTCGTTTTTGTTTGGTCATGGTTTGCAAAAATGTATGGAAGAGAAGATTTATCAGTGCCAACAGGCTATCGGCCGAATCCGCTTTTAGCCGTTGTACCGCTGGCTTCCTTAATAATTGTTGCCGGACTCAGATACAAAGTCGGTACAGACTATCATACGTATATGTTGCTTTATGAATTGGCGGGTAAACACGAAAGTATTTGGGATATTTTTGGTTTCGGTTCAGCTAAAGCAACAACAGATCCTGGATTTACTGCGTTTTTATGGATCTTGAACAAAATAACCGCTGATCCGCAAATCATGTTTGCCTCTGTAGCTTGTATTACATATATTTTCATTGTTAAGACGCTTTATGATTACGGAAGACCATTTGAATTAAGTATGTTTTTGTTTATTGGGATGTTTCACTACTATGCATCATTCAATGGAATTCGTCAGTATATGGTGGCAGCGATCCTGTTTTGGGCAGTCCGTTATATTATTAACGGCAACTTCCTGAGATACACAGTCATTGTCCTAATTTGTTCACTGTTTCATTCGTCAGCTTTAATTATGATTCCGATCTATTTCGTTGTCAGAAGAAAAGCGTGGTCACCAGTTCTCTGGTGTCTCACTTTTTTATTTCTAGGGGGAACATTTTTGTATCAAAAATTTCTCTCGGTGTTTCTTGTCGTTCTGGAGAACAGTTCATACGGACACTATGAAGATTGGCTGTCGAAAGGTTCAAATGGGATGAATATCATTAAAATTGCTGTTCTTTTCCTGCCGCTTTTGCTCGCTTTTTTCTCCAGACATCAATTGCGGCAACGCTGGCCTGAGATTGATTATATTGTCAACCTTTGTCTCATCGGCTTTTTGTTCGGTTTATTAGCGACAAAGGATGTGATTTTTGCAAGATTCAATATCTATTTTGGACTTTTTCAAATGATTCTCGTTCCTTATTTTGTTCGAATATATGAACCGAAGTCGAATGCGCTTTTATATGTTTTAATTGTGATCTGTTATTTCTTTTACAGTTTTAGTCTCATACCATTTGATTCTGCAGTGCTACCATACCGAACCATTTTTGAACGTTAAAAATGTCGACAAAGGAGTAATCTTAGTGGAAAACCCAGCAGTTAGTTTACTGGTCGCAGTATATAATACAGAAGCTTTTTTGCCGAACTGTTTACAGTCTTTGCTCAATCAGACTTTGAAAAATATTGAAATAATCATTGTGAATGACGGTTCGACTGACGGAAGTCAAAAGATTATCGATGATTTTGCTAAAAAAGACAGCCGAATAAAAATAATCGTTCAGGAAAATCAAGGTTTAGGTGCTGTGCGGAATAAAGGAATAGAGGCGGCCTCAGGTGAATACGTCGCTTTTATTGATTCCGACGACTGGATTGAACCGGATTATTGCGAAGCGATGTATGAGAAAGCCAAGCTAGGCGAAGCCGACCTTGTCCTATGTGATTATGCTGTTGAAATTGAGGATACAAATAAAACAGTCTATCCGGAAGTTGGAAAAGCATATGAGAAAAAACCAACAGCTGAATTAATTGCTGATTTGTTGAAAGGTAAGGTTAGCGGTTTTTCCTGGAATAAGCTTTACAGTAGAGACTTAATTAAGCGACATCACCTCACATTTCCACTGAGGGATGAATTGGAAAATATTGAAGATCAATATTTCAGTTTTAGATGCTTGCTGTTTGCGAATCATGTGACATTTGTAACAAAACCACTCTACCATTACAGAGTTCATTTATCATCGATTGTCCAAAAGTATCAGAAAGGGCTGTTTCAAAACGGATTGACTCTTTATGAAGCAAACTTTGATTGTTTGACAAAGCATGGAAAACTATCACCTTTTCATGAAGCACTGCAAGTTTTTATGATCAATCATGGTTGCAACAGTATTTTGAATGAGTGTAAAAGTCAAAACAAAAGCCCTTTGACAGAAAAATATAAAAATGTTAGCCGTATTTGTGCCTGCACAGAATTCAGAAGGAAGATTCCAACAATCCAACCGACAACTTTTGATGCGAAGAAAAGGTTGCTTCTGATGCTGATACGGTTGCGATTCACCCCAGCTGTATATGGGTTCGCAGCGATTTATCAAAAAATGATAGAGTACAGAATGAAGAAATAGGCGGTGAAAAAATGAGCTTTAACGAATTAAAAATCAATCTTGTGGAATGGCTTTTGTTAAAAGTGAAATATCCGTCTGAATATATGATGGGGACACCTGGTTTAAATCGTTTTGATCAGTATAAAGACAAGAAGAAAATCATTCTGACATTAATCCCTTCTCATGATAATTTAGGAGACCATGCCATTGCATTGGCAAGCAAAACATTTGCAGAAACAGAGTTTCCTGATTTTGAAATTATTGAGATTGCGATTAATGATATTTATAAACATGCAAAAGCATTGCGTCGTATCCGCCATCCAGAGGATATGGTATTTATCATCGGCGGTGGAAATATGGGTGATTTGTATAGAAATGAAGAATGGACGCGGCGCTTTATTATGAAGAAGTTTAAGCATTATAAAATTGTACAGCTGCCTGCTACTGCCCACTTTTCACAAACACGTAAAGGCCAAAAAGAATTAAAAAGAGCGCAAAAAATATACAATGCTCACCCACAGCTATTGTTGATGGCACGTGATGAGACAACTTATCAGTTTATGGAGAAGCATTTTCCGAACAAAACCATCATCAAGCAACCTGATATGGTTCTGTATTTAAAGAAAGAGCAACAATGTGAGAGAACGGGTGTATTAGTTTGTTTAAGAGATGATAAAGAGAGTTTTCTTAAAAAGGAAGAGCGCCAACTATTGCAAACAGTCATTCGTGCTGAATATCGTGAGATGTCAACCTTTACAACGACGATCGGAAAAAGAGTCAGCCGCTTTTCGCGCGAAAAGGAGCTGAATAAACTCTGGGATAAGCTGAGAAATGCAGAGGTTGTCATTACTGACAGACTGCATGGCATGATTTTTTGTGCTATTACAGGTACGCCATGTGTTGTCATCCGTTCCTTTGATCATAAAGTACTTGAAGGGTTTAGCTGGTTAAAAGAAAACCCCAATATCAAAATGGTCGAAAATCCAGAAACATCAGAAGTGATCAATGCGATTAATGAACTGATGAAAAACGATTCAAATCATGAAGAAATCCCGTCAAGGGAGCATTATTTTACAGATTTGAAACGAAAGATTTTAGGTGATGCTGAATGAAGCCGTTTGTCAGCATTATTGTACCGATGTACAATGTCGAGAATTACATTGAAGAATGTGTCGATTCATTGCTCAAACAGACATTAAAAAATATTGAGATCATTCTTGTTGATGACGGTTCTCCAGATCGATCCGGGGAAATCGCTAGGCAGTACTGTGAGAAGGACAAAAGAGTCAAAGTGATCCATAAGAAAAATGGCGGGCTCAGCTCAGCCAGAAATGCCGGTCTTAAAGCGGCTACAGGAGATTATATCGGTTTTGTTGATGGTGATGATTTTGTTGCTGATGTGATGTTTAACGAGATGTACATCACTGCGAAACAAGATGATCTCGATATCGTGATGTGCGGCTATTATAAACATTCGGACAAAGGTGGTCAGTATTTTCCACCGACTTTACCGAAAGATCGCGTATTGTTGAGACAAGACTTAAAGCAAGAACTGAAAAGAGCTCATGAAACCCAGTTTATCTGGTATGTTTGGCGTAACTTATACAGACGTGAGCTTTTGCGCGACAATGAGCTCTATTTTTGTGAGGATATTCGTTTTGCTGAGGATTCACCATTTAATCTGTATGCTTTCTATGCAGCAAAACGGGTCAAGGCGATTGATGCAGGTTATTACATGTACAGATGGAATCCGCAAAGCTTAACAGAGGTTCCTTATAAACCGTATATGGATGAAAACCTGATCAGACAGTACCGTGCGAAAAAACGATTTTATGAGACATTCCAGTTGGTAGAGGAATGTGAGGAAGACTTGCAAACCTACATCTGCAAGCATCAAATTCCAATGTTAATCGCCAACGCCTGTGCTGGACAGAAGCCTTCAAAACAAATACGACGCCATATTAAAGAAATTTTGACTTATCCGATGGTACAGTCGTCATTGAAAAAGACGTCTATTCAGAATGACAAGCTTTTATCCGGCCAACGGCTTGTTTTATTGTTATGCAAACTAAATGTTCCGATTATGCTTGAATTCTTTTTTAAACGAAAAATTGCCCAGTAAGGGATGAGCCTCTTGAATAAGAAATTTGTCTTAAACCTAGGCGCCAATATGGTGTCGTTTTTATTATCCGTGCTTTTCTCAATGTGGCTGACTCCGTTTGTTATTCAACACCTCGGGGTTGAAGCATTTGGATTTGTTACGTTAACGCAAAATATGATCAACTATTTTTCGGTAATAACGGTTGCCCTCAGTGCGGTTGTCGTCAGATTTTTTTCCGTTTCGGCCCACAGAGGGGAGTTTGATGAAGCGAGAGGATATATGAATACTTTTATGATTTCATCTTTTATCCTTTCACTGATATTGCTTTTGCCAATTTTAGCGATGATCGGGTTTGTCGATCAGATCATTCAAGTCCCTGCTGCTCTCTTAGGAGATGTACAAATTGCATTAATCATTGGGGCGCTACTCTTTTTGTTAACTTTTTTTATGTCTGGTTTTTCCGCTGGACCATTTTTTGCTAATAAAATTTATATTACAAGCACAATCCAAGCTGTGCAAATGATGGTTCGCGTATTATGTGTTGTCTGCATATTTTCATGGTTCACACCGAGAATTTGGTATATTCAGTTTGCAACATTGATCGCTGTTGCTTCAGCATGTATGTTGTCGATTTTTTTCTTTAAAAAGTTGATACCTTGGTATACGTTTCGTATGAAGGATATGTCTTTAACAAAATGTAAAAAACTGCTCCGCTTAGGAGGGTGGAGCTCAGTTAACCAAGTTGGGATTCTATTATTTTTGCAGATTGATTTGATGGTGGCCAATGTCATGTTGGGCGTGTCAGAGTCTGGGAGGTATGCGGCGATTATTCAGTTTCCACTGTTATTACGGACACTGTCAAGTACACTTGCTGCCGTATTCTCGCCGACGATTACGCTCTATTATTCAAAGGGTAACAAAGAGGGGCTTGTCCGTTATGCCAATCAGGCCGTCAGATTTAACGGAATGGTGCTCGCTTTGCCAGCAGCACTGCTAGGTGGCTTGGCTGGACCATTTTTGACCATCTGGCTTGGCCCATCATTTGAGCATCTAAAATGGCTTTTATTGATACATGCCGGCTATTTAGTTCTTTGTTTAAGTCCGTCCCCGCTGTTTTACATTTTTACATCTTACAACAAACTGAGAACCCCGGCACTGGCAACGGTAGCATTCGGTGTTGTCAATTTGTTACTCGCCATTGTCTTGAGCGGTCCTGCGGGTCTTGGGCTCTATGGGATAGCTATTAGTGGCGCTATTGCTTTAATGTTGAAAAACGTGTTTTTTACCCCGATCTATACATCAAAAATAACGGGTGAGAGAAAACGAGTTTTCTATAAAGGGATATATGCACCGCTTGCTGGAGCTTCATTTGCTTTAGCTATTTGTTACACAATCGAATTCTTTTTTACGGTTAACAGCATGTTTACTCTATTGTTAACGGCATTGATCGTTTCCGTTGCGTATATATTGTTTGTGTATGGTGTCATTTGTACAAAAGAAGAGCGGCAGGAGATCTTCGTTTGGTTGCAAAAGCTTTGGTCTTCGGCATCAGTTCCTTTTCAGAAAGGTTTTTTTAAATAGCAGAAAGGGGTACGGTTTTTGTGAAAGTTAAACGACTTTTTGATCTTGTATCAGCGTTAGTTCTTCTAGTTGTTCTCAGTCCTGCGATGATGTTAACAGCTTGTCTTATCAAATGGAAAATCGGTTCTCCTGTCCTTTTTCGCCAAGTTCGTCCCGGTTTGGATGGTAACCCATTTACTTTATATAAATTTAGAACAATGACTGATGAAAGAGACAAGGCGGGAAATCTACTCAGTGATGAAAAGCGGATGACAAGAACGGGTAAGCTGATCAGAAAAACAAGCCTGGATGAACTACCACAGTTGTTAAACGTCATTAAAGGTGACTTAAGTCTTGTCGGCCCGCGCCCGCTTTTAATGGAATATGTTCCTCTTTATACAAAAAAACAATGGAGGCGGCATGAGGTCAGACCAGGTATTACGGGTTGGGCGCAAATTAATGGAAGAAATAAAGTGACATGGGAGGAAAAGTTTGAACTCGATGTCTGGTATGTTGATCACCGGTCTTTTTTTCTAGATCTTAAAATTCTGTTTTTAACAGTAGTAAAAGTGCTGAAGTCTGATGGCATCAGCCAAGATCAGCATGTGACAGTTGAAAAATTTACAGGGAGAAGGAATGCTTAAATGCGAAAAGTGGTGGTGATCGGAGATGGTGGTCATGGCAAGGTGATTCGGGAGGTCATTGAAGAACTGCATGACACTGAGCTTGTCGGGATTCTTGATGACAAGTTTGTCAACCTCCATGTTGAAAACAACCTCTATAAAGGACCTTCAAGTGCCGCAATAGAGCTCTTTCAAGCTCTCCCAGATGTTCAATTTATTCTAGGTGTCGGTGCTAACACTGTGAGAAAACAGCTGTTTGAGCGTCTCGGTCTTCCACTCGAAAGTTATACGATACTTGTTCATCCATCTGCGGTGATCAGCAAATCGGCACAGATTCAAAACGGAACAGTCGTGATGGCCGCGAGTGTTGTCCAAGCTGATACCCATATTGGTGCTCACAGTATCATCAATACCGGTGTCATTGTTGAACATGACAATCAAATTGGTGACTATGTTCACCTTTCACCAGGAACGGTTTTAACCGGAGGGGTTAAAGTGAAGGCAAGTGCACATGTTGGTGCAGGAACGGTCGTGATTCCAGGAAAAACGATTGGTTGCCGGAGCATAACGGGGGCAGGAGCAACAGTCATCAATGATATTCCAGATGATACAACTGCTGTCGGAATACCTGCTAGAATCATCAAAAACAGCATAAAAGGGTGAAAACAATGAGTCAAAAGAAGCGAATTTTTTTATCACCGCCACATATGAGCGGAGAGGAAGAGCGTTATATTGCCGAAGCATTTCGAACAAACTGGATTGCTCCCCTTGGCCCGCTTGTTAATACATTTGAAGAAAAACTGGCTGATTATGTAGGAACAGCTGGAGCAGCTGCCGTCAGCTCAGGGACTGCTGCAATTCACCTTGCACTCAAACTATTGGGAGTTACAAAAGGTGACACAGTATTTTGTTCTGCTTTTACATTTGTAGCTAGTGCAAATCCTGTCTTATATGAACAAGCAAGACCGGTTTTTATCGATTCTGAAAGACATACTTGGAACATGTCTCCACAAGCACTTGAGCGCGCATTGGACGAAGCTGAACGAAACAGAAACCTTCCAAAAGCCGTCATTGTTGTCAATTTATATGGTCAAAGTGCAAAAATGGACGAGATCCTTGCTATTTGTGATCAATATGCTGTGCCTGTGATTGAGGATGCGGCCGAATCGCTTGGTTCTGTCTACAAAGGCAAAAAGAGTGGAGCTTTTGGTCGATTTGGTATTTATTCATTTAACGGTAATAAAATTATTACGACTTCAGGCGGGGGAATGCTTGTTAGTGATGATGAAGATGCCTTGAAAAAGGCTCGGTTTTTAGCAACACAAGCCCGTGAGCCAGCGGTTCACTATCAGCATGAAAAAGCCGGCTACAATTATCGGATGAGTAATGTTCTGGCTGGAATTGGGGTTGCTCAGCTTGCCGTTTTGGATGACAGAGTAAACGCACGGCGTGCTGTTTTTCAACGATATCAAGAAGCGCTTTCTGAAATCGATGGAATCGAGTTTATGCCTGAACAAGGAATGTCAAACCGTTGGTTAACGACCTTAACTTTTGATCAGAAAAAGATGAAAACGACACCAGGAGAAATCATTGAAGCACTTGCCAACGAAAACATTGAAGCGCGGCCACTGTGGAAACCATTGCATAGACAACCGCTCTTTCAAGATGCCGTTTTTTATCCACATCATGAAGATGACTCTGTTTGTGATGATTTATTTGCGAGAGGTCTCTGTCTGCCTTCAGGTTCCAGTTTAACAAAAGAAGAACAAGACCGAATTATTCAAATGCTTGTTCAGCAAATTCAATATCAATGAGAGGTAGGCGTATACATGGCTAAAACTTATTCTATGGACAGTTTAAAAGAAAAGCTTGGAGAATTGTTAGATGCTATTCCAAAGGGTTCATCAGTAGTTTATTTAGATTATCCTCTGTATGGGAATGTAGGGGATCTTCTGATTATGAAAGGTACGGAAGCTTTTTTTCAAAACTATGGGATCAAAGTGCGTGAAAGGTGGAACGCTGAAAATTTCATTCCGGGCCGAAAGATTGATAAAGATGTGATCATTGTCTGTCAAGGCGGCGGTAATTTTGGTGATTTATATCCGCATTTTCAGCAGTTTAGAGAACTTGTCATCAAGCATTATCCCGAAAATCGAATTGTCATTTTGCCGCAATCGATTTATTATGAAAATGAAGAGCATATCAAGATGTCTAAGCATATATTAGAATCCCATCCCGACCTGTATTTATTCACGAGGGAATTAGCATCATTCCAATTTGCAAATGAACATTTCCAAGAAGTAAAACATATTAGGATGATGCCTGATATGGCTCATCAGCTGTGGCCGATTGAACCAACTGAAAAACCTTTAGCTCCTGTTTTACGATTAATCAGAACAGATAAAGAAGCAAACAGCAGTTTACAAAACGAAAGTGAACAAGATACATATGACTGGAACGTAATCTTATCAGATCGTGATAAACGTGGAATTAAACGATTACAGACATTAAACATGCTCAATAAAAAGGTGGGAAATCTGCTGCCAATCGCGTCTTATTGGAAACGTTACTCCGATTATCTCGTCACAAAATCGATCGGCTTTTTCAGCCGCTATGAATCTGTTGAGACATCAAGGTTACACGGTCATATTTTATCGTGTTTGTTGCAAAAGGAAAATGTCGTGATTGATAATTCATATGGGAAAAATGCAAACTATTACAATACATGGATGAAGGATATTCCATACACAAAGCTCATCCAACATCAAACAGAAAAAGAGCCGGCTGTTCAAAGATAACAGCCGGTTTTCATCAATCTTTTACTTTGGTATAAGCCTCATCTAAATGCTGAATCCGTTTTAAGACAACTGCGTTTTTTGTCAATTGATCTTGAACAAGCGTTGAGACGACCGAGCGGTAATAGCTGTTCATCGCATGAATCTTATCCTCGTTTGGATTCATTTCAATATGTGCCCTTAAATTTTCTATGAAATACGGTACTGAAAAAAGTTCTGTCATTTAAAAAACACTCCTTTAAAAGTCTATACGGTATGGAATGAATCGTGTAAACTAATGAAGAGAGGGGGAAAGCTCATGAACTTGCATGTTCAGCAACAACAAACGATAAAGCTTTATTTAACCCAAAACCTGACACAAGCCATTCAAATTCTGCAGTATACTTCAGCCGAACTAAACAATCAGATTGATGAACTCTCACTGGAAAACCCTCTTATTGAACGAAAAGATTCTGATATTCCTCGATCATTTTACCATAAAACAGATCAGGTTTTACAAAGACCTGAAACAGCAAAAACTCAGGAAGATTTACAAACCGCTCTAAAACGCCAGGCGCTCGATTTACAACTATCAAAACGAGAAACACGAATTTTTCAATACTTGATCAATTCCCTTGATACAAACGGTTATTTAACAGAAAATCTATTCGTTATCGCGTCTGATTTGTCTGAAACGAGTGAAGAGATTGAAAAAGTTCTCGTAAAATTGCAATCTCTTGAACCAGCAGGAGTTGGCGCCCGTTCGCTGCAGGAGTGTATTCTCATCCAATTGCAACGCCTGCCAAAAGAAACAGCAGCTGCAGAAGAAGTCATCTCCAGTTATTTTGAATTGTTCGCAAACAGAGCTTGGAAAGAGCTCTCTGCTAGAACAGGACTTTCCCTAGCAGAGCTACAACATATTCAAGATCTGATCACAGAGCTTTCACCACGACCTGGTTTGGCATATGAAGCTGATGAACGAAGTGTTTATATCGAACCAGATGTACTGATTTTTATTCGAGACGGTATCGTGATGTTTGAGCTCAACAGTCGTTCATTTCCGGACATTCAATTACACTCATTTTATGAACCATTCTTGAATCGAGGAGCAAAAGATGACACATCCGTCTTTTTGGCTGACAAATATAAACAGTGGAAATGGCTTGATCAGGCGCTCAGACAGAGAAGAGAAACAATGACTAAAGTGATGGGAGAAATTATTGCTTGCCAACAAAATTATTTTCTAAAAGGAAAAGACGACCTTCAACCATTAACATTAAAAGAAGTTGCCGATGTTCTCGGAGTTCATGAATCAACGGTCAGCCGAGCGGTAAAGGGGAAATATGTGCAAACTCCTTATGAGCTTTGCGAACTTAAACGCTTTTTTTCAGCAAAAGTTAAAGATGCAAGTGTCGGTCATACTTCCAACCAGACAGCCAAAGCGAAACTCCTTTCTCTTGTTGAAGAAGAAAATAAAATGAAACCGCTTTCAGATCAAAAGCTAGCTAATTTATTAAAAGAGAGGTATGGCATTGTGATTTCAAGACGAACGGTCGCCAAGTATCGAGATCAGCTCAATATTTTGCCTTCATCTATCAGAAAACGTTATTAACAAAGGCTAAAGTCCGTGGTCTTTCTCCACGGACTGTTTTTCTGCCTTTTATGGAATCATCCATGAAAACAAATGATGTTGCAAAAACGTGATCAAACAGACAAGAAACAAGAGAAATATACTATGTTTCAGTGTAAAGCGGAGCAAGTCAGATTCTTTACCTGTCAGTCCGACAGCGGCGCAGGCGACTGCGATCGATTGTGGGGAAATCATTTTTCCGGTGACTCCACCTGAGGAATTAGCTGCCACTGCTAAAACAGGCTCCATTCCGACCGATGATGCCGTCACTTTTTGTAGGCTGCCAAACAGGAGATTTGCAGATGTATCAGACCCTGTAATAAACACACCAAGCCAACCAAGAACAGGTGAAAAAAATGAAAACATTGTACCAGTCATTGCCAATGACATGCCAAGTGTTGTGCTCATCCCAGAAGAGTTAACTACATAAGCAAAGCCGACAACAGCTGCAATTGTCAAAACCGGTTTTTTTAATTCCTTCAGCGTGTCTATCAATACAGCTCCCCACTCTTTCCAAGACACGGCTGTTACAAATTTAGTAAGCACTGCGGCAAGTAAGATTGCGGTCCCGACTGAACCAAGCAAATCGAGTTTATAAAGGGCTTCAATCGGTTTTCCGCTAGAATCAATAATTTGATTGTCCAGAAAAGGCACACGAGGAGCAAATGATAACCGTTCCCCAATCTCATTAATGAACAGCAGAAATGAGTTGTCCCCTGTATAATGTCCAGTCAATGCCTTTTTCATGGAAGGTATTCCCCAAATAGAGACAAGTGCTGTAAGCAATAAAAACGGCAACCATGCTTTAAAAACTTGTCCACCTGAATGTGTTTGTTTATCACTGTTGAGCTGTCTAGCTTCTTGTCCTGCCGCTGTTTCTTTTTCATAAGCAAATTTAAATATTCTTTTTGGTTTCCAGAATTTTAAGAAAATAGCAAGTGCAACAAGTGATATGATCGCTGACAATATATCGGGCAGTTCAGGTCCTAAGAAATTTGAACTGAGATACTGTGTGAACGCAAAGGAAATACCTGACACTAAGATGGCTGGTAAGACCTCTAAAGATCTTCGAAAACCACTCATCATCACAATTAAATAAAACGGAATAAAAATAGACAAAAACGGCAATTGTCGGCCAACCATTTTTGAAATTTCTAACGCTGGAATCCCGGTCGGTCCCTCGACTGCGATAATCGGAATCCCGATCGCACCGAAGGCAACTGGTGCCGTATTAGCAATCAAGCAGATTCCTGCGGCATATAAAGGGTTAAACCCAAGTCCTACAAGTAATGCAGCGGAAATCGCGACCGGTGCCCCAAAACCTGCCGCTCCTTCTAAAAAAGCCCCAAATGAAAACGCTATCAAAAGTGCTTGCAAACGACGGTCATTAGTAATTGATAGAACCGAGCTGCGAATCACTTTAAACTGTCCAGTTTTAACTGTAAGCTTGTACAAAAAGACTGATGTGACAATGATCCAGCCGATTGGCAACAGTCCATATACCGCCCCTTGAGTTGCTGACATCACAGCTTTTTCTGCCGGCATACCGTAAATGAAAATGGCTAATACCACTGTGATCAGCAAAGTGGTGATCCCTGCTGTGTGACCCTTCATTCTTTTGATAGCCAAGGCCCAAAAAAAATACAAAATCGGTATCAGCGCGGCTAGTGAAGAGAGCAACAAATTGTTCCCCAATGGCGTATAATCTTGTGTCCATCCCATATTCAATTCCCCCTTTGTCGATCATGGTCTTTAATCATCAGATGACATGATCACAAGACCAATCATTTAGCATTATATTAATGATTGCCATAAAATACAATCCTTTTTTCATGTTGGAAAGAACGGTATAATATGAAAAATGAAGCACGAGCCTGAGGTGAAAAAAATGAAGTACAAGCAAATCAAGACGAAAAAAATCTATGAAGAAGTGGCTGAAACATTGCTTGAAATGATTAAGACTGGGGACCTTCAACCAGGTGATAAACTAGACTCCGTTCAATCGCTAGCAGAAAGCTTTGAAGTGAGTCGCTCTGCAGTTAGAGAGGCTCTGTCCGCTTTAAAAGCAATGGGAATCGTGGAGATGAAGCAAGGAGAAGGTACATATGTACAAACCTTTGAACCTGAACAGATTTCCACCCAGCTGTCTGCTGCTTTGCTCATGAAAAAGAACGATGTCCGTGATCTACTTGAAGTTCGGAAAATTCTCGAGATTGGTGCTGTCTCTGGAGCAGTACAAAAGCGGACTGAAGTTGATCTAAGGCGAATGAAGGAAGCGCTTATTAATATGAAAATGGCAGATGGAAATGATGAACTTGGTGAAAAAGCTGATTTTGCATTTCACTTAGCGCTTGCCGGTGCTTCACAAAATGGTTTGTTAAAAAGCTTAATGAACCATGTCTCATCCCTTCTATTAGAAACGATGAAAGAAACACGCAAAATTTGGCTGTTTTCTAAAAAGACAACGATGAAACGCCTTTATGAAGAACATGAAGCCATCTATATGGCTGTGAAAGAACAGAACCCCAAAAAAGCAGAAAAAGCGATGCTAGAGCACCTAACAAATGTTGAAAAAGTGCTGGTCGCTTATTTTGAAGAAACAGGTCAAAGCAGATCCCAGTGATCTGTTTTTTTGATGAGTAAACTTCCAATAACCCCCTTTCCAAAAAAATGAACAAGGTGTAAGATGGAAGAAGAAGGTTTTAAACATCAGATGACCTGATTTATTTCAACATGGGGAGAGGGGATTCATATGAAAGTTTCACTGTTTGTCACATGTTTGGTTGACATGTTTCAGACAAATGTCGGAAAAGCAACTGTTGAATTGCTGGAACGGCTCGGTTGTGAAGTTGATTTTCCGGAAAGGCAAACTTGCTGCGGTCAACCCGCCTATAATAGCGGATATGTGAAAGACGCCAAAAAGGCGATGAAACAAATGATTGAAGCATTTGAACACAGCGATTATGTTGTCAGTCCATCGGGGTCATGCGCGTTTATGTTTAAAGAATACCCGCACATCTTCAAAGATGAACCTGACTGGGTGGAAAAAGCACAGAGGTTGGCTAATAAAACATACGAATTAACGGATTTTATCGTTCATGTATTGAAAATAGAGGATGTCGGAGCGCATCTTGAAAAAAAGGCGACTTATCATACTTCATGCCATATGACAAGATTGCTTGGCGTATCAGATGCACCAATGAAACTGCTCAGCCATGTCAAAGGATTGGAATTCATACCATTACCAAATAAATATAACTGTTGTGGATTTGGGGGCACTTTTTCTGTGAAAATGTCGCAAATCTCTGAGCAAATGGTCGATGAAAAAGTGGCATGTATCGAAGAAACCGCTGCTGATGTTTTAATTGGGGCAGATTGTGGCTGTCTGATGAATATCGGAGGTCGGATCGAAAGAAAAGGTAAGCCTATCCAAGTGATGCACATTGCAGAGGTATTAAACAGCAGATAACACATCAAGGTCATGTACAGATAAGGGGGAAAATGGTCATGGCAATGAAGATTGGAACAGATAAATTTAAAGAACGTGTCGCAAAAGGGATTGAAAACGATTTCATGAGAGGGGCAGTCTCAAGTGCCCAGGAACGGTTAAGAGCGCGGCGTCTGGAAGCAGCCGAAGAACTAGGAAACTGGGAAGAATGGCGGTCGTTAGCTGAAGAAATGAGACAACATGTGCTAGAGAATCTTGATTATTATTTAGAACAGCTTGCCGAAAATGTCGCCAAAAAAGGTGGGCATGTTTTTTTTGCGGAGACCGCTGAAGAAGCATCCTCCTACATACGTGATGTCGTGAAACAGAAAAACGGTAAAAAAATCGTTAAATCAAAATCGATGGTCACAGAAGAAATAAATATGAATGAAGTACTTGAACAAGAGGGATGTGAAGTTGTTGAAACCGATTTGGGCGAGTACATCCTGCAAATTGATCATCAAGATCCACCGTCACATATCGTTGCACCAGCACTTCATAAAAATAAACAACAAATTCGCGACCTTTTTAAAGAACGGATCGGTTATCATCAAACAGAAAAGCCTGAAGAGCTTGTCCTGCATGCCAGAGCCGTACTCAGAAAGAAATTTTTGCAAGCGGATATTGGGATAACCGGCTGTAATTTTGCTATTGCAGATACTGGTTCTGTCAGTCTTGTGACAAACGAGGGGAATGGCCGCTTAGTGTCTACCATTCCGAAAACACAAATTACCGTAATGGGCATGGAACGAATTGTTCCATCTTTTCATGAATTTGAGGTACTTGTCGGAATGTTGACAAGAAGTGCCGTCGGACAGCGGCTGACAAGTTATATTACGGCGCTTTCGGGTCCTAGGCTGCCTGATGAAGCAGATGGTCCTGAAGAATTCCACCTTGTCATCGTTGATAATGGACGGTCAAAAATTCTAGGCAGCGAATTTCAATCTGTTTTACAATGTATTCGCTGTGCAGCGTGCATCAATGTTTGTCCGGTTTATCGTCATGTTGGCGGACACTCTTACGGTTCGATCTATCCAGGTCCAATCGGTGCTGTATTATCACCGCTTCTCGGAGGATATGATGATTACAAAGAGCTTCCATATGCCTCATCATTGTGTGCAGCGTGTACCGAAGCTTGTCCTGTCAAAATTCCTCTTCATGAGTTGCTCTTAAAACACCGGCAGCAAATTGTTGAAAAAGAAGGGCGGGCACCTATTTCTGAAAAGTTGGCCATGAAAGCATTCGGATTGGGTACATCAACACCAGCTCTTTATAAAATGGGATCGAAATGGGCACCTGCGGCCATGAAGCCATTTCAAGAGGGGGAAAAACTCACGAAAGGACCGGGGCCATTAAAACAATGGACGCAAATTCGTGATTTTCCTGCACCAAATCGTTCAAGGTTTCGTGACTGGTTTCAAGATAGGCAAACAGGCACTAAGGGGGAAGACCGATGACAAAAGGAACTATCCAACATCAAGAACGTTTTTTAAATCGGATTGCACATCAACTTGGTCGTGAACGAAGAACAGCAGGTGTCACTGTCCCAGATTACACTTATCAACCACAGTACCGGGTGTACCAAGGCTATTCTGTAGATGATCTTCTCGTAGTATTAAAAGAACAATGCGAGAAGATTCATACCGAATTCATTGAAACAGACACCGTCGGATTGGATCAGGCTTTAGATAAACAAGTAGCGCGATTCGGAGGCGGGCCTGTCATTGTTCCAAAAGATGATCGTTTTAGGCAGTTTGGGCTGTTCGATCTGTTAATGGACAGCTGGCCACAAGTAGGCACAAAGGTGTGGGAATGGGATGCTGCTGCAGGAGAGAAAAATATCGAGCAGGCTGAACAAGCAAACATTGGAATCACCTTTAGTGAAATCACCCTTGCCGAATCAGGTACTGTTGTCCTGTTTAGTTCAAAGGACAAAGGGCGTTCGGTTAGTCTATTGCCAACGACATATATTGCAATTGTTCCGAAGAGCACAATTGTGCCAAGAATGACACAGGCAAGCGAGATCATCCAGCAAAAGCTTGCGGACGGCAGTGTCATCCCGTCTTGCATCAACTATATTACAGGACCAAGTAATTCAGCTGATATTGAAATGGATTTAGTTGTCGGTGTCCATGGACCTATTCAAGCGGCTTATATTGTGGTGACAGATCGATAAAACGGATGTAAAAAATCGAACAGGGAAACCGTGAAAATGGTTTCCCTGTTTAACTTCTTAAAAGAAAGTATCCTAGTTTAGTGATAAAAAACAATGAAGAAACAATCAGTAATGTTCGGGTAATTAAAATTCCATCACCTGTCAGTGAGTAACCGGAAGGCTGCAATAGCTCCGGTCGGAAACTAAGAAAGATGGATACAAACAGAGCAAGAATAATGAAAAGGGCGGCAGGAATCCGATTAGTAGATTTCACAATAGATCACCTCAGCTGTACTTGATGTTTCTACTGTAAATCAAGGTAGGACATGAATCAATAAAATATTAGAATAACACGTAATCTTTCAAAGCTTTTGCCACACCGTTATGATGATGATCGTCCGTTACATATGTCGCATATGCTTTAACACTTTCATGAGCATTACCCATTGCAATACTGACCCCTGCTGCTTCGAACATTGGGATATCATTGAAATTGTCACCAATTGCAACGGTATGTTTAAGTGGTATCGTGAAAAAGTTTGCTAAAAAAGTTAAGCCAAATCCTTTATTTGTTTGCGCATGACCGATTTCTATCGCTCCTAGGCTTCCAGATGTCATCGATAAATCATGGCGTTTGTTAAGTTTGATAAGTAAGCTGTCTCGTTTCTCTTTTCGATAAGAAATGGCGTTTATTTTATAAATACGTAATGTGGATAGATCCACTTCGTGAAAGTGGTTCACAAAGTGAATTTGTTTTTGAGCAAATAAATTCTTCATCTCGCGTTTATAAATAGCAGCTGTGGCAGGATCTAATCGTTCTTGCTCAGCTAATCCACATTCAAGAATCTGCCGATCATTTTTTTTGATGAGGATGCCTTTGTCAGTATATAATTCGCAGAGCAAGCACTCATTCTGAATAATTTCAATTAATTCTCCAACTGTCTTATGAGGGAGGAGCAATTGTTTTAATAATCTATTATGATAAATTACTCCGCCATTCCCACTAATAATTGATGCATTCAGCCGATAATGTTCGAGAATTTGTGAAATATCATGATGGGATCTTCCAGAACAGATCGCGATCCGGTGCCCTTTTTTCTCGGCTGCTATCAACGATTCAATGTTGGTATCACTAATTGTTCCATCTTCAGATAATAATGTTCCATCCATATCAATTGCGATTAATTTCATCGAAACCTCCAAGTATTTCTACGTCATTCATAAAAGGCCATAACCTATATGAGTAAATGACTGAGCATCGATTAGCTGACATTATTTTATGATTCTAGTAAATCTTTTGTAGTAATCTTCAACATCATAATTGATTTCTGAATCCGTAATAATACCAGTAATATTTTTTACATTATAGAAAGAAAAAAATGCTTGAACATTAAATTTTGTGCTATTGGCCAAAACATAGCGTTCATGTGCATGATCTAATATGACTCGTAATCCATTCCCTTCTTCTTCGTTTGCAGTTGTCATATTCAAATCAGATATGCCATTTGTTCCAACAAATGCTTTCGTCACTTTGATTTCATTTAATAATTGATTAGCAAAATAGCCAACAAAGGTTCCGGTTCTTTGGCGATAACGTCCACCGCTTAATACAACGTCAAAATTGGAGCGATCTTTTATTCGATTAAATACATGAATTGAATTTGTAATCACATTTACATGATTTGCATTTACATATTCGAATATAAAGTCATTCGTCGTACCTGAACTAATAAAAATAATGTCATTGTCTTTTATAAGAGAGGCACATTTTTTTGCGATCTCTTTTTTCTTTTCTACATTGATCGTTTGTTTTTGACTATTGGTTAATTCAGTATAAGTTGAAACCGTTTTTTTTTTTTTTGCACCACCGTGAACTCTCATCAGTAACCCACGTTCTTCTAGTTCAGATAAGTCTCTTCTAATTGTTGTTTCAGTCACCTTTAATGTTTCGGATAAATCAGAAACTTCAACAATACTTTTTTTTCAATTGAATCTAGTATGAGATGAAATCGGTCTTCTTTTATCATGAACTCCTGTTTTTGCCTCCTTATTTGTTTGTTATTGTTCGTTTTGTAAATTAAGAATAAATTGAAACCAACTTTTTGTCAACTTCTAAATAAAAGCGAATATATCAAGGGGGAACTTGGGCTTATGAAGAAAAAACAATCTGTTTTGTAGATCATTGACAGCTATAAACGAACATGATAATCTAACATCATAGAACATTTTCAAACATTATAAAAGCTGAATAGTTGTTAAAATAATATCGATAATGTTTGAAACGAAATGATTATTTATTAAAAATAAAGAAAAGAGGAGTAAAGATGAAAGTACTCATTGGCGCAGATCAAGATGGGATACATTTAAAAGAAGTATTAAAAGATTACCTGACCAAACAGGGGTATGAAGTGATTGATCAAACACCAGAAACAAATCTAGACTTTGTTGACTCCACTACACGTGTTGTCCAAGCACTCCTTGACAATAAAGGTGATCGCGGTATTTTAATTGATCAGTTTGGTGCCGGTTCATTTATGGCAGCGAATAAATGTAAAGGGATGATTTGTGCAGAAGTTTCTGATGAACATTCCGCCAAAATGACTCGCAATCATAACAATACAATGGCGATTGCTCTAGGATCTGGCATTGTTGGTGAAGAATTAGCAAAAGCTTGTGTTGATGCATTTTTGAAATCTGAATATGCTGCAGGACGTCATCAAATTCGTGTAGATATGCTAAATAAAATGTGCTAAGGAGGAAAACAATATGAAGATTGCTATAGGTTGTGACCATATTGTAACGGATATAAAAATGCAAGTCTCAGATTATCTGAAAAGTCAAGGGCATGATGTGATTGATGTTGGTACTTATGATATGACAAGAACTCATTACCCGATATTCGGGAAAAAAGTAGCTGAAGAAGTTGTTGCCAGTAAAGCAGACTTAGGTGTGGTTTTATGTGGAACAGGAGTTGGTATTTCCACCTCTGCTTGTAAAGTGCCTGGCGCTCGTGTAGCACTTGTCCGTGATTTAACAACAGCAAAATATGCAAAAGAACAATTAAATGCCAATGTGATTGGGGTTGGTGGAAAGATTACCGGATTGCATGTTATCCAATCCATTATTGATACTTTCGTTGAAAGCGAATACAAAGAAACTCCTGACAATCAAAAGTTAATTAAAAAAATAAATGATTTAGATCATGCAACAGAAAATCAAATGGGAAATCAGCATTTTTTTGATGAGTTGCTTGCAAAATGGGATCGCGGAGAATATCACGATTAAGTGATGATATAAAGGAGAGTTGTTCATGCTGTTAGCCGTCACCTTAAATCCTTCTGTGGATATTTCTTATCGCCTTGATCAACTCAAGCTCGATGATGTCAATCGAGTTGCTGATACTAGTAAAACAGCAGGCGGAAAAGGATTAAATGTTGCTAGAGTTGCTCATTTATTAGGGATGGACGTCATATCCACCGGTGTACTAGGCGGATCATTAGGTCAATTGATTGAAAGATTGCTAGATCAAGACCAAATGAAACACCAGTTTCTTCATACAAATCAAGAACCTAGAAATTGTATTGCTATTTTACATGAGCAGATGCAAACAGAAATTCTTGAATCTGGTCCGACATTAACCAAAGATGACCAGAAGCTGTTTTTAAACCATTTTCGTCAGCTGCTGAACAACATAGCAGTGGTCACGATTTCAGGTAGTATTGTGAATGGATTCACAAAAGACGTCTATTCTGAGATGTTACAGATCGCTCGAGAAAATCATATTCCAGTTATTTTAGATACTTCTGGTGAATCATTAACAGAATCATTGCGGAATAAAAAAGCTCTACCATATTTAATTAAGCCGAATGTAAATGAGTTAAGACAAATCTTGGGTTGTTCCATTGGGAATGACCAAGCTGAATGGAAAAAAATATTGAACCATCAAATGTTTGCTGGCATTCCATGGATTGTTGTCTCACAAGGTGCAGAGGGAGCTTTCGTTAAACATGAAAATGTTTTTTATCATGTTGAAATTCCGAGAATTAACGTTGTCAATCCGGTCGGCTCAGGAGATGCAACTGTGGCCGGATTAGCCAAAGCGATCGAAATGAATCTCAATGATGAGTTTGTTTTGAAGTACGGTATGGCTGCTGGACTTCTCAATGCAATGGAGGCGCAAACAGGTTATGTGGATCAAGCAAAATTTACTCATTATGCAAGTCTAGTGGAAGTTCAAAAACTTTAATGGAGTGACTGGCATGTTAAATATATCAAAGGGTAAATATGAAGGATTAAAAAAACTTTCTGATGAAAATGGAATTATTGGGGCGTTAGCAATTGATCAGCGCGGATCTTTGCAAAAAATGATTGCCTCATACAATGAAGGGAATCATGTCCCATCTAGCTTAGAACGTTTTAAAGTACTTGTTTCAAAAGAACTAACACCATATGCTTCTTCTATTCTATTAGATCCAGAATTCGGTTGGACTGCAGCTGAAAACAGAGACCAGAACGCGGGGTTGCTTGTTGCTTATGAAAAAACAGGCTATGATGCTTCCATTGAAGGGCGTCTCCCGGATCTTCTGCCAAACTGGTCTGTTAAACGTTTAAAAGAAAAAGGTGCAGATGCCGTTAAATTACTTCTTTATTATGATGTAGATGAATCTCAACAAACGAATGATCAAAAACAAGCATTCGTAGAACGAATCGGATCAGAATGTATAGCTGAAGATCTACCGTATTTCTTAGAAATTGTCTCTTACGATGCCAAAAACAATGATGTGAAAGGTATCGAGTATGCTAAGGTCAAACCTCATAAAGTGAATGATGCTGTTCGTGAGTTTTGCAAACCGCGTTATGCTGTTGATGTGTTAAAAGTAGAAGTACCAGTCAATATGAACTATGTCGAAGGTTTTACCACGGGTGAAGTTGTATATACAAAGGATGAAGCAAAACACTATTTTAAAGAACAATCAGATGTATCCACATTGCCATTTATTTTCTTAAGTGCTGGTGTTTCAGCAGAGTTATTTCAAAAAACACTTGTATTTGCTAAAGAAGCAGGGTCTACATTTAATGGTGTATTGTGCGGTCGTGCCACATGGAGAAATGGCGTTGAACCGTTTGCGAAATTTGGCAAAGAAAAAGCGACAGACTGGTTAAAAAATGTCGGTCGTGAAAATATTAAGAATTTGAATCATGTTTTAAAAGAAACCGCTTCTCCATGGTGGTCACAGTATGGAACAAAAGAATCTGTTGTTGTAAAATAAAAAATAGATGACAAGGACTGCTGAATGGGGCAGTCTTTTACTTCGTTTCAATTAAACCGCTTACAATACGCTCTCTATTAGGTTGACATCACTATACCAGTTATTGTACATTGCAATTAACAATGCTAATAAATGTAGGTGTCTAAATGATTAAAGAAGAGAGATACCGAGCGATTCTTGCTATGCTCGATAAAAATCAGACGGTTGAAGTTGTAGAATTGGCAAAACAACTTGATGTAACAGATATGACGATTCGCAGAGATTTACAGGCGTTAGAAAATGACGGACTGTTGATCCGTGTTCACGGAGGAGCGAAAAAAAGAGATTCTCATTATATCGAATTATCTCACAATCAAAAGCAAGATATTAATGTTGAATTTAAAAAACACATCGGTAAGATTTGTGCTGATCTCATTTCTGACCATGATACTGTTTTTATCGGTTCCGGAACAACAAGCGATTCCATCTTTGATTATTTAGGTGATAAACATGTGAATGTAGTGACAAATTCTATTAATGTTTTTCAACGTGTTCAAAATATGCCTAATATTGAAGTGATACTAACCGGTGGTCGTTACCGTAAAAAAACCGGAACTTTTTATGGATATTTTGCAAATAAGTTATTAACTGAAATTAAAGTAAAGAAAGCTTTTATTGGTACGAATGGGATTTCTGGAACAAACATCACAACAGCTAATGAAGAAGAAGGTTACGGTTTACAGCTTGTTTTGAATCATACAATTGATCGTTATATCCTTGCTGATAGCACAAAGTTCTCAATAGAAGCATTTTTTACATTTTATGATGTGAGAGACATTACAGCACTCATTACAGACCATCAATTGAATTCTCATGTTGAAGACTATTATAGTAAATATACGAAAATCATAAAGTGATGATTGTCTATAAATAGATAAGGCAATCATTGTTCTTCGTGTCAGCGCTTTCTTTGGGCGGACCGACTCGATTGACATGAAAAAGTTATAGAAGTTCTCTGAAAAAGTACACTTGATCGTCAATATTTCAAAAAATGGGCGCTAAATAGTTGAATAAAAAATATGCCCCTGTTACAATAATAGGTGAAAGCAGGAGTAATTTTTTTTTGGCTGAGGTGGGACGTTTTCAGTCACAGTGGGACATTATTAGTCCACTACGAGATGAAAGGACCGTTTTAGTATGAATCAACTAATACAGGCTCAAAAAAAATTATTACCAGATCTTCTTGAGGTCATGCAAAAAAGATATGAAATTTTGCAGTACATAAGGCTGACTGAACCGATCGGCAGAAGAAGTTTGGCCGCCAGTCTCGGAATAAGCGAGCGTATTTTAAGGGCGGAGGTTCAGTTTTTAAAAGAACAAAATCTTTTAGAGATTAAAACAACCGGTATGACACTCACGACAGAAGGATCTGACCTGCTGAAAATTTTAGAAGAGACAATGAAAGATGTTTTAGGTTTAAATGTTTTGGAAAATACGTTAAGAAAGAGATTAAATCTAGAACAAGTCATCATTGTATCTGGAGACAGCGATCATTCTCCATTAGTTAAAAAAGAAATGGGAAGAGCAGCTGTCGCATGTATGAAAAAAAGGTTTCAAGGGGAAAATATCGTCGCTGTAACAGGTGGGACAACTCTCGAAGCCGTCGCTGACATGATGACGCCTGACTCAAAAGACCGTAAATTTCTGTTTGTTCCTGCAAGGGGCGGACTTGGTGAAAATGTCAGGAATCAGGCGAATACGATTTGTGCGCATATGGCTGAAAAAGCTTCCGGTACATACAAGTTGTTATTTGTGCCGGGTGAGTTGAGCAAAGAAGCATATTCATCTATCATTGAAGAGCCTTCCATAAAAGAACTATTAGAAATTATTCAATCGTCCAGTATGGTGATCCATGGTATCGGGGATGCTACAACTATGGCGAAACGAAGAAATACACCTGAGGAAGGTTTAAAGAAGATAGAAGAAAAAGAGGCTGTTGCAGAGGCATTCGGCTATTACTTTGATAGCAATGGAGAGGTTGTTCATAAAGTGCACAGTGTTGGTATTCAGCTTGAGGATCTTGATTCGATCCCAAATATCATTGCAGTGGCTGGTGGCTCATCAAAAGCGGAAGCAATAGAAGCCTACTTTAAAAAACCCCGCAATACGGTTCTTGTCACTGACGAGGGAGCCGCAAAACAGTTATTAAGGGAAGTTTCTTCCCTCAATATAAAATAAAAAATTCTTTCATTTACTTAAAGGAGGAAATCATCATGGCAGTAAAAGTCGGTATTAATGGTTTTGGACGTATTGGACGCAACGTATTCCGTGCAGCGTTAAATAATCCTGAAGTTGAGGTAGTAGCAGTTAACGATTTAACAGACGCTAAAATGCTTGCTCACCTATTACAATATGATTCAGTACATGGAAAATTAGATGCAAAAGTTTCTGTTGACGGTAATAACCTTGTCGTTAACGGTCACACTATCGAAGTAACAGCTGAACGCGACCCTTCTAAATTAAGCTGGGGAAAACAAGGTGTTGAAATCGTTGTTGAATCAACTGGTTTCTTCACAAAACGTGCAGATGCAGCAAAACACTTAGAAGCTGGTGCGAAAAAAGTTATCATTTCAGCTCCTGCAAGTGAAGAAGATATCACAATCGTTATGGGTGTTAACGAAGATAAATATGATGCAGCTAACCATCAAGTTATCTCTAACGCATCTTGTACAACAAACTGCCTTGCACCGTTTGCAAAAGTACTTAACGATAAATTCGGAATTAAACGTGGTATGATGACAACTGTTCACTCTTACACAAACGACCAACAAATCCTTGATCTTCCACACAAAGATTACCGTCGTGCACGTGCAGCAGCTGAAAGCATCATTCCAACAACTACAGGTGCAGCGAAAGCCGTTTCTCTTGTATTACCTGAACTTAAAGGTAAATTAAACGGTGGAGCAATGCGTGTTCCAACTCCAAACGTATCACTTGTTGACTTAGTTGCTGAACTTGACAAAAACACAACTGTTGAAGAAGTAAATGCAGCACTTAAAGAAGCAGCTCAAGGCGAATTGAACGGTGTTCTTGGATACAGTGAAGAGCCTTTAGTTTCTAAAGATTATAATGGTAATGCAAACTCTTCAACTGTTGATGCACTTTCTACAATGGTTATGGAAGGCAACATGGTTAAAGTTATCTCTTGGTATGACAACGAAAGCGGATATTCTCACCGTGTCGTTGACCTTGCTGCTTACATTGCTAAAAAAGGTCTTTAATTCAAAAGGATCAGATTTGGTTCTAAAAGTAAGAGAAACGCTATAATGAAAGCGGACAGGGGAAGGGGATACACACTCCCTTTCCCTTTTTTCAACGTATAGCATCATCAAAAGCAATTAAAGGAGGATCTCCTGAAGTCATGAATAAAAAATCAGTAAAAGACATTGATGTAAAAGGCCGTGTTGTTTTTTGTCGTGTTGACTTTAACGTGCCAATGAAAGATGGTAAGGTGACAGATGAGACAAGAATCCGTGCTGCAATTCCGACCATACAATATTTAACAGAGCAGGGAGCAAAAGTCCTTCTTGCGAGTCACTTAGGTCGTCCAAAAGGCCAAGTTTCTGAAGAACTTCGCTTAACACCTGTTGCAACTCGTCTTGGAGAATTGCTAGGCAAAGATGTAAAAAAAGCGGATGAAGCTTATGGTGACGCTGTAAAAGCGCAAATTTCTGAAATGAAAGATGGCGACATTCTTGTTTTAGAAAACGTCCGTTTCTACCCAGGAGAAGAAAAAAATGATCCTGAACTTGCAAAAGCATTTGCTGATTTAGCGGATGTTTATGTGAATGATGCATTTGGAGCGGCTCACCGTGCTCATGCTTCTACTGCAGGCATTGCTGAGCATCTTCCAGCTGTAGCGGGCTTCCTGATGGAAAAAGAGCTTGAAGTACTTGGTAAAGCATTATCAAACCCTGAACGTCCATTTACAGCAATTATCGGCGGAGCGAAAGTAAAAGACAAAATCGGTGTAATCGAAAGTCTTCTTGATAAAGTAGATAATCTCATTATCGGTGGTGGCCTTGCTTATACTTTCGTTAAAGCACAAGGACATGAAATTGGAAATTCCTTGCTTGAAGAAGACAAAATCGAGTTGGCTAAGACTTTCATGGATCGGGCGAAAGAAAAAGGTGTAAACTTCTATATGCCAACAGATACCCTAGTTGCTGATAAATTTGCAGCTGACGCCAATACGAAAATTGTGCCTGTCAGTGAGATCCCAAGTGATTGGGAAGGACTTGACATCGGAACAGAAACAAGCAAAACGTATGCAGATGTCATTAAAAACAGTAAGCTTGTTGTTTGGAACGGACCGATGGGTGTCTTTGAAATCGATGCGTTTTCTAAGGGAACAAAAGCAGTAGCTGAAGCTTTAGCAGAGGCAACAGATACATACTCTGTGATCGGTGGAGGAGACTCTGCGGCTGCCGTTGAAAAATTTGGTCTTGCTGATAAAATGAGCCATATTTCAACAGGTGGAGGAGCTTCACTAGAATTCATGGAAGGCAAAGTACTTCCAGGTGTCAAAGCATTAAACGATAAATAAGTAAAAAAACACTGCATAAGGAGTGGAGCACATGAGAAAACCAATTATAGCTGGTAACTGGAAGATGAATAAATTGCTTTCTGAAGCTGTCAGCTTTGTCGAAGAAGTAAAATCTGCTATTCCTGCAGCAGATAAAGCGGAAGCTGTTGTCTGTGCACCAGCATTATTCCTTGAAAAGCTAACATCAGCTGTAAAGGGCACTGACCTGAAAGTCGGCGCGCAAAACATGCACTTCGAGGAAAATGGTGCCTTCACTGGAGAAATCAGTCCTGCTGCTTTGAAAGATCTTGGAGTTGGCTATTGTGTGATCGGTCACTCTGAGCGTCGCGAAATGTTTGCTGAAACAGATGAAACAGTTAACAAAAAAGCGCATGCTGCATTCAAATATGGCATTGTGCCGATTATCTGTGTTGGTGAAACACTTGAAGAACGCGAAGCAAACAAAACAAACGAGCTTGTAGCAGACCAAGTCAAAAAAGCACTTGCTGGTTTAACGAAAGAACAAGTTTCGGCATCAGTTATCGCATATGAGCCAATCTGGGCGATCGGAACAGGCAAATCTTCAACAGCTCAAGATGCAAATGAAGTATGTGCTCACATCCGTCAAACCGTTTCTGCTGAATTCGATCAAGCTACTGCTAACACTGTTCGAATCCAGTATGGTGGCAGCGTAAAACCTGCAAACATTAAAGAATACATGGCCCAGTCTGATATCGATGGTGCTTTGGTTGGTGGCGCAAGCTTAGACCCGCAGTCTTTCGTTCAACTACTGGAGGCAGGTCAATATGAGTAAAAAACTAGCCGCACTCATCATTTTAGATGGGTTTGGATTAAGAAACGAAACAGTCGGAAACGCAGTTGCCCAAGCGAATAAACCAAACTTTGACCGCTATTGGAACAAATACCCGCATCAAATGTTGACAGCTTCAGGAGAAGCGGTTGGTCTTCCTGAAGGTCAAATGGGGAATTCAGAAGTGGGTCACTTAAACATCGGGGCCGGCCGGATCGTTTATCAAAGTTTGACACGTGTGAACGTAGCCATTCGTGAAGGTGAATTTGAGAAAAATGAAACGTTTCTTGAAGCGATGAAACATGCGAAGGAAAACGGCACAAACCTTCACCTGTTTGGACTGTTGTCTGATGGCGGTGTTCACAGTCATATTCATCATTTGTATGCACTCCTAAAGCTTGCCAAAAAAGAAGGCGTACAAAATGTCTATATTCACGGTTTTCTTGACGGACGTGATGTGGGTCCGCAAACAGCTGAGAAATATATTAAAGCACTGCAAGAACAAATAGAAGAGATCGGTGTAGGCGAAATTGCCACAATTTCTGGTCGCTACTACTCAATGGATCGCGACAAACGTTGGGATCGTGTTGAAAAAGCGTACCGTGCGATGGCATATGGAGAAGGCCCTTCTTATCAAAATCCGCTTGATGTTGTAAAGGATTCATATGCAAACGGAATTCATGATGAGTTCGTCATCCCATCTGTTATAACAAAAGAAAATGGTGAGCCTGTTGCCACTATTCAAGACAATGATGCAGTGATTTTCTATAATTTCAGACCTGACCGTGCAATTCAAATTTCCAACACGTTCACAAATAAAGATTTCCGTGACTTTGATCGCGGTGACAAGCATCCGAAAAACCTTCATTTCGTCTGCTTAACTCATTTTAGTGAAACGGTTGACGGCTATGTTGCATTTAAGCCGGTAAATCTCGATAATACGATCGGTGAAGTGTTATCACAAAACGACTTAAAGCAGCTTAGAATTGCTGAAACTGAAAAATATCCGCACGTTACATTCTTTATGAGTGGCGGACGTGAAGAGAAATTCCCTGGTGAAGAGCGAATTTTAATCGATTCACCGAAGGTCGCGACATATGACTTAAAACCTGAAATGAGTGCTTATGAAGTAAAAGACGCACTTGTAAAAGAAATTGAGGATGAAAAACATAACGCGATCATCTTGAACTTTGCCAACCCTGATATGGTTGGTCATTCCGGTAAAGTGGAGCCGACGATCAAAGCGATTGAAGCCGTTGACGAATGTCTAGGCGAAGTCGTTGATGCGATTCTTGCTAAAGGCGGATATGCAATTATTACGGCTGACCATGGTAATGCGGACGTCCTGATTACAGAAGCAGGAGAACCGCATACTGCACATACAACAAATCCTGTTCCAGTTATCGTGACTAAAGAAGATGTAACACTTAGAGAAGGCGGAATCCTTGGAGATTTAGCACCAACTCTTTTAGATTTACTCGAAGTTGCGAAACCGAAAGAAATGACAGGAACTTCATTAATTCAAAAATAACGATATTAAAGGAGAGAAACAAACATGCCACATATTGTTGATGTTTATGCACGTGAAGTATTAGATTCCCGCGGTAACCCAACCGTTGAAGTTGAAGTTTACACTGAATCAGGAGCTTTTGGCCGCGCACTTGTTCCAAGCGGTGCTTCTACTGGTGAATATGAAGCAGTTGAGCTTCGTGATGGTGATAAAGATCGTTACCTTGGAAAAGGTGTGTTAACTGCTGTTAACAACGTAAACGAAATTATTTCTCCTGAGCTTCTTGGCTTTGATGTTACTGAACAAGTAGCGATCGATAAATTGTTAATCGAACTTGATGGAACTGAAAACAAAGGTAAACTAGGTGCTAACGCAATCCTTGGTGTATCAATGGCTTGTGCTCGCGCTGCTGCTGATTTCTTACAAGTTCCTCTTTATCAATATCTTGGAGGATTCAACTCTAAAACACTTCCTGTACCAATGATGAACATCGTTAACGGTGGGGAGCATGCAGATAACAACGTTGACATTCAAGAATTCATGATCATGCCTGTTGGAGCTGAAAACTTCCGTGAAGCGCTTCGTATGGGAGCACAAATTTTCCACAGCCTGAAATCAGTTCTTTCTTCTAAAGGTATGAACACAGCTGTAGGTGATGAAGGTGGATTCGCTCCAAACCTTGGCTCAAACGAAGAAGCTCTTCAAACAATCGTTGAAGCCATTGAAAAAGCAGGATTCAAACCTGGTGAACAAGTAAGATTAGCAATGGATGCAGCATCTTCTGAATTCTACAACAAAGAAGACGGTAAATACCACCTTTCTGGCGAAGGCGTTGTGAAAACTTCTGCTGAAATGGTTGACTGGTATGAAGAAATGGTTTCTAAATACCCAATCATCTCTATTGAAGATGGTCTTGATGAAAACGACTGGGAAGGTCACAAACTTCTAACTGAACGTCTTGGTTCAAAAGTTCAGCTTGTCGGTGACGACCTTTTCGTAACAAACACGAAAAAGCTTGCTGAAGGTATCAAAAACGGAGTTGGCAACTCTATCCTGATCAAAGTGAACCAAATCGGTACATTGACTGAAACTTTCGATGCAATCGAAATGGCAAAACGCGCAGGATACACTGCAGTCATCTCTCACCGTTCAGGTGAAACAGAAGACAGCACAATCGCTGATATCGCAGTTGCAACAAACGCTGGTCAAATCAAAACTGGTGCGCCATCACGTACAGACCGTGTGGCAAAATACAACCAATTACTTCGCATCGAAGATCAATTGGGAGAAACTGCTCAATTCAACGGAATCAACTCTTTCTACAACTTGAGCAAGTAATAAAAAAATGCTTGGCTGCTATCTTGCAGCCAAGCATTTTTTTGTTTACAGATGATAAAATGGTAAATACACTCAATAAAAGGAGAGGTTTCTAATGCGTTTCAATATCTATACCTTTCTCTTTCTATTTTTAGCAATAGTATCTCATCTAATTGCCATTTTTATTTTTAATCAAGGGGTAGTAGCCTATATTCTCGCGATTCTTTTTTTATTGGCAGCTGGTTATTCAACAAAATTCTCTAAATCAAAGGAATAATAGTCAAACAGGACTTATCAAGCAAACAAACGATTAATTGGTCTAATGCTTACATTCATGCTTTTTACAGTGCCGCAATCATAAGAAGCAAGATGCCAAACGCTCTCTGACCCGATCAGCAAAATTGATTACCAAACGGCCTTTTCGTAGGGTATCTATTTGTGGAGTCATCGATTTCACTCTATATATCTAGAGATGAATCATTTGAGAATGGACTTGTCCTGTTTGCCATCACAACATGATCGAGATGCTGGTTCAAAGTTGTGTATGCCATTTCCCTGCTCTGCCTTATAAGAGAGGGTGGTTAAAAACAATACACTCGCTTTTCTTTTGTTGAAAAGCGAGTGTTTGTTAAAATTACACGTTAAATTGCGTAATTTTTTCTTGAAGGTTTTGCGCCATGTAGGCCAAATCTTCAGATGCTTTGGCAATTTCTGCTGTAATCGATGATTGTTCTTCTGATAACGCTGATGAGTGATTGATCCGCTCACTTGTCTTGACCGAGAAGTCTTGCACTTGCTGAGCAATATCACGCATCTGTTTTGTGTTGTGCGAGACTTTTTGGATGTCATTTGTCACATTCTGAATATTAGCTGTCACGTCATGAATCGATTGATAAATACTCGTAAATGACTCACCTGTTTGTCTAACTTTAGCAATACCAGTATGTGCCGCTTGCTGGCTATCTTTCATCGATTCTACTGAGTGGGAAATTTCATCTTTAATAGATTCGATGGTGGTTGTAATTTCCGTGGAAGCCATTTTTGTTTCTTCTGCTAGTTTACGCACTTCCTCGGCAACGACGGCAAAACCTTTTCCAGATTCACCTGCTCTTGCAGCTTCAATCGCTGCGTTTAAGGCGAGCAAATTCGTTTGTTCAGAAATACTTGAGATTAGGCTGGCCATTTGGTTAATGTCAGCTGATTTTTGTTCAAGTAATTGAATTTTTTCTGCTGTTTCTGTAATTTTCGTATGCAAGTTAGAAATATCTTGGATGACCTCTTGAACTGTTGCACTACCTTCATTTGCAAGTTCGGTTGAGTGAGCGGCTTTTTTGCTCACTTGGACAATTGCTTCAGACATTTTGCTCATTTCGCTTAGCAGTGTTTCACTTGTTTTAGACATTTCCAGTGAAAGAGATCTTTGCGAACCGGCATCATTTGCCACCTCTTGCATGGCATTTGCTGTTTCATGGATTGCTGAAGAAATTTCTTCAGAGCTAGCGGACAGCTCTTCTGCTGTTGAAGCAACTGTTTCTGAGCTTGAAGAAACATCGGTCATCATTGTTTGCAATGCAGATGCAGATTGATTATAAAATTCTGCCATTTGACCGAATTCATCTTTTGAATTTACCTCTGCACGATGCGTCAAATCACCTGTTGATAAGTGTTTCAAATAGCCGTTGATCACTTTTGTATCTTTAGATACTTTTCTTCCTAGCAAAAATATAACAGCGATCATCACAATAATAGTGACCAGACTAAGCATAATAAGCTGCTTGATCAATGTGGAAAGTGAACTGTAAAGCTCATCATATGGAGCGATAAGAACGACTTTCCAATTTGTTTTTGGCAATTTGTCGTAATATAGTTCATATGTCTTTCCATCGATGGAAGTCTGAACTTTGTGTTGTTGTCCATTCTTCATATTTTCCCATTGTTCAGATGTGACAAGATCTGAAGAAATCGTTTCTTTTAATCTTTTCTCTTTATCAGGATTTGATAAATATGTTCCATTTTCATTGACTAAGACCGCATATCCGGTCTTTTGAACCTTAATATCTGAGACAAGCTCCTGAATTGACTCTAAAACAAAGTCACTTGTCACAACACCGCTAGCATTTCCTTTATGATCTTTAAATGATAAAGATGTCGTAATGAAGGTTTGCTTCAATGTCTCATCATAATATGGTGCTGACCAAACGGTTTGATCTGTATTAATTGAATTTTTATACCAGTCTTGGTTGAGATAATTATATGAAGCTTTTTCATAATCTCTTGTATAAACGAGCTGGTCACCATCTTTATATACATAAGGAGCAACAAATTTTTCTTTCTTGCTGTGCATGTAAGGTTCATACCAAATACCTATCCCATAAGTTTGTTTATTGGCAGGTAGTATATTCTGAAAAAATTGACTATACTCTTTTCGGCTTAATGGTGTTTGTTTTGCCTCTGTTAATGCTTTGACTGCTGTAAGATTTCGTTCATGTGTCGTAAGACTTGTGTCAATTTGTTCAATTGTTTTAGAAAGCGTTTCGTCCATTTGCTTAGTAATCATTGTGTTTAACTGATCGGCAGAATTTTTATAGTTGATGACCATCATCACAGATAAAAGGACTGTAATAATAGGTATTAAGATCATAATTTTCAAGAGTATAGGCCAGTTTTTAAAGGCTAAAATCTTCAACGATAACCCTCCTTAATGCTTGTTAAGATAGTTATCGTCATCATCTGTCATATTTTAACTGGATAATAAACCCTCTTTTAAGGGGGAAAGTGGTTTTAATCATTTTAATAGGAATTTATGTTCAAAATTGACAACGTTGGTCTTTTTTTAAAGAAATATGTTATATAATTGAATAAATGCTCGAGAGGAGTGGTTTCTTGAAGAAAAAAAGCATGTGTTCAATCATTTAACGAGCTGTTTGATCTGGATTTCAATAAGAAACGGAGGCTTAAAAATGGCACATGTTACAGATTTAGTGGGAAATACACCTTGTATTACACTGCAAAATATTAAAGGAAAGCATGCAAATCTGCATCTCAAAATTGAAAGAGGAAATCCTGCTGGCAGTATTAAAGACCGTCCTGCACTTTATATGATTGAACAGGCTGAAAAAATGGGTAAGTTGAAACCCGGAGACACGATCATTGAATCATCTTCAGGCAATTTTGGGATATCCCTTGCAATGATTGGCGCTGCCAAAGGATATCACGTGCTGATTTTAGTTGATCCGAAAACGACACAGGCCAATCTGAATATGTTAAAAGCATATGGAGCAGAGGTCATCGTCGTTCAAGAAAAAGATGATAGTGGTTCATATCATAAAACTCGGATCAAATTGGCAAATGAGCTGCACCGAGACATTCCAAATTCATTTCGTCCTGACCAATGTTTCAATCCGACCAATGCGGATGCCCATTACAATATAACGGCCCCGGAAATTGCTAGCCAATTTCCAGATGGACTAGATGCAATCGTTCTTGCTGTTTCAACAGGTGGACAGACTGGTGGAATTTCACGATACTTCAAGGAACACGACTCCAAAACGAAAATTGTTGTGGTTGACGCCATCGGATCATCGATTTTCAGTGGTGATGAACATGGCTATTTATTACCAGGGATGGGGCTGAGCTGGACACCCACAAACATTGAAAACATTGATTTAATTGATGAAATATATAAAGTTCCTGATGAGTCTGCTTTTATTGCTTGCCGGACATTGGCAAGACATGAAGGTATTTTGGTCGGCGGCAGTACTGGTGCATCACTTGTGGCTGCATTAAAGGTTGCTGAGACTGAAGGAATGAAGAATGTGCTTTGTCTTGCATCTGACAGTGGGGAACGTTATTTGAACACAATTTACAATGACGATTGGATGAATTCTCAACACTTGAACCTAAAAGCTGACCCAGAAACGTTGCTGAAAAAAGTGAAGCAACTGACAGTATATTCCCAACAACCAACAAAAGTCGCTAATTATAAGCCGTATTTAATTGATACGCTTGAATCACCAAGTAAACAGCTGCTATTTGAGCGCGGCAGTATTGACCATATAAAAGAGTATGTGTAAACGTTTACTAGAAAAGGAGAGATTTCGATGTTAGATCAGTTTGTGCTTATTTTAGGTAATGAAGAAGATCATAAGGATCATGATGCTTTAGCTGTTGCTTTAAAGGAATATGGAGTCGAAACAGTAAGAGCAAATCCTAAAGATATCACATCTATTTTTCAAGAAAAAGAAAATCGCTTTTTCATTGGACAACAGGAAATTAAACCGGCTCTCGTATTGGGCTGGGTATTTGAAGATATTTTAAAAATGGGTATGAATTTGCTGTATGCATTTGAAAGAAGTGGTATCCCAGTGATTAATAAAGCTGAAACACTTTTTTGCGGACAAAATAAATATTTAAACTCTGAAGCGCTTCATCGAGAAGGTATTCCTCACTTTCCAGTGATCAGCGGATTTTCTGAAAGAGATGTGGGGCATTGGACAGACAAACTTTCTTTTCCGCTCGTCCATAAACAAATTGTCAGTGCAGGCGGACAAGCTGTCATTAAAGTAGATTCACCCGGACTCTTAAAAGATTTGGCAAGAACGTTTGCGCAATACAATGAACATTATTATGCACAGCCTTATACAGAAAAACCTGACAGGGATATTCGAGTGATATGCATCGATTTCCAAACAACTTCTGCATTTTACAAATATACACCTGAAGGCGAGTGGGTGACAAATGTTGTCAGAGGAGGTAAACCGGTTCTTATTCACAATATCGATCCCGAACTTGCGCAGTTGGCAGAAAGGGCAGCAAAAGCGATGGGAGCCAGAATTGCTGGAATTGATATTTTAGAAGATCCTTCAGAAGGATATAAAGTATTGGAAGTGAACACATGCCCGAATTTCAATTTACGACAGTTTATGCCTGAAGCAACAGCTGTAAATGAAAAAGCAATTGCCAAAATGATGATAAAAGAAATGAAAAAAACAGAACATGTCATATAATAGAAAGAAAGGGAAATTTGATGGGGTGAAGAAATGTCAATTTTGGTTTTGAATTCATATGATCAACATTTAAATTTAGAAGAAATCGCTCCAGAGAAATTAAGCGAAATGGTTGTATTGACAACACCAAAGTTAAACAACAATCACAAATTTCAATACTATGAAGAAATTGAAGCGATCAGTGAAAATGAATGTGCTGAAAGCCGAATCAGGGAATTAACAAAGTATTATCAATTTGACTCGCTGATTGCCCATGATGAGTATGACATGGTCAGAGCCGGAAGAATGAGGGATCGTTTTGGAATTCCTGGACAAGCTGAACAGAGTGCGTTATCTTTTCGCCATAAAACAATCATGAAAGAGCATGCGAGACAATCTGTTCGCACTCCTTTGTTTCGAGAGATCCAATCCATTTTTGATGTTTATGAATTTGCGGATGAGCACGGTTATCCGCTCATTGTTAAACCTGTTGACCAAGGGGCTTCAAGAGATATTTTCGTCATTCGGAATGAAAATGACATTAAAGAATTTTCAAGACAAAAATTAAAATATTCATATGAAGTTGAAACGTTTATTGATGGTGAGATGTACCATATTGATGGATTGTACGTAGACGGTAAGGAAGTGTTGATTAGCATCTCAAAATATTGGAATGGGTGTATGGCATTTAAAACAAATGCAAGTCTAGGAAGCTTTCAGCTTTCTCAAAAAAGCGGTGAGTTTCAAGAAGTTTACTCGTTTTTTCAAAAGCTGTTGACCTCGTTTGATTGTCCAGAACATGTCGTCTATCATGGCGAGGTATTCAGAGAACATGACAGCGGGGAACTCGTATTTTGTGAGATTGCTTCAAGATATGGAGGAGGTTATATTCTCCAGGCTGTAGAAGCAACCTATGGTATCAATCTCAAAACAGAATGGCTTAGAAGTCAGTGTGGTTTAAATATGAGAGGAGAGCTAAAAGCTGAAACCGATTTACACGGCTTTTTACTCATACCACCTTATCAGGGAAAATTACTTGATAGACCTGAGAAAGTTCCTTTTGACTGGGTCAAGATTTATGACAAAAGTGAACTGGGATCTGACTTTACCAATCCGCGAAGAAGTATAGATAAAGCGGCAGGATTTATGATTGAAGGTGACAATGAACAGGTTTTACAGTACAGGTTGAATAAGCTGGATGCTTGGATGAGAAGCCAGTTCAAATGGTCAGCTGGGAGCAGTGAGCATCATTGAAATCGTTAATTCATACATACAAACAGATGACCTCATTATCGAAAACCGCTTTAGTTGGTATTATCATTAGCAGTTTAGGTACGTTTATGTTCATGCCTTACATTTCGATTTATTTATCTGATTTAGGCTATTCAACAGCTTTTATCGGATATGTCCTGTTGCTGTTTTCTTTCAGTCAGCAGGGCTTTACGTTTTTTGGCGGATTTTTAGGTGATCGTTTCGGTACAAAAATGATCTGTATGATCGGGCTTGTGATCAGAAGTCTAGGATACGGTTTGTTTATTTTTTCCTTTAACAAACCGCTCATTTTCTTTTCGACAATCTTAGTTGGTTTTGGTGGAGCACTGATCACACCCTCATTAAAAGTGGTGTTGGCTTTTGGAAACGAGTCCATTAGAAGTGCTGTTTTTGCTTTGCGAAATACCGCTGTCAATTTTGGCGGGGCGCTTGGACCTTTAATTGGTGGTATGCTTTATCTTTTAAATATTCAAATCATTTTTATTTTTGCAGCTATTTCTCATCTCATGGTCTTAATCATCATGAAAAAAACAATGGGTGTTCAGCTCAAGGAAAAAACGCAAGCCGGTGTTTCATTTACAAATATGTTAAACATTTTTCGAGACAAACAGATTGTCTATTTAACGTTTGCTGTTAGCTTGTTTTACTTTTTGTACATGCAATTTAATTTGAGTATTCCACTGTACACAAAAGACTTTCTTGGTAAACCTGAGTATGTCAGCTTGATTTTTTCTTTTAATGGCGTACTGATGATTTTTTTACAATATCCTATTATGGTATTTTTCCAAAATAAATTTAAGGAATATCAAGTTTTAATGTTAGGTATGTTTTTTATGGCGCTTGCCTTTACCTCTCTTACCGTAGCAAATGAGCTGTATATGCTCATTATCTTTACATTCCTATTAACGTTAGGGGAAATATTAATACCGCCGATGATTGATAATATAGCATCATTGCTGGCGCCACAGCACCTGTTAGGTAGCTATCTCGGTTTTGTTGTGTTCAGCTTTATGATCGGCGGCGGTTTAGGAAGTATTCTAGGCGGATATGGATATGACTGGGGAGTGGCCAATGGCATTCACTGGTTATGGTTCATTTATGTCAGTATCGCAGCACTAGGCATAGCATTGATATGGCCTATGAAAAAAATGACAAAACAAACCAATGTGGGGGAAGTTTATGAGAACAGCACTGTTCATAAGTCCGAGAATTAATGTTATAGAAGATGCGCGTAAAGCGGGCTACCAATCGATCATTGTCTATATGACTAACAATCAAATGACAGATAAAATAGCAGAGTTGGCTGATGAAGTGTTTGTATTTGATTGGACGAATTATGCTAAATCTCTTCATTATACTAAAAGTATTCACGAGCAAACGCCGCTCTTCCGAATTTACGGATTTGGTGAATATTCTGTTAAACTAGCATCGTTTTTGTCGGCATCACTGAATATTGAAGGGGTCGGATTGAGCGCAGTTGAGAAGGCAACGAATAAACAAACGATGCGAAACATATTAAATCAGCATGATCAACACTACGTCTTTTTTGATACGGTCTCTTCTTTTGAAGAACTGTTGAAAGCGGCTGAACATTCAAACTATCCATTTATCATCAAACCTGTAAGTGGAGCCGCTAGCATGAATGTCTCAAAAATCACTTCCAAACAAGATTTAGAGGCGGTACATCAGCAGTTTACTGGTGAGGATGTCTATATTTGCGAAGAATTTTTGGAAGGAAAAGAAATCAGTGTAGAAGCGATCAGCTTTGCAGGGAAACATAAAGTCATCGCCATGACAGAAAAGTATACAACAGGCAGTCCACATTTTATTGAAACAGCTCACATCGTCCCATATGTGCCAGACCAACAAGCTGAAATTGTTGAGATTGTCCAATCTGTACTAGATATTGTTGAACTTGAGACCGGTTTGTCCCATACGGAAGTCATCTTGACGAAATCCGGACCTAAAATCGTTGAAACACATGTCAGACCAGGCGGAGATGGGATTACTGATCTCGTACGGATCGCAACTGGAACAAGTATGTTTTATGCTTTGTTTCTCTATGATTTGTATAAAATCGAGCTATTTCCAGAAAAGTTAAACTATCAATTGATGGCCTCCAACCAGTTTTTCTTTTTCCCGGAAGGAAAAGTGACACAAATCGATGGTGTGGAGGAACTCAAACAGATGACGAATATCGAGAACTTTCAGCTACCGGTTAAAGAAGGAGATGTACTTCAAACACCGACTGATTCCACAAACAGACATGGTAATATTATATTATACGCCAAGACACAAGAAGAGCTAGACCGTCTGATTTTGAAAGTGAAATCGACTCTGAAGGTGACGACAAAAAAATAAAAATGTATAAAAAGCCTTTTTCCCCATTTGGAAAAAGGCTTTTCTTTTAAAATAGTGAATCGATTGTAGATTTCACTATATTTATAATGTATTTTGTAATTGCGTAGTCAAACAACTCGTAAGAAATAAATGCTAGCAAGTAAACGAAAAGTATTGCGTATATAAAATCGACAGCACCTTTTCTTTCTTCACGATAAATGTATAATACTGCTGGTGGAATCACAAACGCGATACCGCAAACACTAAAGAATAAAATGATATCAAATAGATCGCTTTTAACCATAGATGCAATCAAAGCAATCAGTAGTGGTGGTAAGAAAGGAATGAGCAGAGTTCCGAAACGCCCCAGAACTGCCTTAAACGAGGCTGGAATTTTTTGAATTCGTAAACCCGCATATGTAAAGATAACTATTAAGAAAATATAACTAGTGATCGTGAAGGCAGATTTCATCACAATATCTAAAAATGAAGGTCTAACTTCACTGGCGAATTCTCCTAATTCATTGAAAGAATTAAATAGAGCAAAATAAAATATCAACGGAATAACTAAAGCAAAAAGTGCCATTGTTATTATACTATACAGTATCTGTTGCTCGCCTGCATTCTTAAATTCTACATACGGTCGCTTTAATACCCTTACGAAAAATGAAAAATAGGCAGACAAAGTTTTTTTAGTTGTTTTTAAATACTTTTGCACCTCAGATTGTTTATTTTCCATTGAAGAATTGTTGCTCTCCCCATCTTCCAGAAGGCTTGTTCCACAATTCTCACAAAATTTTCCGCCACCTGTTTGATGACCACACTTCGAACATGTCATAACATAGAGTCTCCTTTTAAGTTAAATACAACAAAAATCTATTATAAATGAAATTGATATTGAATGTAAAATAGATTTTAGCTTTTAAAAATAGTCGAAAAGTATGAATCATTTTATAATTCATTGTGTGCATCACATGTTTTTACGGATTTTTATCCAGAAAACATATTTTTTAGAAATAGTGTTTTTATTTGTTGTATCAGGTGCAAAAAAGGATTGTGTTGTGGATGGGGACAGCTACCGTTATTGCTATAAGTATGTCAATCAGGCAATTGAGAGGAATGACAACAGAAGTAGTGGGATTTCTTTTATATAATCGAGTTTTATGGGTAAGTGTTGTATGTGGGATAGCACTCACTCACATTCATGATGTTTTTATGTAGTTGGAAACTATTTGTTAAACAAAGACAGAAGTCATAGATTTTTCTGAATTGACTAGATTGGGTGAAGGGTCGTGAAATCATGTTATATGTGGCAAAGAACCGCGCCATATTTGCGAGTGCCTATGCTCAAGGAAGTACGGGGATTGCTTGATATTATGACGCAGTTTTTTCCCAAGAAGCATCGACAGTGATTCCATAAAAAGCCGAATATCCTTCAAAAGAAATTCGGCTTTTTAACGTTTCTTCGCCTCACACACCAAAAATTTAAAATATTGCTCCAAATTCAAAATATCGTTGTTAGACAATAACTCCCATTTGCTTGGATCAAACAACCACAAATTTTCTGTCTCATATGTTGCAACAATGTCATTCATCGTTTGATATCGTTCAGATGATTCATGAATTTTGTCTATGGTCATATAGCCAGCGATCTCCATTAACTGTTCATACGATATGTTTAGGGCATCTGCCAATTTTCTGATTGTCGCTGGCTTTGGGACGCCACGATGGCCATTTTCAATTCTAGAAATCGTCGCAGCACTCACATCTGCAGACAAGGCAAGCTGATTAATCGATAGTCTTTTTTGTTCTCGTAGTTGTTTAAGCTTTTTCCCAAACACAGTCATCTCCTTCACCTCACAATCCTTTCTACTCACATTTTAATACAAATGTTGACTAAAGGAAATAGTAAGAGGGGAAAAATATTGACAAAAGTTAACACGAGGAGTAAAATAGCAACCAGATAAGTGATTTCATTTTAACTTCATCGGCGAGAAATTGCCCACTTCTGGAGGTGGTGTGATGAATCGCCTGTTCTTTTGCTTTTGAACAAATCTGGTCCTATTTAAATGAGATGAGATTGCATCATCATTCAGTATTCTGAGTTTTATACGCAAAAAAAAAACAAACATTTGTTAGAAGTATCCGAACTACCAGACCTTTCGATACAACTTAGCCATCATAAGGGACATGATAGACTAAAAAATTTTATTTTGACAACTGCTAGTGCTCCATTAGAATTCAACAAGCAAAAATAGAAAGCAGGTGAATCTTGTATTGTAGAACGACTTAGGAGTTTCAAAATGAGAAGGATGATAACCTTATGCTCAGGTGATCGAATCAAGTAACAGTGCCTCTAGTTAACTGGGTGAATGATTGGGATTATACGAGAAACCGCTGTTAGTCGTCTACTTCTGTTTGAAAGATGCCTCTTAAGCGAAGCATAAGTCCTGATCGTTCACTGGCGGAATGTTCGATTAGGAGTCTCTGTTTCGTTTACTTGCTTCTTGCACTAAAAAATTAAAATATTTGTCCAAGTTTTCAATATCCTCTTTAGTAAGTATTTTCCATCTTTCACTTTCAAACAAGGTTAGGTCTTCTAAGCCATGTTGAGAAGCAATATCATAAATAGAGTCATAGCTGCTGTTTGATTCCTTTATTGTGGAGGCGTTAATGTAACCAGCTGAGGCCATCAATTCCTCATACGGAATTTTTAAAGCGTCAGCAAGCTTACGGATCGTTGCTGGCTTCGGTACCCCGCGCTTCCCATTTTCAATTCTTGAAATGCCTGCAGAACTTACACCAGAATACATGGCAAGCTGATTCACGGTTAGTTTTTTTCGCTCTCGCAATTGTCTCAAATGATTTCCGAATTTTGTCATGATTAAAAACCTCACAATCTATTACTAAACAATATTTTATTACGAACATTGACTACAGGAAACATCTGGATGCAAAAAGTATTGACAAAAGTTAACAAATCATATATGTTCATAGGTAGAAAAAAAGAATTATATAAATGGAAAGGTGAGAAGGAACTTGGTTAAAAAGATTCATATCAAAAGAGATTTTGTCCTTCAGTATATGGTCGAACACAATCTTTCCTTAAACCAGCTTGCTCTCGAAATCGGTGTATCCCCGGCGACATTGAGCAGAGTTTTAAACGGTGAAAGGAGGCCTGGACAACTTGTTATCGGTAAAATGATTCTCTACTTTGATAAAAAATTTGAAGATCTCTTTTACTATAAAGATGTTGACAAAAGTCAATAGAAGGAGGATTTCAACATGAAAAATACAGGAATCGTTCGAAGAATTGATGAGCTTGGTAGAGTGGTTCTACCGGTTGAGATGCGAAAAATACTAAATATCAATGAGAAAGATCCACTGGAGATTCATACTGACGGTGAAAACATTATCCTTACCAAATACGCGGCGAACATGGCGTGTATCATGACTGGTGAGATCACGACACAAAATAAAACATATGCTGGCGGTAAAATCATTCTCAGTCCACGCGGTGCAGAGATCCTTTTGGAAGATATGGTGGAAGCATTAACAAGAAAAAACCAACACATACATAAAAATCTCTGAGCTTATGCCCTAGAAAAAACAAAACACTGAAATCGTCTCGTGACATACGTTTGCTTTTCATGTAAAATGAAACTATTGTCAGCCAGTTTGTCTGGAGGTGTAAGAAGAAATGCACACACTTTTAATGGTTTTATTAGTGATTGTCAGCATCACACTTATTATCGTTGTTTTGCTACAATCGAGCAAGAGTGCGGGATTATCAGGTGCAATTTCTGGGGGAGCTGAACAACTGTTTGGGAAACAGAAAGCGAGAGGGCTGGACTTAATTCTTCACCGTATCACGGTTGTTTTGACAGTGCTTTTCTTTCTCTTAACAATTGCGCTTGCCTATCTGGGTGTATAAGACGAGGAAGTATGAGGTCTGATTGTTAAAGTCAGGCCTCTTTCGCATTTACTTGATTTTCCTGTGCTGCGGATTTAGCGCTGGCACTTTCTTTTTATAAGTTTGTTTTAAGAAAAAATGTGGAAACATAAAGATGAAAAGGGGATCATGGACTGATGAAAATTGTTAAACCACAACCTTTCACATTTAAAGCGGGAAAAAAAGCTGTTCTTCTTTTACATGGCTTTACGGGGAACACAGCAGATGTGAGAATGCTCGGAAGGTATTTAAATGAAAGGGATTATACTTGTCATGCTCCACAGTATCAAGGTCATGGAGTGCCCCCTGAAGAACTCATACATACAGGGCCTGAAGATTGGTGGAAAGATGTTATTAGCGGTTATGAATACTTAAAGTCTGAAGGGTATGAACAGATTGCGGTATGCGGTCTGTCACTGGGAGGGGTTTTTTCATTAAAATTGGGTTACACTGTACCCGTAAAGGGAATTATTCCAATGTGTGCGCCGGTGTATATAAAAAGTGAAGAGACAATGTATCAAGGTGTGCTTGATTATGCTCGTAACTATAAAAAGTTTGAAGGAAAGTCACAACCATTGATAGAGGCAGAAATGGAAGAGTTCAAGAGAAAGCCGATGAATACTTTGAAGGCTTTACAGGAGCTGATTGCCGATGTTAGAGAGCATGTGGATATGATTTATACACCGACATTTGTAGTTCAGGCTCGCCACGATGAGATGATTAATCCGGATAGTGCAAACATCATTTATCATGCAGTTGAAACAGATGATAAAAAATTGAAATGGTATGAGAAGTCAGGGCATGCCATCACCTTGGATCAAGAGCGGGAAACATTACACGAGGATATTTATCAGTTTTTAGAAACATTGAATTGGCAGTCATAAGGAGGTCTGTTGAGTGGAAAAGCAAGAATTTATGGATAAGCTTCTAGCCTTTATGAAGGAGGAAGCATATAAACCTCTTACAGTTCAAGAACTAGAAGAGATGCTAGAGATTACCGATTCTGAAGAATATAAAGAGCTTGTGAAAACATTAGTCAGTCTTGAAGATAAAGGGATTGTCGTCAGAACAAGAAGCAATCGTTACGGGTTGCCTGAAAAAATGAACTTGATTAAAGGAAAAGTTTCGGCGCATGCGAAAGGTTTCGCATTTGTTCTGCCAGAAGATTCTGCGCTTGATGATATCTTCATTCCACCGTCTGAACTGAACACAGCGATGAATGGTGATATCGTACTCGTGCGTTTAAGTACACAAACCGGCGGGACAAAAAAAGAAGGAACAGTGATCCGGATCATTGAGCGGAATATCCAACAGGTCGTTGGGACATATACAGAATCGAAAAGTTTCGGGTTTGTCATTCCTGATGATAAAAAAATAACCAATGATATTTTTATTCCAAAGCACGCTAAAAATGGCGCTGTTGAGGGGCATAAAGTTGTCGTTCGCTTGACGAGTTATCCTGAAGGGCGGATGAGTGCAGAAGGGGAAGTTGTTCAAATACTCGGTCATAAAAATGACCCAGGGATTGATATTCTCTCCATTATTCATAAACATGGTCTACCGGGAGAATTTCCAGCTGAGGCAATGGAACAGGCAAATGCCACACCGGAAACGATCGATGAAAAAGATCTCCATGATAGACGGGATTTGCGAGAACAAACGATTGTCACAATCGATGGGGCAGATGCCAAAGATTTAGATGATGCTGTTACTGTCACAAAACTTAACGACGGACAATATAAACTGGGTGTCCACATTGCTGATGTCAGTTGGTATGTCACAGAAGGTTCAGCCATTGATAAAGAAGCGTTTGAAAGAGGAACTAGCGTCTATTTGGTTGACCGGGTGATTCCAATGATCCCGCACAGATTGTCCAATGGCATTTGTTCTCTGAATCCGAAGGTTGATCGGCTGACAATGTCCTGTGAAATGGTAATCAATAGCCAGGGGCAAGTAATAGAACATGAGATTTTCCAAAGTGTCATTAAAACGACTGAACGGATGACATATTCAGATGTGAATAAAATCCTTGTCGAAGATGATCAAGATCTTAAACAAAAATATGAACCACTCGTCCCGATGTTTAAAGATATGGAAGAATTAGCGTCTATTTTGCGTGAAAAGCGAATGGAGCGAGGAGCAGTCGATTTTGATTTTAAAGAAGCTAAAGTTTTGGTTGATGAGGAAGGAACAGCAAAAGACGTTGTCATTCGAGAACGTTCAACAGCCGAAAAGTTAATTGAAGAGTTTATGCTTGTTGCTAATGAAACGGTTGCTGAACACTTTCATTGGATGAATGTTCCGTTTATTTATCGGATTCATGAAGAGCCTGATCAAGAAAAACTGCAACGGTTTTTAGAGTTTGTCACAACCTTTGGTTATGTCGTCAAGGGCACTGCCGGAAATATTCATCCAAAAGCATTGCAAAATGTTCTTGATGCAGTCAGGGATCGTCCAGAAGAAGCTGTTATTTCAACGGTCATGCTGAGATCGATGAAACAGGCGAAATATGATCCACAAAGCCTTGGCCATTTCGGCTTATCAACTGAGTTTTATACTCATTTTACATCACCGATTCGCCGTTATCCCGATTTGATTGTTCACAGGTTGATCAGAACGTATTTAATTAAAGGGAAAACAGATGAAGTAACAAGAGAGAAGTGGTCCAATCTTTTACCGGATATTGCAGAGCATACGTCTAACATGGAGCGCAATGCAGTAGATGCGGAACGGGAAACAGATGATCTGAAAAAAGCGGAATATATGATGGATAAGATCGGTGAAGAATTTGATGGTATGATCAGTTCAGTGACAAACTTTGGTATGTTTGTTGAACTTCCGAATACGATTGAAGGGCTTGTCCATGTCAGCTTTATGACAGATGACTTTTATCGTTTTGATGAACAGCATTATGCGATGATCGGTGAGAGAACCGGAAATGTTTACCGGATCGGTGATGAGATTACCGTTCGAGTTGTTGATGTCAATAAAGATGAACGGAATATCGATTTTGAAATCGTTGGAATGAAAGGATCACGTCGACGTCCTAAAACAGAAATCAAACAAAAAAAGCCTGTTTCTTCAGAAGATAAAGGTGAATGGTTCACAAGACCAAAAAAGAAAAAGGGTAAGAAAAAACGTGGTTTTCAAAACGCCCCGAAACAAAAAAGAAAGAAAAAGAAGTAATAGAAAAGGTTGCGAATTGTAAGAGTGATAAAGATTTGGTAGAATAAGACGTATTCGCCGCCTTTTCGCAGGCGAGAGGAGGTCGTCAAATGCCAAAGGGAGAAGGGAAGGTTATTTCCCAAAATAAAAAAGCCCGTCACGATTACTTTATAGAAGAAACATATGAAACAGGCATTGTTCTCCAAGGTACTGAGATCAAATCAATTCGTGCTGGACGGGTGAATTTAAAAGATTCGTTCGCTAAAATTGAGAGGGGAGAAGTGTTCCTCCATAATATGCATGTCAGCCCTTATGAACAAGGGAATCGCTATAATCATGATCCTTTGCGGACGAGAAAGCTATTGATGCAAAGAAAGCAGATTAACAAACTGATCGGTCTGACAAAAGAACAAGGATATTCGCTCGTCCCACTTAAACTTTATTTAAAAAACGGTTTTGCCAAAGTCCTCTTAGGTCTTGGAAAAGGCAAAAAGAAGTATGATAAACGCGAAGATTTAAAACGTAAAGACGCAAAACGTGAAATTGAAAAAGCGTTTCGTGACCGTCAAAAAGGATTGATTTAAAGCCTGATTGTATGTTATTCTATAAAGACGTGATCATAAATATTACCATTTGAATATCAGTGTGATCCTGTTATAATAGTGATACAGCCAGTTTCCGTATTCCTATTCTAAGGGGACGTTACGGATTCGACAGGGATGGATCGAGCTTGAGTTGCGAGCCGAGAGGCGATCTCGTAAAAACGCACCTAAATATAACTGGCAAATCTAATAACCAGAACTTAGCATTAGCTGCCTAATAAGTGCAGCGAGCTCTTGCCCGCATCGCCTATGTGCCGGTACAGAGCCCATAACTAAGTAGGCTACGCTTGCACTCCCGTCTGAGTGTGCAGGAAGAGACTTTTCAGACTAGCTCTCCGAGGGCCCGCCCGCAGGCACGAAGATGAGCGAATCCAAATATGCAGGCTACGCTCGTAGACGCTGAAGCAATCGACGTTTCTGGACGTGGGTTCGACTCCCACCGTCTCCATACATATTTGAAACCCCAATGCGATTAAAGTATTGGGGTTTTTTATTTTTTAGGGAGTCGTATTTGATGGTATCGGGAAATTTGCTCGCTTTCCGTGAGCACCCTTGGAGCTCGTTCCTTGCTCATGCGGGGTCTTGCCTGACTTGCTGTTTCCGCATGAGTCTCGCAATTCCCCCTGATCCATTTGTAAAGGACTTTTTAGACAGCCTTCCCTATTGTCGACCATATTCACTTCGGAAGACTATTAACCCACTCATCTCATTGTACTCTATACTAACAGGCTCATATAAACTATGTTCTTCTGTCACGTGTAAGGAAGAACCAACTAACTTACTGTTTGCTTATTCATTCTTGCAACTGACAACTACTTTGTTTTTGCCATCTTTCTAACAGCTTCATGAGATTCAGCAATTTATAAAATTTTTATTTTTTGGATTTACAATTCATTTATTCGGAAATTTCACTTCTGGATAATCTGGATTCGGTCGGCTAATTAAATCACCACCGACTCCTTTTAAATGTTTGTTAAAAAAGTCTAACACATATTGATTCACGATAAATGCAGACCGTTTATGATCAATTTCGCCTGTCATGCCCATCTGCTTTAACATTTTCGAAAAAAGTTGGAAGTCGGTAAAATTATAGTGTCCCGTTCCATCAATGTGAATTAAGGATGCTTGATCAATGATGTGAAATTCTTTTTTTCTTGTTTCCATCATCATCATAAATTCCTCTTTTGTTAGTCCTGATTCTTTTATTTCTTTATCAGAAATAGAATTTTTCTCAACTTTGTTTTTGATTTTAATAAAATCATCTGATTCGATAAACAGAAACGGTTTTGAGATAGCATGTTTTTTATCTAAGTTATAGAGTGAACCGTCCATATTGATTCCGGCTTTAATCTTTGGATTTGCATAGGCCGCATTGAAAGCGGTCGCGCCTCCAAAGGAATGGCCCATGATGCCGATATGATTGAGGTCGATTTTTCCATTGAAAACGGTATGATTCATTTTTTTCATTTGAGAAATGACAAATTCGGTGTCTTTCGTCCAAATTTCCCCCAACTCTGTGCTTTTTTCTGGTGAACCGTCCAGATCAGTTGTTAATCCTGTGATTCTTCCATCAGGAAATACCGTCGCTGTTGTACTGTATGTATGATCGATCGCCACAACGATAAATCCGTGACTGGCTAAATTCTCTGCTTGAGCAGTATGCATCATCCGACCAGTACCATAGCCATGACTGATCAGCACTAAAGGATAAGGTTTTTTAGACGATAATATCTCAGCATTTTCAAATGAATTGGTTTGAATATAACGCCAATAATCGAAAACAAATTCAGGAAGATGCCATCCGCTTGCATATTTCTCAATATATTTTTTAAATGTCTGTTGATCTTCAGGGAAAAGCGGTTTTGGCTTTTGAAGTTTTGTGTGATGGGCAGGGTACCAGACCTGAATCATCAATTCTCTTTTGTCATGTGGATCTTTGGTCAGCACTTCATCTCTACCTTGATCAACGAGATGAAATGTCTTAGTACCGACTGCATGATGACCATCAGGTTTTGGTAAATCAAAAACAGGAATATATAAGCTAGCAAAAGTTGAAAGAATGAGCATCATAAACATGAGAAAAAATAAACTATATGCTAAAGGCTTGCCTACCTTAATACGAAGCCTTTTACGAAATATTATACAGATGGTGAGGATGGAAGAAACGAGATAGACAAAAACCATTTGCCATCTGTAACCTTCAAAAAAGAAGTGTCCAGTCAATAGACCGATATTTAATAAGCCAAAAGCCAATGCCACCTTTCTCGGTATTTTAAAGTGAAATAGCAATACAAAAGACGACAAAATTAATAATATTTCTAATATTCTCATTATAGATCCTCCGTTTTAAGATTTGCTCTTAAATATAACGAATGTTAGGGCTGATTGGTTCTTAAATTTTTAAAACTGTGCTTGCATAAAAAAGCTCGCAGAATCTTTATTCTGCAAGCAAGCTTTAGTGCATATTATCTAGTAAATTTAACGACTGGATGTTTTTCTTTACAAAGGTAGTTTGTAAACGTCTTGTCAACATCAAGATTGTCGCGAACAAAATTCTCAGGAACAAGGGCAAGCCATTGATTTAAAGAAACATCTGCATAATGATCATCTTTGAAAATTTCAAGGAAACGAAGAGGAGTATCTCCTGTATTTTTGACATAGTGCCCCATTGCAAACGGTACATAACCGACATCACCCGCTTGATAGTTGAATGTGCGGGCATGTCCATCTGCTGCAAAAACTGTCATTTTTGCTTCGCCTGAAATGTAATATTGCCATTCATCTGTATTAGGGTGCCAGTGCAGTTCCCTCATTGCCCCTGGCTCGACTTCTACCAAGGCTGCGGCAATCGTTTTTGATGCTTTGAAATTTGTAGAATCGGCAATCCATACCTTACCACCGCTTGATACAATCGGCTCTTGTTCAAGTAGCCGGTAGCTGAAAGACTCTGGAATTATTCCATTTGGACTTTCGACTGTATCTTTTTCAAGTGAGCCCGGGATTGCTTTTTGGAAAATATACTTTTCTTGAGATGGAAGAGATGAAATCACTTCTTTTGAAACACCAAAATTTGCAGCGATGACATCTTCTGGTGTATGTGCCAACCAATCTGTAACTTGAAACGTGCTGTTTTCAGAAAAAGAACCATCATCAAAGACCAGTATGAATTCACAGCCTTCTTCCAGACCTTGAATTGAATGCGGTAGCCCTGATGGAAAATACCATAAGTCGCCTACTTTTACATCCTCAATAAAATTCCTGCCGTCTTGGTCGACAGACGTAATCCTGGCTGATCCATATAACATATATGCCCACTCAGCTTCCTTATGCCAGTGCAGTTCTCTGATGGCTCCTGGTTTCAACCTCATATTAACAGATGCAAGATTATTTGAAATTGGCAGTTCGCGAACAGTAATTTCTCTTGCATAACCACCATTTTCTAGACGGTTGTGGACATCGGAAAATGAAAACTTCATGTTTGATAAGGTTCCATGGTCTGTTTCAGGAGGAGCAAGCATATTCGGATTTTGGCGATCGCGCTCGATATTGTGTTGAATTTTTGTTTTCGCTCCTTTTTCTCCTCTAATCGGCTGTGGAATGGGTTTGTTTTTTTCCACTGTGAAAATCCCCTCTTTCTATTAGTTTTTAGTATGAAAGGAGTATTGAAAGGCCTTTCGTATTTCCCTTCTGTCATATTAAGTGAAAAAAATGGGCTCTATGTCAATCAGTGTGGATAAATAGACAAACTGGCTTATATCGTCGGAGAGTAAACATAGCCGACTTATCTTACATATGAGTTTACTTTTTTGCCATTTCTTTCATTTAATAAAATAGGAGGCGGTTTTTTATGATTGATCAAGCTTTGCTGCGTTCAAAAATGGAGGAAATCACCAGGCATCCGCTGATAAAGCATTTTTTAAGCAACCCCCAGTGTGAGCGGCTATTTCACCATGTAATGGAACATCCTAATTGTAAGGAGGCAGAATTTCTTGATTTTGCATTTAAGCAATTTTATAAACATATTCGGATCATGAAGTATATAAATTCTATGATTCGGATATTTTCGGTTGATTTTGATAAAAGAGTCCGGAAAAATCGGCACCGTTTTCCACTGATAATTGATGGAAATTCTAATATCGCCGAGCCGCCTCGCGGGGATATATTTGATGATTATTTAAATCGGGAGGAAGATTTAAGTGAACACATTCAAGATCAACTACTTTACAATGCATTTTTACAATTGACAGATAAACAAAAACAAGTGTTTACACAGATCTATCTTCATGGTGCTTCAATGCAAGAGATAGCAGATTCTTTAGGGGAATCAAGACAAAACATTTCAAAGATTCATAAAAGAGGGTTGTTAAAAATAAGAACAATGCTAACTCAAGAGGGGAAGGGGAATCATAAAATTGAGTCTGCATGAAAAAAAAGATATTGAAAAACTACTGGAAACCTTCATGCCAATGATCAAAAACAAACTAAGAAACACAACTTATCAAGAAAGAGAAGATCTTGAGCAAGAGCTGAGAATTAAGATTTATGAAAAAGTGGACATGCTTCTTTATCAGGAGGTTCCGGGGTTTTGGGATTTTATTACCGATTTTTTGGATAGTTAAATATTTAGCTGAGTCTAGCTAATTAGAACATTTGAGAAGGTCGGGTTTGGGCTTTCACATTAAGAATGGAGATCCCACAGAATATTCTTTTTTGTTGTTTCTCATACTAGTATAAAACATAGAAAAGGCAGGTTTCAAAAATGACAAAAACCCTTTATATTACCGCACATCCTCATGATGAAAAAACTTCTTACAGTATGGCGGCGGGGAAGGCATTTATCGATTCTTACAAAGAAGCGCATCCGCAGGATGAAGTCGTTCATCTTGATCTTTATCAGGAAAACATTCCGCAAATTGATGCAGATGTATTTAGTGGCTGGGGGAAACTGCAATCAGGGACCGAGTTTGAACAGCTCTCTGATCAGGAAAAAGCAAAAGTGGGTCGACTCAACGAGCTAAGTGATCAATTTGTTGAGGCTGATCAATATGTATTTGTCACACCGTTCTGGAACTTTTCATTTCCACCGGTGATGAAAGCATATTTTGATTCAATTGCTGTTGCAGGCAAGACTTTCAAATATACGGATCAGGGGCCTGTTGGCCTGTTAACTGATAAAAAAGCGCTTCATATTCAGGCAAGAGGTGGCTATTATTCAGAAGGGCCTGCTGCTGAATTGGAAATGGGTCATCGTTATATTACCGTGATGATGCAGTTTTTCGGTGTTCCATCATTTGAAGGTTTTTTTATCGAGGGTCATAATGCAGAGCCAGACAAAGCAGAAGAAATCAAAAAAAATGCGATCGCCCGCGCTATTGAATTGGGCCGGACATTTTAGAAACCGAAACCTTCCTATCGGGGGGAGGTTTCAGTTTTTCATTTTTAATCTGATTTTTTTCCCTTCTACAAAGGAGATCATCCCTAGGACAATAAAACAGCCAGTCCACTGAATCAGTGTAAGCCGTTCCCCTAAAAAACATGCACCGAAAATGATCGTAATGATTGGACCAACCATTGAAATCAAAGATCCTCTAACAGCTCCAATCCGTTTAATTCCTTCTAACATAAGGATAAAAGGAGCTACTGTTGTGATCATAGCAATCATGAAAAATAAAAGATAGACAGACGGTTGGAATGAAAACAGTTTTGTTTCATATCCAAAACTGTTTCTAATGAATAAAAAAATAATCATTGCGATACTGGCTAGTGACATACCATATACATTCATCCGAATGCTTCCAATCCGATGAACCATCTGACCGGAAATGACAAGGTAGCAAGCATAAACCGCTGAAGAAAGCAAGATGAGTACAGCGCCAAAAAAGTTTGCATGTAACTCATGAAGACTCCAGCCGCCAATCGATAAAAATACGCCAAAACTGACGACACCCATGGCGATTACATCTAACATGGAAATTCTCTCTTTTCTACTTAAAAAAGAAAGAATGAGTACAAAAATCGGATAACTCATCACAAGCATCCGTTCGACAATAGCTGAAACATAATGCAACCCGATAAAATCCAGTAATGGTGATAGAAAAAACACGAGCAAACCAGTTATTCCAGCTTTCATCATGTCTTTTTTAGACGGTTTGGCAGGTAATTTTCTGTAATACATAAGTAAAATAACGTAAAAGAGAGGTGTTGCAATAAGTTGTCGAAACAATAATGTCGATTCAGGAGTGGCACCATAGGAGTAAGCCCACTTGATGATAATTGATTTTGAAGCAAAACATACAGTACCGACAACCATGAACAACATCCCAATCATAAACTGATCATGATATTTTAATTGATGATTCACTTCAAGTTTTCCCATATGATGACACCTTTCTTTTTTTAATTCTGTCTTGCCTTCTGTTTGACATACCATAGCGCATGTCGATCTATAATTGTAGATATAGAAAAATTTGAAGCAGAAATTGCATTTTTTAGCAGCTCATCAATTACACAGAAAGTGAAGTCTTGTCCTTTCGTCTTTTCAAAGTTTTTTTGAAGATAATAGGTTCCTGAAACTGTATAACCACCGATTTTAACCAACTTGCATTTGTCAAAAAAATCATCGATATTGAATAAGATATTCAGCACTTTTTCTTTTAAACAAGGGTGATGGGTTAATGTCTGTTTGACTTTGTCAGATGTAAGAAAATCAATGATGTTGTATTTGTCTTTTAAGAAGAGAGAGGTATTTGTAAGTAGATGGAAATTTTCAATTGGTTTTACAATAATGGTATCTGTCCCATCATAAATATCAATCAGGGTGTATAAATTCATTTCTGTGACATTTCCAACTAGAATTTTTTGTCCTGTATCAAGGTGTGCGGGTGTATGTTCTAAATACATATAGGCATTTTTTGTTTCTGTGTTTTGTGAAAAGGAAGTAATCGTAGTGCTTGAGCCAATCTTTTCTAATTCCTTTTTTGTGACTTCTACCTCAGCATCAATTCTCCCTAAAGTTAAAATCGAGTCTGCTCCCTCTTTAGCGAAGTGGCTGGCTATAGTAGAGATGAGTTCAATTGTTGCTTGATAATCCAACTGACCGGTGCTGTTTTTAACCCCCCAAGTTCCATCTTCATTTAATCCAATATGAAAAGGATCAACGGTAATATGGAGAGTTCCTATAGGATAGTTGCCTCTTATCGTTTTAAAGGCTTGAATATGGTCATTTAATATTTGATACAAATCTTTTGAGAGTCTCCCAATAAGACGTAAGGTGATGGAATGAATCCCATAAGACTTTAATTCTTTAATCAATTCAATCGTATTTTCAACAGAACGAAATGGATAGCCATCCATGTTTTTCATGGGTCTGGTGGTATTGCCATCTAAATAAATATCGACATCGATCGGTTGAGACAGTTTAGCTGGATTAATATTGACTTCATATTCTTGGGTAAGTCTTCTCGATGTCCTCCCCAGCTGTATTTGGCTAACGTCCTTTAACGAATTTGGCACTAAAAACACCCTCTCTAAATTTTTTTGTTCATAAAACTTAGAATTCGCTTTAAAAATAGTGGAACCTTTTAAATTTTCCAAAAAGGTTAAAAAGAACCATTTTTTTGATTATGTATTTAAAGAATGCCTTTTCCTTTGTTTTTTGCACTTATTTAATAATTTGTATGTTACTAACCAGGCTATTTAACTAAATTCCGTCCATGAATAATGAACACGCTATTTGTATTTATTAAGACATGTAATTCCTTGGATGTGTAGAACTATTCAATCAATATAGATGCAAAAAAACGTGATCGATAATCGAAATAATAATGACAGTTATATTTACTTTATTTGTAATGATATTTCTGACTTGCTTCGGGTAGATTAACACCGAAAGTCATCATGAGACTTCATTCACTTACAGGAGGTAAAATAAAATGAAATTAGCTGCACACGAACTACATGAATTACATGAATTAACAATGAGCTGTGTTAATTCAATAACGAATATGTCATACATGTATCAGCACATCCAAGACTCCGAATTTAAAAGCATCCTTGAAAGACATTACCCTTTTCATATCCGTGACTATAACATGAAAGTAGAGTTCTTAAATCAAGCAGAAGGTGCAAAAATGGAATTGCCATTATTTAAAGAACAAGGCAAACTGTCTGATTACACTCAATCACCAGTTAGTCAATATCCACCAGTTCAACCACGTACATCTATTCAAGATTTCAATGATCGTGAAATGGCTACTTCCTATTTATTAACATTAAAGCGCGCTGGAAGAGAATATGCATATTCTGCGATGGAAGCTGCCAATCCAGAATTACGTTCTTTTCTTCAGACTGCATTTATGATGAGTTGTGGACATGCATATGATATGTGGCAGTATATGGTTCAAAAAGGATACTATCCATTAGAACCCGCTGACCAAACAATGATTAGCAAAATTGGAGCAATGTATCAAGTCGTACCAGAAAATCAAGAAATCATTCAGCAGGCATTAAATAAATATCAAGGACAAAATCCTATCGCAGGAGAAAGTAATCAAATGTATCAATAAATTGATTTGCACTAGAGGGGAGACTTTTAGTTGGTAATCAATCACTTTGTTGTTATGTGAAGAACAAAAATACTAAGTAAAGGAGGTATGCGCTACATGTTCTATCATGTAAAAGAATTACAGTATCACGCTAAGCCATCACAACCAGATCCCGTTTATGCTAAAAAACTTCAAGAGATACTTGGCGGCCAATATGGTGAAATGTCAGTCATGATGCAATATTTATTCCAAGGTTGGAATTGCCGTGCCGAGAATAAATATAGAGATATGATTTTAGATATTGCTACAGAAGAAATCGCCCATGTTGAAATGATTGCAACAATGATTGCCCAATTATTAGATGGGGCCCCAGCCCATGACCAAGAGCAAGGTGCTCAAGATCCCGCTGTTGAAGCTGTTTTGAGTGGTATGAATCCTCAGCATGCCATTGTAAATGGATTAGGCGCTCAGCCAAATGATAGCGTTGGATACCCATGGACCGCACGTTATACGATTGCAAGTGGAAACCTCTTAGCAGATTTCCGTGCCAACTTGAATGCAGAATCACAAGGACGACTGCAGGTTTGTCGTCTTTATGAAATGACTACTGACCCCGGTGTAAGAGATATGCTTTCATTTTTAATCGCTAGGGATACGATGCACCAAAACCAATGGATGGCTGCCATTGAAGAATTAGAACAAACGCAAGGAGCTGTAGTACCAAGCACCTTTAATCAAGAATTTGAAAAACAAGAAGTTTCTTATTCGTTTATGAATTTTTCAAAAGGTGAAGAAAGTAGCAGAGGACGTTGGGCTAGCGGGCCATCTCTTGATGGACAAGCAAATTTTGAATATATCCAAAACCCGCAAGCTATGGGACAAAATCCACAATTAACACCAGGACCAGAGTATATTCATGGTACTCCTCCACTTGATATGCGAGTCATGCAAAATGGGATGGAACCTAATCATCAACCATATATCCACTAAGAAACACGCTCCCCTAAAGGTAGACAGATTTAGGGGAGATTTTTTATGGAGGGCGAGGGCGGCACTATTTATTTTATGTTTCGAAGCTAAAGTTAAGAATGTTTTACAGCTTTTGAATATCACGATCTCTTAACCTATTTTCTCATCTAATTATGGAATCCATTTGTCTCTCTTTCTTTTATTATACAAGAACATTTGTTCTGTTTCAATAGTAATACGAATATTTGTTTGCAATAAGCCAATGATTCAATTATTAAATCCTGAATTTTAAGAGAACCACCAGAAAAATAGGTCTTTTTAACCTTTGATAGAAGCGATCTTCACAAAAGAAAGGCCTAAGGATCTATTCAGATCTTTTCATATTTATTCTAAAATTGAAGAGATATACAATAATTCAGTGGATAAATCTGTATAATTTATATTGTTGAGGTGAAACAAAATGAGTCACATAGGCATATTGAATGACATAAAAGGGGCAATTAGCGGACATTTGGGAGATATAGAAGGCAAGATTGAAAAATTAAAAGCCGCAAAAAAAGATATAGAAAAAGAACATGAAGAGGGTATTGTCGAAATTAGGCAGATTTTAAATCCGCATCTTGATAAACAGTGGACAGGCGAATTCGCCACTGACTTTGATAAGGAACGAGATGAGGCACATACAAAGATGCATGATATTGTCAATGAGAAATACTTAGATTATATCTCCACTATTGAAAACAAAATTACCATTTTAAAAATTGAAAAGGAAGCTTTTGATAAATTAGAAAAGGTGGCAGCGGGGGTAAATCATTTAATTGAAAAAGGCGAAGAGGCAGTTGATGAGATAAAAAATCAAATAAACAATCAAATGGACTACCTTAAAAGCGAATTGGGGAGATGGTTCTCATGACGAAGATTAAACTGAAACATGGCATTGTTATGAAAAAATTAAATACTGTCAAAAAAGCAGTAGAAGATTTAGAGTTGGCAAAAAAGGGATCTCACGGCAAAAACAAATTGTCCTACACAACAACATATAAAAGCCAAGAAGACTCCTTTATCAATATGCTTGACGGCTATAAACAAATTGTTCAACAAAATATCAAGGATGTAAAAGGCAATGTTGATTTACTAAAAGAACAAGACGAGGCTATTGCCAGAAAATAAACTGGGGAAAGGGAAATTCGATGGCGAAAAACAAAAAGAATGACAAGGGAAAAAATAACGAGTTGGACAGTTCAGTTAAAGTCTTTGAAGCGAGTACTTTAATTGAAAGAGCCGATCAACGAAAAAAAGATTATAAAAACTTGAAAGAGAAACTTCAGACACTAAAGACAGCCTGTGACGGAGTGGCAGATTTAGGCGATGATTTCACAGGAAAAGGTGCAGATAACATTAAAGAGTTTTTTAGAGGGCAGTCCGAGGTTGTCGACAGTTGGATCGCACTAGCTGATATGCAGATTTCGTTTTTTAATGGGGTTGCAGGCGATGTCAAAGATAAGAAATTAACCGATTCGTACATTGAAATGTCTTTTTTAAAGACTGAACTGAAAAATGCAGATAAAAGTTCGGATGAAATTGTCTTGGATCTAAAAAATAACATGGATCGGATCATAGATCGAGTGAATGATATCGTGGATCTGGATAAGTGGACGGATCATAATTATACAGTGGAGATGTCAAAAGCACAAACAACTCGGAAAAATGCAATTGATGCTGTGGACGATCTCGATAAATCTTTAACAGGCGAATACATAAGAGCTACGGCGGAAGCCAAGAGTGTCTCCGATAAATACAAAGCATTGTTGGAAGCCACAAGTAATGGAAAAACCGCTTCTCCTATGTATTTTGATAAGAAGGCTTTTCACTCGAATAAGTTATATAAAGAAGCAATCAAAATCGATAAACAGGCAACTGAATATATTAAGGCGAAAAAAGAGCAAGCAAAAGCAAGAGAACTGCAAGCCAAACAGGAAGCAGAAATGGAACGCTTGAGAAAACTGCAAGAAGAAGAAGAGAATAAGCCATGGTATCAAAAAGCTTTGGAAGGAACCAAAACATTTGTCGGGGAAATGAGTGGGTATTATGATTATAAGAGAGCGAAAGATGGTGTTGACCCAGTCACAGGTGAGAAACTGACAGCTGCTGAACGTGTAGCAGCCGCAGCAATGGCCACAGCTGGATTCATTCCAGTTGTAGGTTGGGCTGGTCGTGCCGCTAAAGGCGGAAGAGCCATTTATAAAACAGCAAAAACCTTTAGTGCCGCTGAACATGCACTATCAGCCTATAAAACGACGAAAGGCATGCAAGTCCTGAAAATGACGGAAATGGGCGCATACGGTCTTGCCACTTCAAATGGCTTTAGTGAAGCCCTAACGGGTAAAGATATGTTTGGTCAGAAAGTGTCAGCGGAAAGACAGAAGCAAAGCTTAATTGACGCAACATTAAATATGGTCGGGGCAAAAGCTGCAGCTGGAACAAGAGCTGTAAGTGGGACAACAAGAGCCGCAGTCAGGTCAAAAGATGTAGTCAAACCAAGTCAGAAAATGACCCATCTTATTAAAGCAGCAACTAAAAAATACCCGCTTGCGAAATCACCGAAAGCTGTTATCATGAAAACAGCAAAGAAAATACTTGATAAAGTGAAACGTATCAAAGTCCCTGTAAAAGCAAGATTGCATGCAGAGGAATTTGTCACAACAACCGGTCATAGGTTTAAAAACTACCATATGCATGTTGAGAAAAAGACTTTAGGTGAAATTGGCCATGGGATTGTGAAGTTTGCTCGTGGTAAGGATAGTGCCAAAAGTGTGGCAGCAGATAGTTCTACAGTAAGTGGAATCAAAACATTTGTCGATAAAGGAAACCAATTTACAAATGGTAGAAGAAATAGATTAAAACCTAATATTAGATATAAAACGGGAGAGTATGATTACTTTTATGAAACAGATCATTTGGGTAGGATTTCAAAATTTGAAACAGAAAATCTTCAACTAACAGAGAGAGAAAAAAGATTATCACATAGCAGAAATACATTAGGTAAAATAAAAGGCAAAGATCACGCAGGTCATTTGGCAGCTGACAGATTTGGGGGCTCACCTAAAATTGATAATTTGGTTTCACAATTGTCTGATGTTAATCTAACGCAATATAAGAAGATTGAAAATGAATGGGCTGCAGCTTTGAATGAAATTCCTCCTAGAAAAGTGGAGGTTAATGTTAAAATCAAATATGATGGAGATAATACACGACCATCAGAATTTATTGTAGAATATGAGATAGATGGAATTTATGATGAAGCAACTATAATAAATTAGGGGTGAATGATTTGGGTAAAGTATTTGAGGATTACTTTAGTGAATTGCAAGCAGATATGGTTTCGATATGTATGGAATATGTTGAAGATAGAGCAGATAAAGTTTATGTTTATGGTTCATGTGAAGAAGGAATTATTGCAAGTTCTTTTTTTTACGATATTAATAGTAAGATTGTTGAGAGACATAAACTTAATGATGCGATACTCAATGGAGAGAATGATACAAACTTTTCTTATGATGTATCAGTGGAGCGACAAAAGGCAGTTATGAAAATAATTAATGAAAATATTAGAGAAATGATTAAATTATGTAAAAAATATGATAGAGATATGCCAACAGAAATGAAATTAATATATGATGTGAAGAATGGTGACTTCAAAGCTAATTATAAATATGAGTTAGTTTATACTAATCACGATACGAAAACAGCTCGTAAAGTTGCTAATGAGTGGTTTGAGGAGATAAAAAATAATAACCTTTAAAATGTTTACAGTAATAAATATATTTAAATTTGAGTTAATAACCAACTCATGAAGTTTGTATCATCATGAAGTAGTTTTTCTACCCTTAAAGGCTGTCCAGTAAATCGAGTTTTGACTACTGGACGCCTTTTTTACGTTTAATAAATGTTGGTATATCGATAATCTTGAATCATGACTCTTACAATTTTGCTGATCCCTGTAAAAGCAAGATTGCATGCAGAAGAATTTGTCACAACGACCGGTCATAGCTTTAAAAACTATCATGTGCATGTTGAGAAGAAGACATTAGGTGAAATAGGCCATGGGATTGTGAAGTTTGCTCGTGGTGGAACAGGTAAAACTAAAAAGTTTTTAGGGCGAAATGGTCCCCAATGTACAAGTCATACAACATGGAAAAACGGTAAAACAGAAAGAATAGATGTTGAAAATCCAAATCCTGGTGAAAGAGACGGACAGATTCACTACCATGAGCCTGATAATACGAAGTGGTACTTAGATATAGAAAATAAAGAGTTCTATAACCAAAAAACTGGTGAACTAGCACCTAAAAAAATTCAAAAACCTTTAAAAGATAAAAAATTTCCAGAAAACAATAGATAAAGGGTTGAAATATTTGGGTGAAAAGCCCATCTTTAAATAGTTATTAAGGAGTGTAACATAGGAACATGGAATATATGAATATAAATATGAAAAAGTTGAAAGATAAGTTATGTAATGATTTAAATGCAATTAAAAATATTGATGTTTCACAGATAGAAAATATTAAAACACCGAATATTGTTGAATCTGGTGAATGCTTTATTCTTGATATAAAAAACAATTTAGATACTGAAAATATCAATTGGGAAAGAGTAATGAAATTTCATCGAGATAAAACAGGTTATGAGGCATCTTGTAATGAACTCAGAGTCAATGATTATATTCAAAATACAGATGAAACAACTGTCCTTCTATACGCATTTCAAACGATGGATGGTTGGGAAAAACAACTTAAAGATAGATTTCCGCAGCATAAATTTATCTTAATACTAAGCTATGACCAAGGATATGCTACTTTACGATTTCATAAAAAAAGAGAAGATGAAAGTAATTGGTTGAGTGCAGACTTGGAAAAATATAAGCAGCAAGCAATTTTAGTAAAGGAACTATAATCTGTAAAAATACTTATTAAATTCTTTTTAGAAAATTATGCTTTAATCCTATGAATAAAAGGATTTGTGTTCTCTATGGAGTGTAAGCTAAACTGTGTAAGTGAGAGAGCGTACAGCTCTAACTTCTCAGTTTAGTTTTTTTATTATTAAACTATCACTAGTATTATTCAGTTTACTTATTTCTTTTAATTTGCCAATAAGGTAAATAAGGTAAACCTCTATAAAGATGGCTCTGTCATTGGGAATTATTTTACGATGACACCTGTTCTACAAGGACATTTTGTTTATCGAAAAATTACTTTACCTTTAATTATTCGAAGGCAGATATGCGCTGGTTTCCACAATGCAGCCCTTAAATAACGGCTAAGTTTGTAGCGTTTTCCTCTTGCTCTCATCACCTTTTCCTCCAGATCAACATCACTTGAAAAATCCAAGTTATTGCTTCTAGTATCTTACTACAAACCCGATCCAAATCACTCATAAATTCAGTTTGAAGCCTATAAGCAAGGCTTTGTGAGTTAACCTTTAATACTTAGCTTATGTTTATTTAAGATATTCTGAATGGTTCTAACAATGGTAGACCGCAGGAACGTGTAGCAGCCGGAGCAATGGCCGCAGCCGGATTTATTCCAGTTGTCGGTTGGGCTGGTCGTGCCGCTAAAGGCGGAAAAGCCATTTATAAAACAGCAAAAACCTTTAGTGCCGCTGAACATGCACTGCAAGCCTATAAAACAACGAAAGGCATGCAAGTCCTGAAAATGACGGAAATGGGCGCATACGGACTTGCCGCTTCGAATGGCTTTAGTGAAGCAGATATGTTTGGCGAGAAAGCGTCAGCGGAAAGTCAGGCACAAGGCTTTATTGCGCAACATTAAGTATGATCGGGGCAAGAGCCGCAGTCGGAGTAAGAGCATGACCTATCATTAAAGCAGCAACTTCTTAAGAACATTGGAATTTTCGAAGTCCTAACAAACGTCTGGGCCTGAGTAGTGTAGCCAGTCGCTTCAGACGGAACATACCAAGCATCCAGGTGTACGTTGTAATAGAATTTTATTGAGGGGTAGAAAATAAATTTTCAGATGAAACCTGAAATCAAGCCGGTTTTAGAGTTAATAAAAACCAAGTTTAATGATTTAAACCCTTAAAACAGCCCCCACCCCCAGAAAAGCAAGCCCTATTCAAGGTTCTAGGGGTATTCAATCTTCCTTCACTTCCGCTATAAAAACAGTAGCACTGACCAAGGCTTTGGTCTGTACTACTAATGTTAGGATATTAAACAGATTGTCTAGTAATGATTGATGATGACATGGTCACAACTTCTCTTTTTACAACACTTTTGTTATTCAATATACGAATGATGGCCTCTATCGCTTTTTTGGCAAGATCTTCAACAGGGATATCAATTGTCGTAATTTCAGGATTAGTTACTTCACAGATTGATTGATTATCATATCCAAGAACAGCTAGTTGCTGTGGGATTTTGTATTGATAATGGGATGCTCTCTTAATGATACCTGCGGCTACTTGATCATTTCCTGTAAAAATAGCAGTTGGTTTTTCTGTCATGCTATGAATTTGATCCATAATCCTGAAACCATCTTGGATGGTAAAAGCGTGACTGAACACCCATTGATCGTGAAAACGTAAGCCTGCATCAGACAAAGCCTTCATAAAGCCTTTTTTCCTCATCATCTGAGCTTTGCTGTATAGGTTGTCACAGCAAAAAGCAATTGAATGATGTCCATTTTTAATAAACAGCTCTGTACCTTTATAACCGGCTTCAAACTCGTCATAGCAAATCACTGGGACTTCCGCTTCAGCATGAAGCTCGTTTGCCATCACGATCGGGCCGTATTTGAGGTATCCTTTGATATCTTCCCAGTCGTTTTCGAGGCTGCACAAGATGATGCCATCGACTTCTTTCCTTTTCAGCAAATCCATCACTTTCAGTTCGTTTTGCTTTTGATAAAATGTTTGAAAAACAATCACTTTATATTGAAATTGCAGGGCTTCAGCAGACATATTTTTCATCAGTCGAGCAAAAAAGGGATGGTCTACATGGGGAATAGACACTGCTATGAACATGGTTTTATTGGATCTGAGTTTTCGTGCAGAGGTATTCGGAATGTAGTCCATTTTTTTTATGACTTCTAAAACCCGTTGCCTTTTTTCTTCAGATACATAGGGATGGTCGTTTAGTACTCTGGAAACTGTTGTTTTTGACACATTACTTAACTTTGCAATTTCGTCAATAGTAGGCATAAAGTCACTTCCTGAAAAAAAGAGTTGTTATGGTATCGATTCCATCATTTAAAATTTGTGATGAAATATGACAGTTCTTAATAAAAATGGGGTGAAATTGATGAAAACCGCAAGCTGCAAAATGACTTGCACAAGTAAAGACTTATTGATCCTTTTCAATGATTTGAAGAATGGAAAGCCGGTAAATGTTAGCCGTATTGAAGACAGCCTGATCAATCAAAAGCTAAAACAAACTTTACAGAAACGCAATTTCGACATCAATTTCAATTTGCTAAACAAGATGGTTTCCCCTCCTTTAAGAGTTGATTTTATGCCGCTTCATCGCCTGATTACAGAAGAAGAAATCGAAGATGTTTTAAGCGAGGTCAAAGCTGTGCTTCCAACCGGACAATTTACGAGTGGTCCTCAAGTTCGTGTTTTTGAGTCTGAAATCGCAACCTTCCTTAACAAGAAGTACTGTCTTGCTTCTTCAAGTGGAACAGATGCGATGATTGTTGCGTTAAAGGCGGCAGGTGTCGGACAAGGTGATGAAGTCATCATGCCGGCAAACAGCTTTGCTGCTACAGAAAATGCTGTGCTTGCTGTAGGCGGTATGCCAGTTTTTTGCGATATTGATCCTGACACCTTTTGCATGACGGCTTCTGATATTGAAAACAGGATGTCTAGTAAAACAAAATGCATTTTACCTGTTCACCTTTATGGAAAACAGCCTGATATGAAAGCTATTGCAGAAATTGCTGACCAATATCGGATTCCTATTATAGAAGACGCATGTCAATCAATTGGTGTTACCGGCTTAGGAAAATACAGTCTTTGCACGATTCTCAGCTTCAATCCGTATAAAAATCTTGGCACATGCGGAAAAGCCGGTGCAATTGTAACCGATCAGCAAACATTTGCCACTTCGTGTATTGAATATATGTATCATGGGTTTGAGTTAAATCAGAAAAATAAAAAGACCGCTGATTACGGCTTTAATTCAAAGATTGATAATCTTCAAGCAGCAATCGGACTGGCTAGAATGAAATATCTATCATTAAATAATCTGAAACGACTATCATTAGCAGATCGCTATATTAAACATTTGCAACTGTATGAAGAAAAAGGTCAGATTAAACTGCCGAAAATGGCTGAAGACCACGTGTGGCATTTGTTTACAATTAAAATAATAAACGGAAATCGAGATCAAGTCAAAGAAAAGTTGTACAATCTTCATCATGTTGAAACAGATGTGTATTATCCGGTTTTATCCCATCAACAGAAAACATCACTTGTGAAGACTCACTATCAGGATACAGTACTTCCTGTAACTGAATTAGTGCATAAACAAATGCTTCAGCTGCCTCTTTATCCGCATCTGACGATAGAAGAACAAGACAAAGTAATGGAGGCTTTGATTGATGTCATATCATGAAACACTTTCTTTTCACAATTTAGAGCAAGTAGACAAACCAAAATATGCCGTATTTTGTGACTTTGATGAGACGTACTTTGCTCACAACATCACTGATGAATCGAGAAAAGCATTGATCGATCTTGAAACATTTATTCATTCGCATCATCTCGATAACAAAATATTACTTGGTTGGGTAACCGGTAGCAGCCTGTCAGCTGTTCTTACTAAAATGAAGAGTGGAGGATTTCAATATCTTCCGCACTTTATCGCCAGTAATCTTGGAACGGAAATCACATTTTTTTCGAAGGAAGGCCAGATAACTGATAATGAATGGGAAGAGCGTTTGCGTCAATCTGGTTTCACGTATGAGACGGTCAAACAATTAAAGAACACTCTAGATGAGATGTATGGGATTACACTTATTCCGCAAACACAGCATGGTTATTCTGGTTACAAAGTGAATTATTATTATACATCTGTGAATGAAAGTGCTGATCAAACAGCTCTGGGTGTCATTAGAGATCTTGCTGCAAAGCATCAAATCGGGGTGAATATTAACCGCTGCAACCCTTTAGCGGGAGATCCTGAAAACAGCTATGATGTCGATTTTATCCCTTTGCAGACAGGTAAACCTTACATTGTCGATTTTATTTTAGATAAATTTAAAATCAGAAAAGAACATGCATTTGCATTTGGTGACAGCGGGAATGATGTGGAGATGCTTAAAAAGGTAGACCATGGATATTTGGTAGGGAATGCGACAGCTGAAGCGAAGTTGCTCCATTCTCGTATCACGCAAGGTTCATATACGACCGGCATTTTAGAAGTATTAAAAGCTCATATCCAATGATAAGGAGTGTTTAATATGAAAATCGGAATTATTGGAGCAGGAGGCATTGCAAAGGCACATGCAAAAGCGATCTCCACAGTTAAAGGTGCTGAACTATCAGGGTTTTTTGATATTAACTTGCTTACCTCACGTAAAATTGCATTTGAATATGGAGGTACTGCATTTGAAAGTATACAGGATCTGCTGAGTGCATCATCAGCAGTTATCATTTCATCACCTAACTTTTGTCATAAAGAACATGTACTAGAAGCGCTCGCTGCGGAAAAGTATGTGCTATGTGAAAAACCTATGGCTGTTTCTATGGAAGAAGCTGAGGAGATGAGAAACAGAGCGATTCGATCTGCTTATATTCCGATTATGGGCTTTAATTACCGGCATCTCAAGTTTGTTCAGCAGTTAAAAGAGATGTTGTCCAAGAATGAGCTTGGTGACATTTTATCTGTCAAAGTCGATTTCAAGAAAAACAGTGCGCTTAGAAGAAAAAAATTTACTTGGCGTGATCACTCAACAAGCAATAATACAAGTGGAGCCTTGGGAGATCTAGGTGTGCATTTAATTGATCTTATCCTACATTTGTTCAATAGCCCATTTAAGTTAGATAGTTTAAAAGTCAAAATGATGACAGTTGTCAAAGAAAAAGAACAAAAACAGGTACATGTCGATGATCATTCTGAGGTATACGGACAGCTTGAAAATAAAGTATTTGTGAAAATGGTCACATCAAAATGTACAAAAACGGAAGATTGCGGTTTCAGTATAGAGGTGAATGGGCAGAACGGTGTCTTTTACTATCACTCAAGCCAGGGGAATGAATGTCTACTTAGGAATGGGTTAACAGAACAAAAAATCACTCTGTCAGACAATTTTCTGACTGATCCCCAAACTGAATTTTATGGCTGGGCGGATTCCTTTAGATCTCAATTAATTGAATGGATGAAAGGAATTCAAGATCACGATTTTGCACGGCTCGCTACATTTGAAGATGGATATCAAACACAGCTTTATTTAAATGAATTCTTTGCTAAAGGCCAGCAGTTATCCCTTTCAAAACAAGCGAACTGAGCATTGTGAAAACCCTTGTCGGCCCTAACCGCAGCCGCAAGGGTTTTATTCTGGAAAATGAAGGAGTGGATTTAGTGAAAAAAATTTTTCTATTTGGCTGTTCATTTTACTTTCTTGTCGGCGTCATCCACATACTTTTGGGGAGCCTATCACCATATATCATTCATGAATATCATCGGGATCTTCACGATTTATCCTTCCTGATTTTTTTTCAATTCATTGGTTTTTTAAACGGTGTTTTGTTGGCACCGATATTTGTCAGACGTAGCTCTCATACCACTGTATTGACGTATGGTCTACTTCTCATTTTGGCGACACTTTTAGGGGTTTTTCTCTTTAACCATTTCCTCTATTTTGTGATCATGGGGTTCTTGCTGGGCTTTGGAGCTGGTACTTTGGAAACAACAATGGGAGCGTATGTAATTACACAAGATAAAAATGCAAAAGGAATGAATATTTTAGAGGTTTTTTTTGGTTTAGGTGCTTTGTTGTTCCCCTTTCTCATTTTTATCCTAGTCGAGCACCATTCTTGGAATGTACCACTTTATGTTCTTTTTTTGTTCGTATCAGTTCTTACAGGTTTGTGGTTTATTTTTCTAAAGAGAAAGGGCAATAAGACTGCTTCAAGTCAGAACACATGTCAAATCAAACCGACTGCAACAGCGATCTTTCAAAAAGGAAAAAAGGAAAAAATTATTCTCTTTTTTCTCATTTTTGCATTTTTCTATGCGGGGATTGAGACGAATCTCGCCAATTTTCTGCCGGCGCTCATGTGTGAAAAAGGAGCTGATGAAATCAGCGTTATCAGCGTTTCATTTTTTTGGATGGGGATGGTGTTCGGACGATTTTTATTAAGTCTACTTGGCAATCGCTTAACTTCTGCTATCTTTCTCATATTCAGCACTGCCATATTGACCGGTTTGCTGTTTATTTTGGTATGGCTTCCGCATCATGGAATACAAATTTTGCTGATCTTTTGTATCGGATTCTCTGCAGCAGGGATATTTCCTTGTGCTGTTACACTTGCATCATTAGCTGGAAAACCTTTCACAGAAGAAATGACAAGTTTCTTCATTTCTTCGGCAAGTCTAGGCGGAGCACTTCTAGCTTTTCTAATTGGCTGGGCAATTGATTTTAGCACAGATGTTATTTTGCCATTGTCGTTATTTACGGGGATGGGGCTCTTGCTTATTGTCATCAGCAGCATCATTTTGTTCATTAGCTTGCAAAAAAACAAACAAAGCCATATGGATATGTGAATTCCCTGAAAATGACAGAGGTAGTTTGGAAAAATGCTGCTTCAAATAGCGACACTCAGAAAAGTGGTTTATCGGAAGATACAACAGTTAAGAACACTTCTCGAGCGTCACTATGTAAGAGGTTTAAAAATAACTAGAGGTCAGGTACATATTCATGTTGTGGTAGCCGATATTGGAAGAGATGTTAGTATTGGTATTTGTGAAAGTCACGTTGCAAAATGCCTATCTCTTTGTTTAACCGTTTTTCCCAAGCAACTGCACCTTCAATGATTAGATGGGGTCTAACAACTGGGGTGCAGTTATTCAGATGGGTTTAGAGATTGTTGATAAAAACCGTTTTTTTCAATTCGCTGCTTTTCCAGGCTGACTCAATGATACTGATGACATCTAGGCCTTCCTCAGCAGTAACAGGCGGTTTGCCACCTTTAAGGATACATGCAGCTAGTTCCTTATAATAGGTTAAATAAGAACCATTGAGTGTTTTCACTGTTTCTTTCTTGATGTTTTCACCCTCAACTAAGGTTAATTCTCCATAATATTCAGGTGAATCAGCTCCCCATGAAGCGTCAACGGGTTTTTGACCAGTTCTAAGTGCTTCTTCCTGTCCGTCAATGCCGTATTTCATAAAGCTCCCCTTTGAGCCATGCACTTGATAGCGGGGACCATTAGCCGGGACAATCGAGCCAGAATGCAGTAGTACCTGAAGGTTGTCATAACTGAGCACGACATGAAAATAATCATCTGTTTCTGCATTGTTTCTCTGAGAGATTACTTGAGCAGTTACAGCGTTAGGCTTTCCAAATAAATGAAGGGCTTGATCAATCAAATGTGATCCTAGATCATAAAGGGATCCAGACCCCGCGCCTTTTTGCTCTTTCCAGCGCTGTCTGACATTCGGTCTATACCTGTCAAAAGAAGCATGGAATGTATTGATTTCTCCGAGTTGTTCTTCTTTTATAATCTGTTTAATTGTCAAAAAGTCGTTATCCCATCTTCTATTGTGAAATACACTAAGAACCACGTTTTGTTCTTTAGCTATTTCAATTAATGTTTTGGCTTCTTCTGCATTTGTTGTCATCGGTTTTTCCAAAACAACATGTTTACCAGCGAGAAGGCATTGTTTGGCCATTTCAAAATGAAGTCCACTAGGTGTTGTCACAATCACAAGATCAATATCTGGATCATTCGTAATTTCATCAATCGAGCTGACTGTTTTCGTCCCAGGAATGTCTTGGTGAACTTGTTCTTTTCGAGATGTCATCACTTTTTTAATTTCAAATTCTGTTAAAACCGATAATAATGGGGCGTGAAAAACAGAACCTGACAGTCCATAGCCCAATAACCCAGTACGAATTCTATCCATTTCTATTCTCCTCTCTGGATATGTATTGATTGTCTATTTTATTGTACCTGTTTATTTACATATTTAAAAAAATAAAACGTAATCATTGAATTTTATTTAGTTAACTGGTAAACTATAAATAGTTAACCAGTTAACAGAAAGGAAGGCAAGAAAAGTGGACAACAATACGTATGAACAGGCATTTCAAGCTGTTCAAGATTTTATTCTGAAGAGGGAAAAACGAGTACAGCATGAACAACAGACATTTGCAAAAGAAGCTTTAAAAAGCGAAGAAATGCTGCATAAGCATTGGACTCTGACACAACTTCATATTGTTTCTTTTATTCATGACAGTGAAGCTCAGCTCAACAATACTTCTCTTGCTGAACGGTTGCAAGTGTCAAAAGCGGCAATTACGAAAGCAGTTAATGTTTTGATCAACCATCATATGATCGAGTCTCATAAAAAACCAAACAATAATAAAGAATTGTATTATACCTTAACAGAAGAAGGCAAAAAGTTGGCTGTGGTTCATGAGCGGATGCACGAGATTGCCAAAAAGCGTTACAGCAAGCTGTTCGAGCAATTCACAGAATCTGAACTTGAAACCGTTATCCACTTTCTAAAAGAATGGTCCAAACAGATCTAACCTTAACGAAGAAAAACCCCCCCTTGTGGGGAGGGCGGCTTTTAAACGGCATCAAATAAGATTCGAAGTGAGACAGGACCACGCGTATAAAGTCCTGTTTCGCGATAAACGAAATCCTTTTCTAATCTGATGTTTTGCATATGATCGAGTACGGTGTTGGCCACAATTTCAAGCTCTGTTTTTGCAAAGCCTGCTCCTACACAGTTATGAAGACCTGAGCCGAATGCAAGATGGCGGGCAGCGCCGCTAAATGCACTTTTGACATCAAGATCATCGCGGTAAATGTTGAACTCATTCGGATTTTCAAAAGCTTCGGGATCACGGTTGGCAGCGCCAATCATGCAAAATACGATTGTACCTTCCTTCAGTTCAACATTGCTGATGACGGCATCTTGAGAAAGCTGCCGTGGAATAAGTTGAACAGGCGGTTTATAACGTAGTGTTTCTGCAATTGCCCGAGGGAGCAGTGAACGATCTTCAAGTACATCCTTCATTTGTTGAGGATGATGTAGCAAATGATAGATCATTAACGCAAGTGTCTTATCTGCTGGTTCCGTTGCGGCAAGTAATATGTTCAGAATTAATGCTCGAATGTCTCTATCCGACATGGCTACACCTTCGTACTCAGAAGTGCATAAAATCGAAATTAAATCATGCCCGGGGTTTCCTCTCCGTTCAGCGATTATTGGACTTAAATAGTTAGCAAGCTGTTCACTGCATTTAAGAGAGTGAGCCTGATCTTCAGGTGACTGATTTAAACTCGTAATATATTCAGCAACACCACTGTGCCAAGATCTGATCTTTTCATGGTCTTTTTTGTCAAGTCCTAAAATATCCATTGTTACACAGACGGCAAATGTTTTACCAAAATCATTGACAAGGTCAATGCGCCCTTTTTCAAGATATGGGGCCAAAAGCCTTTCGGCATTTTCTTTGATTAATGGAGTAAGATGTTCAAGCGGATTTCCGACAAAGCGCCGTAAAACGATTCTTCGTTTAGCCGTGTGTTCTTTGCCATGCATCTGAGCGAGTACTGGTCCACGCATAACCGGTTCTGCCCGTTTGGTTAATGGTTTTGTTGTAAAGATATCCGAGTGCTGAAGAACATGGCGAACATCTTGATAACGACTAATAAAATAACTGTCAAGGGATTCTTCATAATGAACTGGATCTGTTTCACGAAGATATGAAAAATATTGATATGGATCCTCATGGTAGCTTTCAGACAGCACACTAAAACTTTTAAGAGAATGGTTCATCTTTTGACCTCCTGCAGGTTTTTAGATTTCAAACATACATTCTCGGATTGCTCGGTGACCATGAGGTATCCTTGATTCGGTCGCATTCTAATCGCAAATTCATGATTAGATATTTGTTCTCCGAGCTTCCAGGGGCGGTGATATGCAAGAAGTGTTTCCTCCACTCCTAATATATCCGGTGCCCCGATAAAAAACGGTAATTCTGCTATCACGTACTCAACGGCCAAATTCAGCATCGCTTCACTAACCTCATCAATCGCTGTCTGAGTGCCTCGGGCTCGTCCTAGTATTGCTGCCTGAGACATCTCTAAGCATGCTTTACGGAAGTGGGGCTGTTCAAAAAACGCATCATCAACCTCATTTCGCAAATGACAGTATGCGGTTTGCTCTGTAAAATCAGAAAACGTATGAATGGCTTCCGGATTGCCGCCATGTGCTTTGAGCGCACGTTCTGCGAACCTTTTATTTCGAGAGACTTCTTTTCGAACTTTGCGTTCGGCTTTTCCCCTCGGAGTTCCAAGTGCTTCAAGCAGATTGGCTGCTTCCTTTCCTGCCAACAGTACCTCTACATGTTCGAATTCATTGATTGCCCAGCCGATCAGTCGATAAATATAATCTTCAGAAAATTGACTGTTAAACGGGCTGATCCCAATTAAAACATGATGGCGGCGTTCAAATATTTCAGTGCAGTTTTGTGTTAATGTTTCTGTTTTGAATGAATGAAGTTTGTTCTTGGTCATAAGCTCTGTCATTGATTTCACTCCTCAGTGGACAATTTGTCAATCAATGTGAATATCGTACTGTGAGTAGAGCTTAGAATAGACTAAGACTAATGCAAATGGAGTGTGGCGAATAAAAATCTACTGTGGTTTGCGCACTAGTGCGGGTGTTAAAGACTGGTTATGAAAAAAATAAAAGTTTACTAGTAAACAATAGTCATTCTATCCCGAACTTTTCCAGATGTCAACAGGGCCTAAGTCCAAAATATGAAAAAAATAGTAACATTTTGTCTGATTATACATAAAAATGCTATTTGTTTGCGGGGAAAATCAGGACGAACAAAATGTATGTAAAGAAATATTAAAGTTGAGGCATTGACAATAAAAGAGTAGCGCGTTACAATATTTTTGTTAACTGGTTAACAATATTAAAAAGTGTTATAAACCAACATAAGGCAGGCGGTTTTCGTGAAAACCTTAAAACTAAGTACGACTTTTATTTTGTATTTAGTGTGTCTCAGTGCATTTTTTGCTTCGTTAAATCAAAACATTTATTCACCGATCATTCCTTTAATCAGAGACTCTTTCCATGTTTCTGTCACTATGGTGAACTTATCAGTTTCCATCTTTATTTTCATTACAGCCGTTATGCAGATCATTATTGGATCAATTGTTGATTTTAAAGGTGCGAGGTTTGTCGTGCTAGCCAGTATGATCATGACCGTTTTCGCTAGCATGGGTTGTGCTCTTGCTCAAGATTTTACGGTATTTCTCATTTTTAGAGTACTTCAAGCGTTGGGAACAGCAGCACTTCCTCTAATCGCGGCGACCACAATTGGCGGATTGTTTGAAGGAACAAAACGGGGTAGTGCAATGGGGACTTATCAAATGTTACTGTCTTTGGCACCAGCCGTTGCACCATTGCTTGGGGGATTTATTGGAGACCGTTTTAACTATTGGGGAATTTTCTGGTTTTTGACAGGCATTTCAATCATTCTGTTTTTAGTAAATGCAATTTGTTTTCCAAAAGAAAAAACGAAGAAAAAAGACCGTTTTAGTGCCAAACAACTTTTATCTCACTATGGTGATATGTTCAAAAATAAAATTGGGAATGCTATATTAATTTTAAGTTTTATCATCTTTTTTGCTTATTTTTCAATCATTGTTTATTTGCCTATTTTGTTGACGGATAGCTATCATCTTGACTTGAAAATTGTCGGTATGCTTTATTTACCGATAGCAGTAAGCACAATTGTAGGGAGTATGGTGTTCAAATCGATTCAAAAGAAAATATCACTACAGCGTTTATTCGTCTATGGAAATCTAACAGCTGCAGGCGGCATCGTGTTTTTTGGACTTACACATACTTTTTCTTTGTTTGTCATGTCCATAGCTCTCATTGTTTTTGGTATCACAATGGGGCTCATTCCGCCGATGTTTTCAACAATGATAACGAACGAGTTTGAGGAAAATCGTGGTAGTGCAATAGGGGTATTTAACTTTATCAGATATATAGGAATGGCGAGCGGACCCGTTATATCCGGCTATCTCTTAGAAAAACTATCATCTGTTCTGATTTTCAGTTGCCTTGGAGTCCTATATGCAGTCGTTAGCCTGCTGATGTTTGCCGTTATGGGAAATAGATTACGAAAAGCGTCACTAAAAGTGGCAAATAAAAAAGCTGCAAGATCATAGGTATAACAAATCGTTTTTTGCTTTTGGCTTAAAAAAAGATAGGAGGCTGCTGTCAAGCAGCCTCCATTCTGAATTAATTTGAGCGAACTAAGACAGAAGAAACTTCATCATTCCATGTTTTTGAACCGTCACCGACAGGTCCAAGTAAATTATATAGGCCGCCTGTATTAGCCAAAGCTAATGCATTACCGCCTCCGTTTGCATGTATATAAACATAGGTGTAATTTCCATGTGGATGGGTTCTGACAGATGATACGGCATCATTAGCATTTCCTGCAAGGTTTGTCATGACATTTGCATATGCTCTGACAGACCAACCCCCGCCGTTTGTGTGTTCGTAAAGTGTACTGTAAATAGGAGCTGCCAGAGAGAATTTGTTTTTCGGTTTAACAGGGTGTGTCTTTAAATATTGGTTAAATGTCCTCTTGTTGTCAAAGTCAATTGAAATTTGTTTTCCACTATCATCTTGAGTATACACTTGGTAGTGAGAGACTTTCGCACCAACTTCTTGAGCCTGTGCTTGACTGTTCATAGTACCAAACAGTGTGATCCCTAGAAGACTGAGTAAGGCTAGTAATCTGACAGCAAATTTCATTTATACTACCTCCTTTTTTTCCACACAACATTGGATGTGCGGTTGCCTTCAGGTTACAACAAGAATCCATATATTACAATATATAACATGTAAGATCATTCTAATTTTGAACAATTTATGACAATTGGTAGAAAAAAAGAGCAAGGTGCGTTTGAGGATTTGTGGTGAAATGTAACTTTAAAAAAACTGCACGATGTATAGAAAGATAGGAGACGTCAGACAGCGCAAACTGAATGAATTTGAGCAAATGATGACAGAGGAGACGCTATCATTTCAATTCTTTACTAAATTATATAAATCACCGTTATTTTAGAATTGCCAATACAGAGCCGCCCCCGTTTAACAAAAAGAAGGGTTAACTTCTCCAATATGAGTTCTGTTACCTGCAAGGTTTGTCATGACATTTGCATATGCCCTGACAGACCAGCCCCCCGCCTTGGTAACGTTCATAAAGTGTACGATAAATAGCTATCGGGAGGATTTGTTTTTAGGTTTAACAGGATGCGTCTTTAAATATTGGTTAAATGTTCTCTTGTTGTCAAAGTCAATTGAAATTTACTTACCTCTTTCATCTTGAGTATACACTTAGTAGTGAGGGACTTTTATACCAGCTTCTTAAGCCTGTGTATCACTGTTCATAGTGTCAAATAGTGTGATCCCTAGAAAACTTCTATGCATTGGAATGTATAGTTACCTTGTAGATTACAACAAACTTTTTTTATTAAAAGATATAACATGTAAAATAAGTCTATTTTCTTAAATTGCTCTTTGACTCTAAACACATGAGCACTTGATTTTAAAAAAAGTAACAAGTGGATTAGAATTGAGGAAGAAAGGAAAGGGGATGATGTCTGATGGCGAAAAAAGTATTAATTGTAACCGGTGATGCAGTGGAAGCTTTGGAAGTCTATTATCCATATTTCCGCTGTCTTGAAGAAGGTTTTGAAGCGGTGATTGCTGCACCGCAAAAGAAAAAACTTCATACGGTTGTTCATGACTTCTTAGATTGGGATACGTACACCGAAAAACCGGGTTATTTAATCGAAGCACACGCTTCATTCGCAGATGTAAATCCATCAGAATACGATGGCATCATTATTCCAGGAGGACGGGCACCTGAGTATATTCGCATGGATGATCGTTTATTAAAGATCGTGACCCACTTCTTTAAAGAAAACAAGCCAATCGGCGCCATCTGTCATGCTAGTTTGATTTTTACAAGTTTGAGAGAGCATCTGAAAGGCAGAGAGCTGACGGCTTACATTGCCTGTAAGCCTGAAGTTGAAGCGGCGGGTGCGACTTATATTGATCAGAAGTTGCATGTTGAGGGAAACCTCGTCTCAGGACATGACTGGTCTAACCTTCCTGAATTTATGAGGGAATTTTTCGCGATTTTAAAAGGATAACCCCGATAAAAATTGGGGTTTTCTTTTCTCGATGTTTCTGTTAACGTTTTATCATAATAAAAACATCATTCTGGTACAGAATAAATGATGAGAGGTGTTCAAATGTCAGAGCATGAACAGATGTTAAATCCGAAAAGTTCAAAAGAAAAAGAAAAAATGAAAAACCGGTTAAAAAGAATTGAAGGTCAAGTAAGAGGAATTCAAAATATGATTGAAAATGATCGCTATTGCATCGATATTTTAGTGCAAATATCAGCGGTGCAGGCGGCAATGCAAAAAGTAGCTTTCAATCTGTTGGAAAATCATACACACCATTGTGTAGCTTCAGCGATTAAAAGTGGAGAAGGCAAAGAAGCAATTGAAGAACTGCTTGATGTATTTAAACGGTTTTCAAAATCTTAATGACTTGAAATACCCTACATGGGTATGGTAGTATAAAAACAAATGATGAGGAGGTTTTAAATATGGAACAAACATCACTTCATGTAAACGGAATGTCTTGTGGTCACTGTATTCGGGCAATTGAAGAAAATGTTGGGGGACTAAAGGGCGTTGAAGCTGTAAAAGTGCATTTAGAATCTGGTAAAGTGGATGTTACGTTTGATTCAGCGAAAATAACAGTTAAAGACATTGTTGATGAGATTGAAGAACAGGGATATGATGTGGCTGGACAATGAATCTAATATACCTATACAGGGTATAAGGAGTGAATAATATGAAAGAAGCCACTCTTCAAATTACGGGGATGACCTGTGCGGCATGTGCTGCACGAATTGAAAAAGGGTTAAAAAGGCTTGATGGTGTTGAAGATGTTCATGTCAATTTTGCCTTGGAAACTGCAAAAGTCAATTATAATCCGGCACAGATTGAAGTCAACCAATTAACTGAAAAGATTGAAGCTCTTGGCTATCAAGTAGCAACAGAAAAAACGGAGTTTGCCATTAAAGGGATGACCTGTGCGGCTTGTGCAAACCGAATTGAAAAAAGGTTATCTAAACAATCCGGTGTCAAAAGCGCTCCGGTTAATTTTACTCTTGAAACGGTAACGGTTGAGTACTATCCAAGTGTTACAACAATAGATGATTTAAAGCAGGTAGTGGACAACTTGGGCTATCAGCTGGAATTAAAAGAGGATAGAAACCGGGATCAGGGAGCGGAACAAAGAGAAAAAGATATTCATAAGCAGCAGAGAAAATTCATTTTTTCTGCTATTTTATCGTTTCCATTGCTGTGGGCCATGGTCAGCCATTTCAAGTTCACATCATTTATCTGGGTGCCGGACCTATTTATGAATCCGTGGATTCAACTTGCCTTAGCTACACCTGTTCAGTTTATTGTCGGAAAACAGTTTTACATCGGTGCGTACAAAGCGTTGCGGAATAAAAGTGCGAACATGGATGTCTTGGTGGCGCTTGGAACATCAGCCGCCTATTTTTATAGCCTTTATATTAGTATTGAAAGTCTGATGACAAAACACCATGTCATCGGTCTTTATTATGAAACAAGTGCGATTTTGCTGACATTGATTATTTTAGGAAAGCTGTTTGAAGCTAAGGCAAAAGGCCGCTCATCTGAAGCGATTAAAAAATTAATGGGTTTGCAGGCAAAAACAGCAATAGTCGTTAGAAACGGTGAAGAGATGACAGTTCCGATCGAAGAAGTGTTGGCCGGAGATATGATGTATGTCAAACCAGGAGAAAAAATTCCTACAGATGGCGAGATTGTAGAAGGGCGTTCAGCATTGGATGAATCGATGATCACCGGTGAAAGCATCCCTGTCGATAAAACCATTGGAGATATGGTTATTGGTGCGACAATCAATAAAAACGGGTTTTTAAAAATAAGAGCGGAAAAAGTAGGAAAAGAAACAGCTTTAGCACAAATTATAAAAGTAGTTGAGGAGGCGCAAGGTTCAAAAGCGCCGATTCAGCGCCTTGCAGATCGAATTTCAGGGGTGTTCGTACCGATTGTTGTTGCCATTGCCATCATCACATTTTTTATCTGGTATGCGCTCGTAACTCCCGGAGAATTCGGTACAGCGCTTGAAAAGATGATCGCTGTGCTTGTGATCGCATGTCCGTGTGCATTAGGACTAGCAACACCGACCTCGATTATGGCCGGTTCAGGACGAGCTGCTGAGTACGGAATTTTGTTTAAAGGCGGAGAGCATTTGGAGACGGCACATCGTTTAAACACGATTATTCTCGACAAAACGGGAACTGTTACACACGGAAAACCACAGCTGACAGATGTACAGCCTGCGTCATGGCTTAGTGAGACAGAATTTCTCAAAATAGCTGGTACAGCCGAAAAAAACTCCGAGCACCCACTTGCAGAAGCGATCGTAGACGGAATTAAACAGAGAGGGATTGACCTAATCGATGCTAGTCATTTTGAAGCTGTACCGGGATATGGAATTAAAGCTGTTGTCGAAGAAAAACAAGTCCTGATCGGTACGAGACGTTTGTTAGAACAGCATCAAGTTGATATTCAATCAATTTTGGGTCAAATGGATAAGCTTGAAAAACAAGGGAAAACAGCAATGCTTACAGCAATCGATGGGCGATTTGCGGGGTTAATAGCTGTGGCAGATACGATCAAAGCGACCTCTCAAAAAGCAATTAATCGACTGAAAGAGATGGGATTGGAAGTCGTCATGATCACGGGAGACAATAAACAAACAGCGGAAGCGATTGCGAAAGAAGCGGGGATAGACGAAGTGATCGCTGAAGTTCTCCCCGAAGGAAAAGCCGAAGAAGTGAAAAAACTTCAAGCGCGAGGTAAAAAAGTGGCTATGGTCGGTGACGGTATTAATGATGCTCCAGCATTGGCAGCCGCTGATATAGGGATGGCGATTGGAACCGGAACTGATGTTGCAATGGAAGCAGCAGATATTACATTAATCCGTGGTGACTTAAACAGTATTGCTGATGCAATCGTCATGAGCAAGCAGACCATCAAAAACATTAAGCAAAACCTTTTCTGGGCATTCGCTTATAATAGTATTGGGGTACCTGTAGCAGCGTTGGGCTTATTAGCCCCATGGGTAGCAGGTGCGGCTATGGCGTTCAGCTCAGTATCAGTTGTCCTGAATGCGCTCAGATTGCAAAAGGTGAAACTAAATTAAGACATGTAAAAGAAAGCTGGATACCTCCCGAGTCGGGAAGTTTTCAGCTTTTATTCTATTTTAATTGTGGTCGGTATTCATAAATAAAGGTGGTACTGTTATGAGCAACAAGCATAAAGATGACTTATACGATATATTTAAACATGTCAGTATGATGGACATCATTTTGTTCGTACCAATCGGGTTTTTATTTGTCTATCTTTCTGTAACCAATTTTATGAGTATCATTAGAAACTTAATGATAGTCATATTGTGTGGAATAGGATTTGCTGCGATCTATCATGTTGTGAAAGAGCTGATTTTCCAAAAAAACTAGCAGCTTATTTTTCAGAAGACCAGTTCAATTACGAAACGAGAAGCTCGTCGTACAGAATCGCTTAACATCTGATACATACCTGTTCAAAAAAACCTGTTGTACAATGGTACAACAGGTTTTGGCATTATTCAGCAAGTCCTTTATGGATTCGCTCAAGATTTTCTTCCATCATCTTATAATATGAATCTCCAGCTTCCCCTGGTTTACCAATAGAATCGGTGAATACTTTTCCTTTAATCGGTACGCCAGTTTCTGCTGACAGACTTTCCATGCTGCGCGGGTCAACACTTGTCTCTACAAATAAGGCGGGCACTTTCTTTTTCTTCACCGTATCAACAATTCTTTTCATTTGGCCGGGAGTGCCTTCATTTTCGGTATTAATTTCCCAAATATAGCGGGCATCTACATCATATGCTGATGCAAAATATTTAAAGGCGCCTTCACTTGTAACAAGGGTACGGCGTTCTTTCGGAATATCTTTAAAGCGGTTAACTGCTTCAGTATGAAGCTTTTGCAGTTTTTCAATATAGGCTTGTGTATTTTTTTCATAGTCTGCTTTATGATCTGGATCTTGTTTGATCAAGGCATCACGTGCGTTTTTTGCATATTGAATTCCGTTTTGGATATTGAGCCATGCATGTGGATCTTCTTCTGTTTCTTTTCCTTCAGAGGTGAGATGCTTTGCTTTAACCCCTTCACTTAACTTATAAACAGGGGCATCATCACCAGATTTTTCTGCCGTTTCAAGTAGCTTGTTAAACCAGCCGTTACCAGCTTCCAAGTTCAATCCGTTATAAAAGACAATATCAGCGTCAGCAGTCTTCTGGACGTCTTTTGGCAAGGGATCATGTTCATGCGGATCTTTGCCAACGGGGACGATACTGTATAGATCAATATGCTCTCCACCGACATGTTTGACGATGTCATAGAGAATTGAATAGGTTGTCACGACTTTTATTTTTCCGTTTTGCTTACTGTTCGTTTTTCCAGAACAGCCGGCAGCGATTAGAAGCAGAATGACAACAGCAAAAAAAACTAGTTTTCGTTTCATGTTGTTTCCCCCTAAATATTAATTGTGAAGTGCAGCTCTTTGTCTTCTAGATTTCAATGATCTCCAGAGTATGCCTTGTTTTGGTGAAAACATAAAAGCAAGACCAAATAGAATTGTTGTCACAAGTACAATCGCTGCTCCTGATGACAGATTGTACGTATAGCTTAATCCAAGTCCAATAACTGCAGACAATGCGCCAAAAAAAGCGGCCAGATAGATCATCACCCATAGCCGATCTGTTAATAAATAAGCGGTAGCGGCAGGTGTGATCAGCATAGCGACGACAAGGATAATCCCAACGGTCTGGAGTGATGCAACAGTGACCATAGTCAAAAGTGTCATCAAGAAATAATGAATTAACCGATTTGGTAAACCGGAAACGGCAGCCATTGTCGGATCAAATGAGCTCATTAAAAGTTCTTTATAAAACAAAACTACAGCTGTGAGAATAATGATTCCGATGACAAGGGTAATCCACATATCAGATGAACGAACAGCCAAAACATTACCGAACAAAATATGGTATAGGTCACTTGAGCTTTTAACAAGTGTGATCAGTATGATGCCGACTGCAAAAAAAGCGGTAAACACAATACCGATAGCTGAGTCATTTTTAATCCGACTGTTTTGGCTGACATAGCCGATACCAAGAGCAGTCAAAATGCCAGTCAAGACAGCACCGAAGAAAAAATTAATACCGAGTATATATGAAATCGCGACACCTGGAAGGACAGCGTGGGAGATCGCATCACCCATTAACGCCATCCCCCGTAAAATAATAAAGCAACCGATCACTCCGCAGATCACTCCTACCATGATTGAGGTGAACAACGATTTTTGTAAAAAAGAGTATTCCATTAAGCCGTTTAGAAATTCCATTAGATGGCCCCCCGTTTCATTTGCAAAAATGGAAGCTGAGATTCATAGGCTTGCATCATCACATCTGGCTTAAGAACGTCAGAGACCGAGCCTATTTGAATGAGCTCTTTATTCAACAACATTAATTCGTTGAAATAGCTGTCTGCTTTGCTTAAATCATGATGGACGACAAGAATCGTTTTCCCTTGACTGCGTAACTCTTGTAGTATGGCAACAATCATTTCTTCACTTGTGACATCAATACCGACAAATGGTTCATCAAGACAAAATAATGCTGCTTTTTGTGCAAGTGCCCGGGCAAGAAAAATGCGCTGTTGCTGTCCGCCTGACAATTCACCGATTTGTCGTTTATAGAAAGACTCCATTCCGACTTTTTCTAAACAGTGAAATGCCCAATCTTTATGATGTTTTTTTGGACGGCGAAGAAGGCCGAGTTCAGGAAAAGTTCCGAGAATGACCGTATCAAGAACATTGATGGGAAATGTCCAATCAATGTCATTTCGCTGAGGAACATATGCAATCTTTTTACGAATCTCTTTAAGCGGTTTTTCTAGTAGATGTATTTCGCCTTTATCTCGGGGGATCAACTCTAGGATTGCTTTTAAAAGTGTTGATTTACCAGCACCGTTCGGTCCGATAATCCCGTACATTTTCCCTTGGTCAATAGAAAAATTGATGTTGTGAAGAGCTTCTGATCCGTGATAAGAAACATACAAATCCTTTACTGTAATTGCGGGTTTCATAGTAATCAATAACCCCTTTCTAGCTCCAGTTTAAATTTAACTTAAATCCAAAATTTTTATATGAGTAATATTTTATTACCTAAAGACATTTTTTTGACCTAATGCAACTTTTATTGCATTCTAATATATTTTTCTCTTGTTGTAAAGTCTAAGATCCTCTGAAAAAACATGTAGAGTAAAATCATGAAAGGAGATGTGTTCTGTGTCGGGTAGCAGTTTCATAACTGATGCTATTGAGCAACAAACTCATATCAAGGTCTCGCTGTTAACCATTACTTTGCCGTCATTGTTGCCATAACTACAGGACAAACATAAAAATATATTTCTCAGAGAACATGTTTGTTCATTTAATAGATAAGCTAAGGATGTTTAGTAATCATTTTCAATATGCCAAATTTTGATTTTGATAAAGAGAAAACGGGAATATTTGAATATGTGATTGACACCTATTTCATCTGGTGCATATAATAAAGGAGAAGTATATATGCATACATGCTCATATAAGAAAAAAGAAGCCAGCCCTGGATAGGAAGGTGAAGCAAGATGGAAAAAATGAAACAGGAATATATTTTGAACGGCCTTGACTGTGGGAATTGCGCTCGGAAAATTGAAAACGAAATTGCTAGTATGAAAGACATCGACATGTGTTCAGTCAACTTTGCGACAAGCACCTTGACTGTAACATTTAATAAGTCTAGAAGCCAAACCATACCTTCAGACATTAACAAAAAAATCAAAACCATTGAACCACATATTAAAGTGGCGCAGAAAGAGACGGCATCCCACGAACAACAAGTCGATCATCGTTCTAAAAAGATGGTTGGTAGACTAACTGTAGGGACTATTCTTGGGGTATGCGGTTTCCTGATTTCTGCAAATGAAATTTGGGAATTGATGTTGTTTTTCTTAGCTTATTTGATCATAGGCGGTGATGTCGTATATCGAGCAATCAAAAACATTTTTCACGGTCGTGTTTTTGATGAGCATTTTTTAATGACGATCGCAACAGCTGGTGCATTTATCATTCAGCAGTACCCAGAAGGGGTCGCAGTTATGCTGTTTTATCAGATAGGAGAGCTGTTTCAGGGAGCCGCAGTCAATCGTTCACGAAAATCAATCAGCGAGTTGATGGATATTCGTCCTGATTATGCCAATTTGAAAACGACACATGAAACCGTTAAAGTAGCGCCTGAAAAGGTTCAAACAGGTGATGTGATTGTCATCAAGCCAGGCGAGAAGATTCCATTAGATGGACGGGTTTTAGACGGGAAATCACTCGTTGATACATCAGCATTAACAGGAGAATCTGTTCCAAGGGAAGCCGCACCTGGAAAAGAAGTCATGAGCGGATTTATTAATAAAAACGGTGTGCTTGAAGTCGAAGTCACCAAAGAATATCATGAATCAACCGTTTCAAAAATTCTTGACTTAGTTGAAAATGCCAGCAACAGAAAAGCAAAGACAGAAAATTTCATAACGAAATTTGCTAAATATTATACACCTTTTGTGGTGATGACTGCTCTTCTTCTAGCATTTGTCCCACCGTTTATAATTGAGGGAGCTACTGTTTCAGACTGGGTTTACCGGGCACTTGTCTTTTTAGTGATATCTTGTCCATGTGCTCTTGTCGTCTCCATTCCATTAGGGTTTTTCGGGGGGATCGGAGCTGCATCAAAAGCCGGTATACTTGTCAAAGGCAGCAATTATTTAGAGGCACTGAACGATGTGAAATACGCTGTTTTTGATAAAACAGGAACATTGACAAAAGGCCAATTTGCGGTTGTCAAACTCGTACCTGCTCATCAAGGAATCAAAGAGGAAAAACTGCTTGAATATGCGGTACTTGCTGAATATCACTCAGCACATCCGATTGCCGAATCGATTCGTGAAGCATATGGAAAACCGGTAAGTGCAGAAGACATCAGCGATTACAATGAATTATCAGGTTTAGGAATTCAGGCTGTTGTAAATGGAAAACAGATATTGGCTGGAAACGCCAAACTAATGAAGAAAGAAAACATTTTCTATCAAGAAGAAAAAGGAATTGGGACTGTTATTTATGTAGCGGTTGATCAGAAGTTTATCGGATCGATTTTAATTGCAGATGATCTAAAAGAAGATGCAAAACTGGCAATTTCAGCTTTAAAAAAAGCCGGAGTGAAAAAAACGGTCATGTTGACAGGTGATGCAAAAGAAGTGGGCAAAGCCGTCGGAGCGGCACTTGCCATCGATGAAGTGCATGCGGAACTTCTTCCACAACATAAAGTGGACCGCATTGAAGAACTTGCTAATCAAAAGCTTCCCCGAGAAAAACTACTGTTTGCTGGTGATGGAATCAATGACACACCTGTATTAGCAAGGGCTGATATTGGGATTGCGATGGGGGGACTTGGTTCAGATGCAGCTGTGGAAGCCGCCGATATTGTGATCATGACAGATCAGCCGTCAAAAATTGCTGAAGCGATTCAGATTGCCAAACGAACAAAGTCAATCGTCTGGCAAAATATTTTCTTTGCACTCGGCATCAAAGGTATTTTCCTTCTATTAGGTGCTTTTGGTATTGCAACAATGTGGGAAGCGGTATTTTCAGATGTCGGTGTTACACTTTTGGCAGTTTTAAATGCGATGCGGGTATTAAATATTAAGGGAAAATAATGGTATGCAACTGGAAAAATTTATTTTTCTGTCTTCACGAAGACAGATTGTCTTGTTAAAATAAAAGTGATTAAAGAATAATGAGGTGTCTATGTGAAAAAAAACCAGAAATCACCAATGAGATTGATCGTGATTTTAACAATTATTGTCGTGTTTTTGGTCGGTGCATTGATTGTGATTAACCAACAATTTAAAAATGACCAACAAACATTTGATGATAAGCAGTTAACAGAAAATCAAAGTCAACCGCTCATTGGCAAAAAGGATGCAGCTGTAAAGATTATTGAATTCGGAGATTATAAATGCCCGCCTTGTAAAGAATGGAGCAAAACCATATTTCCGAAATTAAAAAAGGATTATATTGATAAAGGAAAGGCCAATTTTTCATATATTAATCTTGTTAATAAGCAGCATGGTCTTGGCTCTGAATTAAGCGCTCTAGCATCTGAACAAGTATGGAAAGAAGACCCTGATTCCTTTTTGGCTTTCCATGAAGCTTTATATCATGCACAGCCTGACGGGGATGATATGAAAACGGAGTGGGCGACACCGGCAAAGTTGGCTGAAATCGTTGAAGCCAATACAAAAATTAAAGGAGACAAGCTTATTAAAAGCTTAAAAGACAAGGCCTATTCAAAACAGGTAGCAGCCGATGAATCGATTATAGTGAAGAACAATGTTGATTCAACACCGACGATCGTGATAAACGGTGTAAAAATGAAAGAACCTTTTAATTATGACCAACTAAAAGAAACGATTGACAAAGAACTTAAAGGTAAAAAGGCAGATGAAAAATAAACAGCTCTGGCTGTACGGTGCCTGGATCGTTTCGTTAACAGCGACAATTGGTAGCCTCTACTTCAGTGAAATTCGTCGGTTCATTCCTTGTGAACTATGTTGGTATCAGCGGATCATGATGTATCCGCTGGTACTGATTCTTGGAATTGCAACATTTCAAGGGGATGTGCGTGTTAAAAAGTATGTGATCCCGCTGGCGGTCGTTGGTACAGTCATTTCCCTAACACACTACTTGCAACAGAAACTTCCATGGTTTAGCGGCATTAAACCATGTGTCACCGGAGTGCCTTGCACAGGGCAATACGTCAATTGGTTCGGTTTTATGACGATTCCGTTTCTTGCTCTTACTGCCTTTATTTTGATTATCATTTGTCTGTGTTTTGTGAATGAAAAAGGAAAATAAAGCATAAGTGGAGGCTGATCAATGAATGATCATTCGGAACATGGAAAAACGGGATATCCCTCAAGTTCAAAAAGTAGCAAAAGTGAGCTGGCATCACACATATGAAGGGATTATTCCTTTAGACATTCAAAATAAATTTTTGCAATCGGCATATAGCGATGAACGTATGCAAAGACGGAAGAAATATTCATTGATCCTTGTTTCAGAAATAGAGGGAAAAATCGTCGGGTTCAGCAACTTTTCTTTTGTTAATGATGAAGGGAAAGCTGGACTTGTAGCAATTTATATCTATCCTGATGATCAGGGAAAAGGAATTGGGACAGCTTTGTTAGAAGAGGGGATCAAGCAGCTTCAAGGTGTCAAAAAGGTATTGGTCCATGTTGAAAAAGACAATCAGGTTGGAAAGTATTTTTACAAGGCAAAAGGCTTCGCGGAAGAATCTGAATTTACGAAAGATTTTGAAGACCATAGCCTCGAAACGATCAGAATGGTTCTAGACATATAATCTATCGTCTACTTTGTCAATTGGACATAGTAATATAATAAGACAGCCATGATGAGTGTTGTCAAAATTGAAACGAGCTTTTTTAGCATTTCAAGGTACTCCCTTCCATCATTACTCTTTTCAATCATATCGGAGTGACAAGCTTGTTTTTTAATCCCAACCATTTTTTCTCACAATCTGGAAAGATATTTTTCATTTTTTCAGCTTGATTTATAAACGAGGCTCATTATAAAATCAAAAAGATTGAACATGAGTATGGAGGACAACATAGATGGCTTGGGAAGTGCTGAGTATCATTGGAACGATCGCTTTTGCAATCAGCGGTGCGATTGTTGCAATGGAAGAAGAGTATGATATTTTGGGAGTTTATATATTAGGAATTGTTACAGCGTTTGGCGGAGGGGCAATTAGGAATCTTTTAATCGGTGTGCCGGTATCTGCTTTATGGGAACAAGGGGATCTTTTTCTGATTGCCTTAGTTTCAGTGACCATTGTCTTCTTGTTTCCCATGCTATTGTTAAAGCACTGGAATGTTTGGGGGAGTTTTTCCGATGCGATCGGTTTATCTGCCTTTGCTATCCAAGGAGCACTATATGCTGTTCATATGAACCATCCGATTAGTGCGGTAATTGTAGCCGCCGTTTTGACAGGAAGCGGTGGGGGAATGATTAGAGATCTCTTGGCTGGACGTAAACCACTTGTCCTTAAAACGGAGATTTACGCCGTTTGGGCTGCTTTAGGCGGTTTGATTATCGGCCTTGGCTGGGCTGAGAAATCTATTACATTATATATGCTTTTTGCCATCCTTGTGGTGTGCCGAGTTTGTTCTTATATGTTTAACTGGAAATTGCCGAACCGTTCAATTCGGTCAAATAGCTGAATGAGAAAAAAGCCGATCCTTCAAGCTGAAAGATCGGCTTTTTTGCGTTGTATAACGCATGAGTTTATGGTAAGATAAAGATTGCTTTAACATTAAAATAGTTTTTTTATAAAGATATCCAATTGTATTGTATCATCAATCATTTTCTTTGTCAAATCTTTTTAAAGGAGTGAATGACATGCCGGAAATTGATCGAGAATGGCTTGAAGAAGAAAACCGAGTCAAAATGGTGTTAAAAGAATTGGACAAAAAACTTCAATCTCTAAAGGAAAAGACCGGTGGATTAAAACATGACATCATTGATTTAAGAAAAAACTTCTGGGATGATGTCACACTGAATTTAGCCGATGAAAATGAAGCGGTTGAAACCTTTACAAGTATTAAACAGCAGGCAGAGCTTTTATCAGAAAGAGAAAGAAGTCATAAACAATTTTATAGCCAAGTAAAAAAGCTTTTAAAAATAAAAGAATCTCCTTACTTTGGACGTATCGATTTTTTAGAAGAAGGCACTGAAAAAACCGAATCTATTTATATTGGACTTAGTTCATTGATGGATGAAAAAGAAGAACGTTTTTTGATTTATGATTGGCGGGCACCGATCTCCAGTTTGTATTACAATTATGTCCCTGGACCGGCTGAGTATGAAGTTCCTGAAGAAACGATTTATGGAACGATCGAGTTGAAACGACAGTTTCTTATGAAGGCCGGTCGGTTGAAAGCGATGTTTAATACAGATATGGCAATTGGAGACGAACTTTTACAGGAAGTGTTAGGGAATCAGGCTAATATTCAGATGAAAAGTATTGTCGCAACGATTCAAAAAGAACAAAATCAGATTATCCGAGATGAAAAAAGCCATTATTTAATTGTGCAAGGGGCGGCAGGCAGCGGAAAAACCTCGGCAGCACTTCAGCGTGCCGCTTATTTGTTGTATCGAGGACGTGGAAAAATAGCAGCAGATCAAATGCTGTTGTTTTCCCCGAACCTTCTGTTTAACAGTTATGTTGCCAATGTTCTACCTGAGCTTGGTGAGGAAAACATTCAACAGACAACATTTCAGGAATATTTAGAGAAACAACTTGGAAAGCAGGTAATATGTGAAAATCCGTTTCAACAGTTGGAAGATTGTTTGACAGCTTCAGAAAATAAAAACGATCACAAGCGATTGACATCAATTGAATTTAAATCAAGTCTGGCATTTAAAACTTTTATTGATGATTATCTCATCTTTTTAGGGAATGGGAATTTACTATTTAAAAAATTGACATTTCGAGGGAAAAAAATGGTCACAGTTGAAAAGATCTCTACTTTCTTTCAATCACTTGATGTTTCAAGATCGCTTCCATATCGGATCGAACAAACGGCAAAATGGCTTTTACAATTATTAAAAGAGCAAGAAAAACAGGAAAGAAAAAAAGATTGGGTTATTGAAGAAATCGAGCTTTTGGATAAAGAGGATTATTTGAAAGCCTATAAACATCTTCAGGAAGAACAGCAGTTTGCGGAAAACACATTTGATGATTATGAAAGAGAACAAAAACTGCTCTCTAAGATGATTGTCAAACAAAAGTTTAAACCGCTAAAACAGGCGGTAAAGACCTTGAATTTTATCGATTTTAAAAGAGTTTACTTACAGCTTTTTTCAGATTGGGCTCCTTCAGCTCTCAAAAGGGATGAGTGGGAACGTATTTGCTCATACACGAAAAAAACGTTTTGCTTCAACCAGTTGCTTTATGAAGATGCTGTACCATTTCTTTATTTGAAAAATCAGTTGAAAGACGGGGAAAAAAATACGCTGATTCGTCATTTATTTATTGATGAAGCACAAGATTATTCACCTTTTCAATTTGCTTTTCTCAAAAGTCTGTTTCCTTCAAGTAAAATGACGATTTTGGGTGATGTAAACCAAGCCATCCTCGCCCATACACTTCGTGAAAAAACACTTCATTCGAAAGATATAAATGAGGTCGAGAAAACAAAGATCGTTCAATTAAGGCGGAGCTACAGGTCGACAAAAGAGATCGTCGAATTTACAAAGCGGCTTATTAATGGAGGCGATGAGATCGAACCCTTTAACCGAAGTGGTACAAAGCCAACATTGACCATTTCAAACCATGTCTCAGTACACCGAAACAAGATCGTTTCGCAAATCACCAATTTGCAAAAAAATGGGCAGAAGACCATCGCTGTTATATGTAAAACGGTGCAAGAATGTCATGAGGCAGCAAACCAGTTGGAGAAGCACATAACTCTCAAACTCATTGATAAAGAAACACGCATTTTCCAATCGGGTGTGTTGGTCATCCCTGTCTATCTAGCAAAAGGGATCGAGTTTGATGCCGTCATCATCTATGACGGATCGAAAAAACAATATGGGCGTGAAACGGAACGGAATCTGTTTTATACAGCCTGTACAAGAGCGATGCATGAACTCCACCTTTTTTCGTGTGGTGAAGCAAGCCCATTTTTAAAAGATATTCCAAATGAGATGTATTCAAGAAGAGAGTGAATGGCTTACTCTCTTCTCCAATCATATGTATCTGAACGTACATCAAGCACTCTATTATTGATGGACACATGTTTGTTGTCTTTCCAGATGATGTTCGCTGCTTGTTCTCTGTAGCCCCAATAAATATTTTTTCGTTTATTGCTTGAGACATTTAGCAATTCGCCTCTGATTGAATAAGCGACAGTTGCTCCGCCTTTATTGACTAGATAGATGTTTAGTTTATATTGTTGATTTGGAGAAGTCGAAGATTGAATCCATTTGCCCTCTGGCAAATGACCCATTGAATAGAAATGGGTATATACGATATAGCTGATGAGAACAGCAACTGTAAGTAAAATGGCTAAAACAATAAATAGTATTTTTCGGTGAATGCTTTTTTTAAACTCTCCTAATTCAGGATCTTTCCAATTCTTATTTGACATGAAGCTATCTCCCTCCCTTTTTAAAATATTTTCAGTTTTGTTAGTTAAAAAGAGAAGACGCAGGAACGTTTATTATGGTTATGATGATAGCACAAGTTTTTTGCAGACTTGGCTGTTACCGACCGATTTTTAAAGTAGGTATCATCAGCTACTTTCTTCAGAGGTGAAACAAAAGACAATAGCACTGTATTGTTTGGCATTGTTTTCACGATCCATTCTCTTTCGACAACCTCCAAAAGAGAGTGAACTTTCAACAGTTTTTTGAAAACCCCCGCAAGGTCATGTCTTAATGTTCTCATTTGAGTTGCTTTCGATCTTGGACTCATTTATTATTCAATTAAAGACTAAAAACACATCAAAAGGAGTCAAAATCATGAAATATTATGGTGCAATTGAGGCAGGGGGCACAAAATTTGTTTGTGCAATTGGAACAGAGACAGGTGAAATGATTGACAGACTGACGATTCCGACGGAAACACCTGAGGAGACGATTGGCAGGCTGATTCCTTTTTTTGAAAAACATAAGCTTGAGTCATTAGGTGTTGGTTCGTTTGGCCCGATATCTGTAGATAAGGAAAGCGCTGACTATGGTTACATAACAAATACACCAAAATTAGCATGGAAGAACTATCCGTTTATTCCTGAACTGGAAAAAAGGCTTGGCATTCCTGTCTCTTTTACAACAGATGTGAATGCAGCAGCTCTTGGAGAAATCAAAAAAGGAGCGGCAAAGGGATTAAATAGCTGTTTATATATTACAGTTGGAACAGGGATAGGTGCCGGAGCGATTGTTGGTGGCGAACTGGTTCAAGGTGTGACACATCCTGAAATGGGTCATGTTTTAATTAGACGGCATGAACGTGATTCATTTAAAGGTAACTGCCCTTATCATGGGGAGTGTCTTGAAGGGATGGCGGCAGGTCCAGCGATTGAGAAGCGTTGGGGAAAACAAGGTAAAGATTTGGCGGATGTTCAAGAGGTATGGGAACTTGAAGCTGATTATTTAGCTCAAGGGCTCATGCAATATATTTTAATTTTGTGCCCAGAAAAAATTATTATGGGTGGAGGGGTTATGAAGCAACAGCACTTATTTCCGCTCATTCGTGAAAAACTCACAACATATTTAAATGGATACCTCGATCTTCCTGATCTTGAACAATACATTGTCTCACCAGGTCTTGGAGATGACGCTGGTATTACAGGGGCGCTAATTTTGGCACAAACAGCCAAATAAATCTTTAATAAAGGTGGTTGTTCAAATGGTTAGCAGTTTGCAGGATACTGTCGAATTACATAATGGTGTGAAAATGCCTTGGTTTGGTCTGGGTGTTTTTAAAGTAGAAGAGGGCTCGGAAGTGATTGAATCTGTAAAAGCCGCCATTAAAAATGGGTGTCGGAGCATTGACACGGCTGCCATTTACCAAAATGAAGAAGGTGTTGGCAAGGGAATTAAAGAGTCAGGCATTCCCCGTGAACAACTTTTCATCACTTCAAAAGTATGGAACAGTGATCAAGGATATGAAAAAACATTGGCCGCTTTTGATGAAAGCCTAAGAAAGCTTGGGTGTGACTATCTTGATTTATATTTAATTCATTGGCCGGGGAAGGATAAATATAAGGAGACATGGCGTGCCTTAGAGAAACTTTATAAAGACGGCAGAGTCAGAGCCATCGGTGTTAGTAATTTTAATGTCCACCATTTAGAAAGTTTATTGGAAGATGCGGAAATCAAACCGATGGTCAACCAGGTCGAATTTCATCCGAGATTGACCCAGCTTGAATTAAGAAGTTATTGTAAAAAGCATGGAATTCAAGTGGAAGCTTGGTCTCCTTTAATGCGCGGAAAACTACTCGATCATGAAGTGCTGTCTAAAATCGCTCATCAATACAATAAATCTGTTGCACAAGTCATTTTACGCTGGGATTTACAAAACGAAGTCATTACGATCCCGAAATCAATTAAAGAGCCAAGAATTATTGAAAATGCGGATATTTTTGACTTTGAATTATCAAAGGGTGATATGGAAAAGATCAATGCACTTAACAAAAATGAGCGTGTAGGTTCAGATCCTGATACGATGATGAAAGACTTTGAATAAAACATACCTAGGCTAAAACTAGAAAAAAGGGCTGTCCAGTAGTTGGAAGCCCTTTTTATGTTGAACAAACACTGGCATCATGATTTTAACAATCAAGAATTCTTATCAAAAGCCAAATGATTTTTCGGTTGTTCTCTCCTCCGTTGCTTTCGTTTAATAAAAAATGAAAGAATTAAACCAAGACCGGCTAAACCAGCGGCAGCCATAAAAGCTAAATTTACTCCATGGATCATCGCTGTTTCAGACCTTGGCCCTGCTGGATCGGTCAGAGCCCGCTGTGTCATAATCGTAATCAAAATAGCTGTCCCGATTGATCCTGCCATTTGCCTCATCGTATTGTTCATTGCCGTTCCGTGTGGAATTAAGTGGCGGGGAAGCTGATTAAGCCCTGCAGTGGTAACAGGCATTAACACCATTCCCATTCCAATCATTCGAATTGCATAAACGATAGACAAATAAGCAAAAGGTGTCGATTGTGAAAGTTGGCTTAATAACAATGTTGTGATAAAGATCGCTGTCAATCCTGTGATACTTAAAATCCGTGCGCCAATTTTATCGAAAATTCTTCCGGTGATCGGTGACATTAAACCCATCGCAACAGCTCCGGGAAAAAGCATTTTGCCTGATTCCATTGCAGAAAAATGTCGCATATCTTGCATATAGATTGGAATAATAGTAGCCGCTCCGATCATCGCCATAAAAACGACCATTCCAATCATTGTTGCAAGGGTAAACATCGGGTATTTGAATACCCTGAATTCTAATATCGGCTCTTCTAGGCGAAGCTGTCTTCTAATAAACCAAACGAGTGCCACACTACCAAAGGCAAAGCTAGCTAACACATCAAAGCTGGTCCATCCATCAACACCTGCACTACCGAAACCGAACAAAATGCCCCCAAACCCTAATGAAGAAAGAATAATGGATGGCGTATCTAGCTTTGGTGATGTTTGTTCTGTTACATTTTTTAAAATAAAATAGGCCACAATCATATCTATCACTGCAAAAGGTAGTAATAGGTAAAACAAGACTTCCCATGGATAATGGTCAACTACCCAGCCTGATAAAGTCGGTCCGAGTGCCGGAGCAAATGCAATCACAAGCCCGACCATCCCCATTGCTGAACCGCGTTTTTCTTTTGGGAAAATCAAAAGAAGAACGGTTTGCATAAGCGGCATCATAATCCCTGCTCCAGCTGCCTGAACGATTCGTCCGACAATTAAAACTGGAAAGCTCACTGACAAAGCGCAGATTAATGTTCCAGTACTGAATAAACCCATCGCTGTCATAAATAATTTTCTCGTCGTAAATTTTTCAATTAAAAAGGCCGTCACTGGAATCATAATCCCATTAACAAGCATAAAAATCGTTGTCAACCATTGAGCTAGATTCGGAGTAATCTGTAAATCTCTCATTATAGGTGGAATGGCGGTTGTTAACAGAGTCTGATTTAAAATCGCAATAAAAGTTCCAGTAATCAGAACAGCAACAATCGGCAATTTATTTGTTGTTTGTTTCATTTTAAAACCTTCTTCATTAAAATTTTAATATCACTTGATGAAATAATCGAGACCCGAAATAAAATGCAAGTCGTGTGGGGAACAAAGGTTTTAAAACCCCATGCTACCCACAAAACTATCTTTCAGATGAATTATTTTTGATAAAACCTTAGTAAGTCCCCATTAATAATCTGATCTGATAAGGAAAGTTCTTCATTCGCCTTTTCTCTCCAATAGCTGATTGCGTTATTGGTATTTACAATAGCTCCGGTTTTTTGATTGTAACACGTATTTTTTGTATAGACGTAGTCATCTGTAATAAAGTTTCCATTTCTTAGAGCGACAAAAGGTTTTCTTTCATTAGAAAAAAGATCATGACCAAAATGAATCATTCCTTTTGTATCAATTCCCAGTAAATGAAGCAATGTCGGCTTGACATCGATTTGTCCGCTTGTTTCGGAAATGATTCGCGGTTTTTTATCTGTAATACCCGGAATGTGAATGATCAATGGAACTCGCTGAAGCTGAATCGTGTCATATGGTGTCATTTCTGCTTTTCCCAAAAGTTGACCTAGCGCTTCTTGATGTGCTTCAGAAATACCATAGTGGTCCCCCATAAAAACAATCACCGAATCATCATAAAGTCCGTTTTGTTTCAGTTCTTCAATAAAATGTTTTAACGATTCATCTTGGTAACGAACTGTTGTCACATAACGGTTTAATACTTCACTTTCTGAATGATATTCATCAATCAGTTTATCCTTGTCATCAATTTGAAATGGAAAGTGGTTGGTCAGTGTGATCAAGTTACTGTAAAACGGTTTTGGTAAATGTTTCATCATCTCCACAGATTGAGTTAAAAACTCTCGATCTTTCAGTCCCCAACCTGTTGATTGATCAGCTGTCACGTTAAAATGTGTGACATCGAAAAAACGGTCAATTCCAAGTGCTTTGTACATGACATCCCTGTTCCAGAACTTTTTGTTGTTGGCATGAAACACTGAGGTATTGTAATGATTTTTCGCCAATGTTTTGTGCAGGGAATGATACTGGTTCTCACTTTTTGTGAAAAAGACCGAGCCGCTTAAAGACGGGTAAAGCGAGTTGGCAATAATAAACTCGGAATCTGATGTTTTTCCTTGTTCAGTCTGCTGGTAAAAATGATCGAAATAATAACTCTGCTTGATAAACCGATTAAGAAACGGTGTGATTTCTTTTCCATTGACTTTTTGATGAATAACAAAGCTTTGCGTCGATTCAAGCGTAACGAAAATAACGTTGCGACCTTTGGCAATACCAAACATGTCTTTATTTGGCTTACTGTAATCTGAGTCTGTGTAGTTTTTAATCGTGGCCAAGTTATCTTCATCAGCAACCGCTTTTTGTGTTAAAAGAAATGTCTGTGAGATCCCATCAAGTAAGTGGAACGGGTATAAGCCAATATTTTTAACAAGGATTTCTCTGTCAAAAGAATAGGTTAACAATTTGGGCTGTTCAAACTCTGACAATGCGAGGTTAAAAAGCGCAATTCCAAAAGCAACCGTGTAATAGATCTTGATGGCTTTTGCCGATCGTTTTCCACCGGTTCTTTTAAAGGTTTTTGAAAGCCATAAGAGCAGACCTAAATCTAAAAAAAGAACGATATAAAGAGGATTGAACAGCTCTTGAAAACTGCTCCCAAGTCCACCGATGTTTTTTGCCTGAAACAGCACAGGAATCGTTATAAAATCAATATAGAAACCATAAAAGATGCTATTTGAGATGAGGATGCCTGTCAAAATAAAATTGGCTCCGATTAAAAACCGCCGCTGTGTTTTTTCGCGGAAAAAGAGGCTGATGCCAAATACGGGAATGAGAAAGCTGAGTGGGTTTATAAAGAGAATCAGCTCTTCTAGTCCATTGTTCATTTGTAAATGAAAGCCCAGTTTGTAAATGAAATACGTTTTCATCCACATGAAAAAAACAGAAAAGCACAAAAACCACTGCTTTTTAAAAAAATGTTCTTTCATTGGAAAATAGCTCCTCACATTAAAATCCAGCTTAAAGTTTAACCTACTAAAAAAACTTCCTCTGGCAAATATCACGCTATCATAAGTTCCTTGTCAAGGTGCAAATGACGTTGACTACATAATTAAAAACTATAACAGGAGTTGTAAAGGTCATCAAGAATCCGAATATTTGTTCTTATTTGATTATACTCACATGAGGCGTTAAATCGCAACATATCTGTCATTGAGCTTTTCCACCTGTTCCCTTTGACAGAATGCACATTCTTTGGTAATCTTCCATAAGTATATATATGAAAAAAATCCTCACTCTTAACTCTTAGTGAGGTAGAGGTTGCGCGGATGATGAGTCACATATGTGAGGTTGATGGAGCCTGTGATCATGTGTAAAAGGCATCAGCGCCGAAGCATAAAGAAGCCATTCCTTCTTTGTGCTGGGCCTGCATTGAAGAAGTGTAGGACTGCCGCGGGTTTCCCCGCGGAGGGCTATCCGGAGATCAAGAGTGTATGTTAATTTTAGCATGGACTGTTGTTCATGCTTTTTTATGTTTAGATCTCACGGTCTGGTCCGGCATATTTTAAAAATGCTCGGAGGTATTCTATTATGGAACAGACAAAAAAATGGGGCTTTTGGCTACTAACGGCATTCGTTGTCGGGAATATGATAGCTTCAGGAATATTTATGCTCCCAAGTACGCTTGCACAAAAGGCAAGTCCACTCGGCGTAACGATGGCTTGGTTGTTGACAGGCGGTGGTGTGTTAATGATTGCATTTGTATTCGGACATTTATCAATTCGCCGACCTGATCTTAAAGCAGGTCCACAAAGTTATGCTAGAGCTTTATTCACCGATCGAAAAAAAGGAAATGCAGCAGGTTTTACTGTTGTATGGGGCTACTGGTTGGCAAGTTGGATTAGCAATGTAGCAATCATCACTAGCCTTGCTGGTTATTTGACAACATTTCTACCCATTTTAACTGACGGACGCGAACTGTTTAAACTTGGAGAACGCTTTGTTACATTGGGACAGCTTATGACGTTCATCGTTTGTACAATCCTTCTGTGGGGGACCCATGCTATTCTTGTTACGAGTATAAATGGTGCTGGAAAGCTCAACTTTTTAACAACCTTTTCTAAAGTACTCGGATTTATTCTGTTTATTGTTGCAGGTCTATTTGTTTTTCAGACTTCATTTTTTGATTCATTTTATTTTCCAGTTGAAGTAGATGGAAAAACAACCGGACTCGGTGGTCAAGTGTACAATGCAGCCATTTCAACTTTATGGGCGTTTGTTGGGATTGAATCAGCTGTTATCTTATCAGGGCGCGCGGCTTCACAGCGTGATGTAAAACGAGCTACAATTACTGGACTTTTAATCGCTCTCAGCATTTATATGATTATTACTTTTATTACAATGGGAGTCTTATCACAGGAACAACTTGCCCAATCTAATAAACCGTTCGTTGATGTATTAAATGTCATTATTGGTAATACCGGAAGTGTTATTATGGCGATTCTTGCTATTATCTGTTTATTTGGTTCAATGCTCGGCTGGATCTTGGTCGGTTCTGAAGTTCCCCATCAGGCAGCGAAAGATGGTGACTTTCCTGTTTTCTTTGCAAAAACGAACAAGAAAGGTAGCCCTGTTAACTCACTAATTTTGACAAATCTAATGTCACAGTTGTTTATTTTTTCAGTGCTTTCAGGTACAATCAGTGATGCTTTTCAATTTTTAACGACATCGGCAACACTAGCTTATTTAGTTCCATATCTCATATCGGCTCTTTTTTCACTGAAATTGATTATTAAAGGTGAAACTTACGATCAAATGAAAGGTTCGAGGATAAAGGATGGTGTGATCGCTGTTCTTGCTTTAGTCTATTCAACATTTGTTATCTTAACAGGTGTCTCTGATATGAAAACATTTATCCTAGGTATTGGTCTATTTTTTGTCGGTCTGATGATTTATCCTTTTATTTATCGTAAATTTCATTCCTAACCTAAAAAGTAAAGTATCAGGAACTGATTCAGAAATTGAGTCAGTTCCTTTTTTGTTTTCTATTAAAAAATGAGGAAAAGACTGATATACTATATATTGAAAATGATAATCGTTATCAATGATATAGTGAAAGGAATGGCTTTTTTTGGAGGTAGATGAGATTTATAACGAAAATGAGGCAGATCATCAACAACATATTGTCAGTCGGCCCCTTGGTGCAATGATTGTTCTAGGAGGCGGGTTATTGCTGTTGTTGGTTGGCGCGGCATTATCGATAATCCTTGGTGCTGCTGATCTAAAGCTAGGGACTGTTTGGGACGCGCTGTTTCATTTTAATTCTCAAAATACAGCACATCAGATTATTCAAGAGCTGAGGATTCCGAGAACAGTTAGTGCAATGCTCGTTGGTGCTTGTTTGGCTGTTTCTGGGGCGATGATGCAGGGCATGACAAGAAATTCACTGGCTTCTCCAGAAATCTTGAGTGTGACACACGGTTCTGCTTTTGCGATTGCCATTGCATTTGCATTTTTTCCAGGGATATCATTGCTTGGACTGATGTTTTGGTCGTTTGCAGGGGCTGGCTTTGGTGCCCTGGTTGTTTTTGCGATCGGTTTGTTTTCACAAGGAGGTCTTACACCTGTGAAGCTGACTCTGGCGGGAATTGCAGTTGGAACGATGCTGAGCGCTTTATCATCGAGCATTGCGATCCATTTTGATGTGGCACGGGATGTGAGTTTTTGGTATGCAGGTGGAATCGCAGGTGTTAAATGGTCAAGTATTCAGCTTTTGCTGCCGGCAGTCGTCATTGGGTTGGTGCTTGTCTTAGTGATTGCCCGCTCGATTACAGTTTTAAGCTTAGGAGAGGAACTGGCAAAAGGTCTTGGCCAATATACAACGGCAGTGAAAGTGATTGGAATAGGAGCGGTTGTGCTGTTGACCGGTGCAGCCGTGTCTGTAGCTGGAGCGATTGGCTTCATCGGTTTGGTCATCCCGCATATCACTCGTTTTTTAGTAGGAATTGATTACCGATGGATCATTCCGTGTTCGGCAGTTTTAGGAGCTGTGCTTCTCATCTATGCTGATATCGTCGCAAGATTGCTCAATCCTCCTTTTGAAACACCGGTAGGAGCAGTAACAGCCCTTGTTGGTGTACCGTTTTTTCTCTATTTGGCCCGACATGATCGAAGGGGGCTATAATGGAAATGCTAAAGAAAAAAATCAACCGTACCGTCATGATCATGAGCCTTATCACTGTATTGATGGTTATGATATTTTTATTAAGCCTCAATATAGGTGAAATTAGAATCGCTCCGATTGATACGATAAAAACGTTCTTTGGACTGGGGACAGCACGGGATGCGCTTGTCTTGTTTGAGTTTCGTCTACCACGTATGGTAGTAGCCATTCTGGTAGGGGCGGGAATTGCAACTGCCGGTGCTGTCTGGCAAGGTGTTTCACAAAACGATCTAGCTGATCCAGGGATACTAGGAATCAACTCTGGTGCAAGTTTTGCCGTTGTCCTATTTATTTTCTTCTTTCAAGGGCCTCTCAATCATTTGCAATCGAACTTCGTGTTCTCTTTGCCGATATTTGCATTTTTGGGAGCGTGTTTTGCGATCGCTTTGATCTATTTTCTGGCCTGGAAAAAAGGGCTTAATCCGGTTCGCCTTGTTTTAGTTGGTATTGGAGTGAATGCAGCATTTAGTGCGGCCGTCTTAATGTTGCAGCTAAAGATGGACCCAAGCGATTTTATGCAAGCCACCGTCTGGTTGTCCGGGAATATTTGGAATACGAACTGGAACATCGCTATGGCAGTTTTTCCGTGGATTGTTGCCCTTATTCCATTTATCATCTATAAAGCTCGTTATTTAAATATCCTAAGTTTAGGGAATCAGATTGCGACTGGCCTTGGAACGGCTGTTGAAAAAGAACGGGCTGTTTTACTTCTATCAGCCGCTGCTCTTAGTGGCGCCTCTGTAGCAGCAGCCGGTAATATCACCTTTCTTGGGCTTGTTGCTCCACATATTGCGAGAAGGCTCGTCGGACCAAAACATCAGTTTTTGATTCCAACAGCAGCACTGTTAGGAGCATTGCTTTTTTTGCTGGCTGATCTGATCGGACGAATGATTTTGGCACCTTCAGAAATTCCTGTAGGGCTAGTTATTTCTGTGTTAGGGGCGCCGTATTTTATCTATTTGTTGATGAAAACAAAGTAGAAAGGAAAGGTGGTAAAATGTCTCTTTCAACAAATGAGCTCGGTATTGCCTATGGCGAGCAACTGATTGTCGAAAACTTAAATCTTGAGATTCCTAAAGGAAAAATTACGACATTAATTGGTCCAAATGGCTGTGGAAAATCAACAATTTTAAAAACTGTGGCGAGAATTCATCGTTCAAAGACAGGGGCCGTTTACTTGAATGGCAGCGCTATTCAACAAATGTCGACAAAAGCCATTGCCAAACAGCTGGCGATCCTGCCACAAACACCTGAGGCCCCTAATGGTCTTACTGTATATGAACTTGTTTCATATGGTCGATTTCCTCATCAAAAAGGAATGGGCAGACTGTCGGCAGTAGACCGGCGTATGATTGAATGGTCGCTTCATGTCACTGGAGTAGAGGCGTTTTATAATCGCCCGCTTGAAGCTCTTTCTGGTGGACAACGCCAACGCGTTTGGATTGCCATGGCTCTTGCTCAAGAGACAGAATTATTGCTACTTGATGAACCAACAACCTACTTGGACTTAGCTCATCAACTGGAAATTCTCAAGCTATTAGAAAAACTCAACCGAGATGAAGGGCGAACAATTTTGATGGTCATCCATGACTTGAATCATGCAGCCCGTTTTGCACATCATATGGTCGCATTGAATGGTGGCACAATCATACAAGAGGGTACACCACAGGAAGTGATGAAAACAGAAGTTTTGAAAAAAGTTTTTCAGATTGATGCGGTCATCGTAGAAGATCCGCATACAGGTAAACCGGTATGTTTGACATATGACCTTATTGAAAGAAAAGTAGGTAGCAAGCTAGCAATTGGCTAACAGACATCAAAAAGATGTCTGTTTTTTAATTTTTTTTACTAAAATTAATGGATATCAATAAAATTGATGGTAAGATGATGAATGATGGACAAAAAGAAATAGAAAGAAAGGAAAGAATAGAGTGGAGAATGCAACGATTTTGATTGTGGATGATGAAGATGCGATTGTTCAAATGGTAAGGCGTGTCCTCAAGAAAGAAGGTTTCACCCAAATATTAACGGCAAATCGTTCTGAAGAAGCTTTAGAAATCGTAAAAAAGGAAACCGTAGATTTAATTCTTCTCGATGTCATGATGCCGGGACAGACCGGTTTTGAAGTTTCCCCTCACATTCGCCGTTTTACAAATGCACCGATCTTTTTTCTGACCGCAAAAACATCCGATCTTGATAAATTGTCTGGATTTGACTGTGGAGCGGATGACTATATTACAAAACCTTTTAATCCGCTTGAATTAATTGCTAGAGTTAGAGCTCATTTAAAAAGGACTTATCAAGAAAATCAAGGGGCTATAACGGTAAAAACATCATATGAATATGAGCGCTTTACGTTTTATCCAGACTTTGCTGAGCTCGTTGTTGACGGAGAAATTGTCGGATGTTCAGCACAGTTGCTTCAGCTTCTACAATACTTTTGTGACCATCCAAACATCGTGCTCTCAAAAGACCAAATCTACGAAAATGTTTGGGGAGTTCCTTCATATGGTGACAGTAACACTGTCATGGTCCATATTCGAAAACTAAGAGAAAAAATAGAAAAAGACCCGAGTAATCCTGATTACATTGTGACAATCCGTGGATTAGGTTATAAATTTATTCCTATTATGGCAAGAAAAGAGATTCGAGGATGAAGCTTAGGGGGAAGTTAATTCTTCATTTTGTCGGCCAGATCTTCATTATATTATTGCTTGTTCTTGCTGTTTTGTCCTTATCCCTCATTTTCTTCACATTACGCTTTAGTCAGAGTGAAGCTGATGCAGGTTTAGCGAAAGCTAATTCAGACACGTTTGAATCATGGATATCTATTGATGATGATGGCAATTGGCAAATGGAAGATATCTTAAAAACAGCAATTAAAAAGCAAGATGGTTGGCTGCAAATCTTAAATGGGCAAGAAGAAACCGTCTATTCTTATCACCTTCCTCATGACATTCAAAAAAAATATCAGAGGGAAGAACTACTTACCGTCTTTGAAAACAAGAGAATTAAAGATTACAAAGTGAATTATTGGTCGGCAAATTTTAATGATCATGACTATATCATTCTGTTTGGATGGGAATCTAAAAGCGACAAAATTTTGTCTCATTTGCTGAGAGAAGAAAAAAATGTCAAGACACTGTCTTCTTACAAAAAAAGCTCTCTTCAATTCATTAAAGAAAACAAGGGATCTGTATATGTGTTTAATATAAAAGGTCAGCTTTTAGACTCCTTATATACGAATATTGATTATAGTGAAGGCATTAATGAATTAGAGATCTTAAAATATGAATCGAAACCATGGAATTATGCACATGAGTTTTCATATCAACGTGTAAGTGATACAGAATGGATTGTCACAGCTACACCAAATCCAATATTTAACCCTGATCATGAATTCAATCGTTCAATGATTGGCCTAGCTCTAAAAGTTGTTCTCATCGTCATCGGCAGTTTACTATTATTCATGATAGGAATGACACTCTGGTACTCGTTCCGATTTGGTATGCCAATCATTCATACAATTAAATGGATTGTCAATCTATCTAAAGGGCATTTTGAAGAGCCAAAGAACCGAAAAGGTTGGCCGAAAAGCATGAATAATAAAAGGAAAAGAAAACAGCCTTACCGACTGTTTACTGAAGTATTCGAATCGATGGAGCAATTGACTGAAACATTAAAGGAAAATGAACAAAATCGCAAAAAAATCCAGACGACTAGAGAAGAGTGGATTGCAGGGCTATCACATGACTTAAAAACGCCGCTAAGCACAATCTATGGGTACAGCATGATGCTTGAATCTCCCCAATACGAATGGACAAAAGATGAAATTAGTGAAATCGGCCAAGTGATGAAAGAAAAATCGAGTTACATGTCACAGCTGATCGAAGATCTAAACTTAACGTATCGATTAAAAAATGCAGCACTACCGATTAAACGGAAAACAGTCAGACTAGTGCCATTTTTAACGCGCTATGTAGAGGAATTTAACCGCTACCCGTTTTCTGAAGGCTATGATGTGTCTTTTGTTTATCAATGTGAAGATACCGAGTTTTCAATTGATCAGGGGTGGTTTAGACGGATTTTGGAAAATCTCATCGCCAATGCGGTTAAACATAATCAAAAAGGCACGGAAATCAAAGTTTCACTTGAAGAAACACAGCAGTATGTCATACTTCGGATTCAGGACAATGGAATTGGAATGGATTCGAAAACCGTTTCTAATTTATTTAACCGTTATTATCGGGGAACACATACAACAGATTCAACCGAAGGGAGCGGGCTAGGTCTGGCCATTGCTCTTGAGCTTGTCCATCTCCATGACGGAAGTATCCAGGTTGACAGCAGAACAGGAGAAGGAACGGAAATTACCATTGAGTTTAAGAAACAAAGCTAGCTTTATCAGTCAGCCACCGGTTCTCGGTGGCTTCTTTGATCACGCATATACAGCACGAATCGGTTATAGTATAATAATTCCGAAAAAAGGTATAGTAGGTGTGAATAGCTGAGAGTGCATCTGCATCTTTACTCAGAGTAAAGATGTTTTTTATTTTATTCAAAGGAGGAATATTCATGAAGAAGCTTGTTGGTTTATTATTTTCACTGCTTTTAGCAGTTGGTGTTCTTGGTGGATGCGGACAAGCAGAAGCCCCGACTGAAACGCAGAAAAATCAAGAAAAAACAGCCGAAACTGCTTTTCCGGTCAGTGTAAAGGATGCTTCAGGAAAAGAAATTAAAGTTGAAAAAGAACCGAAAAGAATTGTTTCTTTAATGCCGAGCAATACAGAAATTACATATGCACTGGGACTGGGAAAAAAAGTAGTCGGTGTAACAGACTTAGATACATATCCAAAAGAAGTTGAAAAAGTTGAAAAGATTGGCAGCATGGAATTTAATACAGAAAAAATTATTTCTTTAAAACCTGATCTAGTCTTGGCTCATGCATCATCAATGCAAAATGCCAAAGAAGGTTTGAACCAGTTGCGTGATGCAGGAATTACGGTGGTTATTGTGAATGATGCTACATCTTTTGAAGAAACATATCAATCAATAAAACTGATTGGAAAGGCAACAGGCGCTAAACAGGCGGCGACAGACCTTGTAAAAAGTATGAAATCTGATCTAGCAGCTATTCAAAAAACAGCTGAAGGAATTTCTGCTGAGCAACAAAAAAAAGTTTTTGTTCAAGTATCTCCTGCTCCTGAGATTTTTACGACAGGAAAAGGTACATTTATGCATGAAATGCTAGAAGTGATCCATGCAAAGAACGCTGCATCAGCTCAAAAAGGCTGGTCAAAGATGACAGAAGAGGCGATTGTTAAGTTGAATCCTGATGTCATCATCACAACAACTGGAGCTGCATCTGTTGAGGAGATTAAAAAACGAAGCGGTTGGAGTACTGTCAATGCTATTAAAAATAAACAAGTCTTTAACGTGGATCAAGACCTTGTGTCTCGTCCTGGACCAAGGTTAATTAAAGGGGTCGAGGAGCTTGCGAAAACCATTTACCCTGACATTTATAAGAAATAACCGGCCGATCGCTTATTTAATCAGTGTGATCATGCTGACGGCCTCTATTCTGTTGGGAATCTCTATTGGATCTTTGGAGATTCCCATTCCTACTATACTTAAGATTTTTATGCATGAATGGTTCGACATTCAAGGAATCACGGTCGATCAAACAGAAGTGAATATCATTATGAGAATCAGGCTTCCAAGAGTGATTCTGGCTGCACTTGTTGGTGCAGCACTGGCTGTAGCAGGAGCGGGATTTCAAGGACTGCTGAAAAATCCACTCGCAGATCCTTACACATTAGGTGTCTCTTCAGGTGCGGCAGTTGGAGCTGTTGTTACATTGTTTTTCGGCATCCAGCTGCCGGTTATTGCAGGTTTTACCCTCCCATTTTTAAGTGTAATATCTGCTGTCATTGTGATGATGCTCGTTTTGTTCTTTGCCCGGTTGGCACATCCTTCACTTTCACTGTCTTCATTGATCTTAACTGGTATTATGATGAGTTCATTTCTAGGTGCGCTCATTTCTTTAATGATTGCCCTAACAGGTGACGATTTAAAACCAATCATTCATTGGCTGCTTGGAAGTGTGTCAATGAGAGGATGGAGCTATGTTCTCCTCTTTCTTCCCTTTTTTGTTTGTGGAATGATTGGATTGTTGTTAAATGGGAGAGAACTAAACATCATGACATATGGAGAGGAAAAAGCAAGACAGCTTGGTGTTGATGTCAATAAACGGAAAATTGTTGTGCTTGTCTCAGGTTCTATATTAACAGGCGCAGCAGTTGCTGTCTCAGGAACCATTGGTTTTGTCGGGCTTGTTATACCACATCTGCTTCGATTATTATGGGGAACTGATCACAGACATCTATTGCCACTATCTATTTTAAATGGTGCTGGTTTTCTTGTGCTTGCAGATTTATTGGCACGGACGATTATTGAGCCATCCGAATTACCAATCGGAATTATAACAGCATTAATTGGAGCGCCTATATTTGGAATCATATTAATTCAACGGCAGCGTGGAGGAATGTACAATGTTGGACGTTCGTAATATGTCTGGTGGTTATGGACGAAAAGATGTCGTCAAACATATCAATTTTTCAGTGTCAAAAGGGGAGTTTTTTGGGATATTAGGGCCGAATGGAAGTGGAAAAACGACGCTTTTGAAGATGCTAGGTGGGACATTGACAGCTTCAGAGGGGTCTGTCAACCTAGCAGGAAAACCTGTTGATTCCTATCATCCAAAGAATTTAGCGCGAATGATGGCTGTGCTTCCACAAAAAACAGAGCAGGCTTTTCCTTTTACTGTCCAGCAAACGGTTTTATTTGGACGATATCCTTATCAAAAAGGATTGTTTAGACAATCAACTGAACAAGACAAACAAATTGTCCAAAAAGTGATGAAGCAGACCGGTATTCTTTCATTCGCTAGCCGTTTCATCCATGAACTGAGCGGGGGAGAACAGCAGCGTGTTTTTTTAGCACAAGCTTTAGCACAGGAGCCTTCCATTCTTCTTCTAGATGAACCGACCAATTTTTTAGATCTTTCCTATCAAAAACAGCTACTTGATCTCATCAAAACGCTTTCTATTGAACAGGAGCTTACGGTCATTAGTATATTTCATGATGTAAATGTGGCAAGTCTTTACTGTGATCGGATTCTATTACTCAAACGTGGTGAAATTGAGGAGCTTCAGACACCTGAGAAATTAATTCAAGAAAAAAAACTCAATGATGTGTATGAGACAGTTGTTAAACAATTGGATCATCCGAATCGGTCTAATCCGCAAATCACGATTGATCCCGAAAGAAAAGCAAAACCAAATCAAGCAGTCCCATTTGCAGAACTGCTTGAAGTAACCACTGAAGGTCTGGTTTTGCAGACAGAGAAACCGCTTCGTGTTCTGTCATCGGCATCTATTGGGGCAGGTATTGGCTGGAAACAAACGTTTATCAGCCGGTTTACTCCAGATATGCAAGAAGATCTTCAAAGTTTACTTCCTGAAAAGGATTCTGTCTGTATGACATTGACAGCTGCAAAACCGAAACATATTGCTTTCCGACCGGTTTCGGTAGGTCCCATTTCAATTTTGATCGCGGTGATAGCCGCTGCTGACTCTATTACGATTTGGCTGATGATCAATGGGGAACTATCTGAACAAGCTTTTGTTCAGGCTTTCATGACCGTGACTGAAGCAAAGGTTGAGGCGACAAAAGACTTTTCAAACGATATGTCAACCGGTCAGTTAGACCATGTGGTGATTGTTGCAGATGGAAGTGGTGCGTCATTTGACTGCGCTTTAAAGACTGCACCGTTTGGTTTATTCATCAGCCAGAGTGTCTATCAATGTGTAAAAGAAGCGATCAGAAAGGGGAAAAAATCATGAAGCTGTATACAAAAACAGGGGATAAAGGAAAAACGCATGTGATCGGTGGACGTGTTGACAAAGACGATCTTATGGTCGAATGCTATGGAACAGTTGATGAACTGAACAGCTTTATCGGTCTTGCTGGCGCTGAACTTCATTCAAAAAACTTAAGCGATATAAAAAGTGAGCTCTTAAAGATACAGCACGAACTGTTTGACTGTGGAAGTGAATTGGCTCATCTTTCTCCGAACGGTAATGAGAAACTTCAAGAAGAAGCTGTCACATTTTTAGAAAAGCGAATTGATGTATACAGTGAAGAAGCGCCTGAGCTTGAAAAATTCATTCTTCCAGGCGGTTCAAACGCAGCGGCGTATTTGCATGTTGCCAGAACAATTGCACGCCGGGCGGAGCGGTTGCTAGTATCGTTAATGAAAACAACAGAGACTCGTGAAGTGTTGCTTTACTACTTAAATAGACTGTCAGATTATTTGTTTGCGGTTGCAAGAGTGGTCAATTTCAGGCTGAACATTAAAGATATTGAATATGCAAGAAGTGCGAATGTTTTTAAACAGAAAAAAAGCACTGACATATCAGATGATAGGTGTATGATAAAAGAAAACGATTGAAAAGGGAGTTGAGTTCTGTTGAAAACAATCGGACTTATTGGCGGGATGAGTTGGAAATCAACGGTTGAATACTATCAAATCATGAACGAAGAAGTGAAAAATAGATTGGGAGGATTGCATTCAGCAAAATGTTTGTTATACAGTATTGATTTTGAAGAGATTGAACGTTTTCAAGCAGAAGGTCAGTGGGGAAAAGCAGGATTATTATTAGGTGATGTTGCTCATTCATTGCAGAAAGCAGGAGCAGATTTTATAGTTATTTGTACAAATACGATGCATAAAGTCATTGAGCATATTGAGGAAAAGATCACGATCCCCATTTTACATATTGCTGATGCAACAGCAAATCAAATCAAAAAAACAAAAATCGATACCGTTGGGTTATTAGGTACAAAATACACAATGGAACAGGATTTTTATAGAGCAAGATTAGAATCTAACGGTATCAAGGTATTAGTCCCAAACGAATCAGAAAGAGAAATCGTCAATAAGGTGATTTTTGAAGAATTATGTTTAGGGAACATACAGAAATCCTCAAAAGATGATTATCAACAAATCATCAACCATTTAGTTGATCAAGGAGCTGAAGGAATCGTTCTCGGTTGTACAGAAATTGGTGCTCTCATAAATTCGGAGGATTCTGATGTACCAATATTTGATACAACTGTAATCCATGCTGCCCAAGCAGTAAAAAAAGCTTTAGAATAAGTTCTACAGACAAAAGCCGTTTTCCGTCTAAGGGAAACGGTTTTTTCTATGCTACCCTAACATCATCTCAGTCTTATTCAATATACGACCCTGGTCTTACAGTAAAATCAATCTGTGACTCGTTTTGTCGAAGAATGAAAATGTATATAGTAGATGTATAAACAAGAAAGGAGGAGCAGATATGAAAATAACAGGTAAATCAGTCATCGGTTTTATTCTCATCCTGTTTGGTATTTCTCTGTTCTTTGGAGGAGGTATTTTCGGAGGGTTATTTGCTGGGGCAATCGGTGCCTTGTTTGTTTATTACGCTATTAAAAAATGGCGCGTAGGCCACCAGTTTGCCGCTGTTATATTAGGCATCATCGGGATCATGTTTTTGGGAGGATCGCTTCCTTTTCTAATTGGAATGGCACTTGCTGTCGCCTTGATTTACTTTGGCTGGAACTTAATAAAGGAAAACAGTGATCCAGAAGAAAATGTGTTTTTCTCAGGGAAAGTAGAGCCTTCTGCGGCTTCATATGATACAAGTTTTGATACAGAATGGGAAGATTTTTTGAAAAAAAAACAATAAACGAAAGGATGAACTAAGTTATGGCGCTAAAACGTATTAGAAACATGGTTGTTGCATCTATTAATGAAGGATTGGATAAACTCGAAAACCCGCGGGTCATGTTAAATCAATATGTTCGTGATATGGAAAGTGATATTGCCAAGGCAAAACATACAATTGTAAAGCAGCAAGTTATTGAGCAAAATTTTAAAGGGAAATATGAAGAAGCGGAAAAATTGGCTGTTAAACGAAAAAATCAGGCACAACTTGCTTTTGATGCTGGTGAAGAGGAACTTGCCAAAAAAGCTCTTTCAGAAATGAAGTATTTTGAGGCAAAAGCAGTTGAATATCAGGATACTTATCAACATGCTAAACAGCAGCTAGTTGAATTAAAAGAGCAGTTACAAACTCTTGAAGTGAAACTTCGTGATATAAAGGATAAAAAACACGCACTTATCGCCCGCGCAAATGCGGTTAAAGCAAAAGAACATATGAATGCCTCTTTTAACAAAATTGATAACGAGAGCGCCTACCGCGAGTTTATGAGAATGGAAAGCCGTATTGAAGAAATGGAGACAAGGGTGAATAGTTATGCTGATTTTACCGCAACATCTAACAGCCCATACAGCCGGCTTGAATATGCAAAAGAGGTAGAAGAAGAACTTGAAAAAATGCGGAGCCAAAAGGTCGGCTTAGAAAAACAAGAGTCAGTCGGAAATGAATAAAAAAGAAGCTGTCCGAAAAGAGTATTGCTGATATAACAGCATTTGTTAAATGTGAAAAGGGCGTCCAATCGTCAAAAATTGACGTATTGGACAGCCCCTTTTACAATTTTTATTTCTTTCATAGGAACATTTACTTATAATAAGAACGAGAGACATTGACCGAAAGGATAAACAAATGAAAAAAACGGTTGGAAAAATGTTGATCATTGTTGGAATTTTGATCATCGCCAGTTTGACTTTTGGTGGGGGGCGAATTTCTTCGCTTTTCACAGCCAATCAAGAATCCGATCAGTCAGCCCATGCATTAGCCTCGAAAATGAATCACATTGATATCAATGGTCAAAACATGACCGTGAAGATTAAAGCAGAAAATCGTGATAATATAGAGGCGGTTTTGTCAGGTGAAAGTGTGCACTTGAAGTCATCCGAACAAGGAGGCACTTTTCGTTTGTCTGTTCAACCAAAGGGATCCTTGTTATTTTCCTTTCGGAAAAATGAGTTGATTGTCAAAGTACCATATCAATTTCAACATGATCTGTCTATAAAATCTGATAGTGGGAATGTAAATATTTCAGGTGAGCATTTATCGTTACGACATGTATCAGTGAAATCTGGAGCCGGCAATTTGAAGATCAATCAGCTTCATTCAAGCGAACTTTCAGTAAAAGGAAACTCGGGTAATATTCGCTTGGAAAATGTGGAAACAAGGACGGCAAAGATTGACTCTACTTCAGGAAATACAAAGCTCGATCATGTTTCAGGAAAGCTTAATATAAAGCAGAATTTAGGCAATTTGAATGCATCGTTTTCTACAATCAATGCGCCGCTAAGTATCGATGGGAACATCGGAAATACCAAGCTTGAGCTTCCTGAGGATGCTGATATTTCGCTTGATGCAAAAGCAACAATCGGCAACATCAAACATTCTTATTCGTTTGATGAGACTAGTGGAGACAAACAGAAACTGATTGGAAAAAACAGAAGTGGCAGATATAAAATTAGTATCTCGCTCACAAGCGGGAATCTATCAATTGAATAAATGTCAAAAAGGAAAGGAGGGCCTGAAGTCAGCATGCGTCTTAGAAAAAAACAACTGATCGGATTAATCATCGTCCTTTTTGGAATCAGTGTATTTTTGCAAAACAGCGGACTTGGGGATGTTTTATTCTGGCCGCTCGCCTTTCTTTTTGCCGGGTATTTTTTTCGGAAGTATTCACGCCGGTGGCTCGGCTCTGTCATGTATATTTTTGCGGGTTTTTTAATTTTAAATAATTTGTTCAGCATTACTTTCAGTCTGTTTGGTTATTTATTTGCCGCATTTTTGATTTATGCTGGTTACAGGTTTGTAACAAACCAGCCTGTTTTTGACCGTAAAAACCCGAAAATAAAGGAAAAAGATAAGCTGGAAGGCTCTTCATTTCCTCTTAGGAAAAGCGCGGGACAACATAGTTTTTTTGTTGGGGACGTTAAATTAATGAAAACACCTTTTGACTTAAATGATTTAAATATATCCGGATTTATTGGAGATGTTAAAATCGATTTGTCAAAAGCCATTATTTCAGAGGGGGAAAATACAATTGCCATCACTGGACTTATCGGTGATGTTGATATTTATATCCCATCTGATCTTGATGTTTCCATCAGTTCTTCAGCTTTTATCGGTGATATAGACATTATCGGTGATCGAAAAAGCGGAATTGGAACCCAAATTTATACCGAGTCAGAAAATTACCAGCAGTCTACAAGACGTGTTAAAATTTCAATTTCTCTGTTTATCGGTGATGTGGATGTGCGCTTCATATGAAGACCAGTAGACTAGCGAATATTCAATGGCGTGCTGTTCGTTTATCTTTAGGTGTCAGTTTGACGATCTTTCTTTCTGTTTTGGGATTCATGTTGTTTTATTATCAACTTGACCCAAGGGTTCTCATCACTTCAAGGTGGTTTGGCATTCCTTTTATTATTCTGCTTTTTTCAATCAGTGCAGTTGTTGGGTTTGGTTTTGGATATATGTTCGGTAACCAGCTGAAAAAAAGGCTTGAAAAATTAATCGAATCCATTATCAAATATGAGAACGGCAATTTTGCTTATCGAATTCCACAGCTTGGCGATGATGAGATCGGACTTGCAGCCGATCAGTTAAATGCTATGGCTGAACGGATTGAAAGGCAAGTTGCTTCTCTGCAAAAACTGTCAAATGAAAGGGCGGAATGGCAAGATCAAATGAAAAAATCTGTCATTTCCGAGGAACGGCAGCGTCTGGCACGGGAATTGCATGATGCTGTAAGCCAGCAACTTTTTGCAATTTCAATGATGACTTCTGCTATTTTGGAAGGTATTCAACCGTCAGTAGATGAGAAATTTGTACAGAGGCTGAAAATGGTTGAAAAAATGGCGGCTGATGCACAAAGTGAAATGAGAGCTTTACTTTTACATCTTCGTCCCGTTACCCTTGAAGGAAAAGGACTAAAAGAAGGGTTATCTGAACTTCTCATCGAGTTCAAAGCAAAGCAATCAATTGAGATGGATTGGGAAATTGAAGATATCGGAAAACTTCCTAAAGGGGTTGAAGATCATTTATTTAGAATCGTTCAAGAAGCCCTTTCAAATGTTTTCCGGCATTCAAAGGCAACAAAAGTATCGATCAGGCTGTTGCTCAGAAACCGACAGCTTCAGTTGAAAGTTATTGATAATGGAGAAGGCTTTAAAATGGATACCGTCAAATCGTCATCATATGGACTTCATTCCATAAAGGAAAGAGCTAGTGAAGTGGGCGGAGTGGCAGAAGTGATATCATTTGCGGGAAAAGGCACACAAGTTGATGTAAAAGTTCCGATCTTTGAACAAGAAAAAGGGGAGAATCACAGTGATTCGAGTACTATTAATTGATGATCATGAAATGGTTAGAATGGGTCTGTCCGCTTTTTTGGAATCCCAACCAGATATCGAGGTGATTGGTGAAGCATCAGATGGAAGACGTGGGGTTGAAATGGCGGTTGAGACACATCCTGACGTTATTTTAATGGATCTTGTCATGGAGGGAATGGATGGAATTGAGGCTACAAAGCAAATCTGTCGTGTGTTGCCTGATCCCAGAATTATCGTGCTAACAAGTTTTATCGATGATGATAAAGTTTATCCGGTTATAGAAGCTGGTGCGCTCAGTTATTTGCTTAAAACATCAAAAGCAAGTGAGATTGCCGATGCCATCAGGGCAGCAAGCATAGGGGAATCCAAGCTTGAAGCAAAGGTGGCTGGAAAAGTGTTATCAAAGCTTAGACATTCATCAGGAGAACTTCCCCTTCATGAATCCTTGACAGCGAGGGAACTGGAAATCCTTAAACTTGTTGCTGTTGGGAAAACAAACAAGGACATTGCCGAAGAATTATTTATCACGATTAAAACTGTCAAAACTCATGTGACCAACATTCTTTCCAAGCTTGAGGTCGATGACCGCACACAGGCAGCCATCTATGCGCACCGAAACAAGCTTGTTAGATAGATTCGTATGTCATATCATTGTCGCTGTCAGCCGTTCCAATATTTGCGGTCATCAATTTCAGATAGAGCTGATGAGTCTATATGAACAGACTTAGTCGTTGGCTCATTCTCTTCAAGCTCCATTTGGGTGCTATTTTTGAGTATCGCGTCTAGTCGTTCAACCAGAATGGAGTTATTCTTTTCTTGCAAATCGATCAGTTTGCTCATGCCAAGCAAAATAAATCCGCCAATGAAGCAAAAAATCGGAGTTGACAGAGAAGTACCAATCGTAAAGAATAGCATCGATTGTGAATCCTCCATAAATGGTTCTAGAACAACATCATTGATCATTAAACTAGCTAAAATGATTGCGGTCACAATTAAAGTAGCACCTGTCATCTGCAAGATCCGCTTCAAGCACATCACCCTTTCAAAACTATTTTATCAACATCATCTGCTTCCGATGATTTCATAATTGGTCAGATTATTAAATTTTTATGACTCTCATTTGTTATATCTTAAAGGAATTATCGCCTTGTTACTAGTCTTTTTAGAAACGTTTTTATTGAAAATGTTTCTAAAGAGGATTTTTGATATTTTCATCGAATTCAATATGTTGCAGACCAGAGAAGGAAGGGATACATAATGAATGTCAGAATTGAAAGAGACACAATGGGAGAAATTGAGGTTCCTGCAGACAAGTTTTGGGGTGCTCAAACTCAGAGGAGCAAGGAGAATTTTAAAATTGGCTCAGAAAAAATGCCGCACGAAGTTGTGTATGCGTTTGCAATTTTGAAAAGAAGTGCAGCCATCGCCAATGAAAGATTAGGAAATCTGGAAGCTGAAAAATCGGAAGCGATTGTTTCTGTATGTGACGATATTTTAAAGGGGAACTATGACAGTCATTTTCCGCTTGTTGTCTGGCAGACAGGAAGTGGGACGCAAAGTAATATGAACATGAATGAAGTCGTGGCAAACAGAGGGACAGCTTATTTGCAAGAAAAAGGCTCAAGCAATAAGATTCATCCGAATGATGATGTCAATCGTAGCCAAAGCTCAAATGATACATTTCCGACAGCGATGCATGTTGCGGCTGTTCTCGCTATTTATGAAAAGCTCGTACCAGCTATTGACCGCTTAAAACATACACTCAATGAAAAAGCTGCGTCATTTCAAGATATCGTCAAAATTGGCCGTACCCACCTTCAGGATGCGACTCCACTTACACTTGGACAGGAGATCAGCGGCTGGGTCTATATGCTTGACCGTTCTAAAGAAATGATCCTTGAAGCAACGGGAAAAATTCGCGATCTTGCCATTGGAGGAACAGCTGTTGGAACGGGAATTAATGCTCATCCACAATTTGGTCAAATGGTTGCTGAAGAAATCACTCAATTGACCGGGCAGACGTTTAGAAGTTCACCTAATAAATTTCATGCATTAACAAGCCATGATGAATTGACCCATGTCCATGGTGCTCTTAAGGCATTGGCAGCAGATTTGATGAAAATTGCTAATGATGTCAGATGGCTGGCAAGCGGCCCACGCTGCGGGATCGGCGAACTGGTCATTCCTGAAAATGAACCGGGAAGCTCTATCATGCCAGGTAAAGTAAATCCTACTCAGAGCGAAGCCCTGACCATGATTGCAGCGCAAATTATGGGGAATGATGCGACGGTTGGCTTTGCGGCAAGTCAAGGGAACTTTGAATTAAACGTATTTAAACCAGTTATCATTTATAATGTCCTTCAATCAGTGCAGCTGCTAGCTGATGGGATGAATTCATTCCATGATAAATGTGCGGTTGGCATTAAGCCAGCTCATGAGACGATTGAAAATAACCTTAAAAATTCACTTATGCTTGTCACAGCTTTAAATCCGCATATCGGTTATGAAAATGCTGCAAAAATTGCAAAGCTTGCCCATCAAGAAGGATTAACACTGAAGGAAGCCGCTCTTCAGTTGAATCTTTTAACCGAAAAACAGTTTGATGAAGTTGTTAAACCTGAAGAAATGGTGAACCCGAAAGGATAACAAAAAACGGCTGCTAGATGCGGCCGTTTCCCTCTAAGAATTCAGTATATCCTTTTGAATGTACTCGGTCAGCTGATCCACTTCCTTTTGGACTACTTCAAACTCATGCAAAACAAGTAACATCCCTTTAATGATTGCTTTTTTTGGCGTTTGTTTTTTCAATTCTTCTTTTAAAATAGTCAGGCTTTCCAGCAGTTCTGAAGGAGGATCGCTGTTAAACCATTTTTCTACTTTGATTTGCATTTCTTGAATGAGCGTATCTTTTAGGGGATCCAATCTGGAGAAAGGACCGAACCACTTGTCCGCCATTTCATTGGATATTACTGGACTTTCACTTCGTTTCATCATTCCTGTTGCTAAATCATCAATACAGTTAAGGATATGATCAGCAAGAAGGTGGAGATCAAAAGAATGATGTAATAAAACCATTAATTCAAGATAAACTTCGCTCATTCCATCAATCAAAAAACACAATTCTGCACTATAGGGTTCAATGTTTTCTCCGTAAATATTCTGGATATTTTCTTTATGAAGCTTGAGGGTAGTTGTCCGCATTTTTTTAGCAAATGCCTCAATTTCCTCATTGTATGGCAGTGGCTGCTCTCTATATTGCATCATAATAAACTCTTTATGGTCAAAAATGTTTTTGAAAAAAACGATCAGTTGTTTTCTGTAGACAGTCCGTGGGTTATCATGTTCTGTTTGAATTTTATGAATTCGGGAAAAGACTTTATCATAGTAATAATGTAGGACTGAAAGGAGAAGCGCTTCTTTCGATTTAAAGTAAATATAAAAAGCACCTTTAGAGATTTGGCATTCTTTTGCAATTTCTTGTACTGAAGTTGCATTATAGCCTTTTTTAGCAAATAGTTTAATAGCTGTTTCAATAATGACTCTTTCTTTTTGTTTCATGGTCTTCACCTTCCTGAATGGATGGAGTTCCAAATTTACCGGGTATGACTGGCTAGTCACTTCATGGCTTATGTCACAATTTTAATTAGATTGTAACTTGTTTTTTTGTTTGATATTCTTTATATTATAAAGTAAGGTGACCAAGTGGTCAAAAATAGTTGAGAAAGGGTGAAATTTGATGAAAGAAATCGATGGAATGATCAGCCGTCTGCGCAGTCAGGGGATTAAGGTAGATAAAGTAAAATACCCCAAACATCTGCTGGCAGAAAAGAAATGGATGAAACATCCAAAAAAAGCTGTAAAACCAAATTACAGTGGTTTTAATGGTTATTCATTTATATAAAAAAAGACTGCAACCAATGACAGTCTATTGTTTTGGAACGGTTATCAAATAATAAACACCGGTTTGGTCATTATGAATCTCCATATTTGCATGATGGAGTGTTAAAATTCGTTTAACGATACTAAGTCCAATTCCAAATTCGCCTTTCTTCCCTTTATTAAAAGGCTCATATAGATTGGATAGCATCTCTTTTTCAATGTGAGGACCATCATTTTTTATTTTGATGGAAATACATGTTTTTGTCGATTTCATACTAACCTCGACGATAGACTCTGCATAACGGATTTGGTTTTCAAGAACGTTTTCCATAAGCTTGCTCCATTGCTCTTGATCACCAGTCATCATTGTGCTTTTTTCCAGTTGTACCTTCCAACTTAATTCTTTTCTAGACCATTTCAAACGTTCAATCACTTCTTTTATCACTTCTTGTATATTAAAACTTCCATAATGCCTTTCCTGTTTTAACAAGTAATCAAGTTTTGTGAGATAAAGTAAATCTTTTATTTTCTTTTCTAGTTTTTCAGCTTCGCCTTCAATTACTTGAATGGTATTTTCCAAATCTCCTTTAGGATAGATGCCATCTTTGATTGATTGTGTATATCCGCGGATGACCATCACAGGTGTTTTTAAGTCGTGAGAAATATTTTGTAGAAGCGTTCGCTCTGTTTCATCTTTTTGAATGAGTTTTTGCCGCATATCTTCAATCGTATGGCCGAGCTTTCCGATTTCATCTTCTCTATCAACCACAACTGGATCATCCCAATCTTGTGTCGAAATACGCTTAACGTGTTTTTCAAGTGTGACTAAAGGTTTGGATAAATATTTTGCCAGCCATATGGAAGGTATCCAGCTGAGCAAAATGACACCAATTAAAATAAATAAAAGCTGTTTAAACAGCGTAAACGATAAATCATCTCTGTATGAATCAAGGGCATATGATAACAGAAGATATGTTTGATGATCAGTTGGAATTTTCTTTAGTACAAAGAAAACATACTCCCCATCCACCTTTTCAGAGTACCTTTTTGACTCTGATTCCTGATTCTTCCCAAGTGTTTGAACTTTTTCTATAAATGAACGAGGGAGAACCTGTGGATATTGAGTTCCGTTCTCTGGGAGGATGATATGTTGTACATAGCGGTTGGCACTGCGTGAACCGTTTCCATCATCAAACCCCCTTTCAAGAGAACGAGAAAAGCTATATTCGGTTAGGACATGCTGTTCATTTTCAATATTTGTATAGATTTCATCTGTAAAAAAGTTTCGCAATGTAGTTGAAAATAAAATCAATAATAAAATAGAGATCGTTAATAATATCCCGCAGATTACCGTCCAAATTTGAAAAGCAAGTGACTTATTTTTCATGATTTTGACATCCTGTATCCAAACCCATAAATCGTTTCGATTTTTAGATGCGGCATTTTTTTTCGCAGTCTTCTCACAAGATCATCAACAACTCGATCAGTTCCGAAATAATCGTCTCCCCAGATTTCTGTCAAAATATCTTCCCTTGAGAAGGCTCGACCTTGATGATTCGTGAAAAAAAGCAAGAGATCAAATTCTTTTGATGTCAGACTAATCATTTTGCCATTTTCATAAACTTCTCTCAAATCTTCGTTGACTTCATATGAAGAAACTGTGATTCTTTTTTTCTGAGTTTCGTCTTTGTAAATGAGCTTAAGAAGCTTTTGAACACGGATGATCAGTTCCCTAGGGAGAAAAGGCTTGGAAATATAATCACTGCTTCCAAGTTCAAGTCCAAGAACCCTGTCAATATCCGCATCACGTGCTGAAATGAAAATAACAGGGACATTACAATCATGATTTTTTATTTGTTTTATTAGCGTATACCCATCGATATCTGGTAACATAATATCGAGAATCCATAAATGAGGCGACTGACAAATATATGGTTGGGCGCTTTCACCATTTAGAAAAGAAGTGACGTGCCAACCTTCATTCTCCAAATATTTTGTCAGCAGCTCATTTAAATTCTCCTCATCTTCAACTAGATAAATGGTATATGACAATCGGGTTCACATCCTTTCTCTACGTCATTATACTAGTTTTAACATAAGTCTGGTCCATTTTCATAATTTCACATATTTTTTTAATATTTATCCCATAACATTTGTGTAGGCTATCATTAGGGAAGAAAGGTAGCAATATTGAATGGAACATTTTTTAATGATAGTTAAAACTTTTGCCATAAAAAATAGTTGAAGACAAGAATAATAAAGGAAGTGTACGCTTATGGACTTAAAAAACAATGATGAAGGAAACAATGAAAATAAGCAGCCATTAGATGAGCTTAAAATATCGCAAGCAGAAAGTTCTGAAGAGCACGTTGCAGAGGAACAGGCCGAAAACTCAGAAACGATTGGGAGTCAATCAAGCATTTCTCAACAAGAGACAGCAGTAGCACTGGAGAATTCCAGAGAGACAAGAACTGTAAAAGAAAAACGGCGGATCGCATCATGGATGAGCCCGATTTTAGGAGGGATTATTGGAGGCGGTCTTGTTTTGGGTGTCATGCCTTTTTTGCCTCATGATCATCAGGAGCAGGCTGTCAGTTCAGAAAAACCAAAACAAGAGGAGAATTTTACATCTAAACCGATTACAGATGCGGATAATTTTGCCGATATGGTCAAAGATTTAGAGTCAACGATTGTTGGAGTTTCAAACATCCAATCTAGTTTTGGCTTTTCTGAAGATGAAATCGAGCAAGGCGGAACAGGCTCAGGCGTTATCTTTAAAAAAGAGGGGAATAAAGCCTATATTATTACGAACAACCATGTAGTTGAAGGTGCCTCAAAGGTCAAAATCTCTTTGTTTAACGGAAAAACAGTAGAGGCTAAAATCGTCGGCAGTGATGCTTTAGCAGATCTAGCTGTTTTACAAATTAATTCAAAAGGTGTCGACAAAATTGCAAGTTTTGGTGATTCTTCAAAGCTGCGTGCTGGTGAGAAAGTGATCGCCATTGGTAACCCACTCGGTCTACAGTTTTCCAGAACTGTTACACAAGGAATTATTAGTGGTGTAAACCGAACAATCGAAGTCCCTACATCTGAGGGGCAATTTGAAATGAATGTCCTCCAAACAGATGCAGCGATTAATCCAGGAAACAGCGGTGGTCCATTGATTAACAGTAGCGGACAGGTAATCGGTATTAACAGCTTAAAGATCAGTGAAAGCGGTGTTGAATCACTTGGCTTCGCAATCCCAAGTAATGATGTTCGTCCCATTGTTGATCAGCTTCTGAATAAAGGAAAAGTAGAGCGGCCATATTTAGGTGTCCAAATGGTTGATATGGATCAGGTTCCTGAGCAATACCAAAAGAATACACTCAGCCTCTTTGGAGATCAGTTGAACAAAGGTGTATATGTCGATAAAGTGGCATCAAAATCACCGGCGGAAAAAGCGGGTATAAAATCTAGCGATGTCATCGTGAAGATGAATGGAAAAGCGATTAAAACAACTGCTGATCTCAGAAAAATTCTTTACACAGAAACTAAAACAGGTGACAATGTTACATTTGAAGTGTTAAGAGACGGAAAGAAAAAAACGTTGAAGGCAAAGCTAACGAAGAGCAAATCTTAAACGATAAGCCATGGCAGATTGCCATGGCTTGTCAACATTACTCATTTAAAAATGAAGAAAGCATCCAAACTTGTTTATCGATTTCTTCTGTTAAGCCAATTAAAATGTCGGCAGTAGCATGATCTGATTTTTCTTCGGCAAGTTTAATTGAATCTTGAGTTTCCTTGTAAATCTTGCGGTAATCACTGATTAATGAAGATACCATGTCATCTGCTGTTTTTTCTGTTCCACAATCTGAAATTGTACCGTGCTCAAGAAATTGTTGCATTGAAGCAAGCGGTTGTCCACCGATTGCTAACAATCTCTCAGCGATTACATCAGCTGTTTCAGCGGCATGATTGTACAGTTCTTCAAATTTCTCATGTAGTGTAAAAAATTGTGGTCCTTTCACATACCAATGAAAACGGTGAAGCTTTGTGTAGAGGATGAACCAGTTTGATAGATTTGTGTTCAGAGTCGTTTCAAGTGTAAAGTTTTGTTGTGTTAACTGTTGTGTGATCATGTCCATACTCCTCCTCAAATTTTTGTTTCTTAACCATATTATATCACAGATTTATTTATAATCAATATTAAATTATAATAATTATAAATAAGTGCGACTGAATAAGAAAAGTGTATTTGCATGAAATAAAACTTGTCATTGGTTATAAACAATTGATAGAATTTATAAAGTGCTAAAAGTCCTATTTTTAGTTTTTGATTTTAGGGACGAAAGCATTATTCTAAAGGCAAGGTGAGACAATGGCTAAAAAAATCCTTTTGTTGAGTGCTTTACTATGTATGACTATGCTTATACACAAGTCCGCTCAAGCTGGAGACCAAAATGACTTTCATATTGAAAGTGAATCTGCAATTTTAATTGATGCAAAATCCGGACAAGTTGTGTTTAAACAAAACAGCAACAAAAAAATGTATCCTGCCAGTATAACAAAAATTGCTACAGCCATTTATGCGATTGAAAAAGGGAATTTAAAAGATAAAGTTAAAATTAGCAAAAAAGCAGCTGATACAGAAGGGACAAGTGTATATTTGGAAGAAGGAGAAACAGTTCCATTAAAACGGTTGCTTCAAGGATTATTAATGAATTCAGGTAATGATGCTGCAACGGCGATTGCTGAATATGTGAGTGGTAGTGATAAAAAGTTTGCAGATGAGGTAAATGCATTTGTGGCAAAACGGGCTGGAGCACATGACACTCATTTTACAAATCCACACGGGTTGTTTGACAAAAATCACTATACAACAGCCGCTGATATGGCCAAAATCACAAGATATGCCATGAAAAACAAAACCTTTCGAGAACTTTTTTCGAAAAAGCAATTGGCTTGGAAGGGAAAAACATGGAAAACAACATTGAAAAATCATCATCGAATGTTGACAGGAGAGATTCATTTTCAAGGAATAACCGGTGGGAAAACCGGGTATGTTGATCAATCAAAACACACGCTAGTGACAACGGCTACACAAGGTGATCTCGATTTGATAGCAGTTGTTATGAAAGCTGATAGCCACAAGATGATGTACAATGATACAAAAACACTTTTAGCTGGAGGTTTCAATCACTTTGAAACTGTTGCATATCAAAAAGGTAAACAGTTTAAAGACCAGGATGGAAAACGACTTGATCTGAAAAACCGCTTATTTGTCACAAAAAAGAAAGGGGAAACAATATCAGAAGTGTTAGACCGCGATGGCACACTGAATATAAAAGGAGAGGATGGACGGCTCATTCAATCTGTGAATATTAGAGCTCATTCTCAAAACGGAGGGTTATCTGCTGATCGAGCTGCTGTACATGAAGGAGAGCCTCTTAAAAGCGGCGGACTTTTCCTGTTTTTAACCGGTTTTTTTGGCTTATTGGCGATAAGTTATGTAGTGAAAAAACTGAGACAATTATAGGGCGCTAGGCGTCCTTTTTTTACATAAAAGGAAATTGTATCTTATAATATAATTATTATGGTAAAGGGGGATGGGAAATGGCTTTACAAGATACGTGGGATCTGGATGTTTTCTTTGAAGGTGGAAGTAATGCTTCAAGCTTTCAACGTTACTTAAGTGAGATTAAAAACTTAATTGCTTCTTTTAGAGAAAAAGCGACTACTTTTGATAAAGAACTGACAGGCATAGTTGAGTTTATGGAGGAACTTGATGTTAAAATTCGGCAAGCACACTCTTTTGTCAGTTGTTTGCAAGCCCAAGATACAACAGATTTAAAAGCAAACACTCTTAAGTTTGAAGTAACCCAGCTTTCTGCAGAATTTAATAAAGTTTTGGTCATTGTCGACAGCAAATTGGCTGAAATACCAGAAACAGACTGGAATACGATTCTTAAGGAAAAAGAGTTTTCTGAGGTAGCTTATGTACTAAATGAGAGAAGAATGAGGGTCAAAGAAAAGCTTGGAGTGGAACAGGAAACTTTGATTCAAGGGCTATCTGTCGATGGCTATCATGCATGGGGCAGTTTGTATAACAGTATTATGAATCAAATCCAAATTCCATACGAAGAAAACGGGAGAACGCAAATTCTCTCAGTTGGACAGGCTGAGAACTTGACTTCTAAGCCGGACCGGAACATCCGTCAATCTGTTACGAAAAACCTTGATCATGCTTGGGAACAACATGCTGACTTGTTAAGTAGCACACTTAATCATCTCGCTGGTTTCAGATTAAATGTGTATAAGGCAAGAGGCTGGAATAATGTATTGAAAGAACCGCTTAACATCAATCGGATGAAGCAAGAAACCCTGGATGTCATGTGGAAAGTGATTATCGATCATAAACAGCCTTTTGCAGATTATCTTAAGCGAAAGGCGTCTCTTCTAGGACTAGAGCGATTAAGCTGGTATGACTTGAAAGCACCACTTGGGGAAAATACTAAGGAATACTCGTTTGATGAGGCTGCCCATTTCATAGTTGACCAGTTTGAAACATTTGGAGAAAAGCTGTCAGTCTTTACAGAAAAAGCATTTAAACATAGATGGATTGAGGCTGAGAATAGGAGCGGTAAACGGTCTGGCGGTTTTTGTAGCAATTTTTCGGAAAGTGGTCAATCGAGAATATTCATGACGTTCTCTGGCAGTGCTGATAATGTATCAACTTTAGCACATGAGCTTGGTCATGCATTTCACCATGAAGCGATTCGTAATGTGAGACCACTGAACAGGGCATATGCGATGAATGTAGCTGAAACTGCATCGACTTTTGCTGAAATGATCGTGGCTGATGCTGCATTAAAACAGGCTACTTCAGAGCAGGACAAACTCGTGCTTCTAGACGATAAATTACAGCGCAGTGTTGCATTTTTCATGAATATTCATGCTAGGTTTTTGTTTGAAACTCAGTTTTATGAAGAACGCAAAAATGGTGTCGTCCCTGTTAACAAACTGAATGAGCTGATGGAAGAGGCGCAAAAAGAAGCGTATTGCGGGGCACTAGGTGAGTACCATCCTTATTTTTGGGCTTCGAAACTCCATTTTTATATTACTTCTGTGCCGTTTTACAATTTTCCTTATACATTCGGTTATTTGTTTTCACTCGGTATATATGCCATGGCCTTAAAAGAAGGACGGAGTTTTGAAGAAAAGTACATCGCTCTTTTAAAAGATACAGCTTCAATGTCAGTTGAAGATTTGGCCATGAAACATCTCGGCGTTGATTTGACGAAACCGGACTTTTGGGAGAATGCAATCCAACTTGCTGTTCAGGATGCCAAAGAATTTTTAGCCATCACTTAAATCTATCTGCATGAGTTTTAGCAAACGGGAAATAGCTAAGAATAATGTCCATATAGGAGCTGAACTGTATGAACTTATTGAAAATCACCTGTTTTGCTATACTCATCATCTTGACAGGTTGTCAAACGGCAGTTGAAAAACCTTCAGAACGGCAGAATGAGGATACACCTGTTACAGATATTAAAGCCGTACCCTTTGCTGAGTTTACGCTTAAGGTGAATTATGGGAATGGAAAACATAATACTTTCAAAGCGAAATATCATAAACAGGAGGGTGAGGTTGCGGAGATTGAAGATCAGTTGAATGATGTGAATCGAGAAGGGGAAGAAGCTTTACATGAAATGAAAATGATTTTAAGTGAGCTTTCAATAGCCAAATCTGATGCAGATCGTACAGTCATCCGTCATGTACTTGAAGCTTTTAATCTTGATGACGGCTATGATCAGTTCCAACTACAAGTCAAATGGCCTGATGGAACTTCAAGAGTATGTACAGGCAAAGAATAAAGGAGGCATTTCCAAGGGGAATTGCCTCCTTTCCTCATGTACTTTAAGATTTCAAAAAGTATTTTTCGATATCATCAAGAAACAGGTAAGCCGCTTTTACACCGCCAGCGGTATTCCAGATCGCATCATCAACTTCATGCGCGTTTTTCGATTTTACAGCATCCAGCTTTTTCCATAACGGATCACTTGTCCAATCATTTTGCCATGTTAAAGCCTCTTTTTTACTTTCAGCAGGTTTATATGTGAAGTAAAACAGGATGTCACCATCCATCTCTGGAATTGATTCTTTGTTTTCCGTCATAAAAGCAAACTTATCAGCTTGTTTTTTAAACAGCTTTTCCTGTTTTTCAGGATATTGAAAACCGAGTTGTTCTAAAATAATTCCGGAGAATGAATCTTTATAATAAATCCTTGATTGACCAGCCATAAATCTGACAACCGCTACTCGTTTCTTTTTCTGATCGCCAAGCTTTGCACTTAATTCTCTGACATTATGATCAAAATCTTCTAAAATTTCTTTACCTTTTTCTTCTTTATTTACCGCTTTTGCATAGAGAGAAAAATTGTCTTTCCATTCACCGCGAAGTGTTTCTGAGAAAACGGTTGGCGCAATCTTTTTTAGCTTATCATATATTTTTTCGTGCCTCATTTTATTACCTATAATTAAATCAGGATGCAATTCGGCAATCGCTTCAATGTTTGGCTCTCCTTCAAGCCCGACTTCTTTAACACCTTTCATGTCAGCTTCAATATGCTTATACCATGGATGACCTGTCCAAGACTTTACAGCACCTACAGGTTTAATCCCTAGTTCCAATAAAGCTTCTGTTCCTTCATTTGTTAGAACCACTACTCTTTTTGGCTGAGCAGGTGCCTTATCCTCTGTACCCATGGCATGTTTAACAGTGATTGTTTCTTCGCTGTTTGAAGCCGCTTCTTTTTTGCCACTGTTGCAGGCTGTAAGTATTGAAATCACTAATATCGTGATAAATCCCAACATTGACCATCTTTTCATCGTTGTCCTCCTTAGAATGTAAGTCTCATCATGATCATAAATTTTCAGCTATCATGTTGTCAATCTTTAATTGAAAATGATTTTCAAAATCAATGTTATCTGATACAATAACCAATAGATATGGAGTTCAAGTAGGAGAATCATGTATGCGTTTAAGAACGAATAAATATAGAACAATCGCACTATTAGCTTTTATTTTGCTTCTAACCTTCTCCATTTGCGCCAGTATCGTATATGGATATACAAATACATCATGGACAATGTCCATTAAAGCTTTTACAGACTTTAACGGCTCTAATGAACATCTCGTCTTAAAAAATGTCCGTTTGCCACGTGCCCTGATTGCTGCCACTGTTGGTGCTGCTCTCGGTGTTAGCGGTGCTTTAATGCAGGCGTTAACAAAAAACCCACTTGCTTCACCAGCTCTTTTCGGTGTGAATGCAGGAGCCGGCTTCTTTGTAGTCGGAGCCCTGTTTTTCTTTCATATTAGCTCACTTCAAACGATCGCGTGGATTTCTTTTTTTGGCGCAGCATTTGCTGCATTGATCGTCTATTTTGTCGGTTCCCTTGGTAGGGAAGGCATGACTTCACTAAAGCTTACTCTTGCTGGAGCTGCATTGGCCGCATTATTTTCATCGTTAACGCAAGGAATGCTTTCCGTTAATGAAGCAGCACTTGAGCAGGCATTATTTTGGCTGGCTGGTTCTGTTCAAGGGCGAGATCTTAACTTACTCATTTCTGTTTCACCATATCTTTTAGCAGCATTCATCATTAGTTTTTTGGTAGCTGAGAAGGTTAATGTGTTGACGATGGGAGAAGATGTAGCTAAAAGCCTTGGGCAGAAGACATGGATGATAAAAGTGCTGATGGCACTTTCAATTATATTACTTGCCGGTGGTGCTGTGGCTGTGGCTGGACCGATAAGCTTTATCGGAATTGTCATACCTCATGTTGCAAAATATATTGTTGGCCATGACCATCGCTGGATTCTCCCATACTGTGCTGTGTTGGGGGCAATTTTACTCGTTACTGCTGATATTGGAGCTAGGTACTTGATCATGCCTGAAGAAGTGCCAGTCGGCGTTATGACAGCCATTATCGGAACACCCATTTTTGTATTTATTGCAAGAAGGGGGTTCAAAAATTGAAGAATTATCGCACAATCCGAATGAAAGAAGGCAGTTTTTCAATTTTAATTCATCGCAAAGCTTTGTTAACGTTCATGATCTTATTTCTGCTAACAGCTTGTGTTATTATACTCAGCGCGGGGATTGGTGAACGGTTTATTTTTCCGGATGCCGTCATGAAGACTTTTCTGGGGATTGGGGATCCGGGGGATGAACTGATCATTACCTCTTTCCGAATGCCGCGGATATTAATAGCTTTGTTTGCTGGTATTTGTCTGGCCGCGGCAGGTTCGATACTTCAAGGGCTGATTCGTAACCCTCTAGCTTCACCTGAAATTATTGGTGTTACGGGCGGAGCATCTGTAACTGTTGTCTTGTTTTTCATGTTATTTTCAAATCAAAACAATGCGCTTACAGTCAGTATCAACTGGCTACCTGTCGCTGCGTTTATTGGTGCGGGTTTTGCTGGGATACTTGTTTATCTTTTGTCTTATCAAAAAGGTGCTTCAACTTTTAGGCTAGTTTTGATTGGAATCGGGTTTTCAATGCTTGCCCAGTCTTTGACAACTGTCTTGATGATAAAAGGACCAATATATAGAATGTCCCAAGCAAATGTCTGGATTACTGGATCAGTGTATGGATCAAACTGGAGTGATGTGCTCATTTTGATACCGGTAACGCTTGTCCTTTTTCTGATTTGCGCCGGTGTTTCAAGAAATGTGAACATTCTGACGCTTGGAGACGAATTGGCAACTGGTGCTGGAAGTCATGTCGAGAAACATCGTTTTTGGCTCCTGCTACTTAGTACGGCCTTTGCCGGAGTTGCTGTTGCTTTTTCCGGAACTATCGGTTTTGTCGGTCTGATGGCTCCGCATATTGCAAGAAGGCTAGTCGGTTCTTCATTCGGCGCCCTCTTGCCGATTGCATCATTAATTGGAGGTTTATTGGTGTTGATTGCTGATCTGATCGGGAGAACCCTGTTTTCTCCTGTTGAAGTGCCTGCTGGTGTGTTCACTGCTGCGATCGGTGCCCCTTACTTTATCTACTTGCTAATAAAAAGCAGAAACTAATAAAAGGAGAGATTTCATTTATGAGTGCCATTTCGACAGAAACGTTAAGCTTAGGTTATGGAGAAACAATGATTATTGATGAATTAAACTTAACGATCCCAAAAGGTGAAATCACTGTATTTATTGGCAGTAATGGCTGCGGTAAATCAACTCTCCTTCGCTCGCTTGCACGTTTGCTGAAACCAAAAGGCGGTTCTGTCCTGTTGGAAGGAGACTCTATTTCTAAACTACCAACTAAGGAGGTCGCCAAAGAACTGGCCATTCTTCCTCAAGGGCCTGCAGCTCCAGAAGGATTAACTGTCCTTCAACTCGTCAAACAGGGACGTTATCCTTATCAAAATTGGCTTAAACAATGGTCAGTTAAAGATGAAGAAGCTGTTCAAAATGCTTTAAAGTCAACCAATATGGAAGAGCTGGCTAACCGTACAGTTGACTCACTATCAGGTGGCCAGCGCCAACGTGCTTGGATCGCGATGACGCTTGCTCAGGAAACCGGTATTATTTTATTGGATGAGCCAACTACATATTTGGATATGACCCATCAAATTGAAATTCTCGATCTTCTTTTTGAATTAAATGAACATGAAAAACGCACAATTGTCATGGTGCTCCATGATTTGAATCTTGCTTGTCGTTATGCCCATCACCTAGTGGCCATTAAGGATAAGCAAATCTATGCGGAAGGAAGACCAGAAGCAATTATTGACTGTCAGCTTGTGCAAGATGTTTTTGAAATGAACTGTGAAGTGACAAGAGATCCGCTTTTTGGCACACCACATTGTATTCCATATGGAAGAGGCAGGTGTATCGTCCAGCAGGTCGCTCAATCTCATGCATAATTTCATATCATGGGAAGTCTACGCTTCGTTTTCGCTGCGTAGGCTTTTTATTGTTTGTAAGGATGAGGATATCGGTGTGTGTGGAATTATGACATCTAGAAAATGGGAAATTATGATTGAATTCTTCAAAAAGTGTCACGCCAGCGTGATACTTTTTGATTAAACACAACACCAGACAATTTTAATGCTATCATAATAACAGATCGTGACGATGATACAGGAAATAAATATTGAAAATATCAACTGAACTGACAGACTTGACAAAAACTCTATTAGCTAAACGGAGGACATATCATGATTGAATTACAGGGGAAATACAATTCAGCAAAAGTATTTACAGACAATTTAGATCAAAAAGCTATGGGACAGATTATAGAGTTATGTAATCAGTCTTTTGTTGAAGGCAGCCAAATTCGAATTATGCCTGATACACATGCAGGAGCAGGTTGTACAATCGGAACAACGATGACAATTAAAGATAAAATCGTGCCAAATCTTGTTGGGGTTAACTAAGTCGGCTCCAACTTTAAAAAACTCGCTCAATTGCTGGAAACCTGACCGTGTAGTGACGAAGGCAATCAGCAGCCAGAGGTTATGGTGACATAACCAAATGGTTCAGAGACTTGTACCAAGTTAGCAGACTTAGGTGCAGAATGATTCCATATTAGTGAAATGGTAATACTGATGCTCAATGATTAGATCAAATGTATCATTGGAAGGTCACTCAATTTATAGAATCATTAACACGGCGAGCCTATAGTAGGAGCTGCATACTCCGATGACTGTAGTGAAGGTATAGTCCACTCCCTAAGAAATTAGAGGATCAAGTACGATATTGGCTGTGGGATGTCACTCGCTGTCATTGATCAACATAAAGATGACGTCAATTTTGATCAACTAGATGAAGTTATTCAAAAACATATCCCTAGTGGATTCAGGATCAGAAATCAAAAACATCGGTTTGCAAGTTTGGTCAATATTGATGATGTCCAGGCTCCAATTAATAGAGGACGTGCAGAGAGGTCAATTGGAACACTTGGAGGAGGCAACCATTTTATTGAATTGAATGAATGGGATGATAAAGTAGCAATTGTTATTCATAGTGGTTCCCGAAACTTGGGGAAACAAATTGCAGAATATTATCAAGATCTAGCTTATCAAGAACTAATGGAAATGAAAGATATAAAACAAGAAGGACGCGTAAGTGAAATTCAAGAAACACTAAACTCAATGAATAGCCCCAAAATACAAAAGGCTTTAGCGTATTTAGAAGGTGATTCCTTTGCAGCTTATATGCATGATATGGCAATTGCACAAAAATATGCAGATTTAAACCGCAAAGCAATGATTGAAGAGATTGTACGGCATATGGAGTGGCATATCATTGATGAATTCACAACCATTCATAACTATATTGATATAGAAAACATGATTTTACGTAAAGGGGCAATCTCAGCACAAAAAGGGGAACGAGTCATTGTTCCAATGAATATGAGGGATGGTAGTTTAATTGCGGAAGGAAAAGGAAACCCAGACTGGAACTACTCAGCGCCTCATGGTGCAGGACGCTTGATGTCTAGGTCAAAAGCAAAAGCGAACTTATCACTACATGAGTTTCAGTTGACAATGAAAGAGGTTTGGAGTACTTCTGTTGTATCTGAAACACTCGATGAAAGTCCAATGGCATACAAACCAATGGAAGAAATCATCACCAATACAGAAAACGCCTTATCAATTCAAAAAATCATTAAACCTCTTTATAATTATAAAGCTCACTAAATGTAAAGAAACCGGATTTTTTCCGGTCTCTACTATTGATTATTTTGATATGGTGATTGGTTTTGAAGGGTAGACTGAAACTGCTGATAAGTTTGCTCAATTTTCATTGCGTCTTCAGCTTCAATGTTGTACCAACCATATTGAAACATCATATCGTATAATCTTCGCTGTGTATTTTGCGCTTCATGAAAAAGAGGCTGTATCTTTTGATAAAGCGTCTCATGGCTCAGTTCATTCAGTGCAGTAGAATATGAAGATGTGATATATTTTTCGGTTGTTAGTAATTCATTGACAAAATCTCGGTCATTCATGGCGCTTGTATTAGGTACAGGTGTTTCTTGATTGCCGATTTTTTGTTGATTCATGATAGGCCTCCTATTGCATATAGACTGTTTGGTTTCCGCTTTGATTTGAACGGAGCTGTTCCAAGATCGTATTGTAATGGTTATGATGCATTTGTCCTGTCCGCTCAAGTTCTGTTTTTAGGGACTGGTCTTGACATTGCTCAGCCATAAAATGGGCTTTTTTCATGGCAAGCAAATTCCAGTTCAACATATCTTTTAAGTACAAATGATCTTTTGTAGAAATGACAGACGGTGGGGTTGTCATTTGTTGTTGATTTTGCATATTCATTCTCCTTTACCTTTTAAAATCATGTTTTGTTTTATTCATGGTCATGACCGCCCATATACTCTTTTTTATACTGCTGGTTCTGGCTTGACTGTTTACCTCCGGCATCTTCCTTTTTGTAATCAGGACCTGCATTTCCCTTCATAGCGGCTGCGCTGATTGCAGCTGCAGAAGGATTTTTTCGTTCGCGTACCATGCCGTCACCTCCTCATGTATAGAATGTCCAAAAAGTTTTGAAACATGTTATTGGATGGTGGCAATATAAATATTGCTATTACGTCATTTCACACTTGGTGTCTTAATATAACAAGTTTGCTGTGATTTTCTATTACATTCGCTCAAACTCATTGTGTGTGATACCCCAAAGGTCGAATGAATTTTTAAAAGAAACCATCTTTCAAATTATAAAATCATTTTAAGAATTAAATATCAGGAAAGAAGACGGTGTATTGTATAAGTTATCATTCCAGTACTAACTGGATATCAATCAACAGAATATCATAAAGAGGGACAAAGCATTGTGGGCTATATTATGCTCAAAGAAGGAGTAGAGTAATCCTTGTTGAGAGTAAGAATCACCCCAAAAAAGAGCATTATGATTTAACAAAAAAAGAGCTTCTTGAAAAGTATAAAAACAACGTGATATTGTTGGGGATTAGTGAAATAAAAAACAAAGAAAACATCAAAAAGAGGCAGAAAGTAAAAGTATGGTTTCAAGTGCTTAAAGAATCAAACCCGCCTCAAGCAACAATTTATAAATTTTAAAAATTGTAAGAATATAGTTAGTAATATTCGTTTGATTTTAAAAGGGCTCCTGTTATAGACATGTTACGCTAATTTCTAAAAAATTTCTGAAATTTTCCTCAAGGCTATTGAACTTGATTCAAAAATCTTTTAAGATGGTAGAAGACAGGGGAGTTTATTTTTTTTAAGCAAAAATGAATGAGTATTCATTCAAAGGTAGGGAGGATCTTTCATGGTCAAGCATATTCGAAAAGCCGCTGTTATTGGATCCGGAGTGATGGGATCGGGAATTGCAGCGCATTTAGCCAATATTGGCATTCCTGTTTTATTGCTCGATATGGTTCCAAGAGAACTCACGAAAGAAGAAGAGAAAAAAGGACGCACCCTTCATGACCCTGATGTGCGAAATCGGTTGACTCAGACAGCAGTAAAAAAGCTGTTTAAACAAAAACCGGCTCCGCTTACTTCTAAGAAAAACATCAGCTATATTACAACGGGAAATATGGAAGATGATTTTGAAAAAATAAAAGAAGCTGACTGGATTATTGAAGTTGTTGTTGAAAATCTGGATGTTAAAAAGCAAGTGTTCGCCAAAGTTGACCAGTACAGAAAGCCGGGCAGTATCGTGAGTAGTAACACCTCAGGTATTTCCGTTAAACAAATGGCGGAAGGACGATCTGTAGATTTTAAAAAGCATTTTTTAGGGACACACTTTTTTAATCCCGCTCGCTACTTGAAATTGCTTGAAGTTATTCCAATAGATGAAACAGATCCAGAAGTATTGTGCTTCATGAAAGGATTTGGCGAGGATGTGCTTGGAAAAGGGGTCGTTGAAGCGAAAGACACACCAAATTTTATTGCCAATCGCATTGGAACATATGGCCTCCTTGTTACAGTTCAGGAAATGCTTAAAGGCGGATATACAATAGGTGAAGTCGATTCGATTACAGGGCCTCTCATCGGACGTCCGAAAAGTGCGACATTCAGAACACTTGATGTCGTCGGTCTTGATACATTCTCCCATGTAGCTAAAAATGTTTATGATCAAGTTGAAGGAGAAGAGAAGAAGATTTTCCGGATACCAGAGTTTGTCGAAAAAATGCTGGAAAATGGCTGGATTGGTAGTAAAGCAAAGCAAGGTTTTTATAAAAAAGAAGGAAAAGACATTTTTGAGCTTGATCCAATGACAATGACATATGGAGAGCGAAAAAAATTAAAAACACCTGGTCTTGAAGCTGCCAAACAGCTAAAGGGCAATGGAGCAAGAATGAAAGCGCTTATCTATTCGGATGATAAAGCGGGTATTTTGCTTTGGAAAACCACAGCGCCAACACTTGTTTATTCAGCAGCCTTGACTGGTCAAATCGCTGACACCGTAGTAGCAGTTGATAAGGCGATGAAATGGGGATTTGGTTGGTCACAGGGGCCGTTTGAAATCTGGGACAGCATCGGTGTGAAAGAATCTGTTCAAAAACTTGAAGCTGATGGATGGCAAGTAGCGAACTGGGTCAAAGAAATGCTTAAAAAAGGGCATAAATCTTTTTATTTAAGAGAAAATGGCAGAACCTTTTTCTATGATATCGAGTCTGGCGAATACCGGGCTTTAGAAGAAAATAAGAAAAATATTTATCTTTCTTCGATCAAAGAGACAAAAGGTGTCATCAAAAAAAATAGCGGTGCTAGTTTAATAGATTTAGGCGATGATGTAGCACTATTAGAATTTCATTCAAAAAGCAATGCAATCGGGCTAGATATCATTCAAATGCTGAAATATGCACTTGATGAAGTGGATGCCAATTATAAAGGGCTAGTCATTGGAAATCAAGGCAAGAACTTTTGTGTCGGTGCTAACCTAGCTATGATGCTCATGGAAGCTCAGGATGATAATTTTATGGAAATTGATATGATCATCCGCCAATTCCAGCAGACGATGCTGAAAGTGAAATACAGTTCTAAACCAGTAGTCGCAGCACCATTTGGAATGACACTTGGAGGGGGAACTGAGGTATGCCTCCCTGCTGCACGTGTTCAAGCCTCAAGTGAAGCCTATATGGGTCTTGTTGAAGTTGGTGTTGGCTTGATCCCAGGAGGCGGAGGTAATAAAGAACTGTATTTGAACCACTTAAAAGGGTTCCCAGAAGGGATGTCTGTCGACCTTCAACAGGCAGCAAACCAAACATTTGAAAAAATTGCAATGGCGAAAACGTCCACTTCAGCCCATGAAGCAAGAGAACTCAATATTTTAACTGTGCAAGATCAAATTAGTATGAATCAGGATCACCTCTTATATGATGCTAAATCGCTTGTACTGACACTTCACGAAAATGGCTATCGTCCGCCAGTGAAACAAAAAGTTCCGGTTACTGGTGAAACGGGTTATGCTGCTCTCCTGCTTGGAGCAGAGGCTTTTAAACTATCCGGGGCCATTTCTGATCATGATATGACAATTGCAAAAAAGTTGGCATTTGTGATTGCCGGCGGCAGAGTTTCTTTTGGAACAGAAGTATCAGAAGAATATTTACTAGACTTGGAAAGAGAAGCTTTTCTGAGCCTTGTGGGTGAACAGAAGTCTCAGGCAAGAATGCAGCATATGCTTGTAAAAGGCAAACCTTTGCGTAATTAGGAGGGATAAAATGAGAGAGGCAGTCATTGTGTCGGGAGCTCGAACCCCGATTGGAAAAGCAAAAAAAGGTTCATTGAGAACAGTACGTCCCGATGACTTAGGTGCGCTCACTGTTAAAGAAACATTAAAAAGAGCGGGCAAATATGAAGGGAACATTGATGATTTAATTATTGGCTGTGCTACCCCAGAAGCTGAACAAGGCTTAAATATGGCGCGGAACATTGGGGCACTAGCAGGTCTGCCTCACACAGTGCCGGCCGTTACCATTAACAGATACTGTTCTTCAGGACTTCAATCAATTGCATATGGAGCCGAAAAAATCATGCTTGGGGCAGCGGACACGGTCATTGCCGGTGGAGCAGAATCAATGAGTATAGTCCCGATGATGGGCCATAGTATCAGACTAAATTCCGCGTTAGCAGAAACGGCTCCTGAATATTACATGAGTATGGGGCATACTGCTGAACAAGTTGCCATTAAATATGGTGTTTCCCGGGAAGATCAAGATGCTTTTGCTGTTAGCAGCCATCAAAAAGCGGCTAAGGCAATTGCTGAGGGAAAATTTTCTGATGAAATTGTCCCGGTTGAAGTTACACTCAGACATGTTGATGAAAATCATAAATTAAAAGAACAAACGTTTACATTTGCTACTGATGAAGGCGTAAGACCAGGGACAACTAAAGATGTCCTTGCAAAATTAAGGCCCGCTTTCTCTGCGAAAGGTACGGTCACTGCAGGGAATTCTTCGCAAACAAGTGATGGAGCGGCTGCGTTGATGATTATGGACAAAGAAAAAGCAGATGCACTTGGGTTGGCACCGCTTGCTAAATTCCGTTCCTTTGCGGTTGGCGGCGTTCCACCGGAAGTGATGGGAATCGGTCCGATAGAAGCAGTACCGCGTGCATTGAAGATAGCAGGTCTAGAATTAAAAGATATTGGCTTATTTGAATTGAATGAAGCATTTGCTTCGCAATCCATACAAGTCATTAGAGAGCTAGGCATTGATGAAGAAAAAGTAAATGTAAATGGCGGAGCAATTGCATTAGGGCATCCACTCGGCTGTACAGGGACAAAGCTGACACTTACACTACTTCATGAAATGCGACGGAGAAGCGAGCAATTTGGAGTTGTAACAATGTGTATTGGTGGCGGTATGGGAGCAGCAGGAGTATTTGAGTTAGTTTAAACATAAAGGGGATGGGAACATGGAAACAACAAAGGATCAAATGAAAAAAGGCGGCGCCTTTTTAATAGAAGAGGTCACACCTGATCAAATGTTTACACCGGAAGACTTCACAGAAGAACATAAGATGATTGCGAAAACAACAGAAGATTATATTCTTGGTGATGTTCTGGAACATGTTGATGAAATTGAAGAACACAACTTTGATCACTCTGTCAGACTTCTAAAAAAAGCGGGGGAACTAGGACTTCTTGGTGCGGATGTTCCTGAAGAGTATGGTGGATTTGGTCTTGATAAGATTAGCTCAGCTTTAATCACTGAGAAATTCTCAAGAGCAGGCAGTTTTTCATTGTCATATGGAGCACATGTTGGAATTGGGACATTGCCAATTGTTTTCTTTGGTACACATGAGCAGAAGAAAAAATATCTTCCAACACTAGCATCAGGTGAAAAGTTTGCGGCATATGCCTTGACTGAACCGGGATCTGGTTCAGATGCACTGGGAGCAAAAACGACAGCAGTCTTAAATGAAGCAGGAACACACTATATACTGAACGGAGAAAAACAATGGATTACAAACTCCGCCTTTGCTGATGTGTTTGTTGTCTATGCGAAAATTGATGGAGAACATTTTTCAGCTTTCATTGTTGAAAAAGACTACCCTGGTGTCTCAACTGGACCGGAAGAGAAAAAGATGGGGATTAAAGGATCTTCCACCCGGACACTCATTTTAGATCAGGTACAAGTACCGAAAGAAAACCTTTTAGGAGAACCGGGAAAAGGACATGTCATCGCTTTTAATATCCTCAATATCGGTCGCTATAAATTAGCTGTCGGAACCATTGGGGCTTCTAAACGTGTGATTGAATTGTCAGCTGCTTATGCCAATCAACGCCGTCAATTTAAGACACCGATTTCCCGTTTCAGCTTAATCGGTGAAAAAATTGCCAATATGGCTTCAAAATTATATGCGATGGAAAGCTCTGTCTACCGGACAGTCGGACTTTTTGAAGATAAGATGGGAATGCTGTCTGAAGAAGAGCAAAAAGATGGTAGACAAGTGGCAAAATCGATTGCTGAATATGCGATTGAGTGCTCACTGAATAAAGTGTTTGGATCTGAAACACTTGATTATATAGCTGATGAAGGGGTCCAGATCCATGGTGGATATGGATTCATGCAAGAATACGAAGTAGAGCGGGCGTATCGTGATTCCCGAATTAACCGAATATTTGAAGGAACCAATGAAATCAACCGCCTTATTGTTCCAGGAACTTATTTGAAAAAAGCAATGAAAGGAGAACTCCCACTATTAGAGAAGGCTAAGGCATTGCAGGAAGAGCTGATGATGATGATGCCTGAAGAACCGGGTGACGGCGTGTTAGAGCAAGAAAAATATATCCTGAAAAACGCTAAAAAAATCGCACTTTTAGTCTCAGGTTTAGCTGCACAGAAATATGGCAAGGATCTTGAAAAGGAACAAGAAATTCTTGTCAACATCGCCGATATCGTTAGTCAAGCATATGCGATGGAATCAGCTATTTTAAGAACTGAAAAAGCAATTTTGGCTGAAGGAGAAGAGAAAAACCGTCAAAAGATCCTTTATACACAAATATTTACACAGGAAGCTCTTTACGAGATTGAAAGCCATGCGAAAGAATCGATCATTGCTACACAATCAGGAGATACGCTACGGATGATGCTTTCCGCTCTTCGAAAACTGACACGCTTTACACCTGTCAATGTCATTGAGAAAAAACGCTTGGCGGCTAAAGGTGTATTTGAAGCAGAAAAATATATCGTTTAACAATAAGAGAAAACCCTGCTTTTGTAAGCGGGGTTTTTTAGCTATGAATAGCTAAGCAACGTCTTAGGTTTTTAAAAAGATCTATGTTAAAATAGCCTCGGATAAATGATAAGGGGTGAATATATGGCACTGGACTTTTATTGGTACCCGAAGTGCGGAACATGCCGAAAAGCGAAAAAATGGCTTGAAGACAACGGAAGAGAAGTACATGATATACATATCGTTGAACAGCCACCGAGCAAAGAGAAATTAAAAGAGCTTTATCAAAACAGCGGTCTTAACCTGAAAAAGTTTTTCAACACAAGCGGGCAAAAATATCGAGAACTTGGTTTAAAAGATAAGCTACCACAAATGTCTGAAGATGAGCAACTTGAATTGCTTGCTTCTAATGGAATGTTGATTAAACGTCCAATTGTAACAGATGGTCAGAAGGTGACAATCGGTTTTAATGAAAATCAGTTTAAGACATACTGGTTATAGTGGATTATATTATGGTATCTTCAAGATAAGCTTAATTAATTATATATGGAGGGGTAAACATGAGCACACCAAAAGAATTACGTTATTCTGAAGAACATGAATGGGTTAAAACAGAAGGGGATACAGTAAGAATCGGTATTACAGATTTTGCCCAGTCAGAGCTTGGTGATATCGTTTTTGTTGAACTGCCTGAAGTCGGGGATGAGATTCAAGCAGACGAGCCTTTTGGAAGTGTAGAGTCTGTTAAAACTGTTTCTGAATTATATGCTCCAATTAATGGGAAAGTCATTGAAATCAATGAGGAATTAGAAGACAGCCCTGAATTTGTCAATGAATCTCCTTACGAAAAAGCATGGATGATTGTCGTTGAGCCAGCTGATTCAACTGAAATCGACAAACTGATGACCGCTGAACAATATGATGACATGATAAAAGAAGACTGATTGATAAGAAACTCTTACAGAATGGTTCATTTAAAAAAGAGGTATGGCATCCATCACGTCATGCCTCTTTTTTAAATTTTCAGGTATTCACTGACCGCCAAAAGGATATGGGTAAACGTCAAATTAAAACCGACGGATATTTACTTCATGATGTTTTCTGTCTAAATAATATACTGAAGACTAATGTTTACAGATGCCAAACAAAGATATTTGCTAATCGGTTAATTGTAAAATTGAGGAAAGTGTAAATGATAAAAAGGCAAGAAGTTTTCTTTGAAAGAATCAATTTACAGATTTGTAAACTTATCAATATAAAACGTTAACATATGTCACCGTCATGTGGAATGGTGCAGTTTTTGATCATCGATTTGCAACGCTTTCTTACTTAACTACGATAACTCTCACTACGTTTTTTACTCTAAAAGATACTTTGAATAAAATGTAATAAATAACCACAGTCTTATAGACAAGCGGTAAGGCAATGGACGTGAATTTCTTTATGAGGTTGTGATGAAATGACGGAATCGAAAAAAGTTGTCATTGTCGAAGGGAAATCTGATAAGTTTAAAATCAAACAGCTAATTGACGAACCTGTTGACATTATTTGTACAAATGGAACGATTAGTTTAACAAGACTTGATGAATTGGCTGAGGATCTATATGAAAAAGACGTTTATATTTTGGTAGATGCTGATGAGTCCGGTGAAAAACTCCGTAAACAGCTAAAGAGAGAGCTACCAGAAGCTTTTCACATATACATTGACAAAGTTTATAAAGAAGTCGCTTCTGCTCCAAACGATCATTTGGCAGATATTCTTTTAAGAGCAAATATTCGTGTATATGCAAAGTTTTTATAATAGAGGTGCTTAAGAAGATATGCAGGAACTTCAGGAACGGGAATTGCAAATGCTTAGTGATCAAACCTGTCTTTTATATCTATATACTCCTTTTTGCGGAACATGTCAGTTGGCAGGAAAGATGTTGGAAGTTGTTGACAATTTGATGATTGGGGTTCCATTTTATAAAAATAATCTAAATTATTCACCAACATTTGCAGAACAGCAAAAAATTGAAAGTGTACCGTGTCTTGTCTTTTATAAAAAAGGTCAAATCGTCAAAAAAGAAAACGCCTTTCACTCTGTTTCTTATTTATATGATATGATTAAACAAATTATTGCGGATTGAGGGTATCTTTGACATATTTCTTGGGAAATAAACCTTAAAACTTGTCGATCATTTCATAAAGGACTCCTGCTGGATAAAGAGAATCACTATGTATGACCAATTTAGAGGAGGTTATACAGTTGGAGAAAATAGAATTGATCGAAAAAGACAACCAAGCCGTTTTAAAACCTCTATTATCCACAACCGTTTTGTTTATTACATTTCAAGAAGAAAAAGAAGATTTCACACTTGCGATCAATGAAAAAGGAGAAATGAAAAAAATATTCTCAGTAGAAAAACCTCACTTGACTTTTTTAGGAGAGCGAAATGAAATCATTGATCTTCTTCATGGAGATATATCCTTACAACATCTTGTTGAACTCGGTACTGTAAAAGTAAAAGGCTCTTTTCGTGCATTATTAAAACTTGAAGCTATTTTGTGGCTGACAGACGGCTTTTTTAAAAACAGTAATCTTCATTTTTAAACACATGGGTCAATTATCCTATGAAAAAGGTTGACAACTATTTTTAGTCATGATATATTTCTCTTTAAGAATTCCGATCTTTCAAAAAAATAATATCTGATTCTCTTATCAAGAGAGGTGGAGGGAAGTGCCCTATGAAGCCCGGCAACCATCAACAAGTGTTGAAATGGTGCCAATTCACGCAAAGCAGACTGCTTTGAAAGATGAGAGAAAGGTTTAGTTTTTTTAAAAGCCTTTCTGCTCATTTGTGCAGAAAGGCTTTTTTATTCATCATTTTGGAATTCCTGAGAAGAACGAATAACAGCAAGAAAGCAGGTGGTGACTTTGATAAATCTTCGGAATGTTTCAAAAATTTATCAGTCTAACCATGGAGATGTTCATGCCGTTCAGGAGGTCACCCTTACGATCAAAAAAGGTGAAATCTTCGGAATTATCGGATATAGCGGAGCTGGTAAAAGTTCATTAATTCGGTTATTGAATGGACTTGAACAGCCCACTTCAGGTGAGATTGAGGTTGCTGGCAGGACAATTAGCCAAATTAAAGGCAAAATCCTGAGAAAAGCAAGGCAAGAAATCAGTATGATTTTTCAGCATTTCAATTTACTATGGTCAAGAACTGTCTGTGAAAATATTGCTTTTCCGCTAGAAATAGCCGGAATGAACAAAGAACAACGTTTAAAAAGGGTTGATGAACTGATTGAACTTGTCGGTCTTAAAGGAAAGGAAAATGCCTATCCATCCCAGCTAAGTGGAGGACAAAAGCAGCGTGTTGGAATTGCGAGGGCACTCGCAAACAATCCGAAAGTTCTGCTTTGTGATGAAGCGACATCAGCACTTGATCCGCAGACAACGGATTCCATTTTGAGTCTTCTATCTGATATTAATGAAAGACTTGGATTGACAATCGTTTTGATTACCCATGAAATGCATGTTATCAGGAAGATCTGTCATAAAGTTGCCGTCATGGAAAACGGTCATGTTGTCGAAGAAGGCGATGTACTGACCGTTTTCAGAAAACCGAAGATGGATATAACAAAGCGCTTTGTTCAGCAAGTGACTGAACCAGAAGAAACAAAAGAAACTTTAAAACAATTTTTAACAGAAATGAAATCAGGAATAACAATTAAACTCACATTTGTCGGTGATGCAGCTGAAACACCGCTCATTACGCAAATCATTCGAAAGTTTGCTGTTGAAATCAATATTCTACAAGGGAAGATTTCACAAACTCAAGAAGGGGCATATGGTTCATTATTCATCCATATCGATGGGACTGAAAATGAAGTCAGTCAAGTGATTGATTTCATCAATAGCAAACAAGTGGAAGTTGAGGTGATCTCAAATGTTTGAAAAATTGTTTCCTAATGTAGATTTGGAGCTACTGTGGGAAGCGACATATGAAACGATTTATATGACAAGTATTTCGCTTTTGTTTGCCTTTATCATCGGAATCATTCTTGGGTTATTATTGTATATGACATCAAAAGGTAATCTTTGGGAAAATCGATTTGTTAATTTTGTCATTGCAGCAGTCGTTAATGTTTTTCGGTCTATTCCATTTATTATATTAATTGTATTGCTGTTAGGGTTTACAAACTTTTTAATGAAAACCATCTTAGGACCAAATGCAGCCTTGCCAGCACTTATCATTGCATCAGCACCTTTCTATGCTCGTCTTGTGGAAATCGCGTTGCGGGAAGTTGATAAAGGTGTAATTGAAGCAGCAAAATCGATGGGTGCTAAAACATCAACGATTATTTTCAAGGTTCTCTTACCAGAATCAATGCCTGCGCTTATATCAGGCATTACTGTAACTGCCATTGCGCTTATCGGTTCAACTGCAATGGCCGGAGCTATCGGTTCTGGAGGGCTCGGAAATCTTGCTTATGTAGACGGTTTTCAGATGAATAACCCAGATATTATTTTAATGGCAACAATATTGATCTTAGCTATCGTGTTTATCATCCAATTTATTGGGGATTTTATAACAAATAAATTAGACAAACGTTAAGGAGGACATCAAAGTGAAAAAAAGTTTATGTATTGCTTTGTTTATCATTTTTGCAGGAATTCTCTCAGCTTGCGGCTCATCAAGTGAAAAGGAAAACAATAAGGTCATTACAGTTGGAGCGACACCAACACCGCATGCGGAAATTCTGGAAGAAGCAAAACCGTTATTGAAAGAGAAAGGCTATGATCTAGAAATTAAGAAATTCACTGATTATAAACTGATTAATAAAGCGCTTGTTTCAAAAGATCTTGATGCAAACTATTTTCAACATGTTCCGTACTTAGAACAGGAAATGAAAGAAAACAAAGAATATGACTTAGTCAATGTCGGTGCAGTACACCTTGAGCCATTCGGAATTTATTCGAAAAAATATAAATCTTTAAAAGAGCTTCCTAATGGTGCATCAATTATCATGAGCAACAATGCTGCCGAGCAGGGCCGGATGTTGGCAATGCTTGAAAAAGCAGGTCTCATCAAATTAAAATCTGGAATTAAAAAAGTGGACGCAACAATTAAAGATATGACCGAAAACAAGAAAAATTTAAAAATCAGAAATGATGTTGCGCCAGAAATGACAGCAAAAGCGTATGAAACGAATGAAGCTGATGCAGTATTTATCAATGTGAACTATGCAATTCAAAACAAACTTCATCCGAAAACAGATTCGATCGAGCTTGAATCTCCCAAAGATAATCCTTACGCGAACATTATCGCTGTCCGTAAAGGTGATGAAGATTCCGCAAAAATCAAAGCACTTCTAGAAGTATTGCGTTCAGATAAAATCAAACAATTCATTGATAAAAAATATCAAGGTTCTGTCATTTCTGTCTCAGAATAATCAACGGATCCCTCGGTTTCTAAAAACCGGGGGATTTTGCGTATTTTTTTCTAAATCAGTTCATAATAAAAAAAGCTTAATACAATTGGAGGGAAAAATCGTGTCTCAGCAAGAATCAGAAAGTATTATTGAATCAGCATTGCACGAATACAAATCAGGAATTGGTACTTTTTCGGAAAAAATGCCGGGTATTGCTTCTAAATACAACGAGTTTACACAGGAATGTTTTAAGGAGGGGGCGATTTCTGAGAAAGATAAACAGTTGATTGCACTTGGAATCAGCATTCATGCCCAAGATGAGTATTGTATGATCTATCATATTAAAGGTTGTCTTGACGGGGGAGCAAGTGATCAAGAAATTCTTGAGACCGCTGGTGTTGCTGCTGCTTTTGGTGGGGGAGCTGCAATGAGTCAGGCGGTAACACTTGTCTTGCAAGCCATAGAAGAATTTAAACAAACGAAACATTGAGGGAGAAATAAAAAGGAAATTCTCTTTTAAATCTTTATATTTCTTTCATATCGAAAAATAACCGCATATTTGAGGCTCTATCGGCTTTGAACATTCTGTATATAATTGGTATCATGTAAGAAAATCTCTGAAAGGATGATTCATTATTTGCTCAAGCCAAGATCAGCTTGACCTTGAATTTACTGCGGAAATGGAGAAGGCAATGCAAAGTGCTCACGGCATCGGTTATCAGGAATACAGCAGAAGGCATACAACACGCCTTGAAGTTGAGAAAAAACGAGAAATACAGTACAGGAAAAGTAAACAGATCATTTCAAATATGAAAATGATCGGCTAATCGAAGGGGACGGTGAAAATTCCGTCCTTTTTGTCTGAAAACAGTTGACCATGCAAAATAAGAGAGATAACATTTTAATATGAATATATGATCATTTAAATGAAAAAATAATTTAGGAAAGAATTGAAAAGGCTAATAGAAAGTTCGCCGTTTTTAAAAAGGAGGAATCATGATGGGGCATTCTCATAAAAGCCACAGCCATCATCATACACATCATGCAAACCGACAGGCGTTACTTGTTAGTTTTATTTTAATTTTCTTTTTTATGGTGATAGAAGTGTTAGGTGGGATCATGACAAACAGTCTTGCTTTGTTGTCCGATGCTGGGCACATGCTTAGCGATACTGCAGCTCTTGGATTAAGCTTGTTTGCTATCAAATTTGGAGAAAGACCAGCAACCGCTAGTAAAACATATGGGTATAGACGATTTGAAATACTGGCCGCATTTTTAAATGGAATCACTCTATTGGCGATCTCACTATATATTTTTTGGGAAGCGTATCAACGGTTTTTTAACCCCCCTGAAGTGGCAAGTGTTGGGATGATCGTCATTGCTTTTATTGGTCTACTTGTCAATTTAGCTGCTGCATGGGTATTAATGAAAGGGGACACAAGCGAAAACCTTAATATGAGAAGCGCTTTTTTGCATGTTATCGGTGATATTTTAGGTTCTGTCGGTGCTATTGTTGCAGGGCTGCTGATTATTTTTTTGAATTTAAATATCGCTGATGCGATTGCAAGTGTGATTGTAGCGGTTTTAGTGCTTGTCAGCGGTTGGCGTGTGATAAAAGACTCTGTTCATATTTTAATGGAAGGAAAGCCGAAACATATTGATATCGAGGCTCTCAAGAAAGGGTTGCTATCTTTTCCTGAAGTTAAGGAGATCCACGATCTTCATATATGGCTAATCACATCAGATTTTCCTTCTTTAAGCTGCCATGTAGTGGTGGATGAGCCCTGTGATAGGGATAGAATGATAAACCAAATATCGGAATATCTAGAAAAAGAATTTAAATTAGAGCATGTCACACTCCAAATTGAAGGTGAGCAGCATTCCCATCATAAACGATGCAATTGAGAACAGTCTACCTTTATGATAAACAAAAATTCCCTTGTTCCATAACAGATCAGAAAGTTTATGTTCGAAATCTCTTTAATAGAAAGGTGTTTTTTGTTACACTTGTACATCAGAAAGATAAAACGCATTGGTTGTATTCAATTTTCATTTGTTATAAAATTAGAATGAGAATAAACTGATAATAATGATTATATATATTGGAGGTATATTTCATGGCTGCTTCGACATTAACAATCAAAGATCTTCATGTTGAGATTGAGGGGAAAGAGATTTTAAAAGGTGTAAATCTAGAGATAAAAGGTGGACAATTCCACGCTGTCATGGGACCGAACGGTACAGGTAAATCGACTTTGTCTGCAGCGATTATGGGACATCCAAAATATGAAGTAACAAAAGGAAGCATCATGCTTGATGGCCAAGATGTACTTGAGATGGAAGTAGATGAGCGCGCACAAGCTGGTTTATTTTTGGCCATGCAGTATCCAAGTGAAATTAGCGGTGTCACAAACGCCGATTTTCTTCGGTCAGCGATTAATGCAAGAAGAGAAGAAGGTGACGAAATTTCATTGATGAAATTTATCCGCAAGATGGATCAGAACATGGAATTCCTTGAGATGGATCCTGATATGGCACAACGCTATTTAAATGAAGGGTTCTCCGGCGGTGAGAAGAAACGCAATGAAATTCTTCAGCTCATGATGATTGAACCTAAAATTGCCATTCTTGATGAAATTGATTCAGGTCTAGATATTGATGCCCTTAAAGTCGTTTCAAAAGGAATTAACAAAATGCGCAGCGAAGATTTTGGCTGCTTAATTATTACACACTATCAGCGCCTGTTAAACTACATAACACCTGATCATGTCCATGTGATGATGCAGGGTCGTATTGTAAAATCAGGTGGACCTGAACTTGCACAGCGTTTAGAGGCAGAAGGTTACGATTGGATTAAGCAAGAGTTAGGAATTGAAGACGAAACTGTCGGTCAAGAAGCGTAAGCGTTAGGGGGATATGACATTGCAAACAAAACTATCAATAGATCGGGAATATGTCAAAAGTTTCTCTGAGAAACATCAGGAACCGGCTTGGCTACAAGACCTGCGTTTAAAAGCGCTTGATCGAGCGCAAGAATTGCCACTGCCTAAACCTGATAAAACAAAAATAACAAATTGGAATTTTACGCAATTTGCTAAGCATACTGTAGAAAATAAAGCGCTTGAGTCTTTGGATGATCTTTCTGATGAAGTCAAATCATTGATTGATCTTGAGAACGAAGATAAGACCCTTTATATTCAAAGAGATCAAACACCTGCTTATATATCTCTCTCAAAAGAGCTTCAGAGTAAAGGTGTTATCTTTACCGATATTCATACGGCTCTTCGTGAACATGGCGATCTTGTCAGGAAATACTTCATGAAAGATGGCGTGAAAGTTGATGAACATAAGCTAACAGCGCTACATGCAGCGCTATTAAACGGAGGGGCATTCCTTTACATTCCGAAAAATGTTGAACTCACAAACCCTATTCAAGCTGTTTATGTTCATGAAAGCATTGATACGGCACTATTTAACCATGTCTTAATCGTTGCAGATGATAACAGTGCGGTCACATATGTGGAAAACTATATTAGTACAGTCAATCCTAAAAAAGCTGTGTTTAACATCGTTGCCGAAGTGATCACAGGTGCAAATGCTCGTGTTCAATATGGAGCAGTTGATAATTTATCTGCTGGGGTTACGGCATATGTCAACCGCCGAGGTCTCGCTCTTGGCCGAGACAGTAAAATTGAGTGGGCACTAGGATTGATGAATGATGGTGACACCATTTCAGAAAATACGACAAATTTACATGGTGATGGCACATTTGGCGACACAAAAACAGTCGTTGTCGGCAGAGGCGAACAAACTGAAAACTTTACAACACAAATCATACATCATGGAAAGCATTCAGAAGGCTACATTTTAAAACATGGTGTGATGAAAGATTCCGCTTCTTCGATTTTTAACGGGATTGGAAAAATTGAACATGGTGCATCAAAATCAAATGCAGAACAGGAATCACGCGTTTTAATGCTAAGTGAAAAAGCCCGCGGTGATGCGAATCCTATCCTTTTAATTGATGAAGATGATGTGACAGCTGGTCATGCTGCATCTGTTGGTCGTGTTGATCCGGTTCAACTGTACTATTTAATGAGCCGCGGCATTCCAAAAGAAGAAGCAGAGCGTCTTGTGATTCATGGCTTCCTTGCACCGGTTGTGAATGAACTTCCGATTGAAGGCGTGAAAAAACAATTGGTCTCTGTGATTGAAAGGAAAGTAAAATAATGAATATCAATGAGGTTCGCAGTCAGTTTCCGATCCTTCACCAACAAGTCAATGGGCATGATCTCGTTTATTTGGACAGTGCTGCTACATCACAAAAACCACGTGTAGTTATTGATACGTTAGATGATTATTACAAATCATATAATTCCAATGTCCATCGTGGAGTTCATACACTGGGAACAAAAGCAACGGATCGATATGAAGAAGCACGCGAAAAAGTCAAAAAGTTTATCAATGCAAAATCGTTGCAAGAAATCATTTTTACGAGGGGTACGACAACAGCTCTTAATACGGTTGCACTCAGCTATGCCCGTGCGAATTTGAAACCAGGCGATGAAATTGTGATTACACCGATGGAGCATCATGCGAATTTGATTCCTTGGCAGCAAGCTGCTAAAGCAACCGGTGCAACATTAAAATATATTCCTCTTCAAAAAGATGGTAGCCTTTCTTTAGATGACGTGAGACAAACGGTGTCTGTTCATACGAAAATTGTATCAATTTCCCATGTCTCAAATGTTCTTGGGACGATCAATCCAATTAAAGAAATCAGCAAAATTGCCCATGACCGTGGTGCAGTAATGGTCGTTGATGGTGCTCAAAGCACACCTCATATGAAAATAGATGTTCAAGATTTAGATTGTGATTTTTTCACTTTTTCAGCTCATAAAATGTGTGGTCCGACTGGAATTGGGGTATTGTATGGAAAGAAAGTCTTGCTTGAAAACATGGAGCCTGCAGAATTCGGTGGGGAAATGATTGACTTTGTCGATCTTTATGAATCGACTTGGAAGGAGCTGCCTTGGAAGTTTGAAGCGGGCACACCAATCATTGCTGGTGCGATCGGACTAGGTGCAGCGATTGACTTCCTTGAAGACATCGGGCTTGATGACATTTCAGAACATGAACATCGACTCACTTCATATGCGTTAGAACAGTTTAAAGAGCTTGATGACGCAGTTGTTTATGGACCGAAAGAGCGGGCAGGTCTGGTGACATTCAATCTAAAAGATGTTCACCCACATGATGTAGCAACAGTGTTGGATGCTGAAGGGGTGGCTGTTAGAGCTGGACACCATTGTGCACAGCCTTTAATGAAATGGTTGAATGTTTCCGCGACAGCCAGAGCAAGCTTTTATCTGTATAATACAGAGGAAGATGTTGATAAACTGATTGCAGCTCTCCACAAGACAAAGGAGTATTTCACAAATGTCTTTTAATGTGAACTTAGATACATTATATCGGCAGGTGATTATGGATCATTACAAAAACCCGCGCAATAAAGGGATATTAAATGATGGGATTGTTGTTGATATGAACAACCCAACATGCGGTGACAGAATCAGACTGACGATGACCATAGCGGATAATAAAGTAAAAGATGCAAAGTTTGAAGGGGAAGGATGCTCGATTTCGATGGCATCTGCTTCAATGATGACACAGGTGATCAAAGGAAAAGATTTAGAGACTGCCCTTCAAATGTCACAAATCTTTTCAAATATGATGCAGGGCAAAGATTACGATGATTCACTTGATTTAGGCGATATCGAAGCCTTGCAAGGCGTTTCCAAGTTTCCGGCCCGTATCAAATGTGCAACCCTTTCATGGAAAGCCCTTGAAAAAGGTGTTCAAAAAGAAGAAAGCGATAATTAATAGATTGGAGTGAAAATGGATGGCCAAGAAAATGCCGGATATCGGTGAATATAAATACGGTTTTGCCGACAAAGACGTTTCCATTTTCCGTTCAGAGCGGGGACTGACAAAAGAGATCGTTGAAGAGATTTCACGCATGAAAGAAGAGCCACAATGGATGCTTGATTTTCGTCTTAAATCTCTTGAGCATTTTTACAATATGCCAATGCCGCAATGGGGCGGAGATTTAAAGTCATTAAATTTTGATGAAATCACTTATTATGTAAAGCCTTCTGAGCGTTCAGAAAAGTCTTGGGATGAAGTTCCTGAAGAAATTAAACAGACATTTGATAAGCTCGGAATTCCTGAAGCTGAGCAAAAGTATTTAGCAGGTGTTTCCGCCCAATACGAGTCAGAAGTGGTCTACCACAATATGAAAGAAGACCTTGAATCTCAAGGAATCGTCTTTAAAGACACTGACAGTGCCCTCAAAGAAAACGAAGATATTTTCCGTGAGCATTTTGCAAAAGTGATTCCACCAACGGACAACAAATTTGCAGCACTTAACTCAGCGGTATGGTCTGGTGGATCGTTCATTTATGTCCCAAAAGGTATAAAAGTAGAAACACCATTACAAGCGTATTTCCGCATCAACTCTGAAAATATGGGACAGTTTGAGCGGACATTAATTATCGTTGATGAAGGTGCACATGTTCACTATGTAGAAGGCTGTACAGCACCTGTTTACACAACAAACTCCCTTCATAGCGCAGTTGTTGAAATCATCGTTAAGAATGGCGGTTATTGTCGCTATACAACAATTCAAAACTGGGCAAACAATGTCTTTAACCTTGTAACAAAACGGGCTGTTTGTGAAGCAAACGCAACAATGGAATGGATCGATGGTAACATTGGCTCCAAGCTGACAATGAAATACCCTGCTGTTATTTTAAAAGGCGAAGGCGCACGCGGCATGACGCTCAGCATTGCATTGGCAGGTAAAGGACAACATCAAGATGCAGGCGCAAAAATGATTCACCTTGCACCAAATACGTCATCAACAATTGTCTCAAAATCAATTTCTAAACAAGGCGGTAAAGTCACATACCGCGGAATCGTCCATTTTGGCCGCAAAGCCGAAGGTGCTCGTTCAAACATCGAATGTGACACACTGATCATGGATAACAAATCCACATCAGATACAATCCCTTACAATGAAATTTTGAATGACAACATTTCATTGGAACATGAAGCCAAAGTATCAAAAGTATCTGAAGAGCAACTCTTCTACCTCATGAGCCGCGGCATTTCTGAAGAAGAAGCAACCGAAATGATCGTGATGGGCTTCATCGAACCGTTCACAAAAGAACTGCCGATGGAATATGCGGTTGAAATGAATCGTCTTATCAAGTTCGAAATGGAAGGTTCAATCGGGTAAAAAAGAAATAACCTTTTTATATCAAGGGTTTTGAGAGATTTTTGTAAAGTGTCAGATTATCGGCATGCCGATTTGATTTTATCTTTTAGTGTAGGAGGCGAACTTTTGAAGTTCGTCTTCTTTATTTTCTTGATTACATCAAGATAAATTTCCGCTGTCGTGTTGATGCTAGATTGATCGGAACCAAGGGGAGCTTTGTTTTTGCACAAGCGACTTTTTGAGATAATGTTTGTGCTTTTTTAGAGCAGCCGTTTTACATCATCATATAATAGTTATAAAAATTTATTTGTGGTTCCTGCAGCATGAAAAAGATAAGAAAGTCTTTATTCACCGATAAGTCCTATGCAAAAGACTTATCAGCTTTCTTGTTTATTTATCATGTCTAAACTTTTATTTAACCAATTAATATAATTCTCTTCGCGAGAAATGGCTTTTGTTAGAACAAAGTAGTGACCTAATGCTTCAGCATCTAATTGTAGAGGATTCTTCTCACCTCCAAAATGAAAAGAAAACTGTTCTTTTAGAAAGGACAATTTTTCTGTTCTGAGTTTTAATTGGTTTTTGAATAGCACTGGAATTTCTTCAGTAGGGATATCTTTTAAAAAATATAACCGTAATGCGAAAATATCCTTTTCGGTTTCCACGTTCTTATCAAGTTCCAGCAACCAATTCCGAAGTTCTTCTTTTCCTTTCGTTGTAAGGCTGTACATTTTTTTCTCAAGTTTGACTCCAGCCATTTTTATGTATTGAGAAATCGAATTTTCTTCTAATAATTTTTTTAACTCAACATAGATTTGGCTATGCTTTGCACTCCAGAACTGTCCAATCGCTTTCTTAAATTCAGACGTAATATCATATCCACTCATATCTTCTTTACTTAATAACCCTAAAATTGCGTATTTTAATATTCTTCGGCTCACCAAATAACCTCCATTTTATAATATCTTGACATCATTATAGCATAAGTATATAGTAATACATGTAATTTTAAACGTGTAAATAGTTACATGTTTAAAGTTGAATATTTTTGAAGGAGTGACCTTTTTATGAAAGAACTTAACGAATTCTTAGGGAGCCATCTTATTTATACGTATGAAAATGGCTGGGAATATGAGATTTATGTAAAAAATGAGGATACTATAGATTATCGTATTCATAGTGGGATGGTCGGAGGTCGCTGGGTTCGCGACCAAAAAACTGATATTGTAAAAATTGCTGATGGAGTCTATAAAGTTTCATGGACTGAACCTACTGGTACCGATGTTTCCCTAAATTTCATGCCAAATGACAATAGAATGCATGGAGTCATCTTCTTTCCCAAATGGGTACATGAACATCCAGACATTACAGTTTGTTACCAAAATGACTTTATTCATGTAATGGAAGAATCCCGTTTAAAATATGACACTTATCCTAAGTATGTTGTCCCTGAGTTTGCTAATATCACTTTTTTCAAAAATGAAGGAGTCAATAATGAAAAAGTCATATCTCAAGCTCCTTATGAGGGCATGACTCATGATATTCGTTCAGGAAAATTGGCTTTTTAATTGGATTTGTATCTAAGTAAACTAAAAGGTAATCCATATCATGACTGCCTTTTGGTTTATTTAGGAGTCAAAATGTAGTTGTCAAAATTAGGTGGGTAAATCAGCGTTTTGTTGATTTGTGTTTCCTGAAGCTTTGGAGGATTGTGAGCAATGCTTTAAAAGCTTAAAAAGAAGATTTAATTTAAAAAGGAAAGGCTCATCTTTATAATGAAATAGCAATAAACATTATAAAGAAGAGAGGTTTTGTTATTGGATATAGAAAAATATAATTTAGTTCATCCAAATCATTGTAAAAAGCCTAATTATCAAATAGATGATAAAGAAATATATGTTGATATTTATGTTAGCCCTAATAAAGAAGTGTGTATCATAGGCAGTTTAGACAACAATTATATTTGTTGGGCCTCGATTACAATTCTTGGTGATTTTGAACTGATTGTTACTTTTATTGGTTACATATTGAAGTTATGGTTTCCATTATATATTGTGCATTAGAATGGCGTTACGTGGAAGTAATGAAATGGCATAAATTTAGTATTTTTAAAAAAATATGAGCTTCATTTCTACTCACAAGCCAGTCATATCTATTTAAGAGATAACGAGATTTATCTTGCTAAATCTATGTCAGAGGAAATAAACCGTTTTTATGATACAGAGTTATAGAAATACAAATATCGTTTGATGGATAACAATTATTTTAAGATATTAGAAGGTTATAAAAAGCTATTAACACAAAAGGGTCATTATGAATACTATTTCGAAATGAAACCTCTTATTTCCATATTGAAAAGTGAAAGTTACCTGAAACTATTGCCGAATGAAGAAGTAAGAAGTTTATATTTGGACTGTATGAAGGAATGTTCCAACCTTTATAACAGCCATATGTCATCAGTAAGGTAGGAATTTTTGTGATAATTTTAATTAAAACTAACGACAATTTAGGAGCGCAAAAATTGAATGGATAGGCATTTAAAAGGAGTTTCAAGGTTCCTGATGTTGCGGATACTCCTATCATGTTTAAATCAAACAAATCAAGTGTGACACACTGATCATGGATCACAAATCCACATGAGACACTATCCCTTACAATGATATCTACATTCATTGGAACATGAAGCAAAATTATCAAAAGTATCTGGAGAGCAACTCTTCTACTTCATGAGCTGCGGTATTTCTGAAGAAGAAGCAACCGAAATGATCGTCATGGGCTTCATCGAACCGTTCACACTGCCGATAGAATATTCGGTTGAAATGAATCATCTTATCATGGAAGTATTATTGGTTATCCTTTAATACGAAGGGTGTGAACAGATTAATATGTAATTGTATCCACAACACACCCACAAAAAGTTCATATACCTGTGTACCGCAGATAATGTTTCATAAATTGTTAAATAATTTTGAAGTCCTTTATTATAAACTATGTCCCCTACCACTAAATATCAAAGAATTCACTCTTGATTGAATCCATAATCAGCAGAAAGCCGTGACGTAAATAGTCACCTTCTTTCTCATGGTGAAATCACCTCTTTATGTAGTTTCAGCATACAAAATGAACAAATGATGCAATAATTTTTGAATCAATTAGTGTTGCTTAGCTAATGATCTGAAACAGTAAATTTACGTTAACTTAACCACTTTTAAAGTTAAAAATGATGAAGAATGTCATAATATTTACATGTCTAAAGATATGTATAATGATGTTGTGTGGATACCAATTAGACCATATTTACAAACGATATTCATAATGTTATTGTAATAAAAAGTAATTCTTTTCACAGAGCCAGAAAATTAAAGATAGTAAAGGAGAAAATACTTGAATGGCAGAAATCATCTCGTTTATTTATGATGCATGTTCAGGGAATTTAAATATAGAAATTAAAAGTGATCTTGCCGGAGATAATATTGAACTACTATGGCAAAGAAGACAAGATAGCAGTAGTTTAAGCTTATACCAAGGAAAACGTTTTACGGGTTTTTCTAAAGGAGAAAATATAGAATTCCGTTTCAATATTGATGAAATCATTCGTCCAGATATGTTAGAACAAAAAGAGATCGTCTGGGATTGTTTTTTAACTAATGGAGAAACAAGAGTAGGGGTTTCATTTCCAAGCCCTTCGCAAGAAAAATTTAATGACTATTATTTAAAGACAAATAACCTATTTAAAGTCGTTCCTTATGTGACAAAATATTCCAAAACATTGGCGCTGTATGTAAGGCCTGTAAGTGTAAAAGGGTTAATTGAAAATTTTAATATCAGTGAAGATAAAGTTAGCGGAAAAGTAGTCATGAATTCAGATGAGGTCGATCTTTCCAATATTGATTTCAGTTTTTGTTTTCGAAAGAGGGAATGTAAAGAAATCTTCAATTATACTGAAATGATTGAGCAAGAGCTCACTAGAAATCAAGAAGGCACAATGGGTTTTAGTGTTAAAGTCAATTTGTTCTCTTATCAACCAGAATTGTGGGATGTCTTTATAAAAATAAAAAATATGTATGGCAGCCTTTTTGTGAGACCAATGATAATGGATGACCAAATTGATTTAGCGCATATTCCAATGGATCACGATAACTATTATATTGAACCCATCATAAATGAAAAAAAAGAATTGACTTTTTGTATGAAGCAAAAAGATTTACATGCGTTAGTTACATCAGTATCAGAAAAGGACACCATTTTAAATATTCAAGGCACTTTGCCATATTATCCATTCTCAAATTATAGCTTGGTAAGTAAACTCAGAAGAGAAGCTGGGACAACATTTGAATACTATACTGTCATGGAAAAGGAAATCATCAATCATCATGATCAATTCAATATTGATGTTGCTTTTCATGAATTATTGAAGGATCCAAGGGATAAAGATATTTGGGATTTATTTGTGAGATGTGAAAATAAAAAAACCGGATTTTATTTTGATATGCCTCTCAAAGCACAAAATAAAAATAAATTCATTTCTCAGGACGGTAAAGCTGCATTATTTGTTAATGGATTTGGTCATTACTCCATTTGGGTTAATATTGATCGGAACTATAGCAACAATGTCACTAAAATTGCTGTTTTAGGTACTTGCTACAGTAGGAATGCTTTTAACACAAGGGAATATTTTAATCCAACTTATAAAAAATTATATGCTTGCACTTTTACTCAATTTCATTCAAATATTATCAGTATTGTATCAGACCAAGTGGATTTTAATATTGAAGACTTTTCCGAAAAAAATTTAAACCCATCAGATATTGGCCACATCAGAGGAGATTTTGAAAAAACTTTTTTTGAAAACTTAAAAAAAGAAAAACCTGACTATTTAATTTTAGACTTTTATGTTGATGCTTGCCGAGAGGTCATTCAGATGGAAGAAAATTCTTTTATCACACTGAATTATCTCCTTCATAGTACAAGATTTTTCAAAAATTTAATAGGGAAGAATGTTATTTCCCCAACTGACTTTGACAATTATTTTGAACGTTGGAAAGAGAGTTTGCGAAAATTTATCGAACAATTATTAAAGATTATTCCTGAAGAAAAAATCATTTTAAACAGAGGAAGGCTAACAACAAAATATAAAGATGCAAATCATAAATTGTTTGAGTTTCCAGAAAAAGATTTGATTAAAAGAAATAATTATGTTTGGGATAGACTTGAAAATTATTTCTTGCACCTTTTGCCTAATGTCAAAATGATTGATATGAGAAAGACTAAATATGTTGGTTCTTCTCAACATCCTTTCGGAAAAAGCTATGTTCATTATGAATCTGATTATTATAAAGAATTCCTTTTCAGATTAAATCAAATCGTTTTAGAAGATCATTGTATGTAGGGCATGTCCATCCTTTTCAAAAATGTTTGATGTACCGCAGATGACATAGAGAAATGTCTCTGCGGTTTTTCTAAAAAAATAACCGCAAGCCAGCCATGAACACAACACCGCTAATCACTGTGATTGACAAACTTTTTGTTTTCATAGCAATGAAAACAGTAGGTACTAAAACTGCTATGACAGACCAATCAAGTTTTAACGTATGATCGGTTTGGATGATGAAATTCTCTACTATCAGTGCTGTAAGAATACAAATGGGTACATATGATAACCATTTTAAAATCGGTTCGGGTAGTGTTATATTACGTACAACTAAAAAAGGGATGATCCTTGGAACAATTGTTACGAAAGCACAACTGATGATGATAAATAAAATGGTTAAATCTATACTCATTTATCTGTCACCACCCCAATAGTTGCTACGATTACCGTTGCAAGGATAACGGCTAGATGTGTCGAAATAAATAAAGATAAAACCAACATGGCTATCACCATATACAATACTAATCTTAAATAATGCTTCAATTTTGAAGGTACAACGGAGTCTAGTTGTAAAACTAATAAAGCTACAAACATTGCAATTAAAGCATAATCTAACCCATACTGTTCAGGATGAGAGATCCAATTGCCGCATAGTGCACCTGTAACACAAGAGATGACCCAGCAAATATAAGCAGTTAAATTTAAACCATACATCCAACGTTCATGAATTTGTCCATTTTTGACTATTTTGTTAGATGCAACCCCAAATGACTCATCCGTGACGAATATTCCTATACCTAAACCCTTAAGTAGAGAGCATTTTGTGAAATAAGGTGCAAGTGATGCGCTTAATAAGAAGTGTCTTAAATTTACTATAAAAGTAGTCAAGATCATAGCTGAAATTGGACTATCTGCTATTAACATAGAACAGATGATGAATTGAGCTGCACCAGCATATACTAAGGCTGATAATAGTCCAATTTCTACAACACTTAAATTTGAAGAAACACCCACCACTCCAAATGCAAAACCTATACTTGTATAACCTAACAATGTTGGTACACAATCTTTTATTCCTTGTACAAAAGATGAAGCCACCTCTTCTTTTCTAACGAATGAAGTTTCTGTATTCATTCCGCTCCCCCTCATCACAATGTTTATCATATTATACAAATTTTCATTATAATAAACAATGGTGTGTTAAAATAAAAATAATCAAATAAAGGAGAGCAGTTTATGGAATATATTCAATCGGTTATTGCGAAGAATTTGTTTAATCTCAGAAAAAGTAGACATCTGACCCTTGATCAAGTGTCAGAACGAACAGGGGTTAGTAAAGCCATGCTTGCGCAAATTGAAAAAGGGAAATCCAATCCCACCGTTACTACCCTTTGGAAAATTGCGAACGGTCTTCAAGTATCATTTACACATTTTTTGAAAGAGGAAAGTCCTGAAGTAAAAAAAATAAATATAAATGAACTAAATCCAATTTCAGATCATGAGGGCGACTATCTTGTCTATCCTTTTTTTCCGTATCATCCTGAAACAAAGTTTGAAATTTACATCGTTGAACTTAAACCAGGGTGTACACATGATGCAAAATCACACCTAGGGGAAGAGTATATACTCATAAAAGAGGGAATGTTAACAGTTCATCTTCAAGGAGAAAATTATGTATTAGAATCTGGGGATGCCCTACAATTTAGCGGTACAACAACACATGGGTATATAAATACCACTGAAGAATTAGTGAGTTTTTTTCTAGTGATGTATTATCCAGAACCAGAAATGTAAGATTGTAAATAAATGGTCAGGTGACTTTTATTTTAAGGAGGTGGAAATTTGGAAAATTCGTTCGTGATGGTGACAGATGCACCTGTTTCTTTGAACTTTCTGATTTACATCCAAAATCTATTTCTTAATCAAAATCGGCAGGAGTTAAGGTTTCCGTATTTATCAACAAGAATCGCGTTTAAAGAAGACTTTGAATTAAAGTATAAAGAACTGTGGAATGAAGTTTCAGAAAGAATATCTGAAGATCATCAAAACGATGCAAGAGCATTTCATAAAGAAAAGGATTTATTTTATCAGCGGCTGTTTGTGACTGATGATAGCGCTTTTAATCAGATGTATAAAACCTTCGGAGTCTGGTGGAACAGCTTTGCGGGGCGTTTTTCAATCGAAAGGTCTATTGGGGATGTGAGTGAAGAATTATACATAGAATTAACAAACTCGTTAGTTCAAAGAAGAATAGTCCCAAAAAAGGAGTTAAATATTAGTTTCATTTATGATGAATGTTCATTGGCAAATACCCAAGTCTCTTCATACTTTGCTGTGCTTTCGATTCGAGACTTTTTTGTTCAATCTAAAGAGTTGATGCTTAAATTACTGGCAAGTATTGATTAGCAAATAGAAAAGGAAAAATGCCAACTCCATGCTGTCATAAAGTTTCAATTGCTTTCGATTATTTTATATGTTACATTGTCAACATCACTTATTAAAGGAGTTTAATAAGTTTTTTGTTGGGGACTTATTAAATATCTTTAATAAGTCTATTTAAAGGTGGTGAGCTATCAATGAGGAAAGTCATTCTTCGTGATATTCGTAAATCTCTTTTAGAACTTGAAAGTGCGACAAAAGTTGAACTTAGTGAGAAGTTGGGCATTAGTTTCCCGACAATCAGTAAGTTCCTATCGCAGATGGAAAAAAGCGGTGAGCTTTTTTCGGCGGGTCTTGATGATTCAAGTGGTGGAAGAAGGGCGAAAAGATATACATACAATCCAGAGTATATGTTGGGATTGGCTATTTTTTTAGAAAGAACAGAGACCCATTATATTGTGTTTAACTGTTTGGGAGAAGTCAAGGATACTGGGAAAACATCAAGTGTATTAGTAGAAGATGATTTAAGATCATTAACCCAATATGTTGAAGATATCTTAGGGAAATATTCGAAAATCAGTTCAATAGCTATTGGTGTACCTGGTTCTGTTGATAATGGACGGATTTTTTATATACCAGGTTATGAGCATCTTCAAAACTTTGATTTAAAGGGATACTTGGAAGACCGTTTTTCTATACCTGTTGTCGTAGAAAACGATATGAATGCGGCAGTACTTGGATATCACGATCGGAAGGGGATGAAGAACAAATCTTTGATCTATTTATATTCAGGTCAAAATGGTCCAGGTGCTGGAATTATGGTAAATGGTGTTGTTGTGCGAGGAAGCACTAATTTTTCAGGTGAGATTTCATTTGTTCCACAGGATGGTGACCGAAATTTTCGGCGGGCTTTGGAAAACGAAAGCGGGGAGGTTGATGCTATTAGCAGGTTAGTCGCTTCATTTGTAGCGATCCTTAACCCTCATACAATGATTTTTTGTGATGATGAAGTGAACCAATTGACCATTGACCGAATTGTAAAGCAAAGTTCAAAGTATATTCCAACAGAACATCTTCCAGAATTTAAAATAAGTGAATGGAAACAAGACTATCTATTTGGATTACAAAGCCTTGGTTTTGATCTGATGGTGACCGAAATAAGCAGTTAAGGGAAAGAATCGATTTGACAGTAAAGCTCATAGCTGTAGATATGGATGGAACTTTTCTTAATGAAGAAATACAATATGATGTTGAAAGATTTTTCAAGCAATATTTAAAAATGAAAGAGCGGGGAATTCGATTTGTTGTTGCAAGTGGAAATCAATATGAACAACTGAAATCGTTCTTTGGTGAGATACAGGAAGAAATAAGTTATGTTTCTGAAAATGGTGCTCTTGTTGTAAATCAAGGACAGGAAGTATTCTCTGTTGATATTCCTAAAAAAAATATAAAACTTATTCTAGAAGAGCTGGTAACACATCATAATCTTTCAATTGTGTTATGTGGAAAAGAAAGCACTTATGTTCTGGAGCGTGTATCTGCTGATTTTGTTGAAACAGTGAATAAGTATTATCAACGACTAAACAGGATATCAAGTTTTGAACTGGTTGAAGATTTAAAGTTTTCATTATCTTGTCCAGATGAGGAAACAATTCAATTAAGAAATTTACTTTATAGTAAAATTGGAGAAATCATAACACCTGTGTCTAGTGGGCATGGGAGTATAGATTTAATCGTTCCTGGTTTTCATAAAGCTTATGGTATTCAATTGTTACAACAAAAATGGAATGTGAAGGACGATGAAACGATGGCTTTTGGTGATAGTGGTAATGATATTGACATGCTAAAACATGTAAAGCATGGATTTGCAATGGAGAATGGGAGTGAAGAAGTAAAAAATGTCGCAAAATATATAGCACCATCTCATCATGATAGTGGTGTTTTAGAAATACTTGATAAGTATTTTGCAAACCATGATCCATTCAACATGTAAGGAGGGGCATGTGTAAGATGAAGATAGAGCATGTGGCAATGTGGGTTAACGATATCGAAGCCATGAAGACGTTTTATGTAACATATTTTAATGGAAAAGCAAATGCAAAGTATCATAATAAAGATAAACAATTCGAATCTTATTTTCTGACATTTGCTGATGGCGCACGTTTAGAAATAATGTGTAAGTCGGGGATAGATAAGCCTGATCAGAATGATAGGATTGGTTGGGCTCATATTGCAATTTCTCTGGGGAGCAGGGAGGCTGTAGATCATAAAACCGCTCTTTTGCAAAATGATGGTTACCGCCTTGTTAATGGTCCTCGTGTCACTGGAGATGGTTATTATGAAAGTGTGATAGAGGATCCGGAAGGCAATCTTTTAGAATTGACTGTGTAATAAAATAAATGTGAGTAGTGGAGTGTATATCATGAAAACCGAAAAACAAAAAATGTTGAGTGGTGAACGGTATCATCCAGCCGATCCAGAATTGCGTAGTGATAGAAAGAAAGCTAGAAGACTAACCAGGTTATTTAATGAATCACTCGAAATTGATGACAACATTAGAACCGAATTATTAAAAGATTTACTTGGTTCCACTGGCGAAAATGTTTACATAGAGCAGACGTTTCGCTGTGACTATGGCTACAACATCCATGTTGGTGAAAATTTCTTTGCGAATTTTGATTGTATTTTTTTAGATGTATGTGAGATTAGAATAGGTGATAACTGTTTTATTGCACCAGGAGTACACATTTATACAGCGACTCATCCGCTACATGCAAACGAAAGAATATCAGGTCTAGAATATGGAGCACCAGTAACTATAGGTGATAACGTCTGGATCGGTGGAGGAGCCATCATTAATCCTGGCGTTACCATAGGTGAAGATGTTGTGATTGCTTCGGGTGCGGTCGTAACAAAAGATGTGCCAGATCATGTGTTGGTCGGTGGAAATCCTGCTAAAATTATAAAGCAAATCGACTGCATGTGATTAGATGGTGAAGGGGTGTCAGTGAAAGAAGACTTTCTGGCAGCCTTTTTAAAAAAATCGTCCCTTTTCAAAACAAACGGCAAGCTTGTACAACCTGCTGTAAAAGTAAGAAGTAGAAAATTACTTGCAACCAGAAAACTTGAAGAGATTAAAGAAAAGAAGTACAGAAAAGAAGAGAATTTGCTTTAGGAGTAGAGGGAATTCAAAGGTTCGTCAATGGTGAATCTATCGAAAGAGTTCATGAATGTGTTCTTGGAACGCTTTCAATGGAGTCGAACCCTGTGGATCCAAGATTATAAGGTACAATAATAGGGTTGGACGAAACATCTCCTTCTTTATGCCGATTTTGAAAAGAACCCACAGTACAGACTATGGGTTCTTTTGTTGTATCAATGACTCTTCGATTTCACACTAGTTTTTTTAATTCAGATGTGCAGGCGAACGTTCAAGGTATAAAATCATACAATTTTTTATATCGTGTGTTAATTGTTTTGAGAGGAAAAGATTGAAACTATTTAAATTTTAACATTTCCTCTGCTTTCAACGTGTTCTGATTTATTCTAAATGTTACAAGTGTTTCCCCTGTATCCTTTAGCTTTCCTATATAGAACTCTGCTGACATGTCTTCTGGAGACTTACCTTTTAATGCCCAAGCTTCTCCAGACCACTCACCAGTTACTACTTGTCCCTTGGAAGCCTTAATTTTACCGTCATATTTAAGTGTTCCAGCTTCAGTTTTGACCGTGTTCTTTTTTAAATCAATATAAACGGTTTTGATTATTTTGGTATTGTCTGTTTTTAAGATCAGTTGATCTCCTTCTTTTGTTATGGTTAAAGACGTATCTCCGATCTTTTTTAATCTGATATGATGATCTGAATTAAGAAGAAGACGGTATTCTTTTTCAGTTATACCAAAATTGGGGTGATAGGGTAATTTTTCACCCTTTTTCGTCTTAGAAATGTAAGCTTTAAACCACTCTTGTTTGTTAGCAAGGCTCTTCTGCATCTTCTTTGTAATCGCATTTATTTCTTTTTCTTTAGCAGCATTCAAAAAGCCAGGTGCCACAATATTGGCATCCATAGTCCCTTCTTTTATGTATTTCAAAACAGGTTGTTTTGAAGCCTGTTCATTTGATAAAGATTTTTCCTGTTTTTCTTTTGTTTCAGCCCCTGTCTTTTCTGTAGAAGTATCTGATTTATTACTACAACCTGCGATGATAATAAATACCAACATCATAAAAACTGCGATTTTTTTCAAATTTCTCTCTCCTCATTGATCAATTGACTTTTTTAGATTAACAATATTTTTCAATTCATTCAACTTAGACATATGAAAAGTTGAAAACCATTAATACATAAAACGGTATAGTTGGTATTTACTTACTTGTAAAAACATAGGGCAATTGTTAGTGTTTTTTCTGTAAGGTATGAGATCAAATAAAAGGGGGATTTTTAAGTGTTAAAAATTTTAAGGATTCTGTTAGCAATAACAGTTGTTTTAAGCTCAGGATATGTATTGGTAACGAATCATTTTGAATTCCAACCTTATATGCTATTTTTCTTAAGTTTATTGATGTTAGTCATGGGATTAGATGAATTTCAAAAAGGACGAAAAGATGACGGTTTGACTTGTATCGTTCTCTTTTTATTTGTATTTTTTGTATCAGCTCAAGGATTTTTCTTTAACTCATGAAATTGTTGAATAGCTATGTTTCATTAGTGAACATAATCTAATTGCTGGGAATGGGCTAGTAATCTGTTGAGCAATGTTCTCAATAGAAAATGAGAAATATTTCTTTTCATCATGATATTTGATTGGTTTTGACGATCATTAAATATTGTCTTAAATGGAGAAGTATGTGTGCTAAATAGAGCAGATCGGTTACAGCCATTTTGAAATCGTTGAATCCTATACGATTACAAGTTCTACTAGCTCATTCTTGTCGACAAAATCGTTAAACGAAACGGCTTCATCGACAAGAGCTTTTGTGGAAAATGTCAGACCGATCTATTTTGGGCCTGACATGTCATTTGTAATGAAAATCGTTTCTTCACCTGTATCAGTTGTCACTTGATGTTTGGTTTGTAGGACAGACCCCGTCATTCTCACAAATTGCTTGTCCTTCTGGGTTGTAGATGTTTCTGTTTTCATATAAGTCCATGATGGAGATGGCTGACAAATGAAAGCAAAAACCAATCCTAAATCAAATATCATGACAATGAAAGCTAAGATCCATTTCATCTAATAGCACTTCCATTCAATAATCCACTTGCTATATGTAGTGCCTGCTGATCTTCTAAAATATCACCAGGCTTGTTACCTTCTCCTAATACATAACCTCCAAAGGAAATACCAAAAAAGCTAAATATATAGGCAAACTGTTGAATCAATGGCAGTCCTTTTATTCTCGGTTGATCTCCACCGACAGCGACCACATACGCCTGTTTAGCAGCTAATTTTTCTTTAAAGTCAGGGTAATGCCGATCTCTCATCGTCTGTGACCAACGATCTATAAAAATCTTTAAAGTACCTGTCATCCCGTACCAATATATCGGTGTAGCAAAAATGAGAGTATCGTGAGGGAGGATACGCTCAATAATCGAATCATAATCATCTGCGATACTTGGAAATCCAGTCTCTGTATGACGTAAGTCTTCAATAGATTGAATGTGATATTCCTTTAGATGAATGGTTTCTGCATCTTGTCCCTGAATGACTTTTTTCGTTAATAACTCCGTGTTTCCATTGGTGCGCGTTCCACCGTTGATGACGGCTATACTCATGATCGAATCGACTCCTTTATTTACGATTGATTTCTTTCATCATATAATGAATGGAAAAATCAATACAGACGATTATTTCGATTGAATCTATCGAAAAAAATGATGAGAAAGGGAGATAAGGAGTGGAAATTAAGCAACTAATCACTTTTAGAACTGCCGCTGAACATGTTAATTTTACTGTGACCGCAAAATTGTTAAATTACGCACAATCAAGTGTGACTTCCCAAATCAAATCACTTGAAGCTGAAATTGGGACTCCTTTATTTGAGCGACTTGGAAAACGGCTTGTGTTAACGGAAGCTGGTAAGACTTTCAAGCGCTATACAGATCAAATTATCGCATTAACCGAAGAAGCCAAAATGGCAACCAATACAGCGCTGGAAGCAACAGGAATTCTGAAAATTGGTGCGACAGAGAGCCAGTGTACATACCGTCTTCCAGCAATTATTAAAGAATTCAAGAAAATATTTCCCAATGTTAAACTTGTGTTCAAACCATACATTTCTAGTAAACAGGCGAAACAACAATTATTAGAAGGGCTTCTTGATCTCACTTTTATGATGGACATTAATCGTCCTGATGAGTCACTACATATTGAACCACTTGTTTTAGATGACATCAAAATGGTGGCAGCGATCGATCATCCTTTTTCCGAAGATTCACTTATCACACCTCAAGATTTGCAAGATGAAACCCTTTTATTGACTGAAAGTGGCTGCTCTTACCGAATGCTTTTTGAGGCAACTCTGAATCAAACATGTATATCACCTAATCAATTAGAATTTGTCAGCATAGAAGCGATCAAACAATGTGTAATGGCTGGGCTCGGAATTGCCCTACTGCCCGAAATGGTGGTAAAGGCAGAAATTGAAGCAGGTCTCATGAAAAAACTAAATTGGAAAAGTGAATGCCCTGTATTTACTCAAATGGCGTGGCACAAAGATAAATGGATGTCTTCTCCTTTAAAAACCTTTATTCAATTAGCCCGAAAAGGCTTTAAAGACCAGTCGTAATTCAACAAGTGAATGTGTAGTATGGACAATTGTGATTAATACCGAACCATAATACCAATTCCTATCTCATTTGACTTATATTTCAAAATAATGGTTTTAAATTAACTCAAGATACAATACAATGAGGAAGGCATTTGCTGTAGTACATTAAAATCAGCTGTCGCTGTTTGGGATTGGAGGAGAGTGCAGAATGATTTTGTTTGATTTAGAATATTATCGGCCGGTGTCTGCGTTAGAAGCTATCCAGCTATTTAATCGGTTGGAGAGAGAGGGGAAACAGCCTTCATATCTTTCTGGCGGGACAGAACACGCTTCCTTTGGCCGTTCAAATATGAAGGACAAAAAGGTGATCATTGATCTGAAAGACATCCCTGAATGCCGTACTTTACGATCTGAAGACAATCATCTTGTACTTGGTTCAGCGTTAACATTAACAGAACTAACAGAAAATAACGATTTCCCTTTATTAAGTAAAGCTGCAATAGAAGTTGCCGATCATATGTCACGTGACAAAATTACATTAGGCGGTAATATTTGTGGTCAGATTTTTTATAGAGAAGCTGTTTTGCCATTTTTATTAACCGACAGTAAAGTGATGACATTAAGTGCGGAAGGAACAAATTATTATTCGATTCATGAAGTGTTCAATCAAAAATTACAGTTGAAAAATGGTGAGATGCTCATGCTTTTGTTAACTGAAAAGCGATATTTGAATCAACCATTTGCGAGTATAAAAGTACGCGAACAATGGGATAAGGGGTATCCATTGGTGACCGTTTCAGCGCTTGAAGTTGATGGTGAGGTTCGCGTCGCATTTAGTGGAATTTGTCCTTTTCCTTTCCGTTCCAAAGTGATTGAAAGAGCTTTAAATAACCAAAAACTGTCTGATGAAGAAAGGGTTCACCAAGCACTTCAACATTTACCTCAACCTATTTTAGATGATATCGATTATCGCAAATTTGTCATTCACCATACATTACTCGATATTCTTACAATGTTAAGGCGTCATTAGTAAACAAGAAAAGGCCCTGTTCTGCTAGGATGGACGGGGCACAATGTTTTTGTGGACAAAATGACAAGGAAAGCGGCTAATTGAAGTGATCCGTATGTCAGACTGTTTTAAACGATTTTAGTTAGCACTCATCCCTTTAACAAATGTGTGCTAAAAACTGGCGAGTGCATTCCATCAAAAGATCATGTCATTTAAAACAACGTTTTTTCCGTTTAAACATGTATTTTCGCAGACACAATTTTTCAAAGTTTCGTTTTTAAATCAGACTGAAAATCATCGGTCTTCATCATTTATTTTGTTGCAAAATTGCTGTTATTGCCAGTGCTATATCGACATTTGGTATCGTGAAGTAAAATATTTTGAAAATCGAATTCCGAAGGTTTTGATGAGAGTATTTTAAATCGATACTTTATTAATAATCATGCTGGATATGGATAGCCTCAAGCATTGCTTGTGTATGACGATATTCCTCAAGATTTTGGGTGAGCTCCTCTGTCAATTCTTGAACTGGTTGTACTTGTTGATAACATGTCTTCTACCTCCTAAAATGAACCATTCTCACATTCGTTTCACATGTTTCCGATTCATTTTATTTTCTTGATAGATAGCTGTGTGATGATATGATGCTTTCTTCTATCTCCTTGGTTTCTAACTCAGCTACAAACGCTGTCAAGGTATTTTGATCATCATGTATTCCATCAATGAAATAAGCATAAGAAAGCCAGTGGAGACTGTCACTGGCTTCGTTTTTTATGAGACAAGCTTTGTAAATGATTTGTCAATACAGAATCGATCATCTCATGTGTGACACGGTCAGGCTCCAAAATTGCATGAAGTGCCAGTCCGTCGAGCAATGCATAGAGACGTTCTGTTTCCCTTTTCCTTTCCATTTCACTTTGCGACGGGCACAGTGCTTCAACAGCCATTTGACAAGCTGAAAAAATTCCTTCATTCATCTCCTTCCTTAGCTGTTTTAGCTCAGGGTCACTCATTGATTTGGCTGTAAATGAAAACCATGCTTCCATTTCTAACTTCCTTTCAGCATCTATAGGTAAGAGCTGAAGGAGCAGCTGTTTTGCATTTTTTTCTGGTGTTTCTGTAAATGTCAGCTGATCGATTCGTGTTTTAGCTCGATTGACGACGAGCTGCATGGAATAAATCAACAGTTTTGCTTGGTTTGGAAAGTAGTGGCGCATAGACCCTGCTGAAATCCCTGCTTCTTTTGCAATTTTTCGAACAGTGCACTGTTCCAGACCTTCTTTATGAATAATGTTCCAGACAACTTCAGCAATTCTTTCTTTTTGGTTTTCGTGATCAACAATTTTAGGCATAAAATGATTATAACACAGTTGTACTATTACGTGAATTTGTGTTATTATTTTTTAGCACACTTGTATTATAAAAAGAGCGGGGGACATTTAACATGATTGGTTTACTTATCATTGCTTGTGAAATTGGTTTTTGGGTCTTGATTTTGTTGGGATTATGTTTTCGATACATTCTCAAGATGAAAAAAACGAGTTTGTTGTTACTTGCTTTAACACCTGTATTAGATTTAGTTTTATTAATTGCCACAGGTGTCGATTTGTATCATGGTGCTAAAGCCAATGTTGTACACGGCTTAGCTGCTATTTATATTGGAGTTAGTGTCGCTTTTGGTAGTCGCATGGTGAGATGGGCGGATGTTCGATTCGCATATCGTTTTGCAAATGGGCCAAAGCCTGAGAAAGGACCGCGATTTGGCAAAGAACATGCCCAAAAAGAGCGAGCGGGCTGGTACCGTCACTTACTTGCATGGTTGATTGGTACCCCAATTTTAGGTGGAATGCATTTATTTATCGGAGATTTTGCAAGAACTCAACCATTAGTTCAGACCGCTTTCATGTGGACGATCATCCTTGCAGTCGATTTTCTTTATAGTTTTAGCTTTACGCTTTTTCCAAGAAGAAAAGATTAAGTGGCCGGGATTCCGGCTGCTTTTTTTAGGGAAAGCTAGGTCTAAATATAAGATTCTAAAAAAAACCTATGATAAACTAGGAAGAGAGGTGAATGTCGTTGATTTATATCGGATTAACAGGGTGGGGGGATCATGATAGCTTGTACCCACCTAAGACGAGCAATCAAAAGAAGCTGACACTTTACTCATCTCATTTTCCAATCGTTGAGCTTGATGCAAGTTTTTATGCCATTCAACCGGAAAGGAACAATGAGAAATGGGTAAAAGAAACACCTGAATCATTTCAATTTATCATGAAGGCTTATCAGGGGATGACCGGTCATCAGCGTGGAGAGATTCCTTTTCAGTCAAAAGATGAGATGTTTGATGCTTTTAAACTTTCATTGACACCATATAAAAAAGCAAAAAAGTTAGCAATGGTGTTGTTCCAGTTCCCACCTTGGTTTGATTGCAGAAAAGAAAATGTCCATTACTTAAGATGGTGCAAAGAAAAAATGGGAGATATTCCGTGTGCGCTTGAATTTAGGCATCGTTCATGGTTTATGCCCCAAGTCTATGATAAAACATTGGCTTTTATGGAAGAACAAAAATGGATTCATAGTATTTGTGATGAACCTCAAATTGGTGAAGGAAGTATTCCGACTGTACTTCACGCGACAGATAGCGATAAAACGCTGATCCGCTTTCATGGTCGAAATAAAGAAGGCTGGGTAAGACCATCTTCAGGGCAAAATTGGCGAGAGGTTAGATATTTATATTTATATCATGAACAAGAGTTACAAGACTGGAAGCAAAATTTACAGCTACTTCAGAAGCAATCTGAACAACTCTATCTCCTGTTTAATAACAATTCTGGTGGAGATGCAGCACAAAATGGTAAACAAATGATGGAGCTGTTGAACCTAGAATATAAAGGACTTGCACCAAGACAGCTCGATTTATTTAGTTAAAGAAAAGAGGACTTTTTATGGAATACATCATACTGATTATTCTCGGTTTTATTGCGGGAACCATCGGCGGACTAGTTGGTCTTGGGGGCGGAATTGTCATCGTTCCTTCACTGCTTTTTTTGTCAGGCATAGCGATGTTTGATCATATTACGCCGCAAATAGCAGTGGGAACATCTCTGTTTGTCATCATTTTTACAGGTCTTTCCTCGACCATCACTTATATGAAGTATAAAACCGTTGATTATAAGAGCGGGCTTATTTTTTTTATCGGGTCAGGACCGGGCAGTATCATTGGGGCGCATGTCTCGAAGTACTTCAGCTCTTCCTCATTTTCCCTATCGTTTGGAATTTTTATGATTTTATTATCTTTGTCATTAATGATTAAGAAAAAAGAGAAAACGGCAGAAAAAAAACATATTGGTGTGATCAGAACATTTAAAAATGATGAAGGAAATGATTATACATATTCTTATCAGCCAATCTTTGGAATCGCGATTGCTTTTGTTGTCGGTTTCCTTGGTGGCTTATTTGGGATTGGCGGAGGATCATTAATGGTTCCAGCGATGTTACTTATCTTCTTATTCCCAACACGGGTTGCTGTAGCCACATCTATGTTCATTATTTTTCTTTCATCTGTCACAGGCTCCCTCGGTCATGTCATATCAGGTCATGTCAATTGGCTATATGCTTTGGCACTGATCCCAGGAGCTTGGTACGGTGGAAAGCTTGGCGCTATCATTAATAAAAAAATGAATACAAAAACGATCGTGGTGATTTTAAGGTTGGTTCTCATTTTAATCGGACTCAGATTAGTCTATCAAGGCATATTCAGTTAAAACGCTAGGGAGAGATATTGCATGAGGGAAAAGCTCCATATTTATCACACAAATGATCTGCACAGTCATTTTGAAAACTGGCCGAAGATCGTTGATTACCTTGAAAAACAAAGACAGAAACATATCGCTGATGATGAAGATGTGCTGCTGTTTGATATCGGTGATCATATGGACAGGTGTCATCCTATTTCTGAAGCGTCTTTCGGAAAAGTCAATGTCAAGTTGTTAAACCGTCTTGGTTATGATGCTGTAACAATTGGGAATAATGAAGGGATCACACTGCCGCACCAAGAACTGAATAAACTTTATGACGATGCAGAATTTCCGGTTATTGTTTCTAATTTGTTTGATCGTTTTGGGAATAGACCGCAATGGGCACAACCGTATTTGATAAAAATGCTTAAAAGCGGACGGTCCATTGCTATTCTTGGGGTAACAGTTCCATATTACCCGATTTATAAACAGCTTGATTGGGAAGTGACAGATGCTTTTGAAAGCATCGCCAGTATGTTGAAAGAGGTAGAAGGAGAAGCTGATGTAAAGATTCTTCTTTCTCATTTAGGAATATTAGATGATCAGCTTGTTGCCGAACGATTTCCAGAAATCGATGTGATTTTAGGATCCCACACCCATCACTTATTAGAAAACGGGATGTTGAAAAATGGGGTTTTGCTAGCTTGTGCCGAAAAATATGGGCACTACACCGGTCATGTCGAGTTGACGTTTAACAGCACAACAAAGACAATGGCAAACATGAAGGCAAGTGTTTTGAAGACAACAGATTGGAAAGGTGAATCAGAAGAAACAAGAGGTTTTCTCTATCAAAAAAAAGAAGACGCTCAAAAGATCCTCGAGGAAGAAGTAGCCGTACTGGATGATCCCCTCGTCACGAACTGGTTTCAGACGTCTAGCTTGCCACAACTGTTAGCGGAGGCCTTACGGGAATGGTGTGAGGCTGACATCGGCATGGTCAATGCCGGCATTCTTCTTCAATCCCTTCCAAAAGGTCCAGTAATGAAAGCTGATTTACATAGGATATGTCCACATCCGATCAACCCTATTAAATTAAAGTTAACAGGGATGGAGATAAAGGAAATCATTCATCAGGCGTCAACAAATGAAATGGAACAGCTTCAGATCAAAGGACTTGGCTTTCGTGGAAAGGTAATGGGGAAAATGATTTACTCTGGACTAAATCTTGAAAAGCTAACAATCAATGGGGCAAACGTGGAAACTGACCTCACCTATACACTTGCCACAATTGATATGTTCACACTCGGAAAATTTTTTCCGCTGATTCGTACAGCCAAACATATTGAATATTTTATGCCTGAATTTTTGCGCGATCTTTTGGCATGGAAGCTAAAGGCTTTACATCAATCAAAATGAGGCTATCGGAACAAGTCCCTTGTTTTATCATAGATTAATGGTAAAGGAGGGATTACAATGGTAAATTTAACTCCAATCATGATTGAAGGTCAATCATTTACAGCTATAACGGTCAAGTTGCCAAAAACAAATTTTATGGCCATTACAAATGATGATGGATATATTATGTGTGGAGCGCTTGATGTTGCCTTGTTAAACGATAGATTAAAGGATCGCAAGATTGTCGCCGCCAGAGCAGTCGGTGTCAGAACGATTGACCAGCTTCTTGAAGCTCCGCTTGAATCTGTGACAGATGCAGCTAAAGAACTTGGCATTTACCCAGGGATAAGTGGAAAAGAGGCACTTTTAAAGATGAAAAAATAAAATTTCTAAGGCATTCTGCTGAATATAAGGCAGAATGCTTTTTTAGTTTTGTACTTTTAATTACCAGAAAAAATATTTTGACATAGGTAGAAAGACTGTATATACTAATCAATAATAATAATAATTAGAAAATTCATTTTTTTCTGATGTTTCAAAAAGGTAAAGGAGGAAGCTTATGGATCACCGTCCACAGTGGGGAACAAGAGCAGGTTTTATTATGGCGGCAGTCGGTTCCGCTATCGGTTTGGGAAACATTTGGAGATTCCCTGCTGTAGCTTATGAAAATGGAGGAGGCGCATTTTTTATTCCATATTTGTTTGCCCTCCTAACAGCTGGAATTCCACTTTTGATTATGGAATTTTCAATTGGCCATAAATATAGGGGGTCAGCTCCGCTATCGTTTGCAAGAATGGGAAAAGGAAAAGAATGGCTTGGTTGGTGGCAGGTTGCTATATCATTTGTCATTTCCACGTATTATGCAGTTATTGTTGCTTGGGCAGTATCTTATGCAGTCTTTTCTCTGAATTTAGGATGGGGTAAAAATACTGAAAATTTCCTAATGAAAGACTATTTAGATAGAATTGATATGAGTGGAGGCGTTATTGGTCAATTTGGTGGTTTTGTTCCTGGTGTCCTGATTCCTCTTGCAATTGTTTGGATCATATCATTAGGTATTTTATTTGCAGGTGTTAAAAAAGGGATCGAAACCGCAAACAAGATTTTTCTACCATTATTAGGTGTGTTGTTTTTAATCATTGTCATTTATTCGATCACATTGGATGGAGCAGGAAAAGGGCTTGAAGCATTTTTTACACCTGACTGGAGTCAAATTACAAATGGAAAGGTTTGGGTTGCCGCTTACGGCCAAATCTTCTTTAGTCTATCCATTGCATTTGCCATCATGATTACGTATTCTAGCTATTTACCAAAAAAATCGGATATTACCAATAATGCATTTATTACTGGATTTGGAAATTCATCATTTGAACTGTTAGCGGGAATTGGTATTTTCAGTGCGTTAGGTTTTATGGCGGCACAGCAAGGTGTACCTGTAAAAGAAGTTGTTTCATCAGGTGTAGGTTTGGCATTTGTCGTATTTCCACAAATCATTAATGAATTTCCGGCATTTAATGCACTTTTCGGATTTTTGTTCTTTGGTTCGCTCGTATTAGCAGGTTTAACATCTCTCATTTCCATTTCTGAAACATATGTTGCCGCTATACAGGATAAATTTAATATTTCGCGAAGAAAAGCTGTCTTGTTCGGCGGAGGATTAGCAGCACTTTGTTCACTTGTGTTTGCTACAAAAGGTGGACTGTTCTTCCTAGATGCTGCAGATTATTTTATTAATAATTTTGGAGTGGCACTTGCAGGTTTAATTGAAGTGATTGTCATTGCCTGGTTTGCAAGAGAGTTGAAAACGCTGCAAAATTATGCCAATTCAGTCTCTGATATTCAGCTTGGTGGATGGTGGAGAATCAGTTTAAGTATTGTCACACCGCTCGTGTTAGGATATATGATGTTTGACAATATTAAAACTAATTTGACATCTGCTTATGGAGGCATGCCGGTGGAATTTCTCTTAAAATGGGGCTGGTCTGTTGCACTTGGTGTGATTGTTGTCGGGTTTCTGCTTTCTTTCTCTAAATGGAAGAGTGCATCTACGTATTCACTTTATCAAGATAAGGAGGTTTCCTCATGAGTGATGCTTCAATTGTAATGATGACAGTAGGCATCTTGATCATTTGGGGAGGATTGGCTTTAAGTATCACAAATGCAGTAATAAAACATAAAAAGAGCAAGGCCTAACGACACATCCCTATTCATGCTTTTTGCAAGAATAGGGATGTTCATTTTTTAACGCTTTTTTCTTTTTCGAATATCTTTCCGTTCCCATGCTTTTAGATGTGGATATGGATCAAAAGACCATTCAGTCCGTCCATTGTCTTTGTACATACCATAATGAAGATGAGGTGGGAACTTTCCGGCTGTCCCAGGTGGACCATATCCGGTGTTTCCAACTGAGCCAATTACCTGTCCAGGTTCAACGATTTGACCGGTTTCTAGTCCTTTACTAAAACCATTCAGATGGGCGAAATAGTGATATGTGTTATGGATATCCCTGATACCGACTCTCCAGCCGCCAAACCGATTCCAACCTTTCATTTCAATGATCCCATAGCATGTGGAGCGTACAGGGAGACCAAAATGGGCGAATAAATCAGTTCCCTCATGAATCCGTCTCCCTCCAAAGCCGCGAGCATCACCCCATGTGCTTCTGTAACTGTAAATCGTTTTGACCGGAAGAGGAAAGGCGTGTTCTCCTAAATCAATCCGGCCATATTTTTCAAAAAGTTTGATGAATCCAGAGATGATTCCGACCGTTTGATCCCGCTCATAAAATTCCCATAGCCCAATGCGGATGTTTTCAATATCTTTTCCATATGTCAATAAGTATTGTCCAAATGTATAAAGGACATCTTCATCATCATTTGAATCCGCCCGTCCGTCTCCGTTGCCATCCATTCCAATTCCATCAAATACTTTAATACTGAGAGGGGCGGTATCATCCAGGTTGGGATTTTCAGGTCCGCTCCATACACTCTGCGGAATGTAGATTCCAGTATACCCTGATTGCTTTGGTAAATCTTTGCGGTTTTTACGAATATTGATTTCATATTGATCAACAGCTGCGAAGACATACCAAGGGATTTGGGTTGCAGCCTCTGTTTTTTGATAAAGTGCCATCCTTTTTTCGTAATCCGCTTCTTTCTTCTTTTCCTTCCCAAAAGCACAAGGTTGGCCGATGACTAAAAGGAGGATGAGAACGGATAATACAACTTTCACAGTGTCCTTAACTCCTTTCCAATTGAATATGTATAGTTTACGTCTGACGAGAAAAACAATAATAAGAAAATATTTGCAATTTGTGATGGTTCAAAACCAATCTCTTGTCCCATGATTTGTACTGTGTTAAAGTTTTTTTAGACGAGGATCTCATTTATTTAAGCGGTTCCAGACGGCACAAAGAACATAACATGAACACTGTAAAACTTGACTACAACGAGTGGAGATGATGGAATTGGCAAAGAAAGACGAGTATCTTAGAAAACCCGAATGGCTTAAAATTAAACTCAATACAAATGAGAATTATACGGGCTTAAAAAAAATGATGAGAGATCAAAACCTACATACGGTCTGTGAAGAAGCAAAATGTCCGAATATTCACGAATGCTGGGCTGTCAGACGAACAGCAACTTTTATGATTCTCGGATCTGTCTGTACGAGAGCCTGCCGTTTCTGTGCGGTGAAAACGGGACTGCCAACAGAACTTGACTTAAATGAACCGGAACGTGTCGCTGATTCAGTCAGCATGATGAATTTAAAGCATGCCGTTATTACAGCAGTTGCACGCGATGACTTAAAAGACGGAGGAGCAGGTATTTTCGCTGAAACGATACGCGCCGTCCGGAGAAAAAGTCCTTTTACAACAATTGAAGTGCTCCCTTCTGATATGGGGGGAGATGAAGAAAACTTAAAAATATTAATGGAAGCTCGGCCCGATATTTTGAACCACAACATTGAAACAGTTCGTCGCCTTACACCGAGAGTTCGTGCCAGAGCTACATATGATCGTTCTTTAGAGCTGTTGCGCCGTTCGAAAGAAATGCAACCTGATATTCCGACAAAATCAAGCATGATGATCGGGCTTGGCGAAACAAAAGCTGAGATCATTGAAACAATGGATGATCTTCTCGCAAACAATGTTGATATTATGGCGATCGGTCAATATTTACAGCCATCAAGAAAACACATTAAAGTAGAAAAATACTACCATCCAGATGAATTTGCAGAATTAAAAGAAATTGCCATGCAAAAAGGCTTTAGTCATTGTGAAGCCGGTCCACTTGTCCGCTCTTCATATCATGCAGATGAGCAAGTAAATGAAGCTTCAAAAAAACGGCAAGCTAAAGCATAACGAGCATGACCCGGAAATGTACCGGGTTCATGCCTTTTTTTTCACTCAGAAACCGCACCTTTGATTGTGAAAAAAGGTGCGGTTGTTTTAAATTAATCACCTAGATTGCCTTGTGGTGATTTTTTCATGTCTTTAATTGTGTCCGCCATCAACTGGTCAACATTTCTTGAATTAGACCCGAGTTGACTGAAGTTCGCAATCGACTGGATTAAATTTTCGTTATCAGAAATATAAACATCATAAAATCTTGGAATGACAGATGAAGCCGTCTTTTTCACTTGATCAGCGGTTTTTTCTCGCTGTTTCGAGTTTGTTTTGTAGACAATTAAAGCTTCCTCATCTGTAACAAGTGCTGAGGCATCTTGAATATGGGGGAGCTGAACCGTTAAACTAGATATAATATTAGCGATTTCATCTCGATTAATCTGGGGTGATCGTATTTCATTTTTATTTTCAACAGGTGAAGCCTGATGTCTGGCATAGCCGAACCTGCCTTTTCGTTCATCATTTCTAAAGGTTTGATGGTATTGACGGTTTCGATCTGCAACGTGGATTGTATTTCCGTTTTCTTCATTCATGTTTTGTTCTGAATCGTCTAGAGCTGTTTGACATCCAGTTAACGGCATGAGCACGAAAACGAGTAATATAAATCGTATATTCATTCTGCATGTCCTCCTTATATCTTTAGCTTTTCCAATCAAGAAGATTTATTCTTAGCAATTGATGGCGGCTTGGGTTTGAATTATCATATAAAAGAGGTGAAAAGCATGATTGTCGTTCAAAATGCTTCATTTGAAGTTGTCAAAGATGTAAAAAGCGGTTTTAATGAGGATGCCTTTAAAGCCAGATATTCCGATATTTTAAACAAGTATGACTATATTGTCGGAGATTGGGGGTATAATCAGCTAAGGCTAAAAGGATTTTTTGATGACCAAAGTCAAAAAGCAACCTTTGATACAAAAATTAGTACTCTTGATGAGTATATTTACGAATACTGTAATTTTGGCTGTGCCTATTTTGTGTTAAAACGTTTGCGAAAATAAACGATGATAAAAGGGGATGCTCGAATGTATTTTGTCGATCAAAATAAAATTGAAAACACACTAAGTTATTTTGAAGCAGAATTACGTTTACTTCAATCACAAACAGCATGGAATTCAGCACTAGAAAAAAAAGCGCTTGAACGAATCTGTCAGATGTTGATTGAGTGTGTTTTAGATATTGGGAATGACATCATTGACGGCTTTATTATGAGAGATCCGGGAAGTTATCACGATATCATGGATATACTAATAGATGAAAACGTTCTTGACCAAACAGAAGGGGAGAATTTAAAACAGCTCATCACCTATCGTAAAACATTGGTTCAAGACTATTTGAACGTCAACCATGAAGAGTTGAAAAAAGTGTTGGAGATCTATGTAGAAACATTAAAAAGCTTTCCTCATCGGGTTCGGACCTATTTAAACAATGAACTCGGTCCAGTAACGGCATTTAAACCGCACTAAAAAAAATTGGAGTGTAAAACATGAAAACGTATAAAGGATACTTAATCGATTTAGATGGAACAATGTATAAAGGAACAGAAAAAATTGAAGAGGCGTGCGAATTTGTTAGAATGCTGAAAGAGCGAAATATTCCCTACTTATTCGTGACCAACAATTCTTCACGCACTCCCAAACAAGTTGCTGAAAAACTTGTTTCTTTTGATATTCCGGCAACAGAAGAACAGGTATTTACAACAAGTATGGCTACAGCAAACTTTATTGCTGAACAAACACCAAAAGCTTCGGTCTATGTGATCGGGGAAGAAGGAATCCGTCAGGCAATTGAAGAAAAAGGTTTGGCCTTTGCCGAAGAGAATGCTGATTATGTCGTTGTCGGTATTGACCGCGGGATTACATATGAAAAACTTGCTGTCGGCTGTCTTGCGATTCGAAATGGCGCTACATTTATTTCGACAAATGGTGATATTGCGATTCCTACGGAAAGAGGGCTGTTACCTGGGAACGGATCATTAACATCTGTATTAACTGTATCAACGCAGACAAAGCCGATTTTTATTGGCAAACCGGAACCGATCATTATGGAACAGGCGATGAAAGTGCTTGGAACACAGGTTAACGAGACACTGATGGTCGGAGACAACTATGATACGGATATCATGGCTGGAATGAATTCTGGAATGGATACGCTCCTTGTCCATACAGGTGTGACTCAAAAAGAACACCTTGAAGCTTATTCAGAAAAACCGACTTATGTCATTCATTCACTCACAGAATGGATGAAGCACATATAAACGAGAAAAGATGGCCGTGAAGTTTGAGGCCATCTTTTTGTTACTCAGCATCTCTCGCCCGATGTGCAAGCCTACTTGAAGCAGCCGCCGCAATGGCACCGACGATATCGTCTAAAAATGTATGACATTCACCTGTTGACTTATCATTTAATCGAGCAAGCACACCCGGTTTTATTTTATCAACGTAGCCATAGTTCGTATAACCAATCGAACCGTATAAATTAATGATTGAAAAAGATAAAATTTCATCAACACCGTATAGGCTTTCATCCGTCTCAATTAAATTTTGGAGTGGTTCTAAAAGTTTGTTTTGCTCTGCTAATAGGTCCAATTGAATACCGGTCATAACGGCGTTTTGGACTTCACGTTTTCTAATCACTCGGTGGACATTAGCTTCACATTCCTCTTTTTTTAAGTTTGGATGATATTTTCTTTGTAAAACATAGACAAGATCCGCAATTTCTGAAATTGAGACTCCCCGTTTTTCTAGCCATTCCTTAGCCAATGTTTCAAAGTGGTGCTTATTTTTGTTTCCCGACATGATGTTCACCCAATCTTTTTTCTTAGTGTATACAAACATCCTTAAAAATGTAACAATCAAAGCCAACATTTTTAGTTGATTTATCATATTTGTATGTTGATCAGATTACGATGTGAAGAAGGCTTATTTTTCAGGAATGAAGGTGATATATGGTGAAGGAAATAATAAAAGAAAAATTCGGAATCCATGTTCGTGATCTTTCTCATCACCTCTCTTATCAATCCTTTCATACACCAAATTCGATTGTTTTCATTGTCCCTGTCTCCCAATTCAGACAATCTGAACTTATGGAACTATATTACATCAGTCATTATTTACAAGAACAACAAGAACCATACGTTTGCTCTTTTATATTAACAAAAGATGGTGCACTGACCTTTGAAGACAATGGAACATCGTATGTATTGTTGCAGGCTGATCAGCGTCATCCGAAAAGATCTGTTTCACTCGGAGCTGAACTCGCGCAATTTCATCAAAAAGGGAGAGGATATCCAGACGAAGTGAAAGAAATGACAAGAATCGGACAATGGAAAGATTTATGGGGAAAACGCCTAGACCAACTGGAACAGTTTTGGATTAAAAAAACACAATCAGAGCCATTACAACCTTTCGAAAGAGTCTTTGTAGAATCATTTCCTTATTATTTGGGTTTAACAGAAAATGCGATTCAGTATTTAGCAGATACAGAATTAGATGATCAGCCGCAGACAGCAGATTCAGGGACAATTTGTCGCCAGCGTCTGACTTGGGAAAGTCCACTTATAAAGGTTCCAGTGGAATGGGTATTTGATCATGCAGCTCGGGACCTTGCAGAATATACGAGAAGTTTGTTTCAAAAAAACCAAGATTTTCAGGAAAGCACTTTGTTTTTACAGCAGTATGAACAAATCATTCCACTATCATCATTCTCTAAACGATTGCTGTTTAGCAGATTGTTATTTCCACTTCACTATTTTGAAACGATTGAGAACTATTATCTATCCCCCGAATCAGAGCATGCCTTTTATGAAAAACGTCTTGATGATATTGTGAATCAAGCACAAAGATATGAAAAGTTTTTAGCAAATTTCCAAGACATGTACTGCACAAAAGCAAGGGGATATGTTAATATTCCGTCTGTAAATTGGCTGAAAAGAGGCTACTAAATTTTCGCATGATTGCTGGCATCGGTGTAGATCATCATCGATGTCAGTAACTAAAAACTGAAAAAGCGTTTTTATCTGGTTAAAATACACATCCTAAAACAGCATTCAGCTATTGGACAGCCTGTTGCTAGATTGGCGAAAGATTTTGTGTCATAACAGATACCACCATGCACAAGAAGAACTTATACAGGTGCAGGTCTTCACGTTTGTATATTCCTATATTTTTCCAGTATCAGTGTAAAAACAAGTAAAGTGGTGATACAGCCAAGACTAGCTAGCCGCGTTCTAAAGCAAGGTAGCAAAAAACGAAAATAAAATATTTCTGAATATATAGAATGTTGCTATATTGGTATTTAAAGCGGTTACAATAGTAATCATTTATAAAGTAACACCTTGTCAAAAAACAACTCCACGATTATAATGTTCTTTAACTTAAGTGTATTTATAGTGTTTACAAATGTCTTTATAAGAGAGACATAATATAGATAGAAAGGTGGAATTTTAATGAAGGCGATACGAGTAGGACTTCTAGGTTTAGGAACGGTAGGTAGTGGAGTCGTAAAAATAATTCAGGATCATCAGGATAAACTGACACATCAGGTTGGGTGTCCAGTTGTCATTCAAAAAGTACTTGTCAAAAATATTGACAAAAAGCGAGATGTGGAGCTTTCGAGAGATATATTGACAACAAATACCTATGAAGTCATTGAAGACCCTGAAGTCGATGTCATTATTGAAGTCATTGGCGGAATTGAGGAAACAAAGCAGTACTTGCTTGATGCACTTCGCGCCAAAAAACACGTTGTAACGGCCAATAAAGATTTGATTGCTCTTTATGGGTCAGAGCTATTAGCTTGCGCCAAAGAAAACGGCTGTGACCTCTACTTTGAAGCAAGTGTTGCCGGAGGAATTCCAATTTTGCGGACGTTGGAAGAGGGACTTGCTTCAGACAGAATTACAAAAATGATGGGAATCGTAAATGGAACAACGAATTTTATCTTGACAAAAATGAATAAAGATCAGGCGCCATATGGAGATGTACTTAAAGAGGCACAAAGGCTTGGTTTTGCAGAAGCGGATCCGACTGCTGATGTAGAAGGGCTTGATGCAGCAAGAAAAATGGCCATATTAGCAAGGCTCGGTTTCTCGATGAATGTTGCACTTGATGATGTAAAAGTAAAGGGAATTTCTCAAGTATCTGATGAAGACATCAGTTTCAGCAGACGGCTTGGTTATACGATGAAGCTGATCGGTATTGCCCAGCGAGACGGACAAAAAGTTGAAGTGAGTGTTCAACCGACATTGATTCCAGACCATCATCCACTTGCATCTGTACATAATGAGTACAACGCCGTTTATGTTTACGGTGAAGCTGTCGGTGAAACGATGTTTTACGGACCTGGTGCAGGGAGTATGCCAACTGCGACTGCTGTTGTATCAGATTTAGTCGCTGTGATGAAAAACATGCGGCTTGGAGTAACTGGCAGCAGTTTTGTCGATCCTCAGTTTGAGAAAAAAATGAAGTCGCCTGCAGAAATCTTTGCCCAACAGTTTTTAAGAATTCATGTGAAAGATCAAGTTGGATCATTTTCGAAAATCACCTCAACTTTCTCAGAAAGAGGCGTCAGTTTTGAAAAAATTCTTCAGCTCCCGATTAAAGACAATGAAGATTTAGCAGAAATCATTATTGTGACACATCACGCATCAGCAGCAGACTTTACTGAGATCTTGCAACAATTAAACGATCTAGAGGTCGTTCATGAGATTAAAAGTACTTATCGAGTAGAAGGGAACGGTTGGAGCTAATGTGGAAAGGACTTATTCATCAATATAAAAGCTATCTTCCAGTCACTGAGAATACACCTGAACTAACATTATATGAAGGAAATACACCACTTGTCTCTTTACCAAAACTGTCAAAGCGATTTGGAATTGAGCTTTATGTGAAAACAGAAGGTGTAAACCCGACAGGTTCTTTTAAAGACCGCGGTATGGTCATGGCGGTGGCAAAAGCGAAAGAAGCGGGAAACGATACGATTATGTGTGCTTCAACAGGCAATACGTCAGCCGCTGCAGCAGCCTATGCGGCTCGTGCGAATATGAGGTGTATCGTGATTATTCCCAATGGTAAAATTGCCTTCGGAAAATTGGCTCAAGCTGTTATGTATGGAGCCGAAATTATTGCAATTAACGGAAATTTTGATGATGCACTAAAAATGGTTAGAAGTATTTGTGAGAAAGAGCCGATTGCATTAGTAAACTCTGTAAATCCTTACCGAATTGAAGGGCAAAAAACGGCTTCATTTGAAATTTGCGAACAGCTTGGCGAGTCACCTGATATTCTTGCGATTCCTGTAGGAAATGCTGGGAATATTACAGCCTATTGGAAAGGCTTTAAAGAATTTCACGAAAAACATCAAACAGGTTTACCGGTGCTACGTGGTTTTCAGGCTGAAGGTGCTGCACCGATTGTCAACAATAGAATAATCGAACATCCTGAAACAGTTGCGACCGCAATTAGAATTGGAAATCCGGCCAGCTGGGAGCAAGCAGTCAATGCGGCAAATGAGTCAAACGGAAAAATCGCCGCTGTTTCAGATGAGGAGATTCTTTCGGCTTATCAACTGTTAGCCAAGGAAGAAGGGGTTTTTGCTGAGCCAGGTTCCTGTGCTTCAATTGCCGGTATCATCAAACAGCTAAAAACAAATGAGATTCAGCCAGGGACAAAGGTTGTTGCTGTTTTAACAGGAAACGGACTGAAAGATCCAAATATTGCGATCGAAGTATCGAAAATTAAACCTGTGACACTTCCAACTGATGAAGAACAGATTCTTAAGTACCTACAAGGAGCCGCTCAAACATGATAGAAACTGACATGCTGTTTTCGATTGAAGTACCAGCAAGTACGGCTAATTTAGGCCCTGGCTTTGATTCCGTCGGTATGGCCCTTTCTCGCTATTTAAAAATATCCGTATTTCCTCATCAATATTGGCATTTTCAAGCTGAAACAGATGTTGTTGCTGGAACTCCAGAAGGAACTGATCATTTGATTTATCAAGTCGCAAAACGGACAGCGGATCATTTTGGAAAGCAGCTTCCTCCAAGTTTTGTTAAAGTATGGAGCGATATCCCGTTAGCACGGGGGCTTGGTAGCAGTGCCGCTGCAATAGTTGCTGGAATTGAAATGGCAAATGAGCTTGTCGATTTAAAGCTGACAGAAAGTGACAAATTGCATTTTGCCAGTCTTGAAGAAGGTCATCCTGATAATGCAGGTGCTTCACTATTAGGTGGACTGATTATCGGACTTCACGAACCTGAAGAAACAAAGATAGTGCCTATTAAAGATATTGATTTAGATGTTGTTGTTGTGATCCCCTTATATGAAGTACTGACCAAAGATGCACGACATGTTCTTCCAGAAGAACTCACATACCATCTCGCAGTGAAAGCCAGTGCGATTAGCAATTTACTTGTCGCAGGATTGATGTCAAAGGATTGGCAGCTTGTCGGACAGATGATGAAAAAAGATCTTTTCCATCAGCCATACCGAAGAGCACTTGTCCCTGAGCTCGTCAAAGTAGAGGATGAAGCCCGTTTAAAAGGTGCATACGGAACGGCTTTAAGCGGTGCCGGACCAACGATTCTCAGCTTGATTGAAAAAGGAAAAGGAGAAGAATTGAAAACGCATTTGTCCACAAAGTTCCCACATTGTGCAGTTGACTGCCTGTATATACCAAATAAAGGAAGTGTGATCAAAAGAGCTTAGACAAGCTCTTTTTTATTTTCAGAAAGGTTTTTTATTTAGAGGGTCGAAATATTAAGAAAAGGACACATGAGGAGGAGAGTCATTATTGAAGAAGCATATAACTGAAGCGGATGTTACACAATTAGTATCTGTTACAAATCCCCAATATTCGCCTGACGGTAAAAGGTTAGCTTATGTCCAAACAAAGGTAAACAAAGAACATGATGCCTATGATGCTCAGATTATGGTTTATGATTTTGAAAAACAAAAATCGGTTCAATGGACATTTGAAAAAGGAAGGAATCAGCATCCTCGTTGGTCACCCGACGGATGCAATCTGGTATTTACCTCAAACCGAGATGAGACAGAACAGGTTTATCTTCTGAACATCAACGGAGGTGAAGCAAAAAAACTAACCAATATCCCTTATGGTGTGTCACAACCAATATGGTCGCCTGATGGTACAGAGTTGCTTTGTTCAGTCAGATTAACGAAAGATGAAAGAGCAACAGATACACAAAAACAGAAGCTTAAAGATGATGAACCTGTTGAAATTGATACGATTTCATATAAAGCAGATGGACAAGGTTTGAAGAGAGGAACATTTACACAGCTTGTCCTGATAAACCGAGAAACAGGAGACATTAGGCAGTTGACCAACTACGAAAGAGACCACCATAGTTACACCTTCTCACCTTGTGGGAAAAGAATTGCCTTTTGTGCAAATGTGACGAAATTGTCTGGCGCCCGTGTGTCCGATGTTTATATCATGACGTTAGCTACTGGGGAAATGAAACGAGTTACCACACAAAGCGGTGTTTTTTCTTCATTAGCCTATTCTCCTGATGGACAGCAGCTTGCTTTTTTAGGACACCAACAAGAATTTAAAAATGCAACAATTCAAAAAGCTTGGCTCTACAATGTAAATGAAAACAACTTATTATGTTTAACAGAGATGTTTGATGTTCATCTCGGTGATGTGCTTATTTCTGACAGCTTGATTGGAGATGAATTACAACATCCGATTTGGACTAAGGATAGCAAAGGTTTTTATACACTGGGAACTGATGACGGAGCAACAGGCATTTATTATATATCAACAGAAGGGCTAGTTTATCCAATTCGTATTGAAAAAGAGCACCTGAACGGCTTTAGTTTACACCCTGATGAGACCGGTTTTGCTGCAGCTATCGCACTTCCTATTTGGCCAAGTGAACTGTATCATACCTCATTTGACGGGACAATCAAACGGCTGACAAATGCTAATCAAGCGTTTGTAGAAGGGCATTTGATCTCAGAACCTGAGGAGTTTCAATTTGAAACAAAAGATGGTACAACAATCCATGGTTGGGTAATAAAACCGACTCAATATGAAAAAGAAAAAACATATCCACTCATTTTACAAATACATGGTGGTCCACACGTGATGTACGGACACACGTATTTTCACGAATTTCAAGTCCTTACAGCGCAAGGACATGCAGTCATTTATGTGAATCCAAGAGGGAGCCATGGTTATGGACAAGATTTTGTGAACAGTGTAAGGAATGACTACGGAGGGGCTGACTATGAGGATGTTATGGGAGCTGTTGATTATGTCCTGCAGCAATATGATTTTATTGATCAAAGTCGAATCGGGGTCACAGGAGGTAGTTATGGGGGTTTTATGACGAACTGGATTGTGAGCCATTCGAATAAGTTTAAAGCTGCGGTCACACAGCGCTCGATTTCTAACTGGATCAGTTTTTATGGTGTAAGTGATATAGGCTATTTTTTCACGAAGTGGCAAGTTGGTGCAGACCTTGATGATGTTGAATATCTTTGGGATCGCTCGCCCCTAAAGTATGTGGACCAGGTAGAAATACCATTGTTAATTCTCCATGGTGAACGGGATGACAGATGTCCTATTGAACAAGGAGAACAGCTTTTTACAGCTTTAAAAAAACGAGGTAAACAGGTAAAATTGATCAGGTTTCCAAATGCATCACACAATTTATCAAGAAATGGACATCCAAAACAGCGAATGAAGCGGCTTCAATATATTACTGATTGGTTTAAAACTCATCTATAAAATAACAAAAGTCTGTCGCCATTTATTGGAGACAGACTTTTCGTTAAAATACTTGCTCTACTTCTAAAACGCCCGGAACTTCTTCTAATAGGGCGCGCTCAATACCCGCTTTAAGGGTGATCGTTGAACTCGGGCAACTACCACATGCACCGAGTAAACGTAGTTTTACAATACCATCTTCAACATCAACAAGTTCACAGTCTCCGCCATCACGAAGCAAAAATGGCCGAAGTTTGTCAAGCACTTCTTGAACCTGTTCTTTCATTTCGACTTCTGTCGTCATTCATATCGCTCCTTTCAAATCGTTACAACTATTATATGGAGTCAAACAATAAAAAGCTATTGATTAGTTTCAACCTTTTCCCACAACATTATAGCATATTTCATTAAAGACAAAAAATAATTTTTATTGCTGTAATGGAGTATGAAGTGAAAATAAACTAAAATAAAGTAAAAAACAAAAAAGGAGTCATGATGATGAAAAAACCGGTCGAACTGTTTGTTTACGGTAGTGACGTGCAATGCCCAAGCTGTGTTAACCTTCCTTCATCAAAAGATACATATGAATGGCTTGAAGCTGCACTTAAAAGAAAATACGCTGATCAGCCTTTCTCAATCATGTACATTGATATCCACCATCCTCCAGAAGATGACGTTAAAAAACAAGAGATTTCCCAAAAGATACAAAATGACGAATACTTCTACCCGCTCGTTCTTATTGAAGACAAAATCATTGGTGAAGGGAATCCAAAGTTGAAAAGTATCTATGAGGAAATGGAAAAGCGGGGATATCAACCAACTGAATTAAAATAAGTGACTGCCCTTCAATCATTACGGATAAACTAACACTAAAAAAACGGGAGTGTTGATCATGTCCATTATTGAAGGGCAAATATTGTCTGGTCAATTTGATACTGAAAATAATATTTTTTCATTAAAAAAAATAAAACAATTTGAAACAAGAACAAGTCTAAAGGAAAATCAGCTCCAAGCTTTACAACAATACTTAAAACAGCATGTCGATGATGAAGAAGGACAGATCATTAGCCTTTATGATCAAATGCTTGTTCCTTTATCCCAAAAAGATATTAAAGACTTATTAAATGATCTAACAAAAGTTCAATCCTTGTACCATTAGAAAATGAAGCACTTTTTCAAATGGGGATTTGTTCTAATATTTAGATAAATACATTGTCAAAAAATGCTTAATTATGTAAAATAGATACAATCAATTGAAGGGAAACTTAGCAAGGAAAGGAAGGGAAGCGATTGAAGACAAAAATTGCTTATGAAGAAGTCGCCAAAATGTTGAATCAATGGTATATCTTAATTAAACGTCATGAGATATCTCAAGCGATTTCGATCAAGTATACGATTGAACATCAATTGCCAAACATGGAAGAAAATCAAGATTTGCTGCTTTACTACAATCTTTTAGACTATCGACACAAACTGCTGACAAAACAGTTTGCTGCTTCTAACAAATTGTTTGAAGACATTCAATATCAAAAAGCCGACATGCAAAGTACTGATGACATGATTGACTATTATTTTTTCTTTTTTTCTGGCATGTATGAATTTCATAAAAAAGACTATACAAATGCAATTAACTATTACAAATTGGCTGAGGACAAGCTTAGAAAAATCCCCGATCAAATCGAAAATGCAGAATTCCATTACAAACTCGCTATCGCCTACTATCAAATCAAACAAAATTTCTTCTCTTTAAACCATGCAAATACAGCTTTAAAAACCTTCAAAATCCATGATGAATATGTTCAAAAAGCAATTAGTAGTGAAATGATTATAGGAGCGAATAAACTTGATTTATTCCGTTTTGAGGAAGCAGAAAAACATCACAAACAAGCATTAAAGGATGCCATCATCATCAAAAATAATCTTCTTATCGGTATGGCTCATCACAATTTGGGATTATGTTACATTAATCAGAATCTCCTCAATCATGCTCAACAACATTTTAAAAAAGCACTAAATTTTAAAGAACATGAAGACTCTGTTTACGGTATTCATTCAATTTTTGAACTGACACATGTTTTGTACAGATTAGGTTTTTTAGAAGAAGCGCATAAATGGTATAAAAAAGGTTTTTTTCGATCGAAAAAGGCAGGTGAAAGGGAATATTTGTCGAAATTTACACTTATCCATGCTCTGTATGATGAGTACGATGCCTTCCAAATTGAACAGGCTTTAGAATATCTCAAAACAGTTAATCTTTGGACAGATATAGCGGAATTAACATTAGATATTGCACTTTACTATAAGAAAAATGGTGATGCAGACAGTGCTGTAGGATACTTTGAAAAGTCTCATCATGCAAGAGACCAAATTTTAAAAAGAATGGAGGTGTTAAAGTGAAAAAGTACCTTGCCATCTTTGCAGCTGTCATCGTCACCAGTCTTATCGGTTTAAACTTTTTACTTCAACCAAAAGAGAATAATGAATTTGCCGGAAGAGCGATTTTTCTTGATAGAACACCGGATCACATGCTAGCTGGAAGAGCGGTTTTTCTTGATAGAACACCGGATCACATGCTAGCTGGAAGAGCGATTTTTCTTGATAGAACACCGGATCACATGCTAGCTGGAAGAGCGATTTTTCTTGATGGAACACCGGATCACATGCTAGCTGGAAGAGCGGTTTTTCTTGATAGCTATTCTGAACATTCACTTGTATAGATATTTAAAGAGACATGCTAAAAGGGCGTCAACATTGGCGCCTCTTTAGTTTTTTAATACTTAACACTTAGTTGATCTGTTAGTCTTGCTAATAAATACAACAGTGTAGTCGATAGTAGATAACTGAAAAAGGTAAACATAATGTTCCAGCCATTACCATAACTAATTCGACCTATCATGTATAAACCAAATTCAAAAACGGTCAATAGTAGTGATGTGAATATTATGTAGAATAAAGGTTTTTGGTACAGGGCAATAAAATGAATCATATAAATACCGACAACAGTAAATAATCCTAAATTGTATGGAATCATTGATAAAACTGGATATTCAAATGGTTTTACAGTCCAAAATTTTAAACTGAAGCCAATATCATTGATTAAAAAGGAAATTAATGCTGACAATAACAAAACGATTAAGACAGATTTTTTTTTATGGAACAAAAAAATTGACCAAGGGACAAGAAAACCAAAAAAAATATTAAAAATCATGCCGCACCCCCTTTTTGATTATTCTTTTCAGATTCAAAATCGATTATGCTAAATCATTAATAACAATTGAAAGACAAAAAGGCTTTTCACAAGTTTGTGAAGGCCCTTTTAGCATGTCATCAATAACGTGGGAAGAGGTGTATGAGCATCTATTCATAAAAAACGCCGCTATACCAGCCAGAGGCACTAACAATAATTAAAAGGATTGCTCCATAACCGCCGCTCAAATTGTTCACTCCTTGATTAGTAGAAAATTATGAAGGTTGCACAGATCCATTATTTAACATTGGATTAGAGGTTGGCATTTGCGATTCATTATCATCTAATACTGGATCATTAAATCTAACACTCCCATTACAATCTCGATCTGATACAGAGTTGAGTATAATCTTCGAATACAAGCTCTGTAAGGAGTTGGAGAAGAGCAAAAGGCCCTTTTTTTCTGAAATAAATAAAGGTTCAGTGTGGGGAAAAAACAGAAAAGACGGTTGTTTGATTGTTTTCAAACAGACCTTTAGAATTGAAAATGAATTATAATGTGAGTGTTTTTTATTACCCTAAAGCAAGTGTTGATGAAAAGCATGCTTAACTAAAGAAACTTGGAAATTACAGTTTCTTATTGGAATTTGTCTTTTTTCTGCAATCTCCATTCAAATTCATGATAATAAAATGAAGCCCAACTCTATTGAGAAGGGCTTCTTCTTAGACCTATTTTAACAGGGTATGCCAAATGAATAATTACTAACATTTATGTTTTGGAATTGTTATTTTATTATAATGATAAAATAAAAAAACCCTTGATACACCAAGGGTTTATGAACAACCATGAAACACTATCCATTATGGTGTTTATACATCCAGAGAAGCCCTGACTTTAATAAGCGCGGAACTCTGCCAATTAAAGGACGTTCGGCGACTAAACCGAATCCAGCTTTTTTACCGAGTGAGCCGAGCACACCTTTTAGTTTGAATTTTGGCATTGTCTCTGGAAGCGCTTCCCCTTTCCAACGCAATTCAAGAATCTGAGCGATTTGCTCTGCTTGTGCTTCGGCAAGTTGGGCGCTTGGAGCATGAGGAAGGCTTGCGCAATCTCCGACAACATAGACATGCTCATCTTCTGGCAAATGGTGATGCGGTGTTAAGATAACACGTCCTTGAGGATCTTTTTCAACTTTTAAATCACGGACAACTTGATTTGGCTGAATTCCAGCGGTCCAGACAATGGCATCGGCTCGAATCGGATCATCGTGATTGTAGACGATATTTTTCTCCACTTTCGTAATGTTAGCACGGTTAATGATGTTAACACCATGTTCTTCAAACCAGTTTTGAACATATCGACTCAGTCGCTTGGGAAAGCTTGATAATATTAATTCGCCGCGGTCAAAGAGGATAATGTTCAAGTCTTGTCTGCTTTCTCTTAGTTCGCTTGCAAGCTCAACACCACTTAGTCCTGCCCCAACAATTGCCACAGTTGATTTGGCATTTAAGTTGTTGAGTGTCTGATAGGTCATTCGGGATTGATCGATTGTTTGAATGCTACATGTGTGTTCAGGTGCACCAGGTACATTATGATATTTGTCTTCACAACCGAGTCCAATCACAACATCGTCATAGGAGATTGGTTCTCTGTCATTAAACAAAATCATTTTTTGTTGTAAGTTAACAGATGAAACATGACCGTATTCTACTTTTAATTTAGGATGGGCTGGAAAGGACACTCTAATATGTTGATCAGAGATCGTTCCGGCAGCAAGTGCGTAATATTCTGTTTTCAAACAATGGTAAGGGTTTTGATCTATTAAAGTAATTATCACATCATCAGGCAACTGATTTGGTAACAGTCGATGGATCATACGCATGTTTCCATAACCGCCACCTAATAAAACTAAATTTTGCATTGTGAATACCCCTTTTCCCCTAGAAGTTGTCATTGATCTTTTTACACTGCAAAAATAAAAAACTATGTATTTACCCCATAAAATTATATCGAATCTGATGTAAAATCACAATATTTCTCGAAAAACAACCTACAAGTTTATTATGAAAGAACGATTAGTAAAACATTTTTTTGATTTAATATGTTACAAAAGCTTTAATAAACCTCTGTTTTGACTAACAGAAGTTTCTTGAGGTACGATAATAAGCAATGTGAGGTGAAATAACGTGTTTCCAATTGTTGAATTTTGCGTTAGCAATCTTGCTCAAGGTTCACAAGAAGCAAGAGCTGTTTTGGAAAAGGACCCTAATTTAGATGTCATTGAATATGGTTGTTTAAGCTATTGTGGACAGTGTATGCAAAACCTGTTTGCTCTTGTCAATGGTGAAATAATTTCGGGGAATAATCCAGCTGAATTGGTCGAAAATATATATAAATTTATTGATGAAAATGAATTAGTGTAAATGGGGTCTTGGTCTTGACAGGATCCTATTTTTTTAAGAAAGTTTTGATAAAAAATGAAAAGATTCGCAAAAATTTTGTAGACAGGCATACGAGAAATTGTTATCTTAATTAAAGTTAAAAAATAATAAGAGGTGTGGTCATGAATATTTTATGGGGACTTCTTGGCATTATTGTTGTTTTTGCAATTGCATTTTTACTTTCAGAACATAAAAGTAAAATTAAGCCTAGAACGATTTTAATCGGTTTAGCGATCCAGATCCTGTTTGGGTTTATCGTACTTAAGTGGGAGGCGGGAAAAAACGCGTTTCTTTGGTTTACGGAAATGGTTCAAAATCTCGTCAATTACGCACAGCAAGGAATCGGCTTTTTATTTGGCCCTCTTTTAGAAGTAGGAAAAAGTCCTGCTTTTGCATTTAGTGTGTTACCCGTTATTATCTTCTTTTCTTCATTAATCGCTGTTCTTTATCACTTAAGAATTATGCAATTGATTATCCGCGTGATCGGTGGAGGATTATCAAAACTACTTGGAACAAGTAAAACGGAATCTCTTTCTGCTGCTGCCAATATTTTTGTTGGACAAACTGAGGCACCTCTTGTCATTAAACCATTTATTGCTCATCTAACAAAATCTGAGCTGTTTGCTGTTATGACAGGTGGATTGGCATCTGTTGCTGGTTCAGTTTTGTTCGGTTACGCACTTCTTGGAATTCCTCTAAAATACTTGCTTGCGGCGAGCTTTATGGCTGCACCTGCTGGTTTGATTATGGCAAAAATGTTAATTCCAGAAACAGAAAAACCAAAAACTTCATCAGAAGATATCAAAATGGCTGAAGACGAGGATGCTGCAAATGTCCTTGATGCAGCGGCAAAAGGAGCATCAACAGGTTTGCATTTGGCCTTAAATGTCGGTGCCATGTTGTTAGCTTTCGTTGCTTTAATTGCAGTTTTAAACGGTATTCTCGGTGGAGTTGGTAGTTGGTTTGGTTTTAAAGATCTAACATTGGAATTTCTTCTTGGATATTTATTTGCTCCGCTAGCTTTTGTGATTGGTGTTCCTTGGGATGAGGCTATTAAGGCGGGAAGTTTTATCGGTCAAAAGCTTATCTTAAACGAATTTGTTGCTTTTTCTAATTTTGCACAAGTAAAGGCTGAATTTACGGAAAAAACGGTTTCAATTATTAGCTTCGCATTGTGTGGTTTTGCAAATCTTTCTTCTGTTGCAATCTTACTTGGCGGATTAGGGGGAATGGCGCCTTCTCGCCGTTCTGATATTGCCCGACTTGGACTTAAAGCTGTTGCTGCCGGTACATTAGCCAACCTTTTAAGTGGCGCAATTGCCGGAATGTTTATCGGGTAACATGATAAAAGCTCCCTGCCAATATCGGCAGGGAGCTTTTATGTATGAAAAACGGGGGATGGTTATATTGTGTCCGAATCTTTCAATTTTTATACTATAATGAATAAAAAAAGTTGGAGGCCTTCATGAATTCTTTTCATTTTACAAAAATGCATGGTTTAGGAAACAGTTATATATATGTCAATCAATTTGAAGAAAATCTTCCGGAAGCATTGTTATCAGAGCTTGCTATCAAAGTTTCTTCTGTTTATACAGGAATCGGTTCCGATGGATTGATTCTGATCTGTCCATCTGATCAGGCTCCTGTAAAAATGAGGATTTTTAATAGTGATGGTTCTGAAGCGAAAAACTGTGGAAATGGGTTACGCTGTGTGGCAAAATATGCTTATGAACACGGACTGGCAAAGGAGAAATCATTTTTAATTGAAACAATATCTGGACTTGTCAAAACAGAGGTGGAAGTGAGTGATGGGAAAGTAGTATCGGCTACGGTTGATATGGGCCAGCCGCGTCTATTCAAATCAGATCTCCCAATGCTTGGTGAACAAAGCTCGCAAACGATTAATGAACAAATGAGTTTTGGAAGCTATAAAATGAGAGGTACCGCTGTTTCAATGGGCAATCCTCATATTGTCTTTTATTTAAATAAGATTGAAGATGCCCCACTTACAACATTAGGACCGGTCATTGAAAAGGATGAAAGATTCCCTGAAGGTGTCAATGTCGAATTTGTTGAAGTGGAGAATGAACGAGAACTCCATTTTCGTGTCTGGGAAAGGGGATCTGGGATCACTCAGGCATGCGGTACAGGTGCTTGTGCCGCTGCAGTTGCTTCAGTTCTTAACGGTTTTTCTCAGAAAGAAACCGACATTACTGTCCATCTTGCCGGAGGCGATTTGATTATCAACTGGAAACACGATGGTCGTGTGATGATGACTGGTCCGGCTGAAACAGTGTGTGAAGGCGTATTTTTTGTTTGAAAACAGCCTGTTTGAGAAAAGATGATTTCATATATATAATAAGTTTACACATACAACAAAAAGGGGTGTGACATTATGAGTGATAAAACGGTAACGATTACAGAGTCAGCAGCACTTCATATTAAAGATATGATGAAGGAACATGAAGAGGAAGATGCTTTCTTGAGAATCAGCGTAAAAGGTGGCGGATGCAGCGGCCTTTCTTATGGAATGGGTTTTGAACACGATAAAGGTGAACTTGATAAGGAATTTGTTCAACATGGAATTACGGTACTAGTTGATCAGGAAAGCCTTGATATCATGAATGGAACAGTCATCGATTTCAAACAATCAATGATGGGAGGCGGCTTCACCATCGAAAACCCGAACGCCATCGCATCATGTGGCTGCGGTTCATCATTTCGGACGGCGAAGAATACCGGTACGCCTGAGGAGTGTTAGTGTTCTAAGCCTGATATATCAACGTGTTTAGGATGTCGGATTTAACGATGATATGTTTCGATCATCTAATCGGAATTTGAGACGCAGGATTGTTAATTGTACCGGAAAATCCGCAATTAACAGGCATTATTCGGAATAAAAACGACCCTAATTTACGGTCGTTACGGTTGTGAATAACGTCTTTCTTAGCGATGAGGCTAAAACCATCGTTAAGGGAGGCGTTTTTATTATGGCGTTAAAAAAGAAGCGAAAAAGGGTGACGAATGTTTTCACCTTCAAAAAAGCTACCGAGCGAAGAGTTAGAGATTTCTTTATCTGGGAAAAGAACGGAAGGGCTGCACGAAAGAACGTTTACTGATTATAAAAAGATGTGGTAGTATTTTGCTGAGTGGCTTAACGACAATTGCGGTTACATATATTGGTGAGATTGCCACAGAGATCTTGCGAAACTACTTATGTTTCGATATGATCCGCGTGTAAAGTTCTAAGCGCAATCAAAAATGTCGGGATAAAAATGACCAGGTATCAACGGTGGGGCAAGATTTAACAGCGTTAGAGGCGGAAGGGTGCGACGAGTTATTGAGTGAACATTTTACAGGTACAATAACAGACCTACCAGTATTTACGGGACTACTCGCCAAGCTAAAAGAGGGCGACACGCTAGTTGTAACGAAACTGGATCGTATTGCTCGCAGTGCAACGCAAGGAAGCGAGTTAGTTCGAGAACTTATTGATCGAGGTGTACGCGTACATATTCTAAATATGGGCGTTATGGATAATCGTCCAGCATCGAAGCTCATTCGTAATATATTCTTTGCGTTCGCTGAGTTTGAACGGGATATGATCGTAGAGCGCACGCAAGAAGGAAAGGCCATCGCAAAGCAGCGTGATGACTTTCGCGAAGGTAGACCGCGTAAGTTTAACAAGCGACAGATCGACCATGCTCTCGACTTACTCGCTACGTACTCATATACCGAGGTAGAACGGATGACAGGCATTAGCAAAGCAACGTTAGTAAGACGTAACCGCGAACGGAAGGCGCAGCTATAAAGGCGGTGTCTTTTTTTATGCCGGGGGGAGGTCAAAAGCCGAGCCGGTTCGCCAGGCGGTTTTTAAATGCGTGTTTTAAAAAATCACTTTGGGAAGCTGTCCGGTAGATTCAAGAAGTACTTGCGCGCGCTTTATTTCTATCCAGACAAATATGCGTTACTATGGAACGAAGACAAAGGTGAGACTTGAAGAATTGTTGAAGTAATTAAAAAACTGCATCCCAATTGTTAACTGTGTCTAACAATTGAGGTGCAATTTAAAGGTGAGAAGACAATCAATGTGGTTAAATTTAAGCCAAAAGGTATTCTGGAAATTCATATTTTAATTTACTAATTATATTACTATCTTTAGTCAGAATGAAAAATAAGTCATCATCTAGAATTCTTATTTCAAGATATGCTAATGAGTGTTGCATATTTTTAACGTCTGTGACTTCTACAATTGGATGAAAGTTATAATCATAGGGATAATTATTGAAAAAGCAAACGAATACCCCTCTCCTAACTGATTGAGTATCGTTCAAAACATCGTATAGATCTTTTTCTTCTAAAAATACTACTTTTTCTCTTTCAACTTTTTCTCCGAACTTCCACGCAATTTCTTCATAATTGTGGGGACCAGAACCAGGATAATCACCTAAATATCTTGGGATTATTTCTAGATCCCCTACACACCAATATATATTGTTTAGTTCAATGGAAATAATATTAAATAATTTCTTGATAAAATCGCTGTTGTTATTGCCATCAGGTAATTGAAATGTAATCATAATTTAACCCCCATCTCATTTAAAAGGTATGTTAGTATCCATACGGTGATTAATCTTGTAACCACTTATTGGGTATCTTTCGTTCCATTGAACTTCATGCCAATGCGGAATGCTGTGGGTATTAGGATAGCCATGGTCTGTAAAATCAACCCAACCTATTTCTCTACCATAATCATCATAATACTTAGTTTGTTTTAGATGACCTAATTCATCATATTTGTTAAGACTTTTTGTTCCTGGTTTAACAAATTTAGGTAGCTTTTTTTGTATACCTCATCTGGTAAGAAAGGTTTTTTAGCAAAATCACTAATATTATCTGTGCCCTTAGTCCCTTTCCCTACATCTTTAGCAACTTCCTCAGCCTTTTCAACTCTCTTAACTGTCTTGGCACCTTTATTCGCTTTTAAAACAAATTTCCTTGCTTTTAGCCATTTTCCCACAGGAATAACGGAAGCACCACTTAGGGTTCGTTCTTGCCAGGAGAGTTTTTCTTTTGTTTTAGGATCGACTCCTACTATAGCTCTATACCCATCATAAGCACCTGAAAACTCGCCGACTGTGTCAATCGTTTGTTCAAACAGGGATTCAGGCTCACTTTCGCTTTTTTTCTCTCTGCTTACAGGAGTATACTTGTCATATTCATGCAAAATCTTGTTTACTTCGCTTTCAACGTCCCTTTTTTTCACTCTGCTTTCTGGAATCCGGCTAACGATTTCGTATTTTACAGTTCCATTAGACATGTATTCGCGAACAATTTGACCGTTTGAATAAGTCGTATATTTTCCGCCAACGAAGTCTTTGCCTGTACCGATTTCATCTGTTACGTATAAAGAAACCATTGGTTGGTGATCCATTATATTATACAGCTTTCCATTTATCGTGCGGATGCTAGTATCAATTTTCTTAGAGGTAAAAACGGACTCGACTTCATATTTCTCTTGTTCTGCTAGTTTTTTAAGCATCGTATTCATAGCTAACTTTGACGGATCTTCGTTCTGCTCAAGGAGAGTGAGATCTGAAAGGTCTGAAACGCCTTCAGATTTTAAAATCGACCCTTTCTCATAAGTATTAATCTCGATTTTTGGGCCTGACGTATACATCTTCCCAAGTTTTTTCATGTAAGTTTTCATCGTCTGGAGATCGTTAGAAGCTGTCTTTAACTCGTTTGTTTGCTCTCTGTCGAATGTGTTTAGCTTTTCAAGTGTGTCGTTGATCTCTTTCAACGCTTCTTTCTGATGCTTATCAAACTCACTATCGTCCAACTCGGGTAAATCGACAATATGTTTGACTCTTTTGATGACATCATTCGTTGAGGAAACCATGCTTTTCGTTTCCCTGTCAGCTTCATTTAAACCATCTTCAAGGTCTTTCTCTAGAAAGTGTTGTGAGATAAATCCATCATCATGAGATTCTAGTGATTGTAACGATTTTTTGATTTTTTTGAGTGCTGATGTGTATTCTTCAATAAACAAATCATAGAACCGCAAGAAAGGGATGTGGCACTCCTCGTAAAAATTCCGAATCGCCTCACCGCCTTTTCCTTTTAAAGCGTCATCTAAGGCTACGATACCACAACGTTTTTTAAAATTTTATTGATTTATTTAGATTGAACTTTTAATTCGTCAAGCGTTTTATCGATTCCGTCATGTAACGCTTTAACATCAAGGGTCTTCATTGCATTCTCCTTTTTTATACATAAAAATGACATCCAATGAGAGAAGCAAATGAATCTTTTAGATTAGGTATATGAACCTAGTTTAAGATATCGGTTTACCACTACTTGGCTGGTGAAAAATAATGTTGTCTATTGTATACGACGGAGCTTTTAAAATTTAATACATCTAGTATTTTTTCAATGGTGTCAAGTTCTAATCTTTTCGTTTTTCCTTCGCAAAGATCTCCTATAGTAGCAGGCCTCACTTTAGCTTCAACCGCTAATTTATTATTTGTAATACCTAGCTCATCCAGTATATCGTTCATATTAAATTTGAAAATATTCTTTACTAATTCTCCATACAATTGATTTCACTTGTATTACTCTAGGTATCAATATGACCGATTTAAAATGGATTGACGCAAAGGAACAAAAGCAAATATGAACTTGTACGAGCTTTTGGCGCACCTTGGCAGAAAATTAAAAATGAACGTATATTCAATGTAAAAGACGACACCAAACCTACTGTATCATAGATGTACTTAAATTAGACTCCTATACGGATGGGTAGAAAGTATGGAAAAGATGCGAGTTCTTCATTTTTAGACCCTTAATTTATACCTACATAACCTTCCAAATCTGAGACTATTACTTCATTTATATACCTGATTTTCTATAAATGAGAGGATAATAGCAGAAAAAATGGAATGTTAATTACTTGATAGTAACTAAAGTACATCAGTTACTACGTAATCGTTTTGTTATGCGCAGTCTAATTCTGTGAGGAGGTGGACCATCAAAATACAAAAAACGGTTGAGAAGAGAAGGGAATTGTATTCATTATTATTGTAGGAGATGTTAAATGATGTATAAAATTGGAGTAATAATCAAACGAGTTGTTCTAATTACGTTATTGGCTTTATTGATACCATCCTATACACCGGCAAAAGCTTGGTCAGGTATGCAAATGTCAAAGCTCCATGTCAGCGGCAATCAACTCGTCAACGCTAGCGGTCAACCTGTTCAATTAAGCGGATGGCATCAACCTTCTGGATCTTATTGGACCTACCAGAATAGCAAATACTATTTAAATAAAAATGGTGGGAACCGACATAAAGCTGTATTGGAGTATTTAAAAGATATTTCTGATACCTTTACTAATACCTCACCTCGTTATGGCAATAACCATGGTTGGTATATGAATCAGGTTCGACTATTCATTGACCGGCAAGATATGGGAGACGTAGCAGCTGGTACTTACAACTTTGCCGGAATGAAAGCCTATACGCAAAATGTCCTTATTCCCTATATCAAATATGCCAGAACTAAAGGGCTTTACGTAACGATTGGCCTCGACTTTACATTAAAGGATAATCAGGCGACAACACAGGCGAATCTCGATAAATTCAAGCAAATTTGGGGTTACCTCGCCTCCCAGCCAGAAATTAAAAGTGCAGATAATGTCATGTTTGAGCTGATTAATGAACCGGTTTTATCTCATGCAAACGGTCGCTGGGGAGGAAATCCTTCAGACCCCAACTTTGTCGAGTTTTGGAATTCTTTGAGAAATTTCCAAAACGCAATGATTTCAACAATCCGTAGCAAGGGTGCAGATAATGTCATCTGGGCGGCAGGACTTGGATGGGATCAATATTATCAGCTTTCCGCATCACATCCACTTAAAGATCCATTAAACAATCTTGGATACGCGGTCCATTGGTACCCGGGATATGGTGCACATGACAATTACTCAAAACTGCTACAGCAATGGAATATGAATATTAAACCTTGTGCGGATAAGTATCCGATTAATATTACGGAAACTACGTGGTTTAAGAAGAAGTCTGGAGACCCTTCGTACTGGGATTTATTTAATGGTTCAAGTGAAGGCTTTGGTAAAAACACAAAATCAATTTTTACATCGTCAGGAAATGTCAGCATAGCTGTACATATGAATGGTTTCTTACTAGAAAGTGGTATGAGAAGCTCTTTTGCTGACCCGACTGCCGGTCTAAAGTATGACGGTGATGCTTCGCGTGATGGTATGGCACGTTTTATCTTCGATTGGTATTACGAGAGAGCACAACTGCAACCGTGGAACGGTGTATGGAACGGGATTAAATCAGGATCAACCTACAAACTAGTGAACAGGGCATCTGGTAAAACGATAGATGTACCGGGCGGCAAGAACACGAATACACTACAACTGCAGCAGTGGTCTGATAATAATGCATCTGCGCAGAAGTGGGTCATTACTGATGTGGGAAATTCCACGAATATTTACAAATTACGAAGCGTAAGCTCGTCAGACGGTAAAGTAATGGATGTGCGGAACGGGACAAAAAACAATGGTGAAGCAGTACAACTGATGCAGGATCTGAACACTACTGCACAACAGTTCCGAATCATCAAATTAAGCAACGGTTATTGGAGTATCATGAACCTAAATAGCAATAAAGCGGTTGAAGTTGCGGGTTCTTCAAAATCAGACGGAGCTTTGCTTCAGCAAAGTCCTTATAATGGCAATCTAAATCAGCAGTGGAAAATAATCATGACTAATTAACGAACAGAAAATTTCTGTGCAGATAAATAAGAAATTTAGGAAACCCATTTTTATGGGTTTCCTTTTTAATCATGGCAATTTTGTTAGATTGCTAATATACGTCATGATTCTTCAACTGTAAAATTGTTCTCCTGTATGCTCAACTACATCATTCCTAGGTTTAATAAAGTTACTTATTGGTAATTTATTTCTTATCTCAAATTTAATCTATTCTCTTTAAACTTTTAACAAAGCAACACGTATATCATGACTTATTTTTAGATCATGAGCCAGTTTTATAATCAAAATCAACTTTTTAAATCATTACGTTCTTTCCATGTCACAAGTGGAGTATTCCTATTTATGTATGTCATGTGGGACAGTACAAGTCTTTTATTCTAATGATAAGGTCTTGGTCATGAAAAGCAATGCACGCTGCGATTGAATGACCATTGCCGGAAAGTTTTAAAATAAGCCCTAGTGTCTGATATAGCCGTTCTATTCACTAAAAATATGGTCTGTTCATTGCTTCTAATAATACCACCTAATTCATAAATGTCACCGAACTGTTTTCTTCTAAATTCTCGTTCCAATCACAAGCCCAGTCATCATTATAACATCATTTATCATGGTGTTAATTGGTAAATGATGGGGTTATTATGGTTCTAATGATACAAGGTTGTAACTATACTGTGGTGTTTTTAAGTCAGCTCATTTCCCAACTTTGAACACCTTGGCTAAAAATGAAGAGAGATCCTCAAGTGGTTAATAATTTTCAACAACTCTTCAATGCTTCAAATTTGAAATTTTTACAAATGATTATTTTGAATAGTTAGAGGAAAAGAGATGAACACTGTTAAATGGCGTTGAGTTCCATCATTGTTATGAAGAAAAGCAGCCACCCTACTCGTGATCGAGCAAGGCTTTTGCCGGTAGGTCAGCACTTATTTTCGATTAAATATCCGGTGCAAATTGCTGGTGTTGTTGGCGATTGATGTTAAAAAGCGGCTACCGCTTTCCATTTCTTGATTGCAGAGAGGGCATAAAGGACGTTCACTGCTTGTAAAGTTTTTTCTCATCCATCCGTTACATTCCTCTGCTGTACATTCCCATGTTTCAGTATCTTCTTTTGGCAGAGGTTCTTGATTTCGATTGTTGTAGTAAGACATAATCGTCACTTCCTAACAAGGATTTTTGTGATGCATTTAAGAATATTTTGTGAATCTTAAGACATTCTATTCGCATATTTGTTATTCTATACTGGACAAGTTCATTTTGGGAATGAATGCCCGGAGTAGAAAAGGGGTGCGATATGGGAGAAAAAACAAACTGCAGAAATTGTAAAACAGTGATTTCGTACCGTTCTAAGGTATGTGAGGCATGCGGCTGTGAAAAACCACTGCCGAAAGCTGACAAGATAAAAGATGGCATCATTTTGACTGTTGCAGGTATGGTCGCTTTATTAACAATTGTGTTGTTTTTCGGCACAGCTTTCTCTTACTTTCATATATTTCAATAAAAAGGAGCCGATTTAAAAGGCTCCTTCATTTTATTTATTTTCAAACATACTTGTGGAATGCAATGGTTGAACACGTGCTTTCGGGTCCATATAGGCTTTTGCGTTATTCACAGCGGTCGGTGCTTCGCCAAATCCGCTTGCAATTAGTTTCACTTTCCCTTCATATGTGCAAATGTCACCAGCTGCATAAAACCCTTCAATATTTGTTTCCATTGTAGATTTAACAACAATGGAATTTTTCTCAATTTCAAGACCCCAATTTTTGATGGGACCGAGGGATGAAACAAATCCAAAATTGACAATCACATCATCGACTTCAAGAATTTCTTTTCTTTCGCCTTTGACTTCTTCAATGACAAGTTGGTCAATTTTTTCTTCCCCGACTAGCTCTACTGGGACAAACGGTGTTAACACATTAACTTTAGAATTGCGAAGATTTTCAACACTGTGTTCATGCGCACGGAATTTATCGCGGCGGTGGATAATGGATACTTCTTTGGCGATCGGTTCAAGCATTAGCGCCCAATCTACGGCAGAGTCTCCGCCACCCAATACAGCGACACGTTTACCAGCGAATTTATTCATATCGTCAATAAAGTAATGGAGGTTGGCATTTTCAAAATGAGCTGCAGATTCAAGCTCAAGTCTTCTTGGTTGGAACGCTCCGTTTCCTGCTGTAATAATCACTGTTTTTGAGTAATGGATTTCTCGATCTGTCGTCAATTTAAATATTCCATCAGCCTGTTTTTCAACGCTTTCGACAGCTTGTTCAAGACAGATGGTTTGATCAAATTTCTCCATTTGTTTCCTTAAGTTGTCTACAAGTTCCTGAGCGCGGATTTTAGGGAAACCAGCCACATCATATATGTATTTTTCCGGGTATAAAGCGGACAATTGGCCCCCGAGTTGTGGTAGGCTTTCAATGATTTTGACGCTCGCTTTCCGCATTCCTCCATAAAACGCGGTAAACAAGCCGACTGGGCCACCTCCGATAATGGTTATATCATATACTTTTGAGTCTTCCTGCATCAACATAATGCCCCCTAAGTGAAAAGTGTTCTTCATTATATCATATCACATAAATTAAATACGAGTATGCAGGATTTTTCCTATTCCTTGAAAAAGGTAAATTGAATCGTTATGATGTTAGTGTAGATAAAATGTTAATTTTTTATGAAACTTTCATGACTTGTGGGGAAGAATAAGGACTTCACAGACTTTTTTCATCATGAGCTGATGATACGGCTCAAACAGTAAAAATATAGAAAAGGTGGATGTGATTCCGTTGATGAAGCCAAAAGTGGTCATATTAGGTGCAGGTTATGGTGGATTAATGACTGTCACAAGACTTGTCAAAAAAACCGGAATACATGAAGTGGATATTACACTTGTCAATCAACATCATTATCACTATGAAACAACTTGGATGCATGAGGCAAGTGCAGGTACTTTACATCATGACAGATGCCGCTACCAGATAAAAGATGTAATTCACCCACAGCGTGTTCATTTTGTTAAGGATACAGTGAAGTTGATCGAGCAAAAAGAAAAGAAAGTCATCATGGAAAATGGTGAACTTACATATGACTATCTTGTTGTTGCATTGGGTGCAGTTCCCGAAACCTTTGGAATCCCGGGGTTAAAAGAGTATGCGTTTTCAATTACAAATATCAATTCTGCACGCCAACTTCGTGAGCATATTGAATATCAATTTGCAACGTATCACACAGAAGCCGAAAAACGTCCTGAACGTTTGACAATTGTTGTTGGAGGTGCAGGTTTTACAGGAATAGAATTTTTAGGAGAACTGGGAAACCGAGTTCCTGAACTTTGCAAGGAATATGATATAGACCGACAAAAGGTTCGTTTAATTTGTGTAGAAGCAGCACCATCTATTCTCCCTGGTTTTGATCAAGAACTTGTTGATTATGCAGTGCATGACCTTGAGGAAAAAGGTGTTGAATTTAAAATTGGTACCGCTATCAAAGAATGCACAAAAGAGGGGATTGTTTGTGGCAAAGATGATGCCATGGAAGAAATGAAAGCGGGAACGGTTGTGTGGGCTGCTGGAGTACGAGGAAATCCAGTTATTGAACAGTCAGGTTTTGAAAACATGCGCGGTCGTGTTAAGGTCAAACCTGATTTACGTGTGGAAGGATATCAGAATGTTTTCGTTATTGGGGACTGTTCACTTATAATCAATGAAAAAACTGAACGTCCATATCCACCAACTGCACAAATATCTATGCAACAGGGAGAAACTTGTGCAAAAAATCTTACTGCATTGATTCGTGGCAAAGAGCCAGAGTCATTCTCCTTTGAAAATAAAGGTTCTGTTGCTTCACTTGGCGAGCATAATGCCATCGGTTTGACTTATGGCAAAAAAGTCACTGGAACTATTGCTTCCATTATGAAAAAAATGATTGACAACCGCTCGCTTTTTTTGATCGGGGGACCACGTCTTGTTCTTAAAAAAGGGAAGTTTAAGTTTTTCTAGATTTTTAGGCTTGCCATGATCTTGCAAGCCTTTTTTTAAACTTGCAGAAAGCAATAGAAAAAACAAGAAAAGATAGACTTTAAGCGCTTACATAAAATAATTTGTTATATGATCTAACTTTATAATTGACAACACTTATGTTAATATTATCAGAAAATTAAGAAAAGGTTGTGTCGCTAATGGATTATGCATCAAACTATCGTTCTGATACACCTTGTTCATTTTGTTTAGGTAAAGGGTATTTTCAACTTTTGCTAGGAGGAACAGAAACGTGCAAAAACTGTAAGGGAACTGGGAAAGTTCATTAGATTCTACTTCCAATGATTGACTCATGTTTGCACTCCAATGTACACTAAAAGAGGTTACATGGGGGTGGGAGTTTGATTAGCTTACCATTTGTCATCATTTCAGTTGTTTTGTTTTTTGTACTGTTTTTTGGGATTGGTTTTTTGTTGAATATGTTGCTCAGAATGTCTTGGATTATGGTGATCATTTATCCTCTTGTCTGCCTTTTTATCGTAAATAAAGAAAAGCTTATTCGCTATGTAGAAGCACCAATGGAGACACTTTCTAATCTATTTGAACGAGTAGCATCTTTAGCGGCAGCTGATATGATCATTTTAGCAAGTGGAATGGCAGGTGCTTTGCTTTCTGGAGTTACGATCAAAGCTTTACGAAAAAGAGGATATCAGATGTTCTAAGCCATCTTCTGTCATGAAGAAGGCTTTTTTTTGTACAGAATTTTTTCACTTTTCTTAAAACTCACTTTCAAATTGTATATTTTTTCTTCTGGTTGGAAACAACTAGGATAGTGAGAGGAGTGGGAAGAATGAAACAAAAGATGATGTTGTTCAGACGGTTATTCATGACGGTTTTATTTGTTTTGGCGTTTATGACAACCTTTTTTACAGTTTCTGGGGTTGAAGCAAAAGATCTATCCGATTGGATGAAAAAACAAAGGTTGTCTTTGGAACAGTTAGGGATTACTTTTAAATCACTACCGAAAGAAAAGGCGGAAAAGACAGCATTGTCTGCTACTAAAGAAATTAAGAACAAACCGAAAAAGCTAGAAGAAGCTTTTGATTGGAGCCGATATCCAAGAAAAAAAGTAACGGCCACAGGTTATACTGCCGGTGCTGAATCGACAGGAAAACAGCCTCATCACCCTGGGTACGGGCTTACATATTCAGGAGTCAAAGTAAAACGAGATTTATATTCTACTGTTGCAGCTGATTTATCTGTTTTTCCAATTGGGACAATTTTGTTCATTCCAAATTACGGTTATGGTGTTGTAGCAGACACAGGATCAGCTATTAAAGGAAACCGTCTTGACTTATATTATGAAACAGTTGAAGATGTCTATAATGAATGGGGGAAGAAAACCCTTGATGTATATGTTGTTAAAAAGGGTGATGGCTCTGTGACAGAAAGTGAGCTTTTCAAATTGAATGAAGAAGAATCTATGCAGGTTTTCAGACAAAAATATAAAACAGCCAAAAAATAACGTTTAAGCTAAAAAGGCTTAAACGTTTTTTAGATTAGCTGAAGAAATGATATAAAAAAAGGGTGAGAACAATTCCTGTTAATCCTCCAAAAAAGACTTCAATCGGTTGATGGCCTAACAACTCTTTTAATTTTTTTTGTTTTTCTTCCTGCTCAATTTTTGGGAAGTCCTTTGCGTTATTGACAAAGTAGTTAAAATCTCTAACGAGGCGGTTGATGACTGTTGCTTGCTCCCCGGCATGTCTTCTGATTCCAGATGCATCAAACATTGTAATGACAGCAAATATAGTGGAGACAGCAAATACAGGAGAGCCAAACCCTTGATCAAGGGCTATTCCAGTTGAAAGTGCTGTTACAGCTGCCGAATGTGAACTTGGCATGCCACCCGTACTTGTTATAAGCCGCCAATCCCATTTTCTTGAAACAATAAAATAAATGGGAACTTTAACAAATTGAGCAAAAAAGATAGCAGCAAAGCTTGCCAATAGAGGGAAGTTTGTAAGGATTTCCATTTTGTCAGAACATCCTTTCTATAAATATAATCAATCCAGAAAAAAATGCTAATCTTTGTTAAAATAATCGTATGGAACCTAAATAAGAAAAATGTTTTTCATATTATAACATTGTTGATTTACTTTTACTCATTTTACTCGTTAGGAGCTGTCAAATTGATGTTTTATGCCTTTAAAGAATTGGAAATGAAAGAAACTCTGATCATTGGTCTATTTCAAAAAAGCCGGTTATATGGAAAAGCGAAAGAACTTGACTGGCTTTTGAACGGCCAGCTTTCACAGCTATTAAAAGACGGAGATATTTCGTCCAAAAAAGCAAAAGTGTCTAAAATATTTACCCCTTCACTACAAGGTGTTAAACGGCTTTATGTTGTTGGACTGGGACGGGAAGCAGAATATTCGTTTGAGGATGCTACCCATTGTTTTTCTGTTGTTTTTCAAATGATTTATCAAGATCGTAAACAAGATCTTACTGTTTATCTTGACAGTTTTGTCTCTGATCAAGTTCATCATCACGACGCTGCTCATGCTTTGGCAGAATCGTGTATACTGTCTTGTTATGAAGTGCAGGATTATAAACATAAATCAAATGAACCAGAAAAACCTTTACAAAACATTTATGTTTTAACAGATGAAGATCTTCAGGAAATTCAAGCGAGCTTACATGTTGGTCAAGTCTATGGAACTGCGACGAATTCAGCCAGAACACTTGTCAATATGCCTGGTAATATGCTTACCCCAACGGATCTTGCTTCATATGCAACCGAACTTGCCACCAAGTATGAATTTGAATGTGAAATCCTTGAAAAAGATGATATAGAGGAACTTGGTATGGGTGGGTTGTTGGCAGTTAATCAAGGATCTGAAGAGCCGCCGAAAATGATCGTTCTGAAATACCAAGGAAAAGATACTTGGGATGATGTAATCGGTTTGGTTGGGAAAGGAATCACCTTTGATACAGGTGGTTATTCTATAAAATCGAAAACAGGCATTGTCGGCATGAAATCAGATATGGGGGGAGCCGCTAGTGTGTTAGGGGCAATGGAAGCCATCGGTGAGCTTCGTCCTGAACAAAATGTGCTGGCGATAATTCCGTCTACAGATAATATGATCTCAGGCAGTGCGATGAAGCCTGATGATGTCATTGTCTCACTTAGCGGTAAAACGATTGAAATTTTAAACACAGATGCTGAAGGTAGACTTGTGCTTGCTGACGGATTAACATATGCCAAACAACACGGGGCTTCGGTTCTGATCGATATCGCTACACTGACTGGCGGGGTTGTTGTTGCCCTGGGGACTGAGACAACAGGAGCGATGACAAACAATGAGTCGCTATATCAACAATTACAGAATGCTGCGCTAGAAACGGGAGAATCCATTTGGCAACTTCCGATTACAGAAAAAGATAAACAGAAAGTGAGAAACAGCCAAATGGCTGATTTAAATAATTCACCGTCAAGAGATGGACATGCGATTATGGCGGGCACATTCCTTGGCGAATTTGCTGAACAAACGCCTTGGGTCCATCTTGATATAGCTGGTACAGCCGTGACAGATAAAACGACTTGTTTTGGACCAAAAGGCGGAACAGGTGTAATGGTGAGAACGCTCGTAACATTTGTGGAACGATTTACAGACAATCATAAATCATGACATATTCAGAACCTCTTTATTTTGATAAAGGGGTTTTTTGTCTATTGACGCCATCACAATAACTGTGATACTATACGTTCATCACTTTAATTATCTACTACATTAGCAAACTAAAGTATATATTCGGAGGTTTATGATGAATGCTGTTGTGATTGCGGTTATCGTTATGCTGATATTAAGTTTATTGCGTGTCAATGTTGTGATCGCATTGATTGTCGGTGCTCTTGCTGGTGGACTGACAGGAGGACTCGGACTTGCTCAAACTGTCAAGGTCTTTACAGAAGGACTTGGGGGAAATGCTACAGTAGCGGTCAGTTACGCTCTCCTCGGTGCATTTGCGGTTGCTTTGACAAAAACGGGTCTTCCAGATGCCATGGTTGAGGCCGCTGTAAAGCTGATTGGAAAAGAAGAGGATACACGAAGAAAAACACTTTCTAAAGTGCTCATCATCCTTATCATTTTAATCATTTCCTGTATGTCACAAAATGTTGTTCCGGTTCATATTGCTTTTATTCCTGTTTTAATCCCACCATTATTAAAAATATTAAATGAGCTTCAGGTTGACCGGCGCTTAATTGCATGTGTCATGACCTTCGGTTTAACAGCTCCATATATTTTACTTCCGGTAGGTTTCGGGCAGATTTTCCAAGGAATATTAAAAGATAATATGAAAGATGCGGGACTTTCGGTTTCCTTATCAGATATTCCGTTTGCAATGATTATCCCTATTTTAGGCATGGTTGCTGGGCTTATAGTAGCGGTCTTTATATACCGTAAGCCTCGGGTATATGAAATGAAAGAAATTGCTGGTCAAAAGTCAGCTCCTTATACGAAAAAAAGCCTTGCGATTGCAATGCTTGCGATAGCTGTTTCATTAAGCGTACAGATCTATTTATCACAGCTTTTAGATGTCGATGGGATGATTTTTGGTGCCCTCAGTGGATTAATCGTTTTATTTGTCAGTGGTGCAATGAAAAAAGGTGAGGCTGATGAATTGATCACAGCCGGGATGAATATGATGGCGTTTATCGGGTTTGTGATGCTAACGGCAGCCGGGTTTGCCAATGTGGTTAAGAAAACAGGCGATGTTCAATCACTTGTTGAAGCATCAACAGGCATGATTAACAACAGTCAAGTTGTCGGTGCCTTTCTGATGCTAGTTATCGGTTTGTTTATTACAATGGGGATTGGCTCATCATTTGCGACCATCCCCATTATTGCAACGATCTTTGTACCGCTCTGCTTACAGCTTGGCTTTAGTCCAATGGCAACTATTGCTGTGATCGGGACAGCAGCTGCGTTGGGGGATGCTGGTTCACCTGCAAGTGATAGTACGCTTGGTCCAACAGCTGGCCTCAATGCTGACGGACAGCACCACCACATTTGGGATACTTGTGTCCCAACATTTATCTTTTACAACATTCCACTCATTTTGTTTGGTTGGGTAGCGGCGATTATTTTATAAGAAAATTGTAAAGCGATGATTCAAGATGCTGTTAAACGTAAAAGGACGTCCAATAGTCAAAAATTGACTGACTGGACGCCTTTTTTTCGTGATTTATCACCCAAGCCCGACTTCTAATAAGCAGAATTTCTGTTAACGTTAGCTCCTTTTTGAACAGCTTGATAAATCTTTGAACTAAGGGCGGCCAAAAGAATGGAGAAGGACAGGTCTTTGATGAAAAAGCCAGTCATCATTCCCCATGTAGCTTGATAAGTCAGCGGTGTATCTAACCAATTTGTGAAGGCAAGGTACATATAGTTGACACCAATTAAATATATGATGATTGTCCCAATCAATGAAGCTGTAAAAAAGTCACCTATTTTTGGTTCTGACTTTCGGTCAGTCATCCATCCGGCAGCATATGCTGCCGGAATGAAAGCGATAATAAAACCGCCGCTGCCTTTCAAAAGCACTGACATCCCTCCGGAAAAATTGGCGAAAACAGGGGCACCAATAAAGCCGATTAAAGCATAGATGATCATTGCTAAAGCTCCCAGTCTACGTCCGAGTAACAGTCCTGCTAGCAGACAGAAAAATGGTTGCATTGAAAGTGGAATCCCCCCGATTTGTAGAACAGGGGCAAATGAAGTGATATTAGCACCAACACACATCAAAGCAGCAAACATTCCAACAAGCGCCATATCACTTGCACGAAGCTTCTTTTTCTTCATTTCATGTTCCTCCTTATGATCTCATCATTATCGTAAAAGATGAGAGTTCTTTTGTCAACTTCATTTAAATTTTAGTTAACAAACAGGAGGGGTCAGCTTCCTTTTAAAATTTTTTTGTTTGCAATAGAAAAAAAAGAAAACATGCATTTGTGGAATTTTACAAATGCATGTTACGTAGTTTGATTTCGAGATAAATGGTAAACTTTTCATTAATATTCTTTAAATCAATTTCTGCAATTTTGTTAATTCGCTTTAGTCTGTAATTGAGCGTATTGACATGGACATTCAGTTTTTTGGCAGCGATATTGACATTACTATCACATTCGATAAATTGCTCAAGCGTCTCAACAAGGTTGGAATGGTGTTCCTGATCATAGGCTTCAAGCCTTGCCAAGGCATAATTTGAAAAGTTTGTGTTTTTTCTTTTCTCTGCTAACACATCTAGATATTGGTAAATTCCAAGTTCTGAAAAGCTAACAAGATGTTTCGTTTCCGTTGCAAACCGCTCTTTTACCTTTATGGCAGAGAGCGCTTCTTGATAGGATTGATGTACATGGGTAATCAAGTTATACATGCCACCGATTGCCAGTATACAGTCCGTTAATTTATACCTTTCCGCAAGCTGTTTTTGTATGCTTCCTACAAACTGTTTTAAATCATGAAAAGGCTGTCCACTTTGTTCTGTTTTTGGGGAAGCAAGTATAATCATCTCATTATAATCAATTGTCGTTAACAAAATTTGTACTTGCTGAGTTGTTTCTAACAAATAATTGAGCTGTTTCTCCGTTTTCTCTTCAATTTCATCTAAGAGCCGGATCATAAAGACAGAATATGATGATGGAACACCGATTCCAAGCTGGTGAAAGCCATCTGCGATTTCTTGCTCTTCTGAAATATGACCTGTGAGTAGCTTCCAAAAAAACTCCTGACTGCGCTGCTCATTTTTTCTTTTACGGACTTGGTAAGGTAAAAGCATGTTTTTGACAGCGTCGGCTGCTAGTTTTAATAGTAATAAATCTTCTTCCGCCAACGTTTTTTGGCTTTCAAGCGCCCAAATAAAACCGATCACTTCACTGTTTTTCCAGATTGAAATGGCTACACGATTGCTCAGTCCGACTTCGTCAATTTGCTCAACTCTGACAGGTTGATCGTTTTTGAGTAGAGCAGGGATTGTTCCGTCTTTCCAGAGTTTGTTAATGACTTTTTCCGGGACGCGCCGTCCAATGATTGTTGAGGTTCTCGCTGGATCTGTGTAGTCTATGTGCGTGCTGTAAGCAAGCAGACGGTGATGAACATCTTCAATTGTAATCGGACAGTTTAGAACCTCACTGATATGGTCGGCGATATCTTCTAAACGATCATAGCTATATTTAAATGGATTGCTTTGTTTCTTCATATAAAAAACCCCTACTTTAAGTTTGCATGAAAAAATATTTTGACATATACCCATCTTACTTTTATTATGGTTATAGTTGTTTGTTAAAATCAACAAAAAAGTTAGTGGCCTTTTATTATTTTTCATAAATAATAATCTTCCAATACAACAATTTTATTATTCTGACATAAGAGGGAGAAAGAGACATTGGACATCATTCAAAAAATCAATAGCATCTTGTGGGGAGTTCCGGCGATTATTTTGCTTGTCGGTACTGGGGTTTTTTTAACAGTGATATTGCGAGGACTTCAATTTAAAAGGTTAATTTATGCGTTTAAGCTTGCGTTCGGGAAAGAAAAAGAAACAGCGGGAGCTGATGGAGATGTCAGTAACTTTCAAGCGTTAATGACAACCTTGGCCGGAACAATCGGAAACGGAAATATCGCTGGAGTGGCAACGGCTATTACAATAGGAGGACCTGGAGCTATTTTTTGGATGTGGCTTGTCGGTTTATTGGGAATGGCCACAAAATATAGTGAAGCTTTACTGGCAATGAAATACAGGGTCAAAAATGAACGTGGTGAATATTCTGGTGGACCAATGTATTATGTTGAAAAAGGGCTGGGAAAGAAGTGGAAACCGCTTGCTCTTTTATTCGCGTTTTCTGGAGCGTTTGCAGCTTTAGGAATTGGAAACTCTGTTCAATCTAATACAATTTCTGAAGTTGTTACACACACCTTCTCAATTCCAGGATGGATCATAGGTCTTGTTCTTGCTATTTTGACGACTGCGATTATTTTTGGAGGCTTTCAGCGTGTCAGTGCAGTTGCGAGCATTTTCGTTCCGGTCATGGCGATTTTTTATATTGGTGGATCTCTTGCAATTATTTTTATTCATTATGATCAAATCATTCCGGCTTTCCAGCTGATTTTTTATCATGCTCTTCATCCGGTGTCAGCTGCTGGAGGTTTTACCGGTATTATGGTTTCAGAGGCAATTAGAAATGGTATGTCTAAAGGGATTTTTTCAAATGAAGCTGGTCTTGGTACGGCAGCTTTGATTGCGGGAAATGCGAAGTCTGATCATCCTGTTAAGTCGGCATTAGTCGCAATGACAGGGACATTTATCGTTACATTGATCGTTTGTACAATGACAGGGCTTGTCCTCATCATCACAGGTTTTTGGGATTCGTCAGGCGGTATATTATCAGGCGTTACACATGATGCCACTCTTGACGCAGGTGCATTGACAAATGCTGCGTTTGCTTCTGCCTTAGGAATAACTGGAAAATACATTGTGACATTTTCAGTTATCTTTTTTGGTTATTCAACAATTGTTGGTTGGTATGTATATGGAGAAAAATGTCTCGAATACATGGTCGGTTTGAGATGGGTACCGGTTTACCGAATTGTGTATGTTGTTGCTACTTACTATGGAGCGGTCGCAAGCCTTAATACCGTCTGGGCATTTGCCGACATGGCGAACGCTTTGATGATGATCCCGAACTTGGTAGCACTTATTTTATTATGGAAAGTCATTCGTGCAGAAACAGATGATTTCTTCTTACATCATTATAACCGACAAAAACCTACTAAACTGAAAGCTAGTTAAAAAATGCAGCCTGACTTTACAGCAAAAAGTTGGGCTGTTTTTTTGTGTATGTGATAGAAGCAGTTCTTTTGACTCAATCTATTCAAACGCTAAAAAATGATATATTTTTACTAGTTTTTTTGCATTTCACTGGGTCATGAATAGTTAGAAAATAAACCTTTAGACTCATTTTGTTAAATAACAACATATTTGTTTGACTGTGAATCAATCTTGTTTTTATAATAAGATCGTTCCAAAAAATAAGTTATTTTAGCCCATATTTCTGGGCAAATAGCGCAGGAGGTATAAGGAATATGTCAGGAATTATTCGCGTAACACCAGCTGAACTACGTTCAATGGCTGGCAGATATGCTAAAGAAAGCGAAGCTGTTCATAGCCAGGTTGAGCAACGACTTGATCAAATGATTAAACAGCTTGAAGATATGTGGGAAGGTGAATCAAGCCGTGCGTTCGCAGCCCAATATCAAGAATTAAGACCTTCTTTTATTAAGATGGCTGACCTTCTTAGCGACGTTTCTAAACAGCTTTCACAGACTGCTACTACTCTTGAAAACACTGATAAAGACATCGCTAGCCAAATTCGTGGTTAATAGACAGACTAGCTAGAAAAAGAGAAGCGCCTGATTCAAAAGAGGATGATGGCGCTTTTTCTATTGAGAGGTGATGAATTGATGTATGTTGACATTACCATCGATTTAAAAAACTATGATGGCGGCGTGTTTGATTTAAGACTGTCAGACTATCATTCCGTTAAAAAAGTAATTGGTATCGCATGGCAGGCCCAAAACATCTCTTATCCTCCGCGTGAAGGTTATTGGGTAAGGGTGATCAATAAAAATTCCGTTTTTTCCGGCGAATACAGTTTGGTGGAATGCGGTATTACAACAGGAGATCGCCTAGAAATACTATGAAAGGATCTGGATGAATGGCAGATACAAAGAAAACGTACCTAGAAAACCAATTAGAAGCTGTCATGACAAAAGAAGAAGGCACTTATACATTTTGTTTTCAAAGAGAAAAGATTCATCTTGTCAATGGCTTAGAAGCTAATGCCATTAAAGAAGTCAATCCTTCCTTTAAAAAAGAAACCGTCATGACCGATGATGAAGTTCGAATTTCAATTCAGCCTCCTTCCGAATTCAAACCATTTCGTCAGTTGAAATTTAAAGATAAAAAAAGTAAATGGCTCTTTGCTTATCAGCTTGTTAAAGCAGTTAAGGAGCATTCAGTTAAAAGACTGCATTTAATGATAGCACCAGAAAACATTGTCTTTGATAAGGGCTTAACGCCTGCATTTTTACATTATGGAGTTAAAGAAAGTATTCCGCCATACGAACATGATGAAGAAAGACTTTTTGCAGAAGTAAAAGCGACAGCTGCGCTTGCTGTTGATTGGGAATTTTCGTTTGAAGACTATTTAAAATACAATGAAACAACAAAGCTTTCAGACAAAGCAAAATCGATCATCTCGAGTAAGACATATGAAGATATAATAGATGTGATTCAACAAACACTGGATGAACTCGATGCAGAAGAAAAAACGCTTATCCATCTTCCAAAGAAAAAATGGAAGCTTCAAAGATACATAGGATTAGCCCTTATTATATGTTTAATACCAGCCATTTTATTTTCCTTTTATTCATTATTCTTCATCCAGCCTAAACAAACAGCATTTGTCGAAAGTAACCGTTACTTTTTAAATAAACAATACAGCAAAGTAATCGACACACTTGAAAAATATGATATCGACGAGATGCCGGAATCTGTTCAATATCAACTTGCCTATTCATTTGTCATTGTTGATAACTCAGTCAAAATAACGGATTACGGAGAGGGGCAGAAGCAAGTATTAAATACGCTGACCCTTCAATCAGATCCAAAGTATTTTGCTTATTGGATTCAAATCGGTCGGGGTGAAAACAAAGAAGCTCTTGATACAGCACACTTGTTAGAGAACCCTGGTTATATTGCATTTGCCGACTATAAATATTCCGAAGAAATAAAAGCTGATGAAAGTCTGTCAAGTGATGAAAGAAAAAAACAGGTTGAACCGCTGCTAAAAGAAAAGGAACAAATGGAAGACGAACTAAAGAAGCAAAGATCTAAAGAAGAGGCGGCAGAGAAAGCGAAGCAGCAATTAGAGGCGAGAAAACAGGACGAACAGGTAAAGCTAGATCAAGAGAAAAAACAAAAGGAAGAAAAGAAAGAGAAAAAAGCGAAGGAAGACAAAAAGAAAAAAGATGAAAAATAAAGTGAAAAAACCTGTTGATAACAGGAGGTGGAAAGATGAGTCTGTTATGGATTTTTTATCGTGAAAACTATCAAAAAATAAATCTGAGTCACCGCACAAGCCGTAAACTGACAATCGGTCCTCATTTGAAAGATTCGGTCACGATCCGCCATTTTCCGTTTGAAAAAGGGTCTGTGATTTTGGAAAAACAAAAGGATACTGATGCTTACAATGTTGTTCAAGGAGAGGAACAGGCCTCTCTTTTAACAACAGATGAAAAAGTTATTGTTCAGAACCAAATGGAACAACTCACTCTCTTTTTAACTGAAGAACTTGAGAAAGCTCCAATCTATTATCTTGGGGAAAGAAAAGAAATCAGCATTTCTACCTTTGACCAAAAAGCAGATATCTATTTAACGAAGATCGATTCATTCTTTGGTGAAGGCACATGTTCAATCATTCGGCTTGAAAACCAGTGGAACATCATACCAAATGATGCCGATATCTATCTCAATGGGGAAAAAGTCTCAGCTCCATCAGTATTGCAAATTGGAGATGAAATATTGTTCGGGCTTTATACTTTCCATATCATTGAAAATGATCTTTTGGAAATTAGCGGAAAGAGTGATTTTGAGACATCTTTGGTGAAAACAACCAGACCGAGTTCTGAGACGAAAAACAAATATCCACAATATCGGAGACCACCGCGGATGATCTACGATCTACCTGATGAGAAAATTTCATTCACCTTTCCGTCACAAGAAAATGATCAAGATAACAGAGGGTTGTGGCTGATGATTCTCCCTCCCCTAGTGATGCTGATTGTGATGGGAATTGTCTCACTGATTCAACCGCGGGGAATCTTTATCATTATCTCACTGGCTATGTTTATGATGACAATGATCACATCAACCGTTCAGTATTTCCGAGACAAAAAACAACGTAAACAACGTGAAGAAAAAAGAGAGCGAGTCTATACCCTTTACTTGGAAAATAAAAAGAAAGAACTGCATGAATTAGCAGAAAAACAAAAATTTGTGCTAACCTTTCACTTCCCACCTTTTGAAAGGATGAAATATTTAACGAAAGAAATTAGTGGTCGTATTTGGGAACGATCAATTGAAAGTGAAGACTTTTTAAAAATTCGCCTTGGAACAGGTACGGTTCATTCCTCCTACGATATTAATATGAGTGGTGGAGATCTAGCAAACCGCGATACAGACCATTTGCTGGAACAGACGCAGAAAATGGAGGAAGTCTACAGAGAACTGAAGAATGCACCAATCACTGTCAACCTTGCCGATGGTCCGATGGGGGTTGTCGGAAAAGAGGTCGTTGTCAAAAACGAAATTCATCAACTTGTCGGTCAGCTTGCTTTTTTCCACAGTTATCACGATTTGCGCTTTGTGTTTATTTTTGATGAAGCGGAATATAAGGACTGGGAATGGATGAAGTGGCTGCCGCACTTTCAACTGCCTCATACATATGCAAAAGGCTTTATATACAACGAACAGACGAGAGACCAGCTTCTCTCAAGCATATATGAGATTTTAAGAGAACGTGATCTAGATGAAAACAAAGAGAAAATGCTATTCAAACCGCACTTTGTGTTTATTATCACAAATCAGCAGTTGATTGCAGAACACGTCATTTTAGAGTATTTGGAAGGCAAGCAAAAACATCTTGGTGTATCAACAATTGTTGCCGCAGAAACGAAAGAAAGCTTGTCAGAAAACATCCATACGCTTGTTCGTTATATTACTGAACAGGAAGGCGACATTCTCATCCAACGGAAGAAAGCCGTCCAGATCCCTTTTCAATTGGATGATCACAAAAGAGAAGATAATGAAGTATTCTCTCGCACATTACGGACGCTTGACCACCAAATGGGGATGACCAATTCGATTCCTGAAACAGTGTCATTTCTTGAACTGTTCAATGCAAAAGAAGTCGATGACATTGGAATCGCACAAAAATGGTTGACAAGTGAATCTGCAAAATCTTTGGCCGTTCCGATCGGTTACAAAGGCAAAGACGATCTTGTTTATTTAAACCTTCATGAAAAAGCACACGGCCCCCATGGATTGTTGGCAGGTACAACAGGATCTGGGAAAAGTGAATTTTTACAGACGTTTATTTTGTCTTTAGCTGTGCACTTCCATCCTCATGAAGTCGCTTTCCTATTAATCGACTATAAGGGGGGCGGAATGGCACAGCCATTCAGAAACATTCCGCATCTTCTCGGGACGATAACGAATATTGAAGGTAGTAAAAACTTCAGTGCACGTGCACTAGCATCTATCAAAAGTGAACTGAAAAAACGGCAGCGCCTGTTTGACCAGTACAGTGTTAATCACATTAATGATTATACAAAGCTGTATAAACAGAACAAAACACAAATTGCAATGCCACACCTCTTTTTAATATCGGATGAATTTGCCGAATTGAAAAGTGAAGAACCAGAATTTATCCGTGAGCTTGTCAGTGCGGCGAGGATCGGTCGAAGCCTAGGGGTTCACTTAATTTTAGCCACCCAAAAACCAGGCGGTATTATCGATGATCAAATTTGGAGTAACTCCAGATTTAAAGTTGCCTTAAAGGTACAGGACGCAAGTGACAGTAAAGAAGTTCTTAAAAACGGTGATGCAGCAACAATTACGGTAACTGGCCGTGGCTATTTGCAGGTCGGTAATAATGAAGTATATGAGCTATTCCAATCTGCATGGAGCGGAGCACCTTATATGGAAGATGCGTACGGAACAGAGGATGAAGTCGCGATCGTCACAGATACAGGACTTGTTCCTTTATCAGAAGTTGACACTGATCATGCGGTCAAAAAAGAGGCTGAACCTGAAATTGCAGCAGTTGTAGAGCGAATTGAGCAAATTCAAGCGGAAATGGGAATTGATAAACTACCAAGCCCATGGTTGCCACCGCTTGAAGAAAAAATACCTAAATCGCTTTATCCAGCAAATGAAGTAGATACCTTTAACTTCGCCTTTATTGATGAACCTGAAAAACAAAATCAGGAGCCGATCAGCTATCACATGATGGATGACGGAAACATCTGTATTGTTGGTTCTAGCGGCTATGGAAAATCGATCACAATCGCGACATTCCTCCTTAGCTTTGCGGCTGAATACACACCAGAAGAACTTCATAACTATATCTTTGATTTTGGAAATGGAACACTGCTGCCACTGGCAAGGCTTCCGCATACGGCAGATTACTTCCTCATGGATCAGACGAGGAAGATTGAGAAATTTATGATTCGAATAAAAGAAGAAATCGAACATCGGAAAAATCTATTTCGTGCCAAAGAGATTAGTCATATTAAAATGTACAATGCGCTTAATGAAGACAAACTGCCGTTTATTTTCATAACAGTGGATAACTTTGACATTATTAAAGATGAAATGTATGAACTTGAAACAGAATTCATTCAGCTTTCTCGCGATGGGCAATCATTGGGTATTTACTTGATTCTATCGGCGACAAGGGTGAATGCACTCAGACAGTCGCTGTTAAATAACTTGAAAACAAGAGTCGTACATTATTTGCTGGATCAATCAGAAGCCTATTCCATCATGGGAAGGCCGAAGTTCAGTCTTGAACCGATTCCTGGACGAGTCATTATTAATAAAGAGGAACAATATTTTGCGCAAATGTTTATGCCTGTAGAGGCAGAAAATGATATTGAACTATTTGAAAAGATTAAAGCGGAAATTCAGGCCATTGCCGATCGCTATCAAGGTATGAGAAAACCAGCTCCGGTACCAATGCTACCGCTAGAGCTTTCAGTGACACAGTTTATGAGAGATTATCCGCTTCAGTCTGAGAGAGGTCTAATTCCACTCGGACTTGATGAAGAGTCTGTCGAACCTGTTTACTTTAACCTTGAGAAAATGAAACACTGTCTCGTTATGGGCCAGACACAACGCGGAAAAACAAATATTGTCAAAATCATGATTAATCATCTGCTTGATCACGAAATCGATATTGCTGTCTTTGATTCGATTGACCGTGGCTTGTCTCAGTATGCGACAGAAGAGCTGATCGACTATCTTGAAACAAAAGACGATATTTTGCAGTGGCTGTCTGAGGCTGAAGAAACTTTCCGGACAAGGGAAGCCATGTATCTACAGGCCGTAAAACAAGGCGAACTGGAAGAACTTCATTTCACACCGCTGGTCATTGTTGTTGATGGGATTTCTCGCTTCCAACAAACTATTGACACAAATATTCAAGATCAAATGGCTATGTTTATGAAATCATACGCACATCTCGGTTTCTGTTTTATCCCTGCCGGAAACCACAACGAGTTTACAAAAGGCTATGATTCATTAACGAGTGAACTTAAGCTAGTGAGACATGCCATCCTGTTAATGAAAAAGTCGGATCAAAACTTAATCCAACTTTCATATGAACGGAACGAGCCAGATATCTTACCTGGATTTGGCTATATCGTTGAAAACGGAAAAGAAAGGAAGATTCAAATTCCTTTATGTTCTGTAGAAAGGAAGAAAGTGAAATGACGGAACAACAAAAAAGCGCGCTGAAATTGCTCAGCGCGATGGTCATTATTATATTGCTGCCCGTCTTATTTTTTCATTTTATCGGCGAAAATCCGACAAAAAAAGTTTCGAACGCTACCGGACAAATCGCCATTGTAAATGAAGATACAGGGAATAAAAAAAGCGATAAAGAATACTTTTTAGGTCGGGATGTGTCAGCAATCTTGGCTGAACGACCTGATTATGAATGGACTGTCGTCGATCGAAGCGTTGCCGAGAATGGACTTGCCGACAGAAAATATGATGCTATCATCTATATTCCTTCGGATTTTTCCAGTAATATTTTAAGCTATGATCATGATCGGCCGCAGAAAGCAGAGTTGAAGTATAGGGTTCAAGATCGGCTTGATGCTGTCAACAAAGAAAAAGTTCAACGTGAACTGCAAGATGCACAAAAAACGATGAGTAAGAAAATGTCTTCCATGTATTGGAATGTTGTTCAAGATGAAATTAAAGGAATTAGAAAAAAATTTAACGGCATTGTGAATAAAGAGTCAGAATTCCAAAATGCCATGTACAATTTTTATAAACCAAGCTCGAACGATTTAGCAGGTGAAGTTAAATCACAAAAAGACATGATTAACAACCTGAAAGAGTCAATCAATCAAACAAAAGAGACATCAAAAGATCGAAATTCAAGTGTTAAAAGTTCAAAAGAAGAGCTGGGCGAGTTTGTTAAAAACGTCGATCAGTTTAAAACATACCAACAGAAGCAGACCCAATTGCTTAAAGAAGCCCAGACACAAAACGAAAAACAACTGACTACAGGTCTAGAATCGATTAATCAAAATCAGGAGACCGGTGTTAAACTATTTAATAATGGAACAGAAGGATTGACGAGTTCCCTCAATCAGCTGCAACAAGGAGTTAGTAATTCATCTACTGCTTTTGAAAAATTGATGAATGCTCGTACAACCCTTCCAGGCCAGCAACTTGAGTCAATTAATGGTTTGCAAAGCAGTCTGCTTAAGGATTATCAAACTGATGCTAGAACACAAAACTTAAATACCATTCAGTCTTTATTGATTGATGAGCGTGAAAAAATAGCCGAAAAACCTGCAGATGACTCAGATCCTGAGCAGGATGATAAAGAGAACAGTGAGAATAAAGAAGATCAAAAACATGAAGATGAGCAAAAACATGAAGAAGACGATGATGAAGACCAGCCAAAAATTGATCTAAAAGAACAACAAGATGAATTAACACAGATTTCCAATGAACTGAAAGCACTGTCAGATGGACTTCCAGAAAACACTGGTCAAAACGATCACAAAGATCAAAGTCAGTCACCTTCTCAACAAAGCGATCAGCAAGAGAGCAACCAATCTTCCGAACCGGCTGAAAGTCAAGAGTCTAGTTCTGATCAAAAGCAAGCTGACGGGGTTGTTGATTTAAAAGAACAACTGAAAGATGCGTCAGCTAGACTTGAAAAAGTGGAAGAAACACTTGGCACGAAACAGGATGAACACAATGAAAAGGTTAAAGTTCGTCTGGATAAACTGAGTGAAAAAATTGATGATTTAAACAGTCAGATTGAAGAACTGGAAAAAGGATCACGAGAATCACAAGAATTTAAAAGTCAAATGAAAGATTATATCCAAAAGAAAGAACAGAACTTATTAAAGAGCGATATCACTGAAGAAAGAAAAGAAGAATTAAAGAAAGTTTTTGAATTTGATATTAAAGTAAATAATGCTGACAATTTGCTTTCATACTACTACTTTCTTTCGCTTTTTGAAGCAACAGTTTTCGATTCTTTAAACCCGGATCCTTCGAAAAGTCTTATTTCTAATCATCAAAGTGAAGTTAAAAAAGTTCTTGAAGTCAGTGAAGAAGAAAGTGGCAATTGGACAGAACTTAACAACAATATGTTAACTTCCAAACAAGATGTTGATAAATATAAAAAAGGAATGGAGACATTCGTTCAAACGTACAGTGGAAAAGTTGAAGAAAAACATAACGCTGTCAAGGATGAGGTTAAAAAAGTGTCAGAAAAAGCAAAAAGTGTTTCTGACCTGTTGAATAAGCCAGCCAAAGATGGAACCATTATTGAGTCGGGAGATTCAACAGATGGTAAAATGGTTCTTAGTTTACAGGACAATGTTGGTAAGGGAGTGTTGCAATTATCAGAAATGCTTGATTCATTATCAGATGATCAATCCGGGGTGATCAAGTATACAAACAATATCCATGATAGTGTCAACGATGTTCAGAATAAGGCAGATACATTGAATTCAAATTGGGGTAAAAACGTCAATACGACAAAACTTGTTCGTAAAGATGTGTATGGTATTCTCAAAAATGGATTTAATGGAAATGACAATTATGTACATGATTATTTGGCAAATCCTCTGAAAATCAGCGGAGATGTACCAGAATCTAAAGCACAAAACGTACCACCTGTTGTCATTCTAGTCATTATTCTGATATCAAGCTTGTTAATCGGCTATTTCAGTCACTATTATCAAAAAGCGCCATTACTAGTCAGAGGTGCACTGTTTGGAATCCTGAATATCATTGTTGGATTAATGATTAGTTTGTTCGGCTTGAATATTTATTCGCTTGCAGATGATCAGGCCATCATGTGGTCAATCTTTACGATTATGCTACTTGTCGCAAGTTCGGCTGTTATTCGTTCGACATTTATGCTAGGATCAATTGCCGGAGGTATTACAACAGCTGTAATGATATTATTCTATGTTGCACCACTGCTCGATTTAGCAATGCCTAATTTCAGTTTTGAAAATCCAGTATCAACTGTTTATATGTCCATTCAGTATGGTACAGGAGGTTTGTTTGCACTTGGAACTGGAGCATTAGTATTAATCACAATTGTCGTTATGGCTGTTCCTTTTGTTGTAAGTTTTGCAAAATCAAGAACTGAAGAAAGTGAGAGTGACCATGAGGCATAATGCGAAATGGGGAAAGAAGGGGATCATGGTTATCATGCTCTCCTTCTTTCTTATCACTACACCCGCAAAGGCGGAGAAAACAGATGATGTCAATGTAAAGCCAAACGAATATCAAAAACAGGATGTTGAAGTCAACACGAACTACTTTCAAGAAGATCCTGAGGATGAGAAAAATGTTTCCGCACCAGACGAATTGAAAGATCTTTCATTCGATATTAAACAAACAGACGATTCAAAAGAAAAGCTAAAAGAAATATCCTTGTCCACAAATGGAAGCAATTCAGCTGTTGAAAAGTTAAAAAATCTTAGTTTTGCAGGAATAGAAAAGGCATCATCGAAGGAAGAAAAAGATACCCCAACGAAAGGGCAGCAAACGATTTTTCTGCCAATCCTTTATGGCGTACTGATTCTTCTCGGCATTACAATTCTCATCTTTTTAATTCCGAGAGTTACTGGTCAACAAAAAGCCAGAAGCAAGTCATGAATGGGGGACTTTAAAATGCATCTATCGATTGTTACAGGGGCTTCAAGGGGCCTTGGTGTGGCGATTATTAAAGGTCTTTTAGAAAAAGGGCATATCGTCCATGCTTTAGCACGAGGCCAATCTAACATCCATGATGACAAGCTCATTCAGCATCAGCTCGATTTAACGCAACCAGATGTTACAGAAAAGTGGTTTATGTCATTTACGGATTCTATCAAACAGGATGATTTTCGATCGATTACGCTGATCAACAATGCTGGAATGGTTACACCGATCAAACGTGCAGGTGAAGCTACACAGAATGAACTACTGCAGCACTATAGCTTGAATTTAGTGGCACCCATTTTACTCAGTCAACTGTTTACGAAATGGCTAAAATTTTACCAAGGTCAAAAGACGGTTGTCAACATTTCATCAGGTGCGGCCAAAACACCTTATAAAGGCTGGAGTGCCTACTGCAGTTCAAAAGCTGGGCTTGATATGTTTACGAGAACGTTTGGATATGAACAGGAAGACGAACATTTTCCAGTGAAGATGATGTCGTTTTCACCAGGTATTATGGATACTCATATGCAGAAGCAGATCCGTATGTCATCTAAAAACGACTTCTCTCAGGTTGAGCGATTTAGACATGATCATGCAGAAGGAAAGTTGAGAAATCCTTGTTTTGTTGCCGGTATATTACTTAATCTTCTAGAGACTGATATAGAAAATGGTAAAGTATACGATATTAAAGAGTTTTTATGAAAAATAGGCAGGCACAAAGGCAAATCTTTGTGCCTTTTTGAATCCAAACAAAAAGAGATGGGACATCATATACTAGAAAATCTTACTATTTTTAAAATGTGTCAGAATAATTGAGATTTACAGCAAAATGTGTTAGGATCTTAAAAATATCTCTAGGAGGGGTTTACATGAGAAAAGTTACATTAATGGATGTATTCACCCATCCAATCGCTCAAAAATATTTAACACGTTCAGGTGTTGCCCATGCCGTAGCCTGTGCTTATCATGCATACCGCTTAGCAATAAAAGCGGGAATTGACACTGATATGGCCACAAAAGCTGCATTATTGCACGATATTGGCCATTATGAATGGTATACGGACGGAGAGTGGGATTATGACAAGTATAAACAATATGACATCCACGCCATTAAAGGGGCGGAACGTGCCCACAAATTGTTGATCCGTCTCGGTGAAGAACCGAAAGCCGCAAAAGAAATTGCTTTGGCGATATTGCTACACACCGATTCCTATTTACCAGAAGGCGATCTAGAGAAAAATAAACTACAGCGGATTGTTAAAAAGGCGGATGAGCTTGATGAAGAACCCGGTGGCAACCATCACTATCGCAAAATCGATGATAGACTTGCCATCCAAAAAATCAAGCAACTTGATCAAATGGTTGATGATGTCCGTTTACCCATGACAAAAACAGTTTAATTGTGCAAAGGGTTTTCAAACGTTTGCCCTTTGTCATCTACATATATGGAGCGAATAATTGTTCGATTAAATGGTGTTTGGTCAGCTGTTTTTCCAGAGAGATCAATCGTTACTGAGTACATACCGGGTTTCTTGAATGAAAGTTTATGTTGTAAAGCTTTCACTGAAGCGGATTTCAGCTCTTTTTTCTCGATTTGTTTTCCGTTTTGATAACGGATTGTACGGATAGTCGCTTTTACATTTGTCAAACTAGAAGTTTGTGTTTTCATAATCTTGTCAATTTGCAGATCAAACGGAGAGTCAAATGTTGTAACGAACAAATAGGCTTCTTTTTGTTTAACCACAGAAGACATTTTCCATTTTCCTGGAAGTGGATTTTTTATTTTTGCAGAATGAACATAACCACCAGCAAAAACATCAACTGTCTCTGTCAAAGCAAAATCTTTCGTCACATGGCCAGCGGGATCTGTCAATTTGATGTGCCGTTCGGGATGATCGCTGAGCCAATGAACCGTCAGCTCTTTCACCCCTTTTTCTACAGCAAATTCTTCTGTTTTATGACCTGTATTTTCTCCACCCCTAACAAAAGGATAGGAACGCTTTTCTTTCATATATGATTTTTTATATGTGTTGACTTGAATGTTTTTTGGGTCTTTTGTTAACAGAGCTTGAAAAGTTGGGAAAGTCTTGTTTCCAATTGGAATTCCAAAGTGGTTCCAGTTTCCTGTGATCAAATGGTCGGCATAAGGAAGCATCGCATTTGTTTCCGTGACAGCTCCATCATTGTTTCCGAACAGTTTTAAATAAACACCACCAAAAAATAAAACGCTTCCAAAATGACCGATTCTATGTCCAGCTAAGGTGAAATAATGGGTTTTTTTCAGATCGGGGTGAGCATCTGTCTTATTGCGGAATGAAGCCATATAACCGGTTTGCAATGAATAGACACCATCATTTTTATGACCTAAAATCCCTGCAAGCCAACCGGCCCAATTGCTGTACGCAAGATCAGCCAGCTGTGAACCGTGATGAGGGGTTCCAAGTGTAATCACATGCTCGACATATTGATGTGCATCATGATAGGTAAGGGCTGCCTGGGTGTCAATTCCGCCCTTGCTGTAGGAGACGATAATCATTTTCCGACCGAAATGTTCATACATCTCCCGCAATTTTTCTGCCAATAGTGCCCCATTAGTGTACATATCTTTGTCATGATGAAGATCAATATAAGCCGTTTCATAGCCGCTTTCCCATGCTTGCTTTGACATATCATTCTTTTTAAACCATACTTTATTTGAGTTGTATAGACCATGAACAAAGACAATTGGCGGTTTTCTAGGGTCGACTTGTTCAACAGCTTTGCCTGTAAACCAATAGCCGGGTTTTCCACTATCGTCTATAAAACCTCCTGCATTTGATACCTGCGGAAACAAAAACAACAGAGCCACAATCAATAGTGTCCATTTTTTCATCCACTTTTCACCTCTTTTAAAAATTTATGCAAGCGCTTACATAAGTTACTATAAATGAAACCTACATCAAAATGCAATAAGTTTTTAGAAAATTTACATAATTGAAAGGAATATTTTACATAATTTATTTTTGAAATGTTGTTTTACATCTTAATGAAAACAGTTGACATCCTAAGGGGTGAATAGTAATTTTTAGAGTAATGAATGAACATGGAGGAAAAAAAGCTTGTTTAAATCAAAAAACCATTTTTGGACGATACAAATTTTATTAGTGCTTTTGATTGTTTATGTTTTAACAAAAGTTTCCTTTCTTTTTGAGCCGATAATCGTGTTTGTATCAACACTATTTTTACCAATATTGATTGCTGGAGTTCTGTACTTTATCTTTAACCCAATCGTCCAGTTTCTTGAGAAAAAATGGCCAAGAACATTATCAATTTTGTTCATTTATTTGGCATTTCTCGGGTTGATTGGGCTTGTCTTATCTGCAATCGGACCCATTTTTATGAAGCAGGTCAGCGATTTATTTAACAATATTCCAGATTATGTTGAGCAAATTCAGATTTTTATTAAACATTTATCAAACTCTCAATGGTTCACTTGGATGATGCATCAAGAATTTGTTTCAGTTTCTCGGATTGAAAGTTCAATCGGTGACTTCTTAACAGCTTTGCCTGAAAATATTACGGCAAGCCTCTCATCTGTATTTGGTTTTGTTACCAATATTGCACTGACTGTGGTCACTGTTCCATTTATCCTGTTTTATATGTTAAAAGATGGTCAGCGTTTTCCAGATTTGGCTGTGAAAATTCTTCCTGATCAATACAAAAAAGAAGGATTGAAAGTTTTTAAAGATTTATACGAAACACTTGCGGCCTATATCCAAGGACAGCTCATTATTTGCTTGTTTGTCGGGACATCGTGTTTTATCGGTTTTTGGATTGTTGGTGTGAAGTATGCCTTAATTCTCGGCTTAATCATTGCGGTAACGAATATTATTCCATATGTCGGCCCGTTTCTCGGCGCATCTCCAGCTATTGTGATTGCTTTTCTCGATTCACCGACTAAAGCTATTATCGCTCTGATCATTGTCGTAGTTGTTCAGCAGATAGATGGAAATGTATTATCACCGCTCATTATTGGTAAACGTCTTAATACACACCCTTTGACAATCATTCTTTTATTGATCGGTGCCGGCAGTTTTGGCGGAATTCTCGGGATGATTCTCGCCGTTCCAGTCTATGCTGTTTTAAAGGCTTTCACACTGAATATTGTCCAGCTTGTTCGGCTAAGACAAAGATCCAAAAAAGAACTGACAAAACAATAAGAACATTTTCTTCGCTATTACGTATCATAAAACAAATCATGAGCGGAGGTGTGAAGATGCCTGCTATCGTAGGTCCAGTTTTGATTCGAGCAGTTGTTGATGATACTGCTACATCCTTTGGAGACGTATTTGCAATCTCCCCAAAGTCAGTTGACAGTTCTTCACGAGGATCAGGCGCCTTTAATGTAGGTGACTTTGGTATCATTCAAAACGGGAAAAACAGAACAACTTTAATGGATACTGGTGTTATTGATCAAATGAAAACATTCAATCTTTGATAGCCTCTATAACAAGAGGCTGTTTGTTTTTTATAGTATAATGAGGCTAAAACATAAGAAAGCAGGTGTTCGAATTGAAAATTAGAAAAGCGAATATAGCAAATGAAGACAAGCTGATCACAGATGTTTATTTACATGAAAATAGAAAGCAATTCCATACACTTGTGGCGGTGCCTGAACTAGAATGGAGCACATTGATTTCTTATGAAGAAGAAAAGTCATTGCTTTATAAAAGGGTAAATGATTCATTAGCAAATACGATGCAAAAACAGGCCGCAGAAGCACTAACCAAAAAGATCATTCAATGGGTAACTGAAATGTGACGGATGTCACACAAGTTTAGCCTTGAGTATTGAAAGCCATACTGTATAAAAGAAGACTAAAAAAATAGGAGGGTCTTAATTTGAGCGATCAATCAATAGATCAATATTTACAACAGGGAATGTATGGTGCACGCGAAACAAAACCTGATGAGCGCCGGTTATTTTTAGGCTCTCTGAGAGAAAGAGTAGTGATTGCTCTAACAAAAGGACAAGTTCTTCGTCCTAAAAGTTACCAAGAAGTCATGACAGCAATTGACTCACAGAAAAATGTGACATTGTTATTAAATGGTGAAATCGAATATTCGCGATTTTCACCTTATATCAAAGCTGCGAACAAACATGGAATTCCGTTTTCGATGGTAGCAGATCAGCAGTCTGACTCACCGCTAGGGTTAGTCCTAGTAGCTAACGAGGCGATTGAAAAAGAATCGATATATATTCAAGATGACATATTTGAACAATCAATCTTGAAAAAATCTAAGTAAAGGCCACAGCTGTGGCTCCTACCATTCACTTGTTTGCTAAGATAAGTTATAATATGATCTATCATACAAAAGGTAGGGGGCGGCAATGGAAAAAGCTCTAATTTGCATAGATTATACAAATGATTTTGTTGCTTCAGATGGCAAACTAACGTGTGGAGAGCCAGGTCAAATCATTGAAGATGCGGTGATTCAGCTGACAGAACAGTTTATTGCGAATCGTGATTATGTTGTTTTTGCAGTCGATTCACACGAGATGAATGATTCTTATCATCCAGAAACGCGTTTGTTTCCGCCACATAATCTGAAAGGTAGTTCAGGAAAAGCTTTATATGGAAAACTTGAAAAGCTTTTTAGAAAACACCAAAATGACAGCCATATATATTACATGGAAAAAACGAGATATTCTGCTTTTGCAGGGACAAATCTTGAATTAAAGCTTCGTGAACGTAATATTAAAGAATTGCATCTCATAGGAGTTTGCACAGATATTTGCGTGCTTCATACAGCAGTGGATGCATATAATAAAGGGTTTGATCTTGTCATTCACAAAAATGCAGTGGCTAGTTTTAACCCGGATGGACACAGCTGGGCTCTTTCCCATTTTACAAACACCTTGGGGGCCTTAGTGTCAGATTGAGGAAGGAGAAATGAAGGTTGGAATACCGGTTTACAGATGACAGTTTATCACTACACACAGATCTTTATCAAATCAATATGGCAGAAACCTATTGGCGAGATGGTATTCATCAAAGAAAAGCCGTCTTTGAATTGTTTTTTAGAAAACTTCCTTTTGACAGCGGTTTTGCCGTTTTTGCGGGACTGGAAAAAGCGGTTGAATTTTTACGTCATTTCCGATTTACTGACAGTGATTTAGCATATTTAAAAGAAGAAGTTGGTTACCAAGATGATTTTCTTGCTTTCTTAAAAGATATGAAGTTCACTGGCTCACTGTATTCGATGCGAGAGGGTGAAATTGTGTTTGGTAACGAACCGCTGATGCGGATCGAAGCACCGTTGGCTGAAGCGCAGTTGATTGAAACGGCTTTACTCAACATTGTGAATTACCAAACGTTAATTGCAACAAAAGCCGCCAGAATGAAAAGTGTGATTGGAAATGAAACAGCACTTGAATTTGGGACAAGACGTGCACATGAAATGGATGCTGCGATGTGGGGGGCAAGAGCCGCGATTATCGGGGGTTTTGATGCGACAAGTAATGTTCGTGCCGGAAAGCTGTTTGACATCCCTGTATCAGGTACTCATGCCCATGCATTAGTCCAAGCATACCGTGATGAATACACAGCATTTAAAAAATATGCTGAAACCCATAAAAATTGTGTGTTTTTGGTCGATACATATGATACAGTACGTTCTGGTATTCCGAATGCGATAAAAGTAGCCAAAGAGTTTGGTGATCGCATTGATTTCGCAGGAGTGCGCCTGGACAGTGGTGATCTTGCATACCTATCAAAGAAAGCCAGAGAGATGCTTGATGAAGCAGGCTTTACAGATACAAAAGTAGTTGCTTCAAGTGATCTTGATGAGTATACGATCATGAACTTGAAAGCCCAAGGAGCGAAGATCGATGTTTGGGGTATTGGAACAAAACTGATAACGGCTTATGATCAGCCGGCACTGGGAGCTGTTTATAAGCTTGTCTCGATTGAAGAAAACGGTCAAATGACAGATACGATCAAAATTTCTTCTAATCCGGAAAAAGTAACAACTCCTGGTCAAAAAAAGGTTTATCGAATTATCAATCAGCTGAATCATCATTCAGAAGGTGATTATATCGCTTTAGCACATGAAAATGTGAATGATCAGGAGCGACTTAAAATGTTCCATCCTGTTCATACTTTTATTAGCAAGTTCGTAACAAATTTTGATGCCAAAGATCTTCATCAACTGATCTTTGAAAATGGTAAACTTGTTTATGATCATCCATCTATCAAAGAAATTAAGCAATATGTTCAAGAAAACCTTAGTTTGCTCTGGGAAGAATATAAACGAATCAGCAAACCGGAAGAATATCCAGTCGATTTAAGTGAAGCTTGTTGGAATAATAAAATGCAGAAGATTCATGAAGTGAAAAGTAAAGCAAAAAATGGCATTGATCAAGTGTAGCTGTATTTAAAAATTTAAATAAATTTTTAAATAATCGGCAAGATTCGCTCATTTATTTTGATATACTTAAGAGCAAATGAACCTCAGGAGGAAGAAGAATGAGGGTTTTTGTTGCCAGACAGCCAATATTTAATCAAAAAGAACAAGTTATTGCATATGAGCTGTTGTACAGGGGAAGTGAAAAAAACTTCTTTTCCGGAATAGACGGTGATAAAGCTACAACAGAAGTCATGTTTAACAGCTTTTTTAATATAGGAATTGATCGATTAACCGAAGGTAAAAAGTATTATGTTAATTTTACAGAAGGTCTCTTAAAAGCGGGATTACCGACATATTTTGATCCAGAGCGTCTCGTTGTAGAAATTCTTGAAGATGTTCCAATCACACCAGAATTAATCGAACAGTGTAAACAATTAAAAAGCCTAGGCTATACGATAGCACTGGATGATTTCTGTCTCAACCATCGCGGAAATCAAGAATTGTTTTATCAGCTATTGGAGTCAATTGATGTTTTGAAGGTCGATTTCTTTAAAACATCACCTCAAGAAAGACAGAGCATTATCCAGTCCTGCAAGGCTTACCGTCTGAAATTTCTTGCTGAAAAGGTGGAGACACGGCAAGAATATGAGCAGGCTGTTGCGGATGGGTTTCATTTATTCCAAGGTTATTTCTTCAGTGAACCAGTTGTCATTGCTGGGCATGAAATTACATATCATTTTCATGCTTATTATGACTTGCTTCACGAACTGGGTGAAGAACAGCCTGATATCGCAAGTATTACAAATATCATTGAGCGGGATCTGTCACTTTCTTATCAGTTGTTAAAACTGATAAATTCTCCTGTCAATCGACCGATACAAAAAATCAAGAGTATTCGCCAAGCGATCGTATTACTGGGATTTAAAGAGATTAAAAGATGGATCTTCATTCTTTCTTTTAAAGATTTAACAAGAAAACAAGATTCAAGTAAAAATGAATTGGTGAAAATTTCACTAATCCGTGCGAAACTCTGCGAATTACTGGCCAAAAAGACCAATCGGAGTGAGCCTTCTTCCTATATGTTGACAGGAATGTTTTCATTTATTGATACACTTTTGCACAAAGAATTAAAAGAAGTGATCAGTGAACTGCCGTTATCAGACGAAGTAGGCCTAGCATTGCTTGGCGAAGAAAACGATTATCGGAAAATCTTAAAACTTGCAAAACTGATTGAACGAAATGAATGGGAAGACAATGTCCAGACAGAAGGTATAACAAAAGAGGAAGCATATCAATGCTACCTTGAAGCCATTAATTGGTGTCAAATTCTTTTATAAAAAATCCGGCTGAGGCCGGATTTTTTTGTTTAAGTCCAGCGTAAAACGAGAAAAAGCTTGCATTGTGAATTGCTGAGAATGATGCGAATGCCGTCAGGATTAAAGGAAGTATCAAGATGATTGTGAACACCGGTTTGTCTTAACAATGAAATGACTGTTTCTTTTTGAGCATTCTGTGCAGCCGCCATGATTTTTCTTGCAATTTCAGGGGTAGCTAAAAGTTTATTTAGGATGAGTTGACCGTCAGATAAAAGACCGTTCGCTTCTTTTGCAGAATCGAGAAATATTTTCGGATCAACTGCGGGATAGTCAGGCCGATAAGGAAAACGCTGATATGGACATGTCATGTAATATGGATGATAAAACACCTTATACACCTCATTTCACATATATTTCATTTGCAAATTTGTCTCAGGAAAACTACGCAATGCGATTTGCGGTTTTTGCGGTGCTGATATTTTAAGAAGGTCATAGACATTTTTGGCGATCACAAACAATACTTTAGACTCATTAACATACAATAAACTAATTTCCTCTTTAAATTGTTGTGATGAAAGGGTTTTACCTATATAAAAGTATAAAGTTTGAAATGTTACTAGGTATTTAGAACTTAATTTGTTATTATATAAAATGAGTTATTTGGCCTATTGTTAAATTGCGGTTTCGCGCATAAATGAGCTGGGAAGTTTTCGGTGAAAAAGAGATCAATTCCCAGTAAACTTGTATTAACAGATCAAATACCTACGACAAGTTCACCATACACAAATTAATTGGTCTTACAAAAGGAGTGTGAATATCGATGGAAAAGGAACAAATCGAAGAGCTAAAAGAATTACTCTGGCGCCTTGAAAATGAAATCAGAGAAACAAAGGACTCCTTGCGAAAGATTAACAAAAGCATTGATCAATACAACAAATACACAATTTTAAAGACATCTTAAAAGACTTGTTTGAGACAAGTCTTTTTTTTTGTGTGTTTTCAAACCAAATAAAGGATAGATTATTATATAACTGTTAAATTAAAAAAATGCTCTATTAATTGGGAATTTGATTTAGTAAAATATGAAGAGAGGGGGGGAGAAAACATTTCTAATTTCATTTGCCCAGATCGGGATCAAGTAAAACAGAACATGCATGATCTCTTAAACATTCATATTGCTAATCATGATTTAAACCAAGTATTACATTGTTTTGTTGAGGCAAAGAGTCATTTTTATTTTGGTGAACTTGCTTTTTATCATTACAAAAGTTTTGGGGGAACAGATATTCGGGCTATTGAAACGCTTGCTGTCGGAATCGAACTGCTGATTCTTTCTTTTGATATATTTGATGACTTAGAGGATGAAGACAGCCTTGAAGCACCTTGGATGAAAACCAATCATTCAGTTGCTCTCAACGCTGCGACTGCCCTTTATACGCTCAGCATCAAAATCATCAGCTCTATCTCAAATGAGCCCTTGTTCTTCCAAAAGCTAATGGAGTATACATTACAATCGATGCAAGGACAGCATGATGATCTTACGAACCAGCCGTCAACAGAAGACGAGTGCCTTGACATGATCAAACGCAAATCAGGTTCATTAACAGCACTGCCTTGTGTTCTGGGAACGATGCTGGCGACTGGTGAGTTCAATCCAACGGTCGAAATCTATGCGTTCCAGCTAGGAATTGCATCACAAATCGAAAATGATTATAAAGCACTTTTTTCGGATTCAAATAGTGATATTAGCAAAAAGAAACGCACCCTTGCATACTTATACTTAGCACGGCAGTTTAATCAAGCGTCAATCAATTTGTTAAAAAAATTCGAAACAGCGGATAAAATATCAAATCAGGAAATACAATGTTACAAAGCAGAACTTCAAGCAGCCGGCGTTACCCAATATATGCATGTCATGCACCAACTAGCCATCCAAAAATTTAAAAAGGAAATGGCGAAGTTGGGGGAACGGAAGGAATTGGCTGACTTTATCTTAGGAAGACTCGAGGGAGAATAAAATGCAGGAGATTGTGAGTTTTTTGGTTCAACATCCAGAAGTTTTGGAGCAGGTTATTGCAGGAAAAGCCAGTCTTTTGGGAGTCAATGAAGATCAGTTGTTATCTTTAATTAAAGCTTTTAATGATTACGAATTGAATTCTAAAGTCTATTTATGGAGACCTTATAGATGGTAGGGTATTAAATGAAACACTTATTATATAAAGTTTTGTTAATAGTCATAGTTTTAAGCTTTATTTATTGTCTTTATGTTACCTTTTTATGTTTTCATGATCGTTTCGAAGGTGCAAGACTAAAATATAACTCTGATCATCAAATTGAAGTTATTGATGTGGAACAAGATTCATCGGCAGGATTTGCTGATGTGAAAAAAGGAGATATAATTCTCGAAGTTAACGGCAAAAAGATATCAAAAGAGCATTTATCTGTTGATAATACTCTTTCATGGGCATATTCATTGACTGTGAAGAGAAATGGTCAAATAGTAAGTATTAATACTAAAGAAACATTTATTGGATACGATATTCTTTTTGTTTTTTTCATTCCAATCACATTTTATTTGCTTTGCTTATTTTGTGTTTTCTTAATTTTAAAATCAAGTAAATCAAGAAAACGCTATTCATCATCTCTGCTAATTACCTTTTTGCTAGTTATTTCAATAGCTTATTTAAGTGCTGCTGGTGTTTCTAGAGGAGACATATTTAGTAGATATTTAAACTTACTTACTTTTCTATCTGTTCCAATGAGCTACCTACACTTTGTGTACCAATATTTCAAAGAAACTGGGAAAGAATTTTTTAGCAAAAAGATATTTATACTTTATCTTTTACCATTATTAAATATGGCTTTAGAGTATATTGCACGCCAGAAGCTAGATATTGACGAAGTAGCCAGTGTTAATTTATTTTCTTTTTTTGTTAGCCTTATTTCCGTTATTATTGTTATTATTTTTGGTTTAATTAAACATCGTTTTTCCGAGCAAGCTTACTTTCTAAAAATCATGATGTTGATAAATTTAGTAGCAATCATACCATTTACCGTATTATATATACTTCCATATTTGATTTTAGGTGATTATATATATCCTGCGGTTTTTGTTGCACCTTTTCTTATCTTAATTCCTTTGTCTTTGGTTTATCAATTTATGGCAAATAAGATTTATAATATAGAATTTCTTTTGGGTAGATTGAAGTACTATAGTTTACTTGGAATTGTTCCCACTATTATATTGGCCTACATATCTACTTTCTCTCGGTTTAGAGTTGACAGATATAGCACAATCAGGATTGTAATTTGTATTTATTTAATTATGCTTGGAGTTTTCTACTTTAAAGAAATTCTTGATTTTCGCTTTCGGTTAAAACGTTTTTCTGAAAGGTTTAATTATCAAGACAGTATTTTTAAATTTACGCAAATGATCCGCGCATGTACATCTTTAAATCAAGTATTAATGGAACTTAAGCAAACGATTTTGGATGTATTAAAGGTCAGCCAAGCATACGTTTTAGAAGTAGATATAGACGGAAACATTGTATTATTAGAGGGCGACACCCAAGAAGACCATTGGACCCCGTATCAAAAAGAAGTTACAAAAGTTACTTCCTCTATCGGCAAAATCATCGAAGTCGATCGCGGGTTTTTGATTAAAATTGGTGAACGGGGTGGGACATCGTATGTGATGCTTTGTCTGTCGGCTTTAAATACGCCTAAGCTGACTCGTGATGAAATTTCTTGGCTTGAGACGCTGGCGTTTTATACGAGTGTCTCTTTAGAAAACGTTTTGAAAATCGGTGAGTTGCTGGAACATCTTGAAAATGTGAAAGAAGAGGGGACAAATCCAGCATGGCTGAATAAATTGATGTTTGGAATTGAAGAGAAACAGAGATCTGACTTGGCACGGGATTTACATGATTCTGTGCTTCAGGATATGATTTCATTAAAACACAAAAGTGAAATATTTCTTGCTGAACTTCAAAAAGACCAAGTTTGTATCAATCAAATTCAGCAAAAACTGACGAGTTTTAATAATCAAATGTCAAATGTCATTCAGACAACGAGGGAAACGTGTCAGGAGCTTAGGCCACAAGTCCTGTATGATCTTGGGCTTGTTAAAGCGCTTTCCAAACTTGCAGTACAGCATCGAGAGTCTACATCTTTGCGGATTCGTTTAAATGCAGAAAGATTTTCCAAAGTGCTTGATCTTGATACACAGTTGAATTTGTATAGGATTGTACAAGAGCTTTTGAGCAACACTGTCAAACATGCGAAGGCAAGCGAAGTATTAATTATGCTTGTTTGTATCAAAGAAAAAGTGATCCTTCATTATGAGGATGATGGCATTGGTTTTGATCAGGACAAGCTTTATCACAATAACACAAATATGGGATTGTCAGGGATTCGTGAGCGTGTCCGTGCTTTGGATGGTCGTCTTGATATTAAAACAGCAACCGGAAGAGGTTTCAAAGCTGATATTGAAATGGAATTGTAATGTGGATAAAAGGATTTTGTTTGGCATAGTGCAAGTTTTTTCTATAAAATGGTCTTAGGTAAACATACAAGGGAGGAAAATATGAGGAGATTACTTGTGATCGATGATCATCCGGCTGTCATGGAGGGAACAAAGGCAATTCTTGAAACAAATCAAGATTTTCTCGTTGATTGCCTCAGTCCAGAAGCCAGTGAACAGTTTCTGATGAAGTACGATTTTTCTACGTATGACCTGATCTTAATGGACTTGAATCTAGGTGAAATTAATGGGATGGATCTAGCCGAAAAAATTCTTAAAAAATGCTCAACATGCAAAATGATCGTCTATACAGGATATGAGGTCGAAGATTATTTTGAGGAAGCGATTCGTTTGGGAATGCATGGAGCAATCAGCAAAACAGAGTCAAAAGAAACGATTATTGAGTATATTTATCAAATATTGGGTGGTAAAATCGTTGTTGACTATGATTACTTAAAAGATCTCATAACGAAGCAAGATGCTGACGGTAAGAAGAGCAAGAAGGATATCTTAACTCAAAGAGAACGCCTGATCCTTCAGGAAGTTGAGAAAGGCTATACGAATCAGGAGATTGCTGACACATTGCACTTAAGCAAGCGTTCAATAGAATATAGTTTGACTTCAGTGTTCAACAAGTTAAATGTGGGATCAAGAACAGAAGCCGTTTTAATTGCGAAATCTGAAAATGCAATGTGATGAAGGAGGTGTGCCAGGTGATAGAGGCCAATCAGACGCTTCTTGAAGCATTGGGAATAGAAATAACAGAATGTAGCAAGCAGCGTTGTGTTGCTGTTATGCCTGTTGATGAAAGGACACGCCAGCCTTTTGGTTATCTTCATGGCGGTGCATCTGTAGCATTAGCGGAAACGGTAGCAAGCCTTGCTGCATACCAACACATTGACCAAAAAAGGCAGGCTTGTTTCGGCCTTGAAATTAATGCCAATCATATCAAGTCTGTGAAAGAAGGAACAGTTCAAGCGGTTGCAACTCCGCTTCACATCGGGCAGACAACGATGGTTTTCCAGATTGAAATTCGCGATCAACAAGACCGTCTCATTTGTATTTCACGATGCACAATGGCGATTGTCAATCGTTCGTTATCTTAAGGTTTCATCAAAAAACTCGCCGAAATCGGCGAGCTTTCTTTATAAAGAAGTGTTTTTTCTTTTTTTAATCATAAACTTTTTATAGCCTTCATAATCATCTTGAACACTTCTCTCTTCCATTTTGACCCCTGTATTGTAGGCAGCCCGAGCGATTAAATGAGCACCGACAGGAGAGGTTAGAAACACAAAGACGATACCGAGTAGCACCTTGGCTGTAATGATTCCATGAAGGAACCAGAAGTAAAAGAAAACACCAAGTAAAACGCTAATAATTCCTAAGGTCGCTCCTTTTGAAGCGGCATGAATTCTTGAATAGACATCTGGGAGTCGCAATGTACCAAATGAAGCGGCTAACGAAATGAGCGCCCCCAAAAGAATAAAAAAGGCGATGAGCAATTTAGCGGCTGCGATCATTTTCAATAATCTCTCCTTTCTCAAGGAATTTTGAAAATGCAACAGTCCCGATAAATGCTAGAATCCCGATCAGTAAAATGACCTCTAAAAAAGCGGAGGTATTTAACAAAATAGAGACGAGCGCCGTAATTCCAATAAGATTGATACCTATCGCATCAAGCGCCACCACTCTGTCAGGAATACTTGGACCTTTAATGACCCGAATGACGTAAAGAAAAGTGGAGACCGCTAAAATACCAAGTGATAGGTGAAGTATAATTTCAAACATTAGCGGCTTACCTCCTTAATTGCTTTTTCAAATGAATGGCGAATATCGTTGATCGATTGTTCGGCGTCATCGATATCGACTGCATGAATATAAAGAGTGGAACGGTCATCTGAAATATCGACAACCAATGTACCTGGTGTTAAAGTAATCAAGTTCGCCAAAGTCGTAATTTCCCAGTCAGCTGTAAGCTCCGTTTTAAAAGCGAAAATTCCTGGCTTATTGTTCAATGTTGGAGACAAGATCGTCTTCAATACAGCAAGGTTTGCTAACAACAGCTCTTTAATAAAAATAAACAGCAGGACGATAATCGCCCAAATATTAATGAGATAAAAGCGCCGTTGAAAGAAACGTCTTAATAAAAATAGTGAGAACAATCCGATCGCGTAACCTGACAAAAAGCTGACAGCACTGTAATCATTAATGAGAAACATCCAACATAGTGCGAGAATAAAATTGAATAATATTTGTAATGCCATGCGATCTACTCCTTCAAAACGGCTTCAATATATGTTTTCGGGTTGACCAATGTGTCAGCTGCTTGATGAAAGTATGGAGCGGCAAGCTCTGTAACAATTCCGATAGCAAGTGACAGAGCGAGCAATATTGCAGCAGGAAAGATGTAACTTTTTATTGATCCTTTTATCTGAGTATCTTTTTGTTCATCTCCCCAAAAACCGTAAATAAAAATTTTCGCAACGGAATATAATACGAGCAGACTTGATAACAGCATGAGCATGGTAATCACGAATTCTCCACTTCTAAAACCACCTTCAGCGATTTTTAGCTTACCAATAAACCCACTGAATGGAGGAACTCCAGCTAAAGATATTGCAGATAGTAAAAACATCCAGCCAAGCACGGGATGGCTTTTAATGAGACCACCCATTTTCTTTAAGTTGTTTGTTCCGGTCAGTGCAAACAGCGCTCCGCCTAACATAAACAAAACACCTTTTATAATCATATCATGAATCAAATAATAGATAGACCCTTCAATAGAAGCAGGTGTGTTTGCAGCAATCCCGAATAGAATAACCCCGACTGCAGTTACGATGTTATAGATGATGATTTTCTGAACATCACAGTAGGCGATAGAACCGATAACACCAAATATGATGGTAAGCGCCGCCAGCCAGATCATTAATTGATGGGTAAAGGCAGCATCTTGCGTAAAAATTAATGTAAAGACACGAGCGATTGCATACATTCCGACCTTTGTTAAGAGAGCACCAAACAATGTTGCAATTGGTGCAGGCGGTGCATAATATGAACCCGGCATCCAAAAATAGAGTGGGAAGATACCACCTTTTAGCCCGAAGACGATTAAAAATAATACGGCGATAACGGTGATCAATCCAGTCTGTCCGGACTCACTAATGCGAACACTCAAATCAGCCATATTTAATGTGCCCGTTACAGCATATAAATAAGCTACACCGATCACAAATAAAGCGGAAGAAATAATATTAAAAACAATATATTTCAAAGATTCCCGAAGTTGAATCTTTGTACCGCCGATTACGATCAATACATATGAAGCCATTAAGAGAACTTCGAAAAACACAAACAAGTTGAACAAATCTCCAGTTAAAAACGCCCCGCTTACACCTGCTAAAAGAAACTGGATTGCAGAATAATAGAAGAAGCGTTCCCGTTGTTCTCCGATTGAACGAAATGAATATAGCACAGTTAAAAATCCAATGATTGCCGTCGTTAAAGCGAGAAGACTTGCAAATTGATCAGCAACTAAAACAATGCCAAACGGTGGTTTCCAGCCGCCAAGATACAAGGTTTGGATACCGTCTGTAAACACAGTTTGAACGAGTACGGCAGCCACAACTACAGCTGTAAAGGAAGATATGGCACTGAACACACGCATAAGCTTGATTGATTTATTCATAAATATAAGCAAAACTGCTGCTAATAAAGGAATCAATATTGGTAAGATTATTAAGTTATTCATGTTGATCATTTCCCCTCATTTGATCCATATCATCCACTTTCAGCTCTTGATAGGCACGGAAAGCCATGACCAGTAAAAAAGAGGTGACACCAAAGGCAATGACGATCGCTGTTAAAATCAGAGCCTGTGGTAGTGGATCAACATAAGATGTCGCTTCCTCATTTAAAATGGGAGGGGCTCCTTTTTTTAAGCCGCCCATTGTTAATAACAGAAGGTGGACACCATGACTGAGAACGGCCGTTCCGATTATCACGCGCAAAAGACTTTTTGACAGCATTAAGTAAGTGGCTGCCATGAATAAAAAACCAACAATGAAAGCCATTAAAATTTCCATTATTCTCTCTCTCCAATCGTTTGAATAATGGTCATGGTCACACCGACCACTACTAGATAAACACCAATATCAAATAATACGGCTGTGGCAAGCTCTGTTTTCCCAAGCAAAGGAAGATCAAAATAACCAAATGAATGGGTGAGAAACTGAGCTCCGAACAAAAATGAGCCGGCTGACGTACAAATCGAAATAAGAAGTCCTGTTCCTGCCACATAAATGAAATTGACCGGCAGAATATTCTGAACTGTTTTCAAATCATAGGCAAGCAGTAAGAGAACGAATGATGATGCGGTCATCAATCCTCCGATAAAACCACCGCCAGGATTATTATGACCTGCCAAAAAGATATGGAAAGAAAAGAGCAAAATAATAAAGCAAGCGATCTTTGTAACGGTTTGCAAGATCACGTCGTTTGTCTGTTGTTTTTTCATTGCTCTTCTCCCCTCTTCTCCAATCTCAGTCTGATCATTCCGTATATTCCAAGCGCGGCAATAACAAGCACAGTAATTTCAAATAATGTATCAAATCCTCTGAAATCAACCAAGATGACATTGACGATATTATGACCACCGCCAAGTTTATAGCTGTTTTCAATGAAATAAGTTGAAATACTATTTAAAGTATGTTGGCTGTTTGCAGCTAATGCCACTAGTGTCACAACTGCTCCAACCCCAATGGAAACGACCACATTAGTGACTCTGAACTTGACCGTTCTTGGTTTAAATGAAAGTTTTGGTAAATGATAAAAGCATAGTAAAAATAGTGACACAGAAATTGTTTCGATAATGAGCTGAGTCAGTGCCAGATCAGGTGCTCTGAAAATGACGAAAAATAATGCAATCGTATAGCCGATCACACCTAGTCCAATAATTGCTGTCAACCTTGATTTTGCCACAATCGTTGTCAGAGTAGCAGCAATGATCACTGCAGATAGGACGAGTTCATAAGCACCGATTTCTGCATTCCCTTTCGTATCAAATGAAAAACCGCCCGTTAACACGAGTGAACCACCAATCATCATAATAAAAAACAGAAAAACATAGACTAAATAATCACGAAGAAAACCAGTCATATATGTTCTTGTCACTTTATTGGAAGTTTTTTCAATACCATACAAAGTGCGGTCATATAATGTATTGAGTGTCAGTTTTTCAGGGAATAGACGATAGATTTTTTTCCATTTGGTTAGTGTTAGGTAGGCAAGGATTCCGAGTACAACAACACCGATTGTCATATATAACTCTGGCGAAGGTCCGTGCCACCCTTCAAGTTTGACTTTGAATTTTTCATTTCCCGCTAACAAATGAGGCATAATCGATTCGGCCGCAGGCTCAATAATCCGATATGACAAAATATTCGGGAAAAAGAAAAAAATCACGACGAGCGAGCCGAGGATAACCGGTGAAATCAGCATGCCAAGTGGTGCTTCATGTGCTGGTTTTTCCAGTTTTTCCGGCTGATATTTTCCTCCAAATGTTTTAAATAATAACACCATACTATAAATAAACGTAAATACACTTCCCGTCCAACCCAATATAGGGAATAGAGGCCCCCATGTGCTCACATGAAACAAATTGAATTCTGAAATTCTGAGTACGCTTGTAAAAAACATCTCCTTACTCAGAAAGCCATTAAATGGCGGCAAGCCGGCCATTGAAAAAGCACCGATAAGTGTAATCGTAAAGGTAATCGGCATGATCGTCATCAGACCGCCAAGCTTACGAATATCTCTTGTTCCAGTTTCATGATCGATAATTCCGACTGCCATAAACAGACTACCTTTAAATGTCGCATGGTTAATTAAGTGAAAAATAGCAGCAATAATTGAAACCAGATAATATTCAAAATGATTGTAATGTAAAGCTGCCGAACCAATGCCAAGCATTGACATGATCATGCCAAGCTGACTAACTGTAGAAAACGCTAGAATCGATTTCAAATCGGTTTGTTTGACAGCATTGAATGATCCCCAAAAAAGGGTGATAAGCCCTGTAATCGAAACGACCCAAAACCATACTTCAGAAAAAGCAAAGATAGGCGTAAATCTTGCAACTAGATATATTCCAGCTTTAACCATTGTGGCTGAATGCAAATAAGCACTGACTGGTGTTGGCGCCTCCATTGCATCTGGCAGCCAAATATAGAATGGGAATTGTGCCGATTTTGTAAACGCTCCAATTAAAATGAGCACAAGAGCCGGAATGAATAAGTCATGCGATAAAATGATGTCAGTCTGACTAACCATGGACCTAATGCTGAACGATCCTGTCATGATATAAAGAAGAATGAATCCCCCAAGTAATGCAAGGCCACCGAAAATTGTGATCAGCATAGATTTAGTCGCACCATAACGTGATTTTTCCCGCTTATACCAATAGCCGATCAATAGAAAAGAAGAGATACTGGTCAATTCCCAAAACACATAAAGTACAATAACGTTATCAACGAGAACAACACCAAGCATTGCTCCCATAAACATCAGTAAATAAACATAAAACGATCCGAGCTGTTCTCTTTCTTTGGACAGATAATAAATGCTGTAGAGAACGACTAAAGACCCTATTCCGGTAATCAGTAGGGCAAAAAGTAATCCTAATCCATCAATATAGGCTGTAAAATTAATACCAAAGGACGGAATCCAAGCCAGTTCGGCTTTTAATGTTTCACCGTTTGCACTCATCCCGATCATACGCAAAAAATAAATAAATAATAAAGCAGGGAGAATCAGGACGAACCATCCAGTATGGATCCTTCGGACATATTTCGCCAGTAGCGGTATGAAAAAGGCAAACGCAAGCGGCGATAAAATAGCAATATGTAGAGCCGTCATTATAAACCTCCTTTAAGTATCTTGTATCAAATGAAAAACGTTTATGTACTTTTTTTAGAACTGGCGACCTAGACAAATTATAACTCAAATTTTAATCAGCTGCATGTTCTAGCATAAAACTGTGTTTATGTGGTCGTTTGAACTTGAAAATAATTTTAACAAAAAATAAAGCATTTGTATAATGGAAAGTTTTTTAGAGCAAGCTAAGCTTGAGGTGATAAAAGATGAGAAAAAAAGCTTTTGTCAGCCTAAGTTTATTTTGTTCACTTTTTACTGGTGCATTCATGATGAACAAGGAAATGAATCGCGAAAACATACCTCAGACCGGAAAAAGTGAAGTGCGTCAATACCCAGCGGGTTACGTTCAGCTAAAAAACCGCAGAAACAAACGTGAATCCTTTAAACCAAGAGAATATATTAAAGTTGAGAGACGCTAAAAATCAAAAAGGAATCCGTCTAAAGAAGCAGATTCCTTTTTCTGATTATGATTTTCTTTTGATTAAACAGCCTAAAACTTCTCCCATTTTGACTTTCAATGAAGGATAGATACGCTCATTTAGAACAAACGTATCTTTTTCAAACAGCAAAATAACAGTTGAACCAAATGAAAAATAAGCAATTTCCTCACCCTGCCGCCATTCGTTCTGATCCGTTAAAGTAACGATTGAATTAATGTACATGGCTCCGACTTTAACCAACAGTGCCGAACCATATTGATGCTTGAATTCAGAAATCATCCGGTAGTTTTTTGTCAGTGGTGATTTTCCATAGGTTAACCCCATTTTATTCACCGGATATGAAGTGCTTCCAAGTATGTATTGTTTTTCAAGCTTGCCATTGGCTGGGCTATGAATTCTATGATAGTCTTTAGGGCTTAAATAAATAATAATATATGTTCCATCAAAATAACGGTTCACTAGTTCGGAATGACCAATCATTTCTTCTAAAGAGTACGGTTTGTTTTTAACGATAAACTGTTTTTCAGCAGAGATTTTCCCAATTTCCTCAATCATTCCGTCAACAGGGCTTATCAAGTTGTCAAAACCAGAAGATAATGGGCGTGCTTCATTCTTTAATTTTCTGATGAACAGCTCGTGTAAACTATTAAACGAATGAACGTCCTCAAGCATTTCTTCTGTATTGAGATGAAAGGTTTTAATATAGGAGCGGATAAGGGGTTTGCTTAACTTTGATTGAGCAAACTTTTTTAACGCTAGAGAAATGATTCTTCTATTTGTGAGTTCGATTAAAAATCGATAAAGTTGCTTTTTCAAGCTGTTCACTCCTTCTGTTAGATGACACCGATTGTATAGCCAATCGTGATAAAAACGAGACACCAAATGAATGCACCCGCACCAGCAAATATTAGAAACTTTTTCATTTTCATTTCGTTCATTCCAGAAAGATAGCATGTCACATGGCGAACACCGGGAATAAAATAACCAAAAACAATGGTCCATGGACCGTATTTGTTAAACCAGTGATGAACGGTTTCAAGTCTTTTTGCTGTCAGTCCAATCCATTTCCCGTATTTATCTAAGAGTGGTTTGCCAATCTTATTTCCAAGAAAATAGCTAACTAGCATTCCAAAAAAGGCACCTAGAAAACTGATCAGTATTGATAACTGGTAGTTTAGAATATGAATAGAGGACATATACCCGACAAATGTCATCATGACTTCATCGGGGATGGGAAGGCCTATAATGCCGAGTACAAGAAGTCCGAATATCGCGAAGTACCCATATAGAGAAATTAATTCTTTTGCAAGATCCATTAATACCTAGCTCACTTTCTTCAATATTTTTTTGCCTTTTAGACTGATCACTTTCAGTTTACTGATCATGAGATAGGATAGGAATAAGGTAATAAAAATGAACATCTTTTTGCTGATCACGTCACTTAAAAAATTCAAGATGACTAAAATGACGCCTGCAGCAGTAATCGGAAGTCCCGTAAAATATTCCTGTTCCGATTGAATGTTAAAACGGGCAAGCCGTAGAGCGCCGCAAATCGGAAACAACATAGTGGAAGGAATACCTAATAGCGGTGTTTCCTGAAAAATTGTTGAATATGTAATAAGAGTTGGTGCAACCCCGAAAGTGACAATATCAGCCAATGAATCTAGTTCTTTTCCGAACACGCTTACAACGTTTAACTTGCGTGCAAACATGCCATCAAGACTGTCGAAAATCGCACCAACCAGTACAAAGATGATGGCCAGTGATAGTAATCCTTTACATGCCAAAAGGATAGAGGCTAAGCCAGAAGTTAAATTTCCAATTGTAATTAAAGACGGTATTGTTTTTTTCAATTGATTTCGCATCCTTTAAATTAAACCCATAATGGAAAAGAATTTAAGCAATAAAATTCTATACGATTTTATTCGCATCTGCAAGAATATCCCTATACAATTCCTGATTCATCCATCATACCATAAGAAACGAGTCTAATTACTAGTTTTAAAGAAAATAAGCCAATGTGAGAGAGTGTATGTTGAAAAATTTTAAAATCATGATTTCAAATGGAAAATATTCTTGTCAACAGGTACCAAAGTCGTACATAATAAATAATGGAACATATCAGAAAGGATCTTATTATGAAAAATACTTATGTAACAGGTTATTTTCCGTTTATTGCAATTTTACTTTTTAGTTCATCACTAGCGATGTCTGCTATTCCCTATGCGATAAAGCTGCTATCATCTTTTGGCATTTATGAAGGAATGCTTGATCATTTCTCAACAAACGGTATTAGATTGGCTTTGTTTGCTGCCTTTGCGATTGTTTTCTTTATCGTGTTGTCAGCGCTGAAATTAATTGCTAATACCATAACAGAACTTTGTTTGTTATTTTTTACGAAAGATCCTGAGGGTGTGAATCTAAAAAAAATCAGGATCTGCTCAAGCATTTATTTGGGAGCAGGCCTTTTATCATTTATATTTGTTCAATTTCCTGTGGGAATTGCTGGTCTATTCATTTTGTCAACACTTGCTTACTTTATTTTTGTTGTTTACGTTATACAGAGTACAATGTCATTCCCTTCATTAATCGGCTTCATTTTGTTTGAACTGCTATTTTGGTTCCTCCTTATTATTGGAACTATATATTTGGCTATGAAGCTTTATAACAGTGTTCAAACAAATATAAATGTGTAAAAAAGTTCAGGCTACCATACCTAATGGATATGGTAGCCTTATTAGTCCAGTGGACGGATTTGAGTAGCAGAAACGCTTTTTTTCACGTACAAAACACCTGAAGGTATTTTTATGATAAGAACCTTTTTTTTATATCATGATCTGGAATCAGGCATTTTTCTTTTTTGCCAAACCATTTGTGACGGTATTTTGCTATCAGGCTATATACACCATCTCTGAGCGGCTTTGGAATCACAAGGAATATACCTAGGTAACGCCAAAGTCCTGGGAGGCTCTTGACAATATGCAAAACTGCAGTTGACTTCCTGTAAGTTTGACCAGCTTTAATCAGAATTAAACTATCAAAGTGTTCCACTGGTAACTGATATTTCTTTAGAAGTTTTTGTCCGATATCAGATTGTAAGGAAGCGAATGAAAACAAAGCTTCCGGATCATGTTTAATAACAAATTGGACAGACCTATCACAAAAATTGCAGACACCATCAAAAAGGATGATACGTTCAGGTTCTTTGTCATGCTTAGTATCCGTTTTGCATCGTTCCTTTCCAAATTAAAAGTTGTGGTCCAACATCATGAAGAAATTCGACATTTCCACTTGATTTTTTTCCAACCCAGACACTCATCGTATAGTTTTCAGTTAACCCGACAAACCACAGGTCCCTAAACCCGTTTGACGTACCTGTTTTGCCTCCAATATAGGTACTCTTGAAATTTGCTTTTCGTCCAGTTCCTTCTTTAACGACTGCCTTTAAAAGTTTACGCAACTCATTGTTCGTTCGCAGACTATAAACTTGTTTTGGTTTGTTTTCCCATTTAAATAGAGTCTTGCCTTTAAGATCTGTGACTTTTGTAATGGCATGATTGGAAATATAACTTCCATCATTGGCAAAAGTCGTATAGGCATCTGCCATCTCAAGTGGTGAAAAACCGTCAGTAAATCCGCCGAGAGCGGCAGGGAGCCGATGGTCTTCCGGAACAATTTTTTTGAATCCGAATGGTTCTAAATATCCGAATCCTTTTTCAACTCCGATCTGGTTCAACATCCTGACAGCAGGTGTGTTATAAGAATGCTTGAAGGCTGTCTTAATTGAAACAGTTCCGTACGTTTTTTCATTGTAGTTGTTCGGGCAGTAATTTTTGCTGCAAAATTTGCTTGCATCAATCATACTACTAGAAGTTGCCCCTGTTTCTTCAAGGTAAGGTCCGTAATCAAGCAGCGGTTTAATGGATGAGCCAGGCTGCCTATAACCTTGGTATGCTAAATTAAAATCATATTTTTTATAATGTTTCCCACCTGACATCGCAACAATTTGATGTGTCTGATGGTTAATCACGACTGCTCCACCCTCTACTCCTTGATATGGTAGTTGGCCTGCGACTTGTTGGCCAAGTCTGTTTTGCATTGTCGTATCAAGTGCTGTATGAATTTTGATTCCTTTCGTTAGAAGAGCGCTTATTCGGTTAGACAACTCTTTTTCAATTTTCTTCTTTTCTTCCTTTGATTTTGCTTCTTTTAAGCGTTTGTCAAAGCCTTCTGAAGCCGAAACCAATTCAGTAAACTCATCATTCACATAAGTTGTGTAATCGGGATATGAATCCTTCTTTTCTTGAACGTGCAGCTTAATCTTTTCTTTGATCGCTTTTTTATATTCTTTCTCAGATATTACCTTCGCATCTTTTAGCCCTTTCAGAAGCCGCTCCTGACGGGTTTTTGTGGAGTCAAAATGTTTTAAAGGATCATATAATGTAGGGTTATTAGGAATCGCACAAATAAAAGCCATTTCCGCTAGGGTAAGAGACTTCAGTGGTTTACTATAATAAAACAAAGCAGCTGAACCAATACCATATACCCCGTTATTAAAGTAAATCGTATTTAAATATTTCTCGAAAATCTCTTCTTTTGTCAGCTTTTTTTCTAGCTGATAAGAGTAGAGGAGCTCTGCTAGCTTGCGATTCAGAGTGCGTTCATGGCTTAAATACAAGTTGCGCGCAAGCTGCTGTGTAATCGTACTGGCTCCTTGATTAATACCACCATTTTTGGCATTGGAAACGGCAGCACGGGCAATCCCGATAAAGTCAAAACCTTTATGCTGAAAAAAGTGGCGGTCTTCTGATGTTAGAAACAGTTGTTTAACATGTTCAGGAACATTCTTATAAGAAACAAACACCCGGTTTTGATGGTCTGAGACGATTTCAGAAATGAGAGCACCGTCAGCATCATACATGTAACTATTTTGTACAAGGCCGATATCCTTTATATCTATCTTCTCATCTAATACTTGGTCCAAAGGTTTTAATTTCGTTACTTCTTGTTGTGAAGACATAACAGTTAAAGCACATATAGGAATTAATATAATAATTAAAATCCAACCGATAATAGCACGCAAATTTGTCACTCTCTTTTCAGTAAATTCTAGCCATATCGTATCATTATTTTTAGATGTCGAGAAGACTAAAATATAAGATTTTGAAGTTTTTAGTTTTCAAATTTCGCTTTTTTTTCCTGAAATCTTTGAATAAACAACAGGCAGGCTCCGATGAAAAATAGAAAAGCTGTCGTATAAAAGGTAGTGGAAATACCAAAATGACTAGAAAGTACCCCACCAAGCACCGGACCGATGACATTGCCAAAAAATCTGAAACTGACATTATAGCCGAGCACTTCTCCTTGAATGGCCACGGGGGCCTGAATTCGAATGGAAGCTGTTATACAGGGGATCATTCCACCGAGAGCGATACCAAATAAAAAGCGAAAAATGATGAGAATCTGATATGATGATGCCAAACCTTGTGGAATAAAAAAAACGGTTGCTAAAAGCGAAAGAATAATCAAAATTTTCCCATGACCAAACCTGTCACCCCAATGTCCCCACTTTCTCGCAGAAAGAAGGCTGCCAAGACCGGTTGCTGAAAAAGCTAATCCCGAAAAGAAAGCAAGATGTTGAGTGCCATGCAATTCAGCAACATACAAGGCGAGTAAAGGCTGAATGCTAAAATTACCAATTTGAATGACTGCGGTTAAGATCATCATTGTGAGCAACGATTTTCTGTTAAAAATCGCTTGTAATACTTGTTTTCTTGAATAAGTAACAGACTGGGTTCGCTTCGATTTCAATGGTCGTTCATGAACTCCGAGAAACACAAGAAAAACAGACCCGTAAATCATGAATGCTGTAATAAAAAAGGTATAGGTAAAGCCGACATGATCAGCAAGTAACCCGCCAAACAATGGACCGAATAAACCTCCTGAGACTGTTCCTGTTTGGAGAGTGCCGAGCACTTTCCCAGCTAGTTTTTTAGGTGTCTGGGCTGAAATCATGGCCAGCGATGTTGGAATAAAGCCGGTAACAAGACCCATTACCATTCTCAGAAAAAACAGTTCATATACAGAAGAAACAACGGACATGAGGAGAATACACGTTCCAATTCCGGACCCTGTAATCAGCAGTATTTTCTTATACCCGTATTGATCACCAAATCTTCCCCAAAAAGGGGAGACTAAAAAAGCCATCAAAAATGTAATCCCAAAAACATAGCCGCTCCATTTCTCCGTAAAACCGTTCGAATGATGGCCAAAAGTATTAATATACAACGAAAGAAACGGCAAAACCATGGTAGCACTGGCGGAAACCAAAAAATTTGCAAACCACATGATCAATAGGTTTTTCTTATAAACAGAGATGTGAATCACCTTCTTAAACATTTACATTCTGTTTCATTATAAAACAAATACGATAGATTCAAAAAATAGTAGGTGATTGATGAAATATTCACTATTTTTAGAAAATAAAATTAAGGTAGAGAAATATAATGATATAATAAAGGGAAAATGAAATAGACAATGATGAAAGAAAGGCAGGTGAGAAAAAAGTGAAGTCAAGCACTATACTAGTGATTGATTTTGAATTTACGATGCCTGAAGGAAAATATCGTCCGCAAAATTTTTTTCCGGAAATCATTGAAGCAGGGGTTGTTAAAGCGGCTAATCATCAGGTGATTGAGACATTTTCGAGCTATGTAAAACCGAAAAAATTCCCTAAATTAACGAGACGCTGTAAAACATTTTTAAATATTACACAGAAACAGGTTGATCAAGGAATCACATTTGCTACTTTAATAGAAAAACTAAAGGCGCTTGATTCCAAACAAGATAGCGTCATTATAACTTGGGGCAATACGGACATGAAAATTTTAAAACAAAACTGCATATTTAACCATATATCCTTTCCATTTAAAGGAGAAATGAGGGATTTGTCAATGGAATATAAAAATTTCTTTGGCGATAAAACATTAACGAATTTGTGGAAAGCAGCTGAAGAATATGGTGATTCCGGCATGGGTAAACAACATAAAGCACTTGATGATGCGATGACAACATATAAATTATTTCAACTGGTTGAACGTGATAAACAATATTTAGGAAAACCTAAACCAACAACAATCGGCGAGCGGATCGACCTTTCTAAAGTATTTCCCCAAGCCACATAAATAACCCAATCAGCAATTGTTGATTGGGTTATTTGCTCTTCATTTGATATGATAATATTAATCTATTTCAGGGAGGAAGAATCATGTTGGTTCAGTTTATGTTATATTTTCCTGAAGATAAAAGGGAGTACATACCTTCTTTTATTACACTCGTTATTTTCTTTATCGCTGCGTTTATGGTATTCCGGCTGATTGTAAAACGTTCTAGAAAAGAAGCAGAAGAAGCCGAAAAACTCATACAAAAAGTAAACGAAAATCAGAAAGATAGCTAACAGAAATGTGTTTATGAAAGGGCCATTTTTAATCGGTTCAGACCATCTTTTACGACAGACAAAGGACAGGCGACATTCATTCTAACAAATCCTTCCCCTCCAGGACCGTATTTCGGTCCGGGTTCAAGGATGAGTTTCCCTTGATGAAGCAGCTTGCGCTTCATCTCCTGATCTGATAGACCGAATGCTCGACAGTCAAGCCACAACAAATAAGAAGCATCAGGCTTGAAAATTTTTATTTCAGGCAGTTCGCTTTCTAAAAAGCGGCGGACTTCATTCATATTGTTTTCAATATAAGGAATTAACTGGTCTAACCATGATTCTCCCTTAGTATAGGCGGCTTCAATGGCCGTGACTGCGAACGTGTTTAAAGATGTAAGGCCAAGGCGCTCAAGCACTTTTGTAAAGGTCGATCTTTTTGCATGATCGGGAATAATGATTGCTGAAGCTTGCAAACCTGCCAAATTAAACGTTTTGCTTGGAGCAATACATGTGATTGACAGTTCACTTAATTCCTGAGATAGAGAAGCGAACGGTGTATGTTTTAACCCGTCTAACATAAGATCAGAGTGAATTTCATCAGAAATAACAGTTACCTGATGGTGAAGGCAGAGTTCACCAAGTTTTAATAGTTCCTCTTTTGTCCAAGACCGTCCAGACGGATTATGAGGGTTGCAAAGAATGAAAAGCTTGACATCATGATCCTTAAATTTTTTCTCAAGATCAGCAAAATCCATTTCATAGTGACCGCCAGTTTCAATTAATGGGTTATGTAACAAAGATCGTCCGTTCTTTTTAACCATCTCAAAAAATGGAGGATAAACAGGCGGTTGGACGATCACTTGATCCCCTGGTTCGGTAAATGCTTGAACGGCAATTGCCAGAGCTGTCACAACACCGGGGCTAAATGTAATAAATGATGGTTCGATCTCCCAACCATGGCGCTTACTAAGCCATTTGACAACAGCTTCTTTTGTTTTCATACTTGTTGAAGTATAACCAAAAACACCGTGTTCCAAGCGTTCGAAAAGAGCGTCAATCACTTCTTGAGGCGCACGAAAATCCATATCTGCTACCCACATTGGTAGCGCATCTTTTACACCGAATAATTCATTCGTCAAATCCCACTTTACAGATTGAGTACCAAGTCTCTTATGTGTTGTATTAAAATCCATGATATCACCTCATGTCTTGATCTATTGTTTACATTAACGGTGATTCCATTAGATTGCAATGGATTTATGATACAATTGTGGAATTCTTTTTGGTACAATTTTTTTTGAAAAAACAGACGAAGTGGTGATTCATATGGAAGAAATGATCCAGTTGATAAAAAAATGGGACCCTTTTGAAATTGGGCCTGATGGTTATGAGACAGAAGCAGCGGAAATTGTTCAGTTTGTATATACAGAAGACAATGCTAAGCAACTTGGACAAACGATTCAGACCATTTTTGATTTATCATTTGACCAATCTTTAGCATTAAGAGAGTGTATCCACTTGGCAGAACAGCTTTTAATCATCAAAAATGCAAGTTCCTGTTGAAGAAAAACCGCCGTTTCATATTCGGCGGTTTTTCACATCAAACTGAAATTTGCAATTTTGTCAGAAATAAAATCAGGATTTTCTTCAGGGACAAGATGTCCAGTTTGTTTTAAGACATAAAATGTAGAATTTGGCAAATCGTGATGAAGTCTTTCCCCGATTTGCAAGGGAACAATTCGGTCTTCTTCTCCCCAGATCAATAAGGATGGAACTTCTATTTCTTTTAAGACATCAGAAGATAAATCGCCTTCTCGATGGCGGATTAGCCGTGTGAGAGCCTTGAAAATCCGATCATCAAGAAACGGTTTTGAATAACCGTTAATCATTTCTTGATCAATCAAAGAGGCGTTATAAACAACATTACGTAAATTTTCTAGGACGCCTTGTTTTGCGAGCCAGCGTTTAATGTATAAATAAAAGTAAGGGATATGGCTCCCGAAAATAAGCGAAGGTGGCGATTTTTTTAAGTACGCAGAACTGCATAGCAAAACGACTTTCTTAAATAATTCAGGCTTTTCTTTAACAGCATAAAGCGATATTTGTCCGCCCATCGAATGACCAACTAAAATGGCCTCTTGAATGTTCAATAGTTCCGCTAACTTGATAATGACCTTAGCCATGTTCCGATAACTATAGACAAACGTTCGTGATTTTTCTGATTGACCAAACGGTGGAAGGTCAATAGCGACTAAGTTAAATTCATCCTTTAAAAGAGGGATGATCTTTCGATAACAAAATGAAGAGGAAAGAAATCCGTGTATCAAAATTAGCGTTGTTTTGTCAGGATTTTTGTAATACTCATAATATATTTCAACCCCTTGAATCGATTTTATAAACGGTTTTGTTGACATATTTAACATCACTCCGAATGGTTTTCTTTCATGTATGTGGTCAAGACAGTTCGCCAATATTATTATCATGTCCGAAAAAAATTTTAAAACGCTGTGATTCGTTGGAAAACATGCTATAATATTCAGAAGATTCCTTGAACAAGTGAAGGTGTGATAAATAGATGAAATTAACAGCAAAAGAAACGGAAATATTGGAAATTTTAGAAGAAAACAGCCGCCTTAAAGTAGAAACGATCGCGAAAATGGCTGATCTTTCCTTGGAAGAAACAAAAATGATGATCGAAAAACTTGAAAAAGAAAAGGTCATTATTGATTATTCAACGATGATTGATTGGCATAAAGTAGATGGTCATGAAGGTGTTACTGCAATGATTGATGTCAAAGTGACGCCAAAGCGTGGAGTCGGTTTTGATGAAGTGGCTGAGCGCATTTACAGGTTTCAGGAGGTTGAATCTGTTTACCTCATGTCAGGCGTTTATGACTTATCTGTTGTGATCCGTGGCAGAACAATGTCAGATATTTCTCATTTTGTATCTGAGAAGCTGTCGACGCTTGAATCTGTTATGTCAACAACCACTCACTTTATCTTAAAAAAATACAAGCATGATGGTAAAGTTTTTGAATCTGGTGATGATGACAAAAGAATCGTGGTGTCTCCGTAAATGAATTCAGCGTATGTTTCTAAAGCAGCACAACAAATCAAACCATCGGGCATTCGCAAGTTTTTTGATCTCGCGTCAACAATGGAAGGCGTCATTTCCCTAGGTGTTGGGGAGCCTGATTTTGTGACGGCATGGAATGTCAGAGAAGCGAGTATTCTTTCGCTTGAACAAGGCTATACATCGTATACCGCAAATGCTGGGCTGCTTTCTTTAAGAAAGGAAATAAGCCATTATTTAAAAAAACGCTTTCACCTTGACTATTCTCCTGATGAAGAATTGATTGTAACAGTAGGGGCGAGCCAGGCCCTTGATATCGCAGTCAGAGCTATTCTTAATCCGGGAGAAGAAGTCCTCATCCCAGAGCCTTGTTTTGTCGCTTATGAAGCGCTTGTTGCATTGGCTGGAGGTAAGCCTGTTCACATTCATACAAATGCTGAACACGGATTTAAAGCAAGCCCAAAAGATTTTGAGCAAGCTTTAACAAAACGGACAAAAGCGATCCTTTTATCAACACCATCAAATCCTACAGGCTCTGTTTATTCGAAAACAGAGCTTGAAGAGATCGCAGCTTTTGCTGAACAGCACGATTTACTTGTCATAGCGGATGAGATCTATGCTGAGCTTACATATGACGAACCATATGCAAGCTTTGCGAGTATCAACGGAATGAAACAGCGGACAATTTTGATTTCTGGCTTTTCAAAGGGATTTGCAATGACAGGTTGGCGTCTTGGCTATGTCGCTGCTCCGACTTTTTTAAGAGACCCGATGTTGAAAATTCACCAATATTCCATGATGTGTGCGCCAAGCATGGCTCAATTTGGCGCAGAAGAGGCTCTCAAAAACGGTTTGGACGATGTAGACAAAATGAAAAAAAGCTATCGACGCAGACGAAATCTTTTTATTGATGCATTAAATGATATGGGGCTAGATTGTCACCGCCCAGGAGGCGCTTTTTACGCATTCCCATCCATTAAAAAAACAGGAATGAGCTCTGAAGCGTTTGCAGAATCGCTTCTGTTAAATGAAAAAATTGCCGTTGTTCCCGGCAGTGTATTTGGCCCAAGTGGTGAAGGTTATATTAGATGTTCTTATGCATCATCCATTGAGCAGCTTCAAGAAGCGCTAGTTAAAATGAAACGCTTTATCGAAAGTTCATAAAAAAAAAGCGAACTTTATACAAGTTCGCATCCATAAAGGGGGGAATACTAGAAAGCCTTTATTGTTTCTAGTATTCCCTTTAAACTTGAAGTTAAAACATCAAATTGAATTTTTTTTGATTAATAAAGTTTTATGTGATATAATTTTTTATTGCGTAAAAAGGTGAATAAATTCATAAGATTTAGGGAGTTGTTAGGTATGTCAGCAAAAATTGAAGTGGGTAATGTTTACACTGGAAAAGTAACCGGACTACAGGCGTATGGAGCGTTCGTTGCTTTAGATGAAGAAACACAAGGACTCGTGCATATTTCTGAAGTAACGCATGGTTTCGTTAAAGATATTAAAGAGCACTTGGCGATTGGTGATGAAGTGCAGGTCAAAGTTCTATCTGTTGATGAGGAAAAAGGGAAGATTAGCCTTTCTATTCGTGCTACACAGGCAGCTCCTGAACGAAAAGAAAGCAAACCTAAAAAACAACAAAAACCTGTTCAAGCAGAAGCAGCTCCTCAAGGGTTCAATACTTTAAAAGATAAACTTGAAGAGTGGATCGAACAATCAAACAGAAAAGATTTAATTAAAAAGTAAAAAATAACTCCGGTGAAAATACCGGAGTTATTTTTTTGAAGTTTACCGCATTTGTGGTTGTTTTTCTTCATTGCGAGCTGTCTCTTCCGCTGGTTTAAACAAAAGTCCAAGATTGATGAGACCTGCTATTCCAACAAGCCCATAAATGATGCGGGACATAGCTGTGTTAGGGCCCCCGAAAATAGATGCCACTAAATCAAACTGAAAAAAACCGATGAGTCCCCAATTAACGGCACCAATGATGGTTAAAAGCAGTGCAAAACGTTGAATCGCACTCATGATGTATTTCCTCCTTTTTCATAACTTCAACATTTATAGATTGTGACCAATTTGGAAAGGTTATACGTAGAGATCAATGCAGATTGCTTTACATGCCGTGTGGTCCGTCAGGTATAATAAGGAAAAAGGAGGCGGGTCACATGGATAATTTTGCATATTGGAACCCAACAAAACTGATTTTTGGTCGTGATGAGGTTGAAAAGCTGTCAGAAGAAGTGCCGGGATATGGCCGGAATATTTTACTCGTTTATGGAGGCGGCAGTATTAAACGAAATGGTCTATATGACCGAGTGATGTCTGTTCTTCAAAAAGCGCAAGTAAAAGTTCATGAACTGTCAGGTGTTGAACCAAACCCTCGTGTTGCAACTGTCAACAAAGGTGTAGCCATCTGCAAAGAACAAGATATTGATTTTCTTCTGGCAGTTGGGGGAGGAAGTGTCATTGACTGTACAAAGGCAATTGCTGCAGGTGCAAAATATGATGGTGATGCTTGGGATATCGTGACAAAAAAACATATTCCATCTGAGGCACTCCCATTTGGAACCGTTTTGACTTTAGCAGCAACAGGATCAGAAATGAATTCGGGATCGGTCATTACAAACTGGGAAACCCATGAGAAATATGGTTGGGGAAGTCCACATGTTTTTCCGAAGTTCTCCATTCTTGATCCAGTAAACACGTTCACAGTGCCAAAAGATCATACGATTTATGGAATCGTTGATATGATGTCACATGTCTTTGAACAATATTTTCACCATACAGAAAATACACCATACCAAGATCGAATGTGTGAGTCCCTTTTAAAAACAGTCATTGAAACAGCCCCTAGTCTCATTGATGACCTTGAAAATTATCAACTGCGGGAAACAATTCTCTATACAGGCACAATTGCGCTAAATGGGATGCTTGCAATGGGAGCGCGTGGCGACTGGGCAACCCACAATATCGAGCACGCTGTCTCAGCGGTTTATGATATTCCCCATGCTGGAGGGCTGGCTATTTTGTTCCCAAATTGGATGAAGCATACTTTATCTGAAAATGTCGCTCGCTTTAAACAGTTTGCCGTCCGTGTTTTTGATATTGATGAATCAGGTAAAACAGATGAGGAGATTGCGTTAACCGGTATTGATAAACTATCTGAATTTTGGAGCAGTCTTGGTGCACCAAATCGTCTAAGTGATTACAATATTAACGATGAAAAACTTGATCTCATAGCTGACAAAGCAATGGCGAACGGTGAATTCGGCCGCTTTAAAACATTAAATAAGTCAGATGTACTATCGATTTTAAAGGCTTCATTGTAAATATTGTTTTGTTATGAATTTGACAAAAATCAAAAACTTGCCTGATAAAACTGGATTTTTTGCATGGTCGTTCCCTTGCGTGAACATCTCTCGTGTTGATGATCACTTGATTTAGTGATCTAGTTCATATAAAGTGAATAAGGAAAAGGTTTCGCCTATATTCGACATAAACAAGTGCTAAGTAGAAATTCTGAAAACAGAAATACTGGAGGTTTATTAACATGACGCATGTCCGTTTTGACTACTCAAGAGCATTGCCTTTCTTTAAAGAACATGAACTTACATATTTACGTGACTTTGTCAAAGTCACTCACCACACGATCCATGAAAAAACGGGTGCTGGAAGCGATTATTTAGGATGGGTGGATCTTCCGAAAAACTATGATAAGGAAGAGTTTAACCGAATTAAAAAATCTGCTGAAAAAATTCAAAATGATTCCGATGTTCTACTCGTTGTAGGAATCGGTGGTTCATACTTAGGGGCAAGAGCAGCAATTGAAATGCTGAACCATTCATTTTATAATATTTTGCCGAAAGCTAAACGGAAAACACCACAGGTGATTTTTATCGGCAATAATATTAGCTCATCTTACATGAGAGATGTAATGGATCTTCTTGAAAACGTTGATTTTTCAATAAACGTCATTTCTAAATCAGGGACAACAACTGAACCTGCAATCGCTTTCCGGATTTTCCGCAAACTACTTGAAGAAAAGTATGGGGAAGAGGAAGCGAAACAACGTATCTATGCAACAACAGATAAGGCGCGCGGTGCATTAAAAACACTTGCAACTGAAGAAGGCTATGAATCATTCATCATCCCTGACGATGTCGGTGGACGCTTCTCTGTTTTGACAGCTGTAGGACTTCTTCCGATTGCAGTTAGCGGAGCAAATATTGATGAAATGATGAAGGGCGCAGCAGATGCTTGCGAAGATTTCTCAACTTCAGAGCTTGAAGAAAACCCAGCATACCAATATGCCGTCGTTCGAAATGTTCTTTATAATAAAGGTAAAACAATTGAAATGCTAATTAACTATGAGCCTGGTCTTCAATATTTCGCAGAATGGTGGAAACAGCTGTTTGGTGAAAGCGAAGGAAAAGATGAAAAAGGGATTTACCCGTCTTCTGCCAATTTCTCAACAGATCTTCACTCTCTTGGACAATATGTACAAGAAGGCAGAAGAGATTTGTTTGAAACCGTCTTAAATGTTGAAAAACCAAGACATGAATTAAAAATTGAAGAAGCGGACAATGATCTTGACGGCTTAAATTATTTAGCCGGCAAAACGGTCGACTTCGTCAATAAAAAAGCATTCCAAGGTACAATGCTTGCTCATACAGACGGAAATGTACCAAACTTAATTGTCAATGTGCCAGAAATGAATGCTTACACATTTGGCTATCTTGCATACTTCTTTGAAAAAGCTTGTGCAATGAGCGGCTACCTCCTTGGCGTCAACCCGTTTGACCAACCAGGTGTTGAAGCTTACAAAGTCAACATGTTCGCCCTTCTCGGCAAACCGGGCTTTGAAGAGAAAAAAGCAGAGCTTGAAAAACGCTTGGGAGAGTAAGGTTTAAGGCGTTTTTGAACAAAGTTTATGAAACATTAAAGTTTGAATCATATGGCTGGCTGACCACATTTTGGTTCAGTCAGCCATATATTTTTAAGAGTATCCAAAAAACCCCGACCGAACAAAATGCAAATTCATCTCAAAACCTTGTCAACCTCGTTCGATTCCCCGAAAATCCTTATGTAATTCATCCCACTATCCTTAAAAATCATTTCATACACATATCGTCATTCCTTCTGATTCATAATAAACATAAAAAGATGTGGAGTGGCGGACAATGGATTTTACGTTTATCTTGAGAACATTACTATTAATTCTTACAGCCATTATTTTGCTGAGAATATCAGGGAGAAAATCGATTTCGCAAATGACAATAGCGACAACGGTTGTGATGATCTCCATCGGAACAATCATCGTTCAACCTATCATTGAAACGAGCGTGTTAAAAACGATCACCGCTGCGGTCATTTTTATTACTGTCTTACTGTTCATCGAGTTTTTAAAATTAAAATTCGATTCTTTTGAAAGCTTTATTTCAGGAAAGGCGATTTTATTAATTGAAAATGGTGAATTGCAAGTCCAAAACTTAAAGAAACATAGGCTAACTGTTGATGAAGTAGAAATGAGACTCAGAACTCAAGGTATATCAAAAATATCCGATGTGAAACATGCAACTCTTGAATCAAATGGTCAGATTGGTTATGAATTAATAGATGATGCAAAGCCTTTTACACTTGGGGAATATAAAAAATTTTTGCAAGGGCAATTAGGAACACAAGACAAATTACAAAACAATTTATTTCAAGAAATCAGTAAAGGGCATGTGAAAAAACCTGATGAACGACTGAAATAAAATGAAGAAGGGGCCTTTTGTATGAAAATAATTCCTTTTGGACTGGAAAACCACTCATTCTCTTTCTATGATCTTGAACAAAGATTAAAACCACTTGGCTATGATTTGAATGGTGGATGGGAGTATGACCACGGTTTTTTTGATTATAAGATCGATGATGCAGCTGGATATCTTTATTTGCGTTTACCTTTTACAGTAGAAGAGGGGCAGCTTGACTCGGATAATGCGATAGTCAAGCTGGGACAGCCATTTTTGCTTCGCCATGTTTATCAAGAAGGACTTGATGATCACGTCGTTCAGGGGAACATTCGAGCAGCTTTTGACCAATTTGCTGAGCCAGAGGATAAAGATGCAGCTATTCCAAATCTGTACGTCGAACTTGGGCATTCTTGTGTTAAAGAACTTGAAAAAGCCTTAAAGTGATAATAACTTATCGGACTTCTGAATTATATATGAGAAAGAAGGTGATAGGATCATCCCTTCTTTTTGTTTAATGCCAATGATGATAATATTATCATCCATGAAATATCGAATGACATCTTTGAAGGATTTTCCTTGTAATTTCTGAGGGACCGATATGGTTTGAATAGTCATGTCAACCCTTGCTTCCTGACAGATAAAATCAGGGAGCTGGTTTTTGAGAAGAAAACTTTGGAACATGGCGGTTTTTAAAAGTTCTGCTGTACTAATGATTTGATTGGCACCGGCCCGTTCAGCATTTTTTATTTGTTTTTCTGTTAAAATTTCCACCATACAATAGACAGAAGGGTTCAGTCCTTTAATGGCGAGCAACGTTAAAATAGATTGCATATCAGCATCTGTTTCATTTTTATTCTGATCAGCAGTGATAAACACAGCTTCAGCCTCTTCTATATTCGCCTTAGTTAAAGTGTGATCATCTGCTGGATGACCGCGGATAAAGTGGATGTTTTCCAAAAGAGGCCCTTCTTTTAAAGTTTCATCAATTAAAACAATTGTTTGAGTTGAGTTTGAAGACTGTAAAATCTGCATGAGTTTATTTGTTTTCTCATTCCAGCCGACAAGGATCATTTGGCCGCTCCCTTTATAATTGACTTTCCCTTCTGCATAGCTTTGCTGCTTACTAAACACAGCTGTTGCCATTGTTGCAAAATAGGCTGTGACAAATGCAGCTCCTAACAAAATAAGGAGCATTCCAACCATTTTCCCGAGAGCAGTGTTGGGGACAAAATCACCATATCCAACAGTTGAAACAGTAATTAATGCCCACCAAATCCCTTCAAAAATATTTGTAAATTGCTCTGGCTCAATTAATGTGATGAGTTCACCAAAAATGAAGATTAACAAAAGAATGATAATGGCGATACGGAAATAGATAGGCCATCTTAACCATGAAATAAAAACCCGGTTTGATTTCATGATTGATCACCATCTTTCAAAAGAGAAAACGATAAAATTTCCTTGACAATTGCATTTAACTTTTGATTGATGCTGTCTTTTCCATATTGTTCAATCGCATGTTTAATTATTGAGGCTGTTTCATCTTCATATTCAATCAAAGGTTCATCTTTTTCAGATTCATTATAAAGTAGAATAAATGCATCAAGCCCCTCATTCATTTTGTCAATGGCCATACTTAATTGCTGTTTTTCTTGATCTGTTACTTTCACAGTATCACCACCTGAATTCGTTTTTTTATTTAGTATACCCCATTTTTGTAAAAATTTTTCAGTGGATAACATTCTGAATAAAACCGAAAATAAATAAAAGCATATTGGCTCATGTTCATCCATACACTTTTATAAAATGGATGAGGGATGAAGGTGTATGTCCTGTTTATTAAGACTCATTATCATTTTTCTTGGTAGCCAACTGATGGCAGGGGCGTCTACACAACTTTTGTTTAATTTAAATGTCATTCCAACAGAAAAAGTTTTTTGGATCGAACTTTTCAAAGAGCTAACGACTAGACCACCTTTCTATGTCCTGATTTTAGGAATGGTGTTTTTATTTATTGGGGTTTGTTATCCACTTAAAAAAAGATAGCATTTTTCTGTACAAAAGGCGTTTCTTCAAAATAAAATATGATTATGAAACCTAAGAAGGAAGATGATGACATGAGTATGATTTTTTATCTATTGACATTTGCTGCATTAGGTTTATCGATTTGGGCACAATTTAAAGTAAAGAACAACTTTGACAAATATTCAAAAGTAGAGGCTTCAGGTCAAAGAACTGGTGCTGAAGTGGCTAGACATATTCTAGACCAAAACGGCCTTTACGATGTGCCGGTTGAACCGGTAAGAGGAACCTTAACAGACCATTATGACCCGACAGCACGTGTTGTACGTTTATCTGAACCTGTATATTACGGCCGATCCATTGCCTCAATTTCTGTTGCTTCCCATGAAGTGGGACATGCCTTGCAACATCAGGAGTCATATGGCGCACTTGTTTTGAGGCATAAAATGTTCCCGATCGTCAATTTTTCTTCTGGTGTGGCCCCATTTTTATTTCTCGGTGGCCTGCTGTTAGGAAGCCTGAATCTGATCGGATTAGGCATTATTTTATTTTCGGCGGCTGTATTTTTTCAGCTTGTGACACTACCTGTCGAATTTAACGCAAGTTCCCGGGCAAAAAGAATCATTCTCTCAGAAGGGATGATTCGCAATAATGAAGAAAGAGGCGTCAGGAAAGTTCTTGATGCAGCAGCATTAACATATGTAGCCGCAGCTCTTGTCTCATTGTTTGAATTGCTCCGTTTTGTTGCTATTTTCTTGTCCGGTCGTGATGATTAACCTTTAGTAGAGGAGGTGGCCCCTTACCATATTTGGTAAGGGTTTTTTTTGAATATCTTAAATGTCATATTCGTCCTGCTTTTAATTGCAGCTACAGCTTTTTTTGTTGTTGCTGAGTTTGCCATTGTTAAAATTCGTGGTTCAAAGATTGATCAGTTGGTGGAAACGGGTGATGTGCGGGCAGTTGCAGCCAAAAGGGTGATCACCGATCTTGATGAATATTTATCAGCCTGTCAACTTGGCATTACCATTACTGCTTTGGGGCTCGGTTGGCTTGGGGAGTCAACATTTGAGAAAATTATTCACCCCTTTTTTGAATACATTGGCCTCCCCGAATCAGTGATGAGAATTGCTTCAATTGGGACAGCTTTTGTTATCATTACTTTTCTTCATGTTGTTGTCGGTGAATTGGCGCCAAAAACGATTGCGATTCAAAAAGCGGAAGCCGTCAGTTTACGAGTTGCCAAACCGCTCATTATTTTTTACAAAGTAATGTATCCATTCATTAAATTATTAAATGGCTCGGCTCGACTATTAACTCGTCTGTTTGGTTTTCATTCAGTCAAAGAACATGAAGTAGCGATTAGTGAGGAAGAACTGCGGATCATGCTTTCAGAAAGCTATAAAAAAGGTGAAATTAACCTGACGGAGTACAAGTATGTAAACAAAATATTTGAATTTGACAACCGTCTTGCCCGGGAAATTATGGTACCGAGAACAGAGATTGCAACGATTTCTTCAGATCAACCGATAAAAGAAGCAATCGAAACCGTTATGAATGAACGATATACGAGATACCCGATTATCAAGGATGATAAAGATCATATTATTGGAATTATTAATAGCAAGGATCTGTTTAGAGCATACTTTCTTGAACAGTCGACTGATTTAAGTCAGTTAATGAGACCCGTCATCAGAGTGATTGAAAGCATTCCCATACAGCAACTGTTGATTCGAATGCAAAAAGAGCGTATCCATATGGCCATCCTAGTTGATGAATATGGAGGAACAGCTGGTCTTGTCACAGTAGAAGACATTCTGGAAGAAATTGTTGGAGAAATTAGGGACGAATTTGATCAGGATGAAATGCCACATATGATCAAAAAAGGCGAAAACCATTATATAATTGATGGCAAAGCTTTAATTGATGAGGTGAATGACCTGCTCCAAATCGAAATCGAAAATGATGAGGTTGACACCATTGCTGGGTGGATACTGACACAAAGGATGGAACTGAAAAAAGGTGACGTTTTTCAAACAGAAGGATGTGAATTTAAAATTCTTGATGCCGAAGATCATCATATTCGTTTTGTTGAAGTTAAAAAAACGTAGGGGTGATCTTTGATCAGGGGAATTGCCAGGCTACTGCGGGAACAGCTCGCGGATCGTCCGCGGAAAGTGAGTAAATTCCCCGATTTTTATAAATGCCCACTACTTTCAGGACGCCCCTTTTTCCTAGTACTATAGACATTCGTTATTTTTGATAAATAAGAATATTTATTCATCAGTATTCAATACGATTTATGTATATACCTTTGTAAGAATCTCTTATATAATATTTTGTATCTAAACGGGAGGTTCGAAAACGTGAACAAACATTCAACTCGCAAATCTTTTCTACTATTAGGCTTCGCATTCATTATTTTATTAGCGGGACCTCTGGCTGCATTTGGTGCAACCTTATCAACGCCGTCAACTAAAATGTATTTTAAAAATAATAAACATTACATATTCAACAATGTGTGGGGAAAGGACCAAGTTAGAGGTGGATGGCAGACCATCTACCATAACAGCAATTCTAATTTAGGCTGGGTATGGAATTGGCCGAGCAAGACAAGTTCAGTGAAGGCTTATCCGTCGATTGTGAGCGGCTGGCATTGGACTGAAGGCTATACAGAGGGAAGTGGCTTCCCGACCCGCTTATTAGATGGTAAAGCGATCAAGACAAATGTAAGTTATTCGATTAGTGCGAATGGAACGTACAATGCAGCATATGACATTTGGCTTCATAACACAGATAAAGCGAGCTGGGATTCAACACCAACAGATGAAATTATGCTTTGGCTTAACAATACAAATGCCGGTCCATTAGGTGCATATGTCGAGACAGTCTCAATTAATGGTCACACTTGGAATGTCCACAAAGGCTATGTTGATGCAGGGAACGGAAAAGGCTGGAATGTTTTTTCTTTCGTCAGAACGTCCAATACTCAAAAGGCAAGCTTAGACCTTCGTAACTTCACAAATTATCTTGCTGATTCAAAGAACTGGATCGATAAAACGAAGTATGTAAGCAGTGTCGAATTTGGCACTGAAATTTTCGGTGGAACCGGACAAATCAATATATCAAAATGGGATGTAACAGTCCGTTAAATATGCTCGAACACCGCTCCTTGGGCGGTGTTTTTAAATTGAACGGTTAGACAGGAAATCACCGCTTTTTGACGAATTAAGCAATGGAGAAAGGAGCAGGAGTACATGTTGAAAAAAATAAATATTCAGACGAACCATCATGATGAAATGGTGGAGATCACAGATGAAGTCCAACAATTTATCAGCAGGAAAAAAGTTCTAAACGGTGTGGTAATCATCTATTGTCCACATACAACGGCTGGGATCACAATCAATGAAAACGCTGATCCTGATGTCAAACAAGATATGTTGAGAAGGTTAGATGAAGTGTATCCATGGGAGCATTCACTTGATCGCCATTTGGAAGGAAATACAGCAGCCCATTTGAAAGCGAGTACAGTTGGAGCGTCACAACATATCATTATTGAAGATGGCAAACTTACCTTAGGAACTTGGCAAGGGATTTATTTTTGTGAATTCGATGGTCCAAGACAGCGGACTTGTTACTTTAAAATCATCGCCTGAAGAAAGGAGAAATCGAGCATGAACATGCTAATGGAACGCCTCTCACTATCAAAGCCTGTCGTACAGGCGCCAATGGCAGGGGGATTGGCGACACCTCAGCTTGCTGCCGCTGTTTCCAATCAGGGTGGTCTCGGCGGACTTGCTTCAGGATACTTAACACTTGAGGAACTGAAAAAGCAGATTGAGGAGACGAAAAAACGGACAGAAGCGCCATTCCAAGTCAATCTGTTTATTCCAGAAAAGCGAGAAACCGTCAGTGACGAACAACTTGCTGCTTGGCAAAAAAAACTTCCACTTTCACAGCCGCTAGCACCTTTGTCGACTGAAGAAGAGGATTGGTCCGATTTTTATGAAAAAATCGATCTCATCCTCACAACCAATCTTAGTGTTTGTTCGTTTACTTTTGGTCTCCCTCCTCTTGATGCAGTTAAGAAGCTGAAAGAACGGAATTGCTGTTTAATTGGCACAGCAGTGTCGGTTGAAGAAGCAATACTATTAGAAGAAAGAGGAATGGATTTTATCGTTGTCCAAGGAAGTGAAGCTGGCGGCCATCGGGGTGCTTTTTTACCGACAAAGGGAGAGGGATCTGTCGGGTTAATGGCATTGATTCCGCAAGTGACCGATCATGTAACCATTCCTGTTATTGCTGCCGGGGGGATTTTTGACAAAAGAGGTGTAAAAGCAGCTTTTGCTCTTGGAGCAGAAGGTGTTCAATTAGGCACGGCTTTTTTGACTTGTAAGGAAAGCGGTGCATCTTCTCTATACAAGCAAAAACTGCTAGAAGCAACTGAAACGGATACAAGGCTGACAAAACTGTTTTCTGGAAAACCAGCCAGAGGCATTGTCAACCAGTGGATGAAAGACAGGCAAAAAGACGAACAAGATACATTGCCATATCCATATCAGAACACATTAACAAAATTGATGAGAAACAAGGCCCAGCTTGAAAAAAATCCAGAAAACGTGTCTCTGTGGTGTGGACAAGGAGTAAGAGCAACGGTCCGTGAAACAACAGTAAAACAACTGTTTGAACAATTGATCCCTGCAACAGTTATTTAACAAATTCGTATAAAGTCGGAAAATCGATTCGAGTGATTTGTGAGAGTAGGTAGGCAGACACTTGGGCATTTGATTTTCTGTATCTATTCAGATCTTCAATAATCTCTTCTGCGCTTAGGATACCTAGGCCGTGTCCTGCGTATAAATTGTGACCTAAATTAATGACATTCTCCCCACGCCATTGCGGTTTTTCTGGATCAAATTCTGGATTTTTGAAATATAAACAGTCTCCAGGTAAAAAATCATTTCCCCGTTCCGTATAGATTGGGAGCTTTTCATAATGCCAATCATATAAAATAATGGTTTGGTAGAGCTGGTCGAATCGTTGCTCTCCAATCGTTTCAATCAAAGCTTTATAAAAGATGATGACAATTGCTGTTGCGCATTCAAATGCATAAAGAGGGCCGCTTCCAAAAACATCGAGAATAGCTTTGGAAGCGGGAGCTCTGTACTTCAATTGTAACGCACCCTCAGGAGATACCCGCCAATATTCTTGATTCCCATATGTTTTTGAAAAAGGGGCGAACTTTGCTCTACTATGAAGTAGCTCTTTAGCTGCTTTGACGGTATTTTCCCGATAGTTGAGTTCAAATAACAGTTCAGAAACCGTGCTGTAGTCATATTTGGCAGGCATTGAAAGCATGAGTTTGACCAAGTTTTTTTGTGTCTGACTGATATTTAGTTTCTCGGTGTCCTCAGGCCGAAGCCAATATTCGGAAATAGAAATCATAACAATCCCCCTTTTTAGCTAAGGTATGCCTAAAGCTTGGGTGGGGAAAACAACAATTTGCAGAAGAATTGGAAATGTTTTTTTCCTTTTTTTTGTTTAGAAATAAATGAAGTTTCCGATATTAGCAGTGAGGCTAAGAGAAAAGAGGTTATAAAAATGAACAAATTGTTAGTTTGGTTTAGACGCTCCTCTATTTCGAAAAAATTAGTAATATCATTTTTTCTTATTTTAATTGTTCCTATTTTAGTGCTTGCATTAAGCTCATATTATACAGCGAGCCAATCGCTTGAAGAAGAAATTATGAGGAGCGCAAAAAACAGTGTCAATCAATTGAACGAAATGATCGACCAAAGCATTGAAAAAAAATCGGAAACAGTAAGTTATTTTAGTGAAGGCATTAAAGAAAAAGACTTTAAAGATAAGACACAGCATGCTTTGGTCAAGAAGTTTAAACAATATGCAAAACAAAATAAAGATGTTGAAGCCATTTATTCTGGGTCAAAAGACAGCGTATTTGTCCAATACCCTTATGTAGAAATGCCTGATGATTATGATCCGGTTAAAAGAGATTGGTATAAAGAAGCCGTTGCGAAAAAAGGTCAAGTCATTGTGACAGAACCTTATGAGTCTGAGGGAACAGATTCTATGGTGATCACAATCGCCAAAGCAAACCAAGATGGATCTGGTGTTGTGGCACTCGATGTCAATATTAAAGAACTGATTGACGCATCAAATAAAGTCAAAATTGGAGAAAAAGGATTCACTTTTATTTCAAGTGCTGGTAAAAAATATATTGCTCATCAATCAATGAAAGGCGGTGCTGATGTAGAGGGTGAATTTGTCAATGAAATGTACAGCAAACAAAACGGTGAGATTAAGTACGTTTTCGAAGGTAAGAACAAGCAAATGGAGTTTGCGACAAACAAATTAACCGGTTGGAAAATCGCTGGAACTATGTTTGCGGATGAAATGATCGATGCTGCCAAACCAGTTCTCCATATGGCCGTCTACGTATTCATTGGAGCAATGTTACTGGGTAGTATTTTGATCTACTTTATCATCCGAGGAATCAGCAAACCTTTAAATCAGCTTGTTACTTCAGCAAAACAAATCAGTAATGGTGATCTCACCCAAAAAATCGAAGTCCGTTCTAAAGATGAAATTGGCCAGCTCGCTACAAGCTTTAACGACATGGCTGAATCACTTCGGACATTGATCGGTACAATCCAGGAGTCAGTAGCAAATGTGGCGTCATCTTCTGAAGAATTGACAGCAAGCGCTGATCAGACAAGTAAGGCCACAGAACACATCACATTAGCGATTGAACAGTTTTCAAATGGTGTTGAAAGCCAGGGCGAAAAAGTTGAGACAAGTTCGCAGCAACTCGGTCAAATGAATGGTATGTTACGGGAAATGAGCACTGTTTCAGAATTGATCACAGAATCGTCTGTTCAATCAACAAAAGTTGCCGAAACAGGTGGAGAGCTTGTCCAAAAAACGGTCGGTCAGATGAATTCAATTGATCAGTCAGTGAAACAAGCTGAAGGTGTTGTAAAAGGGCTTGAAGGTAAATCTAAAGATATTACAGCCATTTTGCGCGTCATTAACGGAATCGCCGATCAAACGAATTTGCTAGCATTAAATGCCGCGATCGAAGCAGCACGTGCTGGAGAATCTGGCAGAGGTTTTTCAGTTGTCGCTGAAGAAGTCCGGAAACTAGCTGCACAATCAGCAGATTCGGCTAAAGAAATCGAAACCTTGATTCAAGATATTGTCAAAGAAATTGAACATTCTCTCAGTATGTTCCAATCAGTTAACCATGAGGTCCAGTCAGGGCTGAAGATCACGGGAGAAACCGAAGCAAGCTTTAAACACATTCATGAAATGACGAATGAGATTGCTGGCAAACTACAGACGATGAATGCCACTGTTGAACAGTTATCAGGCGGCTCTCAAGAAATATCAGGAGCGATCGAAGAGATCTCTGACATCTCTAAAGAGAGTTCTGCCAGCATCCAGGACATTGCTGCTTCAGCAGAAGAACAGCTGGCTTCAATGGAAGAAATCAGTTCATCTGCTTCAACACTTGAACAAATGGCAGAAGAACTACGAGATTTAACGAAAAAATTTAAGATAGACTAACAGGTTATCAGTTTGACCCATTTTTTAAAGGGGTGTCCAATCAGTCATTTTTTGACTAATGGACGCCCCTTTCTTTGTTGGATATGATGAGGATGAAATGAAAAAGCAGGAAAATCGCACTTTAAAGTGGATTATTTCAGATCGGCAGGAAAAACAAGGCCGATTTGTTTTCGCATTTCATCCATAATCCCTAAGACTGTTAGGGAATGTTCAAAAGTATTCAATTGAGATTCAATCCGGTTCTGTTTGATGAGGTTGATAAATTCTGTTATTTCATAAAACATAGCTGGCTTTTCGTCAGAAATTGCTATATCTTCAACACTTCCATCATGACCATGAATGACAACCTTTTCAGGACGATGGATTTTATCAATGACAATAGAACCGTCTTCTCCTTGAATTTCAGCTGGTATGTAGGAATTTGAGATCTTTGAGTGCATCAAGACAGCTTCAAGATCTTGATATTGTAAGAGTACCGTCCCTGCTCCATCTGCACCAGAATCAAGAATTAGACCATTTCCTTTTACTTCTAGCGGTTTACCGAACAAGACAACCGCCGGATAAATGCAATAAACACCGATATCCATGAGAGAGCCATTTGAAAAAGCGGGATTAAAAGCATTTAAGACAGTTCCATTTTTATAGGCATCATAGCGGGAAGAATATTGACAATAACTAGCAGTGAACCTGCGGATCTTTCCGATCTTCGGTAAATGATCTCGTATATTTCTGAAGTTTGGAAGAAAAGTCGTTTTCATTGCTTCCATCAGTGTCACTTGGTGAAGTTGAGCCGTTTTCACCATCTGTTTTACTTCTTTCACATTTGATGCCAGTGGTTTTTCACACAACACATGTTTTCCGTTTTCCATCATCATGATGGCATGCTCTTGGTGGAAAGAGTTAGGGCTTGCAATATAGACAGCGTCAATGACAGAGCTTTTTGCCATTTCTTCCAGATTGGTAAAAATAGATGTCACATGATATTTTTGTGCAAACGCTTGTCCGCGTTCTTTTGTTCTTGAATAAACAGCAGTTAATTGAAAATCCTCGTTCATATTTGCCGCTTCTAAAAATTGATCTGTGATCCAATTGGTTCCAATCACGCCGAATCTTATCATCTTATCAGTCCTTTTCTTTATTGTTTTCTCATATCGATTATATCGAATCAAAATATGATAAAAAGTGAAATATTTTTCAGCACACAAAGAATAGTGTACAATTTATAAAAAAGCTTATGGAGGATCGCGATGAACTCTTTACATATGTGGGGCGGGAGGTTTAAAAAGTTTTTTTTAGACAATAAGTTTGTGTTGTTTTTGCTTATCTTGCTGCTTATTGGACTTAACATCTTAGTTTTTATGCAAGCATCGTTTATTTTTACTCCTATTATTGTTCTAATTGAAACCATTGCCTTACCGCTCATATTAACAGGTGTCGTTTATTATTTGTTAAATCCTGTGGTAGATTTTTTAGAAAGAAAAAAAGTGAAAAGGATTTACTCCATTCTTTTACTTTACATCATCATTATCGGTTTGATCACCATTTCAATCGTCTCTGTTATTCCATTACTGCGAGAACAGATTATGAGCCTTGTTGATAATTTTCCAAGATATGTTTATATTGTTGAAGACCAAATTAAACAAATGATCGGTAGCAAGTTTTTTAATCAGGTTCAACAGACATTAAATATAAATTTAACAGATTTAGCCAGTAAATTATCAGATCAAGCAAGTACAATCTTAAATAGTACATTTACAGGTGTGGGAACTTTCATCGGAGCGGTGACAGAAGTTTTTATTTCGATTGTGACAGTTCCTTTTATTTTGTTTTATTTATTAAAAGATGGAAAAAAGCTACCGTTATTTATTTTAAAGTATGTTCCTACACGTTTACGGGAACAGACTTATGAGGTAATGGCAGAAATGAATCACCGTTTAAGTTCCTACATTAGGGGACAAATCATTGTCAGTTTTTGTATCGGCTGCCTCTTGTTCATCGGCTATTTAATTATCGGTCTTAATTATGCCTCTCTTTTAGCACTTGTGGCTGCATGTACGAGCATTGTTCCTTATTTAGGACCGACCATCGCGATTACACCAGCAATCATTATCGCTTTGGTTACATCTCCGTTTATGCTCATTAAACTGATTATTGTTTGGACGGTTGTTCAGCTAATTGAAGGGAAATTTATTTCACCACAAATTATGGGGAAGAATTTGCATATTCATCCGGTTACGATTATATTTGTTTTACTAACATCAGCTAAACTGTTCGGTGTAGTCGGCGTTATTGTTGCGATTCCCGGATACGCTGTCATCAAAGTTGTCGTTACACATGTATTCGAAGCATTTAGACAACGCTCAACCCTGTATCAAAAAACAGATGAAAAACAGGTATGATGTTATTGACATAAACAACCTCTACAACCGATATACATGATAATAGAGGACAAGTCATGAGAAGCGCATAAAACATGCGCTGATAGAAAGGGAAGGACATATGGATATTATTGTTGCAATTATTTTAGGGATTGTGGAAGGATTAACAGAATATGCACCTGTATCTTCGACAGGGCATATGATCATTGTTGATGATCTTTTATTGAAATCGAAGGAGTTGCTCACACCGGAAGCGGCCAATACCTTTAAAGTAGTCATTCAGCTTGGTTCGATACTTGCTGTTGCCATTGTCTTCAAAGATCGAATTCTTAATTTACTTGGTATGAAGAAAAACATCACTGAAACTCAAAAACAAGGAAGTAGATTATCGCTTGCACAAATTGCGGTTGGACTAGTACCGGCAGCGGTTTTAGGATTTTTATTTGAAGACTATATTGATGAAAACCTATTTTCCGTTCGTACTGTTGCGATCGGTTTGATTGCAGGAGCCATCCTCATGCTTGTTGCGGACTGGATCAATAAAAGAAAACAGACAACAGACTCAGTTGACAAGATCACATATAAACAGGCACTGGGAATGGGATTGTTCCAATGCCTTGCACTATGGCCTGGTTTCTCTCGTTCAGGCTCGACGATTTCCGGTGGTGTTATGCTCGGCTTAAACCATAGGGCTTCTGCAGATTTTACCTTTATTATGGCAATCCCGATTATGATGGGAGCAAGCTTTCTTTCATTGCTTAAAAACTGGGAATTCCTTAGCTCAGATCTTTTACCATTTTTCATTGCAGGGTTTATCAGTGCCTTCATTGTCGCCCTGTTTGTCGTTCGTTTCTTCCTTAAATTGATTAATAGAATCAAACTTGTGCCGTTTGCTATTTATCGGATTATTTTAGGAATGATCTTAGTTGTATTTTTTCTGTAAAATGAGGATTTTATAGCCAAATAAACATAACAAAGGCCGATTTCGCGTTTTGAAATCGGTTTTTTATATTATCTTCTATTATTTCCCACTATTAAACAATTGATTAGCTTACTATACTATAAAAGGGGAGGAGATATGAAATGTTTATGATATTCATTGGATTATTGATTGTAAGTTTAATCCCGATTTTATATAAAGCGAATCACAATACAAAAGATGTAAAAGTAAACACGATTTCTGTTGCTCGGACAAATGCCAAAACATTCCCAAAGAAACTTAATATCCTTCATCTATCAGACCTTCATTTAGAGAATATTTCAATTTCACCAGAACAAATTCTTGAACTAGCAAATAAAAAACAAATTGATCTTATTGCCTTAACAGGAGATTTTCTGGATCGAAAAAGAAGTATTCCAAAGCTTGTCAAGTATTTGAAGGCTTTGCAGGAGCTGAAGCCAACATACGGAATGTATGCTGTATTTGGAAACCATGACTATGTACTAAAAGGTACCAACTTTCAAAAACTAAAACATGTTTTAGAGGAAAACGGCTGTGTCACACTTCAAAATCAACATGTCTCTGTACAAATGGAGAATGAGACCCTCAATATTATAGGAATTGATGATTATAGCACGAAACGAAGTCAAGTAGCGAAATCTTATCAAGGTTTAAAGGATGGCTACAATCTCGTCTTGACACATGACCCGAATGTCGTGCTTCATATGAAAGAATATCACTTTGATTACCTTCTGTCAGGACATTTTCATGGCGGACAAATTCATTGGCCGAAGCCTTATCACCTTGTGAAGATGGGAAAGCTTGTGCGAATGAATATGATTAAAGGTCTGCATTATCACCATGACAAACCTTTTTATATTAGTGAAGGTTTAGGCCAGACAGGCGCCAATATCCGTATCGGCAGCCGCCCTGAAGTAACATTCCATCATATTTCATAGTAGAACTGCACCAGGTGCAGTTCTTTTTTTAGTTTTTTGGGTGCAAATAAGAATCAAATAGCTTTTCTTTTGAAATAAATAAATATTGGGAGGGAGGAATGTTGCGAAAGGAAAATGGCCTTGCTGTTAAAAATAAAATTGGTAATTGTGTAATCTTTTTTAAACATTTGTAGAAGCGATTTGAGGGCTGAACGGCTTCGAAACCAAGTCTGTCTACACCTTTATGAAGAGTTGTAATTCCGATAATTCCCTTAATTTGTTCTGCTTTCTGATGGTTACTTACATATTCCGCCAATGTGGGCATTGAAGATAATACTTTTTGGTAAATAAGGACTCCTCTTCTTACTGCACTCTCAATATTTTGAAACTCTCTGATCAATTTAAGGTTGTGAAGATGAATTTTGATGAGAACATCATTCTTTTTAATTGTGGTTCCATCACTTAGCATGACATCGATGCCTTTATATTTTGTTAATCGGACACGGAAGATACTTTTTCGACTACGATCAATAAATGTCAGTCTTGAAAAAAAATAATAAAATGGATCGATCAAATGCCAAATCGTTAGAAAAAACCTTTTCAAAATGTCACCTTCCTTTTATTTCGAAAATACACTCATATTTTGTCTAGGATATTTAAAAAATATAGTTGGTAATCAATTTCATTTTAGAGTGGGGGATGGAGATGGCGACGATTCTGATACTTCCTTTTCTAAGTATTTCAACCGGTCATCATCATGTGGCTGATTCACTGCAAACAGAGTTGATTCAACAATCACACCAATGTGAAAAAATTGATATTTTCTCTCATTACTATCAACGGCTTGAAAAAGTATCATCTGCCGCATATTTAAAATGGATTCAATACTTACCCAAAGTGTATAGCTCTTTATATTCGTGTTTAGCATGTGGGCATCATCAAACGAAAAAACGTCATTTTATGTATGAGTTCATGTTTTTAAATGGGATGAAACAGATTTTAAATGAGAAAAAACCAGATATTGTCTTTTGTACACATGCATTGCCTTCTTATTTGCTTAATCAATTAAAAGCTCAATTCCCAAAAATGAAAGTGGTTAATGTTTACACTGACTTTTTTGTCAATCGAATTTGGGGAAGAGAGCATATTGATTATCATTTTGCACCAAGCTTAGAAATAAAGGAGCAGTTGATCTCTGAGGGAGTGGCTGATCGAAACATCTTTCTCACTGGAATTCCTGTCCACCGCTCTTACAAAATGGATGTCAAAACAGGAGTGAATAGTGAGAAAGCTTATAACATTTTAATCACTGGAGGAAGTATGGGGGTAGGAGGGATTTTTCAACTTATTCAGGAACTTGCCCCCAAAGGACAAATACAATATCAAATATTGTGTGGGAAAAACGAAAAACTTTTTAACTATATCAACCGGTTAAATCATCCATTAATCAATGCCGTTCCCTACATTGAAAATAAGTCAGACATGAATCAATTATACGGAACTGCCTCAGGCATCATCACAAAGCCGGGTGGTGTCACGATCAGCGAAGCAATCGAGAAAAAACTCCCGGTTTTCATTTATCATGCACTGCCAGGCCAAGAAGAAATGAATTTAAGATTATTAAAGAAAAAACACTTGATCATCGAACTGAAAAATCGAATTGAAAAACCGATAGAAGAACAGCTGCTACACTTTTTTCAATCTGAGGATGCATTTAATGGCTACCAAATGCACGTTGAGCAGTATGTGCAGGAAAAGTCTGAAGCCGACGTTGCTAAAGTATTAGCAAATATTATTCATAACGACGGAAAATGAGGGGAAACTCATTGATAAGAAAGGAGAGGAAACAATGTCCGACATTCAAAAGAGATCTGTTATCATGCTGTTGGTTGATTCGCTGATGCATGAGCCCTTACAAGAAGCGATGAAAACAGGACAGGCTCCCGCCATGAAATATCTCCTTGATCATGGTCGTTATGAAGCAGAGGTCGTCAGCCCGTTTCCGACGATGTCAGTGAATGTAGATAGCACACTATTAACAGGCGTTTATTGTGATCGTCATAAAATTCCGGGATTAGTTTGGTTCAATACCGAGGAAAAACGGATCATTAATTATGGAAGCCATATTAGAGAATTGCTAAAACTAGGTATCAAGCAGTCATCACAAGATATTTTCTACCGCTTGAATCAGACTCATTTAAGTAAACAAGTAAAAACGATTCATGAAGAGTTAGCTGATAAAGGGATTGAAACATGTTCAATTAATGCGCTCCTGCATAGAGGCAATCAAGATGGGTATTTACATGTTCCACTCCTATTCTCATGGATTAGCGGATTGAATCAGATGGTCAAGCTCAATGTTCCTAAGCTTTTTTCTTATGGAGGCTTTTCAAAAATCAATCCGCTCAACCGGTCACTGTGGAAGAAATTCGGCTTTAACGATCGATTTTCTGTCAAGGAATTAACCCACCTGATCGATTTGAATAAAATCCCTCCCCTTGCCCTTGTCTATTTTCCCGATCTTGACCAACATGTACATAAACATGGAAGCCATGATGTAAAAGGAGTGGCAAAAGCTGACGGGCATATACAAAAAATATTGAACCGTTTCTCTTCTTGGGAAGAAGCTGTAGCAAATCACATCTGGATCGTTTTAGGGGATAATGGACAGGCATGGATCAGCCAAAATAAAACAGAAGCATTAATAGATTTAAGAGGTCTTCTCGATGGATATCAAATTGTCAAATTAAAAGATGGTGTCACAGCAAATGATCAAATTGTCCTTGCTGTCAACGAAAGAATGGCATTTATTTATTCACTCGATCCTCAAACTTTACCACTTATCAAAATTGCTGAAACTTTGCAAAAAGATGCGCGAATAGACATCATATCTTGGAAAAATGATCATGGTTCAATTGTTGTCAATTCAGGTAAGCAAGCTGGAGAACTTAGATTTAAATCAGGGGGTAACATGGTTGATGAATATGAGCAATCATGGACACTGGAAGGAGATGTCAAACTACTCGATATGACAGTAAACGACAACACCATCACATACGGTGAATACCCGGATGCACTCGCAAGGCTTCACAGTTCATGTTTTTCACATGAAGGGGATTTTTTGATTGTTTCAGCCAAGCCAGGTCACGAATTTATTGGTGAAGGTTCACCAACACACCTTGGTGGTGCAAGCCATGGAGCACTGCATAAACAAGATTCACTGATTCCGATGATCATCACTGGAACCACATCAACTCCAAAACATAACCGATTAATTGATATGAAAGAGTGGATTTTAAATATAGTAGAAAGCGGGGGTTAAAGTGAACGGCCCCGCTGCTTTTTATACTGATTGTTTGCTTTTTTTAAGAATGGCTGTAACGACTGCTAAAACCATTATCATTAAAGAACCGATCTTAATGATTTCTTGAAGTAGAGGGCTTTCAACGATGATATTGGAATGAACACAGAGCGCTAAAATAAATATCGCAATGTGCAATCCGTATTTTTCCATCATAAACAAATTCTCCTTTTTTAACGATCCTCATCCAAAGAACAAGTCGATCACATTACCTGCCTTTGAAGATTGTTTATTGTACAGTTCTGAATAGCCACAGTTTTTACAATAAACGACTAAAAACCGGTTATGTTGAACATCAAACATTTTCGACAATCCGGTACCTGTCGTTGCGATTTCTTTCTGACCAGCTTCTGTACTTCCACATTTTATACAACCCTTCCGTTCGTGCACAGCCAAACATCTCCTTTTTTTAGAAAAAAAGCTATTCGAATCGTAATGAACAGCTTTAACTCATTCATGTTCTAATCATAATAGACAACGGCGTTTCCTGTATAGTTTGTCGCTTGAATCGCATACGTTTTTCCGGCCGTTAATGATTGGATTAAACGCTCTGGAAAAATAGCCATTGACACAAAAGACATCAAGATATTCTTTAACAGGACCAACTACATTATGGTTTACTTTTTCCCGTATTTGATACCGAACCCTTGCCGTTGTTCCTTGTGCTTCTTTAACCAGTGATCCGACAGCACAGTGCTGAATTTATACTGGACAGTATCTAATGTAATTTCTCCGCCGGTAGTTGAAATTGTTTTATTCCACTCCCCGACTGTTTCGATCCCTTTAACATGAATATCAGGTGCTTGCTTGAATGGCTTTGAATGTGTGGACACCTCTGCAGAAACTGAGGTACTGAGTGAAAACGCCAATGCAGAAACAGACAACATTGAAACAACTGTTTTTTGAAGTTTCCTGTTTGCCACTCCTTTATTTATTGTATTCAACTAATAAGTTCAACACAAGTAAATGATTTCCTTTGATCGTTTTATGTCTAACATGTTGAGATTAGATGTCATATCAATAGGTCATGATTCTTTATGCTCACTTGATAGATCGATAGACCTGTTAATCTTTGTTTAGACATCTGGGAAACCATCCATTTCACCTATTTATTCCTTCGGGACCTTTCTGTAACATGAATATGTTCATGTATTTAAACTAAAATTGCTAAATGGAAATCGTTTTCATTGATTTGAAAGGAGCCGCTGCCATGGGATTTTTGGATGCGCTAGATTCACTTGGAAATAGTCTTGGTATTTGTTATACCGATAATGAACGAAAGCGGGATGAGTACGAGGAATTATATGATGATTTAAAAGAACAAAAAGATAAGATGGATAAAAAGTTGTCAGAACTAAAAATACAAAAAGACGGTTATTTAAATAATTGTGACACCTTGCTGTCAGGTAAAAAAAAGCTGGCTGATGCGATTCCTGCATGGGCATTTGAAGCGAAACGCAAGGAAAAGGATCAAGAGCTAAAACTTTTATTAAAACACTTTACCGATCTAGTTGATGATGTTGAAAGTGCTAAAAATCAAGCGAAGCTGAAATGGGAGGAATATAAGCAGGCTGTAAAAGCTGAAAAAGCTGAATAAAGGAGGGCAGTTACACGATGGAAGGTTTCGGATATGGACATTATGGCAATAACGAGAGCCAGGCTGAGACAAAAGTGAACGGTGACAAGGTGCACATTGATCACAGTGAATTGTCAGAGGCCATTAAGCATGCCAAGAAAATCGAAAAAGGCGTGACAGACTCATTAGAAAAAGCAAAGAATTTGAAAACAAAAGTTGAAGATGGGACATGGAGTGGACAGACACGGGATGCGTTTTTATGTTATCTGGAACTGATCGTTCAATTTCACGAAGATATAGATAGCGCAGTGAAAGATCATACATCCGCAGTAAAAGATTTGCATAAGACGATGGTCGACTTTTTAGAAAATCCAGAGATTAACGCTATAAAACGATTATAAATGGAGGGATCGCTATGCCGGTGACAATAGATTCATTGACAGCTGCGGAGCTGTATGCTTTAGGTGGAGCAGCCGGGGTAACCTACCTATTCGGTCTTCCAGAACGGGAGCAGCTTGCCTTAATTGATCCTGACTGTGCCGAAAAAGCAAAGGATGGTTTGATCAAAAAAGGTGTGCTCACTTCGGAAGGGAAAATGACCGATGCCGCATTTCAGTTAGCAGAAGCACTGAAATGTTATCAGAAAAGCAGCGAGTATGCGCGGTTTAATAATGTGATGTGCGCTTTTCTTCCGGATGATGATGAACACATCATTGCAATTACCGAAATTAAAGCAGAAACAGCCTACACAGTTGATTTTTTGGAAAAACGACAAGTATATTTAACGATCATTTCCGCGGTCTCATTTTTATTAAGAGAGCCAAGGGAAAAAGATCAGACGTTTTCATTAAAACGAATGAGCTTGAAAGAACGAGCAGAAGTGTCTGAAATGGATTTAACAAATGAAGAGGTTCTCGCCGTAGAGACATTCAAGCGAGCGCCTGAACATCAACTTACAAATGACGGATTGTACGAATCCGCTCTCTATTTTACAAAAGGAGAAGACTTTGTTGCTGTCGACCCATTACATGATCGGTATGAATGGATCAGCCTCCACATGTTGAACAAACGTCTTTTTGACACATTGAAAATTGTGTATGGCGAAAGGAGGGCACTGAATGACTAGTAACCAAGAAATTAAGGTGCAGTTTCTAGAATTGAATGAGATTTTCAATGAACTTCAGTCAATATGCGAAATTTATGGAAAAGACGTTGTGCCGGCAATTGAAAGCCTTGTGAAAACCAAATATTATAAAGCGGGACAAGCTGATGAAGTGTTTAAAATATACCGGAAAATTCTAGAAAAAACCTTAGAATTGCCGGATAACTATGTCCAGGCCCAAATATTGGTGGGAACAACGATTAATATGATGAAAGAGAAAGATCAAAGACTTGCAAAATACATGAATTTAAAGAAATGAGGCAGATGTTATGGCTAAGGATGTGAAATACGACCCCGCTGACTGGCAAGCGATGAAAACCCACCTGGATCAGTTTACCGGTGGGAGAAATAAAGACTATAGCGGGGCGAGAAAAGATTTCCTAGAGCTAAATGAAATCATGGAAGATATCGAGTCGAGGATTAGTGAACTGGACAGTGACAATTGCATTCATTTTACTCATTTTAGTCAAGAGAACAATATTAATAATTTGTTTGATGATTATGAAAAACTCGCCGATTTTAGTCTGAAAGCTGGCGATTTAGTGGCAAGCAACATTGACAAGCCGTTCTACAATAAGATAGACGCTTTTGCGGATAAAATGAAAGGCCTGTCGATTCATCGTTATACAACAAAAAACCGTTTGAACGCTAAAGAAACGACGACTGTCGGCTATGGTGATCATAAGGATTATGTACAGACAGAAAAAGCGGAAATCAACTATAGTGATATTGTCTCAAATTCACAGCAGTTTACTGAAATTCTGGAAGTAGAGTATAATGAATTTATAAAGAGAAATCCAAATGTTAAACTCAGTCAATCTGACTTTACAAAAGCAGTCGTATCTAAACGCGGTTTTGAATACAAATCGATCAGTGACGTGCAAAAGGAACAAGAAAGCTGGCGGGATTTGCTTATTACAGGAGCCGTTGTCATTGTCTACGCCACTGCAGCGATCCTCTGTCCACCTGCGGCTGGTACGATTCTGACATTAGCATCCGGCACGGCCGGATCGGCCCACATTAGAAGTGCGATCGAAGGAGAAGACTGGGGAACCCATCGTAAACTGGATGATGGTGAAAAGTTTGAAAGATTCACTTATGGTGTACTCGAGTTGGCTCCCACAGCCTTTGCTTTCAAAAACGCTAAATATCTTCAATTCAGCAATGAGCTTTCCGATGTAGAAAAAGCTAAAGACATTGCGGAAGCCATGAATAAAAGCGGTCAACTTTCAAGTTACCGGTTGAATATGGTTGGGAAAGGTGTGGGTGAGGGGACTGAGGGAGTGCTAGGCCCTAAAAAAGTAAAGTATTATAGAGTTCAAAGTGATGGAGAAAGTGGTTCATTTAAAAGATTAATTGTTAATGAAGATGGAAGTATATCTGTTTTAACTAAAAATTCTAGCTTGAATCTAAGCGCAGTTACAGATGAACATGCACAATATTTTCTGAATGAAGTGAGAAAAGGAAATGGATATATTATAGAATTTGAGGTGGATTATTGGTATCATGATATGGTTATGGAAAGTGCAATACCACAATATGGATATAAAAAATCAGTATTTAATCAAGGAAAAACAGCTCCTAAGATAGTTGACCCAACGAAACCAAGACCAAACGCTTCTAGTATATCATTGGAATTTCCACCAATCTGGAATGATTTCTTTGAAGAAGTAGCGCACAATGCTAAAATACTAGAAAAATAGGAGTGATTATATGTATTTAGAACCGTCAGATTATGATAATGTAGTTGTCTTGATTAAATATAATGAAAAATACCAATATTATGTTACAGATAAAGAGTTATGGGTTTTAGACTTAAATAAATTAAAATTAGCATTTCAAATAATGGGGTATCAAATGAATTTGATTGAAGATGAGAGAATGGGATTTGATGTTTTGACAAAAGAACAATATAGTATATATAAAGATAAAATAAAAAGATATGAAGTAAGTTATGATGAATTGAAAGATTATTATCAATTATTTCAATTAATAAAGGAACCACAAGATGATATTAGAGAAATTTTACCTTTATTTTATATTGATTTTGATAAAGAATTATTTTATTCATTTTATACTGAACCTGGTTCTTATGAAGAATACATTCCAGACGGTTGGCAAGGAATCTTAACAGAGGAGTTGGAAAAAATAATACCTAGAAATATGGTGTATTGGAGGGAGTAGCATATGAATAAGGCTTTACAATTGCTAGAGGAAAGTTTTATTGATTCGAAAACAAATGAAGAAGTAATAGGAGTTACTATTGTTATAGATGGTGATGTAAAGAAAATATTTGACAAGATAATAGAGAAAAAAACTCATTATTCAGGGTATATTGAATTAATAATAGATGCTCTGATTAAAGGAGAGAGTAGAAATGAATGATGATACATTTGAGATTATTCAGGATGAATTAATTAATTCTGAAACTGAAGAAAAAGTTATAGGTATAAGAATAATGATTAAAGGAGGATTTAAGAAAAAGCTTGATAGTCAAAAATCTGCTACTTCAACATATGCTAATGAAGTAGGAAGAATGGTGACTAATGGTATTACTAAAATTATTAAAGAAATAAAATAGCTATTAATTCAAAATCACTGCAAAACTTTAAGTTTTAAAACTGCATATAATTATTTTAAATTAAAATATAATAAACTAAGTAAATCAAATAAAAAATGCATAACTTAAATAAGGTAGTGAAAATAATTAAAAAGGTTAATGTTTCAGTAATTGAGCATTAATCTTTTTTTATGCACTAAAATATCTTTAATAATCCAAGATAACTATGATTAAAAACTACTGTAAGATACTGCTATATTATAATTAACAGTTTTTATTCAAATAAGATTTTACACTTTCTGATGGAGTTATGTAGCGGGTAAGGGGCTCTCAAACAGCTCCTTGAATCTCTTAATAGAGTAGCTTTCAGTTTCTAATCAACTTAAACTAAGAAGCAAAGCATTTTGCGAAACCTTATTGAGGAGAAACCTTATTTATATTTTACAGGGTTTTTTATTCAAACTTAAGCCTAACGAATCATTGTACTTGGATTGGCTTGCAGGGAACGAGATATAGGCGAGATGACATTTTACATTGCAGGGGTAGTTGACTTGGAATAACTAACAAACTAACGAGAGCGTACATACTCGCGGTGATAAACAATGGGTAAAACTAATAAGGTAGATTGTTTTTTGGATTTTTACTAGAAACATTCGTATAATACTTGCTATTCGTTAAAAAAAGCCCGCAAAGCGTAAAAGCAGGAATCGGAGAAAGGATTCAGCAAGCCAAAAGGATCAAACAGAAGCAAGTTATACGACAAAAAACCGATTGAACACTAATAAAACGACAGAAAGATTTTGGAACCCACCGTAAGCTGGATGATGGTGAAAAGTTTGAAAGATTCACTTATGGTGTACTCGAGTTGGCTCCCACAGCCTTTGCTTTCAAAAACGCTAAATATCTTCAATTCAGCAATGAGCTTTCCGATGTAGAAAAAGCTAAAGACATTGCGGAAGCCATGAATAAAAGCGGTCAACTTTCAAGTTACCAGTTGAATATGGTTGGGAAAGGTGTCAGTGAGGGGGTTGGTTCGGTATCTAAACAACCTGTCCAAATAATTGGTTAGTATGTTTTATCTTTTGTCCTTTTGAGATAAAACAAGGAGAACATTACCTCGTTGAAATGGAATTGACTATACTAGATGACCTCGTAATTTCTAAAAATGATTCAGTTGAAAAAGGTATAGAAAGAATAGGAGATAGTTTTCTTATTTTATTAAAGGTACTTTGAATATTGATACAGGAATTATTGATGCAGGTATACTATTTAAGGTAGATGGTGAATTTCTATTTGACTATGGATATCTTCATAATCAATATGTAAAAATACGGGTGGATAGAATAGACGTTGAGTTTATTTGCTGATAGATAAACCTTGATAATCTTAGTAAATTAAATATAAGAAGGGAAAACGTCTTTGTTACTCTGCCGAATTGGGTCATCAAATTTAAATTTTTTATGAAATGTCGCCCGAGATACATACATACTATCGTGAGGATTGAAGTAATACTTCAATAGAATAAAGCAATACGAAGAGAACTTAGGTATATACAAATAGGAATTGTGGCTACATGTAATTGGCGTGTCTCTGATTCCTTTAGTGATCCTTTGCTCAATACGCTTCATTTATAGAATTCATTCAAACAAAGTAGGTGGAATAAGTGACAGGTAGAAGATTGATAGATAGATGGGAAGATGATAATAAAATGTTTCTTTGTGAAAGTATTAAGGACAGATTGTTTCCTACATTATATGGTGGAATTATAGGGGATTTAATGGGGGTACCAGTTGAATTTAAGAAAAGAGGCACATTCAAAGTACAAGATGTAATGGGGTATGGCACATATAATCAACCTCCTGGTACTTGGTCTGATGATACTTCCTTAACTTTATGTATGGTTGAAAATATGATAGAAGAAGGAAACATAGAGCATTTGATGCGAAAATTTCTTAAATATCAGGAAGAAGGTTATTGGACCCCATTTGACGAGATGTTTGATATTGGAAGAACGACAGTTGAAGCTATTACTCGGTTTAAAAAAGGAATTCAGGCTGAAAAATGCGGTGGTCAATCTGAATATGATAATGGCAATGGTGCTATTATGAGAATTTCACCTTTGATCTTTCGATTATACAATGAGTTTGATTTTATTAAAAAAACAGAAATCATTAAACAATACACTGAAATGACCCATGCCCATTCGCGTGCAGTAGTAGGCTCAATTATATACATTGAATTATTATTAAGGTTATACCACAATAATTCGCTTGAGGAATCATTAAAAAGAGTCCATAATCTTTTTGTTGAAACTTTTGAAGGCGATCATGTTTACATAAAAGAGTTAAAACATTATGAGAAAATCTTTGATCATAATGTTTTAAGAACTCCACAAGAAGAAATTCAATCAGGTGGATATGTAGTTGATACTTTAGAAGCAGCCATATGGTGTTTAGGAAATACTTCTTCATTTAAAGATGCTGTTTTAAAGGCAGTAAATTTAGGAGAAGATACAGACACTATAGCTTCCATTACAGGAACATTGGCAGGCATGTATTATAAGATTGATGGAATTCCAAAAGAGTGGTTAGAGAAAATAGTTAGAAAACAAGATATTGATCAGTTAATAAAAAGGTTCTACGAATACTGTGTTAATCAAGCGATGATAGAGGAATATGGTGGATTGTAAAGTATTTATTGGCTCAACATGAAACTATATGAGATTCTTAAAATACTAAGTAGAAAAGATTCTAAAGACGATTATCAGCAATATACATAAACAAGCAAATTCCTTCTGGAAGATCATTAGGAAAATAAAAGGGAAAAATAATTTCATGAAATGACCTTACCGCATTTGAACAGAAATATTTAGTTGAAGCTATGCAGTACCTTTCGAAGAAACAAGATTTTTCAGGAATAAGTTTGGACAGATAATATAGATGATGTAATTTGTCCTAGAAAGAGATAAGTAACAAAAACTTGGAGATATTTGTTTTCAAAAGCTAAAAATCGCTAATAGATATGATAGAGTAGTAAGTATCAAATATCGATGCGAATTTCTGAAATCACTCTTGTGACTATGTCATCTTCAACCAGTACAAAACAGCTTAACAACTGCCGATAATAAAAGTAAGTTTAAAATGGCTACATAAGGTGCAGAGCACAAAAATAAAAGTGCTGGGTTCCGAATCTAAAAATAAAACAGAAGAAAGAGGAGTGTTCAAGATCATGTCAAAGATGAGAAAGACAACGATGCTATTCACATCCATTCTATTAATATTTAGCCTGTTGGGGATAGGGATGCCCCTTTCAGCCAAGGCAGCAAGTAAGCCAACGTATACGATTTCTCCAAACACGAAACCAACAAATAAAAAAATGCTAAAATTTACAACATACAACACCTATACGAAACATTACTATCTTGTTCGTTCTTATCTTGAGAAGCTAGAGAAAAAAGGTGGAGGAAAATTGGTGTTGAAAAAGGGGACCTATACAATTAGCAACGCTTTGTATGTTCCATCAAATGTAACGATTGAGATGCAAAATGGCGTAAAGATTGTGAAGGGCAAAAAAACAGGAACTCGTAAATTTGGTGCTTCAAAATCTATTTTTCAATTAATTCGGCCATCAAAAGCGGCAAAGTCAGGTGTATATGGAAAATTCAACGGAGAAAAGAATATAACGTTTCAAGGGAAGGGCACTGTCATCTTTGATATGAAGTATGACAAAGACTGTGTCGGAATTATCATTGGTCACAACCGAAATGTGAAGATCAGAAATATTCAATTCAAAAATCTATATTCTGGTCATTTTATCGAATTAGATGCTTCCAGGAATGTTGACATTCGAAATAATTCATTTGTTGGATCCAAGGCTTCTGCTAACGTCAATAAGGAAGCGATTAATCTTGATACGCCTGATAAAACGACGAAAGGCTGGAGTCAAAAGTGGAGCAAGTATGATAAAACAGCAAATCAAATTGTAACAATTGAGAATAATCGTTTTAAAGGTCTTGACCGTTCAATCGGAACCCACAAATATTCCGGTGGCAAATATCATGATAGGGTGGTTCTTCGCAATAATAAAATTAGCTCTATCCGCTCTGATGCTATTCGTGTCATGAACTGGTCCAATTCGATCATTGAAAGAAATGTGATTGATCATGTTGCAGGAGGTAACTCTGGCAAACGAGGAATTTTAGTGAGTGGAGCCAAAAACCCTACGATTCGAAACAATACATTTCATAAAGTAGGACGAGTCATTCAATTTATGCCTTGGAAAAACAGTGGTCCAGGATCTCGATACGGGATCACCTACAATAAACTAAGCTCAGCCAACAAAAAAGCCCTTATAACAAACAAAGCAACAAACATTTCTGAACGTTTCATCCGAATCAACAACAAATACAACGAATTCACAAAATACACCCAAAAAATCAAACTGAGATAAGGGAATTGATCCCTTGTCTTTTTTTGGAAAAATTCAACTTGATGATATTTCCTCTTCATTGTTTGATTATTTTGGCATATATATGATTAGAAAAAAAGGGGGAATTTGAGTTAAAAAAATAACTTTTGGCAAATATGACATTTACCTTACTATTTTCATTGGCAACGTGTAACTCAAATATTCATTTTTCAACTAATGAAAACACATCTGACAAGAAACGAACAGAATAGACACTAAGCGTGTTCCAGTCAAGCTTGTCCATGTAGTGGATGGAGACACAATTAAAGTAAAATATAAAGGGAAAGACAAAACAGTCCGATATTTATTTAGTTGACACACCACCAGAAACAAAAAAAGAAATTCTTGTGTGGTGCGCATCCCTACGGAAAAGATGTCTCTGCAAGAAATAAACAACTAGTAACAGAGCAGTAAAATAAAATTAGAATTTGATAGATAAGGAAGATTACTAGATTATGTTTATATGGATGGAGAATCAGTTCAAGGAAGATCTTGCGCGAGTTACCTATATCTATCCTTCAATATAACATATTTAGATCGGTTTAAAGAAGATAAAAAAGTGCTAAGCACAAGGAGACTGCCATCTAGAGTATACCGAGCAGAGTGTAAAGGATTTATGTCAAATCATTCTAAGACTTCATCTAATGGAATGAAGTCACCATCCCAATCTGTCTCTTTGCTCGAAATGGACACAATTATAATGATAACAACATGACAGAAACACAAAGCAAATTTCAGCTGATTCTATAGATTCATGTAAAAAAATGCACATAACCATTTTATATGCAATAAAGATCTAACGTTCGACAATATCTACTAAATTCGCTGGTGTTTTGGTTTCACGACGGTTGTTATAGTTTAACTTACATGTTTCGCAGCCTAAACCCAATGTATGTTCAGCCTGCACTCCCATACCGAAACGTTTGCTGTAAATGGGGTCAAAAAAATTACAATAAGGCTTCAATTCCTCAGCACCTTCAGCTTCGTAATACTTTTGTACAGCACATTCTGTAAATTCTAATTCCACCTCTGTTTCATGACCTTTTTGATTGATGCTGCATGTGTAGACAAAATCTTCCGTATATATTTTCTTCTGACTTCGTTTTGCCTGTTTTTGCATATAGTGCATTGACAATTTTGTAAATACCGAATGACTGATTATTTTGGCAACCCAAGGAGATAATGACTTAAAAAAATCATCAGATGCTTCATGAGAAATTTGAATGACGTCTTCAACGGTTCCACCTTTGGATTTTATGACTCGATATAAAGCGATAATCCAACCATTAATAATCATGACAGGAGTAAACATATTTTTTCTACCCCCAATATATGGAATTCTAGGGATTAGATTTTCAAACTCATTTCGAACTTCGGCTGTTATATTGAGAGCCTCAGTTTTACCATATTTAGTTTGGAGCTTTTGTTCAGCCAAATTGAAATACTTGTCAAACGATTTCATCAGTTTGGCTTTATCATAAGTTGCTTTTTTCATTCTTATCCCTCCGTACATTTTGCTTCATTTATTTTTGTATGATCTTTTAGGTTCATGTTCTTTCCGATAGAGGCTAAATTCACAAATGACACAAGAAGTAATCATCTGAAAGTATAGACAATTCAACCTTTTAAAGGTCTCAATTTTCTTAATTCTGATAATGGGTATAAATCTGGTATTTGATATTTAGCTGATTTCTGCATAATTTTTTAAAAACGGATATGCAGATTGTTCATCTTTCCAACCAGAAAGGATTCCATACATTCCTACAATTTAAGGAAAATCTTTTCCTGCTTCTTTGCTGTAGTCTAAGCCGTACGACAAGCGATAGGGTTATCTTTTTTCGATTTAAAACCAATCCTTTAAATAATCAAATTATAATAACTTTTATTACGACTTCTTGGATTCTTTCATCTTTAATGTTTTCCATATTGATGATGCGTTTCTACTTCACTAAGGGAAGTTTATTTGTCATCTTTTATTCCTTCTTTTCTAGCAATATAGTCATAAGAATGTCTAACTTCACACAAAGATCTTTAAAAAATGTTTCAAACGTCATATCATCCTTTAGAACAAATTTGCTAAACAAATACATGATTATTCCGTAAGAAAGATCTAAAAATTGATCAATTGATTCGTCTTTAGAGATGAGCTGTTGTGATTTTAGTTCGAGTAAATGGTACCTTAATTTTTGAATGATTATCCGATCAAATTCCAACAAACCTTCAAATATGACTTTACTTTCCGGTGTGTACTTAAATACAGCAGAAAACACTTCTCGTAGTAAAGACTTGTTTATATGTTTGGCTGGACTTAAATAGTGATCTAAAAATGCGAAGATTTCTGGTTTAATTTGATTTGGATCTGATTTTGAGGAAGAGAATTCATATTTTTCTACACAAAACATTTTACTAATAAGTGAAAAAAGGATCTCACTTTTATTTGAAAAATAATTAAAAACTGTACCTTCAGCAATACCGGCTTCTTTGGCAATTTCTGAAGTCTTTGTATGGGTATAACCTTTCACTAAAAAAATCTTTTCTGCTGCAAATAGAATTTTATTTCGAGTTTCTTCTTTCTTCTTTTTTCTTAATCCTGACATTTTTTAATCTCCCTATAAAAAAATGAGTTGAATCATTTATGAGTATACTCACATTTTAACTTATAATATTATGTAAATCAAGTTATTGAAGGTGGCTTATGTGTGAAAGAAAAACAAAAAGGTAAAAAGCCTCATTATCAAAGGTATGCCTCTCTCAACCAGCAAGTAAGCCAACTTACACGATTTTTCCAAACACGAAACCAATAAATAAAATGCTAAAAAAACATTACTATCTTGTTCATTCTTATCTTGAGGAGCTAGAGAAAAAAGGTGGAGGGAAATTAGTATTGAAAAAGGGAACCTACACAATTAGCAACGCTTGGTAGTTCCATCAAATCTAACAATTGAGGTGCAAAATGGCGTAAAGATCGTAAAAGAAAAAAACAGGAACTCAAAATCGATTTTTCAATTAATTCGTCCATCAAAAGCGGCAAAGTTAGGGGTATAGGAAAATACAATGGAGAAAAGAATATAACGTTTCAAGGGAAAGGTACTGTCACCTTTGATATGAAGTATGACAAGAATAGTGTCGGGTTATCATTGGTCACAACCGAAATATGAAGATCAAAATTCAAAAATCTAGTCATTTTATTGAATTAGATGCTTCAAGGAATGTGGCGGAAAGCGACCAATTCCCAATTTTTATTCATCCATACTACTTTCAGGACACCCCTTCCCTGTATGAAAATGAGAATGAAGCTAAACTCATTTAATGAACTGTGGCGCATTTCTTGGTCCTATTGAATAAACCAACATAAGACACCAAGAAGCATAAAAAGCATGTCACCTTTCTTTGATTCTTCATTTCTGAAAAATGTCCTTTTTACTTTGACGAGACCAAATCACGACAGGAATAAGTATGAAAGACAAAATCCCTCCAGCCAATGACAATGTTTCATAACTTGAACCAGCAACCACCATTCCAGATAAAGCACCACCTGAAGCTCCTGCCAACGCAATTAAAACATCCACAGTACCTTGAGTTCTAGCCCGTGTTGAAGTATTAGTTGAATCAACAATAAGTGCAGTGCCACTTATTAAACCAAAATTCCACCCTAAACCAAGTAATGAAAGAGCAATTAATAAGAGAATCATAGAATCACTTGGAGCAACCGCTGCTATAAAACCTGCTAGAAGCAATGTAGCTCCAGAAGCAATTGCCATCTTAGTACGACCAACCTTATCAACGAGGATTCCTGTCACCAGGGAAGGGAAATACATAAAACCTATATGAAATCCAATGACAAGGCCTATTTCACCTAAAGCGTGTCCATGATGTCTCATATGAACTGGTGTCATTGTCATAATAGCGACCATTATGATTTGAGTAAGAAGCATAATCGTTGCACCAACGATAACGCCTCTTTTGTTTTCTGCTTGTGTTGTATGTAACGGAGATCCGTCGGGATTGTGTGCTTGATTGGACGCTTCTATTGTTCTAGCCATAACTAATGGATCTGGGCGAAGCATGATGAAAAGTACCAGACCAGCTAAGATGAATGCTGCTGCCGATAAAATGAAAGGACCTGCAAGCGATGGAATACCAATTGAAAGAGCGAAATTTCCCATCACATTTACTAAATTTGGACCTGCAACTGCACCAAACGTTGTTGCCACCATTGCTATACTAATAGCAGTGGCCCGCTGCTTTTTATTTGCTAAATCTGTACCTGCATAACGAGCTTGTAAATTTGTTGCTGTGCCTGCACCATAAATAAGTAGGGATACAAATAAAAGAAAAACATTATTGATTAAAGCAGAAATCACAACACCAATCGCACCAAGACCTCCTACTATAAAGCCAGTTGCGAGACCAGTACGCCGCCCAAAACGTTGAGAGAGCCTTCCTACTAATAATGCAGCTCCTGCCGATCCTAAAGTAAATAATGCGGCGGGAAGTCCCGCAAATGCATCTGTTCCAAGCATTTTTTGTGCGAGAAGTGCTCCAACTGTTACTCCCGCAGCTAATCCTGCCCCACCAAACATTTGAGAAATAACGACAATGATTAATGTACGGTTATATAATTTTTTGTGTTTCTCTGGATGATTGATATAACTTTGTGCTAACTCATTCGATTCATTCAACATCTTATCTAAACACCATCTTCCTTCATATTTGATTTCAACCGACTCTACAAGCTCTATGGTCAATTCACATTCACCTTAAGCTTTTTTGTTAAATGTCTTGAAATTGATGCCAATCTTGACCACTGCTTTCTAAACGATAGGCATTTATACCTTTCATCTTTAAAAGTTCTACTGCTTTTACCGACATTAAACAATATGGTCCTCTACAATAGGCAACAACATCACAGTTGGTTGGTAAAGAAGACAGTTTATCCTGTAATTCCTCAATTGGTATAGAAATAGCACCCGGAATATGAGCTTTTTCATATTCTTCTTTCGGTCGAACATCTAACAATATCACTTCACCTTTATCAATTCGGTCATGAAGTTCTAAAAGTGAAACCCCATCCATACCAAGATGGGTATTTAAAAATTCTTGTTTGATTTGTTGAACCTGAATAAACTGTTTCTCTGCTAATGTATGCAAGGAACTTAAAAAATTAGAAATGGCTTCATCTGCTAATTCGTAAATAACATAGTTACCTTGCTTTTGAAATTTTACTAATCTGGATTGAGCAAGGGTTTGTAAATGCTGGGAAACATTCGCAACAGACATCGCAGTTGCTTTCGACAATGCTTCCACTGACTTAGGACCTTGAGATAAAATATCAAGAATCTCCAAACGCTTTGGACTAGAAAGACTTTTACCGATTCTTGCGAACTCATGATATAACAAATCTTTTAAATTTCTTTCATTGAGCATATTATTCACCAAACTATTCAAGTATTTTATTGAATGGTTGAATTATACTCTTTGCTCCAAATTTTGTCAAAAAACCTTTTCGATAGAGATAAATAAAAATTGTGTGTAACCCGATGGAAATTTACTTCTGAAGATATTGTACTGATTGGAACACTAGTTGGATATTTGTTTCTTAATTCAGTACAATGATAACTGGGATAGAAAAAATAGCTTAATGAAATAGTTAATAAACAGAAAGTCGCTGAGTTCATTCAACGAGTGAGCATTTTTAAGATAACCATGATAGGAGCAAACAAAAATGACTAAACAAATAAAAAAAGCTAAATGCCCATTCTGCGGCAGTGCCAATTTAACAAAGAAAAAAAGAGGTTGGACGCTTACAACGGGGATATATGGAATGAACGACATGAGATATAAGTGCCATGACTGTGGAAAAAAATTCATGGAGCACAAAGCGGATTTTAACTAATGAGTGTTGTGTTATTGAGAAGCGACTTCTAGAAAAACAATTCGATGAAATGTGAAGATGTTATATATGATAACGATGGGGATGACTAGTGTGGATTGTTTCAGTAGTTATGAAGAGCTTAATTGATCTATTGTAGAAGACTTTAAAGAGTTCTAAATCAGGGTTTATCGATTTTTTGCTAATTCAAATTATGTATGTTTCACAAAGAAGTGTATACTTCCTATAACATTTTTCCTTTGGGCAATAAAAAACACCCTCATCCTTAGAAAGGATGAGGTAAAATATTCAATGTACAAAGTCTTGGCTCACTCAAGGGAAGCTGGCTCATCCCCTACCCTATGGAAAGGGGGGGATGCTAATGACAACTTTTCAAGCAATCTATTTAATGATTGCTTTTGGCATGTTCATTCTTGCCTATAAAACAGAAGTAGACTTCCCTTGAGACCGACGAAAGTTCTAGAGAAGTCTACTCTTGAATTTTTGCATGAGCCAGCCCTTTGATGGGCCACTTTGTACATGGACTCGAATGTTGAGAGCGGTCGAGTCTTCTTTTTTATTTTATGCAATTTCTTTAGAAGATAATCCTTATTCTGTCTTTATGATAATGCAAAAAACGTTTTTTTGCAATGAGATAGCGCCAAATCCACTATTTAAAGCAAGTGATTCGAAACCCTCCAAACCACTTTTTTATAATCCGCAGGAGAAACAGTGAGGATATTTTCATTTGTAAACGTTCTTGTTTGTTGACTCTTAAAACAATAAGCTCTTAGATAACCTCGCTGATTTGATGAATAATGATTGATCTTTTGGAAATACGACCGTCTATTTGAGGAAAATGCGTTAGAAATTTCTAAAAATTCCAGCCGGTTATAATAGGAATAATATCCTAACCCTAACTTTTTCTTAGATATGTCTTTTCATCCCACAACATTTATAAAAAGAGTGGTAAACTTTTGTGTAAGTTACTTTAAAGAAGGAAGAATGGAATGAAAACACTTGATGTTCAGGTATTGCGTGAAGGAATGATAAAACGCTGGACGAATTAAAAGTTCAATCTGAAGAAATCGCCAAAATCAAAAAAAGCGTTGACGGTATTGGAAAGATGGCCATGTTCAACGATGGGCTATGGTGATGAATCAGCTTTTAATTCATGACCACATAAAGCAGCGTGTGTTGAAATATTTAGAATAACTTACACACTTTTCTTGACAAACCCTATTAAAAAATCATTCGGTTGATCAGTAAATAAAAACAAAAATACAAAAACAATCCAACCTATATTGGACATTTTCTATTACAGTCCATAAAAAAAACTACGCAAGGAATGGAAATTACTTGTTTTTTTTAGGCTGTGCTGTAATTGAAATAGTCATGAGTCTATCAAAGAAAACTTCTCGTCTACCATGCTATCGCTTGGTAAAATTAAAATGTTGAATTTCGATATATTCTCTCAAAATTCATTAGGTATTTAGTAGCCAAAGTCGATTGGATAGCTTGGGATGTAGAGAAAAACTCAATATATCCAAACAATGATTTTTTTGCTTTTTCCCTAGTTTTATAAGTGGTTGGATAAATAAGTTCTGTTTCAGGATTCCATGAAAGAATTCGATACAAGCATTGTCGTAACAATTTCCTTTCTGGCTCAAACTGCTGATCATATTAAACTTTATTATTCATTTTTAATACTCAGAAGAGGCATATTGAATTATACGGTCAGAGTGATGAATGACGCCATTCCGCAGTTTGATTACACTCTAAATATAACCAGCCAGGGTCGGACTATACGTGATATCTGTTACCCATGATTGATTTGCTTTAACTGTCTATTTAAGACGCTTTTACTTACTGGGTGTTATGTTTTGAATGAGTCGTTGCCTTGTATGTCTTGACGGTACAAGATCTCCAGTGACTCATTGTCATAATTCGTGATGCCGTACGTTCTTACCTTCACGCCACGTCTATTATACTGCCGTTTCATAGCTTGAATTCCAAGTGGATCTGAAAAATCTTTTCAACCGATTACTTTTTGGTCAGCTAACCACTTATGGAAACCCCATGAACATGGCACAGCTTCTTCACCGGTGATGAGCATTGAACAGATGTTTGTGAATGGTGATGATATTCCAGACAGGAAAACCCATTGTATAACGAAACTATATTAGATAGACTTGACAATGAAGAAGTATATAAGAAGTTATGACAGGCAATGGATTTCACAGAGCAGGAGCAAGCTATTTTATCACTCTGGAATACTGAGCCTGACATTCCAAGAAAGCGGTCAGCCTTTCTGAATATTACAGCAAGTAGAGCAGTAATGAAATTAAGGAGAAGTGAGCAGGGTAAAGGAGGCTTCTAGCTTTTTTTGAGAGATTATTTTATTGTTAAGTATAATGGTTAGATAATGCTATGCAGAAAATTTATATTTTCTGAGCATTTCATAATATGGTTAGGGGCTTAATATGAAACTATTGGCGAATAACTTCAATATTCAAGAGTTTTAATTAATTGAGGAGGAATATTATGCATTTATTTAATGCCAGTTCAATGTTTAATGAAAATGCTATAAAAGAAATATTAAGTCTAGTAAATAATCCGGAAAAATTAAAAAATAGATTAATTGAAGCAAAGAAAATGCTATTAAAAATGTACAATTTTAAAGGTTATAATGTACCGGAAGATTTTACTACTACATCTTATATAATAGCAACTAATCACTTAACTGATTCTGATGCTCCGCTAATTATGAGTTATTATTATGAGCTGATGCATCAAGTTATAGATACTTATCCGGAGTTATTTGTTTTCGCTAAAGAAAATTGCTTTAATGGTGTTTCCATACCTAAAGAATTAATGCCAATATTAGAGTTCGAAAAAATTTTTGCAGTTGATCGTAAAAGTTTTAGTGGATCAATGGCGGCGATGAAAGCTGCAGGAAAGTGGTTTGCTGAAGGTGAACAACCAAAGCATTTTCTGATATTCTCTCAAGGAACAATTTATGACATAAATAAAGATAGAGCAGAAGATATTGAAGCAGGAGCATTCTGGTTAGCCAGATTACTGGGTATTCCTGTTTTACCGGCTTTTATTGAGCAAGCTGTTGAAGGAGTCGAGAATCGTTTAGTATTTGGGAAGCCGATTTTTATACCCAAAGACTGCCGAAATTTTGATAACTATAAACAATTATGGTTAGAAAGAGTCATTGAAGCACAAAATGAATTAGGTACACTCACGGGAATTCCAGCAAGAGATGCTGTACTTGATGAAGATCATCAAACAAGAAAAAGATTTAACCAACTAATCAGGTAATTATATAATGTTTCAGATAAAAGCTGTAGCAAGAACACCCGTAAGTATGGATGATATAGGTCCAAAAGAATGGGGAGAGTTATTGGGCGACCCAGCTATACAACAGCTATTCTGATCGCATGATTCATCGTGCAGAAATTATTCACTTAACTGGTGATAGTTATCGTATTTTTCAAGCAAGAAAGTGTTCCAAATTAATGATCAAAAACTGCACCATTTTACTTGACGGTCACACTTCCTCTTTCAATATTGAATTGTGTTGTTCTAACATTCTTCCTAACTCGGCCTGTATAGACTACATCTTTCGTCAAGAAAGTGTGACTTATGTAATAATAAAAATTGATAAGATTCATAATGAAAGCAAACGTTGGCTAGCGATCAATTACAATGTAAAATGATTGTTAGCTTTAAGGTGCATGAACGATGGAACTTTGGACATGAATAGATAAAACATAAAGATTTATCATGGGTATTCATACTAACCGACTTTTCTTGTAATGTATGCTAGTCGATAATATGAATAATGAAGGTGTTGAAATGATGAATATAAAAACTTTAGAAGATAGAATAGGATTTGATGGATTTTATTATCCAAAATCATTTAGAAAAGCTATAGAACTAAATTTACTAGACTTTGACTTGTGGTATATCATGAATGAAGAAAGAGTGCTAGAAAGATTAAAAGGACTTAAAAACAGATATCCTAATAGAAATTTGATACCTTTTGCAAGAAGAGATGATAATGATGACATAGCATGCTTTGAAATAGGAAAAGGTGAAAAGGTTGAAATTATACATGACTTTGCATCAAGGGGATATGAGCAAAGAACAGAGTACAATGATTTCTGGGCTTGGTTAGTGGAGGCTACTAGAGAAATGGTTGAATACAATCGTGTCCGCCGAAATGAGCCATAAACAGGATTTCAAGTGAAAACTAAAAGCTCATGGTAACTAGTTTCTAATTTAAAATCTATATTAAAGTAGCAGTTAATATGGCAAAAATAAATAGTGAAAATTGAGAATTTGAAATTGAAAATAATATAATTTTACCGGAAGAATACATAAATTTTTAATCGACAATTTTATTAAACTGGCTAATAGAAGGACTAAAGAAAAATTGACTTTGAAAAAGCCATGAGCTATGTGCGAGCGACCTTGGATTTGAAGGTTTAGAGCTTACAGAAAAAGAGGAAGAGCTTTTAGAAAGACGGTATCGTGGAGAAATCACAGAAGTAGTATACATGCAAAAAGCACTTGAGTTGTCTTATTCTAAAGAATAAAATTGGACACTTTAAAATCAACATTCCAACGATCCTTATAATTACATTAAAAGAAGAGGAGAGAGGATGAGCGACATTAAACTTTAACCTTTGCTTATTCTTTCATTTTTTCTTTGGCACTGTTCCAAGGATTGATACATAAATCGATTAAAAAAAATAATTGAATAGGCAGGAGTTGAAGGATTTCAGGGACATTTATTACTGGTTTGGAGCGAATTCTGTAAAGGTTACAGAAGATAGCGAAAGTATTTGATTGTTGCTAATGATGGGCAAGACGATGGAGTCACTGATACTTCTTCTGAGAATCTAGACAGTACAGTCCGATCGTTGTTTTAGGAGCTGGGGATTATTTGGGGTATTCAACATTTGAGTTTTACTCAAAAACTTTTTATTTCGGTGAAAGAGGTCTTATCACTCATCCTAACAAGGGCTGACTCATATGTTTTTTCTCTGCTTGAGGGTTTGTATCCCCTTTTAATGAGTGCCCTAGTAAGGATGTTTCGCAAAGCTTTTTTATTTTTGTCTTTAGCACAAAGATTTTATCCTTCTAATTCCTTTACCGTTTCACCTTCAACGATCTCCGGTTGATAATAGGTTTCGTTCGGTAAACTCTTTTTTCCTTGTAATTTCTTTATGACCCAATCTGCTGCATCACGACCCATTTGTTCTTGTGGATGTGTCAATGTTGTTAGTTTAATGTTTGCATTTTTGGCAATGTAAGAATTGTCCTGTCCGATAATTGACAAATTTTCTGGAACAGATATATCAATTTGTCTGCATACATTTAATACTTCAAGCCCGACCTCATCGTTATAGCAAACAATTGCCGTCACGACGTCTCTTTTTTTAGTTAGAAACTCTTTCAAGTTTGTGTATAGATTAAGCTTCGTCTCTGTGTTATACGAAAGCACATGCTCTGGCTGGAATCGTAATTTTGCTTCTCCAAGCGCTTTAATATATCCCTTCATTCGATACTTTCCTTGTAAATCATCCATTTTTGAAATGAGTCCAATTTGTGTGTGTCCATTCGAAATCAGTTTTTTTGTTGCGAGGTAGCTGGACTGCACATCATCGAGACAAAAGAATGGAACATCTAACTCTTCATAATAAGCATTGATCATAATGAATGGAACATCCTGTTCCTTAAACGATAGGTAATAAGCAATATTGGGATTGTATAGATTGCTTTTGGTGGGTTCAACAATCAAACCATCCACACCAAATGACAACATCATTTCCAAAGCTTTTTTTTCTTGTTCAACATCATTATTTGTACTAGCTAACAATAACGAATAATTCTCCTCATTTAATCTTCCTTCAATTCCACGAATAATGGATGGGAAAATATAATCAGAAATGTAGGTTGTGATGACCCCGATTGTTTTATTGTTAGGACTCCCACCAGATTTTAATTGATATTGGTTACTAACATAAGTGCCGGACCCTTTTTCACTTCTTAAGAACCCCTCGTTGGATAGCTCTAAAATCGCCTTTCGAACAGTATGTCGGCTAACTTTGTACGTTTCTTGCATAGCAGATTCAGTAGGAACTTGTTCTCCTATACGGTAATCTCCTGAAAGAATTTTACTTTTAATATCATCAATAATGATCTGATATTTTGGTTTCATTTTATCACTTCTTTCATAATTGTTCAGATGCTAATGTTTTTGGTCGGAATATTTGTATGGACATATTTTAGCATGGGTTTGTGTGAATGAAAAGGTTATGACCTGATTTGCATACAAATTAACAAACGGTTTTATTTTTATCTAATTTTTCTAACATTAATAGAGTTTTATATAGAGAAATGTGAACGAAAAGGTAATTTGTAAGCATATATTATTTTTTGTTTGACAAATGTACGCACAAAAAATATACTAATGTTGTAAGTAAAGTTAAACGAAAAGGAAAGCGCCTCCTTTCAATTATAATTGAAACCGCTATCAGAAAGGGGGAGTAACATCAAAATAAGTCGATGAAATGCTTATGCAAAAAGGAAAGCGCTCCCTTTCGATTATAATTGAAACCGCTATCATAGAGGTGATTATGTGAAGACGAATCGAAACATCAAACAAGTGATTGCTAATGGAGAAACTTCACTTGGAATCGAATTCGGTTCCACGCGAATTAAAGCAGTGTTAATTGATCATCATTTTGAAACAATTGCATCTGGAAGTTATGAGTGGGAAAACCTCTTGGAGGATGGATTTTGGACATACAACTTAGTAGATATTATTACTGGCCTGCAGGCAGCTTATCGTGAAATGAAGCAAGAAGTTGAACGAAATTATGGAATGACGATTCGAACAGTTGGTTCTATTGGATTTTCTGCAATGATGCACGGGTATATGGCTTTTGACAATACTGGTGAGCTACTTGTTCCGTTTCGGACTTGGCGTAATGCAACTACCAGTGTTGCTGCAAAAGAATTAACTGATCAATTTCAATTTAATATTCCTGAACGGTGGAGTATTGCTCACCTTTACCAAGCTATATTAAATGAAGAAAAACATTTACGTCGTATTGATTTTATCACTACTTTAGCTGGATACATTCACTGGTTATTGACTGGTCAGAAAGCAATCGGAATTGGTGATGCTTCGGGCATGTTCCCAGTTGACGAGTCTTTGCAAGATTATAATGAATCAATGGTGAAGCAGTTTGATGAACTCATTGCGCACAAAGGTTATCCTTGGAAGCTAAAAGATATTCTTCCTAAAGTCTATGTGTCAGGTGAGCAAGCAGGTGAATTAACCGAAATAGGAGCAAAAATTCTCGATCAATCACAAAATTTACAACCAGGCATTCCGCTTTGTCCACCAGAAGGTGATGCTGGAACAGGGATGGTTGCTACGAACAGTGTGAGGAAATGTACAGGAAACGTTTCAGTAGGAACTTCAGTTTTTGCCATGATTGTATTAGAGAATGAACTTTCAAAAGTTCATCCAGAAATTGATTTGGTCACAACACCAAATGGTAGTCCAGTTGGAATGGTACATGCCAATAACTGTTCAAGTGATCTGAATGCTTGGTTAGGGTTGTTCCGGGAATTTTCGGAGGCAATGGGACAAAAGGTTGAAACGGATAAACTATTCAATGTGATGTTGAATAAAGCGTTGGAAGCCGATCCGGATGGTGGTGGTTTGCTTAGCTACGGTTATTTTTCAGGTGAAAATATTACAGGAATAGAAGAAGGCCGACCACTTTTTGTCCGCTCACCTGTGAGTCATTTCAATTTAGCCAACTTTATGCGGACCCATCTCTTTACTGCTTTTGGTGCTTTGAAAATCGGTATGGACATTTTGATCAAGCAAGAAAAAGTTGCAATTGATAGCATTTTAGCACATGGTGGTTTATTTAAAACCCCTGTTGTTGGACAAAAAATTGTTGCAGCTGCAATGAATGCTCCAGTTTCAGTTATGGCAACAGCCGGAGAAGGTGGGGCTTGGGGCATGGCAATTCTTGCTTCTTACATGATGGATAAAGATAAATATAGTTTAGAAGACTTCCTCGACAAAAAAGTTTTTAAAGAGGTTGATAGGCAAGAAATTTATCCTGATCAATTTGATGTTAAAGGATTTGAAGCATTTATCGAACGTTACAAAAAAGGTTTAGTGATTGAGCAGGCCGCTGTAGATCATTTCAGTGGAAAACTGGAGGAATTTACGTGTTAGAACAACTAAAAGAAGAAGTATTGCAAGCGAATTTGGATTTACCTAAACATGGACTTGTGAAATACACATGGGGAAATGTAAGTGCTATCGATCGTGAAAGCGGTTTATTTGTGATCAAACCTAGCGGTGTTGATTATGAGACGATGAAAGCTAGTGATATGGTCGTTGTTGATTTAGATGGCAATGTTGTTGAAGGAGAGCTAAACCCTTCATCAGATACGGCGACACACGCAGTACTATATCAGCATTACCGAGAAATCGGTGGCATTGTGCACACTCATTCAACTTGGGCGACAACCTGGGCTCAAGCAGGTCTTGATCTTCCAGCGATGGGGACCACTCATGCAGACACATTCTATGGTCCTGTACCATGTGCCCGCTTCTTGACACAAGAGGAGATTGATCGTGGTTACGAGGTAGAAACTGGTCGTGTCATCATCGAAACATTTGAAGAGCGAGGATTAGATATTTTAGCAGTACCCGGTATTTTACTTCATGGACACGGTCCGTTCACTTGGGGCAAAGATGCAAAGTCAGCAGTCATGAATAGCGTAGTCTTAGAAGAAGTTTCGAAAATGAATTTATTTACCCGAGAATTAAATCATTTTGCTGAAGAATTACCAAAGCGCATCTTAGATAAACACTATTTACGAAAACATGGGGAAAATGCCTATTATGGGCAAAAATAATATAAACTATTAAATGAAGAAAAGAGGATCCAAGATGACTACAAAAAAACAATTTTGGTTTGTCGTAGGTTCACAACATCTTTATGGTGAAGAAGCATTAGCAGAAGTGAAAGCACATGCACAAACAATGACAGATGCATTAAATGAAAGCGGTATCTTACCATATCCAGTTGTGTTGCAAGATTTAGCTGTTCGTGCAGATAAAATCACAAGCATGATGAAAGAGGTCAACTATCGTGATGAAGTTGCTGGTGTCATCACTTGGATGCATACTTTCTCACCTGCAAAAATGTGGATTCGTGGAACAAAATTATTACAAAAACCGTTACTTCATTTAGCAACACAATTTAATGAAAGTATTCCTTGGGAAACCATTGATATGGACTTCATGAACTTAAACCAATCAGCACATGGTGACCGTGAATATGGTTTTATCAATGCTCGTTTGAATAAACAAAATAAAGTTGTAGTAGGCTACTGGCAACGCGCTGAGGTTCAACAGCAAATTGCAGATTGGATGGACGTAGCAGTTGCTTATAATGAAAGCTTTAACATTAAAGTCGCTCGTTTTGGTGACAACATGCGTAATGTTGGAGTTACCGAAGGGGATAAAATAGAAGCGCAAATTCAATTTGGATGGACAGTTGACTATTTTGGTATTGGAGACCTTGTTCAATATGTCAATGCTGTTAAGGATGAAGAAATTGATGCTCTATTTACAGAATATGCAGACCTTTATGAATTTGATTATGGTACTTACAGTAAGGAAGATTGGGAAGCTAGTGTAAAAGTACAAGCAAGCTATGAAATTGCGATTAAACGTTTTCTTGATGATGGTGGTTACAATGCTTTTACATCTAACTTCGAAGATTTGTATGGAATGAAACAGCTTCCAGGTCTTGCGGTTCAACGTTTGATGGCACAAGGATATGGGTTTGCTGGTGAAGGAGATTGGAAGACTGCAGCGCTTGATCGCTTGCTTAAAGTGATGAGCCATCACCAATCAACAGGTTTTATGGAAGATTACACTTATGAATTAGCTGTTGGACAAGAATCAGTCCTTCAATCACATATGCTTGAAGTAGATCCAACCTTAGCAAGTAACAAACCAAAAATTGTTGTATCTCCACTAGGTATTGGTGATCGGGAAGATCCAGCTCGCTTGGTGTTTGACGGTCAAGCAGGCGATGGTGTGGTTGTTTCAATGGCTGACTTTGGAACTCATTTCAAACTGTTAATCAATGAAGTTTCTGCATTTGAGCCAATTGTTTCAGCACCAAAACTTCCAGTCGCTCGTGTACTTTGGAACATTAAACCAAACTTTCAAGATGGGGTTAAAGCTTGGATTGAGAATGGTGGCGGTCACCATACAGTTGTTTCATTGAATTTAACAACAGATCAAATTGTCACTTATGCAAAACTAGTAGGTTTGGAATACGTAGTGATTAAGTAATGTCTTGACCCTCCAAGGAGGCCGTGCATCCTTGGAGGTGAATTTTTCAGGTTGGATATTCATTCATCAGAGAGCGCGGTTTTTAAGGTGATATGAAAGCGCTTAAAACATCGGCGTGAAACGATGTTACTTATGGGGAAATTCAGACAACGGAAAGGAGAAATGCATCATGAGTAATGTATCAAGTAAGTTTATTTTCTTCTTCGGCTCATTTGCTGGAATCTTATTTGGTTATGATATAGGGATTATTGCAGGTGCGGAAGGACATATCAATCATGATTTTAATTTGAGTCCATTATGGTTAGGGATTGTTGTATCTTCATTAATGGGTGGAGCTATCATTGGGTCAATTTTAAGCGGTTTACTAGGGGATAAGTTTGGTCGTAGAAAACTAATCTTAATTGCTTCTGTTATTTTCTTTGTAGGTGCAGTAGGTTCTGCTTTTGCACCAGATGAAATCTTCTTGACAATTGCTCGTGTGTTCCTAGGAACAGCAGTCGGTACAGCTTCTTCTCTAGTTCCTGCATACATGTCCGAAATAGCACCAGCGAATATTCGGGGAAAACTATCAGGGTTGAACCAGTTAATGATTGTAATTGGGCTCTTGTTAAGTTATATCGTCGCTTTCATTTTTGAACCAATTCCAAACAGTTGGCGATTAATGCTTGGTAGTGCTGGTATTTTTGCCATCGTATTATACATTGGTATGTTAAAACTTCCAGAATCACCTCGCTACTTAATTAAAAATGGTATGGTAGATAAAGCACGCGAAGTATTAGCATCTCTTCGTAGTTCAAAAGCCGAAGTAGATGCTGAAATTTCTGAGATTCAAGATGTTGCTGAACATGAAGAATCAGGTATCGGACAGTTATTCCATAAGAAATTCCGGATGGCTCTCATTATTGGAGTTGGGATGGCTACTTTTCAACAAATTCAAGGTGCAAACTCAATTGTTTATTATGCTACAAGTATTGCACGTAAAGTTGGTTTAGCACCACAGGTAGCTGCTGGATTTACAGTTATTGTCGGTGTGATCTTCGTGGTGACAACCGTTATCTTCTTACAATTTGTAGATAAATATAATCGCCGGACAATCCTGACGATTGGCGGCGCCGGTATGGCTCTTTCATTCTTTACACCAGCAATTCTTGAAGCATTAGGAACGAATGAAGGTGTACTCAACTGGGTAACATTAATTGCACTTTGCTTTTTCATCCTTTTCTACTCGTTTTCTTGGGCACCACTTACTTGGATTATCGTTGGGGAAATCTTCCCGCTAGCTGTACGTGGCATCGGTGCTGGTATTTCATCAGCCTTCAACTGGACAGGTTCACTTGCAGTTGGACTTGTTTTCCCAGTCCTTGCAGCTAAGTTCAGTTTTGGTGTGATCTTCTCAGCTTTCGGTATCATCTGTGTTTTAGGGTTATTCTTCATCCGTTTCGTAGTTGTAGAAACGAAAGGCCGTAGCTTAGAACAGATTGAAACTGAAATGGCAGCTCGTTCTGCAAAAAAATCAGCTGAGGCTGCTAGAGTGTAATAAAGTTATTTACGCTTTTCTTAAGGCCGGAGTTGTACTTCGGCCATTTTTTAACTCGAGATTGATATTCTCATAAGATTGAGTTTTTAAGATTTTCATGTAACGTATACTATGTAAGAATCCATCTATGACAATACAAACGCGGAAGAAAATGTGCAACTAACTTTATAAAGAAAGTGTGATATCAAGATGAAATTCTTTTTAGACACAGCGAATGTAGAAGAAATCAAACGTATTCATAGCCTTGGTTTAGTTGATGGTGTAACGACTAATCCTACGATTATCAGTCGTGAAGGTCGCAACTTTGAAGAAGTCATCAAAGAAATTTGCTCAATTGTTTCTGGCCCCGTTTCAGCAGAAGTGATTAGTTTAGATGCTGAAGGGATGGTGAAAGAAGCACGTAAAATTGCAAAATGGGCAGATAACATTGTTGTGAAAATTCCGATGACAGAAGAAGGGTTAAAGGCTACACACATTTTGAGTCAAGAAGGTATTAAGACAAATGTGACACTTATTTTTTCTGTTGCACAAGGATTGATGGCAGCAAAAGCAGGTGCAACTTTTATTTCACCATTTTTAGGTCGTTTAGATGATATTGGCACACCTGGAATCAAACTAATTGAAGACTTACGCACAGTTTTGAATAATTATGGATTAAAAGCTGAAATTATTGCCGCAAGTATTCGTAGTCTTGAGCATGTTGAAGCTACTGCTAAAGTTGGTGCGCATATTGCAACCATTCCTGGTTCATTATTCCCTAAATTATGGAGCCATCCGTTAACAGATAACGGGATTGCACAATTCATGAAAGATTGGGAAAGCTTCAAGAAGGAGGAAGCCTAAGTGTTTGATAGAATTGATCATTTGGCAGTAAACGCAATTCGTACTTTGAGTATTGACGCAATTCAAAAAGCAAAATCAGGACATCCAGGTTTACCGATGGGTGCATCACCAATGGCTTATGTTCTTTGGTCAACATTTTTAAACGTCAATCCTAAGACTGGTCGTGATTGGACGAACCGTGACCGTTTCGTATTATCAGCTGGACACGGTTCAGCCATGCTGTATAGCTTACTTCATTTGTCAGGCTATAACTTGTCGATTGATGAGTTGAAGAACTTCCGCCAATGGGATTCGCTTACACCAGGACATCCTGAAGTGGATCATACTGATGGAGTGGAAGCAACAACAGGTCCGCTTGGACAAGGTTTTGCAAATGCTGTAGGAATGGCAATGGCAGAGGCTCATTTAGCTGCAACTTATAATAAAGGCGAATTCAAGATAGTGGACCACTTTACTTACACTTTATGTGGTGATGGAGATTTGATGGAGGGGGTTTCACAGGAAGCTGCATCACTTGCCGGGCATTTAAAACTAGGGAAATTAATAGCCTTCTATGATTCAAATGATATTTCTCTAGATGGACCAACTTCAAAAGCCTTTACTGAAAATGTAGGAAAACGTTTTGAAGCATATGGCTGGCAACATATTTTAGTGAACGATGGAAATGACTTAGCTGAGATTAGAAAGGCCATTGAGGCAGCCCAAACAGAGACAAGAAAACCAACTTTAATCGAAGTGAAAACAGTGATTGGATATGGTGCGCCGAATGAGGGGACAAGCGGTGTTCACGGCGCACCATTAGGTGATGAAGGCATCAAGCACGCAAAAAGTGTTTATGAGTGGTCACACGATGCTTTTGAAGTTCCAGAAGAAGTGTACGACCGTTTCTGTGAAACGATTCAAGCGCGTGGATGTCGTGCAGAAAGTGAATGGAATGTTTTATTTTCTGATTACGCTAAACAATTTCCAGACTTAGCTGAACAATATCTATCAGCATTTGCAGGCATTCTTCCTGATGGTTACGATAGTGAAATGCCAGTTTATGAAAAGGGAACGAGTGCTGCAAGCCGCGTCACTTCTCAAGAAATGATTCAAGCTTTATCAAAAACAGTTCCTACACTTTGGGGTGGATCAGCTGATCTTTCCAAATCAAACAATACCATGGTTGCGGCAGAGACAGATTTTTCTTCTGAAAATTATCGTGGGCGAAACATTTGGTTTGGTGTACGTGAATTCGCAATGGCTGCAGCTATGAATGGAATCGCACTCCATGGTGGCACACGAGTTTATGGAGGAACATTCTTTGTTTTCTCTAACTACTTACTTCCAGCCATTCGTATGGCAGCCATTCAACATTTACCGGTCACTTATGTGCTAACACATGACTCTATAGCAGTAGGAGAAGATGGCCCAACACATGAGCCAATTGAACAATTAGCTAGTGTTCGTTCTATTCCAAATGCAATCGTGATTCGCCCAGCAGACGGAAATGAAGTACGTGCTGCTTGGAAGTTAGCTGTTTCAGCAACTGACAAGCCAACCGTATTAGTTCTTAGTCGCCAAAACTTACCGGTTCTTCCTGGTACAGCAAGTGGTGCTGAAGAAAACGTGGCCAAAGGTGGATATGTTCTTTCTCCAGCACAAGGTGAAATACCTGAAGGGATTTTGATGGCTACTGGTGCAGAAGTCAAACTTGCATTAGATGCACAAGCAAAACTACGTGAAGAAGGGATCGATGTATCTGTTGTTTCTCTTCCAAGCTTCAATTTATTTGATCAACAATCTATTGAATATAAAGAATCAGTCTTACCATCATGTATTACAAAACGTGTAGCAATTGAAGCAGGTTCAAGCTTCGGTTGGGGTAAATACGTAGGACTAAAAGGTGCAACTGTCACCATCGATCAATTCGGTGCCTCAGCTCCTGGACAGATTGTGTACGAAACATTTGGCTTCACAGTAGAAAATGTCATGGCAAAATATAAAGCATTCGTTTAATGAAAAGTGAAAGGAGTCGGAAGAATGAACATAACCGAAAGACCATTTGGGGATAATCACTTGCTGTTTACGATTGAAAATGATCATGGGGTCATATTAGAAGTGTCAAACTTTGGTGCAAGAATCGTCAATCTTTATGTCCCAACTGCTTCAGGTCGTAAGAATATCGTATTGGGATTTGATGCTATAGAGGATTATCAGCAAGAAACATACTTCGGAGCGACAATCGGAAGAGTTGCAGGAAGAATAAAAAATGGTGAATTTTCTCTCGATGATATACATTACAAAACGTCTGTCAATCAATTAGGTAATACTTTACATGGTGGAAAACCTGGCTTCGATGAGAAAACTTGGGGTTATGAAATGAAGAAGACGGAACAAAGTGCATCAATCGTCTTTTCAACACATTCACCCGATGGTGAGAATGGTTTTCCAGGGAACATAGAAGTCAGTGTGACTTATACATTAGACAACTTCAATATTTGGTCTGTAAGCTATCAAGCAAAAAGTGATAAAAATACAATTTTTAACCCGACAAATCACGTCTATTTTAACTTAACAGGACATCCAAACCATTCAATTGATGATCATGCTTTACAAATATGCTCTAAAGAATTTGCACCAGTAGATGACGAAACCATGGTAACTGGTGAAAAGAGAAGTGTCATTGGAACGGCTTATGATTTTCGAACTCCGAAGAAATTAAAATCAACATTTGAATCCAATGATATAGAAGTGAACAAGGTGCAAGGGATCGATCATCCATTCTTTCTGGCGTGCTCAAATCTAGAGCAAATGGCAGCGAAATTGATCAGTCCTGATGAAAAAATAAAAGTTGAGGTATACACAGAAGAGCCAGCAATCGTTGTGTATACTACGAATTGTGTCGAAGGTGTGCCACTTATGCATGGAGAAAAATTAAGTCAACACGGTGGAATCACATTTGAAACCCAAGTGGCCCCAGGTGCAATTGAATTCGAAGATTTTGGAAATATTATTCTTCATGCGGGCGAAAGTTACACTTCTCAAACAAAGTACAACATCATTTTTTAGGGGTTACGATGTTTGTTTTGGATGGAACTTTTCCTTTCTTTAAAGAAGGAAGTTCCATCCGATTGAAAAATATTAGTTGTTGCTTGTAAGAATAAAACAAAAATCCACTTGCTTTTATTCCAAATTCCATCTATAATAACCATGTCTCAATTAAAAGGGGCATTAGCTCAGCTGGGAGAGCGCTACACTGGCAGTGTAGAGGTCAGCGGTTCGAGCCCGCTATGCTCCATATCGAAAGTAAAACGGTAGGAAAACGTTGATATAACGGGATTCCTACCGTTTTTTTGTTTTTGTTGATTTAAGGGATGACTCAGAATGGGCATTGTGCAGGGGTGCAGTCCTATCAACGACAAGGTTGCGGTTTTCTCTTCGATGACTTAATTGAAATGGAGGCGTTGACTTTGTCCGCAAATAGATCGGGTAAACGAGTGAAAAAGGAACGTACTTTACGAAAAACTTCTACTAATCTCGATGTCTATTCGTACAGTTCCGCGTGATAAAGAGATTGGAAGGTCGTGCAGAATCTACAATCGGGCAGTCCAAAGGAAAGGCATCTCCGTTTTAAGGACACATTGAAATGCTCCAGATTATCTAAATGACGAGAATCTAAATATAAAGGGGTTCTTGGTAGTGGATTTTTTACAGCTATCTGTGGTGACTTTAACACTCTTCAAAGTTTTTAGAGACATACACCCACACAAGCCTTTGTGAATATATAAGAAATTGTAATAAAAATTACAAAAAAAGGAGAAAAATTAAATGTATAAAAATTTTTACATTTATCCTAATGTTTATTCAAATATATATCAAAACCCTTACTGTTATCCTAGACAATATTCATATTATATGTATGAAAATCGACCAATGGAAGATTATTATATTAGAGTTCCAAAATTTGCAGATCTGATCGGCAAATATTATACTACTTCAAAACCTGTCACTCTTCCTACGGGTTATACAATTCCAGCTAAAACACGAATTTTTATTCATAATGTTATGATTACCTCTACAGGTCAAGAACTAGTTACAATCGTAGCTCCTGTTAAAAAAGATGGAACGATCGTGAATGAATCAATTAAAGATATACCAGCAAATCAACTATAAAAGTTATGTTTAAGGGATAAAATTATTTAGGAAGTGAAATCAGTTGAAAGACTATAACCTTTGCCTTAGACAAAAAACCGGAAAATTAATGGTGTTTGTATTTGAAGGTAACAAAGCTAAACCAATTCATGGTGCAACAGTAACAATTACAGGAAACAACCAAAGTATAACACTTGAAACAAATGCATCTGGCCAAACAAAATCAGTTGAATTGCCTGCTCAAGAGCCTTATTCATCATATACTGTTAATGTGTCAGCCAACGGATACAATTCAATAAAAGTTGATGGAGTGCAAGTTTTTCCAAATACTTCAGGCATACAAGAGATCCCAATGACTATCCAGAGAGGGAGAAATGATAGACAACATTACACTATCCCAGAACATAAGTTAGCCCAACCCGAACCTATAAAACCTCCTATAGATCCACTTGCTATTCCTGATCCACAACCACAATCTTCTTCCAGTCGTCCTGATAGCCCTCCCATAGGCCTATTGATACCTGAATATATTATTGTACACTGTGGAGCGCCCAAAGATTATTCTGCACCCAAATATTTAGTTAAATTTACAGATTACATTACAAAAGTGGCTTGTGGTGAAATTTTCTCAAGTTGGCATTCGGAAGCTTTAAAGGCTAATATTCTTTGTATTACTTCTTATACATTAAACAAGATATTTACTCAATATTATGAAGGGAAATTTGACATTACATGTCTAATTCAGTTTGATCATAAATTTGACCCACTACAAACTACTTTTAAAGAAATAATTGAAGTAGTTGATACTATATTTAATCAATATATTAAACATCCTGATCCTAATAAAATACAACCATTTTTAGCTGAATACCGTGCTTATCCAACATCTTGCCGATTAGGACAATATAAAAGTCAAGAACTTGCAAAACAAGGATATGAACATCTAGCTATTCTTAAATATTTTTATGAAAAGCAGGGCTGTTATAGTTCAATAAAAATAGCGCATAGCCCTGGCGTAATTTTTCAAGGCCGTCCTACACCTCCTCCAGAACAAATTTTGAAAGAAAGAACATCTGGTTCTGATGTACGTGAAATTCAAGTCTATCTAAATGAAATTGCTAAACAATATACCCAAATTCCTAAAATGAAAGTGGATGGTAAATTTGGATCAGCAACTAAAAATGCTGTTAAAGAGTTTCAAAGAATATTTATCATACCGGAAACTGGGGTTGTAGACTTGCGAACTTGGTACAAAATGGCTAACCTTTACTTTTCTATATTAAAATACAAAAAATTAAATGGCTTAACCTAATATAAAACAACGCATATTTTTTAAAATTAGTATTAAAGGAGTTGACTGTCTAATGTATTACATTAACCCTTATGAGTACACCCGATATTATTACACTAGGTTTATTCCTCGCAGACTCGTGAACCCTGATAAAATAATAAATTTAGTCGGTTTTTATGTTGATATAGAGTTAGATAGCGGTCAAAAAATTTGTAATGCTAAACTTGCTTATGTTTCTCCAGAGCTGGATGAGACACAAGCAATTTATGGAGATGTAACATACACAATTTACAGTGGTGGTCAACTTCACACATTTTATACGAATACAAAAAATATGATTCAAATTAGTCAATCTGGAGTTCCAGGAGCAGTTTGCTCTTAACCATGAGAAGGCGCGGGTCTAAGTTTTATTCTTGGTCATGTTATTGGAACCTAACCTTTTTTGGTGAAATAAGGATTTGGCTTTTTTTTATTTGAAGATATCGAATCTACAAAGTATATAAGTGATATTTTGTGAAACTCTTATACTATAAGATGAGATTGCATGATACGATTACTGGCATTTCATTAACTATAAAGGAAGGTGAAAATAAATGGGTCATCCTAATTTATATACTAGACAGTCTACTGGAAAACTAATGGTCTTTGTATTTGAGGGAGATAAAGTAAAACCAATTATTGGATCTACAGTAACAATTAAGGGACACGATCAAAATATAAAACTCCAAACAAATGAATCAGGTCAAACTAATCCAGTCGAATTACCAGCTGTAGAGCCATATTCTGAGTATTCAGTCACTGTTTCAGCAAGTGGATATCATTTCATAAAAGTTGATAGTGTTCAAGTTGTTCCAAATACTACAGGAATACAAGAGATACAAATGACTCCTAATATTTTAAGAGAGGAATATCGTCCTTCAGAAGAATACAAAATCCCTCAGCATAAGTTAACTCAGCCAGAAGCTATAAAACACACGATAGATCCATTAGCTATTCCAGATCCACAACCACATTTACAACCTCGGCCCGAAGGTCTTCCTATAGGAATTTTAATACCTGAATATATTATTGTACACTGTGGTGCACCACAAGAAACCGCACCAACATATAAAGTTAAATTTACAGATTATATAACAAAAGTGGCTTGCGGTGAAATGTTTTCTAATTGGCATCCAGAAGCTATAAAAGCTAATATTATTTGTATTGTTTCTTACACCTTGAATAAAGTATTTACTGAACCATATGTAGGGTTTGATGTTACATGTCTAACTCAATTTGATCTTAAATACAATCATGTTCAAACAACTTATAAACGAATAATAGAAATAGTAGATACTATATTTAATCAATATATTAAACATCCAGATCCTAATAAAATGCAACCGTTATTAGCAGAATATCGTGCTCATTATACAAGAAAAAAACCTTGTAAACTAGGTCAATTTAAAAGCCAAGAACTTGCTAAACAAGGATATAATTATTCAGAGATACTTAACTATTTTTATGATCTATGTTATGGGTCAATAAAAATGACATCAGCTGTAGGTGTGGTTTTCCAAGGAAAACCTACTCCTCCTCAACAAAGAATTTTAAAAGAAGGATTATCAGGTTCTGATGTATGTGAAATTCAGATGATGTTAAACGAGATTTCTAAAAGTTATAGAAAAATATCTAAAATTGAAGAGGATGGTCAATTTGGAAAGACCACAGCAGAAGCTGTAAAAGCTTTTCAACAAATATTTATCATCCCTAAGGATGGAATTGTAGATTTCCGTACATGGTATAAACTATCTAATCTTTACTATTCTATATTAGAATACAGATAATATATTTTATACTGTAAAGGATTAAGAAAGAATGTTTGTCGATATGAGTCCAAAGATTTTCAGTAGACTAGCCTAATAAAACGAATTGGGTGAGTCAAAAGGAACAGATATTGAAGAAAAACAGAAGCTTATTCATGGAGATTTTTAACTTGAATGTTTTTTATATCAAATTAATAAACCAGTTTTTTTCTATTGCGGTCCCTGGACAAGATTTAGGCGGTTTTCCATTGATTAAGCACTCTCGATGAAAGATAATTACTGCACCTTTTTCATGAAAGTAACGGGTGACAGTTATTGCACTTTCCAGCTGTTTACCCTTTAGCTGATCAGAACCTTTGTCGAAATTCCCAATCATTTCAAACATAAAGGGATGTTCACTATTGTTTCCATTATAACCTCTTGCAGATGCTGGTGTTTTATTGATGTCACGTCCTGTCATCACTTTACCATCCGGAAAGATGGTAATATGTTGAGCAATTTCAGCCAATTTTTTCTTCATATGATATTCTCTCATTCCATCTTGTAATTTTCTATGGTTATTTCCTTTAAAGTCCTTATGAGTGGGAATGTAAGTATGATGAACATGTACTTTGTTGATTTTCGATGTAATTTTTATTTTTTTTAGCCAATTGATAAACTCCTCTGATTGATTAAACAAAATTCCATATTCCCAATTTGGCATAGCAATCCCCTTCTCTTTTTAAAGATATGTTAAGACTCTTTTAACCTTGAATTAAACCTTATTTGAGTTTCCCTATTCATGTCTGGAGGATTTAACCATATTTATAAAACTGATCTGTATCTTATAGTGGATTCAATCAACCCAATATAAAGAGCAGAGAAGCTCTGATTTCGCTCGGTGGATTGGATTAAAATGTTAGCATCTTTCTTATCGGAACGGTGAATGTATATGATGTCTGAACCTAAAAAAGAACAAAGGCCATTACACTAAAAAATTCGATGATTGGAGTGTAAGAGTTGTCAAAGGAATCTGCTGCTTACAACAGGCAACGATGAGTTGATTAATGAAATAGGAGATGTTTTACACCAACAGAGGTAGATATCGGATTTGAGAATCAGAGAGAGCGGTTTATTCCATTGGAGGACAAGGCGTAAGCGATAAAAAAGAGAGAACGAAGATTCCGAAGAGAAAATGATTACAGGTTGAAAGTGAAGAGAGACCTACAAATTTTTGATTGAAAAAGGTTAACCCAAACAAAGAGAGGAGACTCTCGCCACTTAATGTAATGCATCATCCCTTTTATCAATATACAAATTGCCGTCCTTTTGGACTTCGGCATAAAAGACATCTGAAACTGAATGGATTCCGGATGATTGTAATTGTTGCTGTAACCATTGTGTATCGAGGTTTAATTTTTCGAGATTCGACTTATTGATTGTACCGTCAGTTATAACTTGAGTGGAAGTAGGGTATACGTTGAATGTAGTCTGTGGTACACCCATATCGGATATTGTTAGAGGCTGTTTAAGTTCCTTTTTCAAAACTGATAATTCGCCGTCTGTTTCCATTATGGCATAATCAACTTCAGAAACAGAAAATGCATTTTTCTTTCTTAATAAAGCATTTAAGGCGTCAATATCTAATCGTACTTTTCGTAGTTCATCCTCCATAATTTTACCTTTTTTTATAAGAATTCTTGGTTGCCCTTCCATTAGTACACGAGCTTTTTTAGAATTGATATCTAGAAATCCTAAAGCGATTGTAATGATACTCCAACCTACTAACGCTATTAAACCATTGCGAATACTGAGAGTTGAATCAATTGCAAGGGAAGCTCCAATCGTACCGATTGCAATACCGGAAACAAAATTAAAAAAAGTCATTTGTGTCAGTTCTTTTCTACCCATAAGTCTTGTGAGAATTAATAAAGTTACAAAAGCTATCATAATTCTTAGCGATAACTCAAATATTGACATTGTTCCATACTCCTATTTTTGAAATTATTTTTAGTTTTCCAAAAAATAATAATATAATTCATCCCAATAATGAATAGAAGTTTAGGCTATTTGGTTGTTTGAATCCAATGAGGCTGTTAAATCATATAAAAGAACGTGATATAAATCTGTGAACTGACATACATACTGAGTCAATAATTGATGATTTTTTTTAGTTTTAGGTGAGATATTCACCAGCTAGGATGTGTTTATGGACTATTTTGGGGTTGTATTTAGTTGGATCTTATAAGCTTTGACAATGCCAAGACACTCAACTGATCAAGGTCTCAACGGCTCTCACTTTTCAAAAGGGTTCACTTGACAAAAAAATCATTTTATGCTATAATTTACATTTATACATTGTGAGTATATAATAGGGTTCTCCTGGCCAGGGGAATCCTATTTTTTGTGAATAAAGGAGTAGTGGTGTATGAAAAAAGGTGAATCCAGTTTAACTTCATTAATCTCTGCTTTTGCTAGAGCTTATCATAGCCAATTTGACCATCCTAAGATTTTTATTGATCATCTAGCTCAAGATTTAATATCACCAAAAGAATTTGCTGAGATCAGAGCTAATTTGATTCAAGGTGTCAAGATCTTCAACAAAGATATTGTGCAAAAGTTAAACGGAGATCAAGACGAAATTTTAAAGTGGATCACTCAGATTCAACTTTCTCCAATTACGTTAGCACGTGCTGCTTATTGTGAAAAAGTTGTCCTGCATGAAGTTTTGCTAGGTCTAAAACAATATGTCATACTGGGAGCCGGGTTAGACACTTTTTGTTTCAGACATCCAGAACTAAGCAGTACTTTAGAGATTTTTGAGATTGATTATCCAGCTACACAGGAAAATAAAAAGACGAGGCTTGGACAAGTTCATGATCAAATTCCAGACCATCTTCATTTGGTACCAATGGACTTTACTAAAACGTTTTCCTATCAGAGTTTACTCGCTAATGGATTTGATCTGAACAAAAAAACGTTGTTTAGCCTTTTAGGTGTTTCTTATTATTTAACAAAAGAGGAAAATCTCAGACTGATTAAGAGTGTCATGGCGAAGGTTCCTTCGGGAAGTTCGATCATTATCGACTATGCTGACGAAAACCTGTTTGCGGAAAAAGGTTCTTTTAATAGAGTAGAAAATATGGTGAAAATGGCTGCTGCAAGTGGTGAACCTATGAAATCATGTTTTTCTTATGATGAAATGGAGAAGTTGCTGGAAGAAGCCGGAATGTTGATTTATGAGCATTTAACACCGGCTAAAATGAATGATCTATATTTTCGTAATCGCCAGGATTACTTATCAGCATTTGAAACGATTCATTACATTCATGCTGTTGTACGTTAACAACAATACTAAAACCCGTTGTAAAATCAGGCAGCGGGTTTTAGTTTGAAGAAAAAAGGTAACTATTGTAAAATTGATGTTAAGTCAAAAAAGGAGCTGAGCTGAATGTGGCAAAGACATATGGCAGTAGCTGAGAACGTTTACATAGCGGAAACATCATCATTTGTTACCGAAAGAAGGAAACAAATTCAAATTGATTACGGAGGAATACCCGGTGACTTACATTTTGGTCTAACAAAGACGGCCGGAGCTCGCGAGCCAATGTATAAAAAAGGAACCGAGATTTTTAATAGACGACAGATTTCAATCGTCTCAGTTGAAGAATGTTTAGAAATTGCGGAAAAGTTAAAAATTCCTGCTGTTTTGCCGGAGTGGCTTGGAGCTAATCTTGCTTTAAGTGGACTGCCTCAGTTGACTTCTTTGAGGGAAGGAAGCAGATTGGTCTTTCCAAGTGGTGCGTCTCTTTTATCTGAAGGTGAAAATGAACCGTGCAGCCAGCCGGGTGAGGTCATTCAAAACCAGTTTCCAGATCAATCAAAGCTCGCTTCCAGGTTTGTTCGCCATGCTTTCGGTAAAAGGGGTATCGTTTGTGTTGTTGAACGACCGGGTTCTATTTCTCAAGGAGATCTGGTGGAGGTATGGTCATATACACCAAATGTTGTGAAAGATACTAGGTTCGGAGCTGTCTAAAAGTTATGCATCAGGGGGGAATTGGAAGGCCCCTCAGGAGCATGGAACGTGCTCCGAGGAGGCTCGCGGATCGCCCGCGGAAAGCGAGCAAATTCCTAGATTTTTTCTTTAAGATAACTTTTGTTTAATTTCCCGAATCTGATGAAGATGGCGTATTTCATGGTGGCCGATAAAATCAATCCACTGGCTGACGGTTAGTTCTTCAAAAATGGGATGAGGCAGTACCTTTTGGAAATCTTTTTTATCGAAAGCTGAGATCACTGAATTTAGCTGTGTTCTGACATGATCCAACTCATTTTTGATTGCCTCTCCATCAATCGTTTTACTTTCAGGCTCAACAAAAGAAGGTGCTTTTCGTTTAGAACGTCTATCTTCCGAGTTTTTAACTGGTTTTTCTTCGATTGGTTTGATCGGTGCATCAGGAACTTGTTCTTTAAACAGTTGAAGCGCTACTAAATCGATTTTTTTCAAGTGATCAAGCACTTCTTGAATACTCCATTCTTCTAGTGCAGGTCTTTTATTCAAATCTTGATTTGACAGACCTTGAATTTCGCTCCAAAGTTCTTTTCTCGCTTCATGAAAAATGCTGCTCATCAATATCCCCTCCTGTTTTCATTTTATCATAATGCAAAGAAGAGAAGGGGCAGGGCATAGTATTACCCGGTCAGAATGTCTTCGCTTGAATAGCGAAGGTTGTCCTGCTGCGGTTTTGCTAGTGAAAAAGCCAATGTTAAAGGCCCTAACTTACCTAAAAACATAATAAAAACAATCAAAACTTTTCCGATTGTCGAAAGATCGGCCGTCATTCCCATTGATAATCCAACTGTACCAAAGGCAGAAACCACTTCAAATAAGATTTTTAAAAATCGTTCTGGTTCTGTTATGTTTAACATGAAAACCGTTAATAAAATAAATAAAATACTAATGGTCGAGATCGCCAAAGAGCGGATGATCAATTTATCTTTAATCGTTTTACGGGCAATTGAAATATGACTTTGCCCTTTTAAGAACGAGCGAACGGAGAGAAGAATGACTAAAAATGTTGTCAGTTTAATTCCTCCACCAGTTGAACCGCTTCCAGCCCCGACAAACATTAATAATAACATGAGTGTAAGTGTGCTATCATGTAAGCTCCCAATATCTAAAGTGTTAAATCCAGCTGTTCTTGGTGTTACAGCTTGAAAATAGGACCCCCACAATTTTCCGTTTAATGAAAATGAACCAATCGTCTTTTGATTATGGTATTCAAGTGAGAAAATGATCATCATGGCTAATAAATTAATGATCACCGTTCCGATGATCATTAATTTTGAATGCAGGCTTAAGCTTTTGAAACGTCGCTTATGCCATAAATCAGATAATACCGTAAACCCTAATCCACCGATGATAAACAATCCAGTAATCACAATATTGACAAGCGGGTCACTTTCATAGCGCATAAGATTATCACGCCATAAAGAAAAACCAGCATTATTAAAAGCTGATATAGAATGAAATACACTATGAAATAGACCGGTTCTAAAGCCGTATTCAGGAACCCATTTGAAGGCTAAAATCATCATCGCCATCATTTCAATTGTAAAAGAATATATAAATAAGTTTTTGATTAATTTAATGACACCACCTAATGAAGTCTGATTAAGCGATTGTTGGATCAGGATTCTTTCTTTCAAGCCAATTTTTTTTCCGAGCATAATATAAATAAGTACAGCAAAAGACATAATTCCTAAGCCGCCAACCTGGATCAGAAAGAGAATGATGATTTGACCGAATAAAGTATAATCTGTTGCTGTATCAACAACAGTTAAACCTGTGACGGTCATGGCTGATGTTGCCGTAAATAATGCATCTACCCAACTTACGTTTTCTAGTGTTGCAATCGGCACTTTCAAGAGGAGAGTTCCTAACAAAATAAAAAATAAGAACACAAGTACAAGCAATTGAGATGGGTTTAATTGAATCAATTTAAACTTCATCTTTAATCTCCCTTTTTTTCAAACGTTTCAATGTCCTTATTTCGCCCAATGACAATTAAAATATCGTTTTTATAAATGATGTCTTCTGCACTTGGTGCAACAGTAAAGTGATCCTGTCGTTTAATCCCAACGATATTGCATCCATAATGGGCACGTACATCTATTTCGCCTAGGCTTTTCCCATCTAGCTTGTCTGTCGCAACAATCTCAACAATACCGTAATTTGGTGAAAGCTCAACATAATCAATCATTTTTTCTGAAGTAATATGACTGGCAATTCGTTTCGCCATATCTTTTTCAGGATGGATGATTTTGTTGACACCAATTTTATGAAGGACTTTTTGATGATAATCATTTTGTGCTTTTGTCCACACTTGTGAGACCCCCATTTCAATTAGTAACAGTGAGGTTAAAATGCTGGCCTCAATATCATCGCCTAACGAAACAAACGCATGGTCAATGTTTCGGATTCCGATTTGTTTTAACGTGTTTTCATCAACAGCATTGGCACAAACAGTATATGTAGCATAGGCTGAATATTCGTTCACTTTCTCTTCTGATTTATCGATTCCAATCACTTCTGTTCCTTTTTGATGAAATGCCTTTACAAGACTTCCGCCGAACTGACCGAGCCCGAAAACGGCATATGATTTCTGCATCCTGCTCATCCTTTAGGTTGTTTTTTTTGTTAGTGTAGACATTTTTTTCTGAAAAACACGTATGGATTTTATTTTGAGGTGGGGTAAAAAGAAGGAAAGGCGGGGAGTCAGCAAAGTGAGCCGCCTGATTCACGAATGTCTATGTCATGACTGGCCGCAGTGACTGCAGCAATTCGCAATCCGTTGATCATGATGTCAAGACTGAGGCTTGGTTCTTTTTTATCAGTCGTTTGTTCAGGTAGGAATGGAATATGGATAAATCCGCCTTTAATCATTGATTGAGATCGATCAATGAAATGCATTAACTGATAAAATAAATGGTTGCATACAAAAGTTCCAGCAGAATGAGAGATAGACGCCGGAATACCATGCTCTCTCAGCTGTTTTACAATTCGTTTAATGGGAAGGGATGACCAGTAAGCATTTGGCGCATGGTCAGAAATTTGTTCATCAACGGGCTTCTGGCCATCATTATCAGGGATACGAGCATCATCAATATTAATCGCGACACGCTCCGGTGTGATATGTGGTCTTCCGCCAGCTTGTCCGACACAAATCACAACATCAGGACAATGCTTTTGGATCGCTTTTTCCAAGACAAGGGCTGATTGATGAAAAACGGTCGGAACTTGTTCAGCAATAATGGAAATCTCATTTATTGTCTCTCCGTGAAGGTGTTTAACTGTTTCCCATGATGGATTGATCGATTCGCCACCAAAAGGATCAAAACCTGTTAGCAGTACTTTCTTTTTCATAAAACCACTCCTTTCATTATGGAATTCGCCACATTTATTAACAAATCCTATATTGTCATCTTCCAAAAATAATGAGAGAAAAAAGCAAAAATGACACCGAACGGAATAGAGGAGATCATTGTTGTCCCGTTAACCAATCCGTCAGCTTCACTGATTTTCAAAGCTTCCCTGTACCCTATTAAAAAATGGAAGATAGATAAAAGATAACATAACAGCATCATATAGTAAGGGTTCACTTTTATACCTCCTCTTCTAAAGCTTTACTATATTACATTCAATAGAGATAAAGATTATGCCTTATAACGAAAATAGAATGAAATATTATAGATAAAATAATTCCATTATAATCAAAAGATAAGGTATGTACTGTAAAAAGGAGTCGGGCATTTTGCGGGTTCTGTTCTACCGGGAGAGGCTGATAATTCGTGTTATCAGGTCATCGAAATACCATTTTCAGAAAGCTTGGTCAAGTGGGGAAGGGGGATCGGTTAATTGTGGAGGCGGCTTACGGAACTTTCACGTACAAAGTGAAAAAAGTTCGGATTGTTGATGCGGATGATCGAACAGTTATTGTTCCAAAGCTGAGAGCAACGTTAACTGTTTCAACCTGTTATCCGTTTGATTTCATCGGTTCAGCACCGAAACGTTATGTATTGGTAGCTAATTTAATAGAATCATAAAAAAAACAGCGGGCAACCCGCTGTTTTTTGCGTTATCGTTGTTGCAAAAGTCTCGGCGCTGTCAGTAGCAATAAGCCCGAGACAACTGCGCAAACAACAAAAGATGGAAGCATATATGTTCCATTATAAATAAATGAATAAAGCCATACAGGTGTCCCTTTAGGTGCATATTCACCAAAAAAGACGACACCACTAATCAGGTGGGCAAGAAACTTTAAAAAGCTCCCGCAAAAGACACCAATTGCTACATATGTCATCACTTTTTTTGTCCGTTTTTCCAATGAAGCTTTTCGAATGAGTCCTGCGAACAGCCCGCTCATTCCTATGACAGTGCAGGCGATAAAATAATCAAGAAAAACTTGAATAGGTTGGTAAACGTGCAGGTTTGCAGTAACAAATTGCATAATCCCGGTTAAAAATCCGGTTGTCAATCCTGCCTTCACCCCTCGTCTAAAAGAAATCAAAAAGATTGGAATCATCATGATTGCAATCGAGCCGCCTTGGGGCATTTTTAAAAACATTCCAGAAATCGTATCCAAAATAATGGCGATTCCTGTCATCATTGCAATTTCAATCAGCTGTACAAGTTGTTTTGAATGATTCATAGTTCCCCTCACTTTTGATGAACAACAAGGGAAAATAAAAAAGCAGTGCGGGGGAAGGTGCATAAGTTTCCACGCACTGCTTTTTATGCAGAGGTATATATCACTTTGCCACATCCCTACGCTAGCGTTAACTAACAGGTTCAAAGGGTCAGAACAATGTTCACTCTCAGCCTGAAGGCTCCCCTTGTGGTCATCATATATTTAATTATATTTCACTATACTAGAAAAAAATACAGTCGACAAGTCATTTTGCAAAGTTTTAAAGGCTTACCAAAAACATAATATAATATGTAGAAGTTAATTTTAGTATGTTGTTATATTTGAGAAAGACATAATGAATCTATTTCCGTTTTCAGACACCATCTGGCTACCATTTAGGGGTATCATGATTCTGGGCATGAAACGAACGGCCCACCGTCAAACACGGACCGCTCGCAATTGAAACGCCCTAGGCTTGAATCAATGCCCAATCAAATTCGGCGTCTACTGACGCTATTGAAACACCAACGTGCGGCAAACAGATGGCTCAATGGCACAACAAGTAACCCATACACCGCGGCCACAACTACAGCCCCAATCTCATCAGGCCTTTGGAGCAAGACAACGACGCCCACGAGTCCAACCCCAGCAAGCAATTCCTTGGCAACGCGGCTTTGGAGAATCTGTACCCATGATTGGCCTGCCACCCGTAGCGGGAAGTCACGCTTAGCCTGTAGCATTGCGGTAATCATCGCACTGATCGCTGCAGCGACAGTGAAAGCAATAACCAATGCAATCAGCGCAAGATTTAGCAACCACACAACATATGCTGCGAACTGCGCCTGAAGAATTCCTTCTTCGGCCACATAGACAACCTTCAGTTCACCTTTGATACCACGATCGCGCAACGCCTTCACATCAAGACCATGTTTCTTTAACAATTGTTGTGTAGGAGTTACGCCGGTGAACATGATGTTGCTACCCGAAACCATAGATGTCAAGGTAGAATCGTTATAGGTGTCGTATAGCGAAGGTACGACAACGACGAGAACATCGTCCGCAAAGTGTAGCCTTTCGCCGCCGCCTCCTTGGGCGACCGGCAGCTGGAACCCGTCGACCGGCCGCAAGAACTTGAACTTTGCGAACCGATTATCGGAAAGTTTTTTCCTCGACAAAAGCTCAGCCTCTTCTCGAATCATTTTGACAAGCCCATCTGGAATGCTGTGGTTAGGTACAGATGTAACAGCTTTTTGTGGTGTATCCGTGGTTACCAGGTCGAGCCAACGCTGGTTTACAAAAGAGATGGCCGAGTACTTTCCAAAATCGACTGGCATTTGCATGTCTTTAGTGTATGTGTAGGAAAGAGCGACTTTATTAAGCGATTCAGCATCTTTTACCAGCTTACCAATCCGAGGTTCCATGTGTTTCATCTCGTTAACGTCTGTTGCGAACACAATAGCGACCTGGTCTGAGAGTTTCTTCCACTGCGCCATCTCAGCAGCCATTGCGGATGAGTGTTTGTATGCAGACCAAGCAGGCCCAGCTGCAGCCACCACAAGGAGGAACGTTAGAGCCTGGATCACGATCGCAGCCGAACGGAGGCTCTTGATCGCCGGTTGTCTGGTAGCGAGCATAGTAGCACTTGGCCATGCAGAGGCTGACATAATAAGCGCAGCGAGCAGGGATACGGCGATGACGGCAACCTGTAGGCTTACCAACGCCTTGAGGAAGGTGCCGACGTACACCCAGCCATGAAACAAACCTACATACCCCGCTGCAGCCAATGCTACGACGCCGGCTGAAAACAGTAGCGCACCCCCGAAACCGGCTAGATCCTGTACCTGGATACGCACGGTCGGGCAACCACCAAGAACCCGGAGGGCTCGCCCTCTCGCCTTCAGTGACAACCAGAACAGTGCTAGCGTTGCAATTAGCGCAAACGCAGCAAGAAGGGCGGCAGTAAATCCTCTTTCCCGCACCACAAATTCAAGGCTGTTAAAAATTGAAGCTTCCCCGCGGTCAACCTTCACACCTGCACTTTTCAGCGTGTCTTCGAATTCGCCCAAGTGAGTGCTTTCGCCGGTTACGAGATAGAACCCATCTGGATAGGAGGTGGTTAGTCGTTCTTTGCCGACAATTTTCCCTACACCTTCGCCACCGAACCAAGTAAATTCGGCGGGAAGATTTCCATCGTTAAGTGCTACGAATATTTGACCATCGCCGTCGTTAGCTAAGTCAGGCGCTACCTTTACCAGCCCTAGATCCCAGCGCGCATCAAGTTCCTCCAGCTTCTTAAACGCTTCAGTGATGGAAAAATTCGATTCACTGAAGTTGAGGCTAACCCTGTTCTCGACACCAATGGACTGAGGATAGTCTCGATCATATAGGTCGGTAATGATCGCCGCCAGTAGAGCGAGTAAAGCAAATAACGCGCCCGCGACAGCTGCTACAATACGCTTATACACGATTGAGTCCTCCAGAACTATTTGAAACTCGCCATACTAGGCCCCGGGTATCGCTGCGGCCTAGCGTAATGGCCTTGATTAGCGAATCATGTTTTTCCATATCGTTCCTCCTCATTCATGCGACTATTTTTGTCAATATTTTTACTCTTCAACTAATATGTAACCGCTACCTACTATTCCGAAGGCCCCATGATGTACAGCCGGCCAACGTGGTCAGCGTCAGGTTCGGATTGACGATATACGCAAGCTAGCCTTGCACACAAGCGACAGGCAGTATTTACACCGAATAGCTGTGCAGAAGTCAGCCTTAGCGCTTCACCAGATGCACAGGAATCCCAAAGCCGTCGCGGCGGCTGAGTAAATCGGAGATGTTGTCACGCTCGGATTTCGAACCATATCTGACCATGATCAGCCCTCGATTCTGGTCATCGGGACACGGCTTGCCTACTTCAATATCAATGCCACCATCACTAAGCGATTTGATCTCCTCGGCGAGGTCTTGATGTCTGGTGAGTGCCGCATTGGCCTCTGCTACAGTTGGGAGCTTGTCACACGATGGATACGTGTCCCTTGATAATGGGATCCAACCGTTTAGGAGCGCAGCTGCCCCCACTACCAGCAGTAAGCCAACAACAACACCGATCATGATTTTAGAGGATGATTTCATGAGGACCCTCCTAAGCTAGTAGGATCGCTATTCGCCGAGTGATGTGACGCACTGTTGGAACCAACCTTATGCTTGGCTCCACACGCGTCGATCATTTCAGAATCGTGCGTCGACACAATGACGGTACGGCCGCGCGCGGCGAAGTCTGCAAACAAATCGATGACCATTCGTCTATTAGCTGTGTCGAGTGAGGCGGTGGGCTCATCGACGAATAGGAATGCAGCGTCCTTATAGATGGCACGAGCCAGTGCGAGTCGCTGCTTCTCACCTCCACTCAGGTGACTGGCCAATTCACCTTCTCGACCTTGGAGACCTGTCTGCTCAAGCACCTGTGCCAACCTTTCTTGGTTTCCTGTGACACGTCGTCCCAGGACGGTCGCCTGCATGGTTACATTGAAGGCGACCGTCTCCTCATCCATAATGCCGTAATCCTGAAGTATGAACGCCGCTTGATCACGCCAGAACCTGCGCCGTGCCGTAGTGCCGTAGTTTGTGACATCGTCTCCGTTGATCAAAATGCGTCCCTTATCCACAGGCAGTAACAGCCCGAGACAGTGCAAGAGCGTGGTCTTTCCACATCCACTTGGACCAACGAGGGCTGTCATGATCCCAGGCGTACAACGAACGGTTTCATCGTCCAGCACGGACCGCCCACCAATTGCTACTGAAATGCCTTGGGCTTCAATCAACATCTGCACCTCCGATCAAATTTGATGTCTACTGAGGACATCTTCAACACAGCGAATGTCGCCTTGATTGTTTGGTTTAAGGTTTTCCTCATTTGCCTATAAAAAACGGGGGTCATTTTATTTGATTCCTCCTCATTCATTTGACTATTTTTACTCTTTTCGCTAATTTATCATCGTTCCCTTCCATATTAGTACGGAAGCGGTTTTTTCTTGTCCTTGTTGGTGGTGCCGTGACATACTTATTTGTTCTTTGTCACAAGCATCAATTCCTTTTTTTATCAATACAATAATCTCATTTGTTCTTATAAGGAATTGAGAAACCTATCGTCGACTGGGAAACAATGAAATTGTTTCTTGTCGAACCGCCTGAATAATGAACTGTACTAATACCTTATAAGCTGGACACAATGTTGTGTTTTTCCTTCCCCCTTGTTCAGACTTTTACATCCTACTCCTTCCTATTAAAACTACGAACTAGATCTAGCAAAAGAATTCCTACTCAAAACTTGGTTTGGTGTTTTGGCAGGGCACTAAAAAGTATCTCCTTCCCATGCGATATATAGGAAGGAGAGCAACTATTAAGAACGTATGAAACTGTGCAGGGATCGCAGCAATAAAAATGACCAGCTAGTAAATGCTTCTGGGGAAAAATATTCTCGCACCGACATGGCAGGTGGGCAGTAAGACAAGATCATTTGACCTGGATGTTTTGATCTTTAAATTAAAGCAAATAATATAAGTTAACTTTTTTGACAAATGGAATGCGGAAAGTCTCGGTTATATAGGTCAGTGATGATCGTATGCTAACAGCAAAGTAGTAAAAAATGTCCCCACGCAGCCCGCTATAATCGCTTATACAAAAGCGGGACTTCCAAGGGCTTGCTGAACTCGCTATGTTAGGCCGCGGCGACTGCAACCGGTATCCCTTTGATTAGTTGGTACGGTAGTAGTAACGGCCCTTCAACCCCGGTGAATTTATAGTTCCGACATAGGCATTAGAGTAACGCCCCGGAGCTGTGTCTATGCTTCTATTGGTTTTTTCGACTTTGCCATCAATAAGCTTTTGCACCGTTGATCCGTGAATCTTCGTTGGATGATTGTACTCGGAACGGAGCCCAGCGTTTACAAATCCGTATTTCCATGTTCCCCCTTCAGATGGATATTGGTAGTGGTAGCCCGGATTCACCCAAGCATATGCAGGCAATGTGGCAGCCCCCATCAAAGCGATGGACATCCCCAACACAGCGAACGTAGCTTTGACTTTTCGAGTTAAGGGTTTTCTATTTTTCTTATACGAAAGATTTTTCATTATTTCATTCCTCCTCTTTCATTGTTTTGGACAATAATTTTACTCTTCAAGCAAATTTGTCAATGCCCACCTACCATGTCATTGCGGGAAAAATCTTTTCTTGTCCTTGTTAGTGATGCCGTGGTATGCCTAACTTCCTTTTGGCTAGAAGCGCAAATCCTTTTTAAACCAATTGCGAACCGCGATCCTTGCTGTCGGGCCACCACCTGTTCACTTTGACCGCAATGCTATCACTCAGCATTTTGATTTCCTAGGAGAGGCTTGATGGTTGGCATGCACCGCAGTGGTCTCTGCTACGGTCGCCAGTTAGTAGCGCGGACCAAGCCGATAGATGTGCAACTGCTCCAACTTTCAGCCATTGATTAGCAACACTGGACCATACCATTAAGGCTGGCTTCATTAGGGAGGAGTTTGTTTGAAGTAAGTATTTTCCTGTATGGGTACCATACCACTTTCCTCCGCGAAAACATTCTGTTCCGTTGTTTGTCCGAAGGAAACCCTCCAGATGGGTCACATATCGATTTTTGAAAAACAATCGATGAAATTGAGCGAGCATATGTGCATCGACGGCTCCAAATTGAAAACGAATGCCTCAGCACATAATGCAATGTCTCGGACATGAATGAAACAAGAAATTTAGAGTTTAGAAAACAAGTGTATTGCCAAAGATAAAGAACAGCTTTCTCTGTTCTCAGAGACGATCCGTCACAAAGTTCAATATCGTAACAATTGACTTGCTAAAAGCAAGGTGGTATTACAAGAATTGAAGAACGCAAACCTGAAGCAAAATCGAAAACACCGGACAAAGATCAAATCATTTTACGGATTCCCTTTCACATCATGGACATCAAGCCCAGGTTGTCTTTGCATACATTCAACAAATATACCGAAGGATCGATACGTCTGGAAACGAGAAACCGCTAACTAATTTTTCTAACCTCCTTATCTTCCATTAACTAAATTCATAATAATTGTAAATCTATACAAATTCAAGGTAACATATATAATATTAGAAAAAAATTCATATTTTCCTAGTTTTAAGTGATTATTTTTTATAACATAAAGTTCGCAAGTTTACATTCACTACGTCTCAAAATTAGCATTTGTTTTCTGCGTTGCAGAAGCACATTATAAGGATAGAACCAACAACGGTTACAATGCTCAAGTTTAATATTTTTGTCTAACTCGATTAATGGACCTATACTTTATATAGAAAAAACTTGATTTGATAAGGAATTTAAATTGAAGTAATATAAACAACTTAAACGTTTTGTCAATGAGCCTAAACAGCATCGAGTTTTAAACTTTCCTTATATATTCTTCTAGTTTAATAACCGCTTTAAGAAACCAACGATTTTCTTTTAAATACACATATTCAATTACTTGACGATTGATATGGCCAAGTGAATTATTTTAGATTAGTTACAACAGGCAAGTTTACCTTTAAATGTGTAAATGAGACATCTCATCACGACTAAGAAAAAGCTTTTAACTAGAATTATAGAGATTTTCTTGTATAGTAAGTGACTATTTACAAGATTAATTAGCCAAGATCAAAACAGCCTCTGTATTAAGAGGAAAAAGTTTCTTTTACTTTGATTATTATTTTTTTAAAAAAACTATTGTACAAATCATAAATAGATGGTATATTAATATTCGTCCTTAACAAGACGGCTTTATAAAAAAACGATTAAAAAAAGTATTGACATTGATTCTGATAGAATGTTATACTAATAAAGTCGCCTCTTTGAGAGGTGAAAATGATCTTTGAAAACTAAACAAGACAAAACGTACCTGTTAATTCAAGAAATACAAAGCACATTTAGTGCAAGTCAGGGCAGATGTCGTCACAAGTGACGAATTAATCTGCACTCCATTTTATGGAGAGTTTGATCCTGGCTCAGGACGAACGCTGGCGGCGTGCCTAATACATGCAAGTCGAGCGGACCATAGGGAGCTTGCTCCCGAAAGGTTAGCGGCGGA
>NZ_JAQFWW010000001.1 GCF_027706145.1 Bacillus changyiensis | reverse complement strand
GATTTCCCATTCCGCAAGGAAGTAAGATCCCTGAAAGATGATCAGGTTGATAGGTCTGAGGTGGAAGTGTGGTGACACATGGAGCTGACAGATACTAATCGATCGAGGACTTAACCTAAAATGATTTGTGAATGGTTTATTACACGTTATCTAGTTTTGAGAGAACAATTTTTCAAAAAAATACTTGCTTTTTTGAAAATGCATAGTATAATAAATTTTGTCACTAAATTGTCTGGTGATGATGGCGAAGAGGTCACACCCGTTCCCATGCCGAACACGGAAGTTAAGCTCTTCAGCGCCGATGGTAGTTGGGGGTTTCCCCCTGTGAGAGTAGGACATCGCCAGGCAGACTCCATTTCATTCCGCAGTAGCTCAGTGGTAGAGCAATCGGCTGTTAACCGATCGGTCGTAGGTTCGAGTCCTACCTGCGGAGCCATTCATTGGAGAGCTGTCCGAGTGGTCGAAGGAGCACGATTGGAAATCGTGTAGGCGGTCAACTCCGTCTCAAGGGTTCGAATCCCTTGCTCTCCGCCACTTTTAAAATATATTAGGCCCGTTGGTCAAGCGGTTAAGACACCGCCCTTTCACGGCGGTAACACGGGTTCGAATCCCGTACGGGTCACCATTCTTGGGACAGCATGATTAAATATATATGCAGAGTGCATAGGTAACACGTTTTGTAATACGTTACTAAAACGGAAGGTATGCTAAGAGCGCAACGTCCTGTTGCAACGCATGCACTTGCACGTCCTGTGCTTCGGAGGATTAGCTCAGCTGGGAGAGCATCTGCCTTACAAGCAGAGGGTCGGCGGTTCGAGCCCGTCATCCTCCACCATAACTTAAAAAATAATATCGCGGGGTGGAGCAGTTCGGTAGCTCGTCGGGCTCATAACCCGAAGGTCGCAGGTTCAAATCCTGCCCCCGCAACCAAATTTTTATGGTCCGGTAGTTCAGTTGGTTAGAATGCCTGCCTGTCACGCAGGAGGTCGCGGGTTCGAGTCCCGTCCGGACCGCCATATAAATTTGAATATACGGCTCGGTAGCTCAGTTGGTAGAGCAACGGACTGAAAATCCGTGTGTCGGCGGTTCGATTCCGTCCCGAGCCACCTTTCGCCGGTCTAGCTCAATTGGTAGAGCAACTGACTTGTAATCAGTAGGTTGGGGGTTCAAGTCCTCTGGCCGGCACTGTTTTTCGGAGGGGTAGCGAAGTGGCTAAACGCGGCGGACTGTAAATCCGCTCCCTCAGGGTTCGGCGGTTCGAATCCGTCCCCCTCCACCATTATATTAGGGGCATAGTTTAACGGTAGAACAGAGGTCTCCAAAACCTCCGGTGTGGGTTCGATTCCTACTGCCCCTGCCAATTAGTATATTAGAATGTATGGCGGTTGTGGCGAAGTGGTTAACGCACCAGATTGTGGCTCTGGCACTCGTGGGTTCGATTCCCATCAATCGCCCTTTTATGAGATCATATTGGGCTATAGCCAAGCGGTAAGGCAACGGACTTTGACTCCGTCATGCGCTGGTTCGAATCCAGCTAGCCCAGTTTTCAGTTGCGGAAGTAGTTCAGTGGTAGAACACCACCTTGCCAAGGTGGGGGTCGCGGGTTCGAATCCCGTCTTCCGCTCCAATTTCTTTAAAATGGCGGCATAGCCAAGTGGTAAGGCAGAGGTCTGCAAAACCTTTATCCCCGGTTCGAATCCGGGTGTCGCCTTTTAGCCCTTGCCGGGGTGGTGGAATTGGCAGACACACAGGACTTAAAATCCTGCGGTAGGTGACTACCGTGCCGGTTCAAGTCCGGCCCTCGGCACCATAGCTCACACATGCCGGTGTGGCGGAATTGGCAGACGCGCACGACTCAAAATCGTGTTCCGTAAGGAGTGTCGGTTCGACCCCGACCACCGGTATCCTTTGCTCTTTTTAAGAGCTGACAAGTTTTTGAAACGCACACAAACGTTGATATCTCAACATTTGTGTGCGTTTTTTATTTATGAAGAAACAGATAAAAGAAGGTATGATTTGAAATCTTCATGCACAAATTTTGCACAAGCGCCTCCTAAATTTCTTAAACAATTTCCATCTCCTCAGTCGATCCTCATTAAAAACATTTACTGTCTCATTTTCATTTCGATTCATGAAGCTCTTTGATTGTATGAAGTATTATGTGGTTTGTATAAGTTTGGAAGTAGATCTAACTCAAATATTTTATTACACAAGGACTGTTCGCGGTTCTTTTTTGTTGGATTTCGTTCTATATATTAAATACAACAAAAGAAAGAGAAAGCAAGCTTAATTCGCAGATTGAGGCTCAAAATGATGTGTTAGCCAAATGAAGAGAATAATATGATGTCATTGATAAGTTAGTTTAAATAAAAAGTTTAAAATAGGAGTTGAAAAAATGAAAAATACTGATATAGGGACAGTCATACGGTCGGTGCTTCTTTTTATTGCACTTATTAACCAAACTTTGATCATGTTTGGAAAGGGAGCATTGCCAATCAGTGAAGATCAAGTCAATACGCTGGCAGATGCTTTATATAAAGTGGGTTCTACAGTGTTTACCATCATTACTTCAATTGTGGCTTGGTTTAAAAATAACTATGTGACGAACAAAGGAAAACGGCAAAAAGAAGTGTTAAAACAAAACGGATTAATCAAATGAGAGTGCTGCCAAGAGGCAGTTTTTTTGTGGAAAAGAAAACCCTAGGCCAAGGGTTCCAATAAGCTTTCAGCGTTGTATTAAAAGAACTCCCCCAGAGTGCTAAAATATTTTTGGTCCGCCAACCAAAATATGAGCAAGCGGAGGAGTTTTGATGTCAAAAGGCTAGCACACACAAGATGGAACTGTAAGTATCATATCGTATTTGCGCCGAAGTACAGAAGATAGGTCATATATGGAAAAATCGAAAAAGATATTGAAGAAATACTTCGAACTTTATGTGAAAGAAAAGAAGTCGAAATTATTGAAGCAACAGCGTGTTAAGATCATATCCATATGTTAGTGAGCATTTCACCAAAGATAAGTGTGTCAGCATTTGTGGGATGTTTGAAAGGCAAAAGTTGTTTAATGATATTCGATCGCCACGCAAATTTGAAATACAGATATGGAATTCGGAAATCTCTTTAGTTAATTGACAATGTAATGAATTGTTCGGTTCCTTCAATTATTTGTTTGATATTTAACCATTTTGATTAATAGTCTATCTATTGTGCACTTGATGGAGTTAGTGGCAGCCCAAGTCACCTGTGATGATTGTTCGGGCGCATCACAGCAGTGATATTTTCTCAGAATCATCAAAATGCTCTGCTGTTTTATTTCCTGTTTCATTGCAAAACACTTGACCTTAGGGCTGACCAAAGGTGTATTGTTGAAATATTTTTTATGATCTTATGCGTACAGCGATGCCTTGTTTTGGTGTATAAGCTTCGTTTGATCCACAATGGAATAACTTGTACACCAGATTAAGCGTTACTCCTGAGAATTGCAATCCTGCTTGCCACCGTTGTCTGGTTTGTTAAGCTGTTAAGTCTCAAAGCGTCAAACGGGATGATTATCAAGACTTTATTGTGATTTGTGGCTTGACAGATTACATAATTAAACGCTATTATCTAACTATCGTTAGGTAGAAAAAGGTGAGAAAATGAGTAAAAGTGAAGCAACACGACAAAAAATTCTTGAAACGACCATCTGGTTAATTGGGCAGTATGGGATTGAAAAATCATCCCTCTCCATGATTGCTAATGCTGTAGGCATACAAAAGCCATCCATCTATTATTATTATGCTTCGAAAGAAGAACTCGTAGATGCTGTATTCGTTTGGATTTTAGAAGGATATAGTTTCGAAAAATACTTTCATGTTCAAAAGTATACGAAAGCCAATTTTATGGAGAAGTTGATGGATGATGGCTTGCAATTACTGCTTGAAGAACCCGCAGATACGCAAATGCTCGTTGTTCAGGTATTAAATGAGTTTCTTTTATATGGAAATCGAGAATCTTCACATAATAAAGAGTACAAGCTGAAAATTAAAGCCGTACAGGAAGGATTTATTGAAGGCTTTATCCGATTACTACAAAAAAGTGTGCAGTTTGGTCTGACGGATTCCAGAGGTCTACGTGAGAAAGCCTGTGTGTTGGCATTAACACTTGATAATTTATCGAACTATCCGATGTTTGGAATTCAGTTAGATGTTGAGGCTGTATGGAAGCAAACCATTGCAAGTGTATTTTGTAATAAAGGAGACTTTACATGAGCGATCACCATACATTATTGAACTTCTCTAAAACGGATAAAGTGATCTTGTGGTTTTGTTTCCCTCTTATCGGTTTAGTGGTTGGCTGGTTTTTTCCAGAGATCGCGAAATGGGGTAGTTCTTTGCCATGGTTCCCTTTTGAAGGACCCTTAAAACTCATTGCATCCTACAATGGAACATGGGCAGGGATTGTGACCATGATCCTTGGCTTGATTGCAGGCTTTTTCGTGACACTTTTCTTTTTTCATGAAAGCTTGGAAACATCGGTGTACGATGATAAAGTGATCTTGAAACTTAGAGACGATGAAATAATCTTCAAAAAAGAAGATATCTCCCTTGTATTTATGGATAAAAAACAATTGGTGCTATTAGGTCATGATGAGAAGGAATTATTTCGTTGTAAACAGGAGCTAAATAAAAGTAGAGTAGGTACTGCCTTTATAAAACATCAATATAATTGGAGCGATATGGATTTATTTAAACAGGAATTTAAACCATGGATTGTGGATGCTCCTGGCTTGTCCCCAGCTGCAAATGCTTTATTAAAAGCACGAAAAATAGCCATTGAACAAGGAAATGATGAAGAAGCGTTTCAATTGGCTCAGGAGCTTTGGAAACTAAGAGTATCCGTGAAAGAAAAGGCCAAAAGGCAATATTATCGATAATCATTCTACTGCTCAGTGTTTGGATCGAGGTAACCCAAGTTTGTTCGCTGTCTTTCAGCATTCGTGGAGTTGCTGCGGCTTACGGAGAGCTTCATCAAAAAAGTGTTGAAACCTTTGGTTCACAGCTTGACTACTATCACATCGAACGAGGGAAAGCGACCTATTTAATCCGTTGGATAGAAATGGATTAAAGTAAAGCATGAAGCTCATCGCCAGATTGTTGGCTGACCAGACCAAAAACATTTCGAATTTATTCGAGTCCATTATTTTTTTGATGGATCGGTCATGATTGCTTTATGTTTTATGTACTGAAGCACAGGCGCCTAGCGATTTTTTTTACCGCTGATTCAGAGAAGTTAAGCTTGAACCCATGATGGAGGCATTCTGCACCTATGCGACAACGTAATCTTAGATAACAAGGCCTCTAATCCTTGTTGAAAAATCTACTTGTCTCTATTCGCCAAATATAAACTGCATGACAAGTTGAGGATTAACTGCTGCGTATAGACTTACGAAATTTCACTTTGGGAGGACAACATATCATGAAGAAAATCCTCATCCTGATATTGATCATGGTTCTTTTGGTAGCCGGTGCAGGTATTTATATGATGGTGCAGCATAACTTTAATATGGTTGAACAAAAAGTAGAAATTCAGACTCCGCAAGGTAAGTTGACTGGAACTTTTGTATTACCTCAAAACTATACGGGAAAATTAGGCCTTGTGTTATTTGTTCACGGTGACGGACCTGTTGACTCCACGCATGGGGATGGCTACAAACCCCTCTGGGAGAAGCTGGCTTCCATCGGCTATGCCTCTTTATCTTTAAATAAACGAGGCATTAACGGTTCGGAAGGCAACTGGGAGCATCAAACCATCGACGATCGAGTGGAAGAAGCGAGACAGGCAATTGCATGGGCAAGACAGCAGCCGATGATTGATGCGAATCGGATTGGGGCTTGGGGCGCAAGCCAAGGCGGATGGGTGCTTCCGAAACTCGCCAAAGAAGAGTCAATTGCATTCAGTATACTGCTGGCGCCCGCGATCAATTGGATTGAGCAAGGATTATACAATTCACGTGCCGAGATGAAGATGAAAGGATATTCTGAAGCGGAAATTCAAGCGAAAACGGCCTACGATCTTGAAGTGAACCAACTTTTAAAACAACACGCTTCATATGAGGAATATTTAAAAATAGCTCGTAAAGACCGAGTGATGACCAAAGATCGATGGATATTTGCTAGCAAGAACTTTTTGTCAGATTCGACCGATGACCTGCCTAATTTCAAGACACCAGTACTTTTGATACTGGGAGCGCATGATATTAATGTAGATTACAAAAACACGAAAGAAGTGTATCAAAAAATGGTCAAGCCGGAGTTGTTAACGGTGAAAGTTTTTCCGGATGCCGACCATGGCGCCATACCCGTCGACATCGCGACTTCGGACTTCAAGTTGACATTGACGTTCTTATTTGCGCCCAGAAAAATTACCGTACCCGCTTATCATGAGTCTATTGAGCAGTTCCTTAAAAAACTTCCGCAACACCGAGCAGCAAAGGGTATATGAGCACCATCAAAATCAGATCGTTATTTGATACGTGGGAATCGCCCGAGGCTCAAGAGCGATTATTTCTTAAAAACTTTTGTCTATTATTTTTAATACTTGAGTAAAAAATTTCTAGAAATCTACATTTTCTAGTTTATACTTAAAAAAGATGATTCTACGTATGAGTCGTCTAGCTTTCGTTTAATAGCATAAGAAATTCCTTTAAAGAAACTTATCTGTATCGGGCAAGAATAATTCCAACTGTTAACACTTAAACTTGTCCACTAAGGACATTTTTATTGAGTTATCTTTTTAAACAGCTTTATACCTTGAAAAGTTGCAATCAACTAAAAAGTTTATCATGAAATAAAAGAGACTATATGTGTCCTGATGGTAAAGGAGATCAACATCAATTATTATAGCCTTTAGTAGATGAATGAACAGTTATAGGTTTTTGTATTTATAAAATATATTATTTCATTTAATTGGATTATATGAAAATGTTTATCTACCAAAAAAAGGGAGGGTAGTTTCATAGAACTAATTTCAATATTCAAAATTGTGATTGGGATCATAGTAATAGTTTTAATAATCTTTATAATAAGACGCTATCAAACAACCGATGACGATAAACACGATGGTCTTTTAATGGGTTTAGTTATGTTCGAAATGTTGATACTTCCGGTTTGGGGTTATTTATTATCTAAATAAGGAATACAGGTTTAAAAATATTGTGTTGACTATAGGTTCTCTACGAACTGATCCATTTTAAATACAACAATGATAGCGAAACCTTCTACCAAATGCTTTATTTATTACTGCCGGATTGGAAGAAGAGAAAAGCGATATTATTGGATGAAGAAGTGGTCCGAGAACTTTAACATATGAAATGACAACTAAAAAAAGGAGAAAGACAGTTTCTAATTTTTATATAGAGCTGTCTTTTTCAATCATTCATTAAGTGAGTCAATTGTTAGATTTTTTAATTGAAATTTAATTCATATAATTAAATAAAAAGATTTTTATGATTATAAGTCCAAAAATCCATATCAGTCATACTAAATAGATGTGTTCTACTATCACCTAGAGCATGAGATTCACCATTATTATCAATTATAAAATTTGTATCATAGCGAATTTTTATATATTGAATATTCTCTATACTGTATTCACTTGTAAAGTTATTTTTGTGCAAATAGATCAAGTCGGAATGGCTTAACCATATGAAGTAATGAGGTTTAAAGTATTGATAATGGCTTCTGTCTAGCTTACGTTGAGTTCCAGACATAGCGTTCCAATCGAATCTTTGACTCGGATCCTCTGACCAAGAATCATGAACTATTACACCCTTAACAGTAACGATACAAGATAAGCTTTTTCATCGGAAAGTAAGTAAGAAAAGTTATTTTTCTCGATAAGAACTTCTAATTTAGTATCACAGGCCTCAGGATATATAAGTCTTGTTTTAACTTGTAAATATAATTCTTTTTCTGTTTCAAACTGCTGTGATAGAGATTTATGCTTATTCGTAACAAGCACGTCGTAACCAAAGTCAGGAGTTATTTTTATAGCCTCAAAACCTCTCATAATGAAGTCACTCATAACTAGATACTCTCCACCCATGCCAAAGTAAAGATTGCTAAAAAAGTTTATATCTCTCATTATTATCGTCTCTCTTTAACTTATATCGTAACTCATATTTATAAAACGCTTAGCTTTTTCAATATCTTCGTCATTAGAAATAATCACTTCTAAATCGCCCGTACCGTAATGCCCTATATTAGTAACATCACGGGTAAATCCTTGTTCTAACGTAATTGTACAGGCCTTAACTTTTAGATAAAGCATAACCTTATTCGTTGATGGATGGATTTCTACGCAAGCAAAGTTTTTAATACGTTTGAACGCTATGTAATGTTTAAGGATTTTTATTTGAACATCATCGCCAAGTGCCAACATATAATCCTTTATTCTTTCGTATCTATCGCTAAGATCTGTATTAGCTAGCTCTAAATATTCAGATACTGTTTTGACCTTTACATTATGGTGAGACGCCTTATTAGTCAAATTATCTTTATCTTCACCATGTACTGTTTGTGCTGTTGTAGCATTAACTAAATCAAGTATGAGTAATCCATCTGAGTAATGCTTATACTGATAGAGTTCGATATTACGGTTTATTTGTTGAACGGCGTGTTCATCATACTTAGTAAAACCTCCTGCTATGCAAAGTAAGCGGGGACTACTCCAGTCAATTGCATCTGAAACAGCTTGTCCGCATTTACGCATAACTATTAGTTCAAATTCGGCTTTATGGTCTAGTAACCAGTCTAAGTAAAATAACCCTTGATTGATAACATTCTCGTTAACTGATCGCTTATATTCAATAATGACGGGTGAATTGTTTTCATCAATACCTAACGTATCGATTCTACCTGCGTGCCGTTTACCCGTACTATATTCGGAACCTAAAAGGCGTACGCCTAAAAACGTTTCTAAGTGCTTTTCTATTATATATTGTAACGATTTTTCAACCGCTACTGATTGCCCATGTAGTTCTTCTACAGTATCATCATTCAAACGAAATAATTTTATATCACCCACGATTCCTACCTCCTTAAGGAATTATAATATAACATTTTCAATAGAAAAAAATGTATGTCTCAAGTTTCTCAGTCACTGAGGCTCCATGTCAAGTTATCTGAAGTATGAATAGATATGCTATCATACGAATAATGCAAAGGAATTTCCTACAAAAATTTAATGATGAAGGTGTGGGTGCTTGAAGGTGATTTGATTGAATAACCTCATCGTTGTCATCTTTAATATGCTTTCTAACTGTAGATCGAATTGTTTTTGAAGAAAATAGCAAGGAAAGAGACAGACTAATCAATCCGCAATCGAAATCATTTACAAGTTCTTTAGGGAATAAGATCGTTGGTTTTAGTTTGTTTCTCAAATGAATGGTGAGTAATACTAAAAACAAGGAGGTATAAGGAATGGACAAACAAGGTCAAGAAAAGTTAAATTGTTAATCAACGATGAAAAATACAAACATTTCACACACGTTTGGGCTTTAAATGAGCAAGACAACCCTTACGCCGACCAAGTAAAGAATTTAAACGTGATTCAAATGGCACCTTTAGCGTTTTTTTGTTAGCGTTTTCTCTTACATTTGATATACTTCGTTATGTCCTCAAACTTTATGACCGAATAGAAATAAAATTGTATAGGGGGTTAGACAAAGAAAGAGAGGAGTTTGCGGCAAGCTTGATGCATATGAAAAATGCAATTGTTTCATTATGAACATCTTGCGCCCGATTTCACGACAAGAGATGTTGTGATCTTAAAGTATGGACTTTCTGCAGAAGAAACAGGCAAACTGGAAAAGTATCTTGTTGATCAGTATATGAATAACAAAGTTCCAACCAAAACAGACGTGAAAGCAAAGTTGGCAGAAATTCAAGGTCTTCCAAAGGATAGCGTTCCAATGAAAAAAGTGATCGATATCCTTAAAGGTTATCAAGCAGACGGCATCATGAACAAGATGATTAAAAAAATCTTAAAGTAGCAGGTCAAGTGCGTCATTTAAATAGAAGATGGTGGAAATGTAGAGATTGCACGTTTACTTGTCTTCCTACTGATCTTTCTAACGAAACATTTTTTTGCGAAACGTTCACAAAATCGTCACTTACATGAAAGATTTTCTGCTTGCTATACTTACAAAATATATGAAAGGAGATAGTGAATAAATATGCCAACAACGAAGAAAGAAAGTTTAATATTTGGGGTCATCATGTGTTTCGGAATGGTTCTTGTGATGGCCAGCTACAACCTTGTGATCAATGAGCAAATTGGCCATATGTCAGTGGGGAATATCATCTTGGAGGTCTTTATTGGTTTTTGTATCGCACTTATTCTCGACTTATTTCTCGTAGGTCCTGCTGCAAAAGCGATTACCTTTAAATTACCCTTTGATCCATCTAAAAAGCTATTTGTCGTGTTATCTATGTCGATTTTCATGGTACTAGGAATGGTTTTTTTTATGTCCATTTTTGGTCTTGTTACGTTTATGATGTCTAATGGCCTAAACGGTCAAGGAATGTTTGAAATGTACCTCATGATTTATCTTAAAAACTTTATTGTAGCATTTCCACTACAATTAATTGTGATGGGACCATTCGTAAGATTTATTTTTATTAAATTTATTAAACGAGAAAAAGAAAACTTAACATTAGCTACAGATTAATTAAATCTTTTAAATGAGCAAAGAACTTCTTTGTTTTGACTATTACAATTGACACCCAACCTTTTTAAGATGAAGTAAAGTCTCATTAGAAAGAAGGGTCTTCATGAAAGCTGTAATCTTTGATTTAGACGGTGTTATTGTCTCAACTGATTTGTATCACTTCGAAGCATGGAAGGAAATATGTGACCAAGAAGAAATTCTTTTTAACAAAGAAATAAATAAAAGACTACGTGGTGTAAGCAGAATAGAATGTGTAGATATTTTACTTGAAAATGCTAGTCGAATTTACTCACAGGAGGAAAAAGAACAGTTAGCTACAAGGAAAAATAAAGTATATGTCTCCAACATTCAGAAGTTAACTGCTTTCGATATTCTTCCTGGGGTAAACGATTTATTAAAAGACTTAAAGAATTCAGGGATGAAACTTGCAATTGGTTCATCTAGCAAAAATACAGTTTTAATCTTGGAGAAGCTAGGGCTCACACCTCATTTTGATGCTGTTGTTTCAGGTTATGATATTAAGAAAAGCAAGCCTGATCCAGAAGTATTTTTACTCGCTGCAGAACGTTTAAAGGAAGAACCACAGCAATGCATCGTCATTGAAGATGCAAGTGCTGGTGTAGAAGCTGCCCTTACAGCTGGTATGAAGGTTGTAGGAGTTGGAGACAACATTGGGAACACACTCGCAACACTCAAAGTTGCATCATTAACAGACATGACGGCAGAGAAAATAAAAAAATTATAGTTCAACAAAGATCTGCATGGACCCGTACGACGGTAGTCCAGTGCAGATTTTTGTTTTTGTAAAACCCCCTGAAAGGCTTATTTTATAGATATTTTTTTGTTCTCTTTGCGATAATCGCTTGGTGTTATGTTAAAGATTTCTTTAAATTTTTTATAGAAGAAAGTGACACTAGAATAGCCAACTTCCTCTACTATATCTGGAATGGGTAAATCTGAGTTTACAAGAATCATGGCTGCTTTACTCATCTTTTGAAGCTGTAACAAATCTTTAAATGACTTTCCAGTCCCTTTTTTTAATAAATTTGATAAATAATTCGGATGAAAATTAAAATGATTGGCCATTTGCGTAAGTGTGCAGTCTCGATAATGATTTTCAATGTATTGTAAAAAATCAATGAGTGTATAATTTTTTGTGTCGTTGTTCGTAATATACTTTTGTTTGATCTCATCTTCTCTAATTAATTCGGAAAACAAAATAATCAAATAAGAGTTTATGATTTCATCGAAATAAATGCGTTTATCGAAGTATTCACAAATAATGTTATTAATAACCTCAACGATTTTTCGATTCTTCCCTGAATTAAAAACTAAAAATCGATTGTTTTGGCGATTCTCCATTAATGAATCTACTAAAAAATTAGAAATAATACTCTGTGAAGAAAGTCTACTTAAAAATCCTGGAGATAGATAATCTTTTTTTAGTGTAATATTTAAAACAATATCTTCTTGAGTTGTTTTTTCAATAGCATGTGGTGTTTTCTTATCAATAAGAACTAACTCTCCCTCAGTTAATGCCACAAAATGATCATGAAGAATAACTTTACATTTTCCTTGATAAACATAGATAAGTTCTATAAATTCGTGTAAATGAAACGGTATAGGTGAATCAAAAGGCTGTTGGGTTATAACAATACTATCTTCTATAAAAGTATGATTACATGTATCAATGGTATGGTTAAATAAATAGACTTCTTTACCATGAATCATGACCTTTTCATGGGGAATGATTTTATCAAAGTCCTCCATCTTATGTGTTGTTTGTTGGGAGAGCAAATATTGTCTAAGCTGGTGAGAATTCATTAAAGCTCCTCCTTTTGAGCCGTTATACTAGCGTAAAAGATGAAAGCGTTTGTTATTATATGATTATAACATGATATTTATAAATTAATATTTCTAAAAAGAGTGCTGAGAGTGGGGGTAAACTAGGAAATATGAGGTGTATGATAAAAAACTCAGAGGTAAAAAGATAACATATTGAACTAAATATGAATTTATTAAAAATCTACTGATGTTACTCCAGAATCTAGCCCGCTTTTGAAGATCAAAACAGTCCCTTTCAAAATGCGTGATGCTTTCTCTCATCTATTGTCAATCGGGAAATGCATGAGTTGAAATCCACGACACGTACCGTGAGCTTTCAACTCACCATGGAACCGCTGTTGAGGCATTCAAAACCGTATTAAGGTAGACTACCTCCTCCTTTGTCGTTTGATCCTAGTACCACTTAGAAGTTCATAATAAAATATTCTTTTCCGCTGGATCACTCTCCAAATAAAATGGGAGTAGAATAGAATTTGAATCATGAAGATAAACACGACTCCTAAAAATTGAGCCATCGGGTCCATTCCTACTCCTGTAACTGTATAAAGCGGAAAATAAGTCAAGAACATATAGCCAAAATAAAGAGACCCATTTCTAATGAATATCTCTTTAAAACGAAGCCTTCCGGATCGTCCATAAACCTTTAATTTAACAATATACATTCCAATGGTTTTGCCGTTTGTTAGGAAAACAAAGACAATGAAATAAACAAAATAAACACCGAAAAATACAACTAGGAAATAGATAAATCCGGATGTCTGAAGGCCGAACGCAAGATGAATCCATAAGATCACCGCATTTACTATGATCATGTCAAAGAAAAAAGCTAAGAATCGATGTATGAGTGAAACTGGTTTTTCTTCTAAATCTACTCCAACGTCTAACGTATCTTTACTTGGAAAAAGATAAAGAAAAATCGGAGCAATCAAAAAGCCTGCCATTGTACCACTCGTGTTGAGGATAAGATCGTCCACATCAAATAGTCGATAAGGACAATTATAATATCCATATATGCCTGTTACTTGGGTAATTTCAAAAAATAAAGAGACAAAAAAGCCAGCGATTGCAGCCGCCCAAACTTTTTTACGATTGAAATAATATCTTACATAAATACCTAAGGGCAACAATAGGAGAAAGTTAAATACCGTTTGAAGAAAAGCTCTCTCAGTCAACATATGGAGGTATGTTGATGGAACGTTCCATTGTACATTCGTTTCCTTTAAAAAATCATAGATGAAAATAAAAGGTACAAAATTATAATATCCTGTATATGGTAATTGCAAAGAACAAGTATCCCTTGTTGAGGGAAAAGGTAAAATGACGAGATACAAGGCAATCATACAATATAATACGAAGGAATAGGTTATAAATACACGGAATTTATTAATATACCCATATCTTCGATAGTTAAATATTAAAAATGGAATGGTGAGAATGGCAGCCACAAATGGAAAGGATAAAAAAGCTTTTTCAATTGATAAAATATACGTCCCCATGATCAAGTCTCTCCCCTTCTATACTAGTCCTGTTAGACAAATGTAAATATCACCATATTGTTTCGTGATATTTAAGCCGTAGCCCGTAGCCACTTCCCTTTAATTCGTCATTTCGAGAGGCATCTCCTGTATAAAGTCTTTCAAAAATGTAAGATAGATCTTTTGCGGGAATATTTTACCCACGTACCCAAAGTTCCTTTCATATCTTATCGGACTCTTCAAGTATCGTAATACCCAAGACCCTGCCATATCTAACATAGCGTAGTGAATTGGCTTATCGGTTTGCTATTGCTTCTTTTTTTCTGTGGCTAGCAGAAGTGAACGATTTCTGTTGGTTTTGGGTTTGGTTGCTTTCTCAATTAGGGGTATAACGGTTGACGTTGGAATTTGGGAGTTCATTTCTTGGTAAGGGCTAGTCATAAATCTATCTTTCCTGTTAAAATGAGGCGTAAGCCACTCTTCTTAGTAAGTTGATGAAAACCCATAAAAACTCCTCCGTTTGACCTTGTTTATACATCTTTGATTTGAGCAATACATCCCTTTGTTTTTACTATCGCACCATATGAAAACGCTTGCTATCATATGATTGTAACATTATATTTATAAGTTAATATTCCTAAAAAGGAGTGCTGAAAATGGGGGAAACGGCTAGAAAGTATGATATGTATTATGAAAAAACTCAGAAAACGACTCTGAGAAAACGAGAAACAGCTTCATACATTGGTGGGGGTTTTGCAGATTCACTTTTATCCGGACTCGTAAATGTTTATTTAATGATTTATGCTACAGACGTGTTTGGTATTTCAGCTCTAGCAGTGGGTACTATATTTTTTGTAGCAAAGATTGTTGATGGAATTTTTGATCCAATTGCTGGAATTATTGTTGATAAAACGAGAACAAAGTATGGCAAGTTTCGACCTTATTTACTAGTAAGCAGTATCGTTTGGGTCATTCTAACTGTGCTGTTATTCAATGGACCTGATTTATCAGATGTAGGTAAAATAACCTATATGTCGGTCATTTATCTTTTATGGGGATTTGCGTTTACTTTCTTTGATGTACCATATTGGAGCTTTTCTACAGTCATGACACAAGATGAAACAAAGCGTACAAGACTTGTCTCGATTGCAAGGGTTTCGACTTTGATAGGTATGATTCTATTAATGTTAGCTGGTGGTCCGATTGTTGCAAAAATAGATAGTATCAGCCCAGGAAGAGGTTATTCTAATTTAGCTATTATGGCTTCTGTTTTAGCTTTAGTGTTCATGCTGGTGATGACGTTTGTTTGTAAGGAAAGGATCAAATCGAAAGGGGAGAGTATCAGTTTAAAACAAACACTATCATATCTAAAGATGAATCGCCCATTACAATTAGCCTTATTGACAGCATTACTCTTTTTAGCTATGCCGATATCCCAAGGATTATCAATTTATTTTGCGGTTAACAATTTAGGCAATGTTGGATACATGGCTATGTTAAACATTCCGCCATTACTTATAATTCCGTTTATTCCTGTCATTGTGCCATTTTTAACAAATCGATTTGAAAAGAAGCATGTATTTTTTGTTAGTTCTTTGGCAAGTGCAGTGACATTAATTATATTATTGCTAGTTGGTTACGAGAATTTAACTGTTGTTTTTATTTTAAATGGTTTAGTATTATTTTTTAATCTAATTAATACAACGGTGATTTCACTACTTATTACAGATGCGATTGACTATGGTGAATGGAAAACAGGTAATCGGTTTGAAGCGATTTCTTTTGCTGTACAAGCATTTATTAGTAAATTTCAAGGCGCAATTGCTGGTTTTCTAACCGGTTTAATATTAACAGCTATCGGTTATAAGGCTGGATCTACTACTCAATCAGCTACAACACTTGATGGTATTTATTTAGGATTTACGCTTGTTCCGGCTGTAATCGCTGTCATTTCTGCTATTCCAATTTTATTTAATAAATTTTCAGGGAGAATACGTCAAGAAGCACTAGAAGAAATTAAGCAAAGAAGGGCTAACGAGGAAATGTAAACTTTTAACTCAATTATCTTTGATTCGAGTAAACCATTTCTTTTATTTCATGATTATTAGTAAAAAATTATTTTGCTAAAATATTAGTAAGCCAGAGACGGAAGGGAAGTCATTTAGAATGTTAAAGGTTAGTCATCTGACTTGTGAATATCAACAATTCCTTTTAGGTACGGATCAAAGTAGACCAAGGTTTAGCTGGACAAGTACATCTGATAAAAGAAATACAAAGCAATGTTCGTATCATATAAAAGTAGCTACTGATCCTCAATTTATCAACTTAGTTTGGGATTCTGAAGAAATAGAAAATGAAAGTGTTCAAATCCAATATGATGGTGAGCCTTTACAATCTTTTACTCGGTATTATTATAAAGTGAGAATCTCAGATAACTATAATAGGTATTCTGATTGGAGTACGAGTGACTGGTTTGAAACTGCATTTTTTAAAAAAACAGAATGGACAGCAAAGTGGGTTACACCGAAATATCAACAAGCTCCAGAAGAAGTTTTTGCCTTGCGAAATACTATTTCATTGAACAAAAAAATAAAATCTGCCCGTGTTTATGCGACTGCTTTAGGAATTTATCAACTTCATATTAATGGAAGTAAGCTAGATGATGCTTTATTAACGCCAGGCTGGACGAGTTATCATCATCGATTACAATATCAGACTTATGATGTAACAGGCAGGTTAGTCATAGGTAAAAATGCGCTTGGCATCATTTTAGCTGAAGGCTGGTACAAAGGAATGGGTTTTGATCAACCATATGAGTATGGTAAAAAATTGTCTGCTCTCCTTGAGTTGCATGTTGTTTATGAAGATGGAATGAAAGAAATTTTTACGACTAATGAAAGTTGGAAGTCAGGGAAAAGTGCTTTTGTTTCAGCGAGTATATATAACGGTGAAACCTATGATGCCAGGCTTGCAACAAACTGGAGTGAAGCTAATTTCAATGATGAACAGTGGATTCCAGTAGACTGTGCTAAAGAACCAAGTACAAAGCTAGTCGCACAAGAAAACGAACCTGTCAAAGTAACTGGGAAAATCAAACCAATATCATATATTTTAACACCAAAAGGTGAAAAGGTATTAGATATGGGGCAAAACATGGTTGGACGAATAAGAATGAGTGTTACCGCACCTGAAGGAACAAAAATCACATTAAAACATGCAGAAGTTTTAGATCAGGATGGTAATTTTTATACAGAAAATCTTCGTGAAGCGAAACAACAGGTAATTTATATTGCGAAAGGTGATGGGGAAGAAACATATGCACCGTCTTTTACATTCCAAGGTTTTCGCTATCTGAAAGTAGAAGGGTACCCGGCAAAAGATTTACCTTTAGATCAATTTGTGGGTGAAGTGATTCATTCAGATATGAAACAAACTGGTGAATTTACAACAGATAACCCTATGGTCAATCAATTACAACATAATATCGTTTGGGGACAAAAAGGTAATTTTGTAGATGTTCCGACAGACTGTCCACAACGAAATGAGCGACTTGGCTGGACTGGGGATGCCCAAGTTTTTATCGGAACAGCCTTATATAATTATCAAGGGTTATTATTTTTTAAAAAATGGTTGTCTGATTTAAAGGTCGATCAAAAACCTGATGGGCAAGTCCCATTTGTGATTCCAAACGTTTTATCCGGGGATACGGTATCCTCAGGTTGGAATGATGCGGCTACCATTATTCCGTGGACTCTATATCAAGTTTATGGCGATAAATCGATACTTGCTGAGCAATATGAAAGCATGAAAGCTTGGGTTGAAAAAGTGAGAAGTTTAGCAACAAACGAAACAGTATGGGAAGCGAAGATTCAGTTCGGTGATTGGTTAGCACTTGATGGAGATCCAGATTCTCCGATTGGAGCAACACCTATCCCTTTGATTGCAACTGCATTCCATGCATACTCGACCGAAATATTAGCAAAAACAGCAGATGTTTTAGGGTTTGAAAATGACGCAGAAGAATATGAATTACTTTATGAAAGAATAGTTTCCGATTTTCAAGCAGAGTTTACAACACCGAATGGAAAAATAATTGGAGGAACACAAACGAGTTATATTATTCCTCTGGCATTTAAACTGCTGCAGGGGGATGCAGCACAAAAGGCAGCACACGAACTTCATCGAATGATTGTTGCTAATGACTATCACCTTACGACTGGGTTTTTGGGTACACCGTTTTTGTGTTCTGTATTGTCACAATACGGTTATCATGAAACAGCGTTGCGATTACTGCTTCAGGAGGAATATCCTTCTTGGATGTTTGAAGTCAAAAGTGGGGCAACCACAATTTGGGAACGTTGGAACAGCATGAATCCAGATGGATCATTTAATGATGCAGGGATGACATCGTTTAATCATTATGCTTATGGTGCAGTAGCGGAATGGATGTACCGTTCGATTGCCGGCATAACATTCGATGAGGCAGTGCCAGGTTATAAAAAAATAAACATTGCTCCCAATATCTCTCCTTTAGGAATGAAGCATGTAAAGGCGAGTTATGAAACGCTATATGGACCGGTTTCTAGTGAGTGGAAGATTGAAGACCGCTTTGTGACATTAAAGGTTTTAATCCCAGTTAATACTGAAGCGGAAATTAAGCTGCCACCTCACTCTGCTAACATCACTTTGGATGGTGATGCCATAAGCGATACAAAGATCACTTTAGGATCAGGTAGTTATCAGTTTGAATTTTACATTCATCAGCTTAAACAAAAATTAATGACAGAAGAGAGTGTAATCGGTGAGTTGATTTATTATCCGAAAGCAAAAGCTTTATTGGAGAAAAACTTAACGAATTTTATGCATGGAGAAATGCCTCCTCAAGCAGCATTCCAAATGATAAAAGGGTTAACGTTTAGAGAATGTAAAGTGACGCCGGAAACAGGCTTAAGTGTTCATCAGATTGACAAAATACTTCTCGAAATCAATGAAGTCATCAATAGCCTGGGGGAAGAAAAATGATGTTAAAAACAAAACAATTAGTTGATTTAAGAAGTAAACCTTATCATTTACAAGAACAAGATATGCAATGGGTGGAAGACACGCTCGAAAAGATGAGTACAGAAGAGAAAATCTGCCACTTATTTGCACCCCTTGGATCTAATCCAGACCCGGATTTTCTAAAAAACTGGGTTGACAAATATAAACCGGGAGCTGTCATGTTCCGTCCATTGCCTGGGAAAATCATTCAGTCTGCACATAGAGTTTTACAAGATGCCAGTCATATTCCTTTACTGTTAGCTGCTAACTTAGAAGACGGAGGAAATGGATTAGTTGAAGAGGGGACTTTTTACGGTAAACCGTTACAAGTTGCCGCAACAGATGATGAGCAGTCAGCCTATACATTAGGAGCAATCGCTGGAAAAGAAGCTGCCGCAGTAGGCGGAAACTGGGCTTTTGCTCCAATCGTAGATATCGATCATAACTGGCGTAATCCCATTACAAACGTGAGAACATTTGGATCTGATTACGAGCGAGTCTTGCGCATGGGCAAAGCTTATAAAAAAGGGTTTGATCTATCAGGTGGAGCCGTGTCGATCAAGCACTTCCCCGGGGATGGCATGGATGAACGTGATCAACACTTGCATGTGACCTATAATACCTTGTCAGTCGATGAATGGATGGCTTCCTACGGTAAGATCTATCGTGAACTGATCGAAGAAGGTGTACATTCTGTTATGGTTGGACATATTGCTTTCCCAGCATATTCTCGAAAGAAAGGCGTACCAGATAAGCAGTTGAAATCAGCTACTCTATCTCCTGAATTACTTCAAGATTTATTAAGAGAAGAACTAGGTTTTAACGGATTAATTATAACTGATGCTACACCAATGGTGGCGTTTGCTACTGATGAAAAACGCCAGCATGCCCTTCCACTTGCAGTTGCAGCAGGCTGTGATATGATTCTTTTTACCCGTCATTATGATGAAGATATAGAGTCAATGCGTCAAGGGCTGCAATCTGGTCTAGTGACAGAAGAAAGACTACATGATGCAGTTAGAAGAATACTTGGTGTTAAAGCTTCACTTGGATTGCATAAGAAAGAAGTACTTGTTCCAGATGTGACAGCTTTAAACAATATTCACTGTCATGAACATGTGCAAGCAGCGAAAGATCTTGCAGATAACAGTATTACACTTGTTCGTGATCGGGAAAATTTGCTACCAGTGACATCGCAAAAATATAAGAGCATTTACTTAATGCCACTTGGAGTAACAAGTGATGAGTCAGTGATCAAGCAATTGGCACGGACTCTTGAACAATCTGGTTTCACTGTCAGCGTTCAAGACACAAGAAGGTTTAGTGGAGAAAAAGCTGGTCAATCGCTTCAAGGCTTAAAGAAAGAGTTTGATCTGGCATTGTTCGTGGCACTTGAAAGAACAAAGAGCAACAGGACGCATGTTCGTTTAAATTGGAACCCATTTATCGCACTTGATTCACCGTGGTTCTCGACAGATATTCCTACGGTCTTTATTTCCTTAGCAAATCCATATCATTTAATTGATGTTCCATTTGTGTCGACCTTTATTAATGCTTATTCAGATAATGAAGCCACAATAAATGTGTTAGTCGATAAATTAACAGGCAAAAGTGACTTCAAAGGGATTTCACCAAGTGATCCATATTGCGGGGATCGCTGGGATCTCCATTTATATGATTAATACGTGTGAAAGACAATTCATTTATTAGATGGATTGTCTTTTATAATAAGAGCAACTTGAGATGATAGTAGCCAATTTTGGAAAGGGGATATCTTATGGCTTCCTCAGATCTTTTTCAACAGCTATTCATAGAAACAGAAGAAGAAAAAGCTGTTTTAAAACAAAAGAATCAAGTGAAAAAGGATTTATATACCGATCAAGTTGATTTTATTATTGAAAGTGAAAAGTTTTTAGGAAAAGAAAACATGATTATGGTTAGAAAGCATACACGATTTGTAAATTTTCCGAAGCATAAGCATGATTATATTGAAATCAATTATGTCTATCATGGCGTATTGGAACAAAAGGTAGGAAATCAAAAAATCATCCTGAAAAAAGGAGAATTGTTACTGCTCAATCAATATATTGAACATGAAATAAAAGCCTGTAATAGGGAAGATATTGTCATCAATTTTATTATAAATCCACGTTTTTTTGAGTATATCTTTACATATCTTTCAGCTGATCGTATGGAGACAAATATTAGTGATTTCTTAATTAGCAGCATATTTAACTATACAAACAATGGTCAATTTCTTTATTTTGCCGTATCAGAAATTGAATCTATCCAGGAATTAGTAAGAAAAATGATCGTGGAGATTATGGAGCCATCATTGCTATCTGAATCAATGGTCAAGCTGTACATGGGTTTATTATTCATTGAACTGATCAAAAATTCAAATCGGTTGATGAAACAAAATGAAAGCGGTCAACAACAGGATGTCATAATGGAATCCTTAAAATATATTGATCAAAACTATAAAAATGCGTCTTTGTATGAACTAGCCGATCATTTAAAACAATCACACTATGGATTGAGTAAAAACATAAAAAAAATAACTAAACAAACATTTAAAGAATTATTGCAAGAAAAGCGTCTCAGTGTCGCCAAAAAATTATTAGAAAACATGGATCTCCCTATTTCTGCTGTAATAGAAGAAGTAGGTTATGACAATATGAGCTATTTTTATCGTATTTTTAAGAAGAAGTTCGGTTTTACACCGAAAGAGTATAGAAAGCATATCAATAAGGTTTGATCAGGGGCTGTCTTACATGGATCAGGGGAGGATTGCGAGACCTCACAGGAGCAAGGAACGAGCTCTGAGGAGGCTCGCGGATCGCCCGCGGAACATGCATACTATGTTCAAGACACCCTCTATTTTTTTGCAAATAAGGACATAAAAAAGGTAAATCAAGATATTATGAATCCGTGTTGTTTCCCTTATTATAAAGGTATAGTTAAGCGTTTACAAAGGAGTTGATAACCGAATGAATTGTAGCCTAGCCGTTGATATTGGTGCATCTAGCGGTCGACTGATGAGCGGCTTTATTTTAGACAATAAATTAGAACTTGTTGAAGTCCATCGTTTTACAAATGACGTCATGAAAAAGAATGGACACTTCTGTTGGGATATTGATCGATTGTTTGCAGAAATCAAACAAGGAATCCATTTAAGTAAGAAAAAAGGATTCAATCCTACAAGTATTGGAATTGATACGTGGGCAGTGGACTTTGTTTTATTAGATGAAAATGATCAGTTATTAACCGATGCTGTATCATATCGTGATTCTAGAACAGATGGAATGATGGAAGAGGTCTTCAACATCATCAGCAAAGAACGGCTTTATTTGGAGACAGGGATTCAATTTCAGAAGTTTAATACGATTTATCAGTTGTATTCTTTAAAAAAGAATCATCCAGAATTACTTGAGAAAGCTAAGTCATTTTTAATGATTCCAGATTATTTAAATTTCTTACTCACAGGTCGTAAGGTAAATGAATATACAAATGCTACTTCTACACAGCTTGTTCATGCCTTTTCTAAAAAATGGGATGATCAGTTGTTAGAACAACTTGGAATCAATCAAAATATATTTCATGAAATGAAAATGCCAACATCAGAAGTTGGCCATTTACGGAAAGAATTAGTTGAAGAATTTGGTTTCGATATGAAAGTGCTGCTGCCGGCAACTCATGATACTGGTGCTGCTGTCGTGGCTGTCCCAGAAATAAACGATACGATTTATCTTAGTTCAGGAACATGGTCATTAATTGGGGTTGAAAATAAGTTTCCCATCTGTGTAACAAAAGCATTTGATTATAATTTTACGAATGAAGGCGGACTGGATTATCGTTACCGTTTTTTGAAAAATATAATGGGATTATGGATGATTCAAGAGGTTAAACGAAATTATGATGACCAATATCATTTTCATGATCTAGTGAACTTAGCGAAGCAAGTAAAGGATTTTCATTCAAAAGTAAATGTGGATGATGATCGTTTTCTTAAACCAGAAAATATGATTTTAGAAATCCAACGGTATTGTCACGAAACGAATCAGTGTGTTCCAACTACACCTGGAGAAATTGCTAAATGTGTGTTTGATAGTTTAGCAGACAGCTATAAAAGAGCAATTGCTGAAATTGAAGAGATTTATGAAAAACAGTTTCCAACCATCAATGTCATTGGCGGCGGCTGTCAAAATGAAATGCTGAATCAGCTGATTGCTGATGTAACGAAAAAAGAAGTACTTGCTGGACCAGTTGAGGCAACAGCTATCGGAAATATTCTTTGCCAACTCATATCACTTGGTCAATTAACAGGAATTGAACAAGCTAGAACTCTAGTTAAGCAATCGTTTGAGATCAAAACATATCAAGCGGTGACAGCACCATAAGTAAAGTCAAAGGAGGATGTCAATATGGATATAAAAGAGAATTATGAAGCGGCTAAAAAACAGTATGAAAATTGGGGGGTTCATGTTGAAGAAGCTCTTGCCAAACTAAAAGATGTATCTATCTCCATTCATTGTTGGCAAGGTGACGATGTAGGAGGATTTGAAACAAATCAACAGAAGTTATCCGGCGGGATTGATGTCACAGGGAATTATCCAGGCAAAGCAACTACACCAGAGGAGCTAAGAACTGATTTAGAAAAAGCACTTTCCTTTATTCCAGGACAACATCGAATTAACTTACATGCTATTTATGGTGAAACTGCTGGAGAAGGAGTTGACCGTGATCAGTTAAAACCTAAGCACTTTGAAAAATGGGTGAAGTGGGCGAAAGAACACGGTTTAGGACTTGATTTTAATCCAACATTATTTTCACATCCTAAGGCAGCTGATGGACTAACATTAGCACATCCTAACAAGGAAATACGGGATTTTTGGATTAGACATTGTATAGCTAGTCGTGAAATTGCAGCTTATTTTGGTAAAGAGCTTGGTACACCAGCATTAACAAATATTTGGATACCAGACGGCTATAAAGATATTCCAAGCGACCGTTTAACACCAAGGCAGAGGTTAAAAGATTCCTTGGATGAAATCTTTCGAGTGAAAATTGATGAAAAATACAACATAGATGCAGTAGAAAGTAAGTTATTTGGAATTGGCTCTGAGGCATATGTAGTTGGTTCACATGAATTTTATATGGGATATGCTTTAAAAAATAACAAACGATGTTTACTAGATACAGGTCATTTTCATCCAACAGAAGCTGTGTCAAATAAGATTTCGGCGATGTTGCTTTATCAGGATCAGTTAGCCTTGCATGTGTCAAGGCCTGTCAGATGGGACAGTGATCATGTGGTGATTTTAGATGATGAATTGAAAGAAATTGCTTTAGAAATTGTACGAAATGATGCACTAGACAAAGTGATGATTGGATTAGATTTCTTTGATGCGAGTATTAATCGAATTGCTGCTTGGACAATTGGTACACGTAATATGATTAAAGCTTTGCTGTATGCTCTGCTCTTGCCCCATGACCACCTTAAGTGCCTTCAAGAAGAAGGCAACTTCACAGACCGTCTGGCAATGATGGAAGAGTTTAAAACATATCCATTTGGTGCGATTTGGGACTATTACTGTGAACAAATGGGTGTTCCAGTAAAGGAATCTTGGTTACATGAAGTGAAGCGCTATGAGACAGATGTGTTAGCAAAAAGGAATTAGTCAATGTCAAGGAGGAGAAGCAAATGGGAAAGGTTTTGTACGTACCAAGCACGAACTTGATGGGAAGAGGTTGTTTAGGGGAAGTTGCACCATTTATTGAGGAGTTGGGTTTTAAAAAAGCTTTAGTTGTAACAGATCAATTTTTAAATAAAAACGGGATTGTTCAAAAAGTAATAGAACAACTAGAAAAAGCAAATGTAGAATGTATTGTTTATGATGATGTAAAACCGAATCCAACCATTCACAATGTCGAGGTTGGGGTCTCAGTTTTTCGAGAAAATGGTTGTGAATTTATCGTTTCAGTAGGTGGAGGTTCTCCCCAGGACGCTGCAAAAGGGATTGGATTAATGGTAACCAATGGCGGAAATATTAGAGATTACGAAGGTGTAGGCAAGACAAAATATAAATCTGTACCTATTGTTGCCGTTAATACGACAGCTGGTACATCTGCAGAATATACAATTAACTATGTTATCACAGATGAAGAAAGACAAGTAAAAATGGTTATGGTAGACAAAAATAGTTTAGTTGCGATTTCTGTTAATGATCCCGAATTAATGATGAATAAACCAGCAGATTTGACTGCAGCAACTGGAATGGATGCTTTGACACATGCGATTGAAGCTATTGTCACTCCTGGTGCATATCCAGTCACAGATGCTACAGCACTGGCGGCTGTGGAAATCATCTTTGATTATCTGCCGCGTGCTGTTAAAGACGGAAGTGACTTGGAAGCAAGAGAACAAATGGTTTATGTCATGTTCTTAGGTGGTGTTGCTTTTAATAATGCTGGACTTGGCTATGTTCATGCGATGGCACACCAATTAGGTGGTGTTTATGATTTACCACATGGTGTGTGTAATGCGATGCTTCTACCGATAGTTGAACGAGAAAATGCAAAACGCGATCCATCCAAATTTCGTGCCATTGCAAGGGCTGCAGGGATTGATCCAACAAATAAAACTGATGAACAATGCGCTAATGGAGTCATTGAAGCGATTAAAAATCTCGCAAAAGAAGTCGGCATTCCTATTCCTAGCAAGTTATCTGAATTAGGAGTGGATCATGCAGATGTAGAAAAGCTTGCTGACTTTGCTATGAAGGATGCATGTGCACCAGGTAATCCATTTCAGCCAACAAAAGAAGAAGTCATCACAATGTTCCAAGAGATTTTATAGACATTTGACATTCACTAAAAGGAGTTTATCTAAATGAATCAACACGTAGAACAGGACCAACTAGTAATCAATGCGCCTTTTGTTCAAGAAATGATGGAAACCACATATAACATGTGGCGATTAGGATGGGATGAGCGAAATGGGGGGAATATTAGTTATATTCTTTCAGAGGAGGAAGTGTCTGCATATTTAGATCCTAAACGTGTTTTAAAAACGATAGATCTAGATTTTCCTGTCATAGAACTAGCCAATCAGTACTTTATTGTAACAGGATCGGGGAAATATTTTAAAAATGTTAAGAAAAATCCCGCTGAATGTCTAGGAATTATTCATGTTAATGAAAATGGAAAATCCATTCATTTATTATGGGGGCTAATAGGAGATGGAAAACCGACAAGCGAGCTTCCTTCACATTTTAGAAGTCATATTTCAAGGCTGCATCAGGACAAAAACCATCGTGTGATTATGCATACACATGCAACTAACATCATTGCGATGACATTTACACATGAATTGGATGAGAAAAATTTTAGCAAAACATTATGGAAAATGTGTACGGAATGTATTGTTGTGTTCCCTGAAGGTATAAGATTATTACCTTGGATGGTTCCTGGTACAGATAAAATTGGCCAAGCGACAGCCAAAAAAATGAATGAAGCTCGATTGGTGGTTTGGCCATTCCACGGTATTTTTGGAGCTGGAGAATCTATTGATGATGCTTTTGGTTTAATCGAGACTGCTGAAAAAGCAGCCCAAGTCTATATGTTAGCAAGTGCACATCAGGGTGGAATCATTCAAGATATGACGGATCAAAATTTGATTGAATTAGCAAAGGCTTTCCATGTAGAACCTAATCAAAACTATTTGTAAGTTGCAAAAGAGTAATGGAATTATCTTCTATTACTCTTTTTATACGGCTGCAATTCATTTTTTGCTTGCACCTACACCCAATCTTCGATACCGTTAAGTCAAAAAGATCAGCAAATCAGGAGTGACTACATGTGAAAAAAACGGTCAAAATCAGAAATGTCATCATTGGAGAAGGTGTACCGAAAATTTGTGTTCCACTTGTTGGAGAAAGACTTCCACAATTGAAAGAAGAAGCTGAATTTATCAAGACACTTCATCCAGATCTTGTTGAATGGCGCGCCGATTTTTTTGAAGGTGTTGAAGACATTGAACAAATCATCGCTAGTTTAAAGGAACTCAACATAATATTGAAAGAAATTCCACTCATTTTTACTTTTCGAAGCTTGAAAGAAGGCGGTGAAAAAGAGATCAGCGTCGATTTCTACTTTTCTTTAAATGAAGCGGTTGTTCAAACAGGTTTTGCTGATGTGATTGATATTGAATTGTTTCATGATGAGCGGAATATTAAAACGTTGGTGAAAAGCGCACATGACAATGATGTATTGGTGATTATTTCAAACCATGATTTTGATCGGACACCTGAAAAAGAAGAGATCATGTCTCGTTTGCAAAAAGCGCAGGAATTAGGGGCTGACTTACCTAAAATTGCAGTGATGCCTGAAACACCAGCTGATGTATTAACATTGCTTGAAGCGACACATCTAATGAATGAGCAATTTGCAGAGCGGCCGATTATCACGATGTCGATGGCTGGGAAGGGTTTGATCAGCCGCCTAGCGGGAGAAGTATTTGGATCAGCATTGACATTCGCTGCTGCGAAAAAAGGATCTGCACCAGGACAGATCGCGGTGAAAGAGCTACGACAATTCCTTGCTATTTTACATGACAATTTATAAAGATAGGAGCCACTGTTCGGCTCCTTAGTGTGAGCTTACTTTGCACAATGATCGATAATTTCTTTCAGCACTTCTGTCAATTCTTCTTGATCTGTGAGTTCTGATTCATCAAAGTGCACACGAAGAATATCGTCACAGATCTCTGGCATCCAGCCCCTTAGTCCTTTTGCTCGTCGGTTTGTTTCGAAAACAATTTCAAAGCCGTCTTCTTCTAACAAGAAAATAAGCTCCAGTTCGCTAAGAAGCTGACGATAGTAAGGTGACACTGGGACAAATTCAAATTCTTGAACGAAAGGCAGACGGCGCTTGAAGAAAGGAGCTTGTTCACAGTCTGCGTCATGAAGCCGGAAGCCTAGACTTTCAATTGTTTGCAAAATACAATTGATCCATGGATGTGGTTGAACGACAATTTGATCTTGATCAAACTTGTCTGTCCCGATGTCAGTCAACAAACGAACTTTAGCTTTTCCAACAGTAACCGGTGTATCAAACGGTAGGATAAAAGAAAAAGAAAAACGGTAGTCTTCACCGGGACTAATTGTAAGCGCTTCGGTTATACGGTGAGAGTCAATCGTGATCGATTTACAGTTATTTTGAGCCTCAATGTTGTAATGAGTGTCAATTAGTAAATCAATGTATTGAATATTTTTTTTAATTTTATCCCCTTCTACATAAATGGTTCCATTTACCTCTTCACCTGGATAATATGTTTTTTTCTCTAAAAATCTAGTGATTTTCAAGCTAGAACTTGTTGTAACAATTGACATTTTTATATTTCCTCCTTTTAGACTGAGTTTATTTATACGATAATACAGTAAAAAAGTTTCATTATTTTATATTTTTTTATAGATCTTTTTACCTATTGTTTTTTTCTTTTCAACAATGATTAGTTGTGTTACGATAATGACGAACTTCATAGCTTTACTAGGGGTGCCTTATTAGGCTGAGAGAGTAACAAATGTGTTGCTTAACCCTTTGGACCTGATCTGGTTCGTACCAGCGTGGGGAAGTAAAAAAAGATGCAGATGGAATATCTGCTGAAATTTACTGACGATTAACCAGGTTCATGAAAATGTGCCTGGTTTATTTGTGCTGGTGCTGTTCTGTGGTTTCGTCCTGATCATTTAAAAGAGGGGAAGGAATTTAGATATGAAACATGAGTCAGTTCAGCAAAAAAATATTTCGATTATGTCAAGTTTTTCCGGAAGCCGTAAAGTGTATGTCGAAGGATCAAGGCCCGATATTCAAGTGCCGATGAGAGAAATCTCTTTAAGTGGCGAAAACTCGCCTGTTCGTGTGTATGATACGAGTGGTCCATACACAGATGAGACTGCGAAAGTCAATATTTTAAATGGCTTAACAGCTGTGCGCACTAATTGGATGAAAGAGCGCGGTGATATTGAGGAATATGAAGGCAGGGAAGTAAAGCCTGAGGATAATGGCTATAAAAACGAGAAGCAGGCGAATACCCGCTATTCGGGGTTAAAAAGAAAGCCGCTTCGTGCCAAGAAAGGTCATAACGTCACTCAGCTTCATTATGCAAGAAAGGGAATCATTACTCCTGAAATGGAGTTTATCGCGATTCGTGAGCATGTTTCACCTGAATTTGTTCGTGATGAAGTGGCAAGCGGGAGAGCGATTATTCCGGCAAATATTAACCATCCAGAAAGCGAACCAATGATCATCGGCAGACATTTTCATGTGAAAATAAATGCGAATATTGGGAATTCAGCGGTCACTTCGTCCATTGAAGAAGAGGTAGAAAAAATGACATGGGCAATCCGCTGGGGTGCCGATACGATGATGGATTTATCGACAGGAAAGGATATTCATACAACAAGAGAATGGATCATTCGCAACTGTCCTGTTCCCGTTGGAACTGTCCCAATTTATCAAGCACTTGAAAAAGTAAACGGTGTTGCTGAAGATTTGACTTGGGAAATCTATCGCGACACATTGATCGAACAGGCTGAACAAGGGGTCGATTATTTTACGATCCATGCTGGTGTGCTTCTCCGCTATGTTCCTTTAACAGCGAAACGTGTAACGGGAATTGTTTCACGGGGTGGAGCGATTATGGCACAATGGTGCTTAGCACATCACAAAGAGAGTTTTCTTTACACTCATTTTGAAGAAATTTGTGAGATTATGAGAACGTATGATATCGCATTTTCATTGGGGGATGGACTTCGTCCAGGTTCGATTGCAGATGCGAATGATGAAGCGCAGTTTGCTGAATTAGAAACGCTTGGCGAGTTGACAGAAATCGCTTGGAAACATGATGTTCAAGTGATGATTGAAGGGCCTGGGCATGTGCCAATGCATAAAATTAAAGAAAACGTTGATAAACAGATGGACATTTGTAAGGAAGCTCCATTTTATACGCTTGGACCGCTGACAACGGATATTGCTCCAGGTTATGATCATATTACTTCAGCGATCGGAGCAGCGATGATCGGTTGGTATGGAACGGCAATGCTCTGTTATGTGACACCAAAGGAACATCTAGGACTGCCAAATAAGGATGATGTTCGTGAAGGGGTGATTACATATAAAATCGCCGCTCATGCGGCAGACCTTGCCAAAGGACATCCAGGTGCACAAATCCGTGATGACGCTCTTTCAAAAGCTCGCTTTGAGTTCAGGTGGCGCGATCAGTTTAACCTTTCACTTGATCCGGAAAGAGCGCTTGAGTATCATGATGAAACCCTCCCAGCTGAAGGGGCAAAGACGGCTCATTTTTGTTCAATGTGCGGGCCGAAATTTTGCAGTATGAAAATTTCCCAAGATATTCGTGATTACGCAAAAGCAAATGATCTCGATGAAAAAACAGCCATTCAAAAAGGCATGGCGGAGAAGGCGAATGAGTTTAAAAAAAAGGGCGGTCAAATTTATAATTAAAAAAAGCAGATGAATCTGTTGATATGGTTGGAGATTGAGAACGTTCCCTGCGGAACTCGTCAAGACGAAAGGAGCTGTCCAGTAAAGTCACTTGGACGCTCTTTTCATGTTTAACAATGAGCTTTGATTTCGTTATTATTACTAGGTAACGGATTGTAATCCATTTTTTCGAGGCTGTTCAAGAAACCATGATCGATTTCCAAGTTTTTCTTCTCTTGAATCATTCCTCAACATATGAGTATTTGCCTTATCCTTATCACAACCAAAAAAGATATGAACCTGCAATTGTCTCGGCAAAATAATTATAGCTGCTTTTTTGTGGTAAAGTTGAGGAGATATTTTTCGTTTATCATTGATTTCATGAACTTAAAAAAGTGCATATATTTGTTGGATTGGTCTACTAAAGGAAAGGAGTTTTTTAGGCTTTATGAATTTTGTATCTCTTATCACTCCTTCCATTTTAATTTTCAATTTTTTATCATGCCTTTAGAAAAATACAGGGGTTACCATTGATACTTCCACTACTTTTATCACCGACAGCAGATATGCTCGGTTTTATGTCTTTATATTCCTAATTGAATATCACCTCTTTTTTTCGGTGTTTGACAAAGGGGAAAGGCGCAATCACTTAACAACGCTTTAGTAGTATGAGAATGGAGCTTTCGCTTTCAATAACTACTATTTTTCCGATGATTCTCTCAACCTGTTCATTTATCCATTGATTTGCTTGATTGCCGAAAATATGATATCTTTTAAATCGTAATTATTACGTTTTGTTTAAAGGAGGGCATAAAAATGGCCAAAAAAGCAAAAATCGCAAAGGAACTTAAAAAGCAAGAGCTTGTTCAACAATATGCAGCGATCAGAAAAGAATTAAAAGAAAAAGGTGATGCTAAAGCACTAAGCAAACTTCCTCGTGATTCAGCTCCATCAAGACTGAAAAACCGCTGTTTAGTGACTGGTAGACCGAGAGGATACATGGGAAAGTTTAAAATGTCACGAATTGCATTTCGAGAACTGGCGTATAAAGGACAGATTCCTGGTGTGAAAAAATCAAGCTGGTAGAGTAAAATAATACCACCCGAAAAAGCTGCCGAAGATGACGGTCGACAGCTTTTTCGACATTTTTTTAAAATTCTCTTGACGAAATTTTAATAAGCGTGTAACATAATAAAAGTCAAAACGATGATTTGTTTTTGATGCGGGTGTAGTTTAGTGGTAAAACCTCAGCCTTCCAAGCTGATGTCGTGGGTTCGATTCCCATCACCCGCTCCATACATACTGTTTATAACGCAGTGTTTCGTTTCTCAGATTAAACGAAGCATTGCGTTTTTTCATGTATGGCTTGAATGTTGTCAATACTTTAGTACTAAGAATCATAACAAATACCAAACTGTTACACTATACTGTAGCTATATGAAATGAAGGGAGGTTCTGCACCTATGGATGTAAAAAAACTGAAACAAGATGTCATTGAATTTGCTCAGCAAATCGGAATTGACAAAATCCGTTTTGCCAGTGCTGATACGTTTGCCACTTTAAAAGAACGATTAATCGAAAATCGAACGTTAGGTTATGAGTCTGGTTTTGAAGAACCTGATCTTGACAAACGAACAAATCCGGAGCTCCTTTTGCCTAAAGCGAAATCGATCATTGCGATTGCACTTGCATACCCGTCCAAAATGAAGGATGCACCAAAAAGTAAAAAAGGTGAACGGAGAGGCATCTTTTGCAGAGCTTCCTGGGGGAAAGATTATCATCATGTTTTACGAGAAAAGCTCGATCAACTTGAAGAGTTTTTAAAAAATCAGCGAGAAGATATTAGAACAAAATCAATGGTTGATACCGGTGAATTGTCAGATCGGGCTGTTGCTGAACGAGCTGGTATTGGCTGGAGCGGAAAAAACTGTATGATTATTACACCTGAATTTGGCTCTTATGTCTATTTGGCAGAAATGATTACGAATATCCCGTTTGAGCCTGATGAGAAGATAGAAGATCAGTGCGGGACATGCAATAAATGCATTGAATCTTGTCCGACAGGTGCTCTTGTCAACCCTGGACAGCTAAATTCTCAGCGTTGTATTGCATTTCAGACACAGACAAAAGGTTTTCTGCCTGATGAATTCCGTACAAAAATCGGAAATAGATTGTATGGTTGTGATACGTGTCAGATGGTGTGTCCGATCAATAAAGGAAAAGATTTTCATTTGCATTCAGAAATGGAACCTGATCCTGAGATCGCTAAGCCATTATTAAAGCCACTGTTGACGATATCAAATCGTGAATTTAAAGAGAAATTTGGTCATGTGGCTGGTTCTTGGCGTGGAAAAAAGCCGATTCAGAGAAATGCACTCATTGCACTAGCCCATTTTAAAGATACCAGTGCACTTCCTGAGTTAATCACACTGATGCATCACGATCCCCGTCCTGTGATTAGAGGTACAGCTGCATGGGCCATTGGGAAAATCGGAGAAACAAGTACCTTGGAAGAGCTGGAAAAAGCGTTTTTACATGAACAAGATGAGGAAGCAAAATGTGAAATTGAAAAAGGGATCGAACTTTTAAAGGAAACAAGTACGACTAAATAAACAATGTCCCATCATATGTTTAGTGGTAAGGAAATTTAAAAGATATATGGTGGTGTAACCTTTGAAACAGATCATCAAATATTTGCTAAAGGCCAAGTTGGACTATTTAATCAATGGTGTTGAGGCGGAAAATTGGCGTGAAGCTGGTGGCTTTGAAGTAATTGAGCGTAAACGAAAGCTGTTTGATAGACGGGGTGTTCAAATTGTGAAAGCCAATATGAGAACGGTATTAACAGAACATTGGCTCGAAGAAGACGGGACTCTTCATGCAAACTATCAAACCCATACCGCATACTTGTGCAAAGATGGGGATGATATGTATATGGAAGAACAAATTGAAAAGCGGACTGCTCTTTTATATGATCAAATGATCATCAAAGATTTTGAAATTCAGCGACCAAAGGTTGAGCTAGTTCCAGATCATAAGGAAGAGCCCAGTGCTGAGTTTCGCGAAGTATTAGGCAGGGCGTTCCACTATGACCGGATGGCGGTTGTACGCTATGCTGAAACGTTTTGGAATAAACGAAATTCAGCTTATAAAAATTTTCAAGACAATTGTACAAATTTTGTTTCTCAATGCCTTCGCGCTGGGAAAGCACCAATGCGTGGTTATCCGAATAGAGGCAAAGGCTGGTGGATGCAAAACCACTCTTGGAGTTACAGCTGGGCTGTTGCTCATTCACTGCGAACCTTTCTAAAACAGTCAAAAGCTGGTCTTCGCTCTGTTCAAGTAGGGAGTGCTGATCAGCTAATGGAAGGTGATGTGATCTGTTATGATTTTCGTGGGGACGGAAGGTTTGATCATACAGCAATTGTGACAGCAAAGGATAAAAGTAATATGCCGCTTGTGAATGCCCAAACTCATGATTGTCGGATGAGGTATTGGTCATATGAGGACTCACCCGCTTATACCCCATCGATTCGTTATGCATTTTTGCATATTGAAGATGATACGATAAAATCATAAACAGTGGTATAATAACAGCGGATTAGAAAAATAGAGGTGAACATTTTGGCAATACATGTTGTTTTATATCAACCAGAAATTCCTGCGAATACAGGAAATATTGCACGAACTTGCGCAGCAACAGATACAACGCTTCACTTGATTAGACCGCTAGGTTTTTCAACTGATGATAAAATGCTAAAGCGTGCAGGTCTTGACTACTGGGAGTTCGTCAATATTGTGTACCATGATTCATTAGAAGAGTTATTTGAGGCTCATCCAAACGGACATTTTTTCTTTATTACAAAATTTGGCCAAAAGCCGCATACATCGTTTGACTATACAGACAAGAATGAAGATTATTTTTTCGTGTTTGGCAGAGAAACAAACGGACTGCCTAAGGAATTGATTGAACAAAACATGGACCGTTGTCTGCGTTTGCCGATGACAACGCATGTTAGATCACTCAATTTGTCAAATACAGCGGCAATCCTCGTGTATGAGGCGCTTCGTCAGCAGGATTATCGGGATTTAACTTAATCATTACAGGGGGCTGTCTAGTAAGTCGATTTTAGACTATTGGACGCCTTTTTTACGTTTAACAAACGTAAGTCTTTTCTGACGGTTCCGCATGTGAGACAAACAAAAAGAAAGCGGACAAATTGCCAAGACACTCCAAAACGGATGATCTGTTGATGCCAGTATACGGAAGGGTTTAGAATAATAACGTTGTAGGCATTGTTCCTTCACGAATACTAAAATGATGAGGGACATTACTCCCACACCAAGTATAGTTACTTCTGAATCCTTTTTTTGACGAAATCATTATGATGACATCCCCATTTTGACCACGTAAAACTTTCTACTATTTTAATCACATGTTCTTTTCTCATCACTTATGCATTCCACCATCTCGAAAACTAAGTTGAAATTCTCTTTCTTAGATGAGGAACACCTTTAATTCTCCTTCGGTAAATTCCTCGACGTTACTGTCGGACTATCCAGCGTAATACAAGTATTTGAGTATGATTTCGTTTATGACCGTGCTATGCAGGTTGTCATAGTTGTTAACGACATCCACAGAGAAAAATCACCCTAGATTGCAAGTGTAACAGTGTTATGTTACAATATGCATAAAGGAGTGAAAGTAGATGGCTCGTGAGGATTTAATTTCAAAAAAAGAGCTGCTTGAGCTAACATCGATTTCATATGGGCAGTTGTATAGATGGAAACGAAAAAATTTAATACCAGAAGATTGGTTTATTCGCAAATCGACATTTACTGGACAAGAAACATTTTTTCCGAAAGAAGACATCCTAAACAGGATTAAAAAAATTCAAAACATGAAAGAAAATCTTTCTCTTGATGAAATGGCGGATATGTTTTCACCAAAACTTGATAAACTTGTGCTCAGCCGTGAAGAGCTGCTTGGAAAAGAGCTGATTTCTGAGGCAGTCATGTCATTTTTTATCAAGAATACGAAGAAATATGATGATTCATTTTCTTTAAAGGAAATTTTTGCACTTTATATCATAGAAAAATTGCTTCAATCAGGTGATATCAGTCTTGAAGAAGGGAAAATGGTGCTTGAAGTGGCGCTATTGGTAGACATCCAACAGCATGGTCGACTGATTGTTCTAAGGAAACTTGGTGTCACAACGTGTTTACTAGCAGAAGGTGATACGATATTTGAAAAGACAGTAAAAGTTGTTGCCGATGCCAATTTGCCGTCTGTTCATGAAGAATTGAAAACAAAATTAATGTGATGGAGGAAAATATGATGAAAACAGTGGACAATTTATCAATTAATGGATTTGGAAGTTCAAACGGCGGAACCTTTCATTCCGTTGAACTAAACGGGAAAGGAACAATTAATGGAGATGTTAATTGTGAACAGTTTTTTTGCAATGGTTCAGGAACTGTAAATGGTCGAATAAAAACGGAAGCAGCAAAAATTAGCGGTCATGCAAAGATGAATGGCAACATCGATGCTTCTTCATTGCGAATTGATGGCTCAGCAAAAATCGAAGGTGATATCAGTGCGGCAAAATTAAAAGTTGCAGGATATGCTGGAATAGATGGACATGTAAAAGGAGACGAACTGATTATTCGCGGAAAAGCTTCAATCAGCAAAGACTGTGAGGTTGAACATTTCTCAGCAGAAGGCCTTTTTACAATCGATGGTCTTTTAAATGCTGAACAAATTGATATTAAACTTCATGGAGGGGAGAGCAAAGTCAAAGAAATCGGTGGTCGACAAATCAGCTGCACACCGCACCAATCAAAAATTCTCTCATTTTTAGCGCCGCTTTTTTCTTCACCGAAACTGACGGCTGATTTAATCGAAGGTGATCAAATTGAATTGACTCATACAACAGCAAAGATTGTCCGCGGTAATTCGGTCTTCATCGGTGAAAACTGTGATATCGAGATGATTGAATATAAAGAAGAGTTTCAGCAGGCGAAAACGGCAAAAGTGGGAGACAGTAGAAAAATCTAATGGGAGGTACTCTAAGGTGAAGAGAAATCAATTGAAAATTAACGGATCAGGAAGTGCGGCTGGCGGTGTCTATGAAAATGTCTTAATTAGTGGTGAGGGAACTATTGGGGGTGGACTTGACTGTCTTAAATTTCGTACTTATGGCACAAGTTCTCTTACAGGAGATGCAATCGTCCAAGCGTTTCACATCCATGGAGAAACAAAGGTTGGCGGAAGCCTAAAAGCAGACAAAATAAAAATCTATGGAAAGACAGACATTGTTGGTGATGTTCATACAGGTGAAGCAGTTGTGAGAGGAGCCATTAATATTGGTGGACATTTAAGTGCTGAACGATGTGATATTAAAGGTGCGCTAACTGGTAAAGGTAATTGTGAAGCGGAATCTTTTGAATTAACCGGGAGTGTTGAACTGGATGGTCTGCTTAATGCCGGTGTAATTGAAATTGGTTTAAGGTTTGATAAAAGTTCTGTCAAGGAAATCGGTGGAACAGTTATTAACGTGAAAAATAAGCGGGGGCTCTTTAAACCAAATGGCGGATTTCTTTCTACTGAAACAATTGAAGGGGACGATATTTATTTGGAAAACACTTCAGCACAGATCGTCAGAGGCAATCGCATTCATATCGGTCCAAGCTGTCAGATTAAAACGGTTGAATACAAAACAGAACTGACCGTTTCTAAACGAGCAAATGTGGGCGAGAAAAAACGAATTTAAATGTAACAGTGTTATGTTCTGAAAAAGGATGGCTTCATACCGCCATCCTTTTTTCCTGTTAATTTTGCTTTCCGGATTTGCTTTCATACCCGGCAGTGAAAATGGCTACGAGAAATGCGAGGATGACCCCCATCATGATCAGTGTATTCATCTAATCCTCCTCCCCATCCTAATTCCCTGTTGTCTCTAACGTTTGTGCTATTTTTATTATGAATGGTTCATTCCATCTTTGTCAATTTCGGGATAGAGAGTCTTATTGAATAGGAAAAGCATGCAAAAGGACATCTTCGCATAGATTGGATGTAACAGTTGTTCATTTGCATTACACATCATATGGGAGGTTCTTATGGATATCTTAAAAAAGCTTGAACAGTATAGAGAGGAAGAGCAGCGTTTGAAGTGGGAAGGAACCTTCGCTGATTATTTGGAAATTTTGAAAGAAAAACCAGCAGTTGCCCAATCTGCTCATTCTCGCGTTTATCATATGATTAAAGCAAGCGGCATTGAAGAGAAAGATGGGAAAAAAATATACAGGTTCTTTGACAAAGAGTTATTTGGACTTGAGGAACCTTTGGAACGGCTTGTTGAAGAGTATTTTCATCCTGCGGCAAAACGACTAGATGTTAGAAAAAGAATTTTGCTATTAATGGGACCTGTTAGCGGAGGGAAATCAACGCTTGTTACAATGCTGAAAAAAGGGCTTGAAGCCTACTCATTGACAGATGAAGGTGCTGTTTATGCGATTAAAGGATGTCCGATGCATGAAGATCCACTTCATTTAATCCCACAGCATTTGCGTGACGATTTTTATCAGGAATATGGAATCCGTATTGAAGGAAACCTTTCACCTTTGAACATGATGCGGCTTGAACAAGAATATGGTGGCAGAATTGAAGATGTCATAGTGGAAAGAATCTTTTTTTCCGAAGATAAGAGAACAGGGATTGGTACATTTAGTCCATCAGATCCTAAATCACAGGATATTGCCGATCTAACAGGGAGTATTGATTTTTCAACCATTGCTGAATACGGATCAGAATCTGACCCCCGTGCATACCGCTTTGACGGTGAATTAAACAAGGCGAATAGGGGAATGATGGAGTTTCAAGAAATGTTGAAATGTGATGAGAAATTCCTCTGGCATCTTCTCTCTTTGACACAGGAAGGTAATTTTAAGGCAGGTCGATTTGCATTAATTTCCGCTGATGAGTTGATTGTCGCTCATACAAATGAGACGGAGTACCGTTCTTTTATTTCTAATAAAAAAAATGAAGCGCTCCATTCGCGAATTATTGTGATGCCAATTCCCTATAATTTAAAAGTTTCTGAAGAAGAACGTATTTATAAAAAAATGATCGCAGAAAGTGATGTATCAGAGGTACACATTGCACCACATACCTTAAAGGTGGCAGCAATGTTTTCCATTTTAACGCGATTGAAAGAACCAAAGCGCTCTGATATTGATCTTGTCAAAAAAATGAAGCTTTATGATGGAGAAAGTGTGGAGGGATATAATTCAGTTGATGTCGAGGATATGAAAAAAGAATACAATGATGAAGGGATGAGTGGGATTGATCCAAGGTATGTCATCAATCGAATATCTTCAACGATTATTCGGAAAAATATGGAGTCCATCAATGCGCTCGATGTTCTACGTTCTTTGAAGGAAGGGCTTGATCAGCATCCATCGATCTCAACTGAAGAACGTGAGCGCCACTTGAACTTCATTTCTGTGGCCAGAAAAGAGTACGATGAAATGGCAAAAAAAGAAGTGCAAAAAGCGTTTGTCTATTCATATGAAGAATCAGCTAAAACCCTTATGGATAATTATCTAGATAATGTTGAAGCTTACTGCAACAAAAACAAGTTGCGTGATCCGTTGACAGGTGAGGAAATGAATCCTGATGAAAAATTGATGAGATCGATAGAAGAGCAAATTGGCATTTCTGAAAATGCGAAAAAGGCCTTTCGTGAAGAAATTTTAATTCGGATTTCCGCCTATGCGAGAAAAGGGAAGCGGTTTGATTATAATTCACATGAACGTTTGCGTGAAGCCATACAAAAGAAATTGTTCGCAGACTTAAAAGATGTTGTGAAAATAACAACTTCCACAAAAACGCCTGATGAACAGCAATTGAAAAAAATTAATGAAGTTGTCGCCCGTCTGATTGATGAACATGGCTATAACTCAACGAGTGCCAATGAACTTTTAAAATATGTCGGAAGTTTATTAAACCGGTAAATGATGACCCGTCCAACAAAAGGGCGGGTCAGTTTGTACACCGCTCCCACATTTTTGGGACATTATAAATCTCTCTTCTGATCGTTTATTTGCCAACTTCATTGAAAGAGTCATGGTGACATCTGTAATAAAGTCCTCATCTAACCCATTTTCTTTATACCACTGATAAAATTCTTTTACATCTTTAATCATCTTTTGTCTACACTCCATTTTGACAAAAGATTGAGAGGATATCCTTAGCATACTAAGAAAGCAACTGATTAGCAAAAAACGGCGACTTGTGCAGCCATTTTGACCTTCTCTTCACATTTTCAAAATTGTTTATCAAATGTCTTCTGTCACTTGCATAAGATAAAAGTAAACATTTTTTAGACTTGTTTCATTTCTTTTAACAGATCATGAAGGAGGGGAATGCATGTCCCACAAAAACAATGGCCATTTTATTATTTCTCAGGAAGACTGGTCCCTCCATCGCAAAGGGTTTGATGATCAACAACGTCATCAAAAAAAGGTGCAGGATGCGATCAAACATAATTTATCTGATTTGATCACAGAAGAGAGTATTATTATGTCTAATGGGAAAGATGTCGTTAAAATTCCGATTCGTTCATTGGATGAATACAAAATCCGTTATAACTATGATAAAAATAAACATGTTGGACAGGGAGATGGCGAAAGCGAGATTGGGGATGTTGTGGCAAGAGACAGCTCTGATAAGAGAAGTGATGCTGGAAAAGGCTTTGGAGCTGGTAAAGAGGCTGGAGAAGATTATTATGAAGCAGACGTTTCCTTAATGGACTTGGAAGAGGCACTTTTTAGCGAAATGGAGCTGCCGAATCTCGAGCAGAAAGAGCGGGACGACATTGTCACAGAAGATATTGAGTTTAATGACATTCGTAAAACTGGTTTAACCGGTAATATTGATAAAAAAAGAACAATGCTGAGCGCTTTTAAGCGAAATGCGATGATGGGAAAACCAGCGTTTTATCCAATATTTCCTGAAGATTTAAAATTTAAAACGTGGAATGACACTAAAAAGCCAGAATCAAAGGCGGTTGTTTTGGCGATGATGGACACAAGTGGAAGTATGGGGATCTGGGAAAAATACATGGCACGCAGTTTTTTCTTTTGGATGACACGTTTTTTACGGACAAAGTATGAAACGGTCGATGTTCAGTTTATTGCCCATCATACAGAAGCCAAAATCGTTTCCGAAGAAGACTTTTTTTCAAAAGGGGAAAGCGGAGGAACAATATGTTCATCTGTTTATCGAAAAGCGCTTGAATTGATTGAGCAAAAATACTCTCCGACAGCTTACAATATTTATCCGTTTCATTTTTCTGATGGAGATAATTTAACCTCTGATAATCCTCGTTGTGTCAGACTTGTCGGCGAACTGATGGAGAAAGCCAATCTTTTCTGCTATGGTGAAGTCAATCAATATAATAGGCATTCAACATTAATGTCAGCCTATAGAAATATTAAAAATGAAAAATTTAAGTACTATGTTTTAAAACAAAAAACAGATGTGTTCCAATCACTAAAAAGTTTTTTTAGCAAGGAAAAACAGCATCAATTAACATAAAAAACTTATGTGGATAAGGCATGTGTCCCAAATTGGTATTGGGATCATGCCTTTTATTTTGTCTTTTTTAGATTGATATGGTTGATATTGGAATGTGACACTTTGTGCAAAACTATTGACACTTTTATTTACTTAGAATAATATTTAATCTTGTTAAATATTAATTTTGCATAAAGTCACAAAAGGAATCTGAAAGGAGAAATCAAGATGAGCAAAAAACGCTTGATTATTGTTAATATAGTCGGAATTGTCATTGGACTTGCTATTTTAGCAGGAGGTGCGTATTTCTACTATGACAGTATCAGTTATGTTAAAACAGATGAAGCACATGTTTCAGGTGAAATGGCAAACATTACAGCTCCTGTCTCAGGGAAGCTAACAAACTGGACGATGAAAGAGGGAACAAAAATTTCTAAGGATGAGAAGACAGGTGAGATTAAAGGTGAAAACTCCCTTGATGTGAAATCGATAATGGCTGGAACCATTGTCAAAAATGAAGCGAGGGAAGGTCAGACTGTACAAGCAGGGCAAACATTAGCCCAAACAATTGATATGGATCACCTTTACATTACTGCAAACATTCAAGAGACCGACCTCAAAAGTATTGAGAAAGGGGATAAGGTCGAAATTGTGATCGATGGTGATCCAGGTACGACATTTGAAGGTAATGTTGAAGAAATCGGATACGCAACAAACTCTACGTTTAATCTGTTTTCTCAGCAAAATTCAAGTGGAAACTATACAAAAGTAACACAAAAAGTACCTGTGAAAATTTCAATCAAAAACCCGTCTAGCCAAGTACTTCCAGGAATGAACGCATCAGTTAAAATTTCGAAATAGGGAGGATGAAAAGAACGAAAGGAGGGTATTGTAAGTGGCTTCTCAACAAAAACAAGGAAAGATGACATTGCTCTTTGTCTTAATGGCCGGTTTATTTGTGGCGATATTAAACCAGACGTTGCTTAATGTGGCTATGCCTCATTTAATGACTGAATTTAATGTGAGCGCCACAACGATTCAATGGCTGACAACAGGATATATGCTTGTCAATGGTGTTTTAATCCCGTTATCCGCTTTTTTAATTGTCCGCTTTGGTGGGCGCAATTTATTTCTTACTGCCATGCTGTTGTTTACGATTGGGACGTTGATTTGTGGTTTAGCGCCAAATTTTTCAACAATGTTAATTGGCCGGCTCATTCAGGCAACAGGTGGAGGTGTTCTTCAGCCATTGGTGATGACCACGATCCTGTTGATATTCCCTCCTGAAAGCCGGGGAAAAGGAATGGGTATCTTTGGTCTTGCCATGATGTTTGCTCCAGCGGTCGGTCCGACACTATCAGGCTGGGTCATTGAACATTACAGCTGGCGGATTATGTTTTACGGACTTGTTCCAGTTGGAATTATCGTCATTATTTGTGGGGTGGTTTTATTTAAAAACATAACAGCTCCTCAAAAAATAAAACTTGACCAGACTGGTGCATTGCTTTCCATCATCGGTTTTGCTTCATTGTTGTATGGAGTAAGTGAAGCGGGCACTGATGGTTGGGATGATCCAATTGTACTCGCAACTATGATCATTGGTGTCATTGGGATTACAGCTTTTGTGATCCAGCAATTGAAATCAAAAGAACCGATGCTTGATTTCAGGGTTTTCAAATACGATATGTTTTCTTTATCTAGTGTGATTAATGCTATTATTACGGTAGCCCTGTATACAGGAATGTTTTTACTACCTATTTATTTGCAAAATTTAGTTGGCTTTACAGCACTGCAATCAGGTCTTTTAATGTTGCCGGGTGCCATTGTAACCCTCTTGATGTCACCTATAGCAGGGGCATTGTTTGATAAAGTCGGTGCAAGACCGTTGGCCATTGTCGGTTTAATTATAACCGCTGTGACGACCTATCAATTTACACAGCTTACACTTGATACACCTTACTTTACGATTATGGTGATATATGCGATTCGGGCGTTTGGTATGTCAATGCTGATGATGCCAATTATGACTGCTGGAATGAACCAACTTCCACAACATTTGAACAGTCACGGAACAGCCATGTCAAATACACTTCGCCAAATCAGCGGTTCAATTGGAACCAGTTTGATGACAACGATTTATACAAAACGTACAGCATTTCACTATGCAACAATGGCTGATCAAGCGAATACTGCTGATCCATCATTCATGCATTTATTACAAACAAAAATTCAATCAGTTGCCCAATCCATGCATATTTCGCTTGCAGAAGCAAAACAATATGTGGTTCAATACATGGTAGGACAGTCACAACTTAAATCTAATGTGATGGGGATAAATGACGCGTTTATTTGGGCGGTTGGATTCTGTATAGTAGGCATCGTATTAAGTCTGTTTTTAAGAGATGTCAGAAAAGACCGGTATAGCAAAAAGAAGCTGGCATTGCCAAAAATAGATGAAACAGTTAGGAACACAAAAGAATCACCATCAACAATCTAATATTTACTAACTTCAAAAGACAAATTTACTGAATATCATCAGTCGATTTGTCTTTTTTTTCTTGTATTGTGCTGTGTATTAGTGTACTATCTACGTAGTACATTATTACATTGTAATGTAGGAGGAAATTTATTGAAGTCTTTTATTGGTTTATTAAAGAAGGACATAGTGATCTCAAGATTCTGGTCTATTATATGGTTGGCATTAACCGTATTGGTCATGATTGTGAGTTGTTTATTTGCATATTATCAACACGAACCAATGTTCATGTTTGGATTTTTAGTATGCCTTTTGTTATGTCAAGGCTTTTACAGTCCGATTATCATGCTCGGTCAGCTTCGTCTTGAAGGAAAAACGCAAATTTGGCTTTATAATCCGAACAGCAGTTTTGTTTTACTTCTGTCCAAACTAGCAGCAGCTGCTGTTTATCAATTGATAGCACAACTGATCATCCTGATCTTTGGAATCATTGTCAGAAACCAGCTTGAGATGATTTCTAAAGGATTATATTCCGTATGGGATCTATTGCTGATTAATGGCCTTATCTTTTTGTGGGGAATGTTACTTTCAATCTGGGTCATGCTGATGTGGACTGTATATCAAGTACTAGGAAAATATTCAGTATTGAAAAAAGTTCGTTGGTTAATCGTGTTCGTGCTTTTTTATAGCTATAGTATGATTGAATATTTTGCTTCAGAAAACCGTTTCATAAAACCGGTCTGGGAGTTATGGAATATACCCGTAAAAGCCGAATTTAATTTTAATTATCACAAACCCTCAGGTTGGTCTGTCACTTTTTTTCACGTAGATCTTTCAGGAACTATGCTGATATATTATGCCGTTTTAGCTGTCTGTCTTTTCTATTTCTCTGGCAAGTTACTTGCAAAAAAAGTTGAGGTGTAATGTGATGGCGAGTGACTTTTCCTCATCAAAGCCGATCTACCGTCAAATTGCTGAACAACTTTTCAAAAAAATCGTTCGGCTAGAAATGAAGCCGGGCGAAAAACTGCCTTCTGTACGCGATTTGGCTGTCGAGACAAAGGTCAATCCGAATACGATTCAGAGAACTTATGCTGAAATGGAAAGGATGGGAATCGTTGAGATGAGACGGGGGCAAGGAACTTTTGTTGTCGAAAAAACAGACATGATCGACGAGTTGAAACAGAAAATGCGTACAGACATGATTGAGCAATTTGTAGAAAATATGCAAGAACTTGGACTATCAAAACAGGAGATGTTGTCTGAACTTGATCGCTATTTGCAGAAAGGAGAGCCAAATGAATATTGAACTGGAAAATGTGACGAAAAAATACGGGAACCAATTTGCTTTAAAAGATGTTTCTTTATCATTGTCATCAGGAAAAATCTACGGATTGATCGGTCCAAATGGGAGCGGAAAATCAACACTTTTGAAGATCATCGCAGGGCTCTGTTTTCCTGACTCAGGAGCGGTGCTCGTTGGAAATCGACGAGCTGAGCGTACATTACTAAAAAATATTGCTTATTTAACCGAGCTTGATATGTTTTATGAGCATTTCCGAGTGCAGGATATGATTTATTTTTATGATAGCCAATTTGCTGATTTTCAACTTGAAAAAGCATTTACTATTTTAAAAGAAATGAAGATTGATCAAAATAAAAAGCTGAAACAGCTATCTAAAGGGAACAGAGGCAAGGTGAAACTTGTGCTGGCTCTCGCGCGAGATGCTCCAGTTGTTCTCTTAGATGAACCATTATCAGGTCTAGATCCGGTAGTTAGAGAGTCGATTGTGAGAAGTCTTCTTTCATGGCTTCATTTTGAAGAACAGACAGTGGTCATCGCTACCCATGAAATCAGTGAGGTCGAACAAATTCTTGATGAAGTAATTGTCGTCTCAACTGGCCAGGTGATGGAGAAAAAGAATGTTGAGGAGTTGCGCGAGGAATCGAAAATGTCACTGCTCAACTGGTATAAGGATGTTAATCAAAAACAATGAAAGGCGGTAGAAAAAACAAATGGGAACACTGCTGCAATTACAAAATGTTTCAAAGGTGATCAAAGGAAAGAAAATTATTGACGGACTAAGTTTTGATGTAAACTCTGGGGAGATCTTTGGGTTTTTGGGACCGAATGGAGCAGGAAAAACAACGACGATCAGAATGATTGTCGGCCATATGAACATCTCGAATGGAGACATTTTAATCAGCGGGGTAAATGTCAAAGACAATTTTGCCAAAGCTGCACAATATATTGGGGCGATCATTGAAAACCCCGAAATGTATAAATTTATGACAGGTTATCAAAACCTTATGCAATATGCACGAATGACAAAAGGGGTAACGAAAAGCAAAATCGATGAGATTATTGAGCTTGTCGGATTGAAGAATCGTATTCATGACAAAGTGAAAACATATTCATTGGGAATGAGACAAAGGCTAGGGCTCGCACAAGCTCTTTTGCACGATCCAAAGCTGTTGATTCTTGATGAACCTACAAACGGACTTGATCCAGCAGGAATTCGTGAGATTCGCCATTATTTAAGAAAACTAACTACAGAAAAAGACATGGCTGTGATTGTTTCAAGTCATTTGCTTGCAGAGATGGAGCTCATGTGTGACAGGTTTGCGATTATTCAAAATGGTAAACTGCGCGATATTCAGAATGTTCACGAGTCTGTTGATAATAAAGAGTACAAGGAGCACTATTTCTTCCATGCCAATGATGTGGAGGCTCTTTTCCGACATACGTCTGATTTTGGAGACTGGAAAATTGAAAAAGTGGAAAACGGGATTGAACTCAATCTTAAAAAAGATGAAGTTCCAGACTTAATCAAACATTTAACAGATCATGGCATTCGTTTGTTTGAAGTAAAAATAATAACTAAATCATTGGAAGACCGTTTCCTGGAAATTACTGAGAATAAGGAGGAAACTCAACTTGCTTAAACTCATCTATAATGAATGGATTAAAATATTTAGTCGAAAAGGTACATATGTCATGATCGGTTTTTTGCTGCTTGCAATCATCGCCGGTGGATTCATTGTAAAAGCTCAAGGAATCGGTGAAGCGAGTCCTGATTGGAAAAAGGAATTAATTCAACAAAATGAAGAAATGAAAAAAGACCTTAAAAAGCCCGAAATGGCTTATATGAAAGAACAATATAAGGAATCAATTGCCCTCAATGAATATCACATTAAACATGATATATCAAATGGCTACTCAATGTGGAAGTTTATTGATGATAACGGAGGTTTGATACAACTAATTGGCTTATTTGTGATCACAATTGCAGGTGGAATTGTTGCCAGTGAATTTAACTGGGGAACCATTAAACTTCTAGTGATTCGTCCGATCAGCCGCTTTAAAATTCTATTATCGAAATATTTGACTTTGCTGTTGTTTTCTATAAGTTTACTTTTATTTTTATTTATCGCATCAGGAATTATAGGTCTAGTGTTCTTTGGGACTGGTGATGGATCTGAAGCTCATCTTACTTATGTTAATGGTAGTGTAAAAGAGCAAAATATATTATTTTATCTCATCCAATACTATCTTTTCAATTCGATTGTGATTCTGATGTTGGCGACAATGGCATTTATGATTTCAGCGGTATTTAGAAACAGTTTACTTGCTGTTGGGATTTCGATGTTTCTCTTATTCTCGGGTAAGTTGATTACACCGTTGTTAATGCACTTTGACTGGGGAAAATATTTTTTGTTTGCCAACACAGATTTGATGATGTACATTAACGGAACTCCGCCTGAAGGAATGACACTCGGCTTTTCCGTGACCATCTTGGTGATCTATTTTGTTATCTTTCATTTGTTGGCATTCACAGTGTTTAGCAAAAGGGATATTGCTTCATAGGAGTTGTTTTTTAGGGGCTGTCCAAAAAGTTAGTATTTTTGACTTTTTGGAGGCTCTTTTTATGTTGGACATAACAAAAAGACTGCTGATTAAAAATCAGCAGTCCCGTTAAGAGCTGTGCTCTTCAATTATGCTTTTGTAACGTTAGCAGCTTGCGGTCCGCGGTTTCCTTCAACGATTTCGAAAGATACAGACTGGCCTTCTTCTAAAGTTTTGAAGCCTTCGCCTTGAATAGCAGAGAAATGAACGAATACATCGTCTTGTCCTTCAACTTCGATGAATCCGAAACCTTTTTCAGAGTTAAACCATTTTACTTTACCTTCTAGCATGAAATTTCCTCCTAAAGCGATAACGCTTAAATTCATCATTCTTGCTCTAAAACAAACTTCCAAGACGAAAACTCTTACAAAACTTTCTTCTTAAAGATAGTTCGAACAAAAATAATTACCTTTACTTTACCAGTGTTTAAGCAAAATTACAACCTTAAATCAAAATTTTTTTGAAAAAATTTAGCGCTAATTCCTACTTGACCGATTGGTTTTATTGTATTATATTTTCTAATGTATCAAAATGAAGGGGGCTTTTATGTGATGAACTTTTTTACGATCATTAATATTTTTATTATGCTCTTTCTGATGGTGCTCCTTTATTTCATGCAAAAAAAATATGTTTCGTTTTCGAAAAGAGTATTTACTGCTCTTGGACTCGGAATTGTATTTGGTTTTACTATGCATTTTATATATGGTGCTTTTTCAGAAACAACCATCCAAACGACCGATTGGTTTCAAATACTTGGAAACGGCTATGTGAAATTTTTGCAGATGGTTGTGATTCCACTTGTTTTTATTTCAATTTTAGGTGCTTTTACAAAGCTTAGTCTGAAACATAGCATTGGAAAAATTAGCGGTCTTATCATTGGTTTGCTTATTGCTACAACTGCTGTAGCTGCTGCTGTGGGAATCGCATCCACTCTTAGCTTTGATCTTCAAGCGATTCATATTGAAAAGGGAGACGCAGAGCTTTCAAGGGGTGCAGAATTAAAACAGAAATCAGCAAATATGGAAGCCAAAACACTTCCACAACAAGTAGTTGAACTCTTACCGGGAAACCCGTTTTTGGATTTTACAGGTGCAAGACCGACATCTACGATCGGAGTTGTTATTTTTGCGGCCTTTCTTGGGATAGCTTATCTTGGTGTGAAGAAAAAGCAGCCTGAACAAGCCGAACTTTTTAAAAAAATAGTTGATGCTGTATACGCAATCATTATGCGTGTTGTGACATTGATTTTAAGACTGACACCATATGGGGTGTTAGCGATTATGACCAATACAATTGCAACAAGTGATCTTGATAGTATTTTGAAACTTGGAAAATTCGTTCTCGCCTCTTATGTGGCATTGATCGTGATGTTCGGTATCCACCTATTACTGATTACGGTCAGTGGGTTAAATCCAGTTACTTATTTGAAAAAGGCTGTTCCAGTGCTTATCTTCGCTTTTACTTCGAGATCAAGTGCTGGCGCCTTACCACTAAACATTAAAACACAAAGAAGTTTGGGTGTTCCTGAAGGGATTGCCAACTTTGCTGGCTCATTTGGTTTATCAATTGGCCAAAACGGCTGTGCCGGGATTTATCCTGCAATGCTGGCGATCATGATCGCACCGACTGTCGGACAAAATCCTCTGGAACCTTCATTTCTCTTGACAGTCATCGGGATTGTCGCAATTAGCTCTTTTGGTGTAGCAGGTGTCGGCGGTGGTGCAACATTTGCGGCACTTTTAGTACTATCAGCTTTGAATATGCCAGTTGCCTTAGCCGGATTATTAATTTCGGTCGAACCGCTTATCGATATGGGACGTACAGCTCTTAATGTTAGTGGTAGTATGACTTCAGGACTTGTGACAAGTAAACTGACAAAAGAACTTGAAACAGATGTATATGATGATCATACAAATATTATTGAAGCTGAAATGTAAAAGGTTGGTCACCCTCGGTGGCGATTGACCGTCATACACACAAAAATCTGGTGAACCGCTCGAGGCAGTCACCAGATTTTATGTTTTAAGGGGTGTTGGGACAGCTACCACTAATACGTGTTTCGATCAATATTGTCCAGTAGTTCTTCAGCTTCATTGTAATTTGTTGTCGTATGTGTATGCTGCTGGCTCTTATCATTTGAATGTGTTTGATTTTGCTCAGTCTGTCCTTTTTCTCTTGTCGTAAATGCTTGTTTAAACAGTTCTGCTGGATTTAACAATCCATCCTGTGTTCTCATTGTAAACATCTTCATCACACGTTTGCGAATTTCTGGTGAGAAGGCCGCAGATATAGCAGCAGAACCAACGATTAATACAGCTGGATGAATACCAGTTCTTCTTCTAAACAAAGGATCAACCTCCTTTTTACTTATACTTTGCCCTGGGTAAGTTTGTTTTATTCTTCACTTCTAACAGGAGATTTTAAGCGGTGCTTTTCAAAAAAACTGAAAATGGCCGTGTAAGCATTGACTTTACTTTCCCTTTTTGAAAAACCATGCCCTTCATCTTCCATGACGAGATATTCAATCTCTCTTCCCCACTTTTTCAACTGATCAATGACTTGATCGGATTCCTCTTTTACAACACGGGGATCATTTTTACCTTGAACAACTAACATTGGTCGTGTCATCTGTTTTAAATAGGTAATTGGAGAATCGGCTGTCATTTTTATTCGATCCCTGTCTGGATGACCGACCCATTTTTCTGTGTGCGGTCGCCAAAATTCAGGAACTGATTTAACAAATGTAAACAAGTTGCTAACACCGCAAATATCAACGACAGCTTGAAAATACTCAGGATGCCTTCCATGTAATAAAAGAGCCATGTACCCACCATAACTACCGCCTAATAGAAACAGTTTTTCACGATCAGCGATCTTTTGATCAATCAGCCAATCAATTCCCGAAATCATATCTAGGCGTGGTCCATCCCCCCAATCTCGTTCAACCATTTTGTAAAATGTGTAGCCATAATTTTCTGACCCCCGAAAATTTGGTGAAAACACTTGGTAGCCCATTTTAGTTGCGATTTGAAAGATGTCATAAAACTTTAATTGTTCGGCATACTGAGGCCCACCATGCGGCCAAATGATTGTCCAACCATTTGCTTCATTGTGACTAGGTTTATACAACAAACCCTCGATTGTCCGTCCATCAAAAGAACGATAAGTGATCACCTCTGGATCAGTAAGTTCCTCTTCAGAAAAACCGGGAACATCATGTTTTGTTAATTGGCGCCATTCAGTTTGGTTATCCTTTTTTACGTAAATATTATCTGGTTTTCTTGGTGTTGAACCGAGCAAATAAAGGGCGCCTGACTTTGTACAGCACACTTTTTTAACAGATGAACATGGGCAACATATCGTTCTTGCCTCTCCTGTTCGAATCTCATATTGATAAATGATATCTTTAATACCCTTTTTTCCAATTAAGTATAGGTACTTTCCATTTGGATCAGCATGTATCGAAGTCAAGTCTGTTTCGTTTATAAAGAGTAGTGGAGTAAAGGTGTTGGAAGAAATCGTGTATGATGCAAGATATGAAAACTCTGAATCATAATTCGTGGTGACATACAAGATATGATCTGTTGCAAAATATGATGCATAGACCTTATGCGCTTTTTTATGATCGGGGACGATTGGTGTTATATGTCCGTCTGCTGTTTGAACCACACAAACAGAGTGGCTATTGACAAACGAAACATGAAAACTGAATGCTTTTTCATTCGGACTTACATCACTGAGTTGTGACACCCCATCATTTCCTGTAAAAATAAGCTTTTCTTTCCTTGTCAGAAGATCAAATTGATATGTATTTAAAAAAACTGGATTATTTTTGGAAGACGTGTAGTAAATAGAATGATTGACGATGTTCGGTTGGAAGTGGCGGTCTTGTTGATTTCCGTTTAATAATTGTGGTTCTCCTCCTGAGGAGGAAAACTGATATAAACGATGTTGTTCATTTCCGTCCTGATCAAATCCGGCAAATATGAATGAACCGTCTTTACTGTAGGTCATTCCATTGCAGTTTTGATTAAAAAAAGTGAGTTGATAAGGATATGGCTTTGAAAGATCCATTGCCCATATGTTTGGTTGACCGCTTAGATTCGTGTTAAAGACAAGTTGTGTTTCATCAGGATGGACACAAAAATCTGTTATTTGCAAAACGTAAAACATTTTTTTTGCTTTTGAAAAAGTGTTTGATAATGTCATTTTCTAGCACCCCCGGTAATATTATGTCATATTTATCATAACAGAAACTGGATTTTCCTTGGGTGAATAAATCAAATGTAAAAGAAAAACCTATACGTAAATGATTAAAGGAGGAAATATGAAATGTTCAATAAGAAAAAAGGTGCAATTACTGCTTTTCTTTTCCCTTTATTGTTCACCGCAGGTTGTGGAATGGCCAATCAAGGAGAAAATGAGCGCCGGGATCAAAATGACGTGCTACAAAATGTAACGGACAGAAATGACAGAAATAATATAAATGATGGAACAAATGTAAGCGAACGGATCAATAGAGATGACAGAATGGATGTCACATATAGAAATCCTGATCGAAATATAAACAATAACAACAATAATATGGATGTTGCAGACAAAGTCGCTGATAAAGTCACAGACTTAAAAGAAGTCAGACATGCCAATGTTATTGTTACCAATCGAAATGCTTATGTAGCCGTTGTTTTAAAAGGTAATCCGAAAGGTGATGTAACCGGAGATCTAAAAAAGAAAATCTCCAATAAAGTAAAAAGAACTGATAAAGACATAAACAATGTATTTGTTTCGGCAAACCCAGATTTTGTTGACCGGATGAGAAATTATGGAGATAGGATTCAAAATGGTGAACCAATTGAAGGTATTTTTGATGAATTTGGAGAAACAATCAACAGAATATTCCCTCAACAAAGATAAAGAAAAAAGGCCGCATTTGCGGCTTTTCATTTTGATTAAAATAATGAAAAAAACGGCATTGGAGGATTTATTCCTTCAATGCCGTTTAACTTAGTTAATGAATAGGTCCTTGGCCCATTCCTTTGTTTATCGGGATTTGTGTTTGCGGTTGCCCCACTGCCGGTGCAAAAGTGGAAAGCATGATTTCCATGTCCCGTGAAGAAAGCTGTGGAACTTGGTAATAGCCTCGTTTGTTTTGGTAAAGAAAAATTTCATAAGCCATTTCGATATAGTTTGGAATTTGATCGGCCAACACTCTTCGACAGACAGGATTTGTTACCTCAGGAGCTGCCATAGCAAGAGAAGAAGCTCCAGTTTTAACTAATGAAAGCATGTAGCTGCTAATACATGCATCATCAATACCTGTCACTGCTTGATTTGGTTTCTTAGGTTGGGATTGTTTTAAACCGTATACAAATTCCCTGTCTTCTTTCATCATATAAGTTGCTGTTTCTTGGCTAGGCTTTCGCCCGGTACGGAAACACTCTGTTGTAATATTGTACTGTGAGATAATAAATTGACGTTGTCTATCCAATATACCGAGCAACTCAGGGTCTTGAATTTGCTGACTAAACATTAAATATTGATCAAGAATACCAATCATTCCTGACAATACTTCATGCATGTCAAAAACTTCATGACCGCCATGGTTCAAATGTTGTAATGCTTCATTACCTTGATTTATTTGCACTTTTTGTTGATTTTGTTGATCCATTCACATATCCTCCTTCAATTTGGTTCAACCATTATATTTTGTTTACCTGTATGTTTTTATTCAAAAAAGAACCGATCAATAAAATTGTATTTAAAGGGATTTTATATCATCCGTCGAATACCTAGTTAGATATCCTTCATATTTTTGGCCTTGTTTTTTCTATTATACATATCTGTCGGTGCCGAGCTCTTGGGAGAATGAAAAGAAAAAATGGAAAGCAGGGCGGTGGAAGGATGTTGAAGGATAGGTATACTTTGTTAGCATATTTTGTTGCCTCTGCGTGACCTGTGAAAGACTCTTCCTCCAGAATCTATTAGCCGTCGATCCCATCTATATTTTGTGAATAGTAGTAGGTGTTTCCACTTTTGAATTTTGCACTTGGAAAAGGAGGATTTTTATGCTGGTCTCAAGTGAAATGATTGAAAAAATGTCAGAATTATTTACTCAAAATGTAAAATCGGATGCGTACAAAAAAATCCATCAACTAAGTGAATGGTATAAAATGGATGACATCTATCTCTCGTTAGTTGATCAATATTTATTTCCGTGTCTGATCTTGAATGATAAGGGGGAAATTGTCACTTCCTCAAAAAATGCCGGTCAATATTTAAAGAACCAAAAAGGAAACATAGATCATATTTTCCCTTCTGGTTTGTCTTTTCCTATCAACACAGCTTTACAGCGATTAAGAAATGGAAAAAGAGAAGTTGTATTTAAAAATCTACCCGTTTATTTAGGGGGAAAGCTTTTTTTGATTAATTTAAAACTAATCCGTTTTCTTCGTCAATATCAAAAACTTTATGTGCTTTTTATTGAAAATAAACAAAAAGCTGAAGAAAAAAGGTTGCTCCTATCTGAAAATAGCGTTAGTCAAACGAATGATACAATTCAATCCCTTTGCCGGAAGATAAAGGAACTTGAAGTATCTAATCAAAAGCTCACCCGTAAAAATCAGCAACTCCTTCGGTCAAACAGGGAATTAAGGACAATCAATGAGAAATTCGAAAAAAAAATTGGCGAATTAACTGAAATTAAAAGTGATATGTACAGCCTTTTGGATCATACAAACGTTGCAGCCGTATTTTTGGATCAACATTTGAATATGAAATATTTAACACCAGAGGCAACAAAGCTTTTTCGACTAAAGAAATCAGAAATTGCTGGATCAATTCATGTATTAACAAGCCGTCTCAAGCATGACGAATTTGTTCAAGATTTAAAAAGGGTACTTTGTGGAAGAGAAACTGTACATAAGGAACTTGAGTCATTAAACGGTGATTGGTATGCTGTCGAAATGACACCATACGATACTAATGATGTCATAAAAGGAATTATTGTCACGTTTTTTAATATGACTGAGTTAAAAATGACAAATGAAGCTTTACGCATTAGCTCACAAGTGGTGGATCAGAGTCCGACAAATATTTTAATTGCTTCCACTAGCGGGAATGTCCAATATGTAAATAAACGTTTTTGTGAGATGATTGGCAAAGAAGAGTTTGAAATTATTGGTGAAAACGTATTTACATTCAATGAAAAACATCGTGTTTGCAGTGAACTATCCGTTCATTGGGAAGATGTTGTAAAGAATAAAGCCTGGTCAGGTGAGCTCCATTACCAGGATGATGAAGGAGTTGACAAGTGGGAACAAGTTTCACTGATTCCTGTGGAAGATCATACGGGGATCGTTCAACAGGTGATGAGAATTTCAGAAGACATTACAAATCAGAAACGTTCTGAAAAAATGTTAATGAAATCGGAGATGTTATCAGCTATTGGGCAACTTGCTGCAGGCATTGCCCATGAAATTCGCAATCCGCTTACATCTTTAAAAGGCTTTTTACAGCTTATGATTCAATCCAAAAAATATCAGAAAGATTATGCGGAAGTCATGATGTCTGAATTTATTAGGTTGGAATCAATTATCAATGAATTTCTTGTTTTAGCAAAAACGAAATCAGCTACTTTTGATTTGGTACAAGTGAATACAATTATTGAAGATGTTTGTATGATTTTGGAATCCCAGGCGTCTCTTAAAAATGTGCAAATTAAGAAAACGTTATGTGAGAAACTTCCCGGAATTCATGCTGTTTCAAATGAACTAAAGCAGGTGTTTCTTAACATTTTAAAAAATGCGTTTGAGGCAATGGAACATACTGAAGGTGTCATCTCAATCCAATCATATCAGGAAAATGGCAAAGTAGTGATTATCTTTAATGATCAAGGAAAAGGAATCCCGAAAGAAGTGCTTAAAAAACTGGGAGAACCATTTTACACAACAAAGGACAAAGGAACAGGTCTTGGTTTAATGGTTACTTTTAAAATTATTGAGAACCATGGAGGACATATTCATTTTCAAAGTGAGGAAGGAAAAGGTACACAAGTTAAGTTAGAACTTCCGATTAAAGAATGAGAATGGCAATTTTCATGCCATTCTCATTGTTTTTGATCTTGTATAGTTGAGTTTTCTTCATGGACATACTATATCAAAACGCATATATTACCAAATTGTTCTCCTTGATTTAATCTAGTCAAAGCGTTCACAGCTTCCTCTAACGGATATACTGTATCAATAATTGGTTTGATTGAATAATGCTCTAAAAAAGCAATCATCTGATAAAACTCTTCTCTGCTACCCATTGATGTACCAATGATACTGATCTGTGGATAAAATAAAGAACGCAGAGGTATTTCGATTTTATCACCAGAACTTGCTCCAAAGGTTATAATGCGTCCATTTGGTTTCAATATATCAAAATATTTAGGAAAGAATGCTGGACCAATACTATCCAAAATCATATTGACTTTTTGATCACGAAAGTTTTCTTTCCATTCTTTGCTGCTATCGAAACAGTCATCAGCCCCGTACTTTTTTGCCAACTTTCTTTTTTCTTCTTTCCGTGATGTGACACTTACCTTTGCTCCGATGGCTTTTGCCATTAACATCGCATAAGTAGCTACACCACCTCCTATTCCGGGGATAAAAACATGGTCACCTTTTTTTAACTCTCCTTTTGTGAAAAGTGCTCGGTAAGCCGTTAATGCTGATAAACTTAAAACACCAGCTTCTTCCCATGAAAGATCAGCAGGTTTTTTAACCGCATTTACAGCAGGAATAATCAAAAATTCGCAGAGTGTACCATTTAAAGGACCGCCAATAATATGAGGTGCTTGTGGTAAATGATGAGCCAATTCCCAGTCCAAACAAGGATTGATGATAACTTCTGTGTTTTTAGTCAGGTGTGTAACACCTTCACCAATTTCTTCTATCACTCCGGCACCATCAGAACCAGGGATTAAAGGCGGGGCATGAATATTTCGATTCTTCAAAACAAACAAATCTCTATGATTTAAGCCTGCAGTTTTTAATCTTACTTTTACTTCATCATAACCGGGGCGTCCTTCAGGGGAACTCTCCATATTTTAATCCTTTAATACCACTTATTTTATCATGTATGAGCGCTTTCATTTCATATCCCTCCTTGTAAATTGTATGGTCAAAAGTTCGATTTGATTCAAACCATACATCAAACACCAAATATCTATTTTTATTTTCTTGAAATATCAATTATAGAAATGATATTTATTAAATATAAAGACAATACTATAATAAAATGCCATTTTAATTTATTTTTTAGTTTTATATAAAAGTTTTATTTAAATATGAATATAAAGACATATTGTCATATATTAATTGAAAGCATAAAATTTACATGTAAACTTTTTTCTTAGGAGGTACATTATGCTATAAAAGATAGTTATAGTCTAAAATCACCACAAATACTATGATGGAGCGTTTTTTAAAATGGATACCGCTACAGAATAACCAGTTGATTTGCATTATACTCAAAAAATGGGGTGGAATTGTAATGTATACAGAAATGGTTAACACTAAGTTGGAATCTTTAAAGAAACATGGACAGTATCGTGAATTTATAACACTTAATAGGATGTGTGGACAGTACCCTTTAGCATATTTGGATGGAAAACAAGATAGTGAGCCTATTGTAGTATGGTGTAGCAACGACTATTTAGGCATGTCTCAGCATCCAGCCGTTACTCATGCAATGCATGAGGCTATAAGGTTGTATGGTGCAGGATCTGGGGGATCGCGAAACATAGGTGGGACTCATTTTCATTATTCATTACTTGAATCTTCACTGGCTGACTGGCATAACAAAGAGGCTGCTCTTGTTTTTCCAACAGGATATAGTTCAAATGATGCCACATTACAATGTTTGCTCCGTCTATTTCCTGATAGTCTAGTTATTTCTGACCAATTAAATCATGCTTCTATTATTAATGGGATACGTAGTACAAAGGCTGAACGTCTGATTTTTAGGCATAATGATGTTGAACATCTTGAAGAGTTATTGGCTGCTCAACCCCTAAATCGTCCCAAAATCATTGTATTTGAATCGATTTATTCAATGGATGGAGATACTTCTCCAATTGAAAAAATCGTTGATCTTGCAAAAAAATATCATGCTTTGACATTTTTAGATGAAGTGCATGCTATTGGAATGTACGGACCACGTGGCGCTGGAGTTGCTGCAGAGCGTGGTGTTAGTGAGGATATTGATATTATTCAAGGAACAATGGCTAAAGGAATAGGTGTTATAGGTGGTTACATTACCGGTTCAGCATTGTTAATTGATGGGATTCGATCTTTTGCGTCTGGTTTTATTTTTACTACATCTCTTCCTCCTGCCATAGTAGCAGCATGTTATGCAAGTATTGAACATTTAAAAACCTCTGATAAAGAGAGAAACGAACTACATAAAAAGACAGAGCTCCTTCGGAAATCTCTTGATCAAGCAGGTATTCCAATTATGAAATCTAGTGAAACTCACATTCTTCCTGTATTAATAGGTGATGCAGAAAAATGCAAAATGGCTTCCCAACGTTTATTAACACGACATCATGTCTACTTACAACCAATTAATTCACCAACTGTCCCAATTGGTACTGAGCGGTTTAGAGTGAATGTCACACCGAATCATACGGAAAAACAGATTCTCCAGTTAACACAGGCTTTACAAGAAGTATTCGATTATTTTGACATTGCTTCTAATAAGTCTTTGGATTTAAATCTTGTCTGAATAATAGAGGGGTAAGATGATGAAATACTTAATAAGAAAAGCTGAATCTGGTGACATTGACAGGCTGATTGATCTTAGAAAGATTCTTCTCTCTGAGGGCGACGGTCATTATGTATCTAAATCGCATGAAGAAGATCTTGCATGGCAAAAAAACTATCGGACATGGCTTCTCAAGAATATGAATGAACATGATCGAATCTTAGTCGCTGTAGCAAATGATCCTGACCAATTAAAGATAGTAGCTTGTGCGATTGGTATTATCGATGTTCGTGCCCCTATGACAGGCTGTTTAAATGGTAAAAGCGGATGGATTCAGACTGTTGTAGTAGACCCTGGAGAACGACGAAAAGGAATTGCTGAAAGTGTCATGAACTATTGTTTCGATTGGTTCAAACGTCATCATGTCGAAAAGATTGTCTTGCAAACAACACCAATGGCAAAAGATCTTTATATAAAACTCGGGTTTGAGAACTCTGGAGAAGATCTTCTATTTAAAGAACTATAGTGTAGGAGGGGCATGATGTGATGAATGTCTTAATTATTGGATTAGGTTATGCTGGAACAAGGTTTCTTCAGGCTTTTACACAAATAAGCATAAAGTTAGATCAAAAAATCAATATTGCATATGTGAATCGAACAAAAAAGCGCAATGATATTCCTTACTTTAAAGATGTTAATTCTGCTATTCACCAGTTTAAACCTGAAGTTGTAGTCATCAGTGTAAATGATGAAAATCATGCTGAGATTATAAAAGAATTGAATGACTACACAGGTTTTATTATTTGTGAAAAACCGTTAACTCAACCACATAACGACTTAGTAGCTTTAGAAAGTCATTTGAAAAATATATCAGGTTTTTGTTTAGATGTTGTAGAAAGATACTCTGATGCAACGATAGCTTTAAAAAAGTATGTTGAACAGCATCATTTACGTCTAGTTCGTGCGAATTTTTGTTGGGGGAAAGATAGAATTAATGACCATAGGCCAACTGCTGGTGTCATCAGTGAAGTCATTCATCCTTTAGATCTTGTTCAGTGGATTTGTGCACCATACTCTGAGTTAAAGCTTATGGGGATTCAAGGTGTTCGTTCCGATTTCTCTATTTCAGGATCTGAAATCCTTGATAGTGTTATGGTCAATGGGTATCTTGAGGAAGCTGTAGTTACAGGATATAGTAGTTTTGTGAATATTGTCAGAAAACGTGAAGTTGACATGGTATTTGCTTCTCCTCAAAATAGACTGGTTTATGTGACGATGGTGTTTGATACACCTGTGTGGGATATTGATTACCTTCGAATTTGGGAGAAGACACCAACTGGTGAACATACATTGCTTGAAATGAAAACGACTGACCAAGACAATGATCCAGAACTTCATACGATCCGTAAATTGATAAAGTTAGTAAAGGATGTTGTGGAATATGTGTTGAATAGGACAAAACCTTCTCAACAATTTCCTGGAATTCAAACTGCTTTACAATTACAACGTTTATTAAATACGATAGAGTATGAGGCTAAAGCGATTGGTCCTGTAAAATATGTAATCGGCAACAAACGGGAGATTTATCAAGATGAAAAGGATTATGAACGTTTAGGATAAACAAAACATAGTCTTAAAGAACATGGAGGGTGTCATGCAAAAAGTACTTCTTCTCACTATAGGGATGTTTACACTAGGTTTTGATGCCTATGTTGTAGCAGGTTTACTGCCAGATATCAGTGCAACTTTTCATATCAATGACTCACAAGCGGGACAGGCTGTAAGTGTTTTTACGCTCTTTTACGCCTTAGCAGCTCCTATTTTTGCAACAATATTGGCTGGAAAGCCTGTACGTAAAGTGTTGTTGTTTGCTCTTGGTTTATTTACAATTGCCAATGGCATTAGTGCTCTATCTCCAAATTTTACTGTTCTTCTTGTATCTCGAGCAGTAGCAGGTATTGGAGCAGGGCTTTATTCACCTTTAGCAGCCGCAGCTGCTGCTGCTCTTGTTTCTCAAGAAAAAAGAGGCCGTGCGCTTGGGATGATTCTTGGGGGTATGAGCATGGGGACAGTCATAGGAGTTCCTGTGGGATTGATGATTGCAAAACATTTAAGTTGGCAAGGAACATTAGGTTTAATTAGTGTGATTGGTTTTGTCGCTATGCTTGGAATCGTCATCTGGTTTCCTCATCTTGCGGCTTCTGCTCCTCCTTCATTACGAGAAAGATTTAAAATGATGACCAATAAACGGGTGTCAATCATTGTAGGAATTACGTTTATGACGAGTGTTGCCAGCCTCGGTTTATATACTTATGTAGCATCTATCTTACAAAACTTGGCATCAATTAATGAAATAACACCTTATTTATGGGTTTGGGGAGTTGGAGGTATTATTGGCAGCTTTTCAATTGGTACTTTAATTGACCGTACTGGACGGCCAGCTTTGCTGATGGCTTTGATTCTAGCCATTCTAGCAATCGCCTTATTTAGTTTGCCATTTACAATTCATATTTCTATATTAGGATTTTTACCTTTTCTATTATGGGGTGCAACGGGATGGGCTTCACAAGCTCCGCAACAGCACTTATTATTAGAAGCACAGCCTCAACACGGTGCTGCTGCTGTCGCTTTAAATAGTTCTGCTAATTATCTAGGCAGTGCAGTCGGTTCATCACTAGGAGGCCTTGCTATGCTAACAGGACTAGCACCTTCTGAATTGCCTTTTGCTGGTACAGCTTTAGTTGTGCTGGCATTTGCAGCACAATTACTAGTCTTAGTTAAAAACAGAGAGAACAAACATACAATTGGGAAAGAGTGTTAAAATATAATGAGCGCACTGAAAAATCAGTACTAGGTTTTCTTTGCAAGGCTTCGACAAAGTCAATGTCGAGTTCCCGAATAGTGGCATTAGCCCACAATAATAGCAGGCATCCACCAACTCCTTTTAATGCAAGTGAAGAAACACAACACATGTTTCTTCACTTGTTTCATTTTTTTGGACTAGATTTTTACTTTTCCAAACAATTGCTCAGTCACCACTTTTAAATCGTCTGGCATTGGTGCCTTGACGACCAGTTTTTCTCCTGTGATCGGATGAGTGACTCTAATTTTTGCGGCGTGCAATGCTTGCCTTTGAAAAAGTTTTGTTGAACCTCCGTAAAGTGTATCTCCTAATAAAGGATGACCAAGGTTTGCAAGATGAACACGGATTTGATGGGTTCTTCCTGTTTCAAGCTGAAGTTCACATAAAGAAATGTTGTTTTTTTGTTGATAGCCTTTTATAACATAATGGGTAATGGCCGATTTTCCGGTTGGAGAAACCCTTCTTCTGACAGGATGATGCCTGTCTCTACCGATGGCATGATGAATGGTCCCTGTTTGTTTTTTAAATTTACCTTTGGCGATGGCAATATATGTTCTCGATAGCTCTTTTCTTTCAAGCTGCTCATCTAAAATAATCTGAGCAAGGCGATGTTTTGCAAATACGATTGCACCACTCGTGTCTTTATCAAGGCGGTGAATATGACGGACTTTTCGTTTTTCCCCATTTGCTTGATAATAAAATGCAATGATGTTGCTTAATGTTCCTGTCTGTCCTTTGTCATTTGGATGTGTTGCGATACCAGGCGGTTTATTGACAATAAGTATATGTTCGTCCTCAAACAACACGGAACATTCGCCGTATTCAGGAATAAAGTCACTTTCTTCATTCTCCCTAAGGTCGATTTCAATTGTATCCCCACTTTTTAATAATAGGTTTTGGGTTTCCGTTTTTTGGTTTATTTTTATTTTTTGATGTTGGGTCCAGTATTGAATGACCGGCTTTGAAGCTTTCGTTACTTTTTTTAAAAATGCAAACAAATGTTCACCATTATTTTCGTTCTGAAATTGGAATGTTAATTTGTTATTTTCTTGGTGCATTTTAACTACTCCTTTCTCTAAAAAGCAATTCAGCCATAAGGAAACACTTACCTTCACTGCCCTGTATTTTTGTATGATATTCTGTTGGAAGAGATTACAGTAAAGGGTGATATGTGTGCGTATTGTTAAAGCAGCAACAGAAGAACAGGAAATCTATATTGAGGAACTTGCTTCTGATCTTTATCAAGTGTTTTCAACTTATTTTAATGATCAAAAAATTGATGAGTTGAAACAGATGGGCACTCTTGATTTTAAAGAATTGCATTACAATGGAACTTTGGATGAAGCATTTCAGATTATGACTAGCCTTCAAATTATACACACATTATTAACAAAGTCAACTCGTCAATGGGGGTTAAAAGATCGCCATCTTTTCGATAAAAATTGTCATAAGTTAAATGAATGTGGCCTGAATTTTCCTTTAAGATCTGCTGATTTCTATATGGACAGCCAAGTGATGTAAGATTGTCCTTCTCCTTCGTTAGTATCTTCATTATTGTACATACTAACAAGGAGTGAGTCTATTGTTGTCTTGTTGCCCCTGCCTTAGTTCATCAGTTGGACTGATACTGATGAACTTGCTTGGGGGTGCTAGGAAGGATACAATAAATGTGCAAAAAGGCAAAAGGAGTTGGACATAGCGGAATGATAAAAGCGATAATCTTTGATTTTGATGGTCTGATCTTAGATACAGAAACCCATGATTATGAAGTGCTTCAAGAGATCTTTCAAGAGCACGGCTCAGATCTTCCAATGTCTGTTTGGGGGAAAGTGATTGGGACGGCTGCTGGATTTGAGCCATTTTCTTATTTAGAAGAGCAATTACAAACCAAGTTGGATCATGATGTACTAACAAATACTCGAAAAGAGCGCTTTTTAAAAAGGATGGAAAATGAAAAACCGCGAGCTGGGGTTGAAGCTTACATAACAGCGGCAAAAGAGCTTGATTTAAAAATTGGTCTGGCCTCAAGTTCAGATTATAAGTGGGTCACACAGCATTTAAAGCAAATTGGGCTTTATGATGATTTTGAGTGTATTAAAACAGCTGATGATGTAAAAGAAGTCAAACCGAATCCAGAGCTTTATTTGCAGACAGCTACTTGTTTAGCCGTAAAGCCTGAGGAATGTCTTGCATTTGAAGACTCTGTCAACGGTTCAATAGCGGCAAAACGGGCAGGAATGAAATGTGTAATTGTTCCGAATAAGGTGACAAAAAGTCTGTTTTTTGAACAATATGACCATCGCTTAGAATCCATGGCGGAAATGGAATTGGAACAACTTATTCAGAAAGTCTCTCAGTAAAGTGAAAGGCGGAACCGCTAAGGTCCGCCTTTTTCGTACTTATTTATTGGGCAATAATTGAAAACGAGCAACATCCCAATCCTGATTTGCTTTTAAAGGTGTCGTGTTCTCTTTTTTTCCTGATTTTAAGTTGTAAGAAATGATGTTTCCAATCAGATGGTGCTTATCTCTTTTAAATCTTTTTGTTAACGCATAGACATTGTGATCATTTATTTTCACATCTTCTAGTGAAAAGTCATCATTGCCTGTGAAAACTTTAAATGATCGTTTTTTATGGAATAAATGATCAAAAACGGTTACTTTTCCATTGCTTGAAACAGCAACAACCTCATCTTTTATTCGTTTTAATTTTGTAGGGAAAAATCCTTTCTCCATTTTGATTTCTCTTTTTGTTTTTAAAGTCTCTTGATCTATCAGTAATATTTTCGATTTTTGGTTCTGTTCTACTTGGTCATTTACTGCTAGCATAAAGGTTTGTTCATCAAGTACTTGGAATCCGTCTTTTTTATTCAGAAAATAAATTTTTTCATTAGGAATCCGTTTTTTTATTTCCGGTTTGTTTGTTTTTGAATTGATGAGTACGATGGACATATGATCATCTTTATTAGTAATGGCGTAAATCTTTTGACCAACTATTTGTGCGGAAACAATCTCACCACTTATGATTAAATGGTTTTTCTTTTTCATCTTGCTGTTCCAATAAACAAGTTCACCGTGTAAACCGTCACCTGTATTACCGATGTTTATATCATGTAAAACATAATTTCCTGAAGTATTAATAAAGATTGCACCTTCATCTTCCGTTTTCTTAGACAAGCTTTTCTCATTGATCTTGTCAAGCTTTCCAGTTTTATTGTTTATCTTAATATGGTCGTTACTTCTATTTGACGCAAAAAAGGTATAGTCTTGATTAGACGCAGATGAATTCAAATCGGTGTGATCTTTTAATGTGATCTGGTCCTGTATTGCACCATCTTCTTGATATACTGCAAACTCACTACCGCTGTTTAACATGTTAGAAAAACTAACGATAAAAGCGCCTTTTTTAATGTCTCTTAACATCATATCCTGATGAGTGCTGATCTTTTCCTTTTGAGGTTCGACTGATTGCTGCTGACAAGAACATGTGATAATTAGGATACTTGATAAAACAAAAAGGGTCTTAAGTCTGTTCATTTTTCCTCCTTATGATGCAAAACAACCGGTTAGACCGGTTGTTGTTTTTAAAATGAATACCCTAACTTTCAGGGGAATAAAACTTGCTTGATAACGTTGTTGTAAGACCCATGGTGATAAGCAAGGTTTTTCACTATAAAATTTTACTATGTTTCTAATATATAGGACAGAAAGCTGTTTGTAAATGACTTATTAGTAATTTTTATTCAGGTAGATTAGTGTGTAAATTCTTGTTTATTTGAGCATAGATCCAAAACGTCAGACGGTCTATTTTGTTCGTCTATTTATCGATATGTAGTGTTGATGAAGTTTTGTTTGATGGGAAATATTGATAATTCATAGTTTACCACATGCTGTCGGAATTTAGAAGAAGCCAACAATCTTTGTCAATGATATGACGAAATTTGATTGAAAATGAGAAGAAGGTTCTTTATGATTAAAACGTTATAGTACCGCTTGTGGTAAAACTATGCTTTTTTGCTTTTTGATTTGAGAGAATTTAGAGATACAAATGATAAGAAGTGAGGGGATGAAACATGGGTTTTCACAATCAAAATATTTTACCAGCTGTGCGCAATATGAAGCAATTTGATATCTTTCTGGATAGCCCGTTTACATATGGTGTTCTTCTTGATATTCACCTTGGACATCTAGGAGGGGTGATGAGTGCTGCAAAACTTCGGGGGAAAAAAATGCTTGTTCATGTTGATCTTATACAAGGAATCAAGCATGATGAATACGGAGCGGAGTTTATTTGTCAGGAAATGAAACCAGCGGGTATTTTGTCGACAAGATCAAGTGTGATTGCCAAAGCAAAACAAAAGAAAGTATATGCGATTCAGCGCATGTTTTTAATTGATACGAGTGCAATGATGAAAAGTATTGAATTGGTACAAAAACATAGACCTGATTTTATCGAGGTTCTGCCCGGGGTTGTGCCTGAATTGATTAAGGAAGTGCATGAAAGAACGGGTATTCCGATTTTTGCTGGCGGTTTTATACGCTCTGATAAAGACGTTAAAAAAGCTTTAGATGCTGGGGCTGTTGCAGTGACAACCTCTGAAACTCAATTGTGGAAACAGTATTATTAAAGAAAAAATAAATTGTGAAAAAATATTGACAACGCTTTCAAAATACGTTACGATCTTACCAAGTTAATACATTGTGATGGAGACTTGGAGATCACAGCAGTTCTTTACAATTTTATGTAAAGAAGGTTTGCTGTGTTTTTTTGTGGTCTTTTATGCAGTGTAAACGGTGAACAATTCATGTTCATCATTTGAAGCACATATTAATAGATTTTAGGAGGGATGGTCTTGACAGCATTTTGGGGGGAAGTTGTTGGAACAATGCTGCTCATCGTATTTGGCGCTGGGGTTTGTGCAGGTGTGAATCTGAAGAAGTCACTTTCACATCAATCAGGATGGATTGTGATCGTATTTGGTTGGGGTCTTGGTGTTGCAATGGCGGCATATGCCGTTGGAGGCATTAGTGGAGCGCACTTGAATCCTGCAGTCACAGTAGGCTTAGCTTTTGTCGGAGATTTTCCTTGGGGACAAGTGCCTTCTTATATTTTAGCGCAAATGTTAGGCGCCTTTTTAGGTGCTGTACTTATTTTTCTTCATTACTTACCACATTGGAAAGAAACAGATGATGAAGGGGCGAAGCTTGGCGTATTTTCAACAGGACCTGCGATTAAAAACACTTTTGCAAATTTGTTTAGCGAAATACTAGGAACCTTTATTCTTGTACTTGGAATTTTGGCGATTGGTGCTAACAAATTTACAGAAGGGCTCAATCCGTTGATTGTTGGGTTTCTAATTGTGGCAATCGGCCTTTCATTAGGGGGAACAACTGGATATGCGATTAATCCAGCACGTGATTTAGGTCCAAGAATTGCCCATTTTGTTTTACCTATTCCCGGAAAAGGGGAATCTAATTGGGGATATTCATGGATTCCAGTATTAGGGCCTATTCTTGGGGGAGCGTTTGGAGGCGTGTTCTATAATGCTGTCTTTAAAGGGCATATGACAAGCAGTTTTTGGATTGTTAGTGTAGTATTATTAGTTGTATTGTTAGGATTTTATATTCAAACGAAAAAACAAACGATGGGAAATTCGGTTCATTTCTAAAGCTTAATAGACACATAGGGGGACATATAAATGGAACAATATATTTTATCTCTTGATCAGGGAACAACGAGTACAAGAGCGATTCTTTTTAATAAAGAAGGTCAAATCGTCTATACTGCACAAAAAGAATTTACTCAACATTTCCCGAAGCCGGGATGGGTTGAACACAACGCCAATGAAATCTGGGGTACGGTTCTGTCTGTTATTGCGACAGTTCTTTCTGAATCAGGTATTGAAGCCGGGCAAATAGCTGGAATCGGAATTACAAACCAAAGGGAGACAACCGTTGTTTGGGATAAACATACAGGTAAGCCGGTTTATAACGCCATTGTCTGGCAGTCGCGTCAATCGGCAGAAATATGTGAGGAATTAAAAAATAAAGGTTATGAGCATACATTTAGAGAAAAAACCGGACTATTAATAGATTCATATTTTTCTGGCACAAAGGTGAAATGGATTTTGGATCATGTAGAAGGAGCAAGAGAAAAAGCGGAAAATGGTGACTTGCTCTTTGGAACGATCGATTCTTGGCTCATCTGGAAGATGTCAGGTGGCAAAGCTCATGTAACGGATTATTCAAATGCTTCAAGAACATTGATGTTTAACATATACGATTTGAAATGGGATGTTGAGCTACTTGATATTCTTGGTATTCCACAATCAATGTTGCCTGAGGTTAAACCTTCCTCTCATGTGTATGCTGAAACGGTTGATTATCATTTCTTCGGGAAAAACATTCCGATTGGCGGAGCGGCAGGTGATCAACAGTCGGCGTTATTCGGTCAAGCCTGTTTTGATGAAGGTATGGTGAAAAATACCTATGGGACAGGGTGCTTTATGCTGATGAACACTGGCGAAAAAGCCATTAAGTCAGAACATGGGCTACTGACAACAATCGCTTGGGGTATTGATGGAAAGGTTGAATATGCACTTGAAGGAAGTGTGTTTGTTGCTGGCTCTGCTGTTCAGTGGTTGCGTGATGGCTTGAGAATGTTTAAAGAAGCGAAAGATAGTGAAAATTATGCTGTAAGAGTGGAATCCGCTGATGGTGTATATGTGGTTCCGGCATTTGTCGGCTTAGGCACACCGTATTGGGATAGCGATGTGCGAGGAGCGGTATTTGGTTTGACCCGAGGTACAACAAAAGAGCACTTTGTCAGGGCAACACTGGAGTCGCTTGCATATCAAACAAAAGATGTCCTTAACGCAATGGAGGAAGACTCAGGTATTTCCCTCAAAACATTACGTGTTGACGGTGGCGCTGTGAAAAATAACTTCTTAATGGAATTTCAAGGAGATATTCTTGATGTTCCAGTTGAACGTCCGGAAATTAATGAGACGACAGCTCTTGGTGCAGCTTATTTGGCAGGACTCGCGGTTGGTTTCTGGAGTGATCGTTCAGAGATTAAAGATCAATGGAAGTTGGAACATCGCTTCGAACCTAAAATGGAAAAAGAAGAGCGTGACAACCTGTACAACGGATGGCAGAAGGCCATTAAAGCAACAATGGCTTTTAAATAAAAATCAGTCATGTTACAATATTGATAAGTTAATAGAAACGGTTGGAGAAGAGGAGAGACCACAACACCAAAGTAGCGGGATTACTTTGGTTGTTTGTGGTCTCTTTTTCTATTTTCTTACCGTGGACAACAAGGGAGGACTTTGAAATGGAATCATTATTCTCAAGTCGTAAACGGGAAAATATCCTTGCAAATATGACAAAACAGAAATATGATGTGCTGATCGTCGGTGGGGGGATTACAGGAGCTGGAACAGCCTTGGACGCCGCTTCAAGAGGAATGAAAACCGCTCTTTTTGAAATGCAGGATTTTGCCGCAGGTACATCAAGCCGCTCGACAAAGCTTGTTCATGGAGGACTTCGCTATTTAAAGCAGTTTGAAGTGAAAATGGTTGCAGAAGTTGGGAAAGAACGGGCGATTGTTTACGAAAATGGCCCACATGTGACAACACCTGAATGGATGCTTCTCCCAATGCATAAAGGTGGAACCTTTGGCAAATTCTCAACATCGATTGGACTTAGAGTTTATGACTTTTTAGCAGGTGTCAAAGCATCAGAACGTAGAAGTATGTTGAACGTCGAAGAGACATTTAAAAAAGAACCGCTTGTCAAAAAGGAAGGTTTAAAAGGTGGAGGTTATTATGTCGAATATCGGACAGATGATGCTAGATTAACGATTGAAGTCTTAAAAGAAGCGGTTAAGTTTGGAGCTGAAGCTGTCAACTATGCCAAGGTAAGTGAGTTCCTTTACGAAAATGGAAAAGTCGTCGGTGTCATCATTGAAGATGTCTTCACAAAGAAAACATACAAAGTTTATGCTGAAAAAATTGTCAATTCTACAGGACCATGGGTAGACCGCCTACGGGAAAAAGATCAATCAAAAGAAGGTAAACACCTTCAACATACGAAAGGGGTCCACCTTGTGTTTGACCAGTCAGTCTTTCCGTTAAAACAAGCGGTATATTTTGATACACCTGATGGTCGTATGGTGTTTGCTATCCCAAGGGATGGTAAAGCATATGTTGGAACAACAGATACCGTTTATAACGAAGATCTCGAACATCCACGAATGACGACTAGTGACAGAGATTATCTGATTGAGGCGATCCGTTATATGTTCCCTGAGTTAAATATGACTGCTAATGATGTAGAATCGAGTTGGGCAGGGCTTAGACCATTGATACACGAAGAAGGAAAAGATCCGTCAGAGATTTCTCGTAAGGATGAAATTTGGACTTCTGCCTCTGGTTTAATCACAATTGCTGGAGGTAAATTAACAGGTTATCGAAAAATGGCTGAACAAATCGTTGATCTGATCAGAACTAGTTTGAAGGAAGAGGGATATGGAGATTTCGGACCATGCAAAACAAAAACACTGCCGATTTCTGGAGGGCATATTGGTGGTTCTCAGCACCTTGAGGACTTTATTGAGCTGAAAGTAGCCGAAGGGATTGCAGTCGGATTAACAAAACAAGCGGCTAAACAGATAGCTTCTAGATATGGTTCTAATACAGACCGTTTATTTGAACGAATGACCCTACTGAAAGAAGAAGCTGCAAAGCGCTGTGTTCCTGTTCATATTTTGGCGGAAATGGATTATGGAATTGAGGAAGAGATGGCTGTTGTTCCAGCAGACTTTTTCGTGCGGAGGACTGGTGCATTATTCTTTGATATTCATTGGGTTCGGACTTATAAAGATGAACTTACAGAATATATGGCAGATAAACTGAACTGGGACGATGTCACAAAGGTCAAGCATTTAAAAGCATTGAATCAGCTGCTTCATGATGCAGTTGTTCCGCTCGAAAAGTGATATTCAAAAAAATGAAGCCGCTTTTAAAAAGCGGTTTCATTTTTTTGCTGAGAATTTGGACAAAACAAACGTTTATAGATAAAATGAATAGTAAAGCTGTGATACATAAGTCAAGAACATTTGGAGGTCTGATATGAGCTGGAAAACAAGCTATGAACGCTGGAAGAATACGGAGAACTTAGACCCTGAAATAAGATCTCTTCTTCTTAAAGTGGCAGAAAATGAAAAAGAATTAGAGGATTGTTTTTATAAAAAACTCGAGTTTGGAACAGCTGGTATGCGTGGTGAAATTGGCCCTGGTCCAAACCGAATGAACGTTTATACAGTACGTAAAGCATCGGCTGGTCTTGCAGCATATATTGCTGAAAATGGTGGTGAAGCAAAAAAAAGAGGGGTTGTCATTGCTTACGATTCGCGCCACAAGTCACCTGAATTTTCAATGGAAGCAGCCAAGACTCTTGCCCAAAATGGCGTTCAAACTTATCTGTTCGACGAACTACGCCCGACACCTGAGCTTTCTTTTGCAGTAAGAGAATTGAATGCATATGCCGGAATTGTCGTTACAGCAAGTCACAATCCACCTGAATACAACGGGTATAAAGTATATGGTGAAGATGGAGCACAGCTACCTCCTGAAGATGCTGACAGGCTTATCAATCATGTGAATATGATTGAAAATGAATTGGCGATCTCAGCTGGTGATGAAGATGTGCTGCGTGAACAAGGCTTGATCAAAATCATCGGTGATGAAATTGATCAAGCATATCTAGACAAACTAGCATCTATTTCTGTCCATCCTGAACTTAGCAAGGAAACAGAAGTCAAGGTGATTTTTACTCCGCTTCATGGTACAGCCAACAAATTGGTCAGACGAGGTTTTCAAGCGCTCGGCTATGACCATGTAACTGTAGTTCCTGAGCAGGAGCTTCCAGACCCGGACTTTTCAACGGTGACTTCACCAAATCCGGAAGAACATGCTGCATTTGAATATGCGATTAAATTGGGCGAAAAAGAAGGAGCAGACATTCTGATTGGTACAGACCCAGATGCGGATCGTCTTGGGGTTGCTGTTAAAGATCACCAAGGACGCTATACGGTCCTAACAGGGAATCAAACGGGAGCACTGCTACTTCATTATTTGCTCTCACAAAAACAGGAAAAAGGCATCCTTCCCCAAAATGGAGTTGTGTTAAAATCGATTGTGACAAGCGAAATGGGGCGTGATATTGCTGCATCATTCGGTCTTGATACAATTGATACATTGACCGGTTTTAAATTTATCGGCCAAAAAATTAAACAATTCAAAGCATCTGGTGAATATCGTTTCCAATTTGGCTATGAAGAAAGTTACGGCTATTTAATCGGTGACTTCGCGAGAGATAAGGATGCCGTTCAGGCCGCACTTTTGGCTGTCGAAGTATGTGCTTATTATAAAAAACAGGGTAAATCTCTTTATGAGGGACTACTGGAATTGTATAAAACGTATGGCTATTACCGTGAAGGTTTAAAATCGCTCACTTTGAAAGGTAAGGAGGGGGCTGAGCAAATAGCAGCCATTCTTAAATCTTTCAGAGAACAGCCACCTCATTCGATCGCTGGTATAGACGTTGTTTTAGCCGAGGATTATTTGACTAGTAAACGGATGTTGTTAAAGGAAAACAAGGAAGACATGATTGATCTACCTCAATCAAATGTATTGAAGTATTTTCTTGAAGATGGATCATGGTTCTGTCTTCGTCCATCTGGTACAGAGCCAAAAGTGAAATTTTATTTTGCAGTTAAAGGCCAAACAGAAGAAGAGAGCGATGAACATCTCAAACGTTTAACAGATGAAGTGATGAAGAAAATTGATGAGATTGTAAAAGCAACAGCGAGGTCATGATTGTTGAAAACCCACCATAAACAAGGAATGGTGGGTTTTTTTCATTTGATAGTGCAACATATATTTGACCATAAGTAACATATATGTTACATTGAATCCGAATGATAGAGGAGGGAATGGCTGTATGAAGTATTTGAAAACTGGGGATGAATACATCGAAAAGAAAATGGATCAATTCTTCGGTGAAGCAGGTATGATCGTTGCTGCTATATTATTCATCGATGTGATCATTAGAGGCTTGATTTTGAACAGAGAACCATCTGAATTCATCATAAGCGGGATCGGCTTTTCAGTTTATGTTGGCTGGATTGTCCTTCGCTATCTGTTATCAGGGTTAGAGTACCCGGAGGTTGACAATCAATTGGTTTACAGAAGAAAAAGAAAAGAAATTCTCGTCACTAGCATCTCTTCCAGTGCCGTCTTCGCGATTCTATCTATTATATTCCTTGGTATTCCAGATCATCTCGATAATTGGATTGATCTAATTGGAATGTTGTTTGTTTTTGTAATACTTCATTTTTTAAGTCAATTGATCTCTTTACATAAATCGTTCAAAAAAAATAAAGATCTTTTCGATGACTGAAGGATCTGAGGTGATAAATGATGGTTAACCGAGTTAAACTGGCCCGAGTTGAAAAGTCATTAACACAAGCCCAGTTAGCCGCCAAGGTCAATGTAACGCGGCAAACGATCGGGCTGATTGAAAAAGGAAAATATAATCCGACTCTGCAACTTTGTGTTGCCATTGCAAAAGCATTGGATAAAACTTTGGATGACTTATTTTGGGAATTAACAAAATGAGAATAGTGTGTTTTAAATGAGAATAAAGAAGGCAAAAATAATCACCATAAAGCCAATTTTTCATATGAAGGAGATGGGGGAAATGAAGGTCACAGTTATAAGTGGTACTGCAAGAAAACAAGGGAGAACAAGGATCGTTTCTTCATATATCGCTGATACATATCAGGCTGATTTAATTGATTTAAGCGAATATATTCTGCCGATCTTTAATGGAGAAGAAGAACAGTTATTAGATGATAATATTAAAAAATTAAGAACAACTATTAAAGATTCCGATGCAGTCGTCTTAGTATCCCCGGAATATCACAGTGGTATGAGTGGTGCATTAAAAAATGCGCTTGATTTTTTGAGTCATGAACAATTTTCTAATAAACCTGTGGCCATTTTGGCTTGTGCCGGAGGCGGTAAAGGCGGGATAAATGCTTTAGTCAATATGAGAACGGTTGCTCGTGGAGTGTATGCAAACGTGATTCCAAACCAGCTTGTCCTTGATCCAATTGATATTGAGACTGAAAATCGAACAGTTACTCAAGCGACTGAAGCGAAAATTAAAGATATAATGGAAGAACTTTTCTTGTATGCAAAATTTAAAAAAGCCTGACGCTTTTATGCGTCAAGCTTTTTTTATGTGAGAATTGGAACACCAGGGTCACTTTCATGACCTGAAAAAGAAGCATGGTCAATATATTGAAGCAAGTCGTAAAGTCGTTTTTCAACAATGGAGTCATCTCTTTCGAAATTATAAGCGTGTAAAAAATGTTCAATCCGTTTAGATAATAAATCATCCTCTGTTCTCACCATTAGGATTAATAAATTATCCCACTGAGACCTATGTGTGTAATACAACGCTTTATCATAATCGGCATAATTCATTCATCACTTCTCCCTTCTTTCTTTAGGAGTCATGGTTATTGTATGTGGCCGGTCTGTTTTTGTCTCTGGACAAAACTTGGTCTCCTTGTGTTTACAGCCTAGAAATATGAGGATTGTATATGTATGATTTACAGGTTTTCTGCTCATGTTAATCAATAAATACAAATCGGAGAGAATCAAAAATGAAAAAACGATTATATATAGTGCTTTTTAGCTTCATGATAGTCATTTCCATGACACAAAAAAGCTACTCATTAGAAGAAAATCATCTAGAGAGATGGGAAAGAATTGCATTCAGTGCGCTTGAAGAAAAATTTAAAGGCGCTTTATTAGAGGATTATCAATATATAGGGCGTACAGAAGTCAATGGTGAACAGACGAAAGACGTATTTAGAGTGACCGTTAACCAAAAAGGAAAAGCATTTTCTGCGCATGCAGAGGTCTATTTTCATCCTATAACAAACACGATTATTAGTGTCAATGTATTTACTTTATAAGAAAAACGAAGGAATAAGTTCCTTCGTTATCTAAAACAGATCACGTATTTTGTCTTGATTCATGATGACATCCTGAAGTGTGTATTGATCTAACACAGCTAAATATGCGGTAAGGGCTTTGTTTAACACGTGCTTTAAGCCGCAGTTTGGAGAAAGAATGCACGTGTTTTTTTCTCTGTCAAAGCATTCCACAAGATGAAAATCATCTTCAGTATGTCTAATCACTTCACCAATATTAATCGATTCAGGCGCTTTTCCCAGGCGAATTCCGCCGTTTCGACCACGAATCGTCTCAACATAGCCAAGCTTACCGAGCTTGTAAATCACCTTCATGAGGTGGTTCTTTGAAATGGCATAAGCATCAGCAACATCTTTAATATTGACGAGATCGTTTGAGTTTTTTGTTGCTAGAAAAATGAGAACCCTTAATGAGTAATCCGTATAATTAGTTAGTTTCATCGCTCTACCTCGATCAAACATGTTTTCATTATCTTATCACATTTTGATCTTAGGCATAATACCATTTGTTACAAAAGTATAAAACATGACTAGTTAATATTGCTTAAATTTCAAATTATGTCTAACATAAAGATGTATCTAAAATACATCTTTATTGTGACTTAAAAGATGTATTAGAAATACATTTTTTGTGGGAGAGGAGAAATGAACATGTTATCTGAAAAAACGAAACAAATTGTCAAAGCGACGGCCCCTGTTTTAAAGGAACGAGGAACAGAGATTACATCATGTTTTTACAAAAGGATGTTCAGCGCACACCCAGAATTGAAGAACATTTTTAATATGTCTCGTCAACAAACAGGCGGGCAGCCTAAAGCATTAGCTTATACGGTGTTACAAGCAGCAGAGAATATCGACCATCTTGAAGCGCTCCTGCCGGTTGTCAAACAAATTGGCCATAAGCATAAAAGTTTACATGTAAAGCCAGAGCAATATCCGATTGTCGGTTATCACCTTTTAGAAGCGATTGAAATTGTTTTGGGTGATGATGCCTCAGAGGACATTCTCCAAGCCTGGAGAGAGGCATATGAAGAGATTGCTCGCGTGTTTATTGAGGTTGAACAACAAATGTATGATGAAGACAAAAAGCAAGCTGAGAGCTGGGAAGGATTTAAACCGTTTGTTGTTGTAGAAAAGCGTGTCGAATCTGAAACGATGACCTCTTTTTATTTAAAACCTGCGGATGGAACAGACTTACCTGTTTTTAGTCCTGGTCAATATGTATCTGTTCGAATTAAAATTCCAGGAGACTCACACCTTTCAGCAAGACAATATAGTTTGTCAGATGCATGGAATCGAGATTATTATCGGATTTCAGTCAAATTGGAGGGGGAAGAAGGTAAACCAAACGGAAGGGTGTCGAATTATCTTCATGAAAAAATGGAAGTTGGCGGTAGCTTGGAACTGAGTGTTCCAGCGGGAGACTTCACCCTTACTGAACAAACAAATAAGCCCGTTTACTTTATTAGTGCTGGATCTGGAATTACCCCAGTCATGAGTATGGCGAAAACACTGGTTGCTCGGGAAAATCATCAGAAGTTTACATTCATTCATGCCGCAAAATCTGCTGAACATCATGCGTTTCGTGCAGAGGCAGAACAACTGATCAGCCAAAATCCAGCAGGTAGACTACTGTTTCTCTATAGCCAAGATTCAGAAAATCAAGCAGAACACATCATAAAGGGTCGTTTGAATGAAGATATTCTCAAAAAAATAGTGCAAGACCAAGATGGTGATTTTTATATTTGTGGCCCCCTATCTTTCATGAAATGCGTCATTGGAGACTTACAAAATATAGGGGTACCGCTTGAGAACATTCACTACGAAAGTTTTGCTTCTGCTCTTGAGATGCAAATAGCCCATTAATTGAAAGGCAGCTGTCAAATGGACAGCTGCCTTTCTCGTTTCATCTTTTCTCACCCTAGCTCATACAATAGAGATAAGTTTAACCAGGAGGGATTGGAGTATTGAGTGTACGGGAGGAGAAAGAACTTTATCAAGCAATTGCAGAAATTACAGAAATCGCCAAAGGGTTTGGTCTTGATTTTTATCCAATGAGATATGAAATATGCCCGGCTGAAATTATTTATACATTTGGAGCGTATGGGATGCCGACCAGATACAGTCATTGGAGCTTTGGCAAGCAATTTCATAAAATGAAACTCCATTATGATTTTGGTTTAAGTAAAATATACGAACTCGTCATTAATTCTGATCCATGTTATGCATTTTTACTTGATACCAATTCATTGGTTCAAAACAAATTAATTGTCGCCCATGTCCTTGCACACTGTGATTTCTTTAAGAATAACTGCCGATTTCAAAATACAAAACGGGATATGGTTGAAAGCATGGCAGCAACAGCAGAACGGATTAAGGATTACGAAATGATTCATGGAACACAGGAAGTTGAGGCTTTTCTTGACGCAGTGTTGGCCATTCAAGAGCATATTGATCCATCATTGGTAAGACCAAAGCTATCTTGGAGTATAGACGATGAAGAAGATACAGAGACCGATCGTGTTAAGACACCATATGATGATTTATGGCGCCTAGATCAGAAAGAACCAATCAAGAAAAAGAAAAAACCGAAAAAAAAATTTCCGCCAAAATCAGAAAAAGATCTTTTGTTGTTTATTGAGGAGCATTCACGAGAGCTTGAACCTTGGCAGCGAGACATTTTGACAATGATGAGGGAGGAAATGCTCTATTTCTGGCCGCAACTTGAAACGAAAATTATGAATGAAGGATGGGCATCCTACTGGCATCAGCGGATTATTCGTGAACTTCATCTCACTTCAAGCGAAGCGATCGAGTTTGCTAAATTGAATGCAGGTGTTGTTCAGCCTTCAAAAACGGGGATCAATCCTTATTATCTCGGATTAAAAATTTTTGAAGATATTGAAGAAAGGTATAATCAACCAACTGCTGATATGAAAAAAATAGGTGTTAAACCAGACTCAGGAAAAGAAAAAATATTTGAAGTAAGAGAAATTGAGTCAGATATCTCGTTTATCCGCAATTATTTAACGAAAGATCTTGTCAGGCAAGAAGATCTTTATTTGTTTCAAAAACAGGGAAGGGATTATAAAATCGTTGATAAAGACTGGGAAGCTGTCCGTGACCAGCTTGTGAGTATGAGAGTGAATGGCGGTTTTCCATATTTGACGGTTGAAGACGGGGATTATTTAAAAAATAATGAACTGTATATTAAACATTGGTATGAAGACATCGAACTTGATTTGAAATATCTCGAAAAAGTGCTTCCCTATCTTCATCAGCTTTGGGGAAGAAGTGTCCACGTTGAAACGGTTCTAGAGGATAAGCCGGTTTTGTTTTCATATGATGGAAAAGCGGTTCATCGCAGATATTTATAAAAAAGAGGGGAAGCACCCTCTTTTTTTTCGTAACCTTTTTGTAATTGAACAAGATCAACTACTGTATCCTTTCGGCTGTGGAGCTAGAATGTACAGATGTTATAAAACTGTAATCTAGTAAATAATGGATTAAATTATAAAAAATCTGCAAAAATAAATAGTTAGACACGTTGATTTTAAAGTATTTGTAAATATTATCCGTAAAGAAATGCATCATAACGTTACTATTGAAATAGAAATGAAAAATTTTATACCCTTAAAAACTTTTTTTAAAAACGAATAAGTAAAAAAATTACTCTGTTAAGTCAAGACTGTTTATATTAGAATGTTCTCCTTATAATAGATTTATAGGAAGGTTGAAACCACCTTTCTACAGTAGAATTCGAGATTAATTAATTATTGTAAAAATCAAAAATCTACTTAGGAGGACAACATGAAAAAGCAAATATTCACAGCTGCATCAGCTGTTGTTTTAGGATCAACTTTGTTTGCAGGAGCAGCTTCAGCAGCAAGTGTTCAAGTACAAAGTGGTGATACTTTATGGGGACTTTCTCAAAAATATGGAACAACAGTTACTCAAATTAAACAGGAAAACCAACTGACTTCTGATATGATTTATATTGGACAAACACTATCTATTAATGGTAGTAGTTCAACAACACAGTCTACTACTTCTACAACTTATAAAGTTGTGAGTGGTGACAGTCTTTGGAAAATAGCAAATACGTACAATATGACAGTTAATGAATTAAAATCACTAAATAGTTTAACATCTGATATGATTTATGTTGGTCAAGTATTAAAAGTAAAGGGTACAACATCAACATCTCCAAACACGACAAGCCCAACTGGAAGTAGTAGTGATTCAACAACTTATAAGGTTGTCAGTGGTGACAGTCTCTCAAAAATTGCAAAATCATACAATATGACTGTCGAGGAGCTAAAATCACTTAATGGTTTAACATCTGATATGATTTATGTTGGACAAGTATTAAAAGTAAAAGGTACAACATCAACGTCTCCAAATACGACAACACAAACTGGAGGACAAACTTCTTCAAAGCTTGATACAACAAAGCTAGTTTCAGATGCAAAAGCTTTGATCGGAACGCCATATGTATGGGGCGGTACAACAACAGCTGGTTTTGATTGCAGTGGTTTCATATGGTATATCTTGAATAAACAAACAGATGTGACCAGAACAAACACAGCTGGTTACTGGAGTTCGATGACTAGCGTGTCAAGTCCAGCGGTCGGTGACTTTGTTTTCTTCACGACTTATCAGCCAGGCCCATCACATATGGGGGTTTATATTGGAAATAACAAATTTATTCATGCTGGTTCAAATGGTGTGACAACAAGTGATTTAACAACAAGCTATTGGAAAGAGCGCTACCTTGGTGCAAAACGATTCTAATAGCCCTTAATAGGCCCGTTCATCTATAAGGTGAGCGGGCTTTTCCTTTGACATAGACGTTGGACTGTTTGATCCTTAATAAGGATAGTGTGAATGAAAGAGTTTTACCAATAAATTTGAGGTTGGTTCGTACGGTTTATTATGAAGCGAAATGATAGACATGAAAATTAGGTGGAAGAATATGAAGATTTTTATTTGAAAATTTGATTATTTATTCGTTCTCAAATCATTGCTTCATACAAGTGATTATCCTTTGACGAAACAGAACGAATGTTCTATTATTAAAATGAAGAATAGATGAGTCATGACAAGGAGTGAATGGCGGATTGAATAAGTTAAGAGAACTAAACCAGTTGTGCGGTACGATTGAGTATGGATATTATTCCAATATACATCCTACATCTGAACCAGAGTGTTACATTGAGTCATTTCATTCCCTTGACCAATTACAGCACCTGCTTGATAAAACAAAAATAAATGAGATCAAGAAAAGACTTGATGCGGTTCAAATTGAAATAGAGGCAGTTTGCTTTAATAGCAAAACATGTGATTCTAATATAAACGTTGAATTACTGCTTATGAAGGACGAATTTTACGGTGAAATCCTTGAAAGAACGTAAAAATTGATCAGGTGAGGAATATCGTAAAATACGTATGCCCAATTAAATAAGTCCATCGAATGTCTAATTTAGGAAGAGTAAGATCCATTTAATGATTTTAGTTGGTGCAAGAACGATTGAATAACCTGAATATTTTCAGTTGATTTGAAAGAGACAATGGTTTTTAGTGAGATGAGAAAACGGTTAATCATCCGTCTTGAAAAATGGCTAGTTGTCAGCTTGCTGAATTTCCTAGTCGTTTTTCAATATGGTAAACTCGCTTTTCTAGTTGAACTTGCTTATCTTCATAATAATCATAATCCTTTTTTAGTTCTTGAACATAGTCTCGGTGACTGTCTAACTTTTCGTTTGTTTGGATGGCGTATTTTGTTAAGACTTCTAGATTTTTTTCTAGGCCTTCAATTTTGCAATTTACTTTTTCAAACTGTTTGTTCATTCCTTTAAACTGATGATCAACATTTTCAAATCGCTTATCGATCTTTTCAAACTGATGATCGACATTTTCGAATCGTTGATCGATTTTTTCGTTTAGTCCTTGTAACATTTTCAAGATCTTTTCTTCCATGCTCAATCCCCCTCTCTTGATTAATAAATCTGATATATAACTCTAGAAAAAACGTTATAAATCTAGTTTTTATTATAGCATAAAAAAAAGCTAGTGATTTTTCACTCAGTCAACAATAAAACGGTTTTCCATTCGTAAATTATTTTTTTGTTGTTGAATCTAGCCTTTGTTTAGTGAGTGAAATTTGTTTTTAAACTTATATATTTCTATTTTTAATATTTGGGAAAAGGTAAAGCCGTATAAAATTAGTGCAATAGCTCAATACTTTATTGCACTAATTACTCCATAATGGGGTTAACACAAAATAAGCTTCTGATGTTTCTTGCCCATTGATTTGAAACTAATGACAAACTAACTGATAAGATGTAATGAATGATCAACAAAAACAGTTCAACATTCAGATTCATAGTGAACTTGGGTATGCGCTAGGCTGCCCAATTTTTTTGGGAAGCTGTGGCTTGTCACCGAAGACTAAGTCAGATAGTTTACCTTACCCTAGAGTATTGTTGAGATCTTTTAGAGCGGCATGTTGAAATTGTGATAAAAACGTTAAAAAGTCTTGTACTTTTTCATTTTCTTTTAAGCTGATTGCGTATCCGCCTGCCATGGGAAGCTGCATAAACTTGCAGGGAACTTCTATTAGGTTTCCTTCTTTTAGTTCACGGCGAACAGTGGATATTGGTAAAAATGAAATCCCCATTCCTTCGGCAATAAATCGTTTCGTAATGTGTGTCTGGGAAACGAGCATTGTTCTAACAAATGGAAATTTGATTCTTAGCTGATGTACTAAATCATCCCAATACTCAGGATGGTTATGTGTTAACAATAAATAATCTTCAAGTAGTTCTTTCACATTTCGCTCCGGTGCACCACTGTCATGGGGTGCAACTAAAATGACAGGATCACTGTACATGGAATAACATGTTAAATTTGCTGATTGAACATTTAAACAGCTTAAGCCAACATCTGCAGTACCATTAGATATGTGGGGAGCGATTTGAGATGATTCGGCAATTTTCACTTTAATCTCTGAGTCGGGGTATAGAGATGTATATTTTTTGAGTACGAAAGGTAATATGGTGTCGGCGATAAGCGGTGAAACAGCAAGATTTAATGTTTGGGCATAGCCCTGCCTAATTCTATGCAGTTCTGCCATACTAGACTCGTAATCATCTAAAAGGCGCAAAGCGAAAGGAAGATAGGCTCTTCCTTCTTTTGTCAAATGAATACTTCTACCTTTTCGAGTGAATAATTGGCAACCGATCTCTTCTTCAAGCTGTTTGATTTGAACAGTTACAGTTGGTTGGGAAATAAATAAGGTTTCGGCTGTTTTTCTGAAATTTTCATATTTTGCAGCAGTAACAAAGGTATGAAGCCATTTAAAGTCCATTATAGGAACCTCCTGATTTATTTTTTTAATTAAAAACATCAATATAATTCAATATTTTTTAAATATTATATCAATTATAATGGATGATAACAAAGCATCAAGGAGGAATGGTTATGGTATATCATGGACTGAAAGGGGTTACTTGTGTAGAAACTGTAATTAGTCACATTGATGGTGAACAGGGAAAACTTATTTATAGAGGCTATGATGCTGAACAACTTGCGCTCACATCGACATTTGAAGAAACTGCATTTTTAATACTGAATGGAACTTTTCCAAAGAAAGAAGAGCTCAAAACATTTCAAAATATGATAGCTCCGTGTCAATTGCCTAAAACAGCAGAGCTTTTGCTTCGCAATTTGCCAGATCGGTTAGACGATATGGCTGTTCTTCGCACGGTGATCTCTTCTTTCGGTGAAAAAACGTACACTTCTCGTCCAACCTTAGAAGAAGCAGTTCGACTAATTGCTGCATCCCCTACTATTATCGCCTTCAGAAAACGATTATTAGATGGATTAGAACCTGTTCAACCGCTTGCTGAACTTGGTTTTGTAGAAAACTATTTTTATATGTTGAAAAACAAGCGTCCAACGCTTGCCCAGAAGAAAGCACTTGAAACTTATATGATATTAGCGATGGAACATGGTATGAACGCTTCAACCTTTTCAGCACGTGTGACTGCTTCAACGGAATCGGACCTTGTTTCATCATTAACGTCAGCACTCGGCACGATGAAAGGGCCATTGCACGGAGGGGCGCCGTCAGCGGTTACCAAAATGTTAGAAGACATTCAAGAAAAACAACACGCTGAAAATTATTTGCGAAATAAATTGGAAAAGGGCGAGAGACTGATGGGGTTTGGGCATCGTGTATATCAAACACATGATCCAAGGGCAAAAGCTCTGAGAATGAAAGCTCAAGAAATTGCTGGTGGTGACAGAGAAATCGATTTGGCGCTTTATGTTGAAGACACGGCAATTCGACTTTTACAGGAATATAAGCCGGAACGAAAACTTTACACAAATGTTGAGTTTTATGCCGCAGCAGTCATGAAAGCCCTCAATTTTGAAGCTTCACTATTTACCCCTACTTTTTCAGCGAGCCGGATGGTCGGTTGGTGTGCTCATGTATTAGAACAAGCCAATAACAATATGATATTTAGACCTTCAGCTAAATATATCGGAGATTTCGTTTCCTCTTCTTAAAAAACCCTTCTTTATCTTGAAGGGTTTTTCTTTTTATTCAGAAAAATAAAAATTTATTTAATCTCTTAAAAAAAGTGATGGAGTGAGAGATAATAGAAAATAACATTGAAAGGAAGTGAAGGAATGAACGATCGCAGGATTTCGGTAAAATGGGCATCGAAAATAGGTTTTGTGCTTGCTGCGGCGGGGACTGCCATCGGTCTAGGGGCGATTTGGAAGTTTCCATATGTGGCAGGAACAAACGGAGGTGGAGCGTTTTTTCTTGTATTTGCTCTTTTTACTGTATTGTTAGGGTATCCCTTATTGCTTGGGGAGTTTATTTTAGGCCGAAAAAGTCAATCAGATGCGATCGGTACTTATCGAAAACTAGCACCTGGGACACCTTGGGTGATCACGGGTTGGATCGGGATTGTCGCTTGTTTTCTTGTTTTATCTTTTTACAGTGTGATCGGCGGCTGGATTTTGCTGTATATCATCAAGGCTGTTACTGGTGCATTATCTGGTCTTTCTCAGTCTGAGTATGGGGCACTTTTTGGATCGGTTATTCAAGATCCGGTGCAAACGTTAGTAGCACAGCTCGTGTTTATTGTGATGACGATCCTTGTTGTAGCAAGAGGTGTGCAAAAGGGGATTGAACGTGTCAGTTCGATCATGATGCCGCTTTTATTTATTTTATTCATTGCCCTTGTTGGAAGAGCACTGACACTTGACCATGCGATCGATGGTGTGCGTTTTTTGCTTGTTCCCGATTTTAGCAGTTTGACCCCTCGTGCCATTCTTTTTGCTCTTGGACAAGCCTTTTTCACCTTAACACTTGGTGTATCTGTTATGGTGACATATAGTTCATATTTATCAAAAACACAAAACTTGCCAAAATCGGCACTCTCAATTGTGATCATGAACTTGGCGGTTACACTGTTAGCCGGATTGGCGATTTTTCCAGCTGTCTTCTCATTCGGTCTTAAACCTAATGAAGGGCCGGTATTATTGTTTGCAGTGCTGCCAGCTGTTTTTGATCAACTTCCATTCGGAATGTTATTTTTCATCGGATTTTTGCTTGCTTTTTTATTTGCAGCATTGACATCCGCCTTTTCAATGATAGAAATTATTGTGGCGTCTGTCACAAAAGGCGACCAAAAGAAGAGAGGGAAATGGGCATGGACGATCGGACTTCTTATTTTTGTTGTTGGGGTTCCTTCTTGTTTATCCTACGGGGTGCTCAATTTTCCACTGATTTTTCAAAAGACATTTTTTGATCTTGCAGACTACATCGTCAGTAACATTCTTTTACCTTTGGGGGCGTTGCTCATTTCAATCTTTGTTCCTCTGAAACTATCTAAAGAGGATTTGTATGATGAAATGAAATGTGGATCAAAAGTTGGGAGAGGTTTTTTTCTTGTGTGGTTTTACCTTCTCCGTTTTCTTGTTCCAATTGCGATTGTCCTTGTCTTTTTGAATTTATTAGGTGTATTTTCATTTTAATTGATCAGGAGATGGGAGAACAATGATGAGACATATTCAAAGTATGTATCCTAGTGAAGATGGTAATAGAGAAGCACGTTATGAATTACTGGGACTGTTTGAAACGGTTCTGACCGAGCTAGATCAATTGAAAGACCCCAATAAAATGACGCTCGGTGCGGAACCAGATCTTTCGTCAAATTATTATCAAAACATCATAAATGAGGCCGTTATACCTGAGAAAGGGTTTGGAACGAGAAAAACTGTTGAAGAGCTAGTTAAACTGGCAGAAGGTCACCGTTTTTTAAATCGTCATTATGTTGCAAATGCAACACCTCTTCCGAACAATGCCAGCATTGTTGGCAATCTTTTAATGGTGCTTTTAAACGGAAATAATTTGTGGGATGTTGATGGAACAGCGGCTGCTAAAACAGAAGTTCAAATTACGAGTATGATGAGCGATATCGTTGGTTATGACAAGCAAAAAAGCGGTGGGTTTACAACTTGGGGAGGTCAAGGAGCTGTTTTTCAATCGCTTAGATTAGCGATAGCCGCTGCCTGCCCTGAAGCAAACCAAAAAGGAATACCACAGCATCTGTATGCGTTTTGTTCTGAACTATCACATTTCAGTCTTTATAAATCAATGGAAGCTACAGGGATTGGAACTGATCATTTAGTTCGGGTGAAAACGAATCGTGATCATTCTATGGATCTAACTGATTTACGAGAAAAAATGAAGGTAGTCATTGAAAGTGGAGGTCTACCGGTTTACATTTTGGCGACACTTGGAACGACAGACACTTTTGGAATTGATGATCTCTCAGGTATTAAGCAAATCACTGATGAAATAAAAACTACATACGACTTACCACACATATATATCCATGCCGATTCCGCGATGGGTGGAATGTATAGCTTTTTTAACAAATATAATTTTGAAGAAAACCCGCTTTATTTTGAGAATGAAGTTCTTGAAGTTCTGTCTCATTACAAGAGTCGTTTTCAGGAGCTCAGGCATGCGGATAGTCTGGCTTTTGATTTTCATAAACTTGGACAGACTCCTTATACAACAAGTCTTTTTTTAATCAAAGATAGAACTGCTTTACAAGCGGTTGACTTAGATTCTCAAGAGACGCCATATGTCGGAAACAGAGGATTTGGTAGCTATCATACAAGTTATACACTCGAATGCTCACGAATGGGTAGTAGTATCCCCATCTATGCTTCATTAATTGCTCTCGGTGTTGAGGGGTATCAAGAGATTTTAGCCAATTACATTAGAGTTAGCTTAGCATTTCGTCAGAAGCTGACTGAAGCTTTTCCTAATGTAGCTGTTACTAATGAGGTAGCACCTGTGACAACTTTTCGCTTTTATCCTAAAGGTATCCGTTATGCCGATGAAATAAACGGGAACATGACAGAGAAAGAGATTCGAGAGATTAATAGCTACAATGAGAAAATTGCGGAAACATTGGGGAGATACCGAGGGCAGACATATTTCGGAAGCACGAAAAAACAGAGATATGTTTATCCTAAGGACAGTCAATCACCTGTACCGTTGTATGTAGAGAAATTTTACTGTGTGTCCCCATACACGACGCTTGATGTGCTGGATGACTATATTGATTTTTTAAAAACACATATTCACTCATCAGATTTGATCATGTGGGAAACGAAATAGCTTTTTGTGATCAGGAAGCTGCTTTGCGTTTGACTGCCAGCTCCTTTCAGAGAAAAAGCGAAACAAAAAATGAGCAAGTGGAGAAACACAATTTTTTGTTTCTTCACTTGCTTCATTTTTTGGACTTACTGGCCAGCCCCAGTTCATTAAAATCCAAGCTGTAAATTCGTATTGATTGAAACAATGGTCCAGACACAAATGAGAATGAACACATTGAGTACGACACCGAGGAATCCTAAACCTGTTCGCCCCTTTTTAATAAAGAGCTCGATAATAGCGAGTGGTATGGCAGCCATCGAAAATGGTAACATCTGATATGAATATATAATCGTATCGCTTAAAATTGATAAGTTTAAAATGAAAAGGGAAAGAATCGCTGTTCCAACTGAGACCCATCCAAACACATTATGTTCTTTAAAGATCCTTACCAATTCCATAATTCCACCTCACCTAGTTTCGCTGCTTTTACAGGTCCTTTTTTAATCAGTCGCTCTATTTCTTTTGAGGGTCCTGTCACAACAGCTCCATATACATTAACACCATTTTTTTCTACATAATTTAGTCTTTTTTGAATGTTCAAGTCTTTTCTTCCTGAAATGGTATCAACCCATTGGGGGTGTCTCGCCATATATGACAGTGCTTTTTTAAATTGTTCATCATTATTTTGACCGAGATCTCTCACTTCAAACAGTTTGTTTGAGTCTTTTCCAGGAAACCCAATTGGTTCAGTATATGGATGGTTTTTTAGATCATCTTCTGTTTCAATAGCATTCCAAAGGATGCGGATGTCGTATCCTTTTAATTTCTCATAAAGCTCACTGGTCGGATACGGTCTATCAAATGAAAGAAAAGCTTCTGTAACAGTCCCATTTGGCAATTCTTTTAAGACTGCCTCAACTTTTGCTACCGATTTTTCTTTTATGCCTGTCGGGTAAGAAAAGTATCGGTTTTCTTTCGGGAGTTTCTGATAATACTGGTTGATTTCTGGAGATTTTAATTGATCAAAAAACATCTCGATTCTTTCATTTCCAACCACTTTTGTCACATTGCCGATTTGTTTCTTTAAAGGAAATTCTGTTTTAATCCCAAAAAGCTGAACTCTATTAACAAGTGCATCAGTGTCGACTTGAATATTCGGTTTTGTGACAGCAACAGTTATGGAAGCGGTTTTGACAAGTTCATTTCCTCTGCTGTCATGTCCACCTAGTCCATAATACAAATAACTTCCAAGTGTACAAAGCGGAAGAATCATGAGGGTTGATAAAACAGCTAGTGCTGAGATTCTCATATATGATTTGTTTTTTCCGTATCTTAAAATTGCTTTTTGTTTTTCTGGGCTAATTGTTAGATCCCAATTTTCATCTTTCATTTCGTGATCAAGTATTTCTTGATATTCATCAAGTTGTTCAAGTTCTTTTTCAACCTCAAGCATTTCTGAGTCCGATAATTCACCGTTTTGATATTTTTCCCAACGTTTTTTGAAATCTTCACTCATCGTTAACACCTCTGTTGTAAAGTGCTTTTAGCCGTTGTCTGGCACGAAATAAAACACTTTTAAAATTTGCCTCCGTGATATTCATCAAGCTTGACGCTTCTTTATAGTTCAGCTCTTTTAAATAATAAAGCGTCAGCGCTTCCCGATAGTTGTCAGGCAATTGGTTCATATATAATGTCAACACTTCCTTTATTTCGACTTGATCAGCCGGGCTTTGGACCGCAGTTTGAAAAAGGCTTCCGATCAGATCGTCAGAAATGGTTACTTCCTTTTTGTGTTTTCTGACATAATCAATAAATGCATTGCGGGCCACTTGGAAAAGCCATGGCTTCACTTTGCTATGATCGTAGGAGTGGATATGTATATATGCTCTCATAAAGGTTTCCTGCAACAAATCCTCTGCTAAATGTTTATCTTTTGTCATGGAGAGCAGGAACCTGTAAACATCATTCATATACATTTGGTAAATTTCATCGATAGTCACTGCCTTTTCTCCCCTCTATGTTATAAACGCATAAGAAAGGTTTGAAGTTGCACTTAATTTGCCCATGGCTGTTTTTTCCACAATTTCTTACCCTTAGATATTATATCTATAATAGTAACAAAAATCTGCGAAAACTCTAACTTTTAACTGTTTTTATTGCTTTTTTAATAACTACACAGTCTGTTTAAATAAGAAAGGCTCTGTGAAGGAGGAAATTTAGCCGCTGAAGTAAAATGATTTTTTAGTACCAGGTATTAAAAAAAATTGTTATAATAAAAGAAGAAAACCTCATTTGACAATAACAATAAAGGAAGTGCCATATGTATAAATTCACTGCTTATGCTGCAAAAATGATTCTTTCTTTACGCGGCGGAATTAAAGTATACAATAAAGAGAATCTTCCTACAGATACCGGTTTCGTAATTGCTTGTACACATTCTGGATGGGTCGATGTCGTTGCATTAGGTGCTGGTATTTTGCCCCATGAAATTCATTACATGGCGAAAAAAGAACTTTTTGAAAAAAAATTGACTGGTTCGTTCCTTTCAAGCATTAACGCTTTTCCAGTCGACCGAGAAAACCCGGGACCAAGCAGTATTAAAACTCCGATCAAATTATTAAAAGAGGGAAAAATTGTTGGCATTTTCCCGAGTGGGACGAGATCTTCTGAAGATGTCCCTTTAAAAAGAGGAGCAGTCACGATTGCCCAGATGGGAAAGGCTCCGCTTGTACCAGCTGCATATAGCGGTCCATCCAATGGAAAAGAGCTATTCAAGAAAGGTAAAATGAAACTGATTATCGGTAAACCGCTCAATCAGGAAGATTTTTCTCAATATTCTTCAAAGGAAAAACTAGCGAAAATGACAGAGGCATTGTCCCATAGTATTAAGGTTCTTGAGAAACAACTGAAAGAACTTTAAGAAAGTAGTTACAGGCTGTCTACATGGATCAGGGGAATTGCGAGCCTCCTGCGGGAACAGCGAGCCAGGCGAGACCCAGCAGGAGCAAGGAATGAGCTCCGAAGAGGCTTGCGGATCGCCCGCGAAGCGAGCAATTCCCCGATTTTTATTGATCCACACTATTTTCAGGACACGCCCTTGTTTGGGAAAGTGACTTTTACAAAAAGCAGTTCTTTCAAAAATTTCAGAGAAGAGTAATTTCCATCATTAACATTTTGTGTTGCTTCAGCTAACCAAACCCAAAAAATGCTATTTTTATTGGTGTTTTTTCAAATAAGTATTAGCGATTAAAAGTCAAATCCTCTTTATTCCAGCAAAAAGTGATTTAATGTCACATGATGAACTACACTTTCACGAACTACATTCTTTTGTTTTCAAAATGTCTAAAAAGAGTTAAAAGATTCACTCCTCCTTTTCAGCGATTTCTTTAGCGATGTAGCTTGTATATCCTTTGTCTTTGAAAAGAATCAGTCTGTCTAAATGATACGTTCTCTCGTTAATTGTTTCGTTATTTCGTTATCCTAAATATGTAATTAGTTGGTGGCATTTTTAAAGAAATTGATAATGTAGTCAAGTGGTTACATTATTTATTTTACATGAATTGCTATGAAAAGTGTGTTTTTATTGTTGTTTTTATGGTATGATAGTTTCGTTTTTCGCAAATTAGTCTAGTAAATGATGGAGGAAATCGTATGAAGTGGTATTTAAAAGTTTTTAAGGATGTGAAATTTGAAGGGAGAGCAAGGCGAAAGGAATTTTGGTTCTTTAGTCTTTTTAATGTTATTATGAGCTTTTTTTTCGTTTTTGCAGGCATAATATTAATATATTTAATCATTAGTTTTGATGCAGCAAGATCCGGGATAGATTCTTATGAGATAGGATATGTATCAGGCTATCTAGGAAGTCGATTGGGTATCATCATGATAATTTTGTATCTGATCGCCATTTTTGTCCCAGCACATGCTGTCGGCTATCGAAGGATTCAAGATACGGGGAAAAGTGGTGAGTGGGTATGGTTAAACTTGATTCCTCTTATAGGTGCTATCATTTTAGTTTTAGTATTTTTTTGTAGAGATAGTGAAGCAAAAGATAATCAGTATGGCCCAAATCCGAAAGCAACTTTAAAAGAATAAAGTGTGAAGTTTACTTTCATACATAATAAAAAAGCTTGCCGACAAAGTGTGTCGACAAGCTTTTATACTATTCCGCTTCTTCAATCAGTTCTTCTATCGCTTTTTTAACCTCTACATATGAGACATGATGACCATCGATCTCATTAATGATAAATTCAAAGCCTTGCTCGGTGAGCATGTCGCCTTTTTGGACATCATATTTTTGTGTTAGGAACCAGCCGCCAATGGTGTCGACTTCTTCATTGTTGAGATTGGTACCAAGCAAATCGTTGACTTGATCAATCAGTACCTTACCATCGAGAATGTAATGGTTTTCTTCAATTTTACGGATTTCATTGATTTCATCTATATCAAATTCGTCGCGGATTTCGCCAACGATTTCTTCAATGATATCTTCAACTGTGACAAGGCCTGCTGTACCGCCATATTCATCGGAAAGAATCGCCATGTGGACGCGTTCTTTTTGCATTTTCAACAACAGATCATGGATTGGTATCGTTTCGATCACATGAATGATCGGATAGATAAATTGTTCAATCGTGTCTTCTTTTGTACATTCTCCGCTGATGCAGGCGGTCAAAATTTCCTTTATATTGACGACACCGATGATATTGTCTTTATCACCATCTTCGATCGGATAGCGTGTATATCCTTCCGCTTTTGTAATATCGATCATGTCTTCGATTTTCATATCATTTGGAAAACTGACAACTTCTGTTCTCGGAATCATGATTTCCTTGGCAAGACGATCATCGAATTCAAAAATTTTATTGACATATTTGAATTCAGATTGATTGATTTCACCGCTTTTATAGCTTTCTGACAGAATAATTCGCAGTTCTTCCTCAGAGTGTGCCATCTCGTTCTCAGAAACTGTCTCAAGACCGAATGCTTTCGTCAAAAGTCTCGCTGATCCGTTCAAAGCCCAAATAAATGGGAACATGATCCGGTAAAACCAGATCAGGGGTTTTGAGAACAGAAAGGAAATCGTTTCGGCCTTTTGAATGGCAAGTGTTTTCGGAGCAAGTTCCCCGACAACAACATGCAGAAACGTGATAATCGTGAATGCGATCACAACTGAAATAAGATGTGAAACAGAACTTGGGATATGAATCTCAGCAAACAGCGGTTTAAGCAGTTCGGCGATGGTTGGCTCTCCTAGCCAACCAAGACCGAGAGCTGTCAGTGTAATTCCGAGTTGGCAAGCTGATAAATATTCGTCCAAATGTGTGATCACTTGTTTGACCGAAACCGCTCGTTTATCTCCTTCAGCAATCAGCTGATCGACCCGTGTGCTTCTGATTCTGATAATTGCAAACTCAGATGCTACGAAAAATGCTGTTAAAGCAATTAAAACAGCAACAAAAATCAAATTAACTATTTCCAATTAGGACCTTCATTCTGACGTGAGAATGAAGGTAACACCTCCTGTTTAGTAAAAGATTAACTAAAGCAGCAGCATGACTGATTGGATAGCCGTCTTGTCAACATTGCCAGTTCATATTGTCACGTACCTCATTTCATCGTTACGGAAGAGGGAACTTTGACAGGGCCAATCTTTGCTGCTTGCGTTTAGTGTTGAAATAACGTTTCTGTCAGACGCAAGTCGCCCAAGGTTCACGTTATCATCAATATTCCGTTTTGTTATGTCCGCTGTTGCCGTTAGCTGATCAATACGATATGTCTCTGCCCCATCTGCATCCCTCCTCACTCATCAAGTTATAGATATAAAATATTTTAATATATTAGAAGCTGTTTATACAAGTTAATTGAATAAAAACAGATGATAATTGATGGAAATATCTTTTATTTTCTAAAAATTCATGAATTTTCAGTTTGTTTATTTGACTGATTCTTTTTTAATAAAGTAAGATAATAGTATATATTGACTTGGAGGTGGTATGATGGGGCCCTCTACATAGTCATTCAAATGAAACGCACATCAGTCATACAGAAAGAATTTGAATTCATCAGGAGGTGACTCCTTATCCTGCATAGAGGATAGGGTTAAATGGACGATATCGTTAGTCTGATGATCATTGGCATTCTAATTGCTTTAACCGCTTTTTTTGTCGCTTCAGAATTTGCCATTGTCAGAGTGAGAAGCTCACGGATCGATCAGCTTATAACGGAAGGAAACAAAAAAGCAGTTCGTGCAAAACAAGTGATATCAGATTTAGATGAATATTTATCAGCTTGTCAACTTGGTATCACCATAACCGCTTTAGGTCTTGGATGGATGGGGGAACCTGCATTCAAAAAGGTATTGCATCCACTTTTTGAAAGTATGCATGTTTCAGATTCCATTTCACAGCCGCTATCAGTGGCTATTGCTTTTTCTGTTATTACATTTTTGAATGTGGTTGTTGGTGAACTGGCTCCTAAAACGATTGCGATCCAAAAAGCGGAGCAGCTTACACTTTGGTTAGCAGGACCATTGCACTTTTTCAATGTGGTTATGTTTCCATTCATTTGGGTATTGAATGTGTCAGCCAGATTATTAACGATGATATTCGGTGTGAAACCGGCGTCGGAAAACGAGGAATCACACTCAGAGGAAGAACTGCGAATCCTGTTATCAGAAAGCTATAAAAGCGGAGAAATTAATCCGTCTGAATATAAATATGTGAATAAAATATTCGAATTTGACAATCGAATTGCTAAAGAAATCATGGTTCCTCGTACAGAGATTGCTTCCGTACCTGTCGATTTACCGATTGAAGAGGCGCTTTCTGTTATGCTGAAAGAGAAATATACGCGCTGGCCCGTATATGAAGGTGATAAGGACCATGTCATAGGCATGATTAATACAAAACAACTGTTTACCGATCTGATGTTTATGTCAGAAGAAGAAAAAAAACGGGTTACACTGAGAGCATACATTCGTCCTGTCATTGAAGTGATTGAGACGGCTCCAATTCAAAAGCTTCTGATCAAAATGCAAGGGGAACGGATACACATGGCGATCTTAACCGATGAATATGGGGGAACGTCAGGCCTTGTCACAACAGAAGATATTCTTGAAGAAATCGTTGGAGACATTAGAGACGAATTTGATGAAGATGAAATGCCACTTATTCAGAAAATAGCTGATCATGAATACATGATGGATGGAAAAGTGAGAATCGATCAAGTCAATGAGTTATTTGAAGAATCCATCGATGAGAAGGAAGTCGATACGATTGGTGGTTTAGTGTTGAAAGAGAATATAGATATTGCAGAAGGTCAGACGGTATATGTTGGTTCCTTTGCAATTACTGTTCTTGAAATGGAAGGACGTCTTATTAAGCATGTTGAAATAAAGCAGGAACAAACGACTGAACATCTGGGACTAACACCGTCAGATCCGGTCGTTGTTCATCAAGTCACCTTGAGCGAAAAATAAGCTCAAGGTTTTGTTAGTGTTTATATGTTTTTAGAAAAAATGATTTGGCGTACATCTGATTGAGTTTTATTTGCGGGGTTGGAATGATCAAGTTCGGGAAAATATCGTAGAAATCATGTTGATGAACGTTTTTCTTTTAAGATCAAGTTAAACTTTATCATGATGTAAAATTCCAAGCCGGCTTATCTTGACATTAAAGAAATCTTCTTTAGCCACTATAGTCTACAATGGGAAGTTTCAAGAATCCATTCTTTGGATTCTTGAACATTTTCATCAGCTGTGCTTATAAAAGAAGACTGCCAGCCCAAAATCCCCCAATACAGCATGTCATCGTCATTAACATATATAGAGCGCTTGCTTTTAAGCGTTTTTCTAATAAAAGCTGAACAGCTTCGACACTAAAGGTGGAGAATGTTGTAAATCCACCGAAAAAACCAGTTCCGATGACAATAGATAGTAATTGATGTTTGATATCAAGACTAACAAAAATTCCCAACACAAAAGAACCGAGAATGTTAACTAGTAAAATACTAATCGGAATTTTGGGGTGCGGAAATTTGTTCTTGATCAGGTTGCCCAGCCAAAATCTGAGGATAGAGCCGATACCTCCTGCGATCATAAAACCAACTGTCATCATGATTTGACCGCTCCTTTTCCAAGCCTCGAAAGCCGGCTACCGAGACTAAATCCTATGAATGCGAGACATACTCCGCCAGTAAGTGTTGCTCCTAAATAGATCATTCCCATATAAGGTGCAGAAGAATGGAGCAGCAGCACGGTTTCTTTAGAAAACGCGGACATTGTTGTATAACCTCCACAAAATCCGGTCCCTAAAGCTAGTTGAATAAACGGTTTTTTCGGGCGATTTGTGAAAAAACCGGTAAGAAGGCCTAAAAGCAAACTTCCAGATAGATTTTCAATCAAAGTAGGCCAAGGAAAAAATGAGCCACCCGTCCACATGTTTAATACATAACGAAAAAGTGAACCGAGTGTCCCGCCTATAAAAACGGCAACATATGATTTCATGTACTTCCTTCTTTCTAAAAATAATCAGGATAATCAGTAATAATTCCATCGATCTTCCAGCTTTGTAACCGACGTCCGGTTTTCTGTCCATTGACTGTCCATGCGAAAGCTTTCATACCATGGCGATGAACGGATTTGATTAGAAAAGGATTGAGCATCGTTTGTTTCATGTTGACATATTGCGCAAATGAAGAAATGTATTGAAGCTGATGTCGTGAAAACAATCCTAATCTCGGTCTGATCAAAACAGCGGTCGGCAGTGAAGGATAAAGTCTATGAAGCGTTTTGATGGCTTCAGAATCAAAAGATTGGACGATAATATTTAATGAAAAACCGAATTGATCAATCAGTTTTCCAAGCGATTTTTCAATACCTGGCTGTGTTTTTGAAGACTTGATTTCAATAAGTAAACCCATTTTTTTGTGATACTTTTGTAAAACAGCTTCAAGTGTTGGAATCTTTTCACCTTGAAAGGAAGGCGAAAACCAGCTTCCTGCATCCAATTTTTCAAGTTCATGCATTGTAAAATGTCTAACAAAACCAGTTCCGTTTGTCGTCCGATCCACTCTATCATCATGAATAACTGCTAGTTTATTGTCCCGAGTCATTTGAACATCAAGCTCAATAAAGTCAGCTGAGAGCTCCCTTGCTTTTTCAAAAGCAGCAAATGTATTTTCCGGTGCATAAGCTGAAGCTCCTCGATGAGCGATAATCTGCACAAATGTCAGCTCCTCTTTAAAAAAATCGTTCCCTTATAAGAATAACGGAAGATATCAAGCAAGTAAATCAAGGGTGAATCATAAGAAATTTTTCGAAGCTTTTAGTATAATGAATTCTTGACAGCGATAATAAGGAGAGAAAGTGATGTTTACACAATACATGACCGTAGAGTTTGCTACTAAAATGGGTATCAGCATTGGCATTTTGCTCTTATTTTTCTTGCTTAGAAAAATATTTACGAAATATTTATTTAATTTGATTGTCAAATTAACAAACAAACCAAAAACTGATTTTTTTAATCAGGTGGCGCTTGCTTTTGAAAAGCCAGCTAGGTGGTTTTTTACGATCGTCGGTATCTATTTAGCGATTATTTACTCGCCATTTTTTGATACTCACATGGCAATCGTTCATAAGTTGTATAGAGTGTCGTTAATTATTGTGATTGTTAGTGGGCTTTACAATTTAACAGCTTCATCGTCAGTTGTATTCGATAAAATTAATAAACGATTTGAATTGGCTATGGACGATATTCTTGCACCGTTCTTATCTAAAGTTCTTCGTTTTATCATTATTGCATTAGGAATCAGTGTAATAGCCGGAGAGTTCAATTATGATATTAACGGATTTGTTGCCGGTCTCGGGCTTGGCGGCTTTGCATTTGCACTTGCAGCGAAAGATACAGTCGGAAATTTTTTCGGGGGAATTGTCATCATCATGGAAAAGCCCTTTACAATAGGGGATTGGATTGAGACGAATATTGTGATAGGGACGGTTGAAGATATATCATTTCGAAGCACAAAAGTCCGCACAGCTGGAGAAGCTCTTGTCACAGTTCCAAACTCAGTTCTGGCAAATGAAGCGATTAAGAACTGGACGAAAATGAGAAAGCGCCAAATTACATTTTCACTTCATATTGATCCATCAACACCACGGGAAAAGGTGGAAAGGTGTGTGGAACGATTTAAAGAGATGCTCCGAACGCATGATGGAGTACACCAAGAAGTGATTATGGTCAATTTAGAGGTATTGCAAGACACACATTTAAGTATCTTTTTTAACTTCTATACGAATACAACAGTGTGGGCCGAAAATTTAGAAGTTAGACAAGATGTGAACTATCGAATTATTGACATTATGGATCAAGAACAAGTTGACTTTGTGTCACCTGGCCATCATTTGTTTGAATTGAGTAAAACGAAGTCGATGAATGAAAAATCTAATTAAAGGGGGAGACGATATGCAGGGAGAAGCTGAGAAATTCATCGGTTTGCTTGAAAAGGCTCAGCATATTACTGTTTTAACAGGTGCAGGAATGAGTACAGAATCAGGTATTCCAGATTTTCGTTCTGCAGGTGGGATATGGACAGAAGACACATCAAGAATGGAAGCAATGAGCCGTGATTATTTTGAGCGTTATCCGAAGCTTTTCTGGCCGAAATTTAAAGAGCTTTTTCAACTGAAAATGAGCGATTCGTTTCAGCCGAATGCTGGGCATCGTTTCTTGGCTGAACTTGAAAAGCAGGGGAAGGATGTCAACGTGTTTACGCAAAATATCGACGGACTTCATATCGAGGCAGGAAGCCAACATGTTTACGAACTGCATGGTACACTCCAAACAGCGACTTGTCCAACATGTGGAACGCAATATGGACGAGCTGAAATGCTGCAAGAAGAAATTCCAAAATGCTGCCAGTGCCGTTTTATTTTAAAACCGGATGTTGTGTTGTTTGGTGACATCGTTCAGCACTTAGACACCCTTTTTCAAGTTCTCAATTCAACTGATCTGCTGTTGGTGATCGGTACTTCACTTGAAGTAGCACCTGTCAGATTTGTTCCTGAAGAAGCACATATGATCCCAGGTTTAAAAAAGATTATGATCAATTTGGATGAAACCGCTTATGATCAATTGTTTGATCTTGTTATACATCGGAAGATCGCTGAATTTATAAGTGAATTAAACCGTTTTCCAATATAAAAAAATCCCCTGTTAACAGGGGATTAGTTATTCATGGATAGGAATCATCGACTGATCGATCACTTCAAATGAATAACCCATATTTTTTAGGTTTTTAATCAAGATAGGCAATGATTGAACTGTTGTTGGAATATCATGCAATAAGATCACAAGAGGTTGCTTTGTCTGCCGCTTTTCAAGCGTGCTTAACTGATTCAAAACTTCTGGAACAAATTTTTGACTTCTGTACTTCCAATCAAGGCTATCAATATTCCAGTCCCAATAAATAAACCCGTTTTTTTTCAACACTTTTTCTTGAGCGTCGGTTAAGTATGGTTTGCTTCCATACGGTGTTCTAATCAGGTTGGTTTTGACGCCAGTAATAGACTTGAGCGTTGCTTGTGCCTGCTTCATTTCTAGATTCGGAGAATAAGCATTTTTGTAAAACAATTTTTTGTTGTGGGTGACCCCATGAAGCCCAAGTTTATGACCTTGCCGTTTCATCTGAAGAACAGCTTCTCGATGGTATCTCATGTTTGGTTCGAGCATGAAAAATGTTGCTTTTACATCAGATTCATTTAAGATTTGAAGTAACCTTTGAGTCGCTGATGAAGGTCCATCATCAAAAGTCAAATAAACCGTTTTCCCCGGCTTTTTTTTCACTGTTGCCTGTTTCTTTTTTTCATGTTTTTGTTTAGGAACATCCTGTTTTTTGCTCAAATGGTTAGCGAGTTTGTCTCGTGTTGTTTCTTTGAGCGGGATGCTGTCTCCTTCATGACGCATTTGACTATTTTTTGTCATTGTCAATTCTTTTTTTTGCGAAGTATCGGGAGATTTCGACAAATCCCAAACATAAAGAAGAATCAGACACAGAATGACAAAACATGCTGATTTCGTCAGTAAATAAAGCACAGAAGGGGATGTTTTTTTCGAATCTTTACGCATGTTACTCTCTCCGTATCATTTTCTAATTATACTAGAATCCTTATCTCATAAAATAAGGGATCATATTTTTCAAGTATACAGGATTAGAAGGAAGATGAATACAGTTTATCGAAAATAATGTCATTTTTTAAAAGAAAATGTTGAAGGAATCCTATTTTTTTAAAAATTTTGACAACATCCACATGTTAGAATAAAAGGGAATGATGTAAAGGGGTGGGGAAATGAAGGTGCTTTTTAACGGTCGTTTCGTTGACCGGAGCGAATGTAAGGTTGATATTGAGGATAGAGGGTATCAATTCGGAGATGGGGTTTATGAAGTAATTCGTATTTATAACGGTACCTTTTATCTGTTACATGAGCACATCGCTCGATTGTTTAGAAGCGCTTCTGAAATTGAGATGGTCCTTCCATTTTCAGAAGCCGAGTTGAGAGATCAGTTAAAGGAACTGATCATCATCAATCAAGTTGATGATGGTGGAATTTATCTGCAGGTCACAAGAGGAACGGCTCCAAGAAAGCATCAGTATAATCCAGGGCTTAAACCGCAATTTATAGCTTATCCGCTGCCAGTTCAAAAACCTGTCCTCCAACAGCAAACTGGTGTTTCTGTGATCACCGCAGAAGATTTGCGATGGCTGAGATGTGATATTAAAAGTCTGAACCTGCTGTATAATGTGATGGCCAAGCAAAAAGCTTATGAGGCTTCGGCATTTGAAGCGATTTTGCTTCGCGGTGGGGTTGTAACAGAAGGGACGACTTCAAATGTTTTTGTTGTCAAACATCACATCATTTACACTCACCCTGCGACAAACTTGATTTTAAACGGTATCACACGGAGGAAACTACTTCAGCTTTTTCAAAAAAACGGCTGGCCGTATCAAGAAAAAAAGATTACGAAAGATCAACTGCTGACAGCGGATGAAGTCTTTATTTCTTCGACAACAGCTGAGGTTATGCCTGTCACGGTGATTGACGGCCAGAACATTGGAGCTGGGACACCAGGACGGCTGACAAAAGAAGTGCAAAAAGTGTTCCAACATCATATTTTGCTAGAAACATCTAAAAAATAAACAACAGGGCCGTTTCCACATGGAAACCGGCCCTGTTGTTTATGATTTGCGAAAACCAAACAATATTGAAAATAGCGGTGATAAATAAAGAAAAAATACAAATGGCAAGTATTCGATTACAGGTACTCCAAGTGCAGTTGACATGAATGCACCACTGACACCCCATGGTATCATCGGATTAATAAGTGTACCGCCATCTTCAAGAGATCTTGATAAATGTTTGCGATCAATCCCAAGTTTGTCATAAAGTTTTTTAAAGGACTGACCTGGGATTAAAATAGACAAATATTGTTCCCCTGTGAGCAAATTGATTCCGATACTTGCTGAAACCGTTGAGAAAACGAGCCTTGCTTTTGTACGGATACCTTTAATGACACCTTCAAGCAGGCTTGAGATCAGTCCGGTTTTTTCCATCAGACCGCCAAGAGCAAAGGCTATCATAATGAGTGAAACAGAACCCATCATCGATTGAAGCCCACCGCGGTTGAGAATTTTCTCAACTGCTTCATTTCCAACTGAAAAAACCGGTCCGTTTTGCATAGCAGCCAAAAATGAAGAGATATTGGCTGCAGGCTGGATAATCGCAATGAGAACTATAGCTGAAACGATTCCAGCTACCAAAGATGGAATGACAGGTGTGCGTCTGACAGCCAGTACAATCACGAGTAATGGTGGCAAAAGGGACCAGCCACTGATGGCAACTGTACCTTCAATCCCTTTGACAATCGATTGGATGTTTTCTGTAGATGTGTCCGCAATTGTTAGTGACCTTCCCATAAAAAAGAAAACCAAAATGGTGATCAAAAGTGCCGGAATTGTGGTGCCCATCATATGTCTAATATGCTTAAAAATCGGAAGTTCCCCAACGCCTGCGGCAAAATTTGTTGTGTCTGACAATGGTGACATCTTATCGCCAAAACAAGCCCCGCAAATAACAGCTCCTGCAACCCATGTCAATGGAACCCCAGCAGCGTGAGCAACACCGATCAATGCCACACCAATAGTGCTTACCGTTGTGAAGCTTGAACCAACCAATGAACTAATCATTAAACAGCTGATGAGGGCTGTCAAAAGCAAATATTGTGGTTCAATTATGGTTAATGCATATACAGTTACAGTAGGAATTGTTCCGCTATACTCCCAGACCCCAATTAAGATTCCGATTAATGACAAGATCATAATGGGTTGAATACCATTTCGAATTCCGGTGATCATACCACTTTCAAGTTCTTTCCATGAATAGCCCTTTAAAGAGCCAACAGTCGCTAGAAAAGCGACACAAATGAGCAAAGGTACATGTGCTTCTGCATGGAAAATGAAGAGGCATGTGAAAATGATGATGAGCATGACAAAAAATAATAAAGCCGATATGGAAAAAGAAAAACGTTTATCTTTAAACAATATTTACACCTCATTAGTCAAATATCACTCTTTAACACTTTTATGCTTTTGTGCGTAAACGTATTATAACAGAAAAATAGTCAATTGACCTATAAAAAAATTAAAAAAGCGGGCTAAGTTTTTGAAAGCGCTGACTATTTCTTTAGGTATAATAGTCTCAGAAAGGCAGAATTGTATACATAGTTGTACCTAATTGCTGAAAATAGGGGGATTTACTAAATGGGGCTTCAGGTGCGATGATCTGCCATGTTTAGAATCTTATGATATGGGTGAGAAATCCACCCATCTTGATTTGCTTTTAAAGCACTCCATCATGTTGAGTGACATCTAACCAAAAGAAAAGCACCTTCAAAATTTAGACTATGTCTAAAATTTGGGGTGCAGTTCAAAACCATCCTGCTCTTTTTTGGATTCTTGTTCGTAATTGGAGGTGGTTGACAGGTGAAGGGCGTTCTGCTTAAAGATAAAACAGAACGATTAGAATAGACATGTTAAGGAAATGGATGGGGATGTTGATTGAGTTGTTCGGGTTTCATCTTTTCTTCTGTAAACCTAAGTTTCTTAGGTACTGTTAATACTCGCTCAAGTCCAGTTAGGCGGGTAAGGCGGTGTCCAAATGTCATGGGCAACATACCTGGGATTAAGACTTTCACACAGTATAAGCCATTTCGTTTAATGGTGGGTGAAGTTTGATCAACAACGATTACCTCAAGGTTGAGGTGGTGAAACCTTTCAAGCAGATTGCGAAGATCTTCGCTCAAGTCAAGGTTTGCTTCGTCTAGTTTGAAAGCGTCTTTAAATGTTTGCAGGGGCTGTTTTTGGTTTAGTAGAAACTGAAGGCGGTTTTCAGCTTCAGGTAAACCGTATAGCATACTATGTTGTTCCATTTTTTGTACTAAAAAAGGGTTGGAAAGCATTTCTAGATATTGATCACGGTCAGCTGCGAATCTTTGATCATGCTTTAACATCATTCCAGCCAACTCGTGACACGCGCTTTTAACCGCTTTTATAGGATTTAGATGGGCACCACCTGTGCAAATAAGATTTAAACCATGGGTCTTTTTGTTTTTAGCGATAGCCCAAATACTTGGAATACCGTGTTCCATGGTCGAATTGTAAACATACAAATCATATCCTGCAACAGCGCGAATTCGTTCTAACATGCATTGCAACTCTTGATCATCACAAGACTTAAGGTCAAGCTGTTGAAGAGGAAGCTGAGCATACCAGGTGATTAAAAAAGAATCGCGTTCAACGACTTCTAAAATGGCATGAAAGATTGCTTCCTCCAAGCTATTGCCTAATGCACATCCGTTAGATGTCTCATACACGAAACTGTTCTTTCGTCCCAAACTATAGTAGGCGAGCGCCTCTGGTACTAATATCGGTCGTTCTTGTAAAAAAGAATAACCCCATACCCAATTCATCGGGAGATGTGGATCAAACGGTTTAAAGGGAAAATCAGCATGCTGATACTGTTTTTCATCATGCAATCCCACTTTTCTCGGATCAAGTGCCACCGTTTCTAACTGCTCGTAACAATCATAAATCATTGTTCGTTTGCCCCGTGGTTCGATTCCTGAAAAACGTTCTAACCCTTCTAAAATAGCCGTTAACTCGCTTTCTTCATATGAATGGCTCCTACCGCCGACACCTTCATTTCCGATCCATAAAGGCATATTGACAATCATATCGGCAAACGGCAGAATGGCATCATATCTTTTACTATTAAAAATCCCTGTTCGCTGATCAAGGTATTCAGTCTTAAGTACACTTTTTAATTCAGCTAAATCGCGAACACGAAAACGATCAATCCTTGTTTTCAAACTTGGTTGAAGTTTAAGTAGGGCTAATTCTGCTGTATCTTCAGGTATATGGCTACAAATCGGACATGATGGATCAGGGATAAAGGAATGAAAAGAACTTTCTAATGTTTTCATATTGATGAACAACAATCGATTTTCCAGGTTATGATGACCGTGGTTGATTACGTTTTCGATCTCATGACAAATCAACAAAATCATCTGACGACAGCCGTTCCTTGAGGCCCATGGGTCACGGTTGACCTCTCCTTCTAATTCTTGCATTTGTTGACTGTCTGGACTGTTGATCATCCGTCTCATATCAGCACATTGAGAACACCCAGAGTTGGCCGGATTAACGAATGGCCCGATGATACCTTCACCAAATGAAACAAAACCGCGAAGCCATGGAATGCCCATTTGACGGAATTTTTCGTCTGCTTTGCGGTATAAACATGGGCGACAAGCATCATGTACGACAATGGCAAACTGAGTTCCATTAGGTATTCCAGCCTCAAAGTCAGGTTGACAGATCACCTTATATTTTGCGGTCAATTGTTTTAACACACCGTCTGCGATCACACCGTCACCAATTAGTAAAATGGTGTGTTCCATCACACTTCCTCCTTTGAAAGACGCACAGCATAGATATCGAGATGTTTTTTCAAAATCGGTTCAAGCGGAAAATCATAGACAAGGAGTTGTAAACCGTGCTGTTTCAACTTTGTTAATGTCAAGTTCATCAACTTTGGAAAATCTTCAATCATATCAATATGAAGTGGCTTTATATGGTTTTGATTAACAATCAGAGAACTGTTTTTTTGTGGCTGTATGTTCATGAGAGCACACTCCAATGTTTTTCTTAATGCTAATGTGATGTTTATGCCCACACTTTTGTACCATTGATTATGTAGACATACCCATATGACAGGAAAGCCTGCTACTTCCGTGCCTAAAAAAATCTTTACAGGGCTGTTCGACTGCTTCATGATATTCAAATAGTACTCACAATGATGATCATTGATCACTTCTAAAGTGATTGGTGATATGATTTCTTTTCCATTCCACTCCCGTTTTTCCAATTCATGATGTAAACATGTTTGCAATCCTCTTAGTACGGCTTCTGCAAACATGTCTCCTGCTCCTACACCTAGAAACTGTTTTTCCCCAGTATAGGAATGAACAAGTTTTGAGCCATACATTTCAATTCCGATCAGTCCGGCCTCTCGTCGAGCTTCTTCATGGGTAAAACCGACACAAATCTTTTTCGCTAAAAGTTCAGCTGGCCCTGTTGATAATGGATTGACAGGTTGCACATAACACTGTGACAAAGGAAGCTGTTTTAAATTTTTTTCTTCCCATAAATGAAAGATTCCGATTTTTTCAGAAGTTAGTTGACTAAATAGTTGAAAGATATGACTTTTTCCTTTAGAATCCATTGTCATTCTCGTCTCCATGTCGTGGATGAAGTGAAGTTCAGCGGTTTTAATATTGACAAGCGGATGAGGGGGGAACCAGTGCCAAGTACTTTCCAACGTCACGAGATCAAGAAGATAAACATGGTTTCGTTTCGATAATTGTGATAGGCCGGTAACGGCTTTAAACAATTCAAAAGCAATGATATTTGCGAGCATGTCTTTTCCTATCGAAGAATACGTTTCAAGTTTGTGATGATCCAAGAGAACCGTACTGTGAAGGCGTCGCCATGCTGATTCAAAGCATCCATCATGATGATCGAGCGTGACAGGCCCTGCTAAGCCCATTTGTTTCACACAGACTGCCGGGAAAAAACTTTTTCCTTTTTTTCTGCATTCTCTTTGAAGCTCACTGATTTTTTCTGGATCGGCATCTTCAGAAACATATAATACCCAGTCAAAAGGTATGATGGCTTCTTGCCAATTTTGGGTTGGGATCACTTCAATCGTTACATCGTGTTCATTCTCCTTTAACAGCTCTGAAGCTCGTTGCTGGACATAAATTGTGGTGAACCCCGTTTCAGCCAAGGCACGCACCATTGAAGCAACAAAGGAACCAGTGCCTAGTAATAATACTTTTGCATTGCGGCATGATTGAAAGCGATATGCTCCTGAATTCGCAAAACTCTCAATCCATTCGATTTGTGATGCGTACGTGTTAAGCTCCTCGCATTGCAATCTATGAGACTTATCACAACTCACATCCCGAACAAATCCGTTTTTTTGAAGAATATCTCCAATTTCAAACACTCTGTTTCTGTATGGAGTAGATAATCCAGCTGTCAATTCTTCAAGTGTATGTTTGCCATTAAACATAGGCCATAATTTTTCGATCCACTGATAAATAGAATCACCTTTTATTCGAAAAGAACCAGAGTTGTTTCTAAAATAAACGCCACCATTTGGATTACGAAGAAAACATGTATCTTGCTTCACCTTTAAGCGAGCGGATGCGGTCAAGTTTGTCATGCAGCTCCTCCTTAAGATGATGTTAAAAAAATACATACCATTATATGTCATCTAGTTTGTCCATTATGTTGAGCAAATTAAGCCCCTGCAGTTCGTACAGGGGCAGTATACATCAGGACTACATACCACCATACCAGCAACAGTGACCAGCACAACTCCAACAGCTTCCGCAACTTGCACAGCTGGCACAACTCCAACAGCTTCCGCAACTTGCACAGCTGGCACAACTCCAACAGCTTCCGCAACTTGCACAGCTGGCACAACTCCAACAGCTTCCGCAGCTTGCACAGCTGGCACAACTCCAACAGCTTCCACAACTCCAGCAACTTCCAGAATGCATCATATTAGCATCGCGATGGTTAGGATCCCAAGCCATCATTTCACCCGCCTGGAAATGATCCATCCCTAATGATTGTAGTTCATCATGAAAATGTTGCATGTTTCCACCTCTTTTTTCATATTCATAAACTAATTTTTCGTTAAGGTATTGAAAGAAATTAAACACCCGGGGTCTCTCGATATCAAAATATGGGATTTGTTAGGTGGTTGTTACTGCTTTAACCGCCTATTTTCTAATGAAAGAACCTAGTGGAATCTTTCGAGAAATAAAATATAAAAAAAACCGGCCTGATAAGACCGGTTAAATGAGAACCTTATTTGATGATTAAGACAGGTATTTCTGATTCAGTCGAAATCTTGTCACTGACACTGCCAAACAACAATTTTTTTATGCGATTTTGGTCCCGAGTCCCTGTAATAATCAGATCGGCACTGAGTTTTTCCGCGTGATCAAGGATTGCGTTTGCAGGATCACCTTCTAAAATAGCAATTTCAGCTGTAAGCTGATTCTCGTTTAAGACTCGTTTTGCTGAAGCAAGCGCTTCTTCTGTACTGTCTTCATAGATCATAGGTTCGTCATTTATTGTTTCATATGGAGGAGAGATTTTTACCTCCTGAACATGTGCTATGAACAGTTTGGAACCAAGTCTTTTTGTTAGTTCAATTGCTTTAATAAGGGCACTTCTGCTTTCATCTTTTTCGTCAAATGCAACAAGGATTCGGGCCGCTTTAAACAAATGGATCATTCCTTTCAGAATGGGATTATTATTGTTATACCCGTTTTTTGATGAAGTCTAACAATCAAGTTGACAATAAAAGACTCGTATAATAAGATGGAAAATATTAATAAGAATGGGAGGTTACCGTCATGTTAAGAACAATGAATCCAACATTTCTAAGAAAATTGAATCATAACGTGACGGTGGAAAACCTCTCTTAGATTATTTTTCAAAATGTAAGTGAGGCGTATGTCGCGTTAAGAGCGTGCATGCGCCTTTTGATTGATATGGGAAAGGCATGCTGCAAAATAAACAGTATGTCTTTTTTTCATATATAAAATAAGTAAGAGGAGGGATTTCTGTGTTCAGTATTAGAAAAAAAGAAAGCCATGATTGTAAGGAAAAACTTGAAGGCGGTTAAAAATATGGGGGGATGACATGATGTTTTCTGTTTTATGGAAGTTAGGTTGGTTTTTTAAGGACTCTTGGAAGCGTTATACAATAGCGATCACCCTGCTATTGATTGTTAATTCTTTAGAAATGTTTCCGCCAAAGCTATTCGGAAATGTGATTGATGATATTCAAGCGGGCACTTTTTCAATGGCAGCCATGCTCCGTTATATAGGTTTATTTATCGGTTTGGCAATCGTTGTGTATATGTTGTCGTATTACTGGATGTATCAACTGTTTGGCGGTGCAAATCTGATTGAAAAAATCCTTAGATCCAAATTAATGGGTCATTTGTTAAAAATGACGCCGACTTTTTATGAAAAGAACCGAACCGGAGATTTGATGGCAAGAACGACAAATGATTTAAAAGCCATTTCAATGACAGCTGGTTTTGGCATTTTAACATTGGTTGACTCGACAGTTTATATGTTGACACTTCTCTTTACGATGAGTTTTTTCATTAGTTGGAAACTGACACTTGCGGCGATTATTCCTCTACCATTCATGGCTGCCGCCATCAGTGTATACGGAAAAAGAATTCATCAGCGTTTTACTGAAGCGCAGCAAGCGTTCGGCGACTTAAATGATCAAGTTCTCGAATCAATCTCAGGTGTCAGAGTCATTCGTGCGTATGTCCAAGAAAAAAGCGATGTCAGCCGGTTTAACAGGATGACAGCAGATGTGTACGAGAAAAACATGAAAGTAGCGCGAATTGAAGCTCTGTTTGAACCGACAGTTAAATTGCTAGTCGGCATCAGTTATTTAATCGGTTTAGGTTATGGCGCTTATCTTGTCTTTCGTAGTCAACTTACTCTGGGGGAACTTGTTTCATTTAATGTTTATCTTGGAATGCTGATTTGGCCGATGTTTGCCATCGGTGAACTGATCAATGTGATGCAAAGGGGGAATGCGTCACTTGATAGGGTAAATGAGACATTGTCATATCTGCCCGATGTGACAGAAGCACCGCATGTTGAAAAAACGAAACCAGGGGATCTTGTCTTTGAAAATGTTAGTTTTTCGTATCCAAGTTCAAGTTCAGACAATCTTAAGTCCATTTCATTTACTGTTTTAAAAGGGCAAACTATTGGAATAGTAGGGAAGACAGGAAGTGGGAAAACGACATTAATCAAACAGCTTTTAAGACAATATCCAAAAGGAACAGGAACAATCACGATTTCTGGTGTGCCGATCGAGAACATCTCTCTTGACGAATTACATAGCTGGATCGGATATGTTCCTCAAGATCATGTATTATTTTCAAAAACGATAAAAGAAAACATTTTGTTTGGGACTCAAGATGGAAAAGACCAGGATGTGAAAGATGTTATTCGAGCAGCTCATTTAGAAAAGGATCTCGAACAACTCCCTGAGGGATTTGAGACAATGGTAGGTGAGAAAGGTGTCGCCTTGTCAGGTGGGCAAAAACAACGAGTTTCAATTGCTCGTGCATTAATCAAAGAACCACACATCTTGATTTTAGATGATTCGCTATCAGCTGTTGATGCGAAAACAGAACGGATGATGATCGGAAATATTCGGGATAAACGGAAAGAAAAAACAACGTTTATTATCTCGCATCGTATGTCAACAGTCGAGCATGCTGATGTCATACTGGTGATAGAAGATGGAAAAATAGTCGAACGGGGTACTCACCTAGAGCTGATTGAAAGAAAAGGCTGGTATTACGAGCAATATGAAGCACAACAGCACACTCCAGTGGAAGCAGGGGGGAATGGTGCATGAAGACTGGTAAGCGACTTATCCAATATTCCCTTTATTATAAAAAAATTCTGATCTGTGCACTGGTCATGCTGATCGTGGCTGTTTCAGCAGAACTGACAGGTCCGTTTATCGCAAAAAAGATGATTGATGAACACATTTTAGGAATTGAAAAAACATGGTATGAAGTCTCTGAAAAGAGTAAATACTCTGTTTCTTATAAAGGCAGGGAATATGTCAGGGAAGATAGAATGTCCTCTTCTGATTCAAAACGAAAACAGGTTCACGTTTTTCAAATCGGAATGGCGTACTATTTTGTTGATGAAGCGATACAGTTTGACGGTGAGCGAACGGTAATGAATGGGAGACTGCGGATACAAAATGGAACCCAATCGGTGACCTATCCGTCCGTCCGCCTCTCACCAGCTGAAGTGTATTCGTTTTATGAACCGGAAGTAGGCGGAATTGTCTCATTGGTTTTATTGTATTTTGGCCTCTTGATTTTTTCGATATTTTTCCACTATGGTCAAGTATATTTATTACAGATGAGTGCCAACCGGATTATTCAAAAAATGCGCAAAGATGTGTTCGCTAATATTCAAAAGTTACCCATTCCCTTTTTTGATTATTTACCAGCTGGTAAAATTGTTGCGAGGGTGACCAATGATACGGAAGCCATCCGCGATCTTTATGTCACTGTATTATCTACATTTGTTTCAAAAATCATTTATATGGTCGGAATTTTCACAGCACTGTTTATATTGGATGTGCGACTGGCAACGGTTTGTCTTATGATTATTCCGCTTATTGTGATTTGGTCAGTTGTCTACCGGCGTTTTGCATCAGGTTACAATCATAAACTCAGATCAATCAACAGTGATATTAATGCGAAAGTGAATGAATCCATTCAAGGAATGACAATTATTCAGGCGTTTCGTCGTCAAAAAGAGACAAAGCGCGATTTTGAGCAGTTAAATAACAGCCATTTTCATTATCAAAATAAAATGCTTCGTTTGAATTGTTTACTGTCACATAATTTAGTCAATTTCCTCAGAAATGGTATGTTTGTTGCATTAATTTGGTATTTTGGAGGAGCGGCCTTAAATGCAGAGGGAGTTATCTCAATCGGTGTTTTATACGCATTTGTTGATTATTTGACTCGTTTAATTGAGCCGATTAATGGCATTGTCAGTCAATTTTCCAAATTAGAATTGGCCCGGGTTTCAGCGGAGCGTGTCTTTCAGCTTTTAGATGAGTCAGGTGTTGAAGTAACGGAAAAAAGTACTGAGAAAGTAAAAGGTCATGTTGTGTTTGAAAATGTCTCATTTCGATATGATCAAAGTCATGATGTTTTAAAAAATATTTCATTCGAGGCGAAACCAGGCGAAACAATTGCATTAGTCGGACATACAGGATCTGGAAAAAGCTCGATTTTGAATGTGCTGTTTCGCTTTTATGACATCCGTAAGGGTGATGTGAAAATCGATGGAAAAAGTATTTATGATGTTTCACAGCAACAAATTAGACAGCATTTAGGTATCGTATTACAGGATCCTTTTTTATTTACCGGAACGATTGCTTCAAATGTCAGTCTTGGCAATGAAGAGATCTCAAGGGAAAAAATTGAAGACGCATTAAAGCAAGTTGGGGCTGATCAATGGCTAACTCAGTTACGTAAAGGCCTTGATGAACCAGTGATCGAAAAAGGAGGGACGCTTTCTTCAGGACAAAGACAGCTGATCTCGTTTGCAAGAGCGCTTGCTTATGATCCAGCTATCCTCATTTTAGATGAGGCAACGGCAAATATCGATACTGAAACAGAAGTCATGATTCAAAAGGCACTTGATGTGGTGAAAAAAGGACGAACAACCTTTATCATTGCCCACAGGTTGTCAACGATTAGAAATGCGAATCAAATCCTTGTTCTTGATAAAGGAAACATCATTGAACAGGGGAATCATGAACAATTGATCAAACAAAAAGGGCAGTATTATCAGATGTATGAACTTCAAAAAGGTGAGGGGATCTGTGTTGGTTAGCGAGTTTCCTCCTCGCTATCCAATAAGCCTGTCCGCCGAATTAGGTTTTCTGCATGTGAGCGATTGAAAGACAACATATTCATGCAAGAGCGAACATCCAACAAATTGTATGAGTTCCCAGTTTATCGTTGTTACAAATTGCATGCCGACTCCTCCTTCAGAAGTTAGCATATGAATCAAGGAGCGAGTGGGTGTGGATTTTGTTTGCAACAATCTAAAATTGCGGAAGAAGTCTCTTTCTTCACAAAAAGGGTAGATCAATACTGAAATTTAGAGAAAAGCCAGTGGCCTTTTGGTTCTCCACTGGCATTATTTTTTGACTACAAAATCACCCTTTTAAATAAATACCGAGTAGTACATAGATTTAAGTTGTTGTTAACATAAACATTACGAACAAATATTCCTATTAATATTGAAAAAGAACGATCTAGCTCCTGGTGGTGGATTAGCAGCTCATGAGGCAAAGGGTGGGCATTTAATAGACAGGCATGTCGGAAAATCGGATAAACAACTATTGAAGAGGTTGAAAAATAATCCTAAAATTACTGGTTCTTCTACTTTTAAGGATAGAATGACAGCTGAAAAAGTTGCTGATACAGTTCTTAGAGACCCTAAGAATATTGAGAAAATCCAAAAATGGTTATCTGACCAAAATAGTAGACCTACATTACCTTTAAAATTCAAAGGTGATGGAGAAATAATTGGTAGAAGTGCTACATGAAATTCAGAAGTAATCGAGAATGTTACAAACGCGAAAATAATACTTAAAAAGGATAATAATAATAGTTTTATTTTAACAGGATATCCTGTTAAATAGAAAGAAGGGACAGTTAAATGGGTGAAACTTATGATTATTTAAAGGAGTTGGAAGATTTTTCAGGAGGAACATTTCATCAAGATATCAGTTCTCCAGAACAAGCATTAGGTGAGTTTATAAACGAAGCTAGCAAAGATTGCCTGCTATCTACAATAAAGGATTGTGAGATGTTTTTGAATAGTAATTTAACAAAACAGGAGAAAGAAAATATTATTCAAAATAATGCAGAAGTTTATTTTCTAGCTATTGAATTAACCCCTCTACAGTGGCTAAATAATTTAGTAGAGCAAATGAAAGAAGAAGTGAAAACAAAATAAAATAATTTAAAAATAACCTTGATTGTCTTATACCTTTCAAGGTTTCTTTTTTGGGTGGGGCTACCTAGTATCAATATCATACTAAGACAACATAAAGTTATGTAACCCTCAAACCCTAAGTGAGATAGAACGAAAATAAAAATGTGTTTGCATTAAACACTCCCAAAGGTGTTAATTTTAGTTTTTGATAGGCTACACTTAACTAGACAGAAAAATTAAGGTCAAGTAGACTACAGATCATATAATTAAGGAGAATCTACGATGGGTAAAAGTGAACGCCGAACATTTACTAAGGAATTTAAACAACAGTGGTGCAGCTTTACAACAGCGGTATAACAAGAAAAGAGATTATTAAGAATATGATATGACCTTACTCCGTTATCTTTAAACATATATTCTAAACATATAGAACATTAAATTTCACATTTATAGAATTTGAATAAGAAAAATTTTTAAAAAACCATTTTCCTTTCTTCTCATATCCGGGTTTTTTAGTATAAGTTTTTTTCGAAAGGGACAATAAAAAAGAAGGTGTGATCAACACACCTTCTATAGAAGCCATTTATGAAGTTATGAATGTTGTTGCCCGCCCATTACTCGCTGAGCTTGAGAAACAAGACGTTTAGTGATTTCACCGCCGACAGAACCGTTTGCACGGGAAGTTGTATCAGCACCAAGGTTTACACCAAACTCAGATGCGATTTCTGTTTTCATTTGATCAATAGCTTGGGCAGCACCAGGGACAAGCAATTTGTTAGAATAACTTTGGTCAGCCATTTGTATTCAAACTCCTCTCAAAAAAATAGTGTGGTTGGGCTAGCTGGACTTGCACCAGCTGTCGGTTTTCTAATGAGGAAAAACCGTTGCCTTTCTATGGCTTAGCCCAATGTACTTGTTAATATGAACCGATGAAATGAAAATCATACAATGATAAAATGAGCAGATGTTGGAAGATGAAATTTGAATCAGTTGGGAAAGCTATAAAAAAAAGCAGGAGGATTGTCAATGTGCCCTGTATGCAATGGCATTCTTGTCGAGACAAAAGCTTGCCCAAAGTGTGGCGGTGATATGACGAATATCGGAAGAGCGACCGATTTTTTTGGTCCTTACAGTCCTTATATGGAGTTCGATTCTTTTTTACAGATGAAAAAAACAAGCTGTCTCCATGTGTACTCTTGTCTTGACTGCTCCTTTCAAGACACTGTTGAAATTAAATTGACCGAAGCATAACAGCTTCGGTCTTGTTGAGTGAAACTTGATTAACGAATGCGAATTTCTGTTGATGGATCAAAGAAATGCGCTTTATTCATATCAAATGCAAGAGGGAGAATAGAGCCTGGATGGACATCTGTTCGTGAGTCTACTCTTGCGATAAATGGTTGTCCACCTACCTGAGAATAAAGCATGGTTTCAGAGCCCATCAATTCAGCTACTTCAATGTTTGCATCAATTTTTGCTTCTTTTGCAGCTTCAAGGAAGACAAGTTCATCATGAATGTCTTCAGGGCGAATGCCCATGGTGACATCTTTTCCTACATAGCCTTTGTCACGTAACACTTTCATCTTTCCTTCTGGAACCAATATGGATATATCCCCGAATGTAAAGGTATTGTTTTCTTTTAATGTACCTGTGAAAAAGTTCATCGCTGGAGATCCAATAAAGCCGCCAACAAAAACGTTTTCTGGGTTTTCATACACTTCTTTTGGGGCACCCACTTGCTGGATGATTCCGTCCTTCATCACGACAAGTCTTGTTGCCATTGTCATCGCTTCTGTTTGGTCATGTGTAACATAAATCGTTGTTGTTTTTAGACGCTGATGAAGTTTGGTAATCTCCGCGCGCATTTGTACACGAAGCTTGGCATCGAGGTTTGATAATGGTTCATCCATCAAAAATACTTTGGCATCACGAACGATCGCACGACCTAAAGCGACCCGTTGACGTTGTCCGCCTGAAAGGGCTTTCGGTTTTCTATTTAAAAATTCTTCAAGTCCTAAAATTTTTGCAGCTTCCTCGACACGGCGTTTAATTTCGTCTTTCGGGAATTTTCTCAGTTTTAACCCAAAAGCCATATTATCGAAAACACTCATATGCGGATAAAGTGCATAGTTTTGGAATACCATTGCAATGTTCCGATCTTTTGGAGCAACATCATTCATTCGTTGACCATCGATTGTGAATTCACCTTTCGTGATTTCTTCTAGTCCTGCTATCATTCTGAGTGTTGTCGATTTTCCACAGCCAGATGGTCCGACAAAGACAATAAATTCTTTATCCTGAATATGCAAATTAAAATTGTCCACCGCTGTTACTTTGTTATCATAAACTTTGTAAATTGAATCAAGAACCAGCTCTGCCATTTTTAATCTCCCTCTTTCTGAAAGCGCTTTATTTATATGTTTAGTTTATAAAATAAGAGCAAGGAGTGTAAATGGACATGGTGCACAATTTATTTTGGCATGTTGCTATATAAGTTGAAAATAAAATAGACAGCAGCCGCTTCTTCAAATTGTCTAATATCAATCGCAGTGTGCTCAATAAATTTGTCAATTCTATATTGCAGACTATTTCGGTGAATAAATAAATGTTTTGCTGAAAGAGATGCATTTAAGTTGCACTTTAAGTATGTGCGAATTGTTAAAAGCATCTCAGAATCAGCCAATTCGTTTTTAATGGCATCAGAAAATATACCCACTACTGTTTCTTTAGGATTTTTCAACAAAAATGCTGGGAGACATTGATAAAAAGAGGTGACTTTCTCACGCTCTCCGTTTGCAAGGACGTATTGAAACAGCCGTTTTTCAAAAGCGATTCTTTCTCGAAGTGATGCATTCACATGATGTAGCTGGCCACTAAAAAACATTGGGTTTGCCAAAAAATCGCTTGTTAGTGCGTCAGACAGCTCAGCCAGTCGCTTTTTTGATAAAAATGGCGCTGGATTTTCATGGATGATCACTGCTTCATCACGATCATACCAAATCACGAGGGGACGTTTAAAAAAGCCACTAATCGCTTCTTTTATAGCTTGTCTTTCCTCTGGGGCATGCTCCATTTTAAAAAAATGCCCTTGAATCGTTCGAATGTTGTCATGATTCACCAGGGGAGCATTTGCAAAAAAATACTGGTACCAATTTTTTTCGGCGGGTGAGAACCAGAACATATTTTGCTCAGAAAAAGGTTTAAATAAAGTAGAAAGAAGCTGTTTTTCCTGATCGGTGATCGCGTCTTTTAAAATGCCGAATGTTTCACCTTCATCTGTTTGAAACCAGTACGCTTGATGTCTAGACCCGTAGGTTACCATTTGTTCACCATATAAAGCTTTTAATCTTTCCAACATTCGCAAAACTTCCTTTTCATTTACTCGTAAATATGGAAAAGCATTAATTCGTGAATTTCACTTTTCAGTGATGGCTCGTCATCATGGGGGGGATAAGTGCTCCCCCATTCAATCTCTCCAGACTGATGATAAATTCCTTCATAATGTGTTCCTTTATGATAAAACGAGATTTTCCAGCCAGGCAATTTTTCTTTTTTAAACAATGGTTTCCATTGAAAATGACAAATCATCATGCGTCACGCTCCTTATCAAAGTGGTAACGGATTTGTAATCATTTTATCTCATTTACAAGAAAGATTATAGATGAATTTCTGACTGCCACATTTTTTCCGGATATTGGATCGCTTGTTCTGTTAAGTATGAAGCATATTCGAAATTTCTTCGATTCGTTAAGCGGCTCACAGATGTTAAGCTTGGATGGGTGAAAATACCTCTTCCGGGACGGGAATTAGCTTCAAATATCCAGACATGACCTGCTAGGTCAATCCCTAGATCAATGCCGATTTCACCAATTAATCCAGTGATTTTTTGATCAAGGACACGGCTAATCAAGAGTGCCGTTTTTGTGAGCTTTTGCAGGATGAGAAGCCTTGCTTGCGGATGACAATTGATTTGTGAAAGTGTTTTAACAATTCCGCCGCTAGACATATGTGTTGTGCAACCACCTGTTTTTGCAATTTTGACGGCGATCGCTGTCACCGTCCAATTTCCATTTCTATTTTTGTTTGTATGCACTCTAAAATCAGCTGGTTGGCCATCCACTCTCATCCGTTCAATTCCTTGCTGGGCGAGATAATACATTTGTTTGTACTGATCCAGAAATACAGTAGCTGATGAAAACATTTGTTGACCTTCTTTTGATTTGGCAACAATTTTGTTTGATGTTTGCTTGGAAAGCTGAACAATGCCATGACCTAAGCTGCCATCGACGGGTTTCAAGTATATCATTTGGTACTGATTGATCATGGTTTCGATTGTCTCTGCGCTAGGCTCAAGTACTGAGTATGGAAGCAGGCTCGCGGTTGATTCATCTTGTTGTAAAGCTTCATAAAGCTCCCATTTGTTGAAAAAACGGGGGTTAAACCATGGGATTTGATATTCGTTGATGAGCCGCATTTTTGTTTCTTGTAAAAAGTCGGCATTCTCAGCTTGTCGGTTTGGTAAACGATCATAAACGACATTCGGAAGAGGGACAGTGATTTGTTCCCAGCTATTTTTCCTGAAAATGAGACCTTTTACAGAACCATCTTCCCATTGAATGTGGTGAGCCCCGAAGAGGTAGCAAAACCCGCCTAACGGAAGATCCATCATCAATAATTCTGCGAAGAATAACGATCTCCCTTTAACTGGTTCCACCTCTGATTTTGTAAAACCGGCAGTGAAAATTCCGATCAGCGGCCCAATATAGACGGTTTTTTCGTGAAACACTAATGCTGCTTTGCCGCGATATGGAATCCGTAAGGCTCGATACAAATTTTCAGAAAGCAATATTGTATGCTGCAAATCACTGTCAAAGGAGATGTGACATCTCTCAACATTCGTGCCAAATGCTACATATAAAAATCCATCCCGTTTTAATATTGACGGGAGTACCATTTTATTATCGCTGTTTTGATGAATGCCGACTGCAAATCGTTCGTCAATCATTTTTTTTCGGCTTCTTTCTTGTTTACTTCTTCTAAAAATAAACAGTACGCTAAAGGCCCATTATATAAAAAATCTCTCATCGTTTCAGAGGATTGACTTAAAAATGTTTTTTTCCCAGGTTTTGAATTGACATCGATAAGCCAGACTTTTCCGTCTTTTGTCAGACAAATATCAAGACCTAGTTCAAACAAACGGCCATGCTCCGCTTCAAGTGTAGAAGGAACGGCTTGATGAATCGTATTTAGGTCATCCAGCAAGATTGTCTGGCGTTTTTTTGGAATTGACAAAAGCCAATTCTCAAAGCTCATCGCTTCGGCTGTTCCTGTTGTATTAGTGAGCAATGCGTGTTGATAACTTCGCCTAACTGTTTTTCCAGCCAACTTCCATTCGTCTGAGCTATTTTTCTGCAATAACAGCCTAATATCACATGGATAACCTTCTTGATCTTGAATATCAAGATAAGACTGTAAAAGATAGCGATGTTGAAGGATTTTTTTACACCATGTTTCAAAAGAAGCCTGTTTAGAGAATGATTTGAGTTGTTTATGTTTTCCAACTTGATAAGAGGCTTTCACCGTTTTTCCGGTCATCTCCAAATAAATGATACCTCGGCCTCCAGAATAGGCAGGTTTAAGAACACAGGATTTCTCTTTCGCGAGACGTCGCAAAATGTCTTGACCACTTTTGGCAATAGTTGTGAGAGGTAAATATGCCTGAACAATTGAATTTGTTTTTAACGTTTTAAAAACCGTCCATTTATCAGGGAGGCCATAGCCAAGGAAAGACGTTTTTGGATATTTTTTAAGCCATTCTACAATAGGTTTTGCTTTTCTAGACCGTTGATCTTTACCGTAGAAACAGCGGTCATAGATCCAGTCTGGAATTTCGCATTTAATCTCATTCCATTGAGCTGATTTGGGATGATAACTGTGTGCTTTGATCTGTGTAGAACCAGGAGTAATATCTAAAGGTGTAAACCGGATGAACCGAATGCCATCATTAGAAGCCCTAATTGCCAGTTCTTCGGCATAGTCTTTTTCATGCTGGTGGGATAGGGACATAAATCCAAGCGTCATCATGTGAATTCCCCCTTGTTTGGTTAAAATCTGTGCTGTTAAACACCACAATTCCCTTAAATAATTTTATTTTTAAGGCGCCCGTATCATTCCCTTATTTGCTCGTCGTTCTCTTAGCCACTATAATAACGATAGTAGAAAAGCGCATCTATTAGATGTTATGTGAAATGGAAGGTAGTTGAAAAAAAGAAATGTATGTTATGGGTATTTTTTTAATGATGATGATAATAGGTGCATTAATTGGGGCAATAACGAATCATTTTGCTATCAAAATGCTGTTTCGGCCGTATCAACCGCTTTATCTATTTGGAAAGCAGGTTCCGTTTACTCCGGGATTAATTCCGAAAAGACGTGATGAGCTGGCAAGACAGATGGGGCAAATGGTTGTCAACCATTTGCTAACAGCGGAGGGGATCAAAAAAAGACTGGCTTCAGATCATGTCAAACAACAAGCACTAAAATTAGGAGAAAGGTTGTTGGGGTTTTTTGGAAAATCTGAGTTAACGACAGAAGAAGCATTGGAGAAAATCGGAGTCATAGACGCTGCAAATAAAGCAGATCAATTTGTACATATGTGGACGGATGAGAAATTAGCTTCATTTTTAGTAAAATATGAAAATGAGCCATTGAAAGAGCTTATTCCAGAAGAAGTACAAGAAAAACTGCGAGGAAAAATTCCAATGGTCTCAGAGTATATTTTACAGCGTGCCATCAGCTATTTTGAAAGTGATGCAGGGAAAAATCGCCTTGGCAACATGATTGACGATTTTCTCAAGGAACGCGGGATGCTCGGTAGTATGGTACAGATGTTTTTAGGAAATAGCAGTTTAGTTGACCGGGTTCAACCGGAGATTTTGAAATTTCTGAAAAACCGTGAGACTGTCAAACTGTTAACAGATTTGCTTGAAAATGAATGGGACAAGCTGAAACAGTATTCTTTTAAAGAAGCTGATGAAAAGTGGAATCTTAAAACATTGATCATGAACTTGAAAGAAAGGTTGATCAAGCCATTTTCACTCCGTCCTTTTTTTGAAAGAACAATTGGCTCCTATATCACGGTTGTCGAAAAGACTTTAACAAACCGTTTACCAGACCTGATTGACCACCTGCTTGAAGAAGTTGCCCGTCATCTGGATGATGTCCTAAAACGACTTCAGCTAGATGATATCGTCAAAGAGCAAGTCAACAATTTTCCAGTCGAGCGTCTCGAAGAAATGGTATTATCGATTTCAAAGCGGGAGTTTAAAATGATTACATATTTGGGCGGACTCCTGGGCGGGATTATTGGTGCTTTCCAAGCACTTATTGTGGTTTTAATCTGATCACCATGCAGCAATTATGAACAAATCATAGTGATAACTATGAAAAATGATCCATAGTCTGTTATAGTGAAGTGGTGTCATACTTAGGAAAGGAGTGTATAAATATGACAGTTAATTTATACGATACGGCTTATGAATTGGAAAAAGCATTGCGCCAAAGTGAGGAATATTCCCACTTAAAGAGTTTATATGATGATGTAAATGCTGATGAATCTGCAAAAAGGATGTTTGACAATTTTCGCGATATTCAATTAAATCTTCAACAAAAACAAATGAGTGGTGAAGATATCACCCCAGAAGAAGTCGAACAAGCCCAAAAATCTGTTGCATTAGTCCAGCAACACGACAAAATTTCCAAGCTGATGGAATCAGAACAACGGATGAGTATGCTGATTGCTGAATTAAATAAAATCATAATGAAACCACTTGAAGAACTTTACGGAAATCCTGAAAGCTAAAGTGAAAAAATAAACTGACAGCGCTGTTTTGGCGGTGTCAGTTTATTTTTTACTAATGGATCACTTATTGACAAGCTATTGATGATCGAGCAATCACCTTATTTCAAGCTGTGCATTTAGAAGATGACAAATAGTATGTCATCATAGATGTAGATTTCAATCGCTTTCCTCTAATAGCTAGACGATCTTTCATGTCTATGATGATCAAAGATGTTCATCTCAAGCAATTATATGAAAAATATCATGATTAGATATCGGAGTATGATAGCTCAAAGATTCATGACGATATTCACTTTTGCTAAATAGCTTTTGACAGGCTAAAATGTTTGTCTTTGGTCTATTTTAAAAAAACCCTTGTCAATTTAAAAAAATGTTGCGATAATATTAAATGTAAGTGCTTTCATTGTTTGCCGGGGTACGATCATGATAAAACTGACTAGCGGCAAACGGGCGATAGGGGTACAGAGAAACTTAGGTGACAGTGCCAATTTTGTCAGATCAAAGGGGTTTACTATATTCAGCGACTTGAATGAAAGGGGCATTGAAGTCGCTGTTTCTGGAATAAGGGAGACATCATGATCGTATCCAATATTTTGATGGGAAAAAGCCTGATATTTTAGGCTTTTTTATGTGGAGCAGAAGCAGTCTGTTCTAAAGTAACGCTTCAGGACATATTCTCTATAACAGGTACAGTCAGCAAAGAAGGGGGATCTTCTAATGTCAAAACAAATGCTAGCGCTAAATATAGACGGAACGCTTATTCGAACGAATGGAAGGCTTCATCCTGCAACAAAGGAAGCAATTGAATACGTAAAGAAAAAGGATGTATACATTACACTTGTAACAAATAGACATTTTCGTTCTGCGCAAAAGATCGCAAAGTCTTTAAATATTGATGGGAAGTTGATCGCCCACAGCGGTGCTATCATTGCAGACGAAATTGATGAACCTTTTTTGGAAAAAAGAATTTCTGAAGAAAAAACGTTTAATATTGTGCAAATATTGGAAAGTTATGAATGTAATATTAGAATTCTGCATGAAAAATATTCAATTGGCAACCGAAAAAAAACAAACTCGACTTTGCTAGCGAAAACGATGATACATCCGTCAGATCCAATCTTTTATCCCGTTCAATTTGTCGATTCTTTAAGCGATATGTTAATGGATGAACCGGTTAGTGCACCAGTGATTGAGGTATATTGTCCTAGTGAGCAAAAAGAAGAAATCAAACAAACAATTGAAAATGCTTTTCCTTCTGTAGATGTAATAGATGCAGGTGGAAAAATGCTTATCGTTCAAAATGGAGTTTCAAAAGTAACCAGTTTGGCCATACTTGCTGCTGATTTAGGTTTCAAAATGGAGGATGTTGTCGCGATCGGTCATGATGTTGATGATCTGGCGATGATCGAGTTAGCCGGACTCGGTGTTGCGATGGGCAATGCGCCCCAAGAAGTGAAACAAAAAGCAGATTGGGTAACGCGCAGTAATGATGAACAGGGTGTTGCCTATATGATTAAAGAATATTTTCGTAAACAGCAAAGCAAGGATTTTCTCAGAAGACTTCATATTAAAAAAATATAACAAGCTCCAAACCCCCGTTTTCATGAGGAAAATAGGGGTTTTTATTTTTTAGACGATAAATTGATTTTGTCCAATTATTTTTGTACACTAAAGAAAGTTTTAAATGAAAAGGTGATCAAATTGCGCATTTCTATAAAAGGCATTGATGATGAACGATTTAAGAGACCACTTGAGCATATTGCTCATTTATTTTTTGAAGAGTCAGAGGTTGTATTTGGCGAAACAGAAAACGAAGGGCTTACAATCAGGTTACATTATCAATGTGATCATACTGGTGTGTGGGCATCAGGGGTTATTCAACAATCAGACATTCATGCTGAATATCAAAAATTGCTCGATTCACATTTGCCAGAAAAAGAAGTTTTTAAACAGATAAAACATACAGTTTCCTATGTTTATTTAAGTATACTTCAGCAGTATACAGGCATCATTCAAAAATGGGGTATTCTGACCGGAATTCGTCCGACAAAGTTATTGCACAAAAAACTGCAAAACGGGTGGTCAAAGGAAGCGGCTCATGCCGAGCTGAAAAAGGATTACCTAATCCATGATGAGAAGATTGAGCTGATGCAGCGTATCATCGACCAGCAGTTGACGGCTGTACCTGATTTATATGATTTACAGAGAGAAGTCAGCATTTATATAGGTATTCCATTTTGTCCAACGAAATGTGCGTACTGCACATTTCCCGCATATGCCATTAAAGGACAAGCCGGAAGAGTCGGTTCATTTTTATCAGGACTTCACTATGAAATGCGAAAAATCGGTGAATGGCTCAAACAGCACGATATTAAGATTACAACGGTTTACTTTGGCGGAGGAACACCGACAAGTATTAGCGCAGAAGAAATGGATTTGCTTTATGAAGAAATGTACCAATCGTTTCCAGATGTTCAAAACATTCGTGAAATGACAGTTGAAGCAGGTCGCCCTGATACGATCACAGAGGAAAAGCTTGCGGTTTTAAAAAAGTGGAACATCGACCGCATTAGCATTAATCCGCAGTCATACGAAAATGAGACCTTAAAGGCAATTGGACGTCACCATACAGTCGAAGAAACCATTGAAAAATATCATCTTTCTCGGAAACATGGAATGTCTAACATTAATATGGATTTAATTATCGGTCTCCCAGGAGAAGGTGTAACAGAATTCCGGCACTCCCTTCAAGAAACTGAAAAACTAATGCCAGAATCATTGACGGTTCATACGTTGTCATTTAAACGCGCATCGGAAATGACGAAAAATAAGCATAAATATAAAGTAGCGGATAGGACGGAAATTGTTGAGATGATGGCTGATGCCGTATCTTGGACAGAACAGCATGGCTATCATCCCTATTATTTATATAGACAAAAAAACATCCTCGGTAATCTCGAAAATATTGGCTATAGTCTTCCGGGACAGGAAAGCATCTATAATATTATGATTATGGAAGAGAAACAGACGATTATTGGCATTGGTTGTGGGGCAGCAAGTAAATTTATCGATCCAAATACGGGGAACATTAAACACTTCGCTAATCCAAAAGATCCAAAAACGTATAATGACAGGTTTGAATATTATACAGAAGAAAAACTTCGTTATCTGTCCCAACTTTTTTAAAACGATATCGTTCCTCCTGATCAATTTTATTTCACTAAAAAAAGGTGTTTGGGTATAAAAAGTGGAAATATGACTATGTTCATCATAAAAATGAATTTGACGGAGGTACTGGGGATGGAATTTATTAAATGGCAAGACCATGGTCAGATGTTTGAGATTGTTCTCAATCGTCCAGACGCCTATAATGCTTTACATGAAAACATGCTTGAGGAACTAAAAGAAGCTTTGATTATAGCTGAAGAAAGTGAAGCAAAGATCATGTTGCTCAAGGGAAATGGGAAAGGGTTTTCTGCAGGCGGCGATATAAAGATGATGTTGTCTTCCGGGGATGCCTTGCATTCAGAGCATGTCATTGATACGATATCTGATATTGCGATGATGATTTATACAATGCCAAAAATAACGATTGCAGCTATTCACGGGGCAGCTGCCGGGCTTGGCTTGAGCCTGGCGCTCGCCTGTGACCATGTCATGGCTGAAAAAGAAGCGAAGTTAGCGATGAATTTTATTGGAATCGGACTCGTTCCTGATGGTGGAGGACACTTCTTCTTGGAACGGAAAATCGGAGAAAAAACTGCAAAGGAATTAATATGGAGCGGTAAAAAATTACTGGCTGATGAAGCTTTTAAACTTCAGCTTGTTGATGAAGTATTCAGTGGTGATCTTAACCATCATGTGGATGTACAGGTTGAAAAACTTTTGCGTGCTCCACTCTCAGCCATGATTGAGTCAAAAAAAATCTACCAAAGCCTGAATGTTGAGCGACTGCAAAAAACACTTGAACTTGAAAAAACATCACAAGTCAAAATGAGATTGACAAAAGATCATCAAGAAGGGATCAGAGCATTTTTAGAGAAGCGCAAACCGCAGTTCAATCAGTAGTATCATAGAAAAATTGTGGTGGGCGGCCTTTTAAAAAGGCCGCTCTTAGTTATCTTTGAAAGGCGATCATTTTCCCAGAAGAATTGACGATCCGGTGTGTATGCTCGGAAAATTGTTTTTCTTTTAGGAGATGTTCTCCTTTTTCTTTTGCTTCTTTTTCATTCAGTGCTTCAAAATGGTCGTTCAGTAGCGCTTCTCCAGATGGAGAAAAAACAGTTACGTAATAAGTTTCCATTCTATTCACCTTTTTCTCTAGAATTTTCTGTTCATTCCGTTTATATATTTATATAAAAATCAAAAAAATCCTTTTTTTTATGATTTTTGTAACGTATCATTGAAGATTGAAAGGAGGAGTTTTTTTAAATGCTAAAAATTAATCATGTGACAAAGAGATTTGGGTCTTTTACAGCTGTAGATAATTTAACACTTGATATTCCAGAGAAGCAGATGTTTGGCCTTCTTGGTGCCAATGGCGCTGGGAAAACCACGACATTTCGAATGATACTAGGGCTTTTAAACGCAACAGAAGGCAGTGTGACTTGGAAAGGCAAACCGATCAATTACAATGTTAGCGATCAAATCGGTTATCTGCCGGAAGAGCGTGGACTGTATCCCAAACTGAAAGTCAAAGATCAACTCGCCTATCTCGGAAGGTTGAAAGGCATGACAAAGCAAAATGCGCTTAAAGAAATGCACAACTGGCTCGAACGTTTCCATATTACCGAATATGCAGATAAAAGAGTTGAAGAGCTTTCAAAAGGAAACCAGCAAAAAATTCAGTTCATCACAGCTGTCTTGCACAAGCCAGAACTTTTGATTCTTGATGAACCTTTCAGTGGTTTGGATCCAGTCAACGTGGAACTGTTAAAAGAAGCTGTCATTGCCTTGAAAGACAGTGGCGTTTCAATCGTATTTTCGAGTCATAGAATGGAACATGTCGAAGAACTTTGTGAGTACGTTTGTATTTTGCAACGGGGAACACCTGTTGTTCAAGGGAAACTAAAAGAGATTAAACGTTCTTTTGGCAAGAAAAATGTGACGATCCATTCAGATATGGATTTAAATTTCTTAAAAGAAATAACAGGGATTACGAAATGGCGGGAGACATCAGAAGGTGTTAGTTTGCAAATCGAAAATGAAGACATTTCTCAGGAGTTGTTTTCAATGTTGCAAGGGCGTGGATTTATTAGAAAGTTTGAACTTGAAGAACCTTCTTTAAATGATATTTTCATTGAAAAGGTAGGTGCACGTTATGAATAAGTTTTGGATTGTGCTTTTTCATACATACCTTAGCAAGCTAAAAACAAAATCGTTTATCATTTCGACAGCAATTACACTTGCACTTGTTGTATTGGTCACCAACCTCGGGTCCATCATTTCTTTATTTGATGATGGAAAAGGCGATGAACCGGATAAAATTGCTGTTATCGATCAATCCAAACAGCTATATCCAGCGTTTTCTCAACAAGTGAAGCTGGCAGACAAAGACAAAGAAATTAAGATTTTCAAAGCGAAAAAGTCTGAAAAAGAATTAGAAAAAGACATTAAAGATGAAAAGCTTGAAGGTGTTTTACTTTTAGATAGAGATCAAAAAGGTGAATTAACCGCAACATATAAAGCACTGGATGTTGCTGATTCAACTGCTGTTTCTATTTTTAAACAGGCGATTTCACAAACAAAAATTGTCGTTGGTACAGCTGAACTAAAAGTGCCACAGGAAAAGCTGCATCAGCTGTTTACGCCTGTTGAAGTCAAAAAGGTCGCTTTGAAAGAAGGGGCTAAATCAGAAGAAGAGCTCCAGAAAGCGACAGGACTTGTTTATGTTGTTTTGTTTGTCATTTACATTTCAGTTCTCATGTACGCTTCAATGATTGCCACTGAAGTTGCAACAGAAAAGTCATCTAGAGTGATGGAAATTTTAATTTCAAGTGTACCACCTATTCAGCAAATGTTTGCTAAATTATTCGGGGTCGCATTGTTAGGAATAACCCAGCTGGGAGCTCTGTTCCTTGCCGGTTATCTGTCTGTGCAAGCAAACCAAGAGAAAGCAACTGGAATGGGAGATGTGATTAAAGGCTTTTTTGATGTTTCAGGTGTTCCTGTTGCAACACTCGTTTATGGGGTGATTTTCCTCATACTCGGTTATTTCCTTTATGCAACATTGGCCGCATTTCTCGGAAGTGTTGTGAGTCGGATTGAAGATGTACAGCAGACCATTTCACCAATGATCTTGCTTGTTGTGGTGGGCTTTATGATCGCCATGTTTGGCTTGAATGCACCTGATTCACCATTTATTACGGTGACGTCATTCATCCCGTTTTTTGCGCCAATGATCATGTTCCTGAGAGTTGGCATGCTCGATATACCGGTTTGGGAAGCGGCGTTAGGTATTGGAATCACCGCTCTGACGATTGTCATTCTCGCAGTAGTGGGAGCGAAAGTTTATAAAGGTGGAGTGCTGATGTATTCAAGCGGTGGCGGCTGGAAAAATATTAAGCAAGCACTCCGTTTATCAAAAGATCAATAGTTTTGAAGAAAAAGGTGTCCTACTAACTGAGTGGGCACCTTTTTTTATCATGACTAGAACGTGCATTCGTATAACAGCCGTGATAAAATGAAAGTCAGAAATGGTTGTGAAAAGGAGCGGAAGATGGCAAATTTAACTTTTATTCATGCAGCTGATCTCCATTTAGACAGCCCGTTTCATGGGATTCATCAAGTGCCAGAAGCGATTTACAAGCGGATTAAAAACAGTACATTTGAAAGTGCTGCCAATGTGTTTCAGCTTGCCATCCAAGAACAGGTTGACTTCATTTTACTAGCTGGTGATCTTTTTGATGAAGCAAATCGTAGTTTAAAAGCTCAGCTTTTTTTACGTAAGCAGTTTTTAAAACTCCAGGAAAAAGGTATAAACGCATATGTCATTTTTGGAAATCATGATCATCTGGGCGGTGAATGGACACCGATTGAATGGCCTGACAATGTTCATATCTTCTCATCTGAAGACATTGAAGAAAAATTGTTTTACAAAGATGGCCAACTTGCCGCCAGCATTTATGGTTACAGCTATTCAGAGCGTGCTGTATTTGCAAACAAGGCAAAAGAGATGAAAAAATCGACAGATGCACCTCTACATATCGGAATGATTCATGGAACACTGTCTGGTGAGAGTGGTCATGATCCGTATTGTCCTTTTTCATGGCAAGATTTAAAAAACAGTCACATCGATTATTGGGCACTCGGACATATTCATAAAAGACAGGTGATTTCAGTTGAACATCCAACGGTGATTTATCCGGGGAACACACAAGCCCGTCACATCAAGGAGATAGGTGAGAAAGGCTGTTTTCTTGTCCATGCCTCAGATGGTCATTTGTCATTTGAATTTCAATCGACATCTGATGTTCTTTGGGATGTGATTCAGATTGATGTCTCAACTACACAAAATGTAACACAATTAATCAATCTCATTGAAGAACACTTCAAAACCTTACATGAAAAAGGGAAGTCTTTATGTGTGAAAATGTTATTGACAGGTGAAGCACCGCCATATTTAGCGGAAGCTGGCATCATTGATGAACTGCTTGAGGTTTTCCATGAAGAGGAGCAGACAGAGGAATCATTTATCTGGATTGTTGGAATTGAGGATCACACAGCCATCACCTTGAACAAAATAGAAAATGACACATTTTTTCAGGAACTGATTGGCGAAATCGATCAATTCCAAGATTTTGATGACATTCTTGGCAGTTTGAGACACCACCCTGTTTTTAGACGATATGGTGAGCCATTTCATGAAGAAGTGTTTCAGGAGATTCGCGATCAAGCGAAAAAAATGTTGTTTGATGAGTTAAGGACGTTAAAACGATAAGGGAGGATACAGGTGAAAATTCAAGCTCTTCACATATATGGTTACGGAAAATTTATCAATCAAATATTTCATCTATCATCTTCAAACCTCCACTTAATCTATGGGCTGAATGAAGCTGGAAAAACCACGCTGATGTCATTTATTGAAAGCGTGTTGTTCGGGTTCCCCAAAACAAAGCGCTATGAACCGAAAACAGGCGGGACATACGGGGGAATGCTTGAGGTACATCATCACGAATTCGGACATCTCCGCATTGAACGGACGGCAGGAAAGCCTGAACGGGTGAATATCTACTTAGAAAATGGAAGTATTCGCTCAGAAGACTTTCTCAACAAATTATTATCCAATATGGACAGGCCATTGTATAAAGCGATCTACTCGTTTGATGTCTTCGGCCTTCAGGAGATTCATAAGATGAACCGTGACAAAATCGGGCGTTTTTTACTTTTTTCAAGTTTATTCGGTTCTGACGCCATTTCAAAAATGGATGCGAACCTGTTGAAAAAACAGGAAGAATTGTTTAAACCGAATGGTCGAAAACCTGAGCTCAACCAGGAACTGGAGCGGTTAAAACGGCTTTCAGAGGAATTAAAAAAAGCGAAAGCCCGTGAAGGAGAATATCATCATCTCCTAAGTGAGAAAAAAGCGACTAAAGTGATGATCAACAAACATGAGCAGCTGCTCCGTGAACTTACAGGTGAGCTCGAGCAATTGAAGCAGGCACTTCAAATCTATCCTTTAATTGCTGAGGAACGGGTCCTGACAAACGAACTGAAAACATGTCAAAGTCATTTTCCTGAAGCGGGATTATTTGAATTGGAAAAATACGAATCTCATCTTCATCCCAAATTAGCTCAGTTGAAAGGGCTTGAGGAAAAGAAATCTGATTTGATGAAACAATCTGCTGAGCTTACGCCTCAAAAAGGGCATTTACAGTACGAAGTGAAAATTGAAGAGCTTCTTGCAGAGTATCCATTTTACCAATCATACAAAGAAAAAATCATGATGTTAACTGAACAACTAGTTCAATTAGAAAATCGTGCCAAAGAGGGGATGGCACGGTTAAAAATAGACAATGAAACAGAGATTTTAAAAGTAGACATTACATATGAATATGAATGGAAACTGCAAGAAACCATCCAAATTTATCTGCAGTTATGTGAAAAGAAACGGATGCTTGATGAACATTTTGAGCGGGCAAGAGCAGACTTGGAAGAAGCAGAACAAGCATGTACAAGTTTGGCTGAAAAAGTAATGGCAGAGGATGTTCGTCAACAGAAAGAAGAAGCCCTTAGCCGTTTCAAGGTGACAAACGGGCCATTAGGAAGACGGGAAGAGTTGAAAAGACAGCTATCTTTTCTGAAAAAAGAACAGAAAGAGCGGACGAAGCGAAGAAACATAGGGGCAGTTTTGACAATATTGACTGCTTTTGTTGCCTGTATAGCAGCACTGTTTTTCAAGGAATGGCTTTTATTACTTTTGATTGTTCCAATTTCAATCGTCTTCGTGTTGTTTTTTCTAAAGAAATCTGAACCGTCTTCTGTCATGATGTTTATTGAAAACCAGCTTGATAACATTGAAGATTCCGCTATAGAGCATGGACCAGAACAGACAAAATTAAGAGAAGAGCTATGGCAGGATGAGCAATCAAGACAATTTCTCATGATGAAACGGGCTGAACTGAAGCAAAGGGAAACGGACTATGAAAGAGCCATCAAAAAATACGAGGATTGGGAAGCGGAAATCCATCCTTATCAGCAGCGAGCAGACGATTATGTAAAAGAGTTGAATCTGGCAATCGAACCATCATTTTTACTTGATGCTTACAGTTTGATAAAAGAGCTGAATAAAGACTTGACCAAAAAATGGGAGGTGAAAAAGGAACTCAACCACTTTCAAGAAAAAAGCGCATCCTTTGAAAAGCGGCTCATGAACATTGCCTCAAGTCTTCATCATTCTGAAGAAAGTATACCTGACCTGATGTATTCTCTGAAAAATGAACTTGATGCAGAAAAGCAAAGACTCAGGAAGGAACAGGAACTCAATATGTCTATTGACCATACTCTTGAGAAAATCAAGGAGCTAACAAGGGAAGCAGACTACTTCAAATCGAAAATATCTGACTTGTTTGCCAAAGCCGGAGCAAGCGACCGTGAGATGTTCATCAAGCTGGCAAACCAGGATAGAACCAACAAGGATCTTAAAGCAAAACTCAACCAAATTCAAAGAGAACTTCGTACAAAAGATGAGATTGCGATTACACTGGCCTCAGAGAATTCTTTTACAGGACTAGAAGAACATCTGAGCAATGTTAATGAACAAAAAGCCTTCACAGAACAGCAACTGATAGAGGAAAGAGAAAAGGTAGCATTGTTTACTGCGGAGCAGCGAAGACTTGAAGAATCGGGAACGGTTTCTGAATTGACACATCAGCTAGAAATGCAAAAAGATCAAGTTGCTCAAGCTGCAAAAAAATGGGCTTCAATCAAGTTAATCAGACAAGCTGTGAAAAATAAACTTGATGAGCATAAAAGAATACGTCTTCCCAAGCTTTTAGAGACAGCGGAATCATTGTTAAAGACATTAACGGGTGACCGTTATGAAAAAATTTATTTCTCTGAAATAAGTGATTCAATCATGGTACTGAAAAAAGATGGAGCGGCTTATCACGCCCATGAATTATCGCAAGCAACTTGTGAACAGCTTTATTTAGCGATTCGCTTTGCTCTTGCTCTATCCCATCAAAAAGGAGTCCGACTTCCTTTTCAGCTTGATGACAGCTTTGTTCACTTTGATCATGATAGATTTAAGCGTGTGTTAGAGTTATTAAAGGAATTGTCAGGAGGAGATCAGCAAATTTTATACTATACATGTCATGATCATGTAAAGGCTTCTTTTCATGATGAAGAGGTGACGGTGCTTTCTTCATCATTACAAGAAATGGTAAAAAAAGCGTAACGAACAAATCATAGTGTATGCTATAATCATCATATGTAAGAAAACGGAGGGAGCTTTACAATGGCAAAAGGTATTATGCTACATGAAGTTGGTGAGCAGGTCGATTTATACTTGCTGATCAAATCGTCAACAAAAGGGATCGCAAGTAATGGAAAACCATTTTTAACACTGATGCTACAGGATCAGTCAGGAGATATTGAAGCAAAGCTTTGGGACGCTAAACAAAATGATGAGGTAACCTATGGACCGCAAACGATTGTGAAGGTGGTCGGTGACATACATCATTACCGCGGGCGCAATCAGTTAAAGCTGAGAAACATCAGACCTGCCGGTGCAAATGACAATGTACATATTGATGATTTTCTCGAGACCGCTCCAATTCCGAAAAATGAAATGATGGAAGCGATCACCCAATATATTTTTGAAATGAAAAACCCAAATATTCAGCGGATGACAAGACATCTCATCAAAAAATATGGAAAAGAATTCAGCGATTTTCCAGCCGCGACAAAAAATCATCATGAATTTGTATCTGGGTTGGCATACCATGTTGTCTCAATGTTAAATCTAGCCAAAACTGTAGCTGATTTATATCCGACACTTGACAGAGATCTGCTTTATGCGGGTGTGATCCTTCACGATCTAGGAAAAGTAAAAGAGCTTTCTGGACCGGTGTCCACCACATATACTGTTGAAGGGAATTTGCTTGGTCATATTTCAATCATGGTAACAGAAGTCTCAAAAGCAGCTGAAGAGCTTCAAATTGATTCAGAAGAAGTGCTTATTTTACAGCATTTAATTTTAAGTCATCATGGTAAACCTGAATGGGGAAGTCCGAAACCACCGATGGTGAAAGAAGCGGAAGTTCTTCATTATATCGATAATCTTGATGCGAAAATTAATATGATGGATCGAGCACTCATGCGAGTGAAGCCAGGAGAGTATACTGAGCGTGTCTTTGCGTTGGATAACCGTTCCTTTTATAAACCCACTTTTCATAAATCACCATCATAACTTGTCTCTTAACCGCATATATTCAGGTAATACGGTTTATCTGAAAAAGGGGGAGAACGGATGTTGTTTTTTCCATGGTGGGTCTATCTCTGTATTGTCGGCATTGTCTTTTGCGCATATAAGCTGATGGCAACGGCAAAAGAAGAAGAAACAATCGATCAGGCATTTATCGAAAAAGAAGGCCAAATTTATATGGAGCGAATGAAGAACGAGCAAGAAAAACGGAAAAAGTCTTCTTCAGATCAAAGCGAACCTGAAGCAGAAAGCAAGCACTCGATTGCTTGACATATTTACTTTAAGGGGCTTCTCAAAAAGTCAAATTTTTGGCGTAGAGATGCTCCTTTTGCATTTCACATTGTTTCTGATTTGAATTTTGCGATGTGATTAAAGAAATAGGCATGAGACTGGTACCAAACCAACCTCATGCCTATTTATGTTAAAATTAGCCTTGACCATTTTGCATTTGCGTTTTTTGATCTTCTATTTGTCCTTTGATTTCTTTATCTTTTGTTTTTATCTTAGCTTCTTCTTCAAACTTCTTCAACACTTCTTGAATTGTTACCCCATCGTTTTGTTTTTGCTCTAACAATTGTTTTTCCAAATCTTTCTTCATGTCCTCGTATTTGCCGCGTTCTTCAGTTTTCTTAATCAGATGGTAACCATGGCTCGTTTTTACTGGTTGACTGATTTCTCCAGTTTTTAGAGCAAAAGCTGATTTTTCAAACGGTTTTTCCATTTTTCCTTTTTCAAACCATCCGAGATCTCCGCCATTTTGACCTGATGGGTCTTGTGAATATTCTTTCGCTAGATCTTCAAATTTTTCCCCTTTTTTTAATTTTTTCTGAACTTCATTTATCGTTTTCTTATCATTTACAAGAATATGGCTTGCCCGAATTTTACCTTTTAAGCTGTCATAATACGCCTTTACTTCTTTATCTTCCACTTTCACGTTGTCTTTTGCTGCCTTTTCTATAAGAAGTTGAGTTTTAATCTCATCTTTCAGCTTATCTTCTCCATGGTTTTTAACATAGGTTTTGTACTGTGGATTTTTACGGTACTCGTCCAATTTTTTCTCGATTTCTTTGTCGGATACTTTATATTTATCCGTGAGAGCTTTTTTCTGAGCTATAATACTGATCCCATTCGCACCGTATCTATCTTTTAATTCTTTGTAAAGATCTTCCTTTGTAATGTTTCCGTATTTTGTTTCAGCGACAACTTCAGAGTCTCCGCCTTTACATGCACTAAGGGTTAGAATACTTGTGGCTGTAACTGCCGCAATCACCATTTTTTTCATATTACAAAACACTCCTAATCATAACAATTTAACTTCCTTTGAATTGTATCATATCATATTCTGCCATGCTGTAAAAAGATTTTCAATAGAGGGGCATTCGTCTAGTCAAAAATTCTTCTCCGCCATACAAATATAGTGATCAAGAAAAGGAGGTCAATAACATGAGTGGAGGATATTCAAGCGGTTTTGCTTTATTGGTCGTGTTATTCATTTTGTTAATCATCGTCGGTGCAGCTTACCTGTACTAAAAACTTAAAAAATAAGGAAAAGAACCGCTTTTTTGGGTGGTTCTTTTCTTTGTAAGCAGAGAGCCTAATCGTTTTGTGATATTCGTGCATACACTAATGTAACGACTAAGAGGAGGTGTCAACATGGGTGACGGCTATGCAGGAGGTTTCGCTGGTGGTTTCGCACTGCTTGTAGTACTGTTCATTTTATTAATTATTATTGGTGCTTCTTGGATATGTTAATAAACAAAAGGATAGCTGCCAGATCAATTGCGATCGGCAGTTATCCTTTTTTATGCTGCAAAAGAAATTTCAATAAATGATGAGATCAATAAAATTAAAATCAGCACATTAATCATTCTAAATACCTTATCTTGCCGTTCTTCAGGAATCTCTTTAATAAGGCATAATGAGTTTGTAAGATTGTTGATGTTAAACACGGTAAAGATCGCAAACAGAATGAAATAAAAAACAATAATAAGAGATCCCCCTCTCTATTTCTGCTCCATACTACATTATCAAATATTGATTGAAAAAGATAGATTCTTTATTATTTCTGGATTAAAATATCAAAGTCGTCAGCTTCTTGGTCAACATAGCTGTTTTTTGGTGCTTGCGCTAGTTTCCAAGCCAGTAAAAAGTCAGGTAAACAATAACCGAAATGGATACTTGATATAATACAGAAATAATGTGCGAGTTCGGGTATCATGGCCCCCGCATAGAAAAAAAACGGGGTGATGACAGAGAAAGGAAGAAGCAATGAAACAAGCATTGTATTTTTCGGTATTTCTCTCCACGTTCTCATTTTTAGCCAAAAAATCTTTTTTTCAAGTTTTTTTCTGCTGATGTTCGGTAATAAGTGTAAGATTTTATGAGCGATAATCGTCGCAACTAAAATTCCAGTGAACAAAAGAGCATGATCGCCTTTTTGCACAGTTTGTGGATGGATTAACTGCATCGCTAAATATTCGGGAATAAAAAAAAGAATCATTAAACTAATGGCAGCGAGTACAATTCGCATACCTCCATAATCTTTTGTCAGATTAATGGTTTTCCAGCAACTCATCAGTGACATCCTTCCATTTTTAAAACTGATATATAAATCCTCAGAATAATTTACTCTTCTGGATGAGAAAAATCAATCCCTTTTTGAAAAAAAATTCGTCATTTTAACAAGAAATGACGAGAGTTCAAAAATGGGACAAAAATCTTCATATTGAACTTTCAACCAAAGGAAATATCGGCTAAAATAAAATAAAGGGAAAGAGATGTGAAATTATGAGTTCAATTGATGATCGTCTGACACGATTGGAATATTATATGAAGTTGCTATTGAATACGGCAGAGATGGATCAATATCCATATTATAAAATGTTAATAGAGCGAGGGTTGACTGAGGAAGAAGGGAAAGAAACTGAACGTATTTGTGAGGAATTGACAAGCGAGCTGGCAGAACAAAAAGCGCAAGGATATGTGATGTTTGAACATCTTCTTACGCTTTTTGCTGGACAGCTAAATGAAAAACTTGAAGTGCACGAAACGATTTTTGCCCTTCATAGACAGGGTCTTTACAGATCGCTAATGAGCGAATTCATCAACATTATGAAAAAACATGGGATCGATTAATTTTTAATTGGTTCAAGTGGGTTGGTCATTTCTAGAGATGCAGCAGTTTCTTTCGTTTCCTCTTTCTTCTTCATTTTTCCATTATCACTGATAAACTCATTTTCTATATTAGAAAATGATTTTTCAAAAATCTCCATGAAGTCTTCTCCATAAATATGGCGAATAATCGTCATCATTTCGACGATCTCAGGAAACTTTCCGTACAGCTGATGAAGAGGTTGGGCACCTTTTAACACGGCGTTTCTAGATGGGTCATAGGACTCGAGAATTTTAAGAAAAATATCTTCACCTTTCGAAGTCAGCTGAATGTACGTATTCCGTTTATCGTTTAACTTTTTAGAGAATTCTAGATAACCTCTTTCCTCAAGCTTTTTTGAAAAATTAAATGCTGTGGATACATGCATCACACCAAATTTAGCAATTTCGGAAATGGATGCTCCGTTTAGTTGATAGGCAATCCATAAAATATGATGCTCATTAATGTTTAGGTCATAAGGCTTAATCCACTGTTGCCAATCTTTTTCTATCGATTTCCAAAGCGCTTTGCTTAGTTGTGCCATTCGTTGACTGAATAAAAGTGCGTCTTTTATAGAATAGGGCTGTTCCACTCGATTCATTCACTTCACCTGCTTCTCTTTGTCTTAATAATTTCTATTATGCCAATAAAATAAAGATTAATAAAGATGTAAATTTACGAAATTTTTAAAAATTAAGTTTCTTTGTGTCAAATCAAGGTTTTACTTAAAAAAAGAGCGTGAAAAGTTTTTATTCACACCCCTTTTTAAGGCCATTTTTTTTTCGCTGAATATATTAGTTTTGTAAGGTTTTCTCCAATTGTTTAATCTTGTCTTCTATCTCAGCGATTTCCTTTTTGAGATCTTGTTGATGGGGTTTGATAGCCTCTTTCCATTCCAGTATAGATGACTGAAGTTCACTACCGACATCTTTAATGATTTCAGCGCTTTCTTGTGCAGTTTTAACGACTTGTTCTTTTAAAGCGACTCCATCGGTTTTTAACTTCTTCACTGTATCTTGAAATTTTCCACAGTTTGTTTTAAGCTGCTTTCTAAATTTTTTACCTGAAGTTGGCGTAGTAAGCAGAGCTGTAACGCCACCAATTACTCCACCTACAAGCAGACCTGCCGCTAAAGATCGGCCTTTTGACATATACATCACCCCGAATATATTTTTAATCTGAATTATCACATAACAAGAAAGTTTTGCATAGCTTGCTTTATTTTAGCATACTTTTTTAAAAAGGAGGGAGAGGGTTGTCTGTCATCTTGATTGTTTTGACATTAATAAGCGCTGCTTTTACCATCGGCTCCTTTTATTACTTAAAACTTCTCGCGTTTTCTTCATCTTATCCGCCTAAACACGTCCTTAAACAAAAAACGATGTTTTGTGTGGGGGGTGCCGGACTCACATTTTTGCTGCTTTTTTTTGTTAAGCTTCTTATATAAATATCGTGCACATTCGCTTTTTTTTGACCATAAAAACGAAAAAACCTCTTAAAAAGATAAGAGGTTTGTCATGTTATTTTAGTTGTTCGATCAGTTTTGAGCGTTCCATGATCACTTGCACGATTGGATAAATGATGAACATAGCGATCGTGTTGATCAGTGTCGTTGGTAAGACGACAACTAGGAACAGGGTCATAAATCCTTGATTTCCTGGCAGACCGCTTATGAAAAGTGCTGCCGTCAGGAAGATAGCTCCTGATAGGATCGTTCCTGCCGCTGTCAATCCGCTAGCTGTAAATGTTCTTTTCTTCAGATTTTTTAATGCCAGAAATGAAACAAAAAAGATGACAGCTGTGATCGGTTTATCAATCATATTTGGCAATTGTCCGCCTGGGAATCCAGTTGTTAAGGCAGAAATGATACCTGTCACGATTCCGATCGTCAGAGCATGTTGTAATTTAGGAAAAAGCAAGATTCCCATAAACATCATAATCAACATCATATCGGGCTTCATTCCGAAGAAAAATGGTGGAATAACTGTATGAAGCGCTGCTCCAATCGCAACAATTAAGGCCATTACAACTAATTCTTTTGTTTTCATGACTATTCTCTCCTCGTCTAGGCTCTTTTTTTAGCTTTCCAATAATATGCTCATCATTTATTGCGAAAGCTTTATCAAAGTATATCAAACTTTAGTAGGGATGGGGTAGCCTTTTTTATTCATGATGAGACGGACGCCTGAAAATGCTTCATAAAAGAAGCCAGTTTCTCACAATCCTCAATGGAAACGGCATTGTAAATCGATGCCCGGCAGCCGCCAATTGAACGGTGTCCGCCAAGACCCACCATGTTTTCTTGTTTAGCTTTGGTGATGAATGATTTTGTCAGTTCATCATTTGTCAATGTAAAGGTAACATTCATGTTTGAGCGACTGTCAGTTCTTGCATGTCCACGGTAAAACCCATGACTATCGTCAATTGCTTTATACAAGATCTCTGCCTTCTTGCGGTTACGCTGTGCGATTGCAGAGAGTCCCCCTTGTTCTTTCAACCATTCAAGTACAAGAGATAGCATATAAATCGCAAAAGTCGGAGGGGTATTATAAAGTGAATCTGCTTTTACATGTGTAGAGTATTTTAAGATTTTCGCAACCTGTTCGTTTTCCTGGGAAAGCAGCTCTTTTTTCAAAATCACGACGGTTACCCCTGAAGGTCCAAGATTTTTTTGGGCACCGGCATAGATGATACCAAATTTTGAAACATCGATTGGTCTGCTTAAAATATCGCTCGACATGTCTGCGACAATCGGGATTGAATAATCAGGAAACTGCTGCCATTGTGTCCCGAAAATTGTATTATTGCTTGTCAGATGCAGGTAGGCACCGTCAGATGGAACTTCTGAAATACTAGGGATATACCGATATGTGTCAGTTTCACTTGTCGCGATAATGGATGTGTTTCCAAAAAGCTTTGCTTCAGCAAGCGCCTTTTCAGACCATGACCCAGTCAACACAAAGTGTGCGGTTTTTTCCTTTGAGAGAAAGTTCATGGGAATCATTGAAAATTGAAGACTTGCTCCACCTTGAAGAAATAATATTTCATAATCCTCAGGTATTTCCATCAATTCTTTTAATAGGGCTTTTGCATGTTGATGCACAGCATCATATTCTTTGCTTCGGTGGGATAACTCCATAACGGACATCCCTGACCCATTAAAATCAAGTAATTCGTCTTTCGCTTTTTGCAACACTTCTAAAGGTAGTGCTGCAGGTCCTGCATTAAAGTTTGTTGTACGTATCATCACAATCGCTCCCTGTTCATGTGTAAAAATATAAAACAATCCTAACATAAAAGTTACTCGTCATACATTAAAAATTTGAATTGTGTGAATTTTAATCGGTAAGGATTTACTTGTGTGAAGGGGAGTTTTGGGATTGTGTAAATTTTGTGACACCCGCGGAATGAAAACAGAAATGGCGAAGCCATTTCTGTTCATTTTAATCGGTTATTGATAGAGGAGGCGATATGTTGCAGATCTTCCGCTGTATAGTCATCTGCATGTGTTTTCCAGACTGCTCCAAAGCCGTCCCCTTTCCCATAACGAGGAATGATGTGCATATGATAATGAAATACCGATTGTCCGGCTTGTTCGCCATTGTTATTGAGCAAGTTTAATCCGATTGGTTGATATTCTTCTTTAATGGCTTTGGCGATTTTTGGTACAGCTTCAAAAAAATTTCTTGAAACATCAGGTGTCATTTCATAGATATTTGCTTTATGGACTTTTGGTATCACCAGAGTGTGTCCTTTGGTGACTTGACTAATGTCGAGAAAAGCCATCACATGCTCGTTTTCAAACACTTTAGCAGAAGGAATTTCCCCTTTTAGAATTTGACAGAAAATACAATCGCTCATACTTTGCCTCCTTTTTTTACCGAAAGGTTATGTATAAGCAACATATTACCACATTTTTTAGGAAAATACGAAAACAGGATGAACGGCTCCCCGCGTTCACCCTGCACTTGAAGAAGGTTAGCTGTTCATAAAGAACTTCACACTGCCTTTTGCAAGTACCTCTTAGTGAGGACTTGAAAACGCCTCAACATTTCCTGCGACAAACACCTCATTTGATTGACATCTATTTAGGATGCTTTTTCAATTCAGTGAATGAAAGAAATTCAAGCATTGACATGTTACACATTCTTTCCAAACGGACTTGCTGATTTGTTGTCTTTGACAAACACCTCATTTGCAAGGTTTGTTAAGCTTTCCTTCTTCATCAATTAGATTGTCCAAAAAGCTTTAAACTATGCATCGATTTTTCTAACTTGATGAAAATCCTTTTGAATAACACCTTATTTTTGGTACTATTAAGAAAAATGCGAGAAAGGAACGAACGTATGTCACTATTGACTGTCAAAGACCTAACTGGTGGGTATACAAGGAATCCAGTATTGCGTGATGTGTCATTTTCGATCAATCGCGAGCAGATTGTCGGTTTAATCGGTTTGAACGGAGCAGGAAAAAGTACAACAATTCGCCATATTATCGGCTTAATGGAACCGCATAAAGGATCAATTAAGCTGAATGGCAAAACATTTCTAGAAGACCCGGAAAACTATCGCTCACAATTTACATTTATTCCAGAGACACCCATTTTGTATGAAGAACTAACGCTTCGCGAGCATTTGGAACTGACGGCGATGGCCTATGGATTATCAAAAGAAACGTTTGAAAAAAGGTTACCACCACTATTAAAAGAATTCAGAATGGAAAAGCGCTTAAAATGGTTTCCAGCCCATTTTTCAAAAGGAATGAAGCAAAAGGTCATGATTATGTGTGCGTTTTTAGTCGAACCAGACCTTTATATTATTGATGAACCATTCCTTGGGCTTGATCCGTTAGCCATTAACGCTTTGCTTGAGCGGATGAAGGAAGCAAAGAAAAAAGGTTCAGCCGTTCTCATGTCAACACATATATTAGCCACTGCTGAACGATATTGTGATTCCTTCATCATTTTACATAATGGTGAAATACGAGCAAAAGGAACACTTGCAGAGCTTAGAGAGCATTTTTCAATGAAAGAGGCAAGCCTAGATGATCTGTATATTGAGCTGACGAAGGAAGAGAGCGATGAATAGCATTCAAGGAATTTGGAAGGCGAGAGTTGAGGAGCATATTAAGGAAACAAGAGCTTATTTAAAATATATGCTAAACGATCATCTTGTGATTGTCATGATTTTTTTTATCGCAGGAGCTGCCAGTTGGTATAGTAAATGGTTGAAAACGATCCCTGACGGCTTTCCGGCATACTTGGTGATGGCCGCTTTGTTTTCATTTATGCTGACAAGTTCTTATGTCAGAACGCTGATTAAAGAAGCGGATTTGGTGTTTTTATTACCGCTTGAAGCAAACATGAAACCGTATTTTAACCAAGCTTTTCGGTTTAGTTTTATGATCCAACTGTTACCATTGCTTGCGGTTATGCTGATCTTAGCGCCACTTTATTTTGCAGTGAGCGGAATGACCTTATCAACTTATCTTTTTATATTACTGCAAGTGCTTGTGCTAAAAGTTTGGAATATGGCCATGCAATGGCGAATGACATTCTTTGGTGAAAAAAACATCCGAATGACAGATCAGATCGTTCGTTTTTTTCTTAATATATGTGCTGTTTACTTTGCATTGAAGGCTTCCTATATGTTTGCGATTGCAATATACGTGATCATGGTTGCGTTACTCGTATATTTCACATCATTTGCTCGAAAAAAGTCGTTTAAATGGGAGCAACATATAGATGATGAAATCAAAAGAAAACAGCGCTTCTACAGACTGGCCAACTTGTTTACAGATGTACCCCATCTTAGAAAACGTGCAAAAAGAAGGGCGTATCTTGACTGGCTGCTCAGTTTTATCCCATATGACCAGCGACAGACCTTTACTTATATGTATAGCAGGGCTTTTATTAGATCGAATGATTATCTCGGTATCGTGTTGAGATTGACAGTCATTTTTGCCATCATCATTGGTTATTTTTCAAGTTATCAATGGGTGTCTGCTGGACTGATCATCTTTACAGTATTTATTACCGGAATTCAGCTGACCCCGCTGTTCAATCATTTTTCTCACCTTTCTTTACAGGAGTTATATCCTGTCAATCAAAGAGAGAGAGAAAAAAGTTTCTTTGGGCTACTTCATGTTGTGCTAAGTGTTCAAGCATTCATATTGGCAGCCACATTGGGTATTAAGTTAAACTGGACTGGGATGTTTATCGGTTTAATAGGCTCTCTACTGCTGATCTTTGTCATCATGAAGCCTTATTTTAACAGCAGACTAAAAAAAAATGCACGTAAATAAAATGAATCCTTTTCTTTTACAGTTCGTAAATATAAGAAGAGGTGAAAAAGGGCATGAATGAAAACCAGCTGTTTTTAGATGAAGCCTATCGTTGGAAACTGAAGTTTTTACGGAAGTCATCAATGGTTGAACGGCTGTCTAAAAGTGTACAGACAAAAGTGAATGCCCATATTCCTGATAAGGTACACAAGGCTGTCACAGAAGCCATCAAAAAAATGGTTGAAGCAACATTGATAGGCTCAAATTTGACAACCGTCCAAAAAGACACAGGCGCACTCACTCTAAAGGAAAAAAACCAACTTGCACAAAAGACGATTGCTCAATATCAGAAAGCAGCTGCTGCAGAAGGAATTGGAACCGGTGCTGGAGGGATATTTCTCGGACTGGCTGATTTTCCACTTTTCATCAGCATTAAAATGAAATGCTTGTTCGAATTGGCATCTATTTACGGATACAATGTGAAACAGAAGGAGGAACGATTGTTTCTCCTCTATATTTTTCAGCTAGCTTTTTCAGGAGAAAAACACCGAAAAGATCTATTTGCTATCATCGAAAATTGGGATACTGAAAAAAGGGAAATCGATTGGAAAACTTTTCAGCAGGAATACCGAGATTACCTCGATTTTATTAAAATATTCCAAATTATTCCTGGGTTTGGAGCAGTTGTTGGTGGTACAGCAAATTATAAATTATTAGGGCATCTTGGAGAGACCGCAAGACACATTTTTCATTTGCGACTCATAAAGGCGCTAGTTGAATGAAGCAGAAAAAGCAGGATTGCATTCCTGCTTTTTCATTCAGCATTTCTGTTGATAAGAAATGACAGCTCTGGCCATGATTTTGGCAGCAATCAGCATCGCTTTCTCATTGAAGTCAAATTGTGGATGGTGATGAGGAAAGACATTTTCTGTCATTTCAGGTGCTGCGCCAGTAAAGAAAAACGTTCCTTTTACATGTTGGAGATAATAGGCGAAATCTTCTCCACCCATTTGCATGTCGCTTTCTGTGACTTTTTGGACACCTGGCGTGTTTCTGGCGATATCAGCAAGAAAGGCTGTTTCTTGAGGATGGTTATGAACGGCCGGGTAACCTCTCTCATACAAGTATTGATAATCTCCGCCATGCATGCTACAAATACCTTTGACAACTCGTTCGATTTCGTTTTCAATTAAATTTCTGATCTTTTCATTAAATGAACGAGCCGTACCGATTAAAACGGCTTTGTCAGCAATGACATTAAAAGAATTCTCGGCGAGAAATGACCCTGTTGAGATCACTGCTGGTTGTATCGGATCTAGTCTGCGGCTGACAATCTGCTGGAGAGCTGAAACAACTTGTGAACCAATCAAGACTGCATCCTTTGTTTCATGAGGCTGTGCACCATGACCACCTTTCCCATTGATGGTAATCGTGAATCGGTCAGCAGCCGCCATGATTGGTCCTGTTTTATATTGAACCGTACCAAGTGGCACTGTTGCCCATAAGTGTGTCCCAAAAATGACATCTACTCCATCAAGGCAACCATCTTCAATCATTGGTTTGGCTCCACCAGGTGTGTATTCTTCTGCATGTTGATGAATCATAACCAGCTTTCCTGATAAACGTTTTCTATTTTCATTTAATACTTTTGCAAGAACAAGAAGTGTGGCAGTGTGTCCATCATGGCCACAGGCATGCATAACACCGGGAACCGTTGACCGATAAGAAACGGTTTTTTCATCTTGAATCGGGAGAGCGTCAAAATCGGCTCTTAAAGCTATAACAGGTCCGGGCTGTTCGCCCTCAATATAGGCAAGAACACCACCACCGCCAACATTTGTGCGGGTCGGAATACCAAGTGTCTGATAATAAGAGGCAATCGATGCAGCCGTTTTCTTTTCTTTAAAAGACAGTTCAGGATATTGGTGAAAATGACGTCTTAAGGTGACCATTTCATCATAGTGACTTTCTAGCTGTTCACAAACGAATTGCTTTAAGCTTGTGATATCCAAAATAATTCCTCCTTTAAGGAATGGTGACTTTTTTAAATTTTATGACAGTTTAAGTCCTATTTCAATCTGTTTGTAAGATTTTGGAGAGATTCATTTCCTTGGAAATAATAAATAAACTGCCAGACATTCTGGCAGTTTATTTGACAGAGTAATATGAACGAATATAAGACGGACGGGAAAAAATGGTGCCATCATGATTGATTCCTTCAGCTGAATGATGTTTTTTATGAGCTTCCGTGAAAGAAGTTGAATTTTTCCAGTCTTGAAAGGCTTGTTCTGTTTCCCAGAGTGTTAAGACGATATATATATCGCTTTCTTTTGGTCTAAGCATTCTGAACGCCTTAAATCCAGGATGATGTTCAACTTTCTCTACTCGATTTTTAAAACGGGATTCAAATAGCGGTCTTCCTTCAAATGTCACAGGGATATTGTTGAGGACGGCAAAACCGGATTGATCCAATGTTCCAGATTGTTGGATCACTTCATAATGGTGAGGCGCTTGAAATACACTTTTTTCTGTCGTTTCCTGAAAAAGGATGGCAGAGTCATTCCCTTTCATAAACAACATGTGTTCAAGATCGTGTTGTTTTGCAAGCTTTTTTAAAAAATCAACTGTTCCATATGTAATATAGAAGTTCATTTTGTTCACCCCTTTATTGATAGTATAACAAAAGGATAACTTAAAATTCTATCAACAAAACAAACAAATATGAAACATAAAACGAGGAAAAAAATCCCACACTAAATATGAAAGGAATGAGGTGAATAGATGAAAAAGAAATTTTTCATTCCAGTCATGATTGTCATTGCCATTATGTTTTTTTCTTTAATTGGATATATTACAATTTTATTCTTAGGGGACTATGTTATTGATGAAAAGAAATTGATTTTCCACGCATCTTCAAAAATCATTGATCAAAACGGTGAAGAAGTAGCTAGTCTTTATACCGAAAACAGAAGGCCGGTCTCCATTCATGAAGTTCCTAAAAGTGTTAAACATGCATTTATTTCTGTTGAAGACCAACGTTTTTATGAACATCATGGCATCGATTTGAAATCGGTGGGTCGCGCTGTTTACAAAGATGTTTTAGCTGGTAGCAAGGTCGAAGGTGGCAGTACCATCACCCAACAGCTTGCCAAAAATATCTTTTTAACAAATGATAAAACGTTTTTTAGAAAAACAAAAGAAGTGATTATTGCAATTAATCTAGAGAGAGACTATAGCAAGGACAAGCTTTTGGAAATGTATTTAAACCAACTCTATTTTGGGCACGGTGTGTATGGAATTCAGGCAGCTGCTAATTATTTTTTTAGCAAAGATGTAAAGGACTTAACGCTCAGTGAAGCAGCGGTTCTTGCCTCACTTCCTAAAGCACCCAATGCTTATTCACCGATTCTTCATCCGAAAAAAAGCAGGGAACGGCGTAATGTTGTCCTGAGCATGATGTATGAACAAGGATATATCACTTCAAAAGAAGCGGTCAGAGCACAAGGAAGCACCTTGGGTCTACATGTTAAAGAAAAATCGAAAAACCCTTGGCTTGATAGCTATATAGATCTTGTGATAAAAGAAGCAGAAGAAGAGTATTCGATTTCTAGAGAACAGCTTCTTCAAGGTGGATATACAATTCGTGTTCCACTTGATATATCCGTTCAAAAAGCTGCTTACAAACTTATGCAGGAAGATGACTACTTTCCTGGAACTGACCATCATGCAGAAGGCAGTGCAGTTTTTATTGATAATCAGACAGGTGGCGTTATTGCTGCTATTGGCGGGAGAAATTTTACTCCGAGCGGTTTTAATAGGGCAGTGGAAGCTCGTCAGCCTGGGTCGACTTTTAAGCCGCTGGCTGTTTATGGGCCGGCACTAGAAGAAAAGCGCTATAAACCATACTCTTTACTTGAGGATAAACAGCTTTCATATAACGGTTATACCCCAAAAAATTATGATATGCATTATGATGGAAAGGTATCAATGGTTGATGCGCTAACATATAGCAAAAACGCCCCCGCTGTCTGGATGTTAAATGAACTAGGTGTTGACACTGTAAAACCTTATTTAAATAAGCTAGGCATGAACATTCCTGATGATGGACTCTCATTAGGATTAGGTGGCTTGGAAAAAGGGGTATCACCTCTTCAACTGGCTGGTGCATACCGGTCGTTTGCCAATTTAGGAAAGTATGATAAACCATACTTGATAAAAAAAATCACTGATGAAAACGGAGAGGTTTTGTTTCGCCACAAAGAGGAACCCGAAAGAGTTTTCAGTAAACAAACTTCATGGAATATGACACGAATGCTTCAAGAGGTTGTCGAGACAGGTACTGGAAAAGCTGGTGATTTTCTTGGAGAGATTGCTGGAAAAACAGGCTCCACTTCTTATACAGGTAAAGATGGCGCAACAAAAGATGTATGGTTTGCAGGCTATACACCGAAAGTGACGGGGGCTGTCTGGATGGGTTATGATAAAACAGATGAAACCCACTATTTAAAAGGTGGAAGTTCGTATCCGACAAGATTGTTCAAAGATATTTTGAAACAGTCCAATCAGAAACATATTTCATTTAAAAAACCTGAAGGAATTAAAGATTTGGAACGACCAATACACTTGAAAGACTTAGTAACAGTGAATGCTGATTATTCCTTTACACCTCTCGGATTGGTTACGGTGTCATTAACATGGCAAGAACAAGAGGATAAAAGAGCAGAATATAGAATTTATGAAAAAAAAGCTGGAGACGAACAACTGATTGATACTGTTAAAGGTAAAGGAAGCTATGAGATTCCATATTCCAATATCTTTTCGGGTTCATCCTACAGGGTTGTTCCATACAACCCACAAACAAAAACAGAAGGGAATGGGACAGAGTTTATTAAACCTGAATTGTTTCATTAAATTGATGAATTGGTGAATTCATCAATTTTTTGAACAATAAGTATGAATTGTATACTGATGATCAAAAAAACGTTATATTTGAAGAAGCTATTTTAATGGACGTGCGGTTTGCAAGTGAAAGGTGGAAATCGAGAGTGAATAATAAAGCTTTTAATGACACGTTTTTAAAAGCGTGCCGAGGGGAAAAGAGCGATCATGTTCCTGTGTGGTACATGAGGCAAGCGGGAAGATCACAGCCGGAATACCGAGCACTAAAAGAGAAATATAGTTTGTTTGAAATTACACATCAGCCTGAATTGTGTGCCTATGTGACAAGGTTACCTGTTGAAAACTACGGCGTTGATGCAGCCATTCTTTATAAGGATATTATGACACCGCTTCCAGGAATAGGTGTTCAAGTTGAAATTAAAAATGGAGTCGGTCCTGTGATCGACAATCCGATCACGTCTCTTTCAGATGTTGAAAAGCTTGGTGAACTAGAGCCAGAAGAGGATATTCCATATGTGCTGAAAACGATTAAATTGTTAACGGAGGAACAGCTGAATGTTCCATTGATCGGTTTTACCGGAGCGCCATTTACATTGGCAAGTTATATGATAGAGGGCGGGCCTTCGAAAAACTACAACAAAACAAAAGCATTTATGTACAGTCAGCCTAAAGCATGGGATCAATTGATGAAAAGGTTAGCGAAGATGGCGATTGTTTATGTGAAGGCACAAATCCGTGCCGGTGCAAAGGCGATTCAAGTTTTTGATTCATGGGTGGGGGCGCTAAATGCCAATGATTACCGAACTTACATTAAACCAACAATGGATATGTTGTTTAAGGAATTAAAAAAAGAAGGTGTACCACTGATCATGTTTGGAGTGGGAGCAAGCCACCTTGCGCGCGATTGGCATGATCTTTCACTTGATGTCGTAGGACTTGACTGGAGGATGAGTATTCAAAAAGCAAGGGATCAAGGACTTGTCAAAACACTTCAGGGAAATCTAGATCCAGCTATACTGCTTGCCCCATGGGAAGTAATTGAAGCAAGAACAAAATCAATTTTGGAGCAAGGAATGATGACAGACCGGTTTATATTTAATCTTGGACATGGTGTTTTTCCTGAAGTCAATCCTGATACACTGAAAAGATTAACATCTTTTATTCATGAGTACTCCTCTTCTAAAACCTTATGAGCATTTATGTTGGACTTTTCCGGTTAAACTGTCAAAATACTTAGAGATGCGAGATCTAAAGAAGAGGTGTTCATGTTGAGTAAAAAGAGGATGGGGCTTCTTGTCATGGCGTATGGAACGCCGTACAAGGAAGAGGATATTGAACGGTATTACACGCACATTCGACGAGGCAGAAAACCAGAGCCGGACATGCTTCAAGATTTGAAAGATCGCTATCGTGCGATCGGTGGAATATCGCCACTTGCAAAAATCACCAATGAACAGGCGACACAATTAGAAAAACATTTAAATAAGATTCAAGATAAAATGACATTTAAAGCATATATCGGACTTAAACACATTGAACCGTTTATTGAAGATGCTGTTTACGAGATGCATAAGGACGGGATCACAGAAGCAGTCAGCCTTGTGTTGGCTCCGCATTATTCTACATTTAGTGTTAAGTCTTATCAAAAGCGAGCAGATACAGAGGCAGAAAAGCTGGGCGGTCTATCAATCACATCAATTGACAGCTGGTATGATGAGCCGAAATTTATCACATATTGGGCAGAGCAAGTGAAACAGACATTTGGGCAATTCACACCAGAAGAGAGGGAACACGCTGTTGTGATCTTATCGGCACATAGCCTTCCCGAGAAAATTATTGAGTTAGGGGATCCTTATCCTGACCAGCTCAAGCAATCTGCCAGACTGATAGTCGAAGAGGCGGGGATTGAGAATTATGCGATAGGGTGGCAAAGTGAAGGGAATACACCAGACCCTTGGCTTGGGCCTGATGTTCAGGATTTGACACGCGATCTAGCAGATCGAAAAGGCTACAAGACGTTTGTTTATGTACCAGTCGGTTTTGTAGCAGACCACTTGGAAGTGTTGTATGACAACGATTTTGAATGCAAAACTGTGACAAATGATCTCGGAGCAAGCTACTACAGACCGGAAATGCCTAATGCAAAACCGGAATTTATTGATGCTTTAGCTACCGTTGTCTTGAAAAAATTGGAGAAAGAATTGTAAAGAAGGCGATTGATATGAGTAGCGAACGAAAGCGGATTGTTATCATCGGCGGCGGTATTACCGGATTGACCGCAGCTTTCTACTTGGAGAGAGAAATTAAAAAAAATCATCTTTCTGCTGAAGTGACGCTTGTTGAAGCGAGCCCAAGGCTAGGTGGGAAAATCCAGACCGTTCACAAAGATGGCTATATTATTGAAAAAGGTCCAGATTCCTTTTTAGAACGAAAACAGAGTGGTCCACAGCTTGTTAAAGATTTGGGCATGGAGCATTTACTTGTCAATAATGCAACAGGACAGTCTTATGTTCTCGTCAATGAAAGTCTCTATCCAATTCCTGAAGGTGCAGTCATGGGTGTGCCGACAAAGATCGGGCCGTTTCTAACGACGAGTTTGTTTTCTTTTCATGGAAAATTGAGAGCTGCAATGGATTTGGTTCTTCCGGCAAGCAAACCCCAAGAGGATCAGTCACTGGGAGAATTTTTTAGACGGCGTGTTGGCGGAGAAGTAGTTGAAAACTTAATTGAACCACTTTTGTCAGGTATATACGCGGGTGATATTGATCGGCTCAGCCTGATGTCAACATTTCCACAGTTTTATTTAACAGAGCAGAAATATCGAAGTTTGATTGTAGGGATGAAAAAATCAAAAAGTGGTAATGCCCAAAAACCAGCAGCAAAGAAGAAGGGGCTTTTTCAAACCTTAAAAACCGGATTACAAACGATTGTCGAAGAATTGGAAAAACAGCTTGAATTGACAACGATCTATAAAGGTACAAAAGTGGTCAGTATAGACCGTGGTCAAGATCATTATAGTCTGATGTTGGACAACGGGGGCATTCTTGATGCCGATGCTGCTGTGATTACAGCACCATATAAAGCGATCACTTCGATATTTCAAGGTGAGGATTGGCTAGAAGGTCTGGAAGATATTGTTTCAACATCTGTTGCCAATGTGGCACTCGGTTTTCCAGAAGAAGCTGTAGAGATGAATCAAGAAGGGACAGGTTTTGTCATTTCACGGAACAGTGATTTCTCGATTACTGCTTGTACATGGACAAATAAAAAGTGGCCTCATACAACGCCAAGGGGTAAAGTTTTATTAAGAGCCTATGTCGGAAAAGCTGGTGACGAATCGGTTGTTGAACAGTCAGATAGTGAGATGATTAGAATCGTCCTCGAAGATTTAAAACGGATTATGAAAATTGATGGTGAACCGGAAATGAGCTGTATCACAAGATGGAATGATGCCATGCCACAGTATCATGTCGGTCATCAACAAAAGATTAAGAAACTAAGAGATGGTTTGAAAACATCTTATCCTGGGATTTTTGCAACAGGCGCTTCCTTTGAGGGAGTCGGAATTCCCGACTGTATTGAGCAGGGTAAACAAGTTGTCTCTGATGTACTTGCATATTTATTTGAACAAACTAAATAGAAAAATATAAAAAGCTGTCGATATGAAACATGGCGGCTTTTTTTTTTGTCGAAAAACTACAAAAAAATGTTTCCTGAGAAAACAAAATTAAATGTTTGCATTTCGAATAAAGTTGTGGTAAATTACGTATTATACTTAATGACTAAAACGTTCAAATAGTCATTTTAGGAGTGGAAAAAGCATGAGCATAGATCGAAAAGCGCTTATTATCGAAGCTGCAGCAAAATCATTTGCTCAGTTTGGATATAAGGCAACAACGATGGATCTGGTAGCAAAGCTCGCGAACGTTGGCAAGGGTACCATTTATACTTTTTTCAAAAATAAAGAAGAATTATTTAGTGAAATCTTTTCTTCTTTGTTAGCCGAAATGAAACAAACAGCAGACGAGGCTATTGATTCTCATCTTCCGTTTCATGAAAATGCGCATCGTGCGTTAATTGCTATATTGGAATACAGAAAAAAGCACCAACTGACAATTAAAATTTTTCAAGAAGGTGCGGAGCTTGGTACACCAGCTGCTAAGGAAGTGATCGAAAAGCTTGAGCGGATGATTATGAACTACATTAAGAAAAAAATAAAAGAAGCAATTAAAAATGAGGATATTAAACCTTGCGATGCTGAGTTAAATGCATTTGTTATTTTTAAACTTTATGTTGCCCTTATCTTTGATTGGGAAAAACATCATGAACCATTAAAAACAGAAGATATAGCGGAAATGCTCAAAATGTATATTTTAAAAGGATTGTCCCTTTAGATAATCCTTTTTTTAAAGGGCCAAAAAGTGCGGCCAATTTTTAGGAGGCGTATCAACAATGAATGTTTTACGAAACCAGTGGAGAGAACTGTATACAAATAAAAAACTGTTGATTTCTGTTATCGGAGTTCTCTTTATTCCGCTGATTTACAGTAGCGTCTTTTTGGCAGCATACTGGGATCCTTATGGAAATGTCGATCAGCTTCCTGTGGCTGTTGTGAATGCTGACAAGGGAACAACATATGAGGGAAAAGATCTTCACATCGGTGACGATCTTGTCAAAAAAATGAAGGAAGATAAAAAGTTTGACTGGCATTTTACATCAAAAGATGAAGCATTAGATGGTCTGAAAAATGAGGAGTATTACATGGTGGTTGAAATCCCTAAAGATTTCTCGAAAAATGCCAGCACCGTATTAGATAAGAAACCGAAAAAACTACAATTAATCTATCATACAAATGCCGGCCGAAATTATGTCGGTGCGCAAATCAGTGATAAGGCTATTGAGAAGCTTCAACATTCTGTCGGTTCAGAAATCACAGAGCAGTATGCTGAAGTCATATTTGATAATTTCGGTAAACTTGCTAAAGGGCTTGTTCAAGCAAGTGAAGGAGCCGGAAAACTTGATCAGGGCTTAAAAAATGCGAAAGAGGGCAGTCAAAAGCTTGAAAAGAATTTAAAAAAATTAGCAAAATCACAAATGGAATTTAATAAAGAAGGGATGGATAAATTCGGAGCAGGGAATGCAACGTTAAACAAAAAAATCCATGAGCTTGATTCAGCACTTGCTCAATTCCAACAAAAAAGCGGTGAGCTCTATGACGGCTCAAAAAAACTGCAGGAAGGTATGTCACCGCTTGTCTCAGGTTTAGAGCAGATGAATGAAAAAGCTCAGAAATTGAGTCAATTTGAAAAATTGATTTCAGATGAAAATATTACACAACTTGAAACCACACTTTCGAATGCTGAAAAAGCTAAAAAAGAAATTACTCAAATTGCGGCTGAGATTACAAAACTTGAAAAAGCATTGAAAAGTCAAAAAGGTAATATTAAACAAATTATTGAATCCAGCAATCTGTTGACAAAAGAACAAAAAGCAGCTTTGGCAAAACAGATAGAAGAGAAGACAGGAGATATAAAACTGCCTGCATTAGACCAATTGAAATCGAAAATTCCCGATTTTAGTAAACTGCCTGATCTTTCGAATATTAAAAAGAAAATTCAGGAATTAAAAGAAGTACCTGATGGGGTAAACAAACTTTATACAGGTTCACAAAAAATTCAAAAGGGAATGGGCAGTCTGACAGATGGGTTATCTGCATATAATGAAAAATTTTCTCAAGCTAAAGATGGCTCTTCTAAAATTGCTGATGGCAGTCAGAAGCTAACAGATAAGTTTGCAGATCTAAAAAGTGCTTCTAAAAAGTTAGAAGATGCTTCGTCTAAACTTGCAGGTGGCGCCACAACACTTGATGAAGGTCTCGGGAAACTGTCTGATGGAAGTGGCAAGCTATCAAATAAACTTTCTGATGCGGCTGATAAGACAGGGGATATTAAAGCGGGGAAAGATAACTATCATATGTTTTCTGATCCTGTTGGTGTTGATGACGACAAAATTAACAATGTTTCAAATTATGGAACTGGATTAACACCATATATTTTATCGCTAGGTTTATTTGTCGGTGCCTTAATGATTACCGTTGTGTTTGATGTAAAAGAGCCTTCAGGTCGACCTGAATCGGCATTAAGTTGGTTCTTTAGTAAGTTTAGTATTCTTCTTCCAGTTGGGATTTTGCAAGCTGTTATTGCCTGCACAATCATTCTCTTCGGGATCGGTCTTGAAGTAGAAAGTATCTGGAGATTTTATGTATTTAGTATCATCATGAGTATCACATGTGTGCTAATCATTCAGTTTTTGGCAGCAGCACTGGGTAACCCCGGTCGGTTTATCGCTGTTATCATACTTGTGCTTCAACTCGGAGGAAGTGGTGGAACATTCCCAGTAGCGCTTGTTCCTGAATTTTTCCAAACGGTTCATGCTGCACTTCCGATGACTTACAGTATTGCTGGTTACAGAGCTATTATATCAAGTGGAGATTATGGTTATATGTGGGAACAAGCTGAGGTACTCGGCGCCATTTCTATCATGATGATGGCATTGATCATAGTCTATTTCGGGGTCTTGTTGAGAAAAGGAAAAGTGACAGAACAGCCTGCTTCATAGATGAAAAGCGGACATCAATTAACGATGTCCGCTTTTTTTGGTTAGAATGTTTTCACACCCCATTTTACAATCATTCCTGTGTATGTAAGACCACCGCCAAAGCCAAAAAGTAAGAGAGTCTCCCCTTCCTTCAACATCTTGTTTTGAACCGCGTGATCGAGAGCGAGAACAATGGATGCCGAAGATGTATTGCCAAACCATTCGACACTTGTTAGTGCTTTTTCAATGGGAATTGCCGCTTTTTCACAAATCGATTCTATCATTCTCAAGTTAGCGCTGTGAGGTACGAACCAATCGATCTGTTCAATTTGCATTTCTGCCTGTTTAAGTAGTTTTTGAATTCCTTCAGGGATAGTTCGCACCGCCCATTTATAGACTTCGCGTCCATTTTGGATCATTTTCCCGTTCCCCTTCAGTTGTTCTCCTTTTAAATCATTTCTTAAACCTGTTCTGTACAAGTGTCTAGCTCCATCTCCATTTGTACTTTGGACAAACGTAATAAAGCTCGGACTTTGTTCTTCTCGTTCGATCAATAAAGCACCTGCCCCATCTCCAAATAAAATACATGAACTACCGTCTGTGTAATCTGTTACTTTTGATAATGTTTCTCCAGCAATGACAAGAATTTTCCTGTGCAGTCCTGAGGTAATGAGGCCGTTGGCAACATGAAGAGCGTATGTTAAACCAGCACAAGTTGCATTTAAATCAACTGCTCCAATGTCAGTCCAACCAAAGTATTCTTGAACTTGACAAGCTGTGCTTGGAAAGGAGTAGTCGGCAGTTGTTGTAGAGACGATGACCAGCTCAATATCATCAAGTGTGCCAGCATATCTATTTTTTAAATCTTTGACAGCTTGAATACAAAGATCTGATGTGAATTCATGTTCACTTGCCAATCGGCGTTCTCTCATGCCCGTCCGTTGGATAATCCATTCATTAGAAGTGTCAACCATTCTTTCCAAATCTTTGTTTGTCAGCCGTTTTTCTGGAACATAAGTACCGATTGCAGAAATTCGTGCTTTTGATCCATTCATAAAGCTCACTCTCCTTTTTTATATTATAGCACAAGATATTAGTATCTGGTGCTAATTTTCTCATCAGTCTGAATCATGTATACTAAATAAAGAAATACCAGAGGAGGAATCAGAATGGGATCTGTTCATGAAACGATGCAACTGATTAAACAGCTAGTCTCAATACCTAGTCCGACAGGAAATACATATGGGATCATTGACTTTATTAAATGTTTGCTTAAGGAACAAGGAATCGAAACGAAACGAACTCAAAAAGGCGGTCTGATCGCTGTCATTCCTGGACGCGACAAGGCACGGCACAGGGTATTGACCGCGCATGTTGATACACTTGGTGCAATGGTAAAAGAGATTAAAGAAGACGGTCGTCTGAAAATCGATTTGATTGGGGGTTTTAACTATCACTCAATTGAAGGTGAGTACTGCCAAATTACCACTTCCTCAGGAAAAGTATATAGCGGAACCATTTTAATGCACCAAACTTCTGTTCATGTTTATAAAGATGCGGGAAAAGCTGAACGCAACCAAAAGAATATGGAAGTGCGAATTGATGAGCCTGTTTGTGATGAAAAAGAGACGAGGGCACTCGGAATTCATGTCGGTGACTTTATTTCTTTCAATCCAAGGGTCGAGATCACGTCTAGTGGCTTTATCAAATCTCGTCATTTGGATGACAAAGCAAGTGTGGCCTTATTGCTTCAACTAATTAAAAAAATTAAGTCGGAAAACATCAGTCTTCCTTATACAACGCATTTTTTAATCTCTAATAATGAAGAAATCGGTTATGGCGGCAATTCTAATATTCCGTCTGAAACTGTTGAATATATGGCTGTTGATATGGGAGCAATCGGCGATGGACAATCATCAGATGAGTATACGGTATCGATTTGTGTAAAAGATGCAAGTGGTCCATATCATTACAAACTTAGACAAAACCTTGTCAAGCTTTGTGAAAAACATGGGATAGACTATAAATTAGACATTTATCCGTACTATGGATCAGATGCATCTGCTGCGGTTCATGCTGGGTATGATATCGTCCACGGTTTGATTGGTCCAGGAATAGATGCTTCTCATGCATTTGAAAGAACACATAAGAGATCTTTGGAACATACAGCAAAGCTTCTATATCATTATGTTCAGTCTGAAATGATCGAATAGGAAAAAAAAGCCACCCGAAGCGGCCGGACGTCGCTTTGGATGGATAAAAATGGATCTCTTTTTCTATAGGACAGCATATGTGAAAATGAGGAAAATGATTGGACGGGTTTATGAATCAATCTGAAACGCATCTTTCCTAATCGGAAATATGCGTTTTTTCTATTGGTAAAGATCTCATTCAGCTAGACATTTTCATATCTTGAGGTTTTAGTTTATTCAATTCTGCTTGTCCTTTGATCATATTATATTCGCCTTCCCATTTTGACATGACGACCGCAGCAAGAGCGTTTCCTGTGAGATTAACGACTGTGCGTGCCATGTCCATAATACGATCGACACCTGCAATAAATGCTAGCCCTTCACTCGGGATGCCAATCGTTCCGAGTGTCGCTAAAAGAACGACAAAAGATGTGCCAGGTACAGCAGCCATTCCTTTTGATGTAATCATCAGTACAACAATTAATGAAATTTGCTGACCGATTGACAAGTCAATCCCGTATACCTGTGCCAAAAACAATGTGGCAATCGCTTGGTACAAAACAGAACCATCAAGATTGAATGTATAGCCAATCGGAATCACAAACGAAACAATCGCTTTCGGACAGCCGATTTTCTCCATCTTTTCCATCACACGGGGAAGAACGGTTTCTGAACTTGATGTACTAAAAGCAAGCAGTAGCTCGTCTTTTATGTAAGATAAAAATTTTAATATATGAATCCCGGTCAATTTACCGACAATACCAAAAATGACAAACAAGAAAAATGCTAATGCAAAATAAACGAGTAAAACGAGTTTTCCTAATGAAAGAAGCGAAGAAAAACCGAATTTTGAAACTGTAACACCGATTAAGGCAAACACACCAAATGGTGCAATCTTCATCACGAGGTTTACAACATGAAACATCGCTTGGGAAGTCGCTTCAAAAAAGGAAAGAACCGGTTTTCCTTTTTCACCGATCGCTGAAACACCTAATGCAAAAAGGACGGTAAAGCAAATGATCGCCAACATGTCTCCATCAGCTAGAGAGTGGAAAAAGTTTGTTGGTACAATGTGCAGAAATGTATCTGCAATCGATGTTTTCCCTGCTTCTTTTTCGCTTTGAACATACTGGCTAATATCTGTTTTCTCATGATTAGAAAAGTGAATGCCCTCTCCAGGATGCAAAAGGTTTCCTAGTAAAAGACCTAACAAAATTGCAAAAGTAGTAATGATCTCAAAATAAAGAATTGTCCGAAATCCAAGCCGACCAATTTTTTTACCATTACCAGCACCAGCGACACCAACGATTAAACTGGATACAACGATGGGAATAACAATCATTTTGATTAATCTTAAAAATAAATCGCCAATCGGTTGAAGATACCTTTCCACAGCTGGATTTCCAAACCAAATGGCACCAACAGCTACACCTAAAATCAATCCAAGAAAAATTTGCGTGGCCATACCCATTTTAAATTTTTTCATAGACACCCTCCCAACATTCAATTATTATATTAGAAAATTAATGAAATAAACATTAAATTAAGTATATCGAAATAAAAAGCACTTCGTCCAATAAAAAAAACGTCCGAATAGATTGAAAATTTAGAACGAAAGGATTGATCACTGTTAATCTGAAAAAATAAATTTTGAATAGAATGATCAAAACAAAAAAAGCTGACGAATGGGAGGTGGAAAATCCCATTCGTCAGCTTTTTATCTTATCATTGTTTAAAGCTCTTTCACCTTTAAACATTTGCAGCATGTATTTCCATAACATTCATGCTGTTCTTCTATGTCGTGACCGCATTTTGTGCATTTTTTGGCAGGTAAATTTCTGAAAAAATCGGTAATTTTCGCAAGCATTGTGATTCCCCCAGTTCAATTAATTACCATCATTGTATTATAACAGTTCAATTGAGTGCAATGGCTGTTTCATGACAAATGTGAGGACATTTTATGACAAAACATAAAGCATGCATTTTCACAGAAAAATGGGTATATTGAATAAGGGAATTCATAAAAAGAGGTGTCATAAACATGAAGATTACGGTTATTGGCTGTTATGGCGGTTTTCCTGCAGCAAATGAAGCGACTTCCGGTTATTTGTTGCAATCAGGGGATTATTCGCTGCTTATTGATTGCGGCAGTGCGGTTTTGTCTAAGCTTCAGCAATTTATACCTGTTGAAAAGCTAAACGCCGTTATTTTATCTCATTATCACCATGATCATATAGCTGACATTGGGCCTTTACAGTTTGCCAAATTGGTCGGTTCACAGCTGGGAAAAGGCGAACAGGTACTTCCGATATATGGACATTCGTTTGATGAAGGACAATTTTTGCGCCTTACATATAAAACCCATACTGTAGGAAGAGCGTATGATTCAGAAAAACCTCTAACAGTAGGGCCGTTTACGGTGAATTTTTTGAAGACAGTCCATCCGGTTGATTGTTTTGCCATGCGAATTACAGATGGTGTACACTCTGTTGTTTATACAGCAGATTCAAGTTTTCAAGAATCGTTTATCCCTTTTTCAGATGGAGCTGATTTATTAATGAGTGAGTGTAGCTTTTATGCTGATCAGGATGGGACAAATGCCGGACATTTAAACAGTCTTGATGCGGGCCGCATAGCACGGGATGCTAGAGTTGGACAACTTTTGCTAACACATTTGCCACACTTTGGAGATCATCAAAAGCTAATAGAAGAGGCAAAAACCGTTTTTAATAGAGGAGTTCATCTTGCGAAAACTGGTTTTGTTTGGGGAGACTAAAGGAGGAGCGGACATGCTATTTATAGATAATCAACATATTACAGATCCACGAATCAATTTGGCAATTGAGGAGTACTGCTTAAAATACCTTGATCCTGAACAGACATATTTACTGTTTTACATCAACCAACCATCAATCATCATTGGCAAAAATCAAAATACAATTGAAGAAATCAATACGAAATATGTTGAAGATAATGGGATTATTGTTGTGCGGCGGCTGTCTGGAGGTGGGGCAGTCTATCATGATCTTGGAAACTTGAATTTTAGCTTCATCACCAAGGATGATGGCAACAGCTTTCATAATTTTAAGAAGTTCACAGAACCTGTCGTTGCTGCTTTACAGCGGCTAGGTGTGAAAGCTGAGTTGAGCGGCCGAAACGATTTGATGGCAAACGGTCGAAAAATTTCTGGGAATGCCCAGTTTTCAACAAAGGGAAGAATGTTTAGCCATGGAACACTTTTATTTGACTCTGAAATCGAACATGTTGTCTCAGCATTAAATGTCAAAAAAGAAAAAATTGAGTCTAAAGGAATTAAGTCAATCCGCAGCCGTGTTGCCAATATTAGTGAATTTCTAAACGAAAAGATGACGACAGAGGAATTTCGTCAATTGTTGCTCCGTTATATTTTTAATACGGATGAAGAAATTCCTGAGTATAAATTAACGGATGAAGACTGGAAACAGATCAAACAAATCTCAAAAGAACGCTATCAAAATTGGGATTGGAACTATGGAAAATCACCGAAATTCAACCTTCAGCATTCAAAACGTTTCTCAGCTGGATCGATTGACATTCGTCTGGAAGTTCAAAAGGGTATCATTCGAGAGTGCAAAATTTTTGGGGACTTTTTTGGTGTTGGTGATGTCAGTGAAATTGAAGAAAAGCTATCAGGTGTTCAATATGGGCGAGAAACCATTGAAGAAGCACTTCAAGGCATTGATCTCAAAGTTTATTTCGGTAATATTTCAAAAGAAGAGTTTTTTGAGCTGATTTATTAAAGAAAGTCGTCTAAAGGCGACTTTTTTTATCGGGATGGAAGATATTTTCTGCTAGAGTCTTGAGTGTTGTTTGTTCATTTACTATAATGGGAATAGATTTTGATTATTTAAAAAATGAATGGTTATTCATTCATTTTTAAAGGGGTGGGAGAATGAATTTAGTTTCAAAACTAGGGGAGACTGCTAAATTAAAGCCTGATAGGACCGCTTATATTTTTGGAGATCAAACAGAAACATATGGGGGGCTACAAGAAAAAATTGATCGTTTTGCTGGGGGATTATATGAAATAGGGGTAAAAAAAGGTGATCATATTGCACTGCTTTTAGGAAATACACCACATTTTCTAATTTCTTTTTTTGGAGCGTTAAAAGCTGGAGCTGTCATCATTCCCATCAATCCAACCTATACACCAACAGAAATTGGTTATTTGTTGACGAATGGGGATGTAAAAGTTGTTGTCGCAGACGGGAAGTTGTTGCCATTATACGAAAAGATGCACGAAATGCTTCCAAAAATCGAACAGGTCATTCTTTGTGAAACAAGCGAACCGCTTCAAGAGTCAGAAAATCTTCAGGTAAACAAAAAATTGAAATCGTTTGCAAATCTAATGAAATCTTCTGTTCAGGTTTTTTCTGAGCCAAATCAAGATGATATTGCAGCGATTCTCTATACATCAGGAACGACTGGAAAGCCAAAAGGAGCGATGTTAACACATCAAAATCTCTATTCCAATGCTAATGATGTTGCCCAATATTTAACAATGGATGAAGATGATCTTGTTGTCGCAGCATTGCCAATGTTTCATGTGTTTTGCCTAACGGTCTGTATGAATGCTCCTCTTATGAATGGAGCAGCCGTTCTCATCATGCCAAAATTTAGTCCGTCTGCTGTTTTTAAATTGGTGAAAAAGCATAAAGCGACAATTTTTGCTGGTGTCCCAACAATGTATAATTATTTGTACCAGCATGAGGGAGCAAATGAAGATGGATTTGCTTCTGTCCGCATTTGTATCTCAGGAGGAGCAGCTATGCCTGTCGCCCTGTTAAACAACTTTGAAAAAAAATTCAATGTCCTTGTTTTAGAAGGCTATGGTTTATCAGAAGCATCACCTGTTGCGTGCTTTAATCCATTTCATACTGGAAGGAAACCCGGTTCAATTGGTACCAATATCCTTAATGTAAAAAACAAAGTTGTGAATGAGTTTGGTGAAGAACTTCCACCCAATCAAGTAGGTGAACTGATTGTTAAAGGACCAAATGTCATGAAGGGTTATTATAAAATGCCTGAGGAAACGGCTCATACAATTAAAGATGGCTGGCTATATACAGGCGATTTGGCAAGGCAAGATGAAGACGGATATTTTTACATTGTCGACAGAAAAAAGGATATGATCCTTGTCGGTGGCTACAATGTCTATCCGAGAGAAGTTGAAGAAGTGCTGTACAAACATCCCGATGTCGCTGAAGCGGTCGTCATTGGTGTTCCTGATCCTAATAAGGGGGAAGTGGTGCAATGTTATGTTGTACCGAAATCGAAGACATTGACTGAAGAAGAGATTGTTTCACATTGCGAGAGACATCTCGCTAAATACAAACGGCCATCAACCATTACTTTTTTAGATGAAATTCCGAAAAATTCTACTGGTAAAATCCTAAGAAGAGCTTTAAAAGACATTTTAACAAAACAATCATAGCAAGAAAGGGACGTTTAAGCGCGTCCCTTTCTTGCTATGAATTTAGAAGCAGTATGCCGGTATCTGCGAAAGACTTGTTCTAATGTTTCCTTAAAAAGCTTACAATAGAAAGTAACTGCTACCCGAGAAGGAGTGATTCGTCCATGTGGAAATGGATTACGGGAGCCGGCCTGCTTTATGTGCTGTACGGCGTTTTTTTCTATTGGTATTTGTTCATGACCGGAGAGTCCTCCGTTCCTGAGGCGCTAAAAGGGACAAGTGCAGATCCGGCAACATTTATGAATCAGCATGAGCTTGTCCTAACAGAAGAATATTCAAGAATCAAAGATTTTGTATTTTTTCTCAGAATTCCGTTTGAGTGGTTTTTGTTTTTTATTCTGTTAATTGCTGGTTTATCAAAAAAAATGAAACAGTGGGCTGAGCAAACATCAAAGCGAAAGTTTATTCAAATAACTGCTTATGTGTTCACCTTATCATTAATTATGGTGCTCGTGTCCTTGCCACTCGATTGGATGAGCTACCAAATGGCGCTTGATTATGGCATTTCAACGCAAACTCAAGCGAGCTGGATCAAAGATCAAGTGATTGATTTTTGGATTAATTTTCCTTTAACGTTAGGTGCGGTGATGATATTTTATTGGCTGGTCAAAAGACATGAAAAACGCTGGTGGCTCTATGCTTGGGGCTTAACAATACCTGTGACACTATTTTTGTTTTTTCTCCAACCGGTCGTGATTGATCCTTTGTATAACGATTTTTATCCGCTGAAAAATAAAGAACTGGAATCAAGAATTTTAAAGTTGGCAAATCAAGCGAATATTCCCACTGATCAAGTGTATGAAGTCAATATGTCTGAAAAAACCAATGCACTAAATGCTTATGTAACCGGGATCGGTGCCAATAAGAGGATTGTACTTTGGGATACCACTTTAAATAAATTGGCTGAGCCTGAGATATTATTTATTATGGCGCATGAAATGGGACACTATGTAATGAAGCATGTCTATATCGGACTTGCAGGATACTTGCTGTTATCACTTGTTGGTTTTTATTTCATTGCTAAACTATACAAATGGGTCATTAATCGCTATGGGAAGCGGCTTCATATTAAAAATAAAACAGATCTTGCTGCCCTACCGCTTCTTCTCCTCATCATCGGTGTCCTTTCTGTTACAGCAACACCTTTTACAAACGCGGTTTCAAGGTATCAGGAAAAAACGGCTGATCAGTATGCAATCGAATTAACGAAAAATAACGATGCTGCTGTTTCAACTTTTCAGGAACTGTCAAAAGCGAGTTTAAGTGAAGCGAATCCACCATGGCTTGTGAAGATTTTTAAATATGGACATCCGACAATCATGGAGCGTATTCAATCTATTGAGGAAAATAAATAAATATTGAAAAAGCTAGTCCATAAAAGACTAGCTTTTTCAGTCGCTTGCTGTTAAAATATGTTATTGAGCGGCAGCTTCAGCATTGATCAATCCTTTGCCATAATAGAAGGCGCTTCCCAAATGAGTCGCTGTTTTGGAGAGACGGTCGCGAATTTGTGAAGCAGAAAGCGATGGGTTTTTGCTCTTGACTAAAGCTGCTGCTCCTGCTACATGAGGAGATGCCATAGATGTTCCGTTCAATGATTTATATAAGTTACCAGGATATGTGCTGTACACGCTTGCGCCAGGAGCCATGACTTCAAGTTCATCACCAACACTTGAAAAATATGCTCTTTTACTATCTTTGTCGACTGCTCCGACGGCAATAGCTGAATCATATTTGGCCGGATAGCCGATTGTATTTGAGTTTCCTGATGATCCGCTGTTTCCTGCTGCTGCTACAACGACAACCCCACTTGAATATGCACGATCAACCGCTTTTTTCAGCGCTATTGAACCTGATGGTCCACCAAGGCTCATATTAATGACATCCATGTGATTGTCTGTCGCCCATTCGATTCCATCGACAATAGCACTATATGTCCCGCTTCCGCCTGAATCTAATACTTTAATGGCGTATAAAGAGACATTTGGTGCAACGCCGATAACACCTTCAGTATTATCGATTGCAGCTACCGTTCCGGCAACATGTGTACCATGTCCATTACCATCATGGAAAGGATCGGAATCCCCAGCTACAAAGCTTTTTCCACCAGCTACTTTTAAGTCTGGATGTGCGGAAGAGATGCCCGTATCAATAATACCGACTTTTACATTTTTTCCAGTAACATCTTGAGCTTGAACTTTATCAGCTTTGATCAATGAAATACCGTATGGAACTGTTTGCGCTAATGCGTGAGCAACATGGTCTTTTTCAATGTATTCAATGCTAGGGTCTTTTTTCAGCTCTTTTAGCGCTTTTTGATCAAGGGTAACTTTTGCGGCATTAATCGATCTAAAGTGTTTGTCCACTTTACCGCCGTTTTCCTTGATGACATCTTTTTTAGCGCTCGTTGTTTTCAATGAAGACTTAAATCCGACAATGTAATCTTTTTTGACATCTTTCGCCGACGATTTGACGGCATTGACCGGGTGACTGAAAGCCATTGAGAAAACTAGAAGCAGAACCGTCAACAGACTAAACCATAACCTTTTTTTACCCACTACACTTTCACGCTCCTAAGATTTTATTCAGAATAATCGGAATTGATAAATAAGATTATCTATTCGAATTATTCTGTAAATTCATTATATAAAAATAATGTAATAAATGGTAGACCTATTTTTTGAAAAAAAAATCTACTTTTTTATGATTGTTTTAACTTACTTATGAAGAATTTTAAAGTTCTATAGAATGAAAAAAAGCAACGATTAAATTCATGATTTCTGTGAAAAAGATCACAGTCATCAATGGTGATAAGCAATCTGCATTCACTGAATTTTCCATTTGTTATTTTTAGGGAATGACATAAAAATGCGAACAGCTAGTTTTCAGCTGTCCGCGTTGCGTTTTTAATTTGACAAATGATCTGACAGATTATAGTCTTCAACATGCCATTTGTTTTTTAACATCCTAATATTACTCAGGCAAGCATTGACGAGTTTTGTCTGATGAAGTTCGCTATCATCATCGATTGCGATTTTTGAAAGTAGAGTATGGATAGCAGCACCGTGAGCAACGAGCAAGATTTTTTGCTTGGGATATTGTTCACTAATCTTGTCAATACCTGCCATCAGACGGGCAGCCAAGGCTTCCTTTGTCTCTTGATTGGGATAGTTTTTATCAGGGTAAAGTTTCATTCTGTCGGCAAAGGGCATTCCCTCTGCATCACCGTAATTCCTCTCAATGAAATCTTCCATTTCAATAATGTCAAGATGAAGATATTGATTAATAATCTCTGCAGTTTCTTTTGCTCTTTTTAAAGGACTTGTGATGATCAAGTCCCAAGATGTACCTTTTAAAAATTCACCAGTTTCTTTTGCCTGTCTTTTTCCGGTTTCATTTAGTGGGATATCAGTTCTTCCTTGCAGCCGTCCTTGAGAATTCCAGTCGGTTTCTCCGTGCCGTATTAAACAAATCGCAGTCATAAAAAGCTCCTTTCTTAGATGAATCAATACTTTTGATGATAAAGTCATTATACTAAATATTTAGGCACATGAATCAATCACTTCAAATAATAGAGCTGTTCCGATTCCGCCGCCGCTACCAATCGCAGCGACGACATACTTTAGATCATTCCTTCGTTTTGCTTCATAAAATAAACGTGTGACTAAAATGCTACCAGAAGCACCGTAAGGATGACCGAGTGCCAAGGCTCCTCCGTTGACATTGAGTTTGTGATAAGGAATTCCAAGTTCTTTGGCGCAAGCTACGATTTTAACGGCGAATGCTTCATTTATTTCAAATAGGTCAATATCTTTCACTGAAAGTCCTCGTTTTGTTAACAACTTTTGTATGGCTGGTACCGGAGAAATTTGCGGTACATTTGGATCGACTCCGCTGACCTCGCTGTCAACAAATCGCAAAATAGGCAATAGATCAAGCTCTATGGCTTTTTGTTCTTCCATGACGACGACAGCACATGCTCCGTCGTGAATTCCACAGCTGTTTGCCGCTGTTACGGTCCCTCCTGGCTTTTTGAAAACTGGTCTAGCCTTTGACACGACTTGATCAATCGACTGTCGCATCCGGCTTAAACTTTCGTCTACTGTCCATTTGGAGAACGGGAGTATTTCCTCCTCATCATAACCATTTATATGGGCAGACATGCTTCTTTTATAGCTTAATTTGGCATAGTCATCCTGCATCTTTCGTGAAATATTGTAGATTTCTGCTGTTTTCTCTGCCGCGTCTCCCATATCAGGGTCGCCCCATTCATCAGGTGAAAATCGCGCTCTTTTCGGAAAAGGAGAAAGGCTAGCACTTTCTGTCCCTCCAGCGATATAACAGCTTCCTGCACCAGACTTGACAAAATAACAGGCGGTACGGATTGCTTCCAGACCGGCACTGCATTGCCGGTCTATCGTCATCCCTGTTACAGAAGCTGGGAGACCTGCAGAAAGAGCAGATAAACGTGCGATATTACCGCCAGGGCCCACAACATTCCCAAGTATGACTTCATTCATGTTTTCGCCAAGCGGTCTGGCAAGGAAACGGATAAGGTGAGCAGCCAGTTCATGGGGTTCACTCGTTTTCAACCATCCATTGTGTCTGCCAATAATCGTTCTTTTTGCATTTGTGATCACAGCTTTCATATTTTAACGGCCTTTCAATTGTTGTTTTAGGAGATGCCGAGCGATTTTTCCGCTGGTTGTATGCGGAATCTGCTCGGTGAAATACCATATTCTTGGCGTTTTGTAGTGAGCAAGCTGCCGTTTGCACCAAGCTTTTAGCTCTTTAACGGAAGCTTTTCCTTTAATAACAGCTGCTGCTTTTTCTCCCCAATAATCATCATTCACACCGATGACTGCTACCTCTTCCACATGGGGGTGTGAGGAAAGGACACTTTCAATTTCTTCCGGGTAAATATTAATTCCCCCGTATACAATCATGCTGTTTTCTCTGCCAATTAAATAAAGATATCCATCTTCATCCTTCCAGCCCACATCATGAACTGTCATCCAGTCGTTTTCATCAGGGGAATGGAGGTCAGTCTGTTCTTGTAAATAGCCGCTAAACACCATCGGGCTTTTGACGTAAATTTTCCCAATCTCACCAGGTTTAGCTGACTTTCCTGAACTTGTCCGAATGTCGACTTCTACATGATGAAAGGGAAGTCCGACAGAATCAGGCTTTTTCTCATCATCTTGAGGTGTAGAAACAGAAATGAAGCTTAGCTCTGACGTTCCATAGAAATGATATAAAGAGAGAGAAGGATATTTTTTTCTTAGCTTCTCTTTAGCATGTTTACTCCAATTCGCTCCTGAAGAAATCACTTTGACAGGTTTATCTATCTGTCTGTTTTCAGAACTCAGTGCATTTGTCATAGTCGGCACTGTATAAAGTGTTGTGACAGGTTGCTGTGCAATTGTCTGTTCAAGATCAGTCAGCGAAAATTTTTTCAATAGATCGATTGTTCCGCCCAAAAATAATGTATTCATCGCACCGTATAAAAAATGTGAAAAGAAAAGAGAACCCGGTATGACGACTCTGTCTTCTTTTGATAATTGAAAGTTTCGGCTGCTATTATGAAAGCTCTCAATCCAAGATTGATGTGATCTGCTAAATGCTTTTGGCGAACCTGTGGATCCTGAAGTAAATCCAATATAAAAAGGAAGATCATCATTTACATGTGGCACGGGGTCTAATGGTGTGTTCTCAATTTCGTGCAGGCATGTTTCCAAAAGTATAACATTTGAGTGGCCTGGAAAAGGGTGTTCTGCAATGATGAGATCCGGTTTGCAAAGTGAAAGTCTTTCACTACATTCAGTCAGACTAAAGCGTTGATCAAATGGAATAGCAGTCCAGCCGGCCATCGCTGCACCAGCAAAGAGCTGTAAAAAAGGAACACCGTTTGGCAATGAAAATACAAGTCTTTCATTCATTCTTTTTTTTCGTTTTAGCCAGCTGGCCGTTCGTAAAACAAGTTGATACCATGTTTGATAATCAATGATTTCTGCCTCTGTTTGGATGGCGATTTTTTTTGGATCATGCTCTGCATGAGATTGGTATGTTTCAGTAATCGGCACGTTTATAGTCCTCCTAACCGCGTGTTTGTAATACTTTTCTTAATTTCAGCACAAGATATGCAGCGACTGCGGATTTAAGTAAATCACCGGGGATATAGACGAGACTGAGCACTGTGGCCTTTTTTAAATCAATATGCATAAGAAAAGCTTGAACCGGAATACCTACTGCATATAATAGGAAGATGCCAAATAAAATATGAATGAAAAAAATCGTTCGAAAATGTAAACCTGATCGTTTAGTGACGGTTAGGGCAATGCAAAAGGCTACAACAGGCCAGGCTAATATGTATCCCGCACTTGGACTAACAAACACGCTTAATCCACCCCGGCCTCCTGCTAGAATGGGGATGCCGCTTGCCACAAGCAGCAAAAAGACGATGAGGCTGAGAGCTGCATTTTTTGGTTTATTGATTCCTCCTGCAAGCATGACACCTAATGTCTGCAATGTAATCGGAACCTGTGTAAACGGAAGAGTGAGCGGCGGGACAAAACCGAGAACCGCTATAATGGCTGTACTTAATGAAATAAGCATCATATCTTTTATATTCATATGTGACTGTGATCCTTTCCAGATTTATAAGTGAGATTGTTTTTAAAATATCATTGTCTTTTTTCTTATGTCAACTTTGTTTAAAAATGAATACACAAATCTCATCGATAGATTTGTGTATGTTTGCTAGCTTTGCAAATCGCATGTATCAGCTTTCTGGCTCTTTCAATGGCAGAACTGCTGGCCCTTCGATCACTTCTCCATCGATTGAAAACCTTGAACCGTGGCATGGACAATCCCAAGTTCTTTCTCCATCATTCCACTCGACCTCACAACCCATATGAGTGCAGGTTGTATCAACCAGATGCAGTCTCCCATTTTGATCTCGATAAGCGCCAGTCCGTTTTCCTTTCATTGAAACGACAGCACCTTCATCATTGGCAAGCTCATCCGCTTTGCCGAGTGGTGGTTCAAGTTTTCCTTCAACAAAATGTTTGGCGACATCTGCGTTAAAAGAAATGGCTTTTTTAACACTTGGATTGGTGTGAAAACGAGCTGGTTTAAAAATGTCTTGATAACGATTGTTTTCATTTGTAATGTGGTCCGTCATGATTTGGGCTGCGAGAGTACTTGATGTCATCCCCCATTTCTTAAATCCAGTTGCCACAAGAATTCGTTTTTCATCTTTCCTAATTGGTCCAATATAAGGGATTTTATCAAGGGTCATTAAATCCTGTGTTGACCAACGATATGGGATTTCTTCAACACCAAGCACACTTTCTGCAAATGACTCAAGTGCTTGATAATGCTTCATTGTATCTTTTCCTTGACCTGTCTTATGACTTTCTCCGCCAACAAGAACCATTTTTTCTCCGTTGATCATGACGGAGCGCAGTGAACGGGAAGGCTGATCAATGCTTAAATACATTCCGTCTGGATAGGGGGACTTTGGCTTGATGGCCAGTATATATGATCGGCTTGGTTCAAGCCGTGCAAAGTAAAAACCTTTTTTATCATGGAACGGAAAATGTGTACAGCATAAAACATAGTCGCTAATAATCGTCTGCCCGTTTCTTGTTTTGACTTTTGGATGATCACCAGCTTTTATGTCTTGAGCGGCCGTGTTTTCAAATATTTGACCACCTCTTTGTTGGATCGTTTCTATTAAATGTTTTAGATAATGGAGTGGATGAAATTGTGCTTGGTTTTTCATGACTAATCCAGCTTTTATATCAATTGCGACAGGTAAGTCATGGATCACTTCTCTATCAATTCCTAATTTTTGATAAGCTTCATGCTCTTTTTTTATTTTTTCGACTGAAGCTTCTTCAGTAGTATAGATCACCGCATCCTGTTCTTCAAAATCGCATGAGATGTTTTGGTCTTGAACAAGGTGTTTAATAAATAAAAGCGCCTCTAGATTTGCTTCATAATAAAACCGAGCATTTTCCATCCCAATGTTACTGATCAATTCATCATAAATCAGATCATGTTGGGCAGTAATTTTGGCAGTTGTATGTCCAGTAGTACCATTCATGATACGGTCGGCATCGATCAAAACGACACGATAACCTTTCTGTGTCAGCATATAAGCCGTTGTAATACCTGTTATCCCTCCGCCGATAATCGTGACATCTGTATTTAAATCATTTGTTAAGTTCTGAAATGAGGGAAGATGAGTACTGTCTCTCCAAAATGATTCAGGTGATAGCGGTAGTTTTTGTTGACCCTTCGTCATATGAGTTCCTCCTAGCTGTTCGTCATCCTTAAATTTTCCATTGTGAAAGTATTCATACATAAAAACGGCTTGTCATAAAATAATAAGGTTTAATGGAGATCAAGGAGGAATGGATTTGAGTAAACAACCAAAAAAAGTACTGCCTCCCCAACATCAAACACACCAACCGGGATTGGAGTATTTGATGAATCCTCGTCCTGTTTTTGACAAACCGAAACTGGGCAAAAAATTAGCAGGGAAAACGGCGATCATTACAGGAGGAGATAGTGGTATTGGCAGAGCAGTATCAGTCTTGTTTGCCAAAGAAGGCGCAAATGTAGTCGTTGTCTATTTTAATGAACATATAGATGCAGAAGAAACAAAGACATATGTAGAAAGAGAAGGTACAAAGTGCAAACTGATTGCGGGTGACATTGGAGATGAAGGGTTCAGTGATGAAGTGGTTCGCCAAACAAAAGATACTTTTCCGACGATTGATATTCTCATCAATAATGCTGCTGAGCAACATCCGCAAAACAGCATTCAAAACATCTCAAGCCGACAGTTAATCAGAACGTTTCAAACGAATATGTTTTCAATGTTTTATTTGACAAAGGCAGTACTCCCTCATCTAAAATCCGGAAGTTCGATTATTAATACAACCTCGGTTACAGCGTATGCTGGCAATGAAACATTAATTGATTATTCAGCAACAAAAGGAGCGATTACATCTTTTACACGGTCACTGGCTTTATCACTTGTTGATCAAGGCATTCGAGTAAACGGTGTAGCACCAGGACCGATTTGGACACCGCTGATTCCATCGACATTTACGGAAAAACAAGTCGAAATTTTCGGTTCAACAGTGCCAATGGGGCGTCCAGGGCAACCGGTAGAAGTAGCGCCGAGCTACCTATTTCTTGCAAGTGAAGATTCTTCTTATATGACTGGTCAGATTCTTCATGTTAATGGTGGAAAAATCATTAATGGATAAAAAAGCCAATCCGTTTAGGATTGGCATTATTCGCGTGATTTAAGCGCAATATATTCTTTTGAAAGCTCAAGAAAAGCTTGTTTGTTTCGGCTATCTAATGCTTCATTGATTTTCTCTGTCAAGATGTGCAAACGTCGTTTATATAACGACTCATCAAGGATCATTTGAATATAAATGTCCATTGAGGTGAGATCAGCATCTTTTTGATGGCTGGTGTGGGACTTCATGAGCTCAGTGTACGATTTTTTGTTTTTCATAAAGATTCCCCCTGATACCTTTTTTATAGTATAAGGGTAATGAAACAAGAAATCAATAAGTATTTTTAATTTTTAGATAATTATTTGAACAATCATATTATCTGAGGACAAAAGTCGATAAGATTCGCGGAAAAAACTAAAATTTTTTGGATGAAAAAAAGAAATTTCATTTAAAAAACATTTTTTCAAATAAATTGGAAATAATCCTGTCGTTTTCTAACTGAAAATGTTAGATTAGTAGTATAAATTTACTAATGAGGGAGGATTAATGATGAATCATGCAGGAGATATGGAAAAAGATACTTATGAAGTGAACAGTTCCACAATGGCTGTGCTACCTTTGAATGACGGGGAAAAGCCCGCTTCAAAAGTGCTTGAAACCGACAGGACATTTTTTGTTAAAATGAGGCCTTTTCAAATCATAGATAGGAGCTGTCGTTATTTTGGGTCGAGCTATGCTGGAAGAAAAGCTGGTACATATGAGGTTATCAAAGTTTCACATAAACCGCCAATCATGGTAGATCACTCGAATAACATCTTTCTTTTTCCAACCTTTTCTTCAACAAGACCACAGTGTGGTTGGCTTTCTCATGCGCATATTCATGAATTCCGGGCGGCGAAATTTGACAATACATTTGTCACTTTTGTAAATGGAGATTCATTGGAGTTGCCTGTATCAATCACATCTTTTGAAAACCAAGTATACCGGACAGCATGGCTAAGAACCAAATTTTTGGATCGAATTGAAGGGAGATCATTACAGCAAAAACAGGAATTTATGCTGTATCCAAAAGAAGATCGCAACCAGCTAATCTATGAATTTATTCTCAGGGAATTGAAAAAGCGGTATTAAAGAAGTTTTTTCTTTAAAAAAATCAAAAACATGATTAAAATGGCGAAGATGCTTCAAACTAAAAGGAAATATTTTTTTGTCAGTGATTTAAAGTTTGTCTTTGAACGTGTAAAATAAGGATAGACAATTCCCTGAGGAGAATGAGTGTTGGAGCAATTTTTCAGTTACTTTACAGAAGAAAATGTAGCAGAGTTTTTCCAGAGCTATCGAGCATTTGGTCCTTTTATTGCCATATTGCTTCCATTTATTGAAGCGATCTTGCCATTTTTACCGCTTCTTGTTTTTGTCGTTGCCAATGTCAATTCGTTCGGTTTGTGGCAAGGGTTTCTTTTAACATGGATCGGGGCCTCAGCTGGATCGATTACTGTCTTTCTTTTTATCCGCCATTTTGGCCAACAAAAGTTTTTACAATTTATCCGTACACATCAATCGGTCAAAAAACTAATGGTATGGGTGGAAAAACGCGGTTTCGGACCTTTGTTTCTCCTCCTTTGCTTCCCATTCACACCATCAGCTGCGGTTAATGTTGTTGCAGGACTTTCACGGATTAGTCTGTTGCCGTTTTCCCTTGCAGTGTTATGTGGAAAGTTGGTGATGATTTTTATTGTCAGCTTTATCGGTCATGACCTCAAGGCGTTGGTTACACAGCCTTTACGAACAGCGTTCGTCACTTTTGTGATTTTGATATTGTGGTATGCCGGAAAACGGGTTGAGCATCGTTTAAATGTGAAATTCAGTCAGAGAGAGCATGACTAGGGGGACATAGATGTGAAAAAGCGTTTTTTGGTCATTGCCGGACTGGTTGTCATTATCCTTGGCTTTCAGGTGAAAAATATCGTATTTATTGATTATACAGTTGAAGGTGTCAGTATGAATCCAACGTTTCAGGAAGGAAATAAACTCCTGATCAACCGGTTTGCCCATCACTTTAAGACGGTGAGCAGATTTGATATTGTGCTGTTTAAAGGACCTGAGAAGTCTGTTTATATCAAAAGGGTCATCGGGCTTCCAGGTGAAACGGTCAAATATGAAGATGATCAGCTGTATATTAATGGACGGCCAGTCAAAGAACCTTATTTAGATGATTTGAAATCTGTAACTGCAGGTGATCTGACCGGTGATTTTACATTGAAGGAGATAACGGGAGAGGAGAAAGTTCCTGAAAACCAGTACTTTGTCCTTGGAGATAATCGGATTCATAGCAATGACAGCCGTCATTTTGGCTTTGTTTCAGAAGACGATATCGTTGGAATTGTAACGGAGCGAATTGATAAGAAATGAGTCTTAAACAAAAAACCTTTAAGACCCTCTTTAAAAGAGGTCTTAAAGGTTTTTTTGGTCTTACTTTAATTTAATGGCATTGAGCCGTTTTCTCAACTGTGTTTTGATCGCTGAATGTTTTAGTTTATTTACCGCTGACCGGGCAACATATTTGGTTTTTTTCGTTCTGTTTTTTTCAGCTTGTCTGACTTTGATTTTTGCTATTGTCACTTTTTTATTGTAAGCAAGCGTCACTTTCTTTTTGACTTTGTTGAGCCTACTTTGCAACTTTGATTTATCTTTTCCTCTATGAAGTTGATTGATTGATGTTTGAGCTTTAGAAATGTTTCGGTCACTGCGCTTTTTTTCAGCGTATGAAACAGTCTTTTTTGCATTTTTAAGAAGGATTGATCGGACCATGTTAAGCCGTTTTTGTAACTTTGTCCTAAATGCAGTCTTATAAAGTTCATTGATCGCTTTTTGGGCGGCATCAGCGGTGGTTTTCTTTTTATATTTTTCAGCATGTTTCACTTTAGATGCCGCTACTTTTTTGAGCTGCTCGATCACTCGATCCAGTCTTTTTTTCAGGGCTTGTTTATCAGTGTTTGATGGTAGTAGGTCAACAGCTTTTTTCGCTGTGGTAATGGTGGATTTTCGCTTGTTTTTTTCAGCTTGTTTGACAGCTTTTTCTGCTTTTGCAAATGCCATTACATTATTTTTATAGAGAATCTGTCCATAGCCAAACAGCTGATCACGGCCAGCCAAGCCCAAATCGCTGACATAGTTCCGCATTTTTGTGCGCAGATCAGTATTTCGGCTTGTGGGATACTGCTGTTTTAATAAAGCCAACATTCCAGTCACGTGTGGAGTGGCCTGCGAAGTCCCATCTCCAATTGCATATTGGTGATTTAAGTATGTGCTAATAATCGATGTGCCGGGAGCGGAGAACTCAATGGCAGCACCAGTGTTAGAGAATGACGCTAGACTGTTTTTTTCATTAGTTGCTGATACAGCAATGACACTGTTGTAGGCAGCTGGGTAATTAACAGGTTTTCCGTTTCCATCATTACCACTGGCCGCTACGAGGATAATCCCCTTTTGATAGGCTTTATCTAAGGCATCATGGAGAATTTTGCTATCACTCGTTGTACCAAGACTCATATTGATGATATTGATACCGTGCTGAATCGACCAGTCGATCCCCTTTAAAATACTGATCAGATCTCCCGTTCCTTTCTTATCAAGTGCTTTTACCGCATATAATTGAACGTCTGGTGCAACTCCATCTATTCCATAGCCATTATGTTTAGCCCCAATAATTCCAGCGACATGTGTTCCATGGCCGTTATCATCACGATATGATGAAGTGTAGCCAACCGTTGAGACACCACCAGCAATTGTTAAGTCATCGTGCGGGGAGATTCCACTGTCGATGACAGCGACTTTCGTATTTTTTCCAGTAACTCCTTTAGACCAAGCCAGTTGAACTTGAAGTGGTTTCAAATTCCATTGTTCAAATGAATAACTGTTATCACTTGTTTCGTTTGTGAAAGCTTTAAGAGTTGTTCCATCTAGAGAAGTAAATGAAACATTTTCTTCAACATACAAAACATCTGGATCATCTTCTAACTCCAGGACTGTTTCTTCATCCGCAGTAACAGCAACAGCTGGAATGTTTTTGTACGTTTGTTCAACCGTTTCAGCACTTTCTATGGCGGATTCTTTTCCGTCTTGATTTTTATATACAACAATGATTTCACTGTCGGGTTGTTTTTCGTTTGCCTGACTACGGGGCGGAAAAGTGAAAGTGCTAAAAAATAAAGCAGCAGAAATCAAGATTTTCCAAAAGTTCTTCATACAGTTCTCCTCCTTTGCTAGGCGGTATTTATCATTTATATCGGGAGAATTTCTATTTTTCAAAGAGGAGAATAGGCATAAAAGAGAAAAATCGTAATATGATGAGGATCGATGGTTTGGATGTTTCAGAGGATGACTTGGAAGGGGGATGGAGATGAAGAAAACTTTCGCTAAAGTTTGTGGTGTCTGTGTGATTGTTTTTTATTGCGCATGACGAATGAAATATCGGTACAAGCGGAAAACCATTCATCTGATGGTAAGAGTCCTTACTATCAAAACTGTGCTTCAAGCGGATCAACAAAAGCAACAGTGAGACTCATTAACAGCAGTAATCAACAGTTTGGAATGTTGAGTTTTAAAGTTCAGCAGTGCCTGTAAAACAGTATGGGCTAAAATCACACTGGACAATGCAGTCCCATCAGGCTGGGAGGCAAATGCTTGGATAAAAAGAAACACCGATGACAAGCAGTTGAGCTACAGCGCATCGGGAGGTAATGGAAAAGTCCTGCCAGGACAGAAATCCTGCTATACGCCAATGGTCTATGACCTTGATCCAAGAACATCACCGGTGCTAGTACCTATGCTTATCCAAGATCTTATTAAAGGGTTGTCTCAAAACCTCTTAAAAACATAAAATCTGGTACGGCCTCAAGTATTTTACCAGATTTTTGTGCCCATTTGTGAATGGATTCATACGAGCGACAATTATGGCGCTCGTTTCATTATATTATGGACGAAGGTGACAAACCCAACCTGCGAAGATGAAGGCTTCGGAAGCCAAGGTTTTATTTGACATGACAAAGTATAAGAGAATGATTTTTAAAAATATGAATATAGTACCAATGTTATTCATTAATAAAACTGAAAAAATATAGTATAATAGAATTAGATATAAAAACTGAAAGGAGTCTGTATGAACAAACTTGCTGCAGCGGAAGTAGCCAACAATTTAAACGCTTGGTATCGTGCAATTAGAAGAAATGATACCGAAAAGTCCGTTCATTTATTTGAACAAGTTAAACCGATGCTAGCAGAGATAGAGGAGGAACGAGAAATTTTAACCTACTTTTCTTTGCTGGAGTTAAAACATAAACTAATGCTGTACGAAACGTTAGGGCAAACTATTGAACATCATCAGCTAAGTACTGATCCTAATATGACTTCTTACTATTATTACCTATTTTCAGGTGCTTATGAAGTCTATCAAAACAATTATGAAAAAGCGATTAGCCTTTATAAAATTGCCGAAAAAAAACTTGCTCATGTGCATGATGAAGTCGGAGTTGCTCAATTTCATGATAAAGTAGGGAAATTATATTATTATTTAGGCCAGAATTTAGTTTCACTAAATCATACCCGCCAAGCCTTAGACATCTTTAAAAGTTATCAAGGGCATGATATGAATCTTGTCTCTACATATATTACGATGGCAGGCAATTACACTGAGATGGGGAAATATAGAGAAGCAGAAGCTTATTTAACCGAAGCTCTCAGTAAAGTAAGAGATGCAGGTGATCATTTCAAAGAAATGCAGCTTTTACATAACTTTGGCCTTCTTTACTCGACGATGGACAAACCGGAAAAGAGTCTTCAATATTTGGAGACTGTTTTATCTGATCAAACATATGTTGCTTCAGAATATTATTTTAGTGCTGTTTTCTTGATGATTAAAGAACTGTTTAAATTGGGGGAACACGATCGGGCTATTGCTTTTTATCAAGAAGGGAAGGAAAGATCAAAAGGTTTGCGGAATAAAGTATTTGATGCAAAAATCAATATTTTATACACGACTTATGCAATAGGAGATGAAAAAGCGGTCCAACATAGTAAAGCGGATTTTGAGATCTTGTTCAACTCCAAGCAATACGACAGTGTGCGAGAATTAGCACTATTAGCGGCTAATGTTTACAGGAAGAAGTCTCTTTATAAAGAGGCAGCCTATTTTTTCTTGAAAGCTATTAAAGCAGAAGAAAAAATGAAAAAAGTGGAGGGAATGTTATGAAAAAACGGTTCATAATCACTGTACTGACTGCTGTTGTTTGTTTATCTAGTGAGATGCATATGCTTGAAAAAATGGTTGGGTAATATGTGTGATGCACATCTTTTATAATGAAATATGACTTTCATCGTTATTGGATCTGTTTGTGGGTGTTACGATGAGGTATTCTAAAGCAGTTGGTCATACCATGTAAACTAACTGCTTTTTTGTTTTTTCGAAGAGCTGTCTAACTCGGTATTTTTTGAAGTAGAGCTGATATGTGGCAGAATCTCGAGGTTGATCAAAAGCTGTTATTAAGAAGGTGTGAAGTGAAAAATCGTGAATGGTTGATAAGCGTCATATAAAGGATCGGTTTGAAACCTTGTAAGCTCAGTAGAGTCTGAAAAGCTAACAGCTTTAAACCGTTCGAATCTAAATACGCGAATTGGAGCTGTAATGCAAGGTCTATTGCTTAACTCCGCAAACATCAGTCGAATAATCAATGGATGATATCATGAAGCTCGTTCATTAGAAAAATTGCCGGAACCTCAGTTCTGGTTTTTTTCATGAGTGAGTGAACATAACGCAGAGAGAATATGAATAAACTAAATTAGATTCTATTATAAATAGAGGTGAACCGAGTGAAGCATTCTGAGGAATCATTCACCAAAGTAAAATCATATCGCCCTTTTCACAGTGCCTTTGATCCATGTCCACCGCTTGGGAAAAGATACTACCGAACACCTCCCAATTTATATTTAGGTTTTCAACCCCACGGTCTTCAACAATTCGCGCCAATGGAAGCTTTAAGAAGAGGAACACTTTGGCCTATTTTTTATGATCATTATGAAAATCCGTATGAAAATGGGAGGGAAGGAGGATGAAGAACACTTTAACACAAGACTACTATGAAAAGCTTCTTGAAATTCAGGCGGTAGATTTTGTGCTCGTTGAATTAACGCTGTACCTTGATACACATCCAGACGATATGGATGGGATTCAACAATATAATCAGTACGCTAGATACTCAAAAAAATTGAAAAAGAAATTTGAATTGAATTACGGCCCTCTTCTTCAGGGCAATCCAGATGAGACAGAATCGTACTGGAGTTGGAAAAGAAGTCCTTGGCCATGGCAAGTTTAAAGACGGAAGGGAGTCAATCTCATGTGGCTGTATGAAAAAAAATTGCAATACCCTGTGAAAGTGAGGGAATGCAACCCAAGACTTGCTAAATTTTTGATTGAGCAATACGGTGGAGCAGATGGCGAATTGGCAGCGGCCCTTCGCTATTTGAACCAGCGCTACAGTATCCCTGATAAAGTGGTCGGCCTCTTGACGGACATTGGTACAGAAGAATTCGCACATTTAGAAATGATTGCTACGATGGTTTATAAATTAACAAAAGACGCAACACCTGAACAGTTAAAAGAAGCCGGCCTCGGTCCCCATTATGCAGATCATGATAAAGCCTTGTTTTATCACAATGCCGCTGGTGTTCCATTTACAGCTACATACATCCAAGCCAAAGGTGATCCGATTGCAGATTTATATGAAGATATTGCCGCAGAAGAAAAAGCGAGGGCGACATATCAATGGCTGATCGATATGTCTGATGATCCTGATTTAAATGATGCGTTGGCATTTTTAAGAGAAAGAGAAATTATTCACTCACAACGATTCCGTGAAGCCGTTGAGATTTTAAAAGAAGAGAGAGATAGTAAAAAAGTGTTTTAAACAGATGTAAGCCGAAAACTCATGATTTTTATGGAGTTTTCGGCTTTTCTAATGCTGAAACCACAAAGTATTGAGCGATTCCTCCCGAAATGATCATTGCGCAACACGTCAGAAAAAGTACAGTACCACCAAATTTAATCAACATCAGCCCTCCTAAAAAAGGTCCAATTGTCCGGGATATGTCCCAGTTTAAACCGAAAAAAGCAAAATAGCGACCACGCATATGGACAGGAGCAAGCTTAGAGACAAAACTTTGCATATGATGTAACAAAATGCTTTCCCCACAAGTAAATATAAAGATTGATAATATGAGCCAAACGAGTGATGAAGAAAACGCAAAACCTAATGCAGAACCTGTATAACAGCTATAAGAAATCATTATAATCGTTTTCATCTCTAGCTTTTCCGAGCCTTTCACAAGGGGGATTTGCAGGGTTATACCTAGTAATGCATGACAGACATTAAAAATAGTAAGAATCACTAAAAAGTGATCAAAAAGCACTTCTAAGTAGAACCGGTAATTTGTTTCAAGCTGTGAATATAACAAACTGATTGGAAGCATAAACAACATCAGCACTAAAACTGAATCATGTCCTTTAACAGAAAAAGATTTTTTTTGCTGGAAAATCTTTTTTTGATGTTTTGACGGATATGTCTCTGGCATTTTAAAATAAACAGCAAACCAATATAGAAGAAATGAGCATGCTTGAAAGCTGAATACCATGGAAGGATGATAAGAATAGACAGCAACTCCAATAACCGGACCGATTGTTGCACCAAAGCGTTCAATAACATGAATGACAGCAAACACTTCAGCTCGCATCCCGCTTTTGGTACTGTCAGTGATTTGTGCTCGTTGAGTAGGGATGTATAAGCCGGCTCCAACACCGTTCATCGTATAGAAAAGTGCTAATAACCAAATATTTTCTACCATCATAAATCCGCATGCCGAGATTAAAGCTGGACAAGCCATCCAAGGCATTGTCCTAAACCAAGAAGGATGGATCAATTTTTATGATCTTTGGTTTCGAAAGCATTCGAAGTTGATGTGATGTTTCCAACTTTATGATGGTTCTTCGTTCACCCTTTTTCATGTATGGATAGCTATAACTATGAGCATGATTGTGATCAATGACATTTCAAAAAAATGAAGTTTGACGTAAAATAATCCTTAGCGCAGAAAACGTGTGAATTGGAGTGAAATTAATGAAAAAACGGTTTTTACTGGTTGTAGTGTTATTGGTTACTGTAGTTATTGGTTTGGGCTGTCAGTCTGAAAAAGGTGAATTAAGTCAAGACCATGAGAATGTGCAACTTACGGTTTCCGCAGCAGCTAGTTTGAAAGATGTTCTCACTGAACTAGCGTCCAAATATGAGAAAGAACATGGAAATGTCAAAATCAGGTTCAATTTTGGTTCATCAGGTGCTTTGCAGCAACAAATTGAACAGGGAGCTCCAGTAGACTTATTTTTTTCGGCTTCTGAAGATAAATTCAACAAATTGGTAGATAACGATTTCATTTCACAAAATAACTCCGTCAAACTGTTGAAAAATGACTTGGTCCTGATCGTTCCAAAAGGAAAAACAGATATTAAAAGCTTTAAAGATTTATCAAAAGATAGTGTTGAAAAACTTGCCATCGGCATCCCTGAATCAGTTCCTGCTGGAAAATATGCGAAGGAAACTTTGTCAAATCTTCATCTATGGAATCAAGTTCAATCAAAATTTGTTTATGGAAAAGATGTAAGACAAGTGCTTTCATATATTGAAACAAATAATGCAGATGCTGGCTTTGTTTATCAGACGGATGCTCTTGCTTCCGACCAGATCGAAATAGTAGACATCGCTAAAAACAATCTACATAGCCCGATTATCTATCCGCTTGGTATTGTGAAAAATACGAAGCACCGCAGACAGTCTGACGAATTATATCAATTTCTGCATAGTGATCAGGCCATTGAAGCGATGGAAAAGTACGGATTTAAGAAAGGCTGATCACTGATATGCTGTCTGAGGAATTTCTTTCACCTATTAAAATCTCTATCCAAGTGTCAGTTGCTAGTGGGATCATTGCTGTCTTGTTCGGGACTATTGTCGCAAGAATTTTAGTGCGTAAAACTTTTAAAGGAAAATCCGTCATCGAGACAATGATGATGCTACCGCTCGTTCTTCCTCCAACTGTTGTTGGTTTCTTCTTAATTGTCATATTTGGTAGACAAAGCGTAATCGGTCAGTTGATTGAAAAGGTATTTCACGCGCCGATCATCTTTACTTGGTGGGCAGCGGTCATTTCGGCTGCAGTTGTCGCTTTTCCGCTTATGTATCAGTCGGCAAAGTCAGGGTTTTTGAGCGTTGATCGTGAAATAGAAGATGCCGCAAAAGTTGACGGGGCAAGCGAGTGGCAAGTATTTTTATTCGTGACACTACCGCTCGCTTCAAATGCAGTTATAACTGGTAGTGTACTTAGTTTTGCTAGAGCACTCGGTGAGTTTGGGGCTACACTTATGTTTGCTGGCATTATACCAGGGGAGACACAAACGGTTCCTACTGCGATCTATATGGCGATAGACTCAGGGAATTTAGAATTGGCCTGGTTGTGGGTAGCATCAATTGTACTCATCTCATTTTTGATGTTGTTTTTTGTACAGTTTAAACAAAAATAATAAAATTCCACCTCATTTTCCCTAGTTTTGGAGAATGGTTATTTTATTGCAGGTTCGATAAAATAAAAGAAAAGAACGTAGAAAGGAGCCGGACACGTGGGAGTATTATTTTTATCAGGCAGGTCCGGGAGTGGGAAAACGACGTTTATCTTAGATGAAATGAGGGGGAAACTTCGCCGTCACCCTCTCGGTAAACCGATCATTTTTCTAGTCCCGGATCAGATGACGTTTTTAATGGAATATGAGCTTAGTATGACCCCTGATTTAGGTGGAATGTTTCGAGCTCAGGTTTACAGCTTTTCAAGGCTAGCCTGGTGGATTCTCCAACGTACTGGGGGAATCAATCGTAAGTTTCTAACAAGTTCAGGTATTCAGATGTTGCTACGCAAGCTGATTGAAGAACATAAAGCAGAGTTTAGAGTTTATCAGAATGCGAGTGATAAGAACGGTTTTACTGAACAGGTCGAACGGATGTTAGCCGAATTTAAAAGGCATTGTCTGTCACCTGAACGTATTCGGGAGGTTATGCAGGGTAGCGAGGTATCAGAATATGAGGATGAACGAGTTCTTTCTGATAAGTTGCATGATCTATATATTTTATACAGAAAGATGGAAGAAAGTCTTGAACATCAATATGTTCACTCAGAAGATTACTTGCAACTTTTGGCAGAGCAAATTCCGTATTGCGAAGAGCTCAAAGATGCTGTTATATATGTTGATGGTTTTCATCGGTTCACACCACAGGAGATGAACGTTCTTGAAAAGCTGATGGTTCACGCGCAAGAGATGACGTTTTCTTTCACAACGGACGAGCCTTTTACTGAACAAGTCCCTCATGAATTACACCTATTTCGGATGACAGGAAAGATGTATTTTGACCTTTATCAGAAAACAAAAGAACTTGGCCTTAACATGTCAGTAAAGCATTTGACAAATGTGAACCGTCACAAGCATGTTGAGGAGTTAAAACATTTGGAACGATATGTGGCTGAAAGGCCGTTAAAAGTGTATAAGGATAGAGCAGAAGCACTGTGCGTCATGCAAGCGGCAAACAGAAGAACAGAGATAGAAGGAATCGCAAGAGAAATTAAATCCCTCGTTCGGACAGGTCGCCTCCGCTTCAAAGACATTGCTGTCATTGCCCGCAATGTTGAAGACTATAAAGATACGATAAAAGAGGTATTTAAAGATTATGAGCTAGCTTTTTTTATAGATGGAAAGGAACCGATGCAGAACCATCCACTGATTGAATTGATTCGTTCAACCCTAGATGTGATTAAAGGAAATTGGGGATATGAAGCAGTGTTTCGTTGCATAAAAACAGAACTGTTGTTTCCTCATGACGAACCGAAGAACCTCGTACGTGAACAGGTTGACCAGTTGGAAAACTACTGCATTGCACATGGGATAAAAGGAGATCGATGGACAAGAAAAGATCGTTTTATTTATAGAAGATATGCTTCTTTGGATGAAGACTTTGTACAGACAGACCGAGAAATAGAAATCGAGAATATGCTTAATAAGCTAAAAGACTGGATTGTGCCACCTGTTTATCGGTTGCAAAAACGCATGAAAGAAGCGAAATCAGTCAAAGCAATGGCTGAAGCTGTGTATCTTTACCTTGAAGAGGCTGAAATTCCGCTGAAACTTGAAGAAGAAAGGCTGAATGCAGAAGAAAACGGCAAAATCTTAGAATCGAGACAACATGATCAAGTATGGAACGCTGTTATTCAATTGTTGGATGAGTTTGTTGAAATGATGGGAGATGAGGACATATCGTTTTCCTTGTTTCGACAAATGATGGAGACTGGTTTGGATACGTTGAGGTTTGCGCTAATTCCACCAGCCCTTGATCAGGTATTTATCGGCAATATGGATCTTTCAAGAATGTACGATGTGAAATGTACGTTTATGATTGGGGTTAACGATGGTATTCTGCCAGCAAAGCCAGACGATGATGGCGTGCTGTCAGATGATGACAGGGAGTGGTTGAAAAGAAACGGTGCGGAGCTTGCGGCAACTGGAAGAGAACGGTTGTTAGATGAAAATTTTTTAATCTATATGGCTTTATCAAGTCCTTCTGAAAAGCTTTACGTGTCATATCCTATTGCAGATGCCGAGGGGAAAACATTGCTTGCTTCAACAGTTGTGAAACAGTTAGAAGAGCTTTTTCCTGGCCATGGTAAAAAGTTGCTGAGCAATGAACCTGAACAACTAAATGATGAAGAACAACTTGAATTTCTTGTCAATAAAAGTACTGCATTAAGTTATTTGGCAAGTCAGCTTAGCCTTTGGACAAGACAGTATATGATTAGTGATGTCTGGTGGAGTACATACAACTTTCTGATGAAAGGTTCGGACCGCTCTTTTTCTCAAAACATTCTCTCAAGTTTGTTTTTTAGAAATAAGGTTCACAACCTCAATCAGCATATGACGCGTGAGTTGTATGGGGAGAATATTCAAGGAAGCGTATCACGGATGGAAACGTACAATGCCTGTCCATTTTCTCATTTTGCTTCACATGGATTAAAGCTGAAAGAACGGCAAATTTTTAAACTTGAGGCTCCTGATATCGGTCAGTTATTTCACTCTGCACTAAAGTTAATCGCAGACCGTCTCCATGAGTTAAAGCTTGATTGGCGTGACTTGACAAAAGAACAATGTGATAAATTATCTTTTGATGCGATTGAACGACTTGCACCCAAATTACAAAAAGAGATCTTACTTAGTTCAAATCGTCATCATTATGTGAAACAAAAACTGCAGAAAATTATTGCTCGGGTATCAGGCATTTTAAGTGAGCACGCGAAAGCGAGCGGGTTTACCCCAGTCGGCCTTGAGCTTGGATTCGGTGGCAAGGGGCCGCTTCCCCCGATGCGGTTTACCCTTAAAAACGGCTACACCATGGAGCTTGTAGGGCGAATTGATCGGGTAGATAAAGCTGAAAGTTCAAAAGGACTGTTGCTTCGCATTGTTGATTATAAATCAAGTGATAAAGGACTTGATTTAGCCGAAGTATATTATGGTCTTGCATTACAGATGCTGACCTACCTAGATTTATCCATCACATATTCAACTGATTGGCTTGGAATGAAGGCAACGCCTGCAGGTGTCCTGTATTTTCACGTTCACGACCCAATGATTCAGGCTTCCGTTCCACTCGGATTTGATGAAATAGAAAAGGAAATTTTTAAGAAATTTAAAATGAAAGGTCTTCTTTTAGGTGATCAGGAAGTTGTCAAACTGATGGATACGACACTTGAACAGGGCAGATCTGACATCATCAGTGCGGGCTTAAAAAAAGACGGCTCACTCCGTTCTGATTCGGCTGTTATTAGTGAAGACCATTTTCAATTATTAAGGCATCACATCCGTCGAACTTTTCAAAAAGCCGGAGAGGAAATTACCAATGGTAAGGTATCTATTGAGCCATATAAACTAAAAGATCGAACACCATGTACATTTTGTTCTTACAAGTCATTTTGTCAGTTTGACGAATCACTTGAGGAGAATCAGTATCGAGTATTAAAACCGGAAAAAGACAATGTGGTATTGGACTGGCTGAAAAAGGAGGATGAGACAAATGGAGATTGATAAGCCTAAAGATAGCATCTGGACTGATGATCAATGGAAAGCGATTGTCTCATCTGGCCGTGATATTTTAGTTGCTGCAGCTGCAGGTTCCGGAAAAACGGCTGTCTTGGTTGAACGAATCATTCGTAAGATTACAACAAAAGATAACCCAATTGATGTTGACAGACTCCTTGTTGTAACATTTACAAATGCATCAGCAGCTGAGATGAAGCACCGTATTGGTGAGGCGCTTGAAAAGGAACTCGCCGAAAATCCGGCTTCTCTACATTTGCGCAGACAACTTGCCTTATTGAACAAGGCCAATATATCAACATTACACGCATTTTGTCTTCAGGTTGCTCGCAAATATTATTATATGATCGACATTGATCCAGCCTTTCGCATTGCCGATCAGACAGAAGCTGAGCTTTTAAGTGATGAGGTGCTGGATGAGCTGTTTGAGGAACAATATAAAAAAGGAGATCCTGCATTTTTCGAGCTTGTCGACAGATATACGACAGACCGTCATGATCTGGATTTGCAATATTTAGTGAAGCGAATCTATGAATATTCTCGTTCACATCCCAATCCGGAACAATGGCTTGAAACATTTGTCCATTTATATGATATTGCGTCAGATTCCAAAGTGGAGTCGCTTCCATTTTATACTATTATTCAAGAAGATATTGCGCTTATTCTAGAAGGTGTGCGGAAAATGCTAAAGCGGGCACATGAAGTAACAAAACAGCCAGGTGGCCCCGCTCCCCGTGCTGAAAATTTGCTCGATGATTTAGCGCAAATTGATCAGTTGATCAAAAATCAGGATGATTTTGTAGCACTGTATGAGCTTGTACCGACTGTTTCTTTTACAAGAGCCAAACCCTGTAAAGGGGACGAATTTGATCAGATTTTAATAGAAGAGGTGACAGAGCTTAGAGGCAGTGCAAAAAAACAGTTAGAAAAGCTAAAAAGTGATTATTTCATGTGGAGTCCTGACCAGCATCTCAAGAGCCTGAAGGAAATGAAGTCCGTTATCCAGACGCTTGTTCAACTTGTTATCTCTTATGGAAAACGTTACATGGCTCAGAAAAAGGAAAAAGCAATTGTTGACTTCTCAGATCTTGAACATTATTGTCTTGCAGTTTTAACAAGGAAAAATGAATCTGGGGAAACAGAACCGAGTGAAGCAGCTCAACACTATCAACATCAATTTCATGAAGTGTTGGTTGATGAATATCAGGATACAAACCTTGTTCAGGAAGCTATTTTAAAGCTTGTCGCCAAAAAGGAACACGAAGGAAACCTATTTATGGTTGGGGATGTGAAACAATCAATTTATCGCTTCCGTCTTGCTGAGCCTCTTTTATTTCTATCAAAATATAAACGATTTACAGAAGATGGTTCAGGCAGCGGTCAAAAAATTGATCTGAATCAAAATTTCAGAAGCCGGTCTGATATTCTGGATAGTACGAATTTTTTGTTTAAACAGTTGATGGGTGGAAAAGTTGGCGAAGTTGACTATGACGAACAAGCTGAATTAAAACTCGGGGCATCATACCCTCCTCATGAAGCAACGAAAACTGAAGTCTTAATCATAGAAAATCAAGCGCAATTAGAGGATGAAGAAACCGAAGAACTTGAGACGGTTCAACTTGAGACAAGAGCAATAGCCAGCCAAATTAGGCGCTTAATTTCCGGGCAGTTTCAAGTTTATGATGGCAAAACAAAAACAACCCGACATATCCAGTACAGGGATATCGTGGTTTTGTTGCGGTCAATGCCTTGGGCTCCACAGATGATGGACGAACTTAAACAGCAGGGGATACCAGTTTATGCCAATCTAGCATCAGGGTATTTTGAAGCGACTGAAGTTTCAATCATTATTTCATTGCTCAAAGTCGTTGATAATACCTATCAGGATATTCCGCTTGCTTCCGTTCTTCGATCACCAATTGTTGGTCTTAAGGAAAATGAACTATCATTAATTAGAATTCAAGATCAAAAAGCGCCATTTTATGAAGCGATGAAAGCATATCTAGCTACTTCTGACAAGGATGACAAGCTTTATGAAAAGCTTTATCGTTTTGACCGGTTTCTTAAAAAGTGGCGGACATATGCGAAGAACCATTCAGTGGCTGAACTGATCTGGGACATTTATCGCGATACAAAGTATTTAGATTATGTCGGTGGAATGCCAGGTGGGAAGCAACGTCAGGCCAATTTGCGCGTCCTTTATGATCGGGCCAGATCATATGAAGCGACATCGTTTCGCGGATTATTTAGATTTTTAAGGTTTATTGAACGTATGCGAGAACGAGGCAATGATCTTGGAACGGCGAGAGCACTGAGTGAACAGGAAGACGTCGTCAGACTGATGACAATTCACTCAAGTAAAGGTCTAGAGTTTCCGGTCGTGTTTACAGCAGGTCTAGGTCGGAGTTTTAATACGATGGATTTAAATAAATCCTATTTGCTTGATAAAGAGCTTGGCTTTGGGACAAAATTTATCGATCCGAAGTGGCGGATTAGCTACCCAACATTGCCGCTAATTGCAATGAAGAAAAAAATGCGCCGTGAACTTTTGTCTGAGGAACTGCGTGTTTTGTATGTTGCACTTACTAGAGCAAAGGAAAAACTTTATTTGATCGGTACAGTAAAAGATAAAGAAAAATCTTTAACGAAATGGCGTTCAGCCGCTTCACAGACTGAATGGTTACTTCCTGATTTTGAACGTTTTCAGGCTAGATCTTATATAGATTTCATTGGACCTGCTTTAATGCGGCATAGAGGTATGGAGGATGCCAGTCTCCATCCATTAAATGAAGAAATTTCTCATCATCCGGCCCGTTTTGCTGTCAACTGGCTGTCTCTTTCAGAGCTTCAGGCTGAAAATCAGGTGCAAACGGAAGCGGGAAAACAAGAGTTGCTCGCTCTGATCAAAAAAGGACAACCTATCGAAGGTACTTTTGCTTATCAAAATGAGGTGCAAGCACGGCTGACATGGTCATATTCTCATCAGGATGCAACACAAGTTCGCACGAAACAGTCAGTATCAGAAATTAAACGACAAAAAGAATATGATGATGAATATGGAGATCGTTCTTTGGTTCGTCAAGCTCCAAAGGTATCCATGTATAGTAGACCTATCTTTATGATGACAAAAGGATTGACCCCTGCCGAACGAGGAACAGCCATGCATACAGTGATGCAACATCTTTCCTTGACACATGTATATGAAAAAGACGAACTTGGCTGTTTTCTAGACATGCTTGTCGAAAAAGAGCTTTTAACAGGAGAACAGCGGGAGGTCATTGACGAAGCTGACATCCTCGCATTTTTTGATACAGACATTGGTAAAAAGATACAGAGTGCCGCTTGGGTTGAACGTGAAATTCCGTTCAGTATGACAATTCCATCTAAGGAGATTTACCCTCATTTAAAAACGACTGATCCGATATTGATTCAGGGGATGATTGATTGTTTGTTTGAAACGGAAGATGGTATTTATTTGCTTGACTATAAAACAGATCGAATCCACGATAAATTCCGAAGTGGCTTTACAGAAGCCGAACCCATTTTAAGAAAGCGTTATGAAACACAGATCAAACTTTATGCACGAGCGGTTGAAACGATCATCAAGAGGCCACTTGTAGGTCGCATTCTTTACTTTTTTGATGGTGGATATGTGCTGAATATTTAACATGAAGGTGCTTTCCTTTGACACAGTTTGTCAAGGGAAAGCTTTATTACAAGAGGAGTGAATAGGTTTGCGAATTTTACATACCGCTGACTGGCATTTAGGAAAAACACTTGAGGGCAGAAGCCGGTTAAAGGAACAGGAGGACTTTCTCGACGAGCTCACAGAGATTGTAAAAGACGAGAAAATCGATGCCATTGTGATGGCCGGAGATGCTTTTGATACAGTGAATCCACCAGCTCATGCCGAACAGCTCTTTTATGAGAGTCTCTCCTCACTGTCTGACAAAGGAAAGCGTCCAGTCGTTGTTATTGCTGGAAATCATGACAACCCTGATCGTCTTTCAGCTGCGTCTCCGCTAACGGTAGACCAAGGTATCTACTTAATTGGGTACCCGAAAACAGAACCAATTGATATAGAAGTTACTTCTACAGGAGAAATTCTTTCGATAGCAGCACTAGCGTATCCTTCTGAATCAAGATTAAATGAAGTTCTTTCTGAGACATTTGCTGAAAAGTTGCTTCGCGATCAGTATGACATAAAAATTAGACAGACGTTCCAACATATGGGTCGTCAGTTCAGAAAAGATGCTGTACAAATCGCGGCTAGTCACATATATGTTGCAGGTGGTAGCCAGACTGATTCAGAACGGCCGATCGAGGTTGGGGGCGCATATACAGTGGCTGCAGAAAGCCTTCCTGCAAGTGCTGCTTATGTAGCACTTGGACATCTTCACCGACCACAAATGGTAAAACGTGCCGAGACGGTTGCAAGATATTCCGGTTCTCCACTCGCTTACAGCTTTTCAGAAGCGGGCTATGCAAAATCTGTTACAGTTGTTGAAGCTTTCCCAGGTAAGCAAGCATCTTGGAAAGAGGTTTTCTTGACAAGTGGCAAACCGCTTGTCAAATGGAAAGCAGAAGAAGGTGTTTCTCAAGTATACAGTTGGCTTGAAGAAGGGCGTGACCAAAATGCATGGATTGATCTGGAAATTCATTTAGACGATCAGCTTTCAATTGAAGAGATTCATCACATTAGAAAAGCGCACCAAGGGATTATTCATATTCGCCGGTTCTATCATGACAATCCAGCAGTCCAAAAAACGGTTCAGTCGCAACATGCCCCAATTGAAGAGAGGTTTAAAGCGTTCTATGAAAGGCAAACAGGCGGAGCAGTTCCTGATGATGAGACTGTTAAGCTGTTTTTAGAGCTCGCCTCTGGTACGGAACAAGAAGAGGGGGATGAAACATGAAGCCCATTTCCCTATCCATTAAAGGTTTACACAGTTTTAGAGAAGAACAAGTCATTCATTTTGAAAACCTTTGTGATGCAGGTGTATTTGGGATATTCGGTCCGACTGGAAGTGGAAAATCGACAATTCTTGATGCTATGACACTGGCTTTATATGGGAAAGTAGAGCGAGCCTCCAACAATACACAAGGTATTATCAATCATGCTGAAAATCAACTTGCTGTCTCTTTCACATTTAAACTTCAAACCGGTCATGAGACAGCTTATCGCGTCGAGCGAGTTTTTAAGCGAACAGACGATGTGAAAGTAAAAACCTCTATTTGCCGCTTAATTGAGATAAACGAAGAACGAACAGTTTTGGCTGATAAAGCAAATGAAGTTAGCCGCAAAGTTGAGGAGCTGCTTGGCTTAACGATCGATGATTTTACAAGAGCGGTCGTTTTGCCACAAGGAAAGTTTGCCGAATTTCTTTCATTAAAAGGAGCGGAACGAAGGCAAATGCTTCAGCGTCTTTTCAATCTTGAGCAGTATGGTGACCGCTTGGTTAAACAGCTTAAAAACGAAGCGCAAAAAGCGAGTGCAAAAAAAAATGAAATGCTTGCTGAACAGTCAGGTCTTGGTGATGCTGGAATAAATGCGCTACATCGGGCGGAACAACAGCTTGAAGCAACTGAAAAATCTTTAAAAGCTAAGGAAGCTGAACGCAACAGAGAGCTGAAGCGATTTAACGAATTTCAGGAGATTTGGGAATTACAACAGGAACAACAAAGCTATCTTCATGATGCAGAAAGGCTTAGAAAGCAAAAAGAAATCATCAAGGAAAAAGAAGATCGGCTTCAGCTTGCTGAGATGGCAAATACATTAAAACCGTATGCAGATGGGTATCTCGAAGCTCGGAATGCTGTTGCCTCTGCTGAACAAACAGAAAACAAGGTTTTGACGGCATTGCGGAATCAACAAGCCAATTATGACAAGATTCAGCAAAACTATGAAAAATTTAGAAATGAAAAAAATGAAATCGAACCGCAGCTTCGTAAACAAGAGGAACAACTTACGGTGTTAAAAGAAATTGAAACAAAGCGGACTGCTGTCGAAAAACAAGTGAAAGTCAAACAAACAGAAAAATTTAAAAAAGAAGAAGAGATCAAAAACACTGCTGATCAATTGGCTGAGGAGAAAGAATGGCTTGAACGTGGGACAAGTAAGCAAAACCAGCTGAAAGCTAAGTTGAAATCTGTTCAAGTATCAAGCGAAGAACGAAAACAGTGTCACAAAGCGATACAGCTTGCTCTTCAAATCAAGCAACGTAAACAGGAGCTTGAATTAGAACAAAAGCAGGCTGAGAAGCATCAGATAGAGCTTTCTCAACTACAGCAACAAAAAAAAAGCTTAGAAAAAGAAATGAAAACTGAAGAAGATCATATTGGTCATGTTTTTGTTGCTGTTCAAAGGGTTTATGCGTTGATTTGTGAGACGGAGAGATCTCTATCTGAAACTGTTCATCTTGCAACTGTTAAGCGTGAGAACATTTTAGCAAAACGGGACCAAGCGAAATTTGATCAGCTGACTAGAGAGCTTTCCAAACAGCTCAAAAAAGGAGAACCTTGCCCTGTCTGTGGCTCTACACAACATGAAAAGTTGGTCCATACAGATGTAAAGAACCTATCTTTCAATGAGTCCGAACTACATGAAGTGGAAAAATTAATGAGTGAATCAGCAGTATTAGCTCAAGAATTTTTTACAGCAAAGGTGAAACTTGAACAACAGTCGGATTATTTAATGAATGAGTGTCCTTTTCTACAAAAGAGTGAATCAGTGGCAGAGGTTGCCGCATCACTTGAGGGCGACTCAATTTCTAAACGGTTCGAGCAAATTAACTTTGAATGGAAGGGAATTAAGCAAGATTTATCAGGAACAAAAAGCCGGGTTTCCAAGATTCTCACCGCTTACAAACAGGCTACGAAAAAACATGAACAGCTTTGTGAGCAGATGAACTATGAATCAAAGGAACAGGAGCGCCTTCAAAAACGCTATGATGAACTTACTGCTATATTGAGCGGATTAGTGAACAATTTGAGTAGACAATTTGCTGGAATCTCTTCTGAACAGGCAGAAAAGTGGCAAGAGATCATTGAAGAAAAAGACCGTGCCGCAGAAAAATGTGAAGAAGCTATTGAAAAAAGTGTTCATTTTCTAAAGGAAAAAGAACAGCTGAAAGAGAAATTGACCGAGCATCTTTATACACTTGAGAAAGAACAGTTAGATCTTCACTATTCCCTTGAAAGTCTGAACAATGAATTAAGTGAATATCAAAAACAGCTGAAAGATTATCCTGATACAGATGTAATTGACGAACAGCTTCAAGCCACAAGAAGCAAATTGACAAAGTTGAATGAACAGGACCAGACACTTTATGATCAATTGAAGAAAACAGAGGCGAATGTCAATCAACTAAGCGGTCAGGCGAAAGCCTGTCAGTCGGCTTTACAGGAAGCCATATCAAGGCTTGAGAAGGTAAAAGAAACCTGGGTAGAAAAATCGGGAAGTACCGTATTTGCAGATGTTGCAGATGTTCAAAACTATATCATTGGCCGTGCAGAGTTCAATCAACTAAAACAAGACATTGAAGTCTATTGGGATCAAATCAAGCAAAGTGAAGCTAATATAAAACGAATCACATATAAACTCAATGGTCGCTCACTTACTGCGGAAAAATGGGAACAAGCTGCTCAATTTAGAAAACAAGCAGAAGATTCGTTTACAGCTGCACTTGAGGAAAGGGGTGCGGCAAGAAAAGCGTTGCTTGTCATTCGTGAGAATCATAGAAGATTTAAGGAGCTTGAAGCAGCTCTGAAAGATTGGCAAGCCTATATTGACCGTCTTGATAAACTTCAAGCTGTATTTAAAGGCAATGCCTTTGTGGAATATTTAGCAGAGGAACAGCTTGAAAGTGTAACAAGAGATGCTTCAGCCAGACTTGGTGAATTGACAAGACAAAGATATGCGATTGAGGCTGATTCAGAAGGGGGGTTTGTGATGAGGGATGATGCCAATGGTGGAGTCAAACGTCCTGTTACTAGTTTATCAGGTGGTGAAACCTTTTTGACATCTCTGGCACTTGCTTTAGCCCTGTCCGCTCAAATCCAGCTTCGGGGTGAGTATCCGCTACAATTTTTCTTTTTAGATGAAGGATTTGGAACACTTGATCAGGAGTTGCTTGATACGGTGATTACCGCTTTAGAAAACCTTCAATCTGACAATTTATCAGTTGGTGTTATCAGTCATGTTCAAGAGCTGCGGGCAAGACTTGCCAAAAAACTGATTGTCCACCCAGCTGAGCCAAGCGGAAAAGGAACCGTCGTTTCTCTTGAAATGATGTAATTGCCCACCTAAATAAGCAGTCTCCTCCAAAGTGGAAGAGGCTGCTTCATTTATGCATTACCAGCAATATTTTGGTCGCTTACATCAGGGTCTACATAGTTTGTTGCATTTATTCCACTGTTTACAACAAGGAAGTCTCCTGTATTACCAGCACCAGAACCGAGTGCAGATTTTGAAGAGCTTTTCGGAGAAAGGTAAAAAGAATCACCAAAATTTACTACTCCACCTGAGATTGTGTTAATTTTAATAGGTCCGACTATGGCTGGCATAATTGATCGACACCTTTTTTTGAAGTCTTAAAAATAGTATATGCCGGCGTGTTTTTATTGTGAGGCAGTACGAGGAAGCTGTCTAATATGTTTGACTCTTATATCGGCATTAATTCGCTTTGTCGAGCCCACCTGTACAACCGAGGATGTGCCAATACCACCGATTTTTACTGCCCTAACACGAATCACCGGGATTTCATGAAAAAATGAGGAACTTACTCCGGTTTCCGGTAGCAACTGAGGAATTGGCTGCTGAAAAAGCGGAAAGTCATCCTGTTTGAAGGATCCCTCATGACCGTGAAAACGAGAGCGATACCTTTGAATAGCAAGAACTTTTGCTTTAAGTACAAGCTCTTCTGTATCACCGATTTGCAGGGCACTCGTCGTTACAACAGTCTGTGCTTTTAAAAATTGTACTTTTGATGTTCTCATCTTCTTGTTTCAGGTGCCAGCGGTGTAAATGGTCCAATAATAAGAGATTCCGGAGGTGTATCAAAAATGGAGGAAAGTGAAATGCTTTCGGTATCTCCAATTAAAAATACAGATGAGCTAGAAACAGCAGTAATTCTAATGTTGCCTACATCAAAAGAGCGATTCACAACGGTAAAATTCATTCGTTTTCATTTCCTTTCATTTCTTCAGGTAACGATTTTAAAAAGTGTTCGATGGTTCTAGTAATATCTTGTTTTACATATTGGGCCAGCCGGTCAGCATGTTCTTTAGGAGAAGCCGATTCCTCCTGTTTTAAATGTTGGGCGTAATAGCGGATGCGGCTGTCTATTTGTTTGCGAATGTCTTCAATCATATGATATCTGTTTGAATCATCCAGTTTACTGTCATATCGGTCTTCCAACTGTTCTAGAAGCAGTGGCATTTCTTCATTGAAATATGCATCAATCAGCTGTCTTGTTTGTTGTAGCAATTGGCTGTCAAGTTCTTGCTGAAGTTTTCCGATTCCCGGTTTTTGCTGACTGATTTCAAAGTTTTCGACACCATCGGGATCTAACGGATTGAGTCCAATATTAAGCGTTCCATCCAATTTTTCAATCTTTAATTGATCAAATTTATACTCAATTCGGTCGATTCGTGTTCTCGGCTGTTCCCTTATCCGAATTAACTCTTTTTGCAGGGCGGCGAGTTGTCTTTCAAGCTGTTGAATTTTTGTAGTCTGTTGTTGGAAATAGTCAGACCAGCTATGTGTATAAGAGGGATTATAATTCATAGATTCGATCTCCCTTTCATCATATTGTAATCGCAGGTGCCGTGAGAGGAACAAGTGTAGAAGGAGGCTCCTCTTCAAAGGTTTCCTGTACTATTTCTTCTTCAGGAGGGACAGGCGGTGCAGGCTCTGTAAAACTTCCAGTATTATAAAGGTTGGAGAGTGTTTTAATTGACCCGGCACTTCCAATCTGTAAAACGGAGGAATTGCTGATTCCTTCTACTCGTAAATAATTGATTTGAATTGTCTGATTGATATAGAAGTTCATTGTCTCACCCCTTACAAATTACCTACAATTGGTTGATCAATCCTATCGTTATCATATGTGTTTGTAATGCTGTTCTGGTTGTATACGCTAACTCCATCACCGGTATTAAAGCTCCCGGCACCCGCAAATGTTTTAACTTCAGCATAAGGAGAAATCGTAATACAATCACCTACATGAATAACTCCACTTGTACCGACGGCATTAACTTTAAAAGCTCCGACAATGGCTGGCATAGAATAACACCCTTTTCATTGAAACTGGGCTATACACCATATCTTATGTATATGTGGCATAGTTGTGATAAAAAATGAGGGGATGATCTCAGGCGAACGTTCAATAGTATTTGAGCTAAACATTCTTGTTGAGGGTTTGTCATGGAATGTTGTCACTATTTTTTTGTTTTAATGGAACTTTCAAGTTTCTGCATTCTTTCATTCAGGAGGTTGTCCAATTCTTGACTACATTGAATCGCCTCTTTTGAATTGATTCCAAATTTTTCAGCTGTTTCAATCAAATGTAATCGTTTTGCTTCAATTTTACTGTTCAACATGGCAGTCTCCAACTTTCGAAAGGAATTTTGAATATGCTATAGATAGTATACCCTAATTTGTGATAAAAGGATTTTTTTCGTCAATATGACAATAAATGTGACATTTTTTTTAACTGTTCTAGAAAAAATGGAGAGCTGTCTGGCTTACAGCCGAGAAAGCTCTGAAAGTAAAAAGCGTTTTCTTTTTTCAATGTAATCAAAAATCTGCTTTTGTTCATCTTCCAGGTGAGCAGTGGTAATATTTGTATAGGGATCATATTCAAGGTAAGGACTGATCTCAGTATGCCAGTTTAGTAAATATGGGGATAGTTTTCTAATTGTGAAATCATGTTGCAACACGTTTCTCATCAGGAGAAGGTATTGAGACTGGAAAGCTGGAATATCAAGAAGCCTAGCGGATAATGTATTGTAGCCTGTTAACGGAATTCGATCATAATTCATCTTCTCCCCGTTAATATTCCGGCCCCAAGTAGCATCATAATCCCAAGGGATGATTTGAAATGTGTTTGTTTGTTCGTTTAAATATAGCGCATAATTATGAACAAATCCATCGAAGTTTTGTGTACAGACAACACCAATTAACCATAACAAATATTGTTTTACATTAAGATAGTTTTTAATATCTTTTTCAAAAATGTCATCTTTTGCAGTATTTATAAAATAGATGAATTCTTCTAAGTATCTGTCATGATCTGTCGAGCCAAGTTTTTTTTCATAGCCGAGCAGCAAATTCTGTTTAGCTTGTTTCTCAAAAGAACTCAGCAGAGAAAAATTGGCATCATCATCAACTGCATAGTAAATGGCCCCACTTTCTAAATTTCGTCTTTTTAAGAAATGATCATCAACAGATTCTATTTTTAAATATAGTCCCTGTTTTTTTTTGTTTAAATAAAGAAAAACATGTGAAGCTTTTGGGGAAAGGACACCGATTTTCTCAAAAAAAAGAAAGGAAAGTCGATTGCGGATGTATGATGGGTCATTGTACTCAGCGTTTAAGTGAAATTCAGTTTTTTTTATCGTCTGTTTTCGAGATTTAATTAAATAGGATTTTTTTGTTAATTTGCGAATATGGTTCCCTCTAAAAGATACGACCACAGGAGCTGTTGCTGTATCGGATTTCAGTACACCCGGAACACCTTCATCATTCCACACATCTCGTTTAAGCTCGTGCAGGTAACTGGGATGGATATGCATCCTCATCGTTGGGATCGCACTCATCATGATTTCCTCCTTTTTCAGCTAAATTATTATATGTGAAGAAATCTTGGGAGTGAATCGCCTAAGTTTCAGTAAAACAGTCATTTGCCTTAGTACACCTGTCTTTCCCCTCGCGTAAGATAAAACCAGGATATATATCAATTAAGATAGGAGGTTTAATCGTGAGTGATGTCCATGAACATGATATCAAAAAGGCTGTAAATCAGTTGAAAAGCGAGGGAAGAGATCAATATTTAGACCGTGAACCTGACTCATCAAGCTCGAGCAAAAAGAGACAACATGACTTCTGGGATCTGTGGTGGGGGATAAAACCGCACCGGAGTGAGAAACATCACAAAAGCAAGTCCCATAGAAGTAAATCATATAAAAGCAAGTCTCACAAAAGCAAAAAACATGACGATTGCAAGAAGTCTCACAAAAGCAAAAAACATGACGATTGCAAGAAGTCTCACAAAAGCAAAAAACATGACGATTGCAAGAAGTCTCACAAAAGCAAAAAACATGACGATTGCAAGAAGTCTCATAAAAGCAAAAAGCATGATGATTGCAAGAAGTCTCATAAAAGTAAAAAGAGCAGTCATAAGAAGCCGAAGCATCACCATGGCAAAAAAACACATCACCATAAAAAAGACAAAAGTGGCTTTCATAAATATACAAAGTGGTCTGAGGGGAATTTAACAGAAGTTAGATATATAAAACGCTAACATCTACGGCTTACAGATTTGTGAGCCGTCATTTTTTTGATGATAAAATGGGTCTTTAGAATTGGTTTCAGAAAATGAAAAGGGTTTTTGAAAGTTATGCAGAAATATTTTGTAAGTAATAATTAAATGGAAAAAATAACTGCGGGGGAGTCTCTAATGAAGTTTGCGACAGCCGAGTTGCACAGTCGGATATTTATAGGACTGGTGTTGGATGATAAAATAATGGATTTGCAAAAAGCGGAAAAAAAGCTATTTGAGTTTGAAACGATACCTGACACACTTATTGAGTGTGTTCGTGAGGGAGAAAAGTTTGTCCAACATATCAGCCAGCTTGTTGAATGGTACAAGAAGAAAGACAATATTGAAAGCGCCTCGTTTATTTATCCGCTGGCAGATGTCAAATTGCTTGCACCTTTTCCTAAGCCGCAAAAAAATATATTTTGCATCGGTAAAAATTACCGTGAACATGCAATTGAAATGGGGAGTGAAGAAGATATACCGGAGGAAATGATCGTCTTCACAAAAGCTCCAACCGCGGTGATTGGGCATCAGGAGGAAATAGATCTCCATCAAAATGTGACAGCAAAGCTTGATTATGAGGGTGAACTTGCAGTTGTCATTGGGAAAGGTGGCAGATCGATTTCAAAAGATCAAGCGCTTGATCATATATTCGGTTATACCATCATAAACGATGTGACAGCTCGGGATCTGCAGAAGATACATAGACAGTTCTTCATCGGAAAAAGTTTAGATACATCATGTCCAATGGGACCGTTTCTTGTCCATCATTCAATGGTGAAAGATCTAGAACATTTGAAAGTGGAAACTCGTGTGAATGGAGAGCTTCGTCAATCGGGTTGTACAAAAGATATGCTGTTTTCGATTCCCGAAATCATTGAAACACTCTCAAGAGGAATGACCCTTGAGGCCGGAGATATCATTGCGACAGGAACACCATCTGGAGTCGGAAAAGGCATGAATCCACCGAGGTTTCTAAAGGAAGGCGATCAAATCGATATTACAATCCAACCGATTGGAACTCTTTCCAATCAGATGAAATTGTTGTAAGATTATCATTTATTTTATATAATATAAACGATAAATCTACGAAATGAGGGATGTGCGATGAAACAAACAAATTTAATTTTGGAGTGTCAATTGTTCAGAGCACAGCCCATGTAAAATAAATGACTGGTTATCTTCAGATGATCTGGTGATATTCCATGGGCTGTCAACGCAGTTCATGGTTTTTTTATTTTTATGAAAATCACCAGAAAATGAGGAGGAAACCTAATTGAATTTATCAGCATGGGGTGTCAATTATATCAGTAAGGAATTAAAAGAAACAGAGTTTATCCTAGGAAGGGTTGTCCTTGAGCATAAAAGATTATACAGGGTGTGGACAGAACATGGTGAGTGGCTGGCTGAAGTTTCTGGTCGGTTTAAGTTTATAGCAGAACACCGTGATGATTATCCAGCTGTGGGAGATTGGGTGTATATGCGGCCACGCGTCCATGAGAAAAAGGGTACGATCGTGGAGATTGTTCCCCGTTTTAGTAAGTTTTCTCGCAAGGCCGCCGGTGAACGAACAGAGGAGCAAATCATTGCTGCAAATATCAACACGATTTTTCTTGTGAATGCCCTTAATCAAGATTTTAATGTGAGAAGAATTGAGCGATATTTATTGCTTGCGTGGGAAAGCGGGGCGAATCCCGTGATCGTCTTGACAAAGGCTGATATTGGCAGTCTGATAGAAGAAAAGGTTCGTCTGACAGAATCTGTTGCATTTGGTGTACCGATTCATATCGTCAGTGCACACCAAGACAGAGGAATGGATGACCTGAAAACATACTTGAAAGAGGGGGAAACAGTCGCTCTTTTAGGCTCATCAGGTGTTGGAAAATCAACCATGATTAACTATTTTTTAAACGAAAAACGGCAAGCTGTTCAAGAGGTCCGTGAAGCTGATGACAAGGGCAGACATACGACAACGCATCGAGAGCTGTTTTTATTACCTGAAGGCGGGCTTTTAATCGATACTCCTGGAATGAGGGCATTGGAACTTTGGGAATCAGAAGCAGGGCTTGAGCAAAGTTTTGCTGATATTGATCAGCTTGCGCTTCATTGCAAGTTTACGGACTGTCGGCATGATCAAGAGCCGGGTTGCGCTATACAATTGGCGATTTCGGAAGGGAAAATAGATCAACACCGATTCGAAAGTTACCTAAAATTGAAAAAAGAGCTTGCATACCTCGCTAGAAAAACGGATAAGTTGGCCATGAAGCAGGAAAAGAACCGTTGGAAACAAATATCGAAAAGTGTGAAAAAGTATAAAAAAAGATAAGTGAAAAGGCGCTGTGTTGATGATCAGCGCCTTTGTTGCTAAAAACATACAATATTCACATCTTTTGTTTAATAGACCGTTTCATGCTAATATGAAAGCGATACATATGACGAAACAGGGGGAAATTTGTATGACGACACATTGGCACATTACGGCGTGGTTGATTACGCTTATTCTAGTAGTTGTTGTTTATGCACAGTATTCTCGAGGCGGCGGGAAAGGTGCAAAAATTACGCATATGATTCTTCGTGTCCTCTATTTACTTGTGATCTTGACAGGGGTGGAACTGTTTTATAGGTTTACCATTTGGAACGGTGAATCAATTGCTAAGGTAGTTCTCGGTGTTCTTACTATCGGGCTGATGGAAATGCTTTTAATCCGCAAGAAAAAAGCAAAATCAGTCACCGGGATGTGGGTCGGCTTTATTATCGTCTTACTTTTAACACTTGCACTTGGACTTCGTCTGCCTTTAGGTTTTAAAATTTTTTAAGTAGGAGGGCCTTCAGCTGAGATTGTTACAATCCGTTCTCCGTCTGAAGTTGTCCATTCAAATCTGTCTTTTTTCTTATCTGCCCGCTCGTAGTGATGTTGTAAGGCGCATTGCTTTACATCATTTGAAAACTGATAAAACGACACACCCTTTGTCATATCAGGATGAACTGAAAAACTTAATCCATTATATGCGTAAACACAATCAAATACAGAGAATCCAAGACTGTTTAATTGATCCATTAAAGAGTAAAATTGTCCATCTTCCAAATCGTTCAAAAAATCTGCTAAGGCTTGTTTGACATTTTTTAAATAGCGTATTGATTCACCACCTGTTAATTGAATCTGTCCGAATCGTTCTGTGACAGCAAATGGAGCGATCAGTTCTGTTTTCAGCCATTCACCGTCTATTTGAATATAGACACCAGGGCTTAGCAAACTTTCAATTAACAATAAGTCACCTGCCTGGTTTTCAATCAGGCAGATCCCCTCTTCAATGATAATCGTACCGTACATCCATTTTCGTTTTTCATTATAAATTCGTTGTTCTCGTTCACTGTCCATCTCATAGTGCTCCTTTCCTTCTTTTTTCTTTCCAAAACGGGCTTGTCTCATACAAGTGTTGGTGGACAATTCAATTATCTGCAAATGACGCATAAAATAAAAAAAAGGAGGCTAAAAAGAGAAAGAATACGAGAATTGGAGCTGATCGACAATGTGTGGAATTACGGGGTGGGTAGACTTTCAAAAACCGCTTATCCGAGAGCGGCCGATTATGGAGAAGATGACTGAAACACTTTCAAAAAGAGGACCTGATGATACAAATACTTGGGGAAAGAACCATGTTTTATTCGGACATAAACGATTGGCTGTTGTGGATTTAGAGGGTGGCAGACAACCGATGACCCGTTCACATCAAGAAATGGACTATACGATTTGTTATAATGGAGAATTATATAATACGGAAGATTTGCGAAAAGAATTGCAAGAACGCGGGCATCGCTTTAGAGGTCATTCTGATACAGAAGTCTTGCTGCACTCATACATCGAATGGAAAGAAGAGTGTGTACACAGGCTGAATGGAATTTTTGCATTTGCTATATGGGATGAACAGCAGGATCGGTTATTTGCTGCACGAGATCGGATCGGAGTTAAACCATTTTTCTATTCAGAACAAGGGACATCATTTCTGTTCGGCTCAGAAATCAAAGCCATCCTTGCTCATCCAAGTATGAAAGCAAAGCTTGACCGCGATGGTCTTGCGGAGATTTTCGGGCTTGGCCCTTCAAGAACGCCAGGTAGTGGTGTTTTTAAAGGGATAAAAGAAATTCGTCCAGGGCATGCGATGATCTTTTCGAAAAACGGTTTGACTGTTTGGCGATATTGGAATGTGGAAAGTAAAGAACATACCGATCGCTTTTCAGAAACGGTTTTTCAAGTCCGTTCCCTATTTGAAAATGCCGTGATCAGACAGCTTGTTTCAGATGTTCCGGTTTGTACGTTTCTCTCTGGAGGAGTCGATTCCAGTGCGATTACGGCGACAGCTGCAAAACAATTCGAAAAGGAAGGAAAAGCTCCGCTCCATACGTTTTCCATTGATTATGAGGACAATGACCGTTTCTTTTCAGCAAGCTCATTTCAACCGAATGCGGATGGTCCTTGGATCAACAAGATGGCAGATGCCTTTAAAACCAATCATCATCACTGCATTATTTCTCAAGAAGATTTGGCAAGTTATTTAGAAGAAGCTGTGATTGTTAGGGATTTGCCAGGAATGGCTGATATCGATTCTTCATTGCTTTGGTTTTGTAAAGAGATTAAAAATAATTTTGTCGTCAGTCTTTCTGGAGAATGTGCAGACGAAATTTTTGGTGGATATCCTTGGTTTCATGCAACTGATCAAGTCGAAGGCTTTCCATGGATGAGATCGATGGACGAACGGATTGGTCTTTTGCAGGATACTTGGCAGAAAAAACTGAAACTTAAAGAATATGTGAATGCCAAGTATGAGGAAACAGTTAAGGAAACACCGCTTTTAGATGGAGAAACAGGAACAGAGAAAAGAAGAAGACAACTGTTTTACTTAAATATGCTTTGGTTTATGACGACACTGCTTGATCGCAAGGATAGAATGAGTATGGGTGCAAGCCTTGAAGTCCGTGTGCCATTCGCTGATCACAGACTTGTTGAATATGTTTGGAATATTCCATGGGACATGAAAATGCATGGGAACAGAGAGAAAGGGATCTTCCGCAAAGCATTGGAAGGAATTTTGCCAAATGATGTGTTATATCGGAAAAAAAGTCCGTATCCGAAAACACATCATCCCGACTATACAAAAGCCGTTAAACAATGGTTGGAACGTCTACTTCAGCAAAAAGATTCAGCTCTTCATATCTTTCTAGATCAGAAAAAACTGGATCAGCTCATGGAGACAGATGGTGCGTCTTTTGAAATCCCTTGGTTTGGCCAACTGATGAAAGGGCCACAGCTTCTCGCTCATCTTGCGCAAATTCATACTTGGTTTGAAGCATATCGGATTGATATTGAAGACTAAAAAGGTGGGCGTCCACTATGTAAATTTTTTACTATTGGATGCCCTGTTCATGTTTAACAAACACTGATAAATCAACAATATTGAATCATAAATTTTACAATTTTGCTTTTTTCGGACAGGTCCTTTCTTAGTTTCTGATGATGATATAAATCATATAGGCAATGTAAGCAATTGCGAGTATCACCCCTTCTGACTTGGCAATTTGAGAATGCGATCTAGAGAAAATAAATAATACAATTGTTAAAATGATCATCAAGATTACATCAATAAACATTTTACTATCTACGACTAGAGGGGAAATGATAGAAGATGCACCAAGAACAAATAATATATTGAAAATATTACTTCCAACAATATTACCTAAAGCAATTTCACTTTGTTTCTTAATTGCAGCAGTAATAGATGTAATCAACTCAGGTAGTGATGTTCCCACTGCCACAATTGTTAAACCAACTAATGACTCGCTCATACCAAGGGTTTTCGCAATTTTGATACTACTATCAACCACAAACTCTCCACCAACAATGATGGCAGCAAGACCAGCTAACGTAAAGAATATATATTTCCCTCGAGATCGTTTATCTGCCTTTGATTCGTTTTGAAGATTGTCATCTCGACTGTTTCTTGCTACTTCAAAAATGTAATACATAAATACAGCAAAGATAAGTAAGAAGATTAATCCGTCGCTTCTTGTAATCAAGTTTTCTGAAAAATATTGAAGAGTCACATCACTCATTAAAACAAGCAATACGATGCTTGCCAATAATGTAAAGGGGATTTCTTTTCTAATCGTATTACTTTCAACCTTTAAGGGATTAATTAATGCTGTTACCCCAATGACAAGGCTAATGTTAAAGATATTACTACCTACGACATTACCGATAGCTACCCCTGGATTTCCTTCAATGGCAGCGAGGATACTAACAGTTGCCTCAGGAGAGCTTGTCCCAAATGCCACAATGGTTAGCCCAACCAATAACGGAGGTATATGAAGTAGTGTTGCAATTTTAGAAGCGCCATCAACAAAATAGTCCGCTCCCTTTATTAATAAAACAAAGCCCACTAACAGTAAAATATAGGTCATTCTATTAGTTCACCTCGCTACATTAATCTTTATTCTTTGTTTTATATTAGAATTATTTTACTTCTATTAAGGGGGGATGTCGGGAGTCCAATCGAGTCCATAAAGATTAAAAACCAACATTGAAAATTAACCCTCAACAACTCACCAGCTAAAACAGAGGAGAAACGATTACGCACGTCATTTGCGTTCATCCTTAAAAACCGTTACTGTCTATATTTCAATCTACAGACAATCCCAATGCTATCACGTTTTTATTTTCAATGAGGTAAAAGGGAGCTATAACAACTAAGCAAAATGAAAAACGATTTACAAAGTTAGCGTCTATAAAAACACGTAATAGCTTTAGTTTAAAGAGAACACCAGAGATTTATACATAACAAAAGACGGATTGAGGAGGACACCGTCTTTTGCATAAACATGTTAAGCAGCAAGCCCCTTTTCGATCCAAATTTTAGAGCGCCACCTTCTATACATCAAAATGCCTCTAACCCATTCATCAGCAATAAATGAAAACCAAATACCTGCTAAACCGAGGTTTAGGTGAATACCAAAAATATAGGCGATGGGAAGCCCAATTCCCCACATTGAGATGATGGCCATATAGACAGGGAATTTAGCATCACCGGCAGCTCTGAGAGAGTTGATGATGATCACATTAAATGATCGGCCTGGTTCAAGAATAATCGTCATGAACATCAGCATGCTAGCCGTTGCGATGATTTCGGAATTGCTACTAAAGATCCCAATTAGCGGTTTTGAAAAAACAGCTAATAGAAAAGAAGTCACTGTTGTAACCGCTAAAGCCCACCACAGGCTTTTTAAACATCTGCTATAGGCGGCATTAAACTGTTTAGCACCTATATAATGGCCAATCAATATTTGTGTTCCTTGACTAATCGCGATTCCAAACAGCATGATTAGCATCATCAAATTTTGGGTGTATACTTTTGTTGTTAGTGCTTGCGCACCTAACAATGTAATAAAATAGGTAATGATCATCTGTGACGCATTATATGAAAGTTGTTCACCGGCTGAAGGGATTCCGATTTTCAACAGTTTTTTTAAATATTCCTTTTTAATAAGGAAAAACTGTTTTGATAAAAATATCATCCCGATTCGTTTTTTAACGAGGAAGATGATGACGACTAGACCAAGAATCCGGGATATCGAAGTTGACAGTGCCACACCTGTAACGCCTAAAACCGGTAAACCAAACGGCCCGAAAATGGCAAAGTAATTGCCGGTGATATTTAACATATTCATTCCGATCGTTACAGCCATCATATCTTTAGTAAAACCATAGCTTTTTAGAATGGCACTGAATGTCATAATAAGTGCTTGGATAAATGACAGTCCGCCAACAATCTTTAAAAAGACCGCCGCCTCACTTAGCAACTTTTCTGAAAGTCCCATCATCAATAAAAGTGGTTCGGCAAACAAATAAATGGCGGCGCTAATGAATAGACTAATGATCAAATTGGTGCTAATTGATATATAACCAATTTTCATCGCTTTTGCATTTTGCTTCGCACCTAAATATTGTGAGATGACAACCGTTGTACCAGTCGCAATAAAACCGAACATGACGATGATCAAATTGAGCATTTGGTTGCTGACACCGACTGCTGCGACACTGTTATCTGAGTATTGACTGAGCATCAATGTATCAGCATTCCCCATCAGCATATATAATGAAACCTCGATAAAAATTGGCCATGTTAAACTGAATAAAGAGAGGCTTTGCATGTTTGTTTTTTTCATAGAGGGATCCCCTTTCTTTTCAAAAATCGTTTTATAGTTTACCCCACGTTTCTTATAATAGAAAGAGATGAAACCGATACTTTTTGAAGAAATCCGACCAAATCCAAAGGGAGGAAAACATGAACCATATCGTTTTTACAATACCGCCCCTCCCAGTTCTCATCACTTGTGGAGAAGGGATATTCAAGCAGGGAGAGAAACATGTGAAACGCAAATATCCGGTCTTTGATCTTTTATATGTGGTTAAAGGAGCGATGTTTTTAACAGAAGACAGAGAGTCTCACCACATTTGTGAGGGGGAGTATATCATTCTTGTTCCGGGACTTGAACATTACGGACATAAAGGTTGTCAGGAAGATACGTATTACTACTGGCTTCATTTTCAAGAGCCATCATACGAACTTTCGCAAAAGGGTGGGGAGAACTGGTCCGAACTTAAACTTCAACAGGGAACATTTGAAATACCGCCTTCATATCATTTAAGGCTGCCGAGGAAGGGCAAGATCGCGCAAAAGGCCTTTATTGAAAAGCAGTTCAGTAGATTAATTGATTATTCAGGAGAGAATTCTGATTTACCGCTTTTTAAACAACTTCAGTTTGAAGAATTGTTCATTCATTTGCAAAAAGAAGCGTTTCATATTCCTTCTGCTAATGAGCGCGTTGCCTCTGAAGCACAGCGTTATATCGAGTGCCATTACCAAGAAAAAATCAGCATGGAACAGCTTTCTGGTGCTCTTCACTATCACCAAGATTACATCACACGCTGTATGCAAAAGGTTTACAGTATGACACCAGGGCAATATGCCAATAAGGTGAGGATTTTGGAAGCAAAACGACTGTTGTCGGCAACAAATGATAAGATGTCAGCAATTGCTGAACAAGTCGGCATTGATGATGCACCTTATTTTTCAAAGCTTTTCAAACAAATTGAAGGAATTTCACCTATTGAATACCGAAAGATGATCAAGAGGAATATTGAGTAAGAAATGGGGGAAAGCACTTGACCATTATCAATGGTAGTAAGGTCACATTGCGATCGTTAACAGTTGATGATCTGCCTTTGTTATGGAGGATGATTTATGGGGTAAAACAACCAGAGTGGAAACAGTGGGATGCTCCTTATTTCTCGTTACAGCCTGAGCCATATCAATATTTTGCCGATTCAATTTTAGCGGCTTTAAAAGAGGATCCGCCTCGTTATGTGGCAATAGAGATCGAGGGTCAATTAAAGGGGACTGTTTCTTATTACTGGGAATGCAGACCGACTCACTGGCTTGAATGTGGTATTGTCATCTATGATCCATTCTATTGGAATGGAGGATATGGAACTGAGGCGATCATCTTATGGGTCGATCATTTGTTTGCTAAACTGAACATTCCAAGGATTGGGATGACGACTTGGTCGGGAAACAAGCGGATGATGAAATGTGCTGAAAAAGCAGGATTTACGATGGAAGGGCGTCTGCGGAAGGTTAGGTATTACAATGGGGTCTATTATGATTCAATCAGGTATGGTGTGTTAAGAGAAGAATGGGAAAAACGAAATCCTGCCCGTTATAGCTGACAGGCAGGATTTCTTATCTAGTTGGTGCTCAACCGTTTATTGAAAATTTCGTCTCTTTTTGCTGAATATAATGTGTTAAATTCGCGGTCAAATCAGATCTTAAAAACGGTGTGATCAGATAGATCCCATTAAACAGATCACAGGCGGCATCAAGCAGAGAACGGGCAATAGCGAGCCCTTCTTCCGTCTGTTTTTGTTTATCACTGCCGGCGAGAGCCATTTTTTCACGAATGGTGTCTGATAGTTTAATACCGGGGATTTCATGATGGATAAATTCGGCGTTTCTACTGCTTGTTAACGGCATGACGCCGATGTAGATCGGTGTGTCAAGATGTTTTGTTTCGTTATGAATGTTGATGAGCTGTTCCTCTGAGTAGACGGGTTGAGAAATAAAATAATCAGCTCCGCAATTCACTTTTTTCTCAATCCGCTTGACTGCTTTATCAAGGTGCCTGACATTCGGATTAAAAGCAGCGGCAACAGAAAAATTTGTTTTCTTACCAAGGGGCTTTCCCGAATAAGACAAACCTTCATTAAACTGCTTGATGAGACTGATTAGATCAAATGAAGTGAGGTCATAAACAGATGTAGCTCCTGGAAAGTCACCGATTTTTGAAGGATCTCCGGTTATGGCTAATACATCACAAAGTCCGAGTGTATCAAGCCCCATTAAATGGGACTGAAGGCCGATCAGGTTTCTGTCTCTGCAAGTGATGTGAATCAGAGACCTCATATCAACCTCCTGTTTTAAAAGGGTACCGCAGGCAACATTGCTAATTCGTGGTGTTGCCAGTGAGTTATCCGCCAATGTTAAAGCATCAATTCCGGCTGACTTTAACTGTTGGGCTGCATCCAGAAATTTCTGAAAGTTTAGTTGTTTAGGAGGATCTAATTCAACGATAATCGAGCGTTTTTCATTTGCAAGTTCATTTAAAGGAGGCTCTGTCCGATGATGTTCTATGGGGGCAGTTGCCTGTTTTCTGATTTTTATCTGTTTTTCAGTGATCGGCAGAAGCCCTTTAACTGCTTCAGCCATAGCCCTAATATGGTTTGGTGTTGTTCCACAGCAACCGCCAATGACTCGGGTCCCCTGATTGCGGAATTCGATTGCACTGTTTCTAAAGTATTCGTCATCTGTTTCATAAACGAGCCGTCCCTCGACAAGTGATGGGAGACTACTGTTTGGGTAGACGGAAAGATAAGTATCTTTTAAAAGGGGCACTTCTTCAAGTGCATGAATCATATGATAAGGGCCAAGGCGGCAATTGATACCGACGACATCTGCTCCAAGATTGGCCAACAGCGTCAAGCCTTCACTGAGCGGGGTTCCGTCTTGAAGAACACCTTCTTCATGCATCGATACATTGAGAATGATTGGCAGTGTAGTCTCCTTTCTGGCGATTTCCAATACTTCACGGGCTTCTTCCAAATCATAGTAGGTTTCCAAAAGAAGTCCATCTGGTTCTTCATTTAGAAGAAGATAAAGCTGTTCGCGAAAACTTCTTTTAATGTCATGCAAAGAATAAGCGTTTTTATTAAAGGTGCGAATGCCGCCAATCGTTCCAAGAACATAGCGAGATTCAGCGGCAGCACGGGCGAGGTGAACCGCTTTTTTATTGATTTGTTTTGCCTCATCCTCAAGACCGTATCTGGACAGCTTAATAAAGTTAGCACCATATGTATTGGTTTGAATGATATCAGCACCTGCCTGCACATAGGCTTCATGGATACGCTGTACTTCATCAGGTTTTGAAATATTCAATTCCTCAAAACAGCGATCAATTCCATAAGAATATAGAAGTGTTCCCATCGCACCGTCAGCTATTAAAATTTTATTTTGTAGATCTTCTAATATTCCCATATGAAATCCCCCTTCATGTTCATGGAAAATAAAAAAGTCTTCTAAAGGAAGAAGACTTTTTAGTACCTGGTCTGTCTTCTCATCTTTCAAGCATCATGCTTGCTGGATTTAGCACCTTGGTCATACACCGGTTGCTGAGGCTTCACTGGGCCAGTCCCTCTACCTCTCTTGATAAGAACTTATTTGATTACTTTTATTCAATTTACCGAAAAATAAAGCAATAATCAACAGTAAATTTTGAATTTATCGAAAATTTATAAATTGAACATCGATGGGGAGATCGATTTCCTTCACCATAGCGATGATTTGCTGAAGATCATCTTTATTTTTTCCGGTTACACGGATTTGATCATCTTGGACTTGAGATTTGACTTTAAGTCCCGATTTTTTGATCAGTGTATTGATTTTTTTGGCATTTTCTTTATCGATTCCTTGAACAAGTTTCCCCCGTTGTCTGACTGTTCCCCCTGAAGCATTTTCCAGTTTAGAATAGTCGATGTTTTTTGTTGGGACACCTCGCTTAATTAGCTTGCCGATGAGAACGTCTTTTAATTGATTCATTTTAAATTCGTCATCAGATATGAGTACAAGTTCTTCCCCGTCAAGGGAAATGCTACTTTTTGATCCTTTAAAATCGTAGCGGGTCCCAATTTCTTTTAGGGCAGTTTGAATTGCATTTTGTACTTCCGGTATTTCAATTTTTGATACAATATCAAATGAACTTTCTTTGGCCATCCTAAAAAAACCTCCATCCTTTTATCTTATGAGTTAATTATAGTAGAATAAGATGAAACTTCCAATCATGAGTCGTTTTGTTTAAATATCATATGGATATAATTGGAGTATTGAAAATAAGAAAGGAAGAGTAAGCATGAGACCGGGACAGCAATTAACATTAGAAATAGATCATCAAGTGGATTATGGATACTTTTTAACTGATGGAGAAAAAAACGTTCTTCTGCATCGTAGTGAGATAACGGAAGATATTGAAGACATGGAAGAAGTCACTGTCTTTTTATATGCAGATCATGAGGGGCGTCTGGCAGCAACAATGAAAAAACCCCTAATTAGTGCTGATGAATATGGTTGGGTCGATGTTGTGGATGCCGTAAGTGATATGGGAGTTTTCGTAAATGTTGGACTTTCAAAAGATGCCTTAGTCGCTACAGAACATCTTCCACCATATGAGTCGGTTTGGCCACAAACTGGTGATAGGCTATATTGTATGTTAAAGATCACAAGTCATGGAAGAATGTTTGCTAAACCAGCTCCCGAAGATAAAATTAGCGAGCTGTTTAGCGAAGCGACACCTGATCTGATGAATAAAGAGCTGTCTGGAACCGTTTATCGTTTGACCGCTTCAGGCTCTTTTGTTATTTCTGATAGTGGCATTAGAGGGTTTATTCATCCATCGGAAAGAAAACAAGAACCGCGACTAGGAGAGAAGGTGACGGCAAGGGTCATTCAAGTAAAAGAAGATGGCTCTGTCAATTTATCACTTCTCCCGAGAAAGCAAGATGCCATGTCAGTTGATGCCGAAGAAATCTTGGCATATATCAAATCGAGAAATGGTGCAATGCCATATTGGGATAAAAGTGATCCAGATGATATTAAAGAGCGTTTTAATATGAGCAAAGCGGCATTCAAAAGAGCGCTCGGCCGTCTCATGAAACAAGAGCGAATTTATCAGGAAGACGGCTGGACATACGAGAAAAAATAGGTGTGACGGCGTGCATTGCTGACGCCGCCACTTGTTTTATAAATGATGCGGTTTTTTTGAGTTCTGGTGCTTACCGGCTTGTCTGTTTTTTTCAGCGAGCCGGTTTTTTTGCTGATTGACAGCATTGTTGTCAACCGGTTTTTTATCATCATCTTTCATGACACATAACCTCCTCCTTTTAGATTGTCCATTCTAGCGCTCTCTATGTAGGCTATGTTTTTACCGCTAAGTTTAAGATTTCTTAAAAAAAGAGCATAAATATAACTATGACCTGAAAAAGGAGGCATGATATGAAACATTGTTGTTCCATTTGTATTGAGAATGTTGCGGACGGAGGAATTGTTAATTTTGGCGGGGCATATCAAATTACTCCAATCATGGTGTCAAAAACGGTAGAAGGCTCAGGGGGGAGTAACACGGGTTATGCAGTTGAAAATTTTTTAGGTGATGGAATTTCTCCAGTGATCACTGAAGAAACGTGATAAGGGGCCTGCTTATAGCAAGCAGGCTTAGCTTTTTTTATTCCCAGGAAAGAAGATCGCCAATGTCCCAGGTCCAGAATGAGCACCGATGGCCGAACCGATCATGTTGATGATGATTTCCTTCGGATGAAATTCAGCTTCAATCAGCTGTTTAAACTCTTCAGCTGTTTCGATGTCATCCCCATGGCTAATACCGATTGTCTGATTGCTTAAATCAAGACCTCTTTCTCTCATTAGTTCAATCATTCGTCTGATCAGTTTCTTTTTCCCTCTGATTTTTTCCAGCGGAATTAATTTACCGTCTTCAACGTGCAACAGAGGCTTAATATTTAAAAGTCCTCCGACGAAAGCGGATGTTTTACTAATTCTGCCGCCTCTTGCCAAATAATTCAAATCATTTACGGTAAAAATATGTTGAAGAGATTTGCAAAAATCCTTTACAGACGCTTCAATTTCTTGTATTGTATTGCCGTCAGTACTAAGTTGAAGCGCATATTTTATCGCAAGTCCGTAACCTAATGAAGCACACTTTGAATCAATGATCCGAAGATCAAAGTTGGGAAACTCTTCCTTGATTTCGTTTGCCGCCATCACAGCTGTCTGGTATGTACCGGAAAGCTCTGAAGAAAAAGCGATATATAATGCGGTAGCATCTTTTTCCGCAAGTTTGCTAAAGACATCTTTAAAGGTTTGTAAAGATGGCTGTGAGGTTTTAGGTACTTTTCCGTTGCGCATCGCTTCATAAACGTCATGAGGCTGAATTGAAACAAGGTCTTCATATTCTGTTTCGTCGAGAAATACCCGTAAAGGAATGAAAGAAATATGATGTTGATCATAAAATTGTTTAGGCAAATCTGCCGCACTGTCAGCCAAAAGGTGAACAGTCATGTGAACCCCTTCTTTCGTAAAAAGATGAATTTTCCAATACATATCCATTCACCATCACAGTGTTTTTTGATGAATGGGTATCGGATTTGTGACGACTTTAGAACAACTATATCATATTATTTGATTTTGACGTTTTCAAAATAATGTTTATAGGGTAAACCAAATATATATAGATTAAGCGGAGGAACTCAAAAAATGGTCATAGCGGAAGCAAAAAAAATGTTTATTGTCATCATTGGCGCCTTATTAAATGCCATCGGTTTAAATTTATTTCTCATCCCTGCTGATGTTTACGCAAGTGGCTTTACGGGTGTTGCACAGCTTTTGTCAAGTGCATTAGATCAATACAGTCCAATTTATTTTTCAACGGGAACACTTTTGTTTCTCTTAAATATTCCCGTCGGTATATTGGGCTGGATGAAGGTCGGCCGTTCATTTACAGTCTACAGTATTTTAAGTGTTGCGCTCACAACGATTTTTCTGGGAATGGTGCCTGAAGTACGATTGTCAAACGACATTTTGCTAAATGCTGTTTTTGGCGGTGTTATTTCTGCGATTGGTGTCGGTCTGACACTAAAATACGGGGCTTCAACAGGTGGTCTCGATATCATCGCGATGATTTTAGCAAAGTGGAAAGATAAGCCAGTTGGCACCTACTTCTTTATATTAAACGGAGCGATCATTTTAACAGCAGGATTAATGAATGGCTGGGAAAAAGCATTGTATACACTTGTAACACTTTATGTGACAACAAGGGTTATCGATGCCATTCACACCCGTCACGCTAAACTGACAGTGATGATTGTAACAAAGAAAGCGGATGAGATTAAGGAAGCGATTTACGGAAAAATGGTCAGAGGAATTACGACTGTTCCGGCAAAAGGCGCATTTACCAATGAACAAAAAGAGATGATGGTCATCGTGATCACAAGATATGAATTATATGATTTAGAAAAAATTATTCAAGAGGTTGATCCGCACGCATTTACCAATGTTGTTCAAACAACTGCAGTCTTAGGGTTTTTCCGCAAAGATTAAAGGGGGGATTTATGAGACTAATTGCAATGATCATGCTGCTATTTGTCGGAGGATGCAATCAAATTGGGGAGAATCATCCTGACAAGGAGGTAACAGGGGAAATGAGTAAAGGTGTTGTATTATCTGTAGAGCCTGTACAAAAACAGGGGAAAGTTGAATTTAATATGTCGGTTAAGAACAATACGGATAAAACGGTTGAATTTCACTTTAAGAGCGGTCAAAAATTCGAACTGACAGTAGTTGATGAAAAAGGCAATGAAGTGTATCGCTATTCAGAAGGAAAAGTATTTACACAAGTTTTGGAAACCATGAATTTAAAACCCGGTGAATCATATGATTTTAAAGATGTATGGACATCAGTGCCTGGCCCAGGCAAATATAGTGTAAACGTAACATTCCTGGGAAGAGCGGAACTTTCTACCCTTCAAGAAAGAAAAACCTTTACCGTGAAATAATCGGATAAAAAACTGTCGAGAGAAACTCTCGACAGTTTTTTATATGCGCTTGTGTACATCATTCAATGTGGGAAAGTCCTTAATAATTGGGGACAGTAGAGGTTATATGGCAACATACGAAAAAAGGGAAGTGTCTGTGGCATTTATATGAATTGGAAGCATTATTCAGTAGACATCATGACTTTTCGATTGCTTACAAATGTTATTGAGATTCTAATAAGGAGTAATTAATTCGGAAAGCCCTTGGATGAAAATCCCCCAAAAAGAACATCATTCTGTCGTTTTTACACTTACTAAGACATTCTTTTTCAGAATAGACGAACTAAGCAAAGTACATATACAAAAAAAGCGCAATGACAAATAAAAAGAACACCTGCAACAGCAGGAAGAAGATATGGGTTAGATTTCGCAATTTTTTCAGATTTAAATATTGACTATCAGCCAAGTGTAAAATAGTCTTTTAATCGATTCGATCAATGTTATGAGACTTATCTTCAAATTTGTTTTTCTTCAGATTTTGCGACATATAAACAGTCCCTTATCCAGTGCTGTTTTAAGTCTAATATCTGATATGATGATTTTCAGTAAAAAAGGGTAATGAACACGATGTATTTCAACATTAAATTTAGCTAAACAAATGCTGTATTTTATTGTATGTAAACCAAATTATAGGATATGATGATGAGGGGTTTTGGAAAGAAAAGAATTTTTCGGATAAATATTCGAAAAAATGAATAAAATCTGTAAACAAGAATGGCTATTCACTTAAAACCACATATTATTAAATAAGAATGGAGGCTTTGGAAACTTGGAAAATGAAACTGTAATACCTTATGATCTAGTTGCTACAAAAATGAACCATTGGTATGTCGCTTTAAAAAATGATTGGCTAAAAATCGCTGAAGATATGAAAGAGCAAGTGAAGCTGGAAATTCAGGTGATGGAAGAAAATCAAGACGCACTAATATACTATTCTCTGCTAGAATTTCGTCATAAACTGATGCTTGATTACCTTTGCCCAGATTCTGCAAGAAATATGGAAATAGATGAAGATTATCAAGAGATCAAGAGAAAAACAAAAGGCGGGAAAAACCTGAATGGGATGCTTGAATACTATTATCATTTCTTTTCAGGAATGTATCATTTTAGACAAAAAGAGATATTGCATGCCATACATTATTATAAAAATGCTGAAGCTCAGCTTGAATCGTTTGACTGTGAAGAGGTCGAAAAAGCGGAATTTTATTTCAAGTTATCTGAAACATACTACTATCTAAAACAAACTTATCTTTCTATGTATTATGCAAATCGTGCTTATCATATTTATTTAGACTATCCTACATATGGTCAACGTCGTGTGCAGTGCCAATTTATGATTGCTTGTAACTGGTTGGATAAATTTCAACCTGAAAAAGCATTGCATCACAATAATCAAGCTCTTACGAATGCTAAAGAACTGAAAGTAGATCATTTAATTGGTTCGTCACATGTAAACATTGGGCTATGTTACAATCAACTTGAAGAACTCAACAAAGCCGAAAACCACATCACAAAGGCAGTAGAACTTTATAAAAACGATCAGCCTAGTTATTTACCAAAAGCACTTTTCAACCTCTCATATATAAAAGCAAGACTAGGGAAGAGGGCTGAAGCAGAAGACTTGTATTTTGAATGTAAAGCTAAAGCTGAAGAACTAGGAGATCGTGAGTATCTTACAAAACTGAATTTAATTTATGGGTTGTACATATCATTTGATGTCGACTTACTTAGGGAAACTTTTAACTCGTTAAATAAAATAGGAATGTATGCGGATATGGAGGAATATGGGGTTGTTGTAGCCGAATTTTTACAAGAAAAAGATATGTTGCGTGATTCACTTGAATTTTATCGTAAAGTAGTTGAAGCAAAAAGGCAAATTCAAAAGCAAATTTAATTCAAAGGCGAGGGGGTACTCCCCCCGCCTCGATTTTTCAGGACAGCCGCTCAAGCTGATCCTGGAGGGCATGAAGTTCTTGCCGTTCTGGATCAGTAGAATTGGCGTAGGCTGAAGAAAGTGCATTTTGTGCCCTTTCAATCGCTCTTTTCCGATTGCCTTCACCAGCTGTTACAGCTTCATGAACGGCATGTTTCGCCATTTGAAACAATTCGTTTCTCATGTTACAGTCCTCCGCATTCTGTCGGACCGGTACGCTGTTCGGCCTCTTCTAATGTTGAACGGTAAGGGAACCTCTCGGCATGCTGTTTAATGGAATCTTTGCCTTGCTGAATAAACCTTTTTGACTTGCTTCGTTTACCCATCTTATTTGCCCCCTAAACATGAGCTCGACAATCTTAAAGATCGTCACATATAGTTTGCATCTTTCATTTTGTATTATGAATGGCAAAAATAAAATTATAATGAGAAATAATCCTTCAAAAAGACAGCGATGCCGTCTTGTTCATTCGATGTTGTCACATGGTTGGCAATTTGTTTCACTCCTTCAATCCCGTTACCCATCGCCACACCACAGCCAGCGAACTCAAGCATTTCTAGATCGTTATCTTCATCTCCAAAAGCGATAATGCGCTCCTTTGGCACGTTATAGTAGTTCGCTACTTTTTCTAATCCAATTGCTTTATTAATACCGCTTCTAATCAATTCAATGACATGCCATGGAGCTGCCCAGCGTCTATGATCGACTACTTCTGCATGAACATCTGATAAATAAGTACGTATTGATGGGACATCTTCTTCTTTTGCGTGGATCAAAACACTTGTGACATTAGCACCAAGGTTTTTTCTTAAATCACCAACTGTAATATTGGGGCTACCCATTGTAAAGATGTCAATTAATTTTTCGTCATGGTAATGAAAATAGACGTCATCAGTGACTTCGGCAAGGATATTGTGGACATTGTATGATTCACTCACTTCAACAATCTGTTTGACAACGCCAAGGTCAAGTGAAGTATGAAATCTCCCCCAGTTCTCGTTTTTCGGGTGATGAACAAACGCTCCGTTAAAATTGACGATCGGTGTATCAAGTTGCAGCTGGTCATAATACATCGAACTTGCTCTGTACGGTCTACCTGTGGAGATACAGACATGGTGCCCTTTTTCTTTAAGCTGCCCAATTACTTCTTGTGCGTTCTTAGAAATGGTCTTGTCATCTTTTAATAATGTACCGTCTAAATCCAATGCGATTAAATATGGTTTTGTCTCCATAATGGCTCCTTTAATCCGGTAATTTTTTTAAACGTTCTAATTTATAGTGTATCTTTTTACCTTCTTTATTGTCTACATGTTAAACTGATGATAATGGATACCCTAAAAGGAGAGAATGAACGTGATAGTGATCGATAAACAAGAAATCTCAAACATCCCTTTTTTACAAATTGTAAAGGAGGGGCAAAAAGATAAGGCTCTCCCTCTTGTTTTTTTTATACACGGATTTACAAGTGCAAAAGAGCATAACCTCCATTACGCATACTTGCTTGCTGAAGAAGGAATGCGGGTGATTTTACCTGAAGTTGCTTATCATGGAGAAAGGGCTGAACAGCTGACTCAAGAGGAGTTTGCTGCTAAGTTTTGGGAGATTGTCATCAATGAAATTCAAGAACTTGAAATGTTGAAAAACCATTTTGAGCAAGAACATTTGATTGAAAATGGTCGCATTGGTATGGCTGGAACCTCTTTGGGTGGAATTGTGACCCTTGGTGCGTTAACACAATATGACTGGATAAAAGTTGCGGTAAGTCTGATGGGTACCCCAGCTTATCTGGAGTTCTTCGATATGCAGCTGTCAAGCATTCGTGAAAAACAAATCAAACTTCCGATCACTGAAGAACAAATCGAACAGCAACGTGAAAAATTGAAACCATTTGATCTCACACTTCAACCGGAAAAATTGAAGCAAAGACCATTGCTTTTTTGGCACGGAAAAAAGGATCAATCTGTCCCGTTTGCACCAACCTACCGCTTTTATGAACTTCACCATGATCATGAAAAACCTGAGCTTCTTCAGTTCATTGCCGATAAACATGCAGATCATAAAGTGTCAAGAGAAGGGCTTTTACGAACAGTGATGTGGTTTGCATCACACTTGTGAAAAACCTAATCGTTTAGAATTGAAATGATGTAAGTTATACTAATGAAAAGGAGGGATGGTATATGGATGAAGCTTTAAAAGAAAACGTGATGGGTGCGCTAGAACAAGTCATTGACCCAGAACTCGGTGTTGATATTGTCAATCTTGGGCTTGTATATGAGGTTGATATGGATGAAAACGGCAAAACGGATGTTACGATGACATTGACATCGATGGGGTGTCCGCTTGCGCCGGTTATTGTCGATGAAGTGAAAAAAGCGCTAGCAGATATTCCAGAAGTAAAAGAAACGGAAGTCCATATTGTCTGGAATCCGCCTTGGACGAAGGATAAAATGTCTAGATATGCAAAAATTGCACTTGGTATTCGGTAATGGTAAGGAGTCTGATCTCATTTGATCAGGCTCTTTTTTTAATGGATTAAATTTGAATCTTTAAGAAAAAGGACTCATATACTCTAAAACGACCAATCTTCATTTTTGGACAAAATTAATTAAATATACAATTGAATTAATTTTTATTCATGTTATAATGTTAAATAATTTCTCGGTACAGAAGAAGGTGAATGAATTTGAAAGTAGGTATTATTGGAGCTACTGGCTATGGTGGAGCAGAAATGATGAGAATTATGAAACGGCATCCTTATGTAGATGAATGTATACTGTATTCATCTAAGCATCAAGGAACAACCTACTGTAAACAGTATCCGCATACTGTAAAGCTAACAGAGCAAACGCTTGAACCGATTGAAGCGGCACAAATAGTAGCTGACATTGACTTTTTATTTATGGCAGCACCTTCAGGTGTATGTAGCAAATTAATTGCTGAGTTTGAGCCTTATGACATACCTGTGATTGATTTATCGGGTGATCTGAGAATGAAGGATGCAGCTGTTTATGAGAGTTGGTATCATCATGCCGCACCTCCACAATCCGCTCTTGAAAAGGCTGTGTACGGTTTATCAGAATTGAATCATGATGAAATCAAAGTTGCAAAATACATAGCCAATCCCGGATGTTTCCCGACCGCAACGCTTCTCGGTTTAGCGCCGCTCATAAAAAATGGATTGATCAATGAATCTTTTCTCATTATTGATGCAAAGACAGGAGTTTCAGGAGCCGGAAGAAAAGCTTCCATCGGCACACATTTTTCTGAGGTCAATGAAAATTTAAAAATATACAAGGTCAATGAACATCAACATCTACCTGAAATCGAGCAAACAATAAGGTACTGGATCCCGGTTTTCCAACCGATCACTTTCAGTACACACTTAGTGCCAATGACAAGAGGAATTATGGCAACCATTTATACAGAACTTAAAACAAGCATGAAAACAAACGAATTACAAACTGTTTTTTCTGACTTTTACCAAAATTCCTATTTTATCAGGGTGAGAGAAGTCGGACAATTTCCAGAGACAAAGGAAGTGTATGGTAGTAATTTTTGCGATATTGGAATTAGTGCGGATGAACGGACGAACAGAGTGACTGTCGTATCTGTGATTGATAACTTAATGAAGGGAGCCGCAGGGCAAGCTGTTCAAAATTTCAATATCATGAACGGTTGGAGTGAAACGACAGGTCTTGAATTTGCGCCAATTTATCCATAAGACAGGAGAGAAGTAGCATGTTTCAAGTAAGCCAAAAAAATATGACAAAAATTGATGGAAGTGTTGCATCACCAAAAGGTTTTTCTGCTAAAGGTGTACACTGCGGACTGCGCTATTCGAAAAAGGACTTAGGGCTGATTTTTAGTTCAGCGCCGGCAGTCAGTGCGGCGGTATATACACAAAGTCATTTTCAAGCTGCACCAATTAAAGTCACCCAAAACAGCCTTAAAAAAGATAGCTATTTGCAAGCGGTGATTGTAAACAGCGCAAATGCCAATGCATGTACCGGAGAGCAAGGGCTTCTTGATGCTTACGAAACGCGTCAAAAACTGGCTGACATGCTTGGGATCGAGTCTGAACTAGTCGCTGTGTCTTCAACAGGTGTGATTGGTCAATATCTTAATATGGAGAAAATTCATCAGGGAATCAGCCTTCTGGAGCAAATAGCGCCTAGTCATAGCGATTTTGAAAAAGCTATTTTGACAACTGATACCGTTACAAAACGTACCTGCTATCAACTGATGATCGATGATCAAACCGTGACAATTGGCGGAGCAGCGAAAGGATCAGGGATGATTCATCCGAATATGGCAACAATGCTAGGGTTTGTTACGACAGATGCTTGTGTAGAAGAAGGTGCACTACAAAGAGTTTTAAGAGAATTGACAGATGTTTCTTTTAATCAAATTACTGTTGATGGTGATACATCGACAAATGATATGGTTCTAGTGATGGCCAATGGTTGTGCCGGAAATGACTGTCTTGATGAAAAACACGAAAACTGGTCGGTTTTCAAAAAAGGTTTACAGTTCGTTTGTGAAGACCTTGCCAAACAAATTGCAAGAGATGGAGAAGGAGCGACAACCTTAATCGAGGCCGAAGTGAAAGGGGCAAAAAGCAATCTTGAAGCTCAAATGATGGCTAAAAAAATTGTTGGTTCTAATCTGGTGAAAACAGCGGTGAATGGATCTGATGCTAACTGGGGTCGAATCATTGCCGCAATTGGTGACAGTACAGCGTCTGTTACAGCTGATAAAGTTGAAATTCATCTTGGGGGACAGTGCCTCTTTAAAAACAGTCAACCACAGCCATTTTCCGAAGTGCTGGCTAAAAACTACTTAGAGAATAGTGAAGTCAAAATTTTGGTGCAAATGTATGAAGGTCATGGAACAGGTGTAGCTTGGGGTTGTGATTTAACGTATGAATACGTCAAAATTAATGCGAGTTATCGCACATAAAAAGGGGAAGGGAATGAAAAAAATAATCGTTTTTAAATGCGGTGGAAGCGTGATACGTCAACTCTCTGTCAGCTTCTTTGCTAGTTTAAGAGAATTGATTGAACAAGGATGGAAGATTGTGATCGTTCACGGTGGAGGTCCTGAGATCTCCAGTATGCTAAGCAGGCTAAACATTGAAACAGAATTCAGCCAAGGACAGCGAAAAACGACAAATGCTATTTTGGAAGTGACCGAGATGGTGCTCACAGGTTCAATTAATAAGTTTATTGTTTCAGAGCTGATAAAACACCGTCTGGATGCTGTTGGCATTTCCGGGGTAGATGGTCAGTTGCTTCTTGCTGATTATTTAAATGAAAAAGAATATGGCCAAGTCGGTCGAGTGAAAAAAGTAAACAGTGAAATCGTTGACATTGCGCTGGACAATGGATTTATTCCAGTTATCGCACCAATATCATTGACAGAGACTGGTGAGAAACTCAATGTGAATGCAGATCTGGTAGCATCAGCGGTTGCCGGTGCTTTACATGCTGATCAATTACTATTTGTCACAGATGTGAAAGGGATCTTGAAAGATGGGAATCTTCTTTCTTCCACTACTCCTGAACAGCTAGAGCTCTTGATTGCCAATGGTGTTGTTTCTGGAGGGATGATACCAAAAGTACGTGCCGCTATAGCAGCACTTTCAAATAACATCAATGAAGTCATGATTATTAGTGGAAAAGAGTCTTTTCTGGCAAAAAACAAGTTGATTGGAACAAAAATTAAACGACAATTAGAAGGTGTATAGATGAGTTATTTATTTGAAACCTATATCCGAAATAATATTCAAATTAAGCAAGCAAAAGGCACAATTGTAAAAGATGAACATGGAAAAAGCTATCTTGATTTTATTCAAGGAATCGCGACTTGTAATTTGGGACACTGTCCTGATATTGTCACAGCACCTCTTAAAAAGCAGCTTGATCGTGTTTGGCATGTCTCAAACCTATTTCAGAACGACCTACAGGAAAAGGTTGCAGAGCAGCTTGTCCAACATAGTGCAGGAGATCTTGTGTTTTTTTGTAATAGTGGAACAGAAGCCAATGAAGCTGCAGTTAAGTTAGCGCGCAAACATACGCAAAAAACGACAATCATTTCATTTGAAAAATCTTTTCATGGCAGAACATATGCAGCAATGGCAGCAACCGGACAGGAAAAGATTAAAACGGGATTCGGTCCAATGCTGCCAGGCTTTCATCACCTTTCTTTTAATAGACTAGGGGAGTTAGATCAATTCATGAATGATGACATTGCAGCTGTGATGCTTGAAACGATACAAGGAGAAGGAGGTGTCATTCCGGCAAGCCAAGCATTTTTACAAGAAGTAGCAGCTTTTTGCAAAAAGAAACGGGCCTTGCTTATTGTTGATGAAGTTCAGACTGGAATCGGTCGGACAGGAAAAGCTTTTAGTTATCAACATCAAGGACTTTCGCCAGACATTATCACTGTTGCCAAAGGGCTTGGAAGTGGATTCCCTGTTGGGGCAATCATCGCAAAAAAAGATCTTGCTTCATCCTTTTCACCAGGTTCACATGGAACGACATTTGGCGGAAATATGTTGGCGATGACTGCCGCAAATGCAACCTTAGAAACGATTTTTCAGAAAAGCTTTCTAGAAGCCGTAAAAGCAAAGGGTGATTTTTTTCAGGAGAAACTGAAAACGCTCCTTCAATACCCGCTTACAAAAGAAATGAGGGGAAAAGGGCTGCTGATTGGAATTGAATGTACAGTACCTGTTCAACCAGTGATTGAACAGTTGCAAAGTGAAGGGTTGCTCGTCCTTTCGGCTGGTTCAAATGTGATCAGAATGTTGCCGCCATTAACGGTCGCTACTGACGAACTAATGATGGCAGTTGAAAAGCTAGACCATGTTTTTGAGAAAGCGAAAATCAATTATGAAGAAGAGGATTTTTTTTCGCTCCAATAGTATAAAAATACATTATTATAGATATTTATTCATAGAAGGTGGTCATAGAATGGAAGGGTATTTAGTTCTCGAAGATGGAACATCTTTCAATGGTAAATTGGATCAATCCTTGAATTGTACTGGTGAAGTCGTATTTTTTACAGGAATGACCGGTTATCAGGAGGTGCTAACAGATCCATCATACAAAGGACAAATTATCGTTTTTACTTATCCCTTAATTGGAAACTACGGTATTAATGAAAGCGATTTTGAAAGCAAAAGACCACAAGTACAAGGGGTAGTCGTCTATGAAGCATGTGATCGGTTTTCACATTATCAGGCCAGTAAAAGTTTACGAGATTACTTAACAAACTGGGATATTCCCTTGCTGACTCATGTTGATACTAGAGCAGTCGTCAAACATATTAGAGCAAAAGGGACACTCTTTGCCTCCATTACCAATAAGACAATCAATTGCCCTTTAGGTGACCATGTTGAGAATTTCGCTGTCCAAGTCACAGGGAATGAAAATGCTACATTTGGTAAAGGCAGAACACATATTGTTCTCATTGACTTTGGCTATAAAAAATCAATTGTTTCAGCCTTAACAAAACGAGATTGCCGAGTAACCGTTGTTCCATATCACATGATGAGTGATATTTCGAAACTGGCCCCTGATGGAATCGTTTTGTCAAATGGACCAGGTGATCCAAAAACACTCACACCATACTTGGAGATGTTAAGGAGTATCATCAGTTCCTACCCGACACTTGGTATTTGTCTCGGACACCAATTGATAGCACTCACTTTTGGGGGAAATACTTATAAACTGCCATTTGGACATCGAGGTGCAAACCATCCAGTGACAGATATTGAAACAGGCCGTGTTTTCATGACTAGTCAAAATCACAGCTATGTCGTAGATGAGCGTTCACTCGATCACAACATATATAAAACTCGCTTTCGTCATCAAAATGATGGTTCAGTTGAAGGACTTATGCATAAAAGATTGCCAATCATATCTGTTCAGTTTCATCCGGAAGCCCACCCAGGTCCAGCTGAAAGTGAGTGGATATTCGATGAATATTTGCGTGAATTAAATAAAGCAAGAGGAGAAATTGTCCATGTCTAAAATCGATAGCATAAAAAGCATTTTAGTGATCGGTTCAGGGCCGATCATGATCGGGCAGGCTGCAGAATTTGATTATTCAGGAACTCAAGGGTGTATGGCTTTAAAAAGCGAAGGTTATCGAATCATCCTTGTCAACAATAATCCTGCAACCATCATGACAGATGAATCATTTGCAGATGAGATTTATTTTGAACCGCTGACAGTTGAAAGCCTTACCCAAATTATTAAGCGAGAAAAACCTGATGGGTTACTTGCTAATTTGGGCGGGCAAACGGCGCTAAACTTAGCTGTAGCACTTGAAAAAGCCGGTGTCTTAAAAAAATATCAAGTGAAGTTGTTGGGGACTTCAATAGAAACAATTGAGAAAGGCGAGGATAGGGAAAAATTTAGGACACTTATGAAAGAATTGAATGAACCAGTACCTGATTCAGTTATCGTTGATAACGCAAAAGATGCACTCGATTTTGCACATTCCATCGGTTTTCCGATTATTGTTCGTCCTGCTTATACACTAGGAGGAAAAGGGGGTGGGATAGCTAAAACAAAACAAGAATTGCTTCCATTAATTGAGAAAGCCCTTCTTGCAAGCCCGATTCATCAAAGCCTTGTCGAAAAAAGCATTGCTGGTTTTAAAGAAATTGAATATGAGGTGATGCGTGACAAAAAAAATAATTGTATCACGGTTTGCAATATGGAAAACATTGATCCTGTCGGAATTCATACTGGGGATTCGATCGTTGTCGCTCCTTCTCAAACGTTAACAGATGTCGAGTATCAAATGCTGAGGACTGCAAGTTTGAAGATCATTTCTGCGCTTGAGGTGATCGGCGGTTGTAATATTCAATTTGCACTTGATCCAGGCAGTAAAAAATACTATGTCATTGAAGTGAATCCAAGGGTAAGCCGTTCTTCAGCTCTTGCTTCAAAGGCAACTGGTTACCCAATCGCGAAAATGGCTGCCAAACTTGCTGTCGGCTTTACACTTGACCAAATTAAAAACCCGTTAACTGATTCGACATTTGCAAGTTTTGAGCCAGCACTTGACTATGTTGTTGTCAAATTTCCACGCTGGCCGTTTGATAAATTTAAACACGCTGATCGTAAGCTTGGTACAAAAATGAAAGCAACGGGAGAGGTTATGGCCATTGATCGGAACTTGGAAGCTGCTTTACAAAAAGCAGTTGCATCCCTTGAATTAAAAACGCGCGGGATCCATTTAACAGAACTCAAAAATATTACGTTAGATTTATTGTTCGATTTACTGCATGAGCCTGATGATCGGCGTTTTTTTGTGATCATGGAACTGTTAAACCGAGGAATTTCAATCGAATATCTCCATGCAAACACAAATGTTGATCGATATTTTTTGCATGTATTTCAAAATTTGATTCATCTTGAACATCAACTGCTTCAACAGAAGGAGACACTCTCCACAACTCTTGTGAAATCAGCAAAAGAAAAAGGATTTACAGATTTTACAATTGCTTCGCTCACCGGTCGAACAGAAGAAGAGGTGAGGGCTTTTCGTAAACAAAAAGGAATAACGGCTTCTTTTAAAATCGTTGATACATGCGCTGCAGAATTTGCGGCAAAAACAAACTATTTTTATTCGACTTATGCTGGGGAAAGTGATGCGAATCTTCTGCATAAAACGAAGAAACGAGCTTTAATTATTGGTTCCGGCCCAATTCGGATTGGTCAGGGGGTAGAATTCGACTATAGTGCTGTACATAGTGTGATGACCCTTAAAAAACTTGGGTATGAAACCATTATGTTAAATAATAATCCAGAAACGGTTAGCACCGATTACGAGATGGCGGATCGTTTGTACTTTGAACCGATCACACTTGAACATATTCTAAATGTCGCTGAAGCAGAAGATATCGATTTTGTCATTGTCCAATTCGGCGGTCAATCTGCTATTAATGTTGCAGAAGCGCTTGAAAAATCTGGGATCGACCTTTTAGGAACAACATCGAAAATTCTGGATATCCTTGAGGATCGTGACCAGTTTTATCAGTTTCTTGATGACCTCAGCCTTTCTCACACGAAAGGAGAAACAGTGACATCCAAAAAAGAAGCGTTAAAAGTAGCAAGGAATATTGGCTATCCCGTACTGATCAGACCATCTTATGTTATTGGTGGAATGGGCATGATCACCGTTCATTCAGAACAAGAACTTTCAGCATGCTTGACTGAAATGTCTTATCCTATCCTTATTGATCAATATATAGATGGAAAAGAATTTGAAATCGATCTACTCAGTGATGGCGAGCATATTTATATTCCAACATATATCGAACATATTGAAAAAGCAGGGATTCATTCAGGTGACAGCTACGCAATTGTCCCGGGGCCTACCATTACCGCTGACCTGAAACGGTCTTGCCTAAATGCGGCTGAAAAAATGGTCCGCAACCTTGATTTTAAAGGAATCATGAATATCCAATTTATTGTTCATCAACATCAACTGTTCATCCTTGAAGTTAATCCAAGAGCAAGTCGTACCGTTCCGGTTGTGAGCAAAGTGATGGGGGTGCCAATGATTGAGCTAGCAACAAAACTTTTAGCTGGTCATCCTTTAAAAGAGCTTAACCCGGTTCAGCGAAATCATCATGGAGTTGCTATTAAATTCCCGGTTTTTTCGACGCACGCCCTTCCAGATGTTGATTTAAAACTAGGACCACAAATGAAATCAACAGGTGAAGGAATGTATGTAGCGTACCATTATAAAAGTGCGATGAAAAAAGTTTTTGCTGATATTTGGAAAATGAAAGGCTCAATTTTTCTTCAACCATCAGACTGTGAATTAAAAACACTTGCCGAGAAAACTGGTTTTACTGTGGAAACAGACAATTTTACAGACTGGATCAAACGGACAGACAAAATCCTTCACATCAATTTAACCGATTCTCAAGAAGCGAAACAGCAGCGGATCGAAGCGATCATCCATGGTTTGTCAGTCATCACTGAAAAAGAGACAGCCCAAGCTTTTTTTGCCAGTGAATTAGGCTTAACAGAGCCTATTTCGCTTCACGATTTATACCAAAAGGAAGTGAACATATGTCAGTTATAAAAGATGTACATTTAAAAGGTAAAGATTTTTTAAGTTTAAAAGATTTTATGCAAGAAGAAATCCTTTATTTGCTTCAGGAAGCAGCTGTTATGAAACAAAACAAAATCGATCATATTTTAACAGGAAAAACATTGGCGATGATCTTTGAAAAGTCTTCAACAAGAACTCGTATTTCGTTTGAAGCGGGGATGTCCCAGCTTGGCGGTCATGCATTATTTTTAAGCAGCCAAGATATGCAGCTTGCCAGAGGGGAAACACTTGCCGATACGGCAAAAGTGCTTTCGGGTTATGTTGATGCCATTATGATTCGTACTTTTGAACACGAGAAAGTCGAAACGCTCGCAAAATATGCCGATATTCCGGTTATCAATGGTTTAACTGACCTTTTTCACCCATGTCAGGCACTTAGTGATCTTTTCACCATTCAAGAAATAAAGGGCAGTTTAAAAGGAATAAAAGTTGTTTATGTAGGTGATGGGAACAATGTAGCACACTCGCTGTTAATCGCTTGTGCAAAGGTGGGTTGTAAGATGACTGTAGCTGCACCTAAAGGATATGAACCTGATCAAGAAGTTGTCACACTGGCAAACACATATGCTGATCAATCAGGCGCAGTGATTGAGGTCACAAATGACCCTGTTTCTGCCGTGAGAAACGCTGATGTCATCTATGCTGATGTTTTTACAAGCATGGGGCAGGAAGCGGAGGCAAGCGAGCGGTTGAATATCTTTTCACCATATCAAGTAAATGAAACGCTCGTTTCTTATGCCAAACCAGACTACTTATTTTTGCATTGTCTTCCAGCTCACAGGGATGAAGAGGTAACGACAGAGATTATCGACGGTCCGAATTCTGCTGTATTTCAGCAGGCTGAAAATCGTCTTCATGTTCAAAAAGCATTGTTAAAAGCGTTATTGATATAAAAAAACCTGCTGATAAGCAGGTTTTTTTAAGCAAATATGAAGACAGCACCACCAACAATGAAGCAATAAACAGAAAAATAGATTAAATTGCCTTTCGCCATAATATTCATAAACCAGCGTAATGAAAAATATGTTGCGATAATTGAGGCGATGAAGGCAAATAAATAAGGAACGAATAGTTCAGATAAGTGTGGATCGTGAAATATGTCATTGATACTTAAAATTGTTCCACCGAGACTGACTGGTATGTACAGTAGAAAAGAAAAACGCAATGCGGTTTCAGATTTAAGGCCAAGTGCCATAGCCGGTACGATCGTCGCTCCTGAACGACTGATTCCGGGAATGAGTGCAATCATTTGTGAAAGCCCAATAATCGCTGCATCTTTTAACCGCATTTCACCATCGTGCTTTCGTCCGCGCAAATTACGAATCAAAAATAAAGCTAACCCGGTAATCAGCAGTGTGATAGCTGTTACACGGATACCGTCTTTAAAGAAAGCCGATATTTCATCATCAAATAAAACACCAATGACCCCAGCAGGGATCGTAGCGATGATTAAATAAATGATAAATCTGAAATCTGCTTTTCCTTTTTGATCTTTTGTCACCACATAAGACAAGCCGTTTTTTGTTAAGCGAATGATGTCTTTTTGATAAACAAGTAAAACGGCAATTAAAGATCCGGCATTTACCAGCAGTTCAAAGCTAAAGCCTTCTATTTTCAAGCCTAAAAAATGCTGAGCCAGCACTAGATGTCCGCTTGATGAGACAGGGATTGGTTCGGTTAATCCTTGAAGCAATCCCAGCAGGATGTACTTGATCAACATAAAAAAATCCATTTATTTTCCTCCACTTCATACGACTTCTAACACCCACTGAAAAGACGGAACAAACAACTGATTTGTTTCAGTTCTCATGAAACTTTAATAAGCGGGGAAATCTAGAACAAAAGGGGTGAAATCATATGGGACAACAGCATCAATTCCGTCCGGGTCAAAAAGCACCTAATAATGGGGTGTATGTAGAGATTGGCGAAACAGGGAGTATGGTAAAAAACCCGCAACAAATTAGATTGACTGCAGGTGAATTTTTTCCAGAAACGTCCAATCATAACCGACTTTGGACATATAAAAGGAAACCTTAGAAAAAAACCCTGTCTCTTCAAGAGCAGGGTTTTAGTGTTGACTTTTTTCCTTGTTCATAGGCATAATTTCTCCAAGAACAACAACCATCGCAAAGATGACAACACTCATGATTGAGCTTTTGGTTAGATCTAACCCGGCATGACCACCCATGGCTCCTACAATATAAGTCGCCATACATGTTAAAAGGAAAGTCCAAAATAGCCCTACGACAAATCGCATGTTTCCACCTCGTTCTTTTCATTCAATTCTAAAGTTTATCATAACACACATAAATTAAACGATAAAGGGCGTTTTCGTGAACAAAAAGCAGGAATAACCGGAATAGGCGGTTGATATTGGCTTTTCATCATGAGACTGGGACTTTTCCTTATTCGTTTACTCTGTTTTCAACATAAAATAATGTACAGATTACGGCAGGAAGGAGGCAGGCAAATGATGAAGATAACCGAACGTTTTTTTAAAGTCGATTCAGAATGGAATGTCATTCACCTTCCATATCAGCCAAATGGTTTTGCAGTCTTTATTTTCGGTGATCGAAATCATTTTGTTGGTGAAGATTCAAGCTTCTGGCTCCAGCATTATGACAGAAAACGACTTTTAGCCTGTTTAAAAAACGAAGGCTATACTGTTGTAAACAGCAACTTGTTTGGAAGGCATTGGGGTTCTGAAAAAGCGGTTGAATACGCCAAACAGCTGATCCAATATGTCTTCAGACAAGAAATTTTAAATGAAAAAATTCATTTATTGGCAGAAGGGATAGGTGCACTTGTAGCCGACGAACTCCTTCGTTTGATTCCGAATCAGATCCGTTCAGCTGCCTTGCTCAATCCCTGCTTAGATCTTCAAGCACATCATCTTAGCGAAAAAGAAAATAAATTTTTTTATAAACAATTTATGAAAGAGATTTCAGAAAGCTATAGTATTTCTGAACGAGAAGCTATTAGTTATCCATTTAAAACCATTTCACCATACCATAATCTTGTGCCTGTTCATATTTGGCAAAAAATGACTGGTTCACCATATCCCTACACGAGACATGCGAAACCATTTGAAGAACGTCAGCTTAGAGGGAAGTATCAAGTAGAGTTAACGCTTCATTTATTTGATCGGTCAGACCGCATCACTTCAGCAATCGTTGATTTTTTCAAAGCGCATGAAAAAGTATTATAAAGAATAGAATAGTAGCAGCCTATTTTTTATGAGGGCTGCTTTATAGTGAAAAGCTAAGATGGAAAGGTGGTCTCGGAATGGAATCCGTACTTGTCTATGGAGCAGATGAATTTTTCGGCCTTTCATTTTGTGAACATCTGATGGAAGAAGATATAAACGTCGATGTCGTTCTGGCAGAAACAAACGATAAAACAAAACAACTTTTTCTAGATGAGCGTTTGATGTGGCTAGCGAGAAATGAAAAATTTCGTTTAGTCGAACAACATGATATAACGGATTATGATCAGGTGTTTATTCAATATACAGGTGTTGGTCTTGGGGAAATCCAACAACCAATCGTGTTATTCATATATGAACATCAACTGATAAAAGAAGAGCTAAAGGAATGTGCTGAACATATTCAAACGATTGTGCTACCGAAGATGTACGGTCCATGGGATGTGACAGAAATAGATAAAAAAAGCTTGGTAGACCATTTTTTTGTAGATGATGTGGCAGCACAACTCGTCAACTGTACCTGTCGAAAAAAATCATCTCCAATTCAATTTGAAAAAATAACGACAGAACAAGAAGCTTTTGCTAAAATTGAGGCATGGAAAAAACGAATTTCTACAATTTTCGACAATATGAACTGAAGAATCTTTTCATCATGCCCTTGTGGGGCTACAATAAAGATATAGGTATTTGTGTTAAAAGGGAGTTGACAACATATGGTGTACAGGCTCATCATGATCTTTTTGCTTGTTTTTGTCTTAGGTGCATGTGAACAGGCGCCACTCAAAGGCAAAATCGAAAAGGTCGGGATGCTTGTCCCTGATACAATAAGTGATCAAGTATGGGGAACGATAGGTTATAAAGGGTTATTGCGAATTCAGTCTAGCTTTAATGCTGATGTTTATTATAAAGAGAGGGTCGATAATGAAGCAGCCATTAAAATGGCTGTAAAAGACTTTGATAAAAAAAAGGTGAACTTAATTTTTGGACACGGTAGTGAGTATGAAAAAGTTTTCAATGAAATTTGTAAGCAATATCCAGACATTCATTTTGTTTTAGTGAATGGCAGGGCTGACCATGACAATGTGACAAGCATAGACTTTAATGGGGAAGCTATGGGGTTTTTTGGTGGTATGACGGCAGCTCAGAAATCCCATTCAAAAAAAATTGGTGTCCTTGCCACACATAGATGGCAACCTGAAATCAAAGGGTTTATTGAAGGTGCGAAATATGTGAATGCAAACATTGAGGTTGTGACATTGTATGTCGGTCAGTGGGATGATTCAGAAAAAGCCATGAAACTTTATCAAAAAATGAAAAAAGCCGGTGTAGATGTTGTATATCCGGCTGGAGATCGGTATAATGTCCCTGTTATTGAACAAATCAAGAAAGACGGACTTTTTGCGATCGGTTACATAAGCGACCAATCTGATTTGGGAAATAACATCGTTTTAACAAGTACCGTTCAGCATGTTGATGAGGCTTATGAGCTCATCGCCAACAAATTTGATCAAGGAAACCTAACAGGAGGACGGCAGAGGTTTGATTTTCAGGATGGTGTTATTGAAATAGGAAGATTTAGCCCGCAAATCAATCAGTCGTTTCGCGAAAAAGTGAGCGGACTTATTGAGGATTACAAAAAGACAGGGAAACTGCCAAACAAAACATGAGGTGATCGTATATGCAGCACGAAAAATCAATGGAATTTTTACAAATCGCAATGAAATATGTTCCAGAAGCAAAGGAAGAAATGGAGAAAGCGGGAATTGACCTTTCCCCTGAGATGCTTCAACCGTTTATGACATTGTTTACAAAAGTAATGGCAGAAGCGTATGAATTGGGTAAAGCAGACGCACAGCAATTTTAGGAGAATGCCGAAAGCCACTTTCATGTAAAAGTGGCTTTTTACTTGAAAAACTTATCTTTCAAGCTACCTACCATTGAGCCGATTTCTTTAAAGGTAGGTGTAAGTTTATCAATCGAGTCCATAATTTCCCCAAGCTGGTTCATAATATGCGTGTAATTAGCTTCTGTTTCGGATTCCGATTCTTTTTCAAGATCTTTATCAGATGGATCTTCTTGACTTGCTGAATCGGCGCCAAACATCATTTTCGAAAAAAAGTCTTCATCTGCCACTCGTAATCATCCCCTTTCTTCTTTTTATAGTTTTACTATATGAACAGTTTGATCTACTAGATTAGACGAATATATTGCCAACAAAAAAAAAATAAGGTAGGATTAGTACCAGATACTAATAATTACTCACAACATAAGTTGGGGAAAATCATAAATAAAGGAGTCTTTCCGATGAAAGCTGGAATTATTGGAATTGGTCGGTATATTCCTGAAAAAATACTGACAAATTTTGATCTAGAAAAAATGGTTGAAACTTCTGATGAATGGATTCGTACAAGAACAGGAATAGAAGAAAGAAGAATTGCCGCTGAAGAAGAGATGACATCTGATATGGCAGTTGCTGCTGCAAAAAAAGCGCTTGAAGATGCAAATATTGAGGCTGAAGATCTTGATATGATCCTGGTCGCAACGGTAACACCTGATCAGGCCTTTCCGACTGTATCTTGTATGATTCAAGAAAAGCTTGGCGCATTTAACGCCTGTGCAATGGATCTTAGCGCAGCTTGCGCCGGTTTTATGTACGGACTAGTGACGGGTAAACAATTTGTTGAAGCAGGTACATATCAACATGTACTTGTGATTGGAGTCGAAAAACTTTCAAGCATAACAGATTGGGATGACCGCAACACAGCTGTTCTCTTCGGAGATGGTGCTGGTGCGGCTGTTGTCGGTCCTGTCAGTGATGACAAAGGAATCCTGTCCTTTGAACTCGGCGCTGATGGTAGAGGCGGAAAACACTTGTACTTAAATGAAAAAGATCATACAATCATGAATGGCAGAGAGGTGTTTAAATTTGCCGTTCGCCAAATGGGAGAATCCTGTGTGAATGTGATTGAAAAAGCAGGATTATCGAAGGAAGATGTTGACTTTTTAGTGCCGCATCAGGCAAATATTCGAATTATGGAAGCGGCGCGTGAACGTTTGGAACTTCCTATTGAAAAAATGTCTAAAACGGTACACAAATATGGAAATACATCATCCGCATCCATTCCAATTTCTCTTGTCGAAGAACTTGAAGCAGGTAAAATAAAAGATGGTGATGTCATTGTAATGGTCGGTTTCGGCGGTGGGTTAACATGGGGAGCCATTGCTATCCGCTGGGGTCGCTAGAAAGAAAGGTGAGGTGCAACTTATGAAGAATAGTAAAAGAGTAGTCATTACCGGATTAGGTGCTTTATCACCACTCGGTAATGATGTCAAAACAAGCTGGAATAATGCGATTAACGGAGTTTCCGGTGTTGGCCCAATTACAAGGGTTGATGCGGAAGAATATCCTGCAAAAGTAGCTGCAGAACTGCAAAATTTTAATATAGAAGATTACTTGGACAAAAAAGAAGCAAGAAAAATGGATCGATTTACCCAATATGCTGTTGTCGCCTCAAAAATGGCTGTAGATGATGCAAAATTGGAGATTAACGACCAAAACGCAAACAGAATCGGTGTTTGGGTCGGTTCTGGTATAGGCGGCCTTGAAACACTTGAACAACAATTTGAAATATTTTTAACAAAAGGACCGCGCCGGGTTAGTCCATTTTTTGTACCGATGATGATTCCCGATATGGCGACAGGGCAAATCTCAATTGCACTTGGTGCAAAAGGTGTTAACTCATGTACGGTTACTGCCTGTGCAACAGGGACAAACTCAATTGGTGATGCCTTTAAAGTCATTCAGCGTGGAGACGCAGATGTGATGATCACAGGAGGGACAGAAGCGCCATTGACAAGAATGTCATTTGCCGGATTCTCCGCTAACAAAGCGCTCTCTACAAATTCTGATCCGAAAACGGCAAGCCGTCCATTTGATAAAAACCGTGACGGATTTGTGATGGGTGAAGGCGCAGGAATTGTCGTCCTTGAAGAACTCGAACATGCATTAAACCGCGGTGCCACTATTTATGCGGAAGTTGTCGGCTATGGTTCAACCGGAGATGCTTATCATATCACGGCACCAGCACCAAATGGTGAAGGTGGTGTCAGAGCGATGAAAGAAGCGCTGAAAGATGCCGGGCTCAACCCTGAGGCAATTGATTATATTAATGCGCATGGAACGAGTACACCGTATAATGATAAATTTGAAACGATGGCTATTAAAGAAGTGTTTGGAGAGTATGCATACAAACTTGCTGTCAGTTCAACAAAATCAATGACAGGTCATTTGCTCGGTGCTGCCGGGGGAATTGAAGCGATCTTCTCAGTTCTTGCCATTAAGGAAGGAATTATTCCTCCGACCATCAATCTTGAAACACCTGATGAAGACTGTGACTTGGATTATGTTCCACATCAAGCTCGCCATCAAGATGTAAATGTTGTCCTCAGCAACTCACTTGGGTTTGGCGGACATAATGCAACACTCATTTTCAAAAAATATTCATAATAAACTCGGAGAAACGGTTACCAATTAGACGGTAGCCGTTTTTTTATGTTTGCATAACATACGGGTGAAAGGAGTGATCTTTGATGAGTGTTGAAAAAACATATGAATGGTTTGAAAAGTCTTCTTCCATGTATGAATTATCTAGTTATATTCTCCCGTTTTTTAAAGAGGCCTCTATAAAAGATAGTATGGCAATTGTTAAACACCTCCAAACACATGGCATGTTCCGATTTTGGAAAGAAGGGCAGAAAACACAACAAGAGCTAAAGAGAAATAATATTTTTCGATTTGTTAAACAGGAAGAACAGCTACTACGAAATAAATGGAATGGTCCCGATGTTCCGATTATCATCCTTCCTGTCGATGAAAAAAACCGAAAAATTCGCGTTAAATTTGGCTCCAAATCTGGCCTAGCGTTCCATGACAAATTGTTTTTGTTTCTTTCCACTCATTCAACAAAAGAATCGATTTCCGCGATTATGACACACGAATATAATCATATTTGTCGGTTAGATAAAATGCCAAAAGAGGAAAAAGATATGACGCTTCTTGATACAATTATTCTTGAGGGCTTAGCAGAAAATGCTGTTCATGAAAGATTGGGAGAATCCGAAACTGCCAAATGGGTGACATTATACTCACAAAAGCAGCTCGAGCATTTCCAAACCCGAATGTTAAAACCATATTTTGGACTTCATCGTCAGGAGGAACGACTGTTCTCCAGTCTGATGTATGGAAAAGGGTACTTTCCTGAAATGCTTGGATATGCCGTTGGGTACAATATCGTCAATCAATATTTATTAAAAAAAAGGGCGAAAGTTGGTAATGTTTTAGCATTACCTGCCGAAAGTTTCCTATTGACTTAAATAAATGTAAACTATACAAAAATTACTTGATTTTGTAATGGTTATGTAATAATATACAACTATAAAAATATTAAGATAATTCAGTCTTGTTGAAAATGAACATCAGCCTTCACAGATATTTAACTTGTTGTTTATGGAAGGGGAATCTTGATGAGCGCACTGCTTGAAGTCAACAATTTAAAAACTTATTTTTTTAGAAAAAAACAACCGATACCTGCAGTTGATGGAGTAGATTTCTTAATTAAAAAAGGAGAAACAGTCGCATTGGTTGGAGAATCAGGTTCAGGAAAAAGCATCACATCACTATCGATCATGAGACTTGTTGAAAGCTCCGGCGGCAAGATCATGGACGGCTCTATCAAACTTGAAGGGCGTGATCTTGTTACATACAAAGAACGAGAATTATGCAAGATTCGCGGAAATGAAGTCTCCATGATTTTTCAGGAACCGATGACATCGCTCAATCCCGTGTTAACGATTGGTGAACAACTGATAGAGGTACTCATCTACCATAAAAAACTATCAAAAAAAGAAGCTACAAAAAAAGCGGTTGACTTGTTAAAGCTTGTCGGTTTTTCAAGAGCTGAGCAGCTGATGAAAGATTACCCACACCGTTTATCAGGCGGTATGAGACAAAGGGTGATGATCGCCATTGCTCTCAGCTGCAACCCGAAGCTGCTTATTGCCGATGAACCGACAACAGCGCTCGATGTCACGATCCAATCGCAAGTATTGGAACTGATGAAAGACTTGTGCGATCAATTCAATACATCGATTCTTCTCATTACCCATGATCTCGGTGTCGTCTCTGAAATTGCAAACCGAGTGATTGTCATGTATTGCGGACAAGTTGTTGAGAGTGCTCCGGTTGATCAATTGTTTGATAACCCCTTGCACCCCTATACAGAAGGACTGTTAAACTCCATCCCAGTGATCGACGGCTCCATTGAAAAATTAACAGCGATTAAAGGAAATGTACCTACACCAGATAACTTACCTCATGGCTGTCGTTTCGCCCCGAGGTGTCCGAATGCATTTGAGAAATGCTGGAATTCCGAGCCGAGTCTAAAAACCCAGCCGGACGGCCGAAAAGTCAGATGTTTCTTACATGAGGAGGAGGAGTAGGGCTTATGACAGCTGGACAACAGCAACAAAACCTAGAGAATCATGATGAAGTCCTTTTAGAGTTAAACAACGTTAAAAAATATTTTCCGATCCGTTCCGGAGTATTCCAGAAAAAAATTGGTCATGTCAAAGCGGTCGATGGTCTTAGTTTTTCATTAAAGCGTGGTGAAACACTTGGCATTGTTGGCGAATCTGGCTGTGGGAAATCGACTGCTGGTAGAACGATGATGAGACTGTACAAACCGACAGCTGGACAAATTCTATTCAAAGGTTGTGATATTTCAGAACTATCAGAAGATAAACTAAGAAAAAATATTCGTAAAAATATCCAAATGGTTTTTCAGGATCCGTTTGCCTCATTAAACCCGCGAAAAACATTGCGGTCCATTATTCAAGAACCATTTAGAACTCATCATTTATTTAATTCTAAGGAACGCAGTGAAAAAGTGGAGGAATTGTTACAAAGAGTCGGGTTGCACCCGTCTTTTGCAAACCGTTATCCTCATGAATTTTCAGGAGGACAACGCCAGCGGATCGGAATCGCACGTGCACTGGCTTTAAATCCTGAGTTGATTATCGCCGATGAGCCAGTTTCAGCTTTAGATGTGTCCATCCAAGCCCAAGTCATCAATTTAATGGAAGAGCTTCAGGAAGAGTTTCACTTAACATATCTGTTCATCTCCCATGATCTAAGTGTTGTTCGCCACATTAGTGACAGAGTGGGTGTCATGTATCTCGGCAAAATGATGGAGTTGACAGATAAACATGAGCTTTATGACAACCCACTTCATCCTTATACAGAAGCGCTGCTTTCCGCTGTTCCAGTCACAAGAAAAAAAGGGAGTGTAAAACGAGAACGAATCATTTTAAAAGGGGAACTGCCAAGCCCGGCAAATCCTCCAAAAGGCTGTGTCTTCCATACAAGGTGTCCAGCTGCTAAAGCGGTATGCCGGGAAAAAGAGCCAGATTTCAAGGAAGTAAACAGAGGCCATTTTGTGGCATGTCATCTTTACGAATAAAGGGAAGGGCTGTCACATATTTAATCCTTGAAGGGGGGAATGTCTTCTTTTGGAATTCAAGTTGTAAAGACAAGAAATGTTAGAGGGGGACGATCTAAATGAAAAAAAATAAAATTGTGTTCAGTATGCTGCTCATCTTCATGTTGTTATTAACAGCTTGTAATAGCGGTGAAGTTAGCAGCGATAACAATGACGGTAAATCTGATGGAAAACCGAAGCAAGGCGGGGATTTAATTGCTGGATCATACGGGGAGCCAACACTGTTCAATCCGCTTTATTCAACAGATGCTGCTAGCAGTGATATCGAAAATCTGATTTATAACAAACTTTTAAATGTCAATGAAAAGCTTGAACTGGAAAACGATCTTGCTGAAGAAGTCAAACAGTCTAAAGATGGTTTAACAATTGATGCCAAGCTTAAAAAAGGCGTGAAGTTTCACGACGGCAAAGAAATGACAGCTGATGATGTTGTTTTCTCATTCAGCATTCCGCTGAGTGATGATTATGACGGGGAACGCGGTGCAGCTTTTAAGCCTCTAAAATCAGTCAAAAAAACAGGCAAGTATTCCGTTCAGTTTAAACTGAAATATTCAGACCCAGAATTTTATAATGATGCACTAACGAGCTATGCGGTCTTACCGAAACATATTTTAAAGGATGTTCCAATCAGTAAACTTGGTGAACATGAATTTAATCGGAAAAACCCAATTGGAACGGGACCGTTTAAATTTAAAGAGTGGAAACAAGGGCAATATATTAAAGTTGAAGCCTTTGACGATTATTTTAATGGACGACCACATTTAGATTCCATTACGTACAAAATTATTCCGGATTCAAATGCAGCATTGTCACAACTGAAAGGCGGAGATATCGACTACTTTGTTATTCCGGCAGGACCGGACTATAAGACAGCCGAATCTTTTCAGAATGTGAAAATTGAAACAGATTTAGGTTTGAATTATTCATATATTGGCTGGAACCAAAAAAATAAGCTTTTTAAAGATAAAAAGGTTCGCCAAGCATTAACATACGCACTCAACCGTCAAGCGATCGTTGATCAAATTCTTGACGGAGACGGCAAAGTCGCCAATATTCCGGAAAGTCCGCTTTCATGGAACTACCCGAAAGACCATGATAAGATTAAAGCATTTGACTATAATCCTGAAAAAGCTAAAAAGTTGCTGAAGGAAGCCGGCTGGTCAGACACAAATGGTGACGGCATTTTAGATAAAAACGGTAAGAAATTTTCTTTTGAACTAAAAACAAACCAAGGTAATAAAATTCGCGAAGATTTAGCGGTTGTTGTTCAAGAGCAATTGAAAGAAATCGGTATTGAAGTGAAACCGCGGATTGTTGAGTGGAGCGCATTAATTGATCAAATACACCCACCGAAATGGGACTTTGACGCCATCATTCTCTCGTGGAGCTTGTCGACGTTCCCAGATCAGAGCAGTATTTTTCATTCAAAAGAATCGGAAAAAGGTCTGAACAATATTTGGTACCAAAATAAACAGGTTGATAAGCTGCTTGAAAAAGCAAAATCGATGAGTGATCGTGAAGATTACAAAAAAACTTACGAAGAAATATACCGACTTCTAGCAGAGGATCAACCATATACATTCTTGTTTTACCCAAATTATCATCGAGCAATGCCTGCGAACATGAAAGGATATACCTTCCATCCGAAACTTGACTTTTATAAAGCGGAAGACTGGTGGTTAGACCGTAAATAAGCGGAAAATCCCTAAAGGGGAAGGAAGTTGACTATTAGAGCTTCCTTCTCCTTCATTTTAAGAATTTTATAAAAAAGGGGATAAAAAATGATCTCATATATTATTCGTCGAACACTCATGTCAATTCCAATCTTATTAGGTATTACAATTTTGTCTTTTGCGATTATGAAAGCAGCACCAGGAGATCCGGCAGCATTAATGATGGACCCGAATATTAGTACAGCTGACCGTGCGAAATTTATTGAAAAATATGGATTAAATGAGCCTGAACATGTTCAATATTTGAAATGGCTTGGCAATATGGTCCAAGGCGATTTTGGCACTTCAATTATTAGAAAAGGAACCCCTGTCTCCGATTTGATTCTTGCCAGATTACCGAACACGTTATTATTGATGTTTGTATCAACGATCTTAGCACTATTGATTTCAATACCACTTGGCGTCCTTTCAGCAAGGCGTCCTTATTCAAAACTAGACTATGGGATAACCGTTACATCGTTTATTGGGCTTGCGATCCCTAATTTTTGGTTCGGTTTAATTTTGATTATGTTTCTGTCTGTCAATTTAGGCTGGTTTCCGACAGGTGGTGTGATGACACTTAATGCCGATTTTAGTATATGGGACCGGATTCATCATTTAATTTTGCCGGCGTTTGTGCTTGCAACTGCTGATATGGCGGGACTGACACGTTACACAAGATCAAGTATGCTTGATGTCCTCAAACAGGACTATATGCGGACAGCAAGAGCGAAAGGTTTTAAAGAAAACCGGGTTATTTTTAAACATGGACTTCGCAATGGGCTTCTGCCAGTGATCACAATTTTTGGCTTAATGATACCTTCTTTTATTGGTGGAGCTGTTGTAACTGAACAGATTTTCAGTTGGCCTGGCCTCGGCAAATTGTTTGTCGACTCCGCTTTTCAGAGAGATTATCCGGTGATTATGGCGATGACTGTTATTTCTGCTGTCCTTGTTGTCCTGGGAAATTTAATTGCGGATATTCTTTATGCAATCGTTGATCCGCGAATTGAGTATTAAGAGGGGGGACTAACCATGACACAGCCGAATCCAACGACACCTTCACAAGAGATGAGATGGCAGGAAAACATTGCACCAAAACCGGAAACGATGACAAAAATCTTTTTTGAGAAGTTTTTTAAAAATAAACTAGCCGTTCTCGGCGGAATCTTGTTATCTATTATTATCCTGGCAGCCCTTTTTGCGCCGGTGATTGCTCCATATGCGCCTGAACATCAAAACCTCTTAAATAAACTAAAAGCGCCAAGTGCTGAGCATTTGATGGGAACAGATAAATTCGGGCGCGATATTTTCAGTCGCTTGCTGTATGGTGCACAGGTTTCATTGTTAGTCGGTTTTGCCTCAGTCCTTGGCTCAATCACAATCGGCACGATTGTCGGAGCGATTGCCGGATATTTTGGCGGGATCATTGATGCCATTTTAATGCGTTTTGTTGATATCATCCTATCCATTCCAGATATTTTCCTACTGATTACCTTGGTGACAATTTTTCAACCGGGTGTTGATAAACTGATTTTAATTTTCGCCTTAACGAGATGGACGACAACGGCTCGGTTGGTACGAGGTGAGTTTTTATCATTGCGCTCAAGGGAGTTCGTTTTAGCCGCAAAAACGATTGGGACAAGAAGTCATAAAATTATCTTTTCTCATATTTTACCAAATGCAATGGGGCCGATTATTGTCGCAGCAACACTGTCTGTCGGTACCGTTATTCTTTCAGAATCAGCATTAAGCTATCTCGGCTTCGGTGTTCAACCACCAGTGGCAAGCTGGGGTAACATGCTTCAAGATGCACAAAACTTTACCATTATGATTAAGGCGTGGTGGTATCCACTCTTTCCAGGTTTGATGATTTTAATAACGGTGTTATGCTTTAACTTTGTTGGTGATGGACTTCGTGATGCACTTGATCCGAAAAATATTAAATAATTCGTTCGATGAGATATCAACCAATAGCTTTGATATCTCATTTACTTAACAGTCACGACTAATGTGGAGCAGGCAGCGATAAACAAAAAACGCATTTTACAGAGAGATCACTGGAATTGTTCTCAATGAGATTACTGTTTGATAAGTATCAAAGATGTCGCATCAATTAGTGAAGCTGTGAGACCAATTACAATGATTAGATAAGATTTTTTTAGCTTTGTTCAATTATACTTGGAGAAATGCTCCACACATCTCGGGTTGATATGTATTCAGTATTTTATGATCTGAGCCGTAATCGTTGTGTTTTGTTGTGAGGAAGTGAAGTATACTACTCTAATATACACGATCTTGATTGGATCTTTAGGAGTTACGGGCGTATTCTCAGGGATTATTTGGAGTATGTCGGCTGTCTTGCCCAAAAATGTTATTGTAGTGAATTATCTTTTGTAATCCCTTTGGCTCATTGAGCAGAAGGGTTTGTGGCAACAACAATTGGTAGCGAAGCCGTCTTTCTAACGGAGTTTCGCGATAATAGTTTAACGCTTCTTTAAGATCCATTCTTTCATCAGAAAAAATATCGGCAAGAGAATTTGGTTTTTAAAAATTCCATAATCTCTGTTAGATGGAATAATTTCCATCCCCCTTGCCTATACTGTGGACAACAGTTTTTATAAAGTGAGGGGTTAGAAATGTTATTTCTTCATGATGTGTGGGTGAATTGGTTTGAGGGAGAAGAAAATGGTTATAATGTCTGCCACTTTCATGAATGGCGAAAGGAAGATAGTGTTGAATTGCTTGATCAAGTTCCGTTATTGAAAGTACAGTCTGTCTTGTTTCACTACATAGAAAATGATTTATCAGAACTTCCGTCAGAATTACTAAGTGAAGTTTATCAAAAAGCATATATTCGTAAAAACCATGAACGCACACAGCTTGATCACTGCTTTATTGTGACGGATGGTATCGGAATACTTGCAGTCGATACAGCCGGATATATGATTCCTGTCAGAAAAAGTCGTCTTATTCCAAGACAGGAGCAACTTGTTTATGAAATGGTAAAGGATGTTGAGACGAAAAGCTATGAATTTGTACCGGAAAAACTGCAATCTTCAAAAGAATACCATATACTATCATTATCACCAGAGCATGTTATGGGATTAACAAGAAAAGAACGTCAGCTGAAACAACTACTATTCATGGCGCTTGATCAGCTAAAAGGTTTGAAAAACCGTGCTGAGATTGCTTATTGGTACACGGAATGGAATCCTCACATGTACAATCAAATCAAACGGATGTCATTTGAGGAGATCTGGAATATGCTTTTCAATGAAACAATTGAAGGCTGGTCTGACAAGCATCAGGAATTTTGTGAAAATTTAATTAAGGGCCAACCCTTTTTTGAAAAACTTTGGGAAATTGAAAATGAGTCTAAAGTAAACTAAAAATCTTTTTAAACCCGTTTTAACACGGGTTTTTTATTTTGTTGAAAAAATTTCAATAATATGACCAGTTTCATCTTTACAACTGAAATAAACGGGAGTATGATCTTCTCTATATCATGTAATATCAGTCGCTAAGTCCTAAAAGAGCGGGGGAACCAATACCGGTTATTGTAGCCGGTTGGGGTGAATCCTTAAAATAGGTAGGGCAAAACTCACCTGAGCCCGAATCCGTCAGCTAACCTCGTCAGCGTTAAGTGAGAGAAATAAACCCATTCCACAGGGGCTATTCGTCTCTGTGCTTTTTTGTGCTGGAAAATTTAGGAGTAGAGGCGAAGAAGGAGAAGACACATAGCATGTATAGTACACTAAAGCGTTTATTAATCGGTAAACCTTTAAAATCACAACAGTTAGGGGAACAAAAGATATCAAAAACAAAGGCTCTTGCCTTATTATCTTCAGACGCTTTGTCTTCTGTCGCTTACGGTACTGAGCAAATTTTAATTGTTTTGGTTGCCATTAGTTCGGCAGCATTGTGGTATTCATTGCCAATTGCAATCGGCGTTCTCATTTTGTTAACAGCATTAATTCTTTCTTATCGACAAATTATTTTTGCTTATCCACACGGTGGAGGAGCTTATGTTGTATCACGGGAAAACTTAGGGGTGAATCCGGGACTGATTGCCGGAGGGTCTTTACTTGTCGATTATATTTTGACAGTAGCGGTCAGCGTTTCTGCAGGTACTGACGCCATAACGTCAGCAGTCCCTTTTTTACATACCCACCATATTTTAATTGCGGTTTTTTTAGTTGTCGTTATTATGATTTTAAATTTGCGTGGTTTAACGGAATCAGCTTCAATTTTGGCGTACCCGGTTTATTTATTTGTAGTAGCACTTTTAATTCTTATTGCTGTTGGCGGTTATAAAATGATCACCGGACAAGTTGTACAGGTCAATCATTCAACAATCGGCACACCGATTGCCGGGCTGTCCTTGTTTCTATTGCTTAAAGCCTTTTCATCAGGTTGTGCTGCATTAACCGGGGTAGAAGCCATTTCGAATGCAATCCCAGCTTTTAAAGAACCATCATCAAAAAATGCGGCTAATACTTTAGTGTTGATGGGAATATTACTTGGTATTCTTTTTACAGGAATAACCGTGCTTGCTTTCGGCTTCGGTCTCGTACCAAAACCTGAAGAAACAGTCGTTTCCCAAATTGCTTCAGAAACATTCGGCCGGTCATTCCTGTATTATTTCATTCAGGGAACGACGGCACTCATTCTCGTTTTGGCGGCGAATACAGGATTTTCGGCATTTCCGCAGCTTGCATTTAATTTGGCTAAAGATAAATATATGCCAAGAATGTTTACGGTTAGAGGTGACCGATTAGGTTATTCAAATGGGATCATCTTTCTCGGAATCGCCTCAATATTACTGATTATTTTATTTGGTGGTAAAACAGATCATTTAATCCCTTTATATGCGGTCGGTGTTTTTATTCCGTTTACTCTTTCACAAACCGGCATGTGTTTGAAATGGTTCAGACAGAGACCGAAGAACTGGGTTTTAAAAATGTTCATCAATGCCACAGGTGCGGTCATTTCTGCTGTTGTCCTGATGATCCTTTTTATTACAAAATTTAAGCTTGTCTGGTCGGTGCTTGTGTTCATGCCGATCGTTATTTGGATCTTTTATATGATAAAAAGGCACTACAATGCTGTTGGTGAACAGTTGAGAATGACCGAAGAAAATCTACAACCGATCGAAGGCAACATCGTTATCGTACCTATTGCTGGTGTGACAAACGTTGTTGAAAAATCAATCCAATATGCTAAAACTCTTTCAGATCAAGTGATCGCCGTCCATGTATCTTTTGACAAGGAAACAGAAAAAAAGATTGAGGAGAAATGGGCTGAATTGGATAATGGCGTCAGACTTGTCATGTTACGCTCATCATATCGAAGTTTGACTTCACCTTTAGAAAAGTTTTTAGAAACGGTTGAGGCAAAAGCAACGAAATATCATTATTCTGTTATGGTTCTTGTTCCACAGTTCATTCCGAAAAAAAGCTGGCACAATATTCTTCACAATCAATCAGCTTTTTTACTTCGACTGAGATTGCTGTGGAAAAAAGATATTGTTGTAGCAACACTTCCATATCATTTTAAAAAATAGATTTAAAAAGAGGCTGTCCAGTTAGTCAATTTTTGACTATTGGACAGCCTTTTTACTTTTACTGTTTTATCGGCGTTTGCGACCGAGTCCCATCGCATTTTCCATTTTTTTCAGCATTTTGGACGCGGTTTTGTTGGCTCGTTCAGCGCCTTCATCAAGAATCCGGTCCAATTCTTCAGATTCGACCAATTCGTAATAACGATCTTGAATCGGTTTCAGTGTGCTGACGACGACTTCAGCAAGATCGCTCTTGAATTCCCCATAACCTTTCCCTTCATATCTCGCTTCAAGCTCAGCAACAGAGACTTGTCCGAGAATTGAATAGATTGTCAGCAAGTTAGAGACACCAGGCTTGTTTTGTTTATCATACTTGACGATTCCATCAGAATCAGTGACAGCACTTTTGATTTTTTTCTCAAGTTGCTTAGGATCGTCAAGCAAGGTGATAAACGCTTTTTGATTTGGATCTGACTTGCTCATTTTTTTCAGTGGATCGTTCAGCGACATAATCCGAGCGCCAACTGTTGGAATTTTCACTTCAGGTACTGTAAAAATATCATTGTATTTTTTGTTAAAGCGTTCTGCCAGATTGCGGGTTAATTCAAGATGCTGTTTTTGATCTTCGCCAACAGGGACAACATCTGTTCCGTACAGCAAAATATCAGCTGCCATTAAAGGTGGATATGTTAACAGTCCAGAAACAACAGCTTCTTTTCCTGCTGATTTATCTTTAAACTGAGTCATTCGCTCAAGTTCTCCGATATAGGCGACACATTGAAGCATCCAGCCGGCTTGAGCATGTGCAGGAACTTCTGATTGGATAAATAGCGTTGCTTTTTGTGGATCAAGACCGACAGCCAAATAAAGGGCGGCCAAGTTGCGAATGTTTTTTCTCAGTGTAAGCCTGTCCTGTGGCACTGTAATTGCGTGCTGATCAACGATACAGAAATAACAATTGTAATCATTTTGCAAATTAACAAATTGTTTCATCGCACCAATATAGTTGCCAAGCGTAACTGAGCCGCTCGGCTGAATTCCAGAAAAAATCGTTTTCTTCATCAATAATCCCTCTTTTCGATTCAAAATAAAAAGGTTCACTCTGTCCTTATAAAAGGGACGAATGAACCGCGGTACCACCCTAATTATTTCACTATAGGAAAATGAAATCACTTGGCCGTTGTTAACGAAGTCTTCTCCGGCTGTGACTACTGAAAAGGTTCGCCACAGCTGCTCCAAAGCCCATTCCACATTCGCCATTATCCGCTTTCAGCACCGCGGACTCTCTTGAAATGGTGAGAATGTGTACTTTTCTTTTTCACAGCATTTTTTATGATTTTATTATATATAAGATTGATGTGCAAGTCACCAAAGAAGTGCTTCAACCATAAACACTCTATTCTTGTTCTTTGATAAGAGGTAAAAATTATTATTTTATAAAATGATTTTACTGTAAAAAATAAACGTCTAGTTTAGCGTAGTTATGCTTTAAAACGACGAAGAATATTTAAAATATTGATAGAAAATCGAACAAGGATAAATTATTAGAATAAAAAAATAATTTAAAATTAATATTGCAATAAATTATTCAATTATTTATAATGAATTTGTTCACTCAAGTCTAAAGGTTCTTTACATAAAAAATATTCAGAAAAGAGAAAAGAGAGGAAAAAGTGTGTTAAGTCTATTACTTTTTTATGATAAATCTGAATGTTGAAAAAAGTAAGGAACTAAAAATGAAATAGGGGGGTTTCTTTTTGAAAAAACGTTGTTCACTAATTAGTTTATTGATCCTGTTTACTCTAGTATTGAGTGCTTGTGGTTTTGGGGGCGGGTCAGACAGCGGTAAAAAAGGTAGCGAAGGGAAAGACACACTGAATATCAACATTAAAACTGAGCCGTTCTCATTGAATCCGGGGCTTGCAAATGAAAAAGTTGCTTCCACTATTCTTCGTCAAACATTCGAAGGATTAACAACGATTGACAAGGACGGAAAACCGGTAGAAGCTGCAGCGGAAAAGATTGAAGTCAGCAAGGATAAGAAAACTTACACATTTAAACTCCGCGATGGTATGAAATGGTCGAATGGGGATCCAGTCACAGCACAGGATTTTGAATATGCTTGGAAATGGGCGCTTGACCCGAAAAACCAATCACAATATGCTTACCAGCTTTACTATTTAAAAGGCGGTCAAGCAGCCAACAAAGGTAAAGGAAAAATGGATGATGTCGGTGTTAAAGCACTTGATGATAAGACATTAAAAGTCGAACTTGAACAACCGACACCATACTTTACTGAGCTTACTGCATTCTATACTTATTTACCTGTTAATAAAAAAGTTGCTGAAAAGAATCCAAAGTGGTATACAAACGCAGGTGAAGATTACGTATCAAACGGACCGTTTAAAATGACGACATGGAAACATAACAACAAAATTATTCTTGAGAAAAATGAACAGTATTGGGATAAAGATGCTGTAAAATTGAAGAAAATTAACATGGCAATGGTCAATGATACGAATACTGGGTTGAATATGTATAAAAAAGGTGAGATCGACTATGTCGGGGAACCTTTTGATGTCATTCCGACTGATGCGGTTCCAAGCTTGAAAAATGAAGGTCTGAATATCGATCCATATGCATCGGTCTATATGTACAAATTTAATACCGAAAAAGCACCGTTAAACAATGTTAACATTCGTAAAGCATTGACATATGCGATCAATCGTGAAGCAATTGTTAAAAACATTACTCAAGCCGATGAGATTCCAGCGACAAAATTTGTTCCGCCGGTTATCCATGGCTTTGAATCAAAAGAAGGCTACTTCAAAGACCATGATGTAGCAAAGGCAAAAGAGTATTTACAAAAAGGCTTAAAAGAACTAGGCCTGAATAAAGCATCAGAACTGCCAAAAATCACACTTACCTATAATACGGACAATCGTCATCAACAAGTCGCTCAGGCTATACAAGAAATGTGGAATAAAGATTTAGGCGTTAAGGTTGAATTAAGTAATGAAGAATGGAATGTCTACATTGATAAGCTTCATAGCGGAAACTATCAAATTGCCCGGCTAGGGTGGATCGCTGACTTTAACGATGGGATGAACTTCCTTGAAACATATCGTGATAAAGATGGCGGAAATAATGATACGAACTGGGAGAATGCTAAATATAAAGCACTTCTAGAAAAAGCTTCAAAAGAACCTGATGCTGATAAACGCATGAAGCAGTTGAAAGAAGCTGAAGGCATTCTAATGGATGAACTGCCAATCGCACCAATTTTCTTCTACACCATGCCTTATCTTCATGATGAACATTTCAAAGGTTACATTTTACTAGGAACTGGGGAAATCTATCTTAAAACGGCTTATTTTGAATAAAAACTGCATTAAAAGTATATGGGGTCATTTGTTTCCCCCCATATACTTTTCTTTTATCATATGAAGTTCACAAGCTGAATATTCGGAGGTGTATAATTTTGGTAAAATTTTTAGGCCGTCGTCTTGTTTCAATTCTACTTTCTCTTTGGGTGATTGTAACAGCTACTTTCTTCCTAATGAGAGCAATACCTGGTGGACCTTTTTCAGGCGAAAAGAAACTTCCACCTGAGATTGAAGCTAGCCTTAACTCTTATTATGGATTAGACCAGCCTTTACCTAAACAATATCTTGATTACTTATTATCTGTTGTCAAATGGGATCTCGGTCCTTCCTTTAAATATAAAGGACAAACCGTAAATGATTTAATTGGCTCAGGTTTTCCGATTTCTTTTACTCTTGGTTTAGAAGCAATTTGTCTTGCTTTAGCCTTTGGTGTTTTATTTGGTGTTATTGCTGCACTTAATCGAAATAAGTGGCAGGATTATTCAGCCATGATGTTAGCTGTTGTTGGCATCTCTGTACCGAACTTCATTATGGCAGCACTGCTACAATATGTGATGGCAATGAAACTGGGCGCATTTCCAGTTGCACAATGGGAGTCATGGGGACATACCGTATTACCGGCAATAGCCGTTTCCTTCATGCCTATGGCATTTATCGCCCGCTTGACACGCTCCAGCATGCTCGAAGTGCTGAGCAGTGACTATATTCGAACGGCAAAAGCAAAAGGGTTAAGTACATCTGCTGTTACAGTCAAACATGCAATTCGCAATGCGATTATGCCGGTGATTACATATATGGGACCGATGGCGGCATCCATTTTAACAGGTACATTTGTTGTCGAAAAAATCTTCGGTATTCCAGGGCTTGGGATGCACTTTGTCACAAGTATTACAAACCGCGATTATACAGTGATCATGGGTGTTACCGTGTTTTTTGGGGCCATTTTGTTGCTCTGCGTCCTGATTGTCGATATTTTATACGGTTTAGTCGATCCACGTATTAAACTGTTTGGCGCTAAGAAAGGGGAGTAAATAAAATGCAACAAATACCTAAAGACATGTTTGAACCTGTCGTTGTTGACCATCATGAAGCGGAAAAGATCACAAAGAAAAACCTTTCATTTTGGCAGGACGTGTTTCTTAGATTTAAAGAAAACAAGCTTGCTTTGACCGGACTTATTCTCCTCATTCTTATTGCATTAATGGCTATCTTTGCCCCCATCTTATCAAGCCATCATTATGAAGAGACAAACTTAATGAATGCCAATAAACCACCAAGTGCTGAATATTGGTTTGGAACAGATGATTTAGGTAGGGATGTATTTGTTAGAACATGGGTTGGTGCACGGATTTCACTGACAATTGGGCTTTCAGCGGCATTGATCGACGTTCTAATCGGTGTGATTTGGGGTGCGGTTTCCGGTATAAGAGGTGGACGCACAGATGAAATCATGATGAGAATCGCTGATATCTTATGGGCCATTCCTTCTTTATTGATGACAATCTTGCTTCTTGTTGTGATGGGGAAAGGATTAATCACGATGATTGCCGCGATGGTTATTACTGGATGGATCAATATGGCACGGATTGTTCGTGGACAAGTGCTTCAATTGAAAAATCAAGAATTTGTATTGGCTTCAAGAACACTTGGAGCGAAAAACTCACGCATTATTAGAAAACATCTATTGCCAAACATTATGAGTCCGATTTTAGTGACAATGACATTAACCGTACCTACAGCTATTTTCTATGAAGCATTTTTAAGTTACCTCGGACTTGGTGTTCCCGCTCCTTTGGCAAGCTGGGGAACGATGGCAACAGAGGGAGTACAAGGCTTGGAATATTATCCTTGGCGCTTGTTTTTCCCGGCTGCGTTTATCTGCTTAACAATGTTTTCATTTAACGTAATTGGTGACGGATTGCGAGATGCTTTAGATCCGAAGCTACGTAAATAAAGGAGTGAAAAAAGATGACACACTTACTTGAGGTGAAAGATTTAGCCATTTCTTTTAAAACATATGCCGGAGAAGTGCAGGCAATCCGCGGTGTGAACTTTCACATTGATAAAGGGGAGACACTGGCAATTGTCGGTGAATCGGGTTCAGGAAAAAGTGTCACTTCACAAGCAATTATGAAGCTGATTCCTATGCCACCTGGATATTTTAAAAGCGGGCAAATTTTATTTGAAGGACAAGACTTAGTACCGAAAGAAGAAAAAGAGATGCAAGCGATTCGCGGTAAAGATATCGGGATGATTTTTCAAGATCCGATGACATCTCTGAACCCGACGATGAAAGTGGGGAAACAAATTACTGAAGTATTATTTAAACATGAAAAAATTTCAAGAGATGATGCACATAAGCGTGCAGTGGAATTACTTCATTTAGTAGGGATTCCGATGCCTGAACGACGTGTCAATCAATATCCTCATGAATTTAGCGGCGGGATGAGACAACGGGTTGTCATCGCCATGGCATTAGCTGCTAATCCAAAACTATTAATTGCTGATGAGCCGACAACAGCTCTTGATGTGACAATCCAAGCGCAAATTTTAGAACTGATGAAAGACTTACAGAAAAAGATTGACACATCGATTATTTTTATTACGCATGACCTCGGTGTTGTTGCTAATGTCGCCGATCGAGTTGCCGTGATGTATGCCGGACAAATCGTTGAGATTGGAACGGCCGATGAAATTTTTTACAATCCGAAACATCCCTATACATGGGGACTATTAGCATCAATGCCAAGTCTTGATGCTGATGGCGATGAGGAATTGATGGCGATTCCTGGATCACCTCCTGATTTAACAAATCCGCCAAAAGGTGATGCATTTGCGTTAAGAAGCTCTTACGCAATGAAAATCGATTTTGAACAAGAACCACCAATGTTTAAACTATCTGATACCCATTATGTAAAATCATGGCTCTTACATCCTGACGCACCAAAAGTCGAACCACCGGCTGCTGTCAAACATCGGCTGCGCGAGTTCAAGGATCACTATGAAAAACCGCTGGAAGTGAAAGAAGGTGAATGATATGGCAGAAAAACTGCTTGAAATTAAGAATTTAAAACAGCATTTTTCAACGCCAAAAGGAATTGTCAAAGCTGTTGATGGAATTTCCTTTGATATTTATAAAGGTGAAACATTAGGGCTTGTTGGAGAATCAGGTTGTGGAAAATCGACAACAGGGCGATCAATCATCCGACTCTATCAAGCGACGTCAGGAGAAGTGTTATTTAAAGGAGAGAATGTTCACGGCAAAAAATCTGCTAAACATCTACTGGAGTTCAACCGGAAAATGCAGATGATCTTTCAAGATCCCTATGCATCGTTAAACCCGCGTATGACAGTAACGGACATTATCGCTGAAGGAATTGACATTCATGGTCTCGCAAACTCGAAAAGAGAAAGACTTGAGCGAGTCCACGAATTATTAACGTTAGTCGGCTTAAATAAAGAGCATGCGAATCGTTACCCACACGAATTTTCCGGCGGACAGCGCCAACGGATCGGAATTGCCAGAGCACTTGCGGTTGAGCCTGAATTTATTATTGCTGATGAACCGATTTCAGCACTTGATGTCTCGATCCAAGCTCAAGTTGTTAATTTAATGAAGGATTTACAAAAGGAAAGAGGACTGACATATTTATTCATCGCACACGATCTATCAATGGTAAAATATATTAGTGATCGGATTGGTGTGATGTATTTTGGCAAGCTTGTCGAATTAGCATCAGCTGATGAATTATACGAAAATCCACTTCATCCATATACACAATCATTGCTTTCTGCTATTCCACTTCCTGATCCAGATCATGAACGGACCCGGGTGCGAAAAACGTATGACCCATCCGTTCATCAACTGACAGATGGAGAAAGCATGGAACTTCGCGAAATAAAACCAGGACACTATTGTATGTGTTCTGAAAAAGAGTATAAAGAGTATCAGTCAAAATAAGTGTCTCTGGGGGGCTGTCCAGTAAGTCGATTTGGGCTTTTGGACGCCTTTTTTACGTTTAACAAACATTGACATATCAGCAAATTCTTTTTTTAAGATTCCGTACCGTAAAATAGGCCTTCGTTGTGCTCTCCATACTCCCCTAAAAGGAAGTTGATATTGCAAACAGGATTCACCCAACCTTTTGGAGTCACCAAATGAGGAGATGCTCAGACTCTTTAAATGGGTTGGAAAACGAGTTCAAGCGCTGCAAAGAATACGCGCTCTAGAACATGCTCTCGATCATTCCTCACCTTCTAATGCCTCCTCCTTTTAAGAGGTGTAGAATAGAATTGCTTTTTGGTAACATCATTTTTGTTTTTACGCTTGGATTCTTCTTGGAAGAACGGTTTCGCAATAGACAAATTTGAAAGGGTCGCCAACTTCACTATATATGCATATCAAACATAAGTTTGAAATCAATTGATCAAAAACAAAGTTTAACAGAGTAAAAAAAAATGAAACCTTCGCAACATACATACGTCTTAGTATATAGATGCCGGCTTTAGGAACATGCTCTTTCATCACTTCCGGTCGTTTAAATTGAAATGGAAGTGGGTATATGTAAAGTGTGAATCATTATAATAATTGAGAAGGAGCAAACGAATGGCCTGGTATGACAAACTAAGTGGATATTTTCCGGTTGAAGAGATGAAATCAAAAGAACATATGGAGGCGTTACTAAAAGAACGAGATGATATTTACCAAAAAGAAGAAGGTAGACACTATGTTTTGATGTACGCCGAGTTTGATTCTTTTATTTTTATCGACTATTTATTCGTTTCAAGAGATGCGAGAGGCCAAGGGCTCGGGACGAAACTAATTGAGAAACTGAAAAAGAAAAACAAACCGATTCTTCTTGAAGTTGAACCCATTGATGAAGATGATATTGACACAGCGAAGCGTCTGAAATTTTATCAAAAGGAACACTTTAAACATGCTGAATCTATTGGTTATCGGCGCAGATCATTGGCTACCGGTAAGGTTAGTAAAATGGAGATCTTGTATTGGACTCCCAAATCTAATACAGAAGAAGAAGTGTATGAAGCTATGAAAGAGACATACGAAAAAATCCATACTTACAAAGATGAAAAATGGTATGGCGAACCTTTTGAAGATGTTGAGGATGTATTAGAAATTGTTGAGGATAAAAAGACGAAAAATATTTTTGATCAATTAAACTAATCACTCAAAAAATTACGATATCCTCTGTTAATACTTACTTTTTTATAGTATAATACTCTATAAAGATTACTTTTTTATACTTATTTCAATTTAAAAACAGTTATTTCATTCTATTTTTCAAGGAGTGAAGAATTATGGTTACATTATATACATCACCAAGTTGCACGTCATGCAGAAAGGCGCGCGCGTGGTTAGAAGAGCACGATATTCCATATACAGAAAGAAATATTTTTTCAGAGCCTTTATCAATTGACGAGATAAAAGAAATTTTACGGATGACAGAAGATGGAACAGATGAAATTATTTCGACACGCTCTAAAGTGTTTCAAAAGCTGAACGTCAATCTTGAAACCATGCCTCTTCAAGAACTTTACCAGCTCATTAATGAACATCCAGGCCTTTTGCGCCGACCGATTCTCATCGATGAGAAACGATTACAGGTAGGGTACAATGAAGACGAAATCCGTCGATTCCTTCCTCGTAAAGTGCGTACATTCCAATTAAGGGAAGCGCAACGTCTTGCCAATTAAGCATCTTAAAGAAACTGCAGAAGGCTGAAAATTCGGCCTTCTTTTTTGGTTCCCCACCCCGTATTAAAAAATGACTTATGATTTATTACTCAATTGTTCATAATAAATACTGGATAAAATCACAAAAATAACGGTAAGGGTAGGAAGTGCCATCTCAATCGTACTATGTTTCGCCATAAAGTAAGACAGTTCTTGTTCTTTGACGATCATTTCGCCGCCCGTATAGGCAAGCAGTCCGCTGCCAACATATATGAGTAATGGAAACTTTCTCATAGCGACTTGGATGAGCCTGCTTCCCCAAATAATAATGGGGACCGAAATCATTAATCCGAACACAACAAGCCACATACGGCCATGTGATGCACCGGCAACTGCAATGACATTGTCTAAAGACATAAATAAATCAGCAATGACAATAATTTTAATCGCCTTCCACAAAGATGTCCCACTTTTGACATGCTGACTATCCTTTTTTTCAATCAGAAGTTGGTATCCTAAATAAAGAAGGAAAATTCCGCCGAACAATTGCAGATAAGGAACTGTCAATAAATAAACTGCCGTTGTGGTTAACATGATTCTCATTAAAATAGCTATGCATGTACCTGTAATAATCGCTGTTTGTCTTTGCTCAGGAGGTAAATTACGGCTTGCCATTGCAATCACGATAGCATTATCACCGCCGAGAATCATATCGATCCCTATGATCATCAATAGAGGCATCAGTAACTCTTGTTCCACCCCATGGCACCTCACTTTCTCTATCCGGACATTTGTTGCTTGTACTCATGATATATATGAAAGATGACGAAGATTATGTTAAGGTAGTCTATTTCTTAAATGTTTTATGACTTTTTGCTCATAAAACATTTTTAAAGGAGTTTTAGGAAAGATTAAGAAGTAGACGTATTGGGTAAAGTGTAGTAAAGTACAATTAACTGGGAGCTTAGTTATCCCTTCAACATCTCGACAAGAAGGGAAGGTTGGCAAATGGAAATTGAGAGAATAAATGAACATACCGTTAAGTTCTATATTTCTTATGGTGATATAGAGGATCGCGGATTTGACAGAGAAGAAATTTGGTACAATCGAGAACGCAGTGAAGAGCTCTTTTGGGAAGTGATGGATGAAGTGCACGAAGAAGAAGAGTTTGCCGTTGAAGGCCCCCTTTGGATTCAAGTGCAGGCTCTTGATAAAGGGTTGGAAATTATTGTGACAAGGGCCCAGCTTTCAAAAGACGGGCAAAAGCTTGAACTGCCGATTCCTGAAGATAAAAAGCAAGACACAGAGGAAACGCTTGACGCTCTTTTAGAAGACTTTAGAAATGAAGAACAAGAGGAAGAACAAAAGCTGCAGTTTGTTTTAAAATTTGCTGATTTTGAAGACTTGATCTTACTATCTAAAATGTCTGTTAGCGGTTGCCAAACTACATTATATTCTCATGACAATCGTTATTATTTATTCGTTGATTTTGAGGAACTGCCTGATGAAGAGGTTGAGAACCAACTGAGCATCTTGCTTGAATATGCCTCAGAATCAAAAATGACAATTCACATGCTTAATGAGTATGGAACACTAATTGTGGCAGATGATGCCCTTCATACAATAAAAAAACACTTTGCATAATAGATCAACCTTTCTCATGACCGGGAAAGGTTTTTTATGTGAAAAATCGGGAGCGATCTCGGATGATTGTTGTTTGGAAAGAATGATGAGACGTTCTATATTATGAGAAGCAAAAACAGGGAAAATGAAGGTGTGTTACCATTCTGGTGGGACAGCGCATACAAGGAAAGATAAATCATCACGAAAAAAGTCCTGTCATATTCCCAAGCACCAGAAGCAAAATTCAAATTATGAGTAGTCAGTTTTTTAGCGGTTGGAGATTTCCACCGCTTTTCTACTTTCAAAACTCTTTTTTCTTATTAAGAAAGGAGAGCTTTTTTCTTTTGGAGAATACCTAAAGAATAGAAAGGAGAGATGATATGTGCTGTCTGCAATAATGAAAGAAGGTCAGCTCATTTGTTTGGGAGACGGATACAGGGCTAATGAACTGAAGAGATTACGAACCAGCCATTCTTTTTACTGTCCGGTCTGCCACCATGAAGTGAAACTGAAAGTTGGTGAAAAAAGAATCTATCATTTTGCACATCAACCTGATGCAGCTTGTCCTGTGTCCTATGAACAGGAAAGTGTTTATCATTTACAAGGAAAACAGCTTCTTTATCAATGGCTTAAAAAGCAAGGGCTAAAACCAGTCCTTGAACCATATATAAAGAAGGTTAAGCAAAGACCAGATGTATTGGTGAAATGTGGAATGAAGATGATTGCAATTGAATTTCAGTGTGCAACTCTCAACTTGACAGATTATCAAAAACGGACGACTGGACTTGTTGAACTTGGGATTGACCCCATTTGGATCATCGGTGGAAATCGTGTCAAACGATTGGCTAACAGCTTTTTTCAGCTTTCAGAGTTTCATTGGCAGTTCGTACAGAGAAAAGAAAAACATTCAAAACTTTTGTTTTTTTGTCCAGAACAAAAAGCTTTTCTCATACTTGACCAGTTAACCCCATTTTTGAAAAATAAATCATCGGCATCAGTCACCTATCTTCCGCTTCAACAGACGAGAGTAACTTCTTTCATGACTTCATCTAAAAGGTGTTCATCCCTTCAGCTTAGTGGCTGGAAAAGAAACCTTCTTCATTTCCGGACAACATCCCACCGTTTTTTCACAAAGGACACAAAGCAAATGATGGAGTTGTTTTATCAAAAGCTTCACATTTCGCTTCCTTTTTTCCCTTCAGAAGTGTTTATTCCCGTTCCTTCAGGTTCTATTTTTTCACACCCGGTGTTTGTCTGGCAAGGCTATCTTTACCTTTATATGATAGATCGCTCACCTTTTCGCCTAGATTCTGCTGTTTGCTATATGCATCAACTGATTCAAACAAAGCGGCTTAAACTAAGATGGAATCACCGGGAGAAAGTAATAGATGCAGTCAATGAGTATGCTTTTTACCTGTACAAGAAAGGTTTTTTAAGCAAAAAGCAAAATGTTTATGACGTTAATCGACCGCTCTACAAGGAGTCGTGTTTAGCAACTCTTTTAAAAAGGGATGCTTATTATTTTTCTGAATGATCATGAAGCCTTTCGTTTACTCTAAATGAAAGGAAGGTGGTGGCGGTATTTTGTATCAGGTGAAAAGCTATCTATTTTGTTTTCTGTTTGCAGCATCAAGTGTCATTTTTTCGGCATATGATTTGACAAAAGGAGGTCAAAAAACAGAAGATAAACACAATACAAGTTTGTTGAGCATCAATGGACTTGGAGTAAAGAAAGCGAGGGGATTGACATTGACAGAAGAAAATCAAACGAAAAAATTGCCGGCAAGAAGTGAGGTGAACGAAGCAGACACTTGGAGACTTGAGGATATTTTTCCATCCGATGACGCTTGGAACAAAGAATTCCAAGCAGTTAAAGATCTGCTGCCAAAACTCTCCGAATTTAAAGGGAAGCTCAGTCATTCAGCCGATGATTTATATGAGGCTTTGACACAGCAGGATAAGGTTATGGAAAGGTTGGACAAATTATATGCGTACTCACATATGCGCTATGACCAAGATACAGGAAATTCAGTTTATCAAGGCTTAAATGACAAAGCGGCAAACCTTTATAGCCAGGCTGCGAGTATAACAGCCTATATGGTACCCGAAATTTTAACGATTCAGGAAGAAAAACTCCAGCAGTTTCTTTTAGAAAAAGAGGAATTAAAACTTTACTCCCATGCTCTTGAAGAGATCACTAAAGAACGCCCACATGTATTAAGTGAAAAAGAAGAAGGTCTATTAGCTGAAGCTTCAGATGTTCTAGGCAATTCTTCAACGACATTTAGCTTGTTTAATAACGCTGATCTTGAATTCCCGGAGATCACCGATGAAAATGGGGAAAAACGACAAATTACCCATAGTAACTTTGTCCCCCTTTTAGAAAGTGCTGATCGCGATATTCGCCGCAGTGCATTTAAAGCGGTGTATGGTACATATGACCGCTACAAAAACACTTTGGCTTCAACGTTAAGCGGTGCTATCAAAAAACATAACTTTTATGCAAAAGTGAGACAGTATCAGTCTGCAAGAGAAGCAGCATTGTCACGCAACAGCATACCTGAAGAAGTTTATGATCATCTTGTCAAAACGATCAATCAACATTTACCACTTCTTCACCGTTATGTAGCACTTAGGAAAAAAGTACTCGAACTTGACGAGGTCCATATGTATGACTTGTATACTCCGCTTGTTAAAGGTTCAGGTATGAAAGTGTCATACGATCAAGCGAAAGATTATATGTTAAAAGGTCTTGCTCCTTTAGGAGAAGATTATGCATCCATCTTAAAAGAAGGATTAAATAACCGTTGGGTCGATGTTTATGAAAACAAAGGAAAACGAAGTGGTGCATACTCATCTGGAGCGTATGGAACAAATCCATATATCATGATGAACTGGCAAAATAACGTAAATGAGCTGTTTACACTTGTTCATGAATTTGGCCATTCTGTGCACAGTTATTATACAAGAAAAAATCAACCATACACATATGGAGATTACAGCATCTTTGTCGCTGAAGTTGCTTCAACAACAAATGAAGCTTTGTTAGGTCATTATTTGCTGAATACGCTCAGTGATGAGAAACAGCGTCTTTATATTTTGAACCACATGCTTGAAGGGTTTAAAGGAACGGTTTTCAGACAGACCATGTTTGCTGAGTTTGAACATGCTATCCATGTTAAGGCTCAAGAAGGAGAGCCGCTAACTCCTGACTTGTTGTGTAAGATCTATTATGATCTAAATAAAAAATATTTTGGTGAACAAATGAAAGTTGATCAGGAGATTGCTCTTGAGTGGGCAAGAATCCCTCATTTTTATTACAATTATTATGTCTATCAATATGCAACAGGCTATAGTGCCGCCCAAGCTCTCAGTCAACAAATTTTAAATGAAGGAAAACCAGCAGTCAAACGGTACCTTGAATTTTTGAAATCCGGAAGTTCGGATTATCCAATTGAAGTGCTGAAAAAAGCGGGAGTCGACATGACCTCATCAGAGCCGATTGAAGCAGCATGCAAAACATTTGAAAAACAGCTGAATGAAATGGAAGAGCTTATTCAAAAATTGAATAAGCAGTGATTAAAATCCTTTAAATGACTTTCGTTGATTAAAACGGTTAATTGTAAAAAGAAGCGAGACAAACAAAAGGGGAGATGTAATATAAAGCGGGAGCATATTCATCAATCCTAAAATATTTAAACAGAAAAAAACCAATGTTGTGATCAGCCCTAACATAATATGCAGCATTATTAACCTCCTATAGTCTGATAAAAAATAACAAGCTTAACTTGTTATTTCATTATATGATGACGTGCTATTGGTTATGTTTTATGACAAAACTGTGAAAACTAATAAAACTAGTTGTCAAAAGTCGACATGATTTGATATTATAAAGATGTGAAATTGATCACAAACAAACATTTACCCCTTTGTTTGACCGTGAAAAATTTCTCCCATCCCCTTTGTTGTCGTTAAGACATATTAGAAACCGCGCTTATCCCGGCGCGGTTTCTTTATACCTTAAAAAAGAACATTTGTTCCTTTTTGGGGTAAACATAAACACGGGTTTTTTTACCCGTGTTTATGTTTACATGGATTGTTCCGTTTCTGCACCACTGTTAATGTAGCGCCAAAATAACCCATGTTTAGCATTAATTTTTTTGACCTTTTGAGCAAATGCAAGCTTTTTCATTTCGCGTTCGACTTGTTCAAGAGTCCAATCAAAAACGACGGCGATTTCTTGATCAGCAACGAATTGAAAGTATTCAACAAATAATTCAAGCGGAGGGGTTTGGGATGGTTTAGGTTCGTCACCAAGCATCTCAAAAAGTACCTCTTCATATATATCATAAGAATAATGTCCGGTTACTTTCAGTCCTTCTTTTTCGTGCAGACTATTGAAAAAGGTCAATGTTGGAACAGATGTGACCTCCATTTCGGCAGCGATTTTCAAATCGCATTGAAGAGCTTTAACGGCACTTTGTGAATAAAGGTCTTTTTTAAATTCAGCTAAATCAAGCTGTGTTCTTTCTGCAATATGAAATAGCACTTTTTCATCGGTTATATCCTGTTTGTTAAGAAACAAACTCTCCTGCAAATTTCTTAAAAACTGAACCCCAGCTGTTCTACCTTGCAATTCTGCGGCTTTAAGCGCCAGAGAGGTAAGGTATGGAGCGGAATTTGTTTGATCACAAGAGATGTTCGACCAACGATTTGTCTTACCCCAATAATGTTTTATACGATGTTTTTTGCGCTTTTGAAAATTCAACGCTGAGAGGCTACAGGCAGTTATGATCCGCAATGTGAAAAATCGTCCATAACGAATTTTTAATTTTTTTATTGCGGGCTCAAGAGCCCAGCATTCCGCAGATAAAGGATCGATAAACATATAAATTTCCATCGGTTTCTGCGGATGTCCGTGGCAATGGGAGAAAAATTGGTCACGCTGTTTAAGAGTCAATGTGAACCATCCTCCATTTTTGGCTGGTTTACCATATGCCTAGCTGTTAAGGTCAATCTTTCGAACAGAAAACTCCTGATTTCACCGTCTAAACCGACTCGATTCATAGCTTCATTCATACACGAAAGCCATGCATCCGCACGTTCAGGTGTAATCGGAAATGGAAGATGCCGCGCCCTTAGCATTGGGTGTCCGTGTTCTTCTGTATAAAGTGGTGGCCCGCCTAAATATTGGGTTAGGAACTGTTTTTGTTTACGTGCTGTATCTGTCAGGTCATCCGGAAAAATTGGAGAAAGAAGCGGATGCCGTTCTACAAGTTCATAAAAAGTATCAACAAGTTGCGATAGAAGTTCTTCTCCAATCGCTTCATAAGGTGCGTTAAACGATTGTCCCATGTTGACTACTCCTTTTAATATACTAATAGGAAAAAGTGCCGATTCCTATTGCAAAAAAATATTTATGTCCTTCATCATTTATGGTTTCATAATTGTATATACTTATTTTAGCAACACCGTTTGATTTCTACAAATAAACCGACTTTTAATGCAGATCGTTTTGTATCAAATATCATATCATAAACGCTTGAAAAATGTCTGGTTTTTGAATTGGGGGATGTTTAGAGGAAAAAGAAAAAACCAGAAAGCGAGGTACTTTCTGGTTATGCAAAATAATTTGCTGTGACTTTTCTTACATAATTTTGTGTTTCTCTAAATGGAGGGATGCCTCCATGTTTTTTCACATTTCCTGGTCCGGCATTATAAGCCGCTAATGCGAGCGAAACATTTCCACCGAACTTATCGAGCATTTGTTTTAAATACTTTGTTCCACCTTCAATATTCTGAACAGGGTCAAAAGCATTGTTAACACCAAGCGATCTTGCTGTTGAAGGCATAAGCTGCATGAGTCCCATTGCTCCGGCTGGGCTAGTTGCTTTCTGGCGATAACCGGATTCCTGTTTAATCACAGCATGGATCAGTTTTTCATCAACATCATATTTTGCAGCAGCCTTTTTAATCATGTCATCAATATCTCCGTTATCCTGCCCTGCAAATGAGACCGGATGGTTCTGAAATGAAGGAGAAACAGGTGTTAGGGAAGGTGTAGCAGTATTGAGAGTTTGCGTACCCATCATCATCTCAGGATAAACGGCTCCAGACGTTTGCTGCAAACCGCCTACATTGCTTAAATATTGATTTAAAACAGCGCTGAAATCAAAGCCTGTCTCTTTTGTATCGCTACCTGGTGTCTGATTAAACGACCGTAATGCCTGAAGTTCCATAAGGGCGGCCATATATTTGACGTTCATTATTTTCCCACCTTATTGATTTTGAGAGTTTTGCTCATAAAAACGGACGATTTTATTTTTTGTAGGACGTGTTGGGATTCCAAAAGATCTAAGGAGCTTTTGGAAATCAGCTTTTCCCTGATGATAGTCTGTGACTTCAAATTCAATTTCATAGTCCTCTACCATTAAGTATCGGCTATGATCTAAAACAATTAAGCCCTCAGGCAGTTTTTTTTCTGCGCGTTTTGTCATGAGCATACCGAAATATTGTAAATGCTCTGGCTCAATACCTAGACAAATGAGCCGATCATATACAGGCCCTTTTGGAATGTTGAACTTCTCATAATGAATTGAGGATGGCAATTGTTGGTGTGTTTCCATTAGCCCGACTGGAGCTGGCTCTTTTAGTGTCAGCACATGTCCATCCTGTTTTTGGCGAATTCTTAATGCCGCAGCTTTTTCTTTGAGAGAAAAGTGAGGCGTATCATAATAATAGTTTTTCTGTGTGAAAAACTGTGAAGAAGTAAATTGGTAAAAAGTTTTTATTTGTTCAAACTCTTCTTTTGTCAGCATATTTTTAAATTCTATCTCAAGTTCTTGGCTCATTTTTAAATTTTGTCATCCTTTCAGCAACTAAAAAATACATTTTTCTTATTATCTCTTGAGATGGAACGTTTATCAATATGGAACATGATATGCTAAAATAAACTTGTATCTTTTATGTAAAGGGGATCACTATGCAAAACAGAATTGAAATCTTAGAGGCAAATCTGCAACATGACCGACTCGTTTTGATCAGTCAAATCCAAGATGGTCAAGATCGGAAAGCAACCAGTCGGATGCTGGTAGATTCTGATCATTTTGCATTTGTATACATACTTGAGCAAGAAGATTCATTCCAATATGTGATGTTGAATGAAATACTTTGGCCTAAGGTAAAACAGGCATTTGCTGCAGAGGTTCCTGTGTTTCTTAAGATGGGGAAACAGGAATTAGAGCTTAGCGGCTTTCATGAAGAGCTTGAGTATTTGCTAGAAAACATTAAAGATAATGCAAATTATGGCGAAGAAATGGAAGAGAGAGTTAAACAGATATTCCTCTAGAAAAAAACGTGATCAAATTGGGGGAAAGTTTATGGATGAAAAACAATGGGAGTATTTTTTAGCGCCCTATCGGCAAGCTGTGGAAGAATTGAAAGTTAAATTGAAAGGGATCAGATCCCTTTATGAATATGAAGAAGAGCATTCACCGATTGAATTTGTAACGGGTCGGGTAAAGCCTGTGCCGAGTATTCTAGAGAAAGCAAAACGAAAAAACATTCCATTACATAATATTGAAAGTATGCAGGATATCGCCGGTCTTAGAATTATGTGCCAATTTTTCGAGGACATCCACGGTGTCGTGGGGATGTTGTTAGCGCGAAAAGACTTTGCAGTCGTCGATAAGCGCGATTACATCAATGAACATAAAGAGAGTGGTTATCGTTCCTACCACCTTGTCGTATTATATCCACTCCAGACTATCCATGGAGAAAAACAGATCTTGGTGGAAATCCAAATTCGAACACTGGCGATGAATTTTTGGGCAACGATTGAGCATTCTTTAAATTATAAGTACAGTGGCAATATTCCAGAAAAAGTGAAACTACGGCTTCAGAGAGCTTCGGAAGCTGCTTCAAATCTCGATAAAGAAATGTCTGAGATCAGAGGCGAAATTCAAGAAGCACAAGTGGCTTTCTCAAGAAAGAAAAAGAATGAGGATGATGGCTAGGGGTGAGATGGGAAGATGAAGTTTGCGGTATCGTCGAAAGGGAATACGGTGTCTGATGCGTTGAAAAACCGAATTGAAACATATTTGCTTGATTTTGGTCTTGAGAACAATGAACAAGAACCGGATATCATCATCTCCGTCGGAGGTGATGGAACACTTTTACACGCGTTTCATAAATATAGTGACCGACTTGATAAAACAGCGTTTGTCGGTGTTCATACAGGTCACCTTGGTTTTTATGCTGACTGGGTTCCTGATGAGATTGAAAAGCTGGTCATTGCAATCGCCAAAACGCCATTTCAAGTAGTCGAATACCCCGTTTTAGAAGTGATTGTCCGCTACAATGACGGGGGAAAAGAAGCGAGGTATTTGGCTCTAAATGAGTGCACAATTAAAAGCATTGAAGGCACACTTGTGACAAATGTTGAAATAAAAGGAGAACTATTTGAAACATTTCGTGGAGACGGTCTTTGCCTATCGACACCTTCAGGAAGCACCGCTTACAATAAAGCGCTGGGCGGTGCTATTATCCATCCGTCAATTAGGGCGATTCAATTGGCTGAAATGGCATCCATCAACAATCGCGTCTTTCGGACTGTCGGCTCTCCTTTAATTTTGCCTGAACACCATACATGTGTCATCAAACCCATTAATGATGTGAATTTTCAAGTTTCAATTGATCATTTAACATTACTTTATAAAGACGTTAAATCAATACAATGCCGTGTAGCAAGCGAGAATGTCAGATTTGCACGCTTTCGTCCATTTCCTTTTTGGAAGAGGGTGCAAGATTCTTTTATTGGCAAGGGAGAATAATTTGTTGTGCGTGACTTTTTTGTGAAACAAATGATAATGGACAAAGAGCATGGAGTTTTACTGAAGGACTATCTCCGGCATTTGGGGATTTCCAAGCGGCTACTTGTGGACATCAAGTTTGGAGGTGGCGATCTTTTCGTCAACGGAAAACATGTGACGGTCAGATATGTTCTTCAGAAAGGGGACGAACTTGTGATTCGCTTTCCGCTAGAAAAGGTAAGCGAATCATTGCGTCCAGAAATGATCCCACTCAATATTTTATTTGAAGATGATCATGTTCTCGTCTTGAATAAGCAACCATACCTCTCATCCATTCCATCAAGAGAACACCCATCGGGAAGTCTTGCAAATGGGCTTATTCATTATTACAGACAAAATGACTACCAGGCGACAGTTCATTTAGTAAGCCGGCTTGATCGAGATACTTCAGGAGTAATGTTAGTTGCTAAACATCGTTTTGCTCATTCACTTTTGTCGAACTTGCAAAAAAATGGAAAAGTCAAACGAGAATACCGTGCGATTGTTCAAGGACTGATCAGAGAAGAACAGGGAACGATCGATGCTCCGATCGGTAGAAAAACAGATAGTATTATTGAACGATCAGTCATTTCCGAAGGTCAAAAAGCAGTGACCCATTTTAAGGTGAACAATCGAATTGGAGATTTGACTGATGTTTCACTTCATCTGGAAACAGGAAGAACTCATCAAATTCGTGTTCACATGAGTCATATTGGTCACCCGCTTTGTGGCGATACATTATACGGAGGCAGTCGTGCTTTAATTAACAGACAGGCACTTCATAGTGAAAAACTAACCTTTATACATCCATTCACCAGAGAAGAACTGACATTTAATGCGCCAATCCCGCAAGATATTCAGCAATTATTAGGCGATCGTCCGGCTGATTTCTCACTACTTAAAGAAAATGATCGAGTATAATATTTCGGATAAGGCGGACTGTTCAACATTTTGGCGGAAATAGTAGGAGAGGACCTCACATTTAGACAAATGTGAGGTCCTTTTCATTTATTCCTCATAGGAGCGGAATCTTGATTCATCAAATGGTAATGATGAAGGAACAGATTCAGTTATTAACTCAGGGAATCTGAAGGCTGTTAAGCGGTTGCCAAACACACAGCCTGTATCAATATTAATCGTATGATGAATCATTCGTGGTGTTTTGACTGGGGTATGGCCATAAACGACCCATGGTTTGCCATGGTAATGAATAGCCCAATCCCGTCTAACAGGTCGTCCGTCAGGCAGTGTTTCCCCTGTTATATCTCCGTATAGCACAAATTGTTTTACCTTTCCGCCCGGTTTTTTACCAATGTCTTCAGCCTTAATACCGGCATGAGCAACAACGAGCTGACCGTCGTGCAAAATATCATAAAGTGGTGCACGTTCATAGAGACGAATAAAAAGCTCTCGAATATACGCTTGTTCTTTTTGTGGGAGTTGCTTGTATTCAGCTGCCGTCGTTTCAAGACCATGCATCAGTTTGACTGGATTACCTTTAAAAAAGCGATAAAGCTTATTGCAGTGGTTGCCTGGAACATAGCGCACCACACCTTTTTCAACTGCATGTGCAACAAATTGAACAACATCAAGTGATTTTGGCCCTCTGTCAGTCAAATCTCCAAGAAAGACAAGTGTTCTGTTTTCGGGATGAACAGGTAAACTAGAATGGAGAGAATATCCGAGCTTTTTAACTAATGTGATCATCTCATCATAACAACCGTGAACATCGCCAATCACATCATAATTCATATTTACCTCCAGCTATTCCATTGAATGTTTTATGTTTATCATGATCTAAGCATGATGAATTGATGAACGCTGTTTTTTTCCAGATAGAAAATCAAGCATATCACTTTTTTTTCTTGCTCAGCATTGTTAAAATCGTTCTTTATAAGTTGTGAAAAATACGAACCTTTTGATTTGATTTAGGGAACGATAAGGTTTTAGGAGGTACCAATAAATGGAGCATACATCTGTTTCATCATTAGTCGTTGTACTTATTATTGCATTTTTAACCCCAATCTTGCTGCATCGGTTAAAACTTGGCATTCCTGTAGTTGTAGCAGAGATTATCATGGGTCTTTTTATCGGTAAAAGCGGTTTAAACCTTGTCACTGCACATGATACATGGTTGGAGACTTTATCGATGCTTGGCTTTATCTTTTTAATGTTTTTAAGTGGTTTAGAAATTGATTTTTCTGCATTTGAAAAAGGAAAGAAAAAGCAGACTCTTCAAAATGGAAAGACTGCGCCTAATACATTCAAAACAGCGCTGATTGTATTTGCAGGCATTTTTATTCTTTCACTTGCTCTTTCATACAGTTTTGTTTGGGCCGGATTTATTGATAATGCTTTTTTAATGACACTGATTATTTCGACCATTTCACTTGGAGTTGTCGTTCCGACGCTGAAGGAAGAACGGCTGATGAAAACAAATATTGGTCAAATTATTTTGCTTGTGGCTGTGATCGCTGATTTAGCAACGATGATCTTATTAGCTGTGTTCGCATCAATTTATAGTGATGAAAGTAACAATATGTGGCTTTTGATGATTTTGTTTGCAGCCGGTGTTGTCCTTTATTTGTTTGGCAGAGTATTTAAACATCGTTCATTTGTTGAGGTGTTGTCAAAGGGAACGATTCAAATCGGCACAAGAGCCATTTTTACCTTAATTATCGTTTTGGTGGCCTTGTCAGAATCACTAGGAGCTGAGAATATTTTAGGCGCCTTTTTAGCTGGAGTGCTTGTGTCTCTGCTTTCTCCCAATAAAGAACTCGTACAACAGCTCGATTCATTTGGTTATGGTTTTTTGATTCCGATCTTTTTTGTGATGACAGGCGTCAAATTGGATATTTGGTCATTATTTGAAAATCCGAAAATTTTAGTGATGATCCCGCTTCTGTTTGTTGCACTGTTGCTAAGCAAAACGGTTCCAGCACTGGTTTTATGCAAATGGTATGATTTCAAAAAAGTGCTGGCTTCAGGTTTTCTGCTGACTTCAACGCTATCTCTCGTTATTGCTGCAACAACAATCGGTGAACGGATAGGCATAATCGATGCCCAAATGTCAGGAGCGCTTATTTTAGTTGCTGTCATCACATGTATTATTACACCTGTTGTTTTTAAAAAATGGATGCCAAAAACAGAACATGAAATCGAACAGAAAACAATCACCTTTATCGGTGCTAATCAAATGACACTGCCTGTTACACTTGAACTTTCACCGCAAGAATACAATGTTAGAGTTCTGCATATGTATCAAGAAAAGAAAGAAGAAAAGATGAACGATTCTGTTTTTGATGTCGAAATATTACCTGACTATGAATATGACACCCTTCAATCCTTTGCCGTCTTTGATACAGATATCCTAGTTGTAGCGACAGGAAACGAAGAACGGAACATCGGCATTGCCCTTTTCGGACAAAATCAGAAGGTAAAAAGAATTATCGCACGCGCTGATACACCAAAAGCTGAGGCCGAATTAAAAGAGAATGGAATCGAAGTATTTTCGATTATGTTGTCAACGAAAACATTGCTGCGTGCTTTGATTGAAGCACCTGGTGTGATGAAATTGCTAACACATCAGGATACTTCATTGTATGAAATCAACATCAACAATGAACGATTTGATAGTGTGTTGTTAAGAGAATTCCCTTTTACTGGAGATGTGATCTTTGTCCGGATTTTTCGCGGTGTTGACAGTATTGTTCCTCACGGTGATACGATGTTGCAATTGGGTGACCGCTTGATCGCCACTGGTTCCCGTGAATATATTGCAGAATTGAAAAAAATGCTTGAAGACTGATAGCTTGACCATTTTGTAATTCGTGTTAAGATAAAAGTATAGCTAAATAAAAAGAAATGTTTTCCACTAGGGGAGTCCTTTATAAGGGCTGAGATAAAAGTGTGACTTTTAGACCCTCATAACCTGAACAGGTTCAAACCTGCGTAGGGAAGTGGCAAGGTATTTGACGATTCATTTTGCGAATTCCAAACCACTTTCCTATGGGAAGTGGTTTTTTCATTTTTAATATTGAAGGGAGAGCCTTGATATGAAGTTTTCAGAAGAGTGTCGAAAAAGTGCTACAAAATGGTGGGAAGGCAGTTTTGATCATCCATTTATTAAGGGAATAGGAGATGGTTCGTTATCGCTTGATCGCTTTCAATACTATGTTCTGCAAGATTCTTATTATTTAACCCACTTTGCCAAGGTTCAAACGTTTGCTGCGGCAAATGCGGATGATTTATATGTCACAAGCCGAATGGCAGAGCATGCAAAAGGGACTTATGAAGCTGAGCTGTCACTACATAGGAAATTTGTCAAGTTATTGAAGATAACCGAAGATGAAATAAACAAGTTTCAGCCATCACCAACAGCCTATGCTTACACATCCCATATGTACCGTTCTGTTTTAAGTGGCAGTTTTCCAGAAATTCTTGGGGCGTTGCTTCCTTGTTACTGGCTTTACTATGAAGTCGGTGAAACATTGAAACCATGTAAGCCGAAAAACGAAATCTATCAAGAATGGATTGCTACATACGGAGGAGATTGGTTTAAAAAACTCGTGACTGAACAGATTGACCGCTTTGATGAACTGGCTGAAAAAAATAGCGCTGAAACTCGATTGAAGATGAAAGAAAACTTTGTAATTTCAAGTTATTACGAATATCAGTTTTGGAATATGGCATATGAAAAAGAAGGCTGGTCAAAAAGCGGGGTGAAACCATTTGCAATTACATGCGATCACAGATAACCGTCATTCTTGGGCAGAACTTGCAACCAAAATCATGACCATTAAAGATGTAGTAGATTTCATTCATATTCGTGAAAGGTCAAAAAACGTAAACGATATTTCACGACTAATCGAACATTTGCTTGATTATGGTGTTGATAAAAGAAAACTGATCATCAATGACAGGGTAGACATTGCTTTATTTCATCATATCCATCAAGTGCAGCTTCCCGCTCATAGTTTTGCTGTGAAAACCGTGAGAAGTCATTTTCCCCATTTAAAAATCGGAAAGTCTGTACATTCCATTTCAGAAGCCGTTCAGGCGGAAAAAGAAGGTGCGGATTATGTAATGTTTGGACATATTTTTGCAACCGACAGCAAAAAGGGGCAGGCAGGAAGGGGAACAGATCGTTTGGCTGAAGTGAAGCAAGCTGTTGGTATTCCTGTGGTGGCAATTGGTGGAATTACAGACGAACGATTTCCAGAAGTGCAAGTGGTAAACCCAGAGGGGATTGCAGTGATGTCAGCCATTTTTTCAAAAGATGATCCTCTAGAAGCAGTTGAACGTCTTGCTTGTCATCTGAAGGGAGCTCCTTATGAAAAAACACTATGAAGTAATTGTTGTCGGAGGAGGAATTATTGGTACGTCAATTGCTTATCATCTTGCAAAAGCGGGAAAGAAAACGGCTGTTTTTGAAAGTGGGGAAGTTGGAAAAAAAGCAACACAGGCTGCTGCAGGAATGCTTGGTGCCCATGCTGAGTGTGATAAGCCCGGAACGTTTTTTCAATTTGCCAGAGCGAGCCAAAAAGCTTATCAACAACTGACAATTGAACTAATAAACAATAGCGAGATTGATATTAGACGACATGATGGAGGAATTCTGAAGATCGCTTTTACAGAAAGCGATCGAGAACGTCTGATGCGAATGGCCGCTTTGGATTCTGCTGAATGGCTGACACCTCAGCAAGTTGTTGACATAGAGCCAGATGTAACAAAAGATATCATCGGCGCAAATTTTATAGCAGATGATGTTCATGTGGAGCCCATTGCTGTCTGCAAAGCGTTCGCCAAAGGGGCCAGACTGTTTGGGGCTGACATCTTCGAATATACTCCTGTTATGGCAATTGATACAGATTCAGGTGTTCAAATTCAAACCGCTCTAGGCATAGTGGAAGCAGAGCATATTGTCGTTGCATGTGGTGTATGGAGTGGCCCTTTTTTCAAACAGCTAGGAATAAATAAGAGTTTTTATCCTGTAAAAGGTGAGTGTCTATCTGTTTGGAATGATCGGGTTCCTTTAATAAGAACGCTATATCATGATCATTGTTACATAGTCCCGCGTCATAACGGAAAGCTGATTATCGGTGCAACAATGAAACCAAACAATTGGGATGAGCGGCCAGACCTAGACGGGATCAAAGCGATGATCGAAAAGGCGAAAACAATGCTTCCTGAGATTGATAAGCTGAAAATCGATCGGTGTTGGGCAGGACTAAGGCCGGCAACAGTGGATGGAAATCCCTATATTGGCCGCCATCCTCAGAACAACCGAATTTTGTTTGCCGCAGGGCATTTCAGAAACGGGATTTTGTTAGCGCCAGCTACTGGGGAAATGATCAGGGATCTGATCATTGGAGAACCGGTTAAACCGGCGTGGATAGAAGCATTTAAACTGGAGCGAACGGAGGTTGTGATCGAGTGAACATTCAACTAAATGGTCGGAAAATCGAATGGCAAAATGACAGGAGAACGATATATGATTTACTCGTCTTCTATCAGTTGGACAACCGGGTGGTTGTTGTTGAAAGGAACAAACAAATTGTTGCGAAAGAACAGTATCATAAGGTTGAATTTGAAGATGATGATGTCATTGAAATTGTACATTTTGTTGGAGGGGGATAATCATGTTAAAGATTGCTAATCAACAGTTTTCATCAAGGTTATTGCTTGGAACAGGAAAATATCCGTCATTTGATATTCAAAAAGAAGCGGTGCGCGTCTCAGAGTCAGAAATTCTTACTTTTGCCGTCAGACGGATGAATATTTTTAAAGAATCACAACCTAATTTTTTAGAACAGCTTGATTTAAGTCGTTATACGTTATTACCTAATACAGCAGGGGCAAAAACAGCAGAAGAAGCAGTGCGAATTGCCAGACTTGCAAAAGCATCCGGCCTTTGTGATATGGTGAAAGTGGAAGTCATCGGCTGCGACCGTTCACTACTGCCTGATCCTGTTGAAACATTAAAAGCATCTGAAGCTTTGCTTGAAGAAGGCTTTATTGTGTTGCCATATACATCAGATGATGTTGTCCTGGCTAGAAAACTAGAACAACTTGGTGTACATGCGATTATGCCAGGGGCTTCTCCAATCGGATCAGGGCAGGGGATTATCAATCCGCTCAACCTTTCATTCATCATTGATCAGGCTAAAATTCCGGTTATTGTTGATGCTGGGATCGGTTCACCGAAAGATGCAGCATATGCGATGGAACTGGGAGCAGACGGTGTTTTATTAAACACGGCTGTCAGCGGTGCAAAAGATCCAGTGAAAATGGCACTGGCTATGAAGCTTGCGGTTGAAGCGGGCAGGCTCGGATATCTTGCCGGAAGAATACCTGAAAAGAACTACGGTATCGCCTCTAGCCCAGAAGAAGGGATGTTACCATCTTGAATGATCGGTATTCTCGCCAAGAGCGATTTCGCCCGATTGGACCGGAGGGTCAGATCAAGTTGCAGCGCGCCCATGTACTTGTGGTCGGAGCTGGGGCTCTCGGATCTGCAAGTGCAGAAATGCTAGTCAGAGCAGGGGTTGGTTCACTAACAATTGTTGACCGTGATTATGTGGAAGCAAGTAATCTCCAACGTCAGCAGCTCTATACAGAAGATGATGTCAATGACCACTTACCGAAAGCGGCAGCAGCTGAGAAACGGCTTCGCCATATCAATCATTCAGTTGAAGTGAAAGGGATTGTCACAGATGTGACAGCTGAAAAAATACTTGATTTGGCTGAGGGCTCATCGCTGATTATTGATGCCGTTGATAACTTTGAAACTCGACTTATCGTCAATGATGCTGCCGTTAAATTGGGAATACCTTTTTTATATGGGGCATGTGTTGCAAGCTATGGGATTACCTATACTGTTATTCCTAAGAAAACACCGTGTCTTCATTGCCTTTTGGGGCATTTTTCGATGAATGATCTCACCTGTGATACATCAGGAATTATTAGTCCAGTTGTTCAACAGGTATCAGCTTTGCAAGTGACTGATGCTCTTAAACTATTAACTGGTCATGAGATGACTGGAATGATCCGTTCATTTGATTTGTGGACAAATGAACGAGCAGAAATTCACGCGGATCTTCTCAAAGATCAGGCTTGTCCAACATGTGTTGCTCAAACGTTCCCGTTCCTTTCTATTCAAAATGAAACAAAAGCTGCTGTTCTCTGTGGGCGTGAAACCGTTCAAATCAGAGCGGCTGGCGAGAAGCCACCAGCACTCAAAGAATTAGCCACCCGTTTTAGAAAAGCAGGTTTACATGTAGTAGGAAACCCATATTTAGTATCATGCAAACTCGAGGACTGTAAACTCGTGATCTTTCGTGATGGTCGCGCGTTTATTCATGGACTAAACGATGTGAACAAGGCAAAAACAATCTATCACAAGTGGATTGGAAGGAGTGCAAAACATGAAAATATATAAAGCATTAACGATTGCTGGGTCTGATTCTGGGGGAGGCGCAGGTATTCAAGCTGATCTCAAGACATTTCAAGAGCTTGAAGTATTCGGTATGTCAGCTTTAACAGCAATTACTGCTCAAAATACAGTAGGTGTGCATGGTGTATATCCACTCACTCCTGAAGCACTCGGAAAACAAATTGAAGCAGTCGTTTCAGACTTGCGTCCTGATGCTATTAAAACAGGAATGCTTTGGAATGCAGACATGATAGAGGAAATCGTCTTTCAGTTGACGAAATATAAGCTTGAGCATGTGATTGTTGATCCGGTTATGATAGCTAAAGGTGGGGCTTCATTGTTGAACGAAGCAGCGATTGAGACATTGAAACGACAGTTTTTGCCACTAGCTTATGCTGTGACACCGAACATTCCGGAAGCAGAAATTCTGACGGGAAGAACGATTGAAACGATGGAAGATCGTAAAAAAGCCGCACGTGACTTGCATAAAATGGGGGTTCGCTACCCGATTATTAAAGGGGGGCATCAACCAGAAGAACAAACAGTAACAGATCTACTCTTTGATGGAGAAAGTATGATTGAAATTTCAAATCCATACATTCATACAAAAAATACGCATGGAACAGGTTGCACATTTTCTGCCGCTTTAGCAGCGCAAACAGCAAAAGGAATCGCAATTCATGAGGCATTTCAAATCGCTGATTCCTTTGTTCACAAAGCGGTGGCCAATAGTTTTGACATCGGTAGTGGACATGGGCCGACAAACCATTTTGCTTTTAAAAAAGCGAAAGTTTAGGCTTTAACAAATGGTGAGTTTCTGAAATTGTCAGACGGTTGTCAGATGTGATACTATATATTATGATCAGGTACTAATAAAATGTTAATCATTAGGAGGATTTATACATATGAATGTATCACTTGAAGGCCGGAATATTGTCGTGATGGGTGTTGCCAATAAACGAAGCATTGCCTGGGGAATTGCTCGATCTCTTCATCAAGCAGGTGCAAGATTGATTTTTACGTATGTTGGTGAGCGCCTTGAAAAGTCAGTAAAACAATTAGCTGATTCTTTGGATCGCAATGATTCCATTATATTACCTTGTGATGTGACAAGCGATCAGGAAATTGAAGCTTGCTTTGCAAAAATAAAAGAGGAGGTTCAGGTCATTCACGGTGTTGCGCATGCCATCGCATTCGCAAATAAAGAAGAGCTTGTAGGAGAATACTTGAATACGAATCGTGAAGGCTTTCTACTTGCCCAGAATGTCAGCTCTTACTCATTGACAGCTGTTGCTAAAGCTGCACGCGGCATCATGACTGAAGGAGGAAGTATTGTTACACTTACTTATCTTGGCGGTGAGCGTGTCGTTGCAAACTATAATGTCATGGGTGTTGCCAAAGCTTCCCTTGAAGCAAGTGTCAAATATTTGGCGAACGATCTTGGCAAGGACGGAATTCGAGTCAACAGCATTTCTGCAGGACCGATCCGGACGCTGTCTGCAAAAGGCATTAGCGATTTTAACACGATTTTAAAAGAAATTGAGGAACGTGCTCCGCTTCGTCGCACGACAACTCCAGAGGAGGTCGGTGATACAGCCACTTTCCTATTCAGTGATCTTTCCCGAGGCATAACAGGTGAAAATCTCCATGTTGACTCAGGTTTTCATATCCTTGCTCGATAACATCCTATAAAAGCAATCTGGTTTAGTCCAGAATTGCTTTTTTCTTTTCTTCTGATTTTTCTAGGTCTGTCATATAGATATACCATGAACAGATCGGAGGGATGAAGATGTCTAATAAGAAAAACAATACAGAGCAGAAGCCGCTCATGTATATTGTACAACCGGATTATGAAACAATAGAGGCGAATATGCAGGATATTCTCATTAAAAAAAGAAAGACGATAAAACCCAACACCGCAGAAAAGAAGTCAAAAAAACTGAAGGAAGAACAGCCAACAACACAGCATTCCAAAGAGGATGAAAAACAAGAAGCCGTTCCTAACAAAGAGCCAGAAAGACATGGAAAAGGCTTAAGGCCAGTGAAAAAACCGCTTAATAAAATGACGATACCTGAAAAAATTGATTTCTTAATTAGCTTTCCTGGAAATATGCCAAAAACGCTTTGTTTAATTGAAGCAGGTGGAAAAACATATAGAGGAACATTGGTCGGAAAAAAAGACGATACTGTCATTGTGCGGACATCTAGTAAAGGTGCTCCAGCAGAATTACAAATTGACAGCATCACTGCATTGCATCCACTTGGATTTTAGAACGGTATGCAAAAAAGTCCCAGGTTCGGGACTTTTTAATTTGAGCGGTTGATCAATTGTGGATTTAAACATTCAATCGCACAGAAGCATTCTAAGTCACACTCAACACAAAAATTAGTTTTTTCCAATCGGAAAACATCGCAAATTTTATCTTTTTCATCTGTGAAATCAAGAATATGACGATTTTCATCAAAAGCGATTAACAATCTAAGTGTAGCGCAGCAACCTTTAATCTTTTCTACTCTGAAGAAAACGGTGTTAAAACAAGGACCTGCTCCCAGCTCACCTACATTTCCAAATGCGACAAACGGTTTTGATTCGGCTGGATATAGAATAAATGGAATCGTATCACCGAAATGTCGTGTTGGAGAAAGCAGATTATTAAAACAGCTTGTCGGACAGCCCTCATCATGAATTGCGTTTTGCAGTTCAAAAATATTTTCAACAGCTTCACAAACGCAATTGTCAACTGAAAAGTTCGCCATGTTATAATCCCTCCTAAACTTGGGAATGTTATTCCTTTTTTAAAACAGCAGGGCATTTTTATTGTAAAAGGAGCTGCCGAGAGCCGGCAGCCGTCATCAAGTGAACTTATTTCTGCCCTACGGGAATCGATTACCTAACCGTGATTGTGTTTATTGTCTGCTGCGCGATCAACAAGTTCAGGGGATAGACATTGAATTGCACAGAAACAACTCAAGTCAACTTCAATACAAAATTCCGTTTTTTCTAGCCCGAAAAAGTCAGGATCACAAGGGTGGCAGACACTTAGTGTATTGCCGTTTATGTCCACAGGTTTCAGGATTGAAAGGGTCGCACAGCAATCTTTTAAACTTTCAGCCCGGAAGAAAATAGATTCAAAACATTGCATATCATCTACAAATCCTCCGACATTTCCAAATGTTGAAAACAAACCGCCACTTTCATCAAATAAAAGGAACGGAATGGTGTCTTTACCGGAAACAGTCGGGTTCAGCAGATTGCCGAAACAGCTAGTCGGACATGTTTCTTCTACTGCTTCCTGTTCTTCTATAATCTGCTCAACTGCTTCGCATACACAATTTTCATGCCGGCCATGGTGTTTTCCGCAGCTCATGGATTTCAGCTCCTTTATACTAGGATATTTGACTTTAGTCTTTAACAACATATGTACCCTTGCCCTTGTTGGTGTGGGTAATCGTCTATAAAATGAAGAAAAGCAGAGCATTTTTGGCTCTGCTTTTCGTATTAAAGAACCCCAACAATCAATGTTGTGATGACAACTGTAAGTGTTTGGACAGCTGTTGAGACCAATGTTGCAACATCTGTATCTTCTGTTGTCACTGTGACATCGCGGGAATTGTCGATCACTAGTTTTTGACGGTTTGTTTGTTTATTTGCTGATACTTGCAATAAGTCTTGTGATACAAGCTCCGCCAAATCAGCGTCATCAATAATGGCGAGCACAACTGTGACAATTGCAGTTTGAATCGATGTCAAAACAGATGTAACAACTTGTGTGTCCTCTGTAGAAACTCTAATATCGCAAGAGTCTTTAATAATAATTGTTTCATCTGAAAGCTGTTTGTTGAGGTTGAGCTGATCCAATTCCTGATTGATAAAGGCGTCATCTTTTCCGCATTTGCAGTTGTAATCATCACAAAGCTGTTTTTTAGGAAATCTTGGATAATACTCAGTTCCTGGATGATCGCACTCAGGATCAAGCGCAACCCAAGAATATGGTCTTGTTTCCATTTGTTTTCCTCCTTCCATTTACTATTATTAAATGTTGAAACTCATCAACTTGTATATGGCAGATACCCTACTCCAAATCCCCATTTTTTTCTTCGTCCTCTGGATGATGTTCTTGTTGCCTTTTTTGTCTTAATTTTTCTCGTAATTTATTTGAACGATTTCTTCTTCGTTTTGTTTTATCTTTAGATTGTTTGGCCGTGTCCTGCTTTTCTTCTTGCTTTTTTTCGTTTTGTTTTTGGATGATCGCTTCAGATTGTGCTTTTAAATCTTCGAGCATCTTTAAAATATTCTGTTTTTCTTCTTCAGATAATGTGCGGACATTGTCTTTTGAGACGCCATGCTTCCGAAGAACATTTGACACAAGCGTATTCATTAATGGATTTACCTCTGATTTGAGTTTTTCTAGATCTGACAATGGATTCTCACCTCAATTTCTAAAATATTAGACAGAAAGAAGATCAGATGATGTCAAGGGCGGACAATAGAACGGTTAGTAATTCTGTCAAAATTAGCACAGAAATGACAATTTCAGTTGAGGAAAGTGTAATGGAGACATTGCGACTACCTAGCACTATGATCGCAATTCTTTTTTTATTTTGTAGTTTTTGTACAGCAAGAAGGTCTTCTGCAATCGGTGCGACAGTCTCCTGATCTTCAATTACGAGTTGCACTGCTAGAATAATCAATGTCATCACCATTGCCTGCAAGGAGAGTGCTTCTGTTACGTTTGACGTATGAATTGTGACATGTTCTGAATCGATAATTTCAATCAGCTGATCAAATTCCTCAGACAGTTCATTGAACATTTTTTCATATAATGTTTCGGCACGTTGTTCAAATGACATAACTTTCACTCCTTTCTTATCTACAATTTATTAAATGCAGACTGGTTCCTTAGCGGAATAAGGAAAACATACATTTCCACACCCAAATTCATCTTACATACAATCGTGCATATATTGGTGAGCGGGAGGGAGTGTGACATGATTCAAAGCCCGTTTTTATTCATCATTTTTTCAATTGCAGTATTTCGGCTGACACGCCTGATTGTTTTTGATACGATCATGGCTCCATTGCGAAGAATTTTTCACGAAGAGATTGAAGAAAAAAATGAATTAGGCCAGGTGAACACCTATATTGTCATTAAAGGAAGCGGACTCAGAGCTTGGATTGGGGAGCTGTTGAGCTGTTATTGGTGTACGGGGGTTTGGTGTACAGGATTTTTACTTATTTTTCATATGTTTATTCCACAAGTTGCGGACTGGTTGCTTCTTTTGTTGGCGATCTCAGGTCTGGCAGGGATTGTAGAAACCATCGTTTCCAAACAGCTCGATTGAATGGGGGTTTATCACTAGCAACTTATCAAAAAGAGGGTCATATAATGACATATAAGCAAGCATGAGAAAGGAATGATTATCGCAATGAGACAAGTGAAAAGACGGTCTGGCCATTTATCGAATACTTCTCATACTCATCAGTCTACTTTCTCAAAAAAATTGAAGAAAAAAGGCTGTGGTTGCACGAAAAAGAAAAGAATTCAATAGTTTTTAGAAAAGAAAAGCCGGAAATCATCCGGTTTTTTTGTTCCTTTTTTTGACCTATACGCATACATCATCATAAGGAGGATCATCTATATGAATCTATTTGAACAACTAATTGAAGCGTATGGCGAAAGGCATCATCAACACCAGTCCGATCATGAGCGAGTCATACTTGAGCAAGACCGGCGATTAAATGAATTTGATAAAGCGGCTGACCAATTTGGAAAACAGATTGAGCAGTTTGCTGAACAAGCAGAAAAATGGCTGGGAGAACATGAGCGGATACCTGGCATATTTAAATAATCCACACAAACCCTATGTATTGATCCAAGCGAAACTTAACAATTTTCATATGGTGTAAGAAAAGGAGGTGCTTCAAATGGGCTTTTGTTATGGTGGCTATGGCGGCGGCTACGGCGGTGGCTATGGCTCAACATTTGTCCTGATTGTTGTTCTGTTTATTCTTTTGATCATTGTCGGCGCTTCTTTTAGATACTAGTCTGCAAAAGGAGAGAGCTAACAGGTGTATATCCTGTTTCAATGCTCTCTTCTACCAAGCACATAAATGTATTTTTCACATATGAATAGTGTAGCACCCTAAAAGACCGAGGAGGACAAAGATGGATAATAAATTTTTTAAGAGTATTGAAAAGAAAACAGGTGTCAATATGGATGATGTCATGCAGTTAGCAAACTCTTTACAAAATGCTAACTTCAAAGATGAAAAAACCGTCCGAAGCGTGATAAGCCGTGTTGCTAAATTAGCAAACAAACGGGTTCCGAAAGAATTAGAAGATAAGATTGTCAAATCCATTACCAGCGGAAAAGAAAAATTGGACTTTGATACGATTTCTAAAATGATGAACAATAAAAAATAACCATCGGGCTCTCCAACAAGGAGGGCGCGGTGGTTTTTCTATTGTTGCAAGAGGGGCAGCAAAAATCTTGAACGGTACGTTGTTCTGCCTCTTCTCATGGAAGGAACACTGATATACAGGTTTTGTTTGGCTCGAGTCATCGCAACATAAAGGAGTCTTCTCTCTTCTTCTAGAGCGGTTTCATCCCCTTTTCTTGCCATATCCAATGCAAAATCATGAGGAACAGAGCCATCGGTTACGCCCAATATATATACAGTATGAAATTCAAGCCCTTTAGCTCGATGTATCGTCAATAGTTGTACACCATTCCTGATAGGTTTAAGTTTTTCTGCTGCTCTTATATGGTCAACGTGAGCTAAAAATTCTGGAATCGTAGTGAATCGTTTTGCCGCTGTTTTCAAATCACGGAGATCATCAGAGCCTTTTTCAAGGATATTGCCTTCATTTCCACGTTTTTTCAAATAGTTAGAAAAACCCATTTGTTCTTCTGCAAAAGTGATGGCTTCGACCGGTTTCATCGTTTTAAGTCCTGCAAAAAAAGGAACAATTTTTTTGATTTTTTCAAGCTGAAAAGATTTGATATCTGTTAATTTTTTGAGTGCCTGAACCAGTGTACAATCCTCTGTAATGGAAAGAGCTTTAAGTGTGTTCAAAGCAGATTGTTTTAAAAACAGAACAGGCAACAATTGTTTGACAGCTTCTGGGTCATCCTCATTTTGGCTTAAATAAAGATAGGCGAGCATCTGCCGGACGATTCGTCTGCTATAGAATGTTTGAACACCTTGTTCTGCAGTATAAGGAATTGCTGACTGGTGAAGCCGTTCGAAAACAGCGCGGCCGCTACTGTTGGTCCGATAGAGTATAGCAAAATCTTCCGGCTTGGCACCATTTTCAATTTTTTCTTGAATATCAGAGACAACCATAATCGCTTCTTCTTCTTCATCATAAGGATAAAACAAAAGCGGTTTTTTTGGATCATCGCGGACAGCATCCAATGTTTTGACAAAGCGTTGTTTGTTTCGCTTTACAACTGCATCAGCGCTTTTAACAATCGAGTGGCTCGACCGATAGTTTGTTGTCAGGCGAATCGTTTTCGCATCTGGAAAATCCTTTTGAAAATCAAGAATAAATGAAGGACTACTCCCTCTAAAAGCATAAATAGATTGATCATCATCTCCAACACACATCAGATTGTTTTCTGGATCGGCAATCAGTCGAATCACTGCGTACTGAACTGGATTAATGTCCTGAAACTCATCGATTAAAATGGCGTAAAACCGTGTTCGATATTGCTGTAAAAGATCAGGGTGTTCCTGAAGCAATTCATAGCAGGCAGATGCCATATCATCAAAATCGAATTGTTGCCGGGATTTTTTTTGCTGTTCATAAGAAAGATATAAGCGGTACACTTGTTTCTCCCAGTCATCTTGAAGTGGGATATTTTGTCCCGGTAAAAAAGCGTTTTTCCAGTAGCCGATCTGCTGTAGCGCTTGATCAATCGGAAAATCTTTTTCATCAAGTCCTTGTTCCGCAAGTGCTATTTTTAAGTACTGCTCTTTTTGCCAATCCCATTTTAACAATCGTTCGCCATTCCATTTTACTGAATCATAGTGATATAAAATTTTATAAAAAAAGCTATGGAAAGTGCCTGTCACAAGCCGGTTGACCACCTGTTTAGCTAAACCGTATGTTGTTGCCATCCGCTCTTTCATTTCTTTTACCGCTTTTGTAGTGAATGTCACGAGTAAAATTGCTGACGGCGGTATATCAAGATGGGAGATGAGATAGGCAGCTCTGGCTGTTAGTACCCGTGTTTTTCCACTTCCTGCACCAGCTAAGACGAGAAGTGGACCTTCGTTAGCTGAAACAGCTTCTAGCTGTTTTTCATTCAAGGGGACGTTTTGAAAAAATGATTCAGCAGTTATTTCGGGTTTTGGTTCAAAAGTAGTTTTAATAACAGCTGCGCGAGGTGCTTTCCAATATTCTGCTGTTGTTGTTTTGTCTCCTGAGATCGATTTTCCTTTCGGGAGACGAAATAGGCCATTTTCGGTGTAGCTGCTTTCGTCTTTATCTACTTTTTCCTTTAGAGAGGTGGTTTCACATTCAGAAAAATCACCGATGTCCCTATGATAGAAATGCGGTTCTTCATGGATCGATAGTTTTAATCGTAAGGGCAAACCACAACATTTGCATGTGATACGATCTTTTTTTGCCTCTTCAAAGAGGAATTGCAAATGTTCTCTAGAATAAGTATGTATATGAATGTCTCGGTTGTTTAATCGGGCGCATTTCACTTTTAAATACCTCCAATAATTGGTCATCATCATATCATGAGACAACGTTTATCATATCAAATAAGACAGTAGATTGATAGATTGAATTGTTTAAGGAGGAGTCATCATGGGATATTTACCACCAGTTCACAATGATCAGCATACCCAATACGTCAATCGGACCATTCCTCAAAAGTCAAATTATGCAAATATACAAAAAACAACTAGCATTCCTAGTGAACGAGCCTATCGAGAAATTGAGAAAAGAGAGGAAAACCGCACTGTAAATGGAAGGAAGATTCAAGAAAAAAAGCGAAAAAAAAGTTTGAATCGCCGGATTGATGAAAAAAGAAAAGACGGTTTGCATATAAATGAATCGATTTAAAGTGAGAGTTGTCACAAAGTGAAATTTAAGGGACAATTTTTTCAAATACCGTTATTGTGAATGATCATACACTATACTTTCACTGAATTGCATGATGATGCTCGTGTTACAAGAGTTATCAATTGGAGCATTGCCGAATTTGCAATGAAATCAGGTTTAAAAGAGTATGAGGTATATGCTAAGCATGCTTTAGCGGTAGTAAATTGCATTTAAAAGAAGCGAAATTCGTACTCCTTGAAGAGTTGTACTGGAGCGTTAGTACCTGAGTGGTTTTGGGTTTTCCTTTGGAGTGTTTGGTTGTATCTATTTCATTCTATCTTTTTCGAAACTTGTATATAAAGTATAAAAAATAATCCATATCAGTTTTTATTGACATTCTTCTGAAATACGAAAGAGCCGATTTAGTCTTGCTATGTAAAATTCGGCTCTTTTCTTATTTTGAAATGCTGGCGGGTACCCCTAGTCTTATTTTTTACGGAGTTTTTTAAGTCCGAAGTATAAAATGATCAAGACGACGGCCGCAATCATGATTGGGATCGTGTATTTTTTCGCTACATTTTCAACATGATCCCAGCGACTCCCAAGCTCGATTCCGAGGTACACAAAAAAAATTGACCATGGGATGATGGCCAGTACGGTTAAACCGACGAATTTTGAAAGTGGCATTTTGGCAATCCCGGCTGGAATTGAAATGGCGTGGCGGACAACTGGAATAAAACGCGCCGAGAAGACAACACCGCCTCCGTATTTCTCAAACCATTTTTCAGCTGTTTCGATATGATGCTTTTTAATGAATAAGTATTTTCCGTATTTATATAAAAATGGCCTCCCGCCATAGCAGCCGATCCAGTAAAGAAAACATTGTGCGATCGTTCCGCCAATGACGCCCGCAATCACGGCTCCGGTAAATGTAATGGTACCGTTTGACACCATATATCCTCCGTAAGCGAGGACAATTTCACTTGGAATGATCTCAATCATTAAGCCAAGTGCAATTCCGAAATAACCAAGATCGGTTAGCCACATTAATATGTCAGTTACTATGCTTCCCATATCTATTTTTCACCCTGCCTTTATTTTCATCAGCCGGACATGTTTGAATTTGTCCGCCTCCTGTTTTTCATTATATACATTTTGTGTTAGTCTGTCTTCTCTAAGCAGAAACAGGTTCAATCATAAGGGAAGAAAAAACCCGTTCATTTGTTTTTGAACGGGTTAATGGTCATCAATTGAAAAGATCTTTATTTCTTTTCAATTCACACGCCTAAAATAAATGTTTCATATACGGTCCAAGACCCATTGTCCAATTGGTAGAGCAAATGGAAGCGGTCGACCATTTCTTCGTGTGATGCCTCTCTCATTTTAAGAGATCCAAGGACATCTGAATGTTCATCATAAGAAAGGTTTTGGGCAATTGTGAAATGGGGAACAAACGCATATTCAGGTTGATCCTCTAAAATGCCACTGTACATTTTTTCATGCAATTCCGTCAATTCTGCTGTTGGTTCGACCTTCATATATATCACATTGTTGACGGGAGCAAAGGAACTAAATTTTGTGATCTTTATTGAGATCGGCCGCAATTGTTTGGAAATTTCTCTAAGCTGTGTGACGACTTTAGCGATTTTCTCATTAGAAGCTTCAAATGTTGTTCTTAGCGTAAGATGTGGCGGGATTAAAGAGTAATTCGGATCATACCGTTTTCGATAGGAATTGGCAATATCTTGAAGTTTTTTTGATGGAAATAGGACAATCCCGTATTTCATTTTGTTCCCTCCTTAGGCAAATCTTTTATAGTTTTAGTATAACAAACATAGAAAACTAGAGCATTTTTTTTAAAGCGCTTGTAATTAAAGGTTGCCAGTATGTCCATTTATGATCTCCGTCAAACTTTTCAAAGTCATAATTTGTCTGCTTTTCAAGAAGCTCTTTCAATTTTTGATTGGACTCCGTAAAATCAACGATTTGATTGTCCGTTGTTTTCACCTCTGTTTCTTTTGAGCCGATTTGGTGGCAGATTGAGATGAGCTGAAGAGAATGATTGTTTCTTACTTTTTCGAGCACATGATTGTCGACATATGGAGATTGTAAGATGACATTGCCAAACATATTCGGATAGTCAAGTGCTGTCATCAGAGAAACCGTTGCCCCAAGAGAATCGCCTATCAATGTTCTACTTGACCCGACCTGATATGTTGGATACTCTTGATCGATAAATGGAACAAGTTCATGTGCTAAAAAACGTTTATAGGCCTCGAATTTGGTTCCTTCCGGATGATATGTATGTCTTCTTTCTTGGACATTTTTATAAGGAATGCCGATGACAATCGTGCGTTCTATCTCACCATTTTTCCATAACTCTTCAATCTGCCTGCCGATCCGTCCCAGTCGAAAATAATCATGCCCATCCTGTGCGATCAAGACATGATATTTATAAAGTGGGGAATAGGCAGCTGGTAAATAGATTAAAAGCTCCATTTCTTCACCGAGAGCTTCTGAGTATCGTTGTTTTTCTTGAATGACTCCTGTTTTCATAGTCAAGATGAATTCCTCCAAAATGTGAACGTTTCCATTCATTGTAACATGAAATGCTTGTGAGAAGTGAAAATAAGCTGCCGGTTTGCTCAGCAGCTTAGTGTTTTCTCTCATACCAAGGTTTAATCGGTCTATCTTCGGGATAGCCATATTGTACCCGACATTTTTTTCTTTCAGATGTAAAGTTCCACCGGCTTTTGTTACTGTCGGGATGATTTGCGTGATGGACGATACAGCTTAATGCATCTTCTGCACAAGGATCAAGCCAATAGCCTTTTTGCTTTTCTAGGCGATTGATTAACTCAGCTCCTGTTTGATTTTTCATGTCAGCGAGAGCGTAGTAACCGAGATCGATCACAGATTGTGCTATTTTAGGACCTTAGAAGGAAGCATCTGAAATTCGGCGAGCACTTTGATGTAATTCGCTTGTTATTTTCTAAAGGAATCATCACCTTTATTCAAATATACAAATCAAACATGCTGACCTCGTAATCAAGCTGTTTTAAGTAATTAAAAAGTTGGGCACGGTGATGGAAAAGATGTGTTAAGGTTTCTGTCAGCCACTGGCTCTGAGTCAATCCTTTATCAAGATAAAACGGTGTTGTTTTTTTCGTTAAAAACTCTTCAACAGATAAGGAAGTCATGTAAGCTGTGAAGTGCTCAAACCCTTTTTGCATCGCTTGTCTCATTTGCTGAGCCGGCATGATGCTGTATTTTTTTTCAATCTCCATGATCATCTCTTCTTTGTTTTCTTGCATGATGGCAAGGTCTGTTTCTGGGATTGCGATAAGGTGACTTGTCAGCTTTTTGAGGTTGCGCATCCGTTCAGCAGGTCGGTAAGACCAATCAGTTTCCTTTATCTTTTCTAAAAGGCGGCATGTCGACTCAACACCTTTTTCCATTTCGTTTAACAGAACATTTCTTAACGTATGAACTCCATTCATTTTCTTCATCCTTTCATATGCTTTTAATATGAAGATATCATGTAATACTGACAGCCTTTGTCATGATTGTTGATAATGATCCAAAAGTTTCGTAGCTTTTTGTTGAAGATAACGTTTGATTTCTTCTGGTTCTGTTACGATCACTTCAGCGCCTAAGTTCCATAAACATTTGGCGAAAAACTCTAGCTCAGCTTTTGGAATATCCTTATCAATAGAGCCTGTCCCATCATGATGTGTGTCAACAATTTTTAGTAAATCGAGGTCTGACAAGGCCTGTCTAGTCCCGATTTGCGTTAGTTTTGCCTTTAAGCGAACGGGGTCTGGACAACTATTCTCAGAAGTCTGAATCCAGCTGAGAACCGACTCATATGGCAGTGGACGAGCTTTTTCACAGTCTGTTTTCTCTGCTTTTACAATCCGGTCAGCGCGAAACAGCCGAAACTCTTGTCGTTTAAAGCAATATGCCGGACAATACCAAAAACCGTTCCAACTGTATAAACCGATCGGTTGAATCATCCTTTTTGACGCTGTGTTTGTTCCATCATAATCAATCAAAACGACAGATTGTGTGATGGCAGCATCCAAGAGGATATTCATTTGGTTTGCTGGAAGTGGGCGAAATGGATGCCAGAATACGATTCGATCTTTCATCGTGTCAATCCGCTGTTGCATTTGTTTAGGTAGCTGCTGATAAAATTTTTTCAAGGCTGCTCTTGTTTCAGCCTCAAAGGGAAGGGCTCCGAAAAACTGTAAAGATTGATATGCAAAAAACATGGCGGCTGCCTCTGATTCTGTAAATATGAGCGGCGGTAGTATCGGGTCATTTAGCAAATAATAGCCGCCATGAGCACCGACTTCTGAATAAATCGGGACACCGAGAGCGCTCAGTTCGTCCAAATCACGTAGAATGGTGCGGTATGATACACCAAATTCAGCTGCAAGTCCCCGGGCTGTAAATTTGCGTTTTGTATGAATAGTCATCATCAGTTCAATTAAACGGTATGTTTTGGACACCTCTCCATCCTCCGATCATGATCAATTGCTCTTATCATACCAGAAATACTTGAAAAACCTTTGAAATTGGGTTAAAGTAGAGAATAATCAGAAAATTGAACAATTCTTATCAAGAGAGGTGGAGGGACTGGCCCTTTGAAACCTCAGCAACCGGTATACATTTACTTTATCAATGTACCAAGGTGCTAAATCCAGCAGGCGAAATGCTTGAAAGATAAGAGGAAGTGTTGATCAAACCCCTTCTTCTTATGAAGAAGGGGTTTTATTTTTAAAGGGTGGTGTCATATGACTGAACATGTACAAACAACACTGGCGCAAATTGGGAATCGTAGTGATGAAGTGACTGGAACCGTTAATCCTCCTGTTTATTTTTCTTCTGCATATCGGCACAGGGGGATTGGTGAATCAACAGGATTTGACTATATTCGTACAAAAAATCCGACCAGACAGCTGCTTGAAGATGCAATTGCAAAATTGGAAGGAGGAACACGCGGTTTTGCATTCAGTTCTGGTATGGCAGCCATTCAAACGATTATGGCGCTATTTAAAAACGGTGATGAACTATTGGTTTCGGCAGATTTATATGGAGGTACATACCGTCTGTTTGAAAACGAGTGGAAAAAGTATGGTTTACGGTTTATTTACGATCATTTTTCAGATGAAGACTGTATAAAATCAAAGATTACAAAACATACAAAAGCTTTTTTTATTGAAACACCAACAAATCCTTTAATGAAGGAAACCGATTTGCAAAAAGTAGCTCAGATTGCAAAAGAAAACGACATCTTATTGATTGTGGACAACACATTTTATACACCTGTTTTGCAAAAGCCGCTTGAATTAGGTGCTGATCTCGTCATTCATAGTGCGACAAAGTATTTAGGAGGGCATAATGATCTTTTAGCAGGGCTTGTTGTTGCCAAAGGTGATCAGCTTTCTGAAGAAATATTTCAGCATCAAAATGCAATTGGTGCCGTCTTATCTCCGTTTGACTCTTGGCTGTTAATGAGAGGCATGAAAACACTAGCTCTCAGAATGAAGCAACACCAAGCGAATGCCCAAGAGCTTGCTGTTTTTTTGGCAGAACAGGCAGAGATTACAGATGTCCTTTATCCTGGACGAGGAGGTATGCTGTCATTTCGAATTCAACAGGAAGAATGGGTCAACCCATTTTTAAAAAGTTTAAAAACAATCTGTTTTGCTGAAAGCCTTGGTGGAGTTGAAAGTTTTATCACATACCCGGCGACACAAACCCATATGGATATTCCAAAGGAAATTCGGATTGCTGGTGGTGTCTGTAATAGACTTTTACGCTTCTCAGTCGGAATTGAACACGTCGATGATTTAAAGAATGATTTCCGACAGGCATTGCAAAAAATCAAAGGGGAGAGGAATACGCTTGAATAAACAAAAATGGACACTAGAAACAAGACTCATTCACAATCAATGGAAAACAGATGGAACAACCGGAGCTGTCAGTGTACCGATCCAACATGCTTCAACCTTTCACCAAGCCTCTTTTGACCAGTTTGGTGAATATGATTACAGCCGTTCTGGAACCCCCACAAGAAAGGCGCTTGAAGAGACAATTGCTGAGCTTGAAGGAGGGACACGCGGCTTTGCTTTTTCATCGGGAATGGCCGCTATTTCTACTGCTTTTTTACTTTTATCACAAGGAGATCACCTCCTGATCACAAAAGATGTCTATGGTGGAACATATCGGATAGTCACAGATGTGCTAAGCCGCTATGGGATCGAACATACCTTTGTTGATATGACCGATTTAAATCAAATCGCCTTAAATATTAAGGAAAACACGAAAGTCATTTATCTTGAGACACCGTCAAACCCGACACTTGGTATTACAGATATTAGAGGTGTTGTTAAACTTGCCAAAGCACATGGCTGTCTAACTTTTCTTGATAATACATTCATGACTCCGGCACTTCAGCGTCCTCTTGAACTCGGCGTAGATGTTGTACTTCACAGTGCAACAAAATTTTTAAGCGGACACAGTGATGTCCTCTCAGGGCTTGCTGTTGTCAAGGATGAAAAGCTTGCAGAAGACCTTGGTAAACTACAAAATTCCTTTGGTGCTGTTCTTGGTGTTCATGACTGCTGGCTTGTTTTAAGAGGATTAAAAACACTTCAAGTTCGGCTTGGAAAAGCGAGCAAAACAGCCCGGCAACTTGCTGAATTTTTTACTAAACATCCTGCTGTCAAACAAGTTTATTATCCGGGTCTCTCCTCGCATCCAGGAGCTCAGGTGCATAAACATCAGTCCAATGGTGCGGGTGCGGTACTTTCCTTTGAACTAGCTGATGCACAAGCGGTTAAAAAAGTCGTTGAAAACTTGACGATCCCAGTCTTTGCCGTCAGTTTAGGTGGAGTTGAGTCAATCGTTTCTTATCCAGCGAAAATGTCGCACGCTGCCATGCCAAGAGAAGAGCGACTAAAACGTGGTATTTCTGATGGTCTTTTGCGTCTTAGTGTTGGTATGGAACATGCCGACGATTTACAGAAAGATTTTAGCGAAGCTTTGCAGACGATAACAGAAGGAGTTTGCCACTGATGAACAATCTTTCAATAGGATAATGGGCAAAAGAGGAATAATGAAACATTATCTTGAGGTGAAAACAGAACGGGAAATATATGCTGTCACGTGTTAGAAAAGTCCTTTTTATAAGAGGGGCTTTTTTCTTCATATATAAAGGTGATCATCATATGAAACTTGCTTTGAAACACAAAGCTATCATTGGATGTTATTGAACTTTAAGGGGGGACTTTTGAAAAATGAATAATGAAAGTATTTTGGAAAAACTTGAGCAGAAAATAAAGAGTGAAAAAAACAATTTAAGGAAATTCCGGAAAAAGAGTTTATCGAACTTAAAAATAAATTCTCTACACACAATTGAACCGTTTGTTTTTCTTGAGCATCCAATAAAAAGTTATGACATCTATGAACAAGACTGGAACGGTATTATTATCGTTATGGAGACAGAAGAGAAGTGTTTTGGGCTTACAACCGCTTAGCATGGCTAATGTAGTTAAAAAGTAAAATGATGAAGAATACGAGTGGGTGTTTTTTCGTTGTAACAGGCTTTTTTAAATGGGCTGGAAAGTTGAATAAACCAGAAAAGAGAAAATTTGTAACGTGATTAAAATAGTAAGGAGGATCAAACATGACTGATGAAGCAACTCTGCAAAAACTATTTCAGCAAAAAATAAAAAAAGCTGTTGTGCTTGGAGATCTTTATGAAGGTCGCGCCAACAATGTTTGGAGGATCATTTTTGAAGATGTTCCTGACTGTATTGTTAGAGAGCCTAAGTCAGGCATTGAAGAAAGTGAGTTTTCATTTGGATGTAAAGAGATATTTGGTTTAAATATGAGCCATGTTTATGAACATATTGAAATAGTGAACGAACAGTTAAAGAATACCAATTCATTTGCGATTCCGGCTGTTATTCGCAAACAGCAAGTAGAAGGACGACGTTTTCTAGTTATGGAAAAAATTGAAGGTCAGCAGGTGGCCAGTTTTATTGATCGCTCACCAGAATTTTTAATGGACTATGGTCGACAATTAGCAAACCTTCATCAATTTCATGCTGCTTATTTTGGTACTGTTCACGAAGGTAAACGAGCAGATCTTAGTGTGTTCCATCAAACATTGGTATCAACAGCCGAAAAGTTAATTGATCGTTATGACATGTACTCTAAACATATCAGAGAGTATTTCCCCATATTTAAAGAAAAAATTCGCAACCTTAAGTCTCCTGTATCTGCGAGCTTTATTTTAATCGATATTGATCCGAGTCAATATGTTGAAAAAAATGGTATGATCAGTGGGCTTGTGGACACAGAAGCTGTTGCAATCGGACCGCGTGAGTATGATTTTGTTGCGCTTGAATATCTATTGACTGAAAGAGAAGCTTTATTTATTCAACAAGGATATGAAGACATTTCAAACTTACCAAAAAATCTTGCTGCTGTTCGTGAATGCTACCGGTTTATTTGTTTATTGTTGGATATACATGGAACATGGGACTTTCATCAATGGATGAGACACCCCGTACGGTTTTTTTAGAATGATTCCCCCACTAGTTCTTTCGTTGTTTGAATAAATATTTGCAATGCCTTTGTTTCGTATAAGCTGTGTGTTACAATGGAAAACCTTCGTTTGAAGGGTAGTTCGATCACCGGAATGGTGGTAATATAACCATTTCTCTGTTCTTTTTCAATGGCCCAGTTCGATAATAAAGAAATACCTAACCCTGCTTCAACCGATTCTTTAATCAGTTGAGTACTCCCAAATTCCATCATGTTTTGTGGGGACATATTGTACATTTCAAAAAGTTTTTCGGCAGCTTGCCTTGTCCCTGACCCATTTTCTCTTAATATCCATGTTTCATCACTTAGTTCAGTAATGCTTCTTGCTTTTTTCGGATGGACAAGAGGATGTGATGGAGATGCAACAATATTCATATGATCATCGGAAATCGGTTCAGTGTTTAATGTGTCATCAGTAAAAGTTCCTTCAATAATACCAATATCTATTTGATGTCCTCTAACAAGTTCAATGATTTTCTTCGTATTATGAATCTTAACCGTTGGAGTAATCAGTGGATAATGTTTCTGAAGTCTTGCAATAATTCTAGGTAAAATATATTCTCCAAATGTATAGCTTGCTCCAATGACAATTGGACCACTCGCATGATGGGTTAGATCATCGATAGACGTTTGCATTTTCGTATAGAGCGCTAAAATCTCTTTTGCATGACGATAGACAATTTCACCAGCTTGATTGAGACGAACATATTTATTGCTTCTTTCTAATAATCTAGTTCCAACCGATTCTTCAAAAACTTTAATATATTGACTCACAGCGGGTTGTGTCATATGAAGTTCCTCTGCCGCCCGTGAGAAGTTTTGTTTTTCCACCACTTTGACAAAGACTTTTAAATATTGGTCCATCCTTATTCCCCTTTATGTTCTCTATTTATATTGATTTACTTATGATAACTATTATACATATTTATTTTTCTAATGATAAGAATCCATGTATGCTAGATTTATTAACATTCTAGAGGTGATTCATCATGAATTCTAAATTTGCGAGGGCTGAACGATATCAGCTGTTTTGGTTTGGAGGTGTAGGCTTTACATTTATTTTAGCTGGTCTTGGCTTCGCCTTAGCTTTTTTACCTGGTTTAAATCGTATCGGTCCAATGGCCTGTTCGATTTTGTTAGCTGTGTTGTATCGCCAATTTTTTCAATATCCGATACTTTTAAAAGATGGAATTCAATTTGTTTCTAAAAAAGTTTTGCGGTTTGCTATTATTTTATATGGTTTAAAACTAAATATAGATGTAATCCTTCAGCAGGGAGTAGGCTTGCTTGTCAAAGATGCAATGGTTATTACATTTGCGATTTTCGCTACAGTCTGGCTTGGACAGAAACTAAAAGCAGACGCATCTGTCACACTATTATTAGGAATAGGGACAGGTGTCTGCGGGGCAGCGGCGATTGCTGCTGTTTCCCCTATTGTTAAAGCAAAAGAAGATGAAACCGCAATGTCAGTCGGAATGATTGCTTTAGCAGGTACTATTTTTTCGATTGTGTATACCATTTTAAGACCGATTCTTCCATTATCAGCAAGCGAGTATGGCATGTGGAGTGGAATGAGTTTGCATGAAATTGCTCATGTGGCCTTAGCTGGAGCTCCTGCTGGTGAGAAAGGATTAGCGCTAGCACTTGTTGTCAAATTAGGACGTGTTCTGTTGCTTGTTCCACTATCACTGTTTCTTATCTACTGGATGAAAAGAAAAAATGCAGATGAAAATATGTCTGCTAAAATAGATTTTCCATGGTTTTTAGTTGGATTTTTATTGATGAGTCTATTTGGAAGCTTTGTGCTCGGCAAATCAATCCATGTTTCTTCAGAAATGATCAATGGTGTTTCAACAGTGACGACATTTCTGTTAACATCAGCAATGGTTGGGCTAGGGCTGAATATTAGTTTGCGGGAACTTCGTAAAAAAGCATTGCGTCCTGTCGCAGTCATTTTCATCGTATCAATCGCACTATCGATTGTTACGTTTTTACTCGTGTAGTTAGAGAGAGCATAAATCTCGGGGTTATGCTGTCGGCAGACATAGAGAGGAGGAGCAGGAAATGTGGCAGGTGGTGTTAAGCAATCATATTTTCTTCTCTTTCATCCCATGTCATTGCTTTTGTGAGGGTGGAGCTAAATCACTGAAAGACAGACATGAAGGAGTTCATTGAGAGATCACTTGAACATTTCTTCAATATGATAAAGTTCTATTTGTTCTGCTTCTTTGCGATCATCAGTATAATCATTTTCATTTATGATCTTTATCAGTCCTTTTTGAAAGAAAGATGACAATCGCTTTGCTTCATGAACTAACATAGGTTTCATTTTCTTTAATGTTTCTCTTTGTTGTAGATGAGGCACGTCATCAATTCTAGTTATATAGATAAGTCCTAAAAATCGAAGAAAAGAATATCCAGAACATTAATCTTGATATAATTGTTCTAATATCTCAACTATATCATGGTTATCAAATATGAGATGATCCAATAGTGAAGTTATTCGAATTTGTTCAAACTTACCAAATGGAATGATTGCTAAAATAAGTTTTTCTAAATCATTTTTGATGTACTTATTTGTATAATCCAAATCAAGTAAGTTGAAGTAAAAATCATTCCCGTAAATCTTTTCAATGTCCTGTGTTTTATATACCCACTTCTCAAACTCTGCAATACTGATATGTCCTTTATAAACACGATAAAACTGTTTTTGAATGTCTGTTTGACTACTCATTCTACACTCCTTTCTTAAGCAGAAGAAACGCTTATTCATTTCGATCCTTTTCTGCTTATCCAATTATCTTTGATATCACCAGAATAAAAAAGAAATCTGCATATCGGCAAGCTTGATCCAACTGCCGACAACCTCGGCCTGTCCTCTAAAAAACTCTTTAATGTTATCTGCGCCTTTTCCTGTGAAATCATCACCTAAATCTGCGCCTCCGAGACACGCTGTTTTTAGTGTCTGAAGCTTCTCTTTCAGGTTTTCATAATCTTTTTTTTGTTGATAGGCTCTTTCAATTAAAGTACTAGCTTCAAGAACTTTAACTGAACTGTCTAACTCATTATTTTGATTTTTCTTGTCCGCCATCACATTTTCCTTTCAATCATATTTTCCATATATCTAAATAATAGAGTAGGATAAAGATAATCGAAATAGATCGTTTCCCCTTTTCTATGTATTAATTCCCTAATACAAAGAAGTTAAATAGTCCTGTTGCTTTGGATATTCGGTATCACGCAACTTTTTTTATCGAAAAAAATTTTCGCTTTATATTTGAAGTATTTGTGATATTCTTAACAAAAAAGGTATTTTTGAACAGAAAGAAATGAGGGGTTATGGAAACAATTCCATCTTCGTTAGTGGGAATGAAAATTAATAAATGGTATAACGAGATACAAAAATTAGATGTAATTGAAGAGAGCGGCTAAAAGAAGAAGTTTGTCAAGAAATAGAAAACATGGAAGAGGATCAGGATGCTCTATTGTATTTTCAACTGATGGACTTAAGACACCAGCTGATGTTAGACTATTTGTTCCCGAAAGAAAATGATATGACACTTGCCGATTATCTTAGAGAGATAGAAGGAAAGGGTCAGAAATTTTCTGGGTTACTAGAGTATTATTTTTCGTTGTTTTCGGGAATGTATTATTTTTCAGAAGGGAAATACATAACAGCAATTAGATACTATAGAATGGCAGAAAAGAAATTGACTAAATTTTCAGATAAAATAGAAAAGGCTGAATTTTATTTTAAAATAGCTGAAGTCTATTATCATATGAAGCAAAATCATATGTCTATGTATTATATTTCTCTTGCAGATGAAATTTATAAAAAACACTCTACATATAAAGTTCGTCAGATTCAATGTCATTTTGTTATTGCAGGAAATTATGATGATTTGGAGGCACATGATAAGGCATTACCTCATTTGCATAAAGCTTTGGCTCTTTCTAAAGAGATTGGAAATTCATCTATGATTACCAAAGCTTTATTAAATATGGGTCACTGTTACAATAATGTAGGGAGTTTTCATGCTGTACCCTTTTATCTTGAAGCTATTAAAGCTGCTGAGAAGACAAAAGCAAAAGAAATTACAATTCCATATTATGATTTGACTCTGATCCATTTTAGTAAAAACGAAAATGCTAAAGGATTTGAATATTTTCAAAAGGCTAGAGAGAGTGCTCAACTATTCCAAGATGATTTGTTTATGTATTTGTTGAATGTTGTGGAGGAGTTGTTTATTAAACAAACGGATCAGGAAAAAGTTTTACAATATTTTGAACCACTTAGGGATAGTAGAGGTTATCCTTATATAGAAGAACTGGCAATAATTGCGACCGAATTTTATAATAAGAATGAGCGGCTGGCAGATTCTGTGGTTTTCTATAAGCAGTTGTTGGAGGCTCAAAAACAAATTCGAAGGGGAGAATTTCAAAATGAAATGTAAAAACTTTTTTTCAGCGGTCATCATTTTGGGAGTATTAACGTTAGGGATTACCGGTTTTTCTCATGCGGATCACAGTGATATGCAGGCTTCATCAAGATATTCTACTTGAAGCTTGATGTAGAAACGAAATTATAAGATCAATGAAGCCCAACTCTAAAGAGAAGGGCTTTTTTCACAACTTATTTGAATAGTTTACCTAACAATTTCCCTGTCGTTTTTCCGGCAGCTCGACGGGCAATGCGTTTCCCTACTGTACCTTTTTTAACCGCATTGACATCTCCTAAAGTTTTAGCCAACTATACATTGCTGATCTGATTTTGTTGATGCTCATTTTTACATGTCCCTTTTGTGTGGTTTTATAGCGTAAAGAAAGTATGTGGGCACCCACACAACACCCACAAACCCATGATAAAGTGTGACTTTTAGTGATCAAGAAAAATTGGAAACCTTGGTATTTCGGCGTTTTAAACATACTAAGATATAGTAAGATGTTCAGAAATAATCTAAAATATGAATACCAATAAGTTTTTGGCCGCTTATTTTGCAAATGCTTAATAAAAAATCTTAATTTTAACATGAGAATAAGCAAATAGGGTTCTTATTACTTCACGCCAAAAGAAAACCGCAACCTAGGCGTTTTTAGGACCGTTACCCTGCATAAATCAACGCAAATAAAAAAACGGCAGGAATGCCGTTGTATCAACGTTTCCTACCATTTCAATTTTGTATGATTCCGACTGGGCTCGAACCAGCGACCTCTACCCTGTCAAGGTAGCGCTCTCCCAGCTGAGCTACGGAATCATGAAGCTGGGTATTTCCTTACTGACAAGTTCTATTATATGCATATGGACTTAGACTGTCAACTGTTTTTTAAAACTTCATGGGGTTTTGTAGATTAGCATGGAACTTTTCTAAAGGCTCAATAAGATGATCATTGAGACATCCCTCAAGATCGCCATGATAGAGCTTTACGAAAGTGAGAGGGAAGAGAAAACATATGAACTGTATTGTAAAAAATAGTTAAGAAAGTATTGACAACTGCCATTCTTATCTTCATTATTTAATTGAAAGGAATGATTTGGATGGAGTGATTGAACTCTTTCATCCAAATCCAAGCATTGAGTTTGTTAAATAGCTGTACAGAGTGTAAGAATGAGGAATGGTTTAAAGGACTTTCGATGTTCCCAAGTGGTCATCATCATGAACATTTTCTCGCAAAAATCAGGTTATGCTGAGACCAGCCCCGGGTTCATTAGCTTCAGATGGTTTATTTTCAGAAGGTTTAGTGAAATGATATTAAAAGGGTGATTAAATCATGACCAATGGCCCAACTTCAGTGAAAGGGTTAATTTTCCAAACGCATATTTACAGATTAAAGGAATTGATGGAAAAGTTTTTGGAAGGCAACATTTCGAAAGCAGAGCGTCGCGAATTATTGCAACTTCATGAAGAGTGTACAGATATGATGGTTCATATTTTCAAAGACTCGAACCGTGCATTGTTTGATACTGAATTAATCCCTGCGGAACATGCAAAAAAGATTAATGAGCTTTTAAAGAGAATATATCAAAACAGTCAAAATATAAGAGATTTATTGGATGATTAGCGTATGGATCAGTACCTTGTTTTTAGGGTGCTTTTTTTAGTGGACTGATTTTAAAGCGGTGGCTTCAGCATGTGTTAAGTTTGAAATCATGAATAAAACAATCAACAATCTGAGTAAAGGAAAAATTTTCTCGAAAACATATTGTAATCTAATCGTAATTATTGTAACATTTGTAATATAAGAGATATATTTGAGGAGAGAATAACAGTGAAAAAACTAATGCTTTGTTTAATAGGTGCTATGTTGTTCCTGCCGAACAGCTCAACGGCCATGAAAAACCAACATTCAACAGACTTAACTAAAAAACAAGTGATAATCAAGACGTTACAGGCTCGTGAACATTTTTGGAACATAATGATGGGGCATAATCCTAAAATAAAACATTCCACTTGTCAGACAGAAACTGTTGAATATCATCATCTACCATATATGTACATGTGCAGCGAATTCAGTACAAAAGAAAAAATGACACAATACTTAGCTCCCATTTTTACAAAAAAAGCAATCAAAGAAGGGTTTGAGAAATACAAAATCGTATCTTACAAAGGAAAAATGATCGTTCCTGTTGGTGATGGGAGCAACCTTTTAAGTTGGGAAAACTCATCATTTAAACTCATCTCTAAAAAAGGGAATATACGCACATACGAATTTACCGTTCCGTCTTTAGATGGAACAGGATCAATTAAAAGAAAAATTACGTTTATCAAAGAAAATCATAAATGGAAAATGAATCAGCTCGATGCTGTGATGTGAATGAAACAGCTAGTGTCAAAACAGACATTAGCTGTTTTTATGATAAAAATTGAATGAAAACACCTCAGCATGGCCGAGGTGTTTAATTACTCATGAAAATTTGTACCGTCCGTCGTTTCTTTCACAATGCCAGCGCGAATGACGAAATCACCGAAATGTTCAGCTTCCTTACGTTCTTTCGCATAACGGGGAAGAATCTGCCGAAGTTCGCTTAAAATTTCTTCTTCACTAATGTTCTCGCGATACATTTTACTGAGCCGGCTCCCATCAAAAGCGGCACCAAGATACATATTGTATTTGCCAGGGGCTTTACCGATAAAACCGATTTCTGCAAGTGCGTGGCGGGCACAGCCGTTTGGGCATCCGGTCATTCGAATCGTGATGTCTTCGTGATGAAGACCGTTTTCCTCAATGATTTCATCAACTTTGTCAATGAGAGATGGTAAATAACGTTCTGCCTCGGCCATTGCCAAGCCGCATGTTGGCAGGGCGACACAAGCAATCGAGTTGCGGCGAAGTGCCGTAAAATCATTTCCATCTGTTAAGCCATATTCTTCAATAAGTTCGTTTAGTTTTTTCTTTTTTGCGCTTGATACATTGGCAATGATCAAATTTTGATTTGCGGTTAGGCGAAACTGACCTGTATGGATTTTGGCAATTTCACGTAATCCTGTCATCAATCTGTAGTCATCTTGATCTTTGACACGTCCACCTTCAATAAACAATGTTAAATGCCATTTTCCTTTAACGCCTTGAACCCAGCCGTAACGATCACCATTATGATCAAAATGATAAGGTTTCGTTTCAGCAAGGCTCCAACCGAGACGGTTTTCGAGTTCCTTTTTGATTGATTCTAATCCAAGACGGTCAACTGTGTATTTAAAACGGGCATTTTTACGGACGGAACGGTTTCCATAATCACGTTGAATCGTCATTGTTTTTTCTGCGACTTCACACACTTGTTCAGGCAGACAAAAACCGATAACTTTGGCAAGCTGCGGATATGTCGCTTTATCTCCGTGAGTCATGCCCATCCCACCGCCGATTGCTACATTAAAGCCTAGAAGTTTGTTATTTTCTACAATTGCGATAAACCCAAGATCTTGAGAAAATACGTCAATATCATTTGCTGGTGGAACAGCGATGCCGATTTTAAATTTTCGCGGTAAATAGAGTGGTCCATAGATTGTCTCAATTTCAGCTGTCTCCGGTCCACCGATCAATTTTTCTTCATCAAGCCAAATTTCATGATATGCACGGGTACGGGGTAGTAGCTGATCACTCAAGGTTTTTGCCCATTCATACACTTCAGCGTGAATTTCTGACTGATCAGGATTTGAGGCGCACATCACATTACGATTGACATCTCCGCAAGCGGCAATCGTATCCAAAAGAACGGTATTGATTTTTTGAATTGTGTTTTTCATGTTCCATTTTAAAATACCATGTATTTGAAATGTCTCTCTTGTTGTCAGTTTCAATGTACCGTTTCCATATTGGCGGGCAAGCTCATCCATAACAAGCCATTGTTCAGGGGTTGCTACACCACCTGGCAGCCGGACACGGAGCATAAACTGATAGGCTGGCTCCAATTTCTGCTTTTGGCGTTCATTACGGAGGTCTCGGTCATCTTGCAAATAGCTACCATGATGTTTTAACAAGCGGTTGTCATCATCAGGAATTCCGGCACTGATTGAATCGAGCATGGCTTCCTGCAAATTTCCGCGCAAATAGTTGCTTTCTTGTTTTATTCGTTCAACATCGCTTGGCGAACCTTCGGGTGCTTTTAATGGTTGGCTTCTCATCGCTAAAAAACCCCTTTCATGTTAATATACATCACGCTGATAACGTTTTTGTTGTTTCAACTCCGTTAAATAGGCCTCTGCTTTTTCGAAGCTCATGTTGCCTTCTTTTTGAAGAATCTCTAACAAAGTGTGATGGACATCTTTCGCCATTTTTTTCTTATCTCCGCAAACGTAGAATACCGCTCCTTCTTCAAGCCACTCAAACAGTTCTTTGCTATGTTCCAGCATACGATGCTGCACATAGATTTTTTCTGCCGAATCTCGTGAAAAAGCAACATCCATCTTCGTCAATACGCCTGTTTTCAGCCAGTTTTGCCATTCCGTTTGATAAAGAAAATCTGTCACAAAGTGCTGATCACCGAAAAACATCCATGATTTCCCTGTTGCTCCTGTCTCTTCACGTTCTTGCATAAATGAGCGAAACGGAGCGACACCTGTACCAGGGCCGACCATAACAATGGGGGTGTCAGAGTTTTCAGGAAGTTTAAAGTTTTGATTGGCTTGAATATAAACCGGAAGTGTATCACCTGGTTGAATACGTTCAGAACATAAGGTTGAGCAGACACCTTTTCGGTTGCGACCATGTGCTTCGTAACGGACAGTGCCGATTGTAATATGAACTTCATCTGGATAAGCCATAAAACTGCTGGCAATTGAATAAAGACGGGCTGGCATTTTCCGAAGCATAGAGACAAATTGTTGTGCTGATGTATTGAACGGTCCAAAATCGCGTACGAAATCAAGTAAATCGCGTCCTTCGAGATATGCTTTGATTTTTGTCTCATTCCCTGTCAGTGAAGATTGATTGGACCATTCAGCAGCTTTTTGAATCAAATTCTTTGTCAGAACAGTGATTTCAAAATAAGAAGTCAGGGCTTCTTTCAACGACATGCTTTCACCCTGTTTATTAACAGTTACCACTTCTTTTGCATCCCATTTCAGTTCCTTTAAAAGCATTTCAACGAGTTCGGGATCATTTTCGGGATAAATACCGAGTACATCTCCAGGTTTATATGTTAAACCTGAACCTTCAAGTGATAATTCTAGATGGCGTGTTTCTTTGTTCGATCCACGACCATTTAAATTTAAATTTTCCAGTACTTCGGCTTGAAACGGGTTTTTTCTTGAATAAATCATTTCTCCTGCTTGAGGAGCTTTCACCGTGGATAATGTAGAGTTGTTTCTTTCGCCTTGATTCAACGCGTCTAAAACACCTTCAAGCCATTTGCCTGCTGGTTCATCATAGTCGAGGTCACAGTCAACTCGCGGATAAAGTCTTGCACCGCCGAGTTCTTTTAGCCGCTGATCAAAGTCTTTACCTGTTTGGCAAAAAAACTGATATGAACGATCTCCGAGTGCCAAAACGGAAAAGTAGAGACCATCTAACTTAGGAGCACGCTTACTATGAAGATAGTCGTAAAATGACAACGCATTATCAGGGGGCTCACCCTCCCCATGTGTACTGACAACAATGAGCAGATGTTTTAATTGTTTTAATTGTTTCGGCTTAAAATCATTCATTGCTGAAACGGTTACTTGGAAGCCACCTTCTTTCAATCTTATACCTACATGGTTGGCAAGGCTCTCTGCATTTCCCGTCTGTGATCCATATAAAATCGTTACGTCTTTTGAAACATGTTGACCAGTTTCATTAGACAGTGTTTCAAGAGGAGCCGCCAAATACCCGCTCAACCAAATCTTTTGAGATGGTGTTAAGGTGGGTAGAAGACGATTAAGAAGTTCTGTCTGTTCCTGATTAAACGGACTGTTCATCACTTGAAACTGCAATAAAATTCACCTCACAATGATATAAATGCACTATTCCGATAAAATAAATAAGATTTATTGGCGAAAAAAATGCTAAACTTTCTCCTTAAAAGTTTACCGGAATAGTAGATATTAGTAAAATATATATTAATTATTAGAGCTATGAAGATTATTAATAATAAGAGGTGAACTCATTTGTATTATGATGCCTTAAAAACATTTGTTACCCTTGCAGAAGTGAAAAATTTTACAAAAACAGCTGAACGTCTCCTTGTCTCACAGCCAAGTGTGAGTATTCACATCAAAAATTTAGAGAAAGAATTACAAACGACATTATTTGAACGCTCACCGAAAAACTTAAAAATTACCCCGACAGGTGAGATTTTATATGACCGTGCCAAACAGATGATCTCCATATATGAACAAACAAAACAAGATATTCTCGATCATCACAATACGATAAAGGGTGAACTAAAAATTGGAGCAAGTTTTACAATCGGTGAGTATGTCTTGCCAGCATTATTATTTAATCTTCAAAAGGATTATCCTGAGCTTGAACTACAAATTGTCATTGGAAACACTGAAGAAATAGTTGAATCGGTCCGTCTTTATGAAGTGGATATTGGTTTAATTGAGGGGCAGACAAATGACAAAGATCTTTCTGTGCATCCTTTTATGCAAGATGAATTATTTATTACCGCATCAACTAGTCACGTATTGTCCAACCAAAAAGAAGTGACAATTGCTGATCTCCACAATCAGATATGGGTGACAAGGGAACTCGGCTCAGGCACTCGAGAATACCTTGACCATGTCATTCGCTCCAATGGTTTAAAAGTAAAATCATTTTTAACTATTAGCAGTAATCAAGCGATTAAAGAAACCCTTATGACGGGGATTGGCCTTTCTTTGCTGTCGGGCAGTGTAATTGCACGAGATATACAGCATGGAACACTATCAATCATCAGCTTGAAAAACCAATCTTTTCACAGAACATTTTCTTATATTTATTCTCCCATTATGGCAGAGAAAAAAAATGTCAATATATTTATTGATGCATTGACAACATGTTGAAACTATGTTTTTGGATATTTTGTGAATGATTTCCTCCAACAATTGACTACTCAAATCAGATGGAATATCCTGGGGTTATCATGGAAGAAAGGGATGATGATATGAAAAGATTAGTGAAAGGTTTAGTAGTTTCATTTGTATTCGCTGGCTTTTTTGCACTTCCATGCAATCCTTTACATGTTCAAGCAAAAGAATTATCGCAATCAGTCCATGTTTCCAAAACTGGGTTTTCTCCACAAGCGATTGTGATCAACAGACCGATGACAGTTGGACAAGAAGATCAATATGTCGGAATTACTAACGTATCATACAGTGGCAGTGCCATTACAGTCAGAATTGCAGGAAATAGAGTTTATGTAAAAGCCATCCATCGTGGAAAAGCAGTGTTTTCCTATCGAAATACGTTAGGAGAACTCGTGATCAACAATATTACCGTTCGGTAAAAGTTTGAAGATCCCACAAGTACCTTTAAGTGAGAACAATCTGTTATGTAATCGTTTTGGCAGCTGTTTTCATGAGTGATTTTTTTAAAGTTTATTTTTCTACATTTGTATAGGTGAAAAACATTTTAAAAAAGTAAAAGTTTTTTATAATAGTATATAAATCATGGACAAAGAGCTATTCGAATCATTTCTTAGTGAACCATCAGCTGTTGGTTCTTAGGAATAGCTCTTTTTTGTATGTGTGAAGATCAATTTACTTCTTCTTTTCCTCAATAAAAATCCAGAAATAATAAGCAAACCACATAACTAAAGGAAATATATATACAATGTGTTTAATGCCTTGTGGAAGATACAATATTAAGAATATACCAAGAATAAGTGTTGGAACTACTAATATATAGTATTTCTTTCTGTGCAAAAAAATCATCCTTTCTGCTTTATATATTAACGTAATTTTAGTCATCAAACTAGGATTGTCTAAAATATCTTTTATCAACATGGATCAGGGGGAATTGCAAGACTCCTGCGGGAGTATCCCCCCGCGGAATGCAAGAAAATTTCCCGATTTTTCTATCATAATTGTTGCTTCAAACTACTTCTCAACGGAATCATTTGTGAAAACATAAACTAGTAAATACTTTAGTTTCTAGCGTAATGATTATCTACCATTAATGTGTAGAATGTTATAAAAGATGAAGAAACCCTGTGTTTCAACGCATAACATGAATGGAGAGGTCTAAAAAGCTGATCTTCAAAAGACTTGAGTAACCAAATTGTAACTCAATTTATATCATTCTGTTATGAGAATGATATTTTTCTATGATACGATTGTCCCTGTTAGTTTCTTAAAGAACTAACAAAGGGAGGATTTAACTTATGAAAAAAACAATGATGTCCTTGATCGCAGCTTTCGCTTTCTCAGCAACTGCATTCGGAGTAAATGCCTCAGCCAAAGAAATTAAAGTGGAGAATGGTGATACGCTCTGGGGGATCTCTCAACAGTATGGGATGAACCTTAAGGACTTAAAAAAATGGAATCAGCTTTCATCAGACATTATTTTGCCAGGGCAAAAGCTGAACATTTCTTTGCCAAAAGAAGAATCTAATCAACACAAGTACACTGTCAAGTCAGGGGATACATTAGCAAAAGTAGCTAAAAAGTTTGCTGTGGATGTCCAAGATCTTAGAAAGTGGAACAATATAACGTCAGATCTTATCATCACAGGTGAGACGATAACAGTCTATCAAAAGAGTACAAATGATAAACAATTGAATACGCAAACGAACACGCAAAGAACGACAAAAGAAATCACTGTGACGGCGACTGCCTATTCAGCAAATGACGGCGGTATTTCGGGAATTACGAAAACAGGTATTGACCTTAATCGTAATCAACATGCAAAAGTAATTGCGGTTGATCCAAGTGTTATTCCGCTTGGTTCCAAAGTATATGTAGAAGGTTATGGTGAGGCGATCGCTGCAGATACGGGAAGCGCCATTCGTGGAAATAAAATAGATGTGTTTATTGCAAATAAAGGAGACGCCTTAAATTGGGGCGTGAAAACTGTAAAGGTTAAAATATTAGATTAACAAAAAATGCAGGGGAAGCATATTCATGAGGCCCCTGCGTCTTTTGTTTTAATCTTTCTTTTTCCGCTTGTTCAGTGCCTGAATCATTTTTTCGCTTCTTTCTTTTAGCATTGTGGTATAAACAGACAGGCCAAATCGACCGAATTCAACGTGTTTTACATGTTTTTTTAGTTTTTTCACAGCATCACCTTACCAATTGACATTCATCACATTATCATATGTATTCATTCTAAAAATGGAATGAAGAGTTGTAATTAAGAAACAAAATTGTTAAAAATTATCATTCTAAACTGTTGATATAACAGGGTTTGTTAAACGTAAAAAGGGCGTCCAATAGTCAAAAAAATGACTTATTGGACAGTCCCTTCATGCTTTTTTTCGTTTAAATTCACTAATTAGCTGTTTGTTTTGTTTGAAAATCCGTTCAGTGTGGGGACTGACTTGATAGGTTGCAAAGTTGGAATTCGCTTGTTTTATACACTTTCCGCGCTTCTTTGTCATGCTATACTTTTTCTGAAAAGCTGGTTCCATTAATTGTCCTCCTCTTCGTTTGGCAATAGGAGATCGTAAATACTGGTTAGGGAAGTAAATAGAAGATAATCAAATTCTGTAACAAGATCTTCTGATGTTAGTTTCATAACATAGTCAATATCATGAATTGAAAAGGGAATCAAAATCATCGTTCCACTTTCTTCATAATAAACATCTTTTCGATCCAATTTTTCTTGGACAGCAAAACGATCTTCCGTGTGTTCTAGCAAGTGATCTTTGCTTTCTTCTGAATTATATTCACATAAAGCGGCTGATATATTCATTTTTTCTGCAAATTGTTTAATGAGTTTTTCAATACCTTCTGCATATGCTTCTATATCTCCATAATAAATGTGGATTGGCTCGTTTTTCAATAGGTATTGAAACGTTTTTAGTCTGTTTTGATAAGTGTGAAGTAGGTCATTATTTTCTTCAAGCAGTATTCTTGTGTCAACTGCCAGTTCATTGCTTCCGATCCTTTTAAAATATGCATTTAAGAAAATAAAAGCATCTGTTAATGTGAAAAAGACAGCAACAATTAAATAGTAGAGCCAATTTGTAAAAAGGGATTCAGGGTGTACAGTCCAATATAGAACTGCACCGATTACATAAAGGAGATACCAAGTTTTACGAATAGCAGCCGTTTTTTCTTTTAGTTTTTTTTCAAAACGCCAGACAGCTAAAACATACAAAGCCAAGGCGAGAACGATAAACCAGACTGAGAATTGATAGAATAACAGCATAACTTGTTCCCTCATTCCGAGAAAAAAATTTAGTACTATTCTTATAGTTATGCTTGCTATCTTTTGAACATGAAAACTCCCATCCATTTTTTGGATGGGAGTTGGTCAATTAAAAAAACAAATCAAGTATAAAGTAGCCAAGGGCACCAAGAGCAGCTGAAATCGGAAGAGTAATCACCCATGTGATAACCATTCGTTTTGCAGTACCCCAATTTACACCTTTTACTCTATGTGAAGCACCGACACCTAAAATAGATGAAGATATGACATGTGTTGTGCTTACCGGTAAATGAATAATTGTTGCACCAAAGATAATCGCTGCACCTGTCAAGTCAGCAGAAACACCATTAACAGGGCGAATCTTCATAATTTTTCCGCCCACCGTTTTAATGATTTTCCATCCACCAATAGAAGTTCCAAGCCCCATGGCTGTTGCACATGCAAACTGCACCCAGAATGGAATATCATATGAAGTGTGCATGTTACCAGCGATTAAAGCCATCGTAATAATTCCCATCGCTTTTTGCGCGTCATTTGTTCCATGGGTATAAGACTGAACCGCAGCCGTTAAAATTTGCACTCTACGGAAATGCTTATTTGTTTTAGCTAGGTTGCTATTTTTAAAAATGACTTTTACAATACTGTAGATCATGTAGCCCACAACAAATGCTAAAATTGGTGAGAAAATAAGAGCTTCGATAATTTTAATAAATCCATTGTATTTAATTGATCCAAATCCGTCTGATGCAATAACAGCACCGGCAATTGCTCCAATGATTGCATGCGAAGAACTGCTTGGTATGCCAAAATACCATGTTAAAAGGTTCCAAGTAATTCCGGCGATAAGAGCAGCCAATATGACGAGTGATCCATTTGCTAATTTAAAGGGATCAGCAATATCGCTCGTAATCGTTTTAGCAACCCCGGTAAATGACAAGGCACCGGCGAAGTTCATCACAGCAGCCATCATAATCGCATGTCTAGGTTTTAAAGCTTTTGTCGATACCGAGGTGGCGATCGCATTTGCTGTATCATGAAAGCCATTGATAAAGTCAAATGCCAAAGCAAAGATGACAATCAATATGGTGAGTACAAATAAAAGATCCATTATAATCCCTCGTTACGCATTTTTCATAATGATGGTTTCTAAATTATTTGCTACACTTTGGCAAAAGTCCGCAATTTCTTCAAGTGTTTCATAAATTTCTCGGTATTGTATGACTTTGATTGGATCTGTTTGTGTCCCAAAAAGATTTTTTAATGATTTACGATGCAAATTATCACAATTGTGTTCATATTCTTTAATTTTAATGGCGTGAGGTTGAATTTCATTAAGGCGGTTTTCAGCCATCAATTCAATTGTTATTAAAATTTCTTTGGCGCATTCTCTAATATATCCGCTGAATTTGTCGATATGTTCATCTGAAGAAGTAATTGAGAAAATTTCCATCATCGCAGAAAAATGCTCAATACCGTCAAGTACATCGTCAAGACTATTGGTTAGCTGAAGGATATCTTCACGTTCAATCGGTGTGATGAATGCTTTATTCAGCTCCTTAATCATCGTATGTACATAGTTATCTCCTTTTATTTCATACTCTTTTAAGGTATCCGCAAATTCTTTAAGGGTCGTTTGATTCTTGACTTTATAATTAACAAAGTACTCAGCCGTTTCATCTAAATTTTTTGCAATTTCCATTAAAAGCAAAGAAAACTTGTCTTTTTTTCTTTTCAACATTTGAAACCCTCCATAGTTTAAATGAGACAATGCACACATCAAAATATTATATAACTTTTTGTCGAAAAAAAATAGGTGCAGTCGAAAAAAATAGATGAATTTTGAATTGGAAATCATAAAACATAAGAGGAAAACACTGATTTAGCTGTGCATCGGGAGGATTTTTTTACAGAAAGGAGAAGTATTTAAATGTAAGCGTTTTCTAAAAGATCTGGGGAGGCCTATCATGAATCATGCGTTTTGGAATGGATGTAGCCGATTTTTTGAGTGGGTATTGAGGTTAGCATATTTAAATATGCTATGGATTGGTTTTTCTTTAGGAGGACTAATCATTTTTGGATTAGCTCCAGCGACTGTTGCGATGTTTGCTGTCACAAGACAATGGGTGTTGGGGAGAAGGGACATTCCTGTTTTTGAAACTTTTTTCGAAACGTTTAAAAAAGAATGGGGCAAATCAAGTATTCTTGGTTTAATTCTGTTATTGATCACTTTGTTGTTCTATTTCGATTTTAAGATGGCGGTCTTTTATTTTGGCGGTCAACTCGCTGTACTTAGTTTGTTGGTCAGTTTGTTTATTATTTACAGCATTATACTCCTGCATATTTGTCCAATTTATGTCCATTATGATATGAAACAAATGGAAGTGTTAAAATACAGCTTTATTATCGGTTTTTCCCAGCCGCTTGTTTCTATGCTGATGATACTTAGTGTAAGTGGTGTAGTGTTCCTGTCTTTATTTCACTTTATATTTCTCGCTCTTTTTAGTGGGAGTGTTCTGAGTTTTATATTGACAAAACTGGCATTTCGAGCTTTTCATGCGGGGGATCATCGCCGTGAGAAAGGGAAGGAACAAGCTTTTTCAATGCGTCTAAAATAACTTCACCGCTTGAAAGTAAATTCATATGTCATAATGATTATTTTTTTTAATTACTTTATACCTACTTTTTACTTCTGCTTGTTTATTAGTCTGCCTTACTATATGGATAGAGTTGATTGTCATGATGGTCACTACTAATGACAACAAATGGAGATAATCCAATAGTACCGAAAAGGATTTTATCGGACTGGAAAAACTAGACTAGTAGAACTATAAAGCCTCATGGTATACAAATAAAGGAAAATTGAATATATATGGAACTCATCATATAATTTGTTATTGTGTGCGCTCGCAATAACAAATTTTAATGTTGAAGGGAAAATGTGATGAGAGGGACAAAGTGGGTCAAATTATTCGTAGTTGTAACATTTTTAACTATTAGTTTTGTATCGTCTTTTCAGATACAGACGAAGGCAAGTGGAGATGAGACAGGACAGGCAAGGCAAATGGAGTTGTTAAAACGCGGGCTGGTCGCTGTTAAAACGGAAAAAGGTGTGTTTCTTAGCTGGCGATTGCTCGGTACTGAGCAACCTTCTGTTTCATTTAATGTGTATCGAAACGGACGTAAACTTAACAAAACACCGATTACGTCAAGCACAAATTATCTAGATGTAAACGGAGATAAAAATGCAACGTATGACGTAAGAGCTATTATAAATGGTCATGAGCAGCGTCCATCTGACAAGGCTCACGTCTGGGGAGAACAATATCAATCTATCCCATTAGACAAACCTGCCGGAGGAAAAACACCTGATGGGGTACGCTATACATATAGCGCAAATGATGCAAGTGTTGGTGATCTTGATGGTGATGGCGAATACGAAATTGTCCTTAAATGGGATCCTTCAAATTCAAAGGACAATTCACAGAATGGGTATACAGGAGAAGTGTTTGTTGATGCTTATAAGCTAGATGGTACACGGCTGTGGAGGATTGGTTTAGGTAAAAACATCCGTGCTGGTGCCCATTATACACAATTTCTTGTCTATGATTTCGATGGCGACGGTAAAGCGGAAGTCGCTATGAAGACGGCTGATGGATCGAGGGATGGAAGCGGCAAGGTGATTGGAAACGCTCATACGGATTATCGTAATGGAAGAGGCCGGATTTTGTCAGGAAATGAATATTTAACAGTATTTAAAGGAGATACAGGTAAAGAGCTGGCAACCGTCAACTATGATCCAGCGCGAGGAAAGGTAGCTAATTGGGGTGATCGATATGGAAACAGGGTTGACCGTTTTCTTGCCTGTGTGGCATATCTCGATGGAAAAACACCAAGCATTGTGATGGCTCGTGGCTACTATGCGAAGACTGAGCTTGTCGCCTACAACTGGAGAGGTGGTAAGCTAACAAAACGGTGGACGTTTGATTCCAGTACACCAGGTAATCAAAAATATGCAGGGCAAGGTAACCATAATTTGAGTGTTCATGATGTTGATAATGATGGAAAAGACGAAATCTTGTATGGTTCAATGGCTATTGATGGTAATGGCAAAGGTTTATATTCAACAGGTTTAGGCCATGGGGATGCACTGCATGTCGGAGATCTTGATCCAACAAAACCTGGTCTGGAAGTCTTTCAAGTTCATGAAGAAAAGAAATCTCCTTATGGATTATCATTCCGTGATGCGGCAACAGGCAAAGTCATTTGGGGTGTCTGGGCTGGGAAAGATATCGGACGCGGAATGGCGGCAGACATTGATCCACGCTATCCTGGAGCTGAAGTTTGGTCATTTGATGGTCTCTATACTGCACAAGGTAAAAAGATCGGCAACCGCAGACCTGCCTCAATTAATTATGGTATTTGGTGGGATGGTGACCTTCAGCGGGAACTCCTTGATGGTAACAGGATTGAGAAATGGGATTATCAGCATGAAAGAACGAACCGTCTGCTGACAGCGGATGGATGTTCTGCAAATAACGGATCAAAAGAAACACCTACCCTTCAAGCAGACATTCTTGGAGACTGGCGTGAAGAGGCAATCTGGCGTACAAATGACAGCAGTGCGCTTAGAATCTATACAACGACAAATGTGACAAATCATCGTTTATATACGCTCATGCATGATTCCGCTTATCGCCTTGGAATTGCTTGGCAAAACATTGGTTATAACCAACCGCCACATACTAGTTTTTATTTAGGTGAAGGCATGTCATCCCAAAAGAAACCGAATATTTATACACCTAAAAACTAGAACTTAAAGCTATAATTCAATTGTCAGAAACATGAACAAAAGCCGCCGATGATGCCTGTTGGCTATTCGGCGGCTCATTTTAGCTTCAGGCTTTCTTTTTCATCCAGAAATAAACTGGAAGTCCAACGAGCCCGATTAAGATCGACCATAAACAACTGTAAAAGTCTGTGATCAGGGTGCTACAAAGGACAAAGAGGGAGCCAGCTATCGCGATAATTGGCATAAATGGGTAAAGTGGAACACTGTACGCTCGCTTGATTCCGCTGTTACGCTTCCGCAAAATAAAGACAGCGAAAAATGCCATCACATAAAAAATATAAATCATAAAAATCGAAATCTCTGATAACTTTTCAGGATTGCTGATCATCATCAAAATGACCGCTAAGATAATCTGAACAATAACGGCGATCCAAGGTGTATGGAATCTTGGATGAACATGGGCTATCCAACGTGAAAATGGTAGCTGTTTTTTTTCTGACATCGCAAAGATGACGCGTGGAAAAGTAAGCACTTTACCGTTCAAACAGCCAAAAATACTAATAATAATGCCAATTGAAATCAATTTGCCACCGATTGAACCGAATAGCATTGTGGCAGCAGTACTTGTAGCATTCTCACCAAGTTTTACAATTTGCTCAGCCGGTAAAACGTGAAGCAGTGCGACATTGATCAATAAATAACAAGCCGTCACAATCAACAAACCGCCAGTCATTGCTTTTGGCAGCAGTTTTTCAGGGTTTTTCATTTCACCGCCAAGAGCTGTAAGGAGAATCCAGCCATCATATGCAAACAGTGTCGCTAAAACCGCAGCTCCAAAGTTCTGTTCTCCGATACTGCTACCCACTGCACTAAAGATATGCTGATCACCTTTCCAAAGCCCGAAAATAATAATACAGGCAATCGGAATCAGCTTACCAATCGTTGTAATGGCCTGAACCACACCACCGTATTTTGTACCAATAATATTAATAATGCATAAAAATGCGACAGTAATGATACCAATTAGTGCAGCCCATGACTTGTCCCATGAAAATAGATGGGTCATAAGAGAACCAAAATACAATCCGAGCGCTCCGATAATAGCTGGTCCATAAATGATAATCTGTACCCAACCGCATAAAAAGCCCCAAAACTCTCCATAGATTTCTTCAAGATACGTATAAAGCCCACCTGTTTTCGGGATTTGTGTACCAAGCTCAGCGATGGTCAGCCCGCCTGCAAGTGTTAAGATTCCACCAAGGAGCCAGGCAAAAAGTGCGATCTGTGCGCTTCCAGAATAAACAAGCACACTGCCGGGCTTCATAAATACGCCAGAACCAATAATTGTTCCTATTACAAGAGAAAGCGCAAAGAACAAGCCGATCTCTTTCTTTAGTCCATTTGCTTCTGCATTCATTGATGACGCCTCCCTAGCTGTATTAAAACCTATTTCTATTGTAATAGCATTTTAAAAAAACAGAAATAAAATAAATTTTCTGATTTTCGTATTTATAGAACGTATTAATCTTTTTTCAGCATAATCAATACAATATACCTATTCAAAAACGAACTTTTTTAAAAGGTTTTTATATTAATGTTTGTGTTTTTGTGAATTTGAAAAGGCTGTCGACGCTTCGACAGCCTTTTCAAATCGTTTATGAAGTTGTTTCTTCTTTTTGATCAAGTGTAAGTTGTTTTGTCATTGTCTTGCCGTTTCTAATAATTGTAACCTTTACTTTATCTCCGATATTGGTGTTTTTATAGAGAATGTTTCGTAAAGTGCTACCTGAATCAACATTTTTTCCATTCAGTTTGATCATACAATCGTTCTCTTGAAGACCTGCTTTATCGGCTGGGGAACCTGATTGGACTTTACGAATGTAGACACCTTTGTTTAATTGATTAGGGCCTACTCCAAGTGTGCCTGTCTGATATTGTTCAGGGACTTGTTCAAGATCCATCATCAGGATGCCGATGAATGGCCGTTCGATTTTTCCTTTAGCCAGCAGTTCTTCAGCAATTGGCTTCACATCATGGCTGGGAATTGCAAAACCAATGCCCTCAACACCGTTTTGACTAATTTTCATGCTGTTAATCCCGATGACTTCACCCTTTGAATTTAAAAGGGCTCCACCACTATTCCCGGGGTTGATTGCTGCATCTGTTTGAATGACATGCATCTCAGTTTTACCGGCAGATGTATCGACGGGAACGGTTCGATCTACACCGCTGATGATACCTTGTGTAACAGTCCGGGAAAGCTCATTGCCGAGCGGATTGCCTATCGCGATCACAGATTCTCCAGCCCGTAGCTTTGTCGAATCTCCAAAATTAGCAACTTTGTCTACATATTTAGCTGGAATCTCAACAACGGCAAGGTCTGTTAAAGGATCGCTACCCATAAGTTTTCCGTCTGTTTCTTTACCGTTTGCTAGAGAAACTGTCAGTTTATTTGCCCCTTCGACAACATGATTATTTGTGATGATATAAGCTTTTCCGTCTGTTTTTTTATAGATAACACCTGAACCTGATCCAGCTTTTTCCTCGTTTGAACGATCACTTTCAAAGCCGAACATATCAGCGCTTGACTGTTTTTGATAATTTGAAATACCGACGATGGTTGGCGAAACATCTTCAACCATTTCAGAAATATCCGCTGATTTGTTGATGACTTGTTTCGTATTCGTATGAAGAGATGAGGAAGAATCTGTTGTTTGTTGTGAAACAGATGAATTTACCGGTTCATCTTTGTGATCATTGATAGTCGTTATCCCAAGAACGATGCTTCCTCCAAGGATTCCGCTGATCACCGGTGTCAGCCATGAGAAATTCCGTTTTGCCATTTTAGATTTAGGATGTTGTTCCTGATTGGTTTCCATGTTCACCACACTCCTATTTATTATCATTACCTTTTATATATCCATCATAAACCAAGAAAATGGGAAAAATGTGAAAACAATATGGGGAATTGTCAAAAAGAATAAAGTTGGCAAATTCCATTTTTGTCAAATATTATTGCAATGGAGGCGATTTTTTAATATAATTTGTTGGAATATTCGTAAAATAATAAAAAATTTGAGAGGTTTAGGGGGATGTTGATGAAACTCTACATGTCAGTTGATATGGAGGGGATTTCCGGTCTACCTGATGAAACATTTGTCAATTCAGGCAAACTGAATTATGAACGAGGAAGAACCATTATGACAAATGAAGTGAATGTTGTAGCCTGTGAAGCTTTTCAAAATGGTTGCTCAGAAGTACTTGTCAATGATAGTCATTCAAAAATGAACAATTTACTTATTGAACGGCTTCATCCTGAAGTAGCCCTTATTTCGGGAGATGTCAAACCTTTTTCCATGGTTGAGGGACTTGATCATACATATGGAGGGGCGATTTTTCTCGGCTATCATGCGAGAGCATCACTAAGAGGGGTGATGTCCCATAGTATGATTTTTGGTGTTAGGCATTTTTATATCAATGATCAGGTGGTTGGTGAATTAGGATTCAATGCCTATGTAGCTGGCTATTACGAGGTTCCAGTACTGTTGGTTGCTGGCGATCGCCAAGCGACAATTGAAGCTGAAGAACTGATTCAGAATGTGACGACAGCGGCTGTCAAAGAAACGATTTCTCGTTCTGCTGTCAAATGTTTGACACCAGAGAAAGCGGGTCGCCTATTAAAAGAACAGACAGCATATGCGCTGAAAAACAAAGATAAAGTGAAACCGCTCATCCCGCCTGACAAGCCTGTGTTAAGCATTGAATTTGCTAATTATGGTCAGGCGGAATGGGCCAATTTGATGCCTGGTACTGAAATCAAACCGGGGACAACGATTGTCCGCTATCAAGCAAAAAATATTTTAGAAGCTTATCAAGCAATGCTTGTCATGACAGAGCTTGCCACGCGAACGACATTTTCTTAAAGGAAGGTGTGATCAACATGGCAGGTTACACCATGAAGCGATTTTTCTCAATGGTGTCGACGATCTTGATCATCACAACATTGACCTTTGTGATCATGAAAGTGATTCCGGGATCACCTTTTAATGAGGAGCGAAATACCAATCAAGTTGTTCAACAAAACCTTGAGGCTTACTATCATTTAGATGAGCCTATCTTTGTCCAATATTTGATTTATTTGAAATCGATTTTAACGTTTGATTTTGGTCCATCAATCAAACAACCATCACAAAGTGTTAATGAGTTGCTTTCAAGAGGTTTTCCCGTTTCATTTGAACTTGGGATGATTGCACTTTTACTAGCGATTTTTTCAGGGATAGCTCTGGGGATTTTTGCAGCGCTTCGCCAAAATGGCTTAATCGATTACTTGGCGATGACGATTGCAGTACTCGGAATTTCGATTCCAAACTTCATTATGGCAACAGTGCTTATTCAACAGTTTGCTGTTAATTGGTCAATCTTTCCACCCTCGACTTGGACAAGCCCATTGCATATGGTGCTTCCGACAGCTGCACTTTCAATGGGGCCCATGGCGATTATTGCCAGACTTACCCGTTCAAGCATGCTTGAGGTGCTGACCCAGGATTATATTCGGACAGCACGGGCAAAGGGGCTTTCTCCTTTGAAAATCGTAATAAAACATGCGTTAAAGAATGCGCTGCTGCCTGTCATCACGATTCTTGGAACACTGACTGCTTCAATATTGACGGGGAGTTTTGTCATTGAAAAAATCTTTGCTATTCCAGGAATGGGGAAATATTTCGTTGAGAGCATCAATTCCCGAGACTATCCCGTCATTATGGGAACCACCGTCTTTTACAGCATCATTCTCATCATTATGCTGTTTTTAGTCGATTTGGCTTATGGTATCATCGATCCGCGTATCAAACTGCATAAGAAAGGGTGAGAACTGTGAGTCTTCCAGTTCGCAGAGAACATGATGTGTCAACTGGTGAGCAAATCCCGAATGAATGGTTTACGCCGAAGAAACAGAAAAGAGTTGAAAAAGAATCGATTGTTAGACCAAGCCTTTCATATTGGCAGAATACTTGGCGGGTTTTAAGAAAAAACAAGTTGGCGATGACCGGCTTAAGTATTTTGCTTTTCTTGTTCATCATGGCGATTCTTGGTCCATTTTTTTCACCTCACAGCGTTACAGAACAGACACTCGCTCAACAAAATCTGCCTCCGTCATCAAACCATTGGTTTGGCACGGATGAGCTTGGACGCGATGTTTTTACGAGAACATGGTATGGGGCAAGGATATCGCTGTTTGTTGGTGTGATCGCCGCTTTCATTGATTTTGCGATTGGTGTCATTTATGGCGGGATTTCCGGTTATAAAGGTGGAAAAACTGACCATGTCATGATGCGAATCATCGAAGTTCTACACGGACTACCTTATTTATTAGTTGTGATTCTCTTAATGGTTCTGATGGGACCGGGACTTGGAACAATAATCGTTGCATTGACTGTCACAGGTTGGGTTGGTATGGCAAGGATTGTGAGGGGACAAGTTTTAAAGTTGAAGCATGATGAACATGTTCTGGCATCAAAAACTTTTGGCGCAAGTACAATGCGAATCATCCGCCGGAATTTGCTTCCGAACATGATGGGCGCAATTATTGTCCAGATCACTTTGACAGTACCATCTGCCATATTTGCGGAAGCTTTTCTGAGTTTTCTCGGCTTAGGGATTCAAGCGCCATTTGCAAGCTGGGGTGTAATGGCGAACGACGGTTTGCCTGTTATATTATCTGGTCATTGGTGGCGGCTGTTTTTTCCAGCGTTCTTTATCTCAATCACCATGTTCGCTTTTAATGTACTAGGAGATGGACTCCAGGATGCTCTAGATCCAAAACTGAGGAGGTCATGAATTTTGCAGAAAAAAGTGCTGGAAGTTGATCAATTACACGTTTCATTTTCGACATATGGAGGGTCTGTTAAAGCTGTACGCGGTGTCAGTTTTGATTTATATGAAGGAGAGACGTTTGCGATTGTCGGTGAATCTGGATGCGGAAAAAGTGTGACCTCACAAAGTATCATGCAGTTGCTTCCGAAGCACTCAGCGACAATTACAGATGGTTCGATCTATTTTAAAGAAAAGGATTTATGCGGTTTGTCAGAAAAAGAGATGAGAACAATCCGAGGTGCTCAGATCTCCATGATCTTTCAGGACCCAATGACAGCTTTGAATCCGACCTTAACGATCGGTGATCAGTTGACAGAGGCTATTTTGGAACATCAGACGATCTCAAAAAGTGAGGCGAAAAAAAATGTGATGTCAATGCTAGAGCTTGTTGGCATTCCCAATCCGACAGAACGTTTGAAACAGTATCCGCATCAATTCAGCGGTGGCATGAGACAACGGATCGTCATTGCAATGGCACTGATCTGTAAACCGAAGATCCTCATTGCAGATGAACCAACAACTGCTCTTGATGTCACGATTCAGGCACAGATTCTTGAACTATTTAAAGACCTTCAAAGAAAAACTGGCGTGTCCATTATATTAATTACCCATGATTTAGGTGTTGTCGCACAGACAGCGGATAGAATCGCGGTCATGTATGCAGGGAAAATCGTTGAAACGGGGATGAGAAAAGATATTTTTTATCATCCGCAGCATCCTTATACAAAAGGATTGTTAAAATCCGTACCTAGGCTTGATCTTGAAGATACAGAACTTGTTCCTATTGAAGGGACACCGCCTGATTTATTTTCACCGCCTGCAGGATGTCCTTTTACCGCTCGCTGTTCACATGCAATGGAAGTATGTAATCGCTTCTATCCAGTGAAAACGGAAATCTCAATAGGACATGATGTGTGTTGTTGGCTTCAGGATGAACGGGCAGAGCGGGCAATATGATCTCTGCTACACTTTAAAATGGGGGAATTTGATGAAAAGACTTTCGAGTAGTTTGATCATCATGTTGATGGCTGTCATGTTATTTGGGTGTACCGCAAATCAACAGGCAGGGCAAACAGAGAAGAAAGGAGGAGCAGATCAAGAGCAGGTGTTGAAGTTAAACAATGAAAAAGAACCGACATCATTTGATCCACCGATTGGATTTAACAGTGTGTCATGGCAGGCGCTCAACAATTTGATGGAAGGGTTGACAAGGCTTGGTGCTGATCATGAACCAGCAGCAGCAACAGCTGAGAAATGGAACATTTCTGAAGATGGTAAAACATATACTTTTACAATTCGCAAGGATGCGAAGTGGTCTAACGGTGATCCGTTGACAGCGGGGGATTTTGAATATGCATGGAAACAGCTGCTTGATCCGAAAACAGGCTCATCCGCTGCGTTCTTAGGATATGTGATTGAAGGTGGTGAAGCTTTTAATAGTGGTAAAGGCAAGAAGGATGAGGTAAAGGTTAAAGCGCTGGATGAAAAAACACTCAAAGTGACATTGGCCAGACCGCAAACATCATTTTTGGACATTGTCGCAAATCCGGCTTTTTTTCCAATTCATCAAAAAGTAGCCAATGACAATCCGAAATGGCATGAAGAAGCTTCAACATTTGTTGGAAATGGCCCTTTTAAGCTAACAGAATGGAAACATGATGAAAGCTTGACAATGGAAAAAAGCGATACGTATTGGGATAAAAATACTGTAAAACTTGACAAAGTCACATGGGCAATGGTTGATGACAGAAATACAGATTATCAAATGTTTCAATCAAATGAACTTGACACATCTTTTGTACCTGCAGAAATGAGCGAAAAGTTGATGAGTTCTAAGCAAGTGAAAGTGTTCGATCAAGCGGGGCTTTACTTTTACAGGTTCAATGTCAAGATGGAACCATTTCAAAATGAAAAGATTAGAAAAGCGTTTGCATTGGCAGTTAACCAGCAAGAAATTGTTGATTACGTCACTAAAAATGGTGAAAAGCCAGCCCGAGCCTTTGTCTCTCCAGATATAAAAGGACAAAACGGTAAGAGCTTTCGTGAGGAAGGCGGTGATTTAGTAAAATTTGATGCTGATCAAGCGAAAAAGTTGCTTAAAGAAGGAATGACAGAAGAGCATTACCAAATGCTTCCTGAAGTTACACTCACATACAGCACAAAACCTGAACATAAAAAGATGGCAGAAGCCATCCAACAACAGTTGAAAAGAACGCTAGGTATTCATGTGAAGTTGGCAAATATGGAGTGGAACACATTTCTGGAAGAACAAAAAGCACTTAAGTTTCAGTTTTCCCAAAGTTCGTTCTTACCTGATTATGCAGACCCTGTCAATTTTCTAGAAAGCTTTCAAACCGATAATACGATGAACAGAACTGGTTGGAGTAACAAAGTATATGATCAGCTGATTCGAGCGGCAAAAAGCGATGTGGCCGAAGAGAAGCGCCAACAGCTGATGCATCAGGCTGAAAAGCTATTGTTTGAAGAAATGCCAATTATTCCGATTCACTTCTATAAACAAGTCCACCTAGAAAAAGAGAATGTAAAGGGAATTATTCGCCATCCTGTCGGTTATATTGAGTTGAAATGGGCTGAGAAGAAATAGGAGGGGATCATCATGAACATCATGCCTGAAAAGTTGCAGGAAGGTGACATAGTCGGAATCATAGCACCTGCAAGTCCACCTGTTTCTGAAAAACTCGAAATCGGTGTTAAATACTTAAAAGAGCTAGGACTTCATATTAAAATGGGCCGTGCAATTTTGAAAAGACACGGCTATCTGGCAGGGAGTGATGAAGAGCGTCTGCGTGACTTGCATGACATGTTCCAAGATCCTTCTGTTAAAGCTGTGATTTGTGCATGTGGAGGGTATGGAACAGCACGAATCGCCCAGCAAATTGATTATCGTCTTATCAAAGAAAACCCGAAAATATTCTGGGGCTACTCAGACATTACTTTTTTACATACAGCGATCCAGCAAAACACCGGACTCATTACATTTCATGGTCCGATGCTCAGTTCAGACATCGGCTCTGAAGATGTTCACCCACGAACAAAACATTCATTTCAACAGCTTTTTCAACAAATGAACCTTCATTATACGGAAGAGATCTCACCTTTAGAAATCGTGGTTCCAGGAGACGCAAAAGGAAGGCTGATTGGCGGAAATCTAGCACTTTTGGTGACGACACTAGGTACACGTTTTGAAATAGATACAAGGGGGAAATTGTTTTTCATTGAAGATATTGATGAAGAACCTTACCGAATTGACAGAATGCTGAATCAGCTAAAAATGGCGGGTAAATTCGCTGATGCTGCCGGGATTTTACTGTGTGACTTTCACAATTGTCTTCCTAAAAAGCGTGAAGAGTCACTGTCACTGAAAGAGATTATCCACGATCATATCACACCTTTTGAAAAACCGACACTTTCCGGCTTTAAAATCGGTCATTCTTCACCGAATATTGCAATCCCCATCGGAGCTGTCGGGGTGTTAAATACAGAAAAAAAACAGCTGATGATCACACCGGGAGTTTCTTGAAAGGAGGACGGAATGAGAATCACTGATGTTCACACATATCGCATTGCTGTACCATTAAAAAAACCGTTTAAAACTGCACTTAGAACCGTTCATACAGCAGAAGCCGTGATTGTCAAAATAACAGCTGAGAATGGGATAGCCGGATGGGGTGAAGCGCCACCAACCGCTGTCATCACAGGAGAAACAATTCTCAGTATCGAAGGTGCGATTAGACAGTTATTTACTCCATTACTGATCGGTCAAAGCTTATTAAACACGGAAGCCATTTTTGTTGATATTGAGAAGTTGATCGTTGGAAATCGAAGCGCAAAGGCAGCCATTAATATGGCTGTATATGATTGTTTGTCACAAATGTGTGGATTGCCTCTGTATCAATTTCTCGGCGGATACAGGCAGAAACTAGAGACCAACTTTACTGTTAGTGTTAATCATCTGAAAGAGATGGGAGAAGATGCCGTTCGCTTAGTGAAGGAAGGGTTCCGTACCTTAAAGGTGAAGGTTGGAAAGGGTGATATGAAGACGGACATTTCTCGAATTCGTGAAATCAGACAGCAGGTGGGGCCGGATATTCAAATCCGGCTTGATGCCAATCAAGGTTGGACAGCTAAACAAGCGGTCACTGCTATCCGGAAAATGGAAGATGAAGGTTTTGATATTGAACTTGTTGAACAGCCAGTCCATAAAGACGATCTTGAAGGCTTAAAACAGGTGACAAATGCTGTAGACACACTGATTATGGCTGATGAAAGTGTCTTTACCCCTGACGAGGCTTACCAAGTACTCAAATCAAGAAGTGCTGATCTCATCAATATTAAGCTGATGAAAGCAGGCGGTATCTGGCAAGCGCTCAAGATCAATAAATTTGCTGAGGTTTGTGGTGTTGAATGCATGGTTGGTAGTATGATCGAAACTCGGCTTGGCATTACTGCTGCCGCTCATTTTGCTGCGAGCCAAAAAAATGTGACAAGGTATGATTTTGACGCACCACTTATGCTTAGCGAAGATGTTGTTCACGGTGGTATCAACTATAAAGGCAGTGTCATTACATTTCCAAGTGCTCCAGGACTAGGTATTGACGATATCAGTTGTAAGGAGGTATGACAGGTGAGTTTGCATACAGTGACAGTTTCAGTAGCAAACGTTTGGACGCATCGGCACGCACCGCGGGAGATCGATTTCACAATGTTAGAGCAGCCGGTCGATGTAAGAGCCTGGCTTCACTCCTTAACATATGAAAAGCGACTTGAGTTATGTACGAAAAATCTCGTGCAAACCCAGGTTCTTTTTGGAGAAGAAGTAGAGGTTCTCGCGGAAAAAGCTGGGTGGGCACAAGTAGTTGTTCCCAGTCAACCGTCAATAAAAGATGAACGTGGCTATCCTGGATGGATTCCGTTATCCTGCTTGGCTAAAAGTCGTCCACAGCGGGTGGAAACAACCGTTGTTATTCAAAAACCGACTGCTTATTTGTACACAGGAAAACAGAAAACAGAAACATTCGACTTGAGCTTTTTAACAAAACTTGCAGTTTTATCTGAAAACAGCAATTGGTTTGAAGTTGAGACACCGATCGGATGCGGCTGGCTGAAAAAAGAGGATGCTAAAATTTCAACAAATGCTAAAGGCTCTGGGATAGACATCGTTCAAACTGGAGAAGCTTTTTTGAAGGTTCCTTATTTGTGGGGAGGAATGAGCGGATTTGGCTATGACTGTTCAGGATTCACCTTCAATATGTTAAAAGCGAATGGATATCAAGTGCCAAGAGATGCCGGTGACCAAGCAGAGGGGGGAGAAGCAATTGCCTTTGACAGACTTGAACCGGGTGACCTGTTATGTTTCGCAGATGAAGAAGACGTAGGGCGGGTGCATCATGTTGGTTTTTATTATGGAAATGGCCAAATGCTTCATTCACCGAAAACGGGTAGATCAATAGAAATGATCACGCTTGAAGGTACAGATTATCAAAAAGAACTGTGCACCATTCGTCGCTACTTTTTAGAAAATGGGGGAGATTCCGCTGGGAAAACAAACATTGTTAAGTGTCAATCACCTAAAAATACATTTTGATATCGGAAAAGGAAAAACAGTGAAAGCGGTTGATGGTATTTCTTTTATGATCAACAAAGGGGAAACGTTCGGACTTGTTGGTGAATCAGGATGTGGGAAGTCAACTTCTGGCCGAGTACTGATGCGGCTTTACAAACCGACAGAGGGTGAGGTGACTTACAAAGGAAAAAACATTCATCAGCTAAATAAAGTAGAAGCATTTCAATATCATCGTAATATTCAAATGATCTTTCAAGATCCATATGCTTCTTTAAATCCCCGTTTAACGGTGAGAGATATCATTTTAGAGCCAATGGAGATTCACAATCTGTATGGCGGGCGAAAAGAGCGGCTTGAAAAAGTGGACGAGCTATTAGAAGCAGTCGGTTTACACAGGGAGTTTGCCAATCGTTATCCACATGAATTTAGTGGAGGTCAAAGACAAAGGATCGGGATTGCGAGAGCGCTTGCACTTGATCCGGAATTCATCATTGCAGACGAACCGATCTCAGCTCTTGACGTATCTGTACAGGCTCAAGTTGTCGGTCTCTTGAAAAAATTGCAAAAAGAAAAACGATTAACTTATTTGTTTATCGCTCATGACCTGTCAATGGTCAAACATATGAGTGACCGGATCGGTGTCATGTATCTAGGAAATATGGTTGAAATCACAGATCGTGTTCAATTGTATAAAGAGCCGCTCCATCCTTATACACAAGCTCTTTTATCTGCTATTCCAATTCCTGATCCTGATATTGAAGATAAACGAAAACGAATCATTTTAAAAGGCGAGCTTCCAAGTCCAATTCATCCGCCAAGTGGCTGTGTTTTTCGGACGAGATGTCCAGCTGCTATGGAAGTTTGTGCGCTTAAAAAACCTGCTCTGCAGGAAATTGATAAAGATCATTTTGTTGCCTGTCATTTATATGATAGAGAGTTGGAACAAATGACTGATAAGATGAAAGTCTTGTTTCAGGCAAGGTCAGAATAAACTGTTCAACAAAAAAAGCCTGTCAAAACAGGCTCTTATTTACAACTTCGCTGAAGTGGCATTGTACAGCATCTAAATGATCCGCCAGATTTAATAATCTCTGAAAGATCGATTTCAATTACAGTATAGCCTCTTTTTTGAAGCTGTTTGTTTAATTGTTTATTATGGGGCAAGCTGATCACTGTTTGTTTACCAAGTGAGAGAATGTTTGTACCAAGTGTAAACTGTTCATCATCAGAAATTTCGATCAAATCATAACGTTCCTTGAGTCGGTTGTATTCGTTTTCTCCCAAAGCTTTCGGGTAGATGAGCGCTTCATCTTGTGAAAGGATATTAAAAATACAATCTAAATGGAGAAATGATTCTTCAAACGGAATCGGAATGACTTCGTATGAGGTGAGCTGCCGCTTTAATTGTTGAACAGCTGAAAATGTTGTTCGATGACTGATTCCTGCATAGACAGTGTTGTGATCGATGAGGATATCACCACCCTCTATACAATACCCTTTATTAAAAGGTTGATAAGAGAGGTTTTCTTTTTCAAACCATCTCTGCAAAACATTTTCCTCACCTTGGCGAACCCTAGCTGAAAGTTGCGCTGTAAAAATAGTTTCACCGATAACAAATCCGATATCTCTCGTAAATACCTGCTCAGGAAATTGATTTACAGACGGCAATAAAACAACTTCTACACCGTGATTTTTAAGCTCTTTTATCAAAGTCTCATGCTGCTTTACAGCAAGCGTTTTATTAATATTATCGTGATAAAAATATTTCTGTGTTTCATTGATGACCTCGGCGATCTCCATATATTCAGGTCTGCAAAGCGCAACTGTTTTTAATCTATCATATTCACTATTGCAGCCTGCTCTGTCATTTTTTTTCACTGTAACTGAATCCATATTGCTTCCTCCATCCCTCATTAATATTTATATTATTCCCTTTTCACATGAAGAGGTAAACACTTTCATAAGAAAATCTTACAAATTCCGCGGATAAAATCTTTAGACAAATCAATTCTAATAGTGTTTAATAAAGAAAATTCCTGTTACAAACATCATCAAAGGAGTCATGAACATGAATCAATCAGAGATTAGATACTGTCGGGAATCCAAAGTTGTCAAAACAAGCCGGGTTTTTCCGCTTGATACAAACAACCACAATACGCTATTCGGCGGAAAATTGATGAGCTATATAGATGATATTGCTTCGATTTCTGCAGCAAGACATTCCCGTTGTGAAACAGTTACTGCTTCAATGGATTCAGTCGATTTTCTTGAACCGATTCGCCAAGAAGATTCTGTTTGTTTGGAATCTTATGTGACATGGGTTGGCAGAACATCGATGGAAGTATTCGTAAAAGTGATTAAAGAGCACTTACTGACTGGTGAACGGACCTTGGCGGCAACATCTTTTTTAACATTTGTGGCTCTTGATCAAGCTGGGAACCCTCAAATTGTCCCACAAGTTGAACCTGAAACAGAAGAAGAAATCATGCTTCACGAGACAGCTAGACAGCGCGCTGAACAACGCAAAAGTCATCGAAAGCATAGTAAAGCTCTTGCTGAAGCTCTCGCTGTAGATAAGCCATGGTAAGCTTTTTCCCCCGATCTTTTTTTAGATCGGGGGTTTTTGAATGCTTCAACCAAAAAATGTAAAGGATAAAAATAAAAAGCGGAGACAGAACGTTATGAACTTTGAATATTTATGGATATTTTTATTGAAACCGGCATTAGTTTTTACAACTGCTTACATTCTTTTTCGAATGGCCGGAAAAAAGGCCGTTTCACAAATGTCGAACTTTGATCTTTTGTTGACATTTGCAATTGGGACGATTATCAGTGAACCGATCCTTACATCGAAACTATCCGTGTCTATTTATTACGCGGTTATCTTTCTCGTCTTTTATCTATTCATTGAAAAGCTATCTTTACACAATAAGTGGAGATGGTTTCTTGTTGTTCAGCCGACCGTCCTGATTCGAAATGGGGATATAGATGAAAAGGGGTTAAAAAAAGAACGGCTGACAGTCAATGAACTGCTCGGTAAACTTCGAGAAAAAGGCTATGCTGATCCTTATGATATTGATTTAGCTTTAATTGAAGAATCGGGACAAATTAGCGTGATTCCAAAAGCGAATGCGAGACCTATTCAGCCGCGCGATTTGAATCTTCAAACTGCCCGAAATTTTGTACCGATCCCATTAATCTTAGACGGAGAAATTATTGAACACAATTTGAAATATTTAAAGCTAACAAAGCAGTGGCTGTTTCATAAATTAAGTGAAAAAGGGATTCAAACAACTGCCATTTCATCAATCATGCTTGGTACATTAAATGAAAAAAATGAAATTATGATCGATCAACATCGTTCTCAAGATGTATCAACAGGTAATCCTTATTTATATAAACCAGGTGATGATGGGTAATTTTTCACAAATTAGCTTGAACAAAAAACAAAACATAGGAGGAAATTATGTTGTTTTTTGTATTTTAATAGAATATATTAGAAATTGTGAAAAATGAGATTGAAGGTGAAATGATGAAAAAACTTTTTTGTTCTACATTGCTTTTCGGTACTTTGTTACTAAGCTCAACCATGCCCGCCCAAGCAAACGATTATGGACATGAAGTGCTTGGGAAAAAAGATGGTTGGGGAGCCTATGGAGAAGGAACAACTGGGGGAGCGGCTGCTTCTTCTCATCATGTGTATACGGTTGAAAACCGAAAGCAACTTGTTGATGCATTAGGGGGTAATAACAATCAAAATGGCAACAATAGTACTCCAAAAATCATTTATATTAAGGGAACGATTGATCTAAATGTTGATGATCATAATAGGCCTTTAGGCTATGACCACTATAAAGATCCAGCATACAACTTTGATCAATATATGAAAACATATGATCCTAAAAAGTGGGGGAAAAAAGAACCGGCAGGTAAACTTGAAGAAGCAAGAAGTCGCTCACAGAAAAAACAGAATGAGCGAGTCATCATTAATGTAGGTTCAAACACGACAATCATCGGTCTGAAGCATGATGCGAAAATTGTCGGTGGAGGTTTCCACCTTAAAAAGACCGAAAATGTGATCATCCGCAATATCGAATTTCAAGATGCCTATGACTATTTTCCTGCTTGGGATCCGACTGATGGAAGCAAAGGGAACTGGAACTCTGAATATGACAATCTTTTAATTGAAACATCTAAGCATGTTTGGGTTGATCATTGTGCATTTAATGATGGAAATCATCCTGATGAAAGAGCGGGTACATATTTCGGACGTGAGTTTCAACATCATGATGGGTTGCTAGATATTAAAAAACAATCCGATTTTATAACGGTATCTTATAATGTATTCTCAGACCATTCTAAAAATACAATTATTGGATCTAGCGATAAATATGCTGCTGACCAAGGTCATTTACGTGTGACGTTCCACCATAACATGTATTCCAATATTAAAGAGCGCGCACCAAGGGTTCGCTTTGGTATGGTACACATGTACAATAACTATTTTAAAAGTACGAAAAAAAGCTACAACTATTCTTGGGGCCTCGGCTTTTCGTCAAAAATTTATGCCGAGAGCAACTATTTTGATCTACCAAAAGGAACCAAGCCTGACAAGATCATAAATGTCTTTAAAGGGAACGCTTTATATGAAAGAGATACGCTTTTGAATGATCAAACAAGCGTTGCAAAAATTGATGTTGTAAATATGTATAATCGTGCTCATCATGCTTCCATTAAACCTTCGGTGGGGTGGAAACCTGTTCTTTATGAAAAGATCAGCCCAGCTGAAACGGTGCCTGAGATCGTGCAGCAACAGGCTGGCGCGGGAAAATTAAAATAACTTAGAAAACGGACATGTCGATGTCCGTTTTTTAAATTCCTTAGTATATATAGGGGATTTGTGGGTTGTTATAGTGAAGGAGAAAATATATTGTTATGAAAAAATATTTATCAGACCTCTCTTACGAAAACAGAACACCATCATGAAAGTAAATATAGAACACCAAGAAAATCGCTAAATACAAGTTGCATGCCCTGTAATGGGCGCTGTATGAAATATTGTGGTTCTTCAAGAATTTCAACTGGTATGATGGTAGTAGATTGACTGTATTGTTGTTTTTACTTGATACAAAAACGTTAATTGATTTTTCAATACACTCAAGTATAATGTAGAGATAGTTTATGAATTCAAGGTAAAGAGGGTTATCCAAAAATGAAATCTTATATAACACAGCAGTTAAAACACTATCAAGATCACAATCATGAAAAGGCGCGTTTACTTGTCAGCTGCCCAGATCAACCGGGCATCGTTGCAGCCGTTTCGACATTTTTATTTAACAATGGTGCGAACATTATTGAATCCAATCAATATACAACAGATCCGGAGGGCGGACGCTTTTTCCTTAGAATTGAATTTGAAGCTGGCGGAATTGGTGAAAAAATCAGGCAGATGAGAGAGGCGTTTGCAGCAGTTGCTGATCATTTCCAAATGACATGGAGTATCACCTTGGCAAGTGAATTAAAGCGGGTTGCCATCTTCGTTTCGAAAGAACTCCATTGTCTGAACGAATTGCTATGGGAGTGGCAAAGTGGAAATTTGATGGCGGAAATCGCAGTGGTGATCAGCAATCATGAAGATGCCAGAGAAGTTGTCGAATCGTTAAATATTCCGTTTCTCTATATGAAAGCGAATAAAGATATTCGTGAAGAGGTCGAAAAACAACAGCTCAAGTGGCTTGAGGAGTATCGTGTAGATGTCATCGTCTTGGCCCGCTATATGCAAATCTTAACACCTGAATTTGTTTCAGCACATCCACACAAAATTATTAATATCCATCATTCTTTCCTTCCTGCTTTTATTGGAGCAAATCCGTATAAACGCGCCTATGAAAGAGGTGTCAAATTAATTGGAGCTACCTCCCATTATGTGACAAATGAATTGGACGAAGGTCCGATCATTGAACAAGATATTGAACGTGTTGATCATAGAGATCATGTGGAAGATCTAAAAAATATTGGTCGGACAATTGAAAGAAGTGTTCTTGCAAGAGCGGTCAAATGGCACTTAGAAGACCGAATCATTGTGCATGGAAATAAGACGATCGTTTTTAGCTAAATTTTGATCTTGACATGGATCAGTTTCCTAGGCATAATTAAAAAAAATCAGCGAGCGTTGAAGAGGATTAGTAAGCAGTTTTTTCTGTGAAAGAGAGTGAAATGGCCTGCTGAAACATTTCACCACAAGAAACCTGCTGAACCTGCCTTAGAGTCTTAGGAAAAAAACCTAGGCGTCTTACCCGACGTTACCGGGGAAAGCGGAATGGGCATTTTGAGCACATTCAATGAAGGTGGTACCGCGGAAAGCTTTTTTCGTCCTTTTTTTAATTGGACGAAAAAGGCTTTTTTTTATTGATTTGTCGCCGCTCGAATATCTCGGAGGGGAAAATTGTGAAAAAACAACGGATTGTAATTAAAATCGGAAGCAGTTCATTAACAAGTTTAAATGGCAGTATTGATGTGACTAAAATAAAAGACCATGTTCGGGCAATAGCTGCCTTAAAAAAAGCAGGCCATGAAGTCATTTTTATTTCTTCAGGTGCTGTCGCTGCTGGTTTTCTCCAGCTCGGTTATCCAACAAGACCAGTCACTTTAAAAGGAAAACAGGCTGCCGCAGCTGTTGGTCAAAGCCTCTTAATGAAGCAGTACATTCAGCAATTTGCAGAATATGAATTGCTGTGTGCCCAGATCTTATTGACAAGAAATGATTTTGCCAAACGAGAAAGATATCGAAACGCTTACGCCACCATGATTGAACTGATTGAAAGAGGGCTTATTCCGATCATCAATGAGAACGATTCTGTATCTGTTGAAGAGCTGACTTTCGGTGATAATGATATGCTTTCTGCCTTAGTGAGCGGACTCATTCATGCTGATAAGCTGATCATCTTAACAGACATTAATGGTCTCTATCATGAAAATCCAGTAGAGAATCCGGATGCCCACCGTTTTGATTATATCCCCGATATTACAGAAGATCTTTTAAGTTATGCTTCTTCTTCTGGTTCAAAAGTCGGAACGGGTGGGATGAAATCAAAGCTGTTGGCTGCAAAAACAGCTCTTTCTCTAGGTGTTAATGTTTTCATCGGTACAGGAATGGGAAAAGATAAACTCATTCAGGTTTTAAATGGCAACGGAGATGGAACATATATTGGCCAATCTGATTTGTCTTCGGTGAACAATCATAAACAATGGATTGCCTTTCACTCTCCTATCTCAGGGAAGATCATCATTGATGAAGGAGCAGAACAGGCACTTTTGGAGAAGGGAAGTAGCTTATTGCCAGCTGGTGTTATAGATGCTTGTGGGAATTTTGCCAAAGGAGCAGTTGTTAAAGTTTGTGGTCCAAATGGATTAGCAGGGAAAGGTCAGGTTCTTTATTCGTCAGAAGAGCTATTAAAAATAAAAGGAAAACGTAGTGATGAGGTCAACTGTAATAAAGGAATAGAAGTCATTCATCGAAATGACTGGGTCAGTATAAAAGAATAAGGGGGCTAATTCAAATGAACGAAGTGATTAAAAAAGCAAAACAGGCGAAAAAAGCGAAAGCAGAGCTAGTGCATCAAACGACAGAAGCGAAAAATGAAGCTCTTTTTCTTATAGGTGAAGCGCTTCGTTCTAATCAAGACTATATATTGACGGAAAATCATAAAGATATTGAGTGTGGCAAAGAAAGAGAGTTTTCCCCTGCGCTATTAGATAGGCTTTCCTTAAACCCTGAAAGGCTGAACGATATTGCAGATGCTCTCTCGCTCCTAATCAATCTTAACGATCCTGTCGGAGAGCGTTTGGAAACCATTCGCAAAGAAAATGGGCTACTGATTGAAAGGGTTCGTGTTCCGCTAGGTGTTGTCGGCATGATCTATGAAGCGCGTCCAAATGTGACGGTCGATGCTGCCACACTTTGTTTGAAAACAGGAAACGCTGTGATTCTCCGCGGTAGTTCGTCTGCAATCAATAGTAACAAAGCGCTTGTCCGTGTCATTCAGGGAGCACTTGCCCAATCCATGTTGCCGAAGAATGCCGTTCAACTAATTGAAGATACGAGTAAAGAAACGGCGAAACAACTGTTTACGTTAAATGAGTACTTAGATGTATTAATCCCAAGAGGTGGAAAAAAGCTTATCGATATGGTGGTGCGAGAATCGACAGTCCCTGTGCTTGAGACAGGAGCAGGGAACTGCCATATTTTTATTGATGAGTCAGCACAATCGGAGATGGCAAAGCAAGTCGTCATCAATGCGAAAACCCAGAGGCCCTCTGTTTGTAATGCTGTTGAATCTCTACTCATTCATGAAAATTGGGCAAAACACTCTGGAAGATCACTACTGAACACGCTTCAGACAAACGGGGTCGAAATTAGAGGAGATCAACTGATTTGTGAACTGGTTCCTTCAGCCGTTCCAGCGGAAGAGCTAGATTGGGAGACCGAGTTTTTAGCACCTATTATTAGTGTAAAAACTGTCCCTGATATACAGGAAGCGGTCAAACATATTAACCGCTATGGAACAAGGCATTCTGAAGCCATTCTTACCGAAAATGAAGAAAATGCTCGCTTTTTCTTAACATCTGTTGATGCAGCCGCTGTTTATCATAATGCTTCAACTCGTTTCACAGATGGGTTTGAGTTTGGATATGGCGCAGAAATTGGTATCAGTACACAAAAGCTGCATGCAAGAGGTCCGATGGGACTTGAAGCATTGACTTCTTCTAAATATATCATAAAAGGAAACGGACAAATTCGTATTTAACACGCCCACGTTCGCAGCCTATTACTGTCTGGAACATCTAGGCTTCAGTACTGTTACCATACCATCTCTCGTGAGTCAAGCTATTGAACTTTAGAACTCAAATCCAGTTTTCAGAAGCATTCTGCTATTTTTTTAGTGGGATGCTTTTTAGTTGAATTTTGAATTTTAATTTTATAAAATTTAATTGTGCACAATTAATTTACGAGGAGGAGATTTTTTATGGCAAAAGTTTTATTTACCTCTCAGGCGACTGCAAAAGGCGGTAGAGATGGACATGTCACAACACCTGACCATGTATTGGAACTGGAGTTAGCTATGCCTGAAACGCCAAAAGCAAAAAAAGTAGAGCAATCAACTAATCCAGAACAATTATTCGCTGCTGGATATGCAGCATGTTTTGACAGTGCATTACAATTGACTGCTAAAAAATCACGTGTAAAGATTGAAACGGAAGTAACCGCTCATGTCAGCCTTCTAAAAGATGAAGCAGATGATGGGTTTAAACTCGGTGTCAGGCTTCAAGTGAAAGGAACAAATATTGAAAAAGCAGAACTAGAAAAGCTTGTCGATCAAGCCCATCAACTATGCCCGTACTCTAAAGCGATATCTGGAAATGTTGAGGTCGTTCTTGAGGTTGTATCATAAAAAAGTATTGCGGTATTTAGCATGGTCATTCCTAAATGAATGATCATGCTTTTTTTAGAGAAAATGAAAAATCTATATATTGTTGGCGGGTTGTTACTTATTACAATTCTCATACACTTATTGATGCGAAACGATATTGATAAAAATAAAAGACTAACGAAAAAAGGGAAAATAAAATTGGGGAACGTTATTTGTCATCATGATTTTGACCACCATAACCATAGTGCTAGTGAATGGTTAAATATGTTTATCTTCTTCATAGAAAATAGGGCATAGAACCACTATGGATCCATGCCCTTATTTGTTTGATAATTGAAGGCGCTTTCGCCATGTAGGTCTCAATTATTTCATTTCATTTGTTATCGATTGCAGGAAAGAACGCAGCACATCTGATAGGTGTTTTAATTCTTCTGAAGTTAAGGGTGTCCGCGTCATTATCTCCGTCGGAATATGGCTTGCTTTTTCTTTTAGCTCTAACCCGGTTGGGGTTAATGAGACAATAACGGATCGTTCATCATCAGATGATCGTTCGCGTTTAATGAAGCCATGCTGTTCCATTCTTTTCAGCATTGGTGTCAGTGTCCCCGAATCCAAATAGAGCAACTCACCCATTTTTTTAACAGTTAATTGCTCATGTTCCCATAATAATAGCAATGTAACATATTGAGGATATGTTATATTCAGTTCATTGAGAAGCGGTTTATACAATTTTGTCATCTCACGTGAGCTCGCATAAAGCAAGAAACACAACTGCCGGTCAAGTTTCATATGATTAAAATCGTTCATCCATTCACCAACTTATTAGAAACAATTTTAATACTCAATCTTTTGCTCGGTGTTTACCCAAGTCTGAAAAGGTTTAAGCTTGTCCGTAACTTCAATCTTATAAAAAGGAATCTTCCGTTCACTTTGATGTTTTGTTATTTCTTCATAAATATAGGAATCGTCAAAGCCTGCCGATGCGGCATCTGAATGTTGTGATGCGAAATAGACTTCCTTCGGTCTGGCCCAATAAATGGCGCCTAAACACATTGGACATGGTTCACAACTAGTATAAAGAATGCAGTCACTCAACTGATAATCACCGATTGCTTCACATGCCTTACGAATAGCTGTCACTTCTGCATGTGCTGTCGGGTCATTACTTGTTGTCACATTGTTTTGTGCTTCGGCAAGGATTGTTCCATCTTTTACAATGACAGCGCCAAAAGGTCCACCTGTACCGCTCTTTACACCTTCTACCGCAAGTTCGATGGCTCGCTGTAAGTATGTTTCGTGATTCATTTCTGTTCCTCCTTGGTTGACTTGCATTTTTATTATAGCTGAAGATGTTGAAAAAATGAAATGAGTTCATAAATTGCAATTCATTTACATGATTGTGTGATGTTAAATATAATAAATGATAGAAATGAAGGATGGAGGAGGATTATTTGCTTACTTTATATATTGCTAGACATGGTCAGACTGAGTGGAATATTGAAAAGCGAATGCAGGGTTGGGAAAATTCTAATCTAACAAGTTTGGGATTAGCAAATGCGCAAGCACTTGGCCAAAAATTAAAAGATGTTGATTTTCAAGTCGTATATGTTAGTACAAGCGAACGTGCTGTTCATTCAGCTCAAGCCATTCTACAAGACCGAGTGCTTCCTTTCATAAAAGATGATCGGTTTAGAGAGATTGGCCTTGGTTGTTGGGAAGGGAAAACATATGCAGAAGTTCAACAAACTGATGCCGACATGTTGAAGGCTTATTTTCATCAACCTGATCAATATATTCCGAATGGGGGAGAAAGTTTTCCAGCTTTTGAAAACAGGGTGAGACAAGCTCTCAAGCAAATTTTAGACAACCATCGGGAAGGGAACGTCTTACTTGTCAGTCATTCTGTTTTTATCTTAATGCTTTTGAATATATTAAAAAAACGACCCATTCAAGAACTTTGGAATTCAGCTTATGTTAGTGATACCGCACTAGCGGTAGTTAATATTGCTAAAAATGGTCATATCACAATTTTAAAAGAAGGGGACGGAGAGCATCGAATCAAACAAGAACATAGTTGGTAACGCTCTCTCATACAATAGAGCTACTGCGCATCGCCATCCTGATCCGTGACCCTCGGATTGACGATCGCAGTTTTTTTATAACAGTTACAATTAATCGATCTCTATCTTATTGTACTGTACATCATCAATTTCAAAATGGAACCAGTCAAAGTCGCCTGTATCTAGCTTCCAAATGACTTTTCCTCGAACTGGAATTTTGATCCCGTTGAATTCTTGATAATCCTTCAGTTGGATAAGCCATTTTTCTAGAGAATATGTTCCTTTTGACTCCATATAACGATCTGCTAAAAAGCTTGTCACTTCACCCTTATCATTAAATTGGAATACGCCAGATCCGGTTATTCCACCATAACTCATCGTCGCTTTCGCAGAGTGTGAATCGATTTCCTCCCACTTTAGTGCATGATGAAGGGCTGCCGTTGGAAACCATACTAACTCCCCTAAATATCTTAGAAGTGTACCTTGATCAATTTCTTTTCCGCTTGCATCCGCGATTTTTATAAAAGAGAGGAGTTTAATCAGCATATTTCCTTTGCCTTGATCATATTTATCTCTTCCAGCGATATGAATGAGTGGAGCAGCTTTAATGAAGCAATTCCAAATGAAAGCGGGCTTATCGATTGTATAATAATACACAGCTTTAGCAGGCATCCAAGGTTTTCCCTTTTCAAGCCGTAGCTTTGATTTTTGTTCAATGCGAACTGTGTGTATTTTCTCCTTACCGATCACTTGAGCATGGTGTAACCATTTTTGAACACATGCTGGCAAAGTTGTTAAATCAGCTTTTTCTATGATGTGTTGTTTGCTGTCTTTATCAATATTTCTAGCAAATAATGTTTGGGCTTCTTGTTTAACTTTTTTGAGAAAGATGATATTTGAAATTCGACTTACGAAAAAAACGAGGATCATCATGATGATGAGTCCTAAAGCTAGCCCTTGAATCAATGTTTCTTCCTCCTTATGAAAGCTAATTATCATGTTAGCATACTAATGAAATTGAAAAAAACTTGAGGGGAATGTACCTGGATGTGACAATTGAAAAAGCTGGCGATAATGCCAGCTTTTGTTTAGAGGTTATATTCTTAGTTCCTCATTGTGAATCATATTTTGCTGTTACACTATGACTGGGTTGTATGCTTCGGTAGGTAAACTGTTTGAACATCGATTGCTTGTTTTGTTATACATGAAACCGTAAGTGAAAGAGGGCCTTTGGCGACATGCTGATAGGCTAGAAGACAAAGGTTTTTTACGACCCTGTTATTAAATAACTGGCGTGCCGACCAAAGCAACCGCTTTCCTTGATCATCAAACTGAAAACAAGCTCCATTTTGAGTGTTTGTTAACAAACCTGTTAGACCGTTCTTCTTTAATTCGTTCATTAAAACACGTGGTTCGGACAAAATTGATAGCTCTAACTTAAATTGATCAGCTGACAATCCCGATGTGGCCAGAAAAGTCATGATGTGTGAATAGTTAGCAAGCTGTCCGCTATGTTGATATAGCTGCGCAGCAAGGATCTGATCGGTTTTTTTCATCCGGGACTCAGTGTAGCAAAGTAAATGATGGATGTCATCAAGTGTCCTTAAATAGCTCTTTAATTCATAGTCTAATTCAGACTGGGCATGATCGATAGCATTTGTTTGTGCCGCTGTCACATTTAAGAGTAGTACATGGAGATGTCGGTTTAAAAGCTGTATCATCCCACTAATCCGCTCTTGAGATTGGCTAAATTGAAGGGTGAGGGCATTTAAGTTGTTTAAATTGATACGGATACTCATATCAGTTCCTCAGCTTTCAGTCTCAGCCGCTCGATTTCCTCTGTCGCTTGCTGCTTAACATTACTTAGACTGTCGTAAACACGATATTCCGCATCATCAAGATCATCTAGTAGAGCGTCATACATCTGGCGTGCTTGCCCTTGCCAGTCATTCATGTACAATTGATGGGCTTTTAAAATGGTCAAACTTTCATGTCTCAGTTCAGTCATCGCATCACTCAAATCTCTTATATAACGTTCAAGAGATTGAATATCCTCGGCATATGTTTTTCGTTTAAATTCGCGTTCAAAGGCTTTTCCATCATCATTCAATATATATTTTCCTTCCTTTCCAATCAAGCTACTACAAATATGTTAAAAGAAAAAGGAATGGAAAGGAATCGTACAAATGAATCAAAAGTCTTAATGGGAGATTTGGCGAGTGAATGACCGATGATAGTATAAAAGAACCATCTGGGAATAGATGGTTCTTTTATACTAGCTGCTATCTTATAAAAAGATCTGATTATTTTTCACTTCATACAGGAACAGAAAAAGATCTAACCCCACACTTAGCTAAGTCTGGGGTGGGGCAAATTCTTCATATTCTGACAGACGGCTGTTGGGAGAAATTGATCCTCCACTTTTAATTTACCTCTTAATCAGTAGTAGTGAAGCCTATGCAGCTGTTTTGCAAAGCTGTACTCTATTTATTTAATAAAGTACCCTGAGGCCGGACAACGATTTTGTCTTACCTTTTCTTTATGATTTTTCCCATACGTGCCTAGAGATGAATTTTTGATGTTTTTTCAATTTTGTTTTCAAGCGAAGGTCATAAGTGTTTACCTTTTCAATCATATCTTATTGAATCTTCCACTTTGGAAACAAGCCTTTTAGAATGAAAGTATTTATGAACGATGTCACCAAAGACTTGACGGTTGGAAGTTTACTGTAATTGACAATTGTATAAAGTAGCTGATCTTCTTAAACCCAACAAGTTGAATTAGAGTTTTTTATTAAGATTTTCCCATTCTTCTCTTAATATACCCATTCGAATTGAGTCGTAATACATACCGTTATAAAGTCGACATTTTCTTAACCTTCCTTCTAATTTCATACCTAATTTTTCTCCTAATCGCATCATACGAAGATTTCCTGACCATGTTGTGAAACCGATTCTAACCAAAGGTAAGGTCTTAAACAAATGATCTATCCAATGTTTTAAAAAAAGGGTTCCATATCCATCATCACCATAATTAGGGTCATAAATAGAAATTCCAACTTCAAGCCAGTTAGATTCCTGATGTTCTCAGTAATAAGATACGGTACCAATCAACTGATTATGAATATACAATCCCCAGCGATTTTTCTTTTGAATAAGAGAAGAGGCTTTATTTTGAAGAAAATCATTGTAAGATAATGTCTCGTGTTTATAATATGGAGCATCCTATTTTTTCCATTATGGATCGGGTTTTTTATACACGAATGTCCAGTAAGCTTCTAAATCCGCTTCATTTAAGGGTTTCATGTGCAGCTTTTTATTAATATTAATACTCAACAAATCATACACCACCTGGATTTGATGTTTTCCGTAAAGAAGTTCTTTGCTAAACTCCTTGTAAAAATAAAAGAAAAAAAATTAGCTGTCGAGAGAATCTCGACAGCTAATCATCTGCAAACAGATAGTTCTTCCATTTCATCTTTAAACGGTTTGAGCCAATGAATCTCTTGCTTGTTTTGCGGCTTCTACCATATTTTTTAAAGCGGCAATTGTTTCTTCAGGTTGCCTTGTTTTTAAACCGCAGTCAGGGTTTACCCAAAAACGGTCGTTTGGACAAACTTTAAGAGCATCACAAATGATCGTAAGCATTTCACTGGTAGGAGGGACCCGTGGGCTGTGAATGTCATATACACCAAGTCCAAGACCTTTTAAATAAGGACGGTGTTCGAGATATTCGAGAAACTCACCATGGCTTCTACTATGTTCAATCGTAATTACGTCTGCATCTAGGTCTTCAATCGTATCGACAATATCTTCGAAATGACTGTAACACATATGAGTATGAATTTGCGTTGTATCTTGAACAGATGATGTAGAAAGTCTAAAAGCCTGAGCAGCCCATGTGAGATAGTCATTTTGGTCATGTTCTTTTAATGGAAGTCCTTCTCTTAATGCAGGTTCATCAACTTGAATGATTTGTATTCCCGCTTTTTCAAGTGCTTCAACCTCTTTTTTAAGGGCATAAGCAATTTGAAAAGCAATTTCTTTTCTCGACAGATCAGACCGGGCAAATGACCAGTTTAAAATGGTGACAGGACCTGTCAACATGCCCTTTACTTGTTTGGAAGTCAAAGATTGGGCATAAACTGTTTCCTTCACAGTCATCGGTTCTTTAAATTCGACATCTCCATAAATTACTGGCGGTCGGACACAGCGAGAACCGTATGATTGAACCCAACCATATTTAGTAAAGGCAAATCCGGCCAGCTTTTCCCCGAAATACTCAACCATGTCTGTCCGTTCGAATTCTCCATGAACTAGAACGTCAAGTCCGATATCTTCTTGAATATCAATCCATTTGTTAATTTCTTCTTTAATAAAGGCTTCATATTGCCCATCTGACCATTCTTGTTTTCGCCATTTTTGCCGTGCGCTTCGCACTTCAGTAGTTTGTGGAAAGCTTCCGATTGTTGTTGTTGGTAACAGTGGCAGTCCAAGTGCTTCATTTTGGAGAGTAAGCCGTTTTTCGTAAGCTGTTTCACGAGTAAAATCTTTTTCAGTCAGCTGTTCTTCGGTAAATGCCTGATCAGTGGCTGTCCCGAAATGTTTAAGTGTGTTTAAGTGTTGGTTTGTGTTGTTTATTTGCTCCCCAATTGCTGCTTTTCCTGACAGTAAACCTTCTTTCAATAGACGGAGTTCAACACATTTCTCTTTTGCAAAAGCTAGCCCGTTTAACAAATCTTTCGCCAAGTGTTCATCAGGGTGGATAGCTACTGGAACATGGAGCAGACTGTTTGAAGGTTGAATCCAGATTTCGCTAACTCTGATTTCACTAACCAATTCGGTGATCCAATCAAGTCGTTCTTCCAGATTCGTTTTCCAAATATTCCGTCCATCCAATATTCCAGCGGCAAGTACTTTATTCTTTGGAAAGCCGAGGGATTTCAACTGTTCAAGGTTTCTTCCTTGATCATGAACAAAATCAAGTCCGATTCCTTCAACAGGAAATGAAATCAGCTCTTCGTATCCATCAACTGAATCAAAGTAGGTTTGTAAAAGAACGTTAAGTGTTGGAACTTCATCTTTAATGGCTTGATATATAGCCTTTGCAGCCGCTATTTCTTCAGGAGAGGCTGTGACAAGAGCTGGTTCGTCAATTTGTACCCATCTAACACCTTCCAACTCAAGCTCTTGAAGAAGTTGGATGTATAGAGGGACCAACTGTTGATAAATGCTTGCGACTTCTTGTTTTTCGTAGCCTTTTGCCAATTTTGTAAACGTGTATGGACCGAGAATGACAGGCTTTGTTTCTACACCAAAGACTGATTTTGCTTTTCGATAGGCTTCTAACGGTTTATTTTCTGTCAGACGGAATTCGATTGATTTTTCAAATTCAGGCACAATATAGTGGTAGTTTGTGTTAAACCATTTAGTCATTTCGCATGGTACAGCGTTCTTAGTACCTCTAGCCATTGCGAAATAAGTATCTAAAGGATCTTGGATATGCTTAAATCTTTCCGGAATCCAGTTGAACATCACCGCTGTGTCAAGGACGTGATCATAGTATGTAAAATCAGACACTGGTACAATGTCAATTTGCTGATCTAACTGTGTTTGAACTGCCTCTAAAAATTGTTTTTCCATCTCTTGAAGAAATGTTTCACGGTCAATTTTTTCTTTCCAATATGACTCAAGCGATTTTTTCCATTCCCTGTTTAATCCGATTCTTGGAAAGCCTAAGCTACTTGTCTTCACAACTGTCATTTGATCTCCTCCTTTAAAAATCAATAAAAAAGACATTCACTTGTTTTGGGGATTTGGAGGTGAATGCCGCCAAACAGCAACTTGTGTTCGAGATCTGTGCTACATCAACTCTTGAACACCTCCTATCAGTCATTGGAAAAGCATCAGATCAACTCTCCAACCGGATATCTCATCCTTTCCAGATCAGAACAGTGGGTTTTTTAGCTGCTTTCTATTAGCTTTTCTTAAATTTTTTCAAATTCAGATCAAAGCCAGCTGACCATGTTCCTGATGATGAAATTGTTTAATAGATTATATACCGTCATGACATTTTAGTCAAAATTATTTTTTTATTCTAATAATTTAAAAGATTGATTAAAAAACTGTAGATCTTCACGACCTTTTCAGCTGTTTGAAATGTTTGTGTACCATTCCGTCAAGCACTGGTAGTGTATGAAATGTTTAATATGGGGATGTTTTAAAAACGTGCCTTTAGATGGTGGCTTTATTCATAAATAAAGGAGAGAAAAAATGATTTGATTAACAGGTTCTACGGGAACAGTAGGAAGAGAAATTGTCAAACAACTAATAGAATGAGGCGTTCCATTTAAAGCTACTTCCAGATTAAAAAAAGGAGATGGTATTTACTTTGATTTTGAAGACGCTGATTCTTATCTTCCGGCTATGAATGGGATTTAACCGTCCACCACATATTTCAAATATAAAAAAGTACTTAGATCCAGTCATCACCTCAGCCAAATTAGCAGGAGTAACACATATTGTAATTTTATCGTGATTAGGTGTCGAAAATGATAAAGTCAGGAATTCCTTATACTTTCTTACGTTCAAGCTTTTTTATGCAAAATTTAGTTCACCAGCATGTGGAGGAATTACGTAAAGATCGTCAAATTTTTGTGCCAGCAGGCAATGGGAGAACAAGCTTTATTGATGTTCGGGATATTGCTTCAGTAGTCGTAAAAACGTTAACTGAGTCTGGTTATAAAAATCAGGTATATTCACTAACTGGTTCAGAGGCACTGACCTATTACAAGGTAGCCGATATGTTAACAGCTGAATGAGGAATAGCCATTGCTTATGCCAATCCATCTGCAAAAGCATTCAGAAAGAGAATGTTAGAAAAAGGAGTTCTTGATCACCATTATGATTGGTATTTATGCAAAGTTAGGACTGGCTAAGAAAATGACACCTGATCTAGAGAACATACTTCAGAGGCAGCCAATCACTGTAAGGCAATTTGTTCACGATTACCGGGATGAATTCATTTAACTTGCACAGTCATGTTCAAATAGATGTTAGTGTCCACTAAAAAAGCCGGTCAATGGGACGTGGAAAGTCCTCATGACCAGCCAATTTATTAGAAAATGACAAAAAAGTCTTTGTGAATAGATCTTAATCAATTAAAAGGAAAGGAGTTTTATCTTTGCGGTTTTTTCGGCTAAAATATCTGGAGAGGTTAAATATAGAAAACCGTTGCCAATCAATGTTTTTGAGTAATCATCAAGAGGAATCGTTCGACGGATCAATTGGGCGTATAGCTCCGGCTCGGTCAATTTACGATTAAATGCTTTTTCTTCCATCGATTGAATAAGAGCCAGTGCTCCGCTGACATGGGGAGCAGCCATTGATGTACCCGTTAATTTACCATATTGTTGATGAGGTAATGTTGACAAGATTTTTTCACCAGGTGCCACTAAATCAATTTCTTTATTCGCATTTGAAAATTCAGATGATTCTCGTGTGACAGATACTGACCCGACAGCGATCACTTCATTATATGCTGCTGGGTATGAGTATTCCTCTGTCCGCTCATTTCCATCACCTTCATTTCCTGCAGCGCAGACGACAAGAATACCATTTTGGACAGCATGATCAATCGCTTTTTTCAATTCTGGAATATCATTGGGGCCGCCCAGAGACATTGAGATGATATCTACTTTCTGTTCGACGGCATAATTGATTCCATTAATAATCCATTCATATTGACCAGATCCATCTTTACCACCAAGCACCTTGACAATTAACAGGTTTGCAAGAGGGGCAACCCCTGAAATTCCTCCGCTGTTCCCATTGGCGGCAATCGTACCAGCTACATGGGTACCATGTCCATTATAATCATTGTATTGGTCTTCTTGACCGTTATCATCGCTAGTGAAGTTTTTTCCACCAATCACTCGGTTAGCTAAATCTGGATGTTTGGTATCACAGCCTGTATCAAGAACTGCAATTGTAACATTTTTTCCTTTAAAACCTTGTGACCACAGCTCTGGTGCCTTAATAGCATTGATTCCTTCCGGCATTTCACTAGCTTCCATAAGCTTTTCATCCATGACATAAGGAATTAATCGCATTTGCATGTTTAAAGCCTCCTTTTTTGTGCTGCTTTGGTGAGGTACAAGGTGCATGATAAAATTATAAAACATCTTTAAAATTTAAAAAAGGTTCATTCGTATTAATTTTTTGAAAAGTCCAAATTTTAAAAATAACGGACGATTAGCTCATATCTATGACTAAAATGAGGTACCCTATAGAAAAAAAGGAGTTGTTTTTCTTATGAAAGAAAAAGAAGACCATCAGGTAGAATTATCAATTAATCAGGCGGAATTCGTACCACATCCGAAGTTTGATGAGGAGTATACCCTTTTGCTTCATGAAAACTATCATTTCCTCTCAAATGAAGATATTTCTTCAAAGGAAAGTGAATAATCTTTAAAATGCCTCATCTGATTAAAAAGCTGGTTGGTTTTTTGACGGAAAAAGAAACTTTCACATACATTAAAGGGTTATTATTGTTTTATTTATTGACAGTTGCCCTTTTTTTCTGTAATCTCATTTTGTCCGATCAATACAGCTTTTCGTTAGGTGAGGCTCCTGTATGGAGATACGCTGCTGCCCAAAAATGTCCAAAGACGCCAATGGGTTAACAAGAATCATCGACATAAGGTGATTTTTAACGCAGCTGACATCATGTCTATGCCATACAGTGCTAAAGCTCTACGATTGAAGGCGTTAGGGTTTTATTTTGTATGGCTTTTTAACACCTTCATTTTAATGAAATAGGTGTTTTTTTATTTTATAATAAAAATAAATAAATGGATTTTTCTAAGGAGGTGTGAGTATGGATTCTCCCCATTCGAGGCGGTTTAAACATACGAAAGGCATCATTAGGCACACATTGATTGAGGATGAGGAGATCTTTAAACATCACACCTTCTGTTATGGTGGTATAAGGATCTCCTAAAAAGGAGGTACAAATGACCATGTTGCAAAATATGACATATGATGAACTAATTTTACGGATTATTATTTTACTCAGAGATGGAAAACGAAAAGAGTTTCTACATCTTTTAGAAGAATTGCAACCGTATGATATGGCGATTTTATTTAAAGAAATGCCAGAAAAGCACCGCGGGCGTTATCTTTCTTTTTTAACCGTTGATGATATAACCGATTTGATGGGAGAGTTAGAAAAAGAAGAACAGTTTGCTGTGTTAAATAAAGTCGGTAAAGAAAAAGCGACCCATGTCATGAACAAAATGGATAACGACGACCTTGCCGCACTTCTTGAGGAGATGGAACCAAAACTTAAGGATCAGCTTCTTTCGAGCATGGAAGCTGAAGAATCCGAAGCAGTCAGAGTACTAATGAACTATCCAGCGGAAACTGCAGGAAGAATTATGACAAACCGTTTTGTATGGATTCCGCAAAACTATACGGTAAAGGAAGCTGTTATTAAGCTGAAAAGTTTTGCAGAGATTGCCGAGTCCATCAACTATTTATACGTGATCAATGAAGCAAAACAGCTTGTTGGTGTTTTATCTTACCGCGATCTAATTTTAGCTGAACCCGGTGAAAAAGTGCAGGATTTAATGTTTACAAGGGTTATTTCTGTTGATGCCATGCAAGATCAGGAAGAGGTCGCAAGGCTCATTGAACGTTATGACTTTCTAGCCATTCCTGTTGTTGAGAAAGAACATAAACTTGTCGGAATCGTTACCGTTGATGATATTATCGACATTGTGATTCAAGAGGCGAATGAAGATTACGAAAAATTTGCTGCTTCAGGTAAGGCGATCACGTTTGATACAAAATCGTATGTTGCCGCATACCGACGACTCCCTTGGTTAATTTTACTTTTGTTTATCGGTCTGATTTCTGGGAGTATTATGAGTTATTTTGAAGATACGCTTCAACATGTTGTGGCATTAGCCTTTTTTATGCCAATGATCGCCGGAATGACAGGAAATACAGGCACACAGTCATTAGCGGTTGTGATCAGAGGCCTTGCCAAAGAGGAGCTCAATAAGAAAACGATCTTTCGGTTGATTTTTCGAGAATTGAGAGCCGGTATCATTATTGGGATTGTATGTGCTGTTTTTATTACAGGAATCGCAATTGTTTGGCAGGGGAATTTTTTGCTTGGTTTTGTGGTAGGTACATCACTTTTAGCAACACTTATTATTGGTACGATGGCGGGTACGATTGTCCCGATTATTCTTCACAAATGTAATGTCGACCCAGCGATTGCCTCAGGCCCGTTAATTACAACTTTAAATGACATTTTATCTCTATTAATTTATTTTGGTATTGCAACAGCATTTATTCATGCCTTATAAATAGCGCCCTCCTAAAAAAGGAGGGCTTTTTCTATGGAGCTGATCAACATGGATCAGGAGAAATTGCGAGACCCCCGCAGGAGGCTCACGGAATCGCCCGCGGAAAGCCGAGCAAATTTCCCAACTTTCATTCACACTACGATAAAAAATTCTTAACGGTTTCTGTATGTGAAGTGTGCATTAAGCTGCCCCTGAAGCATTTTTTTTCTTAGTTGTTGATCATTTTTTAAACTTTTTTCTTTTTTGCGCATATCTTTCAGGATCTCTGCTGTTTGTACACCGTCTTCGCGTTTATTTGCAATGTCCATCAGCCGCTCTACATCCGCGAAGGAGTATTTTCTAGTTCCCCTTGATGATCGTTGTGGATAGATTAATTTTCTTTCTTCATAATATCGAATCTGCCTCACTGATAAGCCTGTGAGTTCGCTGACGATACCGATAGAAATGACTTTTTTATCCTTGTAAGAATGGTCTTCGACTGTCATATTCCCACCCCTAAGACGACTTTTTTTGTATTATATAAAAAATTGAGAGAAAAATCTTATGATTTGTAATAAAATCTGACATGGATAAAAAATTTACGGAAGAAAACTTAACATAAGAGATGAAATGGACTTGAAAATTTTATAATGTTTAACTACAAAATGGATTAGGGGGAGCCTATTGATGAAAGAAGAAAAACAAGCTGTCCTACTCGCTCAACAAATAATTGCTTTAGACAACAGAAGAGATGAATTGTTTGAAATGTTATTGAAACTTGCAGGAAAAGAAGCTTTTCCACTATTGCGTTCAGTGCAGAATGGCCTTTACCAAAAATCATCTTAAGATGAGTAATCTTTACATGGTGTTTATTTTGTGTTAACAAACCGAGTGTAAGATAAAGTTGATGGAATATCTAAAAAATGAAAGGAGATACAATGAGTAAATTACTAAAAAAAGCATTGGAAGAAGAGAGAAAACACTATACAAAAAAACTGATTTCAATTGGTGCATGTCAACAAGATATTTTGCATAAGATGACAATTACAGAATTGCGAAAAGAATATATTTACTTTTTTCGAAAAGATAAAGCCTCGCTTAAAAATAAGTAAATAAAGCGGGGCTTTCTTTTTAATAGATGAAAAAAGAAGAAGGAGTTTCCCCACATTTAACGAAAATATATACATGTAGAAGTGGGAGGAGATCTCCCTTTGTTTTTGTGGGTGTAAGGGTTTACACTCGCTTAAATTTATTTTAAGAAAATAGTATAAGAGGTAGATGATATGAGACTTTCGTTTAATGAGGAAGAGGTTCACCGTGCTATGTCTTTGTACAAAGTTTTTGCAAGAGCTTTTAAAAGCATTTCAGAACATAGTATTCGGGATAGTAAGGAACATGGCTTTAATCCAACAGAATTTGCTGTATTAGAACTTCTTTATACAAGGGGAGCTCAGAAGTTACAGCAAATCGGTTCAAGACTGCTCCTTGTAAGCGGGAATGTCACTTATGTGATTGATAAACTAGAAAAAAACGGTTTTATCAAAAGGGAGCAGGACCCAAAGGATAAGCGATCTGTTTATGCGAAATTGACGGAAAAAGGCCAAACATACCTTGATCAAATTTATCCTATCCATTCCATGAGAATTGCACGTGCTTTTTCAGGTTTGACAAAGGAAGAACAGGAACAGCTCATAAACCTATTGAAAAAAGCCGGAATTCACAGCCAACATCTTTTGTTTCGTTAAAAATTGCTGTCTTTTAAGTGATCGAGAATCGCTCTAATTTGTTTGTCTTGCGGCTGTCTAAAAAATTGTTCGAACGGACATCCGGTTTCATTTACCCGTTTGATGACAGCATCCATTGTAAAATCAACAGGTGATAAGGTGGAATTGATTTCTGACCAAAATAGTGGAGCTGCAACTGTTCCCAGTTCATTCCCTCTTGGGGAGTAAGGGCAGATTATCGTTTTTCCAGGAGCATGCTGGACATAGTCGATGTAAAGTTTTCCTTGTCGATTTTTTATCAATCGTTCAGTTGTAAACAAATCAGGAAATAGTGAGACACAATATTTTGCAGCAAAACTTGTGAAAATGCGAGTCTCATCATAAGTAAATGTGTTTTTTGAAAGCGGTATATAAATTTGTATACCTTTGTTCCCTGACAGTTTAGGAAAGGATTGAAGACCAAGTTGTTCAAATAAGCGCCGTAGTTCCTCAGCTGCACGAACAGCGAGGGAAAACTCCGATTGTGAAGGTGGATCAAGATCAAAGACAATTTCAGTCGGGTGTTGTGTATCTACTGTTTGAAAAGGAATATGAAATTCCACGGCAAGTTGGTTGGCAAGCCATAATAAAACAGAATAATCATGACATAGAATATGTTCATGCTCTTGATCTTTAACAGAAGTAATAAAATCAGGGGCATAATCAGGCTTGTTTTTTTGAAAAAAGGATTCTTTACATGCTCCGTGGGGATAGCGAATCACTGTAAGCGCCCGATTTTTTAAAAAAGGCAAAAGAGTTTCACCCATTTCAATTAAGTAACCCATGTAATCTGCTTTTGTTTTTTGGGTTTTCGGAAAAATAAGCTTGTCGAGATGTGTAAATTGCAAAGCTGGGTTTATGCTTTTTGAATGCAGTAAAAGCCGCAAATATGTGCAATCTTCCCATGACATATCAAATTCGAATTTGACAAAAGAAACTTCCCGTAGTGTACCAAAATGGATTGTCAAATAATACACCATCATACAAATCGAAGGAGCAATCACATATTCACCAGTTTTTACTTCTGTTCCATGTTGTTTGACAATCGCGAGGACAGCGTTTCTTTCCTGATCTGAAAGGCCATGGGAAACTGAACCGATCTCTTTTATTTTTCCGCGATCAACAATGGCTATTGTTATATAACCATTTGCATGATTATATCCTGTCATGAAAACGGCTGCTCGTTTGTGGTTTTTTAGCTTCACCCATTCAGCCGTTTTTTTGTTTTCTTTCCAGAGGCTGTCTTTTTTCTTGGCAACCACTCCTTCTCCATCATATTTTTTGATGTGTTCCCAAAGTGAACGAAAATCAGACGTTTCGGGAATGTAGTGAATTCGCTCATGTGAAAATGGGTCAGGAGCTAGTGGGATTTTCAGATGAACTGAAAAGTCATAAAGCATTTTCTTCCTTTCCTCATAGGGTAATGAAGTTATGTTCTTTCCTCTACATGTCAATAAATCAAAAGCAAGGTAGTGACATGGTTGATGAGTAGCAGCTTCTAGGATAAGATCTTTTCTTTTCAATAATCCTCTTTTTTGCACATATTCAAAATTTGAACGGTAACGGTTTGTTAATGAAACGATTTCTCCATCGATTGTAAAGGGGAGATATCTTTCAAGTTGAGGTAGCTTTTTTTTTATATACTGTGTAATTTCAGGAAAAGCGTTATTCAAAGAAAGACCATTCCTGCTGAGTAGGGAAACCTCTGTTTGAGAAACGTTTAATAGCCCCCGGTAGCCGTCATATTTTACTTCATATCGCCAATTTTCACCTAGTGGAGGTGAAGACGAGAGTACGGGCTGCATTGTAAGGGCCATTTTCTATGTGACCTGGGAGGCTTTTTTTCGGGATGTTTTTTGTTTTTTAGCCTCTACTCCCACTGTTTTTTCTTCCTTCACTACTTCTTGTTTTTTCGTTCGTTCAATACTTGCCTGAAGAGCGCTTACTAAATCGATAACATCCTCACGTGACGCGGTGTTTGCAACAGGAGTTGTCAATTCGTTTTGATCAATCTTTTCCTTAATTTTCTCCATGACGGCAACTCTGTAAGTATCTTCATATTTTTCAGGTGTAAAAGTAGTTGTCAGTTCATCAATTAATGAAATTGCCGTTTGCAATTCTTTTTGATTGATTTCTGTTTCTGTCGGCACTCCAGGGACATGTATCGTGTTTCGCACCTCATCAGGATAGTGGATTGACTCCATTAAAATACAGTTGTCATACACCCTTAGGATGGCAAGTTGTTTCTTGGAACGAATTGTCATATGGGCAATTCCGATTTTTTCTGTTTCTCTCAGAGCCTCGCGAAGAAGGGTGTACGCTTTTACGCCATTATCTCCAGGTCCGACAAAATAAGATCGGTTAAAATAAATCGGATCAATTTCTTTTAGTCGTACAAAATCAACAATTTCAACTGCTTTATCTTCTTGCTCTTCCTTTAGATGATTCATTTCTTCATCATTAAAGGTGACATATTTTCCCTTGACATATTCATATCCTTTAACAATATCATCTGATGATACTTCTTGATGGCAATTTGTACATTTTTTTTCATATTGAATTGGTGAAAGACATTCTTTATGAAGAGAACGCCACTTAATATCTTTGTCTTCGGTTGCAGCAAATAATTTGATCGGAATATTGACAAGCCCAAAACTAATTGAGCCTTTCCACATCGTATGCATTCGTTCAACTCCTTTTTCCTTAGTGATGCCATTGTACGATTTGTTTCATGAATAGTAACATATGGATTTGAAGCATCATACAAAAAACTGTGGTAAAATCAAGTTTGTAAGTTCTTTAGAACTCGAAATTATTTTAAGGCTGTGATTGATATCGAACAATTGATTTTGTCAATGGTAGAGGCTTTTAAAAATCTCTCATATTTTGGTGTGTTTCTTGCTTTATGCATTGAGTTTATACCAGCTGAAGTTGTTCTTCCTCTTGCCGGCTATTGGGTTTATCAAGGTGATATGTCTCTTATAGGGGTCGTTCTGGCAGGGTCACTGGGAGGTGTCGTTGGTCCATTAACTCTTTATTGGTTAGGAAGGTATGGAGGAAGACCCTTTTTAGAACGCTATGGAAAGTATTTTTTTATTAAGCCAGAAGCGCTTGAAAAGTCAGACCGTTTCTTTGAGAAATATGGCGGTTTTGTCGCGTTTAGCGGCCGGTTTATTCCAGGGGTTAGAACGTTGATTTCAATACCTTGCGGACTTGCCAAAATGAATGTCTGGGTGTTCTCCATTTATACATTCCTCGCCATTACACCAATTACTTTTGTTTATGTTTATTTAGGCTTTTATCTTGGTGAGAACTGGAGCGCTGTTGGTAGATTGTTGGACAAGTATCTTCTACCACTTGGAATGGCAATTGCGGTCTTGTCTATTCTTTACCTATATATAAAGTACAAACAAAATAAAGTGAAGACAGAAAGCCTGACTTCTTTTTTGAATAAAAATAAGGATTGACAGATAAACGTAAGAGAGTTAATATGATCATATAATTCAATATTTTCTTTTTCCCAAAGGGGAGTAGCGTCCGGTTTTAAAACCGGAAACAAAGTCGTCAGTTCATGGATGAGTTCCATCGGCTTTGTTGGCATGTATTGATAAAGATATAACCATGTCTAGCAAGACCTTTGCCTAATGTTGGCAGAGGTCTTTTTTGCTTTCTGAAAAATACACTGCTGCATTAGGGGGAATAAGAGAAAGAGACAATTACTTAGGAGGATTTTAAATGGATGCAGCATTATTACTTGAATATGGTTGGGTTCTTCTTATTTTAGTCGGGCTAGAAGGTATTTTGGCTGCGGATAATGCTCTTGTCATGGCTGTCATGGTTAAGCACTTGCCTGAAGAAAAAAGAAAAAAAGCACTTTTTTACGGATTAGCCGGTGCGTTTGTGATGAGGTTTGGTGCGCTATTTGCGATCTCATTTCTGGTCAATGTTTGGCAGGTTCAAGCGATTGGCGCAATCTATTTGCTGTACATTTCCATCCATCATATTCTAAAGCAACATGTTTTCAAAAAAGGCGAAAAAATAAAGGGAACGAAAGAAAGTGGGTTTTGGCCGACTGTGATTAAAGTCGAGCTTGCCGATATTGCTTTTGCCGTCGACTCGATTTTAGCAGCGGTAGCGCTTGCTGTTACATTGCCTGTGACAAACCTTCCTAAAATCGGTGGATTAGATGGCGGTCAATTTATAGTGATCTTAGCTGGTGGTATTATCGGTATTATTATTATGCGTTTTGCTGCAAGTGCGTTTGTCAATTTGTTAAAGAAGCGTCCGAGCCTAGAAACAGCAGCATTTGTGATTGTTGGTTGGGTCGGTGTCAAACTGACGCTTTATACACTTGCCCATCCGCAAATTCATATCATTTCACATCATTTTATTCATTCAGGAACATGGAAGCTCATCTTCTGGGTTGTACTGATTGGTATTGCTCTTGGAGGATGGTTTATGTCAAATCCTAAAAAACAGCAGAATGAGGCTGCATAAGAATAACAAAAAACTGTCGGTAAATACTGATAGTTTTTTTGTTGGGGAATTTGTCGAAATAACTTTTCATTTTATTAACATGGGTGTTACAAAAACAGCAAAAAACCCCCTTAATCATCTGCTTCTTATCGAATTAATCTAAATGAAGAACCATCCTTATTGTCACAATTGAAAAATTAGAAATGTGTTCCATCTCTTCACCTTTGCGAATCCCTAATAAATTAGCTATCATAGATGAGTAGTATAGGGAGGAACTGAGGTGAAACCAGTGCTTAGCCTTTTGTTTAAGACAGGAAAAAAGAAACCAACATTAGAAGATTCTGTAATCAGCATACAACAAGGAAATCAAAAGCTGCAAAACGAACTGATTGCTCAATACAAACCTTTTGTAGCTAAAACGGTTTCATCTGTATGCAAACGATACATAGATGATAAAGATGATGAATTCAGTATCGGCTTGATTGCATTTAATGAAGCGATTGAAAAATATTCTTCAGAAAAAGGAAATTCGCTGCTTTCTTTTGCAGAATTAATAATTAAACGTAAAGTAATTGACTACATCCGAAAAGAAGCGAGAAATGCCAAAAACGTAAAAATGGATTCGCAAGAAGGAGAAGAACATGAATCTTCTCAAAGTATGATAGAAGCAGAATTATCAATTGATGAATTTAATCGTCAGCTTGAACAAGAACAAAGAAGGGAGGAAATTCTACATTTTAAAGGAAGATTGAAAAGCTTTGGTTTATCGTTTTCTGATTTACTGGAGCACTCGCCAAAACACTTTGATGCGAGACAGAATGCAATTAAAGTGGCATATACGCTTGTTACCCATCAAGAATTGAAGGAGATGTTGTTTCAAAAGAAACAGCTCCCTGTTAAACAGCTTGAGAAACTGGTTGATGTGAGTAGAAAAACTGTGGAAAGAAATCGCAAGTACATTATCGCGATGGTGATTATTATCACCGGTGATTACATTTACCTTAAAGATTATCTAAAAGGGGTGCTTCATTCGTGAGAAGAGGAATTGTAGTAGAAAAAAATAAAAAATGTGTTACTTTGTTAACCCCTGACGGACAATTCTTAAAAGCGAAAAAAATGGAAGAAGAATATAAAATCGGTCAGGAAATTGCCTTTCCTGTAGAGACAAGGATGGAGCGAAAACGCGCAGGTTTTTTTGATTTACTCTCGCTTCGTTCGATAAAAGCCGGTGTTTTCTCAATTGCTGCGATTATGCTGTTTGCTTTTATGTTTATACCTGATTTTTTCAATAATAAAGCCTATGCATACATGACCATTGACATCAATCCAAGCTTTGAATTGGCACTGAATAAAGATTGTGAAGTTGTAGGTCTGGTGGCGCTAAACGAAGATGGAAAAGACTTAATAAACAGTATAGAAAATTGGGAAAAATCAGACTTTAAAGAAGTGATCAGTGAAATTGTGGAAGACAGCGATAAACAGGGCTATGTTAAAGACTCAAAAGAAGTTTTAATTACAACTGTTTATGAAAATAATGAAGATGATTCTTATAAAACAATTGTAAAAAGCGAGATTGCTGATGTAACGGAAAAATATGAGAATCAGAACTTTAAGATGAAATTGGTAGAATCAGACATGGGAACAAGGGAAAAAGCCCAGAAAGAAGGGGTCTCAACGGGCCATTATATCCGTTCTCATGAAGAAGAGACAAAAGATCAAGATGTTGTGGATGATCAAGAAAAAAAAGCTGATCAACATCACAAAGATGAAGATAAAAAAGAAAATAAAAAAGAGAAAGGAATCAAAGATGAGGATCAACCTGAACAACATTCGAATGATGAAGAATCCAAAATGGAAGATCAACCAGATGATGATAAAAAAACATTAAATCGAGATGAGACAGGTTCAGATCAGAAGAAAAACGAGGAAACGATTACCCCAAAACAAAACCCTCAAGACAAAAATAATGACAAAGAAGATGAGCAGTTAGAAGAGGGCACTTCTGAGGATGAGAATGTCAATAAAGTTCCTTCACAAAAGGATAAAAAACCGTCTGATCAAGAAAATCCGCCGAGAAGCCCCGGCGAATGATTTAGGTTTTATTTATTTTTTTCATTTAACTGAGTTTGAGCCTGCTGTACAAGACGTTTTGTCATTTCCCCGCCAACAGATCCATTTGAGCGAGCGACCGAATCTGATCCAAGGTGCACACCAAATTCCTGAGCGATCTCATATTTGAACTGGTTTAATACTTTTTCAGCACCAGGAACAACTAGTTTATTCGTTCTGGACATGTATTCCACTCCTTTACTTATGGTTGCTTGTTTAGTTTTAAAATAGATGAACTTTTTTATGCTGGCAATTGTTGATATGACAATGAAAAACTTAGCTATTGTGAGGAGACTGCTGGTAAGTCCATTGTTTCATGAAAAAAAGGTGCATGCCTACTATTTGTAGTGCATCACCTTTTTTTAAAAAGAACCCTTTTTGAGTTTTTCAGTGTTTTTTTACATATGATATTTGTTAAATATTTGTTGGATCATTGATTGTGCTGTTGTCTGAATATGGGAGACAACAACTGATAGTACGGTAACTGATGTGGTGTCTTTCACTATGTTCCATTCGTCATCTGAAAGATCATAATAGAATTCGCGAAGCCGGTTTGTTTGCTCAATAACGATTGATTTCAGTGCTGATTCAATTCGGATATAATCTTTTATTTGATACACGTACTCGAGGACTTTTGCATATCCTTCATAAAAACGAAGCGGGCTAACAACATCGTCTGAACGGTCGGTAATGGTATTAAAAATCATATTTAAAATAGGTCGGATCGTTTCAAAGTCATAAACTGATTTTAAATCCCGTACAATAAGAAGGATAACAGCTTGCTCAATCGAGTATTTTTTACCGAGCTCTGGATGGCCCATTAAATCTTTAATATCCCGTTTAATCCAGTTTTGAATGGCTGTTGATTTTAAGCTTGTGAGCTCACATAAATTACCGAGTTCTACAATTTCATTAGTAGAAAGTCCGTGTTCAGTTTTCTGTTTTTTTCGTTCGTATCTCAGGATGAATTCTGGAATCCTTAGTTTATATTCTGTTTCATTACCGGCTTGATTTCCTGAATTTAATAAGATTGTAAGCGGACTAATATCAAGCTGTCCTTTTAAAGCATACATTAATTTTGCCATTTCTAGGCGAGTTAGTTGATAAGGTTCCATGTTCCACCTCGTATGTATTCATGCATTAATAAACATTATAAACATTATCTTACGTCTTATCGCTTGCATTTTCAAACAGATGTTATATAATTTCATTAAACAAGTTCATTTGAACTTATTATAACATGGAGGTTATGATGGGAAAAAGAATTCTTCTCTTTCTATTGTCGAACATCTTAGTCATTACAACAATCGGTATTGTACTATCGATTATCAGTTCCTTTACAGGAGTTGGGACGTATTTTACTGCTGATGGAATTAATTTACCGGCGCTTCTTGTATTTAGTGCAGTTGTTGGCTTTGTCGGCTCCTTCACCTCACTTTTAATGTCGAGATGGATGGCTAAAATGGCGATGGGTGTGCAGGTGTTAAACCCTGAGAAAGAATCGCTTACTGATGAACAGCAACAATTGGTGGATCGTGTTCACCGATTAGCACGTGCTGCAGGATTAACAAACATGCCGGAAGTCGGCATTTACAATTCCCGAGAAGTCAATGCATTTGCAACAGGTCCATCCAAGAGACGCTCACTTGTTGCTGTCTCAACAGGGCTGCTTCAAGAGATGGATGACAATGCTGTTGAGGGTGTGCTGGCCCATGAAGTCGCTCACATCGCCAATGGTGATATGGTGACAATGACATTGCTTCAAGGAATTGTCAATACATTTGTCGTTTTCTTTGCAAGAATTGCTGCATGGGTAGCTACTCGATTTGTTCGCGAAGAATTGGCGCCGATCGTCCACTTTATCGCGGTGATCGTTTTCCAAATTGTCTTCTCCATTCTCGGTAGTCTAGTTGTATTTGCTTATTCACGCCACCGTGAGTTTCATGCAGACAGGGGCGGTGCAGACCTTGCTGGCAAAGACAAGATGATTCATGCACTTCGTTCGCTTGAGCATTATACAGCAAGAATTAAAGAAGAACAAGCTTCTGTTGCAACATTAAAAATTAACGGAAAAAAACAAACTTTACTTTTCTCAACTCACCCAGATTTAAATGAGAGAATTCGTCGTCTTGAAGCAAAATAAATCACAGACTCCTCTTGGATAGGGGAGTTTTTTTATGTTTATATTAGATACTTAACAAACACCGTCATTACGTATTTGAAAGAAAGTATTTTGTCATTTGCCGAATAAAGACAAAAGTCTTGTGGCAAGTGGTTAAAAAATGGAATTGAAAAATTATGTCAAACTCAGCAAAAGGAGTTGATTTAAAATCCATTTATTTCATAATAGAATTGATTTTTATTCGATGAACGTATCTGTACATCTAGGAATGTTTCCTTTAAAATGGAACACGTTATGAATAACGACTACAAATAAAAGAGGAATATGATGAAAGTTTTAATGAAGAAGATGTTACGTGTGCTTTCACCATTTCAATTGATTGCGCTTTATTATGTTTTAGCTGTTACAGTTTCCGTTGTTTTATTAAGCCTTCCGGTTGCCCACCAAAAAGATGTTGAATGGTCTTTTATAGACGCATTGTTTACTGCGGTAAGTGCTGTAAGTGTAACCGGTTTGACAGTTGTTGATACGGCTGACACATTCAGTACGACTGGCATTTGGATGTTGGCATTTATTTTGCAGTTTGGTGGGATCGGGATTATGACACTTGGGACTTTTGTCTGGCTCATTCTTGGGAAACGGATCGGTTTAAAGGAGCGACGTCTCATTATGACTGATCAAAACCAGACACATTTATCTGGTCTTGTGAAACTGATGAAACATGTACTTGCCCTCATTGTTTTGATTGAGTTAATTGGTGGATTAGTACTTGGAGCCTATTTTTTGAAGTATTTTGATTCGGTCGAGGAGGCTTTTATCCAAGGCTTTTTCACCAGTATCAGTGCGACAACCAATGCAGGATTTGATATAACGGGAAGCTCAATGATTCCGTTTCAGCATGACTATTTTGTTCAGTTTATCGTGATTTTGCTGTTAATCTTTGGAGCGATTGGATTTCCGGTACTCATCGAGGTCAAGGAATTTCTTTTTAGCAAAAAAAGGAATTATATCTTCAGTCTGTTTACAAAGCTAACATCGGTCACTTTTTTTCTGTTAGTGATTGGTGGAGCCATTGGCATTTATCTTTTAGAAGCCAACTTTTTATATGCAGGAAAACCTTGGCATGAAGTATTGTTTTATTCCTTGTTTCAGTCAACAACGACCCGAAACGGTGGTCTAGCTACAATCGATATCAGCCAATTTTCAGATGCAACTGCCTTGTTTATGTGTATCCTAATGTTTATTGGTGCCTCACCAAGTTCTGTTGGTGGAGGTATTCGGACAACTACCTTTGCTCTAAACTTATTAGCTTTGTTTCATTTTGCTAGAGGAAATAAGTCAGTGAAAATTTTCAAAAGAGAGCTTTACCATGATGATTTGATGAAATCATTGATCGTAACGATGATGGCTAGTTTACTCGTATTTTGTTCAACACTAGTCTTAACAGTGACCGAAGACCATTCTTTATTACAACTTTTGTTTGAAGTATGTTCGGCATTTGGAACGACTGGCTTATCAATGGGGATTACTTCAGAGCTTAGTCCAGTAGGAAAAAGTGTGATTATCCTCTTGATGTTTATCGGAAGGATCGGTATTGTCACACTTCTTTATTTAATAGGAAGAAAAGAGATTGAAGCAAATTTTCATTACCCAAAAGAAAGAATCATTATTGGATAAGGATAAACCTTCTAAATTTCTTTTGTATGGTATAATACTTCATGGCGGACATGAAAAATAGGGGGAAAACAGATGAAAAATAAAATCCTCCATTTGTTTATGGTCATCGGTTTTCTGTTGCTGGCAGGAGCTTGTTCAAATGAACCGACAGCAAAACAAAGCATGGACCAATATGTAGACAAATGGAACAATCAAAACTTTGAAGAGATGTATGACCAGCTTTCAGCTGCCACAAAAAAATCAATCTCAAAGGATGATTTTATTAAACGCCATCAAACGATCTATGAACAGGCAGGAGTTTCTGATTTAAAGATTTCCATTGTTGATCAGAATGATGAGGATGACAAAAAAGATGTGACAACGATTCCTTATAAAGTCAGTATGCAAACCTTAGCGGGACCTGTGTCCTTTAAAGGAACAGCAAAGCTTGTAAAAGAAGAAAAGGATGGCAATACATCATGGAATATTAATTGGAATCCCTCTTTTATTTTTTCTCAATTGAAAAAAGGAGAAACAGTCAAAGTTTCAGCTAAAGAACCTGTTCGTGGTACCATATATGATCGAAATGATAAAGCGCTCGCAACGAATACGGAAGTTCCCGAAATCGGAGTTGTTCCTGGGAAACTCGGAAGTAATAAAGAACAGACTTTGAAAAAACTGGCGAAATTCCTTGATATAGAGTTGGCGGATATCGAAAAACAATTTTCTGCCGGATGGGTAAAAGACGATTCATTTGTACCACTTAAAAAAGTAAGGCCAGATCAGACAGACATTATTAAAAAAGCGACATCTTTACCAGGTGTGTTAAAACAAGAAGTTGTGTCAAGATATTATCCATACAAAGAAAAAGCTGCTCATTTAACGGGTTACATCAGACCGATAACAAAGGAAGAATTAAAACAAAATAAAGAAAATTATAGTGATCATTCATTACTTGGCATTGTTGGCCTTGAACATATTTATGAAAAGACATTACGAGGCAAAATGGGTTGGACAATTACAATACCTGAATCAAGAGCAACGATTGCATCAAAGGATGCTAAGGACGGGGCAGATATTAAAACTGTGATTGATATTGCAAAACAAGAACAACTATATAACCAATTGAAAGATGATTCTGGTGCTGCTGTGGCTTTGGACCCCCAAACCGGAGAAACATTAGCGCTCGTTAGTGCTCCTTCCTATGATCCAAATGGTTTTTTATTTGGCTGGAAAAAAGGAGAATGGGAAAAATTAAACAAAGACGATGCAGCCCCATTTGCTTCAAAGTTTAATAAAACGTATGCGCCAGGTTCAACAGTTAAACCGATTACAGCTTCAATTGGATTGAAAAATGGTGTGATCAAACCAGACGAAGAGAAAAGCATTGTCGGTAAAGAGTGGCAAAAAGATGCGTCTTGGGGTGGATACAAAGTGACAAGGGTATCAGAGCGACTAAGTAAAGTCAACTTGGAAAATGCCTTGATTACATCTGATAACATTTATTTCGCACAAACTGCCATTGATACGGGAGCAGATCATTTTACAGAAGGCTTAAAATCATTCGGTTTTGAAGAAAAGCTCAACTATGAGTTCCCGACAAGTCCTTCCTCGATAGCAAATGACAAAATTGAATCAGATATTCTCTTGGCTGATTCAGGATATGGACAGGGACAGATGCTAATGTCTCCACTTCATTTGGCAGCCACTTACACAGCTTTTTTAAATCAAGGAGATATGCTCAAGCCATATTTAATTAAAAAAGACGGTGATAAGAAAGAGATATGGCATGAAGGTGTTGTCACTGCTGAAGGCGCGGACACCATTACAAAAGGCTTGAAAGGTGTTGTTGAAGACCAGCGTGGATCTGCCTTTAGACCGGTAGAAAAAGGACTCACAATCGCAGGGAAAACAGGAACAGCAGAGTTAAAAAAGAAAAAGGGTGAAAAAGGAAAAGAAAATGGCTGGTTTACAGCCTACGATTATAAGAACAAAGATCTTTTGATTACAATGATCATTGAAGATGTCTCAGATCGTGGAGGCAGTTCATATGTTGTCAAAAAAGTAAAAAAGATGTTTAAATGAGGGTTATCCGAAAGGTTGGATTTTTCTGACTTTTCGGAGGCTTTTTTTTTCTATAAAGTGGATGTGTGGAATCGCTTGTTTAGGCAAGCCTATTGATGAACAATATCAACAGAAAGGAGAAGGATATCATGAAGCGAAAAGCTGCTCGAAATGAAGCCGCAGTTAATAATAAAACACCTGTTGAAAGTATGGATGACCATCAATATATGACACAATTTGATGCTGAAAATGGGGATAGAGGTGCTAATCGCAACTCGAAAAATGGCAAGCAGGGTGGAGCATGACAATGAAAAAGCACCAAAAAAGTAAAGAAAAACAAAACCATAAAAAACCGATGAATAAACAAGTGCTTGAAGAGGAATTTTCAAGTGAACTCGGTGATGTCAATGCTTTTAAAATGATAGATGTGATTGAACATAACAAAACGAAAATGGCCAAGAAAAACAATCATTGTTGAAAAAAATTAGCTTTTTGGGGCTGTCCGGTAAGTCAATTTTTGGACTTTCGGACGCCCTTTTCACGTTTAAATTGAAGAAATTTTTTTTGCAATGACAGCTTTTTAATGTAAGGATGGATCGTTTGGTTTGTCTATCCTTAAGTAATTTAGTAAAATGGAGTACCATTTCCCTGGAAATATTGCGAAGTGAACGAAAAAAATATCCCATTGCTGTAAAAGTTTGAAACAAATGAAGGAAGAATTGATAGATTGTAGAATTATTGGAGGATAGGTTTTGAAGAAGGAGTGTAACAAATGACAGAGACTCTTGATTTAAAAAAATCCTTGAATCTGCAAAACCAGTTAAAAAGCCTGAAAGATGAGAACGATACCTTAAAAACGGAGTTGCATTATTACGAACTGATGTTCAATGGAACGCTTGATGCTATTTTTATTCTAGACGAGCAAATGAATATTATGAGAGCAAACAATGCCGCTTGCAACATTCTGCAATGTGAAAAAACAGAGTTGTTGAACCGTTCTGCGATTGCTTTTTTGCATGCTGTTTCACCTGAAGAATTAACGCGGAATATTCGTTGTTTTTTAGAACGTGGTTATTTAAAGAGAGAAGTAGCCATCAGGTTGGATAATGGATCAGTAAAATATGTGGAGTTTACGGCGAACAAAGGGCTAGGAGAAAATTGCATCTTTGTTGTTATGAGAGATATCTCATCAAAAAAGATATTAGAACGTGAACGGACAATGAATGAGAAGCTCTTTAAAGATTTATTTCATAGGGCAGTTGAAGGGATTGTCATTTTTGATAAACAAGGCAGTTTTATTGATGCGAACGATTCTTTTTGCCAAAGCTTTGAAATTGCAACTGGTGAGCTCTCAAACCTGAAACTGGCCGATTTCGTATCCGTTGAAAATACTGATAAACTGAAAAATATGTTACGGACCTTATATAGAAAAGGAAAAACAAAAGGTGAATTGCCAGTACGTCTGCGATCTGGAAAATATAGGCTTTTTGAACTGACAGTCACATCTAATATTTTAAACGGTTTTTATATGTCAATTATGAGGGATATTACTGAAAAACGTCTCATGGAAAGAAAGCTGTTTAAAAGTGAAGAACGATTTAGAGAAGTGTTTGAAAATGCGATGGATGCAATTATTATCATGAACAAGGATTGGCAAATTGTAAAAGCCAATCAGTCAGCCTGCAAAATTTTTGAATTACCGATGAGAGAGCTATTAACAAAAAGAATCATTGACTTTATTGACTTAACAGATAAACGCTATTTTTCTATTCGAAAGCGTTATGATGAAAAAGGAGAAATGCGAGAAGAACTACAGTTTCGGATGGGAAATGGGCAATATAAAGAACTTGAGTTTACATCAAAGCGAATCATGTTCGGTAACCAGCATTTAACGATTTTAAGAAATGTCAGTGACCGGAAGCGAATGGAAAAAGAGTTACGGGAAAGTGAACTTAAATTTAGGAAAGTATTCAATGGATCAATGGATGGAATAGTCCTTTTTAACAATCAGTATAAAATCATTGATGCCAACCCTTTAGCAGGAAAAATACTTCATATTCCGGTTGAACAATTAAAATCGTTTAATCTTCTCGATATTTTATCTGAATATCAGATTGAAAATGCAGTTTCACAAGTTAAGACAATCTCTTTTGAGGAAATCGATAATGACATTCCATTTTTATTAAACAATCAAAAACAAATTCTAGAGTTTTCTTTTAAGCGAAACATCATTCAAAATATGAATATGGCGATGCTCAGGGATGTGACGGAACGAAAAGAACTTGAAGAGCGCCTACGCAAGTCTGATACACTTCATGTTGTTGGAGAGCTGGCAGCGGGAATCGCCCATGAGATTCGCAACCCGATGACTGCTTTAAAAGGGTTTATTCAGCTGCTTGAAGGAAGTATTAAAGAGGAAGATCATTCACTTTATTTTAATGTCATTACATCGGAGTTAAAAAGAATAGAATCAATCATCACAGAATTCCTAATTCTCGCCAAACCACAGGCTATTATGTATGAAGAAAAAAATATTATTAAAATTATGCAGGACACGATGGATCTTCTTCATGCACAAGCGAATTTGGATAATGTCCAGATGCACTTCGACTATTATGACAAAATTCCACTGATTTACTGTGAACCGAATCAACTTAAACAAGTTTTTATTAATATTTTAAAAAATGCTATTGAGGTGATGCCTGATGGGGGAAATATCTATGTGAAAATTCAAAAGAAAGACAACAGCCATATTACCGTATCCTTGACTGATGAAGGAATTGGTATGGCGGAGGATAAATTAAAGCGTCTGGGAGAACCTTTTTATACAACAAAAGAACGCGGTACTGGACTTGGGTTGATGGTTAGCTATAAAATTATTGAAGAACATAATGGAGAAATTGAAGTTGAAAGTATAGAGGGGAAAGGTACAACTTTTCACCTGACACTTCCAATTAGACAACACCATGAAGAGGGAGGTTAAAAGCTTTGGGCTATTATAGTACAATCACTCTACCTTTTGGACAAGCATACCTTGTCGAGCAAAACCGGCATTTGACACATTTACTTTTTGAAAAAGAAGACTTGAGTAGTTTAATCAATTTAGATCTTCAAAAGCGGGATACTGAACTATTAAAAAATGCCAAACTGCAGCTTGAGGAGTATTTTAAAGAGAAACGAAAAGTGTTCACAATCCCGCTGTCTCTAGAGGGGACAGCATTCCAAAAAAAAGTCTGGGGAGCACTGCTGTCCATTCCTTATGGAGAATCGAGGAGTTATTCTGATATTGCACATGCAATTGGAAAGCCTACTGCGGTTCGTGCAATTGGCCAGGCAAATAAAAAAAACGCGATTCCAATTATGGTTCCATGTCATCGTGTCATTGGAAAAAATCGGACACTGACTGGTTATGCTGGAAATGAGATCGATAAAAAAGCGTTGCTGCTTGATATTGAAAAAATTTCTTATCAAGTAAATTGATTAAATATACAGTTCCTTTTTTTTGTTTGCGACATATACTTTTATTAAGTTAAAAATGTTGGTGATGGTAAAAAAAGGAGGGCAAATACATGAAACTGAGTCGCCCGCAAAAGATTGCTGGTTATGCTGAATGGTTTTTCAAACTTCATGTCCTTACGGCAGAACAAAAAAAGGAAATTATTAAGTTGATAAACAACCGTTTTAAATAAAAAAACGTTCAATTTCATGCTTGTCCGTGATCAGTCCATTTTCTGTAATGATGCCTGATATGAGATGAGCTGGGATGTGCCCTCCTTTCGTTGTGTTATGAATGGTTTGCTGACTTTCAAAATGACTAAATGTAAAAGCAGGAGCGGCGATAAAAAGCGGAATATCAAATGCTTTAGCTAATACTGCTAACCGGTACGTACTAATCTGATAGGTGTCGTCACTGTTTTTGATGATATAGTCAGTTCCGGCAATTACAGCTGAAATGTTTTTTTTCGTTAACATGCTAGCTGCTGTATAATTTTCGATGTTAGTGATTTCTGTCTCATGTTGTACTAGCTTCAGTTGATTATTGTGAATGTCGCAAGTATAGATGTTAAAGTCAAGACATTTAGTATTTGAAAGGGTATTAGAGATCGTCATCATCATTTCACCGGGATGAAACAGTTGCAGAACATTTTGACCAATCTGTTGGTATATCTCTTCTTCCTCAATCTGGATTTGAATCGCCTTGTGCACAAGAATGGTTTTAGCCTCGTTCACTGATTTTGCACTTTTTGTCCTTTTGATTAGATCTTCCAACATTGATGAGACATAACCAGCTGGCGATTTGCTCAGTATATCTTTTAGTGATGTCAGCTGTTTGTAAAAATCGGTAACATCTACCGCGTCAATATCTTGGGCGTGAAGAGCAAGTCTGGACACAGCAATGCCCATAGTTGGTTTGTTTTGAAGTGACTCGTATATATCTTCCTTCGCTGTTAGATATTCCGGAAATGGGGTTAAGATTTTAACTGCTGTTTCGTCCTGTTTTGAAAAATCAGGCATATGAATCACTCCTTCAGCACAGTATGAATTATGTCTTTTGTTGTATGGAAATTTTTAGTATGTCCGATGAACTTTGCACCTATTTTTTGAGCACGCTCTTTTTGTTTGAAACTTCGGTTAGCCAGCCTCATTAATTCACATCCAGCAAACCCCACAGTATCTGCAAATATTTCTCTTAGTGTTCTTTCTAGACAATTGTTCGTTTTGTATACGTTTAAGCAGTCTTTTTCCCATGCTTCACTAAAAGTGGAACAGAATGTTTCCCACATCGTTTCGATATGGTTTAATAAAACAATTTGTTGATTGTCATTTCTAGTTAATGCAGTGAGTATCAGACTAGCGGTGAATTGCCCCAAATCAAAACCAAACGGTCCAAAAAATGAAAATTTTGGATCTGTTACTTTTGTTTCGGTTTCTCCGGCCCAAATACTGCCTATATGGAGATTACCGTGAATCAAAGTTTCTTCGGAATTGAAAAATCGTTTTTTCAGCTTATCGATATGAACTTTTAATGTTTGTTTGTTGTCTATTTTTTGTATTTTATTAAAAAAATTCTCTTCCCAAAAACTTGGGGATGTAACGTGTTTCATCAGCCGTTTTTTTACCTGGATGTCCAATGCATAGCTAGACGTATAAAATAAGGTTTTTCCAAGAAATTCTCCAATATCTGTTGATAGATTTGGATAATTATTCTCATTCATTAATCCTTTTTTGACGATCTGCAAATGGGATAGATCCTCTAAAACTGTTACTGCAAGATCTGTATCTGCATAAACCACCTTTGGTACAAGATGAGGAACATATATTGATTGGCGAAGCAGTGCGCTATTTTCAATTTTCGCGTACTGCTTTGCATCATGTATTGCTTGTTTGATGATCAGCCCTTTGTTTTGAGATTGATCATAAACATGAAAGATCAGATTTTGATTATCGTTATCCATCTCCCGACAAGTTAATTTGCTCCCATTAGAAAAAAAACCAAGCTTGATCATAAGTGCTACTGCTGAACTTTCTGTTAAAGGATTTTGAACGACAGTCATTTTGCTCCCTCCCAAAAGTAAAAGCCTCTTTCCCAGTGAGAGAAAGAGGCTGATCGTAATCCGCCTCTCTTATCTCTCAGAAATAGATCTGATGGATTTAGCACCGTGCCCTAAAGGCGCATTTGCGCCCCATTTCACAATGGAATTACGGTCGGTTGCTGTTGGGGTCATAAGGCCAGTCCTTCGCCCAACTCTCGATAAGAGAAAACAGTATGAAATTTAGTTAGAATGGTTGTTGAAAATATTAACAATGTTCATGTTTGTTTGTCAACTCTTTTTTTAATATAAATCTTTGCGGATATCTTCAAAAATAGGTATTTCTTTGCGAATTCTTTTTACATCATGAAGGTCAATTTCCGCTCTGATGACAGCTTCCCCATCTTGAGCTTCGGCAAGAATGTTTCCTAATGGATCAATGATCATACTGTGACCGGCAAATTGGTTTGCTGGATCTTTTCCCGAACAATTGCAGGCAGCAACAAAACATTGATTTTCAATGGCTCTGGCGATTAAGAGGCTTCGCCAATGATGAAGTCGTGGTGCCGGCCATTCAGCCGAAACAAACAGTATATCGATCCCTTTTAAAGTATGTTTTCTGATCCATTCAGGAAAACGGATGTCATAACAGATGACACCAGCTGCTTTCATTCCCGCTAGTTCAAAGCAGCCATCAGTAGAGCCGGGGGTGAGATAAAGATGTTCATCCATCTGTTGAAAAAGATGAACTTTACTGTATTCTTTAACAAGATCTCCACGTTTGTTTGTCATGTACATCGTATTGTAAACACCGGCTTGTTTCTTAACCGCAACTGATCCACCAACAATATCGATATTGTTCGCTTTTGCTGTGTTCTGAAGCCATGCTTTCGTCTGTTTTCCCTCATTATCTCCAATCTGCTGAAGGTTCTGTAAATCATAGCCTGTTGTCCACAATTCAGGGAGAATCAAAATATCTGAGTGCCGACTCTCAGCTTCAATTAAACATTGTGCTTTTTTGAAATTTTCTGAAGGATTTCCGTATGATATGGCGAATTGTAGACAAGAAATCGTCCGTTTCAATTTGTTTCACCTCGTTTTCGTAATAATTCCTCAATATGGGCTTGATGAAAGGAAGGTGAGGCTTTTCTTTCGATAGTATGCGAGTCTGTCGAAAACTGAACCAGTGTGAAGTTCAAATTTATGTCCATCAGGATCTGAGAAATAAATTGAACCATGACCTTTTCTCCCTTTCAGCACCTTCACACCTAATGCTTTTAGTTTCACCTCCCAATCCGGCAAATCTATTTGAGCCATTGAAAAAGCAAGATGTGTGTAGGAATCATGAATCTGTGTTCGCTGAAGGTTTTTTTCTTCGTTCAATGCCAGCCAGATCCCGTTTAAATCAAAATAAGCCGTTTTCTTGCTCTTTACAAGCCATTTCGCCTCAAACACCTTTTCATAGAATCTAACAGAGGTTTCCAGATCAGAAACGGAAAATAGGAGATGATTAATTCCTGTTATTTTGCTACTTTCCATCTAGTATCCACTCCTTTTGTAAGCCGTTACAATCATGTGATAAATCTATTATACCGGAGTAAACACTTTTTTTGAAAAAATGGGTTTACAAAATAGGTATAATCTGTAATAATGCTCAAGTACGCAAAATTTGGAGATTTGTCACTTTATGTGGTAAGGGGGGAAAAGCATGCACATAGACAGAGAAGCATTGCTAGTTTCCATCAATGAAAAGCGGCAAAAAATGGTGGAAGCTGCTGAAATTCATGGATATACAGGACATGAAACGATAAAACAAAGTCAAGAATTGGATCAATTAATCTATCAATATCAAAAAATGTCTGTCATTGACAATGATTCGTCAGAACAGCCATTGCATCTTTATGTAGACCGCAATGACTGTTTGATTGTTGAAAAATATACGGCATAATGAGATCCGTTATAAGCGGTGGAACTTGAGGTATTTTAATCCGCTTTTTCATTTGATATCGGCAACTTGATCGTTACGGTTGTCCCTTTATGCTGTTCACTTTCTATATGAATCGTTCCTTTATACATAGAGATAATCCGTTTACAAACGACGAGACCAAGTCCAGTTCCTTTTTCTTTAGATGTAATAAAGGGTTGGAAAATTTTATCCATCATTTCCTTAGGAATTCCTTCACCATTATCTTTCACAACAACTTCTGCTATTTGTTGGTCATGTTCGATTCTAATGATCAGTTTCCCGCCGTTTTTCATAGATTCTAAAGAATTTTTAGCAAGATTCAAGACAACTTGCTTAATATGATCTTTATTGCAAAAAACGTATGCAGAATTTTTTGCTTGATTATGGACCTCAACCTCTACATTATATAAATGTGCTTCTGAATAAATAATGGGCATAATTTCATCGACCATTTCATTCATCATGTTTAACTGCCATTCCTCTGCCGTCGGTTTTCCTAGCACAAGGAATTCACTGACAATTTGATTGATTCGCCTAATCTCCTGATCGATTACTGAGAAGTACATTTGATCTTCCTTCGAGGTATATTTTTTCTGAAGGAGCTGGATAAACCCACTGATCCCTGTGAGCGGATTTCTAATTTCATGAGCTGTGCTCGCTGCAAGGGTGCCAATCAATTCTAGCTTTTGTGTTTCATTTTGGGCAAGCTCCTGCCTTGTCCGCCGTTTCAGCAAAATATACTGTAATAAGAGGAATAAAATGTTAAGTAAGATGAAAATGCTTAAAAATGAAAACAGAATGCCGCGAGCCATTTGTTTAGACTGAACGGGAGTTGGATAAACTTCCAGCTTCCAAGCGATTTGATCAAGATATGCATCAACAGTTTCACGGTTTTTTTCTGGAGGCGAGCTTCCTGCTGTAAAAACAATTTGATCTTTCTGATTAAGAACTTTAATAAAAAGTTCTGGACTTAGCATATCGATAATGTTTTTTAAGTAATCGATGCGAATCGTTGCCATTAAAAAATTTGTCACATGACCTTTCTCATCAAAAACAGGTGTAAAGATATTCAGCTCATTCCTGTCTGTTGCACCTTCTGTAATGTCTATAATAACAGATTTTTTTGAGTTTTCAGCTTCTTTCAAAATATCCTTGCTAAACGATATCTTTTTTTCATGATCAGGCTTTGTATTTAACATGACATCGCCTTTTTTATTCAGCAAATACAGTGTAGAAATACGCGGTTCTTTTTTATAGGTTTCGGTTAGAATTCGTCCAATCTGTGGTTTGCTAACAGGGTGGTTAAGGGCTGTTGCCAAAGTGCTCATTCGCGCTTCTGTTTCACCTATTAAATAATTGAGTTGGTTACGATGAATGTTCAGCATAACAGACGCTATCCGCCGATGTCTTTCAGCTATATGTTCCAGTCTTTCATTGTATATAAAAAAACTGATAATAAAAGCTGGAACCATGACAAAACTCAAATAAAGTATAACTTTTTTCAACATTTCACTCTCTCCCAATCACACAGGAATAGAGGTATTATAACACTAGTACGAGCTGAATTATAGAAAGCTTGATTAAAATATTTGACTAACATAAATATCCTTTTGTTAAAGGATATCAGTTGACATTTTTCGTATAGTTTATTAATGTTTTTCTGTAGTTTGTTTCTTTTGGAGTTGAGAGATCATGAGTAATAGTGAACAGGAACAGTCATTAAAATTATTTATTGTGTTATCACGAGCGTACAGATCAATTAATGATCATATGAATAGATATATTCATCAACATGGCCTAAATCCAACTGAATTCGCGGTTTTAGAGCTGCTTTATCATAAAGGAGATCAACCCCTACAGCAAATAGGTGACAAGATTCTACTTGCGAGTGGAAGCATTACATATGTGGTCGATAAATTGGAGAAAAAACAACTGCTGGTGAGAAGAGCCTCTTCATCAGATCGCCGAGTCACTTATGCACAAATAACAGATCAAGGGGTCAAGCTCTTGGAACAGATTTTCCCTGATCATGCTAAAGAGCTACATCAAATGATTAGTGTTTTAAATGCTGATGAGAAAAAAGCTTGTATTGACATGCTGAAAAATGTAGGGTTGAACGCGAAAAAACTTCATGATGACAAAGAATAAGGAAGCTGCTTTTGGCAACTTCCTTATTCTTTCGTATTCAAATTTTCTTGGCCAATCGGGAGGATGAGAACTTCAACTCGTCTGTTCTTTTTTCGACCTTCTTCAGTATTGTTTGAAGCAATCGGTTTAAATTCCCCATAGCCTTTTGCGCTAAATGTCTTGGCATCTAGTTTTGGGTTTTCAATTAAAAGTCCCATGAAATTGACAGCCCGCATAACACTTAAGTGCCAGTTTGATTTAAATTCGGAATTTCTTATCGGTATATTATCTGTATGCCCGCTAATTACGATATTGCGCGCTGGTTTTAAGACGAGCAGATCGGAAACTTCTTTAGCTAGCGGAATATCTTGTTGACGGATGACCGCTTTTCCAGAGTCGAAAAAGATGTTGTCTTCAATGGATAGAAGGAGTCCTTCATCAGTTAGCTTTGTCGTTACTTTTGCTTCAAGTTTTTTTTCTTTAATAAATTGGTTCACCTGTTGTTGGATTTTTTCCAATGAATGTTTGTCTTCATCTTTTATACCAGCTTTAGGTTCATCCGGTTTTGTCCCATCCTCATCAGTGTTTGCTTTCGGCTCTGTGAAGCTTGAATACTCCATCACTCCTGTTCCACCAGACAGTACAGTATTGAACGATTTAGACATCATTTCAAATTTTTTGGCGTCAATTGAGCTCATCGCAAACAGTACGATGAAAAGAGCGAGAAGAAGGGTAAGTAAATCCGCATAAGGGATGAGCCAAGATTCATCTACATGTTCTTCATGATCTTTATGCTTCTTTTTTTTAGCCATTTTGATTGTCTCCTTCAGAAACGGCGATATTTGCTCGTTCGCTGGTGGATACATACATTAAGAGTTTCTGTTCAATCACTTTTGGAGACTGTCCTTCCAAAATGGAGAGGATTCCTTCAATCATGACTTCCCTGACCCTCACTTCTGCTTTTGATTTACGTTTTAATTTGTTGGCAAAAGGATGCCACAATACATAACCTGTAAAAATCCCCAGTAGGGTGGCAACGAATGCGGCACTGATAGCATGTCCAAGAGCTTCTGTATCGCTCATATTTCCAAGTGCGGCAATTAGTCCGACAACAGCCCCTAAAACACCTAGTGTTGGCGCATATGTCCCTGCTTGGGTGAAGATGCCTGCACCAACTTGATGTCTTTCTTCCATTGCACTGACTTCTTCTGTCAAAACGTCGCGAATGAAATCGGCACTCTGACCATCGACAGCCATACTCATACCATTTTTTAAAAACTCATCATCTATTTGACTAAGGTTAGCTTCTAAGGCAAGAAGACCGTCACGTCTAGCAATTTGTGCCCATTCGGAAAACATTGGGATAAGCTCTTCAACTTCGATCATCTTTCTTTCTTTAAACAATATACCAAAGAGCTTGGGAATCTTTTTGACATCCCGCATTGGAAAAGCAATGGTAACTGCTGCGGCTGTTCCGACGACGATGATCAGCCATGCTGCCGGATTGGCAAGAACTGCAGGACTGACCCCTTTCATGACCATTCCCACACCGACTCCAATGATCGCTAAAATGATTCCAATTAATGATGTTTTGTCCATTTTTTCACCAATTCCTTTTAACTAACTTTTCTATAGTTATTATCGGTTTATAGGATAGGAACTTTAGGATGTTTCAAAAATTGCTAAGAATAAGGACTTTTGGATTATTGTTAATGAGGGACAAAAGTATTATTGATCAAAAAGACCGACTTCTTGGGGAAGAAGTCGGTCACTCTTACATATTTGGTTTAACAGTGATATTATTGTTCTCGACTGTAACAACAAATCCGGAGATCTCTTCATTTTCAAGCAGGAGGTCAGTTATTGGATCTTCGACTGTTTCCTGTATCGTTCTTCTTAAAGGACGCGCTCCAAATTCGGGCTGGTGACCAATTTCAGCGATTTTTTCTTTTGCCTGATCAGAAACCTCTATCGTCAGATTTTGTTCATGTAACGTTTCTTCAAGCTCTCTCAACAGCAGTTCAGTGATTTTCACGAGATGGTCTTTCTCAAGTGGTTGAAATTTAACAATATGATCAAACCTGTTTAAAAATTCTGGCTTAAAGAAAGCGCCTAAAGAGTCAATCAAAGATTGTTCACTTAGCAACTGTTCTTCTCTGTTAAAACCAACAGTTGTCGGTTTTTCGGCAGTTCCAGCGTTACTTGTCATAATAATGACAGTGTCTTTAAAGCTGACTGTTCGACCCTGACTGTCAGTGAGGCGACCATCTTCCATAATTTGCAGGAACATGTGTTGAACATCAGGGTGTGCCTTTTCAATTTCATCAAGCAGGACGATGCTGTAAGGATTTCTGCGGACTTTTTCTGTTAATTGTCCTGCTTCATCATGTCCGACATATCCAGGAGGGGAGCCAATAATTTTTGAGACAGCATGTTTTTCCATATATTCACTCATATCAAGGCGGATCATAGAGTCTTTTGTACCAAACAGTTCTTCTGCAAGTCTTTTAGAAAGCTCGGTTTTACCAACACCTGTTGGACCAACAAACAAGAATGAACCGACAGGTCTATTTTTTGATTTGAGTCCAGCCCGGCTTCGTCTAATCGCTTTAGCAACTTTTTTAACTGCTTGTTCTTGGCCAATGACTCGGCTTTTGAGGTTTTCTTCAAGCTCTCTCATTTTTTTCTGTTCATCATGCTGAAGCTTGCTGACGGGAATGCCTGTTTTTTCTTCAATGATCGCTTGAATGTTTTTCAGACCAACTGTTACTTGTTTTGTTTTTGTGTTGTGGTCAAGTTTATCATGTAATTCTGCTTCCTCATCCCGAAGCTTTGCTGCAACTTCATAATTTTCTTCTTGCAATGCTTTTGTTTTTTCCACCTCTATTTGTTGTAGTCGTTTTGAAGCGTCCTGATCACTGATGATATCGAGTGCTAAATTCGCCTTGGAACCCGCTTCATCAAGTAGATCGATCGCTTTGTCAGGGAGGTGGCGATCTTGAATATAACGGTTTGAAAGGACGGCGCATGCTTGAATTGCTTCATCTGTATAAGAAATTCCATGGTAAGCTTCATATTTTTCTTTGAGCCCGTTCAAAATAGCAACAGTTTGTTCAATTGTTGGCTCATGTACAACAATCGGCTGGAATCGTCGTTCTAACGCAGCATCCTTTTCAATTTGGCGATATTCTTTTAAAGTTGTTGCACCGATGACTTGCAACTCACCTCTGGCAAGAGCAGGTTTTAAAATATTGCCTGCATCCATAGAACCTTCGGCAGAACCAGCACCAACTAGCAGATGGATTTCATCAATGAAAAGAATTGCATTTTTCCGTTCTTTCAATTCTTTTATTAGCTGTTTCATTCTTTCCTCAAATTGTCCTCTAATTCCTGTATTAGCAACAAGTGATGCGACATCAAGCAAGTAAAGTTCTTTGTTTTTCAGTTTGCTTGGAACATCACCTTCAGCAATTTTTAAAGCAAGACCTTCGGCAATGGCAGTTTTACCAACACCTGGCTCTCCAATTAAGACCGGATTGTTTTTGTTCCTCCGGTTTAAAATCTCAATAACGCGTGCAACTTCATGACTTCGACCAATAACAGGATCGATCAAGCCTGTTTTCGCGGCATTTGTTAAATTGTTTGCAAGTTGATTAAGCAGCCCTTCTTGCGATGGTGATTGTGAATTTACTTGGGAAGGCTGACTGAAAAAAGGGCTCCCTCCGAAAAAGTGATTTCCGGAAATGTTTGAAGGTTGTGCTATTTTTCTGTAGCAGTCTTCACATAAATCCATATGTTTTTTTGTAAAGTTAACTTGAATGTTAAGGCGAATCGTCGCCTCATTTTTTTGACATTGTTGACAACGCATTTGCCTAACCCCCTTTAATGGTTTTGACCTTTTTTGACCAAAGTTTTAAGAAAAAATGGTCGCTTGTTTGACCATCTCTGACTATTAGTATACATTGACTATCTTTGACTTTCAAGATCTTTGCTTCATTTTTTTTCTTGTTAGAGATTGTAAGTTGTCCTTCTATTTTGAGAGCTTGGCTCATATGGTGTAAAGTGAGAAGTCGGGTACTTTATGGAGGATAAGTATGAGTCAATCGAAAGGATCCGCTTTACAACTAGCGTTTGTCTATGTAGGGACTGTGGTAGGAGCGGGATTTGCGACAGGAAGAGAAATCGTGGAATTTTTTTTAAGGTTCGGTTGGACAGGTCTGGCTGGCATTTTAATCAGTGGAATGATGTTTACGTTTCTTGGTGCGAAAATTATGTTAATCTCAACGAGGATTAATGCGAAATCATATCAAGAATTAAATAAGTTTTTATTTGGAAAAACATTAGGGAAAATGATCAATGTTTTTTTGCTCCTGATTTTACTTGGTGTTACATCTGTGATGTTATCTGGTGCGGGGGCTATTTTTAAAGAACAACTTGGACTTTCCAGTCAAATGGGAATGCTTGTGACAATTGTTTTAAGCTTATTCGTCATGATGTGTGGAGTAAAAGGAATATTTAGTGTAAATCTTATTGTCGTTCCGTTATTGTTGCTATTTTCAACGGTTGTCCTGTTTGATTCGTTTATTTTTGGTGATCCGTCTCTGCATTTTCCATTGGGATTTTCAGCTAATCCGGAGTGGTTAGTGTCTGCCGTTTCATACGGAGCTTTTAATTTGTCACTCGCCCAAGCTATCCTTGTCCCACTTGCTTCTGAAATTAAATCGGAAGCTATCATTAAAAAAGGTGCTATTATTGGAGGGTGTTTACTTACTCTTATATTAACGGCAAGTTTTTTGTCACTGTCGACTTTACCTGATGTCCTTTTATACGAAATCCCAATGGCGCAAGTCGTCTACATTGTTCAGCAATCTGTTCATATTATTTACTTGTTAATCATTTTTGGGGAAGTTTTCACATCTGTCATCGGTAATTTGTATGGTCTGGAAAAACAGATTAAGGAATACATTCAAATGAAAAGTTTTTATATTTTTGTCCTGATTCTGTTTACTATTTACTTAACGGGGCAGATTGGCTACGGTAAATTGATTTCAACGATTTACCCATTCTTTGGACAGTTGAGCCTTGTATTTATTTTCTTTCTCATGATGAAAAAAATGCCGAAGTGATAGGGAGACTTGGCGATCGTCTTGTTTTATGGTAAGATGGCGAAAGAAAAATTGAACAAAATCCGCTTGAAAAAATGCGGGAGAGGTTCTAGCAAAACCCTCTATAAAAAACTAAGGAAAGCTGTATCCTTGGGGTATGGCCTTTTTTCATGTTTTTTTGCTGGACACCTTTCCTTTAGGAAGGTGTTTTTTCATGATGATAGAGTCTATGGAGAGGCGGAGAAGGAGGAATTATGAAACAGGAAAAAGCGATCGTTGTATTTAGCGGCGGTCAAGATAGTACAACATGTCTATTATGGGCGTTAAAACAATTTCACGAAGTAGAAGCGGTCACTTTTCAGTACAATCAGCGGCATATTCAGGAAATTGAAGCTGCAAAAAAGATTGCGGGAAAGCTTGGTGTCAAACATCACCTATTAGATATGGCACTTTTAAACCAACTGGCACCAAACGCTTTGACGAGAGATGACATTAAAATTGAAGCAAAAGAAGGTGAACTTCCGTCCACTTTTGTTCCTGGGCGCAACCTTGTCTTTCTTAATTTTGCTGCAATTCTCGCTTATCAAGTCGGTGCCCGGCATATTGTGACAGGTGTTTGTGAGACAGATTTCAGCGGTTACCCGGATTGTCGCGATGCTTTTATCAAATCGTGCAATGTAACTGTCAATTTAGCAATGGAGCGTCCATTTGTCATTCATACACCGCTCATGTGGTTGAATAAAGCAGAAACATGGGAGCTTGCCGATGATTTAAACGCCCTTGATTTCGTCAAACATGAGACACTTACTTGTTATAACGGAGTCATGGCCGATGGTTGTGGTGTATGTCCAGCCTGTAAGCTGCGGGCTAACGGGTATCGCGAATATATGAAAATGAAAGAGGTGAGAGCATAAAGTGGTGAGACATGAAGTCGTTGATAAAATGATCTATGAAGAAGTTGAGGCCTTTTTGGAAGAGCTTGATAAGCCCTATTGTGCCCAAGTTTTTGTTCGAGAAACATCGACAAGCTATCTCAACTATCGAGCAAAACTAGGTGATCATCATGGCTAAACCGATTCCCGTTCTAGAAATATTCGGTCCAACTGTTCAAGGAGAAGGGATGGTCATCGGCCAAAAAACGATGTTTGTTAGAACAGCTGGTTGTGATTATTCGTGCAGTTGGTGTGATTCAGCTTTCACATGGGACGGCTCAGCGAAACATGACATCCAATGGATGACTGCACAAGAAATATATGAGTCACTGCGGAACATCGGGGGTGACGCTTTTTCTCATGTTACCTTGTCAGGGGGAAATCCAGCCCTGTTCAAACAGTTAGATGAACTGATTTCCCTTTTGCGAAAAAATGGTATACAAATAGCGCTTGAAACACAAGGGACAATATATCAGGATTGGTTTACAAAAATCGATCATTTAACAATCTCACCGAAACCGCCAAGCTCAATCATGAAAACTGATTTCAAAAAACTTGATGAAATTGTGAGAATGCTTCAGCAAAACGACAGACTGACAGCCACAAGCCTAAAGGTCGTCATTTTTACACCTCTCGACCTTCAATATGCAAAAGGTGTTCATCAGCGTTATCCCTATCTCCCATTTTATCTCCAAGTTGGGAATGATGATATTCATACAGAAGAAAGGGAGCACCTCGTCGAAAAGTTATTGCGAAAATATGAAGAACTAGTTACCGCTGTGATGAGCGACCCTGAATTAAACCGTGTTCGCGTTCTTCCTCAGCTCCATACTTTGATCTGGGGAAATAAACGAGGCGTTTAACAAGAAAGGAAGATCAACATGTCAACAAGAAAAGACTCAGAATTAGAAGGGGTAACCCTACTTGGAAACCAAGGAACCGACTATTTGTTTAACTATACTCCCGAAGTATTGGAAGCTTTTCCGAACAAGCATCAAAATAGAGACTATTTTGTCAAATTCAATTGCCCGGAATTCACATCCTTATGTCCAAAAACAGGTCAACCTGATTTTGCAACCATTTATATTAGTTATATCCCAGATCAAAACATGGTAGAAAGCAAATCTCTGAAACTTTATCTTTTTAGTTTTCGCAACCATGGAGATTTTCACGAAGACTGCATGAACATCATCATGAATGATTTAATTGAATTAATGGACCCACGTTACATTGAAGTCTGGGGGAAATTCACGCCAAGGGGCGGAATCTCAATTGATCCCTACACAAATTACGGTAAGCCAGGCACAAAATATGAAAAAATGGCAGAATACCGCTTGATGAATCATGATTTGTATCCGGAGACGATTGATAATCGGTAGGGTGTTACGTTTGGAGTTGTGTGGTCGGAGTGTGACCGGTCACAATTTCGACGGCCCTCTTGTGACCACGCGGTGACCAAATTAATACGAATGTGTGATCACGATCCCTGCCTTTTTCGGTGGGGGTTTTCTTTGTATTTGACGTTCAAATATCGCATAAGTCATTTATCTTGATCGGCTTATGACGACTTGCGTATCGTATCTTGATGTTCGTTACAAGCCTAGGTCTTCCCACGCTCGGCTTTTGACACGCCCCCCATTTTCACAAAAAAAGCTGGCCAATCGACCGACAATAAAGAGAAATCTTCTAGCGTTGCTTGTACTTCATCGTCTGTTATCCTAATATATTTAAGTGTGATTGATGGGGCTGAATGATTAAATAACGTCTGAAGCGTCGCCCCATCTTTATTACGTTTGTAATGATGATACCCGAATGTCTTGCGCATTGTGTGCGTCCCACCCACATCATCACGACCAAGCATTGCCGCAGCTTTCGTCATTATCTGATATGCCTGCGTGGTTGTTAGATGACCGTTACCCTTGCGGCTAGGAAATAAGAAGTCATCGTATTCTATGGTATGTATATTCGTTTATCTCGTCCTGCAATACCAACCTTTTTTTTGCCGGTCTTCTTCTCACGAATTATAACGTGCTGTTTTCCTCATACATCCCCAACTTTTCGCGATACAATATCACTCGCCCTCAATCCCGTATTGATACCGAATACAAAAAGAAATCGATCTCGCTCTGTTCCGAACCTTCTAAGTGTCCATTTCATATCGTTTATTTCGTCGGTTGTACGTTCTTTTCATCCATTTTATGTACGAAAATAACTAAAAACGTACATTCGTTTAATAGGTCGGAATTTTGGCCGTCTGTCCGTCCTGAACGCAAAGGGTACCGGACTTTACACACATAACACACCGAAACGTAATAAATCGTAAAATGATCGAGGGGTCACGCGGTTTGCTAGAAGGTTTTTCAATGCGTGTTTTAAAAAATCAAAAACACCCCAAAAGAGGGGCGTTTCCTTACGATTGTTTTCTATTGGCGACTTGGTAAGTTTCGTCTGAATGGTAGGTTGTGGTTAAGAAGTTGATTCCCAGTGTAAGTACTGCGGTAGCCAGAATAGGAACAATTAATTTTTTAATACTCATATAAACAATCACCCTTTTTTATTTGTGTTTGTGCATAAATCATTTTACGAAGAAACTCATTAGAGTTTTGGTAATCTTCTCTCTCGAGATACCAGTTCGAGACCTCAAATGACAACCTTTCCATGTATGCATATATTTTATTCTTGTCTAGGTACTTAAATACCTTTAAAATTTCAGTTTTATTAGCAGAATAAATATAAAGAGCTTCTAAAAATTCAAATAAGGAAGTAAATAAGGAATCTTTATATTCTTGTGCTGTTTGTATGCCGATGTGAAACATCTTAAGTGCGTGCTTATAATTTTTTTGCTTGAAAAGGAGTTGAGAAAAGAAATATAAAGAATGCGGCAAATTATTATATTTTTGCTTGATATTGATTTCAACAGCTTTTTCAGCATACTTAACAGCAGTGTCTAAATCGCCCATACAGTCATAGCAGTCTGCTAAATTGAAATAAGCAGAACTGATCAGTCGCTGATTTTCTTGCTGTTTTGCTAACTCGAGGGCAGAATTAAGATGAGGTAAAGCTTTATCGTGACACTTAAAGTCATCATAATTTCCTGCAATAATGAACAGGCATTGAATTCTCCGAATTGTATATAGTTCATGATTGTCATAAATTTTTAAGGCTCTTAATATATGATACATCGAGACATGATTCTGCTTCATATTATAGTATGCCTCTGCGATTTTAAAGTGAAATTCTGCCTTTTCTATCACATCAGGAACGTATGATAATTGTTTTTCAGCATTGCGATAAAACTGTATCGCAGAGATATATTGTTTTTGCTCAAACTCATACATTCCTCTAAAAAAGAACGAGTAATATTGAAGAAGCCCATTTAAATTTTCTCGTGGCTCTTCAATTTGGCGTAACAACTCTTCAATAGAAGGTCTGTTTTTCCGTTCTTCTGTAGGTTCTAAATAGTCTAACATTAATTGGTGACGAAAACACATTAGTTGATAATAGAGGAGTAGATCCTGATCTTCTTCCATTTCATGAATTTCCTTTTCGACTTCACTTTTTAAAACTTCCGCATCTGGAACACTAAACTGTCTAACCATTTTATACCATTCGTGGATTTTGACTCCGACTTTTGACGAGGGTATTAATTGATCCATTTCCACCTCTCCCTTTTTATTTCCTATTTGTAAATATATTACTACAATTTTCGTGAGAATAGACAAAAAAATGAGAAAACTTTAAGTATTTCATAAAAGACGACAATATAAAAGACGTCAACCTAATTCGATGCGTCGTTAATGTACTCAAACTGGACGACCTCTTCAATTGAGTAATCTAAGTATTTGCATATTTGTGCAATAACCTTTAAGGCAACAAACTCACCGGCAGTCATCTTCGCCAATGTTGACGATGATATGCCTAGGTCGTTTCTAAGATCCGTTTTATTCTTCTTCCGTTTCGTGAGAGTCACCTCTAACGGATGGTACGTCTTTAAGCTAGCGTTGTCTGCCTTATTAGACGAGAATGGAAACCTAATATGATAGAAGAGGTAGTCGGAATGAACTTATTCCGCAAAGAGAAAGATTACCGATCATTAGCCGAAATCTATTTCGATCATTTAAAGGCACCGCTGCCGAGATAGAACGCGATTTTGATAGATTGAGAGCGGCACAGTCGGAAGTCGATCGAGAACTGTCGGATCAGTATCACGAGATAGAGAAAGGAAAGTTCGATGTGGTTCGCGGTTATTACTTGGCGAAGGGGCTTCAGGACATATTACAGTGCCGCAGAACGATTAAAGGAGAGCTGTGTCGGCTCGGTTCGCTTAACCGACTTCACAACGAACAGAAACTTGCGCCGGCAACCATCCGGACAGCTTTCGGTATTGTTGCCGAAGTCTTAAAGAAAGCCTTCCGAAAAGGAGCCTTTGCCCTTGCAATCCTTGACGATATAAACCTTCCGCCCGAAAATCGCATTTCTAAAGTGTGGAACGAGGCGAATGTACAAGCGTTTTTGGATGCTCGCAATCGTATCATTAACTCGTTATTTTATCGGGATGGTATTATCCGTTTGTTACAGTTATGCGTATGGGGGAGGGTCTCGAATTGCGGTGGTCCGATATAGATTTCGAAAAGGGTTATTTAACAATGACAAACTCTCGCGAAGGTAGATGACAAGGGCAATTACGGATTAGTTCCCTAGGACAAAACTACGGCGGGCTTTCGGACAGTGCATTTATCGAAATTCTTTATCGAATATTTAATTGAACATAAGAAAATGATCCAGCGCGAAAAAGAGATCTTCGGCAAAGACTACATCGACTATGATCTCGTAGTGTGTACGAAGCACGGAAAGTGGGTGCATCCCAATCACTATCGACGGGCATCTACTCGGTTAATTGCACGGCTTGAGCTCCCGAAAATTCCGCCAAAGAATTTGCGACATACTCACGCGACGTACTTAATCAGTATCGGTATAAGTCCGAAGATTGTTCAGGGGCGTTTAGGTCATGCGCATATCAAAACGACGCTGGGAACGACAGTCACGTGTTGCCTTCGATGCAGGCGGAATTGGTCGGAACTTTGGACGAGTTGGTCGATAGAGAGTGACCACAGTGTGACCGGGTGTGAAACCGTTGATATATCGGCATTTCATTGATGGATTCCACAATGAAGACTGCATGGACATCATCAAGAATGATTTAATTGAATTAATGGACCCACGTTACATTGAAGTCTGGGGGAAATTCACGCCAAGGGGCGGAATCTCAATTGATCCCTACACAAATTACGGTAAGCCAGGCACAAAATATGAAAAAATGGCAGAATACCGCTTGATGAATCATGATTTGTATCCGGAGACGATTGATAATCGGTAGTAGTGGAGTTGTGTGACGTTTTGTGGTCGGAGTGTGACCACGCAATTAAGCGGTTTTATATGATGTTTTGTGATTTCCCTGTGAAGTAGACGTACGATTGAGTGCGTCTATTATTATTTAGGTATGTGATATTTGCATGTTTTGAAACATTCAAGTCTTATTTTTGTGGGATTTTTGAGGGGATTCAATTTTGATATCATGAGGAAAGTTTGATTACAAATAAGGGTTTGTATGCTAAAATTATGAAAAAAAGCAGGTGTTATTTGTGATCTCAACAAAGAAAGAATTGCACTATTATCTAGAACAAGATAAAAAGTCTTTAGGAATCTCACACCGAAAACCTAGGTTGCTAGGGGATGATATTTGGAAATATCAAATCTGTCTTAGAAAATATGAATACTATGCGAATACCAATTCAAAGTTTCTAAAACAGATTTATAGATATTTACATAAAAAGAAAGGGTTAAAACTAGGTTTTGATATCCCAATTAATGTGTTCGGCCCAGGGCTAAGGATCAACCATTGCGGATTACTTATCGTCAATAGCAATGCAAAAATCGGTACAAATTGTGATATTCATCAAGGAGTTAATATTGGACAGAATCACGACGAATATGATGTTCCGACGATTGGTGACAATGTTTGGATTGGACCTGGTGCGAAGTTATTTGGCAAAATTAAGATAGCAAATGGAATTAAAATTGGAGCAAACGCCGTTGTCAATAAATCTTTTACCGAAGAAAACATTACAATTGCTGGGGTCCCCGCTACAAAAGTTAATGGGGCAAAACAGTAGCCCGCTCATCCTGAGCTGGGCTGTATTCTGTGTTATCCATTAATGAGAGCTTTCGAAGTAATCTTTTTCAAAAAAATAATCTTGGTCAATCCACTGATCGTGCCAAAACAATTCTTCTTTAAAAGTAACCTCCTTTGTCATTCCGATATTTCATCACGGCTCCTGAACGTTTATTCTGTGTATGACACATTCCGACAACTTTATGTGCATGCAATCTTTCAAACGCAAATTGTAACAAAAGCTGTGCCGCTTCACATCCATAACCCTTTCCCGAGTATTCGGGCAAAATGGCAAAACCGATTTCCCATGTTCTTCTGAATTGATGATTCACCATATTTGTGCTAACCAATCCAGCTAAAGTGACAACAAAATCATAACTTGTTGGTTTTTCACATGTTTCATTTTTATCCATATATGCTTCTCTTACAACATCTTCTTCGTGATACCATAAATATACAATTTTTTAAATGAAATTCAATGATAGTATTAAGTTTTCTCCAGAAATATTCATTGGCCCCTAATTCCCATATATTCACTTTAAAACAGACGACAATAATATTGAAGACTGATTCAAGCCAAGCAAACTTAAATCAGTTTGATTGGTTAGTAATGAAATATACCTATTTTCTGCATCTGTTATGTGGTTCTAAATTCGTATTCTTCTCTTTTGAATGAAAAATACATATCTAATGATATATGGTTGTTTTATAATAAAACGATTCGAAAAAATGTTGGAGGAATTTTATAGTGAAGAATCAAAAAATAATCTTACTTAGCATGTCAGCGTTATTACTATTAGCTGGATGTCAGGCTATGAAAAAACCAGAAAAGCAACTTGATCAAAAAGAATTAGAAAGTGTTCAAAAATTTGGAGATGAAATGTTAAAGGAAAAAAAGGCCGATGAAAAATATCACGATAAAATTAAGAAAGCGGTTAGGAAGTTTTTTCTTGATAAATATAAAACAAAGGTGAAGATTAATCAAATCGTTCGAAAGGTTAATAGTGTTAGAGTGTATGTCGAATCTGAAGGGGAACCTCATTTTTATACAGAAGCCAGCCTTATTATGCTCGATGAAGATCATATTCTAGCTGAGGTCAATGCAGAAAAGGATGATGTTGAGGATGCGATTAGAACTGGAATTTATGCAATGGCTTGTGATAAAGAATTCAAAACACTTGACAACTATTTGAAAAAAGCGACTTCGAAATATCATGTCAAAGCATTAAAGCAAAAAGATCGTCGTAACGGCTATAGTACACCATATTACAATATATCCATAGCCTCTGATGCCTTCGGTGTTGACCTTAACAAAATGTATCTGAAAAATCCTAAACGAAGCAAAATGGAATGGCGAAAAATCTTAACGAAACATCAAATAAATGATAAAAAAATAAAGATCGACATTCAATTGTATTTGGAAACGAAAAAGTTGAAGGATGATCATCCAACCTTAAAAAAAATCATTGGCGATCTAAAGAAAAAGGATGATATAGCACCAGGTATATATGAAGTACACGTAGAACAAAAACTGGTTGGAAAATCAGCCAATTCAAAAAAATAATTATTTTTGTGGGGTTCTGACAATGACTAATATCAAATGTTGAAGTTTAAAAATTTAATTACATTTTAGTGTTGGAATCCCATTAATTTAATAGTGAATTAATGACCGCTGAAGAGCAAAAACAAGCGGACTGATCCGAATGACATTATCAAGAAGTAGGAGCATTTATTAAATGAGAGATGAAGCAAAAAATGCAAAAAATAAAAAAACAATTAGTGAAGATAAAAATTTAGTAGAACTAGCAGGATACCATTCTTATAAAAATCCTACAGAAAAACGAAAACTTAATGTTGACGGACATATTTATAAAGTAGTTAATGCAGTATATAAAGACTCCACCGGCCTTGACGCCATGACAGTCAAAAACATAGAAACAGGCGAATACACCATCGTCTACCAAGGCACAAACATAGACAATGGAGACCAAGACCTTGACGCCGATAAAGATCTTGCCATAGGTAGGACACATGAACAGTTTAAAGCAGCACGTGACTATTTTGACGAGATGAGAGAAAAGTATGGTAGTAAATTAACATCAGTCTGCGGAAATTCGCTTGGCGGTGGTTTAGCGAATGATGTGGCTGTGAAACACCCTGATTTGAAGTGTGTGACGGTTCATTCAAAACTCAACAAAATAAACAGAACATTAATAATATTAAATATAATATGAATTATACAACATGATATAAAATACCTAAATCAAAAGTATCGAAACCTATAATTTTTTAATCCTTTAAAATAGTTCTAACTTCTTATTTATTAACTTTCTTAGCAAAAGTGCGTATCAAATCATACAAATAAAATGACTAATATTCTATAATGAAACAATTCGAGCAAAACCTCAAACTAAGGAGGGGTAATTTTGAAATTTAAAAAAATAATAACGTTAAGTATTGGAATTCCATTACTTTTGGGAGGGTGTATGAATTTGCATGGTGAACATGATAAAAAAATGACCGCTGAAGAAGAGCAAAAACAATTTGAAAAAGAACATTTTGCCCGTGTTCAAGATTATACAGGACAAGGTCTTAAACTTGATGGAGGAACACAAACTGACGGAATCGCCAAAGCCCATCACACTGAAATTGAAAAAGCAGTCAAGAAATTTTTCTTAGACAAATATAAAACAAAGGTGAAAGTTCACAACATTGTTGGTGCGCTTCAAGCAGCTACTGTATTTGTTGAATCAGAAGGTGAACCGCATTTTCATACATATGCCGTTGTTCCGATCGATCTAGAAACGAAAAAGGTTTTAACAGATAAGGTTTTTTCCCAGGAAGGGCAAGTTGAGGATGCGATTAAAAGTGGTATCTATGCGATGATTTTTGATCAAGAGCTTAAAAAACTTGATGATTACTTAGATAAAACAGTGAAAAAAGAGCCAGTTATTGGTATTAGACAAGAAGCAGTTAATAATTTAAAGACAGCGGGTTTTACTACGAGTTATTACTATATAACTATGGCAGATCATAGTTTTGATGAAGTTTATTTGAAATATTTAAAAGATCCAAATAAAAGCAAAGAAAACTGGAAAAAAGAACTCAAACATACCGAAATGGATCCAAAATCATTTTATGTCACCATCGATTTATATATGGAAAAACCAAACACTGAACCAGATAAAACCATTTTTAATCAGATTGTAAAGGATATAGAAAATATGAAGGGACTTGCGCCTGGACAATACAGTGTCTTTTTAAATGATAATACGATTAGCAAAAGAGCTGGCTCCAATTCAAAAGACAATACGCTTGAACGAACTTATCCGAAAGACATTATCAAGAAGTAGGAGTATTTATATAAATGAGAGATGAAACAAAAGATGCAAAAAATAAAAAACCAATTAGTGAAGATAAAAATTTAGTAGAACTTGCAGGATATCATGCTTATAATATGCCTGGCAAGAAGCAATCAGTTAATGTAAACGGATATAAATATACAGTAGTAAATAAAGTACAAGATAACAAAAATGGCCTTGACGCCATGACAGTCCTAAATGAAACAACAGGCGAAATTACCATCGTCTACCAAGGCACAAACATAGCCAATGGAGACCAAGACCTTGACGCCGATAAAGAACTTGCCATAGGTAGGACACATGAACAGTTTAAAGCAGCACGTGACTATTTTGATAAAATGAAAAAAGAGTATGGTGATAAATTAACATCAGTCTGCGGCAATTCGCTTGGCGGTGGTTTGGCGAATTATGTGGCTGTGAAACACTCTGATTTGAAGTGTGTGACAATTAATCCGTCGGTCTTGCCTGAAGGGGAAGTCGATCATGATGAAGATTATCCGAATATCACAAACTATTTCAGTAAGTATGATCCGCTGACATCTGCGGAGACTGGTGCGATGATTGCTGACCGAATTCCCGGAAAAGTAATTGAAATAGATAATGGGGTTCCGCTTATTTCCTCTATATTATCTAACCATATGGGCTATAAAATGGGTGGGATTGACGATAAAGACCAAACAGTTGAAATCGGTGAAAAAGGGGATCCGGGTCATGGGAAAGTGTATGTTTCCGCTAGTGACCATATCGTGACAAGTATTTGGACAGGCGAGCCTCTTTACGGAAATGTCGGCTCAACGAAGATTGAGATTAATAAAGCTAGTCTCGACTTGTTGGCGAAGTCGTTGGAAACAGATGTGATGAGACGTCTTGGTTATGTTTCTGAGTATATTGAAAATTCCAATGAGATTGTTAAACATGAACAAAAGATGAAACCTAAACGAAAGGCTGATCTTCAAGAGAAGGTGGCAGATTTTTTTGAAAGTGCATTTGGCGATCCATTATTTACCGGGATTACTCAAGCTGCGAATCTATTAAAAGGCTTTATTGATCAAATCATCGATTGGGTAGATATGGCTGAAGAAAAGTTCCGTTCGCTGAACTCCATCTTGAATTCACCGCCGGCTGAGTTGATCGAACATATTACACAGACCGACATTAGTGTTGAAAGTATTTGCGATGGAATTCGCGGGTTTTTGAGAGACATCAAAGATGGTATCGATGATTTGTCAAATGCACTGAAGGGACTGATCACTGAAGGGATTTCCCATGTTTTTGTCAATCCAGTTAATGGCTTGACTGATGCGGTTGCTGATGAAGTGTACAAGCATTTGGTGATTGTTGGCAAAAATGAAAAGCAGTTAAAAAGCCAGCTGAGCACATTTATTAAGCAAGTAAATGCAGCGGCTACAGGTTTCCAAAACAGTGATCAAGGCGCTGCCAACGATATTAGAAACCGTAAAGCACCTAAGGAACAAAAAACATCAGTTCCCGCATCAGTTCAAGCTGAATGTGAACAATCGGACTATTTGAAAGATCGTTTAAAAGTAAAAGCTCAGCATGTTGATAGTTCTATGGTTAATTTTGTAAGTTCTGTTAGTCTATTTTTAAACCCTGTGCTTGGTTCCGCCTATAGAACGTTAGTAGTGTTTGAAGCATTTATGGAACAAGCAATTATTGATGTAAAGGCGGTAGCTGTTGCAGGATCGATTCCTGATAAATTAATCGGACTATTTACAGATTGGGATGGTAAAATTGAGAAGAGCATTAATGGAGTAGTCAAGGATTTAGAACAGGTAGAATCAGATACTGAAAAGTACCGTAAAGGTGTCGAAAGTTTCACTCAATGCCTGTCTAATTTGCCTTTATTAATAAAAAGATTCAAACCATATATTGACACCGCCATTTTTGAACCGCTTGGCTTCAGCAACATCAATATTTATAACACGGCGGCTGTGTCAACTTTAGAAGAAACGGAATTGCTTTTTTTAGACATTGTTTATCAGTTATCAGATCATAAAGCAGAAGCGATTACCGCCTTATGTCATACGGCGGGAGAGATTGTAAAAACGCTCCGACTATTCAGAGGCGATGTCACAAGGGCAACGATGTAGAAGAACCGGGAAAAACCGCCAGACACTGAGTCTAACGGTTTTTCAATTTTTGGAAGAACTTGCGAAGTGCATTTTAAGGTTCTGAGTGGAATTCTTGTGAATGGGCGATTTAATGTAAGGAGTCTTTTATAATTTTATAGTTTTTATGATTGACGACTGTTAAAGAATCCAATTCTAGGTCTCTATAATTATCCATAATGGTGACATCGACAATTACTGAGTTTTCATTAACTTTTTCGACAACTCCGGTCAGTCCATTTTTAAATTCGATGACATTTCCGACTTTTGCAATTTTCAAAGCGACTTCCTCTCCTTTTAAGAAAATAACCTATTGAAAGTATTTTGCAATATTTTCATTGAGAAGTAAAGCGATATGATATACAAGTTCGGTGATTGTAATCGGCAACTACTAAGTGATATAGTAACGTCATAAGAGAAAGAAGGGGAGAGAGCGATTGACAGATGAGAATGTAATTGATTTCATAAAACAGTTAAGGGAAGGCAACATTCACGAACTTTGTGTGAAAAAGGAAGATTTTTTGTTTTTTAGATCTATTTTGACAAAACAGGAAGATTTCAAGCACTTCCGCGGTGTTGCCCAACGTGGTGGTGACATCATTTTTCAATATATGAAAGAACCGAGAAGTTAAAAAGTTTTCTCACATGGTGAGAAGGCTTTTTTTAATAATTTTTAGACTTGTCTCATATGATGAGGTAATAATCAGTGAGACAAGGGGAGACCTCATGAACCGTTTTGTGAAAGGAATTATTCTTCTGTCGCTAGCCGCATTTTTTGCGGAATGCCTAGAGTTTGTCATTAACATGATTCTTGCTCGGGAACTTGGAGAGCATGGCATGGGGCTCTATATGAGTGTTTTGCCCTCGATATTTTTGGTTGTGGTTATTGCAAGTCTTGAGTTGCCTGTTTCGATATCAAAATTTATTGCGGAATCTAATCCGAGGTTACATGAAAGTATGTTAAAACATGCTTTTCAGATGACAGCAGTTTGTACCGTTTTTTCTACGGCGATAGCGGTCATCATTCTTCCATTCATTCCTGTCTTTGACTCCTATCATCCCTTGATTAGAGGAATTGTGATCGGGATGATCCCCGCTGTTGCATTTACATCGATTGCACGCGGCTACTTTATGGGTGTTCAGGAAATGGGGAAAATTGCAATAGCGAATGGACTGAAAAAAATCTTTCAGCTTGTCGGCTTGTTTTTGTTTTTTCAATGGTATTCCTTTTCATTACATACATCAGTTCTTATTTCATTGTTTGTTCTGTTTGCAAGTGAAGTGGTTGTGTTTGTTTACTTGTATTCCCAGTTTCTTTTGGCGAGACGCGCAGTTGCTGATGGGAGACATGTTCATTTGCGGAGAAACGATGTCTTGAAACGGCTCCTGACTGTTTCTATCCCCACCACAGGTTTACGGATTTTTCATGCCATTGCCAATGCAATTGAACCTTTTTTAGTGAAAGGGACATTGCTAGTTGCAGGTGTTTCAAGCACGGCAGCTATTGATCAGTTTGGTATGCTTTCAGGTGTTGCGATGACGATTGGTTTCTTTCCGGCTTTTATCGCTCATTCATTAATGGTTGTCATGATTCCAAGTATTTCTGAAAGCTATGCCTATCAGCAGTATGACAAGGTGATTAAGCGGATTAAACAAGCGATTCTCATTACGTTGCTTTACGGAATACCGTCTATTCTAGTGATGTATCATTTTGCAGAACCGCTGACCCATTTGTTTTTTGATTCAATTAAAGCTGCTCTTTATTTAAAGTTGTTATGGCCGTATTTTTTATTTCACTTTTTTGTCATGCCTTTGCAAGCTTGTTTAATTGGAATTGGGCTTGTCAAAGATGCATTTTATCATAATGTTTGGGCCAGTATCGTTTCATTTTTGCTGATGTATCTGTTTGGATCAATGGAAAGTTTGCAAATGGTCGGCATCATTTTGGCAATGAATACAGGGATGATTTTGCTGACAACCCTTCACTATATGACAATTTGCAAACAATTAGGAGTTTCTTTGTTGTTGACAAATAAAACAGGTGCACCAACAATTGAAAGCCGCTGACTTGACTTCATACTTTTTTGTTTTCGTGGGAAGCTAAACAAAAAAGAAAGGAAGATCAGATGCGAAAAAAAGGAATCATTCTCTGTTCACTCATCTTTCTGTTTTTGGTAGGATTTCAGCTGGAAGCTTCTGCTATGGAGATGAAAACAATAGAAGGGCAAAGCATTAAGGTTCCGGCACAAGGTCGAAAAACGATCATCCATTTTTGGACCAGTTGGTGTCCTCCGTGTCGAGAGGAATTACCACGTTTTCAGTCCTTCTATGACCAACATCAGTCAGATGTGCAATTGATCACGATTAACTTGTTGAATGCCGAACAAAACGAACGAGCGGTGAAACAGTTTATTAGAGCCAATCAGTTATCATTTCCAATCGTGTTTGACCGAACAGGTGAAATAATGAAAAAGTATCAAGTGATTACAATTCCTTCTACTTTTTTTCTAAATGAAAAAGGGAAATTGGAAAAATCAATTGTTGGACCAATCACTGTTGAACAAATGAAAGCATGGTCTGAGAAAAAAAGCTGAGTTTTCCAGCTTTTTTTTACAGTTGTTAATGATAATTATTATCAAATGTAAATTGTAATAATTATTAATTTTAAAGATGATAGATGTATGCTATAATCGTTTCATAAAAGCTTTTAAAATGCTGCCTAACGGCGGCAATTTGTTTTTTAGAAGGAAATTGATGATGATTTACATTATCAATTAGGGAGGGCGTAGAAAATGCAGTTACAACATAAATTTAAGCTGATTGAGAATTGGAGAAGACATGGTGAATTGGTTGCTGCGCTTTTATCAGGCGCATTGATTCTTAGTGGATGGTTTTTTTCTGGTCATGAAACATTATCAATCATCCTTTTTCTATTCGCTTTTTGTATTGGTGGGTTTGCAAAAGCAAAAGAGGGGATCATGGAAACCATAACTGAGAAGACATTAAATGTTGAGCTGTTAATGATTTTTGCAGCAATCGGCTCTGCGGTAATCGGCTACTGGGCTGAAGGCGCCATTTTAATCTTTATATTCTCACTTAGCGGTGCTCTTGAAACATACACTCTCGACAAAAGTAAACGAGATTTAACATTGCTAATGAAATTAGAGCCTGAGGAAGCCGTTTTGCTTGAAGAAGGAGGTCAAAAAAAAGTAGCAGCCGAGGAATTGAAGGCTGGTGATTTGATCTCAGTTAAACCAGGTGAGCGGATCGCTGCGGATGGAGAAATTGAATCAGGGACAACAAGTGTTGATGAATCCGCTCTTACAGGCGAGTCGATTCCGGTAGAAAAAACGATCGGAGATCAAGTATTTTCAGGGACTTTTAATTTAAGCGGATCTTTGACAGTACGCGTTCTAAAGGCGAACAAAGACTCGCTCATTAAAAAGATTATGAAATTGGTAGAGTCTGCGCAAAACAGCGTTTCACCTTCACAAGCTTTTATCGAACGCTTTGAAAATATGTATGTAAAAGGTGTGTTGCTGGCTGTTGGATTGCTTTTGTTTCTACCTCATTTCGTGCTTGGTTGGAGTTGGGGAGAGACGTTTTACAGAGCGATGGTCTTTATGGTAGTCGCTTCGCCTTGTGCGCTTGTCGCTTCAATTATGCCGGCTGCATTGTCACTGATTTCAAATGGGGCAAGACATGGCTTGCTTGTCAAAGGAAGTGTCTTTCTTGAGAAACTTGGTGAAACGAAAATAGTCGCGATGGACAAAACAGGAACAATCACAAATGGCAAACCTGCAGTTGAAGACTTGATATTGACTTTTGGGATGACAGAGGTGGAATGCTTAGAAGCGGCCGCTTCAATTGAGAAGCAGTCCAATCATCCGCTTGCACAAGCGATTGTCAAATATGCAGAAGCTCAAGGAGTGAATCCAGACATAACTGTGTCAATCCAAGAAACATCAGGTTTTGGCGTCAAAGCGCAATTTAAAGGAGAAATGTGGCAAATCGGTAAAGCTGAATTTGTCATGGAAGATAAACAAAATGATCAGTCTTTTAAAGCTTCAGTTCAAACCATTGCTGCACAAGGAAAAACGCTTGTATATGTAAAAAAAGGTGAGCGTGTTGTCGGATGTTTTGCTTTAAAAGATCAAATCAGACCGGAAGCCAAAGCGGTAATAAACGAACTCAATCAACTTGGGATTCATACAGCAATGTTGACTGGGGACCAGCCTGAAACGGCTAAAGCAATTGCAGAGGAAACGGGTTTGGGTATTGTTGTTTCTCGATGTCTCCCAGATAGTAAAGTAAAGGAAACGCAAAAGTTGAAACAACAATACGGAACGATTGTGATGGTTGGTGATGGCATCAATGATGCGCCAGCACTTGCTACAGCAGATGTTGGAGTTGCGATGGGTGGAGGGACAGATGTTGCCTTGGAAACGGCTGATATTGTCTTAATGAAAAATGATTTAACAGGTTTGACAAAAATGGTCAAGTTGTCACGAAAAATGAATCGAATTATAAAACAAAATGTTGTTTTTTCTTTAACTGTAATCTGTCTGCTCATCTGCGTTAATTTCCTGCAAATTCTTGATTTGCCGCTCGGTGTTATCGGTCATGAAGGGAGTACACTGCTCGTGATTTTAAACGGATTAAGACTATTAAAATCTTAATCTCCAGACAAATCAAGAGAAAAACGATACAATAGATGTGGAATAATTGATCTAAAAAGGAGGAAGCGAATTGGAAAGAATTGAATACATCTCTTCCTGGCTGAAAGAAAAAGATTATCAATTAGCTTTTATTCATTCGAAAGAGAATGTCTTTTACTTAACAAACTTTTATACAGAACCTCATGAACGGTTGATGGGTGTGTTTGTCTTTCAGGATGAAGAGCCGTTTTTTGTTTGTCCGCAAATGGAGGCAAGTCAGGCGAAAACAGCCGGTTGGACATCTGACATCATTGGGTATGAAGATCATGAAAATCCGTGGGAACTGATCTCAGCCACTTTGAAAAAACGCAACTTGCAATTTGAAAAAGTAGCAGTCGAAAAAGAAACGATATCACTCTTGCGTGTAGACATGTTGAGAACTGTAACAAATGGTGCGGATTTTGTTTCTGTAGAAGACAAACTAAACGAACTTCGTGTTGTCAAAGATGAAAAAGAAATTAGCATTCTTCGTGAGGCGGCAAAACTTGCGGATTATGGAGTTGAAGTGGGAGCTAATGCTTTAAAATTAGGTATTTCTGAAATTGAAGTTGTTGCTAAAATCGAATATGAATTAAAGAAAAAAGGAATTCAAGGGATGTCATTTTCGACAATGGTTCTGTTCGGTGAGAAATCAGGTCAGCCCCACGGGAATCCAGGGAGCAGAACGCTCAATACCGGTGATTTTGTCCTGTTTGATTTAGGGGTCATCATTGATGGATATTGTTCAGATATTACGAGAACGCTTGTCTATCAACAGGTCAACCAACAGCAGAAAGATATTTATGAAACAGTTCTTCAAGCTGAACTGGCTGCACTTCAAATGAGCAAGCCAGGGGTGAGAATAGGGGATCTTGATTTGAAAGCACGTGGCATCATCGAAAACGCAGGGTTCGGAGAATATTTTCCACACCGTCTTGGTCATGGGCTCGGGATTTCAGCGCATGAATACCCATCGATGAGCCATAACAATAACGGACTACTAAAAGAAGGAATGGTCTACACAATTGAGCCAGGTATCTATGTGCCGGAAATCGGTGGTGTTCGAATCGAAGATGATGTACTTATCACTTCAGACGGAGCTGAGACACTGACCCGTTATCCGAAACAGTTAACAGTGATTTCATAAAGAGTGTTAATCATTGTGACCCTATAGAGTAAAACAACTCTACAGGGTCTTTTTGTGTGTCAATCTTTAGAAATAAAAAAATCATCAAAAGAACGGAACGGTTTGACTTTATGTTTTTCGTTAAGCGGTTTCATTGCCGCCTTTGCTGATACAACAATCGTTATACATAAGAGGATCAAAATAAAGATAGCCATTTTTTCCTCTCCTTTCCCATTAGAGCGTGATCAGTACCGGTACGGTTTTATCTTAAAGTGTGAAATGCATACCATAGCAAGCCTTTAATTTTTTTTGCTATGAAAATCGTTATGTTTTATGATCTAATGGGTGTGAAGTTTCGACATTTTTCATCAAAATTTCTAAAAAAAAATTGACGCGCTTTCATGAGTCTTGTACGATATGATAGATCGAATGACAAAGGAGTTGAGGATCGTGAATAGATCCTTCACGGTTGAAAAGGTGCTCAACAACAACGTATTAATCGCACTTCATGAAGATTATCGTGAGGTTGTCTTGATTGGAAAAGGGATCGGTTTTGGAAAAAAGTGTGGAGATCTTATTGAACATGAGAATTATGAAAAAATGTTTGTTCTAGAAGATGATAAAGAGCAAACCCAGTATAAGAAACTCCTTTCGTATGTTGATGAAAAAATGGTTGATATCGCCAATGACGTGATTTATCATGTTGCACAAAAAAGTGGCCAGCCGTTAAATGAACATATTCATGTCGCTTTGACAGACCATATCGCATTTGCGGTTATGCGCCTAGAAAAAGGGTTTGATATGAAAAATCCATTTTTGCTTGAGACAGAATCGCTTTATCCAAAAGAATATGAACTTGCCAAAGAAGCTGTTGAGATGATCAATGAACAGTCAGACATCAAGCTTCCAGAAGGAGAAATCGGGTTTATTGCCCTTCATATTCACAGCGCTTTGACGAACCGACCTCTGTCAGAAGTAAATCAACATTCACAGTTAATTTCAAAGCTTGTGCAAATGATTGAAGACGCTTTCGAGATGAAAGTAAATAGAGAAAGTGTTAATTATTTGCGGTTGATCCGCCATCTGCGATTTACAATTGACAGAATTAAACGGGAGGAACCGATCCAAGAACCAGAAAAATTAATGTTGTTGTTGAAAACGGAATATCCATTATGCTATAATACTGCTTGGAAGATGATCAAGGTCTTGCAGCAAGCGCTCAAGAAACCTGTTCATGAGGCAGAAGCCGTTTACCTGACATTGCATTTGTATCGTTTGACTAATAAAATTTCATAACGCCTTTATAACGTGTTACTGATTCGATCAGGCATGAGTGAAAAAAGGGAAGAAATGAAGACGCTGTCTTTTATTTCTCTATACCCATATTCACTCATGCCTTTTTTGTGTTCTGTTGATGAAATGTAAACGGTTAAAATGTTAAAAAATGCCTTTTGAATATGTTGTAATGAAATTTTGCAGCAAGGTCAAACTACCCTAGAGGAGGTAATAAAACTATGTTTAAATCATTTTTTGGCGTTCTACAAAAAATCGGGCGGGCGCTCATGCTCCCAGTTGCTATTTTACCAGCTGCAGGGCTTCTGCTAGCAATTGGTAATGCAATGCAAAATGAGCAAATGTTTAAAGTTGCACCGTTTTTAAAGCATAATGCAGTTCAATTGGTTGCAAAAGTGATGGAAAGTTCAGGAGACGTCATATTCTCTAACTTAGCATTGCTATTTGCTGTCGGGGTTGCAATCGGTCTTGCAAATGGAGACGGTGTTGCTGGTATCGCTGCTATTATCGGCTATCTTGTGATGAATGTGACGATGAGTGCGGTGTTAATTAAAACTGGCTCAATACCTGAAAAAGCAATTGAAAGAGCACATTTTTTCGCTGAAAACCACCCGCAATATACGACAATGCTTGGAATACCTACATTAGCCACCGGGGTTTTCGGCGGGATCATCATTGGTGTTCTCGCAGCTGCGATGTTTAATCGCTTTTACAGAATTGAACTACCGCAATATTTAGGTTTCTTTGCCGGTAAACGTTTTGTACCGATTATTACATCTGTCTGTGCATTGATCCTTGGTTTGCTTATGTTGGTGATCTGGCCGCCAATTCAAGGAGGATTAAACAGCTTTTCAACAAACTTGCTTGCTGCAAATGAAGCGTTTGCTGCCTTTGTCTTTGGAATCATTGAACGTTCATTGATCCCATTTGGTCTGCATCATATTTTCTATGCTCCGTTCTGGTATGAATTTTTTGATTATACCAATAAGGCTGGAGAATTGGTCCGCGGTGATCAAAGAATTTTCATGGCGCAAATTAAAGATGGCGTTGAATTGACAGCGGGTACATTTATGACTGGTAAATTCCCGTTTATGATGTTTGGACTTCCTGCTGCAGCACTTGCGATTTATCATGAAGCAAAACCTGAAAGCAAAAAACTTGTTGCCGGTATCATGGGTTCTGCTGCATTAACATCTTTCTTAACAGGGATTACTGAACCGATTGAGTTCTCATTCCTATTTGTTGCACCAGTCCTTTTTGGAATTCACTGTATCTTTGCCGGCTTATCATTTATGTTAATGGATATATTAAATGTCAAAATCGGAATGACCTTCTCAGGCGGTTTGATCGATTACTTCCTGTTTGGTATTCTGCCTAACCGGACAGCTTGGTGGCTCGTTATTCCTGTCGGGTTAGCACTGGCGGTCATTTATTACTTCGGATTCAGATTTGCGATTCGCAAATTTAACTTAAAGACACCAGGACGTGAGGATGCAGCTGCTGAACCAGCTTCTGAAGCTGGCAAGCCAATAGGAGATCTTCCTTATGAAATTTTGACTGCCATGGGTGATAAAGAAAACATCAAACACCTTGATGCTTGTATTACAAGGTTGCGTGTAACGGTCAACGATCAGAAGAAGGTTGATAAAGAGCGCTTGAAAAAACTTGGTGCTTCAGGAGTCCTTGAAGTCGGAAATAATATTCAAGCGATTTTTGGACCAAGATCTGAAAACTTAAAATCACAAATGCTAGATATTATGGCAGGACGTACACCACGGCCTGTGAAAGTATCTCCAGCTAATGAAGTCGAACAACAAATTGAAGATGTCATGGTCGAACCTCTGCAAAATGAAGCGGGTGAAGAAGTATTTGTTTCACCGCTTGCTGGTGAAATTCACCCAATTACAGATGTTCCTGACCAAGTATTCTCAGGAAAAATGATGGGTGACGGATTCGCAATTCTTCCATCAGAAGGCACTGTTGTCTCACCTGTCAGAGGGAAAATTATTAATGTCTTCCCGACAAAACACGCGATTGGTCTTCAATCTGATGGCGGTAGAGAAATTTTAATTCACTTTGGAATCGATACAGTAAGCCTGAAAGGTGAAGGTTTTACATCGTTCGTTTCTGAAGGTGATCGGATTGAGCCAGGGCAAAAACTGCTTGAAGTCGACATTGAGAATGTGAAAGATAAAGTTCCATCATTAATGACACCTGTTGTATTCACAAACCTTAAAGAGGGTGAAAGTGTCAATATTAAGGCAAAAGGAACTGTCACACTCGCTCAGGAAGACATCATCAGTATATAAATTTTCACAAAATAGCCGTACTTGTCAGATGACACGTACGGCTGTATGATATAATATTGTGAATGTACTATAGCTTTAATTAAAAGGAGATTGATAAAAAATGGCACAAAAAACATTTAAAGTAACTGCAGATTCAGGAATTCACGCGCGTCCAGCGACAGTTCTTGTACAAACAGCAAGCAAATATGATGCTGATATTAATTTGGAATATAACGGAAAAACCGTAAACCTTAAATCAATTATGGGTGTTATGTCACTAGGTATTGCAAAAGGAGCTGAAATTACGATTTCTGCTTCAGGCGCTGATGAAAACGATGCACTTTCTGCTCTTGAAGATACTATGAAAAGCGAAGGACTTGGCGAATAATGCTTGAAATGAAAGGTATTGGTGCTTCAGCCGGTATTGCGATTGCAAAAGCATACCGGCTTGAGGAGCCGAATTTAACAGTTGAAAAGAAAAACATCTCTGATTTTGAGGCAGAAGTCAAACGTTTTGAAGAAGCTATCGAACAGTCCAAAAAAGAGCTTGAAACAATTAAAAGCCACGCTTTAAAAGAGCTTGGTGAAGATAAAGCCGAAATTTTTTCTGCACATTTATTAGTATTAAGCGATCCAGAACTTTTAAACCCTGTGAAGGACAAAATTAAATCTGATTCTGTTAATGCAGAATTTGCTCTCAAAGAAACAGCTGACATGTTTGTGTCAATGTTTGAATCGATGGACAATGAGTATATGCAGGAACGTGCAGCTGATATTCGTGACGTCACAAAACGGGTCACAGGACATCTTCTCGGTGTTGACATTCCAAATCCGAGCCTGATTTCTGAAGAGGTTATTATTGTAGCTGGAGACTTAACACCGTCTGATACAGCCCAATTAAACCGTCGTTTTGTGAAAGGATTCACAACAGATATCGGTGGACGAACTTCACATTCAGCGATAATGGCACGTTCATTGGAAATTCCAGCAGTTGTTGGAACAAAAGTAGCAACGAAGGAACTTCAAAATGGTGTGCTTGTGATTGTTGATGGTATAAATGGCGATGTGATCGTTGATCCTTCACAAGAGACAATTAAACAATATGAAGAAAAACATCAAAGCTTTTTAGCACAAAAAGCTGAGTGGGCCAAGCTTGTCAATGAACCAACGGTTACAAATGACGGTCACCATGTCGAACTTGCTGCCAACATTGGAACACCTGATGATGTAAAAGGTGTCTTGGAAAATGGAGGCGAAGCAGTCGGACTTTACCGTACAGAATTCCTATACATGGGCAGAGACCAGCTTCCAACTGAAGAAGAACAATTCGATGCTTACAAAACGGTTCTTGAGCGTATGGAAGGTAAATCTGTTGTCGTACGTACATTGGATATCGGTGGTGACAAAGAGCTTCCATATTTAGAACTACCAAAAGAAATGAATCCTTTCTTAGGGTACAGAGCGATTCGTCTTTGCCTTGATGAACAGGAGATTTTCAGAACACAATTGCGTGCGTTGTTACGGGCAAGTACATATGGAAACCTGAAAATCATGTTCCCAATGATTGCCACTGTCAACGAATTTAAAGAAGCAAAAGCTATTCTTTTAGAAGAAAAAGCTAAACTTCAAGCAGAAGGTCAAACTGTTGCTGATGACATTGAAGTTGGTATGATGGTTGAAATTCCAGCTTCAGCGGTTATTGCTGACCAATTTGCAAAAGAAGTTGACTTCTTTAGCATTGGAACGAACGATTTGATTCAATATACAATGGCTGCTGACCGGATGAATGAACAAGTTTCTTACCTTTATCAGCCATATAACCCTGCCATTCTTCGCTTAATTACAATTGTAATTGAAGCGGCCCATAAAGAAGGAAAATGGGTTGGAATGTGCGGCGAAATGGCCGGTGACGAAATTGCGATCCCAATTCTTTTAGGTCTTGGTCTAGATGAATTCTCAATGAGTGCAACTTCGATTCTTCCGGCGAGAACACAGATCAGCAAACTTTCTAAAAAAGAGACAGAATCTTTTAAAGAACAAATTTTATCGATGAGTACGACAGAAGAAGTGGTCCAATTCGTAAAAGAAAACTTCCACCTGTCTTAAATCATCTAACAAACCAAAAACCTAGACGGCATCATGCCGTCTAGGTTTTTTATTTTTCTGGAATGAGTCTTTCACACTTGGGGATAATACAGGTAGCTATTAGGAAGGAGAATGTCTCATGAAAGATGGTATTCAGGCTGGGGATCAAGTCTATGTCATTTACCGTAATCCCCACGCTGCAAATGTTGCCAATATTAAAGAAGCAGAAGTTGTTGAGCACCCACTTCATGATGGTGAGCTGGCTTTGTTTTTATATGATACATATCATGCGCTGGCTGATGATGATGCTGTATTTTCTTCTTATGAAGAGGCCGAACAGCTTTATCGTCATTTATTTGATGAGGCCTAAAAACAAATGAAAAAGGATGTGTCTGTTTTTAAATGGTTAAACCGTTTGTACCCCAACTTGTATATATTGAACCAAGGGCTTTAGAATATTCGCTCGGCAGGGAATTAAGGGACAAATTTATCGATATGGGTGTTGAAATAAGGGAAACGACATCTCATAATCAAGTCCGTAATATACCGGGAGAAGGTCATTTTCAAAAATACCGAAATGCAAAATCTACGTTAGTCATTGGTGTTAGAAAAACATTAAAATTTGATTCCTCAAAGCCATCGGCTGAGTTTGCCATACCGTTTGCAACAGGCTGTATGGGTCATTGTCACTACTGTTATTTACAAACAACGATGGGAAGTAAGCCATATATTAGAACATATGTTAATGTTGAAGAGATTCTTGAACAGGCTGATCAATATATGAAAGAACGTGCTCCTGAAGAGACTCGTTTTGAAGCTTCTTGCACATCTGATATCGTTGGAATCGATCATTTAACACACACATTAAAACATGCGATTGAACACTTTGGAAAAACAAATCTAGGTAAATTGCGGTTTGTAACAAAATTCCATCATGTTGACCATTTACTTGATGCCAAACATCATGGAAAAACGCGGTTTAGATTCAGTGTTAATGCAGACTATGTCATTAAACATTTTGAACCAGGTACATCACCGCTCGACAAACGGATTGAAGCAGCTGTAAAGATTGCTGAAGCAGGTTATCCGCTTGGTTTTATTATTGCGCCTATTTATATTTATGACGGATGGCGTGAAGGCTATAGGTTATTACTGGAAAAATTAGATGATGCCATTCCGCTTCACCTCAGAAAAGATATCACGTTTGAAATGATTCAGCATCGATTTACGAAGCCAGCAAAAAGAGTCATTGAAAAAAATTATCCTAAAACAAAACTAGAACTTGATGAAGAAAAACGTCGCTATAAATGGGGAAGATATGGAATCGGAAAATATATATACCAAAAGGAGGAAGAAACTGAACTCCGTGAAGCCTTAGAATCCTATGTAGATGGCTATTTTCCAGAGGCGAAGATCGAATACTTCACATAACATGCAGCTTTAGCTGCATATTTTTTATGTCTTAAATATTAAAAATAAAAGCCGATAAAAAAGGTACGAAGGCGTAAGTAGAGGAGGGATTTAGCATGTTTAAAAAACTGCACATGAAAATTGCTGGTTTTGTTACAATCATTTTGGTTTTAACGGTTCTTATTCTTCAATTCTCAACAACATCGATCTTAAAGTCGATGCTTCAAGATGAGGCAAAGGCTTCAACGTCAAGTATTCTTGGTTCACTTAAAGGGAATATCGAACTTCAACTGAAAAGCTATGAAATGACCTTGGAACGAATCGGTTCCGGAAAAATGGCCACTTCGTTTTTAAATAAAAAGGATAAAAAAACAACAGAATTGATCAATGACGAGTTAAAACAGATCAAGGACAAAGATGGCTATGTCAATTTAGCATACATTGGTACAGATCAAAAGGAAATGGTTACATTCCCGAAAGTTACATTTGACAAGGGCTATGATCCAACTGCAAGACCATGGTATAAAGCAGCAGCAGAAACCCCTGACCAAGTCATATGGACAGAACCATATGAAGATGCAGCGACTAAACAGATGACCATTACGGCAGCAAAAGCAATTGTTGTCAACAATCAAGTAAAAGGTGTTGTCAGTTTGGACCTGTCATTAGATTCAATGAACAAAATCATTAAAAATCAAAAAGTTCCTTATGACGGTACTGCATTTATCATTGATAAAACTGGAGTAGCAGTCGCACACCCTTCAAAACAAGGAGAAGATTTATCAAAAGATAACATGTATAAAGAAATCCTCTCTGCTAAGGACGGGATTAATATTGGTGAAGAAAATGTCATTGCTTATCAGTCAATAGACGGAACAAGTTGGAAAGTAGGGGCGGTATTTCAATCTGAAAAAGTGCTTTGGATAGCTAAAGAGATGAATAAAACAGTCATGATGATCTCAATCATTGCCTTAGTCGTAGCCATCATTCTTAGCTTCTTCATGGCCAAAACGATTACCGGACCGATTAAACAGTTGATTTCCAAAACAAAAGCAGTTGCTGAAGGAGACTTAACAGTTCAAACAGTTGTCAAATCAAAAGATGAAATCGGAATGTTAGCAGAAGATTTTAATAAAATGGTCGAAAATATGAAGGATATGATCATAAAAGTCAAGTCTTCCTCAGAACAAGTATCTGGGTCAACGAATCAACTGACTGCAATCTCAGATGAAACAGTATCAACAAGTGATCAAATTGCAAAAGCAATCGAAGAAGTGGCAACAGGTGCTACTGAACAGGCAGCAGAAGTTGAGACGATTAACGAAAAATCAGAGAAGATGTTTGTCAAAGTGAAAGAAATTGAACACCATGCCGACAGCATTCAAAAGCTATCAAAAACATCAGAAGATGCAAGTTATAGTGGAATTGATGCGCTTGGACAGTTGTTGATGAAATCGAATGAAGCGAATACTGAAAATAAGAAAGTTGAACAAATGCTTCAGAAATTAGAAGAAAAAACGAAAAACATTGAAGAAGTTGTGACGGCTATCTCAGCAATTTCTGATCAAACCAATCTTTTGGCACTTAACGCAAGTATTGAAGCAGCTCGTGCCGGTGAAAGCGGCCGCGGTTTTGCTGTCGTTGCAGATGAAGTCAGAAAACTAGCGGAACAATCAGCGACTTCTTCACAGCATATCAGAGAAACAGTGAAGCAAATTCAATTAGAAACAAAAGAAGCTGTATTAGCTATGACAGAAGCAAGCAAGATGAATGGCGAACAAAATAATATGATCCATGAGACAGGTGAAGCCCTGAACAAGATTACAGTAGAAATGCAATCTTTAGTCAATTCAATTGATCATGTTTATTCTGAAATTACTGCTATGAGTGGAGAGCAACAAAAAATGACCGACTCCATACAAAGTATTTCAGCCATTTCACAACAATCTGCAGCAGCAGCAGAAGAAGTCAGCGCGTCGGCAAACGAGCAGCTGACAGCATTAGAAACGATTGCAAAATCAACAGAGTCTCTAAACAAGGCAAACAAAGATTTAGTCGATGCAATTCACAAATTCAACATTTAGTAGATGAGCAATCACCCTTTAACTCCCTTTCATACAGACAGATGAAAGGGGGTTTTTTTATGTCCAAGGGGACAGATCCTTACTTTATTGAACGACATGTTACAATATAAAAAGAAAGGAGCTGATGATTGATGGATCTGGAACTGAAAGGAAAGACGGCGCTTGTAGCGGCAAGCAGCAAAGGGCTGGGAAAAGCGATTGCCACCGCTCTTGTTGAAGAAGGTGCAAATGTCGTGTTATCTGGTAGACATGAAACAGCTTTAAAGAACACTGCAAAAGAATTAACTGAGCTTGGTAATAATCTTGTCACATATCATGTTTGTGATCATGCAAACGCTGCTGAGATTAGTGAATTGGTTAAAAAAACAGCTGAGGTGTCAGGATCGATTGAGATGCTTGTCAATAATGTTGGCGGACCAAAAGGTGGAAGTCTATTGGATTTGACAGATGAGGATTGGATTCAATCATTTGAGTTGCACTTGCTCAGCTATATTCGCTTGATCCGTGAAACACTGCCCTATTTGCAGAAAAATGGCGGTCGAATCATTAATATTGCATCATCATCAGTTAAACAGCCAATCCCTGGACTTTTACTCTCCAACACCTTCCGAATGGGGATTGTTGGTCTGACAAAATCTCTAGCAGATGAATTGGCAAAGCACCGCATTTTAATCAATACGCTTGCTCCGGGAAGAATTGCTACAGACCGTGTGGCAGAGCTAGATCAGAAAATCGCAGAAGAATCCGGTTTATCACAACAGCAAGTGCGAGCAGACTTTGAGCACCGCATCCCTCTGGGGTTTTATGGAAAGCCTGAACAATTTGCACATTATGCAAGTTTTCTTTTATCAGAACGAAATACATATATGACAGGGCAAACGCTGTTAATAGACGGTGGAATGGTAAAAGCCATTTAAAGGGGAGGATCAAAATGGAAAAAACGGTCGGATTTATTGGTGTTGGTGTGATGGGAAATCGTATGGCTTCACATATCATGGCTGAAGGATATCGAACAGTTGTTTATACAAGGACAAAACAGAAAGCCGAAAATCTTTTGCGAAAAGGTGCCATTTGGAAATCTTCTATTAAAGAAGTAGCAAAAGCAGCAGATGTGATCATGACAATGGTTGGCTATCCGCAAGATGTTGAAGAGGTTTATTTCGGAAGTGAAGGATTGCTTGAACATGCTAAAGAAGGGTCATATTTGATTGACATGACCACTTCAAAACCTTCGCTTGCCAAACAAATTGCGAGAGCTGCAAAAGTAAAATTACTGCATGCATTGGATGCCCCAGTTTCAGGAGGAGATATTGGTGCCCAAAATGGAACATTGGCGATTATGGTTGGTGGGGACCGAGAGGCATATGAAGCATGTCTTCCGCTTTTTTCTATCATAGGTGAAAACATTCAATATCAAGGACCGGCAGGCAGTGGTCAACATACAAAAATGTGCAATCAGATTGCCATTGCCTCAGGGATGATCGGTGTTGTGGAGGCAATGGTATATGCGAAAAAGGCAGGACTTGATCCTGAACATGTATTAAAGAGTATAACAACAGGTGCTGCGGGAAGCTGGTCACTTTCCAATCTTGCACCAAGAATGCTTAAAGGGGACTTCCAGCCTGGCTTTTACGTAAAACATTTCATTAAGGATTTGAAAATTGCCCTTGAAGAAGCAGAAGTGATGGGCGAGAAAATGCCGGGACTAGAGCTTGCCAAAACCCTTTATGAGAGACTTGCCGATCAAGGTGAAGCAAACAGTGGCACACAAAGTTTATTCAAACTTTGGATTGATGAAAAATAAACGGAACACCACTTGCATTCCCGGTGGAAAGCAAGTGGTGTTTTTATGTCCCTGACAAAAAAAGAGAAACGAAATAGGCTTTTGATCCGTCCTATTAAAGTAGTAAAATTAAAAATTGTAAACGATAAAAATCATTTTTAACAAAAAATTCACATCATGAAGGGAGAGAATGTTCAGTGACGAAACCTGGACTTGATCCTGTTGAGATAAAAAGATCTAGACGTTCCCGTCTCTGGCGGATTAATCTGTATTTCTTTGCTGTATTCAGCTTGTTTGCTGCACTCATCATCAAACTAGGGGTTGTACAAATTGTCAAGGGTGAAGACTATGAGGAACAAGCTACAAGAATCGATGCAAAAGTGGCTACATACCCAGCTCCACGTGGGAAAATGTATGACAGATACGGGCGTGTTGTCGTTGATAACCAAAGTGTGCCAGCCATCACGTACACGAACATGAAAGGCACAGAAACAAAAGAAAAAGTAAAGATAGCAGCAAAACTTGCAAAGCTGATCGATATTGACACCTCATTTTTGAAAGAGAGAGATTTAAAAGACTACTGGATTGCCACACATGAAGAAGATGCAACTAAACTGTTGAGTGATAAAGAGAAAAAGTTTAACGCTAAGAAAACATATGCACTTCAAATTGAGCGTGTTCCTGAAAATGAAATTAAAGCATTGAAAAAAAATAAACAAGAGCTTGAAACGGCTGCTTTTTTCAGAAGGTTTTCCGGTGGATATGCCTATGAACCACAGATCGTCAAAGCGATGAATCCGAAAAAATCCTCTAAAGATAGCGACAAATTGCTAGATGAAAAGTCTTCCAAGCAGTTGCCTGCCCAAGATTTAACTTATGAAGAAGTATCGCGCGTGTCTGAGCATTTGGAAGAGTTGCCAGGGGTCGATGTGATCATGGACTGGACGCGCAAATATCCATATGAAAAAACACTGTACTCTGTACTTGGCGGTGTCACAACACCTGAACAGGGACTGCTCAAAGATAGAGAGGATTTTTATTTGACAAGAGGATATGCAAGAAATGACCGAGTCGGCAAAAGCTATCTTGAGTATCAATATGAAGAATATTTAAATCCGAAAAAAGCAAAAGTGCAATACAATGAAAACAGAGCCGGCAAAGTCGTTGGCCAAGAAACAATTGATGAAGGAAGACGCGGCTATGATCTGCAACTATCTTTTGATATCGAACTGCAACAGAAAGTGGAAAAAATCATTGAAGATGAGCTGAATCGGTTCCGTGGTTCCAATCCTATGCTTGACAGAGCCTTTGTGGTGATGATGGATCCGAATAATGGCGATGTCTTATCAATGGCGGGAAAGCAAATTGTGGACGGCAAAATCACCGATTATGCGATCGGTACATTTACGACCCAGTATGAAATGGGGTCAGCTGTTAAAGGCGCGACAGTGCTTGCCGGTTATCAGGACGGGATGCCACATGGGCAGTACTATACTGATAATGGAAAACTAGTTTTTTCAGGAGATTTAAAAAAAGGATCGTGGAAAACGGGCGGCTTCGGTCCTATTAATGAAGTTACAGCACTTCAAAAAAGTTCAAACATTTATATGTTTTATGTGGCGATGAGGATTGCAGGACTTACATATAAACCGCACGGTCCCCTTCCAGCAGATCTTGAAGATTTAAAGAAAATGAGATATTATTACAATCAATTTGGGCTTGGTGTGAAAACAGGGATTGACTTACCACATGAATCAGCTGGGATGCAAACAAATCCAAAAGTGGTCGGAGGACTTCTTCTTGATGAAGCAATTGGACAGTTTGATACATATACACCGCTGCAGCTTGCACAATATATGTCAACAATTGCAAATGGCGGATACAGGGTGCAACCGCGAATCGTCAAAAGTATCCATCAGCCTGAAAGTGAAAAGCTTGGACCTGTTATTGAAGAACGATCACCAAAAGTTTTGAATCGAATCAATAATTCTGCTAGTGACATTGAAAGAGTTAAAATAGGCTTAAAAAAAGTAACACAAGCAGGAGGAACAGCGGCCACATTCTTCAAATCGTATGATGTAGCAGGCAAAACCGGAACAGCAGAAACAAACTATTACGGTGAAAAAAAACAATACTTTGGAAATGCAATAGACAATATCACATTTGCCGGCTATTATCCATCAGAACATCCAAAGGTTACCTTTAGTGTTGTTGTTCCATCTATTGATGATGATACAAAGATGAATAAAATAATCGCTGAGAAAGTCATCAGAGCCTATGCAGATTTGCAAAAAAAACATGACAAACATTAACAAAAAAGAACACGGATTTCCGCCGTGTTTTTTTGTTAATGTTTAAAACCCCTCAGAATAGTTTAGATTCGTCATATTAAAGTAGTAAAATTTAAAATTGTCACGCTGATAATAAAAATGTTAAAATATAATTTTAATATAAATATCGACATGATAAGGGAGAGAATGTTGAGTGACGAAACCTGGACTCAATCCTGTTGAAATAAAAAAATCTAGACGTTCCCGCCTCTGGCGGATTAATCTGTATTTCTTTGCTGTATTCACCTTGTTTGCTGCACTCATCATCAAGCTAGGCGTTGTACAAATTGTCAAGGGTGAAGACTATGAGGAACAAGCTTCAAGAATCGATGCCAAAATTGCCACATATCCGGCTCCACGGGGGAAAATGTATGACAGATACGGACGTGTTGTCGTTGATAACCAAAGTGTACCGGCCATCACGTACACGAACATGAAAGGCACGAAAACAGAGGGAAAATTGAAGACAGCAAAAAAACTGGCAGATCTGATTGATATTGACACCTCATTTTTGAAAGAGAGAGATTTAAAAGACTACTGGCTTGCTAAGCATGAAGAAAAAGCTGCGGGTCTCTTGAGTGATAAAGAGAAAAAATTAAGGGCTAAGGAAACATATGCACTTCAAGTGAAGCGTGTTCCTGAAAGCGACATTAAAGCGCTGAAAAAAAATAAACAAGAACTTGAAACGGCTGCTTTTTTCAGAAGGTTTTCCGGCGGATATGCCTATGAACCACAGATCGTCAAAGCGATGAATCCGAAAAAATCCTCTAAAGATAGCGACAAATTGCTAGATGAAAAGTCTTCCAAACAGCTGCCTGCACAAGATTTAACTTATGAAGAAGTATCACGCGTGTCCGAGCATTTGGAAGAACTACCAGGGGTCGATGTGATCATGGACTGGACACGTAAATATCCGCATGAAAAATCACTGTACTCGATCTTAGGCGGTGTCACAACACCTGAACAAGGACTGCTCAAAGATAGAGAGGACTTTTATTTGACAAGAGGATATGCTAGAAACGACCGAGTCGGCAAAAGCTATCTTGAATATCAATATGAAGAATATTTAAATCCGAAAAAAGCAAAAGTGCAATACAATGAAAACAGAGCCGGCAAAGTCGTTGGCCAAGAAACAATTGATGAAGGAAGACGCGGCTATGATCTGCAACTATCTTTTGATATCGAACTGCAACAGAAAGTGGAAAAGATTATTGAAGATGAGTTGAATACGTTTCGCGGTTCAAATTCTATGCTTGATAGAGCGTTTGTGGTGATGATGGATCCGAATAATGGCGATGTCTTATCAATGGCTGGAAAGCAAATTGTGGACGGCAAAATTACCGATTATGCGATCGGTACATTTACGACGCAGTATGAAATGGGATCAGCTGTAAAAGGCGCGACAGTGCTTGCCGGTTATCAGGACGGGATGCCACACGGGCAACAATATTTTGACACAAAACTATACCCTGCAGGTATGCCGAAGGGTAAAGGCTCATACACTGGAAACAATATCGGCTGGGCTGACGAAGTTAGAGCGCTTCAAAAAAGTTCAAACGTCTATATGTTTTATGTGGCGATGAGAATTTCAGGGGTCACATATAAACGGAATGCCCCTATTCCAGCAGATCTTGAAGACCTAAAGAAAATGAGGTATTATTACAATCAATTTGGGCTTGGGGTGAAAACAGGGATTGATTTGCCGCAAGAATCAGCAGGGATTCAAACAACACCAAAAATGGTCGGAGGACTCATTCTTGATGAAGCGATTGGACAGTTTGATACGTATACACCGCTGCAGCTTGCACAATATATGTCAACAATTGCGAATGGTGGATACAGAGTGCAACCGCGAATTGTCAAAGGTATCCATCAACCTGAAAGTGAAAAGTTAGGACCTGTTATTGAAGAACGATCACCAACTGTTTTGAATCGAATTAACAATTCTGCTAGTGATATTGAAATTGTTAAAAGAGGTTTGAAAAAAGTAACACAACAGGGAGGAACTGCACACAATTTATTTGGAAAAAATGACGTATCAGGCAAAACTGGAACAGCACAGAAACCTTATTATGGTACAAATAAAAGCCGCTGGGGAGATATGTCATACAATCTAACCTTTGCTGGCTATTATCCGTCAGAACATCCAAAGATTGCTTTTAGTGTTGTTGTTCCATATCTTAGTAATGATAAAGCGCCAATCAGCAAAAACATTTCTAAGAGAATCGTCAATGCTTATGTTGATCTACAAAAAAAACATGACAAACATTAGACAAAAAAGAACACGGATTTCCGCCGTGTTCTTTTTTTGTTTGCAAATTTTGACGAAACCTAGAAGTTTTGAAGGAGATTTTTCGTATTTTAGCGAATCTTTTTAAACAAAATTGTTTTAATGAATGCTGGTCATGAATAAGGGTATAAAGGAGGGATATGATGGAACAAAAAACAAAACGTTTTGAGCAATATAAACCCCATGTGAATTTACAGGCAGTCCTATCAGCAAACGGCCGGTTTATCTATATATCTGCCAACTGCAAAGAGATGCTGGGCTACAAGCAAAACGAACTGATCGGTACGTATTTGAAGGACTATTTACACAAAGACGATCTTTTTCTGGTAGAAAGCTATTTTTACAATGAGCATCATTTGTTGCCATACACGTTTAGATTTGTAAAAAAAGATTACACATTGATTTGGATCGAAGCAGCGATTGATTTTGTGACGACACATGTTGGTGAAAAAGAGCGGGAAATTGTTCTCAAAATGAAAGTGTTTGAAGACCGTCCCTCTACTAAGAAGAAGAATTCTCATGAGGAGACCGGACCGGAAAAACCGGGCACAAATCCGGTCAAAGAAGAATTTCAAGCGATGATTGAAGGTTTACCCAGTCCTTTGTGTATCAGTGTTCAGGGGAAAATTGTCTATGTCAATGATGCCTTTGTCAGTCTTCTCGGAGCAGAACATAAACAGCAAATTATCGGTAAGTATTCCTACGATTTTATTGAGAAAGAGTATCATGACATTGTCAAAAATCGCATCATGAGAATGCAAAAAGGGCTTCATGTCGGAATGATCGAGCAGACATGGAAAAAGCTGAATGGTCAGCAAATCCATCTTGAAGTTAAAGCGGCTCCGACCGTTTATCAAAACCAAAAAGCGGAACTGATATTGTTGATAGATATTTCGTCAAGAAAGAAATTTCAAACGATATTACAAAAAAGCAGGGAACGTTACCAATTGCTGATCCAAAATTCGATTGACACAATAGCTGTTATTCATAAAGGCAAATGGGTATTCATGAATGAATCAGGGATTCGTCTGTTTGAGGCGAAATCATATGAAGATTTAATTGGCAAAAATATTGAAGAACAGCTTCATCATTGTGATCATGAAGAAGTGAAAGCAAGGCTGAAGCGAATCGTGGATCGAAAATCTGAATCTGAAATCATTAAACAAACTTGGCATACTTTTGGCAACCGTCTAATCTATACAGAGATGGTCTGTATTCCCACGACATTTTTCGGTGAAACAGCTGTTCAAGTCATCTTAAGAGATATTTCTGAAAGAAAACAGACAGAAGAGTTAATGGTGCGTTCTGAAAAATTGTCAATTGCCGGTCAGCTTGCTGCTGGAATTGCTCATGAAATTCGCAATCCACTAACAGCGATTAAAGGATTTTTACAATTGATGAAGCCAACAATGGAAGAAAACGAGGATTATTTTAATATCATTTTTTCAGAATTAAGTAGAATCGAATTGATTTTGAGCGAGCTATTGATGCTCGCAAAACCTCAGCAAAATGCATTACAAGAAAAGCTTGATTTGATCAAACTGATTCGCGAAGTAACGGCTCTCTTAGAAACACAAGCTAATTTGAACGGCATCATGATGAATACGAATCTCTCAGATGAAAAGGTTTGTATAAAAGGGGATCAAAACCAGTTAAAGCAAGTATTTATTAACCTAATAAAAAATGCTGTTGAATCAATGCCAGATGGTGGGACTGTTCATTTAAGTGTGACAGAAACGAAGCAAGCCGTTACCGTTATGGTTCAAGATGAAGGAAAAGGAATCCCCGAACATGTTCTCAAACGGATCGGTGAACCTTTTTTAACAACAAAAGAAAAGGGAACAGGGCTTGGATTAATGGTTACCTTCAATATTATTGAAAACCACAATGGCACAATCGAAATCGATACTCAAGAAGAAAAAGGCACAACGTTTGTTATATCTTTTCCAAAATAAAACAACGGCTCAAAAAGCCGTTGTTTATGTAGTCTCAATCGCCTGTCTTTTCTTGAATACAAATGATTCCAGTCGATCAAGTCCTTCCCGCAGTGTATCGGGTGAGTATGCATAAGAAATCCTCACATAACCTTCCCCGTATTTGGAAAACGAGCTGCCCGGTACAATCGCCAGTCCCTCTTCTTTTAGAAGTGATAAACAAAAATCAAAAGAAGGCATTTCAAACGATTTAATCGAAGGAAAGATATAAAATGCTCCTGACGGTTTAATGACATCAAGCCCCATTGTGACAAGTCTGTCATAAACATAGTCAAGCCGTTTTTTATATTGTTCCTTCATGATCAGTGAATCATCAACACCATTTGTGACAGCTTCTATGGCTGCTTTTTGGGAAATGGAAGAAGCGCATGATACATTGTACTGATGGACTTTTAAAATGTGTTTAGCCACCTCTTTTGGGGCAAACAAGAACCCGATTCTCCAGCCGGTCATACTGTGGGATTTGGAAAGCCCGCCAATCACAATGGTTTGATCCCTTAAAACGGAAGCAATTGAATGATGCGGCCTGTCAAAAGTGAGTTCACTGTATATTTCATCTGATAGAACAAACACATTCCGTCCTTTTAAAAGGGCGGCAATGTCTTTTAGTTCGTCTTCTGTAAGCGTCATTCCGGTCGGGTTTGACGGATATGAAAGCAGAACACATTTCGTTTTTGGTGTTAGAGCTTCCTCGATTAACTTAGCTGTTAATTTAAAGCCGTGAGATGTGGTGTCAACGATCAGTGGAGTGGCACCACACATCCTAATAATCGGTTCATAACCGGGATAAACAGGACCTGGAAGAATAACTTCATCACCCGGTGATAAAATCGTTCGAAGTGTTGCATCAATCGCTTGGCTCGCTCCGGTTGTAATGATAATTTCGCTATCTGCTTCATAATTTAACTCGGTTTTCTTTTTCATATATAATTGGACAGCCTGACGCAACTCCGGATATCCGGCATTATGCGTATATGATGTATCATTGTCATCTATCGCTTTTTTTGCAGCTTGCTTTACATGATGAGGGGTGAAGAAATCAGGCTGGCCAATTGTCAATGAAATGACATTTTCATACTGGGAAACGAGGTTTGAAAACTTACGTATCCCCGAAATTTCAATTTGTTTTACATTTGAATTTAGCAAATGTTCCATTTTTCATCACCTTAACAATATGATCTTTTATCTTAATTTTACCATCATTAGTTGAATTGTCATCTTTTAAGCCATGTATATGCAAAAAACAACATCACTAGAAGAAAAAAAGAAGACAATCAAGTGATTGCCTTTCAATACCCATATTCTGAATCAAGGTTTTCCTTCCAAGAGAGATAAGTTTGCTCAACATTTTCTGAACACGTCTTTACCATTTCTAAATAAATGGCTTTACTGATTTCTTCCATCACGGTGACTTCCTGATCTTTGATCATAATGATAGTTCCCATCATTAAACACCTTCCTTGTAAAAATCCTTCATTATTGTAACATGAAATCTTTGGAATTCAATGTCCATATTGTGAGCAAAACTTTAAATTTAGTTTAAAAAAATGTGATCGATATTGCTTCAAATCGGAAATTGTTAGTAACATATAAAGGTTAGGAGGTAGAAATTTGGAATTAAGTAAACATGGAACAGCTCCAACTTTAGATAGGAGTGAATATGCGGAGTTTGCTCCGCGTTTTTTAGCTTATTGTATTGATCTGATCCATTTCTCTGTTCATGAGTGTATTCATTGCAACGGAAGCTCTTGAAAAATCATAGAATCTTTGATAAGGCAAGCGGTTTTTTGGAATGTGTTCTTCATGCATTTGATCTTCATGGACACTCTTAAGGCTGCTGTCATGGTTTTTTCTGGGTGTATTATTTTTACACACTGATGGAATCATCGACATGGAAAGCAACAAACAGTAAAAGGGTAATGGGAATTCAAGTCGTAGATAAAGTAAAGAGAAGAAAAATTTCTTTTGGGACTGCTGTTGGCCGTTTTTTTGCAAAATAATGTTTATCCCATTTTTATTTTCGCTTTGTTTACTAAGCAACAGCAAACACTTCATGATCTTTTAGTTAAGACAATCGTTATAAAAAAGTAACTAGCACCTACTCAGAATGCTTACTATTGTTTCCAAAGTACAATAAAGGGGGTTTTTTGATGAAGATTCAGCCGGAACAAGAGAAAACATTGAAAGATACCCAGACAAAAGGATTCACATTGTTTTTGACTTTGCCGATCCTTTCATGGGCATTGTATGATTTTGCAAATACGATCTTTTCATCAAATATTGTCACAATCTTTTTTCCTTACTATTTAAAAGAGGCTGTCGGAAATAGTGCTAGTATGGATCAACTAGCAAGCACGTTTATCTCATACGCAAATTCTGCATCAAGTATATTATTGGTGATGTTTACACCGTTATATGGTGTTTTGATTGATAGGACAGGTAGGAAAAAACGGTATATCGCTCCGTTCACACTCATTTGTGTGACGTCAACTATATTAATGGGAGTATTTGCAGGTGCTTCATTTTCGCAAAAAATAGCAGGTGTTCCATTGCAATTACTAATCGTGATCGTCCTGTTTGTGATCGCAAAGTTTTTTTATAACTCCAGTTTAGTGTTTTATGATAACATTTTGCCTGATTTAGGAACAAAAGAACAAATCCCTCTCATATCAGGGTTTGGAATTGCCGTCGGCTATATCGGTACATTGGTAGGGTTAACGGTTTACGCTTTCGTAGGAGACCATCAATTCCATCGAGCATTTATTCCGTCCGCTCTATTAGTTTTATTCTTTTCTCTTCCATACATTTTGTTTACAAAGGAGAAACGGAAAACGGAAGTACTTGAGAAAAAATCGTTTTTTAGCGGATACAAAGAAATCATCAAAACCTTTAAAGACATTCGTTTATATCGTTCCGTTTTTTTGTTTATGATCGCTTACTTTTTTCTCAATGACGCGCTTGCGACAACTGTTGGGATCATGGCAGTCTATTCAGCGACGGTATTTGGTATTGTAGGTAAACAGTTCATTGGGGTATATCTAGTCTCAACAATATTCAGTATTATCGGATCTTTTATGTTAGGGTATGTCACCAAAAGGATTGGCGCGAAAAGAGCGGTCAGCCTTGTGGGGGTTATCTTAATTATCGCTTTAACAATCGGTACCCTTGCCAAATCAGAAGCGATGTTTTGGGTGGCAGGCGGATTATTTGGGGTCGCGCTTGGAGGAAGTTGGGTTACCTCAAGAACATTCATTATCGAACTAACACCTCCGCATAAACGTGGTGAATTTTTCGGTATGTTTGCATTGTCTGGTAAGATTTCTTCCGTCTTTGGTCCATTACTTTATGGTTCAATTACATTATTGTTCCATGATTTAGGGAACGTAGCAAGTCGAATGGCGTTTGGTTCTTTGATTTTATTGACTTTGGCTGGTTTAATTGTTCTTCAACGTGTAAAACCAAATTGAGCAGAAACATCAACTTTTACATAAAGATGCCGATATTAAAAATAAAATAGATGTAGATAGAGAGGGATATCCGTGTCTTTAAATAAACAGGAGATTTTATTAAGTTCCGGAACCAATGAGTTGGAAATTGTCAAGTTTGAAGTTGGCTGCAATATATTTGGTATCAATGTAATGAAAGTGAGAGAAATTATTCAACCTGTCGAAATTACAAAAGTACCTCATTCCCAAAGACATGTTGAAGGAATGATCACGCTAAGAGGTGAGATTCTTCCGGTAATTGATTTATTCTCGTTTTTTGGAGTAGAGCATGGAGAAGAAGAAGAAAAACAGGAGAAATATATCGTAACTGAATTTAATAAACGCAAAATCGTTTTTCACACTGGTTCGGTTTCTCAAATCCATCGGGTTTCATGGGAAGAAATTGAAAAGCCGACTGCATTGAATCAAGGAATGGAAAGGCATCTTACTGGAATTATCAAACTTGATGGAACCATGATTTTCCTACCTGATTACGAAAAAATTATTTTTGATCTGGAATCTGAAACAGGTGTTAATCCTTATGAAGTAAAAGATGAGACATTTGATCAGCGAAGAACATCTAAAAAACTGGTGATTGTTGAAGATTCTCCTTTACTTCTCCGCCTTTTAGTGGAAAAATTAAATGAAGCAGGCTACAACAATATCCTCTCCTTTGAAAATGGCAAAGATGCTTATGATCACCTGATGAACATGATTGAGGATGGAACACCGCTTGATCAACAAATCGATTTAATGATCACTGATATTGAAATGCCGCAAATGGACGGACACCGCTTAACAAAGCTGATCAAAGATAATCCGTTAAGCAATAGGGTACCAGTCTTGATTTTCTCTTCACTGATCACAGATGACCTTCGCCATAAAGGGGAAAAAGTCGGTGCTGATGAACAGATTAGCAAACCAGAACTGAACGAGTTGATTGAAAAACTTGATAAATATATTATGAAAAAAGATTAACAAAAAAAGCCTTGGAAAGAGGCTTTTTTTGTTAATTAAAAATAACTCTCACCGAGTCGTTTAAACACTGGTTTTGTCGCTTGTTTTCGACCGGTCATTAGTGATTTTTCTTTTAATCCCGTATAGTTTTGGAGAAGCTGCTTCGCAATGTACAGAGACATTTGAGCTCTAGGATTCCGATATGAATGATTAAGTGTACCTAAGTGTGGGAGATTTTCGAAGTCTTCTTTAGTTGGAGGCATATGAAAAACGTAGTCTCCGAGAGATATGAGTACATCTGATTGCTGCTGACTAAATTTTGGGTTTTTTGAAAAATGGAGCCCAACCTTTTTCCCTTTCCCATCATTGATCAGTTTTTGTAATGCCTTTTTTTTCAGCAGATATAGGAATTTGGGATTAGTTGCTGTTTTAGCGTGACGATTGACTGTATAAATTGCTTTTGAAAGATTTTCAATTGTCGGTTTTAATTCTTTAGTATGATTATGGTCGTCCATTTTCTGTCTCCTATCCATGCTTTCCTCACCACCTCCTAAAGATGTAAAGGTTATGTCTAAATTATACGAAATACAATGGAAAATGCAAATATTTCATAAAAAATACGCAATTTCTTGGTTAAATTGCGTATTTTTTTCTTTAGGTGATGGAGTTCATTTTCGTTTTTGTACTTTTTTGTCTTTTTAATGTTTCATGAACATCAATTTCTGCAGTCTGAACACTTAATTTTGGCAAAGTTATAAAATAATACAAACCTGCTAAAAGTATAGTAGCTGCCAGACCGTAATAGATATAATTGATATTACTAATCATTGCTGGGAATAACAGAGCAATCAGACCGAGTGCCGAAGACTGGGCCATCATCATCAGCGGATCTGTCCAGCCGCTTACTCTTCCCATTAATCTAGGGTGAACAATTTTAGGGATCCAGCCTCCGAGTGCAGTATTAACAGGTCCAATACATGTTCCAGCCAAAAAAGCTGCAGCATAATAAACAATTAATTGATCTGTGAATCCCAGTAGAATAATGAATGCTCCTGCAATCAAAATAGGCACTGACATCAAGAATTCAGGTTTCACTTTTTTAGAAAGAAGAGCTCCGGTTACAGCTCCTATCAAAAGTCCGATACCAAGAACGATGGTAAAGAGTGATGTATGCCACTCATATGATTCAGGAGAAAGCACATATTTCATTTTAAACATAGGTAATACAGCTAATCCGCCGCTGACAAATCCGAAGACAAAGTACCCGAATACAAGAGATGCAAGCAACTTGCTTTTTAAAATATAAACGATACCTTCTTTAAAGTCATGCATAGAATCTTTCACAGCAGAGTTTTTCCAGCCGTTTTTTCCATTTGGCTGCCTGGCTTCAATCGGTATATCACAGAAGCGGATTAAAAGACCAGATATGATGAAGCTGATAAAATCGAGAGCGATCGCTCCATGCAGGCCGATCGTTTTATACATAAAGGCACCAAGCCCTACACCAAACAGCATAAATAAACTGAAAAGCATTTGATTAAGTCCAGCTGCTTTTGCATATTGATCTTTTCGCAAAATAGCCTGAACCAAACTTGCTTCAGCAGGAAAGAAAAATTTTGTCACCGCACTTCTGATAAACAGAACGAACAAGACAAGCGGAATAGACTCGAGAAATAATACAAAAAAGAGAATGGCAGTCAATCCTGCTCTGATCCAATCACAGTTTTCGGCCACTTTCTTACGGTCAAAACGGTCAGCGACCACACCAACGAGAAAGAAAACAAAAATTGTAGGGAGTGAATACATCAGTTCAGCAATTGTCGTATAGACCGGCTGGCTACTGAACCTATCGAGCAAGAAAAAAGCGAAAGCCAAATTCCCCACTGTTGTTCCCATTTGCGAGGTAAAGGCTGCAAAAAAGAGCCGAAGAAAATTACGATTTTGAAAGATATCCATAAATATATATGCTCCTTACTCTAAAGGTCCTATTATATTTTAATACAAGATGGGGTGATTGTTCAAATATGCAGAGCGGATTTAGGGTGTAATGATCACTGGGGTGCTGTTTGGGACAATGGAAGCCAGTTCTCTAACATCTTGATTATACATTCGAATACATCCCTTTGAAACAGCTTTTCCAATTGAAGACGGGTTATTCGTTCCATGAATCCCATAACCCTCTTTTGATAGTCCTAACCAATATGCACCGAACGGTCCACCGGGATTTGCCTGTCGATTGACAATCATAAACTCACCTTGGGGAGTTTTCTTGAGCGTCCTCCCTATGGCTACTGAGTAAGTTTTTATCAATCTGTCCGACTTATACAATTTCAGTGTTTTACTCCTAAGAGAGACGACAATCTTGTAAGGGATGGTGTTTGCGTCTCTTAATCCAGCAGAATTTGTACTGCTTTTCCATGGTTCTAAGAATTTCATTTAATAGTCATCTCCTTTTTGCTAAAAACGAAAAAAGAGCTTGTTCCGTTGCATTTATTAGACGATAAAAAGCTATGGAAGTTTCTTTTTTCACTAAAATCAGGGTAGGTAGTTGTTTCCTTTTTAAAATATATGCCTGTATTTTTCTATTTGCGACAAAAGCCTTGTAGCATATCTTATTCTGATTTTAGTTCAAAAACAGTTATTTCAGGCTTTGACAAAAATCGGAGTGGTAGTCTTGTTGTCCCAATTCCACGATTGACATAGATTTGCATCCCATCTCGTACATACAACCCTTCCGTATAGATTTTTCCATATGGAGGGGTTATGAGTGGGCCAAATAGTGGGAGCCTCACCTGTCCGCCATGGGTATGCCCTGATAATTGCAAATTGACAGGGAAATCTTTGGCGGCTAACGCAGCATCTGGCTGATGAACAAGTAAAATCGAAAAAATATCCTTACTAAGTTTTGATAACACTCCTTCGACTTTCGGTTTTCCGAGCATGAAATCATCTAGTGAGGCAATCTCAATCACACTGTTGCTGCTTAATTCAAGTTTGACCAAATCATTTCGTAAAACGTGAAAGCCAGCGGCTGACATAATGTTTCGATAAATAGTTGTTCCATAACCACCATGATCATGGTTTCCGTAAATTGCAAACTTTCCACATCGTGCATGAAGCTTTTTTAAGACGAGAACGGCTTGATCATGATTTTGATAGTGAGGCGGATCATCAATTAAATCTCCGCTAAACACGATCAAATCTGGATTTAAATTGTTAATTTGATGGACAATTTCTAATAGCTGATGAACTGTAAAGTCATGACTTAAATGAGTATCACTGAACTGGACAATTCGAAATTGATCAAATGCTTTAGGGATAAGTCGATGTTGAATGGGAATCACATTTGTTTCAAGCATACGGGGTTCAAGAAAACGGGCATAACCAAATGATAACCATCCTGTTGTAAAAAGGCCAAGCAAACCTTTTAAAAAATGTCTTCTAGTTAAATTTTTCATCATCAACCAACCTTTAATAGAATCCATACATTATATCTTTTTAAAAAGTAAATTAGGACAACCTCTTAAGAATTGTTAAACTTTTTTAAACAGTATGATAAAATGAGTAGTGAATGATCATTCATTCATGACAAGGGGGATAAAAGAAAATGGGCAGAAAAGTTGTGATTGTGACCGGAGGGTCAAGTGGTATGGGAAAAGCAATGGCTAAAAAGCAGGCTGAACAAGGCTGGAATGTGATGATTACGGGGAGAACGAAAGAAAAGCTAGAGGCTACCAAACAAGAAATTGAAACGTTTCCGGGACAAGTTGGGATTTGCCAAATGGATGTCAGATCTGTTGAAGAAGTAGAAGAGATGATGGAGGAAACGATTGATCGTTTTGGGACAATTGATGCTTTGGTAAATAATGCGGCCGGAAATTTTATTTGTCCAGCTGAGAAGCTGTCTGTTAATGGTTGGAAATCCGTCATCGATATCGTTTTAAATGGAACATTTTACTGTAGCCAGTCTGTTGGTCGTTATTGGATCAAGGAAAAGAAAAACGGAATGATTGTGAACATGGTGGCGACGTATGCATGGGGTGCTGGAGCAGGTGTTATCCATTCTGCGGCAGCAAAAGCTGGCGTTTTGTCATTGACGAGAACACTTGCTGTTGAATGGGGGAGAAGATATGGTATTAGAGTAAATGCTATTGCGCCTGGTCCGATTGAAAGGACAGGTGGGGCCGAAAAACTGTTTGAATCAGAGGAAGCAGCAGAGCGTACAATCAAAAGCGTTCCTTTAGAAAGACTCGGAACTCCTGAAGAAATTGCAGGACTTGCTTCATATTTATTATCTGAACAAGCGGCATATATAAATGGAGAATGTGTAACAATGGATGGTGGTCAATGGCTTAATCCTCATCCATTTTAAAATGATCAATGTGGTGGGACGTTGTGGTATAATCAGACAAAGACCTGAGAAGCTGGTGATATACCATGTTGGATCCACTCGACATTTTAACAAATATTGAAGATGTTTTCCCTTATTATCAAGCTGTTTTCAGTGCTGAAGAGCAAAAAGTGATCGGCTATGAAGTATTGGGACGTATTAAGATGAAATCTGGAGTGAAGAGTATAGGGGCATTTTTCTCTGACCCATCAATCCCAGAAGAATATAAAGCAGAAGTTGAATTAAGGGTCGTTCGTCAAGCACTACGTTCTTTTTTAGATACCGACTGTGATCTTTTAATTTTTATCAACCAAGACGCAAATGTGTTGATGATGGATCATGGAGAAGGATTCCTCAACCTTTTGATGGAGTATAAGGAAAAAGGTATTGAACTAGATCGTTTCGTAGTCGAAATAACAGAGCAGTATTTCAAAGGAGATATAGAACAACTGCAACATGTACTAACATATTACCGTACATATGGTATTAAAGTTGCGGTTGATAATATTGGTAAAGATAGCAGCAATCTCGACAGAATCGCACTGCTTTCGCCAGACTTGTTGAAGATCGATTTACAGCCACTTAAAATGGCTTCTCCTTCACCCTCCTATGAATATGTTCTTTATAGTATATCATTGCTTGCGAGAAAGATCGGTGCGACATTATTGTACGAAGATATTGAAGCAAACTTCCAACTTCAATATGCTTGGAGAAACGGAGGCCGCTATTTTCAGGGACATTATTTACAATCCCCACAAGAACAATTTGTTGAGCGGGATGTATTGAAAAAACGTTTAAAGGCTGAGTTTCACCAATTTATTTTACATGAGAAAAAGAAGCTAGAGATTTTGTTTGAGCAGTCAGACCAGTTTGATAAAAGGGTTCATCAGTTGGTGACTGAGCTTAAAAAAGGGAACCAGAGTGAGGATGATTTTTTACTGGGTCTCGGTCATGGACTGACCGACTGCAGTTTTAGAATCTATATGTGCAATGAAGATGGCGTTCAACTAACGAAAAACGTCTATAAACAGGACGGAGAATGGATATTTCAGCCGGAATACATCGGGAAAAATTGGAGCTGGCGTCCGTATTTTTTGGAGAATATCATCAAAATGAGAACGATGAGAAAAGGGTTTTTCAGTGATTTATACAGTGACAATGAGACAGGTGAAATGATTCGGACGTTTTCATATCCAATGGATCACGAACGGTATCTTTTTATTGATTTGCCGTATTCCTATCTTTATGAACAAGATGGCCTGATTTAAAGTTGGCTATAAACTGCACTTCATTTAACGATTGGAGTGCAGTTTTTTTATTTTCTGTCATCTTGGGGTTGACAATGAAATTGATAATCATTATCATTTGACTATAGAGAGATATCCTCTCTGTTCCCCAACCCCTTATCAGATCAAGTATAAAAAAACTTGGCGCTGCCCCCGCCAAGTTTTTTTGTTTACAGAAACAATCAGGAATAAGACAAGCTAGATGATCAATAAATTTTACTTATGAGCACACATACTGCTAGTTGCCTTAGGGAAAAATGATTTTGTGTATGACTTGTTCATTGAAAACTCACACTATAAAAAACAGTTTTTCTTTTTCGCAATTCGAAAGGAAAAATGTCATCAACTGATACTTTGTGGTATGATGCGTGTAGAACTTGTATTATAATTAATACTTGTTGATCCTGAAGTGTTTTTGAAAGGAGTCTTTTTTAGAATGTCACAATTAATGGGTATCATCACGAGACTGCAGAGTCTTCAAGAAACTGCGGAGTCCTCGGGCGAACCGACACAACGCAACTTCGAAGTAAACGGGGAAAAAGTATGTAGTGTGAAATATTTTGAGAAAAACCAAACGTTTGAATTAACGGTCTTTCAAAAGGGAGATAAGCCTACAACATTTCCTTTTGATAACATTGATATGATTTCAATCGAAATCTTTGAACTACTTCAGCAATAAAGGCATGATGAAGCTTTTCCAGGCGTCGTTTTCCTGATAGCTCTCGGTTAAAGCGTTTATCTTCGGTATAGATCTTAGATGTAAAGGAGCATTGAAATGGCTGATTCCTTTCTTTTTTACAATCTTTCTGAAGATCAAATGACATTTTTTGAAGTCATTGAGAGACTGAAAACGTTTATTCGTCAAGATCCGCGTGCAAGCTACCTTTTGTCGGTCGGAACAGACTCACAGATTCACAATCATGCTACAAAGTTTATAACCGCTGTTCATTTGCATCGAAAAGGCAAAGGAGCGTGGGGGTGTTTAAAAAATACAGTTGTGAATCGACCGATAAACAGTCTGAGGGAAAAAATCTCGCTGGAAACAGCCTACAGCCAAGAAATTGCAGGATATCTTCTTCACGACTATTTGACTGAAATCACGGATCTGCTCCTTCCGTTTACAGATGAGGGAGCAGATTTAACCCTTGAAGTTCATTTGGATATCGGAAAAAAAGGGCTGACAAAAGATTTGATTCAGGAAATGACTGGACGGATTACATCGATGGGAATCAGTGCGAAAATTAAACCTGACTCCTATGCAGCTTCAAGTTATGCAAACCGCTATACAAAATAATTGTTCTAAAGAAAAGTGTCTATATGTCGAAATGTGCGGTTGACGTTTAAAACTCAATTTTTTATTCTAACCCTATAGAGGCTAAAGAGAGATGGTAGTTTCTGATTTAAGCAAATCGATAGGGAGCTGATTAAGAATGGATCGCTTTTCAGAAGAAGAGAGAAGACTGTTACTTAATGTCCTGCTAGATCATGAATACGCGGTAGAGTTACTGAGCAGTGAGATCAATGATATAGAAACGGGTTCAAAGCGTGTGGATAACCTCACCTATAAAAAATTGGTTACCTTATACGACCGTGTTCGGTCTGAAAACTAACTCACATTATATCTATTGATACTCGAGAATTGAGTATCTTTTTTATTTCATGGTCAGCTCTAAATCAACAATCAGTCTTTGAATAAGAGGAAATTTTTCGACAAATCCTGATAAAGTTTATATTATTGTAATATAGGGAAAACACGTGTTGCTAGATTAAAGTTGAAAAGGAGTCGAAGAATCTATGATTAGTTTGCAGTCAGATGAACTTCTTGAAACAACAGTCGGTCAACATATGATTGAGGCTGATAAAGTTGCTCATGTCCAGGTTGGAAATAACTTAGAACATGCTCTTCTAGTATTGACAAAATCCGGTTATACAGCAATTCCTGTGCTTGATGCGTCTTTTCGTTTACACGGATTGATCGGAACCAACATGATTATGGATAAGATCTTTGGTTTGGAAAGAATTGAGTTTGAAAAGCTGGAAGATATACATGTCGAAGAAGTGATGTTAACTGATATTCCCCGTCTTAACATAAGTGAGCCTATTTTAAAAGGGTTTGGAATGGTTATCAATCATGCGTTTATTTGTTGTGAGAATGAAGAAGGAGTTTTTGAAGGGATTTTTACACGTCGTGTTGTTTTGAAACAGTTCAATAAATATATTCGGACATTGAATAAATAGGCGCTGAAGCAGCCTATTTTTCATTTCTGCCGCTTTTAAGCTTGCGAAAGAAATGACAGGTCGGTTAGAATCAATGATAAGAAAAACTTATCGAAAAGAGGAGTGTACATGCAGCTTCAGGAGCTACATATGCTTGTCATCTTGGCAGAAGAATTAAATATGCGTAAGGCAGCAGAGCGACTATTTGTTTCACAACCAGCGCTGTCACAGCGGCTGCAGACGATTGAAAAGTCATGGGGAACGAAAATTTTTCTAAGATCACAAAAAGGTCTCACTGTAACATCGGCAGGAGAAAAAATTATTCAGTTTGCAAAAGATGTCACAAGAGAACAGGAAAAGGTCAAAGAAAATATAGATGAGTTAGAAGGAGAAATCCATGGTACATTAAAACTTGCGGCGGCATCAATTATTGGTCAGCACTGGCTTCCCAAAGTCTTGAAAACTTATGTCAAACAGTATCCGAATGTTAAGATTTCACTTATTACTGGATGGAGTAGTGAAATGCTGAAAAGCCTATATGATGATCACATACATATCGGGATTATTAGGGGAAATCCAGAATGGAAGGGCCCTAAGCATTATTTAATGACAGATGAGTTGTATCTTGTCGATACGGAAATCAAAACAATTGATGATATTGCGGAAACGGAGCGGCCGTTTATCCAATTTAAAAGTGATAGCACGTATTATCAACAAATCCAGCATTGGTGGCACCAGAAATTTAAAATGTCACCAAAACAAACGATTATCGTCGATCAAATTGAAACATGCAAACAAATGGCATTTCACGGAATTGGCTATGCAATCCTTCCGTCTGTCACACTTTCCGATAGCGGCAGCCACGTTCATAAAATTCCTTTGCTTGATACAGAAGGAAAAGCAATTGGAAGGGATACATGGTTGTTAGGGTATGAAGCCGCTTTTGAATTGAAACAAGTACAGGCTTTTTTAGAAATAGTCGAATCCCTACTAAAAAAACGAATCATGTTTTAACAACCCAGTTTTCCATAAGGAAAGCTGTTTTTTTTAGCGCACTTATTGACAATGATAATCATTTTCATTTAAAGTGTAGATATAAAACATTCGTTGAGGTGATTCACTTGGCTAAAGCGCTGATTGCGTTTGCTAGTATGTCTGGCAATACTGAAGATATTGCAATAGTGATCAGGGACACATTGACAAAACATTCCCTTGATGTCACTTTTCTTGAATTAGATGCCGTTGAAACCGATTCATTACAAACATACGATTATCTATTAATTGGTACATATACATGGGGAGATGGTGATCTTCCTTATGAGGCGGAGACATTTTTCGAAGAGGTTGCTTCATTAGATCTAAAAGGGAAAAAAGCAGCTTGTTTTGGTTCTGGTGATTATGCATACCCTAAGTTTTGCGAAGCTGTAAACACGTTTTACAACATGCTTGAACAAACAGGTGCTGACCTTTTTCCTGAAACACTTAAAGTTGAGCTTGCACCTGAAACAGATGAAGACATCGAGTGCTGCCAAGAGTTTGCTTTAAGTTTTGTCAGATGGGCAAAGCGGAGCGAGTCATATGTTTCATAAAGGAGCAACGGCTGTTACAGCTTCAAATTCAGGTTATTTTGTAGCTGTAAAACGAGAGGGGATTTTTCATTACTCGTTTGAATTCGGCTGGAAACAACTTCTACAATTTAAAACAAAAATTTGTTCGATCACATATATTGGTCATTATTTATTTGGAGTAGGTGAATCAGGTACAATCATTAGATCATCTGACAATGGTTTAACTTGGTCAATTTCCAGTTTTCCGACAAATGCAACAGTCTGGTCAATCACAGGATGTGATAACGGGTTTGTGTGTGCTCACGGGAAACATTGTATCTATATCTCAGAAGATTTTGGAGTGTCTTGGAAAATCGCTAAACCGTTTAGAGATTTTACTATACCACCTGTTATCCGTTCTCTATGTCTCTACCAAAACCGTCTCTATATTGGAACACAAATTCATGATCAATATGGAGGTATTTGGGTATATGATTTAGAACAAGATTCAGTCTTTTTGCTCAAGAAAGAAACGGACCGTATGACAGCTTCCATGATTATCTTTAAGCAAACATGGCTTGTTTGTGCGATGGGCTCAAAAAAGGGTCGGTGTGCTGCCATCGATATCATTCATATCCACACAAATGAACATAAGGTTATTAGATCGGGTATTGTAGATAAAGAAGATTCTTTTCTTGATATATCGGAGAATCGCGGTGTCATTTATGTAACATCTGCTCAAGACACTAAAGGATTTTCTAGAATCTATCAGTTCGATTTTGATAAACAAGAACTGAAATGGTTTGAATCCATTAAAGGACATGGATTTAGGGTAGCTAATCAAAAAGAGCATTTCTTTTGTGCCGGTCTTTATGAATGTAAGTTTGTCAGACCTTATGAGCAGTCCGCCCTCGCTCATTAACACCTTAAATGAAATAGGAGGAATGATGTTGGAAAAAGTTTTACTTGTATATGCAACGATGTCAGGAAATACAGAAGCAATGGCAGATTTAATCGAAAAAGGACTGTTAAAACAAGAAGTTATCGTTGACCGTCATGAAGCGATGGATATTGATGCTGACCTTTTTAATGAATATCAATGGATCTTATTAGGCGCATATACATGGGGAGATGGAGACCTTCCTGATGAAATGTTAGACCTTTATGAAGATATGGATGATTTAAATTTCAATGATAAGAAATTCGCTGTTTTCGGATCAGGAGACACCTCATATGAACATTTTTGTGGAGCTGTCGATATCCTTGAGGAAAAAATTAAACAACTTGGCGGCGAAATTGTACTTCCGGCTGTTAAAATTGAAATGAATCCTGAAAATGAAGAAGAAAACCTACTCATAGAATTTGGTGAAAAATTTGCAGAAAAAAGTAAGGCGTCACTTTGAAAACGGCGTCTTCTTTTTTCTTGTCTTTAAATCTGACCTTTGATACAGTAATGAAGTAGAAAAGAGAAGGAGGATGTACATAATGAAGATGATGGACGCTAATGAGATTATCTCGTTTATTCAAAATAGTAAGAAATCAACACCTGTTAAAGTATATGTGAAAGGTGATCTTGAAGGAATCGATTTCGGCGCTTCTGCGAAAACATTTATAACAGGAAACACTGGTGTGGTGTTTGGCGAATGGGAAGAGGTCCAGGTTGCACTCGAGGCAAACCAAAGCAAAATTGAAGACTACGTTGTCGAAAATGACCGCCGCAATTCCGCAATCCCAACTCTTGACATGAAAAATGTGAACGCTCGAATTGAACCTGGTGCTATTATTCGCGATCACGTGGAAATCGGTGATCGAGCTGTCATTATGATGGGAGCATCCATCAATATCGGTTCTGTCATCGGAGAAGGTACGATGATCGATATGAACGTAGTGCTTGGTGGACGTGCGACAGTGGGTAAAAATTGTCATATCGGAGCAGGTTCTGTCCTTGCTGGCGTTATTGAGCCACCTTCAGCAAAACCTGTCATCGTTGAAGATGATGTTGTCATTGGTGCAAACGCCGTTATTCTTGAAGGTGTAACAGTTGGAAAAGGAGCTGTCGTTGCCGCTGGAGCGATTGTTATTGAAGATGTTGAACCATATACAGTTGTAGCGGGGACACCAGCTAAAAAAATGAAAGACATCGATGAAAAAACAAAAGGTAAAACTGAAATTAAACAAGAATTGCGTCAACTGTAAATAAGCAAAGAAGCAGCGCGTGGACCTGAACAAGTCCACGCCTTTTCATATGCCAGGAGGTTTTAAAGATGGAATTGGAGCACTTAACAGCGATTCGCAGAGATCTGCACCAGATCCCTGAGCTTGGATATCAAGAATATAAGACTCAAAGCTATATTTTGAACCATTTAAAACGGTATCCAGAAAACAGGCTTGAAATTGAAACTTGGAAGACAGGGTTATTTGTCAAAGTAAAAGGAACGGCGTCCAAAAAGATTTTTGCTTATAGAGCGGATATGGATGGATTATCCATTGAAGAAGCTACCGGTTATCCTTTTTCTTCTGTTCACCAAAATAGAATGCATGCATGTGGACACGATTTCCATATGACGATCGCGCTTGGAGTGCTTGATTACTTTGTACATCATCCGGTAAAACATGATCTTCTCTTTCTCTTTCAACCAGCTGAAGAAGGACCTGGCGGGGCTGAAGCGATGATTGAGTCTGCCACCTTCAAAAAATGGGAACCAAGTATAATTACTGCTTTACATATTGCACCTGAGCTTCCTGTTGGAACTATCTCGACTAAAGGCGGTCTTCTCTTTGCCAATACCTCTGAGCTTGTCATTGAGTTGGAAGGAAAAGGCGGACATGCGGCATATCCTCATCTTGCTGAAGATATGGTCGTGGCGGCCAGTTCGTTAGTAACACAAATGCAATCGGTTGTCGCTCGAAATGTAGATCCGCTTGACAGTGCTGTAATCACAATTGGAACGATTACTGGTGGATCAGCACAAAATATCATCGCTCAAAATGCCAAGCTGGAAGGAACGATTAGAACGTTATCACCTTCAGCAATGGAGCAGGTAAAAGCGAGAATAGAAGCGATGGTAAAAGGATTGGAGATCGCCTATCATTGCAAAGGGACTGTCACGTATCCATCAGCATATCATCAAGTTTATAATTCAGCCGATTTAGTTGAAGACTTTATGAAGTTTGCTACAGAACATCAGCTTGCCAATGTGGTTTGTGCCAAAGAAGCGATGACAGGGGAAGACTTTGGGTTTATGTTAAAAAAATACCCGGGTTTTATGTTTTGGCTTGGTGTCGATTCCCCTTATGGCCTTCATCATGCCAAACTTCAGCCGAAAGAAGCAGCGCTTGAGACGGCGGTTCGTTTGTTGACGGCATATTTTTCAGTTCATGCCAATCAGGAAGTATAAAATCTCAGCGAAAACGCCATCTTAAATGCTGGAGGTGTATCTTCATGTCAAAAAAAATCGGAATTGAACAATCTCTAACAGATGTTGAAGCTGCATTAAAAGAAAAAGGTTATGAGGTTGTGATGATGAAAACGCAAGATGATGCAAAAGGCTGTGATTGCTGTGTCGTAACCGGTCTGGATTCGAATATGCTCGGTATTTCAGATACGACGACTGGAGCTCCTGTTATTGAGGCGTCAGGTCTTTCCGCAGATGAAATTTGTCAACGAGTCGATCAAAAAACTCATTAAATGATGGTGAAACCGGAGTGAAGTGCTTCGGTTTTCTTTTTCATAACCGAGCTGATGATTTGTCTCACAACGGAAGAACATGTTAAAATTTTTTAAGAGAACCTTTACAAAATATTGATTTCTTATTTAAATTAATTATCAATTGATATTGACTAAAAAAGTGGTTGCATTTATAATTATTTGTGTAACGTTGTGAACTAAATGAGAATTTAAGATTTTAATTCTCATTTCATCTACAAAAAAATTTTTGGAGGGATACATAAAATGGCAGAACGTATGGTAGGTAAACAAGCTCCACGCTTTGAAATGGAGGCAGTTCTTGCAAATAAAGAATTCGGAAAAGTGAGCCTTGAAGAAAACATGAAGAATGGTAAATGGACAGTTCTTTTCTTCTATCCAATGGATTTTACTTTCGTATGTCCGACAGAAATTACAGCAATGTCTGATCGTTACGATGAGTTCGAAGACCTTGATGCAGAGGTTATTGGTGTTTCAACTGATACAATTCACACTCACTTAGCTTGGATTAACACAAATCGTAAAGATAACGGTCTTGAACAGCTAAAATATCCTCTTGCGGCTGATACAAATCATGAAGTATCTCGTGAATATGGTGTCCTTATTGAAGAAGAGGGTATTGCTCTGCGCGGATTATTTATTATCAATCCTGAAGGTGAGCTACAATATCAAACAGTATTCCATAACAACATCGGTCGTGATGTAGATGAAACACTACGCGTTCTCCAAGCTCTCCAAACAGGTGGACTATGCCCTGCAAACTGGAAGCCAGGCCAAAAAACACTTTAATTCTACAAGTTGCTAAAAAGGTCTAACAATTGTTAGACCTTTTTACAATCGTAAAAGGAGAGAAGAAAATGAAATTACGTCAGCCTATGCCAGAACTTGTTGGTGCAAAAGAATGGTTAAATGGAAAAGTAACAAAAGAACAGCTGATTGGTGAAAAACCAACGCTAATCCACTTCTGGTCGATCAGCTGTCACTTATGTAAAGAGGCTATGCCGCAAGTAAACGAATTTCGCGATCGCTACAGTAACAAACTAAATGTCGTTGCTGTGCATATGCCTCGTTCAGAAGATGATTTAAATATCGATAAAATAAAAGATCTGGCAACAGAGCATGCTATCACACAGCCAATTTTTGTCGATAGTGATCATAAACTAACAGAAGCTTTTGAGAATCAGTATGTTCCTGCTTATTATGTATTTGATAAGAGCGGTCAGCTTCGTCATTATCAGGCCGGTGGTAGCGGTATGAAAATGCTCGAAAAACGTGTGAATCGAGTTCTTGCGGAAACTGAACAAGCGGAGTGATGCAAAGGGGCTATCCAATAGTCGATTTATTGACTGTTGGATACCCTTTTCACGTTTACCAAAGTTATCATTAATCTTGAATGATAACAGTTGCCAATTTTGCTCTTTTCGGACAGCTCCTTTTTCTAACACTTTTAAAAGAAATTTTCGTTTTTTTGAGGGTTTCTTCAAATGAGTCTTAAAGCACTGTTTTTCAAAAATAATGAGCCTTTTATCCTGTTATTTTCGAAACGGATTCTGCTCTTCATGAGAACATAAAACCTCTCTTCTTATGTAGACTTGACTAATCGTTTAAATTTTTATCAATTTTTAAATGATACTCATTCCTGTTTAATTATACTTCTTATCTTAATCATTACTGTCAAAATACTTTCGTTACAAAAGTATTTTTTGAATTTTCATCATTGCATACCATTTTTCGACAATAATAATAAAGTAGGTCAAATGACTTTAGGAACCCCTGTAAGATTCAGTCTTTCACAAAATTTAGTTCTATTTTCTTAATGGGAAATAACAGTAGAAAAATGAAAAAATAGTTGATAAAATTAGTTTGATAATCTAATATTTTTATTAGAAGGTTTATTGATTTTGATAGGAGGGGTAAAGCAGTATGTTTAATGAGAGAGAGGCATTGCGTTTACGTTTGGAACAGCTAAATGAAGCTGAGGTAAAAGTCATTAGGGAGTATCAAATTGAGCGTGACAATATATATGCAAAGTTGCGTGAATTAGATCGACCAGCCAGCTTCAATGATACAAGGAAAGATTACCGTCCAGAACGAAAAAGTGAACAACTCCCAGTTTTAGCTGAACTGGCTGCACAGGAAATGAAAAGTTACCAAAAAGTCCCACAATCATCTCAACATTTACAGAATCCACAAAAGCCAATTTCTACACTACCTGCTGGAATTCCAGAAGGTGCTACTCGGCGTAGAAGGGGTACTGCACGTCCGGGTTCAAAGGCTGCAAAATTACGTGAAGCGGCGATTAAAACGTTAAAACGTCATAATGCAGCAATTAAAAGTTCTGAACTTCAGAAAGAAATAGAAAAAGAAAGCGGACTTGAGATCCCGAATATGACAACTTTTATGCAAAGTTTAATTAAAATGTATCCCGAAGTTAAAAAACCATATCGCGGTCAATATATATTAGAGGGAGACATCTCTACAGAATCTGATCAACAATTCTAAGATTTATTTCCATAATACATGTAATCGTTAACACCCATTTTTTTCAACTGAGTACTTAGAAACTGCTTGAGGTACACGACTCAAGCAGTTTTTTGTAAAATACATAAATGCTGTACCGTCATCTGGGAACCAATTCCGCTTATTGCTTATATCGGCTGTCTTTCCTCTATATTTTAGTTTTGGAGGAGACAGTTTTTTTTATTTTCAGTCATAATAGAAGATTCTTTCTGTCGTGATTCCATTTATTTAAAAATTCTTGTCCAAAGTTTAAAATGGTATGGAAGCGGATTTTTTTCACATCCGCTATTCTCGAAAATATGTTACAACTACAATATGTAGATTGCTTTTGCGAAAGGGTGAGAATGTGAAACCCGTTCATGTTTTATTAGCTGGCGGATTATCCCGCCGTTTTGGAGAACCAAAGGCTTTTGCCTTGTGGGAAAATAAACCTTTTTATCAGTGGTGTAAACAGGCTATGGGAGGTAAAGTGGTGATTTTAAGCCATTCCGAGCTGTTAGATCGTTTCAAAAATAATGGAGAAATATCAGTAATCGAAGATATTGACCCATTTAAAGGAAAAGGGCCCTTGGCTGGAATATATACGGCTATGGAACACCAGGATGGAGATTGTTATGTCGTATTGGCCTGTGATACGCCACTTATTCGTCAAAACACAATGACTACCTTAAAGAAATCAATGTCTCTAGAAACAGATGCTGTTGTGATCGTTGCCAATGGACAGGTGCAACCGCTTGTTGCTGTTTATCATAAAAGAGTCAAGCCTGTTTTATATGAGCAGCTTTGTCAAAATGAACTAAAATTAAGCAATTTCCTTTCCCGCATTCGTGTGACATATATTCACGCTGAGACGATAGGAGCGAAGGCTAGTGAGTTTTTCAACATGAATGAAAAATCAGATCTAGAGATAATTAAAGAGGGATTTTAGGGACGAAGAAAAGTAAAAAAGAAGGAGAGGAGTTGCTATTGGATGCGTGAACGGTATTCAAGACAAACCAGATTTCAAAACATTGGAGAAGTTGGACAGGATCTCATTCGAAAAAGTCATGTTTTGATTGTCGGAGCCGGAGCACTCGGCACAGCTGCTGCCGAAGGATTGACTCGTGCCGGTGTTGGTGTTTTATCTATTATAGATCGAGATTATGTGGAATGGAGCAATTTACAAAGGCAGCAGCTTTATACGGAAAAAGACGCAGAAAACCGCTTGCCGAAAGCAATAGCAATTAAAAATCATCTTTCAAAAATAAATCGGGATGTTACACTGCATACATATGTTGCTGAAGGCAATGCCGAGATATTGCTGTCATTAATAGAAGAAGCTGATGCCGTTGTTGATGCCACGGACAATTTTGAAACCCGTATGATGATCAATGATCTGTCACAAAAATTGAACACTCCATGGGTATATGGCGCATGTGTTAGTAGCCAAGGAATGTATATGACCATTGTTCCAGGGGAAACACCTTGTCTACGATGTCTGTTTGCAGAAATTCCGATTGGTGGGGAGACATGTGATACTTCTGGCATCATTTCCCCTGCTGTACAAATGGTGTCGGCTTTTCAGCAGACTGAAATACTAAAACTTTTAACCAATCAAAACGAAGCACTCCAAACTTCGTTTGTCACATTTGATTTATGGACAAACACCCACTTTAAGATGAAAGTAACCCGGAACGAAAAGTGTTCTTCTTGCGGACAAAAGCTGTATCCAAGTCTTCAAAACTCACATCAAAAGAAAGCGGAGGTCCTCTGTGGAAGAGACACTGTTCAGATACGCAATGAAGGATTAAAACGTCTATCTAAACAGGAGTTTATTCAAAAACTAACCGGAATTGGCAAAGTAGATGCAAATGATTATCTTGTTCATGTCGTATATGAAACGTTTCGAATCGTTATTTTTCAAGATGGAAGAGCACTTGTTCATGGTACGAATGATATTAAGGAAGCAAATTCAGTGTTAGCTAGAATGATCGGTATGTAGCATGAGGAGGTTTCGTGGAATGATTGAAAAAAGAACGCCAATATCCGTTTTTGAAGCTGTTGAATCGGTTGTTCAATATCAGAAACAAGGGGAAACAGAATGGGTCCAATTGGAAGGCAGTCTGCACAGATATTTAGCTAAGGATGTCAAGGCTGATCATCATGTCCCTGCTTTCGACCGATCACCATATGACGGATTTGCCATTAGAGCTTCTGACACAGTAGACGCCACCAGAGATCATCCGCTTCAATTTGAAGTCATTGATCATATCGGAGCTGGGGCTGTTTCTCATAAACGGCTTGGTCCTTTTCAGGCAGTTCGTATCATGACGGGAGCACAAATTCCTGCCGGGGCAGATGCTGTTATCATGTTGGAGCTTGTCAAAACATATACAGAAAATGAAAAAAACTATATGGTACTGAAACGTTCAGTACAGTCTGGAGAAAACATCTCAAAAAAGGGAGAGGATGCGGAAAAAGGCTCGGTTCTTTTAACAAAAGGAACGAGAATTACGCCAGGGGTCATCGCCTTACTTGCTACATTTGGGTATGCGACAGTCCCTGTTGTAAAAAAACCGGTTATTGGTATTATTGCCACTGGTACAGAACTATTAAATGTTAGCGATCCCCTTGTTCCTGGCAAAATTCGTAACAGTAATGCTAACATGGTGATTGCGCAAGTTGAAGAAGCAGGCGGTAGACCTATCTATCTAGGGAAAATTTCCGATCAATTGAAGGAAAGTTTTACAGCGATTGAAAAAGCACTTAAACAAGTAGATTTTCTAATTACAACCGGTGGTGTCTCTGTTGGAGATTTTGATTTTTTGCCAGACATATATGAAAAACTCGGTGCAAAAGTTCTTTTTAATAAAGTAGGCATGCGTCCTGGAAGTGTTACAACGGTTGCTCAATTAAACGGAAAGTTGCTATTTGGACTGTCAGGAAACCCATCTGCTTGTTTTGTAGGGTTTGAATTATTTGTGAAGCTGTTGATTCGTCTATGGCTGCGTGATCAAAAACCATATACTTTAACGGCAAAGGCTATTCTAATGAAGAGTTTTCCTAAAGCGAACCCCTTTACCCGTTTTGTCCGTGCACACGTTTCAGTGAAAGATGGCTTTTTTCACGCTATACCTGTAGGTTTGGATAAATCGGGTGTTGTGACTTCACTTGCGATTGCAAATGGACTTATCATTTTGCCAGGTGGCACGAGGGGCTATCAAGCGGGAGAACATGTCAATGTTCTTTTATACAGAGATGAGAACGGATGTGAACAAATGTGTCCGGAGATTTTCCAATCCTGCAGATCGTAGGCTATCAAAACAGTGGTAAAACAACGTTCATGGAATTGCTGATCAAAAGGCTTGCACATCAGAACATGAAAGTCGGTTGTCTTAAACATCATGGCCATGGAGGTGAGCCTGCCTCTGCAACAAAAGGGAAGGATACGAACCGATATTTAGAGGCTGGTTCAGTGATATCCGGTGTTGAAGGTGGTGGCGTTTTTCAGCTAACAGCACGCGGAAATCTGCTGCTTGAACAACTCATACCCATCTATGAGCTATTATCAATTGACTGCCTGTTAATCGAAGGATTTAAACAAGCAGCCTATCAAAAAATCGTAATGGTCAGAGATGAAAAGGACAAGCATTTGCTCCAACAATTAGAAGGTATTATTGCTGTGATATATCGAGATCAAAAGCCGCAACTTTCGCGATTAGCTTTTCCTGTTTTTCATATCAAAGATCCAAGTGCGATCTCATTTATATTTAACTATTTAAAGGAGGAAGGCGCTTGCCGGAACGATTTAACATAACCAAGAAACCGATTGTGATCGAAGATGTCGTCAAAAAAGTTGAGTGCAGAGAGGCTGGGGCCATTACAACATTCATTGGGACAGTGAGAGAATGGACAAATCATAAGAAGACACTTTATCTAGAATATGAAGCCTATGTTCCAATGGCAGTCAACATGTTGAAGAAAATAGGCGATGAGATCAATACAAAATGGCCGGGGACAAAACTGGCAATCACCCATCGGATCGGGAGGCTTAATATTTCTGAAGCGGCCGTTGTCATCGCTGTTTCCTCTCCTCACCGAAAAGCGGCCTATGAAGCGAATGAGTACGCAATTGAAAGAATCAAACAAATTGTTCCGATTTGGAAAAAAGAGTATTGGGAAGATGGTGAGTCCTGGATTGGAGATCAGCTCCAAACAACTGCCTATCCTGAAGGGAAACCGAGCGTGACAACTGTTTCTCCTGACAGAAAAAGAGGTGACGAATTTGATTAACATTCTTTTATTTGCCGGTCTTGCAGAACAAGCTGGTACACAGAGCATTTGTTTTGATGAAGAAAAAACGACAACAGACGATATCACTTTATACTTAAAAGAAACATATCATCTTCAAGGGATAGAACGGGCAATGGTTGCAGTTAATGAGGAATATCGGAGGGGAAATCGTGAAATAAAGTCGGGTGACACCGTTGCATTTATTCCGCCAGTTAGTGGTGGATGATAAAAGAATGTTTGGCAATCGGTATTAGCATGAAGCTAATACCGATTGCTATTGTTTCTCAGATGATTTTCAAGATAAAGAAAACACCCGCGCCGTTCTTTGGAAATATTCGGTTCTATTTTTTGGATCAGATCATAGAGCTCACTAATACGGTGAACATTAAATTGGGTACGCTCCTTTAATTTCTTTTTAAGTTCTTTTGTTGTTACGATTTTTCCTTTTTGTTGTTTAATAATTTCAACGCAATGTGCTGCATAGTACTCTTTATTGGAACGTCTATGTTTTTGGATATTTCGATCTAACTCTTCTAATCTTGCATAAATGGCTTCCCTTTCCTTTCGATAATCCTTCCAGACTTTTTGTTCCAATTCAGCTAAGCGGAGAAGCTGTTTTTTTAAAGCCTCTCGATTCGACATTGAAATCAACTCCGTCACTCTAATTTGATAACATTTTCTATTATTTTACATGATTTTACTTCAAACATCAAAAAATTCCCTATAAGATTTTCGAAGTTTTTGCAATTGAGATGCCAGATAGGTGTTGTGACATGTAAAAATGAAAGTATTTCACGCCTTACATATAAGTGGAAGGAATAGGATTTGATTGATGATCATTTAATAAAGAACAGTGAACGAGAACCAAGTTTGTGAAAGTGAAGAAAACAAGTGAGTGATTCTGAAAAAACAGGAAGCATGCAACCGAGATTTAAAGTATAATAAAACTTATAGTTTGTCAGTTACACATAAATGATGAGGTAAATAGGTTGGAGGTTTTTTTACGATGGAAACGAAGTTAGAAAAAGGTTTAGACAAAAAACCCTCTGTTTTGGGGTTGTTTTTAAAACCGGGTGTGCATTTTGAACGAATGAGTAAAAAGCCAAGTATATGGCTGCCCCTCCTCATTGTCATTGTTATTAATCTAGTCGGAATTACATTAGCGAGCTTGAAGATTGATTATGAGAAACTCATGAAAACAATGCAATTACCAAAAGAGTACATAGGAAATCCTGATGCTGAGCGAGGTCTCTTTATACTTCAAATCGTAGGAAGTATTATTGGTTGCATCTTATTGATTTTGGCTGCTTCATTAATATATTGGCTCTGTGTCAAAATATCAGGTGGTACGACTACATTTACAAAAATGTTTTCTATGTCATTGTTTGTTAGCATTGTGGCAAGTTTTGCTACCCTTAGTAGGGGAATATATATCTATTTTTCAGGTCAATATATAGCAAGTAATGTTACAACACTAGCTAGTCTTATACCGTCTAAACCCCCAATTACCGGTATTTTAAGTGCAATTGAACTGTTTTCAATTTTGAGCTTTTTCTTATTGCCGATCGGTTTTGAAAAAGTCGCTGGAATGTCTAAAAAGTCTGCATGGATCAGTACGGTTGTCTTGTTCATCCTTTCAATCTTATTTTTGTAAGTGGTGCGTAAAGGAGAAGGGAATAAAGGAGATTTTGAACAAAACAGCTTCTATAGAGAAAGAATTAGTGAAACAATAAATATACTGGGTTTTTCAGAGTATATAAGTGAGAGATCCTATTACTTAAGACCGCCTTTTAGCGGTCTTTTTTAATGAAAATTAAGCTGGTTTTAAAGTTTAGTTACTAGCCTTTATGATACGATTATAAAGGTTGTAAAGATATTTTTGGAGGAATGAAAAGTGAATCAGTCGATAGAAAACCTAAAGAAGCCATCATTGTTTGGTATCATCACAAATCCAATGAAGCAGTTTGAAAGAATTAAAGAAAGACCGACGATTTGGTTGCCGTTTATGATTGTACTCGTATTATTGTCATTGTCGATTCATCTTGAAAATTCTAAAATGATTGAGCTTTTAAATGTTGATGTAGAAGCATACAGATATATGATTTTGTTTTTCCGCACTATTTTTTACTCTGTCATTTTCTTTGTGATTTGGGCTTTATTACTGTGGTTGATTGCTAAAATAGGTAATGGGAAAACGAACTTTTCCGCAATGTTTTCTTTGTCTATTTATGCAAGTTTTGTAGTTGTGATAGCAAAGTTCATTTTAAGTATCATTTTTTATTTAACAGGTTCGCTGGAAGTGCGTACATTAACATCACTTAATGGTTACATTTCAGTTGCTCAGCCTATTCAAAGTGTTTTAGGAATGATTGATATTTTTTATATCTGGACGTTCATATTAATTGCTTTTGGATTGCAGAAAATAGCTGGGGTTTCAAAGCGCGTCTCATGGATTGGTGTGGCTGTTTTGTTTGCTTTGTTATTACTATGTGGCTATTTATTAGGTATGTTTATTTTAATGATCTAGAATCGCATATGAAAGATGTAGGTTAAACATATAGTATCAGCGAACAGTCTGAATTCGAAGAATGGAACAAGATAGGAGAGGAACTGTCAAGTGAATGGAGAGTCAATAAAAAAACCATCGTTATTAGGCATCATCACAAATCCTGTCAGGCAGTTTGAGAGAATCAGGGAAAGACCAACGGTTTGGTTGCCACTCATCATCGTGATGGTATTATCTTCTCTGGCTGATTATCTTAACAGATTAAATGATCCAAAGCTTTTTAATGAAGAGCGATCTTTTGGAAGTTATTTTATACATAGTACTGTTAACTCTATTATGCTATTTGTGCTGATTACTTTCATATTATGGATGATCGCTAAATTGGGACGGGGTAAAACTAATTTCACCTGTATGTTTTCTTTATTTATTCATATATACTTTTTAACAGCAATGAAGGATCTCATAGTTGCAGTCATCAAATATTTTTCAAATACATCACCGGATTGGTTTTCGTACATATCTCTTACAGGATTCGTTCCAGCCAATAACTATTTAACGGGATTTTTAGGGATATTTGATATCTTTTTAATCTGGACGCTCATTTTATTAGCGATCGGTTTGCAAAAAACAGCCGGAGTTTCAAAAACATCTTCATGGGTTGGTATTGCAGTGTTATTTTTGATTTTACTTGTATTTTTGTTGACCATATTGGCCATTGCATTTTTGGTGGTCCAGCTATTGATGGCTATTTTAGATATCTTTGAATCGATCAACTCGCTCTTAAAACCGTTTTATACTCTTTAAAATACCATATTTTCAGTCTAAGAAAACCAAAATGATTCAGTTGTGTTAGAAGCACATTGCTTTCTACTAGGAAAAAGATGGCGTAATTTTGCCATCTTTTTTTACGGTGATCACGATAAAAAACCAGTAAGATTAGAATACCATATATTGATCCACACCATTTTATTGGTGTACAAAAGCACGCCAACAATAACAAGAATACCGCCACCAATTTTCATGAAAAGATTGGAGTACTTTAGAAAAATCTTTATTTTTCCAATGAAAAATGACATGAATAAAAATGGAATTCCAAAACCTAAAGAATAGGCTGTCACATTAATAAATGTATGAGTGGGTGTGTTAGCAGGGGATGCAATATTAGTCGATATAATTGCTCCAAAGATGGGTCCGATACAAGGCGTCCACCCGGCAGCAAAGATGATTCCGATTAACATTGAATTAAGTATTCCAATTTTCCCCCTTCTAAAAGCAAAGCGGTGTTCTTGAAGCATGAATTTTGGTTGGAAAATCCCTAATAAAAACAATCCCATGATTGTAACAAAAATTCCCCCAAGCATTCGGATTAAAGTTTGATTCTCGGCAAAAATTCTGCCGATTGAACTCGTCGAGAACCCCAACACATAAAAAATGAAGGAGAATCCTACTAAAAAGGATAATGCATGAATGCAAACAGATCTTGTGATACTGGTTGACTTATGATTCTTCAAATCGTTAACAGATATCCCTGTTATATAAGAAATAAATGAAGGATAAAGAGGTAAGCAACATGGAGAAACAAATGATAGCAAACCGCCGCCAAAAGCTAACCACCAAGTGACTTGTTCCATCATATTGACTCCTTTTCTAAAGTTATTTCGCCACTTCTATACACAACGTTACCATTACATATAATGGATTGTCTACCACAATATTAGGGGATTGTCTTAATCAGAAATGATAAGCGGTTCGTCAAAATCGATTTAGTCGGTCTTTCCTTTGTTTTAATCATAGAGTAGTTCCCCAAACTGTTCATGTACTAAACTTTCAGAAAGCACAAATATTTACAATTACATAATTTTACCAAATTACTTTTTAGAGAATGATTAAAAACGAATTAGAGAATAATCGTAATGTCACATATTTTTGCGAATTGTCATTGCTTATCTAGTTTACAAATAGAACACATCAAGTTAAGATGATAAAATGTGAAAGATTTTGATGGTTATTGAATGAATTTGAAAGATTTTTGTTGATTTTTGTCGAAATAGCGTTTACAATGACATTGTAAGCAAAATGAATGCGTTTCCAAAAAGGGGTGATTATGTGCTTACTCCTGAACGACATCAGCTCATCATTGATAAGATAGAGCAGGATGATGTCGTGAAAATTCAATATTTAATGAATTTGACAAATGCCTCTGAATCAACGATCAGAAGGGATTTGTCAACGCTTGAAGCTCGTGGATACTTAAAGCGTGTTCATGGAGGAGCATCTAAGATTTCCGATATTCGGAAAGAGCCAGATATGCTTGAGAAATCATCCAAAAACCTTCATGAAAAGAAAAAAATTGCCCAAGAAGCTGCTACATTGCTTGAAGAAGGTGATTGCATTTACCTTGATGCTGGAACGACGACATTACAAATGATCGATTTTATAGATCAAGAGAAGGATATTATCGTCGTCACGAATGGAATTATGCATATTGAGCCACTCATGAAAAAAGGAATCAAATTTTATTTATTAGGTGGCTATGTCAAGCAAAAAACAGGAGCAATTCTTGGCGGTTCTGCTTTAACGTCCATTAGCCAATATCGGTTTGATAAAAGTTTTCTCGGTGTCAATGGGGTTCATAAGGAAGCGGGCTACACCACTCCTGACCCTGATGAAGCGCTATTGAAAACGAAAGCGATTCAGCAAGCGAAACAAGCTTTTATTTTAGCTGATGCTTCAAAGTTTGGAGAGATTTCTTTTTCTGCCTTTGCAAGTTTAGACGACGCAGCTATCATTACAGCAGGATCTGGCAAACATTCATTTGATAACTATCAAGAAAAAACTGTCGTAAAGGTAGTGAAATCATGATTTATACTGTAACACTCAATCCATCGGTCGACTATATTGTCCATGTCGAATCATTTTCATTAGGCGGGTTAAATCGTTCAGCTTATGATACGAAATATCCCGGTGGCAAGGGTATTAATGTCTCAAGGGTATTAAACAGGCATGATGTCCCTTCAAAAGTTCTTGGTTTTGTTGGCGGTTTTACCGGGGACTATATTAAATCCTTTCTCGAAGAAGAGAAGCTTGAAACAGCTTTTCATGAAGTAAAGGGAGATACTAGGATCAATATCAAGTTGAAAACCGGAGATGAAACGGAGATTAACGGCCAAGGTCCTGCCATAAGTGAAGAAGATTTCTCAGTGTTTCTAGCGCAATTTTCCACGCTGAAAGAAGGGGATATTGTCGTGATGGCGGGAAGTATTCCAGCTTCATTACCACAAGATACCTATGAGAAAATTGCCGAAGCATGCAGAAAACAAAATGTCCGGGTCGTTGTGGATATTTCAGGTGAAGCACTTTTGAAAGCAGCTGAAATGAATCCACTGTTAATGAAACCGAACCACCATGAACTTGGTGAAATGTTTGAGACGACGATCAACTCTATAGAAGATGCGGTCCCATACGGAAAAAAATTGATTGAACAAGGGGCGGAAAACGCCATTGTATCAATGGCTGGTGAAGGTGCTCTTCTATTTACTAAAGATCAAGTTTATTATGCAAATACCCCGAAAGGAAAGCTTGTTAATTCTGTTGGAGCTGGCGATTCAGTTGTTGCCGGGTTTCTTGCCGGTATTCAAAAACAGCTGGATATGACAGAAGCATTTCGCTTAGGAGTCGCATCAGGTAGTGCTACAGCATTTTCGGAAGAATTAGGAACAGAAGAACTGGTCCAAAAGTTACTTCCTGAAGTTCAAATCAGAGCCATCTAAAGGAGGAAAGGTTATGAAAATAACAGAGTTACTAACGAAGCAAACAATCAAGTTAAATCTTGAGAGCAGCCAGAAAGAAAATGTTATTGATGAACTTGTAACAGTTTTGGATCAGGCTGGAAAACTGAGTGATAAAGCAGGCTATAAAGCAGCTGTTATCAATCGTGAAAAGCAAAGCTCAACAGGAATCGGTGAAGGTATTGCGATTCCTCATGCGAAAACAGCAAGTGTTAAAGAACCAGCGATTGCTTTTGGTCGTTCAACGGCAGGTGTTGATTATGAATCATTGGATGGACAGCCAAGCCATTTAGTTTTCATGATTGCTGCCACTGAAGGAGCAAATAATACCCACCTTGAAGCATTATCAAGACTGTCAACTTTATTAATGAGAGAAGAAATTCGTAAAAAACTCCTGAATGCACGAACAGAAGAAGAAATCATTGATATTATTAATCAACATGATAAAGATGATGAAGAAGAGCAGGCTGACGAGTCTAGAACGCCATCTGCAAAAGGAAAAATTCTTGCTGTTACGGCATGCCCAACAGGAATTGCCCACACATTTATGGCAGCGGATGCTTTGAAAGAAAAGGCAAAAGAACTCGGTGTGGACATTAAAGTGGAAACAAACGGTTCAGGCGGAATTAAAAACGCTCTAACAGCACAGGACATTGAAGATGCTGTGGCAATCATTGTGGCGGCGGACAAGCAAGTAGAAATGGATCGTTTCGCAGGAAAGCATGTCATCGAAGTCCCAGTAACAGCTGGAATTAGACGTCCGAAAGAACTGATTGAGAAAGCGTTAAAACAGGATGCACCAATCTATAAAGGCACAGGCGGCAAAGCAGCCAATGATGATGGAGCTGCAAAAGGCGGCGTCGGCGGCTTTTATAAACATTTGATGAGCGGTGTCAGCAACATGCTCCCATTTGTTGTCGGTGGCGGAATTTTAATTGCGATTTCGTTCTTCTGGGGAATTAAATCAGCGGATCCCAATCATCCTTCTTATAATGAATTTGCAGCTACATTGATGGATATTGGTGGCGGTAATGCCATGAAATTAATTGTTGCCGTCTTAGCCGGATTTATTGCGATGAGTATTGCAGATCGTCCAGGCTTTGCACCTGGTATGGTCGGTGGCTTTATGGCGACGCAAGGAAATGCTGGGTTCTTAGGCGGATTAATCGCTGGCTTCTTAGCAGGTTATATTATCATTCTTCTGAAAAAAATGTTTGCTGGACTTCCACAAACACTTGAAGGATTAAAACCGGTCTTAATTTATCCGCTATTTGGTATTTTCTTAACGGGCGCAATTATGCACTATGTTGTCAATCCTCCTGTCAGTAGGATTATGACTGGTATGACAAATTGGCTTGAAGCACTTGGCACAGGAAACCTTGTTTTAATGGGTATTATATTAGGCGCTATGATGGCAGTTGATATGGGTGGTCCGATCAACAAAGCAGCCTTTACATTTGGGATTGCGATGATTGATGCTGGAAACTTTGGACCGCATGCGGCCATTATGGCAGGTGGTATGGTTCCACCGCTTGGTATCGCACTTGCAACAACATTCTTTAGAAACAAATTCACAAAACGTGATCGTGAAGCAGGGATTACTTGCTACTTTATGGGCGCATCATTTATTACCGAAGGTGCGATTCCATTTGCGGCGGCTGATCCGGCTCGGGTTCTTCCGGCATGTATTATCGGTTCAGCAGTTGGTGGTGGTTTGTCTCAACTTTTCAATGTCACACTTCCTGCACCGCACGGTGGATTGTTTGTTATCTTTACAACAAATCACGCGTTCTTATATATTCTCAGTATTTTGATCGGATCTGTTGTCACTGCTCTCATTCTGGGCATATTGAAAAAGCCGGTTCCGAAAGAAGCATAAACAGTGTGAAGTGTCGCTTGTGCGGCACTTCTTTTTTATGAGCAGTTTCAAAATTATGTATTCATCTATCACATATGATAAAGTATAAGAAAGTCGATTGTTTAGATTTGACAGACTTTTTTAGGAGGAAGAATATTGACTGAGCAAAAGTCCGCCAAAAAAAAGAGTTCTCTGTTTGAATGGGTCAAAGCCATTATCATTGCCATTGTCTTGGCCATTGTGATCCGTATCTTTTTATTTGAACCGTATTTAGTGGAAGGGACATCGATGGATCCGACATTACATGATGGTGAACGATTATTCGTTTATAAAACGGTGAAATACATTGGTGAATTTAACCGGGGGGATATCGTGATTATCGATGGGGATGAAAAAAATGTTCATTATGTAAAACGTCTCATCGGTCTACCACATGAAACAGTGCAAGTGAAAAATGATACACTTTATATTAACGGAAAAAAAGTAGCCGAGCCATATCTTTCAGAGAAGCGTAAAGAAGTTGACGGTATACTGACACATGATTTCGGACCTGTAAAAGTGCCTGAAGGCAAGTATTTTGTTATGGGTGATAATCGTCAAAGATCAATGGATAGTCGGAACGGACTGGGGATGATTGATAAAGATCGAGTGGCTGGGACATCACAATTTGTGTTTTTTCCGTTAAATGAAATTCGTAAAACAGACTGAAAATGCCTGATGTCCATTTGGACAAACAGGCATTTTATCATCGGGATGATAGTGAGTACAGTACGACGATAAACAGCACAGTTATAAATACTGATGCTGTAATGAGTAGAACGCTGTACAAAATCCGGATTTCCGAGGCCTCTTTTCCCCGCTTTGTCAGAAATTGCTTTGCCGCAAGATGTACAAATGTGTAAATCATCGCAAAACCAAGATAAAGGCCAAGATCTCGAGCAGAAAAACCGGTCACTGCAACATAAACCCCGGCAAAAAAAATAAACATACAGTATTCTGTCAAAGTGATAAGCTTCATATTTTCCTCCGTCTAATGGTCCGTTTTTTCTCCAAACATTACTTTTTTATAATATATCTTTTGGAGCCATCCTACAAGAAGGCCGAAACCAATTAAAAGACAGGAAAAGATAAGGAATTCTATTGTCCACATATAAAAGCCTTTGAATAGACCGATTGACATTGTTGATATCACCATGGCAAATGAAATGAAGAACGCCTGCCACGGTCTGTTGTTCACCCATTTTCTAATATCTGGATCATCTTTTAAATTCATTTTCCCACCCTCCATTCTTCATTAATTGTAACATATTGTCATCATTAAAATACAAAAAATGATTTTAATTAATGACAAAGCAAGGCGTTTCTCTTCCGGAATATTCGTGTTATACTTCTTTAAGAAGTATAATGATGGAGGATATATAATGATAGCTGTAAGTAATGTTAGCTTGCGGTTTGCGGACCGGAAGCTATTTGAAGATGTTAACATTAAATTTACACCGGGAAACTGTTACGGTTTGATTGGTGCAAATGGAGCAGGTAAATCAACGTTCTTGAAAATTTTATCTGGTGAAATTGAGCCTCAGACAGGCGATGTTCATATGAGTCCTGGCGAACGTCTAGCCGTCCTGAAGCAAAACCATTTCGAGTATGAAGAATTTGAAGTATTAAAAGTTGTGATCATGGGACATAAGCGTCTATATGAAGTGATGCAAGAAAAAGACGCGATTTACATGAAGGCTGATTTTTCAGATGAAGACGGTATTCGTGCGGCTGAGCTTGAAGGAGAATTTGCGGAATTGAACGGTTGGGAAGCGGAAGGAGAAGCCGCGATTTTACTGAAAGGGCTAGGAATTTCCGAAGATCTTCATGAAAAGAAAATGGCAGATTTAGGCGGAGCTGAAAAAGTCAAAGTTTTGCTTGCTCAAGCGCTGTTTGGAAAACCAGATGTTCTTCTCTTGGATGAGCCGACAAACCACTTAGATATTCAAGCGATTCAATGGCTTGAAGAGTTTTTAATCAACTTTGAGAATACTGTAATCGTTGTCTCGCATGATCGTCACTTTTTAAATAAAGTGTGTACGCATATTGCTGATTTAGATTTTAATAAAATTCAGATTTATGTCGGAAACTATGATTTCTGGTATGAATCAAGCCAGCTTGCACTAAAAATGGCACAGGAAGCCAATAAGAAAAAAGAAGAGCAAGTTAAACAGTTGCAAGAGTTTGTCGCCAGATTTAGTGCAAATGCTTCAAAGTCAAAACAGGCAACCTCAAGGAAAAAGTTGCTTGAAAAAATCACAATTGATGATATAAAGCCATCATCACGAAAATATCCGTATGTCAACTTTTCCCCAGAACGTGAGATTGGTAATGATGTGCTTGTCGTTCAGGATCTTTCGAAAACAATTGATGGTGTAAAAGTGCTTGATTCAGTGAGTTTTATGATGAATAAAGATGATAAAATCGCATTTACAGGGCGGAACGAACTCGCAATGACAACGCTTTTTAAAATTTTGGCAGGGGAGATGGAGCCCGACAGTGGAACATTTAAATGGGGTGTAACAACTTCTCAGGCATTTTTCCCGAAAGATAACAGCGAATTTTTTGAGAACAGTGAGCTAAATCTTGTTGATTGGCTTCGCCAGTTTTCACCAAATGACCAAAGTGAAAGTTTTCTTCGCGGATTTTTAGGGCGAATGTTGTTTTCAGGAGAAGAAGTGTTGAAAAAAGCAAGTGTCCTTTCAGGAGGAGAAAAAGTCCGCTGTATGCTTTCGAAAATGATGCTTTCTGGAGCGAATGTTTTAATGTTGGATGAACCGACAAACCATTTGGATCTTGAATCAATTACAGCATTAAATAATGGCTTGATCAGTTTTAAAGGAGCCATGCTATTTACTTCTCACGATCATCAGTTTGTTCATACGATTGCCAACCGGATCATTGAGATAACGCCAAACGGTATCGTTGATAAACAAATGAGTTATGATGAGTTTTTACAAGATCAGACAGTCCAAAAAAAATTGACTGAATTATATGGTTGAGCAAGTGTAATAAAAGCTAGTCGACAAAGTCGTGAAAAAACCGGCTTAATCGACTAGCTTTTGTAATCTAAATTTTGAAGGTTTTAAATAGCCCATTCACCGTTTCGGAAGATGGGTTCTTTTTTTCCGTCAGCCGTTATTCCATCAATATCCATCTCTCCAGAACCAATCATAAAATCAACATGGGTAATACTTTGATTCAAACCGCTTTGAGCAAGTTCTTCACGAGTCATTTGTTTCCCGCCTTCAATATTAAAGGCATATGAACTTCCAATGGCGAGGTGATTTGAAGCATTTTCATCAAACAATGTGTTATAGAATAAAATATTGGATTGGGAAATTGGTGAATTGTGAGCTACTAAGGCAACTTCACCTAAATAATGTGAGCCCTCATCTGTTTCAATCAATTCTTTTAAAATGTTCTCACCATGCTCAGCCTTTACATCAGTAATCCTTCCGTTTTCAAACGTCAATGTAAAGTTTTCAATGATGTTTCCGGCATAGCTCAATGGTTTTGTGCTTGAAACCGTTCCATTCACTCCATCTTTTTTCGGAGCGGTGAATACTTCTTCTGTCGGCATATTGGCCATGAAATGAACACCTTTATCATTGGTGCTACCGGCTCCAACCCACAGGTGTTTTTCTGGGAGCTCGATGGTCAAATCAGTTCCTTTTGCTTGATAGTGAAGAGTTTGAAAATGTTTTTCGTTTAACAAACGGACTTTTTCAGAAAGTGCTTGGTCATGTTCTTTCCATGCTTGAACAGGGTCTTTCTGATCTACACGGGTTGTTTTAAAAATTTCATCCCAAAGTTTGTTAACTGCCTCTGTTTCGCTTAACTCCGGAAAAACTTTTTTCGCCCAACTAGGTGAAGGTGCAGCGACAACCGTCCAGCTGACTTTATCAGTTTGAATAGCTTGTTTGTATGTATAGAGTGCTTTCCCAGTTGTTTTTTGCTGTGTAGCAATCCGTTTTGTATCAATTCCTTTCAAAAGATCAGGGCTTGAGGAGACAACAGAAATAAAGGCAGCGCCTTCCTTCGCAAGTGTTTCAAGCCCTTTCGCTTCCCATTCAGGATACTCTTCAAAGCTTTCAGAAGGGGCAAGTTCATATTTCAACCTTGTCACAACATCATCCTGCCAACGGACTGTTACATGTTTTGCACCTCTTTGATATGCGTTTTTCACAAGGAGACGGGCAAAATCGCAAACTTCTGTTGAGACATTGATCACGACTTGTTGTCCTTTTTGAACATTTACACCGACTTCTGTGACGAGCTCTGCATATTTGTTTAAATGATTGGTAAATGTATTCATCTGCAAAACCTCCTTCAGTATCTTAAACATCATATCAAATATTAGCTGGAAAAGAAAAAAAGACGCAGCTTTTGGCTGCCGCCTTGTTTAGCGATTGATTTTGCCGGTTTGATCTGCAGGGGGGGTCGGCATATTAGCCAGTGATATACTGATCCCCCCGAGAATAATACTGCTCAAAATCATCGTGATAGCCACACGTCTCCCTAGATCTCTCAGCATGTTTTTCCTCCTTATCATTCCTCCATTTTTCACAATATGAAGGAAATGTCTAAAAAAGACGTATATTTTAAATTACTTAGCAACTTTCCGTAATTTATCAATGACTTCAAGAGAACGGCCTGTACCAATCACAACCGATTCTAACGGACTTGAAGCGATGTGTACCGGAACCACGATTTCTTGCATGAGCCATTCTTGTATACCGTTTAAAAGTGCTCCTCCACCTGTCAAAATGACACCGCGGTCAACAATATCTCCGCTGAGTTCTGGAGGACAGTCTTCAAGCGTAGCTCTAATTGCTTCAAGCATCTGAAGAAGCGATTCGCGCATAGCTTCCTGGATTTCAATTGATTGCAGTGTAATCGTTTTGGGTAAACCGGTCACAAGATCACGACCTCTGATTTCCATCGATTTCGTTTCATGTTTAATTAAAGCATACCCTATATTCATCTTGATTTCTTCTGCGGTTTGATCACCAATTAATAAATTATATTTTTTTCTTACAAACATGATAATATCTTCATCAAGTTGGTCACCGCCGATTCGAATGGAATGGCAGGATACAACACCACCGAAAGAAATAATCGCTACTTCTGTAGTGCCTCCTCCAATATCTACAACAACATTTGCAATTGGTTCATCAACGGGTAGATCTGCTCCGATTGCAGCAGCTAAAGGTTCTTCAATTAAATGAACATGTTTGGCTCCACAGTTTTTAACAGCATCGCTGATCGCTCGTCTTTCAACGGCGGTAGATCCTGATGGAGTACAGACGACAACACTCGGTTTTCTAAAAGTATGTCCAATATTTTTACTGGCTTTCTTCATAATCTGTTTTAAGAGGTCTGTTGTCATTTCATAATCAGCGATAACGCCGTCTTTCATTGGCCTTATCACCGCAATTTTATTCGGCGTCTTACCAATCATGCTTTTCGCATCAGTTCCTACTGCCAACACGTTTTTTGTTGCCTTGTCAACGGCGACAACTGATGGTTCATTAAAAACGATACCTTTGCTTTTACTGTAAACTAATATGTTTGCAGTACCTAAATCAATTCCGATTTCAGTAGTTTGAAACATGATTTCCACCCTATCTCTATTTTAAATTTTTTGGAAAAACGAAATGTTTTTTCATGCTGAAAAAGAACTCCATTTAGATTATCTCAAAAAAAACTCTATTTTTGGGGGTTTGTGACGTTTTGAAAAAAATTTGTAAAACGATAGACTCATATTTACAACATAAAAAACATTTTATTTTTTATGACGTGAATTTTTTGTTAAAGAATAGCTTAAACAGGGAAACTTTTTTTAATAGTTGTACGTCTATCGTTATGCTAAGAATAATATCTTAGAATAGATATAAATATAGGAAGAAGGCGAAAGTTTTGAAAGCAATTGGAGTTGTAAGAAAAGTAGATGAACTCGGTCGGATCGTGATGCCGATTGAGCTAAGGAGAGCACTAGGGATAGCGATCAAGGACAGTATTGAGTTCTTTGTCGATGAAGATAAAATTGTAATGAAGAAGTATAAACCGCATGGAGTTTGTCTGATGACAGGAGAAATTACGTCAGAAAACCACGAATACACGAATGGAAAAATAACACTGAGTCCTGAAGGTGCCAAATTGTTGCTAGAGGAAATTCAAGCAACACTAAACCAAACGAAAGCATAATGATGTCCCCTGCCTTTCATCGGGCAGGGTTTTTTAATAGAATAGAATCCAAGACGCTTTCATCTAGGTATAAAAAACTCCTCCAGATGTGACAACATGAGAACACGGAAGAGTTGTAATTGCGTGAAGAAAATCAATAAAAATTTAGGAATATTCCGTACATTATGAGCAACCCGGTCTAAGATGAATGTATCTACATGAGTGATTTATATGCAAATGTGAGCTATGATTATCAAAAATTTTTTTGTGAAAACAAGATCTCTTTAAACAACCTCTAAAAAGATGACGTAAACAATGTTACAATTAACTGAGAAACACGAGTGGCAGGTGGGGGAATGAAAAGATATCAAGGGCGGATCATTGCGACCTTGTTAGCAATGACCTTTATCATGTTTTGGAATTATTTATTTTATGGGATACTAGGTAATAAAATTAATTGGCCTGTTGATGTACTGTTTACAATGGTGACATTGATCAGTGTCTGGTGGCTAACTCTTTATATTGATGAATCAAATCAGCTCGTTCATAAGCTGAAGGAAAGTGAGAAAAAATATAAAGAACTCTCAGATGAAACAAAACGAATTATGGATAATCTTCAGGAAATTGTGTTCCAGACAGACAAAAAAGGAATCATTACTTTTTTAAATCAACCATGGACCACTTTGACGGGCTATAGTATTGAAGAAAGTCTTGGAACAATGTATAACGACTATTTTGATCAGGAGGAGCGAGTCACAAATCATCTCGTTTCTCATTTAGAAAACAAAGAGTCTGAAGGTAGAATTGAAGTGATGTATCATCGTAAAAGTGGCAGTAAATTTTGGGGTGAAGTTCACTATAAGTTATATTATAAAAATGGTCAATTCATTGGGAGTTTAGGGACACTGACAGATGTAACAGAACGTAAGAAAACTGAAATGGAACTGTTTAAATCAAACCAGCGATTGGCTATGCAGTCACAAAAGCTTGCGATGGCAGGGCAACTTGCTGCTGGAATTGCTCATGAGGTCAGAAATCCACTGACAAGTGTTAATGGTTTCTTACAGTTAATGAAATCAGAGTACCCTGACAGAAGCGATTATTTTGATATTATTTTTTCTGAAATTAAACGGATTGATTCTGTGTTAGGTGAACTGCTTGTTTTAGCAAAACCTCATCAGGTAAAGTTTAAAAAAGTCAACATTCATTCGGTGCTTGAGCAGGTCATCACCTTGCTTGAAACAAATGCCGTTCTTTCCCATATCAAACTTGAAAAATGGTTTCATACAGATGAGAATTTGCAAGTGAATGGTGATGAAAACCAAATTAAGCAAGTGTTTATCAATTTAATTAAGAATGGGATTGAAGCGATGCCTGATGGCGGGAAAATCACGATTTCTACGAAAAAGGAAGGAAACTATGCAAAAATAAGTTTTAAGGATGAAGGAACTGGAATAGCACAGGATCATTTAAAAAAACTTGGCAAGCCTTTCTTTTCAACAAAGAAAGAAGGAACAGGGCTGGGATTAACTATTTGTTTTAATATTATTGGCGCTCATCATGGTGAAATGAAGATTGACAGTGAATTGGGCAAGGGTAGTACATTTCATATTTTGCTACCACTTAGAAATACAGAGTGTTGCCCTCAAACGATATCATGAAAAAAAGAGGAAAAATATTTTTTCGTGTGATAGAATTTGTTAAAGATTGATCCATGGAGGAATTACCGATGAAAAAAGAATTTGCAGTAATTGGGCTTGGCCGGTTTGGTGGAAGTATTTGTAAGGCGCTAAGTGAAGAAGGACTTGAGGTCATGGCGATCGATAAAGACGAAGATCGTGTGAATGAATATGCAAAAATTGCTTCACATGCTGTGATAGGAGATACAACGGATGAATCTGTGCTTAAAAATCTCGGGCTGCGTAATTTTGACCATGTTATCGTAGCCATTGGTGAAAATATTCAAGCAAGCATTTTAACTACAATTATATTGAAAGAACTCGGGGTTAAAATGATTACGGTTAAAGCTCAAAATGATTATCATGAAAAGGTGCTTTCGAAGATTGGAGCTGATCGAATCGTTCATCCAGAACATGAAATGGGGAAACGGATAGCCCATAATATTGTGTCAAACAATGTCCTGGATTATCTTGAATTATCTGATGAACACAGCATTGTGGAGATCGTTGCAAATAGCAAATTAGCAGGTAATACATTGCTTGATCTTGATATTCGTGCACGATATGGAATCAATATTGTTGCTATCAAACGCGGAAAAGATGTCATCGTTTCTCCGCTTGCTACAGAAGAAATTCAAAAAGAAGACGTATTAATTGTGATTGGTTCTATTCCTGATATCACAAGATTTGAAAAAAAAGTCCTGCAGCATTAATATTAAAATCGACCCGTAAGCAAGTGTAGCTTACGGTTTTTTTTATTGACTGATTCATTGAATTCCGATAGGATATTGAACTAAATACTATTAACAACTAGAGAGGATCGAATAGCTTTGGACAAAAAGAGGTTGATCGACCGGCTTGACACTGCCAGTCATCGTAAGAAAGCTGATATTGTGGTCAAAAATGGGAAAGTCATGGACGTTTTCAATCAAAAATGGATGGAGACAGATATTGCGATTACAAATGGTGTGATTGTCGGTTTAGGTGATTATGAGGGAAAAGAAACGATTGATGCCAAGGGGCAAATGATTGTTCCGGGCTTTATTGACGGTCATGTCCATATCGAGTCTTCAATGGTCACACCGCCTCAGTTTGCTAAAGCAGTCATTCCTCACGGAGTGACAACAGTTATTACAGATCCTCATGAAATTGCCAATGTCGCAGGTGTCAAAGGCATTCATTTTATGTTAGAACAGGCTCGTTTAACACCATTGAACATCTATTTTATGCTCCCGTCAAGTGTGCCAGCAACAGCATTGGAAAAATCGGGAGCGGTTTTACATGCTAAAGATTTACAACCATTTTATCGTTATAAAGAAGTTCTCGGGCTTGCAGAAGTCATGGACTATGTGTCAGTGGAAACTGCAGATGAAGAAATGACGCAAAAATTAATTGATGCCCATACCGCAGGCAAATGGATTGATGGACATTTAGCAGGTCTTTCAGCCAAGTTTGTCAATGTTTATCGAGCGGCAGGTGTTTTAACCGATCATGAAGTCACAACACCAGAAGAAGCCTTTGATAGAATCAGTCGAGGGATGTACGTCATGCTGAGAGAAGGATCTGCTGCTAAAAATGTTTCTAAAGTGTTACCTGCTGTTAACGAAAAAAATGTAAGACGTTTCTTTTTTTGTACAGATGATAAACATTTGCTTGAACTGATTGAAGAAGGAAGTATTAACTATCAAGTAAAACTGGCGATTCAACAGGGGCTTGACCCATTTTTGGCTTATCAAATGGGGAGCTTCAATGCGGCTGAATGTTACGGTTTAACAACAAAGGGAGCGGTCGCCCCTGGTTATGATGCGGATCTTCTCTTTATTAGTGATTTAAATCAGGTAAAAATTAATGAGACAATGATCGCTGGTGTGATTTACCGTGAAGAAGACGAAGGTGTGTTACCTAGCATACAAGCAGACTCAAGGATGTTGCAATCTGTCCATTTGGCTCCTGATTTGAATGCGGAAGATCTTCAAATACCGATATGTCAAAACAAAGATCTGCATGTGATCGGGATTATTCCCAACCAGCTTGTGACAAAACTCATGTTGGAACAGCCTGTAAAAGATCAAGTGTTTTTCAAGGCAGACCCTAAAAACGATTTGTTGAAAATTGCATTAATCGAACGACATCGAGGGTTAAAGGAGATCGGCCTTGGAATTGTAAAAGGATTTGGGATAAAAAATGGTGCGATCGCCACAACAATTTCTCATGATTCTCATCATTTGATCGTCATCGGAACAAATGACGAAGATATATTAGCGGCAGTCGACAGTCTAAGTAAAATCGGGGGAGGGCTGACTGTTTCAAAAGGGGGAAGAGTGCTCCACTCTGTCGCCTTGCCAATTGCTGGTCTTTTATCAGACAAGCCATTGCAAGAAGTGAACGAAAGCTTAGTAGCTCTTGAAGAAGCCTTAAAACAAACGGGATTTTCTGAAACATTTAATCCGTTTTTAACACTATCTTTTTTAGCATTGCCTGTCATTCCTGAAATCAAAATGACAACAAATGGATTGTTTGATGTCAGAGCGTTCAAACATATTCCAATTCAAAAATAAACAAAAAGCCAGTGGATAGCTGTCCACTGGCTTCGTTTGTCTATTTATACTTCCATAATAATTGGCAGAATCATCGGTCGCCGTTTTGTTTTTTCGTATAAGAAAGGTGCAAGCGTGTCTGTAATTTCATTTTTAATTTCAGACCACTGTGTTGTTTTACGTTCCATCACCTTTTTAAGATGTCCAGAGATCAGTTCTTGGGCATCATTGATCAAGTCACCAGATTCTCTCATGTAAACAAATCCTCTAGAAATGAGATCAGGTCCGGCGGAAATTTTAAACTCTTTCATATCAATGCTGACTACAACAATCACGAGTCCTTCTTCAGAAAGAATTCTCCGATCACGTAAGACAATGTTACCGATATCGCCAATTCCGCTTCCGTCAATATAGACGTTGCCAGATGGAATTTTTCCAGCGATTGAAGCCTCTTCATTTGTTAAAGCAAGCACTTCACCATTATCCATGATAAAACAGTTTTCTTCAGGTATCCCGCAATCTGTCGCCAATTTGACATGCATTTTTTGCATTCTGTATTCACCGTGAATAGGCATAAAGAATTTTGGTTTGATCAGGCGAAGCATCAGTTTTTGTTCTTCTTGACCACCATGTCCTGACGTATGGATGTTATTTAGGGAACCGTGAATCACATCTGCACCGGCACGATAGAGCTGGTTAATGGTCCGGCTAACACTGATTGTATTTCCGGGAATCGGTGATGATGAGAAAACAACCGTATCCCCAGGATTAATGGAAATTTGCCGATGTGTGCCATTCGCTATTCTAGAAAGGGCAGCCATCGGTTCACCCTGACTTCCTGTACAAAGAATCGTCACTTTGCCAGCGGGAAGTCTGTTAAGCTCATTGGCTTCGATAAATGTATTTTTTGGACATGTAATATATCCAAGTGTTTGTCCAATTTCAATAGCTGACTCCATGCTTCGTCCAAATACAGCCACTTTCCGACCGTTTGCGACAGCCGCTTCAATGACTTGTTGAAGGCGATGGATATTTGAGGCGAAAGTGGCAAAAATAATTCTGCCTTCCACTTTACGGAAAATATCGTCAATACTTTCGCCAACTTTGCGCTCTGACATAGTAAAGTCAGGAATTTCACTATTCGTACTGTCCGACAAGAGACAAAGCACACCTTCTTTTCCAATCTCAGCCATTTTCGTTAAGTTGGCAGGTTCGCCTACCGGAGTAAAATCAAATTTAAAGTCACCGGTATGTACAATATTTCCCTGTGGCGTTTTCACGACAATTCCGTAAGAATCCGGAATACTATGGGTTGTTCTGAAAAAAGAAACAGAAGTTTTTCTGAATTTTACAATATCTTCTTCTTCAATCAGATGGAGCTTAGTTTGCCGAAGTAGACCGTGTTCTTCAAGTTTTTTTCGTAAAAGACCGATCGCTAATTGTCCGCCATAGACAGGAATATTGACCTGTTTAAGTAAGTACGGAATGCCACCGATATGGTCTTCATGTCCATGCGTAATGAATAGTCCTTTAATCTTGTCTTCATTTTTGACTAAATAAGTGTAATCAGGAATCACATAATCGATGCCGAGCAGCTCATCTTCAGGAAACTTAATCCCTGCATCAATCAGAATAATTTCATCTTGAAACTGTACACCATATGTGTTTTTGCCAATTTCACCTAGACCTCCCAAGGCAAATACGGCCGTTTGATCGTTTTTAACAAATTTCATTCATTCATAACTCCAATACTTTAAAATTTTCACTTTGCTTTTCATATTCTAAAAACACATCATCAACTTCCTGTATAAATTCAATGTTGTAGTTGTATTTTTTTAATTTAGATCTGACTTCACGTTCAGATTGAGCTTCCACAAAAATTGTATCTGTTTTTTCACGAACAGGTACTTCGTCAGAACTTGCTTGATAAAATACCTTATATATCATCCAAATCTCTCCTTAACTGCCGATTGTTAGACTCATCTTTCTATTATATGCGAAATTGCTTCATAAGAAAAGCGCCTGAGAAAAAAAGGACCCTTCAGTCAGTATGAAGGCCCCTTCTTAAGCAATCGACTTTCTACGTATCATGCCATTCAATTGTTTTTTTAATTTTTTTCGAAGGCGGCGAAGCATTTCTGAGTTCCTCCTTTCATTGACTTGTCCCAATTCGATCTTTTATCTTTACTTATAGTATATGATGAAATTGCTGATTGTTACATGGATATTATTGGTATTATGATGTGAAAAGGTTTTCTAACATGACATATTTCTGTATGATGAAATGGAGAAAAAATAGTGACTAAGGGAGCAGGATTCGTAGTTATGAATAAAAAAATTATTTTTTTTGATATTGACGGAACCATTTATGATCATGATAAACAAATTCCCAAAAGCACAAAAAAGACCATTCAAAACTTAAAGGAGTATGGTCACCATTTGTTTATTGCTTCTGGAAGAGCACCGTTCATGATGACTGAAGTCTCTGAAGAACTCGGTATTGACTCATTTGTTTCATATAATGGACAATATGTTTTATACGAGGGAGAAGTGATTTATAAAAATCCACTGCCTACTCAATCCCTTCAGGTTTTGCTTGACCATTCTGAACAATATGGTCATCCTTTAGTTTTTATGGGTGAAGAGGGGATGGGTACAAATGTTGCTGATCATCCTTATATCCATGAAGGAATGGGTAGCCTAAAATTGAAGCACCCCAAACTTGATCGTTTCTACTATAAAGACAGAGACATTTTCCAAGTGCTTTTATTTTGTGATAAAAGTGAGGAGATGATGTATAGGCATTTTCGTGAATTCGATTTCGTTCGCTGGCATAAGTGCTCGACCGATATTCTTCCAGCGAGCGGTTCAAAGGCTGAAGGGATCAAAAAAGTCATTGAAAAACTGCCGTTTGGAATAACAGATACTGTTGCATTTGGTGATGGTTTAAACGATCTGCAGATGATTGAGTTTGTCAATACTGGAATAGCGATGGGCAATGCTGTACCAGAACTTAAGGATGTTGCTCATTTTGTTACGAAGCCTGTTGATGAAGACGGGATTGCTTATGCGGTTGAAGCCCTCGGACTTTTAAAATAAGCAGAAAAAGCGGATCAAAATATGATCCGTCTTTTTTACAGCATATTGGCTAGACACTTACCGGAGTCGCATTCTCAGGCTCTTTCAGCGGATTTTCTTTGTCAATATGATCATAGAACATGATTCCATTTAAATGATCGATTTCATGTTGAAATACAATTGCGGGATATCCTCTTAAGCGAATATTAATCTGTTCACCTTCAAGAGTCGTTCCTTTTACTCTAATTCGGGCGTACCTTGGGACATATCCCGGAATCGGTTCATCAACAGAAAGGCAGCCTTCACCACTTGACAGATAGCTTCTTTCGACAGAATGGCTCACAATCTTAGGATTAAAAAGTGCATAGCTATACAACGTTCCATTGCTTTCAACATGAACGGCAATCATTCGCTTGGTAACATTAATTTGCGGTGCGGCAAGCCCGACTCCAGGCCGAAGATTATATTCTTGTGCCATTTCAGGGTTCTGACTGTTTTTAACAAATTCAATCATTTCAGTCAGTTGTTTGATTTCTGTTTCGTTTGCCGGTAATTGGACCTCTTCCGCGACGGTTCTTAAAGCGGGATGACCGTCGCGGACAATGTTTTCCATTGTGATCAACATCTTCACTCCCAGTCATTAATATGTAAAGTATAGCGGATTTTACGCATGGCGTGCAATCATGAAGAAATGACCAGCCGTCATTAGACTGGTCATTAACATGGACTAGCAGCCCAAATATGCAGCACCTACAATAATTAACAATATAAATAAAACAACGATCAATGCAAAGGTGCGGCCGTATCCATAACCGCCATATCCGTATCCACCATACCCGTACCCAGGGCAGCAATAACCGTACATAATGAAGACCTCCTCCGTTATTTTACGCAAAGCCTTTCTTTGGTAGGCATAGCGTCTAATATAAGTTATGTAAAAATGAAAAGGTTGTATAGTTAAATGCCTATTTTTCACAAATTTCAGGAGGAAGTTGTTCTAATGGGATAAGAGCCGCATAATCATTTTGTAATACATGTCCCAAGTGTATTTGTCTAAGAATTGGAGGTATATACTATATGAAATCTTTTAAAAAATATATATTATTCGGCCTGACCGTTTTGTGCACAGTTGTATTTTTGTTGACGGGATGTATGTCAAAAGATCCTGTTCAAACTCTTCATGAGTCACTGGAAAAGATCGTTGAATTAGAAAAGCCGTTTCGAAAAGCGCAAAAATCTTTGAAAACCTTAGAACAAGCTGAAGGAAAGTTGTATGACAAGATGATTAAGCTCAATATGGATGAATTTAAACAAATGATTAAGCTTTCAAATAAGGCGCTTAAACAAGCAGAAAAACGTCAAGAACATTTAGATTTAGAAAAAGAAAGTATCGAAAAAGCAAAAAAAGAATTTAAAAGAGCTCAATCAATGGTTAAAGAAATTGAGGATCAAAAGGTTAAAAAGAAAGCAAAAAATTTAATCTCTCATATGGAAAAACGGTATCAAGCCTATGATCAGTTTAATAAAGATTATCAAAAAGCGATTCATCTTGATAAACAATTGTACAAGCTCATGCAAAACAAGCAGCTTAAATTGCAAGATTTAGAGAAACAGTTAAAAAGTATAAATGAAAAATATAATGAAGTGCTAAAACAAAATGTAGCATTTAATGATTACACAACAGAGTATAATAAAGTAAGAAAAGATTTTTATAAGGATTGTGGGTTTGACATTAAAGAAAAGAGCAATTGATCGTTCAGACTGTCGAGAACATCTCGACAGCTTTTTTTATTCAGGGATGAATTAGCGTAAAGACACCTATATATATTGCTGTTTAGTTCACCACTTTGCTTCAAAACACTCTTTTTCACGGAACTGTCACATTTATTATAATACAGTTTTTTAACTATACTAATACAGTTTTGGTCATTTGGTAAATATTGTTCTTTAATTAAATAAAGCGAATACATTTCTTTTAATTCAGGAACAAATTAATTGACGGGTTTTGCCTGCTAGTGTAAACTTAGCCTTGGAGAAACTAGTTGTATTAGTTTTTTAGATGTTTTTATTGATACAGTTTTAGGTGATTTTCGTATTTTTCATCATATGGATTTGACAACAATGAGAACAGATTATGCGATTTGAAACATATGAGTTATGCCTTTAATTTAAGGACACCCTATTTGAGATAAGGGTGTACATCTATAACTGTCAAAAGAAAGGAAGAGGTGACTTTGGATGGCTGCAAAAACAAAAAAGACGATTGTTGATAGCAAAAAGCAATTTGATGCCATTAAAAAGCAGTTTGAAACATTTCAAATTTTGAATGAAAAAGGCGAAGTCGTAAATGAAGCGGCAATGCCTGAATTAACTGATGATCAATTGAAAGAATTAATGCGTCGCATGGTATATACGCGCATTTTAGATCAACGTTCAATTTCCTTGAATCGCCAAGGACGCCTAGGTTTTTATGCGCCAACTGCTGGTCAGGAAGCTTCTCAGGTCGCTAGCCATTTTGCACTTGAAAAAGAAGATTTCGTACTTCCTGGTTACCGCGATGTTCCGCAGTTGATTTGGCACGGTCTTCCACTTTACCAAGCATTTTTGTTTTCTCGAGGACATTTTCGCGGAAATCAAATGCCGGATGATGTCAATGCGCTTTCACCACAAATTATTATCGGTGCGCAATACGTTCAAACAGCAGGTGTTGCACTAGGTTTGAAAAAACGTGACAAAAAGGCTGTTGCGATTACTTATACGGGTGATGGCGGCGCTTCCCAAGGGGATTTCTATGAAGGTGTCAACTTTGCTGGCGCTTTTAAAGCTCCGGCAATCTTCGTAGTACAAAACAACCGTTATGCGATTTCTACACCTGTTGAAAAACAATCAGCAGCTGAAACAATTGCTCAGAAAGCAGTATCTGCCGGGATTGTTGGTGTTCAGGTAGACGGAATGGATGCCTTGGCTGTGTATGCTGCAACTCGTGAAGCTCGTGAGCGTGCTGTCAGCGGTGAAGGTCCTACACTCATTGAAACACTTTGCTTCCGTTATGGTCCTCATACAATGGCCGGTGATGATCCAACAAAATATCGCACGAAAGAAATTGAAAATGAATGGGAACAAAAAGATCCATTGGTCCGGTTCCGCAAGTTTTTAGAAAACAAAGGTTTATGGTCTGAAGAAGAAGAAAGTAAAGTTATTGAAGAAGCGAAAGAAGAAATCAAGCAGGCGATCAAAAAAGCCGATGAAGAACCAAAACAAAAAGTAACAGACTTGATCGACATTATGTATGAAGAACTTCCTTATAATCTTGCAGAGCAAAAGGAAATTTATAAAGAGAAGGAGTCGAAGTAAGCCATGGCGCAAATGACAATGATTCAAGCAATCACTGATGCGTTACGCACAGAACTGAAAAATGACGAAAATGTCTTAGTGTTCGGAGAAGACGTTGGTGTTAACGGCGGTGTGTTCCGTGCGACTGAAGGGTTGCAAAAAGAGTTTGGTGAGGATCGTGTTTTTGACACACCTCTCGCAGAATCTGGTATTGGCGGCCTTGCACTCGGATTAGGCTTGCAACATTTTCGTCCAGTCATGGAAGTTCAATTTTTCGGATTTGTCTATGAGGTGATGGATTCAATTTCAGGACAAATGGCACGGATGCGCTATCGTTCAGGTGGGCGCTGGAACTCTCCTGTTACGATTCGTTCTCCATTCGGTGGCGGTGTTCACACACCTGAGCTTCATGCGGACAGTTTGGAAGGACTTGTTGCACAACAGCCGGGACTTAAGGTGGTCATTCCTTCAACTCCATATGATGCAAAAGGGCTTTTAATTTCCGCTATTCGTGATAATGATCCGGTTGTTTTTCTTGAGCACATGAAACTTTACCGTTCATTCCGTCAGGAGGTTCCTGAAGAAGAATACACAATTGAAATCGGAAAAGCAGATGTGAAACGTGAAGGATCAGATCTTTCCATCATCACTTATGGCGCAATGGTTCATGAATCACTAAAAGCAGCAGAAGAACTTGAAAAAGAAGGCGTATCTGCTGAGGTTGTCGACCTTCGCACAGTAAGCCCGCTTGATGTTGAGACGATCATTGCTTCAGTTGAAAAAACAGGCCGCGCAATTGTTGTTCAAGAAGCACAAAAACAGGCTGGTGTAGCAGCGAATGTCGTTGCAGAAATTAATGACCGTGCGATTTTAAGTCTTGAAGCTCCTGTGTTACGAGTGACTGCGCCAGATACGGTATTTGCATTCTCGCAAGCGGAAAGCGTGTGGCTTCCAAACTATAAAGATGTACTAGAAACCGCCAAAAAAGTATTAAACTTTTAGTCTTATCCTGTAAAGGGAAGAGTTTATCTCAATCTTTTTCTTTTATTCCGTGAACTAACGGCTAAATCAACTATTGAAAGATTTTAGGAGGTCGAGAACTGTGGCATTTGAATTTAAACTTCCCGACATCGGGGAAGGAATCCACGAAGGTGAAATTGTTAAATGGTTTGTTAAACCAAATGATGAGGTTGACGAGGATGATGTTTTGGCAGAGGTGCAAAACGATAAAGCAGTTGTAGAAATTCCTTCACCTGTTAAAGGAAAAGTATTAGAATTAAAAGTTGATGAGGGAACTGTCGCAACCGTCGGACAGACCATTATTACATTTGATGCACCAGGATATGAAGATCTTCAATTTAAAGGAAGCGAAGAATCAGACAATACGAATTCCGAGGAACAAGCTCAAGCAAAAGAGGCTAAAGAACCAGCAGCTGAACAGGCTCAAGAGGATGTAGATTCAAACAAACGTGTAATTGCAATGCCTTCCGTTCGTAAATATGCCCGTGAGAAAGGAGTAGATATTGCTAAAGTTACAGGTTCAGGCAAAAATGGACGTGTACTGAAAGAAGATATCGACAGCTTTGTAAACGGCGGAGCAACTGAATCAACTGATAACCAAACAACGGAGAAAGCAGAAACAGCAGCACAACCAGCAGCTCCTGTTCAAACGCCAGAAGGAGAATTCCCTGAAACACGTGAAAAAATGAGTGGAATTCGCAAAGCCATTGCAAAAGCCATGGTGAATTCAAAACATACGGCTCCACATGTTACATTAATGGATGAAATCGATGTGACAAATCTTGTCGCTCACCGTAAACAGTTTAAACAAGTCGCGGCTGATCAGGGAATTAAGCTGACATATCTGCCTTATGTAGTGAAAGCTTTAACATCAGCTCTTAAAAAATACCCTGTCTTAAATACATCAATTGATGACAACACTGACGAAATCATTCAGAAACACTATTACAACATTGGTATCGCTGCTGACACTGAAAAAGGCTTACTTGTGCCTGTTGTTAAAAATGCGGATCGCAAAGCCATTTTTGAAATTTCTAATGAAATTAATGAACTTGCGACAAAAGCGAGAGAAGGAAAACTTGCTCCTGCTGAAATGAAAGGTGCTTCTTGCACGATCACAAACATCGGTTCTGCGGGCGGACAATGGTTTACACCAGTCATTAACCATCCTGAGGTTGCCATCTTGGGAATTGGTCGTATTGCTGAAAAAGCGATTGTTCGTGACGGTGAAATTGTCGCTGCACCTGTTCTGGCACTTTCTTTAAGCTTTGACCACCGGATGATCGACGGAGCAACAGCACAAAATGCTTTAAACCACATCAAGCGTTTACTAAACGATCCACAATTAATTTTAATGGAGGCGTAATGTAATGGTAGTAGGAGATTTCCCGATTGAAACAGATACTCTTGTGATTGGTTCAGGACCTGGCGGCTATGTAGCTGCCATTCGTGCCGCTCAACTCGGACAAAAAGTAACAATTGTTGAGAAAGCAAATCTTGGTGGCGTTTGTCTGAATGTTGGCTGTATCCCTTCAAAAGCACTGATCAATGCGGGTCACCGCTATGAAAATGCAAAACACTCTGGAGATATGGGAATTACAGCTGAAAATGTAAAAGTTGATTTTACAAAAGTTCAGGACTGGAAAGGTTCTGTCGTGAAAAAGCTGACTGGTGGTGTTGAAGGTCTTTTAAAAGGCAACAAAGTCGATATCGTCAAAGGTGAAGCATATTTTGTAGACAATCAGTCTATTCGTGTAATGGATGAGAACTCAGCTCAAACCTACACATTCAAAAACGCAATCATCGCGACTGGTTCCCGTCCAATTGAATTGCCAAGCTTTAAATATAGTGAACGTGTCTTAAATTCAACAGGTGCACTGGCTCTTAAAGATATTCCTAAAAAGCTCGTTGTGATTGGCGGCGGCTATATTGGAACAGAACTTGGAACAGCATATGCAAACTTTGAAACTGAAGTTGTGATTCTTGAAGGTGGAGACGAAATCCTGCCAGGTTTTGAAAAACAAATGAGTTCTTTAGTCAAACGCAATCTTAAGAAAAAAGGCAATGTTGAAATTTATACAAAAGCGATGGCAAAAGGTGTGGAAGAGAAAGCAGACGGTGTAACCGTGTCGTTTGAAGTAAAAGGCGAAGAAAAAACGATTGATGCTGATTATGTACTGGTCACAGTCGGACGTGTGCCAAACACTGATGAGCTTGGGCTTGAACAAGTCGGTGTGGAAATGACAGATCGGGGTATCATTAAAACTGATAAACAATGCCGCACAAGTGTTTCTAACATTTATGCAATCGGTGATATCATTGAAGGCCCACCACTTGCACACAAAGCATCTTATGAAGGAAAAATCGCTGCGGAAGCCATTTCAGGAGAGCCTTCCGAAATTGACTATCTTGGCATCCCTGCCGTTGTGTTCTCAGAACCTGAGCTTGCATCAGTCGGTTACACTGAAGCACAAGCTAAAGAAGAAGGTCTTGAAGTGACTGCGGCCAAATTCCCATTTGCTGCAAACGGTCGTGCACTATCATTAAATGAAACTGACGGTTTCCTTAAACTTGTGACACGCAAAGAAGACGGACTTGTTATCGGGGCGCAAATCGCAGGTGCAAGTGCTTCTGACATGATTTCAGAACTAAGCTTGGCCATTGAAGCAGGTATGACTGCTGAAGATATTGCGATGACGATTCACGCTCACCCAACATTGGGAGAAATTACAATGGAAGCAGCTGAAGTGGCAATTGGAATGCCAGTTCATGTTGTAAAATAGAAAAACCGCACTCTGGTTGTGATCATAACAATCAGAAGTGCGGGTTTTTTATAGGATCATTTATTTAATTTTTTTTCAAGAGAATTTAAGATCTTTTCTTTGTTTCTTATTTTTCCTTCAATTTTAAACAGTACTTTTTTATTATCAATGAGCAATAAACAAGGAAATGTATTCACTTCTTCTTTCCATTTTCCTTTTTTACTTAAAATATCCATATTTGCAACCTGTTTGGGGTGTTTCTTTTTTAATTCTAGAAGAGCATCATAATAAGTAACTTCCTGTTCAATATGATCGTTATCGGAAAAAAACAGGAGCTTAACGTTCTGGGGCTTTGCATCTTTGCTATTTTGTTCTGTCATGGAACAGCCGCTCATTAGGAAAAAGATACAACTGACGGTGAAAATAGCACGAAATAACATGAAAACTCTTCACCTCTCTATAAAAATGCAACTCCTGTGGCATAAAAACTGCCTTCATTTAGTAAGCAATTCCTATTTTATCATGAGAAAAGTAAAAACTTTCGTTTGTTACCCATTTGTTACATAAATGATAACATTCGTCAAAATTCTCAGTATTTTATAGGTTTTTAGGTAAATATTTTTAGAAACGTCCCCCAAAACCTTACCCTGTTGCTTTCATTATTTGTTCAAAATCTTTAGTACAAAATAAAAAACTAAACTGCGAAGTAAAAGCCGTACGTTTTCCTCACTTACACAGTTTAGTTTACACTCCAAAAGATGTAGCCAAGCTTAAGCGCAGTTTAACTCTGTACTGAATACGAAGGCGCAACTTTGGATACTTCTTATTTTTTGTGAAATTCTAATCTGCATTATAGCTCCCATAGGGAGTTATTTGTACATCAAATGTAATTAAATATAATATGTAAAGTCACTTCGACCATAAGAAAATAAATCATAAACAAACATACTTTAAATCTGTACCTTCATGTTCTTTATTAGAAAAAGTCCATACAAATAAACCGATTACAGTTAATAAAGTGACGACTTCAATGATTGTTATGAAAGACATCCTGACCATCCCCTCGGTTTTACAATCCGTAATATGATAGCTAATCGCTCATTCTAAAAATACTTTGCGAATCTTCTCCATCCTTAATCTGTTCTATTCTGAAAACTCATCATCAGACAGTTACACGTTAAGTATGCATCTTACAATTTAATAGATGACCATTAATGATAGAGAAATGACCTGATATTTTTAAAAAGATTCAATTCGCTTCTTTTTTGCAATCCAGACTGTTTATATGATTAGCAGTAAAAAATGAAAATAGCCTATTTTGATGGTAGTTGTTGAAAAAGAAATTTTAATTGACTTGTATATAACTGATCTGATTGATCAAGTAACACATTTGTCATTATCATAAAAAGAAATTGTTTTTTTTAAAATTTTTATGATTTGAGCTTTATGATGAAAAATGAAATGATTCATTCAATCATCCACATATAAAAAATAATTGTGTTATACAATTTGCCGTTGACAACACAAATGTGACATCATATTATAATAGTAGTTAAATGAAACGCTTCCATTTTGATATGAAAAGGGGAATGAGAGATGGGAACGATTGTTTGCCAAGACTGTAACGAACCAATTCATCATTTTGAAGATGAAAAAGTGACAATTCTTTATGGAACATGTGGGCAATGTCAATGTGAGCTCAAGGATGAAGCATAATAGTGAAAAGCATGCGATCATTTTTCAGATCGCATGCTTTTTTACTGAATGGCCTGCTGTTCTTTGATGACCCTGATCATGTGAAGTGTGTCATCTTCAGGACCCTTAACTGGCAGACCAGCTTCTAGATTTTTTTCAATGTAATGAATGTTATCTTCGGTAATAATCTCACCCGGGATAAAGATTGGAATACCTGGTGGATAAACCATGACAAATTCAGCAATAATTCGCCCAGCTGCTTTTTTAAATGGGATGATTTCTGTATTTGCATAAAATGCATCACGTGGTGTCATCGCAAGTGCTGGTATATTCGGAAGCAACACCTCGGTCTTGTTCTGATCTATATCAGATAAATCGACCTGGTGGGCAATGTCTGCTAAGGCTTCGACCAAAATCTCTGCATCTTCTTTACGATCTCCAGGTGTAAAAATACAAAGGATGTTATATAAGTCAGAAAGCTCTACTTCGATTTGATAAGACTCACGAAGCCATTTTTCAACATCATGTCCTGTTAAACCAAGATTTTTCACAGAAATAATTAATTTAGTTGGATCGTAATCAAAAGCGGCTTTTGACCCAAGTATATCTACGCCAGCACAGGAAAGCCCTTTGATCTGGTTAATACGTTCCCGTGTTTGATTGGCGAGTCGTATCGTTCCTTCAATTAAATCATGTCCTTTTGTTGCCAAGTGTTTTCTGGCGACATCAAGGGAAGCGAGCAGTAAGTATGAAGTTGAAGTTGTCGTTAGCATACTAAAAATCGATTGAACTCTCTCTTTAGAAACGAGACCTTCTTTCATATTAAGTACTGAGCTTTGTGTTAGCGAGCTGCCAAGTTTGTGTACGCTTGTTGCTGCCAAATCTGCTCCAGCTTGCATAGCTGAAAGAGGTAGCTCTTCGTGAAAATGAATATGAACACCGTGCGCCTCATCGACCAATACTGGAACATCAAATGAATGGGCAAGCTCAACAATACTTTTTAAGTCGGCTGCAATGCCGAAGTAAGTTGGATTGATGACGAGTAGCCCTTTTGCATCTGGATGTTTTTCCAGAGCTTTTTTAACTGATTCAGGTGTAATACCATGGGAAATTCCTAATTCATTATCGATTTCTGGATGAATAAAAACGGGAACAGCTCCAGAAAAAACAATTGCTGTCATGACTGATTTATGTACATTTCTCGGAACAAGAATCTTGTCCCCAGGTCCGCAAACAGCCATCACCATCGTCATAATGGCGCCGCTTGTTCCTTGTACAGAAAAAAATGTGTGATCGGCTCCAAATGCTTTTGCTGCCAAGTCTTGTGCTTCTTTAATCATTCCTTTTGGTGCATGTAAATCATCAAGCGGTTCAATGTTAATCAAATCAATACTTAAAGCGTTCTCACCAATAAATGTTCTAAATTCTTCTTCCATTCCAGACCCTTTTTTGTGACCAGGGATATGAAATTGAATCGGGTTTTTTGCGGCGTGTTTTTTTAATCCAGTAAATAAGGGTGTTTCGTGCTGCTGCAATTGATTTCCCACCTTCATTAAATGCTTTTTTCTTTATTGTATTGTTTATCAAAAATCATCTCGTTATTTGACGTTTTTTCTTGATGGCATAAAACAAATGAATTATATTATGTTCTAGAAGGAATGTAAAGAAAATCGGCTCGGATAGATACTTAGTCAAACACAAATAATAACAAAACATAAACGAAGGAGTTGTCTGAATGGGAGAATATCAATATCCGATGAATGAAGATTGGAGTACGGAAGAAGCGATAGATGTTATCGCATTTTTCCAAACGATTGAACTTGCCTATGAAAAAGGAATAGAACGCGATGTGCTGATGAGTGCGTACCGTCGCTTTAAAGAGATCGTTCCCGGAAAGGCGGAGGAAAAAAAACTGTGCAACCAGTTTGAAGAAGTGAGTGAATATTCTCCTTATCAAGCAGTAAAAAAAGCGAAAAAGCAAGCTGAAGACCATAAAATTAAATTATAAAAAGGGATGGGTTGCTTTTCATCCCTTTTTTAGATCTGCTGTTTTGATGAATTGATAAAGGTAAGTGAGTTTTTCAAAAGCTGTCTCGATCTGAGAAAGAAAATCATCTGAACTCATTTGTAATACTTGATCTTTTGAAAGCTGAATCCCGCAGAGCACCTCCGCTTTTTTAACCTTTTCAAGTCGTTCAAATAATTGCTTCAGTTCCTCTGTTTTCATATCGGACTGGACGTGTGCTTCCGGTTTTGTATGGTCAGCCGACCAGACAAATGTATCTGGAATCCGGTTTTTAATATCTTGTAAATGTTCTTGCAATCGTTTCCCGTATTCTTCTTTAAGTGGAGCTTCATAAATAAGTGCAAACCAAACGAACACATGGGTTTTCCAAAGCCCGATTTGAAAATGCGGAAACTTTTTATAGCCTCTCTTATTGTTTGCAAAAGCAACCCAACTATCATCAGGCGGGTTGACAGAACGCCGTGCATGTTTTGCAACATGAACGAACATTTCGTCTCCAGTAAGGACGGAAAGAACAGGGGCAAAATGTTCACCTAATGCTTGGAGCTTTGGGCGAACGGTTTCTTTCAAAACACGCATCCGCGCATCTAGGCCTTCTATTGTGAATGTTTGAAAATCTTCTTCAGTTAAACGCAAATGATTCATTTTTTTCCTCCTTGTCCCATCAATCCTCATCATTTTATCATAGCACCAAGACAAATTAAAAAATAATGTTTTTTTTTCACTTTTCTGAGGTAAACAATAGGTAAATCACACAATTTTTATAATGGTGTTGCGAATGTTTTTATGATTCATACGATATGAATAAGACATAATGAAGGATATGCCGGAGGGAATTATGATCTGTTTAATATCAATTTCTCTGGAAGGGGCTAGATGGCAATGAGATCACTTGTCAAACAAGGGATGAAGGAAGAAAAAAATAATCGTGTGGCAGTCTTAAGGCTTGAGGTTGATTATGAATTAGCAATCCTTTTCGAAGCCTTGAAACAAAATGATGAAACCCAAATTGAATTAAGTAAACGCAAACTGGAACAACTCAGAAAAGAATGGATCAGATTTCTAGAGAAAAACCATACTAAAAACGAACCTGGCTGATGGTTCGTTTTTATCTAAGCGCCAGACTTTTTTCATTTCTCTTGCTTTTTTTCGGCCAATATCATTATGCTATCAATAAATCAGTATACATAGAAAAGAGGTTGTATGATGACAAACTGGAAGGAAATTGACCTACTTGCAAAAACATGGGTGAAAGAAGCTGGACAAAAAATAAAAGAAGCGATGAGAGAAGAAGTAACGATTGAAACAAAATCAAATCCTAATGATCTAGTCACAAATATTGATAAGGAAACCGAGCGATTTTTGATTGATAACATTCAGTCGGTTTTTCCAGATCATCACATTCTTGGGGAAGAAGGACAAGGGGACAAGCTCACTTCATTAGATGGAATCGTCTGGATGATCGATCCAATCGATGGAACAATGAACTTTGTTCATCAAAAACGGAATTTTACAATTTCAATTGGGATTTTTGAAAATGGTATCGGTAAAATCGGACTTATTTATGATGTCATCCATGATGAATTGTATCATGCGTTTCAAGGAGAAGGCGCATATATGAATGATACGAAGCTAGGAAAAATGAAAAGGGTACCACTTGAAAAAGCGATTCTTGGGATTAATGCAACTTGGATAACGGAAAATAGTCGGATTGATCCAAATGTTTTGTCTCCGCTTGTTAAGCGGGTCAGAGGAACGCGTTCTTACGGATCAGCAGCTTTAGAACTCGCTTATGTTGCCTCAGGAAGGCTAGATATGTATGTAACAATGCGACTTGCTCCATGGGATTATGCTGCGGGATGTATCCTTCTGAATGAAGTGGGTGGAATCTATACAACCTTAAATGGGAAACCAGTAAATTTCCTAGAAAACACTAGTGTTTTAGCGGGGAATCCTAACTGTCATCAAACAATTTTAAGCGATTACTTATCTGAGCAATAATCTCGCGTGACACTGAATATTTGAATACTTGAAAACGGAAAATAGGGATAAAAAAGACTGTCCAACTAGCTCGTTTATTTACTTTGTTGGAGGTCTTTTGTATATGTCTCCAATCTTCTTACCGAGAAGAACGATGATATCATAACCTTAAAATAGCATTGGCGGGGATATTGGTGGAGATCGACGTAATGAGCGTTGTTTTGATTGCTGTTTTCATTTACATCGTTATATTTGTCATGATGAGTAAAAGAATTGGGAACAAACTTGCTTTTTTATTGATATTTATCGGGGGATTAGCCATCTTTTTCATTGATCAGCTATATATTTGGATTCTAATATGGGGACTTATCACTTTATATTTTTGGTTAAAAGACAGAAGCCATTCATGATCCGAAACAAACCTATATTGAGATGGTCAGCCCCTTTATTTGTAAAGGAGCTTTTTTCTAATCCAGTAAACCTTTATCACGCATTCGCTTTTTTAAGCTAAAACCGATTCCCATCATGATGACGAACATTATCACGGCTCCGATCACACCGGGAAGATTTTTCTCAGCAATGGCAACTCCAATTAACATCATGCTGATTACGGTGATTAAAGCCACTAGTAAGAAGATCCATTTGACCTGTTTCATTGTCTTTCCAACCCCTTTTTCACATCCTACTGTAAGTTTACAGAAGATCATGCAAAATGGAAAGGTGGCACTAAATATTTTTGTCAAATTGAAATCACTTCAATTCTCAGTTATAATATGAAAGATTATCTAAATTTTTTAGGAGATGAAAATGTGAAACTTCGAGAAGATCTTCGCAATATCGCTATTATCGCCCACGTTGACCACGGAAAAACAACGCTTGTTGATCAACTTCTTCATCAGGCTGGTACATTCCGTGCTAATGAACATGTGGCTGAGCGCGCCATGGATTCCAATGATTTGGAAAGAGAGCGCGGAATTACGATTTTGGCGAAAAATACAGCGATTCATTATAAAGATACACGTATTAATATTTTGGATACACCAGGACACGCCGATTTTGGTGGTGAAGTTGAGCGGATTATGAAAATGGTTGATGGTGTTTTGCTTGTCGTTGACGCGTATGAAGGCTGTATGCCACAAACCCGCTTTGTTTTGAAAAAAGCGCTAGAGCAAAACTTAACGCCGATTGTTGTCGTCAATAAAATCGACCGTGATTTTGCCCGTCCGCAAGAAGTTGTTGATGAAGTACTTGATTTATTTATTGAGCTTGACGCTTCTGAGGATCAGCTAGAATTCCCTGTTGTCTACGCTTCAGCGATCAATGGTACAGCATCAACAGATCCAGAACAGCAGGATGAGAATATGAAAGCTTTATTTGAGGCGATTGTCGGTCATATTCCATGCCCGGTTGATAACCATGAAGACCCACTTCAATTCCAGGTGGCACTTTTGGATTACAATGATTATGTCGGCCGGATTGGAATTGGTCGTGTTTTTAGAGGGACGATGAAAGTGGGCCAGCAGGTTGCATTAATGAAGTTGGATGGTTCTGTTAAGTCGTTCCGTGTCACGAAAATCTTCGGTTTCCAAGGACTAAAACGGGTTGAAATTGAAGAAGCCAAAGCCGGTGATCTTGTTGCGGTTTCAGGGATGGAAGACATCAATGTAGGTGAAACGGTCTGTCCGATTGAGCATCAGGAACCACTGCCAGTTCTTCGCATTGATGAGCCGACACTACAAATGACATTTGTCGTCAATAACAGTCCTTTTGCTGGACGAGAAGGCAAATATGTCACAGCTCGTAAAATTGAAGAACGTCTTGAACAACAGTTGCAAACAGACGTGAGTCTTCGAGTTGATCCGACACCATCACCAGATGCTTGGGTAGTATCAGGACGCGGTGAACTTCATTTATCAATTTTAATTGAAAACATGCGCCGTGAAGGTTTTGAATTACAAGTATCAAAACCTGAAGTCATTATTAAAGAAATGGATGGGGTTCGCTGTGAACCAGTCGAGCGTGTCCAAATTGATGTTCCTGAAGAACATACAGGTGCTGTCATGGAATCAATGGGTGCCCGTAAAGGTGAAATGATCGATATGATCAACAATGGAAACGGGCAAGTTCGCTTGATTTTTAATGTACCTTCACGCGGTCTAATTGGTTATTCGACAGAGTTTCTTTCGTTGACAAGAGGTTTCGGAATTTTAAACCATACTTTTGACAGCTATCAGCCGATCGAACCAGGCCAAGTTGGTGGCCGCAGACAAGGTGTTCTCGTTTCGATGGATACTGGTAAAGCTTCTGCTTATGGAATTCAGGGCGTTGAAGAACGTGGCGTTATTTTTGTTGAGCCAGGTACAGAAGTGTATGAAGGTATGATTGTTGGTGAGCATAACCGCGAAAATGATTTAGTGGTGAACATTAATAAAATGAAGCAACAGACAAACGTACGTTCAGCAACGAAAGATCAAACAGTAAGCATGAAAAAACCGCGAATTATGTCTCTTGAAGAATCGCTGGAATATTTGAATGATGATGAATACTGTGAAGTAACACCTGAGTCTATCAGATTAAGAAAGAAAATTCTTGATAAAAATGAACGAGAAAAAGCTGCGAAAAAGAAGAAGTTAGCAGGATTGTCTTAAACTTTGCAGAAATTGAAAAAAGAACGACCCATCTAGCAAAGGGGAGGGGGATTCTTTTTGAATGATGTAAGTGAACAGCTGTCATTTTTTGCCGCGCTTTATCAAGTCGATCAAAATCCTGGAGCAGGCATGTGGCAGCTTTATGTTACGATCTTCATCCTGTCAGCTATTGTTTATAAACTAGGGTTTGCCAAACGGCTGCCACTGTTAAAAAATGTGATCATTTATTTTTTTCTAGCTCTAGGGTGCACATTGTTAACATTTTTCGGCGTCTTTTTACCAGTTGGAGAAGGGCTAGTTGTTGCTATCCTCATCTTAGCGATTTATAAAATTCGCCTGTGGCGCTCGAAAAAGGCGCAACAAATCAAAAAAGCATAGACCCTTAAGTCTGTGCTTTTTTATTTCAGTTAATAAGTAAAGGTCGGATCAATACATATCCGACCTTTATTATGGTTTTACCCGTTCCTTTTCTTTTCTGTGTGGATATAATTTAAAACGGCCGGTTTTCATCCTGTTTTCCGTTTTGATTTTGATCCGTTCGTGACATTCGTTGCACAAATAGGTGTGAATGGGGCGGTTACGAAGACGTTTAGCAATTTGTGTGTCATCATCAAGTTGATCAATTTTGTCACACAATGAACACTTAACCCTCACTTTTTTCACCTCGCTTCAATTATTTCAGTATACCATACCAGTGAAAAATGAGAAAAGCTTATGCCGTGGCACAAGCTTTTCTAGTTAGGGCTGTCTGTTTTTCATATGTTTATTCGACTGTTTATTTTGTTGTTTTTCAAGCTGTTTTTGTCGATCATGATTTAACTGGTCATTGTTTGTTTTTGATGGTGTTGTATTTTGATTATCTGTCATGTCAGTTGGGACTTCCGGAATGACGCGACCGACAATCGCCGCCAATTCATCAAGAATACCCTTCACAGGTCTGCCCTGCTGAATTTGCCTGCCCATACCTCTCAACCGATTAAATGTGTCTGGATCGGCTACAACGACGGCATTTGCTCCGTAACGATCTTCTTGAAGTGCTTCTGCAACGGAATATTTAATTGATTCCACTTTACTCCTTTCTAAATTGTCCTTTACATCAATCCCGACGACAGCAAGTCTTCCAAGGACAACTGCTGTAGCATCAATTACACCGGGGACTCTTTCGGTTATTTTGACGAGCCGTTTTGAAATGGTTTGTCCGCTTTCTCGGTTTACAGGATCTTGAGCGACGTTTTTCACTTGAATGGGTCTGTTCCCCGGCAATTCGTTTGCTTCATTTTCAATACCGCAAGCTGTAAGCAGCATAAGGGAATAAATGAGAAATAGAGATATGATTCGCACTTAAAGTGACCTCCTTAAAAATGCATTCGATATTTTTTATTGTTGAATTAACCTTCTATCTTTATTCAGAAAAACATATATTTTAGCGGGCGCTCCATCAGCTTTTACCAAAGGCTAAAAATCCTGATCAGGAGGCGAAAGATTGAGTAAAATTTATGTGTTAGATACCAATGTGTTGTTGCAGGACCCGAATTCAATCTTTTCTTTCGAGGATAATGAAGTTGTCATCCCGGCTGTTGTATTAGAGGAAGTCGATTCGAAAAAACGCAATCTGGATGAGGTGGGAAGGAATGCCAGATTGGTATCGAAATTAATAGATGATTTACGTTTGAAAGGGAAATTGTATGAAAGTGTTCCTCTCTGTAATGGGGGAAAGATCAGAATTGAACTTAATCACCGCTCATTTCATCAACTTCAAGAAATCTTTGTGGAAAAAACAAATGACAACCGGATTTTAGCGGTTGCAAAAAATTTAAGTCTTGAAGAAGAAACAAAAAACGGTGGTCGTCCAGTCATACTTGTCAGTAAAGATATGCTTGTAAGGGTCAAAGCGGATGCGATCGGATTAATGTCTGAAGATTTTTTACACGACCGAGTGATTGACAATCATGATATATATAGTGGTTTTTCCGACATGTATATTGATACTGAGCAGATGAACTCATTTTATGAAGTTCACAAATTACCGATTAACGGCCGGATGAGTGAACCATTTCACCCAAATCAGTTTGTTGTGATGAGGGATGCACTTAATAGTTCATCATCAGCAATTGGGATAGTCAATCAAACTGGGACAGCTATTCATAAACTGATTTTTGATCAGGAACAGGTTTGGGGGATTCGCTCGCGGAATGTTCAGCAAACAATGGCGATTGAACTTTTATTAAGACAAGATATACCACTTGTTACATTGATCGGGAAGGCCGGAACAGGAAAAACGCTGCTTGCATTGGCTGCCGGTTTATTGCAAACGGAAGATATGGGATGCTATCAGAAGCTTGTTGTCACAAGACCAATCGTTCCAGTCGGGAAGGATATTGGCTATCTTCCTGGGGAAAAAGAAGAAAAATTAAGACCGTGGATTCAGCCGATTTTTGATAACCTTGAATATTTGTTTAATACAAAAAAGCCTGGAGAACTCGATGATATATTGGCGGGGATGGGATCGATTCAAGTGGAAGCACTCACATATATACGTGGCAGAAGCATTCCTGATCAATTTATTATTATTGATGAAGCTCAAAATCTGACCAAGCATGAAGTGAAGACGCTTTTAACACGGGTAGGGGAAGGTAGTAAAATCGTCTTGATGGGGGATACCGATCAGATTGATCATCCATATTTGGATGCCATGAATAATGGCCTGGCATATGTGGTTGAACGTTTTAAAGAACAAAAAATTTCCGGTAATGTAAAACTTTTAAAAGGGGAGCGTTCAGGGCTTGCCAGACTTGCCGCCGATTTGTTGTAGAAAATCTATTCGGCTCGCTGGCAAGCCGTCACTGCTTAGTTATTTGGCTGCAGCTGATTGAATGTCCCCGTTCTTTTTTAAATCACTTGAATCTCTTTAAGGTGTTTTATCGGATTGTTTCGGTTGGAGCCGTCTGCAAAATAAACATGTACAGGTCCATCCTCTGTTAGCGGTTTCCCGTTTTTGCTGAAACAGAGGATCGAATCTTTAGCTTTTGCAAATGAAACAGTCAATACTTCATCTTGATCTTTTACTTTAAACAGGCATTTTACAGCTGAATCAGCTACTTCTGCATTTTTTAAAAATGGCTCAAGTCTAATAGCGAATGTCCCATCGAGTAATTTTTGTTTTTCATATTGTTTTTCTGATTTTAAGGTCGGAGGCGATACTGCACCTTCTCTAATAAGTCGCTCCTGATCTATCTCAAGATCACTAGGCTTGTTTTGCACATCTCGCATATTTGCAAAGAAATGATCCAACTCAAATTTTCGATCATCAAAAATCCACACGCTTGGATCAAGTGTAATCGCATGTTTTACATTTCCCGTAATGGTTATGATCTTCATTTTTATACCACTCCCTCACAAAAATTATAAGCGCTTTCTTTCGAGTTGTCACTTCTCATAACATTGGTTATAATGGGGGTGGAAGATAACGGAAATGACGTTTGTGATGGAGGGAACATCGTGAATTGCCGCTGTAATGAAGAACTCGAGTATTTTGTCAAGGAAGCGAAAAAAGTCACTAAAAAGGGAAAAGTGGCTTCATACATACCAGCTTTAGCAGAATCATCAAGAGATGATTTATCAGCTGCAGTCTACTATGAAGATGGGACATGTCTGTATGCTGGAGATGCTGAGAAGATTTTTACACTTCAAAGTATATCAAAAGTGCTTTCACTTGCACTTGTTCTCATGGATCATGGACCAAATAAAGTGTTTCAATATGTTGGAAAAGAACCGACCGGTGATCCGTTTAATTCCATCATCAAACTTGAAACCGATAATCCAGGAAAACCGCTTAATCCAATGATCAATGCCGGTGCATTAGTCGTCACAAGTATGATCAAGGGAATGTCATCATCTGATAAAATTGAGCATTTATTAAATTTCGTTAGAATGCTGGCTAATAACCAAAGTATTTCGATATGTCAAAGGGTCTCAGAATCTGAATTTGAAACATCTATGATTAATCGGTCAATGTGCTATTACATGAAAGAGTACGGGATTTTTCGTGGTGAAGTGGAAGAGGTTATCGATATTTATACAAAACAGTGTGCTATTCAAATGAATAGTGTGGATCTGGCGAAAATCGGTTCTGTTTTTGCACTTAATGGCAAACACCCCGAAACAAGAAAGCAAATCATCCCAACAGACATTGCAAGAATATGCAAAACATTCATGGTTACTTGCGGTATGTACAATGCCAGTGGTGAATTTGCCATTAAAATTGGAATTCCCGCTAAAAGCGGGGTTTCAGGTGGGATTATGGGGCTATCTCCAAACCAGTTTGGTATCGGGATATTCGGTCCTGCTCTGAATGAAAAAGGAAACAGTATAGCCGGAATCCGCCTCTTGGAACTGTTATCTGCAAACTATAATCTGAGTATTTTTTAGCGGTTTAATCAGGAGAAATAACTTGCAATTTTAGAGGTTAGGCTTTATTATGAATAGAAGAATTATGTACTCGTCTGGGGAACGGAGGGATATTTTTGGTGTCTGAAACTGTAGTCGATCATCGTGAAAAAGCACTTAGTTTGTTAAAACGTGATGCTGATAAAATTTTAAAGCTGATTCAAGTGCAAATGGACAACTTAACGATGCCTCAATGTCCTCTTTATGAAGAGGTTTTAGATACACAAATGTTCGGACTTTCTAGGGAAATTGACTTTGCAGTCCGCCTTGGATTAATAGAAGAACACGAGGGGAAAGAATTGCTCTATACGCTCGAATGTGAATTGTCTGCATTGCATGATGCATTTACAAAAAAATAAAAGAATACTCAGGGACTCCATTATAGTCTGAGTCAGCTTGTCGGGCGACGTGTTTAAGTGCACAGACTGCCGACAGGCTTTTTTGTTATTGATAAACAGACGGTTAAGTGACGAATAAAACGAATAAACGATGGATGAATTAGACCGATAAAAAGAGCAGTGAAGACGGCTAATGATATTCTTCGTTCTTTTGGTAAAAGTGTAGTAAAATAACAAAAAGCTCATATAAAAAATGTTCAAGGGCAAAGTAAGGAAGAGGATAAATATGATAAAAAGAATGCTCAAATCGTATGATTATTCACTCATCTTTGCTGTATTTCTCCTCTGCGGGTTCGGGCTCGTAATGGTGTACAGCTCAAGTGTAATCACGGCGGTTACAAAATATAAACAGCATAGTGACTATTTTTTTAACAAACAGACTAAGGCTTTCATCATTGGTTCACTGATATTTTTATTTACGGCATTTTTTCCGTATAAAGCATTTGCCAATCGAAAATTTCAAAAGCTGCTGTTGCTCGGCTCATTCTGTGCCTTAATCGCTTTATTTGGTATTGGTCATGTGGCTGGAAACGCCCAAAGTTGGTATAAAATTTCGAATTACAGCATTCAGCCAGGAGAGTTTGTCAAACTGACAGTCATATTGTATCTTTCTTCTGTTTATGCCAAAAAGCAAAGTTATATTAATAATCTAGGAACGGGAATTGCTCCGCCAGCTCTCCTCACTGTGGTGCTCTGTGTGTTAGTTGCCGTTCAGCCTGATTTTGGGACAGCGTTCATCATTGGATTGATCGCTTTGTGCATCATTCTCTGCTCAGGGTTCAGCGGGAAGACATTGTTTAAGTTGTTAACATTGGCTGGCGTCGTCTTTGTCCTTGTCAGTCCACTCATCCTTTTCAATATGGACGATATTTTAACGAAGGAGCGTTTGGGCCGTTTTGAAAGTTATCAAAACCCGTTTGAAGATCGGACAGGTAAAGGTTTTCAAGTGTCGAACTCCTTGATTGCAATTGGTACAGGTGGAATTTTCGGTCTTGGTCTTGGTGAAAGTATTCAAAAATACAATTATCTTCCTGAAGCGCATACGGATTTTATTATGGCCGTTATTGCAGAAGAACTTGGTGTTTTCGGTGTTTTATTTGTGATCCTGTTACTCAGCTTTATTGTTATAAAAGGTTTTTATATTGCAAGAAAATGTGAGGATCCATTCGGTAGTCTGCTTGCTATTGGAATCTCAAGTATGATCGCTCTCCAAACATTTATTAATTTAGGAGGTATTTCAGGATTGATTCCTTTGACAGGTGTAACCCTTCCATTTATTAGTTATGGAGGCTCATCACTTGTTGTCCTTTTAGCGAGCATGGGGATTTTAGTGAATATTAGTATGTTCAACGAATATTTCAATCGTTATAAACGAAAACAGTCTATTAATACTACAAAATTCAAAGAAAATCAATATCAAAAAAGTATTAATTATTAAAAAACTTAGCGTGTACAGGTGTTTTAGATTGATTTAGAATAGATACATACTAAGATTCGGTTAGGGGGAACGACATTGTTACTGCAGTCTATCCAAAAAGTTCTTGTTGCAAACAGGGGAGAAATCGCAATCCGTGTTTTTCGTGCTTGTGCAGAGTTACATATTCGCACGGTAGCGATTTACTCAAAAGAAGACAGCAAATCTTATCACAGATATAAAGCTGATGAAGCTTACTTGGTAGGTGAAGGAAAAAAGCCGATCGATGCTTACCTTGATATTGAAGGAATCATTGAGATAGCGAAGCGGAATCATGTTGACGCCATACATCCGGGCTATGGTTTTTTATCAGAAAATATCCAATTTGCCAAGCGTTGTGAAGAGGAAGGGATTATTTTCATCGGTCCGACATCAGAACATTTAGATATGTTCGGCGATAAAGTAAAAGCGCGTGAGCAAGCAGAAAAAGCGGGGATTCCTGTTATTCCGGGAAGTAATGGTTCGGTTGACAGTTTGCATGATGTCGAACACTTTGTTAAACAACACGGCTATCCAATTATCATTAAAGCATCCCTTGGCGGGGGAGGCCGTGGAATGCGGATCGTCAGGGAAGCTTCTGAACTGGCGGAGGCATATAATCGAGCAAAATCAGAAGCGAAAGCCGCATTTGGAAATGATGAAGTATATGTTGAAAAGCTGATCGAAAAACCGAAACATATTGAAGTTCAGATTTTCGGAGACAAAGACAGGAATGTGGTTCATCTATTTGATCGTGATTGCTCTGTGCAAAGAAGACATCAAAAAGTGATTGAAATTGCGCCGAGTGTCGGACTATCTGACTCGCTTAGAAAGAGAATTTGTGATGCAGCAGTTGCTCTGGCGAAAAATGTTAATTATATCAATGCTGGGACGGTTGAATTTTTAGTTGCTGATGACGAGTTTTACTTTATTGAAGTCAACCCTCGCGTTCAAGTTGAGCATACCATTACGGAAATGGTGACAGGAATTGATATCGTTCAGACGCAAATTATGATTGCCGGAGGGCTCAGCCTGAAGAGTAAAGAAATCAATATTCCTCATCAGGAAGCTGTTATACTCCATGGCTATGCCATTCAATCAAGAGTAACGACAGAGGACCCTGCAAACAATTTTATGCCTGATACGGGTAAAATTATGGCATACAGATCAGGTGGGGGTTTTGGCGTTCGTCTCGATACAGGAAATAGTTTTCAAGGTGCCGTCATTACACCTTATTACGATTCTCTGCTTGTTAAACTTTCAACATGGGCACTAACATTTGAACAGGCTGCTGCGAAAATGGTGCGAAATCTTCGGGAATTTCGGGTAAGAGGGATTAAAACAAACATACCGTTTCTTGAGAATGTAGCAAAGCATGAGAAGTTTTTAACAGGGCAATATGACACATCTTTTATCGATTCAACACCAGAGCTGTTTGTGTTTCCGAAACAAAGAGACCGCGGCACAAAAATGTTAACATATATCGGGAATGTTACAGTCAACGGTTTTCCTGGCATACAACAAAAGAAAAAACCGGAATTTGATCGTCCGCCGATCATTAAAACAGATATTGATCAGCCAATTGCGAACGGAACGAAACAGATCCTTGACGAACGGGGAGCGGACGGACTTGTCAAATGGGTGAAAGATCAAAAAAATGTTTTGCTGACTGACACAACATTTCGCGATGCTCACCAATCATTGCTTGCAACAAGAGTCCGCACTCGTGATCTGAAGAAGATTGCGGCTCCGACAGCAGCTGTTTGGTCTGAGCTGTTTAGTCTTGAAATGTGGGGAGGAGCTACATTTGATGTAGCCTACCGTTTCTTAAAAGAAGACCCTTGGAAAAGACTTGAAGAATTGCGGAAAGAGATTCCAAATACGATGTTTCAAATGCTGTTAAGGTCGTCAAATGCTGTTGGTTATAAAAACTATCCTGACAACTTGATTGAAAAGTTTGTTAGCGAGTCTGCGGCAGCCGGAATTGATGTGTTCCGTATTTTTGATAGCTTGAACTGGGTCAAAGGGATGACGCTTGCTATCGATGCGGTCCGCTCTTCAGGAAAAATGGCAGAAGCAGCGATTTGCTATACCGGTGACATTCTTGATCCGGCAAGAACGAAGTATAATCTTGACTATTATACATCAATGGCCAAAGAGCTTGAGGCTGCAGGAGCCCATATTCTTGGGATCAAAGATATGGCAGGGCTGTTAAGGCCGCAGGCTGCATATGATTTAGTGTCTGCTTTGAAAGAGACAATCGATATCCCGATCCACCTTCATACACATGATACAAGTGGTAATGGCATATTTATGTATGCAAAAGCAATCGAAGCTGGGGTTGACATCGTTGATGTGGCAATCAGCTCAATGGCGGGTCTAACATCCCAACCGAGTGCTAGCTCGCTTTATCATGCTCTTGAAGGAAATAAACGCCGTCCGCAATTAAATGTTGATGCGGTTGAATCGCTTTCGCAATATTGGGAATCTGCCAGAAAATATTACAGTGAATTTGAAAGTGGGATGAATGCGCCTCATACTGAAATTTATAATCATGAGATGCCTGGCGGTCAGTACAGTAACTTGCAGCAACAGGCGAAAGGCGTCGGGCTTGGTGACCGCTGGAATGAGGTCAAAGACATGTATCGACGAGTCAATGATATGTTTGGTGATATTGTAAAGGTAACACCATCTTCTAAAGTTGTTGGCGATATGGCGCTCTATATGGTACAAAATCAATTGACAGAAGAGGATATTTATGAAAGGGGAGAATCGCTGGACTTCCCTGATTCTGTTGTTGAGCTCTTTAAAGGATATCTAGGTCAACCACATGGCGGATTCCCTGAAAAACTGCAAAAGCTGATTTTAAAAGGGGAAAAACCGATTACCGTCCGTCCTGGGGAATTGCTTGAGAAAGTCTCTTTTGATGAAATCAAAGCCGAATTTTTAGAAGAACATGATATGGTGTTAACCGATCAGGATGCTGTCTCATATGCTCTTTATCCAAAAGTATTTACCGAGTATGTCAAAACCGCAGAGACGTACGGAAATATCTCTGTTTTAGACACACCAACCTTTTTCTATGGCATGACACTTGGGGAAGAAATCGAAGTTGAAATTGAAAGAGGAAAAACACTTTTCGTCAAGCTAGTCTCAATTGGTGAACCTCGTGCCGATGCGACAAGAGTTGTTTATTTTGAATTGAATGGACAGCCTCGTGAAGTGATCATCAGAGATGAAAGCATTAAATCTTCCGTTCACCAAAATATGAAGGCAGATCGTTCAAACCCGAATCATATCGCAGCTTCTATGCCAGGCACAGTCATGAAGTTGTTGGTTGAAAAAGGTGATCAAGTGAAAAAAGGCGATCATTTGATGGTCAATGAAGCGATGAAAATGGAAACAACAGTTCAAGCTCCGTTTGCAGGAACAATTGAAAACATTTATGTCAAAAACGGGGAAGCTATTGAAACAGGCGACTTACTCATTGAAATGAAAAAGTAAATTACGAAGATTGCCGACGATGTCGGCGATCTTTTTTTGAACATGTGCAATGGACATGAAGATCAGCCGGTTGCCGTAGCTAAAAATCAAACCCGCCAGTTCAAATTGGCGGGTTTGATTTTTAATCTTCAATTTCTAAGTCAAAATCTATTGTCGATAACGGACCATTAATAATAAGAAATAGCTGAGAATCCCGAATAGACAAGAAATAAATAAGGCATGGGCAAGTGCGAAACCGAGATCTAATCTAGTCAAGACAACAAGAATTCCTGAAACTGCTTGAAGAATAATCAAGATTAAGGAAATCATCCAGCCCCAATACATTCTCTTCTGATGTTGGTAATGTCTCGCGGCATGAAGGGTAGCGACCACAATCCATAAGAAGAGCAGGGTGGCAGCGATCCTGTGCCCCATCTGGACCCATTCGTGAAACTGCGTCGGAATCCCGCTATTTAGTCTGCTGCAGTGCGGAAAGTCTGGACAAGCTAGACTTGAGTTTGTGTGGCGTACATAGGCTCCTGTATAAACAACGATATAGGTATATATCATAATACCTACAATATGAAACTGCATGGTTTTTCCTATAGAAAACGACTCCACTTTCTTTTGAGAAAATGCTTCAAAAATGAGGAGTGTTAAAAGTAAAACAGATGCAAAAGAGACTAACGAAATGCCGAAATGAAGAGCCATCACTAGTGCGGATGATCCGAATACCACCGCAGCTGCTCCTAACAGAGCTTGGAGAATGAGAAAAACAACCGACATGATCGCGAGGAATTTTGTTTCCCTGATATGACCGATTTTTTTCCAGCTCCAAATGGCAAGAGCTAAGACTAAAATTCCGCAAGTACCGCTTACAAATCGGTGACTCCATTCGATGATTGATTCCAATGTTAATGCCGGAAATATGCTACCATTACAAAGCGGCCATGATCTCCCACACCCCATCCCGGATCCTGTTTTTGTAACGAGTGCCCCGCCGATCAGTACGAATAACATGGCGATTGTTGTGATGATACCCAAACCTTTTAATGCTTTATTCATAAATTCAATTCCCCTTTTTATGAAAGAAAATAAGTACTATTCCTTTACAAGTTTAAGCAAATTGATGTTCTGGTGCAATTCATTAGCATTGGTGTTCACAAAAATGCAATACAATATGTTCACATTTTTCTTTCGTTCAGAGACTTGATAAATCCGGTTTCGTTTGATAGAACTATATTATAATGACGTCACCCTCTATGGTTGTTCACAACTTTTCCTGCATTTGTATCAGAAGTCATAAAAAGTTCACAAATAATAAGCGGTTTGTCGATTATTATTTAATAGGATGTTTTTTTCCATTCGGTAATCTAGTATGATAGAGTTGTAGGTTTTTATGAATATATCATTTCTCTTCAAGTCATAGAGGTTTGGGTAAGGGGGTTTATGTTATGGCTGAATCAAGAATGACAGCTGATCCAACAATGAATGGACAAATAGAAGAAACAACACCATGGAAAGATTTCCTCGCTCTTATTAAAGTCGGGATTGTATACTCAAACCTGATCACAACGTTTACAGGGATGTGGCTCGCTTTTTATTTATCAAATATGAGCTTTTTAGGAAATCTCGATATTGTCTTGTATACTTTAGCCGGATCTTCGCTCATTATAGCGGGATCATGTGTGATCAACAATTATTATGATCGTGATATTGACCAGCTGATGCAACGGACAAAAACAAGACCAACTGTAACAGGCAAAATTCAGCCTTCACAGGCATTATGGTTTGGTATTTTGTTGATTGCATTCGGCTTTACGATGTTGCTTATGACAACAATGACAGCTGTTGCTGTCGGTTTTGTCGGCGTTTTCACTTATGTTTTTCTTTATACAATGTGGACGAAACGCCGTTACACCATCAATACGATTGTCGGCAGTATCTCAGGAGCTGTTCCTCCTCTGATCGGGTGGACTGCTGTTCAAAGTACTATCAGTGTTGAAGCATGGATATTGTTTTTAATCATGTTTATCTGGCAGATTCCACACTTTTTGGCGCTTGCGATTAAAAAAACCGAGGAATATCGGGCTGCCAACATTCCAATGTTACCGGTCGTCCACGGTTTTGAGATTACCAAAAGACAGATTATGGTCTGGATTGTCTGCTTAATGCCGCTACCTTTTTTCCTTAGTGAACTCGGCTTACCGATCGTTATTCTCGGTACACTGTTGAATATTGGCTGGCTCATTTGTGGCCTTGTTGGATACAAAAACAACAATATCATGAAATGGGCAACGCTTATGTTCGTATATTCATTGAATTACTTGACTATTTTCTTTGTTGCCGTCGTTGTTTTTACACTTTTTAAAATTGGATAAAGTACATCTTGAAGGCTGTCACTTAAACTAGGGACAACAATCATGTAAAAGCCGCCTTATCGATTTTTTTCGATTATGTTTATAAAGGCGGCTTTACGTTTATACATAGATGGTATTTTGAGTAAAAAACATCATGATTTAAGAAAAAAGGAAATGTAAGTGCTTTAATTAACGAGGGGTTAGATGTATGAATAGGTGTTTATATAGCTTTTGTCGTGGCAAGTTCCAAAAGGATTGATTGAAAAGGGGTTGGGATGAAATGTTTAAAAAATGGCGTCTGATGTCATTGTTCGCTATTTTGGTGCTCGTTCTAACAGGGTGCGGAGGAGAACCGTTTTTGTCAACGCTTAAACCAGCGGGAGAAGTGGCTGAGAAGCAATACTATTTAATGATTCTCAGTACGCTGATCATGGTGGTTGTTGTCTTAGTAGTAAGTTTTATTTTTATATTTGTTATTTTGAAATACAGAAGGTCTAGACTCGGTGATGATCACATGCCGAAACAGATTGAAGGAAGTCATAAATTGGAGATCTTATGGACTGTTATTCCGATTATTTTGCTTCTTATCTTGGCTGTACCTGTTGTTTCAGATACGTTTGATTTAGGGAAAACAAAAGCGATGGATAAGAAAAACAGAGACCCTGAGAAAACGCTTGTGGTCAATGTCAGAGCAAGCCTTTATTGGTGGGAATTTGAATACCCTGATTATGGTATTGTTACAAGTCAAGAATTAGTTGTTCCTACCGATAAACGCGTTTATTTTAAGTTGAAAGCTTCTGATATTAAACACTCTTTCTGGGTACCTGCGGTTGGTGGAAAAATCGATACAAATACAGAAAACGAAAATAAATTTTATCTAACATTCGATGATGAGAAGAGCAAGGATGCCGGCGGCTATTTTTACGGGAAATGTGCTGAACTTTGTGGACCTTCCCATGCGTTAATGGATTTTAAAGTTAAAGCTGTTTCCAAAGATCAATTTCAAAATTGGGTAAATGATATGAAACATTATAAATCTAAACCAAAAACCGATTTGGCAGTGCGAGGAGAAAAGCTTTTTAAAGAAAAAAACTGTCTGAGCTGCCATGCGACAGAACCTAATGATAAGAGGGCAGAAGCGGCACGGACAGCGCCAAATTTAGCTGCTTTCGGGGAACGAACTAGAGTTGCAGGGGTAAAGGATTTTAATGATCAAAATATTAAAGATTGGTTGAAAGACCCTGAAAGCATCAAACCGGGTAATAAAATGACGGGAACATATCCGGCTTTAAATGAACAGGAAATTGATGCATTAACAGAATATTTAAAGGGGTTAAAAACCAAAAAATAACGCTTCAAAGGGACAATGAGGGAGGTTTACATTGTGAGTACGCTTACAAAAAAGCAAAGTTTTGGGGCTGTTTTATGGGACTATTTGACAACAGTTGATCATAAGAAAATTGCCGTACTGTATTTGATCGGAGGGGGCATCTTCTTTATACTTGGCGGGATTGAAGCGATTCTGGTCAGAATTCAGCTGGCAATACCTGAGAATAATATCGTCAGTGCAGGAATCTACAATGAAGTCATGACAATGCATGGGACGACAATGATCTTCCTAGCAGCGATGCCACTTTTGTTTGCGCTGATGAATGCCGTTGTTCCTCTTCAAATCGGAGCAAGGGATGTGGCATTCCCGTTTCTCAATTCTTTAGGATTTTGGCTGTTTCTATTCGGTGGGCTGTTTCTCAATTTAAGCTGGTTCTTAGGTGGGGCTCCAGATGCTGGTTGGACGTCATATGCTTCACTTTCACTGAATTCAGAAGGGCATGGAATTGATTTCTTTGTTCTTGGTCTGCAAATATCTGGACTTGGTACATTGATTGCGGGAATTAACTTCCTGGCTACGATTATCAACATGAGAGCACCGGGAATGACCTATATGAGAATGCCTCTTTTTACATGGACGACATTTGTTTCTTCTGCTCTGATATTATTCGCTTTTCCTCCATTAACAATTGGTTTGGCACTTTTGATGTTTGACAGACTGTTTGGTACTAGTTTCTTTAACAATGAACTGGGTGGAAACACGATTATTTATGAACATTTGTTTTGGATTTTCGGTCACCCAGAAGTTTATCTCTTGATATTGCCTGCTTTCGGAATATTTTCAGAGATCATTCCTGTGTTTTCAAGGAAGAGGTTATTTGGTTACTCTTCAATGGTATTTGCCACGGTGCTAATCGGGTTCTTAGGCTATATGGTATGGGCTCACCATATGTTTACAACTGGGCTGGGGCCTGTAGCAAACGCTATTTTTGCGGTAGCAACTATGGCGATTGCGGTTCCGACCGGAATTAAAATTTTCAACTGGTTGTTCACCATTTGGGGCGGCAGTATTAAATTTACAACACCGATGCTTTATGCGGTGTCATTTATTCCGTCATTTGTATTGGGTGGGGTAACGGGAGTTATGCTTGCAGCTGCTCCGGCGGATTATCAGTTCCATGATACTTATTTTGTTGTTGCTCATTTCCATTATGTTATTATCGGTGGGGTCGTGTTTGGTATATTAGCAGGGGCTCATTATTGGTGGCCGAAAATGTTTGGCAAAATGCTTAGTGAGTCATTGGGGAAAGTTTCATTTGTATTGTTTTTTATCGGTTTCCACCTGACGTTTTTTATTCAGCACTGGCTGGGACTTTGGGGGATGCCGCGGCGTGTGTTTACGTATTTGCCAAATCAAGGGCTTGATGTAGCGAATTTGGTCAGTACGATTGGCACGTTTTTAATGGGAGCGGGAGTTATTATTTTACTGATTAATGTTATTGTAACGACAGCAAAAGGGAAAAAAGTTGGCAGTGATCCTTGGCAAGATGGAAGAACATTGGAATGGGCGGTGTCATCTCCACCTCCTGAATACAATTTTAAACAGCTACCACTTGTCAGAGGACTTGATGCTCTCTGGATTGAAAAAAGCGCAGGCAAACGGGAAATGACTGCTGCAGAACCTGTTCAAGATATTCACATGCCGAACAGTTCCATTTTACCTTTCTTTATTTCATTAGGTCTGTTTGTAGCGGCATTTGGTCTCATGTATCGTACAGAATACGCTTGGGGATTACCGGTCATTTTTATCGGCTTCGGAATTACTTTCTTTTCGATGCTTCTACGGTCAGTTATTGATGACCATGGCTACCATATTCATAAAGAAGAACTTCCGGATGACGATGACAAAGGGGTGAAAGCTTAATGCATACAGAAGAGAAATTAACAGCAGAAACATTTCCGGCTGCTCCTGAACGGGCAACTCTGGAAGGGAAAAATAAGTTTCTTGGGTTTTGGCTGTTTCTAGCAGGTGAAACGATTCTTTTTGCATCGCTTTTCGCAACGTTTTTAGCTCTTCGGGATTCAACTGCTGGAGGTCCGAAGACAAGTGAAATATTTGGTATGGGTCTTGTCTTTTTTGCAACAATGCTCCTTTTGACAAGCAGTTTGACAAGTGTTTATGCAATGTATCATATGAGAAACTTCGCTTTTAAAAAAATGCAGTTTTGGCTCTTGATCACTGTATTACTCGGTGCTGGATTCCTTGCGCTCGAAATTTATGAATTTAATCACTATGTTCATGAGTTTGGATTTACAATTAAAAGCTCTGCTCTTGGTTCTGCCTTTTATACACTTGTCGGCACACACGGGGCCCATGTCACCTTTGGACTATTCTGGATTTTAACATTGATGATAAGGAACACTAGACGAGGTTTAAACCTTTATAATGCTCCGAAATTTTATGTAGCTAGCTTATATTGGCATTTTATCGATGTTGTTTGGGTGTTTATCTTTACGGTTGTATATTTGATGGGGATGGTGGAATAACATGGTGAATAATGGAAGCGACAAAAACCCAAAAACTGACCTCGTCTACCGGAGAAAGAAAAATAAGGAAGAAATGAAGCATCAGCTCGTTTCTTTCGGTTTGATGATCGGATTGACCATTGTTGCATTCTTAACAGTTGCTACAGATGCAGGTATTTGGTTTACGATTCCATTTATTCTTTTGCTTGCGATCATACAGGTAGTCTTTCAATTATATTATTTTATGCATATGAGCCAAAGAGGCCATGAGGCACCATCACTATTCCTGTATTCTGGAATTTTCACAGCATTTATCACGGTCTTAGCTTTAATGACGCTTGTTTGGCTCTAGTTTAGTTGATCGAAAAAGGAGGTGGTCTTTTTGGGGAATCTCATTATTTTTGGATTTCGTGCACTTTGGAGCCCTTACTTTTTCGGGGGTGTCCTCTTGATCATAGGCTTGTATTTTTTGTTGATCAAGCGTTTAGGATCTGAGAGTGAGCAGACATCTATTAAGCAAATTAGTTTGTTTTTAACAGCGATGGTTTTACTTTATGTTTCAAAAGGAAGTCCGTTGGATCTCGCCGGGCATATTTTGTTCAGCGCACATATGGCACAGATGGCCATTTTGTACTTAGTTGTACCACCGCTTCTCATCCTAGGGGTGCCAGCATGGCTTTGGAAAAAAATTCTTTTTCGTCCTGTTATTCAACCGCTTTTCCGGTTTTTGTCAAAGCCATTAATTGCAATTATTGTGTTTAATGGTTTGTTTTCGATGTATCATGTTCCACTCGTATTTGATTTTGTGAAAACAGATCCTGTTTACCATGCGATTACGACGATTGTCATTTTTATCGCTGCGTTTTTGATGTGGTGGCCACTTCTTCATTCGGTCAACAAGCTCCCACAAATGAGCAGTCTTTTAAAGATGGGCTATATTATGGCTAATGGAATGCTTTTGACACCTGCATGTGCTTTAATCATGTTCAGTAAAGCAACTTTATATTTAACATATTCTGATCCGAGTGCATGGGTAGACGCCATGAAATTGTGTGTACCTCTTGATATGCTGAGTGGTATGTCCTTAACAGGGCCAGAAATGTTTAGTTCGATGCCTGTCTTACAAGATCAACAATTGGGGGCAATTGTCATGAAAATCATTCAAGAAATTGTCTACGGAACGTGTTTAGCGTTTATCTTTTTTAAATGGGCGAAAAACGAAAGAGCCAAAGATCAAGCAGAGCTTTCTCCATCGACCGTCCATTAATAAAAAATGGTACAGTGCTTCTCTACACTGTACCATTTCTATGTAAAAAGACTATACTTCAAGCGTTGCCACTTTCTCTTTTACCTTTTTTAATACCGATTCGCATGATTGAAGGAGCTGAGTTGGAAAATGCTCATCTTCTCCATATTCCACCCCGTGTGGATAATAATATTTGCCTAAAAGTGGTGTCATCAATTTAATAACGGCATGTCTTGAGCCAACATCACCTTCGATTGCATAGCCGAACACTCGCAGGTAGTATCTACCTTCAACCATATCGAATTTTCGGTCATATGTAACCCTTTCATAGTCCCATTGTCCAGCTCTGACAAAACCTTCACTTTCCATACAATAGTCTAACCGGTTAAGCTCAGCATTCAGTCCTTCAATTCCGGATTCTTCAAATCTCATGTTTCAGGCCCCCCTTTGTTTAAAAAATTTACCTTTACTGACAATCATAGTATGAAAGTGTTGAACTTTCAATGCTGGTTTTATCCATTTGTGAATGTTTTCATAAAAAGTATGAATCAAGGAAGGCTTGACGACAATATGAACAAAGATCGTATATATGATAGGGAGGTATTCGTTTGACAAGAGTGAAAGATATCATGACAAAAGATTTGTTATATTGCACAGTTCTCGATAATGTTTACGAAGCAGCGGTTAAAATGAAGGACGGCAATGTTGGTGCAATTCCAGTTGTAACCGATGACCGTCTTGAGCTTGTTGGTATCGTAACAGATCGCGATTTGGTTTTACGAGGAATAGCCGCGAAAAAACCAAATTCTCAGAAAGTAACAAGTGTCATGACAACAAATGTTGTGACAGTTCAAGAAGATGAGCCGTTTGAAAAAGCGATTGATTTGATGGGGGAACATCAAATCAGAAGAATCGTGGTGACAAACGGGCCCATATTAACGGGAATCATCACCCTTAAAGATATATCGATTTATGAACAATCAAACCGCCGAGTGCGGGATCTATTAACATTTATATCAGAAAATGAAACAGAGGATTTCCTTCATTAAAAACATATTTGATATTAAAGGCAAATAGGCTGTATTGTAATTGAAAATTTGTGAGTGTTCTGTTTAAATGTCACTAAGGCGTTTGTGATAACCAAGCCATTTGCTGGAGGTGGAAGTTTGAAAAGCATATTAAGAGCATTGATGATCCTTCTGATTGTTGCAGTATCATATACCCTTTTTATTCAATATGGATCAACTCCTGAGAAAATTGCCAATGAAGATAAACCACAAGTGTCTAACAATGAGACGAAACAGAATAAGCCTTTGAATATCCCATCATCAGGATTGCTTTCATTTATCGGAAAATCTCCTGAAACACTCGAAAAAAAGCTAGGGAAACCTAATAGAATTGATTCTTCAGCTTATGATTACAAATGGTGGGTTTACAATAAGGGGAAACAACAATATGTCCAAATCGGTGTTCTTGGCGATAAAATCGTCACCCTTTTTGCAACAGGTGACAAGGTTAACACGAAACCATTTAAAATTGGACAACCAGCAAGAGAAGTTTTTAAAACAGCAAAAATTGCACCACATGTTAATGTGGAATACGGTGGTAATTCATACCGGTTTGAGTTTTCAGAGGATGATATGAATACAAGGCCGACTGTTAAGGTTGGCGATTTCTATGTGCAGCTGTATATGGATAAATTTGAAGGGGAATTATCAAGTATTAGAGTATTGGATGCAGAAACTTTGATTAAGCAAAGACCCTATGAGGTTGTATACAGAGGAAAACTTATCGAACCTAAAGCATTGAAAGAGGCTGAATGGCAGCAAGTTGAAAAAGCAAATGAAAACCAAATTTTCGATTTAACAAATGTCATACGTGCAAGATATGGACTTTCAAAGCTAGAATGGGATGATGCCGTATCAAAGGTAGCTGAAGGGCACAGCGGCGATATGGAAGAGCATGATTATTTCTCGCATGTTTCAGAGCATGAGGGGACATTAAAGGATCGTCTTGAAAAAGGGAAAGTGAATTATGAACAGGCTGGAGAAAATATTGCTTTAAACTATGTGGATGGACCGGCAGCGATTGAAGGTTGGCTCAATAGTGAAGGGCACAGAAAAGCTCTGCTTAACAAAGACTATACGAATCTTGGAGTTGGGGTCGATCAGAAATATTATACACAAAACTTTATCAAAAAATGGAATTAAGGATCGCAGCGGTGAAAAATTAGGCGAACACATTTTACATCATCTGATACATTATAAGTAGGCACTGGTTTTTTTCGGAGGGGGTGTAGACGTTGACGACCAAAAAAAATGCACACTCATCAATTGATGAGTTTAAGTGGTTTATTAAACGGCATCCTAAGCTCATATCAGAGGTTCGAAAAGGAGAAAAGAGCTGGCAGGAAGTGTATGAAAATTGGTTTTTGCTTGGAGAAGATGATGCTATATGGAAACCTTATAAAGATCAAGTAGAAACAAAAGAAACGGCATCTGGAGAAAACGGAAAAAACGATTTTATCTCTAAAATGGTTATGGCTTTCAGAAAAATGGACGTCGACCAAATGAATGAACAAATGAATAAAATGAGCCAGTCTATTTCTTCATTACAAAGCCTACTTAACCAGTTTTCGAGCAGCGGCGCTAAGCAAGGCAACCATCAGGGCGGCCAGCAGCCACCATTTTCATTCCGAAAAGATTGATAAAGGAGTTTAATATGCGACAAGAAGTGCAGGAATATGTGTTTGCAAACGAGGAGCGCCGCCGTTTCATCCGTCAGCAACCAGTCTGGTATCGTAAGCTTTCACGTAGTCCACGTGATTTGTCCGCTTTTCAGCTCGACATGATGAATTTTTACGAAAAAACGATTCCTCACCGTGTAAACCAGTTTTCAAACAGTATTCAGATGGCCCAGATGATGATGCAAATGTTCCAAGCGATGCGCACTCAGGATTAACCCCTGGGTGTTTTTTGTATTGATAAAAACTTAGAATTTGTAAAAACTATTGACTGAGGGAGTTGATTGAGATGAAGAAAAGCTGTTTAATCATATGTTTATGTTTTTTACTAGCGGGGTGTACAACGTATAAACCGAAACCTAAAGGTGTAATAAGTGATTCAGTGCATAAATTCCAGCAAATGAGCTATGCCTAAAACTTAAAATACATAGACATTTTGAAAAAGATTATTTTATGATACACTATTGTTGGAGGTGCGTGTCTATGTATGCCACAATAGAATCTGTAAGACTTCAGAATGAAGCTTATGAATTGGCCAACATGATCCTTCAATCAGAGGCGGCAGAATATTACCGGCAATCCCGGAAGCGTCTCCAAGAAGATAAAGAGGCCGAACGAATTATCGCTTCGTTTACCAAAATAAAGCAACAATATGAGGACGTACAGCGTTTTGGAAAGTACCATCCTGATCATAAAGAGATTTCAAAAAAAATGAGGGATATTAAAAGACAGCTTGACCTTCATGAGACTGTGGCAGAGTTTAGAAAGGCCGAAACAGATCTTCAAACCATTCTAGATGAGGTCAGTGTGGAAATCGGTCAAGCGGTGTCAAAACATATTAAAGTTCCGACCGGAAACCCTTACTTTGATCATCTTTCATCGTGCAGTAGTGGCTGTGGATCAGGTGGTAGTTGTGGATGTAAAGTTTCATGACGAGACGTTTTGTCTCGTCTTTTTCATAGATTGAAGCAGATAAGCGACAGGCAGGTGAAAAGCTTGAAAGAAAGACGTCAAGGATTGATCGTTTGGCTTCATTCCTTAAAACATGCAAAAGCGTTGAGAAAATTTGGGAATGTTCACTATGTTTCAAAACGACTTAAATATGCGGTTGTCTATTGTAATATGGATGAAGTAGAAAAAGTGATGGCCAAAATACGTTCGTATTCTTTTGTCAAAAAGGTTGCTCCTTCGTATAAACCCTTTTTAAAAATAGAATTTGAATCAAAACTTGATAAAGCGAAAGAATACGATTATAAAGCAGAAATATAATCGCTTAAAAAAATCCCCGCAAGAATACCCTGCGGGGTCCTTCTATACCTTAAATTTTAAGGAGAAGGCAAAGGGAGAGGAGAAACCGGAGGAAGAACTTATGGGGAAACGTAAGTCTTCTCCGCGGTTGGCAACAACATCAATTGATGCTGTTACTATTATTATCACCAAGCATGATTGTCACTATACATAAAAATTTAGGTTGGTGGTTTGTACCAAAAACCACTTTATGTTAAGATAATGATGATTTTTTTGAGTTTAAGAAAAAGTGGTGGAAATATGAGAGTGATTTCTGGAGTGTACAAAGGACGCGCTATTAAAGCAGTTCCTGGTACATCGACAAGACCGACAACAGATAAAGTAAAAGAGTCGATCTTTAATATGGTCGGTCCATATTTTGAAGGGGGAATCGGTCTTGATTTATTTGCGGGAAGTGGAGGATTAGGTATTGAAGCACTTTCCCGGGGCTTTGACCGCCTCGTTTTTGTAGACCGAGATTTTAAAGCCATACAAACCGTGAAAGCCAATCTGAAAACTTTAGGGGTAGAAAAGTGTGCAGAAGTCTACAGAAATGACGCTGAAAGGGCACTCTATGCGGCAAGTAAAAGGGGACTTCGTTTTGATGCTATCTTTTTAGATCCTCCATATCAAGAACAAAAGCTGAAAGCGCTTTTAATTATGATTGAAAAATCAAATTTGTTGAATGATAATGGATTTATCCTTGCTGAGCATGCGAAAGAAGTGGTACTTCCTCAAGAAACGGGAGAGCTTCACATCTCGAGACAAGAAATATACGGCTTAACAGGGGTAAGCATTTATAGAAAGAGGGGAAATAGGGATGGCTAGCATTGCCGTTTGTCCTGGAAGTTTTGATCCGGTGACATTTGGACATTTGGATATTATTAGAAGAGGGGCAAAAATATTTGACCAAGTATATGTATGCGTTCTAAACAATTCTTCAAAGCAACCGTTGTTTACGGTTGAGGAGCGCTGTGATTTACTAAAAGAAGTAACGAAAGAGATGGATAATGTCCATGTTGAATCTTTTCAAGGTCTGTTGATTCATTATGCTAAAAATAAACAAGCGAACGTTATTTTACGCGGCCTCCGAGCTGTCTCTGATTTTGAATATGAGATGCAAGGAACCTCGATGAATAAAGTGCTTGATGAAAACATTGAGACATTTTTTATGATGACGAATAATCAATACTCATTTTTAAGTTCGAGCATTGTAAAAGAGGTAGCTAAATATAATGGATCTGTAGTAGAACTTGTCCCAGAAGTAGTTGAATCTGCACTTCAAGATAAGTTTTCAAAAAAATGAGCGGCCGAATATGAATTGCACCCCAAATTTTAGACACAGTCTAAAATTTGGAGGTGCTTTTCTTTTGGTTAAATATTGTTAATCAATACAAGAATCATGGTGAGATAAAGGGTACACAAATCACTCTTTAGAGTCGTATAAACTAGACGTACTTCAGATAATGGGACGTCAATAAATTTTTTAATCTACCTTCTCCCTCTACGATACTCCAATGGAGCCGCCCGTGCCTTTGAAGCGGAAGGGATTGACGCCCTAAAACGAAAGAAAAGGGGCGTCAATCCATGAAAAAAATCAACCATCAGAAGGATCAGAAGAAGCGTTACGAGCTGAAATTGAGCGTATACGCATGGAGAATTTCTTTGGCCTATTAAAGTCTGAATTACTTTATTTAAAAGAATTTGAGAGTATGGAGCATTTTAAACAAGAATGATATTTATTCCTATAATCATAAGCGAATCAAGGCAAAATTAAAAGGCATGAGCCCGGTTCAGTACCGTACTCATGCCCAAGTAGCCTAATAAAAAAACGTGTCTAACTTTATGGGGTCACTTCAATACGGTTGCTCATTTTTTTGCTAGTGATAAAGTCTTTGTATAAAGGATCAGATAAATAAAAAGTGTTCCGATCGTTACAAGAGGTCCTATTTGCACTAAAGAATTCCATACTTGGACAACAAGTGATTCCGTTTTCCCAGCGCGAAAAAATAAAAAAACTGGTTCATTTAGTTGAGTGAAAGATGTGTAAAGGGGTTTCCAAAGGATCGGTACAAATAGAGCCGCATAAATACCTTGTAAAAACCGAGCGATAAAAAATGGTTTGAAACGAATATCTGTTTCTGCAAGTATTCCAGCCACCTGAGCTTGAACACAGAAGCCGCTAAATCCTAATATAAAACTTACGATAACTGCTTTTGCTAATAAAGGAGCATTCGTAGCGCTGACAAGTTGACTACCTAGTGTAATTTCAAAAACACCGGATAGTAATGGTTTATCAAGATGAATAGGGAAATGGAGTACACTTAGAATCATGCGCATACCTTGTGAGAGAATGTCTGTTATGTGAACAACAGACAGAATATTGTTAAACACAGAAAAAAGGATGATAAAACCGCCTACCATAAGCAGTGTTTGCACCGAAGAGATAACAGCATCACTTAACAATTTTCCCAACGGTCTTTTTTCTTCAAGCCTTGCCTTGTGAAGCGCTTTTAAAGCTTCTTTAATCGAAGGGATGTGACGCATTCTTTTGTTTCGGTCTGGAGCGATTTCTTCTTTTTTTCCGTAAGACCGCATGGTCACTCCTACGGCCAAATTACCTAAATAATGTGCTGCTGCAAGAACAATACCGAGAGCCGGATTATGAAAAAAGCCAACCGCTACAGCTCCGAAGATAAACAACGGGTTAGATGAATTGGTGAATGATGCAAGCCGCTCAGCTTCTACTCGGGATATTTGCCGTTCTTGTCTAAGTCTTGAAGTAAGTTTGGCCCCTGATGGAAATCCGGAAGCCATGCCCATAGCAAGCACAAATCCTCCGACACCTGGGACGCGGAAGACTGGTCTCATAAAAGGTTCAAGGAGAAGTCCAACAAATGTGACGATGCCAAACCCGATCAATAGTTCTGATAAAATAAAAAAAGGCAGTAAGGAAGGGAATACTACCTCCCACCACATAGCAAGTCCATTTTTGGACGCATCAAACGATGCTTGTGGGTGGGTAATAATAGCAGCTGTAAACAGAAGAAGCAAAACGGCTATGATAAAAGTATTTACTTTTTTCATATTGATCCCAAATCCCCCTTAAGACTGTAAATACACATTGTCAGCTGGAACATGATAAAATAAATTGGAGTTGATTTCCACCCGATGCTTCTTTATTATTATACGAAGCTTGTTCCACATTTTAGACCAATAGAATGTCATTTGTCATCAACATCATGCTAAGCATAGTAAGTTGAGTTCGTTAAATTAAAGATGGAGGGTTTTATTTTCATGCAAAAAAGAAGGTTTGTCCGCATTGCACTCTTGATCGCCATCATCGGGGTCGTTCTATCATTTGTGAGACTCCCTGTTTATATTACTGAGCCAGGGGGAGCGACAGAGCTGAATCCCTTAATTAAGGTAACTGATGGATACAAAGAAAAAGGCAGTTTTTCTTTAATGACCGTTAAGGTAGGGCCTGCGAATCCTTATACATACATATGGGCAAAGCTTCGTCCTTATCATGAAGTCCTTCCTGAAGAGAACTTTAAACAAGAAGGAGAAACTGATGAAGAATATATGAAAAGGCAGTTGCAAATGATGAGGGATTCCCAAGAAAATGCCATGATAGCAGCTTACAAAAGAGCTGGAAAAAAGGTCAGCTATACGTTTAACGGAGTTTATGTTATGTCTGTTGTTGCCGATATGCCAGCGGAAGGGAAACTAAAAGTTGGTGACAAAGTCAAAAAAGTGGATGGAAAGACGTTTCAATCAGCGGAAAGCTTAGTTCGTTATATTGAAACAAAGCAAGCTAATGATATTGTAAAAGTAGTGATAGAAAGGGGTAAAAAACAACAGACAATCACAATGAAGCTGAAAACATTTAAGGAAGAACCGAACAGAGCAGGGCTAGGCATATCTCTGATAACAGACCGGAATGTCAAGGTGAAACCGACTGTAAAAGTGAATATCGAAGACATTGGTGGTCCTTCAGCAGGTCTGATGATGTCAATGGAAATCTATAATCAATTGACGAAAGTGGATGAAACAAAAGGCCATCATATCGCTGGAACTGGAACAATTGATGAGAAAGGCAGAGTTGGGCCAATCGGGGGAATCAGCCAAAAAATTGTTGCGGCAGACAGGGCAGGAGCTGATGTCTTTTTTGCTCCACATGAAGGTGGTAAAAAAGGCTCGAATTATGAGGAAGCTGTCAAAACGGCGAAAGATATCAAGACCAACATGAAAATTGTCCCTGTTGATCATATGGATGATGCGATCAATTACTTAGAAAAAAAAGTTAACCAATCTTGAGATGGTCAATATGAACCGCACTTCTGGCGAGAGGTGCGGTTTTTGACTGCAAGGTATTTCAATGCCGTAAAAATAAGCCGTTGTCTTCATCATACCTAAGCGGTGAAAGTGAATACTCCGCTTCAGCCAGTCTTGTTCGTGCAGGTTCATGAAGTGGTGCACTATAAACTTGTCCAGCTTTTATATCCAGATGAAGAGACGGATTGGAGAGAGACCCAATTTTCGTGATCAGTGGAATCCGCAACTCTTTTTTCTTTTTTGCCAAATATGTCTGGCCTTTTTTGGTCATTCCGAGCAGCCTGATGTAACGAGGATGTGTTTCAGCAAGAATCTGATGAACAACGGCTTTTTTTGTTCGTGTCAAGATGTGTGTATTCATTCTTTGTAACCTTGTCCATGTATAACGTTTTGTTTTTAGCAAGTCCATATATTCTAAGAAAGAACCAGCTTTCTGAATCACTTTTTTGACGCGATGTTCAAGACCTTCTTCAATCTCATAAATTTGCTGAAGTTCTTCTATATCCATCGTTTGAAGATTGTACTTTAGAAAAGAGAAATAATGTTCTGGAGAATGCCAAAGGCCAAATGTCCTCATATATTCATTTAATTCCTTAATAGAGTTTTCAGGTAGAAAAAAGCTACTATCCGATAGACCTTCTTTTTCAATCATTGATTTGCGAATGCTTGTCGCACTTGCGATGTTTCCTGACATTTCGGGCAGGAGAGCATCGTGATATTCAGAAGATAGGCGTTTAACAGTCACAGGTTTCATCTGAAAATGGTTCTCTAAAATGGTTTTGACATAGTGAAAACCAAGGATGTTGTTCGGTTTAGAAAGATCTAAGGTATGTTCGCCATTTGTGATCACAGAAAACGCTTTTGTCATAGCGGACGGATAACTCATCCCTGAGGAGACCTGTTTTTTTACTTCCTGATTAAGAACCTGTTGATGTTGAAGCATATATGTGGCTGTTTGAACAAATGCGTCAGGATCACCATTTTCACTGCCAAAGAATATAGAACTGCAACCTAATTCGTTCAAAAGCGCGACCGCACCTGTAGCGAATATTTCGGCTTTTTGCACGGCGAATACATATGGTAGCTCGACAACGATATCAACATGAGAGGTAAGCGCCATTTTTGTTCTCGACCATTTAGAAACGATCGCAGGTTCACCTCGTTGCAAAAAAAAGCCGCTCATGACAGCAATTGCCACATCACTTCTCGTTTGTGACAATGCTTCTTGAATATGGAACAAGTGACCGTTATGAAAAGGATTATATTCGACAACAACACCTACTGCTTTCATTTTTCCACCTCTCTTGCATCTCTTGAAATAGTTATGATACATTTACACAAGGAATCTGTTGGTTTTAAGTGTATGAATTGTGATGTAAGATGTCAACGAATGAAAGATTCGAACATTGATCTGTAAAGAAAAAATATTGACAAAAAACATGATGAAAGCTATAATCATGTTTGTTGCTCTCTTAGAGGTGATACAATGAAATGGACGATACATCAGCTGAATCAAATGCCGAAGAAAAGCTTTGAATTTGATGAAACAGTTGATCTAAACGAACTATCTCAAAACTCAGATATACGTAGTATTTCACCAGTCAATGTCAAAGGAAAAGCGACGATTGAGTCAAAGCAGGTTGCGTTTGACATTTCTATTTCAGGCGAAATGATCTTGCCTTGTTCAAGAACACTTGTTGATGTTCGTTATCCATTTAGTATTTCAACAAAAGAACTGTTTTTATTTCATAAGATGGATGAAATCGAAGATGAAGATGTCCATATTGTTGAGGATGATCTGATCGACTTGACTCCGATTGTCAAAGAAGAGATCCTTCTTGAAATACCCATGCAAATCTTTTGTGAATCAGTTCAAAAAGAAGAAGGTGCTCCCCAAGAAGGCAAGGATTGGCAGGTCATTACAGAAGATGACCGGAAACATCAAATTGATCCAAGGCTTGCTGATCTTGAGAAGCTCTTAAAACAAGAAGATGAATCTTAACACTCTTTAAGGAGGTGGGAATAATGGCTGTACCTTTTAGAAGAACTTCTAAAATGAAAAAAAGACTTCGTCGTACACACTTTAAATTGCAAGTGCCTGGTATGGTAGAATGCCCAAACTGTGGTGAGATGAAACTTTCACACCGCGTCTGCAAAGCATGTGGATCATACAAAGGAAAAGACGTAAAAAGCAATTAATAAAAAAACACAAGACACTGAGTCTTGTGTTTTTTTATTCTTTAAAACAGGAAAATATTCTATCTACTCTATTAGCTGCATATGTATGAGGTAAATTCATAAAGCTATGGAGGCGAATTCATTTGACTATTACAAGACAGGATGCCTGGACACAGGATGAAGATGTGTTGCTTGCTGAGGTTGTTTTAAGGCATATTAGAGAGGGGGGGACACAGCTGTCGGCGTTTGAAGAAGTAGGTAAAGCTTTAAGTAGGACAGCAGCAGCTTGTGGTTTCCGTTGGAATTCATGTGTGAGAAAGCAATACCAATCAGGAATCGAATTAGCCAAAAAGCAGCGTAAACAATTGCGAAAAAAGATTGGTGTTCACGCAGCCACTTTGCCGAACTCAGTCAAAACCCTCTCTGAAGACAGAAATGATAACCTGACACTTGAAGATGTCATCTGCTTTTTGGAAAACTTAAAAGATACTACATCTCACAAAGTTGATCATGACGAAAAAAGTCGACTGTACGAAGAAATCAATCAATTAAAAAGTGAGATTGAAAAATTGCAAAATGAAAATGAATCACTTAAAAAACAGCTTAAATTGACAGAGGGCGATTATAAAGCATTAATTGAGATTATGGAACGGGCAAGAAAGATGGTCGTTCTTCAAGAAGATGAAAGAAGTAAAAATGTAAAATTCCAAATGGAGACAAATGGTAATTTGGAAAGAATGGAAAAATAGTCAACCGGCCTGACAGTTTCGGCCGGTTTTTGTCTAAGCTGATTCTGAATTTTGATTGTCTTCACTTTCAGGAAGCCAGAGGAGTGGATTTTCTCCCTTATCACGGGCCAAATCATATTTAACTGGCTTAAACCCCATTTTTCCCCAAAAATCAGATGATTTTACACGTGGACTAGTGCGAATCGGTAATCCGAATGATTTAGCAAACTCAACAAGCATTGTCCCATAACCTTTGCGCTGATACCCTGGTAGCACTTCGAGCTTCCAAAGCTCCAGATATTCTCTGTCTTCTTCAAAATATTGATTATATTTACGATCCACTTTATATAGACTCATTCTTGCTATCAACCGATGTCCATAATATATACCGTAAAACGGTGAGTTGCTGTCATTTTCAATCATATTACTTTCAAGATCTTCCAACATAGAAAGTTCTTGAATCCCATATTCCCTGAATTTTTTAAATTCTTCTAGTGTTTTATAATTGATCAACAAACGCTCCACTTTGACCATCTTGTTACCCCCTTTGATTGTGTTATACCTATATTGTAAACGCTTTTTTATAAAAATCCAAATGATAAAAATATTCATAAAACGGCTAACGAGTCAATGGACGTTATTTCTGCTATGATATACAGTATATAAAAAATCAGGATGTGAGGATTTGAGAATTGGAGTGATTGGTGGAGGCTCAATCGGGCTTTTATTTGCATACTATTTTTCGTTTCATCATCATGTGACTATAGTGGTCAGAAGAGAAGAGCAGGCGAAGTCCATCCGACAAAACGGGCTTTCACTTTTAGTAGATGGAAAGAAATATTCGGCTAAACCTGAGGTGAGTGTTGGGCTTGATTCGGATTTTGATCTTCTTTTTGTTGCGGTAAAACAACATCAATTAGCCGCAGTTCTGTCTGAATTGGAGCATAAAGATCCTCTTCAGATCATGTTCTTGCAAAATGGAATGGCACATACTTCTCTTCTAGAAGATTGGAATGTTAAGCATCATCTATATGTCGGAGCTGTGGAACATGGTGCTATCAAAGAAAATGACTATACAGTTCAGCACACAGGGAAAGGAATCGTAAAATGGAGCGCATTCCATTCAGACCGAGCTGAGAGGTTGAAAAAAGAACTGGAGGCGGTACATGAGTCCTTTCCTTTTTTGTGGCACGATGACTGGTATCAAATGCTGGCTAGCAAATTGATTGTGAATGCCTGTATCAATCCGTTGACAGCTCTTCTAAAGGTGAAAAATGGAAAGCTCATTGAAGAGCCGATGTATTTAGCATTCATGAAGTTTGTGTTTGCAGAAACAAGCCGGATTTTGGCAATTGAAAACCCGCAAAAGGCATGGGAAAATGTTCTTTCCGTTTGCCGAAAAACAAGAAGCAACACATCCTCAATGTTAGCGGATATACAGGCAGGAAGAACAACGGAAGCTGACGCAATTATGGGTTATTTGTTAAAACTGGCAAAAAAATCGGGAGATTCTACTCCACATCTCACTTTTCTATACGACAGTATTAAGTCGCTAGAAAAGGTGTCAAGCTAAATCATTTGACGATCACGCTGAACGTGCTATACTCATTTCGGGAAACTAACTATTTACTGGAGAAAGGAAGTTCGAAAGATGCAGCTTACTGAACTTTCCATTGAAAGTCAAAACCCTTTTGTACGAGACTACATAGAAGAGAAAAAGGAAATGAAGCTGTTTTTTGATTACGGCTTAAACAGAGAAGATTGGGAAATGCGCTTGCACGACCTTTCCTCCCGTACATATCATCGTGATGCTTTAGCCGACTATTTACTTAAGTATCACCGTAAGTTTAAATCAAAAAAGATAAATGAGGTCATTGAGCTTCTGCGTGATCCAACGAGTGTTGTAGTCGTTGGTGGACAGCAGGCCGGTCTTTTGACAGGACCGCTATATACGATCCATAAAATCCTCTCAATTCTTCTGCTAGCAAAACAAAAGCAGCAAGAGTTTAATGTTCCAGTCATTCCAGTGTTTTGGGTGGCCGGTGAAGATCATGATATAGAAGAAATTAATCATCTCTATTTATCAGATAACGGGAAAGTGAAAAAATATAAGCTGACCCAGTCTTATTGGAAGAAAAGTGCGGCTGCTAAAACACCTCTTGATCTTGATAAAGCTGAAAAATGGCTGAAAGGTGTTTTTGCTTCTTTCCAAGAAACGGAATATACGAATGAGCTTCTTGCTAATGTACAACGATGTTTGCGGCAGTCAGAGTCTTTCACTGATTTTTTTGAATATATGATTGTTGAATTGTTCGAAAAAGATGGGCTTGTCCTACTAAACTCAGGAGATCCTGAATTAAGAGCGTTACAGTCTGACTTTTTACAAGCGCTCATCAAGAAAAATGATCAACTTGGTGAATCTGTTACACGTCAGCAGGCGTTCATGAAGGAGATGAACTATTCTCCGATTATTGAAACAGCTACCCGTCATGCACATCTTTTCTATGAATATGACGGAGAACGCTTTTTAATTGAAAAAGAGGATACGAATTTTTTTATAAAAGAACTTCGTCTGAAATGGTCTGAGGCAGAGCTTTATCACTTGATCCAAGAAAAACCGGAAGCCTTTAGCAACAATGTTGTAACAAGACCGCTCATGCAGGAATATCTTCTCCCAACATTGGCATTTATTGCAGGGCCAGGAGAAATCAATTATTGGGGAGAGTTAAAAAGTGCTTTTCATGTGATGGATTTTAAAATGCCACCAGTTGTGCCGAGACTCAATATCACGTTTTTGGAACGGCATATTGAAAAGAAGCTAGCTGAGCGGGGCGTGGATCTTAAAGAGTCTCTTGAAAAAGGGAGTTTAACCAAGAAGGAACAGTTTTTTGCAAATCAAGTGCCAAGCACATTTACAAATGTAATCGAACAGGCAAAACAAAAGTTTGAAATGATTCATTCTTCCGTCCGGGCTGAAGCGCTTGAAGTTGACCAAAGTCTGATGCCATTTCTGACAAAAAATGCTCGCTTTATTCAAGATCAACTATCGTTTTTGGAAAAAACAGTCATAAAACGAATTGAAGAAAAAGAAACCAATATTTTAAACGATTTCGACAAAATTCAAATGAGTATTAGACCTTTACAAGCTCCACAAGAGAGAATTTGGAATATCATGTATTATTTAAATAAATACGGTCCAAATTTCTTGGAAAAATACAAAGATTTGCCATATTCTTTTCAAAATCAGCATCAAGTTGTCAAACTTTGAAATAATTTTTTTAAAAACCCTTGATAGTTCAGGGTTTTTTTTTATTCTAAAACAGTGTAAAATATAAATGTGGAGAGAAGTGGTGGATAGTGGTGAGTTAAGGAAGGAAAGTGGGGGCCAAGATCATGTTTATGGGTGAATACCAGCATACGATTGATACAAAAGGCCGCATGATCGTTCCGGCAAAGTTCAGAGAGGGTCTTGGTGAACAGTTTGTCCTGACAAGAGGACTTGACCAATGCCTTTTTGGATACCCGATGTCCGAATGGAAACTCATCGAGGAAAAACTGAAAGCTCTTCCTCTTACAAAGAAAGATGCACGCGCATTTACCCGCTTTTTTTTCTCCGGTGCCACAGAGTGTGAATTGGATAAACAAGGGAGAATTAACATCACATCTTCGCTCTTAAGTTATGCAAAGCTTGAGAAGGAGTGTGTGGTTATTGGAGTTTCAAATCGAATTGAATTGTGGAGTAAAGAGATTTGGGAACAATATGTAGATGAGCAGGAAGATTCATTTGCTGAAATAGCGGAAAACATGATTGGGTTTGATATTTAATGAATCTTTGCGCGAAACAAGCATTCTGCAATCAGTTCATTTGAAAAAGGTGGGATAAAAAGGAAATGTTTCAACATCAAACAGTATTGCTAAAAGAAACAGTCGATGGTTTAAATGTAAAAAAAGACGGTACATATGTAGACTGCACATTAGGTGGTGCAGGGCACAGTTCATATTTACTTACACAGCTCTCAAAAGATGGTAAATTAATTGCGTTTGATCAGGATGATATGGCACTTCGTCATGCAAAAGAAAAACTAGCAGATTTTGAAGGACAAGTTGTTTTGGTAAAAAGTAATTTTCGTTATTTAAAAGATCGTCTAAATGAAATTGGAATTTCTAAAGTGGATGGTGTTTTATTTGACTTAGGTGTGTCATCTCCTCAGCTTGATACACCAGAACGGGGATTCAGTTATCATCATGATGCTCCGCTTGATATGCGGATGGATCAATCGGCAAGTCTTTCAGCGAAAGAGATTGTCAATGAATGGCGTTATGAAGAGTTAGTCCGTATTTTCTTTAAATATGGGGAAGAGAAGTTTAGTAAACAAATCGCCAGAAAAATTGAAGAAGCACGAGAAAAATTGGTTATTGAAACAACAGGTCAACTTGTCGATATCATCAAAGAAGCAATTCCCGCCCCAGCAAGGCGAAGCGGCGGGCATCCTGCTAAACGGATCTTTCAGGCGATCCGAATTGCAGTAAATGATGAATTGAAAGTATTTGAAGAAGCGCTCTTGCAGGCAATTGATGTGCTGAAGCCCGGTGGAAGAGTATCTGTTATTACCTTTCATTCATTGGAAGACAGAATCTGTAAATCGACATTTAAAGAGTTGGCTTCATTACCTGAATTGCCTCACGGATTACCTGTCATCCCTAAGGAATTTGAACCGAAATTAAAACTCGTTCATAAAAAACCAATCACAGCTTCAAAAGAAGAGCTAGAAAACAATAACCGAGCGCGGTCGGCGAAACTGCGGATTGCGGAAAAGGCACGAGAGTAAGCTGTGCAAATTAAAAAGGAGGTCATCAGTCTATGAGTAATTTAGCCTATAAAGTGGAAAGACAACAAAGACAAACTGCAAAAGCGGAGCCATCCGTTATCATCCGAAGAAGAGCATCCATTACATTAGGGGAAAAGGTGCTGATCGTCCTCTTGGCCGTTGCTCTATTCAGTGCTTCACTTTTTCTGATTTCACAGATTTATGTCTCTTATCAGAAAAATATTGAAATTCAACAGCTGAACAACAAGTATGAAGCAGAAAAAAATAGAGTTGGTGATCTTGAAAAGAGGGCGAATGAGCTTAAAGCACCTGATCGAATCATCAGAACAGCTAAAGAAAAAGGGCTTAAATTTGGTGACAAAAAAGTGAAGAATGTACAGGAATGATGAGAATGCCGAAAAAGAATAAATTTATGAACAGAGGAGCGGCAATACTTAGTATTTGTTTTGCTCTCTTTTTCTTTGTGATCCTAGGAAGATTTTTGGCTATTCAAGTGACAGGAAGGGCCAGTGGAGAAGTCTTAGCAGTAAAAGCAAATGAACAATTTGAAAGAAAGCGGTCCATTGAAGCGCACAGAGGAGCGATTCTTGATCAAAATGGTAAAGTGCTTGCAGAGGATACTTCAACCTATAAACTAGTTGCTATCTTGGATAAAAAAATGAAGCCTAAATATGTTTCAAATAAGGATTTTACTGCAAGACAACTTGCGCCAATTATTGGAATGAAAAAAGAAAAAATTCTTGAAATTCTTAACAAGAACAGAGATCAAGTTGAGTTCGGGGCGGTTGGTCATCTCAGTTATGATCAAAAAGAAAAAATTGAACAACTCAATTTGTCTGGTATCGGCTTTATTCGTGATACAAAGCGCTTCTATCCAAATGGTGTCTTTGCCTCTAATTTGATCGGCTATTCCCGGTTAAATGGAAAAACTGGTGAAATGCATGGTGCAATGGGGCTAGAACAAAGCATGAATCAATATCTGAAAGAAACAGACGGCTATATGACGTATGAAACTGATAAAGCAGGATGGCGTCTCCTTCATGACAATGAACAAATAAAAGCCCCTAATAATGGTGATAACGTCTATTTAACGATCGATCAAAAAATTCAAACGTTTTTGGAAGACAGTATGACAACAGTCCAAAAGAAATATAAACCGAAAAAGATGATGGCTGCGGTCGTTGATCCGGAAACAGGGAAAGTACTAGCCATGGCGCAAAGACCAAGCTTTAATCCAAATAAACGGACAAATGTCGCAAACTATTATAATGATTTAATCTCTTACAGTTTTGAACCGGGTTCAACGATGAAGATCTTTACTTTGTCAGCGGCCATAGAAGAGGGAGTCTTCAAGGGAGAGGAAGCTTACCGATCAGGGACTTATTCCGTTTCCAAAAGAGATAAACCGATTAAAGACCATAACAATGGAAACGGTTGGGGGCCAATTTCCTTTAGAGAAGGTGTTGTGCGTTCATCTAACGTTGCATTTGCGATTCTTGCCAATGAAAAGTTAGGAACAGACCGTTTCAATCAGTATTTAAGAAAATTTCATTTCTATGAGAAAACGGGCATTGATCTTCCGGATGAGGCCAATAGTAAAATAAATTTTAAATATCTTCGTGATAAAGTATCAACAGCGTTTGGACAGAGTTCAGCGGTCACACCGATTCAACAGCTTCAAGCTGCAACAGCGATTGCTAATGATGGGAAGATGATGAAACCTTATGTGATCGATCATATCGTCGATCCAGACGACAAAAAAACAGTTTTGCAAAATCAACCGAAAATCGTCGGTCAACCAATTTCAGAAAACACAGCAAAAGAAGTGCGCGAGCTTTTGGGAGAAGTTGTGACTTCAGAAAAAGGTACAGGTCGTGCATATCAGATTGAAGGATATGATATTGCCGGAAAAACCGGAACAGCTCAAATTACCGGAAAAAACGGAAAAATTTTAAGCGGGCGAGAGAACTATGTATTTTCTTTCATGGGTATGGCGCCGAAAGATGATCCAAAACTCCTCATCTATGTAGCTGTTCAACAACCGAAGTTAGAAGGTAGTCAAACAGGTGCTATGCCGGTTTCGGAAGTTTTCAATCCGGTGATGAAAACAAGCCTTCACTATTTGGGTATTGAACCGAGTCAAAGTCAAAAAGAAGCTGAAAAAACGGAAGAAAAACAAATGGAAATGCCTGACTTCATTGAGAAACGCACAGAAGATGCTATCAAAGAAGCAGAGGAAAATCATCTTGTCGCTGTCACTACTGGTGATGGAGAAGCGATTCAAGACCAGTATCCAAAAGCTGGTGAAGAAGTGCTGCCAAATGAACGGGTCTTTCTGAAAACAGAAGGGAAAATCGTGATGCCTGATATGACAGGCTGGTCGAAACGAGATGTTTTCCGTTTTGGTTCAATGGTCGGTATCCATATTGAAACAAGTGGGCAAGGCTTTGTAACAAGCCAAACGATCCAAAAAGGGACAGAATTAAAAACGAAAACAGTTCTTAAAGTAAGATTGAAACAGTCTTAAAATGATAGAAGGTTGTCGGTGAATCCGATAACCTTCTATTTAAATAAATAGCAGCAAACGAAAACCGTTCTACCAAATCATTCTAAGACATAAAATGAAACAAGCTTAAATAAGGAGTGAACGGTCTCTTGCGCGTTTCTAATGTAACAGTCAGAAAACGTTTAATTTTAGTTCTGCTTTTTGGCGTTTCGATCTTTTTGATTATTGATACAAGGCTTGGATATGTTCAGTTTGTCTTGGGTGATAAACTGACATCATTAGCAAAAGATTCTTGGAGCAGAAACCTTCCCTTTGAACCGGAAAGAGGTGAAATCCTTGACCGAAATGGAGTCAAGCTTGCGACAAATCAAAGCGCACCATCTGTTCTAGTCGTACCAAAACAAATTGAAAACCCGATCGAAACGAGCGAAAAATTGGCCAATGTGCTCAATATGTCAAAAGAAAAAGCCTACAAACACGTGACCAAAAAAACGTCCATTGAAAGAATAAATCCAGAAGGTCGAAAAATTTCTCACCAGAAAGCAAAACAAGTGAGAGACCTCAATTTGAAAGGTGTCTATATCGCAGAGGATAGCATCCGTCATTATCCGTTTGGTAGCTATCTATCTCATGTGCTTGGTTTTGCTGGAATTGATAATCAAGGTCTACTAGGGCTTGAAGCTTTTTATAATGAAGAGCTCAAAGGTGAAAAAGGCTATGTTAAATTTTACTCTGATGCAAAAGGGAAGAGAATGCCTGAAGAGGCTGATGATTATACACCCCCAAAAGATGGCTTAGATATGAAACTAACCATTGACTCCCGAGTGCAAACGGTCATGGAGCGAGAGTTTGATATTGCGGAATCGAAATACCATCCTGATGGAATGGTTGGGGTGGCAATGAATCCGAAAACCGGTGAAGTCCTTGCGATGGTCAGCAGACCGGACTTTGATCCGGCAAACTATCAATCAATTGATCCAAAAGTCTACAACCGCAATTTACCGGTATGGAGTACATATGAACCAGGATCAACATTTAAAATTATTACACTTGCAGCTGCATTAGAAGAGAAACAAGTTAATTTACAAAAAGATCGCTTTCATGATAAAGGATCTGTTGAAGTTGATGGCGCACGACTAAAATGCTGGAAACGGGGTGGACATGGCTCCCAGTCTTTTCTTGAAGTTGTCCAAAATTCCTGTAACCCTGGTTTTGTTGAACTCGGTCAGCGACTCGGGAAAGAGAAATTGTTCAGTTATATTAAAGACTTCGGATTTGGAAAGAAAACGGGAATCGATCTTCAAGGAGAGGGAACAGGTATCTTATTTCCGCTTGATCGAGTTGGTCCTGTAGAGCAAGCGACAACGGCTTTTGGACAGGGTGTATCAGTGACTCCGATTCAACAAGTAGCAGCTGTTTCTGCAGCGGTTAATGGTGGAACACTATATACACCTTATATTGCAAAAGAGTGGATTGATCCTGTTACAAAACAAGTCGTTAAAAAAAATGGGCCGATCGCCAAGAAGAAAGTGATTTCTGAAGAAACATCGAAAAAAATCCGCTATGCACTTGAAAGCGTAGTTGCCCAAGGAACGGGCCGGAATGCCTTTGTTGATGGGTACCGGGTAGGTGGGAAAACAGGAACAGCACAAAAAGTGCAAGACGGAAAATACTTAAAAAACAACCATATTGTCTCGTTTATTGGAACCGCTCCTTCTGATGACCCAAACATTGTTGTTTATGTCGCTATTGACAATCCAAAGGGAACAATTCAGTTTGGTGGGACTGTTGCCGCACCAATTGTCGGCAACATTATGAGAGACAGTCTTCCACAGCTCGGGGTTGACAAAAGAAAGAACCAAATTAAGCGTGAATACAAATGGCTGGACAAAAAATTGATTGAGGTCCCGAATCTTATAGGGTTGTCTGTGACAGAACTTGAACCTTTGCTCGTCAATTTGAAACTGAATGCTTCAGGGGAGGGCAATGTCGTTGTTCAGCAATCCCCAAAAGCAGGAGAAAAGGTCAAAGAAGGTTCAACAATTCGCATTTACCTTGATGATCCACAAGATGATCAGGAAGATTGACTTGATCATAAACGATAGCCAATTGTATCGGCAAGCCCATTTCTGCTCGTTTTTTAAGTTTTTCAGGTGATTAGCTGGAAGTATCCTCTTTTTTACGCTAAAATATGAACTGTATGTCTAACAACTACTAATAATCATTTAAAGAAACTGATTTTGAACTCGGAGAGGTTTGATATGATGAAATTAACTAAGCTTCTTACATACTTAAGAAATGAACCTTCCTTTACCGGCCAAGAAGACCCTGATATAACCTCAATCGAGATGGACTCCAGGGAAGTCAAAACAGGGAGTCTTTTTGTTTGTATAAAAGGCTATACAGTCGATGGTCACAAATACGCTCGACAGGCTGTTGATAAAGGAGCGGTAGCCATTCTAGCGGAAAAACAAGTTGATGTAGATGTTCCCGTTATCATTGTCAAACATTCGAAGCGTGCGCTTGCTGTCTTATCAGATGCTTTCTATGGCCAGCCCACAAAACAATTAAGACTAATTGGCATCACTGGCACCAATGGTAAGACCTCAACTTCTCACATAGCGGAAGAGATTTTTAAGCATGCCGGCAGCCGAACAGGTTTAATCGGCACGATGTACATGAAAATCAATGATCAAATACTTGATGTCAAAAATACGACACCAGAAAGTGTGACACTTCAAAAAACGTTTCGAAAAATGGTTGATCAACAAGTAGATACAGCGATAATGGAAGTTTCTTCACACGCTCTTCATATGGGGAGGGTCCATGGTTGTGATTACGATATTGCTGTATTTACTAATCTGACGCAGGATCATCTTGATTATCACGAGACGATGGAGGAGTATCAGCATGCCAAAAGTCTGCTTTTTTCTCAGCTTGGCGGAGCATTTCACCATGAAAAACCGAAGTGGGCGGTTTTAAATGCGGATGATCCCGTTTCTGAATCTTTTGCCCAAGTGACTGCCGCATATCTTCTCACATATGGCATCATAAATGAAGCTGATATCAAAGCGGTAGAGATCAAGATCACACCAAAAGGAACAAGCTTTGATCTTGTCACACCAAAGGGAACAAAACAAGTGACAATCCCGCTTGTTGGCCAATTTAATGTTTATAATGTGTTAGCAGCAGTAGCAATCGCTATTGCGGCAGATATTCCGTTTGAGACCATCACAAAAGCAATTGAAGGGTTAAGTGGTGTCAAAGGGAGATTCGAATTGGTCAATGCCGGTCAAGATTTTCCAGTGATCATTGATTATGCGCATACACCTGACAGCCTTAAAAATGTTCTCCATACGTCTCGAGCGATGACAGAAGGTAAGCTATTTGTGGTAATCGGCTGTGGCGGGGATCGTGATAAGACGAAGCGACCGCAAATGGCGAAGATCGCTACTGAGTTGGCTGATGAGCCGATTTTCACTTCGGATAACCCAAGAAGTGAAGATCCAATTGCGATTATAAAAGGTATGGAAGAAGGAGTAAGAGGGGCTTATTATCACAGTATTGTGAATCGGGAACAAGCCATCTTTTTTGCCATTACCAATGCCAAAAAAGGTGATGTCGTCCTGATCGCTGGCAAAGGCCATGAAACTTATCAGCAAATCGGTGATCAAATATTTGATTTTGATGATGCTGAAGTAGCGAAAAAAGCCATTCTTGAGTTGAAATAAACTGAAAAAGAAATACAGGAAAGAGTTGTTAATGTAATGGATGTGTTCAAAATAAATCAACATATGAAAAAAAACAGTGAATATGATAAATGCGTATGCTGTTTTCTGAAAAATAACCAAACGGGAAGGGGGGAGAACAATGATTGAACAAGTCATTTTGTTTACGATTTTAATGGGCTTTTTAATCAGTGTTCTGTTATCTCCGGTATTTATCCCGTTTTTAAGAAAACTGAAATTTGGGCAAAGCATTCGTGAAGAAGGACCAAAGTCCCATCAGAAAAAGTCGGGTACACCAACAATGGGTGGTGTCATGATTATCTTATCGATTATCGTCACGACGATCGTGATGACAATCAAATTTTCCGAAGTCAGTACCAACATGTTTCTCCTGTTGTTTGTCACTGTTGGCTACGGTCTGCTCGGCTTTTTAGATGACTATATCAAAGTCGTCATGAAGCGGAACCTTGGACTTACCTCAAAACAAAAGCTGATTGGTCAGATTGTGATCGCTGTGGCATTTTATATCGTATATTGTATTCAAGGTAAACCAACTGATATTAGTATTCCAGGGACAACGATATCACTTGAACTTGGTTGGGCTTATCTGATCGTTGTTATATTTATGCTTGTTGGCGGTTCTAATGCTGTTAATTTGACTGATGGGCTTGACGGGCTTTTATCTGGGACAGCCGCGATCGCATTTGGTGCATTTGCCATTTTGGCATGGAATCAATCACAGCAGGATGTTGCGATTTTTTCGGTAGCCATAGTTGGAGCGGTTTTAGGGTTTTTAGTCTTTAATGCTCATCCAGCAAAGGTTTTTATGGGTGACACGGGATCGCTCGCTCTTGGTGGTGCGATTGTCACGATTGCAATTCTAACAAAGTTAGAAATTCTTCTAGTCATTATCGGCGGGGTTTTTGTGATTGAAACCCTTTCTGTTATTTTGCAAGTCATTTCTTTTAAAACAACAGGTAAGCGAATCTTTAAAATGAGCCCACTCCATCATCATTATGAGCTTGTAGGCTGGTCGGAGTGGAGAGTTGTTGTTACATTTTGGACAGCAGGACTTCTGTTTGCCGTCTTAGGAATATACATCGAGGTGTGGTTATAGTGGATACTGAAGGCTTATTACAAAATCAAAACGTCCTTGTATTAGGACTGGCAAAAAGCGGATATGCAGCTGCATCCATTTTACATGAGAAAGGCGTACATGTTGTGGTCAATGATCAATTGGCTTTTGAAAAAAACGAATCTGCGCAAATTCTTGCCGAAAAAGGAGTCGAAGTCATCTGTGGATCACATCCAATTGAGCTATTCGATCTTCATTCAATTGATATTTTGATTAAGAACCCGGGTATTCGCTATGAAAATGTAATGGTTAAAGAAGCGCTTAAAAGAGGCATTCCTGTCTGGACGGAGGTAGAATTAGCCTATCATCTGACAGATGCGCCGTTTATCGGTATTACAGGTTCAAATGGAAAAACGACAACGACAACGCTTGTTTATGAAATGCTGAAAGCAGATGCTAAAAAAGCGCTTGTTGCCGGAAATATTGGAACAGCAGCAAGTGAAGTTGCATATCAAGCTACCGAAGACGAATGGATCGTCACAGAGCTTTCTTCGTTTCAGCTAATGGGGACATATGCATTTAGACCGAAAATCGGTTTACTATTAAACGTATTTGATGCCCATCTTGATTATCACCATACTCGAGAAAATTATGAGCTAGCAAAACAACAGATATACCGAAATCAATCGGAAACAGACGTTGCTGTTGTCAATTTGGATGATGATGTCGTCACTCGGCTCGCGAAATGCTCAAAAGCGGAGAAAATTTATTTCTCGGTTAAACAAGAACTGGAACATGGAGCATGTATAAAAGACGGGATGATCTTGTTTCATCATGAACCAGTCATGCCACTCAAAGATGTTGTGTTACCAGGGGAACATAATTTGGAGAACATTTTGGCAACGATTTGTATTGTGAAGACCGCTGGGGTTGCCAATCAGGCTATCCAAAAAGTCCTGTCAAGTTTTAAAGGTGTAAGACACAGAATGCAATATGTAACAACTATTAAAGACAGAATGTTCTACAATGACAGTAAAGCAACAAATATCCTCGCAACGAAAAAAGCTCTATCATCCTTCGACAAACCGGTGATTCTACTTGCCGGAGGACTTGACCGTGGCAATGGATTTGATGAATTAAAGCCACACATGAATTCAGTCAAAGCGATCATTACTTTTGGGGAAACAGCCCCGAAGTTTGAGAAGTTGGGCAAAGAGTTGGGAATACAACAAGTCAAACGTGTCGATAATGTTGAACAAGCAGCATCTGCGGCTTTCAACTTGTCAGACACGGGAGATGTCATTCTCTTGTCACCAGCTTGTGCAAGCTGGGATCAGTACAAAACATTTGAAGAACGTGGTGACATGTTTGTAAATGCCGTGCATATGCTTAAATAGGGGCTTGTCTGCTTGAGAAGCCCTAAGAAAAGAAGCTTGGGGTGTTCGGCCTTTGCATACTAAAAAAACGTCACCAGACTTTTTATTGGTTATCATTACGTTATTATTGTTAACAATCGGACTGATCATGGTCTACAGTGCCAGTGCGGTATGGGCAACATACAAATATGACGATTCGTTTTTCTTTGCTAAACGGCAGCTATTATTTGCTGGAGTCGGGGTTATCGCAATGTTTTTCATCATGAATGTTGATTATTGGACATGGAGAACTTGGGCAAAAATGCTAATGATTGTCTGCTTCTTCCTCTTGGTCATTGTTCTGATTCCCGGTATTGGGATGGAGCGGAATGGCTCAAGAAGCTGGATCGGTGTAGGAGCTTTTAGTATTCAGCCTTCTGAATTTATGAAACTCGCGATGATTGCATTTTTAGCAAAATTTTTATCTGAAAAACAAAAAAATATTACCTCATTTAGAAAAGGGTTTATACCAGCCCTAGGTATCGTTTTTTCTGCTTTTCTTATCATCATGATGCAGCCTGACCTTGGAACTGGGACGGTGATGGTCACAACATGTATTATTATGATATTTGTGGCTGGGGCGAGAATCTCACACTTTGTGTTCCTCGGTTTGATCGGGCTTAGTGGATTTATCGGTCTTGTCCTGTCAGCACCATATCGAATAAAAAGGATTACGTCTTATTTAAACCCTTGGGAAGACCCTTTAGGAAGCGGCTTTCAAATTATCCAATCGCTCTATGCAGTTGGACCAGGCGGACTATTTGGACTAGGACTCGGTCAGAGCAGACAGAAGTTTTTCTATTTGCCTGAGCCGCAAACAGATTTTATTTTTGCTATTTTATCAGAAGAGCTTGGATTTATTGGTGGGTCACTGATTTTATTGCTTTTCTGTGTCCTATTATGGAGAGGTGTTAGAATAGCCTTAGGTGCACCTGACTTATACGGAAGTTTTATTGCTGTCGGTGTTATTTCAATGATCGCCATTCAGGTGATGATTAATATTGGTGTTGTGACCGGTTTAATTCCAGTCACCGGCATTACATTACCGTTTTTAAGTTATGGAGGTTCATCATTAACGTTAATGCTGATGGCAGTTGGTGTACTTCTCAATGTCAGTAGGTATTCAAGATATTAATGTGATCAGCGATAACCCTGTTAAAAAAGCAGGGTTATCGTCGTGTGAAAAAGAGATAAGGGGGAAAACAGATGCGGATCGTTGTAAGTGGAGGCGGAACGGGAGGTCATATTTATCCCGCCCTTGCATTTATTAAAGAAGTGAAACAACACCACCCAGATGTAAGTTTTTTATATATTGGGACAGATAAAGGTCTTGAGAAAAAAATTGTCGAACGAGAAAATATTCCTTTTAAAGCAATTGATATTACCGGTTTTAAAAGAAAACTATCATTTGAAAATCTCAAAACGGTTATCCGATTTTTAAAAGGTGTCAGCGAATGCAAAAAAGAGTTAAAGAAATTTCAACCGGATGCGGTGATTGGAACGGGTGGTTATGTGTGCGGACCAGTAGTTTATGCTGCCTCAAGATTAGGAATTCCGACAATTATCCACGAACAAAACAGCCTTCCTGGACTCACAAATAAATTTTTATCCAAATATGTTGACAGAGTAGCGATTTGTTTTGAAGAAGCTCAGACACATTTTCCTACAGAAAAAGTTGTTTTTACCGGAAACCCAAGGGCATCTGAAGTCGTATCTATAAAAGAGGTGAAGTCTTTAAGCACTCTAGGGTTACAGGAGAACAAGAAAACAGTCTTGATTTTCGGAGGAAGCCGCGGTGCCGCTCCGATTAATGAGGCTGTCATTGCGATGCAACAATCATTAAAAACTAGAGACTATCAAGTTCTTTATGTTACAGGAGAGGTTCATTATGAAAAAGTGATGTCAGCACTCAATCATGAAGGTATCGCCGAGAATATGGTTGTCATTCCATTTTTGCATCAAATGCCGGAATACTTGAAAGCGTTCGATTGTATTGTTGCACGGGCAGGTGCGACAACAATCGCGGAAATCACCGTCCTTGGTATTCCTAGTGTCTTGATCCCGAGTCCATACGTTACGGCGAATCATCAGGAAGTCAATGCAAACTCGCTTGGCAAGCATAACGCTGCAGTCGTTTTAAAAGAATCAGAACTTGATGGCGACCGTTTAGTTCAAGCTGTCGATCATATTTTACAAGATGAAAAAACGTTACATGAGATGAGTGAGCGCGCAAAATCTCTTGGTGTTCCTGATGCAGCCCAACGTTTGTATCATGTATTAAGTGAATTGCAACAACTAAAAAAAAGATAAAACATAAGGATTTTGGAGGTTTTCCATGGATAAAGTCATACAGGAATTAAGAGAACTTGAAGTTGGTAAAGTGCTTGAGAAAGAACCGTTGGCAAACCACACAACAATAAAAATTGGCGGCCCCGCTGATATTTTGGTGATTCCAAAAAACATTGAGGCGATTGGCGACACGATGAAGGTCATCAAAAAACATCATGTCAAATGGACTGCGATTGGCAGAGGCTCAAACTTACTTGTCCTTGATGAAGGGATAAGGGGTGTCGTGATTAAGCTGGGGACAGGTATTGACCATATTGAGATCGATGGTGAGACTGTAAGAGCAGGTGGTGGATGCTCTGTTGTTCGGCTTGCTACCGGTATCAGCAAAAAAGGACTTTCCGGTTTAGAGTTTGCCGCAGGTATTCCGGGATCAGTCGGTGGGGCAGTTTATATGAATGCAGGAGCTCATGGCTCTGACATAAGCCGAATTTTAGTGAAAGCTTTGATTCTATTTGAAGATGGAACGTTAGAGTGGCTATCAAATGAAGAAATGTTGTTTAGTTACCGTACATCTATTTTACAAAACAAGCGACCAGGAATTTGTCTTGAAGCTGTTTTCCAACTGGAACAAAAAGAGCGTGATATCATCATTGAAGAAATGCAAAAAAATAAAGATTATCGCAAAGAAACACAGCCGGTTTCAAACCCATGTGCAGGTAGCATCTTTAGGAATCCTCTTCCAGACCATGCAGGTAAGCTTATTGAACAGGCTGGATTGAAAGGTTATCAAATCGGAGGCGCAAAGGTTTCCGAGATGCATGGGAACTTTATTATTAATGCTGGGGGAGCTACAGCCAAAGATGTTCTAGATCTCATTACATTTATTCAAAAAACGATTAAAGAAAAGTATGGTGTTGATATGCATACTGAGGTTGAAATGATCGGTGAAAAACGATAAATCTTTTCAGAAATCATACTGCCTTATGGTATAATGTACGAGAAATCAAACGGCATCTTAGTATGTCGTTTGTTTCGCTAACGGCAGTTTTTTCTTTTGAATAAACACCGTGTTTCCATTTTAGGAGGCGCATTTTTCAAATAAAATAGCAATTGTCGTCATCTTTAACCTTGAGGTGAACCATCGTGAAACCCGATCAAGATAAAATCGTCAATATAGAAGAACGGATTCCGAAAATTAAAGAACAGAGAAAACAAAAGGCAAACCGCAGGCTGATTACATTTATTATTTTGTTTTTTTTCATGATGCTTGTCATTATTTACTTACAGACACCGATCAGCAAAGTGTCAACAGTAGAAATTACCGGTAATCAAAATGTATCTAAAGATAAAATTATTTCACTCTCTTCGATTGAAGCAGGAGAGACAGAATACTGGAGTCTAAATGAGCGACAAACCGAGCAAATAATTGAAAAACACAATTTAATAAAAAAAGCTCAAGTTTTTAAAAGTTTGCCCAACAAAGTGTCGATCTCTGTTGAAGAATATAAAAACATTGCTTTTTTACAAAAACATAATGCGTATTATTCTGTGCTAGAAAACGGGCAGGTTCTCTCTGATGAAGTAACACCGTCTGATCAAGCTCCCATCTTAAATGGCTGGAAGAAAGATGATAAACTCGTTCAAATGGCTAAACAATTAGACAAACTTCCTGAGACAGTAAAAAAATTGATTTCAGAAATTAATTATTCACCTCAGAAATCGAAATCTTGGAATATCAAGTTATATATGAATGATGGACATATTGTGACAGCTTCAATTAAAACTTTCGCCAATAAAATGTCTAAATATCCTATAATTGTAAAAGAGTTGCCGGGAAATCAAAAAGGGATTGTTCATTTGGAAGTCGGGACTTATTTTGAACCATTGCAAAAAAAGTCTAAGAAGGAAGAAAAACGTTGAAAAAACATACGGCCATCCTTTCGCTAGCCATGCTTGTATTGGGGTTTCTCTTGTCTTTTTCATATCAATTCACAAAAGAGATGAAAGATAAGAAGGGACCTTCGAAAAGCTGGGAAGAGGAATATTCACTGAGAGATCGGCTGATATCACAAGAAAAGCAAACCAATGCACTGAAAAATGAGTTAATGAGCAAACAGAAAGAAGTGCAGCAAACAGAAGAATCTCTCAAAGGTGAGAAAGAAGAATATGATCACATTCTCGAAGATGTCGAGAGATACAGAATGTTTGTCGGTGAAATTGGAGTTCAAGGTCAAGGAATTCAAGTCACATTAAAAGATGCTTCATATATACCTGAAGGGGAGAATGTCAATCAGTATATCATACATGAAAGCCACATCTTCCGTTTATTGAACGAACTATGGATCTCCGGCGCTGCCGCTGTATCGATCAATGGCCAGCGTGTGACACATCATTCCTATATTTCTTGCAACGGACCTGTCATTACTGTTGATGGAAACCAATATCCAGCTCCATTTGTTGTTTCCGCAATTGGGGAAGCGGATGTGCTGATACCGGCACTAAATATTGCGGGAGGTTTAGTTGACCAATTGACCCGTGATCACATCTCAGTCCATATTGAAGAACAAGCTAAAGTTATGATGGATCCTCTTTTAAATCAAGGGGAATGAAAGAGTTGATAACAGACGTGAAGAAAAACAATCGTTTTCTTAGTATCACTGTGTTGATGCTTATATTCGGCTTCATGCTCTCCGTGCAGTTCAATTCACTAAAGGAGCCCAAAGTTCGCGATACAAGAGATATTTGGGAGTTAAGGGAAGACTTAAAAGCAGAACAAACAAAACAACTTCATCTTTTAGCTGAAATCGATAAATATGAAAAGATGCTGGTAACATACCGGAAAGCGAAAGGGAATTCGAAAACGAAAGGATTGAACGAAACACTTCAAAATTTAAAAAAACAAGCAGGTTTGACTGATATCACTGGTCATGGAATAACGATTAAAATATCGCAGCTGTTTTCGGAGGAATTGACTGGACAATCAATCGAAAATCCGCCGCCAGATCTTCTGAAAAAATTAATCAATGAATTAAATATGTATGAAGCAACGGAAATGTCGATTAATGATAGAAGAGTGATCCATACGACTGTGATTAGAGATATTAATGGAATAACCAAAATAGACGGATTTCCTTTGGATGACTATCCGATAACAGTAAAAATTATCGGGGAAAATGCCGATAAACTATATAGTGGGATGATTGCTTCAAACATGCAAGATCTCTTTGCTGGAGAAAATCTCGATTTACATATAGAGAGGCCTAAAAAACAAATCAAGATTAAAGCATATGATGGTTCAATACAAGTCAATCCATTGAAACCGCTCGAAAAATCAAAAGGAGAAAATTCCTAATGTGGCTTCCAGTTCTAGGGCTTTTGCTTGGAATTGCAATCGGTTTTAGCACAAACTTTACAATACCAAGTGAGTACTCGAGTTACTTGTCTTTAGCAATCCTTGCAGCACTCGATACGATGATTGGAGGAATAAGGGCCCATTTACAAAGTGTATATGATGAACTGGTTTTTGTGACAGGTTTTTTTTTCAATATTGTAATTGCAATAGGTTTGGCTTTTCTGGGCGTTCATCTTGGTGTAGACTTGTATTTAGTCGGCATGTTTGCATTTGGCATCAGACTGTTTCAAAACATTGCGGTTATTAGAAGAATATTGCTTGTCAAATGGACAGCCTTACGGAGAAAAAATAAAAAAAATGAGATTTAAAAGAGGATATACATAGGATGTAACGAATATTCACAGTAATCCTAAAACTAAAGAAACGTGATAACTGTGTCTTTTTGTTACACACTTGTAACCCTTCATTCATTGTATTGTTGTTCGGCAAATAATAGAATAGAATTGACTGAAATGTGAGGAGGTGCCTTTAGAATGAACAACAATGAACTTTACGTCAGTCTAGACATCGGTACGTCCAATATTAAAGTGATCGTCGGTGAAATCTCAGATGATTCTCTCAACATTATCGGAGTCGGAAATGTTCCTTCAAGGGGACTGAAAAAAGGGTCAATCGTTGATATAGATGAAACTGTTCATTCTATAAAAAAAGCGTTTGAACAAGCGGAAAGGATGATAGGTTTTCCGTTGACTCATGCTATTGTTGGTGTTAATGGTAATTACATCCATATTCAAGATACGAGCGGTGTGGTCGCAGTTTCAAATGAAAATAAAGAAATTCAAGTAGAAGATGTACGGCGAGTAATGGAGGCGGCTGAAGTTGTATCGATTCCTCCGGAACAGCTCATCGTTGATGTCATTCCGAGGCAATTTATCGTTGATGGACGTGGGGATATAACAGATCCGAAAAAGATGCTCGGGGTTCGCCTTGAAGTGGAAGGATCGCTGATAACCGGTTCAAAAACAATTATTCATAATTTGCTTCGCTGTGTTGAACGGGCGGGAATTGAGATTACAGATATATGTTTGCAGCCTTTGGCTGCCGGCTCTGTCGCTCTTTCTAAAGATGAAAAGAATCTCGGTGTGGCTTTAATCGATATTGGAGGCGGCTCGACAACCGTTGCGGTCTTTGAAAATGGCCATCTTCTCTCGACAAGTGTCGTCCCTTTAGGCGGAGAAAACATTACAAAAGATTTATCAATCGGTCTTCGCACTTCTACAGAGGAAGCTGAGAGAGTGAAAAAGCAGTTTGGACATGCCTTCTATGAAGAAGCATCAGAAGAGGAAGTATTTGATGTTGCCGTCATTGGAACGGATCAACATCAAACTTTTACTCAGCGGGAAGTGGCCAACATCATTGAAGCTAGATTAGAAGAAATCTTTTTGTTTGTGGTGGAGGAACTCCATAACATGAACATTAAAGAATTGCCGGGGGGATTTGTGCTCACCGGAGGACAGGTAGGAATGCCAGGAGTCCTCAACCTTGCACAAGATATTCTTCAAAATAACGTCAGAGTGGCTAGCCCGAATTATATCGGTGTCAGAGAACCCCAGTACATGACGGGAGTCGGCCTCATTCAATTCGCATATCAAAACGCCAAAATCCAAGGCAGAAAAGTAGGATTTCAAATGCCGGTAGAAGCGGTTCAGGAAGTTGCAGCTTCCCATCAGAAACAAATGCAGCATCGTTCAAAAACAAAGTCTAAGCAACAAGCTGAGCAGAGAAAACCAAGTAAAATGAAAAAACTATTTAACATCTTTTGGGAATAGACATTAGTCATTCGACGATTAGGAGGATTTAGCATGTTAGAGTTTGAAACAAATATAGATGGCTTAGCATCGATTAAGGTAATAGGAGTAGGTGGCGGTGGAAACAATGCTGTCAATCGAATGATTGAGAATGAAGTTCAGGGAGTCGAGTTTATTGCCGTCAACACAGACGCTCAGGCTCTTAACCTTTCAAAAGCGGAAACGAAAATGCAAATTGGTGCAAAGTTGACACGCGGACTTGGTGCAGGAGCCAACCCGGAAGTTGGTAAAAAAGCGGCTGAGGAAAGTAAAGAACAAATTGAAGAAGCGCTAAGAGGCGCTGACATGGTATTTGTTACAGCAGGAATGGGTGGCGGAACTGGTACTGGAGCAGCTCCTGTTATTGCTCAAATTGCCAAAGACTTAGGAGCATTAACAGTTGGTGTTGTCACAAGACCATTTACCTTTGAAGGTAGAAAAAGACAGCTTCAAGCAGCCGGCGGAATTACAGCGATGAAGGATTCTGTTGATACTTTAATCGTTATTCCAAATGATCGCCTCCTTGAAATAGTTGATAAAAACACACCAATGCTTGAAGCATTCCGTGAAGCGGATAATGTTCTCCGTCAAGGCGTTCAAGGAATTTCAGATCTCATTGCAACACCAGGGCTGATTAACCTTGATTTTGCTGATGTGAAAACAATTATGTCAAATAAAGGATCTGCACTGATGGGAATCGGTGTTGCAACAGGTGAAAACCGTGCAGCTGAAGCAGCTAAAAAAGCTGTCTCAAGTCCACTGCTTGAAACGGCGATCGATGGTGCTCAAGGCGTTCTCATGAACATTACAGGTGGTACGAATTTAAGCTTGTATGAAGTTCAGGAAGCCGCTGATATTGTCGCTGCTGCATCAGATCAAGATGTCAACATGATCTTCGGTTCTGTTATTAATGAAAGTTTAAAAGATGAAATTGTTGTGACAGTCATTGCAACTGGTTTTATTGAACAGGATCAAGATCTGACAAAACCACAAAGACCTTTAAATCAAGGCTTAAAACAGCATCAGCACGTTCAGCAGAAACGTGAGCCGAAGCGAGAAGAACAGCCAAGTATGTCTCACCGCAACTTATCACAACCTGCCGAAGATACGCTTGATATTCCAACTTTCTTAAGAAACCGCAATAAACGCTAATCAAATCACAGAGAGCTGCCGTTAACAAAGACGGTAGCTCTTTTTTTCATGCATCTCAACTCCGAAAATTTATTTAATGAAAACTTACAAATAACGACAAAAAAATAACCCTTTTTTTACTATATTTAATATAACACCATGGTTTGACAGAAAAACATAAAAAAGGAGGTGACAAAACAACACTAGCTTTTCTCAATTGAAAAAGGGGGACTTTCTTTGAAACGAATGCTGAAAACGAAAGCACTATGCTCCATTTTAAGCGGACTTCTCATTGGATTGTTAATAATGCCTGTTGTATCTGTTGGAGAGTCAACACCATTACTTACTTCTAGCAAAGATCAGGTGAAAAACCACATTTCAAGCAAAGGGAAAATCTCGAAATCACTTGTGAAACGATTCAAAAAAGCAGATAAAGTCACTTTTTTGATTAAATTGAAAGATCAGATTAATCCTCAAAAAGTTGCAAAACAAGCAGAAAAGAAAGCAAAAAAGCAATCTCTAAGCCCATCTAAACTAGAATATCAAAAGCACTCGGCAGTGGTTTCTTCTTTAAGAATCCAAGCGGATAAGACACAAAGTAATCTAAAAAACTATCTTAAAAAACAAGCGAAAAAGGGAAATGCTAATCAGATTCACTCATTTTATATTGTCAACGGTATGGCAGTCCATGCGACAAAAGAAGTAATGGAACAAGTAGCTGCTTTTCCTGAAGTAGAAAAGGTGTTACCAAATGAAACAAGACAACTTATTAAATCCTCCAAAAAATTGAACAAACAAAAATCAGTCCCGGCTCAAGAAGGGATTGAATGGAACATCTCCAAAATTAACGCACCAGAAGCATGGAAAATAGGGTATGACGGTACTGGTACAGTTGTAGCCACAATTGACACTGGTGTACAGTGGGATCACCCTGCACTCAAAGAAAAATATCGCGGATATAATCGTGAGCATCCTGATCAAACAAATCATGAGTTCAACTGGTTTGATGCGACTGCTGGACAACCTGAACCATATGATGACCTTGAACATGGAACACATGTGACAGGTACAATGGTCGGCTCAGAGCCTAATAAGAAAAATCAAATTGGAGTTGCACCAGGCGCAAAATGGATTGCAGTCAAAGCTTTTACAGCTGATGGTGCTACAGATGCTGACTTACTAAAAGCAGGTGAATGGATTTTAGCGCCTAAAGACAAAGAAGGAAATCCTCATCCAGAAATGGCGCCAGATGTTGTCAATAATTCTTGGACAGGCAAATCTGGTCTTGATGAATGGTATCGTGATATGGTCAAGACGTGGCGGGCTGCTGGTATTTTTCCTGAATTTTCAGCAGGGAATGCTGATGAAACAACCCTGGGTGGTTCTGCTTCAATTGCAATTCCGGCAAATTACCCTGAAAGTTTCGCAACAGGTGCGACAGATACCAATAATCATTTGGCCGATTTTTCTTTACTTGGCCCATCACCATATGATGAAGTAAAACCCGAGATGACCGCACCTGGTGTTAATATTCGCTCTTCTGTTCCAGGAGGCGGATATCAAGATGGGTGGAATGGTACATCAATGGCAGGGCCACATGTTGCTGGAGTAGCCGCCCTACTTAAACAAGCAAATTCATCGCTTTCAGTTGATGAAATCGAAAAAATACTAATAAATACAGCAACACCTCTTACTGATAGCAAATTTGGTGAGACACCTAACAACGGGTATGGACATGGACTTGTTAATGCATTTGATGCAGTATCTTCTGTCACAAAAGGATTGGGTAGAGTAGAAGGCAAAGTTGGAAAAGAAGGTGAAGATCGTCAAGCACCGACATTAACCCATGAAGGGGTAAAAGAAGTATTCTCTGGTGCCGATCTACCGCTTGTCGCTAAAGTTGAAGATAATATTAGCATTTCATCAGTCAAGTTGAGCTATAAAACAGATTCTTCCGATTGGCAAACAATGGCTGCCAAACAAACAGAGGGAGACTACAAAAAAGGAACGTTTGAAGCGACCATTCCTTCTGTTAAAGGAAAAGCACTTTCCTATAAATGGATTGTTACAGATTATGGTGGAAATCAAATAGAATCTAAAGTTTATGAACTCCCAGTGTCTCCGGCAATTACAACAGGTTATAAAACAGATTTTGAAACACCTGTTAAAGGATGGGTCAGCTCAGGAGTAAAAGATTCATGGGAACAAGGTGTCCCACAATCAGGTCCTAAATCAGCTGTATCTGGAAAACAAGTATATGGGACAAATCTGACTGGACCATATGATGATGGAGCAAATATGAACCTGATTATGCCTCCTATAAAAGTGCCAGAGAAAGAAAAACTCTTTCTACAATTTAAATATTGGCATCAAATAGAGGAGGACTTTGACTACGGATTCGTTTATATCCAACCTGAAGGTAAAGAAGAGTGGGTGAAAGCCGCTGAGTACAATGGTTTGACTGCAAAATGGATGGATGAAAAAATTGATTTGTCAGCCTATCAAGGCCAAAAAATTAAGGTGATGTTTAATCTTCAGTCTGACGACAGTCTTCCAGAAGACGGTTTATATATTGATGATATCGAGCTTGTCAAAGACCCGAAAATAACTGGAAATAAAAACCGGCTTGGTGTAGAAAAACGTTCAAAAAAAAGGAAACATTCACCAAAAAAACAAACGATTGATCCGAAAAAAACAAAACCTGCAAATATGATGAAACAAAAAGCTAAAGTAGAAAAAGCAGTACCAACAATGCTCCCATTAAAAGCTAAAGTCAGCGTTCTTGAAACTGGAAAATCAACTTATTCAAGTGCAGCAACCGGAAAATATAATCTTTCACATTTGACTGGTACTTATACAATGCAAGCTGAGACATACGGATATGAATCTGAGAAGCAAACTGTCAAAATTGAGGCTGATCAAACAACGAACATTCATTTTGTCATGAAAGAGCTTGAGAAAGGTACACTGTCGGGAATCGTTAAAAATAAAAAAACAGGTGAACCTATAGAAAATGCTAAGCTATATCTGATTGAAGATGCCGCCGTTAAACCAGTGGAGACTGATAAACATGGACGATATTCATTGACTGCCTATAAAAACTCTTATACAGTCAAAGTCATTGCAAAAGGCTATTACAGCAGTGAATTTACAGTTGATTTAAAAGGCAATATGACCAAAAATGTTGAGCTTAAACCATTTATCGGCTATCCTGGAGAAATTGGTTATGATGATGGGACAAGTGAAAATGGTTGGGTTTTTGATCAAGTAGGCAACGCATTCGCTGTAAAAATGTCTCTAGATAAAGGTAAGGAAAAAGCGATGTTAAAAGGTGGTTTATTTAAATTCTGGGATGAAGCATTTCCAAATCCGGGCGGAACGAAATTTGCAGTTGAGGTTTATGATGACTCAGGAGAAAAAGGGGCTCCGGGCAAAAAAATTGCTGGGCCGTTTACTGGGGAAGCGATTCGCGATGGATCAGTATGGACCAACATTGATTTGAGTGATAAAGCGATAATGGTTGGAAAAGATTTTTACCTTGTCTGTGTTCAAACACAAGATGCAGATCATTCTCCAGCTCTTGGTGCAGATGAAGATGGCGTTTATTCTGGTCGAAGCTGGGAATATTCTAATGGATCATGGTCAAAAGTATCGTCAGAACAAGGGAATATGATGATCCGTGCTTTAGTTGATTATGAGGTTGCCGTACCGATTATTACATCGCCAAAAGACGGGTTGATCACGAACAAGAAGAAAACGATGATCAAAGGGACAACATCACCAACAACAACTGTACATCTCTTTAATGGCAACAAAGAAATCGGAAGAACAGAAACTGACAAAGACGGTAAATTTACAAAAGAGATTCAATTAAATAATGAAGAAAACATGATCACTGCAAAGGCATCTGTCGCTTCGGGAACAACCGATGCCTCAGCACCTGTTCGGATTGTACTTGACCAAACAAAACCAAAGCTTTCCATCACTTCACCACATCACGGATCGAAATTTAATAAAGAAGCAGTAACAGTAAGAGGTACTGTCTCGGATAAACATTTACAATCGGTTAAAGTGAACGGCAAAAAGGCAACTGTTAAAAATGGTAAATATTCAGTTCGGATTCTGCTTGATCAGGGTAAAAATGATATTGGTGTAACAGCGGCTGATGCTGCAGGTAATCAAACAACTAAAAAAGTGATGCTTGATGTTAACTTTAAAACACCACAAATTAAACATTTAAAACCGACTAAAAATAAAAGATTAAAAACAGGTGAAACTGTCAAAATTGAGTTTGAAAGTGCTCCGCATTTAGATGCTGTCTTTGTCATGAGAATGCCGTTGACAAACTTTAATATCACCTCGAAGAACGTGACTGAACTGCCAATGAGAGAGGTTTCAAAAGGTAAGTATGAAGGATACTGGACTGCCACCAAAGGCTCAAAAGCAAAAGGAGCGGAAATTGAGGTCATTGTCCGCGATAACTATGGCAATATTGCAAGAAAAACGGCAAAAGGAAAATTGTATATTCATTAAACAGAAAACGCTGTCTGAATTCAGGCAGCGTTTTTTTAAATCGACAAATTCAGTATGAATCTCTCAAAAAATGTACCTCCTGTGCAACACTAACTGACAGACTTTACCTTTGGGCTTGATTTATACTTATGAAAAACAATCTACAGGTGCGAGATCATGAGAGGGGACGGATGTGGAAATATATTTAGATGTGATTTGGGTATTAAACTTTTGTTTTGATTTACTTCTGCTAATGATGACTTCCTTTATTTTGAAACGAAGGGTAAAAAAGTCAAGGTTTATTCTGGGGGCGTTTGTCGCATCGAGCATCATTTTGTTCATGTTTACCCCTTTCTCACCATATGTCCTTCATCCAGTAGGTAAGCTTTCTTTTTCTGTTTTCATTGTGATCGCAACATTTGGCTTTAAACGGTTCCGGTTTTTTCTGCAAAACTTGTTTGCTTTCTATTTCGCTACTTTTCTTATAGGAGGAGGGATAATTGGAGCACATTCATTGCTTAAAACAAACTCAATCATGAACAACGGTGTCATCATGACAAGTTGGTCCGGTTTTGGTGATCCTGTCAGTTGGTTGTTTGTCGCTGTTGGATTTCCCGCAATATGGCTGTTTTCTAAAAAGCGTTTTGAGGATGTTGAGATGAAAAAACTTCAATATGAAGAACGGGTGCGTCTGCAAGTGGAATTTGCTGATGAAACACTATTTTTTGGGGGACTGATTGATTCAGGAAATCAGCTCTATGATCCGATTACAAAAACACCTGTGATGATTGTCAATATTGAAAAGCTAAACAGTGTTCTTGGGGAAGAGGGGATTTCCGTTATCATGGAAAAAAGTCCTCTTGATGCGATCGAACAGCTTGATCATATCAAACGGGTTCGGTTAATTCCGTATCGGGGGGTCGGTCATCAACACCAATTTTTAATCTGTTTAAAACCGGATCATGTGCAGATTTTTACGAAAAAAGAGGCGCTTGAATCGCCTAGTTGTTTGGTTGGTATTAGTACATCACCGTTATCTGTTGATGGAGAGTTTGATGCTATTGTTCATCCAAAGATGGTGTCAGCAGGAACTGTTGTTCAACACGTGTCATAAAATACTTAAGTTTAATAGGGGGAGGAAGATGAAAAAACTAAAACTAAGATTTACCTATCTCTGGTACAAACTATTGACAAAACTGGGCTTGAAAAGTGATGAGATCTACTATATTGGAGGAAGTGAGGCACTACCGCCTCCATTATCCAAAGATGAAGAACAGGTACTTCTTCACAAACTTCCAAATGGGGATCAAGCAGCACGAGCCATTTTAATTGAAAGAAATTTAAGGCTTGTTGTGTATATCGCCAGAAAGTTTGAGAATACAGGCATCAATATCGAAGATTTAATTAGCATTGGTACGATCGGTCTGATTAAGGCAGTCAACACATTTAATCCTGAGAAAAAAATCAAACTAGCTACATATGCATCTAGATGTATTGAAAATGAAATTTTAATGTATTTAAGACGTAACAATAAAATCCGCTCAGAAGTATCTTTTGATGAGCCGCTCAATATTGATTGGGATGGAAATGAGCTTCTCCTATCAGATGTCCTTGGAACAGAAAATGACATTATTACAAAAGATATAGAAGCAAGTGTTGATAAAAAACTATTAAAAAAAGCGCTTGAACAGCTGAATGCTAGAGAAAAACAAATCATGGAACTCCGATTCGGGCTCGTAGGAGAAGAAGAAAAAACGCAAAAAGACGTTGCTGATATGCTCGGGATTTCTCAATCATACATATCCCGGCTTGAAAAAAGAATTATTAAAAGGCTAAGAAAAGAATTCAATAAAATGGTGTAATTTTTTTAGGGAAATTGAAGCGTTGCTAGCCTAGGGTTTTAGCATCTGCTTTCTTATTTTTGGAAATCGGTAATGCATATTTTTCCTACCCAAGGAGATACTGATCCTTGTACAGCAGCTCCTGTAGGGAGGGAAAAAGATGTCGAGAAATAAAGTGGAAATCTGCGGAGTTGATACATCAAAGTTACCCGTACTCAAGAATGAAGAGATGAGAAAGTTATTCAAGCAAATGCAGGATTTAGGAGACCGCTCAGCAAGAGAAAAGCTTGTTAACGGCAATTTACGCCTTGTCTTAAGTGTCATTCAAAGATTTAACAACAGAGGAGAATATGTTGACGACTTATTCCAAGTGGGCTGTATCGGACTAATGAAATCAATTGATAATTTTGACCTGAGCCACAATGTTAAGTTCTCAACATATGCTGTACCAATGATCATCGGAGAAATTCGCAGATACTTGCGTGATAACAATCCTATCCGGGTATCGCGGTCATTGCGAGATATTGCGTACAAAGCGTTGCAAGTAAGAGAGCGTCTTATTAGTGAGACAAGCAGGGAGCCGACGGCAGAAGAAATTGCCAAAGTCCTTGATGTGTCCCATGAAGAAATTGTCTTTGCTCTTGATGCCATCCAAGATCCTGTATCATTGTTTGAGCCTATTTACAACGACGGAGGAGACCCAATCTATGTAATGGACCAAATCAGTGATGAGCGAAACAAAGATTCACAATGGATAGAAGAACTTGCTTTAAAAGAAGGAATGAGACGGTTAAACGAACGGGAAAAAATGATTCTTCGCAAACGCTTCTTCCAAGGAAAGACACAAATGGAAGTAGCTGATGAAATTGGCATTTCCCAAGCGCAAGTGTCACGTCTAGAAAAAGCCGCTATTAAACAAATGAATAAAAATATCCATTAAAAACCGCAGATTAACTGCGGTTTTATTATGTTCAAATCATCATTTCTCTACATATTATAGACCCACAAAAAGACTCGCTAGAAAAACAGTCTAAAGAAGAGACTGCCATTCATATAATCATACAAGGATACGAAACATAGGGGGCTAACGAAATATGATGACCATTTCCACTTTTCAGTTGAAAGATGTTGTGAATGTATCAAATGGAAAAAGGCTTGGCTCTATCGGTGATATTGACATCAATGTAACATCAGGGAAAATTCAGGCAGTTGTCATCGGTGGAACAGGAAAAGTTTTTGGATTTTTTGGAAAAGAAGAGGAAATTGTTATTCCGTGGCGAAATATAGTTAAAATTGGTGAAGATGTCATTTTAGTACGTTTGAATTGAATAATAAAACCAGTTATCTGCAATGTTCAACCTCAATATTTCGCCTAAAAATATGACTAAACGTCATATATTAGCAATAATTATTTCAAAAAATACATTTCGTTTAGTTTTTTGAGACGAAACTAAACGAAACCACGAAGATGTGTTAAAATAGGAGCGATATCATGAAAAAAATTGTGTCGAAAGGTTGATCAGCATGAGTACATATAAACCCTTTCGTCTTCAGGCTCCGTCTATGCTTGTTATTGAGGATTGGAAGGATATTGGGAGAGCGGACGGAGCAATTATTGCCGGATTTACTACAAAAAACGGCGGTGAAAGCGAACCGCCTTTTCAATCACTAAATACAGGGCTGCACGTACTCGATCATCAGCAGCATGTCACAAATAACAGACAAAAGATTGCAGGCATTCTTCAAACCGATTTAAATGATTGGGTTTTTGCCGATCAAACTCATGAAAACCACATTCATAAAGTGACTTCAGAGGATCGCGGGAAAGGTGCTTTCCGATATGAAACAGCGTTACAAGCGACAGATGGACTTTATACTAATGAACAGAATCTTTTTTTGGCCCTCTGTTTTGCGGATTGTGTTCCTGTTTATTTTTACGACTCTGTTCGTTCATTAATAGGGATTGCACATGCCGGATGGAAAGGAACAACCATGGAGATTGTCAGTAAAATGGTTGAAACATGGGTCAGCAGGGAGGGCTCAAACCTTCAGGATATTCATGCTATCATCGGCCCTGCAATCGGTGAATGTTGTTATACAGTTGACGATCATGTCATATCAAAACTTAGAAATCTTCCGTTTCTGCATGAAAAAAAAGCTTTTTTGCCGATAAAAGAAGGGAAGTACCGTTTAAACCTGAAAGAGGTGAATAGACAGCTTCTTTTACATGCGGGAATTCCGAATGGGCAGATTCAAGTGAGTTCATTGTGTACGAGCTGTGAACATACTTTGTTTTTCTCCCACCGCAGAGATCAGGGGAAAACGGGAAGAATGATGTCTTTCATCGGACTAAAGGAGGTTTAGCTTCAGGTGGATGTAAAAAGTAATTTACAACATATACATGACAAAATAACCGAAGCCTGTAAAAAAGCAGACAGAACTCCAAAGGATGTATCTGTCATTGCTGTGACAAAGTATGTCTCACCTGAAAGAGCGCGAGAAGCGCTCGATGCTGGGATCATGCATTTAGGAGAAAATCGTGATACAGGATTGCTTCACAAGTTGGAGATATTAAAAGATAGACAACCTGTGTGGCATTTTATCGGTACACTGCAAACAAGAAAGGTAAAAACGATCATTGATCATGTTTCATATATCCATTCTTTAGACAGACTCTCATTAGCCGATGAAATACAAAAAAGAGCCAAAAAACCGGTCAGCTGTTTTGTACAGGTCAATACATCTTTAGAAACTTCAAAACACGGTATGACAAAAGAAGAAGTTCTTCCTTTTGTTAAAGCACTGACTGCTCATGAAAATATTCGAATCATTGGATTAATGACCATGGCTCCTTTTACAGATGACGAGACAGAGCTTAGAAACTGTTTTCGTTTATTAAGGGAGTTGCGTGATGATGTTCAACAACTGGAACAATGGAATGCTCCATGTCGTGATTTGTCAATGGGGATGTCAAATGACTTTACAATCGCGGTTGAGGAAGGTGCGACATTTATCAGAATCGGATCTTCACTAGTCGGAAATGAAATTGGAGGTGGACAAAGATGAGCCTTAAAAATAAGTTTAAAAACTTTTTTTCCTTAGAAGATGAGGAATATGAATACGAATATATTGAAACAGACAGGGAAGACATTCCTGAAGAGCACGAATACAAAGACGACACCGCCCACCAATCAAAAGCTTCTGGGAAGCAGAATGTCGTCAGTTTGCAAAGTGTGCAAAAATCTTCTAAAGTAGTATTATGTGAGCCTCGGGTGTATGCGGAAGCTCAAGAGATCGCCGATCACCTGAAAAATCGTCGCGCTGTTGTTGTCAATTTGCAGCGAATTCAGCATGATCAAGCGAAAAGGATTGTTGATTTCTTAAGCGGTACGGTTTATGCCATCGGCGGAGATATTCAGCGGATCGGCGCTGATATCTTTTTATGCACACCTGATAATGTTGATGTCTCAGGCACGATATCCGAGCTTATGGAAGAAGAACACCAGAGGTGGTAAATGACAAATGGATCTAATATTTATAATTTTAAGCAGGCTGTTAAACATTTATTTTTATGCCCTTATCATTTACATTCTGATGTCTTGGGTCCCAAATGCGAGAGAATCATCGATCGGAAGGTTGTTGGAAGCAGTTTGTGAGCCATATCTGGAACCATTCAGAAAGATTATTCCCCCGCTTGGAATGATTGATATCTCCCCGGTTGTCGCCATTTTTCTGCTAAGATTTGCAGATCAGGGTTTATGGATGGTGCACAATTTGTTAACTTCGATGTAAAGTAGGAGATGATCTTCGTTGGCGGCGATTTTGAACGTTTGTGTGCTTTTCATGATCGCCCCCAATGATCCTTTACATAGAAAGGACAGATGATGAACGACATTTATCAACATTTTAGAAAAGATGAAGAGCCTTTTATCGATCAAGCTCTCGAATGGAAACGAATCGTAACGGAACAATATACAATAAAACTGACCGATTTCTTGGATCCGCGGGAGCAGGTTATACTAACTTCTGTTATCGGTCATTCTGATGAAGTGAAGCTCGGCTTGTTCGGCGGCTTTCGAGAATCTGAAAGAAAACGAGCCATTCTTTATCCTGAATATGCGGAACCATTGATAAATGACTATCAGATTCAAGCTTTTGAAGTCACCTATCCGCATAAGTTTGCTTCGATCGAACACCGCGAACTTCTTGGTTCTTTAATGGGACTCGGACTCAAACGGCAAAAATTTGGGGATTTCATCTTCGCGGGGGATATACGGCAATTCGTTTGTTCTGAAGAAGTTGCTGATTTTGTTTTTTTTCACCTCACTCATATCGGAAGGGTAAAAATCGGACTTGAAAAAATCCCGCTTGCAGAGCTTCACATACCTGAACAACATGTCGAAATAAGGGAAGACACGGTCTCATCTTTAAGGCTTGATACAGTTTGTTCACAAGTGATTAGACAATCTCGGCAAAAAGCGCAGGCTTTAGTGAAAAACGGACTTGTAAAAGTGAACTGGAAGCTTGTCGAAGACACTTCCTACTCACTACTTGAAGGGGATATGCTATCTGTTCGAGGCTTTGGCCGCTTTAAACTGACAAACATTGATGGGAAAACAAAAAAAGGAAGATGGAGATTGACAATTGCAAAACAAAAATAAATGGTTTTGCCGATTCTTCTTGTTCATTTGTACATAAAAGAAAATTATGGAGGTGGCTGGTATGCCTTTGACCCCAAATGATATTCATAATAAAACATTTACAAAAGCGTTTCGTGGCTATGAGGAAGATGAAGTAAATGAATTTTTGGCTCAAGTAAGGAAGGATTATGAGATTGTTCTTCGTAAAAAAAGTGAGCTTGAAGAAAAAGTAAATGAATTGGACGAGCGTCTAGGTCATTTTTCAACAATTGAAGAAACATTAAATAAGTCGATTCTTATCGCACAGGAAGCGGCAGAAGATGTAAAACGAAATTCTGAGAAAGAAGCGAAACTGATTGTCCGTGAAGCGGAGAAAAACGCTGATCGAATCATCAATGAAGCTCTCTCTAAATCAAGAAAGATTGCGATGGAAATTGAAGAGCTAAAGAAACAGTCTAAAGTGTTTAGAACTCGCTTCCAAATGTTGATTGAAGCACAGCTTGATTTACTGAAAAATGATGATTGGGATCATTTACTTGAGTATGAAGTGGATGCCGTTTTTGATGAAAGAGACTAGCATTTCTTTTCAATCTTGACATCTTACATCTGTTCGGCATATAATACGTTCATAAATTGAGATGAAAAACGTTTGAGAGGGACAGACTTTGATTCGCAAAAACAATGAAAGCGACCCGGGGATGGTGTAAGCCTGGGATTGTTGAATTCATGTCGATCAACCCTCAAGTTTTCTTTCTGAAACATGCAGTAGGAAAGAACGTCACATCACGTTACGATGGTTGAGTGGATAAGCATATTTATAGCTTATCTAAAAGGGTGGTACCGCGAGAGCAAAGCCTTCTCGTCCCTTATGGGATGAGAAGGCTTTTTTTATTTTATAAAAAAGTTCTGGAGGAATGATGATGGAATACAAAGATACGCTCTTAATGCCGAAAACTGATTTTCCAATGAGAGGTAACTTGCCGAAGCGAGAACCTGAAATTCAGCAGAAATGGGAGGACATGGACATTTACCGTCTCGTTCAAGAACGGACGAAAGGGAGACCGATGTATGTATTGCATGACGGACCGCCATATGCAAATGGGGACATTCATATGGGGCATGCGCTGAACAAAATTTTAAAAGACTTTATTGTCCGTTGGAAATCAATGAACGGCTATCACGCACCATATGTTCCTGGCTGGGACACCCATGGCTTACCAATCGAAACTGCCTTAACGAAAAATAAAAAGGTAAAACGCAAAGAAATGACTGTTGCCGAATTCCGCAAACTTTGTGAAAAATATGCATGGGAACAAATCGAAGGCCAAAAAGGGCAGTTTAAACGGCTTGGTGTAAGAGGAGACTGGAAAAATCCATATGTTACTTTAAAACCTGAATTTGAAGCGGAACAAATTAAAGTGTTTGGGGAAATGGCGAAAAAAGGCTATATTTACAAAGGCTTAAAACCAGTTTATTGGTCTCCTTCTAGTGAGTCCGCTTTAGCCGAAGCGGAAATCGAGTACCATGATAAACGCTCGCCATCTATTTATGTAGCGTTTGATGTTAAAGATGGAAAAGGCGTTTTAACAAATGGCGATAAAATTGTGATTTGGACAACAACACCATGGACGATCCCTGCCAACTTGGGGATTTGTGTTCACCCTGAACTGGAATATAGCATTGTTGCTGTAGGTTGTTCACGTTATGTGATCGCCAGTGCACTTGTTGAAGATGTTTCAAAAACAATCGGTTTTGAAAATCCGCAAGTTGTTCAGACTGTCAAAGGGAAAGATTTAGAACATATTTTAGCAACACACCCGTTATATGATCGAGATTCACTTGTTATGCTTGGAGAACACGTAACAACTGACGCAGGCACAGGCTGTGTACATACAGCTCCTGGTCATGGTGAAGATGATTTTAGCGTCGGTCAGCAATACGGACTTGATGTTCTTTGCCCAGTAGATGAAAAAGGAAATATGACAAGTGAAGCACCTGGTTTTGAAGGGCTGTTTTACGATGAGGCCAACAAACCGATTACGGAAAAACTAGAAGAAAAAGGTGCTCTTCTGAAATTGGAGTTCATTACCCACTCATATCCACATGACTGGAGAACGAAAAAACCAACGATTTTTCGAGCGACTGCCCAGTGGTTTGCATCTATTAAAGATTTTAGAGAAGATCTGCTTAAGGCAGTTAAAGAAACCAATTGGGTACCTGAATGGGGAGAAACTCGTCTTCATAACATGATTCGCGACCGCGGTGACTGGTGTATTTCAAGACAGCGCGCCTGGGGTGTGCCAATTCCGGTATTTTATGCGGAAAACGGTGAACCAATCATTACTGATGGAACGATTGAACATGTGTCAAAACTATTTAGAGAACACGGATCAAATATTTGGTTTGAAAAGGAAGCCAACGAACTACTTCCTGAAGGTTTCACACATCCTGGAAGCCCGAACGGACACTTTACAAAAGAGCAGGACATTATGGATGTTTGGTTTGATTCAGGTTCATCACATCAGGCAGTCTTAGAAGAGCGTGAAGATTTGCAAAGACCAGCAGATTTGTATCTAGAAGGGTCTGATCAATATCGGGGTTGGTTTAACTCGTCTCTATCAACAGCTGTAGCTGTCACAGGAAAAGCCCCTTATAAAAGTGTCTTGAGCCATGGTTTTACACTTGATGCAAACGGGCGTAAAATGAGTAAATCTCTTGGGAATACGATAGATCCGACGAAAGTAGCTAAACAGCTAGGTGCTGAAATTTTACGGTTATGGGTTTCATCAGTCAATTATCAAGCTGATCACCCGGTATCAGATGATATTTTAAAGCAAGTTGCAGAAGTTTATCGTAAAATCCGGAACACGTTCCGCTTCCTTCATGGAAACATTGCTGATTTTAACCCAACAAAAGATGCAGTCGCTATCACAGAACTTCGCGAAGTTGATCAGTATATTTTAATCAAATTGAACAACATCATTGAAAAAGTAAAAAAAGCTTATGATGATTATGATTTCTCAAGTGTCTATCATACCATTCATAATTTCTGTACGATCGAACTCAGCTCATTTTATATGGATTTTGCAAAAGATGTCGTCTATATTGAGCATGCCGATCATAAAGATCGTCGCAGTATGCAGACTGTTTTTTATCAAACATTGCTTGCACTCGTCAAATTAGTTGCACCGATCTTGCCGCATACAGCAGATGAAATGTGGAGCCACTTCACATTTGTTACAGAAAAAAGCGTGCAGCTTAGCGATATGCCAGAAACTGAAGACATCCCAAATGCAAAAGAAACAGAAGAAAAATTCGATCGCTTTATGCAGGTTCGCGATGATGTCTTAAAGGCACTGGAAACGGCTCGAAATGAAAAGATCATCGGAAAATCTTCAGTTGCTAGCTTGACGCTTTATCCAAACGAGCAATCAAAAACTTTGCTTTCTTCCATCAAAGAAGATATCAAACAGCTTTTCATTGTTTCTGAAGTGAAAATCGGTGGATCTGACACAGAAGGTCCGGAAGCTGCTCAATCGTTTGAAACAGGCAAAGTGATCGTTGCTCAGGCTGAAGGAGAGACTTGTGAAAGATGCCGGATGGTTTCTAAAGAAGTCGGTCAAGATTCAGATCACCCAGACTTGTGTCCTCGCTGTGCAGGGATTGTAAAAACATATTATTAAAATTAAAGGGAAAGCGGTTCGGATATCCGAACCGCTTTTTTGATATACTGACATCGTTTTGAACGTCAGGAAAAATCTTTTGTGCTTGGAGTTCAAATTGTCGGTAACACTAAAAGGACAAAAGATCAGAGAGCAGGGGTTGATGTTAGTAATGAATGAACAACTGGCAAACATTCAAATCGAACTCCTTCAAATGAAGGAAGAACTGGAATTAAGATTATTTGAGTATTCCTTTTTCCAACAAGATTGTCAGGCAATGAATTCAAATCAGCAGACGACTCTTATATACCATGTAAAAAAAGAACTTCAGGATGTACTTTTAGCCCTTTCTAAAATTCAGAATGGAACATATGGCATTTGTGAAGAAACAGGACAGATCATGCCGATTTCAAAACTTACTGTTTTGCCGACCGCAAGAACAGTAGATGATTTTTTATTTCCAACCCAATTTGAAAAAAAGACATTGCCTATTTGGGATGAAACCGATCAAACATATCATGAGGCGCTTTATTAATGTACCCTTGAGAAGGTAAAATACTGCCTTCTCAAGGGATGTCAACGAATATTCCTTTACTCCGCTTCTTTTTCTTGTTAAAATGCTTTAATGAAGAGAAACAGATACTGGAGGAACGGTTTGTGCCTTATTACATAATTGCATTATTTATCATTGGAATTGATCAATTAACGAAATGGCTTATTGTCAGTAAGATGGAATATGGAGAAAGCATTCCGGTTTTCGATAGCTTCTTCTTTATTACTTCTCATCGAAATCCGGGTGCTGCATGGGGAATTCTTGCCGGACAGATGTGGTTTTTTTATATCATTACAACAGTAGTGATCATCGGTCTCATGTACTACATCCAAAAGCATGTCAAAGGACAAATTCTTCTTGGAATGGCTCTTGGACTTATGCTCGGTGGCGCTATCGGTAATTTTATCGACCGGATTTTCAGACATGAAGTTGTTGATTTTATCCATGTTGTGATCGTTAATTATCATTATCCGATCTTTAACATCGCTGATTCTTCTTTATGTGTCGGCGTGTTGCTTTTGTTTATCCACATGATATTAGACGGAAAGAAAAAGAAGGAGCTGTAAAATGGAGCATTATGAAATGACGGTTCATGAAGAACATCGAAGTGAACGCATTGATAAATACTTAACCAGTATAGAATCGAATTGGTCAAGAACACAGGTTCAACAGTGGATTAAAGAAGATCTCGTGCATGTAAACAAAAAAGTTGTAAAAGCCAATTATAAAGTACAGCCGGGGGATGTCGTGACTGTTGATGTTCCCGAACCAGAACCGCTCGATGTTGTGGCAGAACAGATGAATCTTGATATTTATTATGAGGATCAGGATGTTCTCGTTGTCAATAAACCGCGTGGGATGGTTGTACATCCAGCTCCAGGTCACTTGACAGGAACGCTTGTCAATGGTTTGATGGCACATTGTGATGATCTCTCAGGCATTAACGGTGTCATGCGCCCTGGGATTGTTCATCGAATTGATAAAGACACGTCAGGCCTCTTAATGGTGGCGAAAAATGATCTGGCTCATGAATCGCTCGTTACACAGCTTGTCAATAAAACGGTGACAAGAAAATATACTGCACTTGTCCATGGCACGATTTCTCATGATCATGGGACGATTGACGCACCGATCGGAAGAGATAAAAAAGATCGGCAAAGTATGACTGTTACAAGAGATGGAAAGCATGCGGTGACTCACTTTGAAGTGAAAGAGAGATTTGATGAGTTTACGGTTGTTGAGTGTCGGCTTGAAACAGGGAGAACCCATCAAATTCGTGTACATATGAAATATATCGGTTTTCCGCTTGCTGGGGATCCGAAATACGGCCCGAAAAAAACGATTGATTTTAATGGACAAGCTCTTCATGCGGGAATATTAGGGTTTGATCATCCACGCTCAGGTGAATATATTGAATTTGAAGCACCACTGCCAAAAGATATGGACATTCTTCTTGATAAACTTCGAAATAAGCATTGACAGATGATTTCTTTTTTGAAATAATAAATGAAGTTAAAACAGATTCTTTAACGCAGTCCAGAGAGGCTGAGAAGGATATCGGACAGGTGAATGACCCATTCGCTTTAAAGAGAACCCCTCTCTGCCTTTTGCAGAAGGGGTTTTTGTTTGATCCTGATAGAGATATGAGGGGGTCTTTAAACCATGGTGGAGAAGGAAAAAGCAGTTATACTCGACGAACAGGCGATCAGAAGGGCGCTGACACGAATCGCTCACGAGATGATTGAGCGAAACAAAGGAATGAACAATTGTATCCTTGTCGGAATCAAGACGAGAGGCATTTATTTAGCTAAACGTCTTGCTGAGCGGATTGAGCAAATTGAAGGAAATCAGGTGATTGTGGGAGAACTCGACATTACGCTGTACAGAGACGATCTCACTAAAAAAACACCGAATGAAGAACCCCTTGTCAAAGGTGCAGATATCCAGACTGACATCACAGATCAAAAAGTGATTGTGATCGATGATGTTCTTTATACTGGGCGCACAGTGAGAGCGGCAATGGATGCACTTGTTGATGTTGGTCGACCTTCCTCAATTCAGCTTGCTGTACTGGTTGATCGCGGTCATAGAGAACTGCCGATCAGGGCTGATTATATTGGCAAAAACATTCCAACTTCAAAGTCTGAAAAAGTCATGGTACAGTTGGAAGAAGTTGATGGCCGTGATCTTGTGGCCATTTATGAAAAATGAATGAAATGATCCTTTTTTAAATGCATTCCAGAGAGTTTGCAAAGAGGGAGAAAGCGACTGCTCGTCACCAGTAGTGTGACAGTCTTCGTCTACCTCTTTGCATAAATAGCAAAGGGGTTTTTTTAATGGGACGTTTTCTTTTTCAATAATAAGACATCATAACAGTTGAGGTTGATCACCAGGAGGAAAAAAGATGAGTCAGAAAAAAGTTAATTTAGGTGTCAGAGATGTACCAAAACCATTAAATTGGATTTCCTTTAGCCTACAGCATTTGTTTGCCATGTTTGGAGCAACCATCCTCGTTCCGAAACTTGTAGGATTAAGCCCGGGTGTGGCGCTGATTACAAGCGGTCTTGGGACACTTGCATATCTATTTATTACAAAAGGACAAATCCCGGCTTACTTAGGTTCATCCTTCGCTTTTATCGCCCCGATTATTGCGGCTAAAGCTTCTGGAGGTCCTGGAGCAGCTATGATCGGTGCTTTTATGGCAGGGATTGCTTACGGGTTGATTGCTCTCTTCATTCAGCAGCTTGGCACAGGGTGGCTGATGAAAGTTCTTCCCCCGATTGTTGTTGGGCCAGTAATTATTGTCATCGGGCTTGGACTTGCGAGTACAGCGGTTAAAATGGCGATGTATGAAAATTCAGGTGCAACACAACTTGTATACAGTGCAAAACACTTTGGTGTTGCAGGATTTACACTTGCTCTCACGATCATCTGCGCGATTTTTTTAAGAGGGTTTTTCAGTCTGATTCCGGTCTTAATCGGGATCATTGGCGGATATTTGTTCGCTCTCAGTCAAGGAATAGTAGATTATCAAATGGTGGTTGATGCAAAGTGGTTCGCAGTTCCTGATTTCGTTCTCCCATTTGTGGATTACACGCCATCGCAGGCAGCAATGGGAATCGGAATTGCCATGGTTCCTGTTGCCTTTGTGACCATGTCCGAACATATCGGGCACCAGATGGTGTTAAGCAAAGTTGTCGGTCAAGATTTCATCAAAAAACCGGGACTTCACCGCTCGATTTTGGGAGACAGTGTCGCGACATTAATGGCGGCATGTCTAGGTGGACCACCAACGACAACTTATGGTGAAAATATTGGCGTTCTGGCGATCACAAGAGTTTTCAGCGTATTTGTGATCGGAGGAGCTGCCGTTATCGCCTTATGTTTTGGATTCATCGGCAAAATTTCAGCGCTTATTAGCTCAGTTCCGTCCGCAGTAATGGGGGGGGTTTCCATCCTCTTGTTTGGAATCATCGCTTCAAGCGGACTGAGGATGCTGATTGATAATAAAATAGATCTCGAAAATAAACGAAACCTGATTATCTCATCTGTCATTCTTGTCATTGGAGTCGGCGGTGCATTTATTAAAGTTGGAAATTTTGAATTATCCAGTATGGCGCTTGCCGCAATTGTTGGTGTGATTTTGAACCTTGTCCTGCCAGAATCAAAGGAAGAACAGGATGGGATCGAAATAGAAGAACATATATAAAAACCTTTTAACTAAAGTCCAGAGAGGCTTGAAAGGGTTGCTGAAAGAGAATGCAAAACACATTCTCTGATTCACTCTATCCTCCAAGCCATCCGTGTCTTGGAGGATTTTTTTGGGAAAATTTAAAACTTAAGGGGGAAATAAAATGAAACATTTAACTGCAATGAATAAACTAAGCCTTGAGGAAATTCACGAGCTTATTGAAGAAGCAAAAACATTAAAATATAATGGTTCTCAACACATACTAGAAGGAAAGTTCGCTGCTAATTTGTTTTTCGAGCCGAGCACAAGAACCCGCTTCAGCTTTGAAGTAGCGGAAAGAAAACTTGGCATGAACGTCTTAAATCTTGATGATGTAAGCTCAAGTGTTCAAAAAGGGGAATCTTTGTACGATACAGTAAGAACGCTGGAATCTATTGGTGCAGATGTTTGTATCATCAGACATTCGCAAGATGATTATTATAATGAACTAGTCGGTCATGTCGGTATTCCGATCATCAATGCAGGTGACGGTTGTGGCCAGCATCCAACCCAATCATTGTTGGATTTATTGACCATACATGAAGAGTTTGACAAATTTGAGGGGCTGACGATATCAATTTACGGCGATATTAAACACAGCAGGGTGGCAAGGTCAAATGCTGAAGTCTTATCAAGGCTTGGTGCAAATATTCTTTTCGCTGGTCCTGATGAGTGGCGGGATCAAGATAATCAATATGGCACTTATGTTTCACCAGATGAAGCGGCCGCTAGTTCCGATGTTGTCATGCTACTGAGGATTCAACATGAACGACACCATGAAAAAATGACAGCAGACGATTATTTGCAAACATATGGATTATCAATCGAACGGGCAAAGTTGATGAAAAAAGACGCCATCATTATGCACCCAGCTCCAATTAACCGAGATGTAGAAATTGATAGCATTCTAGTAGAATCACCTCAAGCAAGAATTTTTAAACAAATGGAAAATGGTGTATATATGAGAATGGCCATTTTAAAAAGAGCGCTTGAAGTAAGTACTACCATTAAAAAGGGAGATGGATTATATGTCTTATCTCATTAAAAACGGGATTATCTTCGATGAAAATGGAAATCAAAAGCAGTGTGATATTCGGGTGACTGGAGACATGATCAGTGAGATGGGGCATCTGGAAGCTGGACTAGACGAAACAGTCATTGATGCAGAAGGGCTTTTCATCTCACCTGGATTTGTTGATCTCCATGTTCACTTAAGAGAGCCGGGTGGAGAGAGCAAAGAAACGATTGAAACAGGGACAAAAGCAGCGGCTAGAGGAGGATTTACAACGGTTGCAGCGATGCCGAATACACGTCCTGTTCCTGATACGAAAGAACAACTGGAACAGCTCACAAAACGAATTCATGAAACGGCGTCTGTCAGAGTCCTTCCTTATGCTGCAATTACAATCAGACAAACTGGTCAAGACATGACGGATTTTGATGAACTCACAAAAGCGGGGGCATTCGCTTTCACTGACGATGGAGTTGGTGTTCAGACTGCTGGGATGATGTTTGAAGCCATGAAAAAAGCAGCGGCTCTCAACAAAGCGATTGTTGCCCATTGTGAAGATAACAGCTTGATTTATGGAGGGAGCGTCCACGACGGTGAATTTGCTAAAGTTCACGGCTTAAAAGGAATTCCGTCTATATGTGAATCAGTTCATATCGCGAGGGATGTTCTACTTGCTGAAGCAGCGGGCTGTCATTATCATGTCTGCCATATCAGCACAAAGGAATCGGTCCGCGTTGTCCGCGATGCCAAAAAAGCGGGAATTCGCGTTACTGCAGAAGTGACACCACATCATCTGCTGCTTTCTGATGCTGATATACCGGGACTGGATACAAATTATAAAATGAATCCACCGCTTAGAAGTAAAGAAGACAGGGAAGCACTTTTGGAAGGACTCGCAGATGGAACGATTGACTTTATTGCAACAGATCATGCTCCGCATACAGAAGCGGAAAAACAACAAAATATGAGCCTTGCACCATTTGGAATTGTTGGTTTAGAAACAGCTTTTCCACTTCTATATACACACTTTGTTAAAAACGGTAGTTGGACTTTAAAACAGCTTATCGATTATGTAACTGTCAAACCTTGTGAAGCATTTGAATTACCTTATGGAAAACTAGAAATAGGCCAATCAGCGGATGTTACGTTAATTGACCTTGATCATCAAGAAAAGATTGCGAAAGAGACTTTTCTTTCTAAAGGAAAAAATACACCATTTAACGGTATCGACTGTTTTGGATGGCCGGTCATGACAATGGTGCAGGGAAAAGTGGTTTACCAAAAGGGGAGGCTTGAAGAATGATAAGACGTCTGGTTCTTGAAAATGGGGCGGTTTTCCAAGGAGAAGCCTTTGGTAGTATTGAAAACGGTATGGGAGAAGTCGTCTTTAACACTGGAATGACAGGCTATCAAGAAATCCTTTCAGATCCATCCTACTGTGGACAGATTGTCACTCTGACCTATCCATTGATCGGAAACTACGGTATCAACAGAGATGATTTTGAATCTATCACACCTTATGTACGAGGCTTTATTGTCAAAGAGTTATGCCAACTTCCTTCAAATTGGCGTTCTGCCTATACACTTGATGAATACTTAAAAATAAAAAATATTCCTGGCTTATCAGGGATTGATACGAGAAAACTAACCCGCATGATCCGTACCGCCGGAACCTTAAAGGGGATATTTGCCGGTGCTGATGAGGATACGGATGTTCTTGTTCAAAAATTAAAAGAAACAACCCTACCAAAAGATCAAGTCAGCCAAGTTTCAACGAAAACGGCATATCCAAGTCCTGGAAGAGGGAAACGGATTGTGTTGGTAGATTTCGGAATGAAACATGGTATTTTACGAGAACTCAATAAACGTCATTGTGATGTGATTGTTGTACCTCACCATGTAACAGGTGAAGAAGTGATGCAGCTGAAACCTGACGGGGTCATGCTTTCAAATGGACCGGGAGATCCAGAAGATGTACCTGAAGCGATTGAAATGATTCAAACGATTATTGGAAAGGTTCCTCTTTTCGGTATCTGTCTCGGACATCAATTGTTCGCTCTTGCTTGCGGCGCAAAGACAGAGAAAATGAAATTCGGTCATCGGGGATCAAACCATCCTGTTAAAGAACTTAAGACTGGCAAAGTATCCATTACATCGCAAAATCATAGTTATACAGTTTCATCTGTTGACGACACACCACTTGAAGTGACACATCTGGCAGTGAATGATCATACAATCGAAGGTCTAAAACACAAATATGAACCAGCATTTACTGTTCAATATCATCCAGAGGCTTCACCAGGACCAGAGGATGCCAACCATTTATTTGATCAATTTCTAGAAATGATTGAAAGCATTGAGAAAGAAGGGGTAGCTGTATGCCGAAGCGTCTAGATATTAAAAAGATTTTGGTCATTGGTTCAGGTCCGATCATTATTGGACAGGCTGCTGAATTTGATTATGCAGGGACTCAAGCGTGTCTAGCTTTAAAAGAAGAAGGGTATGAAGTCATCCTTGTCAACTCAAATCCAGCGACGATTATGACCGATACAGAAATGGCTGATCGTGTCTATATCGAACCACTGACACTTGAATTTTTAACGCGAATTATCCGCAAGGAGCGTCCAGACGCGATTTTACCAACCTTGGGAGGACAGACAGGTCTCAATTTAGCAGTCGAATTATCGGAGAGTGGTATTTTGGCAGAGTGCGGTGTCGAGGTCCTCGGCACAAAGTTGTCAGCGATTCAAAAAGCTGAAGACCGCGATTTGTTTAGAAATTTAATGAATGAACTTCATGAACCAGTCCCTGACAGTGAAATTATCCATTCATTAGAAGAAGCTCGTAAGTTTACGCGGGAGATCGGATTTCCGGTGATCGTCAGACCTGCTTATACACTTGGTGGAACTGGTGGAGGCATCTGTTCAAATGAAGATGAACTGAAAGAAATTGTTGAAAGTGGATTGAAGATGAGTCCAGTTCATCAATGCCTGCTTGAAAAGAGCATTGCCGGATATAAAGAAATTGAATATGAAGTGATGAGAGATGCAAACGATCATGCGATTGTCGTCTGTAATATGGAAAATATTGATCCGGTCGGTATCCATACCGGTGATAGTATCGTTGTTGCTCCAAGCCAGACGTTGAGTGACCGTGAATATCAAATGCTTCGTAATGTGTCCTTGAAAATTATTCGTGCCCTTGAAATCGAAGGTGGCTGTAATGTGCAGCTTGCGCTCGATCCAAATAGTTTTCAATATTACATCATTGAGGTCAATCCAAGGGTCAGCCGTTCATCTGCCCTTGCCTCAAAAGCAACAGGTTATCCAATTGCAAAGCTGGCTGCTAAAATCGCTGTCGGACTGTCTCTTGACGAAATGATGAATCCTGTAACTGGGAAAACATATGCGTCATTTGAACCAGCACTTGACTATGTCGTCTCAAAAATACCGCGGTGGCCATTTGATAAGTTTGAATCAGCTAACCGCAAACTTGGCACACAGATGAAAGCAACAGGTGAGGTCATGGCGATCGGTCGAACTTTTGAGGAATCATTGCTCAAAGCTATCCGTTCACTTGAGGCAGATGTATATCATCTTGAATTGAAAAATGCAGCAGATATTACAAATGACACCTTAGTCAAACGGATTCAAAAAGCGGGAGATGAACGGCTCTTTTATTTGGCTGAAGCCTTGAGAAGAGGCTACACAGTTCAAGAACTCCATCAGTTTTCTGCAATTGATCTGTTCTTTCTCCATAAGCTTGCAGGGATCATTCGCTTTGAAGAGACATTTGAAAAAGCACGCGGTGACTTCAGTTTATTAAAAAAAGCAAAAGAACTTGGTTTTTCAGATCGCACAATCAGCCAATTATGGGGAATGCCGGAACGAAAGGTATATGATCTTAGAAAAGAAGCTGGGATTGTACCTGTTTATAAAATGGTTGATACATGTGCAGCAGAGTTTGAATCTGAAACACCTTATTTTTATAGTACGTATGAAGAAGAGAATGAATCTGAAAGAACGGAGAAAAAAAGTGTCATTGTGCTAGGCTCAGGGCCGATCCGAATCGGTCAAGGGGTCGAGTTTGATTATGCCACCGTTCATTCTGTTTGGGCGATTAAAGAAGCAGGATATGAAGCGATTATTATTAATAACAACCCTGAGACGGTGTCGACAGACTTTAGTATTTCTGACAAACTTTATTTTGAACCGCTGACTGTTGAAGATGTGATGCAGATTATCGATTTGGAACAGCCTGAAGGTGTGATCGTCCAGTTTGGGGGACAGACCGCAATCAATCTTGCCGATGCCCTAGAAGACAGAGGAGTAAAGATTCTTGGAACATCTCTTGAAGATCTTGACCGTGCTGAAGACAGAGATAAATTCGAACAGACGCTCGAAATGCTCCATGTTCCACAACCATTAGGAAAGACAGCAATATCTGTAGAAGAAGCTGTTAAAATTGCTGATCACATCGGCTATCCGGTCCTTGTTCGCCCATCATATGTACTTGGTGGAAGAGCAATGGAAATCGTTTATCATCAATCAGAACTTCTTCACTATATGGAACATGCGGTAAAAATCAATCCCCAGCACCCTGTGTTAATCGATAAATATTTGATTGGGAAAGAGATTGAGGTAGACGCCATTTCTGACGGGGAAACAGTTGTCATCCCAGGGATTATGGAACATATCGAACGAGCCGGTGTTCACTCTGGTGACTCGATTGCTGTCTATCCGCCACAATCGCTTTCAGCAGAGATTAAGAAAAAGATTGAACAATACACGATAAAACTAGCAAAAGGCTTAAACATTGTCGGACTCTTAAACATTCAGTTTGTCCTTTCAAAAGATGAAGTGTATGTCCTTGAGGTGAATCCGCGATCAAGCCGCACAGTGCCATTTCTCAGCAAAATTACCGGCATCCCAATGGCGAACCTAGCAACAAAAGTGATTCTTGGTCAAAAGCTTTCAGATGTCGGATTTACAGAAGGTCTGCAGCAAGAACAAGCAGGTGTGTATGTAAAAGTTCCTGTCTTCTCTTTTGCAAAGTTGAGAAGAGTGGATATTACGCTTGGTCCGGAAATGAAGTCAACGGGCGAAGTCATGGGAAAAGATTTGACATTGGAAAAGGCGCTTTACAAAGGACTGATTGCCTCAGGTATACAGATTCCAAAAGATGGGTCAGTACTGTTGACAGTTGCTGATAAAGATAAACAAGAAGGGCTTTCGATCGCCAAGCGGTTTCATGCGATCGGTTATCAAATTTTAGCGACAGAAGGTACGGCTGACTATTTACGACAAGCGGCAATTCCCGTTAAAACCGTTGGGAAAATCGGTCAGGAAGGCGGAAATTTACTTGATGTGATCCGCAATGGAGAAGCTCAATTTGTCGTGAATACACTAACAAAAGGAAAACAGCCGCAAAGAGACGGTTTCCGAATCAGACGTGAATCTGTCGAAAACGGTGTGGCCTGTCTGACATCACTTGATACAGCTGAAGCAATCTTGCGGGTCCTTGAAAGTATGAGCTTTCTGACTGACCATATGGCTGAAATTAAACTAGTACAAGAGGCGGCGGTACACGAATGAATAAAGGGTATATGACGGTTTGTTCTAATAAGCGTATTGCTGATGATATTTATCAAATGGTACTGAGAGGGGAGCTTGCCAAGACTTGCAACGCCCCGGGGCAGTTCCTTCATTTGAAAGTCAGCGAATCTGTGACTCCATTGTTAAGACGACCGATCAGTATTGCACATATTGACCAAGACAAAGAAGAAGTGACAATTATTTTCCGCAAAAGTGGTGAAGGGACAAGCCTGCTAGCTGCAAAAACAAAAGGGGATTTGCTTGATGTGTTAGGGCCGCTCGGCAATGGATTTCCAGTTGAAACGATTGACTCTGGAAAAACAGCGCTTTTAGTTGGAGGGGGGATTGGTGTTCCCCCTCTTTATGAACATGCCAAACAACTGACAAATAAAAAGGTCGATATTATTTCTGTGTTAGGATTTCAATCGGTAAAAGATGTTTTTTATGAGCAGGAATTTAATCAATATGGTTCCGTACACATTGCAACCGTGGATGGTACTCATGGCACAAAAGGATATGTCACAGATGTGATCGAAGCCGAGAAACTTCAGTTTGACTATTTGTTTGCTTGTGGACCGACACCGATGTTAAAAGCGTTAAAAGATCGTTACCCAGATAAAGAAGTTTACCTTTCACTAGAAGAACGGATGGGCTGTGGAATCGGAGCTTGTTTAGCTTGTGTATGTCATACAGATGAAAGTGATCAATCATATATGAAAGTCTGTGTTGATGGTCCTGTTTTTCGAGCACAGGAGGTGCTTTTATAATGCTTCATGTCAATTTACCGGGTCTTAAGCTGAAGAATCCCATCATTCCAGCATCAGGATGTTTTGGTTTTGGAAAGGAATTTGCTCAACTGTATGATCTCTCCTGCCTTGGCGCGATTATGATTAAAGCAACAACCAGTGAGCCGCGTTTTGGGAACCCAACTCCGCGAGTTGCTGAGACACATGCTGGCATGCTTAATGCAATCGGATTGCAAAATCCTGGTCTACAGGCTGTAATGGAACATGAACTTCCATGGCTTCAACAATTTGATGTACCGATTATTGCGAATGTAGCAGGTTCACTGCTTGAAGATTATGTTGAGGTTGCCGCAGAAATTAGCAAAGCTCCAAATGTTGCTGCACTTGAGCTCAATATTTCTTGTCCTAATGTCAAAACAGGCGGAATTGCGTTTGGCACATCGCCTAAAACGGCAGCAAGCTTAACAAAAGCAGTGAAAGAGGTTTCGAGTGTTCCTGTTTATGTAAAACTTTCACCTAATGTTGCAAATATAGTTGATATTGCTGTGGCGATTGAAGAAGCTGGGGCAGATGGTCTGACGATGATTAATACATTGATTGGCATGAGGCTTGATTTAAAAACAGGTAAACCGATTTTAGCCAATAAAACCGGTGGTTTATCAGGTCCCGCTATTAAACCGGTTGCGATCCGGATGATCTATGAAGTCAGCCAAGCAGTTGATATACCGATTATCGGTATGGGTGGTGTTCAATCTGCGGAGGATGCACTTGAATTTTTATTAGCAGGAGCGAGCGCAGTTGCTGTTGGAACAGCAAACTTTGTCAATCCTTTCGTCTGTCCAGAGATCATTGAACAATTGCCGACTGTCTTAAAAAAGTACGGATATTCGTCATTGACGGACTGTGTAGGAAGGAGCTGGAAAGATGAAACAAACATCGCCCATCATCGCGCTTGATTTTGCTTCAAGAGAGGAGACATATTCGTTTTTAAATCAGTTTCATGGAAAGAAACTTTTTGTAAAAGTTGGCATGGAGCTGTTTTATCAAGAAGGTCCTGCTATTCTTGAACAATTAATGGAGCGGGACTGTCAGATTTTCTTAGATTTAAAGTGCCATGATATTCCAACAACTGTATACAAAGCCATGAAAAGGCTAGCAAGATTCGGTGTTAGCTTAGTTAATGTTCATGCAGCAGGAGGGAAACAGATGATGGAAGCGGCGCTTGAAGGCCTTGAAGCGGGTACGTCCGCTGGGCAAAAACGCCCATCTTTAATCGCAGTCACACAGCTGACAAGCACATCAGCAGAAATGCTTAAAGATGAATTGCTCATCGAAGAAACACTGCTTCATACTGTTCTTCACTATAGCAAACTGGCAAAGCATGCTGGGCTTGATGGTGTTGTTTGCTCAGTACATGAAGCAGAGCAAATCCGTCAGGCTGTTTCTCCTGATTTTCTAACTGTAACCCCGGGCATTCGCTTAGCTGATGATGACAAGAATGATCAAATGAGAGTGGCGACACCGAGCTATGCCAAGGAAAAAGGGGTTTCAGCCATTGTTGTTGGTCGTTCGATTACCCAAGCAATAGATCCGGTTCAAGCATATCAGAAAATAGCACTTGAGTGGGGAGGAATACGGAATGAGTAGAAGTATTGCCAATCATCTTTTAACGATCAAAGCCGTTTTTTTACGGCCGAATCAGCCGTTTACATGGGCGAGTGGTATCCTGTCACCAATTTACTGTGATAACCGTCTGACCCTTTCATATCCTGAAGTGAGAAATGAGATTGCAGGAGGTCTGGCAGAGCTGATCCAAGCTCAATTCCCTCAAACAGAAATGATTGCTGGAACAGCAACAGCGGGTATTCCCCATGCCGCACTTACTGCTGATAGGCTCGGTCTGCCAATGAGTTATGTTAGAAGTAAACCGAAGACCCATGGAAAAGGAAATCAAATAGAAGGGCGAATATCAGCAGGTCAGAAAGTCGTTGTCATTGAAGATTTAATTTCAACAGGTGGAAGTGTTCTCGACGCTGTTACTGCTTTAAAAGAAGCAGGCTGTGATGTGTTAGGGGTTGCCGCCATCTTCACATATGGACTTTCAAAGGCAGACACTGCTTTTCGTAAAGCAGGTGTAGATTATCACACTTTAACCGATTATGACACCTTGATTGAAACCGCAGTCAGTGGTGCCTATATCAGTGAAGCAGATGTCACCAAACTAAAAGAATGGAGAGCAAATCCAGAATCGAAAAAATGGATGGAACAATAAAAAGCCGTCATCCCTCAAGTGGGAGACGGTTTTTTTTAGTAAAAAAGAATCATTTTTTAATTTTAATTAATCCTATCAAAAAAGTCGGGTTGACTTTTGTTTGAATTGTGCTAAAATTTTAAAATAACAATTGAGGGGCTAATCTAGTGCTGCTTTTCGTTTGAAAGATGGGGCAGAGGAGGAACTAGAGTGGGAAGAGATGAGCAATTCGAAATCGTGATCATCAAGATGAAAGATATGTTGAAGGACATGAACTTCGGATCGATTACATTCATTGTTCAAGATGGGAAAGTCATTCAAATTGAAAAACATGAAAAAATAAGATTGAAATAGCTGACTAGACAAACTAGAGGCGGTTTTCACAGTTTTTCTGCTGGAAGCCGTTTTTTTGTTGGCGAAAAAAGGAGGGGATAGCGATTCTTACTTATCATTCATGGAAGGAACCAGCCATTACGTTTCAACATGATGACTCTTATAAAGGGGCATTAGCGGTACTTAAATGGGCCTATGGTCATTATGGTGATCAGCTTGTATATGCTTGTAGCTTTGGTATTGAAGGAATCGTTTTAATGGATTTAATTAATAAGGTGAAAAAGGATGCCATGATCGTGTTTCTTGATACAGGGCTTCATTTTAAAGAAACATATGAAACAATTGAAGCTGTCAAAGAACGTTATCCAGGCTTTCAGATTATGATGAAAAAACCGGAGCTTACCGTTGAACAGCAAGCAGAAAAACACGGAGATAACCTTTGGAAAACTGCTCCAAACTTTTGCTGTGAGCTAAGGAAAGTGACTCCGCTTCGTGAGACACTTTCAGCTTATTCGGCCTGGCTGTCAGGACTTCGTCGTGAACAATCAGAAGGGCGGCGCAACACGGAATTTATTAATAAAGATGAAAAGTTCAAGTCAATTAAAGTTTGTCCGCTCATCCATTGGACATGGAAGGATATTTGGCGTTATGCAACAAAGTATGATCTACCATATCATCCCCTTCATGACCAAGGCTATCCAAGTATAGGCTGCAAACCGTGCACCTCTCCGGCTTTTACAATGGATGATCTTCGCTCTGGCCGCTGGAACGGATTGGGCAAAACAGAATGCGGATTACATGAGTAAGGAGATCTGATCATGGAACTTGCCGCCATTTTATTCAGTATCTTTTTTGCCATAAATATTGGCGCGAGTGGTGCAGCGGCTTCTCTAGGGATTGCATATGGAGCAGGAGCGGTGAAAAGTAAATGTTATGCTTTACTGATCTGTGCGCTAGGTGTTCTCCTTGGGGCAGTTTGTGGTGGCGGGGAAGTCGTCAAAACGATTAGTTCAGGCATTATTCCCGAACAAGTCATTTCCCTGGAAATTGTCTGTATTATCATTGGTTCCGCTGCATTATCGTTATTTATCGCCAATCTTCTCGGAATCCCTCTTTCCACAAGTGAAGTGACAGTTGGATCTGTTATTGGAGTCGGTGTCGCATATCAAGTTTTATTTGTCAAATCGTTATTTGTCATTATTTCATTTTGGATGGTTGTTCCGATCGTTGCTTTTTCTTTTACCTTTTTCATCGTCAAAGCGTTTAAAAAGCGGATAATCAAAAAGAAGAAGACAAAGATCTTAACGATCCTTCTGTTAATAACAGGGTTTTTGGAGGCTTTTTCAGCGGGAATGAATAATGTGGCAAATGCTGTAGGTCCTTTGGTGGCTGCGCATGTATTGTCAATTAAGGAAGGAACACTGTTGGGCGGATTATTTGTTGCTCTTGGCGCCCTTTTATTGGGGCGGCGTGTTCTTGAAACAAATGGTAAAAAAATCACCAAATTTTCAATCGGTGAGGGGATTCTCCTGTCGGGAACTGGAGCTGGACTTGTGACAATTAGTTCAATTTTAGGTCTTCCTGTTCCGCTTGCACAGGTCACATCATCTTCTATTATAGGGATGGGAATGGCAAAAAACGGTGGTCATGTCTTTCATAAACAGGTCGTGAAAACGATGCTGAAAGTGTGGATTGTTTCACCGTTCTTTTCTTTAAGCTTATCTTATCTGTTGGTCAGCCTTTTATTAAAAGGGGATTACTATGCTCTGATTATCATTGCCAGTGTATTGTTATCATCAGTCGGAACGATTAGCTTGATGAAAGCGGTAAGAAGTGAGCAAAACTCCGTTCATGAACAAGGCGGAGGAATTTAAACGGTTATGTAGGGGGAACAAATGATGAGTTTAGAGCCACATGGCGGTGTGTTAGTGAACCGTGTCAATGAAGAATACGATATACAAAACATTTCACAAGAAATCGAACTGGATTCAGTTGCTGTTTCTGATTTGGAACTGATTGGTATTGGTGGGTACAGTCCTATTCAAGGATTTTTAACAGAAGAAGACTATCTGTCAGTTTTAGACAATATGAGGCTTACGAGTGGTGAAGTGTGGACACTGCCAATCACACTTCCGGTTGATGAAGCAAAAGCTATTCAATTACAAACAGGCGAAACGGTCCGTCTCATGTATCAAGGAGAAACTTACGGCATCATCGACATAGAAGATATTTATCAACCTGACAAGAAAATGGAAGCTGAAAAAGTATATAAAACAAGTGACTTGAACCACCCGGGCGTCAAAAAATTATTTGAGCGGGGAAACATCTATGTTGGTGGCTTGATTACATTGATCAAACGGAGTAAAAAACAATTTCCAGCATACACATTTGAACCGAAGGAGACAAGACAGAAATTTGCTGCTCTCGGCTGGAAAACGATCGTTGGTTTTCAAACGAGAAACCCTGTGCACAGAGCGCATGAATACATTCAAAAAACCGCTTTGGAAACCGTTGATGGCCTGTTTTTGAATCCATTAGTTGGTGAAACCAAATCAGATGATATACCGGCAGATATTCGGATGGAGAGCTACCGTGTACTACTTGATCAGTATTATCCAAAAGACCGCGTTTTTTTAGGGGTTTTCCCAGCAGCTATGCGCTATGCCGGTCCGAAAGAAGCTGTGTTTCATGCACTAGTCAGAAAAAATTATGGCTGTACACATTTTATTGTTGGAAGAGATCATGCTGGAGTCGGTGATTATTACGGAACATTTGAAGCACAAGAGCTGTTTGATCAGTTTACAGCGAAAGACATAGGGATTATACCGCTGAAATTTGAACATAGCTTTTACTGTCAGGTATGCAATTCAATGGCCACAGTAAAAACGTGTCCACATGATCAAGAGCATCATGTCATATTGTCAGGTACAAAGGTGAGAAGCATGTTAAGAAACGGTGAATGTCCACCACATACATTTAGCCGTCCTGAAGTCATCCAAACTTTAATTAAAGGTTTAGCCACTTCTAAGGAGGGATCTGTTGGTGAATGACGATATTGTTTGGCATCAGCAATCGATTACGAAACAGGAATACCACGAAAAAAATAACCATAAAAGCTTGCTGATTTGGCTGACGGGTTTAAGCGGTTCTGGCAAGTCAACAATTGCCAACGCTGTGGCTCGTGAGTTGTTTGAAAAAGATTATCAAGTTATCGTGCTTGACGGTGATAATGTAAGACATGGCTTGAACAAAGATCTCGATTTTTCTGATGAAGACCGTACAGAAAATATCCGTCGGATTGGTGAAGTTGCCAAGTTATTTATCGAACAAGGGACAATCGTGATAACCGCATTTATTTCTCCCTTTCAAGAAGATCGGGATCTTGTTAGACAACTGATGGAAGAAGGAGAATTCCACGAAGTCTATGTCAAATGCGATTTAGAAACATGTGAAAAAAGAGATCCAAAAGGTTTGTACAAAAAAGCAAGAAACGGGGACATTTCGTTTTTTACAGGAATCAGTTCACCATATGAAGAACCAAAAAAACCAGAACTTGTCCTTGATACCAGCAGTTATAACAAGAATGAGTGCAAAAATCAGCTAATCAAATATATAATAGCAAACGCGAGATAAAGATGATCAATAGGAAAGTACAGCTCATGTACTTTCCTCATTTCATATATAATGATATGGGGGAAACCGATGATGGGAAAAGTGTATATCGTTGGGGCAGGTCCTGGAGACCCTGACTTATTAACAATCAAAGCTTTAAAAGCGATCCAAAAAGCGGATTGTATTTTATATGACCGACTGATTAATCATCAGATTTTACAACATGCAAAACGAGAAGCAGATCTGATTTATTGCGGAAAGCTCCCCAATTATCACACAATGAAGCAAGAAACAATCAATCATTTCCTTGTCAAGTATGCGAAAAAAGGGAAAAATGTAGTCAGACTAAAAGGAGGAGACCCATTTGTATTTGGTAGAGGGGCCGAGGAAGTGGAAAACCTTGCCGAACATGGGGTTTCATTTGAAGTGATTCCCGGTATTACATCTGGAATAGCGGCCGCTGCATATGCAGGTATTCCTGTTACCCATCGGGAAGTTAGTTCAAGTGTCGCTTTCGTAACAGGCCATTATAAACAAGACGAGAACCTCGAAGAAAAGTGGAAAACGTTGGCTACTGGGATTGATACACTCGTCATTTATATGGGGATTAAAAATATTGAACAAATTGAAAAACGTCTCATTCAAAATGGCAGAGATCCACAAACACCGGCTGCTTTTATCCACTGGGGAACGACAGAGCAACAAACAACCGTGGTTTGTACCGTGGATTCACTTGCTGAAACAGTCAAAACCGCAAAGATTACCAATCCAAGCCTAATTGTCATTGGAGATGTCGTCCATTTCCATTCAAACATCAATTGGTTCGAAACAGAACTCAAAAATAAGCTATTAAGTGAGGCGCTATCATAATGAAACAAGCAATTTTATATATTAGTCATGGCAGTCGTTTAAAAAAAGCTCAGCAAGAAGCGACAGCTTTTTTAGAAAGTTGTAAAGCAGATCTAGCCGCCCCCATTCAGGAAGTGGCTTTTTTGGAGTTAGCTGCACCTAATATTGAAGCTGGCTTTACAGCTTGTGTCGAAAAAGGTGCGACACATATTGCGGCTGTACCACTTTTGTTGTTAACCGCCGCACATGCCAAAAAAGATATGCCCGAAGAAATCGCCCATCTTTCTGCACAATATCCTTCAGTCCATGTCACTTACGGCAGGCCGATTGGAGTTGATCGGGAAGTCATGAAAGCCGTTTTAGGTCGAATAGAGGAAACAGGAAGACCTGTTGAACATGCGCGGATCATATTGGTTGCCCGAGGCAGCTCAGACCCGGATGTCAAACGAGATGTCAAGGAGATCGCCGCCCGTCTGCAAACACTTGCTCCAGTTGAAGAGGTGATTTCCTGTTTTATGACTGCTTGTGAACCTCATTATCAAGAAGTGTTATCACGGTATAAAAAAAGTGACGGGAAAACAACATTTATCGTTCCATATCTGCTGTTTACAGGGATACTGATGAATCAAATTGAACGGGAAACTGAAACATTACAAGAAACCAATCCTGATATTGTACTGACAAAATATCTCGGTTTTCACCCCCATGTAAAAAAATCATTTTTACAGCGAGTTGAGGAAACAATTTTTGATTTTAGGGGGAAAGACTGATGTTACCACTACATATCAACATGAACGGAAAAGCGATTGTCATTGCAGGAGGAGGACGGATTGCGACAAGGCGGTTGAAAACGGTGCTCAGTCAAGGTGCAACGATTACAGTCGTAAGTCCAGAAGTATCAGAGGACATGCTTGAACTGATCAGATCACATTCGATTGACTGGAAGCGAAAAAAAGTTGACCCAGAAGATGTAAAAGGCGCTTTTTTAATTATTTTAGCAACTGATCACCCTGAGACAAACAAACGAATTGCCGCATCAGCCAATCCTTATCAGCTCGTCAATGTTGCCAGTGAAGCGAAGCTTGGAAATGTTTATGTCCCTAAAATCATTAACAAAGGAAAAATCACAGTTTCCGTCTCGACAAATGGGGCAAGCCCAAGCCACACGGTAAAACTCGCAGATCAGATTGAGGGAATGATTGATGACCAGTTTGTTAAAGAAATTGATGGACTATACCAGAAAAGAAGAGGGGGCTAGCCGTAGCGGAATGTATAATAAATATTTTCTCAACATCCACTTTAAGGGTGGGATGAGAGTGAGACGGAGACGGAGACCACTAAAATAAAAAAAGTATTAACGTAAAAAGTAGGACTTTTATATAGGGTCCTGCTTTTTTACTTTCTGATTTTCATTTAATGAGGAAAGAGTTTTGTAGAGAGTTATTTAATAGAAAAAATTTCAAAAAACAATTTGTATATAAAATGCTCTTGTGTTAATTTATAGAATAAATGAAAAAAGGAGGAGGTTTTTTGGGTAAAAAGTTATTAGTTGGTCTTGCATCTGTAGTGCTCATTTATATTGCCCAAATCGGTCAAGCGAAAGGAGCAGAACTAAAAACAATCATTCATCCAACCTCAAAAGAAGTTAAATTAGACTGGAATGACACTGGTGATCGGTATGAAGTCTACTCCGCAGGAAAGCTAGTGTGGAAGGGGACAAAGTCAAAGTATGTCCAAAGAAATCTAAAGTCCGTTAGCCCACAAGATTTTAATATTGTGTCATACAAAGACGGAAAAAGGGTTGACTCACTCAATATTGACACAATGACATTGCCTGAAAATCGAGCAAAAGTGAACAGTGCTTATGATGAAAATATGCCCGATCCTTTAAAGTCTGATGTGTATATAGACAGTACAATTAATGATCATGTACTATCATTAAAACTGAGAGGAAATATCCAGGATGATTTTGATGGGAAAATAGAAATATATAAAGATGAGAAGCTAATAGACAATAATGCAGGCACAAAGCTTGTAGATGATAATATTGAACCAGGAAAAACTTATGTATACAAATTTGTAGCAACAAAAAGATTAAGCGAGTCAGAAATTAAAAAAGTAAATGAAGAGTTTAAAAATACAGGACAAGCCTTAAGTTTTGACAAAATAAAAGATTATTATTACAGACCATACGAATATATCAAAGCAATTAGAGTGCCAAAGCAAAATGAAAGAGTGAATAACCCTGCTTGGGAACCACCTGTTGGACCTCATCCAAATCAGATTGGCATTAAATATCGAACCTTTATTCCAAATAAATATGTTAGAGCAAGTTCATTGGTTAGTGGATGGACAAAAAGTTATAAGTTTGGTGGAGATAATAGATCTTTTAGTTTTTCAAGAGGATCCCACCGTACTCAAACTGAAGCGGTTGCAAGATTTTGGAGTACGGGGTCCGAAACATTTTTCAAAAAAAGTGTTGGATACACTAGATTGTACACAAAAAAAGGGGAATTTATAAAGAAAAAGCGAGCCTCAGCCAAGGATATCACTTTCTCTCAAGGGGCACGTGATAAGAAAATGAATTACTTTGTGATTCATCATAATACTAAAGTGGCTTTTAATGATTTTGGTTGGGCTTCTCCCGGGATAACCTATGGTACAGGAATTGTTGCACATAAAAATGGTCGGGTAACAGTAAGTGGCACCAGAGACCAAGCGCCAAATCATGAAATGTATGCATACATTCCATACTCTGATGTAATGATTCCTTTATTTAAAGCAAAAAATAAAGGATTTGAGTATCTTGCTCCACCAATGCCCAATGCGTATATAAACATAAATGTTAAGTTTTAATAATATTAAAATGCACTGAACTTCAAATTAATCAGTGCGTTTTTTTTTCAATAAAAGGAATAGAGAGGCTCATAATAAAAGCACTAAAAGATGTCATACTTAGAAATAAGAAATCTTTAATTTGAAAATAATACAAACTGGAAGTATGCACAAATACGGTTAATAGAGAGATTAAGATGATATTAAAAGAGGCTCGGAAATGAAAAAATTTCTTAACAATAAAATCAACAAATAAGTATTCAATTAATGCAAGTGCTGAAAGGTATGAGAGAATAAAGAATGCATAACTCAATGATTCACCTACGTCTTTAAGGTCTCCCATACGATATAGGTTTAAATAGAGAAGGATCAAAAAAGTAATATGACAAATCACGAAGCCAAATATAATCTTTTTAATGATCACCATAAGTTCAGATATCATTCCTTTTTTGAATATTATACATAACATATTAATAACTAGGAATGATTCTGAAGACCTTTTTTAAGAATAGTTTGTTTTAAAGTCAAGAAGGATAAAGTATTGAAAAGGATATTTTGACAGCATACTTGTCTTTGATTAACATATAATGTTAAATCCATGATCGCTTAATGTTAGTTTTTGTTATAATAAAAATGATTAAAAAAATCCCTTTATTTGAGGTTTTAAATATGAATCGATTGGAACATGAAAGATAACAACTCACATGCTATGTAAGAGGACCTCCCTTTAATGATTTGCACAAATAGAACAATTTTTGGGAGGTAAAAAGATGATAAAAGAAGATCAGTTTAAGAATTTCATAAAAGATGTAACTAAGGAGTTTTCTGGATGGAACTTTTCTTTAATTGCAGGGACGGGACGGATGAGAAGTAGTTTACTTCCATGGTCATATGGAAGTTTGGCAATACCTCTCATTCAAAATGCAAGTGCAATGTTGGACATGGGGACTGGTGGTGGAGAATTGTTATCTATGTTCAGACCTTTTCCATGCTCTGTTTTTGCAACAGAAGGCTACAAACCAAACGTTGAAATAGCAAAAGTAAATCTTGAACCTTTGGAAATAACGGTTGTCCCAATTGAAGAGGATTCTGACCTGCCATTTCATGATAAACAGTTTAACTTGATTTTAAATCAACATGAATCTTACTCACCTAAAGAAGTAAGAAGAATCATTCAAGAAAATGGCACGTTCTTAACACAGCAAGTTGGAGGATTAGATTGTATTGAAATCAATAAAGCGTTAAATGCCTCAGTGAATAAAGAATTTGAAAACTGGAATCTGACAACAGCATTACAGGAACTAAAAATGAATAAGTTTGAAATATTATATAGTCATGAAGAATTCCCAATTCAAAGATTTTATGATGTTGGAGCATTAGTATATTACTTAAAAGCAATCCCTTGGCAAGTTCCCGACTTCAGTATTGAAAAATATGAAGAAAACTTATATAAAATACACAAAAATATTCAATCTAAGGGCTTTTATGATGTAAAGCAACATCGCTTTATAATTAAAGCTAGGGCGATATAGAGGTCGGTATACTGTTTCATGTTGGAATCGAGATAACTGTACCTGTTTCAGGGAGCATGAAGAGATAGGGCCAATCACGGCTCATTTTCACCTCGTACCTGTTGCATTTACCGAACGAGTCCGAACTGTATTCAGACTATCAGAAAATTTTATCGTAAGACAGATCTTGCGATTTTAGGAGGACTATATGGACGAAAAGCAAAAGGTTCTTGCAGTTGTGAATAAAAAACAATTAGCTTCAATTATGAACAACACGAAATGGGAACAATTGCAGAAATTTGTAATTGATAATTTGCCGTTTCCTCCTGCTTTCCAAGTGAAGTATGTATTAGAAGATCCTCCTGATACAGAAAACTTTGAAGAAGATGTATGGTATTGGGGTGACTGGCAGCACGGGTTGGGTCCGTTTTATTCCATAGAATGGATGCGAGTCAGACCTAGATATGTAAAACATCGAGGTAGACTGATTGAACCTGAAATATTTGATATCACTGACCCATTCATCGACATATTACAAAAGCTAAACATTCCATTTGTTCAAGAAGGTCGCACAATTTGCATTTATGGTTATGTTAACAGCACAGAAATATTCAACCTGAAGCCATAACGAAAAGGGGGAGCCAAAAAGGTTCCCCTACCATTAAAGAAGCCTATTTACTAGCGCCTTTTTTTAGTCTAATCACCAGGTCTTCATCAGGTGTGACAAATAAAGTTTGCTGATTGTCATATGTGACAAAGCCTGGTTTTGCCCCATTCGGCTTTTTCACATGGCGTATTTTCGTGTAATCAACAGGAACTGAAGAAGACTGTTTCGCTTTACTGTAATAAGCAGCGATTTGGGCTGCTTCAAGAATCGTTTTTTCATCGGGCTCACTCGTTTTAATCACAACATGTGACCCGGGAATATCTTTCGTATGAAGCCAAATATGGTCACGTGCGGCAAGCTTCATCGTCAAATACTCATTTTGTTTATTATTTTTCCCAACAAGAATGGTTTCCCCTGTTGTAGATTCATATAATTCAAGTGACGGTGCTTGTTTTTTTTGCTTTTTTTGCCCTTGCCGTTGTTTGCTCCGCAAGTATTTTCCTTCTGCAAGTTCTTCGCGAATTTCTTCTAAATCCCTTGGAGAAGCACTTGACAGCTGTTGAGTAAGCTGGTCGAAATAAGCGATTTCCGCTTCGGCTAGCCTGATTTGTTCTTTGACAACATCAACGGAGTTTTTGGCCTTCTGATATTTTGTAAAATAGCTTTGGGCATTTTCCGATGGTGTTTGATTCGGGTTAAGCGGAATCGTAATTTCCGCACCATTTTCATCATAGTAGTTAATGACGTTCGCGGTTTTGTCACCTTTTTTCAATTGATAAAGGTTTGCTGTTAAAAGCTCTCCATAAAGCTGATATACTTGTGCTTTTTCTGAATGTTCAAGTGTTTTTTCAAGTTTACTAATTTTTTTTTCGTTTTTTTTCTTTTCATTGATGACAAATCGTTCTAAATCATGGGCCTGTTGTTTCACGCGATCTCTTTCTGCTTTTCCAAAATAATAACGATCCAGAAGTTCACTTAAAGTCGTGAAGGTTCGCTTATTTCCGTTTACATGAGTCAAATCAAGGAGATAGTAATATTCTTTTCCATTGTTGTTGACCAATTGAGGTGTAAACTTGTGCTCTTTCACATCGCTAAACATCTTCATCAGCGCGTTTGGCAGTGTTGTTCGGTTCGCAAGCCCTGCACGAAATACAGCTTCTTTTGCAAACAGTGGCGAGACACCGGAAAATGTTTCAACAATTTGTCTATCCAATTTTCCTTCCTGGAAATTCAAGTAGCGAAGGATGTGCTCCGCATCTGTTTCAAGTGGTAATAACTTGTTTTGAGCTGGAGGGAGGATGTACGTGTGACCGGGAAGAACGGTCCGATAACTGTTGATTGAAGGTGACAGGTGTTTTAAGCTGTCAATGATCATATCTGTTTCTCCTTCTCCGTCAGTTACCACGATGTTACTATGCCTACCCATAATTTCCACGTAGAGCTTTCTGATAAGCATATCGCCAATCTCGTTGCGGGTTCTGATATGAAAAACGATCAAACGATCGATTCCAATCTGCTCAATCTTCTCTATAAACCCGCCTTCCAAATGTTTGCGGAGTAGCATGCAAAACATGGGTGGTGTACTCGGATTATCATATGTTTCGGTCGTCAAATGAACCCGCGCATAGCTGGGATGCGCAGATAGCAGCAGTTTATGGTTTTTCCCATTTGCTCTGACATGAAAAACAAGCTCATGTTTATATGGCTGGTGGATCTTTGAAATCCGGCCACCCTCAATGGTTTTGTTTAATTCTTCTATCATTCCATATGTAAAAATGCCATCAAACGACATACGAATACACCCTTTTCTCGTTCATTTATTCATTTCATTATTATAGCATGATTTTGGACGAGTCTGAATAAATTGACTTGTAGAGATGTAACCTTAAAAGTTCCTAGGGTAGGAGGAGTGGACGATTCAATGAAATGGCATGAAATGGGACAAGGCGAGTTATTGAAGATAACAAAAACGTCCATGAACGAAGGATTAACAGAAAAAGAAGCGGAAAAACGGCGCGGAAAGTATGGTGTCAATGAACTTTCAGAAGGAGAAAGAACCTCGGCGCTCGCTTTGTTTTTTTCACAATTTAAAGATTTTATGGTGCTGGTGTTGCTTGCAGCAACGTTAATTTCTGGTTTTCTAGGTGAATACATTGATGCAATTGCGATTGTTGCCATCATTTTTGTCAATGGGATTCTCGGGTTTTTTCAAGAAAGACGGGCGGAGCGCTCACTTGAAGCATTAAAGGAATTGTCAGCACCTCAAGTGACAGTGCTTCGTGACGGAAGGTGGATCAAAGTTGCTTCCAGAGAACTTGTACCAGGGGATGTTGTCCGTTTTATGAGCGGTGATCGGATCGGTGCTGACATGAGACTGTTGGAAACAAAAAGTCTTGAAATTGAAGAGTCTGCACTTACGGGGGAATCATTGCCAGTTTCTAAGCATTCAGAAGCGATTCAAGCTGATGATGTGTCTTTAGGTGATTTAGAGAACATGGCTTTTACGGGGACGCTTGTCACAAGAGGAAGTGGTAGCGGAGTTGTCATAGGTACTGGTATGAATACAGCAATGGGGAAAATTGCGGATATGCTTGAATCAGCCGGAAAGACAGTAACACCATTGCAGCGAAGGCTTGAAGAACTCGGTAAAATCCTGATTGTCGCCGCCTTATTTTTAACCATATTAGTAGTGGGAACCGGAGTTTTTCAAGGACATGACCTGTACAATATGTTTTTAGCAGGTGTTTCACTTGCTGTTGCTGCGATACCTGAAGGATTGCCGGCTATCGTCACAGTTGCTCTTTCTCTCGGAGTCCAGCGAATGATCAAACAAAAATCGATCGTTAGAAAGCTTCCTGCTGTTGAAACCTTAGGATGTGCCTCAATTATTTGTTCTGATAAAACGGGTACAATGACACAAAACAAAATGACAGTGACTCATGTTTGGTCAGAAGGAGAAACATGGAATGTTACAGGTGTCGGGTACAATCCTGAAGGTTCATTCACCATGAACGGTAGGGACGTTCAAGTGAAAAATCATAAGACTTTACAGCAAGTCTTATTGTTTGGAGCATTATGCAATTCATCCTCGATTACAGAGGAAGATGGTGAGTTCCGTTTAGATGGAGATCCAACCGAAGGTGCTTTACTGATCGCAGCCAAAAAAGCCGGGTTTACAGATCGATATCTTGATGGACATTTTAAGATTGTTGAAGAGTTTCCATTCGATTCTTCAAGAAAGATGATGTCTGTCATTGCTGAGGATACAAACGGCAAACGTTTTGTCATTACAAAGGGTGCACCTGATGTTTTAATGAAGCGATCCGTGCACACGTTAAAACAAGGGAAACGAGAACCGTTTACAAAAGACCGAATGAAAGAAACAAGCAATGTACTTGAAAAACTTGCTTCTCAAGCGCTAAGAACGATTGCTGTTGCTTTCAAACCATTGAAAAATGGTGAGAATCCCACTATTGAAAAAGCAGAATCCAATTTAACATTTGTTGGACTTTTGGGCATGATTGATCCGCCTCGGCCAGAGGTGAAACAAGCGATTAAAGAATGCCGAGAAGCAGGGATTAAAACCGTCATGATTACAGGTGATCATGTTATGACAGCTACTGCAATTGCAAAAAATCTAAGTCTATTACCACATCGTGGAAAAGTCATTGATGGGCAGCAACTGAATGAACTTTCTCAGGAAGAATTGACAAATATTGTTGAAGATGTTTACGTGTTTGCCAGAGTGTCACCTGAACACAAATTGAAAATTGTCAACGCATATCAGGAAAATGGCCATATTGTTGCTATGACAGGGGATGGAGTGAATGATGCCCCAGCTATAAAGCAGGCTGATATTGGCATCTCAATGGGGGTCACGGGTACAGATGTCGCCAAAGAAGCTTCATCACTTATTCTTGTCGATGATAATTTTGCTACCATTAAATCGGCAATTAAGGAAGGACGGAATATTTACGAGAATATTCGCAAGTTCATTAGGTATCTATTAGCTTCAAATGTCGGTGAAATCCTTGTGATGCTATTTGCAATGCTACTTGCACTGCCATTGCCATTGGTTCCGATTCAGATTTTATGGGTAAACCTTGTCACAGACGGACTGCCAGCTATGGCGCTTGGAATGGATCAACCTGAAGGTGATGTCATGCACCGAAAACCACGGCATCCGCAAGAAGGCGTATTTGCGAGAGGACTTGGCTGGAAAGTTGTTTCACGCGGTTTTTTAATTGGTATTGCGACACTCGCCGCATTTATGTTCATTTATCACCGCAATCCAGAAGCGCTTGCTTATGCGCAAACTGTAGCTTTTGCGACATTGGTGCTTGCCCAGTTGATCCATGTCTTTGATTGTCGTAGTGAACGGTCCATTTTTGACCGTAACCCGTTTGAAAACATCTATCTGCTTGGTGCTGTTCTGTCGTCAATTTTATTGATGCTTGTGGTCATTTATTATCCGCCGCTGCAGCCGATTTTCCACACTGTGCCAATTTTAATGACGGACTGGCTCCTTATTATCGGGATGTCAGCTATTCCAACTTTTTTACTTGCCGGCTCACTTTTGACAAGAAAAAAATAGGCTTGTATGATATAATCTTAAAGGTAATAGAGGTTTCTATTACCTTTTTGAGTGTTACGATGATAAAGTGGAAGTAAAACGGTTTACATTTTGCTCACTTAAACAGAATTGGGTGTGTTATATGATTCGGAGTATGACTGGTTTCGGCAGTGCCAGCAAAACAAAGGATGGTTTGACAGCAGCTGTTGAGCTGAAGTCTGTCAACTATCGGTTTAAAGAAGTGAATGCTCGTATGCCAAGGCCATTGCTCTATTTAGAAGAGACAATCAAGCAAAAGATTTTTAAACATATACAAAGAGGTCGGCTCGAGCTGTTCGTGTCGGTTGATGGTGATGCTTTAGTTAGCCGAAAAATCAAGGTTGATTGGCCGCTGCTCGAAGAATATATCACGGTTGCCGGAGAGATGAAAGAGCGTTATCAGCTATCAGGAGAAGTTACACTTCATGACGCTTTTCAGTTTGAAAACGTTGTTCAGGTCGAAGAGGAGCCTGTTCAACTTCAACACCTTGAACAGGTACTGCTTGAGGCTGTTGAAGTGGCTGTCCTTGAATTGTGCGGGATGCGTGAAGCTGAAGGCCTGCGACTTAAAGAGGATTGCCTTCTCCATATTGCTAAGCTTGAAAAGCTGACAGAAGAAATCGAAACACTTGCTCCAATGGTTGTTGATCATTACCGGGAACGTCTCAAAGCACGGCTTGAAGAATGGTCATCAGACAGTATGGATGAAAACCGACTGTTGACAGAAGTGGCTTTATTTGCTGACCGCTCTGATATTACAGAAGAAGTGACAAGGTTGAAAAGTCACTTTAGCCAATTTCGTGACATTTGTGAAACGGGTGGAGCGATTGGGCGCAAGCTCGATTTTCTTGTCCAAGAATTAAACCGGGAAGCCAATACGATTGGTTCAAAAGCGAATGATCACCAAATCACAAAACATGTCGTTGAAATGAAAAGCTCTATTGAAAAAATAAAAGAACAAGTGCAGAATATAGAATAGTGGATTGTGCTTATTGTTTACGGACGATCTCAACAGGCTACACTAGAAGAGACGTTCAAATACAGGGGGAACGTATAAGATGACGATTAAACTGATTAATATCGGCTTTGGTAATATTATATCCGCAAATCGGCTTATTTCGATTGTGAGTCCGGAATCAGCGCCCATCAAACGGATGATCCAAGATGCAAGAGATCGAGGTATGCTTATCGATGCTACATATGGAAGAAGAACCCGTGCGGTTGTTATTATGGATAGCGACCATATCATCTTATCGGCTGTTCAGCCTGAGACAGTAGCACAAAGGCTATCAGCCAAAGAAGAAATGATCGAAGAAGGGCAGGGATAAAAAGCCGTATGAAAGAAAGAGGATTATTAATCGTTCTCTCTGGTCCTTCCGGTGTTGGCAAAGGAACAGTTAGACAGGCGCTGTTTGCTCAAGAGGACACAGCATTTGAGTATTCGATTTCAGTCACAACACGTAAACCAAGACAAGGCGAACGAGATGGCATCGATTACTTTTTTAAGACACGCGAACAATTTGAAGACATGATTGAGAACAATCAGCTACTGGAATGGGCCGAATATGTAGGCAATTATTACGGAACACCAGTCGATTATGTTGAAAAGACACTTCAGGAAGGAAAAGACGTTTTTTTAGAAATTGAAGTTCAAGGCGCGCTTCAAGTGAAGAAAGCCTTTCCTGAAGGCCTGTTTATTTTTTTGGCGCCACCAAGTCTAGAAGAACTGAAAAATCGGATTGTAACGAGAGGTACAGAATCCGAAGCTCTGATCAAAAACCGGATGAGGGCTGCCAAAGAAGAAATCGAATTGATGGATGCTTATGATTATGTTGTGGAAAATGACAGTATTGAGCATGCATGCGAAAAGATTAAAGCAATCGTACTCGCTGAACACCTAAAGCGTGTCCGTGTTGCTCCTAGGTATAAGAAAATGTTGGAGGTTGAATAAAAATATGTTAGATCCGTCAATTGACTCTTTAATGGGTAAACTTGATTCAAAATATACGCTTGTAACTGTATCAGCAAAGCGCGCTCGTGAAATGCAGATCAATAAAGATCAGCGAATTGAAAATCCAAAGTCCCATAAATATGTCGGCAAAGCGCTTGAAGAAATCGATGCAGGTCTGCTTACATTTGAAAAGGAAAATCGCTAATAATTGTAAAAATAGCAACCTATCCAGTAGGTTGTTATTTTTTTAAAGGACTATCAACAAGGCATAGGGGGAGAAAAAGATGCTGAAAAATCGAAACATCTTGTTAGGTGTGAGCGGAGGGATTGCGGTCTACAAAGCGGCCGCATTAACGAGTAAACTTGTGCAGGCTGGTGCTAATGTGAAAGTCGTGATGACCAAATCAGCCTGTCAATTTGTTTCTCCACTTACCTTTCAGGCACTCTCGCGTCATGAAGTATACACAGATACATTTGAAGAACGGAATCCCCATGTGATTGCCCACATTGATGTGGCTGATTGGGCTGATTTAGTCATCATTGCACCAGCAACGGCAAATATCATTGGGAAACTTGCTTCAGGAATAGCTGATGATATGCTAACAACAACACTTTTGGCCACATGTGCTCCTGTTTGGATTGCGCCAGCCATGAATGTTCATATGTATGACCATCCAGCGGTTCAACGTAATATCGGTACTCTCTACAAAGATGGCTACCGGTTTATTGAACCTAGTGAAGGATATCTTGCCTGTGGTTATGTAGGGAAAGGTAGGATGGAGGAACCGGAACAGATCATCCAACTTATTAAAGAGCATTTTTCTGCTAAGCAAGACAGTCCACTAAAAGGAAAAAACGTTGTTGTCACAGCAGGTCCAACAAGGGAACAAATCGATCCAGTTCGTTTTTTCTCAAACCATTCAACAGGGAAAATGGGCTATGCGCTCGCTGAAGAAGCTCAGAAGCTCGGGGCTCATGTCACGTTGATTACCGGTCCAACCTCACTTCAAGCACCAACAGATGTTGAGGTTGTTTCCGTTACCTCTGCTGCTGATATGTTTGATGCGGTCTTGTCTCGATTTGCGGAGAGCGATATCGTCATTAAAACGGCTGCTGTCGCAGACTACAAACCAAAACATATCCATGATCACAAACTGAAAAAGAAAGATGGCGCACTGGTGATTGAGCTTGAACGAACAAAAGATATTTTAAAAGAACTAGGAGAGCGGAAAACAAACCAAATCATAGTTGGATTTGCTGCAGAAACACAACATGTCGAAGATTATGCGCAAGAAAAACTGATGGTGAAAAATCTAGACATGATTGTTGCTAATAATATTGCTGAAGATGGTGCAGGTTTTGGAACAGACACCAATATTGTGACTGTTTATCATCGTGATGGCAGCCAACATGCATATCCGCTTATGTCAAAACAAGCAACTGCAGCAGAGATTTTGCGAGAGGTCGCCGGGCTAGTTGAACGGAGCGGGGAACTTACATGAATTTTGCTGAAGTGATCGTTGATGTCACCACAAAAAATCTCGACAGACCGTTTGATTACCGAATCCCTGACAAATGGAAAGGGATGATTAAAAAAGGGATGCGGGTCATCGTACCCTTTGGCCCCCGAAAAGTTCAAGGGTTTGTCATCAATGTGAAAGATGACTCTCATCTCTCTGAGAAGTCAGTCAAATATATTGCTGACATGATTGATTTGACACCTGTTTTAACTGAGGAGTTGCTTGAACTATCTGATTGGCTGACAGAAAAGACACTTTCTTATAAAACGACGGCTTTACAGGCGATGCTCCCGGCAGCAATGAAAGCCAAATACGCGAAAGAAATCAAAGTGATTAAAAACAAACCGCTGACAGAGCCATTAAAAAGCTTATTTTCTGGTAAAATATCACTTCCCTACACAGAAATTAATGATCATAATGTATTAAAGCTTATCCAGCAACAAGTTCAGGCGGGAAATCTTGAAGTAGCATACAAGGTTTCCCAAAAAACAAACAAAAAGATGCGCAAGACGGTGGCTCTGCTTGGCTCGAAAGCGAAGTTGCAAAAAGCGCTTGATGAACTATCGCCGCAAGCTGTTAAACAAAAAGCGATTCTCGAGTTTTTCCTTGAGAAAGAAATAAGTCAGTCAGTCCCTGTTAAAGATCTGTTCGAAAAAACAGGAGGCTCTTCTACATCATTAAAAGCACTTTTGCAAAAAGGTCTTTTACAAGAAAGTGAAGAGGAAGTTTATCGAGATCCTTTTCAGGATAAAAGTTTCAAAAAAACCGAACCACTCTCGTTAACAGAAGAGCAAACTCAAGCTTATCAAGCGATCTCTGAAGCTCTTGAAAAAAACCGACATGATGTATTTCTCCTACATGGTGTCACAGGAAGTGGTAAAACGGAAATCTATCTTCAGTCGATTGAAAAGGTGTTAAAGGCTGGTAAAGAAGCCATCGTTCTTGTTCCAGAAATTTCACTGACACCGCAGATGGTCAAACGTTTTAAAGGTCGTTTCGGATCCCAGGTGGCGGTTTTGCACAGTGGTCTTTCAACAGGTGAGAAATATGACGAGTGGCGAAAAATTCACCGCAAGGAAGTCCGACTTGTTGTAGGCGCACGCTCGGCGATTTTTGCCCCGTTTGAAAATCTAGGTATGATGATTATTGATGAAGAACATGAAACATCGTATAAACAAGAAGAAATGCCGCGATATCATGCGAAAGAAGTGGCCATCAAACGAGCTCAGTATCACAAATGTCCGGTCATTCTTGGCAGTGCCACACCGACACTTGAATCATTTGCAAGGGCAAAAAAAGGGGTCTACAAGCTACTTTCTCTAAAATATCGCGTCAATTATCAAGCTATGCCAGATGTTTCGATTATTGATATGAGAAATGAACTGAGAAACGGAAATCGGTCAATGTTTTCAAGGGAGTTAATGGCAGATCTTGAACAAATGCTTGAAAAAGGTGAACAAGCTGTCCTTTTTTTAAATAAAAGGGGCTATTCATCGTTTGTCATGTGCAGAGATTGCGGTTATGTGATCCAATGCCCCCACTGTGAAATTTCCTTGACATATCATCGGGCAGGGCAGCGTCTTAAATGCCATTATTGTGGCTTTGAAACAGGGATGCCGGCAACCTGTCCAGAGTGCACCAGTGAGCATATCCGTTATTTTGGAACAGGTACACAGCGGGTTGAAGAAGAATTAAACAAAGTTCTTCCACAAGCTAGAGTGATTCGAATGGATGTAGACACAACATCTAGAAAGGGAGCCCATGAAAAACTGCTATCTTCATTTGGACAAGGGAAAGCCGATATTTTGTTGGGAACACAAATGATTGCCAAAGGCTTGGATTTTGAGAATGTGACACTAGTTGGTGTGCTTAGTGCAGATACAATGCTGCATATCCCTGATTTTAGAGCAGCAGAAAAAACATTTCAGTTGATGACACAGGTCAGCGGCAGAGCAGGACGTCATCAAAAAACGGGTCGGGTCATTATTCAAACGTATACACCTTCACATTACAGCATTCAATTAACAAAAACACATGATTATGAGGCATTTTTTCAGCAGGAGATGTTACACAGAAAATATCAGGCTTATCCACCATATTATTATTTGGCGCTCATCACGGTTTCCCACGAAGAAGTCACAAAAGCAGCTCTCGTTACAGAAAAAATTGCCCAATATTTAAAAAAGAATATTTCTGGTGATGCCAAAATTCTTGGACCTGCCGCTTCTCCTATTGTCAAGATCAAAGATAGATATCGCTATCAATGCGTGATAAAATACAAACAGGAAAACGAGCTTACATCTTTACTAAAAAATATGATGGATCATTACAACCGCGATATTGAAGAAAAGCAGTTAATCATTTCGATCGATATGAATCCTTATATGATGATGTAAGAAATAATATTGTGATGGAGGGCTTTTTAGATTGGCAGTAAAATCGATTGTCATATATCCTGCGGATGTTCTGGAAACACCCGCTGAGCCTGTAACGGCATTTGATAAATCTTTAAGAAAACTACTGGGTGATATGTATGATACGATGCTCGAATTTGACGGAGTCGGACTTGCGGCCCCGCAAATCGGTGTCTTAAAAAGAGTCGCTGTTGTCGATATTGGTGATGAGACGGGAAGAATTGAGCTGATCAATCCGAAGGTGATGGCACAACGTGGTGAGCAAATAGGACCTGAAGGTTGTTTAAGCTTTCCTGGTTTATATGGAGAAGTCAACCGATCTGATCATGTTAAAGTGAGGGCATTAAACCGCCACGGAAAGCCATTTACAATTGAGGCGGACGGCTTTTTAGCGAGAGCACTTCTCCATGAGATTGACCATTTAGATGGAATTTTATTTACATCCAAAATTATACGATATTATGATGAGGAAGAACTTGAGGAAATGGAAGGATGATTGGATGACAAGGATCGTTTTTATGGGAACCCCGGATTTTTCAGTTCCAGTTCTCAATACGCTGATTAACGACGGCTATGAAGTGGTAGGAGTTGTCACACAGCCAGACCGTCCGAAAGGCAGAAAAAAGGTGATGACACCACCTCCTGTGAAGGAAGAAGCAATAAAGCACGGGATTCCTGTACTTCAACCTGAGAAAGTAAGAGAGGAACAAGAGATAGATAAAATCCTTGACTTGAAGCCAGATTTAATTGTTACGGCAGCATTCGGTCAAATTTTACCGAGTAAACTGTTAGATTATCCGAAATATGGTTGTATCAATGTTCATGCCTCACTTCTGCCTGAACTTCGCGGAGGTGCGCCTATCCATTACGCCATTCTTGAAGATAAGCAAAAAACAGGTGTTACAATCATGTATATGGTGGAAAAACTAGATGCTGGGGACATGCTTGCCAAAGTTGAGGTTGCTATCGATGAAGATGATAATGTTGGAACTCTTCATGATAAACTTAGCAAAGCAGGAGCAGCGCTTCTCTCTCAAACAGTTCCGAAGGTCGTTAAGGGTTCTGTTACACCAGAAAAGCAGAATGAAGAAAGAGCGACATATGCACCGAATATTAAAAGAGAGCAAGAACGGATGGATTGGTCAAGATCTGGTGAGGATTTATATAATCAAGTCCGTGGCTTAAATCCTTGGCCTGTCGCCTACACGCTCCTCTTTGGGCAAACATTGAAAATTTGGGAAGCGCAAAAAGTATCTGCTGAGAAGAATGCTTCACCAGGAGAAGTGATCAGCATCGAAAAAGACGGTATTATTGTAGCAACAGGTAATAGGACCTATTTAAAAATAACAGAACTGCAGCCCGCGGGGAAAAAAAGAATGAAGGGCGAAGATTTTGTCAGAGGAACTAGTCTTCAAGTCGGAACGAAATTAGGTCATCATGATGAAGAAAAGTAATGTGAGAGAAGTTGCACTTGACGCATTGATTAAACTTGATCAAAATCAGGCATATAGTAACCTTTTACTGCAGTCTGTTATGAAAACACACGACTTAAATGATAAAGACAGAGGATTATTAACTGAACTTGTTTATGGAACACTTCAACATCAACTTGCACTTGATTATATGTTAAAACCGTTCATTAAAAAGCCGGAAAAGGTGAAACTATGGGTGGTTCATCTTTTAAGAATGTCACTATATCAAATGGAATATCTTGAGAAAATCCCAGACCGAGCCGCATTGTTTGAAGCTGTTGAAATTGCTAAGAAACGCGGTCATAAAGGAATTTCTTCATTTGTGAATGGAGTCCTGCGTTCGATTCAAAGAGAGGGTGTACCTTCTTTTGCGGAAATCACCGATCCGATTGAACGTTTAGCCATTGAAACGAGCCATCCAGAGTGGCTTGTCAAAAAGTGGACTGATACATATGGATTTGCTGCGGCTGAACAAATTTGTCGGATTCATATGATTCCACCTAAACAGACGATTCGTGTCAACGAACTGAAGTATGACAGGAGCACCTTACTAAACCTTTTGCAAGAAGAAGGAATTAAGGCTGAAGAAGGTGACTTGTCTGAGGATGCAATCAAACTGTTAAAAGGAACCATAGCGGGAAGCTCCTTTTTTAAAGAAGGTGCTGTGACCATTCAGGATGAAAGCTCCATGTTGGTTGCGAGGGCACTAGGTGTAAAGTCTGGAGAATCAGTCCTTGATGCCTGTGCTGCACCGGGAGGAAAATCAACACATATCGGTGAGCTTCTAAAATGTACTGGAAAAGTGATCTCTCTCGATCTTCACCAGCATAAAGTAAAATTGATAAAGCAGGCAGCTGAACGGCTCGGACTATCAAATATTGAAACCGCAACGATGGATGCTAGAAAAGCTGGGGAAGCCTTCAAAACGGAACAATTTGATCGGATTTTAGTTGATGCTCCATGTTCAGGTTTTGGTGTCATTCGCAGAAAGCCTGATGTGAAATATAGTAAGACACCTGCTGACAGCGCAAGGCTTGCTGGAATTCAACTGGCGATATTAAGAGAAGTTGCCCCTTTGTTAAAGAAAGGCGGTACACTTGTATACAGTACATGCACGATGGACAAGGCGGAAAATGACCAGGTGGTCCAAGCTTTTTTAGGAGAACATCAAGAATTTGAAGCTGATCTTACACTGAAAGAGAGGCTTCCAGAAAAGACGGTACCCTATGTAGAAAACGGTAGCATTCAAATTCTGCCTCACTATTTCGGCACCGACGGCTTCTTTATTTGCAGCATGAGAAAGAAGGGATCATAAATGACTGAATCAAAACAAAAAGTTAGAAAAGAGTTACGAACGAGTAAACCGTCCATTTATTCTTTTGAAATGGATGAGCTTAAAAAATGGCTAAAGGATCACAATGAAAAACCATTCCGCGTTTCACAAATTTTTGAATGGCTTTATGAAAAAAGGGTGACATCGTTTGCTGAGATGACAAACCTTTCAAAAGAACTTCGCGCCAAACTGGAAGAGCATTTCGTCTTGACAACTTTAAAAACGGCTGTCAAACAGACATCCCAGGACGGCACGATGAAATTTTTATTTGAACTTCATGACGGTTATACAATCGAAACCGTTTTAATGAGACACGAATATGGCAACTCTGTTTGTGTAACGACACAAGTTGGCTGCCGGATCGGCTGTACATTTTGTGCCTCTACGCTCGGAGGACTAAAGAGAAACCTTGAAGCGGGCGAGATCGTGGCACAGGTTGTCAAAGTTCAGCAAGCGCTTGATGAAACAGATGAGCGCGTCAGTTCGATTGTCATTATGGGAATTGGTGAGCCGTTTGACAATTTTCAAGAAATGCTCGCATTTTTAAAAATTGTCAACCATGATCAAGGACTGAACATCGGTGCACGTCACATCACAGTATCGACAAGTGGGATTGTGCCGAAAATTTATCAGTTCGCAGATGAAAAATTGCAGATTAATTTTGCGATTTCCCTGCATGCACCGAACACCGAGATCAGAAGCCGCTTAATGCCGATCAACAGAGCGTACAAATTACCTGAGTTAATGAAAGCGGTTGACTATTATATTCAGAAAACTGGCAGAAGAGTTACCTTTGAATACGGGCTTTTTGGCGGTGTCAATGATCAGGTTGAACATGCTGAAGAACTGGCCCGCTTATTAAAAGGAATCAAATGTCATGTTAATTTAATTCCCGTCAATTATGTACCTGAACGAGACTATGTCAGAACACCGAAAGAGCAGATTTTTGCCTTTGAAAAAACATTAAAAGCACATGGAGTGAATGTGACAATCAGAAGAGAGCAAGGCCATGATATTGACGCTGCTTGTGGACAGTTGCGAGCAAAGGAGCGTCAAGAAGAGACGAGGTGAATCAAGGTTGAAAACAGCCTTAATAACGGATAAGGGGAAAATACGGCAGCATAATGAAGATGATGCTGGCATTTTTACAAAAACAGAGGAGCTTGTGTTGGCAGTTGTTTGTGATGGAATGGGAGGCCATCTTGCTGGTGATGTAGCAAGCAAGATGGCGGTTTCAACCCTTCGAGACATTTGGGAGCAAGCGGAAACGATTCCGTCTACCCCTGCTGATAGTGAAGCTTGGTTGATAGAACAAATTGCTGCTGTTAATCAAAAATTACATGACCATTCGAGAACATATCAAGAATGCCAAGGAATGGGGACAACGGTTGTCAGTGTATTATATACAGGGAAATCTTTAACGGTGGCCCATATTGGAGATAGCCGTTGTTATCTGTTGCATGAAAGCAGCTTTACGCAGCTTACAGAAGATCATTCGCTCGTTAATGAATTGGTGAAGACGGGAAGCATTTCGAAAGAAGATGCTCAACACCATCCGCGAAAAAACGTGTTGACAAAAGCCCTTGGGACAGAACCGACAGTAACTGTTGAGGCGCGTTCTTTTGAAGTCGAACCAGGTGATCAAATTCTATTATGTTCTGACGGTTTAACGAACAAGGTAGATGATCTAAAGCTAAAAGAAGTTCTGCATGCTTCAATATCTATAGAAAATACGGCAGAACAGCTTGTCCAGATGGCAAATGACAATGGTGGTGATGATAACATCACTGTCGTGTTATTAGAGCTTCCTTCCCAAACTAAAGTAGGTGAAGACAAGTGTTGATCGGCAAAAGAATTAGCGGCCGTTACCAAATCCTACGCGTCATTGGCGGAGGAGGCATGGCAAATGTCTATTTAGCTGAAGACATCATACTTGATCGGGAAGTTGCCATTAAAGTTCTGCGATTTGACTTCGTTCATGATGCCGATTTTATCAAAAGGTTCAGAAGGGAAGCAGAGTCTGCTGCCAGTCTTGATCATCCGAATATCGTCAGCATTTATGATGTTGGAGAAGAAGATAACATCTATTATATTGTCATGGAGTATGTTGAGGGGATGACTCTCAAAGAATACATAAACCAAAATGGTGCTCTTCATCCGAAAGAAGCAGTCAATATCATGGAGCAGATTGTTTCTGCAATTGCCCATGCCCATGATAATCAAATCGTTCACAGAGATATCAAACCCCACAATATCTTAATCAATCATATGGGACATATTAAAGTAACTGATTTTGGTATTGCCATGGCATTAAGTTCAACAACCATTACTCATAACAATTCGGTTTTGGGTTCTGTCCATTATCTTTCACCTGAACAAGCAAAAGGTGGATTATCAACGAAAAAATCTGACATTTATTCACTTGGTATTGTCATGTTTGAGCTCTTGACAGCTCAGACCCCATTTGTAGGAGAATCAGCGGTCAGCATCGCACTTAAACATCTGCAGGCAGAAACCCCTTCAGTAAAAAGGTGGAATGCATCTGTGCCGCAAAGCGTCGAAAATATTGTCCTGAAGGCAACGACAAAAGATCCGTTTCATCGTTATGATACGGCAGAAGATATGGAAAAAGATCTAAAGACGGCTTTTGATCCTGATAGAATAAATGAAAACAAATTTGTCATTCCTACAGATGAAATGACAAAAGCGATTCCGATTATTAAAGATCAGCAGAAAACCTCTGAGCCAGCAAACACAAATCAGTCCGAAGAAACCCCTCTTGTATCGAAAAAAGGCAAAAGAAAGAAAAAAAGAAAAGTTTGGCTGCTCGTTTTATTAACACTATTTTTTGTTTTAGCGACATCAGCTGTTTTAGCCGTTACAGTGTTTCCATCATTGTTTATGCCTAAAGATATAGAAGTTCCCAATGTTGGTGGACTTGAATATAAAAAGGCTGTCTCAAAGCTTGAGAAGCAAGGGTTTGAAATTGATCCAAATACTGAAGATATAGCAGATGAAAACATAAAAGAAGGTTTGATTGTAAAATCTGACCCAGAAGCGGGCGATGTTGTTAAAGAGGGCTCAACAATCAAGCTTTATAAAAGTTCAGGCAAAGAAAGAAAAGAAGTCAATGATGTGACAGGACAAAACATTGATGCAGGTAAAAAACTCCTTGAACAAAATGGTTTTAAACATGTGGTTACTGAAGAGATAAATGATGACGAAGCGGCTGGTACCATTATTAGTCAACAGCCTTTAGCAGGAACTGAAATTGTTCCGGATGACGATGAGATCAAATTAACGGTTAGCATAGGACCAAAAGCAACATCTTTAAGAGATTTAACAACTTACAGCAAACAAGCCGCTTCAGGTTATTTAGATGATCATCAACTAGTCCTTGTTGAAAAAGAAGCGCATTCCGAAGATGTTCCTAAAGGGCAAGTCATGAAGCAGAAACCAGCAGCAGGGACAGCTGTGAAACCAGGTGAAAAAATTGAGGTCACATTTTCTCTTGGACCTAAAGAAAAACCAATTCAATCAGTAACTGAAAAAATTGACATACCTTATGAACCGGAATCAGAAGGAGAAAAACTAGACGTCAAGATTGCAATAGATGATGAAGATCATAGCATTTCTGACACTTATGAACACTTCAAGATTACAGAGCCAACGAAGCGAACAATCAAATTTAAAATTGGTCCTGGCAAAAAAGGTTATTATCAAGTCATGATCAATGATAAAGTAGTCAAATCAAAAACCATTGAGTATCCTGAGGATGAATAAGGAGGTGCACTATGCCTGAGGGCAAAATTATAAAAGCGTTAAGCGGCTTTTATTATGTATTGGATGGAGATCAAATCATTCAATGTAGGGGGAGAGGGAATTTCAGGAAGAACAAAGTCACTCCTCTTGTTGGTGATCATGTTGTTTATCAGGCTGACAATGATAAAGAAGGTTATTTGTTGGAGATCAAAAAGAGAGATAATCAGCTTGTCAGACCTCCTATTAGCAATGTTGATCAGGCTGTTCTTGTGTTTTCCGCAAAAGAGCCCGATTTTAGCACTTCACTGTTGGACCGTTTTTTAGTACTTGTTGAAGCAAATCAGATTAAACCGATCATTTGTATTACAAAGACCGATTTACTATCAGAGGATTGTCTAAAAGAGATTGATCAATATGCAGAAGACTATCGCAAGATCGGTTATCACGTTTGTTTAGCTTCAACTAAAAATGAGAGTAGTTTAAGCAATCTCATTCCGCATTTTAAAAACAATATCACCGTATTTGCCGGTCAGTCAGGTGTGGGGAAGTCTTCTCTTTTAAATGCGATCAGTCCTGATCTTCAGCTAAAAACCGATACAATTTCAAGCCATTTAGGAAGGGGAAAACATACAACCCGACATGTCGAACTTATTTATACAGGTAATGGACTTGTTGCCGATACACCTGGTTTCAGTTCGCTTGAGTTTTCCGGTATTGAAGCAGAAGAATTAGGGGATACGTTTTTGGAAATTGCTGAAAAAAGCGCTGAGTGCAAATTTCGCGGATGTTTGCATATAAAAGAGCCAAATTGCGCTGTTAAAAGATCTGTAGAAACGGGAGAAATTGCATCTTATCGGTATGACCATTATGTTGAATTTTTAACCGAAATAAAAGATAGAAAGCCGAGGTATTAAATATGGTATATATTGCGCCATCCATTCTGTCAGCTGATTTTTCTCGTCTCGCTGAAGAGATTAAAGATGTGGAACAAGGTGGAGCCGACTTTATTCATATCGATGTGATGGACGGGCATTTTGTTCCCAACCTGACGATTGGTCCGCTTGTGGTTGAGGCTGTCCGTCCCATCACAGAACTTCCACTTGATGTTCATTTAATGATTGAGAATCCAGATCAATATATTCCTGCATTTAAAAAAGCGGGGGCGGATATTTTATCGGTACATGTCGAAGCATGCCCACATCTACATAGGACGATCCAGCTTATCAAGGAGCAAGGAATCAAAGCCGGTGTCGTTTTAAATCCACATACTTCTGTTCAGCAAATCGAACATGTGATCGAAGACCTTGACCTCGTATTATTAATGACCGTAAATCCAGGTTTTGGCGGGCAATCATTTATTTCTTCTGTTGTTCCGAAAATCAAGCAGGTCAAGGAACTCGCTGATCAAAAAGGCCTTACTGAGCTATTGATTGAAGTTGATGGAGGAGTTAATCAACAAACGGCAGTACAATGTATAAACGCCGGAGCAAACATGCTAGTCGCTGGCTCGGCAATTTATAATGAAAAAGATCGTCAAAAAGCGATTTCTGATCTAAAAAAAGCGACTGAATAATATTGATCGCATGTAGACTAAAATAAGAGCCAGCTGACAGCTGTGCTCTTTTTTAGGATAGAAAGGACAGAGCAATGAAAAATATTAATATTATGGCAGGAGGTCCCAGTTGTCTCATCCCGGATTTGTCAGCATATCATGATAGTAGCACACATTGGATTGGTGTTGATCGAGGGGCGGTGACACTTCTGGAGGCAGGGATCATCCCGCAAGAAGTGTTTGGGGATTTTGATAGTATCACAAATGAACAAAAGATAGCGTTGGAAAGTGCGGCACCGCATTTTCATATCTATCAAGCTGAAAAAGATCAGACCGATCTTGACCTTGCCCTTAGTTGGGCTGTTGAACAAGAGCCTCTCTCCATCAAACTGTTTGGGATATCAGGAGGAAGAGCAGATCATTTTCTTGGGAATATCCAGCTTCTTTATCAAACACTGAAAAAGAAAGTCGACACAGTCATGATTGATAGGCAAAATACCATCAGCATGTTTTCACCTGGTTCCTATACAGTAAGCCATGATCAATCAAAGCCATATGTTTCATTTCTACCGTTTACAGAATTGGTCAAAAACCTGTCTCTAACCGGTTTTAAGTATTCTTTAAATAATTGTCATATTACACTTGGATCTACACTATGTATTAGTAATGAACTCATCCATTCAAAAGGTGCGTTTTCGTTTACGGAAGGCATATTAATCATGATAAGAAGCAATGATTAAAAATAACCTAGTGATACATGCGGTTATGGGACTCTTGAGGAGGGAACAAAATGAAATTTTATACCATTAAGTTGCCGAAGTTTTTAGGGGGAATTGTACGGGCGATGTTGGGCTCGTTTCGCAAAAATTAAGAAAGCGCCTCGTGCGCTTGGTGTTCCCAAACTGAAAAACACGTAAAAACGCCTGCTCTCTAGGCAGGCGTTTATTTCTTATACACGCTCAACTTTTCCGGATTTCAAAGCTCGAGCTGATACATATACTTTTTTAGGCTTACCATTCACAAGGATGCGCACTTTTTGAACGTTTGCTCCCCATGTGCGTTTAGAAGCGTTCATCGCGTGAGAACGAGAATTTCCAGAACGTGATTTTCTGCCTGTAATTACGCATTTACGTGCCATTTCTTTCCCTCCTAACTCTCAAAAAACATCATCATTCTCTATGAATTGATTACATTGTGATGCTTAAGGTACTTTAATAATTTACCACAGCCGAAAATCGTTTGCAACTATTGTTTGTTCTCCTTTCAAGAATATTCACTTGACATCTTGAAAAAATAGACGGCCTGTAGTATAAGTAGGATTGGGTCTGTACCTGTTCTTTAAAAAAGAAGATCCTTATAGTAAAATGGTGTTAACTCGGTCAAGATAACCTAAAAAGGAGGAACCGATGTGTCCATTGAATTTCGAACAAAATACGGACAAATTGATATATCAAATGAAGTCATCGCCATGGTTGCCGGAGGCGCGGCGATTGATTGTTACGGGATCGTAGGTATGGCATCTAAGAACCAAATTAAAGACGGATTGACTGAAATCCTTCGAAAAGAAAATTTCAGCCGTGGAGTGATTGTGCGTCAGGAAGATGACCGTATACATATTGACATGTATATCATCGTTAGCTATGGAACAAAAATTTCAGAAGTAGCGCATAATGTCCAAACAAAAGTCAAATACACGCTGGATCATACAGTAGGTCTTGCAGTTGATTCCGTAAACATTTACGTTCAAGGAGTACGCGTGACGAACCCGTAGTTAGGAGGAAAACAAGAGTGTCTAAACGAATTTTAGATGGGAAAGCATTTGCAGACATGGTTCTGTATGGCGCGCACCATCTGTCTCAAAACGCAAAAGTAGTTGATGCGTTAAACGTATTTCCAGTTCCGGATGGAGATACGGGTACAAACATGAACTTATCGATGACATCTGGTGCAAAAGAAGTAAAACAGCTTCATACTGAAAAAATAGGAGAAGTGGCAGCAGGCCTTTCAAAAGGACTGTTAATGGGAGCGCGAGGAAACTCAGGCGTTATTTTATCACAGTTGTTTAGAGGCTTTGGAAAATCGATTGAGCAGAAAAGTGAAATCGATGCAAAGGAATTTGCTGCCGCTTTTCAGGCAGGTGTTGACGCCGCCTATAAAGCCGTTATGAAACCGATTGAAGGTACAATTCTGACTGTCGCTAAAGATGCGGCCAAAAAAGCAGTGGCTACTGCTCAGACCGACACTGATATTATTACGGTTATGGAGGCTGTTGTAAGTGAAGCTACGGCTTCATTAGAACGGACACCTGAATTGTTACCGGTGTTAAAAGAAGTCGGGGTTGTTGACAGTGGAGGCAAAGGGCTTTTATGTGTCTATCAAGGGTTTTTGGCCTCTTTGAAAGGAGAAAAACTTTCAAATCAGGCCACCTCTCTTCCGGCATTGGACGACCTTGTCAGCGCTGAACATCATAAAAATGCGCAAAGTCAAATGAGCACAGAAGATATTGAATTCGGTTATTGCACAGAATTCATGGTCAAGCTCGGTCAAGGCCAACAAGCGTTTGATGAAGAGAATTTTCGCCAAGATTTAAGTCGTTTCGGTGATTCGTTGCTTGTCGTATCTGATGAAAATCTTGCGAAAGTCCATATTCATGCCGAATATCCGGGAGAAGTCTTAAGTTATGCGCAAAAATACGGTAGCTTAGTCAATATGAAAATTGAAAATATGCGTGAACAGCACAGTGCGATCATCAATCAAAATCAAACTGAAACAGCTACACAAAAGGTAACAGCTGAAAAACAAGCATATGGCATTGTGACGGTGGCAATGGGCAAAGGAATTGCAGAGCTTTTTCAAAGTATTGGTGCAACAGCTGTGATAGAAGGTGGCCAGACGATGAATCCGAGCACAGAAGACATCGTTGCAGCGATTCAAGACACTCATGCAGAGAACGTCGTTATATTGCCGAATAACTCAAATATTGTGATGGCGGCAAACCAAGCTGCAACAGTTGTTGAACAAAACGTGATCGTGATTCCGACAAAGACTGTTCCACAGGGAATGGCTGCATTGCTAGCATTCAATCCTCAGCTTGAGATAAAAGAAAATGAGGCTAATATGCTTGAGGCGATCGAAGATGTCAAAAGCGGTCAGATCACATATGCGGTTAGAGACACGAACATTGATGGGATGGACATTAAAAAAGGCGATTTTATGAGCATTTTAAATGGAAAAATCGTTGATACCGCTACAGAGCAGTTGTCAGCAGCCAAAAAGCTGGTCTCTAAGATGATCGATGAAGATAGTGAAATTGTAACAATTATTAAAGGGGAGGATGCTTCACAAGAAGAAGCGGAAGACCTTGCTCGTTTTATTAGGGAAACGTATGATGAAGTCGAAGTCGAAGTTCACAACGGAAAACAACCGTTATATGCTTATATTTTATCTGTAGAATAATTATTCTTAAAGGGCTGTCCAACAAGTCAATTTTGTGACTATTGGACGCCCTTTTCACATTTAAAAAACGCTCCTTCTTTCCATTTTCAATATATTGATGATTTTCTAAAATCCCGCTATAATAAGGCGGGAACAAATATTCGGAATTTAGAAATGGTAACAGTGACTGATTGTTTACGAATTTATCGAGATTTTATCAGATAACCCTGATCACCATAGATAACACAAGGTCCACCTGCAACTGTGTATGTCATCAAGGCAAATTGAGATACTTGTCAATTATTAGGCGTAGAATGAAGCTTCACATTTATAAAAAACAATGTCGCTTACATTCTGAAGGTGAATTAGTCAAATCGAAGGCTTGAAAGTACAAAAGTCAAATCATTAACTAAAGGTTCCCAACCAAGTTAAAAAACGCTTTCATAAAGGTGCATCATCTTTCTTGCCAATTGAGATATGATCGATTAGTCTAAAAAAAACGGCCTTTTCTTGCCCAATAGGAGATTGGCGGACAATTTGTATGATTAAAGGGGGATATTGATGAAGTACAGAAGTGTGTTTGATATTATCGGGCCGGTTATGATCGGACCATCTAGCTCCCATACCGCAGGCGCTGCGAGAATCGGGAGAGTGGCCAGAAGCTTGTTTGCGAGAGAACCGCAAAAAATCATTGTATCTTTTTACGGCTCTTTTGCGGAAACCTATAAAGGACATGGGACAGATGTTGCGGTCATTGGCGGTCTCTTAGACTATGACACATTTGATGAAAGAATTAAAGACGCCATTCGCCTTGCCGAAGAAAAAGGAATTGAGATTGAGTTTCGCGAAGAAGAAGCGGTTCCAAAACATCCAAATACAGCCCGCATTCTCATCTCCGATCATCAAGGAACTCTTGAACTTGTGGGAATATCAATTGGCGGAGGTAAAATCGAAATTACCGAACTGAACGGCTTTGAACTTAGACTATCAGGAAATCACCCGGCTATTTTAGTGATTCATAATGACCGGTATGGGACAATTGCTGGTGTTGCTAATGTTTTGGCTAAATTCGCCATTAACATCGGTCATATGGAAGTTGCCAGAAAAGATGTCGGTCAAGAAGCACTCATGACGATTGAAGTAGATCAATTTATCGATCCGGTTGTCTTTGAGGAATTAAAAACACTGCCGAATATCATCGATGTTACACAAATTGCTGACTAACAGGTAAAAAAGAGGGGGATGACATGTTTCGAAATGTGAAAGAACTTATTGAACTGACAAAAGAGAAAAAGGCCTCCATATCAGAAATCATGATTAGGCAGGAAATTGAAGTTTCAGGGCGGACACGGGAAGCTATTTTTGAACAAATGGAGGAAAATTTAGCTGTTATGGAAGCGGCTGTTGAAAAAGGAGTCACCGGGGTTAAGTCTCATTCTGGGCTAACCGGCGGAGATGCCGTTAAACTTCAAGCATATCTCCAAGCTGGAAAAGGAATATCAGGTGATGTGATTTTAGATGCTGTCAGTAAAGCGGTTGCGACAAACGAAGTCAATGCGGCAATGGGAACGATTTGTGCGACACCGACTGCAGGATCTGCCGGTGTTGTCCCAGGTACTTTATTCGCAGTTAAACATAAGCTTAATCCGACAAAGGAGCAGATGATTCGTTTCCTATTTACTTCAGGGGCATTTGGCTTTGTCGTTGCCAATAACGCTAGCATATCGGGAGCAGCAGGCGGTTGCCAGGCTGAAGTTGGTTCAGCTTCAGGAATGGCAGCAGCAGCAATTGTAGAAATGGCTGGGGGAAAGCCTGAACAATGTGCAGAAGCGATGGCGATCGCTTTGAAAAATGTACTCGGTCTTGTTTGTGATCCTGTTGCAGGGCTTGTCGAAGTTCCATGTGTGAAACGAAATGCAATGGGGGCTGCAAATGCAATGGTTGCAGCAGATATGGCACTTGCCGGTATTACAAGCCGAATTCCGTGTGATGAAGTGATTGATGCGATGTACAAAATCGGCCAAACGATGCCGACAGCGTTGAGAGAGACGGGGCGAGGGGGCCTTGCTGCAACACCGACAGGGAAGGAACTTGAGAAAAAAATATTTGGAGGGGCATCAGTGACACGTGGAAAATCATTTACAAACTAGTATATCTGCCATCAAAGGAGTCGGAGCGGAAACGGAGAAAACGTTAAATGAGCTCGGTATATACAATATTTCCGATCTGTTAAACTATTTTCCGTACAGATATGATGATTATGAGTTGCGTGATTTGGAAGACGTTGCACACGAGGAAAGAGTAACAATAGAAGGGAAGGTTCACAGTGAACCTTCTCTTACCTATTACGGAAAAAAACGGAGCCGCCTTACATTCCGGCTTCTTGTAGGAAATTATTTAATTACAGCGGTTTGTTTTAACCGTCCATATTTGAAAAAGAAACTCACGCTTGGCTCTGTCATCACTATTTCAGGAAAATGGGACAAGCATAGGCAATCGATCATGGTTCAAGAATTAAAAAATGGACCACATCAAAATACTCAAACGATTGAGCCTGTTTACTCAGTAAAAGAAAAGCTAACTGTTAAGATGATGCGGAAATTGATTCAGGAAGCGATCAACAACCATTTACAATTTGCCCAGGACCTCTTGCCTGAAAAACTCCGGCTCACATACAAACTCCTTTCTTACCAAGATGCAGTAAGAACGATCCATCAACCAAAGACACGGGAAGCTTTGAAACAGGCGCGACGCCGCTTTGTTTATGAAGAATTTTTACTATTTCAACTAAAGATGCAAGCATTACGAAAGTTTGAAAGGGAACATTCTGACGGGCTCAAACATTCCTTTAGCATCGAGGCTGTTGATGCATTTGTTAACAGTCTTCCCTATACCTTGACAAAGGCCCAGGCTAAAGCCCTAGATGATATTTTGAAAGATATGGTTTCTGATTTTAAAATGAATCGTTTACTGCAAGGTGATGTAGGATCGGGTAAAACGGCCGTCGCTGCCATTGCTTTGTATGCTTGTCTTCTTTCTGGTTATCAGGGAGCATTAATGGTTCCGACCGAAATATTAGCGGAGCAGCATGCTGATTCATTGGTTTCTTTGTTTGCCGGGGAGGATGTTCGTGTTGCGCTCTTAACTAGCTCTGTCAAAGGCAAGCGAAGGCGAGAGCTTCTAGAAAGATTAATAAACGGAGAAATCGATATTTTAGTGGGGACACATGCCTTAATTCAGGAAGATGTTCATTTTAAACAGCTTGGACTTGTCATCACTGATGAGCAACATCGGTTTGGTGTAGAACAAAGAAAAAAGTTGAGAAGTAAAGGCAAAGACCCTGACGTTCTCTTTATGACAGCGACACCGATTCCCCGGACACTCTCCATCACAGTTTTCGGTGAAATGGATGTTTCTGTTATTGATGAAATGCCGGCGGGGCGCAAACAAATTGAAACGTACTGGGTTAAACATGATATGCTGGAACGCATCATGACTTTTATCGAAAAAGAGTTAAAAAAAGGTAGGCAGGCCTATGTGATCTGTCCGCTGATTGAAGAATCAGATAAGCTTGATGTCCAAAATGCGATCGATGTTCACAGTATGCTGACGCACGCTTTTCAAGGAAGGTGGCACATCGGGCTTATGCATGGTAAATTGCCTAATGATGAGAAAGAACAAGTGATGAGGCAGTTCAGTCAAAATGAATGTCAAATTCTTGTCTCAACGACTGTCGTTGAAGTCGGGGTGAACGTTCCAAACGCAACGATCATGGTCATTTATGATGCTGACCGTTTCGGACTTTCACAGCTACACCAGCTTCGTGGTCGGGTCGGGCGCGGTGATCACCAATCATATTGCATTTTAATGGCAGATCCAAAATCTGAAACGGGTAAAGAACGTATGGTGATCATGTCTGAAACAACAGACGGCTTTGAACTTTCAGAAAAAGATTTGGAATTGAGAGGACCGGGTGATTTTTTCGGAAAAAAACAAAGTGGAGTCCCGGAATTTAAAGTCGCAGATATGGTTCATGACTACCGCGCGCTTGAGACAGCAAGACAAGATGCGACAGAGCTTATTTCATCAAAAGCATTCTGGTCAGAAGACAAGTATGCCGGAATAAGAGAGTATTTACAGAACAGCGGAATAATGGATGGGGAAAAATTAAGTTGATCATCATAGACAAAGAATATTGCATTCTAATCTATGAAATTATATACTACTATTAGTACCTAGTCATAATTCCCGCGGATGGTGTTTATAAATATGAGAAAAAGTAAAAGAGAACGCCAAGAATTGCTGCAGCAGACCATTAATAGGACCCCGTTTATAACTGATGAGGAGTTGGCGGAACAGTTTAATGTCAGCATTCAGACGATTCGTTTAGACCGTTTGGAACTTTCTATCCCTGAACTGAGGGAAAGAATTAAAAGTGTCGCAGAAAAGTCCCTTGAAGACGAAGTAAAATCACTTCCACTTGATGAAGTAATCGGGGAAATCATTGATCTTGAACTGGATGAACAGGCGATTTCGATTCTTGAAATCAAAAAAGAACATGTTTTCAGTCGCAATCAAATTGCAAGAGGACATCATTTATTTGCCCAGGCTAACTCACTTGCTGTTGCAGTGATCAATGATGACCTTGCATTAACCGCTACAGCGGATATTCGCTTCACGCGACAGGTCAAACAAGGTGAACGGGTTGTAGCAAAAGCGAAAGTCGTTAAACTTGATAAAGAAAAAGGCAGAACGATTGTCAATGTTAACAGCTATGTTGCAGAGGAACCTGTGTTTTCAGGCGAATTTGTCATGTATCGTTCAAAACAATCTTAGAAGGTGGCGCATATGTCATGAGAATTGCTGTTGATGCTATGGGTGGCGATCATGCTCCTAAAGCCGTTATCGATGGTGTAATGAAAGCCATTGCGGATTTTAAAGATCTAGACATCACACTTGTTGGTGATCAAGAAAAAATGGCTGCTCATTTAACAGATCATGAGCGGATTCATATTAAACATGCAGAAGAAGTGATTGAAGCGACAGATGAGCCTGTTCGTGCTGTAAGAAGAAAGAAAAACTCGTCAATGGTTCTAATGGCTACAGAAGTCGCCGAGGGAAGAGCGGATGCCTGTATTTCTGCCGGGAATACAGGAGCCTTGATGACAGCTGGATTATTTGTCGTCGGCAGGATTGAAGGAATCGAAAGACCTGCCTTAGCACCGACCTTACCAACGGTATCTGGAGACGGTTTTCTCCTCCTTGATGTTGGTGCAAATGTAGATGCAAAACCTGAACACCTCGTTCAATATGCGATTATGGGCTCTGTTTATAGTGAACACGTTTTAGGTGTAAAGAACCCGAGAATTGGTCTATTGAATGTAGGGACAGAGGACAAAAAAGGAAATGACCTTGCCAAACAGGCCTTTCAAAACCTAAAAAAACTAGATCTCAACTTTATTGGTAATGTTGAAGCGCGCGACATGCTTGATGGTGTTGCAGATGTGATTGTGACAGATGGCTTTACTGGAAACATTGCCTTAAAGACGGTCGAAGGTGCCGCACTGTCGATTTTTAAAATGCTGAAAAGCACGCTCACCTCAAGTTTTGCGACGAAATTGGCTGCTTCTGTGCTAAAACCGAAGCTGAAAGAAATGAAAGCAAAAATGGACTACTCTGAATATGGAGGAGCCGGACTGTTTGGTTTGAAAGCGCCTGTCATTAAAGCGCATGGTTCTTCTGATGAATCAGCTATTTATCATGCAATCCGTCAGGCGAGAGGGATGGTCACTCAACATGTTGCGTCATGTATTGAACAAAAGATTAAACAAAAAGCAGATGAATAGTCTGGAGGTTTTTTGAAAATGGGTAAGATTGCTTTTTTATTCCCTGGTCAGGGATCCCAGCATATTGGTATGGGGTATGAACTGTATCAAAAAGAGCCGAAAGCAAGACAGATATTTGAGGAAGCAGATCAAACGTTGGAAACAAACTTAAGCTCTCTTATGTTTGAAGGAGATGCGAAAGAATTAACACTTACATACAATGCACAACCTAGCCTGCTAACGGCAAGCATCGCCACGCTTGAAAAATTAAAGGAATACGGTATAACAGCCGATTTCATGGCTGGACATAGTCTAGGTGAATATTCAGCATTAGTAGCTTCTGGCGCGATGTCCTTTAAAGATGCAGTTTACGCTGTTAGAAAACGTGGTGAATTTATGAATGAAGCTGTCCCGGCTGGAGAAGGAGCGATGGCCGCGATTCTTGGCATGGATCGTGAAGCACTAAAAAATGTAACAGATCAGGTGTCCAAAGAAGGGAATCTCGTTCAACTGGCGAACTTAAACTGTCCCGGACAAATTGTTATTTCAGGAACTGCAAAAGGGGTTGAACTTGCCTCAGAACTTGCGAAAGAGCATGGCGCAAAGCGAGCAATTCCACTTGAAGTCAGCGGGCCGTTTCATTCTGAACTCATGAAACCAGCTGCCGAAAAATTGCAGGAAGTTCTTGATCATTGCAAGATTGAAAATGCATCTACACCTGTTATTTCTAATGTAACGGCTGATGTTGTGACAGATAAAGAAGACATCAAACAAAAACTGATTGAGCAGTTGTATTCACCTGTTCGCTTCGAGGAATCGATTAGCAGATTGATTGACGAAGGTGTTACAACTTTCATTGAGATCGGTCCGGGCAAAGTTTTATCTGGACTTGTTAAAAAAGTGAATCGTAGAGTTCAAACAATTGCTGTATCAGACCCAAATACAATTGAGCTTGCTGTTCAAACTTTGAAGGAGGAACAAGGACATGCTGGAGAATAAAACCGCAGTTGTCACCGGTGCTTCAAGAGGGATTGGCCGAGCGATTGCACTCGATTTGGCTAAACATGGAGCAAATGTCACTGTCAATTATGCAGGAAATGAAGCGAAGGCAAACGAAGTTGTTGATGAGATTAAAGCACTCGGCCGAGATGCGGTTGCGATCAAAGCCGATGTTTCAAAAGCTGATGATGTTCAAGCGATGATGAAACAAACAATTGAACGTTTTGGTTCCCTCGATATTCTTGTCAACAATGCTGGTATTACGAAAGACAATCTGTTGATGAGAATGAAAGAAAATGAATGGGATGATGTCATCAACATAAACTTAAAAGGTGTGTTCAACTGTTCAAAAGCTGTGACAAGACAGATGATGAAACAAAGAAGCGGTCGGATTATCAATGTCACCTCGGTTGTGGGAGTCATCGGAAACGCCGGACAAGCTAATTATGTCGCTGCAAAATCAGGTGTTATTGGTTTAACGAAAACCTTGGCAAAAGAGCTCGCTTCAAGACATATTACTGTGAATGCAATTGCACCAGGGTTTATCTCAACAGAAATGACAGATAAACTGACAAAAGAGCTTCAAGATGAGATGTTAAAGCAGATTCCACTTGCCCGTTTTGGTGAGCCTTCAGACATTAGCAATGTCGTTGTTTTCCTTGCGTCTGAACAATCTCGTTACATGACCGGTCAGACATTAAATATTGATGGCGGAATGGTCATGATTTAAATTTCTCTGGTTTTTTAAAAATGAATCAACTATAATACTTGAGGGGAGGTGAATAGCTATGGCAGACGCATTAGAGCGTGTAACAAAAATCATCGTAGACCGCCTTGGTGTAGATGAAGCTGACGTCACTCTTGAAGCCTCATTTAAAGAGGACTTAGGAGCTGACTCCCTGGATGTAGTTGAGCTGGTCATGGAACTTGAAGACGAGTTTGACATGGAGATTTCTGACGAAGATGCTGAAAAGATTGCAACAGTCGGTGACGCTGTGAACTACATAAATAGTAAGCAGTAAGCTCTAACTTAAAGTCCCGTTTAAAGACGGGGCTTTATCCCTTTATTATGCTTAGAAAAGCCGAACCAAGACCAAGCCTACCTGATTTTATAGGAGGCTAGGTATACTTGATGTACCTAGATGGAGGTTGCTATGTCAAAACATTCTCATTTCAAAGACAGAAAAGTGTTTCATAAAAAAGTGGAACAGTTTAAACAGTTTCAAGAACGAATTTCGGTTCAATTTCAAAATGAGAAGCTTTTATACCAAGCGTTTACACATTCATCTTATGTGAATGAGCATCGAAAGAAGCCTTATGAAGATAATGAAAGGCTTGAATTTTTAGGAGATGCTGTTTTGGAACTAACCATTTCTCAATTTTTATACGCTAAATACCCGGCTATGAGCGAGGGTGATTTGACAAAATTGAGAGCGGCGATTGTATGTGAGCCTTCATTGGTTTCTCTAGCCCATGAGCTTTCTTTTGGAGAGCTTGTCCTTTTGGGGAAAGGAGAAGAAATGACAGGTGGAAGAAAGCGGCCGGCACTGTTAGCTGACGTGTTTGAAGCTTTTATCGGTGCGCTTTATCTTGATCAAGGGCTTGAATCTGTCGTAACCTTTCTGAAAGCGTATGTCTTCCCAAAAATCGATGAGGGTGCTTTTTCTCATGTGATGGATTTTAAAAGTCAACTTCAGGAATTTGTACAGCGTGATGGACGAGGTTCTTTAGAGTACAAGATTCTTCAGGAGAAAGGTCCCGCACATAACCGTGAATTCGAAGCCAATGTATCGCTTAAAGGAGAAGTACTGGGAGTAGGAACCGGCCGATCCAAAAAAGAAGCTGAACAGCATGCCGCCCAAGAAGCGTTGGAAAAGTTACAAAAACACCATATTGAACAATAAATCCCCCTTGCCAAAAACAGGGGGATTTCAGTATATTAGCGCCTTTTATGAAAAGGTGTGATAGAATTGTAATACTTTAATACATGAGGAGGATCAGGATGTTCCTCAAACGTTTAGATGTCATTGGATTTAAATCGTTTGCAGAACGAATTTCTGTAGATTTTGTAAAAGGTGTAACAGCTGTTGTCGGACCTAATGGCAGCGGAAAAAGCAATATTACAGACGCGATTCGCTGGGTATTGGGGGAGCAGTCCGCCAAATCACTCAGAGGTGGCAAAATGGAGGACATCATTTTTGCTGGAAGTGATTCGCGAAATAAGCTAAATCTTGCGGAAGTGACGCTGACGCTTGATAATGAAGACCATTTTCTCCCGATTGACTTTCACGAAGTCAGTGTGACAAGGAGAGTCTACAGATCAGGCGAAAGTGAGTTTCTTATCAACAATCAATCTTGCCGCTTAAAAGATATCATCGATCTTTTTATGGATTCAGGGCTTGGTAAAGAAGCGTTTTCAATTATCAGCCAAGGGAAAGTCGAAGAAATTTTAAGTAGCAAGGCTGAGGAACGAAGAAGCATTTTTGAAGAGGCAGCCGGTGTTTTAAAATATAAATCAAGAAAGAAAAAAGCTGAAAACAAACTGTTTGAAACACAAGACAATTTGAACCGTGTCGAAGATATTCTTCATGAACTTGAGGGACAAGTCGAACCTTTAAAAGTACAATCATCAATCGCTAAAGATTATCTTGAAAAAAAGGAAGAACTTGAAAAAATCGAGATTGCTTTAACAGCATTTGATATAGAAGAACTTCATAAAAAATGGGAGGCTCTTGGAGAAAAAGTCGAGAAGGCAAAAGACGAGGAAATGTCGGCATCTGCCTCCATCCAAGGAAAAGAAGCTAAAATCGAACAGGCGAGAGATAAAATGCAGGCGCTTGACGAATCGATTGATGAACTTCAACAAGTGCTCCTTCTAACAAGTGAAGAACTTGAAAAACTAGAAGGCAGAAAAGAAGTTTTAAAAGAACGAAAAAAGAATGCCTCCAAAAACAGAGCACAACTCGAAGATACGATTGTACAGCGTGGGGAAAAAGAAAAAGACTTAAATGAAAAAATAACCAAACAAAAAATGGTTTATGAAAAGCTCCAAGCTGAAGTGAAAGAGATTAAAAAGCAAGTCAAAGATAAAAATCAAGCACTCTCAATGTACAGTGAAAATGTCGAAGAAGAAATCGAACAGCTGAAAAGCGATTATTTTGAGCTATTAAACGAACAGGCTTCGATTCGGAATGAGTTGCAGTTTATTGAGGATCAGATGTCTCAATCTGCTCACCAACAAAAACGTCTTGCAAATAACAACGAAAAATATTTGGATGAACGACAGGAACTCACTGAACAAAAAACAAAAACAGAACACGAGTTCACCCTCCTTGATGAGCAGCTTCATTCCCAGATTCAGGCCTATCGGGACACACAAAAAAGCTATGAACAAAAGAAAAACCAATATGAAAAAAAAGAGTCAGCTCTTTATCAAGCTTATCAGTATGTCCAGCAAGCTCGTTCAAAAAAAGAAATGCTTGAGACCATGCAAGAAGACTTTTCTGGATTTTATCAAGGTGTTAAAGAGGTACTGAAAGCTAGAAACGAACTGCCGGGTATCCATGGGGCGATTGCTGAGCTCATTCAAACAGACCAAAAGTATGAAACAGCGATTGAAATTGCCTTGGGAGCTTCAGCGCAACATGTTGTGACAGAACATGAAGATGCAGCAAGACAAGCGATTCAGTATTTGAAAAAACATTCATTTGGACGAGCAACATTTCTCCCGCTTTCTGTGATGAAAGAGAAGTATATCCAGTCTCGTGATCTTGCCCTTGCTAAAGAAAACCCGTCATTTATCGGAAATGCCAGTGAGCTTGTTTCATATGCATCATCATACAGGACGGTTGTCCAACATCTACTTGGCAATGTGCTGATTACAGAGCATTTAAAAGGTGCTAACGATCTTGCCAAACGGCTTGGACACAGATACCGGATCGTTACACTTGAAGGGGATGTCGTCAATCCAGGTGGCTCCATGACGGGTGGAGCTGTGAAGAAAAAAACCAATTCACTTTTAGGACGTACAAGAGAGCTGGAAGCGATGACAGAACGTCTACAGGAAATGGAAAGCAAATCCCAACTGCTTGAAGACGAAGTGAAAAGCTTAAAAATAGAGATCCAAGCTCTTGAAAAACAGCTTCAAACATTGCGTGAAGATGGAGAACGTTTAAGAAGTGAACAACAGCAAATGAAAGGCCGACTTTATGAACTAGAAGTTGCCGAAAAAAATGTTAACAGTCATTTGGAACTGTATGACAGAGAAAAAGCAGAGCTTCTTGAAGAGGATAGCACAAAAAAACAACGAACATTAGAACTTGAAGAAAAGCTAAAAGTCGTTTCTGAAAGCTTGAAGAAACTCGATGGGGAAATCGAGCATCTCACGGAAAGAAAGCAGACGCAAACATCAACAAAAGAAACACTACAAAGTGAGTTGACTGATTTAAAAGTTGTACTAGCGAAAACGGAACAGTCTTGTGCACATGAACGGGAAAAACTCACAAGGTTAGAAGAAGAGTTTTCTGAAAATGAAGAAGCTTTGAAAGTTACCAAAGAAGACCTCTCATTTCTCACAACAGAAATGTCATCAAGTTCAAATGGTGAGGAAAAGCTTGAGGACGCAGCGAAAAAGAAATTGAATGATAAAAATAAAACTGTGGAGCTTATCGCCTCAAGAAGAGATCAGCGGGCAAAACTACAAAAAGGGCTTGAAACAGAAGAGCTTGAACTAAAAGAAATGAAACGTCAATATAAACAAATGGCAGGCCTTCTGAAAGATGAAGAAATTAAGCTCGGACGTATGGAAGTGGAATTAGATAATTTGATTGCGTTCCTGCGTGAAGAGTATGGCTTATCATTTGAAGGTGCAAAAGAGAAATATCCTTTGGAACTAGCGGCTGAAGACGCGAGAAAGCGCGTTAAGCTCATCAAACTAGCGATCGAAGAACTTGGCACTGTCAATCTTGGAAGCATTGAAGAGTACGAAAGAGTGAATGAACGCTACGTCTTTCTAACGGAACAAAAGGATGATCTGCTTGAAGCGAAAAATACGCTCTTTCAAGTGATTGAAGAAATGGATGATGAAATGACGAAGCGATTTGCGGAAACCTTTACACAGATTCGCTCCCATTTCGAAGAAGTTTTCCGTGCGTTATTCGGGGGCGGAAGAGCTGAATTAAAGCTGACAGATCCCGAAGATTTACTTCATTCAGGTGTGGAGATTATCGCTCAACCTCCTGGTAAAAAGCTGCAAAATTTAAGTCTCCTTTCTGGAGGAGAACGGGCTCTGACAGCGATTGCTCTCTTGTTTTCGATTCTTAAAGTCAGACCTGTCCCATTCTGTGTGTTGGATGAAGTAGAAGCAGCACTTGATGAGGCCAATGTGTTCCGCTTTGCACAATATTTGAAAAAATATAGCTGTGAAACTCAATTTATTGTCATTACTCATCGAAAAGGTACGATGGAAGAAGCCGATGTTCTTTATGGTGTGACAATGCAGGAATCAGGTGTTTCTAAGCTTGTCTCCGTTAAACTGGAAGATACAAAAGAATTAGTTTAAGTAAAGCGAGGTTACGATGATGAGTTTTTTTAAGAAACTGAAAGAGAAGATCACAAAGCAAACCGATTCTGTCTCGGGAAAGTTTAAAGAAGGCTTGACCAAAACAAGACATTCGTTTCAGGAGCGGGTCAATGAACTCGTTTCCCGCTACCGAAAAATAGATGAAGACTTTTTTGAAGAGCTTGAAGAAGTACTGATCGGAGCGGATGTTGGTGTATCAACTGTAATGGAGTTGATTGATGAACTGAAGAGTGAGGTCAAACGAAAAAACATTCAAGACCCGAAAGAGGTCCGGGCTGTTATTTCTGAAAAGTTGGTTGAGATTTATGAAGGTGGAGAGAAAGAAGTCTCAGAGCTTAACATAGAGGATGGCCGTTTAAACATTATCTTGTTTGTTGGTGTTAATGGTGTTGGAAAAACAACAACAATCGGTAAACTAGCTCACCAATTTGTAAAGGAAGGAAAAAATGTCGTCCTTGCTGCTGGAGACACGTTCCGTGCAGGAGCGATCGATCAGCTTGAAGTGTGGGGAGAGCGAGTTGGCGCACATGTTGTCAAACAGGCTGAAGGTTCAGATCCGGCAGCTGTAATCTATGATGCTGTTCAGGCCGCCAAAGCAAGAGGTGCTGATGTTCTTCTTTGTGATACAGCAGGACGACTACAAAATAAGGTGAACTTGATGAAGGAACTTGAAAAGGTGAAACGCGTGATTCAGCGTGAAGTGCCTGAAGCGCCTCATGAAGTGTTGCTTGTCTTAGATGCGACAACAGGTCAAAATGCCATGACACAGGCGAAAGAGTTTTCAAAAGCGACAGATGTATCAGGAATTGTGTTAACAAAACTTGATGGAACGGCAAAAGGTGGAATTGTTTTGGCGATTCGTCATGAACTGAACATTCCCGTTAAATTTGTCGGACTTGGAGAAAAAATGGATGACTTACAACCATTTAATGCAGAGTCTTATGTCTACGGCTTGTTTTCAGATCTAATCGACACAGAAAACTAGTTCTTGATAAATGACAAGATAAAAACTTGACAGTTAAAACAAATCACAGTAAACTAATGTATTGTAAAGGGATTTGACTTAACAAAGGGGAGAGTCTCATGACGCTTGAAAAAACAACGAGAATGAATTACTTATTTGATTTCTACCAGTCGTTGTTAACATCTAAACAAAAAAGCTACATGTCGCTTTACTACTTAGACGATTTCTCCCTTGGCGAAATAGCTGAAGAATATCATGTCTCAAGGCAAGCTGTCTATGATAACATTAAACGGACTGAAGCTATGCTTGAGCAATATGAAGAAAAGCTACTTTTGTTTAAAAAATTTCAAGAGCGCAAAAAAATATTTGAACAGTTGAGAAAATTGACTGCTGATCAGACTGAAACGGTCAGACTGATTGATGCGCTTGAGAAATTAGATTAGGAGGCGGCACTTAAAATGGCATTCGAAGGATTAGCCGACCGACTGCAGAAAACGATTTCTAAAATCCGCGGCAAAGGAAAAGTAACAGAACAAGACGTTAAAGAAATGATGCGTGAAGTTCGTTTAGCGCTCCTTGAAGCGGATGTCAACTTTAAAGTCGTTAAAGATTTTGTGAAAAAGGTAAGTGAACGAGCTGTCGGTCAGGACGTCATGAAAAGTCTGACACCAGGACAACAAGTCATTAAAGTTGTCAAAGAGGAACTGACAGAGCTGATGGGCGGAGAAGAAAGTAAAATTGCCACAGCCAAACGTCCACCAACTGTGATTATGATGGTTGGTTTACAAGGAGCCGGTAAAACGACCACAACAGGAAAACTTGCCAACCTGCTTCGTAAAAAGCATAATCGCAATCCGCTCTTAGTAGCAGCTGATATTTACCGACCAGCTGCAATTAAACAGTTAGAAACACTCGGAAAACAGCTAAGTATGCCTGTGTTTTCACTTGGTGATCAAGTCAGCCCGATCGATATTGCAAAACAGGCGATTGAAAAGGCGAAAGAAGACCATCATGACTATGTGCTCATCGATACAGCAGGACGTCTTCATATTGATGAAGAACTGATGGATGAACTGCACAAAGTAAAAGAAATCGCTCAGCCGGAAGAAATATTCCTTGTTGTTGATTCCATGACAGGACAGGATGCGGTTAATGTTGCGAAAAGTTTTAACGACCAGCTTGGTGTAACAGGAGTTATCCTGACCAAACTTGATGGTGATACAAGAGGTGGTGCGGCTTTATCAATTCGCGCTGTGACAAATACGCCGATTAAATTTGCCGGACTCGGTGAAAAACTTGATGCACTCGAACCGTTTCACCCTGAACGAATGGCTTCACGAATTCTTGGTATGGGTGATGTGCTGACCTTGATCGAAAAAGCCCAAGCAAATGTTGATGAAGAAAAAGCAAAAGAGCTTGAGCAAAAAATGAAAAATATGAGCTTTACGCTTGATGACTTTTTAGAACAGCTTGGTCAGGTTCGCAATATGGGTCCTCTTGATGAGCTTATTCAAATGATGCCTGGTGCAGGTAAAATGAAAGGCTTAAAAAATGTCAAGGTCGATGAAAAACAGCTCAACCATGTTGAAGCGATCATTAAATCGATGACTGGAAAAGAAAAAGAACAACCTGAAGTCATAAATGCTAGCAGACGCAAACGAATTGCGAAAGGTAGCGGAACATCAGTTCAGGAAGTCAACCGTCTTTTAAAACAATTTGAAGATATGAAAAAAATGATGAAGCAAATGACAAACATGACAAAAGGGAAGAAAAAAGGTTTTAAATTGCCCTTTATGTAAACTCGTTTTCTGATGATCAAAACGTTGTTAAGAAAAAACACTTTACAAACACTTTTATCATTGTTAATATACTATCTTGTTGAAATATTTTCGGAGGTGCTAGGTAAAATGGCAGTAAAAATTCGTTTAAAACGTATGGGAGCAAAAAAATCTCCTTTCTATCGTATTGTTGTAGCAGATTCTCGTTCACCACGTGACGGTCGTTTCATTGAAACAGTCGGAACTTACAACCCGGTAGCGAAACCAGCAGAGGTAAAAATCGATGAAGAGCTTGCTCTTAAATGGCTTCAAACAGGAGCTAAACCGTCTGACACGGTACGCAACCTTTTCTCAAAAGAAGGTATTATGGAAAAATTCCACAATGCTAAACAAAGTAAGTAATGAGTGATCTACACTTGGAAGAGCTGATTGTATCTTTAGTCAAACCGCTTGTGGATCATCCTGATGATATTCGGGTAACCAAAGAGGAACAACATCAACAGATCATAATCCGTCTTTCTGTCAATCAAGAAGATACCGGTAAAATTATCGGGAAAAAAGGGCGGACTGCAAGAGCGATACGTTCTGTGGTGTTTGCGGCTGGCGCACAGTCTTCTAAGAAAGTTCAACTTGAGATTGCAGACTAAGGGAGAGGGTTTAAAACCTCCCCCTTTTTTATCATGAGAGAAAAAATCACTTGGATGAGTAGGTGATGTATCATGCAAATTATTCAGCGTGTAACTGTCATGCAAATCTTAACTGAAAATAGTAAGAAAAAACTGCTCGCTTTCTTTGAAGAAAAAAAAGAAATGCTAGAACGTGAATGTAGCCAACTTTATTTTCAACTTAGAAAACACGAAAAAGAACATCACAATTCAGCAGCAGCCGATTCATTCAAAAAAGAAATTGAAAAGCGCCATGATAAAATGAAAATGATCGAATTTCAAATTCATCAAATTCATACGCTTCCATTAGGCAGTGAAGTGAAAGAAAAAGAAGTTGATGCTTTGTTAAATATTGAAGTCGGTGATCATTGGAATGAGATGACTGAAGGAAAAACAATCGTAATTGAAGACGGAATCGTCAATGAAATTCGTCCGAGGTGAAAACATGCAGAAACGATGGTTTAATGTAGGGAAAATTGTCAATACTCATGGAGTGAAAGGTGAAATACGTGTGATTTCAAAAACTGATTTTCCTGAAGAACGATATCAACCTGGAAACACGCTTTACATATTTACAGAACAACAGGAAGAACCCATTCAAGCAACGATAAGTTCGCATCGGCTTCATAAACAATTTCATCTTTTGCAATTTAAAGAGATAGCAACATTAACTGAAGCTGAAAAACTAAAAAATGCTTTGATCAAAGTTCCAGAAGACCAGTTAGGTCAATTGGCAGAAGACGAATACTACTTTCATGAAATTATCGGCTGTGATGTTTTCTCAGAAGAAGGAGATCAACTCGGTAAGGTGAAAGAAATTTTAACTCCCGGTGCAAACGATGTTTGGGTCATAGCGCGCTCTGGTCAAAAAGATGTGCTGATCCCTTATATCGAATCTGTCGTAAAAAGCATTAACGTCAAAGAAAAAATCATTAAGATTCATATGATGGAAGGATTACTTGACGAATGAGAATTGATTTTTTAACACTTTTTCCAGACATGTTTGAAGGTGTACTAGGTTCTTCAATTCTTCAGAAAGCCCAAGAGAAACACGCTGTCGATTTTCATGTCGTTAATTTCCGGGCTTATTCTGATCATAAGCATCAAACTGTTGATGATTATCCGTATGGCGGTGGCGCAGGCATGGTCTTAAAACCGCAACCTGTCTTTGATGCGGTCAAAAACTTGAGTAGTGAGGCAGAGAAAGATCCCCGCATTATCATTGTTTGTCCTCAAGGTGAGCGCTACACTCAAAAAAAAGCGGAAGAGCTTGCCAAAGAGGAACACTTAATGTTTATTTGTGGCCATTATGAAGGGTATGATGAGCGAATCAGAGAACACCTGGCAACCGACGAGATTTCTATTGGTGACTTTGTGCTGACAGGTGGTGAACTGCCAGCGATGATGATCGCTGATAGTGTTGTCAGACTGTTACCGGGGGTCCTCGGCAAAGAAGAATCACACCTAGAAGATTCTTTCAGTACAGGTCTACTCGAACATCCGCATTACACACGCCCTGCAGATTACAAAGGCTTAAAGGTTCCCGATGTTCTCATCTCTGGAAATCATGCCAAGATTAACGAATGGAGACGAAAAGAGTCGCTCAAACGGACATTTTTAAGACGACCTGATCTTCTCGAACACTATTCTTTATCAGATGAAGAACGAAAATGGATTTCAGAATGGGAAAACCGCTAGATTCTATTGCGTCTTGTAGAAAGATATGATATGATACTACTTGTGACTTGAACGGGACTCTCGTTTAAGTTTGAAAACGATGTTCCGCTGTGGTCGTTATTTTCCCATGAGCATCTGTTGGAAGGAGTTGAAGACGATGCAAAAATTGATTCAAGAAATCACAAAAGAACAACTACGCACTGATTTGCCTGCGTTCCGTCCTGGTGACACTTTACGTGTACACGTTAAAGTTGTTGAGGGTAACCGTGAACGTATTCAGGTCTTTGAAGGTGTTGTGATCAAGCGTCGTGGTGGCGGAATCAGCGAAACTTTCACAGTTCGTAAAATTTCTTACGGTGTTGGAGTTGAGCGTACATTCCCATTGCACACACCAAAAATCGCGAAAATCGAAGTTGTCCGTCATGGTAAAGTACGCCGTGCGAAACTTTATTACTTACGTGAACTTCGTGGAAAAGCGGCTCGTATTAAAGAAATTAGACGATAATGATAATGAACGAAAAGAGCTTGTTAACCATAACAAGCTCTTTTTTTATAAATGATCTAAATAACAGAAAGAAGGTGGTCGTCGTGGTGATTCAATGGTTTCCTGGCCATATGGCGAAAGCAAGGCGGGAAGTAACGGAAAAATTAAAGTTGATCGACATTGTATATGAACTTGTTGATGCGAGAATCCCCATGTCCTCAAGAAATCCGATGATCGAAGATATTTTGAAGCACAAACCGCGGATCATGCTACTCAACAAAGCGGATAAAGCTGATTCACTGGTGACGAATAAGTGGAAACAGCATTTTGAAGCAGATGGGATTCCCTCACTTGCAATCAATTCTGTCAATGGGCAAGGATTAAATCAAATTTTACCCGCTTCAAAAGAGTTGCTAAAAGAAAAATTTGACAAAATGAAAGCAAAAGGTGTCAAGCCTCGAGCAATTAGGGCGTTAATTGTTGGTATTCCAAATGTGGGAAAATCGACTTTGATCAATCGACTTGCCAAAAAAAATATTGCCAAAACCGGTGATAGACCTGGAGTGACAACAGCACAGCAATGGGTAAAAGTCGGCAAAGAATTGGAACTTCTCGATACCCCGGGGATTTTATGGCCGAAGTTTGAGGATGAGCTTGTTGGCTTAAAGCTTGCGGCGACAGGAGCCATTAAAGATTCAATTATCAATTTACAGGATGTTGCAGTATTCGGTTTACGCTTTTTAGAAGAGCACTATCCTGAGCGTTTAAAGAACCGCTATGATTTTGTAGAGATCCCTGAAGAGATTGCACAACTGTTTGATGAGATCGGTAAAAAACGCGGGTGTCTAATGGCCGGTGGTGCGATTGATTACGATAAAACAACAGAGGTCATTATTCGGGATATCAGGACAGAAAAATTTGGGCCACTCTCATTTGAAGAGCCTGAAGAAATAGAAAAAGGCGCGCTTTAAAAAAAGGCGGGTCTTTATTTTTTATCAAGATCCACCGATAAAAAAAATAGGGGAGAAATGAATTGAAAACATTAACTGTAAAAGAAGTGAAAGAACGTCTTCAGTCAGTGAAGGTAAAAGATGATCCTTTTATCGAGCAATGCTTGAAAGATGGGCGCAAAAGCATTCAAGCGCTCGTTACAGCCTGGCTGAAGCAAAATGAAAGACTATTGGCTATGCAGGAAGATTGGTGGACGATGACTTCCTATGAACGGTCACTAACAGAGCATGGCTATCAATATATCGCTGGAATTGATGAAGCTGGTCGAGGTCCTTTAGCAGGCCCTGTCGTTGCTGCTGCAGTCATCTTAACTAAAGATTGTGAAATATTAGGCCTGACTGATTCGAAAAAACTATCCAAACAAAAACGAGAAGATTACTATTCTTTCATTATGGAGGAAGCACGAGCTGTTGGAGTAGGGATTGTTGATGCAGATGTTATAGATGACATCAATATTTATGAAGCATCTAAACAGGCGATGACAAAAGCGGTTCAGGCGCTGTCTATTGCTCCCGATTATCTGCTAATTGATGCAATGTCACTCCCGTTAGTGACCAAGCAGACATCATTGATTAAAGGTGATGCCAAAAGCGCATCAATCGCAGCTGGCGCGTGTATTGCAAAGGTAACAAGAGACAAGTTGATGGACGAATATGCCGACAAATATCCAATGTACGGTTTTGAAAAGCACAAAGGCTATGGAACGAAAGAACATTTGGACGCTCTAGCTAAGTATGGACCATCACCTATTCATCGCAGATCGTTTGCACCTGTACGAGCCCACTTGAACAAATAGCGGAGGGAGAAGGAATTTGATGATGCTAAATGAATTACATAAAAGCCTGATCACCCAATTTGAAAATTCCGATTCTCTCCAACGGATGAACGGGGCTGAGACGGACCAAAAAAAGCTGTTAATCGGCAAAGTGCTCAAGTTTATCGGTGAACAGTATGCTGAAATTCAAATCGGCAACACAAAATGGCAGGGACGACTTGAAACACCGCTCACAACAAATACGTATTATTGGTTTTCTTATGAAAAGAAAGCAGATGAACCACAAGGTCGCCTTCAAGTCGTTGAAGCATTTGACAAAAGCCCGAAGACGGTACAGGATGCTGCTGTAAAGCTTTTGGATGGCCTCTCACTAAAAAGCACAAAGGAGGCCGTATTTTTAGTCGGAGCACTGCTGAAAGAGCAGCAACCGATCAAGGAAAATGATGTGAAAGCAGCGATCAAATGGCTTGAAAACTTGCCGAAATCACAAATTCAAAAAGGAATGGACGCTGTTATCTTTGCACTGAAACGGCAACTTCCTGTTCACCCGGGCATCCTTGATTCAATTTTAGCTGTGAAAGATCCAGTTTCAATCAGTAGCCAAATTGGTAAACTGTATGAAGCAATCAGCCATGAGCCACAACACACGACAGGCTTGGAAAAGCTGAAAAATGCGCTTCTTCCGATTTTAAACGTTGAGACTGAACTTCAGGCAGAAAACCTTCTGCGAATTCTTTCTGACAAGGCGAGACCGGCAGGCAAAGAAACACAGCAGACTTTACTGTTACAGACCGAAAATGAACAAGACAATAAAATGACTCATCCAAAGCTTCATGAACCCGCAATGGCAAAAGAGATTTTGGCGAAACTAACGACACTGGCTGAACAGAAAGGGACAACATTAGTTAAAGAAGCTATCACTTGGATTAAATCACTGCCATCCCATAAACCGATGACATTTGCTATGTTAACAGAAAGCGAAACAGAGTTGTTGCAGCACATCATTAAGGAGTCCGCGCCTTCCTTAACAAATAAAGCAGATGTACTCACTGCCTTGTTTAAAATGAAAAACTTGTTAGGTGTAAAAGATGAACTGTCTTTTGTAAAAGCGCTTGAAAATGCTGGTCCGATTAAGGAGCAAAGCCTGCAGTCATTGAAGCTTGTCCTAAATGAAATGCGCCATTCTCAGGATCTTTCACCTTCTGTTAAACAGGAAGTAAACGAAGTGTTTAATCGATTAAACGGTCAGTTGTTTTTGCAACATGACCAATCAACACAAAGCCAGCTTTTTCTTTCATACCCATTGTTCTCTAAGCACAGTGTCCAGGATTTAACGGTTTTCTTTAATGGTCAAAAAAAAGAAGATGGTAAAATTGATCCGTCCCAGTGTCGTCTCATGTTTTATCTGCAGTTGGACGCACTTAAAGAAACAGTTGTTGATTGTTTTATTCAACAAAAAGTCATGACAGTTACGATTGAGACTGGCTTTGATTTGCAGGGGCTCATTGACCCATTGTTCCCCTCCTTAAAGGAAAAATTGAAAGAGCTTGGTTATAGCTTGTCGAGTGTTACGGCAAAAAAGCGGGAACATCTTCAAATGCCGTCCTCTGTGGAAAGTCAGTTTGAACAGATGACACAATACACTTTGGATGTGAAAATATGAAAGAAATGATGCCGTTAAGAAAGGCTGTTGCACTACATTATGATGAAATGAAAGATAAGGCACCAAAAGTAGTTGCTAAAGGATCGGGATATACGGCTGAAAAAATCATTCTAGAGGCCAAAAAAGCAGGAGTTCCCATCCAAGAAGATCCGACTCTTGTCGAATTAATGCGCCACCTTGAGCTTGATGATCATATTCCAGAAGCACTCTATGAAATTGTAGCCGAAATTTTTTCATTTATCTATTCATTGGATGATGAAATGAAAAAGGGGGAATAACCTTTAAAAAAGGCGATTCCCTCTTTTAATTTTATATTTTCAATAAAGTAAAAGTTTGAATGTTTAGAAGGATTTTACGATTTTGTAGCGAATTCTGGACAATCTTTCTATGATTATATAAAATGAAAGCGCAGTCTATTATTATTTTTGCTACATAAGTTAGGAGGATGGGAAATGAATATCCATGAGTGCCAAGGGAAAGAGGTCCTCAAGCAGTATGGGGTGACCGTTCCGGAAGGTAAAGTGGCATTTACAGCAGATGAAGCGGTAAAAGCAGCAGAGGCATTGTCAGGCCCGATTTATGTCGTGAAAGCACAAATTCACGCAGGCGGGCGCGGTAAAGCAGGAGGGGTAAAAATTGCAAAATTAAAAGATGAAGTGAGAACGTATGCGGAAGAATTGTTGGGGAAAACGCTTGTCACTCACCAAACAGGCGCTGACGGCCAAATAATAAAACGCTTACTTATTGAAGAAGGCTGCGATATTAAAAAGGAGTACTATGTTGGGCTTGTTCTTGATAGAGCGGCGTCACGAATCGTACTGATGGCTTCTGAAGAAGGTGGGACAGAAATTGAAGAAGTCGCCGCAAAAACGCCGGAAAAAATCGTTAAAGTTGTGATTGATCCAGCGGTTGGACTGCAAAGCTATCAAGCGAGAAAAGTCGCTTTCGCTATTCATATTCCAAATGAACTGGTCGGCCAAGCTGTTCAATTCATGATGGGGCTGTACAGGGCATTTGTTGAAAAAGATTGTTCGATTGCCGAAATTAACCCACTTGTCGTGACAGGCGATGGGAAAGTCATGGCGCTTGATGCCAAGCTCAACTTTGATAGTAATGCATTATATAGACAAAAAGATATCTTGGCATACAGGGATCTTGATGAAGAAGATCCGAAGGAGATCGAGGCATCCAAATATGATTTAAGTTATATTTCACTCGATGGTAATATCGGTTGCATGGTAAACGGTGCAGGGCTTGCGATGTCGACAATGGATATTATAAAACATTACGGGGGAGAACCGGCAAACTTTCTTGACGTCGGTGGTGGTGCAACGGCTGAAAAAGTGACGGAAGCTTTCAAAATTATTCTGTCTGACCAAAATGTGCAAGGAATCTTTGTCAACATTTTTGGCGGTATCATGAAATGCGATGTCATCGCTCTAGGGGTTGTCGAGGCAACAAAACAAGTTGGATTAACTTTACCTCTTGTCGTACGCTTGGAAGGAACAAATGTAGATCTCGGCAAAAAAATCCTTCATGAATCAGGACTTAATATCACGTCTGCTGAATCAATGGCTGACGGCGCACAGAAAATTGTATCCTTAGTGAAGTAAGAAAGGCAGGGGAGTAAAAAATGAGTGTATTTATCAATAAAGATACAAAAGTCATTGTTCAAGGGATTACAGGTTCGACGGCACTATTTCATACAAAGCAGATGCTAGAATACGGCACAAAGATTGTCGGCGGCGTAACACCTAAAAAAGGTGGAACAGAAGTTGAAGGGGTACCTGTATTCAACACAGTTGAAGAAGCTGTCAAAGAAACTGGAGCAACTGCTTCTGTTATTTATGTGCCGGCAGCATTCGCGGCTGATGCGATTATGGAAGCTGTTGATGCGGAACTCGAACTTACCGTCTGTATCACTGAGCATATACCAGTGCTTGACATGGTAAAAGTAAAAAGATACATGGAAGGTAAAAAAACGAGATTGATTGGACCGAACTGTCCAGGAGTGATTACACCTGAAGAATGTAAAATCGGAATTATGCCGGGCTATATTCATAAGAAGGGGCATGTAGGGGTTGTCTCGCGGTCTGGTACCCTTACATATGAAGCTGTGCATCAGCTTTCAGAAGCAGGAGTTGGTCAATCAACAGCTGTTGGTATCGGTGGAGACCCGGTAAACGGGACGAATTTTATCGACGTCTTAAAAGCCTTTCAAGAAGATCCTGATACACATGCTGTCATTATGATCGGAGAAATTGGTGGTACAGCAGAAGAAGAAGCGGCCGAATGGGTGAAAGCTCATATGAATAAACCTGTCGTCGGTTTTATCGGCGGAAAAACAGCTCCTCCGGGAAAACGGATGGGGCATGCCGGTGCGATTATTTCTGGAGGAAAAGGCACAGCTGATGAAAAAATTAAAACGATGAATACCTGCGGAATCGAAGTTGCAGAAACTCCTTCAGTAATGGGAGAAACATTGATTCAAGTACTAAAAGAAAAAGGCCTTTACGAGCTATGTAAGACACATTGATAAACATAAAGCAGGAATAGTCTAAATGATCTATTCCTGCTTTTTAAATCTTTGAAACTAGTTCTTTTGAATGGCATGCTAGAAAAATGATGGAGGTTTTTGAATGAATGATAGTAGCGACCTTTTGATCTTCCTTCGCTTAAATGGTGCTTTGTCACCTTCGCTTTTGTATAAATGGTGGAAAAAAGATCCTTCTTTATCACTTACAGACGAAAAAAACCATCCTTTAACAGAACTTACGGCAAAAAAAATAAACTTATATTCTATCAGAAAGCTGACCCATAATGGACTCTCTACAATAAAAGATCTTTACCAGTATTATCGTGAAAACGGGGTGAACTTGATCGCAATCTCGTCCCCTGATTATCCAGACTGTCTGAAAATGATTCACGATCCACCCCCTGTATTATTTATAAAAGGAAAGAAGACTCTTTTTTATGAAAAAAGACGGATCGGAGTTGTTGGAACACGTCATCCTTCTTCATATGGCGAAATGGTTACAACTTATCTTGTGAGGGAACTTAGTAAAAAAAATTGGTCGATTGTTAGTGGAGTGGCAAAAGGGATTGATGGTCATGCCCATCGAGAAAGTATTCGTGCAAAAGGTAGCACAATTGGAGTCATTGCAGGAGGATTCAACCACTTTTATCCCCGTGAAAACCGCCAGCTTGCCGAACAGATGGCAAGAAACCATCTTCTGGTGTCAGAGCACCCGCCGCATGTAAAACCTCAAAAATGGCATTTTCCGTTGCGAAATCGACTGATAAGCGGATTAACTGAAGGAATTGTTGTGATTCAAGGTAAGGAAAAAAGCGGATCACTTATTACAGCATATCAAGCACTTGAACAAGGAAGAGAAGTTTTTGCAGTACCAGGTTCAATCTTTGAACAAAATTCATTGGGACCAGCGAAGCTTATTCAAGAAGGGGCTAAACTAGTCACTGGGATTGATGATATAATTAGTGAACTTCCTTCTTTTCATACTCAAAATTTGGAACTTCTTTAAAAATATCGTTTGACAAATCGCATTCGAATATTTAATAATAGTGAGGATTTCAAGTTTAAACGAGCGAATTGGCGTTTATCATAAAGAATGGTTAAATTTAAATGAAATCAATGATGATGTTGAATATCATAAAAAGGCTAAATTGAAAAGAGAGAGAACACCTCTTGAGGGGGATAATGTGATGTCCGAATACTTAGTTATCGTGGAATCGCCTGCTAAGGCAAAAACGATTGAGCGATACTTAGGAAAAAAATACAAAGTTAAAGCGTCAATGGGGCATGTCAGAGATCTGCCAAAAAGCCAAATGGGAGTTGACTTCGAGCAGAACTTTGAACCAAGATATATTACGATTCGAGGGAAAGGGCCTGTCCTGAAAGAACTAAAAACAGCTGCCAAAAAAGCAAAAAAAGTTTATCTTGCAGCTGACCCCGACAGAGAAGGGGAAGCTATTGCATGGCACCTTGCTCACAGTCTTGATTTGGACTTACATTCAGACTGTCGTGTTGTTTTTAACGAAATTACAAAAGATGCAATTAAAGACTCATTTAAGCACCCACGTATGATTAATATGGATCTTGTCGATGCTCAGCAAGCGAGAAGAGTTCTTGATCGTCTAGTCGGCTATAAAATCAGTCCAATTTTATGGAAAAAGGTTAAAAAGGGCTTAAGTGCCGGTCGAGTTCAATCTGTCGCATTGCGTCTCATTATTGATCGTGAAAAAGAAATAAACGAATTCAAACCGGAAGAATACTGGACGATTGAAGGTTCTTTCCTAAAAGGAAAGGAAACCTTTGAAGCCAGCTTTTTTGGGATTCGCGGTGAAAAGCATCCGCTTAAAAGTGAAGATGATGTTAAACAAATCCTTTCACAGATCAAAGGCAACCAATTTGACATACAAAAGGTAACAAAAAAAGAACGTAAACGAAACCCGGCTCTTCCGTTTACGACTTCAACACTTCAACAGGAAGCTGCGCGAAAATTAAATTTCCGGGCAAAGAAAACGATGATGATCGCCCAGCAATTGTATGAAGGAATCGATCTTGGCAAAGAAGGAACCGTTGGGTTAATCACTTATATGAGAACGGATTCAACCCGAATTTCCAACACAGCCCAAGAAGAAGCATCTTCTTTTATCGACCAGCAATATGGTAAAGAGTTTTTAGGAAACAAACGAAAACCTGCAAAAAAGAATGAAAATGCACAGGACGCCCATGAAGCGATTCGACCAACATCTGTGCTCAGAAAACCTTCAGAGCTTAAGGCTGTATTGGGGAGAGATCAACTTAGGCTTTACAAACTCATTTGGGAACGGTTTGTCGCTAGTCAAATGGCATCAGCTATATTAGACACGATGAGTGTTGATCTTGAAAACAACGGCATGACGTTTCGGGCAACCGGAAGTAAAGTGAAGTTTTCCGGTTTTATGAAAGTTTATGTTGAAGGCAAAGATGATCAAGCAGAAGAAAAAAATAAAATGCTTCCCGATTTAGTTGAAGGCGATACAGTTCTTGCAAAAGATATTGAACCTGCTCAGCATTTTACACAGCCGCCTCCGCGTTATACGGAAGCCAGACTCGTCAAAACGCTTGAAGAGTTGGGAATTGGACGCCCGTCTACTTATGCGCCTACATTGGACACCATTCAAAAGCGCGGGTATGTGACGCTTGATAATAAACGGTTTGTTCCGACTGAACTCGGGGGAATTGTACTTGAAGCGATGATGGAGTTTTTCCCTGAAATCATCAATGTTGAATTTACCGCGAAAATGGAAAAAGAACTTGATGATGTTGAAGATGGAAACATTCAGTGGATCCAAATTATTGATTCCTTTTACAATGATTTTAAGAAGCGTGTTGAAAAGGCAGAAGCTGAGATGAAAGAAGTTGAAATCGAACCTGAATATGCAGGTGTCGATTGTGAAGAGTGCGGCCACCCAATGGTATATAAGCTGGGACGATACGGGAAATTTATGGCTTGCTCCAATTTTCCGGACTGCCGTAATACAAAACCGATTGTAAAAGAGATTGGTGTTAAATGTCCATCATGCAAAACTGGAAATATCGTTGAGCGCAAATCGAAAAAACGCCGCATCTTTTACGGCTGTGACCGCTATCCTGAGTGTGAATTCGTATCTTGGGATAAACCTCTTGAGCGAAAATGTCCAAAATGTGAGGACATGCTCGTCGAGAAAAAGCTGAAAAAAGGCGTTCAAGTACAATGTGTGAACTGTGATTATAAGGAAGAACAACAAAAGTAGCGGTGAGCAGAGCTTTGCTCACCTTCTTTGTTGTGTGAAAAGAACACGAATAAGGAGAGATATCAATATGAATCAAACGATCAATGTTATTGGGGCCGGCCTAGCTGGAAGTGAAGCGGCGTGGCAACTTGCCAAACGAGGTATCCATGTCCGACTATATGAAATGAGACCTGTTAAACAAACACCGGCACACCATACAGACAAATTTGCAGAACTTGTTTGTAGCAACTCACTTCGCGCCAACACTTTAACGAATGCTGTAGGTGTATTAAAGGAAGAAATGCGATTACTAGATTCAGTCATCATTGCTGCCGCTGATCACTGTTCTGTGCCAGCGGGAGGAGCACTTGCTGTTGATCGACATGAATTCGCCGCACATGTAACCGAAAAAGTGAAGCAACATCCAAATGTCACAGTCATAAACGAAGAAGTGCAGGAAATACCGGAGGGACCGACGATTATTGCCACTGGCCCGCTTACTTCTAAGGTACTTTCTGAGCAATTGCAGCAGTTAACAGGTGAAGATTATTTATACTTTTATGACGCTGCTGCACCGATCGTTGAAAAAGACAGCCTTGACATGGATAAAGTCTATTTGAAATCCCGTTATGATAAAGGGGAAGCTGCGTATTTAAATTGCCCCATGACAGAAGCAGAGTTTGACCGTTTCTATGAAGCGCTCATATCTGCGGAGACCGTGCCACTAAAAGAATTTGAAAAAGAGATTTTCTTTGAAGGCTGTATGCCGATCGAAGTCATGGCCAAACGAGGCAAAAAAACGATGCTTTTCGGGCCTATGAAACCTGTTGGGCTTGAAGACCCAAAAACAGGGAAACGCCCATATGCTGTTGTTCAGCTTAGACAAGATGATGCTGCTGGTACTCTCTATAATATTGTCGGTTTTCAGACTCATCTCAAATGGGGTGATCAAAAAGAGGTGCTTCGACTTATTCCAGGCTTGGAACAGGCTGAAATTGTTCGTTACGGTGTTATGCATAGAAATACATTCATTAACTCGCCAAGTCTTTTAAAAGCAACCTACCAGTTTAAAAAAAGGGATGATCTCTTTTTTGCTGGACAAATGACAGGTGTTGAAGGTTATGTAGAATCAGCGGCATCGGGACTTGTGGCTGGTATTAATGCTGCCCGCCTTATATTAGGCAAGGAACCCATCATCTTTTCTAATGAAACGGCGATTGGTAGCATGGCTCATTATATTACGGAAACAAACCAGAAAAACTTCCAACCGATGAATGCAAATTTTGGGCTCTTTAAAGAACTTAACGTTAAAATTAAAAATAAGCAGGAGCGTAATGAACAATATGCATTACGTGCATTAGATACTATTCGAAATATTTCGAAAACATTATAGATATTCATTGCCATAACAACTTGTTATGTGATAATATTTAAAAGCCCTTTTCAAAGAGGTGGAGTCATGGAAAATGTTAAGAATTTTTTAACTTTATTCATTGAATATTTACAAATAGAAAAGAGTTATTCAAAATATACAATTGTGGGTTACATTTCATCTATTGAAGAGTTTGAACGCTTTTTAAAAATTCAAGGAATAAAGGGCTTTCAAGACGTGACTTATCCGGATGTGAGGATTTATTTGACGGAGGTTCATGAAAAAGGGCTTACACGCAGAACGATCAGCAAAAAAATCTCAGCATTGCGAAGCTTTTATAAGTTTTTGGTGAGGGAAAAATTAGTAAAAGATAACCCCTTTTCCGTCGTCAGTCTTCCAAAACAAGATAAACGAATTCCGAAGTTTTTGTATGAAAGAGAGCTTGAAGAATTATTTGCAATTTCAGATCTTGATACCCCGCAAGGACAACGAAATCAAGCGCTACTAGAGCTTCTTTATGCCACTGGTATGCGGGTAAGTGAACTTTGCGGATTAACCGAAACTGATGTAGATTTAAGTTTTGATACGGTATTAGTTCATGGAAAAGGAAAGAAGCAAAGATATATTCCATTTGGTTCCTTTGCACACGAGTCTTTGGATCTATATTTTCAAAATGGTAGACATATCCTTCTGGCGAAAGCAAAGGAGCCTAGTTCTTTTGTGTTTTTAAATCAAAGAGGTGGGCCCCTGACTCAAAGGGGAGTTCGATATATTTTGGATGAAATTGTAAGAAGTGCTTCGGGGACATTACATATACACCCTCATATGCTTCGTCATACATTTGCCACCCATTTATTAAATAAGGGAGCTGATTTGCGGAGCGTTCAGGAATTGCTTGGGCATTCAAATCTTTCTTCAACTCAAGTGTATACACATGTATCTAAAGACATGCTCAGGAAAACGTACATGTCTCACCATCCTCGGGCTCATAAAGGGAAATAAAGGAGGCTCTTTTATGTCATCTTTTCATGCGACAACAATATTCGCCATTCAGCATAACGGAAAGTGTGCGATGGCGGGAGACGGCCAAGTTACATTCGGGCAGGCTGTTGTGATGAAGCATACGGCAAGAAAGGTGAGAAAGCTATTTAATGGAAAGGTACTCGCTGGTTTTGCCGGTTCTGTCGCAGATGCTTTCACACTTTTTGAAATGTTTGAAGCAAAACTTGAAGAGTACAATGGCAATCTGCAGAGAGCGGCTGTTGAACTTGCAAAAGAGTGGCGTAGCGACAAAATTCTCAGGAAACTTGAAGCGATGCTAATTGTCATGAATACAGATAGTCTTTTGCTCGTTTCGGGAACCGGTGAAGTGATTGAACCGGATGACGGTATATTGGCAATTGGTTCTGGAGGGAACTATGCCCTTGCTGCTGGAAGGGCTCTCAAACGATATACTGGTGGCCAGCTTGAGGCGAAAGAAATTGCAAGAGCTTCACTTGAAACTGCTGGCGAAATTTGTGTGTACACGAACGATCAAATCATTGTAGAAGAACTTGAATAGAAAGGATTTGAGGCATATGGAAAAAAAGCCGCTAACTCCGAGAGAGATTGTTGATCGGCTTGACCAGTATATCATCGGCCAGGTCGATGCAAAAAAAGCGGTGGCCGTCGCTTTAAGAAACCGCTATAGAAGAAGTCTTCTTGATGAAAAGTTACGTGAAGAAATCGTTCCGAAAAATATATTGATGATGGGACCGACAGGCGTTGGTAAAACAGAAATTGCTAGGCGAATCGCAAAGATTGTCGGTGCGCCGTTTGTCAAAATCGAAGCGACAAAATTTACAGAGGTTGGCTATGTTGGTAGAGATGTAGAATCCATGGTTCGAGATCTTGTGGAAACATCTGTCCGTCTCGTCAAAGAAGAAAAAATGAGTGAAGTAAAAGTGATTGCCGAAGAAACTGCAAATAAACGCCTTGTGAAATTGCTTGTTCCAGGAAGAAAAAAGCAGGCAGGTAGCAAAAATCCTTTTGAAATGTTGTTTGGAGGAAATCAGGATCAACAGCAGGACGATCATGATACAAAAGAAGAATCTGATATCCAAACGAAACGGAAGCAGATTGAGCATCAGCTTGCTCTCGGTGAACTTGAAGACCATTATGTCACAGTCGAAGTTGAAGAGCAGCAACCATCGATGTTTGATATGCTTCAAGGTTCAGGAATGGAACAGATGGGGATGAATATGCAGGACGCGCTCAGCAATTTGATGCCGAAAAAGAAAAAGCGTCGTAAACTAATGGTGAAAGAAGCGCGAAAAGTGCTGACAAATGAAGAGGCGGCAAAGCTTATCGATATGGATGAAGTAGCACAGGAAGCTGTCTTGAGAGCAGAGCAATCAGGGATTATTTTCATCGATGAAATTGATAAAATCGCCAAAAAAAGTGGGGCATCTTCTTCAGCTGACGTATCTAGAGAGGGTGTGCAACGCGATATTTTACCGATTGTAGAAGGCTCAACCGTGATGACAAAATACGGGGCTGTGAAAACAGATCATGTACTATTTATTGCAGCGGGTGCCTTTCATATGGCAAAACCAAGCGATTTAATCCCTGAGCTACAGGGGCGTTTTCCGATTCGGGTAGAATTGAAAAAACTGAGCATCGATGACTTTGTGAAAATCTTAATTGAACCAAGTAATGCACTGCTCAAACAATACAAGGCTTTGTTAAAGACTGAGGGTATATCTCTTGAATTTTCTGACGATGCTATTCGTAAGATTGCAGAGGTCGCTTATCATGTCAATCAAGACACAGATAATATTGGAGCAAGACGACTTCACACCATTTTGGAACGGCTGTTGGAAGAATTATCATTTGAGGCTCCTGATGTGACGATGGAAAACGTTGTCGTTACACCACAGTATGTGGAAGAAAAATTAGGTTCAATTGCTAAAAATAAAGACTTAAGTCAGTTTATTTTATAAACCATTCAATATGAGTAACTTTAGGAGGATCATTAATTATGGCTTTATTACAAAAAACAAGAAAGATTAATGCAATGCTGCAAAATGCGGCAGGGAAACCGGTTAATTTTAAAGAAATGGCGGAAACGCTTCGCGATGTGATTGATTCTAACATTTTCGTTGTGAGTCGAAGAGGAAAACTTCTCGGTTTCTCTATTAATCAGCAAATTGAAAATGATCGGATGAAAAAAATGCTAGAGGAACGTCAGTTTCCTGAAGATTATACGAAAAGCCTGTTCAATATTCGAGAAACATCATCTAACTTGGATATTAACAGTGAATACACTGCTTTTCCTATCGAAAATAGCGATCTATTCCAAGCTGGGCTGACGACAATCGTCCCAATTGTAGGTGGAGGAGAAAGACTAGGTACTTTAATTCTTTCCCGTCTTCAGGCAAAATTTGAAGATGATGATCTAATCCTTGCTGAATATGGAGCTACAGTTGTCGGAATGGAGATTCTGAGGGAAAAAGCAGAGGAAATAGAAGAAGAAGCCCGCAGTAAGGCAGTTGTTCAAATGGCGATAAGTTCATTGTCATACAGTGAACTTGAAGCAATTGAGCATATTTTTGAGGAACTTGATGGAAACGAAGGGCTACTTGTTGCGAGCAAAATTGCTGATCGAGTTGGGATTACACGTTCGGTTATTGTGAATGCATTGCGCAAACTTGAAAGTGCAGGGGTAATAGAATCTAGGTCTTTAGGGATGAAAGGCACATATATTAAAGTTTTAAATAATAAATTTTTGTTTGAATTAGAAAAACTAAAGTCTCATTAAAAGAAAAAGCAGAAAAGCCGCAAAACATGCGGCTTTTTTTTATTTCACCACTAAAATTATATAATAATAATTATAATGCTGAAAAAATGATTAAATAGTGGTTAAATAACCATAATAATACTATATAAATATAATAACATCTAAATGTAACAACTGTAACACTACATAGTTCTTATAATCTAGGACTAAAGTACTATTTATAAAATAGATATATATTACGAGTTTTTTTTATTCAAATATCATGGACTTTAAGCCTATTTTTTCATACAATGGTCTTATGGATTTTACAAATCTCGACAAGATTCTTAGAGAGTTGGAAAAAGATTGGAGGTAATTGGTGTTGGATATATTTGCTGGCACGATCAAAACACTGGAAGGATCCTTGCGGCAAGCAAACATTAAGCAAAAAGTCATATCCAATAATATTGCCAATGTAGATACACCGAACTACAAGGCGAAAGAAGTATCATTTAAAAATGTGCTAAATGAAGAATCCTCTCGGCTGAATGCTATAAAAACAGACTATAGACACATTGACTTTAAAGGTAATCAGTCTAATTATTCAGTTGTATCAAGTAAAAATACGTCTTATCAAGAAAATGGAAACAATGTCGATATCGATCGGGAAATGAGTGAAATGGCGAAGAATCAAATTCAATATCAAGCGTTAGTTGAAAGAATTAGTGGGAAATTTAACTCATTAAGGACTGCACTTACGGGAGGTAAATAATGGGCATGTTTAACGGCATTAATATTTCAGCTTCAGCTCTGACTGCGCAACGGGTTCGAATGGACACAGTCTCATCTAACCTTGCAAACATGGATACGACGAGAGCTAAAAGAGTAAATGGTGAATGGCAACCTTATCGGAGAAAGCTTGTCTCAACTGCTCCAAAAGGCGAATCCTTTTCATCTGTACTTCATTCATCGATGAATGGATCATCAAGAGTTGGAGAAGGTGTAAAAGTGACAAAAATTAGTGAAGATCAAACACCATTTAAACTCGTTTATGATCCGACACATCCTGATGCAAATCAGGAAGGTTATGTGCAAATGCCAAATGTCGATCCTCTCAAGGAAATGGTCGATTTAATGAGTAGCACAAGATCTTACGAGGCCAATGTCACAGCAATGAACGCAACAAAAGGAATGCTCATGAAAGCATTAGAAATTGGAAAGTAGGTGAGAAATGATGATCAATGCAATCTCTCCGTTTCAAACTCAATCTGCACAAGCGGCAGGTACAGAATTGACAAAACCAATCAGTAACAAACAAGCAGGCTCTGAAAACCAGGTCAGCTTTTCAAATATGTTAAAAAACTCTATCAATGCTTTGAATCATTCTCAAAACCAATCTGATAAGCTGACAAACGCATTGGCTCTTGGACAGAATGTCAATCTAGATGAAGTCATGATTGCGGCTCAGAAGGCTAATGTATCATTAACTGCTGCAATAGAGTTTCGTAACAAAGCAGTTGAAGCCTATCAAGAAATCATGAGAATGCAAGTGTAAGAAAGGAGTAGAAAATCGAAGAGAATTAGTGTATATACCGGGGGAGTAAGATGAATCGTATTTTAACGCAAATAAAAACTAAGGTAACCGATTTTTGGAAGAATCGATCAAAACTGCAAAAAATCCTAATGATCAGCGGTGTTGTCACTGTGGTGATACTGTCTATCGTCATTGGTGTTTTGGCCTCATCTGAAAAGATGGTTCCGCTCTATAAAGATTTGACAGCAGAAGAAACTGGTAAAATCAAGCAAGTTCTTGATGAAAAAGGAATTTCATCAGAAATTGACACAGATGGATCTGTCATTAAAGTTCCTGAGGAACAAGTTAATAGCTTAAAGGTTGATTTGGCAGCAGAAGGTCTTCCGAAAAGCGGAAGTATCGATTATTCGTTTTTTGGTGAGAATGCTGGATTTGGTATGACAGATAACGAGTTTGATGTTTTAAAAGTAAAAGCAACACAAACTGAACTTTCAAATCTGATTAAAGGGATGGAAGGTATTAAAGATTCCAAAGTCATGATCAACCTTCCAAAGGATTCCGTCTTTATTGGAGAAGAGAAGCCGCAAGCATCAGCTTCGATTGTCTTGCAAATAAAGCCTGGCTATACGCTTGATCAAAGTGAAGTGAATGGTCTTTATCATCTTGTTTCTAAAAGTGTTCCAAATCTTGATGAGAAAAACATCGTGATCATGGATCAAAATTCTACGTATTACGATCTAACTGGCAAAGAGTCCGGATCTTATGCAGACAGCTACTCTTCCCAACGAGAAGTCAAAGCTCAAATTGAGAAGGATCTCCAAAGACAAATTCAACAGATGCTGGGCACAATGATGGGACAAAATAAGGTGGTTGTGTCTGTCACATCTGATATCGATTTCACAAAAGAAAACAGAAAAGAAGATCTTGTTGAGCCTGTCGATAAAGAAAACATGGAAGGCATCACAGTGAGTGCTGAACGAGTCAATGAAACATATGCTGGTGAAGGCGCGCAAGCTGGAGGTGTCAATGGAACAGGCGAAAATGATGTGACAAACTACGCGGAAGCAGGTAAAGGTGAAGGAAGCGGAGACTACGAAAAAAGTGAAGAACGCATTAATACTGAAGTCAACAGAATCCACAAAGAAATTGCCGAAAGTCCTTATAAAATCAGAGATTTAGGTGTACAGGTCATGGTGGAGCCGCCGAAAGCGAATGACCCTCAATCACTCCCAGCTGAGAGGGTAGAAGATATTAAGAAAATCCTCTCAACCATTGTGAAAACATCAATAGATAAGAAGTATGAGGAAAAACCTTTAACTGATGAAGAAGTCGAAGGCAAAATTGTTGTCTCAGTTTCACCATTTGATGGAAAACAGGCCATTGATGAAGAAGCAGAAACAGGTGGTATTCCACTTTGGGCTTATATCACAGGTGGTGTGGTGCTAGTTGCACTTGCCGGTTTGATCATCTGGCTTGTCAAACGACGTAAGACAGAAGATGTACAAGAAGATGAATGGTTTGAGACACCTCAAGAACCGATCAGAGTATCTGATGTTAATCAGGAAAAAGAAACAGAAGAATCTGTCAGAAGAAAGCAGCTTGAAAAAATGGCGAAAGATAAGCCTGATGAATTCGCAAAATTACTGCGTAGCTGGCTGACTGAGGAATAGGAGGGAATTTGAAATGGCAAAAGTAAAACAAGATAAGCTTACAGGTAAACAAAAAGCGGCCATTCTTATGATTTCCTTAGGCCTTGATGTGTCAGCTAATGTTTATAAACATTTAACGGATGAAGAAATTGAACGGCTCACACTTGAAATATCAAATGTCAGAGCTGTCTCACCTGAGAAAAAAGATGACATTATCCAAGAATTTCATGAAACAGCACTTGCTCAAGAATATATTTCAAACGGTGGAATCCATTATGCAAAGCAAGTGTTAGATAAGGCACTTGGTGAGGATAAAGCAGCCAATATTATTACACGGCTCACATCTTCACTACAAGTTAGACCGTTTGATTTTGCTAGAAAAGCAGAACCGGCTCAAATTTTGAACTTTATCCAACATGAGCATCCGCAGACAATTGCTTTGATCTTATCCTATCTCGATCCAGTGCAATCAGGGCAGATATTGTCCGAACTTGATCAGGAAGTGCAGGCTGAGGTGGCAAGACGGATAGCTGTTATGGATAGAACTTCTCCGGAAATTATAAATAAAGTCGAACAAATTTTAGAGCAGAAACTTTCATCGACCTTTACTCAGGATTACACACAGACCGGCGGTATTGAAGCTGTTGTCGAAGTGTTAAATGGAGTTGACAGAGGAACAGAGAAAACCATTCTGGATGCCCTTGAAATACAGGACCCTGAACTTGCAGACGAAATTAAGAAACGGATGTTTGTCTTTGAAGATATCGTTACACTTGATAACCGTGCGATTCAAAGAGTTATCCGCGATGTTGAAAACGAAGATCTACTTCTATCTTTAAAAGTGGCAAGCGAAGAAGTCAAAGATATTGTCTTTGGCAACATGTCACAACGTATGGTTGAATCGTTTAAAGAGGAAATGGAATTCATGGGACCTGTGCGACTGCGTGATGTTGAAGAAGCTCAATCTAGAATCGTTAGCGTGATTCGCAGACTTGAAGAAGCAGGTGAAATTGTAATCGCCAGAGGTGGAGGAGATGATATCATTGTCTAACATCATTAAACAGCGATTATCATCTATTCCAGAAGTAAAAGGGCGGACAATTTCAATAAAAGAAGTGAAAACTCCCAAAGATGAGGAAGAGGTGTTGGGAGAGCCTGATCCGCAACTGCTTCTACATCAGGCCAAGCAAGAAGCAAATCAACTACTTGAGAAGGCGAACCTTGAACTTGAGCAAATAAGGCGTCAAATTGATGAAGAAAAAACAAACTGGGATACAGAACGTCAAGCTTTGATGGAACAAGCGAAAAAGGAAGGTTTTGAGGCGGGTTTTGAACATGGAAAAGCTGATGCCCATAAAACCTACCAATCTTATTTAGAAAATGCTCATGCCATTGTCAGTTCAGCTAGACAAGATTATGAAGAAAAAATTGACCAATCGGCTGAAGAAATCATCACACTTGCTGTTTCCTTGGCTAAAAAAGTGTGGCATCAAAAACCGGATGACAAAGAAGCTTTCATTGAGCTTGTGAAACAAGTACTATCTGAAATAAAAGAGTTCGATGATATTTCGATCTATGTCGATCCCGAGTACTACGAAATGGTTCGGAGTCAGAAAAATGAGCTTCAACAGTTGCTTCAATATGGCACTCACCTCGCCATTTATGCTGATGAAAAAGCTGTAAAAGGTACTTGTTATATCGAAACAGCTTTTGGGAGAATTGATGCAAGTATTGACACTCAATTAGAGCAATTGAAACAGAAATTGTTAGCCCTACTTGAAACGGCGGGTGAAAGCTGATGATGCTTGAGCAGCTACTTGAATGTATTGAGGCAGTTGATGCTTATAAACGTTTTGGAAAAGTGAAACAAGCTGTCGGTCTTATGATTGAGTCAAAAGGACCAGAATGTTCAATTGGAGATGTTTGTAAGATTTATACGAAAGGCAATACGGGAAAAGTAATTAAAGCGGAAGTCGTCGGCTTTAAAGATCAAAATATTCTACTCATGCCCTATCTTGAGGCGGCCAACATCGCACCTGGTAGCATTGTCGAAGCGACGGGAGAGTCACTACGAATTAAAGTCGGTTCGGGTTTAATCGGACAGGTTGTTGATGCATTTGGCAACCCGCTTGACGGAAGCATACTACCGAAAGGCTTGGCACCAGTTTCGACTGAACAGGCACCGCCAAACCCGATGCAAAGGCCTCCTATTAGAGAAAAAATGGCAGTTGGTGTCAGATCAATTGACAGCCTCTTAACTGTCGGAAAAGGGCAACGCGTTGGTATCTTCGCTGGAAGTGGTGTTGGAAAAAGCACACTGATGGGGATGATTGCAAGAGAAACAGAGGCAGATTTAAATGTCATTGCCCTTGTTGGTGAACGTGGCCGTGAAGTGAGAGAATTTATTGAAAAAGATCTTGGTGAAGAGGGACTAAGGCGTACGATTGTTGTTGTCGCGACATCAGATCAGCCTGCTTTAATGAGATTGAAGGCAGCTTTTACAGCAACAGCAATTGCCGAATACTTTCGTGATAAGGGCCAAAATGTGATGTTTATGATGGATTCGGTGACAAGGATTGCCATGGCTCAACGTGAAATTGGTTTAGCGACAGGAGAACCGCCGACAACGAAAGGTTATACGCCTTCAGTGTTCGCTATTTTACCAAGACTTCTAGAACGAACAGGCACAAATGAAAATGGTTCAATTACAGCTTTTTATACAGTTCTTGTCGATGGTGATGATATGAACGAACCAATTGCTGATACAGTACGAGGGATTTTGGATGGTCATATTGTGCTAGACCGGAATCTTGCTAATAAAGGTCAATTTCCTGCGGTGAATATTTTAAAAAGCATCAGTAGGGTCATGAGCAATATTGCTGAGAAGGATCATATAAAAGCCGCAAACCGATTTAGAGAATTGTTATCAACCTATCAAAATTCAGAAGATCTTATCAATATCGGCGCATACAAAAAAGGATCTTCTCGGGAAATTGATGAGGCGATACAGATTCATCCGGAACTGATTCGCTTTCTCAAACAGGAAGTGGATGAAGGAGCATCTCTAGAAGACAGCATTTCTTTACTAAAGAGTCTTATAGGAAGAGGGGAATAGCAAGAATGGCTTATTCATTTAGATTTCAAAAGCTTTTAGAGCTTAAAGAAAATGAAAAAGACCAATCATTTGTTGCATACCAGCACTCAGTTTCAGAATTTGAAAATGTTGCAGAAAAATTATATGAAAGCATGAACCAAAAAGAAACGCTTGAGAAAAATAAAGAAATGAAAATGCAAACTGGTATGAGTGTTCAGGAAATGAGACATTATCAGCAATTTGTTACAAATCTTGAAAACACGATTCATCATTATCAAAAGCTTGTCATCATGAAAAGAAATGAAATGAATGAAAAACAAACCGATTTGACTGAAAAAAATATTGAACTAAAAAAATTCGAGAAAATGAAAGAAAAACAGCTTGAAAAATTAACAACCGAAAGCAAAGCGAATGAAATGAAAGAAATGGATGATATCTCCATTACTCAGTTCATGGCACAAGGAAATTAGGAGAACAAAATGGCTGAAGAAAAAAAACCTAGTAAATTTCTCAAATTTTTGTTGTTGATTGTCACTCCCCTCCTATTCATAGGGGTTGCAGGATTCGTCGTGATGTGGCTTTTAGGTATTCAGGTTCAAGATGTTGCTTCTAAAATCCCTGTTGTTAAAGAGTTTGTCCAAGACAGTGATCAAAATCAAGGGAAAGATAGCACAGCTCATCAGCAAGACAACAAAGCGGAAAAGCTACAAAAAACAATTGATGAACAAAAAAGTGAGATCGAAACGCTCACAAGTGACTTGAAAACGAGTAATGAAGAAATTAAAACACTCAAACAACAAATCAACTCATTAAAGAAAACAGAAGAACAAGATAGTGAAAAAGACAAGACCAAAGAGGCAGAAAAGGGCAGTAAAATCGTTAAAATTTATCAAAGTATGCCAAGTAACAAATCTGCCAAGATTTTAAGTGAACTAAACGAGCAAGAGGCAGAAAAAATCTTAAACGCCTTAAACAAAAAGAAAGTGGCAGAGATCCTTTCGAAAATGCCTCCTGAAAAAGCGGCTATCTTTACAGAAAAGCTTGCAAAACTTGAAGAGAAGCCTGAAGAAAAACCTGAAGGGGGGGAATAGCTTGCGACTTCTTGACACGATCTCTTTTGGGGCTAAACCATCGCTGGGAACAGTTTCAACAAAGACAAGCGGGACAACCCCTGGCACCGTCTTTCAGGATGTACTTCAAAAAGAAAACAGCTTGGTTTCTTTTCGTGAAAAAAGTGGAGAAGATTCAGGTGGAGACAATCAAATGAATCAGCTGATAAAAGAACTTGAAAATTGGCTTGCTGGTAAGGGGAGCAATCCTTTAACTGAAGAAAATTTGAATGCTCTTCAAGCACTTGAAAACTCAAGTGCTACACCTGAAACACTCTCACTGGTTGATCAGCTTTTAAGCAAGATCAAAATGTTGCTAGAGTCTGACACTGAAACGAGTGCGAACAGTGCGATTGCCGATTCTGAAGAGGTACTCACTGATGAAGACATGGAAACAGATGATCTGAAACTGCCTGACGTTGCGACGCTCAGTCAGCTGCAACACCTGTTGTTTGCCATCATGCAAGAAAATCAGTCGACTCAAAAATCGTCTCAAATTGCTGAACTATACGAACAAGCGCCGGAGTTTCTTTCGATGTTGGTTAAAACAGGTTCAGAACCATTGGCAAATGAATTAAAACGTCAGCTCTTTACGAAAGACCCGAATCAATCACAGTTGCTGTCCATGTCAAATGCCGAGTTGAAAAGCTTGAAAAGCTTAATTGAGCAAATGATGGAAGACAGCTCTCAGCCAGGTCAGAAAGAGTGGAAAATGGTTGAAAGTCAGCTTAAAGCTTTCCTGATGAGCAACAAATCGGATGTTTTAGTAACAGATACACCATTTTCATTACTTTTTAAAGGCAAAGAGATTCAGGTGGAGAGAAAATCAGAGCCGATTCATTCCCTAGGGATGATTCAGCAACAACGAACTGGAGACACTCTCCTTCAAGGGCTAAAGTTGACGTCGGAAGTGCCAGCTGCTCCGCAAAAAGACTTAACAGATCAAATTCTAGGTTCTTGGAAACAAATGAAGTTTACACCGTTTGGTAAATCAACAGGCAGTTTTACGATTCGTTTGAATCCTGAGAACCTCGGGTTTATTACGATTAAATTGGTCAAACAGCATGGGATGTTCTCAAGCAAAATCATTGCCTCGACTGAGTCGGCAAAAGAGCTATTAGAACATAATTTGTCACAACTCAAACAGGCACTGCCAAATATGTCTGTGCAAATCGATCGTTTTAGTGTATCACATCAAAACGGTGATCAGCCGTTTGGTCAGTTTGCAGATCAGCAAAAAAATCAACAGCAGCCAAAACACGATCAGCCACACCACCAGGAAAATGAAGATTTCCGTGAGTTTTTAGATGAACTGATCGAGACTCGACTGCAGGATACAGAGGAGGAAAGTTAATGGCTGAAACTTCGATCGGTGCAAGAACACAAACTCCAAGTACGCAGACAAGTTCAACAACGTCTTACTATTTGTCAGATAAGCAAAAGACGGAGAAGAGCGGATCTAATTTGGGAAAAGATGATTTTCTGAAATTGTTAATGAAACAATTGCAACATCAAGATCCATTAAAACCGATGGAAGACCGCGAGTTCATTGCACAAATGGCGACCTTTTCAAGTATGGAACAATTAACAAATTTAAATAAAACGATGTCGACCTTTGTTGGTCTACAAGATCCAATGTCAATGTATGTTGGTTGGATTGGTAAACAAGTCACTTACTCAGCTGATGATCATAGCGAAAAAACCGCACTTGTCAAATCAGTAAAAAGTTCAGATGGTCACTACTTGCTCGTTCTTGATGATGGAACAAAAGTGAATCCGTGGGATGTAACGGCAGTAAGTACAGCTGATCAGAAATAAGAAGAGAAATTTAGGGAGGAATTCATTAATGTTACGTTCACTATACTCAGGAATTAGCGGAATGAAAAACTTTCAGACTAAGCTAGATGTCATTGCAAACAATATTTCAAACGTCAATACTGCTGGTTATAAGAAAAGCAGAGTGACTTTTAAAGATATTGTCAGTCAACAGATTGCAGGTGCAGCTGCTACAACTGCTGACAGAGGATCAGTAAATGGTAAACAAATCGGACTTGGTTCAACACTGGGAACGATTGATGTGATTCACACCAATGCAGCACCTTCAACAACGGGCAGAGATTTAGACATTGCGATTGCTGGAGACGGCTACTTCCGAGTTGGCTCAGGTACTGAAACTTACTATACACGTGCTGGAAGCTTTTATTTATCAGATATTGGCGACTTAGTCAATGGAGACGGGCTGTTCGTTTTAACTGCTGCCAACGGTAAAATCAATATTCCGAACACAGCACAAAGTGTAAAGATTGGACCTGATGGTACAGTGACATATGTTGATGCAACAAACAACAATGTGACCGCTGGACAAATTTCCCTTGCGACTTTCAGCAATACAGGCGGGTTGGAGAAGAAAGGTGACAACCTTTACCGTGAATCATTAAGTTCTGGAGCAGAGCAAGTTGTTGCGCCAGGAGGCGGCTCATCAGGTGTATTACAAACTGGTGCACTAGAAATGTCAAACGTTGACCTTTCCGAAGAATTTTCTGACATGATTATCGCACAGCGTGGTTTCCAGTCTAATGCAAAAATCATTACAACCTCTGATGAAATCCTTCAGGAACTCGTCAATCTGAAACGATAGGGGTATAAACAGTGATTAAAGTAACGCGTTTAAACGGACAGCCATTTACTCTGAATGCGATATTCATTGAACAAATTGAATGTTTTCCCGACACAACAATTACACTGTCAAACGGTAAAAAGTTCGTTGTCAAGGAAAATGAAGATGCTGTTGTGGAACGAATTGTAGCATTTTATAAAAAAATTCAAATTATTTCTTGTGACCAGAGAATTGAGGAGTCTGAATGAATAAAAAACTTCTAGGTATTATGCTGTTTATTGTTTTGCTCATCATTGTACTGGGAGCAGTCATTATTTTTATGTTAAAAGGAAACGCAAGTGAAGATGGAAACAAGGAACGATCTATTGATGAAGTCTTGGAATCCGTTGTTGAAATACAAGAAATCACTACGAACTTAAAATCAGACAATGTCGTTCGTTTATCACTCAAACTAGAAACAGATTCGCCAGAAGCGAAAGAAGAGCTTGAAAAACGTGATTTTCAAATTAAAGATACAGTGATTTCTATTTTAGCCAATACCACTGCTGAGGATATTAGTGGTACCAAAGGAAAAGATAAATTCAGAGAAGCATTAAAAGAAAAACTGAACTCGAACTACATGAAAGAGGGCAAAGTAAAAGAAGTCTACCTTACCTCCTTTAATAGCCAGTAGGAAAGGATTCGATAGAATAACGGAGGTGAGAAAATAGATGGCAGGAGAAGTACTCTCCCAAAATGAAATTGATGCATTACTTTCGGCGATATCGACCGGAGAAATGGATGCTGATGAACTGAAAAAAGAGGAGACCGAAAAAAAGGTAAAAGTCTATGATTTTAAACGGGCGCTCCGCTTTTCAAAAGATCAGATCCGCAGTTTAACGAGAATTCATGATAATTTCGCGCGTCACTTAACGACCTATTTCTCTGCGCAGTTGAGAACTTATATTCAGATCTCAGTCAGCTCAGTTGATCAAGTCCCGTACGAGGAATTTATTAGATCGATTCCAAATATGACTATTCTCAATCTCTTTGAGGTTCATCCGCTTGAAGGGAAGATCATGATGGAGATCAATCCTACGATTGCCTATACAATGATGGACCGGGTCATGGGCGGAATTGGATCAAGTCATAATAAGATCGAGAACATGACAGAAATTGAGACAAAAATCATGGCCAATCTATTTGAAAACTGTCTCGCGAATTACAAAGAAGCTTGGGAATCGATCACCGAAATTGAGCCGGAAATGACCGATTTTGAAATCAATCCGCAGTTTGTGCAAATGGTTTCACCTAATGAGACAGTTGTCGTCATTTCATTGAACACACAAATAGGAGATATTAGCGGCGTCATTAATCTTTGTATTCCGCATGTCGTTCTCGAGCCGATTATCCCTAAACTTTCTGTCCATTACTGGATGCAGTCTGACAGAATTGAAGCAAAACCAGAGGAAACAAAGTCGCTAGAAAAGCGGATTATGACGGCACGAATTCCAATTGTTGTAGAACTCGGAACATCAGAATTAACGATTGAAGAGTTTTTACATTTAGAAATTGGCGATTGTATCACTTTGGACAAATCAGTAGCAGAACCTCTTACTGTTTTGGTCGGAGATAAACCGAAATTTCTAGGACAAGCCGGCCGAATGAATCGGAAAACAGCGATTCAAATTCTAGAACACGACATAAGAGGTGAAGAAGATGGAGAATAACAGCAGGTTATCACAGGATGAAATTGATGCGCTACTTAAAGGTGGCGATGACAATAATCAAGAACAGCCAGAGTCAAGCTTATCCCCGATAGAGCAAGATGCAATCGGGGAAATCGGAAATATTTCCTTTGGGAGCTCTGCGACAGCTTTGTCCACTTTGTTAAATCAAAAAGTTGATATTACAACACCAACTGTTTCAGTGATTAATAAGAGTCAGTTGATTAATGAATTTCCTCGCCCATATGTTTCAATCGGTGTGAGTTATACAGAAGGCTTTTTAGGAAACAACCTGCTTGTCATCGAACAAAGTGATGCTGCGATCATCGCTGACTTGATGATGGGTGGAGACGGAACAAATGCTGATCCGTCCTTAAGCGAAATTCATTTAAGTGCCGTTCAAGAAGCGATGAACCAAATGATGGGATCAGCGGCAACATCAATGTCGACCGTCTTTAGCAAAAAGGTTGATATTTCACCGCCAGAAGTTGATCTACTAGATATGAGTGAAGGGGAAGGAACAGACCAAATTCCCAAGGAAGATCCACTTGTCAAAGTATCCTTCAGAATAAAAGTAGGAGAATTAATTGACTCTCATATTATGCAGCTTTATCCGCTGACATTTGCGAAAGATTTGATCAACGAATTAATGGATCATGGAAATGAAGAAACACCAGCACCGGCTGAAGAACCAGCGGTCGCTCCGGAAACACCGGCACCGGCTGCTGCACCTGTCGCGCCTGCTGCAAGTCCGAAACCAAATCCAACACCAAAACAGCAAGCGACACCGGTTCAAGTGGCACCAGCTGAGTTTGTCTCATTCGATAATCAGCCTCAAGCTCAGTCTCATCATCATAACCTTGGCATGTTGATGGATATTCCTTTATCTGTGACGGTCGAGTTGGGTCGGACAAACCGCAGTGTCAAAGAAGTTCTTGAGTTGTCAACCGGCAGTATCATTGAGCTTGACAAATTAGCGGGTGAGCCTGTTGAAATCCTTGTGAACCAACGGATAGTTGCAAAAGGAGAAGTTGTCGTGATTGATGAAAACTTCGGTGTTAGAGTAACAGATATTTTGAGTCAAGCAGAACGAATTAATAAATTAAGATAACAACAGATTGATTAAGGAGAGGTTAAAAATGGCTTATAGAATTTTAATAGTTGATGATGCAGCTTTTATGAGAATGATGATTAAAGACATCTTGGTGAAAAATGGGTTTGAAGTAGTTGCTGAAGCTCAAGATGGAGCACAGGCAGTAGAAAAATATAAAGAGCATTCTCCTGATCTAGTGACAATGGATATTACAATGCCAGAAAAAGACGGAATTACTGCTCTGAAAGAAATCAAAGCGATTGATCCACAAGCAAAAATCATTATGTGTTCTGCAATGGGTCAGCAGTCCATGGTTATTGACGCTATCCAAGCTGGAGCGAAAGACTTCATCGTCAAGCCGTTCCAAGCTGACCGTGTAATGGAAGCAATCAATAAAACACTAAGTTAAAGGGTGTTCAACTTGTTTAAGAAACCTTTCATTTTCATCGTCAGCATTTGTGCGCTTCTTTTTCTCATGATCCCAGTCTCTTCCGCTTTTGCGGAGGAATCTGGGAACCAGAACCAGACAGTTGATCAGTTGTTTAATAAAGATGCTGGCAAAGAAAAAGAAAAAGGACAAACGAAAACGGAGAAAAAAAATAGTCAGTCTGTTAAGGAAGAGACGGAAACAGAAACCCCGTCTTCTTCCGTTACTATATTTGATTTTGTCAAGATGATCGGCGCCTTACTATTTGTGATTTTTCTCATTTACGCTTTGGTCAAATTTATGAATAAACGAAACCGCCTGTTGAAACCTTTTCAATCTGTTGAAAACATTGGCGGTACATCACTGGGACAGAACAAATCTGTACAGTTGATTAAAGTAGGGAAGAGAGTACTGGTTGTCGGAGTCGGTGACAATATCCAGCTTTTAAAAGAGATTGAAGATCAACAAGAATGTGATGAGCTTCTCACTCAACATGAAACGGCTGTAAACAGTAAGGTAGAGTGGCAGAAATGGGTAGAGCAAGTCAAAGTTCCAGGAAGACAAAAGCAAAGTGGAACACCGACTTTTGCTGAATCATTAAAAGCTCAGCTTTCAGAATTAAAACAAAGTCATGCAAAAGGCAAAAAGAAAGGCCGAAATCAACATGAATGAGTTTATCGATTTATTTAATTCAAGTGATGCGGCAAATGTGAGTGCCAGTGTCCGGCTACTCCTTCTTTTAACAGTGTTTTCAGTTGCACCGGGGATTTTAATTTTGATGACTGCTTTCACAAGGGTTGTCATCGTCTTGTCTTTTGTTAGGACATCTTTAGCAACGCAATCTATGCCACCAAACCAGGTGCTGATTGGGCTCGCATTATTTTTAACATTTTTCATTATGGGACCGACATTTTCTGAGATTAATAAAGAAGCGTTGACCCCTTTAATGAATAACAAGATTAGTATAGATGAGGCATACACAAAGGCTGAAGTTCCGATCAAAGAGTTTATGAGTAAGCATACGAGACAGAAAGATTTAGCGTTATTTATGAATTACGCCAAGATGAAGACGCCTGAGTCCATTAAGGATATCCCGCTTTCTACAATGGTTCCAGCGTTTGTCATCTCAGAATTGAAAACAGCATTTCAAATGGGATTTATGATCTTTATTCCGTTTTTGATCATCGATATGGTTGTAGCCAGTGTTCTGATGTCGATGGGGATGATGATGCTTCCCCCAGTCATGATTTCACTACCGTTTAAGATTTTGCTGTTTGTCCTTGTAGACGGCTGGTATTTAATTGTTAAATCATTGCTGCAAAGCTTTTAGAGTAGGTGGTCAAACATGAATTCAGAATTTGTAATATCGATGGCTGAAAAGGCGGTATATGTCACACTGCTTATTAGTGGACCTTTATTGGCGCTCGCTTTACTAGTGGGACTGATCGTTAGTGTTTTTCAGGCAACGACTCAAATCCAGGAACAGACGCTTGCATTTATTCCTAAAATTGTTGCTGTGCTTGTCGGGCTAGTTATTTTTGGCCCATGGATGCTATCAACAATTTTATCTTTTGCAACTGAACTGTTCTCAAATTTAAATCGTTTTGCAGGGTAGTTGAAAAATGCTATCTATTATTGAACTATTTCCAGCCTTCTTACTAGTGTTTGTGAGGATCACAGCTTTTTATGTAACGGTGCCTCTATTTTCTTATCGGACAATTCCTGCCGTTCATAAAATAGGTTTTGCATTTTTTCTAGCAATTATCAGTTTTAGTACGATTAAAAACCCTCCACATCTTGATGTAGATGGCATGTACATGCTGTTGATCATGAAGGAGGCGCTTGTTGGGCTTCTACTCGGACTTATCGCTTATATGATGATTTCAGCTATCCAAATTGCTGGTTCTTTCATTGATTTTCAGATGGGTTTTGCTGTGGCCAATGTCATCGACCCTCAGACAGGGGCACAAAGTCCGCTGGTCGGTCAGTTTTTGCACACGATGGCTCTTCTACTCATGTTGAGCTTGAATGCCCACCATCTTTTGCTTGATGGAATTTTTTACAGTTATCAATATATTCCGATTGACCATCTTGGGCTTTCATTTGGGAATGAACAATTTGGTGATTTTATTGCCAAAAGTTTCAATTCGATGTTCATTACTGCTTTTCAATTGTCAGCACCTGTTGTCGCAAGCTTGTTTTTAGTCGATTTAGCATTGGGAATTGTCGCGAGAACCGTACCGCAGCTGAATGTGTTCGTTGTCGGTCTTCCTTTGAAAATCGCGGTCACCTTTATCATGCTCATCATCTGTATGGCAGTTATGTTCAGCATGATGCAAAACGTATTTGAATTCGCCATTCGGACAATGAGAGATTTATTAAGTTTACTTGGGGTGGCATGATGAAGCTCACATTGGACTTGCAATTTTTTGCAGGTGAAAAAACTGAAAAAGCAACACCGAAAAAACGCCAAGAAACGAGAAAAAAAGGGCAGGTTGCCAAAAGCGCAGATATCAACACAGCAATCACACTTCTCGTTGTGTTTCTATCATTTTTGTTCATTGGACCATTTATGAGAGACCGCTTAACCGGTTTAATCGAAAGGTTCTTTAAAGAATCACTGACAATGGAAATAACGGTAGCTAACATTCCCGGATTGTTTCGTGATCTGGCTCTGGAAAGCGGATTGCTAATGGCACCAATTTTACTAGCAGCCCTTGTCTCAGGTGTTTTAAGTAACTATATGCAAGTGGGATTTTTATTTGCACCTGAAGCGATCAAAGCGGATTTGAAAAAATTGGATCCGATTCAAGGGTTTAAACGAATTTACAGTATGAGAGCGATCGTTGAACTTTTGAAGTCCATTTTGAAGATCGCGCTTGTTGGTACTGTCACATTTGCAGTCTTATGGATGAACTTTGATAAGATCATGAGAATTTCTCATTTAACCCCTGGTAAGGTTTTATCATCTGTTGGCTGGCTGACCTTTTTAATGGGGGTATCGGCAGCGGTCGTACTGATATTTCTTGCGACACTTGATTACCTTTACCAAAAATTTGATTATGAAAAAAGCATTCGAATGTCAAAACAGGACATTAAAGAAGAATACAAAAAAACAGAGGGCGATCCTTTAATTAAATCAAAGATTAAACAAAAGCAAAAAGAAATGGCGATGCGCCGTATGATGCAAGAAGTTCCGAAAGCAGATGTCATCATTACAAACCCGACGCATTATGCGATCGCCCTTAAATATGATGAAAGCAAGATGGATGCACCATTTGTGCTGGCAAAAGGGGTCGATTTGATGGCCTTGAAGATTAGGCAGATTGCCAAAGAGCATAATGTGATGACAGTTGAAAACAGACCTCTGGCAAGAGCGCTCTATGATCAGGTTGAGATTGATCAAGCTGTTCCAGAAGAATTTTTTAAGGCCGTTGCTGAAATCTTGGCTTATGTATATAAAACAAAGCAAAAAATCTAGTGAATTTTTCGTTTTAAAAGGAGAGAAACAGCATGTCAGCAAGAGACTTATCAATTTTATCCGGGGTTATCCTGATTGTGGCAATGCTCATTATCCCTTTTCCTACATGGTTGTTGAGCGTCTTTATCATCGTTAATATTTCTCTTGCGTTGATCGTGCTTCTCACCACAATGAATATGAAAGAACCGCTGCAGTTTTCGATATTTCCTTCTTTATTGCTGTTGCTGACGCTGTTCCGTTTAGGGCTGAATGTATCAACAACACGTTCCATTCTGTCAAACGGTGATGCGGGAAAAGTCGTTGAAACTTTTGGATCTTTCGTTGTCGGCGGTAATGTGCTGGTCGGTCTTGTTGTTTTTATCATCCTGGTCATTATCCAATTTGTCGTCATTACAAAAGGGGCGGAACGGGTTTCAGAAGTTGCAGCAAGATTTACGCTTGACGCTATGCCCGGTAAACAGATGAGTATCGATGCAGATTTAAACGCCGGAATGATCACTGAACAAGATGCGAAAGTTCGTCGTGAAAAAGTGGCTCGTGAAGCAGATTTCTATGGAGCGATGGACGGAGCGAGTAAATTTGTCAAAGGGGATGCAATCGCTGGTATTATCATCGTTCTCATTAACGTTCTGTTTGGAATGGTGATCGGTATGCTGCAAAAGCAGATGAGTATTCAGGAAGCGGCTGCACACTTCACATTAATGTCTGTAGGTGACGGTATTGTTTCACAGTTACCTGCTCTCTTAATCTCGACCGCAACAGGGATTGTTGTAACAAGGGCTGCATCAGACGGTAACCTAAGTCAAGATATTACCGGCCAGCTATTTGCTTATCCAAAGCTCTTGTATGTCACAGCTGGAACAATTTTTTTACTCGGAATCTTTACACCGATCGGGATTCTTTTGACCGGTCCGGTAGCTGCCCTTCTGGCGATAGGAGCTTATACACTTTCTAAAGCTGGGGAAGAAAAAGATCAAATCGAAGAGATTCTTGAGGAAGAAGCGGAAGTCGATGAGTTAAAAAGTCCGGAAAGTGTTGTCCATCTGCTTGATATCGATCCGATCGAATTTGAATTCGGCTATGGATTGATTCCGCTGGCTGATGCTAACCAAGGTGGAGATCTATTAGACAGAATTGTGATGATCAGACGCCAGCTTGCGATTGAGTTGGGTCTTGTTATCCCAGTGGTCAGAATTAGAGATAACATCGCACTGCAACCGAATGAGTATAAGCTAAAAATTAAAGGTAATGAAGCTGCAAAAGGGGAGCTTCTTCTTGATCACTTTTTAGCGATGGCTCCGACTGGTGAAGACGATCAGATTGAAGGAATTGATACGATCGAGCCATCATTTGGCCTTCCGGCAAAATGGATTGCTGAACCGCAAAAAGATCAAGCAGAAATGCTAGGATATACAGTCGTTGACCCAGCTTCTGTTGTTTCGACGCATATTACAGAACAAGTGAAAAGACACGCTCACGAATTAATCGGTAGACAGGAAACAAAACAACTGATCGACCATTTAAAAGAATCGTATCCGGTTTTGGTCGAGGAAGTCACACCAAATCCGTTGTCTGTTGGTGATATTCAAAAAGTACTTGCGAAACTTCTCAAAGAAAAAGTATCAATCCGGAATTTGGTGACCATCTTTGAAACTTTAGCAGACTACGGAAAACTGACGACAGATTCAGATATGCTAACAGAATATACGAGGCAGGCACTTGCTAAGCAGATTACAAGTCAATATTCAAAAGAAAATGAAACACTGAAAGTGGTAACCTGCTCAGGACGTGTTGAAAAGTCGATTGCTGAAGGGATTCAACAAACCGAACACGGCAATTATTTATCTCTTGAACCAGCAATATCTGAAAATATCATTCAGTCTGTAGCTAGAGAAATTGAGCAGCTCTCATTAAGACAAGAAATGCCGATTCTCCTCTGCTCGCCGCCCGTCAGAATGTATATTAAACAGCTTTTGGAACGCTATTTTCCAGATCTTCCAGTACTGTCATATAACGAACTGGAGGCTAATGTGGAAGTTCAAAGTATCGGAGTGGTGGATATTCAATGAAAATTAAAAAATTTGTAGCTGGTTCTATGCAAGAAGCCACAATGCAAATCAGGCAGGAGCTTGGAAATGACGCCGTCATTTTAAACTCTAAAAAGATTCAAACACGTAAGTTTCTTGGATTTGTCAAGAAACAAGGTGTAGAAGTCATCGCTGTTCTTGATCAAGATTTTCCCGAGATGAAAAAACCAAAACAGCAGATGCCTACTATTTTTCAACAAACACTTTCACCTGAAAAACCGGAGCAACTTGATTTAGCTCATCAGGTAAAAGAACTGAAAGAAATGTTAGCAAATCAGCATCAAGAACATGCTGTTGATGTGTTGCCAAAACCGTTAAAAAAAGCTGATCGGCTTTTAGAAAAACATGGGGTTTCCACAGCGATTCGCACAAAAGTATTAAGTCGACTGGTGAATACCCCTTTAAGCGGAGAGAAATGGACTGAAAAAAAGGCACTCTCTCTTTTAACAGAAGCTTTAGGAGAACTCCTTCCGAAAAATTCGGAAGAGAACTTAACAATCCACTCTCAATATGTTGTACTATTCGGATCAACTGGGGTTGGCAAAACGACAACACTAGCCAAACTAGCCGCAACTTCTGTACTAGAAAAGCAAAAAAGAATTGCTTTTATCACGACAGATACGTATCGAATTGCCGCGGTTGAACAGTTAAAAACATATGCTGAGCTTCTCAATGCTCCTCTGGAAGTGTGTTATTCAAAAGAGGAATTTAAAGCGGCACAGGAGAAGTTCGCTGACTTTGATCATGTCTTTATTGATACAGCTGGCCGCAATTTTAAAGATGGTCAGTATGTTGAGGAACTGAAAGGAATCATTCCATTTGATCGGAATATCCAAGCGTTTCTTGTTATGTCGGCAACGAGCAAATACGAAGACATGAAAGAGCTTCTCAAACAGTTTTCAAGCATTTCGATCGATCAGCTTATTTTTACAAAGCTGGATGAAACCGATTCAATGGGAAGTATGATGAATCTTTTAGCTGAATCAAAAATTGGCCTTGGTTATATTACAAACGGCCAAAATGTTCCGGAAGATATTCGCAGTTTATCAAATGAGTCATTTGTTAAACTGCTGACGGGGTGTTGATCATGGATCAAGCGGCAACTTTACGAAAACGAATGGAACAACGATTTTCCCAAACGCTCCCACTTTCTCATAAAAAAGCAAAAACAATTGCAGTCATGAGTGGAAAAGGTGGCGTCGGAAAATCGAATTTGTCGCTAAACATGGCACTTGCGCTTATAGAAAAAGGGAAAAAAGTCCTTTTAATAGATCTAGATGTCGGAATGGGTAATATTGATATTTTGATTGGGCATCAGTCGATTTATACAATGATGGATGTGCTGAATCAAAAAATGCCTTTTCATCGAGTTTTATCAACTGGTCCAAAAGGTATCCAATATATTTCTGGGGGAACAGGACTGAATACGATGTTCGAGCTGAGCAAGGAGAAATGGAGATTCTTTCTGGAAGAATTATCAGCTGTTCTTAAAGATTATGACTTTGTGATCCTTGATATGGGAGCAGGACTTTCTAAAGATCAGCTACCATTTGCTCTTTCTGTTGATGAAATTCTGATTGTTACTACTCCTGAACCGACATCCATTATGGATGCCTACAGTGCGATTAAGCACTTAGCATTAAACGGACAGGAACTCAAGCTGAAGGTGATTGTGAACCGCTGTACAAACCAAAAAGACGGTATATCTACATTTTCTCGTCTTTCTCATACGGTAAATTCCTTTTTACAGCAAGAGCTGGTATATGCCGGCCCAATCCCTGAAGATTCTTCAGTTTCAAAAGCAGTTGTTGAACAGCAACCGTTCTTGCTGAAGAACCCTCGTTCCAAACTAAGTAGGTCGGTCTACCTTTTGGCAGATTCACTACTTAAAATAAACAAACAGAAAGTAGAAGATAAACCTACGTTTATCGAAAAATTATCTTCATTCTTGAGAAGGGGTAATCCAACATGATACGTGTTCTTGTCGTTGATGATTCTGCTTTTATGAGAAAAATGATCACCAAGTTTTTAACATCCAATCACCAGATTGCTGTAGTAGGAACGGCAAGAAATGGAGAGGAAGCACTCCAAAAAATAACAGAACTTCGTCCAGATGTCGTGACATTGGATATTGAGATGCCTGTCATGAATGGTAAGGAAACACTAGAAAAAATAATGGCTGACGATCCTCTTCCCGTCATCATTGTTTCTAGCCAGACACGTAAAGGAGCAGATATTACGATTGAATGCTTGGAACTTGGTGCATTCGACTTTATCGCCAAACCGTCAGGATCAGTGTCAATCGATTTATATAAAGTAAAACAAGAGTTGATTGAAAAGGTATTGGCAGCTGGACAATCAAAGAACAAAGAGCAAACTCATCCAGCACCAAAGCCTTTATCTCAGTTTCAATCGTCTTTCAAAAACAATCGTTCTACTATTCCGGCTGGAACTGTTAAACAACTCATTTGTATCGGGACATCAACCGGAGGACCTAGAGCTTTGCAAAAAGTGTTACCCAAGCTTCCTAAAAATCTAAAGGCGCCTGTTTTTGTCGTTCAGCATATGCCTCCAGGGTTTACGGCTTCTTTAGCAAACAGGTTGAACCATCTCTCAGAAGTAACCGTAAAGGAGGCTGAAAACGGTGAGAGAGCAAGGGAAGGTTGGGTGTATATCGCACCAGGTGGAAAAAACATGGCGATCAGACCTGAGCAGGGAGAATTGGTGATCACGCTTGATGATCGTGACACGACCAGTCTCCATAAACCTTCCGTTGATTACTTATTTCAGTCCCTTACATCTGTGAAAGGGTTTGAAAAAGTTGCCGTGATCATGACGGGGATGGGGAGTGACGGAACTGAAGGTGTCAAAGGCCTGATCAAGAACGGTGGTGGGAGAGTCATCGTTGAATCTGCAGAATCTTCCGTCGTATTCGGAATGCCTAAGGCAGTTTTAAACACCGGATTGGCAGATGAGGTCAAACATGTTGATGAAATTGCTGCATCTATTATGACGTATATGAAAAAAGAGAGGGCGTGACTTAGATGGATATGAATCAATATTTAGACGTCTTTATTGAAGAAAGTAAGGAACATTTACAAACTTGTAACGAAAAACTACTCGAACTTGAAAAAAATCCATCAGATTTGCAGCTTGTCCATGATATCTTCAGAGCAGCTCACACTTTAAAAGGAATGAGCGCAACAATGGGCTATGAGGATATGGCTCATTTAACACATAGCTTAGAGAATGTGTTAGATGCCATCCGAAATGAGGAAATGACGATAACTTCAGACTGGATGGATATCATGTTTGAAGCGCTCGATGATCTCGATGCGATTGTTCAATCCATCATTGATGGAGGAGATGGAAAAAGAGACGTCTCCGAAGTCTGCGCCAAACTTGATGTGACAGGTGCAAACAAAGAAACAGCTGCTGCTGAAGCATCTGCTGAAAAAGCGCCTGAAACGAAATGGTCTTATGACGAGTATCAAAGAACAGTCATCACACAAGCAGAAGAACAAGGTTTTAAATGCTATGAGGTCGTCGTTTCTCTTAAAGAAGATTGTCTATTAAAAGGTGTTCGGGTATACATGGTATTTGAACAACTAAACGAAGTCGGTGAGGTTGTCCAAACGATTCCTGAAACAGAAGTTCTTGAAGCTGAAGACTTCGACTCTGAGTTTATGATTTGCTATTTGAGCAAGCTTGGAAAAGAAGAGATTTACAATAAAATCAACAGTGTTTCAGAAATTGAGAAAATTGAAGTGAACGAACTGAAACACGAGACTGCTCCGGAATCTACAAAAACAGCTCCTGCTAAAAAAGAGGATAAAAAACCGGAGAAAGCTGTTAAAGAGACAAAAGCTAAAAATGAACCAGCCAAAACAGGTCAAAACGGTGGAACAAAAACGATCCGCGTAAACATTGACCGTCTCGATTCTTTAATGAACTTATTTGAGGAACTTGTCATTGATAGAGGTCGCCTAGAGCAAATTGCCAAAGAACTTGAACATGGGGAATTAACGGAAACTGTTGAAAGAATGACGCGAATTTCCGGTGATCTGCAATCAATCATCCTTAACATGAGAATGGTACCTGTGGAAACAGTATTCAACCGTTTTCCACGAATGGTCCGCCAGTTAACGAAAGAACTGAATAAAAAAATTGAACTTACGATTTTCGGTGCAGAAACAGAACTCGACCGGACAGTCATTGATGAAATCGGTGATCCGCTTGTCCATCTTTTAAGAAACAGCCTCGACCACGGAGTGGAAATGCCTGATGTCAGGGTGAAAAATGGTAAGCCGGAAACAGGTCAAGTTCGTCTGAAAGCATATCATAGCGGAAACCACGTCTTTATTGAGGTAGAGGATGACGGAGCGGGTATTAACCGCAAAAAGGTGCTTGAAAAAGCAATTGAACGTGGTGTTATTTCTGAACGTGATGCAGAGACAATCGAAGATTCAGAAATAGATGCGCTGATCTTTGCACCAGGTTTCTCCACAGCCGATCAAATTTCGGACATTTCCGGACGCGGTGTCGGTCTTGATGTTGTCAGAAACAAACTTGAATCATTGGGAGGATCGGTCAGCATTAAATCGAGTGAAGGTGAAGGATCACTCTTTTCAATTCAGTTACCGCTGACACTGTCGATCATCTCTGTTCTTCTTGTCAAATTGGAAAAAGAGACGTTCGCGATTCCGATTTCTTCTATTATTGAAACAGCTGTCATTGATAAGAAGGATATTCTTCAAACTCATGACCGCGAAGTCATTGATTTCAGGGGCCATATCGTACCTGTCGTTTATCTGAAAGAGCAGTTTAAAGTTGAAGATTCTGCAGATGATCTAGAGCAGCTTCATGTCATCATTGTAAAAAAAGGAGACAAGCTAACTGCATTTGTTGTAGATTCCTTTATCGGTCAGCAAGAAGTCGTCTTAAAATCATTGGGTGATTATTTAACAAACGTCTTTGCGATTTCTGGAGCAACGATTTTAGGAGACGGACAAGTCGCTTTAATCATCGATTGCAATGCCCTTATTAAATAGAAAGTGAAAGGAGAGCGATCCTCTTGACCACACAGACTACCACCGGTGAAAAAATGATTGTATTTAAAGTAAATCATAAGGAATATGCCATCTCTGTTTCAGAAGTCATGTCAATTGAAAAATGGCAACAACCGACAAGGGTTCCTGGAGTAGAATCATATATTTGCGGTGTTATTAATTTAAGAGGTGTTGTCACACCTGTGATTGATTTAAGAAAGCGGATTGAAGCACCAGGAGACAACATTACCGATGAAACGAGAATTATCATCATTAATCATCAAGACATTGAAGTGGGCTGGGTTGTTGATGAGGCGAATGATGTGATCTCTGTCAATGAAGAAGAAATTGAGTCTGCTCCTGAAACAGCTAAACGAGACGGAAAACAATGGATAAAAGGGATTGTCAAACAAGGTTCCAGATTACTCAATCTAATTGACTCTGAAGCCGTCTTAAACAGAAAATCGAGTCTTGTCGGAACTTCCGAGAATGTCAAGAAATAAGGAGCAAGATGATGAGCATTTTTAAAGGAATTAGAGAAGAGCATCTTGATATTTTAAAAGAAGTCGGCAATATAGGAGCGGGTCACTCCGCTTCAGCCTTGGCTCTTTTGTTGAACAGAAAAATTGAGATGGAAGTGCCATTTGTCAAGCTCCTATCGTTTGATGAACTGATGAATCTTTTCGGGGGAGCAGACCTTCCCGTTGCCAGTATCTTTTTACGCATGGAAGGCGATTTTCCGGGGTCAATGTTCGTTATTATGCCTTTTTCAGAGGCTGAACAATTAATTAGGGAGCTGATCGGCAACCCTGAATATGAGATTGAGAATATGACCTCCGAAGATATTGGAGCTTCTGCTTTACATGAACTAGGGAACATTATGGCGGGATCTTATTTGACCGCTCTTGCTGATTTAACCCAAAGACAAATGTATCCGAGTGTTCCTGAGCTGACCCTTGATATGTTCGGGGCTGTCATTAGTGAAGGATTGATTGAGCTTAGTCAAATCGGAGATCAGGTCATTGTGATTGATAACTCAATCTTTGATGAAGAAAACAATAAGAAGGTAAAAGCCCATTTATTCCTGTTACCTGATTATGATTCATTTGAAAAGCTGTTTAGTGCATTAGGTGCAGCATTATGAACATGATGGAGAACGAGAATATTGTGATCAGAGTGGGTATTGCTGATATGAATATCGCACGTGCGCCCGAACGAATCCGAACATCAGGTCTTGGTTCATGTGTTGGACTTGTACTTTATGATTTGGAAGCAAAGACAGCAGGACTTGTCCATGTCATGCTTCCAGATTCCACCCTATCCAAAACAGTGGATATTAACCTAGCAAAATATGCAGACACTGGTGTCAAGGCAACGGTTGATATGTTGCTGAAGGCCGGGTGTCGTAGATCTGCATTGAAAGCGAAGATGGCCGGTGGAGCCGAAATGTTTAAATTTAAAATGACGAATGATCTAATGAAAGTCGGGCCAAGGAATGTTTTAGCAATTAAAAACCACCTTTCTCTCTTGAACATTCCGATTGTAAGTGAGGATACAGGAGGAACAAGCGGAAGGACGATCGAGTTTGATCCGCAGTCAGCAACACTTGAGATCCGCACAGTTAAGCAAGGTATAACGACGATTTAATATGTCATTTAGGGGGAAAAAAATGCAATCCTTGAACTACGAAGATCAGATGCTTTGGTCACGTTGGAAAGAATGGAAAGATCCTCAGGCTGGCGATGATTTAATTCGCCGCTATATGCCGCTAGTCACATACCATGTTGGTCGGATAGCTGTCGGTTTGCCAAAATCTGTTCATAAAGATGACTTGGTGAGTCTGGGAATGCTGGGTTTGTATGATGCCCTTGAAAAGTTTGATCCAGGAAGAGATTTAAAGTTTGACACATATGCATCATTTAGAATTAGAGGAGCGATTATTGATGGACTTCGAAAAGAAGACTGGCTCCCAAGAACGTCTCGCGAAAGAACTAAAAAAGTTGAGGCTACAATCGAAAAGCTTGAACAGCGTTATTTAAGAAATGTATCACCAAGTGAAATTGCTGCTGAACTGGGAATCACCGAACAGGAAGTAGTGACAACAATCAATGAAGGTTTTTTCGCAAATCTTCTTTCAATTGATGAAAAGCTACATGATCATGAGGACGGAGAAAATGTTCAGGTGATGATCAGAGATGATAAAACCATCACACCGGAAGAAAAAATGTTAAAAGATGAGTTAATTTGCCAACTTTCGGAAAAAATAAACGAACTTTCCGAAAAAGAGCAAATTGTCATTAGTTTGTTCTATAAAGAAGAATTAACATTAACTGAAATTGGACAAGTTCTTGATTTGTCAACATCACGCATTTCACAGATTCATTCAAAAGCACTATATAAATTGAAGCATCTACTTGAAAAAGTGGTACAATAGCTGCCGGCTTTGCCGGCAGCGTTTTTTAGGAAAACTAAAAAAACGGTCACTTTTAAAATTTCATGGTTAGCGAGTGAAAAATATGTCAACAATATTATGGCTTATTAGCTTTATGCTTCATGGTACATTGATCTATTTTGTCATCATTCTTTACACAAGGCTTGGTGCTTTTAAAGAAGCGGAAAAAAATCAAAAACAAATGTTAGAAGAAACGGAGAATACGTTAACTGCGTTTTTGATGGAACTAAAAGATGAGAATGATAAACTTGTTCAAGAGCTTCAAAAGGACCGGACAGCTGAAATCAAACAAAAGCCGGAAAAGTTTGAAGAAGAGCCCGCCCTTTCTCTACCTGAATCAAAAGAAAAAGACGCTGCTGATCTTCCACTCTATATTGAATCGATGATTCATGAAGTTGAAAAGGAAGAAGATGAACTGAATCAGGAAGAGGAAGAAGAGGCTATCTCGTTTGAAGAAAAAGCTGTCTTGTTATATGAGCAAGGTCTTTCCATTGAAGAGGTTGCCAAACAGTTAAAAAGCGGAAAAACAGAGGTCGAACTTCTCTTGAAATTTCGCGGAAAGCTAAAAAACGATTCTTGATTGTCGAGTCTGCTTATGGTATATTAATTTTTGGTGTTAATTACACACGCTTATCGATTTATGCAAGTGGTGCTGTACATTTGTCCAGTCCTGCATGAAGATGACTTAAGCGGAGGAAAAAACCAATATATTAGGAGGAAATTACATGTCAGTCATTTCTATGAAGCAATTGCTTGAAGCTGGTGTTCACTTCGGTCACCAAACACGCCGTTGGAACCCAAAAATGAAGCGTTACATCTTCACGGAGCGTAACGGAATCTACATTATCGATCTTCAAAAAACAGTGAAAAAAGTTGAAGAAGCTTACAACTTCACGAAAAATCTTGCAGCAGACGGAGGAAAAATCCTATTCGTCGGTACAAAAAAACAAGCTCAAGATTCTGTTAAAGAAGAAGCGGAACGTTCTGGAATGTACTATGTTAACCAACGTTGGTTAGGTGGTACATTAACAAACTTTGAAACGATTCAAAAGCGTATTAAACGCCTCAAAGATATTGAAAAAATGCAAGAAAATGGCACATTTGAAGTGCTTCCTAAAAAAGAAGTTGTTCAACTGAAAAAAGAATTAGAGCGTCTTGAAAAATTCCTCGGTGGAATTAAAGAAATGAAGGAACTTCCTGACGCGCTATTTATTATCGACCCTCGTAAAGAGCGCATCGCAGTTGCTGAAGCACGTAAATTGAACATTCCGATTATCGGAATTGTTGATACAAACTGTGATCCTGATGAAATCGATGTTGTCATCCCTGCAAACGATGATGCAATCCGCGCTGTTAAACTGTTAACATCTAAAATGGCGGATGCGATTTTAGAAGCTAAACAAGGTGAGGAAACAGCTGAAACAGAAGAAAAAGTAGCAGAAACGACAGAAACAACTACTGCTTAACCTATTCAAAAGGTGATAAGGGGGAACTGCCTTTTATCACCTTTTTTTACAGCAAAAACAATACATAAATTTGTTGAAATTTAAGGAGGAAAACAAAATGGCAATTAGTGCACAAATGGTAAAAGAACTTCGCCAAAAAACCGGTGCAGGCATGATGGACTGCAAGAAAGCATTAACAGAAACAGATGGCAACATGGAAAAAGCAATCGACCTTCTTAGAGAAAAAGGAATTGCAAAAGCAGCTAAAAAAGCGGATCGCATTGCAGCTGAAGGTTTAACATTGATCAAGACAGATAGTAACACAGGGGTTATTTTGGAAGTGAACTCTGAAACGGATTTCGTTGCGAAAAACGAAGGTTTTAAAGAGCTTTTAAATGATCTTGCTGACCATCTTCTTGCAGAAAAACCGGAAAATTTGGAAGCTGCACTAGGACAAAAAATGGCAAACGGTACAACTGTTGAAGAATATATCACAAATGCGGTTGCTAAAATCGGAGAAAAAATTACCCTTCGTCGCTTCAGCCTTTTGACAAAGGGTGACAATGATGCTTTTGGTGCATACTTGCACATGGGTGGACGCATCGGAGTTCTAACAGTTCTTAGCGGTACAACTGACGAAGAAACAGCAAGAGACATTGCGATGCATGTTGCTGCTGTAAACCCTCGCTACATTTCTCGTGACCAAGTGTCTGAAGAAGAAGCGAACCATGAACGTGAAATTTTAACACAACAGGCTCTTCAAGAAGGAAAACCTGAGAATATCGTGGCAAAAATGGTTGAAGGCCGTCTAAACAAATACTTCGAGGAAATCTGCTTGCTTGACCAAGCGTTCGTTAAAAATCCGGATGAAAAAGTGAAACAAGTGGTTGCTGCGAAAAACGCAACAATTAAAACATTTGTCCGTTATGAAGTCGGAGAAGGTATTGAAAAACGCCAAGATAACTTCGCTGAAGAAGTGATGAACCAAGTGAAAAAATAAGACTTGGAATCCGCTTGCCGAAACAATTTAGGCAGGACATTTCAAAAAATAGGGGGCACAGTGTTGTGTCCCTATTTTTAAAATAGTTTACAAACCTTTTTTTCTCTTGCATAATAAAAAACGGCAAGCATGCAACTTGGAGGTTATTATGGAAAAACCAAAATATCATCGTATCGTTTTAAAGCTTAGCGGTGAAGCTCTTGCAGGTGAACATGGAAACGGCATTAATCCGACCGTGATTCAATCCATCGCCAAACAAGTGAAAGAAATTGCCGAGCTTGATGTTGAAGTGGCCGTTGTTGTCGGAGGCGGCAATCTATGGCGCGGAAAAACCGGAAGTGACCTTGGAATGGATCGGGCCACAGCAGATTATATGGGAATGCTTGCAACAGTTATGAATTCTCTTGCTCTTCAAGACAGCCTAGAAACATTGGGTATCCAATCGAGAGTTCAAACATCGATAGAAATGCGGCAAGTCGCAGAACCTTACATAAGAAGAAAAGCGATTCGCCACCTTGAAAAGAAACGAGTAGTCATCTTTGCTGCCGGGACAGGCAATCCCTATTTTTCGACAGATACAACAGCTGCACTCAGAGCGGCTGAAATTGAGGCTGATGTGATTTTAATGGCCAAAAATAATGTTGATGGTGTGTATAATGCAGATCCTAGAACTGATGATACGGCTGTAAAATATGAAGAATTATCATATCTTGATGTCTTAAAAGACGGCTTGGCTGTCATGGATTCAACTGCTTCTTCGCTATGTATGGATAATGACATTCCGCTGATCGTTTTTTCCATTATGGAAGAAGGCAATATTAAAAAAGCTGTGCTCGGCGAATCAATCGGAACTATAGTAAGGGGGAAATAACGTGTTAGATCAAGTGATGAATGAAACAAAAGAACGGATGGAAAAAGCCATTCATGCATATCAGCGTGAACTAGCAACTATCCGCGCAGGTCGTGCAAATCCGTCATTGTTTGATAAAGTAACAGTTGAGTATTACGGAGCACAAACACCTTTAAATCAAATTGCTTCAATTAATGTACCTGAAGCACGTATGTTGATCATTACTCCATATGATAAAACGGCACTAGGAGACATTGAAAAAGCGATTCAAAAAGCTGATTTAGGCGTAACTCCGACGAATGACGGCAATATCATTCGGATTACCATTCCGCCTTTAACTGAAGAGCGTAGAAAAGAGCTTGTGAAGCTTGTTAAGAAGTACTCTGAAGAAGCAAAAGTTGCTGTCCGCAACATTCGCCGCGATGCAAACGATGATCTGAAAAAATTAGAGAAAAACGGTGAGATGACTGAAGATGAATTGCGCTCTTCAACGGAAGACGTACAAAAATTGACAGATGAATATGTGTCAAAAATTGACGAGATTACAAAAGACAAAGAGAAAGAAATCATGGAAGTTTAATCAAAAACTCTGTACAATGGTAATAGTGAAAAGACCCTCTCATGTTTACAGGGGGTTTTTTTGTTAATACTGTTGTTAACTAGATGATATAACAGGAAAGCAACCTTTTGGGTGATGGAGGAATCTCATGCTCAATATACTCAAAAACTGGAAGAATCAGCATTCAGCGGCTTCCAATATGGAATGGTATACAAAAGAAAATATTTTAAAAGGAGAAATTCCTGAACATATTGCCATTATTATGGACGGAAACGGCCGTTGGGCAAGAAAACGGGCAATGCCTCGTATTGCCGGACATCATGAAGGCATGAAGGTGGTTAGACAGACAACAAAGCTAGCAAGTGAGCTTGGTGTAAAAGCCTTAACTCTGTATGCTTTTTCCACTGAAAATTGGAAAAGACCAAAACTAGAGGTCGATTTTCTGATGAAGCTACCTGAAGAATTTCTTAACACATACCTTCCAGAACTCGTTGAAGAGAATGTTCAGGTGCGCATTACCGGTGATAGGGAAGGACTGCCCCCTCATACCATTCGTGCGGTAGAAAAAGCCGTCATCGATACGAAAAACAATCAAGGACTTATTCTTAATTTTGCCTTAAATTACGGGGGGCGGGCCGAGATCGCCAATGCAGCAAAGAAAATTGCCGAAGATGCAAAAAAAGGTGTCATTAAAGTTGAAGAAATCGATGAAAATTTGTTTTCTGATTATTTAATGACAGAAGCTTTGCAAGATCCCGATTTGTTGATACGAACAAGCGGCGAAATCAGACTGAGCAATTTTATGCTTTGGCAACTTGCATACAGTGAGTTTTTATTTACTGATGTTTTATGGCCTGACTTTAAAGAAGCTCACTTTCTTCAGGCCATCGGTGAGTATCAGCGTCGGGGAAGAAGGTTCGGCGGAATTTAGAGGATGGTGCAGATGAAACAGAGAATTTTGACAGCTGTTATAGCGGCGGCCGTTTTTTTGCCGCTTGTTATGGTTGGAGGGCTACCGTTCACAATACTAGTCTATGCCATGAGTATATTGGCTCTTTTCGAACTATTGCGAATGAAAGGCCTACAGCTTTTAAGCGTTCCTGGTATGATCACTTTGATACTTTTGGGAATTTTACTATACCCAAGCCGGTATCGTGAGTTGGTCACCTTTGGGGTTTCCAAAGGTGAAGTGTTATTTTTGGCCGTTCTTTTGCTTTTAGCTTATACAGTACTAAGCAAAAATATCATATCTTTTGATGGAGTCGCTTTTGCGGTTTTAACGGCTATTTATATTGGATTCGGCTTTTATTATTTTATTGAAATTAGAGACATGGGTCTTAGCTATGTTTTTTTCGCACTCGGAGTTGTTTGGTCAACAGATTCCGGGGCATATTTTATCGGCAAATCGTTTGGAAAGCGAAAGCTCTGGCCTGAAATTAGCCCTAATAAAACAATTGAAGGTTTTTGGGGCGGTATATCCATGGCGGTGATTTTTGCTCTCATCTATCAGATGGCTACAGACTTTTTGCATTCCTATCTATTTGTGTTCATGATTACAATACTTCTATCGATCGTCGGCCAAATTGGCGATTTGGCTGAATCTGCATTTAAGCGTCACTACCATGTGAAAGATTCAGGACGAATTCTTCCCGGGCATGGCGGTGTTTTGGACCGTTTTGACAGTTTATTATTTGTCGTGCCATTTCTATACTTCTTGCTTGTTCTTTTTTAGTCGTTCAGGCTATCATAAAGAGGTATATCAATGCATTTAAAAGAAATAGAGGTGCAGCATTTTGAAGAACATATGTCTTCTAGGAGCAACTGGCTCTATCGGGGAGCAAACGCTTGATGTTATAAAAGCACATGGGGATAAGTTCCGGCTCACAGCCATGACATTTGGGAAAAATATAGAAAAAGCTGTCGGGATTATTGAAACATTTAAGCCTCGATATGTAGCTGTGGGTGATGAACAGACCTATAAAAAATTGAAACAATTTTCTTTTACTTACACATTTGAAACGGGGATTGGGGAGGAAGGTTTAATTGAAGCAGCCGTTTTTCAAGAAACGGACATTGTTGTTAACGCTCTCCTAGGTAGCGTTGGTCTTCTCCCAACTTTAAAAGCAATTGAACATAAAAAAACGATTGCTTTAGCAAATAAAGAAACACTTGTGACTGCTGGACATATAGTAAAACAACATGCAAAAAAATATGATGTCCCATTATTACCTGTTGACAGTGAACATTCCGCCATTTTTCAATGTCTTCAGGGAGAGAACCCAAAACATATCAAACGGCTCATCCTCACAGCTTCAGGCGGTAGTTTTAGAGATAAAACGAGACAAGAACTGGAAGGCGTTACAGTAGAGGAAGCTCTTCATCATCCTAATTGGTCGATGGGTGCAAAAATTACGATCGATTCGGCGACATTGATGAATAAAGGGCTTGAGGTGATTGAAGCACACTGGCTTTTTGATATTCCTTATGAACAGATTGATGTGGTGCTACATAAAGAAAGCATCATCCATTCAATGGTGGAATTTCATGACAAGAGTGTCATGGCACAACTTGGCATACCTGATATGAGAGTGCCGATTGGGTATGCGCTTAGCTATCCAGAACGCCTCTTGTTTGAAGAAGAAAAATCTCTCGATCTGTGGGAAATCGGGCAATTACATTTTGCCCAAGCTGATTTTGAACGGTTCCGTTGCTTACGATTCGCTTATGAATCGGGCAAAATAGGTGGGACAATGCCGACGGTTTTAAACGCTGCAAATGAAGTTGCTGTGGCAGCATTTCTATCAGGTAAAATAACGTTTCTAGGGATTGAAGATATTGTTGAGAAAGCTTTAGAGCGTCATCAGGTCATTTTAAAACCTTCACTTCAGGACATTTGTGAAGTGGACAAAGAGGCCAGAACGTTTGTCCAAACATTACTCACATAAGGTGGTATGTTCGTGAATACTGTGATCGCGTTTATTATTATTTTTGGAACACTCGTTTTTTTTCATGAACTGGGTCATTTAATCTTAGCACAGAGAGCGGGAATATTATGCCGAGAGTTTGCTATCGGATTCGGACCGAAAATTTTCTCATTTAAGAAAAACGAGACAGTTTATACAATCAGGCTTCTCCCAATCGGTGGTTTTGTCAGAATGGCCGGAGAAGACCCTGAAATGATTGAGGTCAAGCCTGGCTATACGGTTGGGCTATTGTTTAACAAAGAAGACAAAGTCGAAAAAATCATTTTAAACCAAAAAGAAAAATATCCAGATGCACTTGTTATTGAAGTGGAACAGGCCGATTTAGAACATCAAATGAGAATTAGCGGTTATGAGCAAGGGAATGAAGATCAACTCGTTTCTTTCTCTGTCAGTGAGACATCATTTTTCATTGTAGATGGAGAAGAAGTCCAGATTGCCCCTTACAATCGACAATTTCATTCGAAAAGTGTTTGGAAGCGTATCAAAGCGATTGCAGCCGGACCGATTATGAACTTTATTTTGGCTTATGTCATTCTTGTGTTCCTTGGTATCGTACAAGGTGTACCATCAGACGAGCCTGTGCTTGGAAAGCTCGTTGATAACGGCCGGGCTGCCGAAGCTGGACTGCATGAAGGTGACCGTATCCAAACTATCAATGGGTTGAAAATGGAATCATGGACTGATGTTGTCAGCACAGTTAGAGAACACCCTGAAAAGAAAATGAAGATCGTTTTGACGCGTAACAATAACAAGCTAACGAAATATGTGACCCCAGAAGCTGTCAAAACCGGCGATGAAACCGTCGGTCGATTTGGTGCCTATAATCCTGCAGAAAAAGGACTCTTTTCAGCGATATCCTATGGTGCAACTGAAACTGTAAGAGTATCTCAGAACATTATGACAACACTTGGAAAAATGGTGACTGGGCAGTTTTCGGTTGACATGTTAGCTGGACCTGTTGGAATTTACGATATGACAGATCAAATAGCCAAAACAGGACTGATTAATCTGATGAAATTGGCTGCCTTTTTAAGTATAAATCTCGGAATTGTCAACCTTTTGCCAATACCTGCTTTGGATGGAGGCAGACTTCTGTTTCTATTTATTGAAGCAATCCGTGGAAAGCCGATCAACCGTGAAAAAGAAGCAGTTGTTGTCTTTATCGGTGTTGCCTTCCTGATGCTTGTCATGCTTGTCGTGACATGGAACGATATCCAGCGCTTGTTTTTATAAAACTAAAATTACCATTGGAACAAATGAGGTGTGAAAGAAATGAGACAGAGCAGGACGCTAATCCCGACACTTCGGGAAGTGCCGGCTGATGCTGAAGCAAAAAGTCATCAGCTTCTTCTTAGAGCGGGGTTTATTAGACAAAATACGAGCGGTATATACAGTTATATGCCACTTGCCAATAAAGTGATTCAAAAAATTCAAGCCATTATCCGTGAGGAAATGGAAAACATCAATGCCGTTGAAATGCTGATGCCAGCGCTGCAGCAGGCGGAAACATGGCAGGAATCAGGAAGGTGGTATTCGTACGGACCTGAACTGATGAGATTAAAAGACCGCCATGGTCGTGAATTTGCTCTTGGTCCGACACATGAAGAGGTTGTGACGAGCATTGTTAGAGACGAAATCAAATCGTACAAGCGTCTTCCATTAACCCTTTATCAAATCCAATCGAAATTCCGTGATGAAAAACGTCCACGTTTCGGGTTGCTGAGGGGTCGCGAGTTTATGATGAAGGATGCCTACTCTTTTCACTCTTCTGCAGAAAGCCTTGATGATACATATCAAGATATGTATCAGGCTTATACGAATGTCTTTACACGCTGCGGTCTAAATTTCAGACCGGTTATCGCAGATTCTGGGGCGATCGGTGGAAAAGACACCCATGAGTTTATGGCGCTTTCTGCTATCGGTGAAGATACGATTGCTTACTCTGATGAATCTTCATATGCTGCCAACATTGAAATGGCTGAAGTAGCAGAAATGGTTAAGTCGGAAACAATCGAAATGAAGGACATGCAGGAAATTCATACACCAGGTGTGAAAACGATAGAAGAGCTTGCCGCATTTTTAAATATATCTCCTTCAAACTGCATTAAATCCATGCTTCTCAAGGTAGATGGCCGTTTCGTACTTGTGTTGACAAGAGGAGATCATGAAGTCAACGAAATTAAAGTGAAACATCTGCTTGATGCAGAAACGATTGAATTTGCAAGTGCTGAAGAGGTTGTCGAAAATATCGGCACAACGCCAGGATTTGTTGGACCTGTTGGCTTAAACCCTGAAATTGAAATATATGCTGATTTCTCGGTAAAAGTCATGACAAATGTGGTTGTCGGAGCCAATAAATTAGATTATCATTTTCAAAATGTCAATCTTAGCCGTGATACCCATCATATCCAATTTGCAGATCTCCGTTTTATCAAGGAGGGTGATCCTTCACCTGATGGCAAAGGAACGATCCGTTTTGCAAGAGGGATTGAAGTCGGACAGGTCTTTAAGTTAGGTACCCGCTATTCAGAGGCTATGAATGCAACATACTTAGATGAAAACGGGCGGGCAAAGCCAATGCTAATGGGCTGTTACGGTATTGGAGTTTCACGAACGCTTTCCGCTATTGTCGAGCAGCATCATGATGATAAAGGCTTGGTTTGGCCGCTTTCTGTCAGTCCGTATGATCTTCACATTCTCGCACTCAATATGAAAAACGAAGGCCAGGTTCAGCTTGCTCAGACATTATATAAAGATTTACAAGCAAAAGGCTATGATATTTTATTTGATGATAGGGCTGAACGGGCTGGTGTTAAATTTGCCGACTCCGATTTAATTGGTCTACCGATTCGTATTACAGTCGGTAAGCGAGCGGGTGAAGGTGTAGTAGAAGTGAAAATCAGGAAAACAGGAGAATCCTTTGAGATGACAACAGAGGAACTGTCAGGCTTTATTGAAAAACAAATGAAGAACTTATCAACGCATTCGTAAACATGTTAAACTAGGATATATGAAGGTACCTCAGAATGATTTCTTGAGGTGCCTTCAATTATGATCTTTTAGGGAGGAATCTGTCTTGGAAGACCAGCTTTCTGTCAACAGAAGACAGTTTCAAATTCTTCTGCAGCAGCTCAATTTAACCGATGATTCAATGATCCGCCATTTTGAAGGTGGACAAATCACTAAACTTACCGTTCATAAACAGAAGAAGACTTGGCATTTTCACTTTATATTTAAAGCTGTGCTACCTTATCAGATCTTCGAGCGCTTTCATCATCAGCTGACACGCACCTTTTCCCATATCGCACAAGTAACCTGTTCTATTGATGCTGAAGATAAGTCTGTCAATGAACAGTTAGTTCAGGATTATTGGGTGCACTCGATTCAAGAATTAGACGGTATTTCTCCGCCAATTTTGGTGCTTTTGAATGAGCAACAACCAAGACTAGTTGGAAACAAAATTTTACTTAAAACGAAAACAGACACAGAAGCTTCTGCATTAAAAAGAAAGTACAGTTCGCTTATTCAGTCAAGCTACCGGTCATTCGGTTTTCCAGAACTTCAGCTTGATACAGAAATTTTTGTTTCAGATCAAGAGATTCAGAAATTTAGAGAACAAAAACAAGCTGAAGATCAAGAAAAAGCATTACAAGCTTTAATTGAGATGGAGAAGCAGGATAAGGAAAGAGCAGATGAGGAAGCACCATCAGGGCCGTTGCAAATCGGATACCCCATTAAGGATACCGAAGAAATTAGAACGCTTGATAGCATAATGGATGAAGAACGAAGAATCACAGTTCAAGGGTATGTGTTTGATGCCGAAACAAGAGAATTGAAAAGTGGCAGAACGCTTTGCATCTTTAAAATAACTGATTATACAAACAGTATCCTGATCAAGATGTTTGCTCGGGAAAAAGAGGATGCAGCCTTGATGAAGACTTTGAAAAAAGGCATGTGGGTTAAGGCAAGAGGTAGTATTCAAAACGATACATTTGTCCGTGATTTGGTAATGATTGCTAATGATGTGAATGAAATTAGGGCAAAAACGCGCGAAGACACAGCTCCTGAAGACGAAAAACGAGTTGAATTGCACCTCCATTCACCGATGAGTCAAATGGATGCTGTTTCAAGTATCGGGAAGCTTGTTGAACAGGCGAAAAAATGGAATCATTCTGCGATTGCCATTACAGACCATGCTGTTGTTCAATCCTTTCCAGACGCATTTTCAGCCAGTAAAAAGCATGGTGTGAAAATGATATATGGGTTGGAAGCCAACCTGGTTGATGATGGTGTGCCAATCGCCTACAATCCCGTTCACCGTCTCCTTGAAGAAGAAACATATGTCGTATTTGATGTGGAAACAACAGGGTTATCAGCTGTCTATGATACGATTATCGAATTGGCCGCGGTGAAAATAAAAGGCGGGGAGATCATTGAACGCTTTGAGCGGTTTGCTAATCCACACCGTCCTTTATCAGCAACAATTATTGAACTGACAGGGATTACCGATGATATGCTTAAAGATGCACCTGATGTTAAAGAAGTGATTAGAGAATTTAAGGAATGGTCTGGTGACCACACATTAGTTGCTCACAATGCAAGCTTTGACATCGGGTTCATCAATGTTGCCTATAAGCGTCTGTTGAAAACCGAAAAAGTGCAAAACCCTGTAATAGACACACTCGAACTGGGCCGGTTTCTTTATCCGGAGTTTAAAAACCACAGGCTCAATACACTCTGTAAAAAGTTCGATATTGAACTTACTCAGCACCATAGAGCAATATATGATACAGAAGCAACGGGTTATTTACTTGTGAAAATGCTCAAAGATGCAACTGAAAAAGAGATTTTGTATCATGATGAGCTCAATGAAAATATGGGACAATCCAATGCATATCAACGTTCTAGGCCATATCATGCGACACTTTTAGCCGTTAATGAAACAGGTCTGAAAAATCTCTTTAAACTTGTTTCATTGTCACACATTCATTACTTTTACAGAGTGCCGCGGATTCCGAGATCCCAGCTTGAAAAGCATAGGGAAGGCATTTTAATTGGTTCAGCCTGTGACAAAGGTGAAGTGTTCGAAGGCATGATGCAAAAATCACCGGAAGAAGTAGAAGAGATTGCAGCATTTTATGACTATTTGGAAGTGATGCCGCCGGAAGTGTATCGCCACCTCATTCAGCTTGAACTCGTGAGAGATGAGCATTCCTTAAAAGAAATTATTACTAATATCACAAAGCTTGGTGACAAATTGAACATACCTGTGGTGGCCACGGGAAATGTCCATTACTTACATCCTGAAGATAAAATCTACAGAAAGATTTTAGTTTCTTCACAAGGTGGGGCAAATCCTCTGAACAGACATGAACTGCCAAATGTTCACTTTCGGACCACAGATGAAATGCTTGCTGCTTTTTCGTTTTTGGAGAAAGAAAAAGCGAGGGAAATTGTGATCACCAACACCCAAAAGGTCAGTAACATGATCGAAGAGATAAAACCGATCAAAGATGATCTTTATACACCAAAAATTGATGGGGCAGATGAAGAAATTAGGCAAATGAGCTATGAGAAAGCGAAGCGTATTTATGGCGAAGAACTGCCTGAAATCGTTAAAGAGCGAATTGAAAAAGAACTAAAAAGTATTATTGGTCATGGATTCGCTGTTATCTATCTCATTTCTCATAAACTCGTGAAACGCTCGCTTGATGATGGCTATCTCGTTGGGTCTAGGGGATCTGTAGGCTCTTCATTAGTTGCAACATTGACAGAAATTACAGAGGTTAACCCATTGCCTCCGCATTATGTCTGTCCAGATTGTCGCCATTCGGAATTTTTCAATGACGGGTCTGTCGGCTCAGGCTATGATTTACCTGATAAAGATTGTCCGAACTGTGGGGCAGCTTATAAAAAAGATGGTCATGACATTCCGTTTGAAACATTCCTGGGTTTTAAAGGGGACAAGGTTCCGGATATCGATTTAAACTTTTCAGGAGAATATCAGCCCCATGCCCATAATTACACAAAAGTACTATTTGGAGAAGATAACGTCTACCGTGCGGGAACGATTGGTACTGTCGCTGAAAAAACGGCATATGGATATGTAAAAGGGTATGCGAATGATCATAATTTGCATATGCGCGGAGCAGAAATTGATCGGCTTGTACAGGGCTGCACTGGTGTAAAAAGAACAACAGGTCAGCATCCAGGTGGAATCATTGTTGTTCCCGATTACATGGATATATACGATTTTTCACCGATTCAGTTTCCAGCGGATGCCACTGGTTCAGAGTGGAAAACAACTCATTTTGACTTTCACTCTATTCACGACAATCTACTAAAACTCGATATCCTTGGTCATGATGATCCGACGGTAATCCGCATGCTTCAAGATTTGAGTGGAGTTGATCCAAAAACAATTCCGACAGATGACCCTGAAGTCATGAAAATATTTCAAGGGACAGAGTCTTTAGGGGTTACTGAAGAGCAGATTGGCTGTAAAACAGGGACGCTTGGCATCCCTGAATTCGGAACCCGTTTTGTCCGACAGATGCTTGAGGATACAAAACCGACAACATTTTCCGAACTCGTTCAAATTTCTGGTCTATCACACGGAACAGATGTCTGGCTTGGAAATGCTCAAGAATTGATTCACAATAACATTTGTGAACTGAGCGAAGTCATCGGTTGTCGTGACGATATAATGGTGTATTTAATTTATCAAGGACTTGAACCGTCTCTTGCCTTTAAGATTATGGAATTTGTCCGTAAAGGGAAAGGTCTAACACCTGAGTGGGAAGAAGAAATGAAGAACAATCAAGTACCAGATTGGTATATCGATTCTTGTAAAAAAATTAAATATATGTTCCCGAAAGCCCACGCTACCGCATATGTTTTGATGGCAGTCAGGATCGCCTACTTTAAAGTCCATCATCCATTACTTTATTATGCAGCATACTTTACAGTACGTGCTGATGATTTTGACATCGATACCATGATCAAGGGCTCGACTGCGATCAGAGCGGTCATGGATGATATCAATACAAAAGGGCTTGATGCTTCTCCAAAAGAGAAAAGTTTGCTGACTGTGCTTGAGATCGCATTAGAAATGTGTGAAAGAGGATTTTCTTTCCAAAAAATTGATCTCTATCGTTCCAGTGCCTCTGAATTTATGATTGATGGTAACAGTCTGATTCCGCCTTTTAACTCGATTCCTGGTCTTGGTACAAGTGTTGCTTTAAATATTGTCAAAGCAAGAAAAGAAGGCGAATTTCTTTCTAAAGAAGATTTGCAAAAGCGAGGAAAGGTTTCAAAAACAATTATGGAATATTTGGATGGACATGGTTGTCTTGAATCTCTTCCTGATCAAAATCAGTTGTCTTTATTTTAGAACTGCCGGCATTGCCGGTAGTTTTTTTATATTTTCATTTTTAAACCAGTTTGAGAATCACTGCAATTAAATATGGGGATTCAATGACAGTGGAATCTATTGTGGTAGACTTGGTCATATAAAAGATTGTTCTGAAGTGGTGAGTCTTACTATTCACAAAAAATTGTAGAGTTGTTCCTGATAAAGAAGTGAGTAATCAAAATGTATTGTATTAATTTACTCTGTTGAGCCACATCATTTTATTGGTACGCCAATCCTCCTGTTAAACTCGATGTTAAAATCCTCAATAATATCAAAAGAAGGTTCCAACAACAATCTGAATTACCTATTTGAGCTAAATTATAGTGCTCTCATTGCTTGGAAATTTACCGATATTAAATAATGGAAACGAAGAACGAAGTATAACATCAATTATTCGCTAGTTTTTATGGACTAAAAGAAGATCATATTGGTGGGGAAGTCTCTATTTCTCCTATAGACAGTCATGGGCTTTCTAATCGATGTCTTTAAGGATGAATGTTGGTTGAACAACCAGTTTCATCGTTTAGGCCTATATTACTCATGCTCGGATGGTTTCAAAAAACAATTGACAAAAAATGTTTTAACATGTTAATGTTTTCAAGGAGTTTGATGTTTCAACAATGCATGCTTTTCTATAGGAGGTGAGTAAAATGTAAACGCTTTCTGTTGTGTCCCTCTATTCTCTTTGTCATTATCTGAATGATAAAAGCTGAACAACTAACATATCCACATTTCTCCGACTCAACACAATTGATCTCCATCATGTCTAGTGCTAGATATTCTCTTCAAAAATACTTATTTAAACCATAACCAAGATTGGTATCAGAAATGCCGTGCCTGTTGATCATGAAGATCAGTTTAAAAGAATTGACCGAGGTGTTTGTTACCGGTGTCTCTAACATGTTTTACCCACTCGCCCACAAATAACAAAATGATCACGATATGGTGGGATAACGGGAATGACCAGTTTGACAGAATAGAAAGAAAGTGACGTGATCCTGTTGCAAAAAATATCATCGTTCAGGCGGGGTAAGGTATAAAAATGCGATTATTAAACTTGTAGAACTTGATATTAAAAGGGAGCAACAGCTGGGCGCTCAACCGGTTGACATTCAGCTTAATGGACGTACACTCACAGGAATCTTCCGTCAAGCAAAACCATTGAAAAAAGGTTGACTACACTGTTGATCATGATGGGAAACAGTCGCGATCACAGAAGCTTATATCACAAAGTTGATGGCTGAATCAGCTGGGATAGGAGCAAAAGGACAACTCACTTTTTGATAAAGGTGCAAATCAAGTCATGTTGTGATTCTTTATGATCGCCCAAAACTAGAAAAAAGTGAATTACAGTCTGAAAGTCACGAATTAATGGGGCTCTTCAAATACCTGAGTATTTAAACGGCACAACACTGGCAACAGTAAAAGGAGTCGTTGATTCTACCGGAAAACCTGTTCTTGAGGACGTATGGTCGCGGACACCTTATGATGAAGGTTTTTATGAAAAAGACGGTGATCTCTATTTGCGAGAGCGTGTTTTAAAGTTTTAAAAATGACTCTACATTTACATTTGAAGTGTGGCCAAAATAGTTGTCAAAATGAAAGTCGTACCGTAAAAAATGTAAACATTTTTTGAGAAAGAGAGGAAAATAATGAAAACACTGAAAGTTGTGATGTTTTGTTTTGTGATGATCTCTTTCAGTTTGTTTGGATTTTCCCGTCCGGCTTTTGCTGCATCTCCTTTTGTTTCAACATCTGAAACAAAATTTATGTTAAATGGAAAGCCCTTTTATTTTGCTGGAACCAATAACTATTATTTTCACTATAAGTCTAAAAAAATGGTTGATGATGTCTTTCACGATATGAAAGCGATGAACTTGAAAGTGATTCGTATTTGGGGATTCCTTGATGGAAAAGCACATGATCAGTCTGTCATGCAGCCTGCCCCTGGTGTTTATGATGAATCCGGCTTTTCTAAACTTGATTATGCGATTTACAAAGCGGGTCAAATGGGAATAAAACTGGTCATTCCATTTGTGAACAACTGGGATGAATTTGGTGGAATGAATCAATATGTTCGCTGGTTTCATGCAGACGGGCATGATGCGTTTTATACAGATCCACGGATTAAGCAAGCGTATAAACGTTATGTTTCATATATGTTGAATCGAATGAACACATATACAGGTGTAAAATATAAAAATGATCCCGCCATTATGACATGGGAACTGGCAAATGAGCCGAGAGTCCGGTCAGACAGGAGCGGAAACATGCTAGTTGAATGGGCGGATGAAATGAGTTCATATATCAAATCAATTGATCGAAAGCATCTTGTCGCAGTAGGTGATGAAGGGTTTTACCGGATAGATGGTCATCATGATTGGATCTTTAACGGCAGCGAAGGAGTTGACTGGATGAGGCTCACTGCTCTTCCCAACATTGATTACGGAACATACCATTTGTATCCAGATCATTGGGGGAAGACAGCAGAATGGGGAAATCAGTGGATTACAGACCATATCCGTGATGGGAAAAAAATCGGTAAACCGGTCGTACTGGAAGAGTACGGTTTTAAAGATCAAACAAGACGAGATCATGTGTACAAATCATGGCTTGATCTGATTGAAAAACATCATGGGGCAGGAAGTCAATTTTGGATTTTGACTGGTATTCAAGATGATGGTACACTCTATCCTGATTATGATGGATTTCGGATTGTTTATCCAAGTTCCTCAGCAGCGATTATTTCAGAACATGCCAAACGAATGAATAAAAAATAACATTTAAAAACAGTAAACATACATCCTAACGAGATGTAACCCTCATACAAATACTTGAAGCAAACTGATTTGCATTAAAAATATGGTTATGGTATAGTTTTATTGGAAATGCTAACGATAGCCGAGGCGAAGAGTGGGGAAACCCGCTCTTTTGTATTGACTAGGTAATTTTGTCTCGACATGTTCATCGTTTTTTCTATGATCCCCTGCTTATCGAGCAGGGTTTTTACGAGGGAACTGATGAATGGGAGCCTGCACAAGGAGGAAGAGAATTGAGTAACAAAGTGATCGATACCGTCAGCGAAATGGTTCAGCCTATTTTAGACAGTCTTCAGCTTGAACTTGTCGACATCGAATTTGTCAAAGAAGGCCCAAACTGGTTCCTTCGGGTGTTTGTTGATTCAGATTCAGGGGTCGACATTGAAGAGTGTGCCAAAGTTAGCGAAGCTCTTAGTGAAAAGCTGGATGAGTCCGATCCGATCAAGCAGAACTATTTTCTCGAAGTATCGTCTCCAGGAGCTGAACGGCCACTCAAGAAAGAAGCCGATTTCATGAAAGCGCTCGGAAAAAACGTATTTATTAAGACCTATGAACCAATTGAAGGATATAAAGAGTTCGAAGGCATTCTTTCTGAGTTTGACGGTGAATTCGTCGAAGTAACGATGACAATCAAAACAAGGCAGAAAAAAATCAAAATTCCTTACGAAAAAGTAGGAAAAGCAAGGCTAGCAGTTTCGTTCAATTAATTTTTGACTGTTTAAGGGGGAAACCGTAAACATGAGTAGTGAGTTGTTAGATGCCCTGACGGTTCTTGAAAAAGAAAAGGGAATCAGTAAAGACATTATTATCGAAGCAATTGAGGCTGCGCTTATTTCCGCTTATAAACGGAACTTTAATCAGGCGCAAAATGTCAGGGTCGACTTAAACCGCGACACGGGTACAATTCGTGTTTTTGCTAGAAAGGATGTCGTGGATGAAGTCTATGACCCACGACTAGAAATCTCGATTGATAACGCGAGAAATATTAATCCAAACTATATTGTTGGCGATGTTGTTGAGATAGAAGTGACTCCGAAAGATTTCGGTCGTATTGCTGCCCAGACGGCAAAACAGGTGGTTACACAGCGTGTCCGTGAGGCAGAACGAGGTGTCATCTATTCAGAATTTATTGATCGTGAAGAAGATATTATGACCGGTATCGTTCAGCGGATTGACAATAAATTCATCTATGTTTCATTAGGGAAAATTGAAGCGCTTCTGCCGACTGGTGAACAAATGCCAAATGAAGTCTATAAACCTCATGATCGAATTAAGGTGTTTATCACAAAAGTTGAAAAAACAACGAAGGGTCCACAAATTTACGTTTCAAGAACTCATCCTGGCTTATTAAAACGTCTTTTTGAAATTGAAGTGCCAGAAATTTATGATGGAACAGTTGAACTCAAGTCTGTAGCAAGAGAGGCGGGAGATCGCTCTAAAATTTCCGTCCGGACAGAAGATCCCGATATCGATCCGGTCGGTGCTTGTGTAGGCCCTAAAGGACAGCGTGTTCAAGCAATCGTTAATGAACTGAAAGGCGAGAAAATAGATATTGTCCACTGGTCAAATGATCCTGTCGAATTTGTTGCCAATGCATTAAGTCCATCTAAAGTACTAGATGTCATTGTGAATGAAGAAGAGAAGTCGACAACGGTAATCGTTCCAGATTACCAACTATCACTTGCAATTGGCAAAAGAGGGCAAAATGCTCGCTTGGCAGCTAAGTTAACCAACTGGAAGATAGATATTAAAAGTGAAACAGATGCAAGAGAACTAGGGATTTACCCTAGAGAGTTCGAAGAAGAGCATGAAGCGCTTTTCTTAGAAGACGAAATGCCAGAATCGGATGAATAAGAGGTGACCTTTGGTGAAAAGCCGAAAGAAGATCCCGCTTAGAAAATGCGTTGTAACAGGGGAAATGAAGCCGAAAAAAGAGCTCATTCGTGTCGTCCGTTCTAAAGAAGGAGAGGTATCCGTTGATCCGACTGGAAAAAAGAACGGCCGGGGAGCTTATCTTACACTTGATAAAGAAGTTATTTTAACTGCAAAAAAGAAAAATAGCTTAGCAAATCAGCTTCAAGCACAAATTGATGGTCAGATTTTTGATAAACTGTTGGAACTAGCAGAAAAGGAGAACAGATAAATGTCAGATTCGGAGTGGTTTTCCTTGCTAGGCCTAGCGAATCGAGCTCGAAAAGTCGTGTCCGGTGAAGACCTGGTCGTAAAAGAAATCAGACATTCACGCGCAAAGCTTGTTTTACTGGCAAAAGATGTCTCTTTTAACACGGAGAAAAAAGTCACAGATAAATGCAAATACTACAATGTTCCATTCAAAACAGTCGGTGATCGTCTCCTTTTAGGTCGTTCTATCGGCAAAGAGTCCCGTGTTGTTGTAGCGGTAACTGACCAAGGTTTTGCGAATACGTTGCTCCGAAAGCTCGATTAATTTTTTTGGGGGTGAACGAATGGCTAAAATGAGAGTTTATGAATATGCAAAAACCATAAATGTTTCAAGTAAGGACATCTTAGCGGTATTGAAAGATCTGAATATGGAAGTCAATAATCATATGGCAATGATTGGGGAAGATGCTATCAAACAGCTTGATAAAAAGTTCAAAAAAGGCAGCGGACAGCCTGTTGAGAAAAAGCAAGCGACAAAACCTGCTGATTCAAGCGGTCAAAAGCAGCATTCTACAACAAAACCAAATAAAAATCGAGATGGAAAGAAGAATAACGTGCAAAATACTCAATTTAACAATAACAATAAGAAGAAAAACAACAAAAAAAATAAACGAAATAAAAATCAACACACACAACCGCAACAAGAGAAACAAATCAAACCGAAAAAAGAACTTCCAGAAAAAATTACATTTACCAATTCTCTTACGGTCGGTGCGTTAGCAGAGGCACTTGGAAAAGAACCGTCAGAGATCATTAAAAAGCTGATGCTGCTCGGTGTCATGGCAACAATCAATCAGGATCTTGATAAAGATACCGTTGAACTTATTGCTTCTGAATACGGTGTAGAAGTGGAAGAAGTGATCGTCCACGAAGAAACTGAATTTGAGAAATATGAAGAGCATGATCAAGAAGAAGATCTTGAAATTCGTCCTCCTGTTGTGACGATCATGGGACACGTAGACCACGGGAAAACAACGCTTCTCGATAGCATTCGTAAAACGAAAGTTGTTGAAGGAGAAGCAGGCGGAATCACACAACATATCGGCGCTTATCAAATCGAAGAAAATGGGAAAAAGATTACATTTCTTGATACACCGGGACACGCCGCATTTACAACAATGCGAGCGCGTGGTGCTGAAGTGACTGATATTACGATTCTCGTTGTAGCCGCAGATGACGGTGTAATGCCTCAAACAATTGAGGCGATCAACCATGCAAAAGCAGCAGAAGTTCCAATTATTGTAGCTGTCAATAAAATTGATAAACCAGCGGCCAATCCTGATCGTGTGATGCAGGAGTTAACAGAGCATGGCCTTGTCCCAGAAGCATGGGGAGGCGAAACGATTTTTGTACCTCTGTCTGCTCTTTCAGGTGAAGGGATCGATGAGTTGATTGAAATGATTCTACTCGTTAGTGAAGTTGAAGAACTGAAAGCGAACCCGAACCGCAGAGCAAAAGGTACAGTTATCGAAGCCGAACTTGATAAAGGAAAAGGTTCTGTGGCAACATTACTTGTTCAGACTGGAACTCTCCATGTCGGTGATCCGATTGTTGTCGGTAACACATTTGGCCGGGTACGTGCCATGGTCAATGATATCGGTAGACGTGTCAAATCAGCTGGTCCATCTACACCGGTTGAAATTACTGGTTTGAACGAAGTTCCAAATGCAGGGGATCAGTTCCTTGTCTTTAAAGATGAAAAAACAGCTCGTTCAGTTGGTGAATCGCGTGCTTCGAAACAACTTGAAGAACAACGCAGTGATAAAGCAAAACTCAGTCTTGATGATCTATTCGAACAGATTAAACAAGGTGATGTTAAAGAAATCAACCTTGTGGTTAAAGCTGATGTTCAAGGTTCTGCGGAAGCCTTAGCCGCTGCATTGCAGAAAATTGAAGTCGAAGGCGTCAGAGTGAAGATTATTCACACAGGTGTTGGGGCAATTACTGAATCAGATATTATTTTAGCATCTGCTTCAAATGCGATTGTCATTGGGTTTAATGTAAGACCTGACGGAAATGCTAAGAGTACGGCTGATGTCGAAAATGTTGATATCAGGCTACACCGTATCATTTATAAGGTCATCGATGAAATTGAAGCGGCTATGAAAGGTATGCTTGATCCTGAATATGAAGAAAAAGTGATCGGCATGGTTGAAGTTCGCCAAACATTCAAAGTTTCAAAAATCGGTACGATTGCCGGTGGCTATGTAACAGAAGGAACGATTACGAGAGATAGCGGTATCCGCTTAATTCGCGATGGTGTCGTCATTTTTGAGGGAGAAGTAGATGTACTGAAACGTTTTAAAGATGACGTAAAAGAAGTTGCACAAGGATATGAATGTGGTATTACCATTAAAAAATATAACGACATACGTGAAGGTGATGTCATTGAAGCGTATGTTATGCAAGAAATTGAAAGACAGTGATCGGTTTTGTTGAATGTGAATGTATCATTTATGATGCATTATCACTTAAGGAAAAACGTGCAGTTCTAAAGCGGGTGATGACAAGAATCCGGGGAAGGTTTAATGTTTCTATAGCAGAAATAGCCTACCAAGATACATGGCAACACACTAGCTTTGGAATTGCCGCTGTTTCTTCTTCCCGTGTTCATACGGAAAAAGAGCTGCAACGTGTTCTCGCCTTTATCGACTCTTTTCCGGAAATTGAACGGACGATCACGAGAACAGAGTGGTTTTAATATAGAGGTGGTATGGTCATGAGTATGAGAGCGACCCGTGTAGGTGAGCAGATGAAAAAAGAACTTGGAGACATCATCGGACGAAAGTTAAAAGATCCGAGAATTGGATTTTTAACAGTAACAGATGTCAGAGTCTCTGGTGATCTGCAAATTGCTAAAGTGTATATTTCCGTTCTTGGTGATCACAAGAAACGAGAAGAGACACTAGCAGGCTTGGCAAAAGCAAAGGGCTTTATTCGATCTGAACTTGGGAATCGAATCAGGCTCCGCAAAACACCTGAAATTCAATTTGAATTCGATGAATCAATCGATTACGGAAACCGGATCGAAACATTGATTCATGAGCTGAATTCAAACAAAGACGAATAAAACACAAAAAGGATAGGCGGAATCCAACTGCCTGTCCTTTTTAACTAATGGAAAGGAGTGAAACAACCTACATGTTTAACGGAGTCCTACTTTTACATAAACCGGCTGGAATGACTTCTCATGATTGTGTCATGAAAATTCGTAAGATGCTAAAGACAAAAAAGGTTGGTCACACAGGAACACTCGACCCTGAAGTATCAGGTGTTCTTCCAATCTGTATTGGAAGAGCGACCAAGATCGTTGAATACTTGACAGAAAAAGCAAAGACATATGATGCTGAAATCACGCTCGGCTTTTCAACGACGACAGAAGATCAGACGGGAGAGATGATCGAAAAAACCCTGATAAAGACCCCACCCGATGAAAAAACGGTTAAGAGTGTACTTAAAAGTCTTGAAGGTCCACTTGAACAGGTACCTCCAATGTATTCAGCAGTCAAAGTCAATGGAAAAAAATTATATGAGTACGCTAGAGCGGGACTTGAAGTCGAAAGGCCCAGTCGAACAATTACGATTCATCAGATTGACTTGACATCTGCAATCAGCTATGAACGTGATACGGTACGCTTTCGGTTCCATGTAACATGTTCAAAGGGTACGTATGTCAGAACCTTGGCAGTGACCATCGGCGAAAAGCTTGGTTATCCAGCTCATATGTCTCATTTAAGGAGAACGGCCTCCGGTGATTTCACACTTGATGAATGTTTGACTTTTGAAGATATAGAAAAACTTCTTGCTGCCGGCAGATTGGCTGAACAGATTGTGCCCGTTGAACGTGCACTTGATCATTTGCCGAAATGGAACATTAATGATACATTAGCTAAGAAAGTGGAAAATGGAGCAGTGCTTGAAACGCCCGCTTGTTTTTTACATTTAACGAGCGAAGACCGTTTGGCGGTCTTTACAGAAGAAGGCTTGTGTACAGCTATTTATTACCCGCATCCAACAAAATCTGGATTGTTAAAACCGGCAAAAGTATTCGCGCAAAATAAGTGAACAAGAAGAAAAGGTGACCGTTTTGAAGACGATACATATTTCTCATCCTCACAATTTAAAACGTGAGGACTTCCCAAAATCAGTGATGGCACTAGGTTTTTTTGACGGGATTCATCTGGGGCACCAGGAAGTGATTCGCACAGCGAAAAACACGGCAGATCAAGCAGGAGTCAAAACGTCTGTGATGACCTTTTACCCTCATCCGTCAGCCATTCTCAAAAAAGGTTGTGAGCCTAAAGAGTGGATTACGCCTTTAGATGACAAAATGAAAATCATCGAAAGTTTAGAAGCCGACTTTTTATATATCGTGGACTTCAGTTCTCAGTTTGCTTCCCTTTCACCAGAGGAATTTATTGATCAATATATTATCGAATTTAATGTTTGTCATATTGTAGCGGGCTTTGACTTTACTTTTGGGAAATTTGGAAAAGGTACAATCGAAAACTTTCAAGAGTATGCAAAAGGACGTGTAAACAGTACAGCAGTTGCTAAATTATCCAAGCAGGATCAGAAGGTGAGCTCCACTAGGATCAGAGGTCTTCTTCAAGAAGGTGATGTAGCATATGTCGCCCAATTGTTAGGAAGACCATATGATGTCAAAGGCATTGTCATCGAGGGGGATAAACGGGGACGAAGAATGGGTTTTCCAACAGCCAATATTGGACTTTCAGACTTGTACATTGTACCTCCAACTGGTGTATATGCTGTTAAAGCCGAGATAGAAGGGGCATCTTTCAACGGGATCTGTAATGTTGGATATCGCCCAACTTTTTATCAAAAACGTCCTGATCAGCCTTCAATTGAAGTGAATTTATTTGATTTTGATGAAGAGATATATGGAAAACAAATTCGGGTTGAATGGCATAAAAGGTTGAGAAATGAAAAAAAGTTTGGCAGTATGAACGATCTAATTGAACAAATTAGAAAAGATAAACACGCAGCGATTCGCTTTTTTAAAGAACGGAAGCTGGCCGAGATTTAAATATGTATACAAATATTCATTATCGTCAATCATGTTGATGAAAAAGTTTATTGTAAGTAGTTGCATAAGAGCTGTCTTTCTAGTATCATAGTTTCTGTAGCTTTAAAACCGCTCACTTGGCAAATCGAATCACCGGCGTTTGCTAGGTAATCGGGGCTAATATTATTTGGAGGTGAAACAGGATGGCAATTACTCAAGAGCGTAAAAATCAACTCATCAATGAGTTCAAAACACACGAATCTGACACGGGTTCACCGGAAGTTCAGATCGCTATCCTAACAGATTCAATCAACAATCTGAACGAGCATTTACGCACTCATAAGAAAGACCACCACTCACGTCGCGGTCTTCTTAAAATGGTAGGTAAACGTCGTAATCTTCTTACGTATCTTCGTAATAAAGACGTCACTCGTTACCGTGAGTTGATCAACAAACTAGGATTACGTCGATAATCGTAAAAAGCGGGAGGATTCCCGCTTTTTTATCGTATAAAAACAAATATCTGGAAACTCCAAACATGTTGCTCATATAAATAATTTGATAACAAGTTTACATAGGATTTTGCCATTGATATGTTCAATTCATTTCGTTCATAATAGGAGTAATCTAAAAACTATCCAAAGAGAGGAGTTCATATTAAATGGGACAAGAGAAACACGTCTTTTCCATAGATTGGGCCGGCCGAAAATTAATTGTTGAAACGGGTCAGCTTGCCAAACAAGCAAACGGAGCTGTTATGATCCGTTATGGTGATACTGCCGTTCTCAGTACTGCAACAGCTTCAAAAGAACCCAAAACTGTAGATTTCTTTCCTCTAACTGTTAACTATGAAGAAAGACTTTATGCAGTTGGGAAAATTCCAGGCGGATTTATTAAAAGAGAGGGAAGACCGAGCGAAAAAGCGATTCTTGCTAGCCGCTTAATTGATCGGCCCATCCGCCCGCTGTTTGCTGATGGATTCCGTAATGAAGTTCAAGTCGTTAGCATTGTTATGAGTGTTGACCAAAATTGTTCATCAGAAATGGCAGCGATGTTTGGTTCATCACTTGCACTTTCTGTGTCAGATATTCCTTTTGAAGGACCGATTGCTGGTGTGACAGTGGGAAGGATTGATAACGAATTTATCATTAATCCGACACTTGAACAGCTTGAGAAAAGCGATATTCATTTAGTAGTAGCAGGAACAAAAGATGCGATTAACATGGTTGAAGCAGGTGCTGAGGAAGTACCGGAAGAGATCATGCTTGAAGCGATCATGTTCGGTCATGAAGAAATCAAGCGTCTGATTGCTTTTCAAGAAGAAATTGTTGCAGTTGTCGGAAAAGAAAAATCAGACATTTCATTGTATGAAATCGATTCCGATCTAAAAGCAAAAGTTCAAGCCATGGCTGAAACCGATTTATTAAAGGCGATTCAGGTTCATGAAAAGCATGCACGCGAAAATGCGATTAGCGAAGTGAAAAATACCGTTGTCGCTAAGTTTGAAGAAGAAGAACATGATGAAGAAACGCTTAAACAGGTGAAAAATATTTTAGGACAGCTTGTGAAAAATGAAGTGCGCCGTTTGATCACCGAAGAAAAAATTCGTCCAGATGGCAGAGGCGTCGCTGAAATCCGTCCGCTTTCTTCAGAAGTAGGTCTACTTCCGAGAACACATGGATCAGGACTATTTACAAGAGGACAAACTCAGGCGCTTAGCATTTGTACACTTGGTGCACTTGGAGATGTTCAAATCTTGGATGGTCTCGGTGTTGAAGAATCTAAACGATTTATGCACCATTATAATTTTCCACAGTTTAGTGTTGGGGAAACAGGACCGATGCGCGGACCCGGCCGACGCGAAATTGGACATGGAGCACTTGGTGAACGTGCACTTGAACCGATTATCCCATCTGAAAAAGATTTTCCATACACAGTTCGCCTTGTTTCAGAAGTGCTTGAATCAAATGGCTCGACTTCACAAGCAAGCATTTGTGCAAGCACACTTGCGATGATGGATGCTGGGGTGCCAATTAAAGCACCAGTTGCTGGGATTGCGATGGGGCTTGTCAAATCTGGTGACCATTACACGGTATTAACAGATATTCAGGGAATGGAAGATGCCCTTGGGGACATGGACTTTAAAGTAGCAGGAACAGCGAAAGGTGTCACTGCTCTGCAAATGGATATTAAAATTTCCGGTTTGTCACGAGAGATTTTGCAAGAAGCTTTACATCAGGCGAAAAAAGGCAGAATGGAGATTCTTGAAAGTATGCTCTCTACAATTAGAGAAGCAAGACAAGAGCTTTCTCCATATGCGCCGAAGATCTTGACAATGTCGATCAATCCGGATAAAATCCGCGATGTCATCGGTCCAAGCGGTAAGCAAATTAATAAAATTATTGAAGACACTGGTGTTAAAATTGATATTGAACAAGATGGAACAATCTTTATTTCTTCGACAGATGAAAGTATGAATCAAAAAGCGAAGAAAATCATTGAAGACCTTGTCAGAGAAGTTGAAGTTGGACAGCTTTACTTAGGTAAAGTGAAACGAATTGAGAAATTTGGCGCCTTTGTCGAACTATTTAGTGGCAAAGATGGTTTAGTCCATATTTCAGAGCTTGCACTTGAACGTGTTGGTAAAGTTGAAGATGTTGTTAAAATCGGTGATGAACTCCTTGTGAAAGTAACGGAAATTGACAAGCAAGGACGGGTTAATCTATCGAGAAAGGCTGTACTGCGTGAACAGAAGGAAAATGAGGAACAAAAATCGTAAATCGGTGTCTATCTCGCTTCTGTCAGGTGTGTTAAGCTTGAGAAGGAGCCTGGGAGACCCGGCTTCTTTTATTTTGAGCGGACTGATTCGCTCAGTTCTATCTTGTCCTTTTCTCACATAATTTGTGGGGAAGGGAGGAATCCAATTGAAGAGGACCGCTGTTCGATGTTTCGTCTTTTTCTTTCTTTTCATCATGTCATATCAAATGATCAAAACTCCATATAAGCTAAATTACATAGATGCTATAAAAAAAGATGCCGCTGCAGTCAGTACCCAACACGACAGTATTTATCAGGAGCTGATTGAAAAAGCGCCTCAATTTGAAATAAAAGCACAGAATGCGCAAGTTGATCAAATTTGGAAAGCGACCCCTGGCTATAACGGTTTAAAAGTGAATCTTGAAAAATCTTATCGGAAAATGAAAAAGGCCGGTTTATTTGATAAGAAGTTACTTGTTTATGATCAGGTCAAACCGGAAGTCCACTTACAATCATTAAAATCTGAGCCAATTTACCGCGGACATCCCGATAAACCGATGGTCTCATTCATTATTAATGTTGCTTGGGGAAATGAATATTTAGCAAAAATGCTCCCCATTTTGAAAAAATATCAAGTGAAAGCGACTTTTTTTCTAGAAGGGAAATGGGTAGAAAAACATCCGGATTTAGCAAAAACCATTTTCAATGATGGACATGAAATCGGAAACCATTCATACAATCACCCAGATATGAGCAAACTGACGAGTGAACGAATTTCTGAACAGCTGCAGCTGACAAATGAAATCATCAAGAAAACGCTTCAGGTGGAACCAAAATGGTTCGCACCCCCTAGTGGAAGTTTTCGCAAAGAAGTTGTTCATAAGGCACATCACTTAGGGATGGGAACGATCATGTGGACAGTTGATACTATCGATTGGCAAAAACCACAACCAGCTGTTTTACAACACCGCGTTTTAAGCAAAGTGCATAATGGGGCCATGATATTAATGCATCCAACAGATGCCACTGCAAAAAGCCTCGCGATCCTCATACAAAAACTAAGGGGAAAAGGCTTTCAAATTGGAACAGTCTCACAATTGTTGAACGAAACACGTATCATGAAAGAATAGTGATATGCGTTCTTTGAATAGGAGGAACAGATTTGATAAAACGGTATACTTGTCAAAATGGCGTACGAATCGTACTTGAAAATAACCCCACCGTCCGGTCTGTAGCAATCGGTGTTTGGATCGGAACTGGATCGAGACATGAAACACCGGACATTAATGGTATTTCACACTTTTTGGAACACATGTTTTTTAAAGGAACAAAAACACGGACAGCCAGAGACATCGCAGAGTCCTTTGATAGAATAGGCGGACAAGTCAATGCATTTACTTCAAAAGAGTATACATGCTATTATGCGAAAGTTCTTGATGAATACGCGAGTTATGCTTTAGATATTCTAGCTGATATGTTCTTTCATTCTTCATTTGATGAAGAAGAATTAAAAAAAGAAAAAAACGTTGTCTATGAAGAAATTAAAATGTATGAAGATACACCTGATGATATTGTCCATGATTTACTTAGTAAAGCCTCATTTGGGAATCACTCTCTTGGTTATCCTATTCTCGGCAGTGAAGAAACACTTGCTAAGTTTAATGGAGCCTCTTTGAGAAAATATATAGATGAACACTACACACCTGATCGCGTCGTCATTTCGATTGCTGGAAATGTTTCTGAAAGTTTTATTAAAGAGGCTGAAAAACATTTTGGCTCTTATGAAGCAGCTGGAAACAGAACAGGAATGACAGAACCTGATTTTCACTATGAAAAATTGGCACGTAAAAAGGAGACAGAACAAGCCCATCTTTGTCTCGGCTTCAAGGGCTTAAAAGCCGGACATTCAGAAATTTATGATTTGATTGTCATGAACAATATTTTGGGAGGAAGCATGAGCAGCCGCCTTTTTCAAGATGTCCGTGAAGATAAAGGACTCGCATATTCTGTGTTTAGCTTCCACAGCTCATACGAAGATAGCGGAATGGTGACCATTTATGGCGGAACAGGCGCTAACCAGCTTCAGCTTCTTTCAGAAACGATTCATGAAACACTTAGGGTGTTAAAAAGCGAAGGCGTTACACCGAAAGAACTCGAAAACAGCAAGGAGCAAATGAAAGGCAGTCTGATGCTCGGTCTAGAAAGTACAAATAGCAAAATGAGTCGCAACGGAAAAAATGAACTTTTGCTGGGAAAACACCGGACCCTGGACGAAATGCTGGAAACATTAAACGCAGTCAATCTTGAGCGTGTCAATCGATTGGTGAAACAAATATTTACAGATGATTATTCAATGGCACTTATCAGTCCAACTGGTGATCTGCCAAAATAAACTGCTTGCCGCTTAGGCAGGCATGTTTTTTTATTTTGAGACATACACCATAACAAAAGGAGGATTTTTATGAGGCTTAGTGAACTTTCGGGAAAAGAAATCGTCGATGTCAAACGTGCTGAACGTCTCGGGGTTTTGGGGCAAACAGATCTTGAGATCAATGAAGAGGACGGCCGGATTACCGCACTTATCATTCCCTCACTTAAATGGTTTGGATTAAGAAAACAAGGGAATGAAATTAGAGTTCCTTGGACACAGATTCGCAAAATCGGATCAGATATGATTATTCTTGATGTTCCTGAAGAAATCGGAAGCGATGATAAATAAACAGATCCTTGACCTGGCAGCTCGACAAGCCAGGTTTTTTTGTTTGCGACAAACTAATTTTAATTCACCGCTATTTCCTTTTTGTCATATGATGAAATTAGCTTATGAATTAAGATCTTTGTCAAAAAGAAGGTGAATGTTAGAGCCATGTTAACCGGATTGACAATTGCACTCATCGGGGGAGATGCAAGGCAACTAGAGATCATTCGCAAACTGACAGAACAACAGGCAAAAGTTTTTTTGGTCGGTTTTGATCAACTTGATCATGGGTTTACCGGTGCAACAAAATGCAAATTAAATGAATTGGATTTCGGTGTAATAGACAGTATCATTCTGCCTGTTTCAGGTACAGCGGCTGATGGTTCAGTTGCAACAGTGTTTTCAAACGAAAAGGTGATATTGACACAACATGATTTAGAGAAAACAAAGCCAAACTGTACGATTTATTCAGGAATTTCTAATGATTATTTAGATGGAATAGTGAAAGGGGCAAATCGCAGTCTTATTAAGCTTATGGAAAGAGACGATATTGCCATTTATAATTCGATACCTACAGTTGAAGGAACCATCATGATGGCAATACAGCATACCGACTACACCATTCATGGCTCAAATATTATTGTTCTTGGGCTTGGCCGAACCGGAATGAGTATTAGTAGAACTTTTTCGGCTCTTGGAGCACATGTGAAAGTTGGTGCGCGAGACTCAGCCCATCTCGCTAGGATCACGGAAATGGGTCTTACCCCTTTTCACATCAGCCAACTTGGCGAACATGTTGAACATACCGATATTTGTATTAATACCATTCCAAGTCTTATTCTTAATCGAACGGTTCTTTCGCGAATGACACCGAGAACATTGATTCTTGATTTAGCCACTCGCCCTGGTGGTACAGATTTTGGTTTTGCTGAAAAACAAGGTATAAAAGCGCTGCTTGCACCAGGACTTCCGGGTATTGTAGCGCCAAAAACGGCAGGTCAGATCATCGCTAATGTTTTGTGTAATCTTTTATCACAAGCAACAACTGATCGAAAGGAGTAGTTAGTCATCATGTCGATCAAAGGGAAAAGAATCGGATTTGGTCTAACAGGTTCACATTGTACGTATGATGCAGTATTTCCACAAATTGAAGAGCTTGTCAGTAGTGGGGCAGAAGTTAGACCGATCGTGACATCAACTGTAAAATCGTCCAATACACGCTTTGGTGAAGGAAAAGAATGGGTGCGGAAAGTTGAAGAACTGACAGGATTTGAGGTCATTGATACGATTCCCAAAGCGGAACCTCTAGGACCGAAAACACCGCTTGACTGTATGGTGATTGCCCCACTGACAGGAAACTCAATGAGCAAGCTTGCCAATGCAATGACAGATTCTCCGGTTTTAATGGCAGCGAAGGCAACAGTGCGAAACTCTCGACCAGTCGTTTTGGGTATATCTACAAATGATGCTCTCGGTCTTAACGGTGTTAATTTGATGAGGCTCATGACAACAAAAAACATTTTCTTCGTTCCGTTTGGTCAGGATGATCCATATCAAAAACCAAATTCACTCGTTGCCAAAATGGAGCTTTTATGTCCAGCTATTGAAGAAGCCCTTTCCCATAAACAAATTCAACCCGTTCTTGTGAACAATTATGAATAAGATTTTAAAAAATATCAATCATCTGGTTCATTTCTATGTTAAAATATAGTGTAAAATCAAGTCAACCATTGTTATAAATGATTGGTGGAAGGAGTTTTACATTTGGGCAGAGGATTACATGTAGCAGTAGTTGGTGCCACAGGTGCTGTAGGACAGCAAATGTTAAAAACATTAGAAGAAAGAAATTTTGAACTGGATAAATTAATTTTATTATCATCAAAACGTTCTGCAGGTAAGCAACTCACATACAAAGGTGAAAAATATACTGTACAGGAAGCGGTTCCGGAAAGTTTTGAAGGCGTAGATATTGCCTTGTTCAGTGCGGGCGGAAGTGTCTCACAGGCGCTTGCTCACGAGGCTGTCAAACGCGGAGCGATTGTTATTGACAACACAAGTGCATTTCGCATGGATCAAAATACACCACTTGTCGTCCCAGAAGTAAATGAAGCAGATTTACATCACCATAATGGAATCATTGCAAACCCGAATTGTTCAACAATTCAAATGGTTGTTGCACTTGAGCCAATCAGAAAGGCATTCGGTTTAAATAAAATTATTGTTTCAACATACCAAGCTGTTTCAGGAGCTGGAAATGAAGCTGTAAAAGAACTTTATGACCAAACGGAAGCGATTCTGAATAACAAGCCGTTCGATGCGCAGATTATGCCAGTGAAAAGTGATGAAAAACACTATCAAATTGCTTTTAATGCCATTCCTCAGATCGATAAATTCCAGGAAAATGGGTTTACGTTTGAGGAAATGAAAATGATAAATGAAACGAAAAAAATTATGCATATGCCCGAACTTCAAGTTTCTGCAACATGTGTAAGACTTCCGATTGCAACTGGACATTCGGAGGCTGTCTACATTGAAATTGACCGTCATGATGTAACAGCAGAAGATATAAAAAATCTGTTAAAAGATGCTCCAGGAGTAATCCTCCAGGACAATCCAGCTGAACAGCTCTATCCAATGCCTGCTGATGCAGTAGGGAAAAGAGATGTGTTTGTCGGAAGGGTGCGAAAAGACCTCGATCGCCCAAATGGTTTTCATCTTTGGATTGTATCCGATAACCTTCTCAAGGGTGCAGCCTGGAATTCTGTTCAAGTTGCAGAAAGTTTAAAAGCTTTAAATTTAGTTTAAATACTGATACGATTTCTAGGGAGAGAGTGAGGCTAAAACCCGCCTGCTCTCTTCTGTTACGTCCGAAATCAATGTGGAGTGAAATGAATTGAAAATCATCGTTCAAAAATTTGGCGGAACGTCTGTAAAAGATGATCACGGCCGAAAACTCGCCCTTAGTCATGTTAAAGAAGCCGTTAATAAAGGATACAAAGCTGTTATTGTGGTTTCAGCAATGGGCCGAAAAGGTGATCCATATGCGACGGATTCATTATTGGATCTACTTTATGGAAGACAGGATGTGATCACCGAACGTGAGCAGGATTTATTATTGTCATGTGGTGAAACGATTTCTGCTGTTGTCTTCTCAAGCATGTTGTTGGAAAATGGAATGAAAGCCGCGGCATTGACTGGTGCACAGGCTGGTTTTTTGACAGATGATCAGCACACAAATGCAAGAATTCTCGAAATGAAACCAGAACGCCTTCTCAGCATGCTGGTCGATCATGATGCGGTTGTTGTTACCGGATTTCAGGGAGCGACAGCAAAAGGAGATATCACGACGATCGGCCGCGGTGGCAGTGATACATCAGCTGCTGCCCTTGGTGCGGCATTAGATGCGGAATTTATTGATATTTTCACAGATGTAGAAGGTGTTATGACCGCAGATCCTAGAATCGTAGAAAAAGCAAGACCCCTTCCTGTGATTACTTACACGGAAATATGTAATTTAGCATACCAGGGTGCAAAGGTGATCCATCCAAGAGCAGTCGAAATCGCCATGCAGGCAAAGGTACCTATTCGGGTTCGCGCGACATATTCTAAAGAAAAAGGCACACTGGTCACAAGTCATCATACATCAAAAGCTGGAAGCGATGTGTTTGAACGATTGATCACAGGTATTGCTCATGTGAAAGATGTGACGCAGTTTAAGGTTCCAGCTAAAGAAGGACAATATAATGTACAGACAGAAGTATTTAAAGCAATGGCAAGCGCAGGTATTAGCGTAGATTTCTTTAATATTACACCAAGTGAAATTGTATATACAGTAGCTGGAAACATGACCGATCGAGCATTAGATATTTTAACAAAAATGGGTTATGACCCCGCTGTAACGAGAAATTGTGCAAAAGTGTCAGCGGTAGGAGCAGGGATTATGGGCGTCCCAGGTGTCACTTCAAAAATTGTCACGGCCTTATCGGAAAAGGGAATTGCCATTCTTCAATCCGCTGATAGCCACACAACGATTTGGGTGCTTGTTCATGAGGAACATCTGGCATCGGCTGTAAATGCTTTACATGAAGTGTTTGAACTATCAAAATAAAAGTGGAATTATTAGAGGTGAAAAAAATGAATTTCGGAAATATTGCGACTGCAATGGTGACTCCTTTTGACAAAAATGAAAATGTTGATTTTCAAAAATTAAAAAAGTTGATCGGTTACTTGATCGAAAACGGTACAGATTCCCTAGTTGTTGCTGGAACAACGGGTGAATCACCAACACTGTCTGAAGAAGAGAAACTGGCGCTTATTAAATATTGTGTAAAAGAAGTAAACGGTCGTATACCTGTTATTGCTGGTACGGGCAGCAACAATACAGCCGCATCTATTAGATTGACTAAAAAAGCAGAGGAAGCTGGAGCGGACGCTGTTATGCTTGTGGTTCCTTATTACAACAAACCTTCTCAAGAAGGGATGTACCATCATTTTAAAGCAATCGCTGAAGAGACTTCTCTACCAGTTATGCTTTACAATGTACCGGGTCGGACAGTCGTTTCACTTTCGCCAGAAACGACGATCCGCCTGGCTAAAATCCCGAATATCGTAGCGATTAAAGAAGCGAGCGGTGATTTAGACGGAATTGCAAAAATTGTTGCCGAAACACCTGAAGATTTTGCTGTTTATTCAGGTGATGATAGCCTAACACTGCCGGCTCTAGCTGTTGGGGGTAAAGGTGTTGTATCTGTTGCGTCCCATATCATTGGACGGGAAATGCAAGAGATGATCACGCTTTATTTGAATGGAGATACGGCTCAGGCAGCATTGATCCATCAGAAATTGCTGCCTCTCATGAATGGTTTGTTTGCGGCTCCAAACCCGACACCAGTCAAGACAGCTCTTCAGCTAAAAGGTCTTGATGTCGGTTCTGTTCGCCTTCCTTTGCTTCCGCTAAATGAAGAGGAACGTCTCCACTTAAGTAACTTGATTGACAATTTGTAAACACATATACGGTCGAAACGGTCATCCCCTTTTCGGGGTATGGCCGTTTATATTATACATAAGGTTCTTGTTTTCTAAAATTAGATTCAGGTATAATAGGGACAAGTGATGATGGACGGGTAACTAAGATTAGGAGGATTACAATTTGAAAAAAAAGACAGAAAATATTAAGATTATCGCCTTAGGCGGTGTCGGGGAGATTGGAAAAAACCTTTATGTTATCGAAATTGACTCAGACATATTTGTGGTTGATGCAGGGCTTATGCATCCAGAAAATGAGATGCTAGGAATCGATGTCGTCATCCCTGACATTTCTTATTTAATCGAAAGATCTGACCGTGTTAAGGCGATTTTCCTAACACATGGCCATGAAGAAAACATCGGTGGTGTTTTTTACTGCTTGAACAAACTTTCCGTGCCTGTGTACGGAACAAAGCTGACTCTTGCCCTTTTAAAAGAATCTTTAAAGCAGTACGGTTCAAATAAAAAAACCGATTTAAGAGAAATCCACTCCAAATCAGTTATTTCATTTGAATCAACAAAAGTTTCATTTTTCAGCACTAACCATAGTATTCCAGATTCCGTTGGCATCAGCTTTAAAACATCACTTGGATCAATCGTATGTACTGGTGATTTTAAATTTGATCAGACACCAGTTTTTAACCAGAAAAGCGATATTGGAGAGATTGCCAAAATTGGCAACAGCGGTGTCCTTTGCTTGCTTTCAGACAGCACCAATGCAGAAAAGCCAGGTTATACACCTTCAGAAGCTGTTGTTGGAGGAGAAATATCTGATGTGTTCTACAGCGCTGAAAATCGAGTCATCATTACCGTCTTAGCTTCCAACCTCAACCGGGTTCAACAGGTGATTGACGCAGCACTTCAAAACGGTAGAAAATTAGCCGTATCAGGCAAAAATATATCAGCGATTCTCAAGCTTGCGATGAAACTCGGTTATGTTATAGCTGATGAGGACATGTTCATCCCGGTTCAAGATGTTAAAAAATATCCTAAACACGAAGTAGCTATTTTGACGGGGGACAACCATGGGGAACCACTTGCTGCCTTAACAAGAATCGCCAAACAAGGACATAAACAGATTGATATTGAAAAAGGGGATACCGTCTTGATTGCCTCAACCCCTATTCCAGGACAGGAGTTAGTCTATTCAAAAGCGGTCGATCTATTGACAAGGGAAGGTGCCCATGTTGTGTTCGCACAAAAGCGTGTTCACGTTTCTGGCCACGGTTGTCAAGAAGAACTAAAACTAATGCTTAATCTGATGAGACCGAAATATTTAATTCCTGTAAACGGTGAATTCAGAATGCAAAAAGCCCATTCCAAAGTTGCAGAAGAAATCGGAATGAAGCGAAGTGACATTTTTCTAATTGAAAAAGGTGATGTCGTTGAGTTTCGCGGTCAAAATGTGAAAATAGGCGATAAAGTTCAATCAGGTAACATATTGATTGACGGTCTAGGTGTGGGGGATATCGGCAACATCGTCCTTAGGGATCGGCGTCTTCTATCTCAAGACGGAATTTTAATCGTTGTGATTACACTCGATAAAAAGAAAAAAAATCTTGTTTCAGGACCCGAAATTATCACAAGAGGTTTTGTCTATGTTAGAGAATCTGAACAATTAATCATTGATGCAACAGAGCTTGTCAGAAATATTGTCAAAGAAAGTACTGAAAACGCCGTTGTTGAATGGTCTGCCTTAAAACAAACAATGCGTGATGCTTTAAATCAATTCTTATATGAAAAAACAAAGCGAAAACCAATGATTATTCCAATTATCATGGAAGTATAAAAGGGCTTCCCGAAAAGTTAGTTTTTCTGACTTTTTGGGGCCCTTTTACTCATTTTCTCGGGTTTCCTTTTTACACTGAATGAAAAAAACGCCATTGTTAATAATACAAAAGAAACTCGAGAAAGAGGTGAGTAATATGCGCTTAGACCGGACAGAAAATGGGGAAGAACAAGAGGAACAGCCCGCTAAACAAGATGTAAAAGATAGCATTGTCAACAAAATTCAGCAACTCGGTGAAACAACACTCCCACAAATGGGACAAGATTCGAATATTCATTGTTTGACGATCATTGGTCAAATTGAAGGTCATATTCAGCTTCCTCCGCAAAATAAAACAACAAAGTATGAGCATGTTATTCCGCAAATTGTCGCTATTGAGCAAAATCCAAAAATTGAAGGATTGTTAATCATTTTAAATACAGTTGGCGGTGATGTAGAAGCTGGACTTGCAATCGCTGAAATGCTGGCCTCACTATCTAAACCAACAGTTTCCATTGTGCTTGGTGGCGGCCATTCTATAGGTGTGCCAATTGCGGTTTCATGTAATTATAGCTATATTGCCGAAACGGCTACAATGACAATTCACCCGGTTCGATTGACCGGTCTTGTTATCGGTGTACCGCAAACATTTGAGTATCTTGATAAAATGCAGGACAGGGTTATCAATTTTGTCATGAACCATTCCAATATTTCCGAAGATAAATTTAAGGAGTTAATGTTTTCCAAAGGAAATCTAACAAGGGATATTGGAACAAATGTCGTTGGAAAAGATGCGGTGAAATATGGCTTAATCAATGAAACGGGCGGAGTGGGGCAGGCCATTAAAAAGTTGAATGAACTAATCGAAGAAACCCGTAGCAGTGATGAGAGGATGGTTCAATGATCCTATATACGATGATGCCGCATGAACTCGTTTTTGGTAGCCAGATGGAAGAAACAAACCGGAGGCAGGTTGATGTAAATGGCGTACCACTTCTCATCGAAATGAATGGAGAAGAAGCTAAAGTGATTCAAGTACTTAGTACAAATCCCATGGACTATTTAAATCAAGAAACCGCACCTGGGCAAACATTGAAACTGACATTTTACAAATAGCTCAAAGTATCAATGATAAATATGCTATAATAGTGAGATCAGGAAGGATTGCAGCCGCAACAGGCTGCTTTCTCTTTTCTCGGTTACTTTTTATATGTGTGGTAAGGTGATGGGCATGGCAAAAAGAAAAAGAAAATCGAAAAAGAAGCAAAGACAAGTCAAAAAGACGAATCTTAAATTTGAATTGTACGGTTTAATTTGTATCGCCATTTCAATTATTGCGGTATTACAACTTGGTATCGCTGGTCAGACATTTATTTATATGTTTCGCTTTTTCGCAGGTGAATGGTTTATTTTATGTCTCATTCCGCTCTTTTTGACAGGTATATCACTATTCTGGAAGAAAAAAATGCCCCGCTTTTTAACGAGACGAAAAGCCGGAATTTATTGTATTGTTGCAAGTGTTTTGCTACTGTCTCATGTTCAGCTATTTCAACAATTAGCAGGCAGGTCAATGATTCAGTCTCCCAGTGTGATTCAAAATACGTGGAATCTATTTTTAATGGATATCAAAACCGAAGTAGGTCCTCAAGATCTTGGTGGCGGAATGATCGGAGCTTTACTGTTTGCAGCATCCTATTTTCTCTTTGCTTCAACAGGCTCGAAAATTATTGCGATTTTTTTGATCTTGATTGGTCTACTCCTAATCACTGATCGTTCACTTCAAGAGACAATCATGAAATGGTTGGGACCAACTGCATCTTTTATTAAAAATCAGTGGCGGGCGTTTCTCAATGATCTCAAACAACTTAGAACTCATTCTTCAAAAAAGGCATCAGGAAAAAAACAGAAGACACAGCGAAAATCGAAGTCACCTGAAACTCCTGTTCAAGATGTGGAAATAGATTCCGATCCAGTTATCCAATCAGAGCCGATTATATCAAGTTTTGCAGATCGTGATGAACAGCTTGATGATCAAGTTGTTGAATCCCCTGAACCATTGGACAAGACTGTTGAGTCAGAGGAGATTAAAACAATCAAAACCTCTCCTGAGATGACTTTTACAGAGCTTGAAAATAAAGATTATCAGCTTCCACCAATTCAGTTACTTGATGATCCGAAGCATTCGGGTCAGCAGACTGACAAAAAAAATATTTATGACAATGCCAGAAAACTTGAGAAAACGTTTCAAAGTTTCGGAGTGAAAGCAAAAGTTACTCAAGTTCACCTTGGCCCTGCAGTAACAAAATATGAGGTCTATCCTGATGTCGGTGTTAAAGTCAGCAAGATTGTCAATTTGAGTGACGATTTAGCACTTGCACTTGCTGCTAAAGATATTCGTATTGAAGCTCCAATACCAGGAAAATCAGCGATTGGAATTGAAGTGCCGAATGCGGAAGTTGCAATGGTTTCCTTAAAAGAAGTATTAGAATCTAAATTCAATGACCGTCCTGATGCAAAACTAATGATCGGACTTGGAAGAAATATTTCCGGTGAAGCGGTGTTAGCTGAATTGAATAAAATGCCGCATCTTCTTGTTGCAGGGGCAACTGGAAGCGGAAAAAGTGTCTGTGTCAACGGTATTATCACAAGCATTTTAATGAGAGCAAAACCGCATGAAGTCAAGATGATGATGATTGATCCGAAAATGGTTGAACTTAATGTTTATAACGGAATTCCTCATTTGCTCGCTCCTGTTGTCACAGATCCGAAAAAAGCATCACAAGCTTTAAAAAAGGTTGTCAATGAAATGGAACGGCGCTATGAGTTATTTTCCCATACTGGAACAAGAAATATTGAAGGGTATAACGAACACATCAGAAGAACGAATTCAGCTGAAGAAGCAAAACAACCCGAACTTCCATATATCATCGTCATTGTTGATGAGCTTGCTGATTTGATGATGGTTGCATCTTCTGATGTTGAAGATTCGATTACAAGACTCTCACAAATGGCACGAGCGGCTGGAATTCATTTGATTATTGCGACACAGCGTCCTTCTGTTGATGTTATTACAGGGGTGATTAAAGCCAATATTCCGTCAAGAATTGCTTTCAGTGTATCTTCACAGACTGACTCGCGAACGATTCTTGATATGGGTGGAGCAGAAAAACTTCTTGGAAGAGGGGACATGCTGTTTTTACCAGTTGGAGCAAATAAACCGCTTCGTGTTCAAGGAGCTTTTTTATCAGACGAAGAAGTAGAAAAAATCGTTGACCATGTCATTGAACAGCAAAAGGCTCAATATCAAGAAGAGATGATTCCTGAGGACACACCTGAAACGCTCAATGAAGTCACAGATGATCTTTATGATGAAGCAGTTGCACTTGTTGTCAGTATGCAGACAGCATCTGTTTCTATGCTGCAAAGAAGGTTTCGCATTGGCTATACGAGGGCGGCTAGGCTCATCGATGCCATGGAGGAACGAGGAATTGTTGGACCTTATGAAGGTTCAAAACCACGGGAGGTTTTAATGTCAAAAGATCAATATGAAGGGCTCTCATCTTGAAGAGGGGCATTCGGTATGAGTTTTAACCAAGTTTTTGGTTACGCATAAAAATATTATGTAAACCAAAAAGCTCTTTATTTATATGACAAAACATGATATAGTTGTTCTCAAATAAAGGGGTTTTTTATCTGATCTTGTCAGACGGAGGGAAAACATGTCTATAAAAGCTGACAATCAACATTTATGCTTAAAAGTGATTGATCGGATCAAAAATGATATCCAAAAAGGAATTTATCGCGAAAATGAACAGCTCCCGTCTGAGTTTGAGCTGTCAAAAATATTGGGTGTCACAAGATCAGCTTTACGTGAAGCGCTTCATATGTTGGAAGAGGAAAAAGTGATTTGCAGAAGGTATGGTGTAGGTACATTTGTAAACTCAAAACCTTTATTTCTTTCAGGCATTGAACAGCTAAACAGTGTCACAAAAACGATTGAGCAAGCGAGCATGATACCGGGAACGATTTTTCTGTCATCACGGGTAACTGTCCCAACTGAAGAAGACTTGCTTCATTTTCAAAATGAAGAAGAGAGCGAGATCTTTTTGCTTGAGCGGGTAAGAACGGCAAATGGAAGACCTGTTGTTTACTGCTTGGATAAAATACCGATGACGATTCTTCCAAAAGGATTTTCACACGGGCAGGAATCAATGTTCGAATGGTTAAAAGACGAAGCGGGGGCTGTGATTAGTTATGCGGTTACAGATATTGAACCAATTGGCTATCATGATACAATTTCCCAAATTCTTGAATGTGACCCTGAAACAGCTCTTTTATTGCTAAAGCAAATCCACTATGATCAAAATGACAGACCTGTATTATTTTCTTTAAATTATTTTCGGGCTGATAAATTCAGGTTTCATGTTGTCAGAAAATGTTTTTCATAAACAAACAGGCGCTTATCAGAGCGGCTGTTTTTTGTTTGCACATAAACATGCCTTCATTAAGCCAAACTATTAGATGATAGACATTTTCAATGAATTGGGTGAAACAGTTGAGCGAAAAAAAAGATGTTAAAAGCATTATCGCGTTGTCTTCCGTCCCGCTCGTGATGACGCTTGGTAACTCGATGCTGATTCCGGTGCTACCTGTTATTGAAAAAAAATTAAATATCTCTTCATTTCAAGTTTCGCTCATTATCACGGTTTACTCGATTGTAGCGATTCTTTGTATTCCGATCACCGGCTACTTATCAGATCGCTATGGAAGAAAAAAAATCATGTTGCCATGTTTGCTCATTGCATCCGCGGGGGGTGCAGTAGCCGGGATTGCTGCAGTGATGTTCAAAGACCCATATATCATGATTTTGGCAGGGCGTGTTCTTCAGGGAGTTGGTTCAGCAGGGGCAGCTCCAATCGTGATGCCATTTATCGGTGATTTATTTCAAAAAGATGAAGATATTAGCGCGGGACTTGGAGATATTGAGACTGCCAATACGGCTGGAAAAGTATTAAGCCCTATCCTAGGTGCTTTTTTAGCTTCATGGGTCTGGTTTATGCCATTTTGGTTTATTCCTGTTGTTTGTTTGATCAGCTTTTTCCTCGTCTTATTTTTTGTTCCTAAGCCAAAGGAAAAAGAAAACAGAGGTGATACGAAATCAGTCAAAGATTTTGCTAAATCTGTTCATGGAATTTTAAAACGGGAGGGGCGTTGGCTAGTGTCTATTTTTATGATTGGTGGCATTATTATGTTTCTATTGTTTGGCCTGCTTTTTTACCTGTCAGACAATCTTGAAAAAAAATATCAGATTGAAGGAATCATCAAGGGAGCGTTACTTAGCATCCCACTGCTTTTTTTGTCGGTCAGTTCATACTTAGCTGGAAAGCTGATTGGCAACAATAAAATCAGAATGAAAATATATGTGATCATCGGAATGGCCTTCCTTGTTTTGGCTTTTGCAGGACTGTGGTGGAAGCACAGTTTTTATCCGTTATTTTTATTTATGAGTCTCGGTGGTGTTGGAATCGGTATTGCTCTTCCTTCACTTGACGCGCTGATTACAGAAGGGATAGAAAAAGAAGAGCGGGGAACAATCTCCTCTTTTTATAACAGTATGAGGTTTATTGGAGTGGCTCTTGGACCGCCCGTTTTTGCCTATATGATGGCAGGTGCTGAGCGGGTCATTTTCATCGTATCGCTTTTAAGCAGTTTGGTTGCTCTAGCGCTTGTGTTATTTTATATAGATCCAAAGAAAAATGAAAATGAAGCGGTGGAAACAGTATAAATTCTTAATATCCAGAGATGAAACGTACTGGAAATCAAATAGTGCTGATATTGTGGTGACAAGACAATAGCCCATATTTGAACCGAGGTTCCACTTCTTCTCGTCTATTTTTCTGAATGAAGAGTATAAAGTTTGTCTGTGGCACCTAGTGACTGTTTTGTCATACAGTCAGTTCATTCTTCCGTCAAACGATCAATGTATTCTGTATAGTAGGTCAAGAGTGTTTTGATTTCCTTAATCATCCTCCAGTTGATATAATTACAACCAAACAGTATTAGAGTAATACGCATATATGGTCATAATACATAATAAAAAACAATAAAGGAGGCTCTTTATGACATACCTGAAGGAAATAAAGGGAAAACATCAGGGGTTGACATATCACATTGTCAAAACAGAAAAATTTAAAACGATTTCGATCATTTTTAAATTACTCTCCCCTTTAACAAACGAAGAAGTGACAAAAAGAGCTCTATTTCCGCATGTGCTTTTGCGGGGAACAAGTAAGTATCCTAGCACATCTGCATTCAGGACATACTTGGATGAGCTTTATGGAACTTCGGTATCGGCGGATTTATCTAAAAAGGGCGAACAGCATGTCATCACGTTTCGGCTTGATATTGCGAACGAAAAATATTTAAAAGAACAAACTCCTCTTTTAGAAAAAGGACTTGAGCTTGTTAGAGATGTCATTTTTTCACCTGCTCTTGAAGACGGTGTTTTTCATTCATTATATGTTTCACAAGAAAAGCGGACTTTAAAGCAAAGAATTCAAGCTGTTTATAACGATAAAATGCGTTATTCCAACTTAAGACTCATTCAAGAAATGTGCAAAGATGAACCTTATGCTTTACATGTCAATGGAGAGCTTAAAGATGTTGAAGATATTACCCCTCAAAGTCTTTATGAAACATATCAAAAAGCGCTTCGCGAAGACCAACTCGACTTATACATTGTTGGGGATGTTGATGAAAACCAAGTTGAACAATTGATTTCTTCGTATTTTAACGTAGAAGAAAGAAAGGGTCGAAAAGCTGCTGATATACAACGCAACCACAAGCCAGAGCCCCGTGAAGTGATCGAAGATGCAGATGTCAAACAAGGGAAACTGAACATGGGCTTTCGGACAAATACGGTTTTTACAGACCAAGATTATCCAGCTTTACTGTTGTTCAATGGACTATTCGGTGGTTTTTCTCATTCGAAATTGTTTATCAATGTTCGAGAAAAAGCGAGTCTTGCTTATTATGCCGCATCTCGAATTGAAAGTTTTAAGGGGCTCTTAATGGTGATGTCGGGAATTGAAGTGGGCAATTATCAAAAAGCTGTTGAGATTATCAATCAGCAATTTCAAGAAATGAAAAAAGGCAATTTCACAGAAGATGTCATCGATCAGACGAAAGCGGTGATTAAAAATCAGATTCTTGAAACGCTTGACACACCATATGGCTTAGTTGAATTCCTTTATCAACAGACTGCAGCTCAAACTGAGTTTGCTTTGGAAAAATGGCTTGCCAACATTGCCAACGTTTCAAAAGAAGACATCATAAAAGTGGGAGAAAAAATCGAATTGGATACCACATACTTTTTGAAAGGGACGGAGGGAGCATCTTGACAAAACCAATCGAGTTTAAACAACTGAAAGAAACGTTATATTATGAAAAAATGCCCGGTGGGCTTGATGTTTATGTCCTTCCGAAAGCGGGCTTCAACAAAACATATGCTGTGTTCACCACAAAATATGGTTCAATAGACAACCAATTCGTCCCACTAGGAAAAGATAACATGGTGCGTGTACCAGATGGGATTGCCCATTTTTTGGAACATAAGTTATTTGAAAAAGAAGACGGTGATATTTTTCAGGAATTCAGCAAACAAGGTGCAGCAGCAAACGCCTTTACATCGTTTACTAGAACGGCGTATCTCTTTTCAAGTACAGCAAATGTTGAGGAAAATTTAGAAACACTGATCAATTTTGTGCAAGATCCATATTTTACTGAGCAAACGGTTGAAAAAGAGAAAGGGATCATTGGCCAGGAGATCAACATGTATGATGATAATCCGGATTGGCGCCTGTTTTTCGGTCTAATCGACAATATGTATAAAGAACACCCTGTACAGATTGATATTGCCGGAACAATTGAAAGCATCTCCCATATTACGAAGGATCTTTTGTATGAATGCTATGAGACATTTTATCATCCAAGTAATATGTTGTTGTTTATCGTCGGTCCGGTAGATCCAGAAAAGATCATTCGCCAAGTTCGTGAAAATCAGCAGAATAAATCCTATACAGACCAGCCAGAAATTGTTCGCCAACATATAGAAGAACCAGCAGCTGTATATCAAAAAGAACAAGAAATCAAAATGAATGTCCAAAACGCGAAATGTTTAGTCGGTTTAAAAAGCGTTAATCCTTCAAATACTGGTGAACAGCTCTTACGACATGAGCTAACAATGAATCTAATTCTTGAGTGTTTGTTTGGCAAAAGCTCTACAGACTATGAGAGGATCTATGAAAAAGGTTATATTGATGAAACATTCAGCTATGATTATACGGAAGAGCATGGCTTTGGTTTTATTTCTGTAGGTGGTGACACGACAGAACCGGATCATCTTGCAGGTGAACTGAAACAAGTACTTTTCAAAGCAAAAGAATCGATCACAGCCGAAAAACTAGAATTAGCAAGAAAGAAAAAAATCGGCACGTATTTAAGATCATTGAACTCACCGGATTATATCGCGAATCAATTTACACGCTACGCTTTTTTGGAAACGAGTTTATTTGATATTGTATCTGTGCTTGAGTCGATCACATTGGAAGATGTGCAGCGAGTCATTGAAGAAGAAGTGAGAGAAGATTGTATCACTGTTTGCAAAGTTGTGCCGAAATAGAAGAATGGAGAAGATATTCAGCGTGAGCAACATTAAATCACGCTGGATTTTTCTTTTCTAAAAAGAAAGGTGGAACCAATGGCAAAATGGGCACTTATTACTGGAGCAAGTGGTGGAATTGGGCAATGTATCAGCGAAAGGCTTGCCCAAAATGGCTATCATTTACTCCTTCATTACCACACAAATAAAACAGCAGCCAGTCATCTTGCCAAGCGGCTGGCCGACAGTTATGGGATTCAGACAGAGATCATTGATAGTGATCTCACTGATTCAAAAGGGGCGGCAGCTATTTCCGCTTCTGTTAGAGAGCGGGAGCTTGAAGCTGTTGTTTTGAACAGCGGACAAAGCTATCATGGACTTGTCACTGACATGTCAGATCAAGATGTTCAAGAAATGGTACAGCTTCACATCTCAAGTCCATTTCTGTTAACAAGAAACTTACTGCCAGCTATGATCAAAAGGAAAACCGGTGTCATCGTCGCGATTACTTCGATTTGGGGCGAAACCGGGGCATCCTGTGAAGTGTTATACAGTATGACAAAGGGGGCGCAAAATTTGTTTGTGAAAGCTCTTGCAAAAGAGCTTGCCCCAAGTGGTATCAGAGTAAATGCTGTTTCTCCGGGAGCGGTTAAAACAAACATGATGGGAGCTTTCTCAAAAGAGGAAGTCACCATGCTGGCAGAAGAGATTCCGATGGGGAGACTCGCCAAGCCTGAAGAAGTTGCGGATGCAGTTGAGTTTTTACTTTCAGAAAAAGCATCATATATTACTGGCCAAATTTTATCGGTAAATGGTGGTTGGCATTGTTAAAAACATGTATAGTTTGTCATCCCTCCGAGAATAATAAATCTGTAACTTTAAGAGAATGGAGGGGCTTGATATGTCAGTACTGGACAACTGGGACCAGTGGAAAAACTTTTTGGGTGACCGTCTGAACGAAGCCCAGAATAAAGGAATGTCAAACGAAACCATCTCAGATCTAGCATATGAGATAGGTGATTACTTAGCGACTGAAGTCGATTCTAAAAACCATCAAGAAAGAGTACTTGCTGATTTGTGGAGTGTTGCTTCAGAAGAAGAGCAACGTGCCATTGCCAATGTGATGGTCAAGCTTGTCGAAAACAACGCCTCACATTAAATGGAGTGTAAGAAAAAAGTGAGGGTTTTCAGGGCACAGTGTTGAATAACCCTCACTTTTTTCATATCTACATCAATATCGATCATATAAAAAACTGCCTAGGATTTTCTAGGACAGTCTGAGAGAGTGTTTACTCTCTCTTTTTTGTAGCACAGTACGGTTTGTTTTTCTTCCATTCTCTTAAAAAACTCGCCCAATTTTGGAAAACGAACGTTTTTCTTATTTAATATAACATTCTGCTTTCTAATTAGGCCAAAATGCTTTATGATAAAGGAAGGTAAATTTTTGTCAAGATGATGTGTAGGGAGGTTCTCATTTGGCAAAACTCGAATGGTATCTAGAATATGAGATCCAAGTCAACCGCCCCGGACTTCTGGGAGACATATCCTCTTTGTTGGGGATGCTTTCAATTAATATTATTACAATTAACGGTGTTGATACTTCAAGAAGAGGACTTTTATTAAAATGCCGTCATATAGATCAAATTAAACGTCTTGAATCGATTTTGAATACAATGGAGACGATTAAGGTGACAAAGCTGAGAGAACCAAGGCTGAGGGATCGTCTCGCTGTAAGGCATGGTCGCTATATTCAACGGGATGCCGATGATAAAAAAACATTTCGTTTTGAGCGTGCAGAGCTCGGTCTGCTCGTCGATTTTATGGCTGAGCTGTTTAAACAAGACGGACATAAGCTGATTGGAATTCGCGGAATGCCGCGGGTAGGTAAAACAGAATCGATCGTCGCTTCCAGTGTTTGTGCCAGTAAAAGGTGGCTGTTTCTGTCTTCCACTCTTTTAAAACAAACGATTAGAAGTCAGTTAATTGCTGATGAGTATAGTACGGAAAATGTATTTATACTTGATGGCATTGTCTCTACAAGAAGAGGATCTGAACGCCATTTACAGCTCGTCAGTGAAATTATGCGGCTCTCTGCGACAAAAGTTGTCGAACATCCAGATATTTTTGTGCAAAATACTGAATATACGATGGATGACTTTGATTATATTATTGAATTGCGTAACAAACCTGATGAGGTTATTACATATGAACATGCCGAAGAACCACAAATGTTCGACCATTCTGGTTTTTCTGGCTTTGATTTTTAGAATGGAAGGTGTTTTGTTGTGACTGAACTAGGAATTCGGCTGAAAGAAGCCAGAGAGGAAAAAGGAATGTCGTTAGCCGACCTTCAAGCGGTAACAAAAATCCAAAAGAGATATTTAACAGCGCTTGAGGAAGGAAACTACGAAATTATACCAGGAAAGTTTTATGTGAGAGCTTTTATCAAACAGTACGCAGAAGCTGTTGGTTTGGACTCAGAGCTCTTATTTGAAGAGTATAAAAAGGATATCCCGAATTCTTATAATGACGATGTTTCTGAGCGGATTTCTTCTATTAAGCCACAGAAGGAACTTCCAAAATCAGCTTCTAAAGTGCTTGAGCTTTTGCCAACTTTGCTCGTTACCGCTGGGATTATTGTCGTGATCGCAATCATCTATGTGGTCATCCAAATGGTAAATGGTGGAGGAAACCAACATAAGGCTGACGATCCTAAAGCTGAGGAGTCACAAAGCAAGTACGAAGTCCCTAAAGATTCACCATTAACAAAAGAGAAGAAAGAAAATGGTGGCGCAGACGAGGACAAAAAAGAAGAAGATCAACAAAAGGCTGATAAAAAGGAAAAGTTGAGCATCAAAGCCACTGACAGTAAAGGGAGCTCGACAACCTATGAAGTATCAGGAGCTGATAAGCTGGAGCTTGAAATGAAAGCAACAGACAAATCTTGGGTTAGAGTTCAGGATGGAGAAGGACAGTCTCTTAAAGAAGGAATGATGAAAAAAGGAGAAACCTTTGAAAAAAATATAACCGATCAGAAACAGATTAATTTACGGATCGGAAATGCGCCTGGTGTAGAAATAAAACTTAATGGAGAAGTTCTTTCTTATGAACTTGATCCAAAGAGTGTGATAACACAAAACATAACGATTCAAAATAAGAAGGAGGAAAAGTCATCTTAACCATAGGCGAGATGACTTTTTCTTGCGTTCATCAACACTAAAACGATACATATGGAGGAACCTTAATGTTTAATTTACCAAACAAAATTACACTCTCAAGAATTGCGCTCATTCCTATTTTCATGATCATTATGCTTGTTCCATTTCAGTGGGGAACCTTGTCTTTCGGAACCGAATCAATCCCTGTTACTCATTTGGTTGGAGCACTATTGTTTATTTTTGCTTCTGTTACCGATTGGATTGACGGGTACTACGCGAGAAAGCTCAACCTGGTGACGAATTTCGGGAAATTCCTTGATCCTCTTGCAGATAAATTACTCGTTTCATCAGCGTTGATTATTTTGGTTCAGTACGATCTTGCCCCTGCTTGGATGGTGATTGTCATTATTAGCCGAGAATTTGCTGTAACAGGACTTCGTCTTGTACTCGCTGGCACAGGAGAAGTTGTAGCAGCCAATATGTTAGGAAAAGTAAAAACATGGGCACAGATTATTGCGATTTCAGCTTTGTTACTTCATAATCTGCCTTTTGAACTCGTGTCTTTCCCATTTGGCTTGCTTGCTTTATGGGTAGCAGTCTTTTTCACACTCATCTCTGGATGGGATTATTTTGTTAAAAACTGGGATGCTTTAAAAACATCGAACTAATTATTGGGGAAGTGGAAACAATGAAACTGGAAAGAAAAGCTGAAATTATTGCCGTCGGCTCAGAGCTTCTGCTCGGGCAGATCGTTAACACAAATGCGCAATTTATTAGCAAACACTTGGCTGAAATCGGGATCAATGTTTTTTATCACACGGCTGTTGGAGATAATCCTGATCGTTTAAAGCAAGCGATTCAAACCGCACATGAAAGATCTGATTTTCTGATTTTTTCAGGCGGACTTGGACCGACGAAAGATGATTTGACAAAAGAAACGATCGCAGAGGCTGTTGGAAGGCCTCTCAAGCTTGATACTGCAGCTTTTCAATCGATTGAAGATTATTTTAAAAAGACAAACCGTACAATGACTCCAAACAACCGGAAACAGGCGATGATTCTTGAAGGTTCGACTGTTTTGCCCAATCGATTTGGCATGGCACCAGGGATGTTTTTCGAGCATGAATCTCAGTTTTATATGCTTCTTCCTGGTCCACCGAAAGAATTGGAGCCAATGTTTGAAAATGAAGCGAAGCCGTTAATTTTAGAAAAACTTGCCTCTAAAGAAAGAATTGTTTCGAGAGTTCTCAGATTCTTTGGAATCGGAGAATCTCAGCTAGAAACCGATTTAGAAGATATTATTGATGCACAGACAAATCCGACAATTGCTCCTTTAGCGGCCGATGGAGAGGTCACACTCCGCTTAACGGCAAAACACACCAATATTTCTGAGACAAACCGACTTTTAAATGAAATGGAAGACCGTATTTTAGAGCGGGTCGGAGAGTTTTTTTACGGATATGGTCATACATCGCTTGTGGAAGAACTTGCAAAAGCTTGTGTCAAGAAAGGGATGACACTTTCTGCTGCAGAAAGCTTTACTGGTGGTCTGTTTTCTAGCTGGTTGACAGAGCTGAGCGGAGCATCTGAATACTTCAAAGGCGGTGTTGTCTGTTATACGAACGAACTGAAACGTGATGGTGTCGGAGTTGCGGAAGAAACCTTGAATCGTTTTGGTGCGGTCAGTGCCCAATGTGCGAAAGAACTTGCTGCAGGCATAAGAGACAAAACAGGCAGTGATATCGGAATCAGCTTTACAGGTGTTGCTGGTCCGAATACACAAGAGGGACACCCTCCAGGGAAAGTGTTTATGGCCATCTCAATAAATGGAAAACTTGAAGAGGTGTTTGAATTCATGTTTGCCGGTTCTAGATCAAGTATTCAAAGACGTTCAGCTAAATATGCTTGTTATCTGTTATTAAAAATGCTAGAAAGTAAGTCATAATAAGATTTTTCCTTTTCAAAAAGAATGTTTCTCTCTGAGGGATCATTCTTTTATTGTTTGTATTCGTTAAAAAAAACGAATATGCGTTCGCTTTTTTCTTGGCAAATTCGTATAAACAAGGTATAGTAGATATAGCGGAAGTGATAAAGGAGGAAAAATAGAATGAGTGATCGTCAGGCGGCCTTAGATATGGCGCTTAAACAAATAGAAAAACAGTTTGGTAAGGGTTCAATTATGAAGCTCGGTGAACAAACTGAAACAAGAATTTCAACTGTTCCGAGCGGTTCTTTAGCCCTCGATGCAGCCCTTGGTGTAGGCGGATATCCACGCGGCCGGATTATTGAAGTGTATGGACCGGAAAGCTCCGGTAAAACCACGGTGGCGCTTCATGCGATTGCTGAAGTTCAGCAACAGGGCGGTCAGGCGGCATTTATCGATGCTGAACATGCACTCGATCCAGTTTATGCGCAAAAATTGGGTGTCGATATTGATGAGCTTTTGCTATCACAACCTGACACAGGAGAACAAGCGCTTGAAATTGCGGAAGCGCTTGTCAGAAGCGGAGCTGTTGATATCGTTGTCATTGACTCTGTTGCAGCTCTTGTTCCGAAAGCTGAAATCGAAGGTGAAATGGGGGACACACATGTCGGACTGCAAGCAAGATTGATGTCCCAAGCGCTTCGGAAACTGTCCGGAGCGATTAATAAATCGAAAACGATCGCAATCTTTATTAACCAAATTCGTGAAAAAGTCGGTGTCATGTTTGGTAATCCTGAGACAACTCCTGGCGGAAGAGCACTGAAATTCTACTCATCTGTTCGCCTTGAAGTACGCCGTGCTGAACAGCTTAAACAAGGAAATGATGTCATGGGAAATAAGGCGAAAATCAAAGTCGTGAAAAACAAAGTGGCACCTCCTTTCCGGACAGCTGAAGTCGATATTATGTATGGTGAAGGCATTTCAAAAGAAGGAGAAATCATCGACCTTGGAACAGAGCTTGACATTGTCCAAAAAAGTGGAGCATGGTATTCTTATCAAGATGAACGTCTTGGGCAAGGACGTGAAAATGCAAAACAGTTCCTTAAAGAAAACAAAGATATCCTTCTTACCATTCAAGAGCAGATCAGGGAGCATTACGGACTAGATACAGGTAGTCCTGCTTCACAAGAAGAAGCTCAGGAAGAACTCGAAATTTAATCATGTAAGGTTGCCGGCGAAGATCGGCAGCCTTTTTCTGTGTTTAAGTGAGATGAGAAACGTTAAGACAGCAAGCTTGACAAGTATTTCCCACACAATTACAATGAAATTGTATCACTTGTTTTTCTTAACATGATTGATAAACATTTAAACTTGACAAGGGCAGTGAAACGATTTTCATTCCCTGTGAAGGTTCTGTATGTTGAGAGATAGCACAATGTACATGCCGACACTTACTTTTAGCAAGAAACAAGTTCATAGCAAGAGGAGGTGAAAGTATGAGTCCTTTAACAATTCTCATCTCCATTTTGCTGAGCCTATTCTGTTTAGTTGTTGGCTACTATGTTCGTAAAATCATTGCCGAAGCAAAAATTTCAGGTGCGCATCATGCAGCCGAACAAATTCTTGGAGACGCCAAGCGAGATGCGGAAGCGTTGAAAAAAGAAGCCCTTCTTGAAGCAAAGGACGAGATTCACACGCTTCGGATAGAAGCTGAACAAGAAGTTCGTGAAAGACGAAATGAGCTTCAAAAACAAGAAAACCGTTTACTTCAAAAGGAAGAGAACCTTGACCGAAAAGATGAATCATTAGATAAACGGGAAGCGATGTTGGAGAAGAAAGATCATTCTCTGAATGAACGACAACAACATATTGAAGAGATGGAAAGCAAAGTGGATGAAATGATTCGTATGCAGCAGTCAGAATTAGAGCGGATTTCTAGTCTGACGCGCGATGAAGCGAAACAAATCATTCTCGAACGAGTTGAAAATGAGCTTTCCCATGACATCGCGATCATGATGAAAGAAACTGAAAATCGTGCGAAAGAAGAGGCTGATAAAAAAGCAAAAAATATTCTTTCATTGGCCCTACAACGTTGTGCGGCTGATCATGTAGCTGAGACAACGGTTTCAGTTGTTAATCTTCCAAATGATGAGATGAAAGGGCGTATTATCGGACGTGAAGGGCGCAATATCCGTACATTGGAAACGTTGACGGGTATCGACCTTATCATCGACGATACACCGGAAGCTGTTATTCTTTCGGGATTTGACCCGATCAGACGGGAAACTGCTAGAATCGCTCTTGATAAACTCGTTCAGGATGGCCGCATTCATCCTGCCAGAATCGAAGAAATGGTTGAAAAATCCCGCCGTGAAGTGGATGATTATATTCGTGAAATGGGAGAACAAACGACTTTTGAAGTTGGTGTTCACGGTCTTCATCCGGATTTAATCAAAATTCTCGGCCGTTTAAAGTTCAGAACAAGCTATGGTCAAAATGTATTGAAACATTCCATGGAAGTGGCATTTTTGACCGGTCTAATGGCTTCAGAACTTGGAGAGGATGTCACACTTGCTAAACGGGCAGGACTTCTTCATGATATTGGAAAAGCGATTGATCACGAGGTGGAAGGAAGCCATGTTGAAATTGGTGTAGAACTTGCCACCAAGTACAAGGAGCATCCAGTCGTCATCAATAGTATCGCATCACATCACGGAGATCAGGAACCAACTTCCATCATCGCAGTGCTCGTGGCAGCAGCCGATGCGTTGTCAGCCGCAAGACCTGGTGCAAGAAGTGAAACGCTTGAAAACTATATTCGCCGGCTTGAAAAATTGGAAGAAATCTCTGAATCATATGAAGGTGTTGAAAAGTCATTTGCGATACAAGCTGGACGGGAAGTGCGGATCATGGTAAAACCAGATTCAATTAACGATCTAGAAGCCCATCGTCTGGCACGAAATATTCGAAAACGAATTGAGGACGAGCTAGATTATCCTGGACATATTAAAGTAACTGTGATCAGGGAAACAAGAGCAGTTGAATATGCAAAATAAAGTGGTGCAGCATGCATCGCTTTATTTTTTTGTTTTCTTATGTAACACTATTAAAAAGCCTATTTTAAAAAAGAAAGGGTCAAAACATGAGAATTCTATTTGTAGGAGATATTGTCGGTTCACCCGGCAGACATATGCTCAAAAGCTATTTACCAAAACTAAAACTAAAATATAAACCGCATGCCACCATCGTAAATGGAGAAAACGCTGCACATGGGAAAGGCATAACTGAAAAAATATATCATGAAATCATAGAAGCGGGAGCTGATGTGATCACAATGGGAAACCATACATGGGATAAAAGAGAAATATTCGATTTTATTGATGATGTTCCCAAGATGATCAGACCTGCTAACTTTCCGAAGAACACGCCAGGGAAAGGAATGACATATACAAAAGCAAACGGAAAGGAATTGGCTGTCATCAATCTGCAAGGTCGGACATTTCTTCCTCCGCTTGACTGTCCTTTTCAAAAAGTAGATGAGTTAATTGAAGAAGCTTCTCGAAGAACGCCGTATATTTTCATCGATTTTCATGCTGAAGCAACTAGTGAAAAACAGGCGATTGGCTGGTATACAGATGGGAGAGTGTCAGCTGTTGTCGGAACACATACACATGTTCAAACCGCTGATAATCGTGTGCTTGAAAAAGGTACAGCATATATTTCTGATGTGGGGATGACCGGTCCGTATGACGGAATTCTCGGAACGGACAAAGAAGCAGTGATCAAACGCTTTAAAACAAACCTTCCTGTTCGCTTTGAAGTTGCCGAAGGTCGTACGACATTAAGTGCAGTTGTCATAGATATCGATGAACAAAGTAAAAAAGCTGTTAAGATTGACCGAATTTTAATTAATGATGATCATATGTTTTTTGAATAGCATTTTAGAAAAATATTAAATAGAAAGCAGGAATATCCAGATCTTTTAGTGAATATAGTAAAAATGGAAGGTACCCTGCTATTTTTGAAAAGCAATATTGGGGATGGCTTTAGAAATAGCAACATCTAATAATGATTGTTCTAATGAACACTCACTTATCTATTGTAAATTTAGAGGGGGAGCAGGAATGGAAATATTAAAAGTTTCAGCAAAATCAAATCCGAATTCAGTTGCAGGTGCACTCGCAGGAGTTTTAAGAGAACGAGGAGCTGCAGAAATTCAAGCAATCGGAGCAGGAGCACTAAATCAGGCTGTAAAAGCTGTGGCGATTGCCCGTGGATTTGTCGCACCAAGTGGAGTTGATCTGATTTGTATCCCGGCCTTTACCGACATTCAAATTGACGGTGAAGAACGAACAGCGATTAAATTGATTGTAGAACCTCGCTGATAGACAAAGAACTTGCTATTCCATATGCTTCAACCTACTTACAGATGTAAGTGGGTTGTTTTTGGTTAAAGAAAATGGCGGTACAAAAACCTAAACACAAAAAACCATTGATAATCATTTTCATTTAGTATATAATGATGGGTTCTAGGTTGTATTGGCAGCCTGGAACCTTTATACTGAAGAGTGAGTTTGTTTGAAAGGAGACAAAAAACATGAATGAGAAACAGCGAACTGAAAGCGGACAGGTTAATCCAGCGGACAAAAAATCCGAAAAGGATTACAGCAAGTATTTTGAAGCTGTTTATATTCCGCCTTCATTAAAGGACGCAAAAAAACGTGGCAAAGAAGCCGTTGAATATCATAACGATTTTAAAATCGCAGAGCAGTACAAAGGCATTGGTGAGGGACGGAAGTTTTATATCCGCACATACGGTTGCCAGATGAATGAGCACGATACAGAAGTAATGGCTGGAATTTTTATGGCTCTTGGCTATGAACCGACCAACTCGACAGAAGATGCCAATGTCATTTTGTTAAACACATGTGCTATCCGAGAAAATGCGGAAAATAAAGTATTTGGTGAAATCGGTCATTTAAAAGCTCTAAAAAAAGATAATCCCGATTTGATTCTCGGTGTTTGTGGATGTATGTCACAAGAAGAGTCAGTTGTCAACAGAATTTTGAAAAAACATCCATTCATTGACTTGATTTTCGGTACACATAACATTCACCGCCTGCCAGAACTGTTATCAGAAGCTTATCTTTCAAAAGAAATGGTTATTGAAGTATGGTCTAAAGAGGGAGACGTTATTGAAAACCTACCAAAAGTTCGCCATGGTAAAATTAAAGCATGGGTGAACATCATGTACGGATGTGATAAATTCTGTACGTATTGTATTGTACCATACACAAGAGGGAAAGAACGCAGCAGACGTCCTGAAGAAATCATTCAGGAAGTCAGAAGGCTTGCGGCAGAAGGCTATAAAGAAATTACGCTCCTCGGACAAAACGTTAATGCTTATGGAAAAGATTTCGAGAACATAGAATACGGTCTCGGCGATTTGATGGATGAGCTCCATCAAATTGATATTCCTAGAATCCGTTTTACAACAAGCCATCCGCGTGATTTTGATGATCACTTGATCGAGGTGCTTGCAAAAGGCGGCAATCTGTTGGATCATATCCATCTTCCAGTTCAGTCTGGTAGTTCAGCAGTATTGAAGTTAATGGCGCGTAAATATGACCGTGAACGTTATCTTGAATTAGTCGCTAAGATCAAAAAAGCGATACCAAACGCTTCTTTAACAACCGATATCATTGTAGGTTTCCCTAATGAAACAGAAGAACAGTTTGAAGAAACACTTTCCTTGTATCGAGAGGTTGAGTTTGACAGTGCTTATACGTTTATTTATTCACCTCGTGAAGGTACACCGGCAGCAAAGATGAAAGATAATGTTCCAATGAGGGTTAAGAAAGAACGTCTTCAACGCTTAAATGAACTGGTCAATGAAATTTCTGCCAAGAAAATGAAGGAATATGAGGGTCAAGTTGTCGAAGTATTAGTAGAAGGTGAAAGTAAGAACAACCCTGATATTCTCGCAGGTTACACTCGAAAAAACAAGCTTGTCAACTTTAAGGGGCCAAAAGAAGCAATTGGTCAGCTTGTTCAGGTGAAAATTGATCAGGCGAAAACATGGTCGCTTGACGGAAAAATGGTAGGAGAAGCAACCGAGGTGAAATAAAATGACTCTTTACACAAAAAAAGATATTGTCACAAAGGCACGCGAACTTGCTAAAATGATGGCAGAAACAGAAGAAGTTGACTTCTTTAAAAAGGCTGAAGAACAGATTAATGAAAATAGTAAGATTACAAATATTATCAATCAAATCAAAGCCTTACAAAAGCAAGCAGTCAACTTTAAACATTATGAAAAACATGAAGCGTTAAAACAAACAGAAGCAAAAATCGATGCGCTTCAGGAAGAGCTTGATGGGATTCCGATTATCCAAGAATTTAGACAATCTCAAATGGAAGTTAACGATCTTCTTCAACTCGTTGCTCATACAATATCAAACCAAGTGACAAATGAGATCATTCAATCGACCGGAGGGAATCTTTTAACAGGAGAAACCGGTTCAAAAGTTAAAAACTCACAACCTAGCTGCTCATTGTAATTCAGCGCCTTTTAAAAGGTGCTGTTTTTTTGTGTAAATGGTATGTCTTTTTCTTTTCGCATTTTAAGTCAAGTTTATCCGCTTTTGTGCATACACTTAAACAGATTCATAATATAAGACTCTCTTTTTCATTTCTTAGGATTTAGCACATGAGACAAATGCCCAGCATAAAATAACATGATCAAAAACAAGGAGGCATGACTGAATGTCTGAATACAGGGAAATTATTACAAAAGCGGTGGTTGCGAAAGGCCGGAAATTCACCCAGTGTACTCATACAATCTCCCCTTCACAAAAGCCAACCAGTATTTTAGGGGGATGGATTATCAATCATAAGTATGACGCTGAAAAAGTCGGCAAAACGGTTGAAATTGAAGGGACCTATGATATTAATGTGTGGTATTCATATGCTGACAACACAAAAACAGAGGTTGTCACAGAACGCGTTTCATATGTTGATGTGATCAAACTCAGATATCGTGACAAAAACTACTTAGATGATGAACATGAAGTCATTGCAAAAGTGCTTCAGCAACCAAATTGTTTGGAAGTAACGATTTCTCCAAATGGAAACAAAGTCGTTGTTCAGGCAGAACGAGAGTTTTTATCTGAAGTGGTGGGTGAAACAAAAGTTGTCGTTGAAGTTAACTCTAATTGGACAGAAAGCGATGAAGAAGATGCATGGGAAGAAGAACTAGATGAAGAACTGGAGGATATCAATCCCGAGTTTTTAGTAGGAGATCCAGAAGAATAAAAGGAAGCTAGGGAAACACCGCCCTAGTTTCTTTTTTGTGTTATAATCTATTTTGGAATAAATAGAACGTAAAATACATAGTGGGGGATTTTTATGGCAGGTTACACGCCGATGATACAGCAATATTTAAAGATTAAGGCAGATTATCAGGATGCCTTTTTATTTTTTCGTCTTGGCGATTTTTACGAGATGTTTTTTGAGGATGCAAAAAAAGCATCTCAGGAACTCGAAATCACTTTAACGAGCAGAGATGGAGGAACAGATGAACGAATCCCAATGTGCGGAGTTCCTTATCATGCTTGTTCATCCTATATTGAACAGTTGATCAAAAAAGGTTATAAAGTAGCGATCTGTGAACAAGTGGAAGACCCTAAGACTGCAAAAGGAGTCGTGAAAAGGGAAGTTGTTCAGTTAATTACACCGGGAACTGTCATGGACGGTAAGGGTATCCATGAAAATGAAAACAATTTTATCGCATCGATCAGTGTGAAGCAGCACACATACGGCCTTGCGTTTTCAGATTTAACGACAGGTGAGAATCTAGTAACAACCATTGAAAATTTTGATGATGTCGTGTCAGAAATATATTCTGTCGGAGCACGGGAAATCGTTGTGGCCAGTAGCTTTAGTGATAAAAGCATCGCCATGTTAAAAGATCGCTTAGGAGCAACCATTTCTTTTGAAGACGAAATGGAAAAATCAGCTGATATTGTCAACGACTTACCAGATGATGATATGAGGCAAACTTTTCTCAGACTTTACACATATTTAAAACGCACGCAAAAAAGAAGTCTTGACCATCTTCAGAAAGTACAGCCATATCAATTGGAAGAAGCGATGAAAATCGATCTGTATTCTAAGCGCAATTTAGAATTGACTGAAACGATCCGTTCAAAAAATAAAAAAGGCTCACTTCTCTGGCTATTGGATGAGACGAAAACAGCGATGGGCAGCCGCCTTTTAAAACAATGGATTGACCGGCCATTGGTTCGGAAAAGCCAGATTGAAGAACGGCAGGAAATCGTTGAAACATTAATCACTCACTTGTTTGAACGCGAGGATTTGCGCGAACGGCTGAAAGAAGTATACGATCTTGAGCGGCTTGCTGGTCGTGTGGCTTATGGAAATGTGAATGCTAGAGATTTGATTCAATTGAAGGAATCACTAAAACAAGTTCCGGCAATCAAGCAGCTTGTCACTTCTCTTAATCATCCGAAAGCAAAAGAACGTGCAGGAAAAATTGATCCATGTAATGACTTGTTAGAGCTTTTAGAAGAAGCTCTTCATGAGGAACCACCGCTTTCTTTAAAAGAAGGAAACTTAATAAAAGACGGCTTTCACTTAAAACTTGATGAATATAGAGATGCAAGTAAAAATGGGAAGGACTGGATCGCTCAACTTGAGCAAAAGGAACGGCAATCCACTGGGATTCGCTCCTTAAAGGTCGGATTTAACAAGGTGTTTGGCTACTATATTGAAGTCACAAAAGCAAACATTCATCTTCTGGAAGAAGGACGTTATGAACGAAAACAAACGTTAACAAATGCTGAGCGTTATATTACTCCGGAATTGAAAGAAAAAGAAGCTTTGATTCTAGAAGCGGAAAACAATATTTGTGAACTGGAATATAAGCTGTTTTCCGAGCTTCGCGAGCAGGTGAAGCAATATATCCCTCGCCTGCAAACACTTGCCAAAATGATGAGTGAACTTGATGTTTTACAGTGCTTTGCAACAATTAGCGAGAATCGCCATTACGTAAAGCCGATATTTTCTGAGGACAATGTTCAAGTTGTTGATGGACGTCATCCGGTCGTTGAAAAAGTAATGGATAGCCAGTCATATGTGCCGAACAGCTGTGAAATGGGAAAAGGAAGACAAATGCTATTAATTACAGGGCCAAACATGTCGGGAAAAAGCACATATATGAGACAGATGGCTTTAATTTCAATTTTGGCGCAAATCGGCTGTTTTGTCCCTGCTAAAAAAGCAAACTTACCGATTTTTGATCAGATTTTCACGAGAATAGGTGCAGCCGATGACTTAATTTCTGGTCAAAGTACTTTTATGGTGGAGATGCTTGAAGCCAAAAATGCGATGATCCATGCAACAAAAAACAGCTTGATTTTATTTGATGAAATCGGTCGAGGTACATCAACATATGATGGAATGGCGCTCGCTCAGGCGATCATCGAATACGTTCATCACCATATCGGTGCAAAAACATTATTCTCCACCCATTATCACGAACTGACAGCACTTGAAGACAAGCTTCCAGATCTGAAAAATGTTCACGTTCGTGCAGAAGAATATGAAGGAAAAGTGGTTTTTCTCCATCAAATAAAAGAAGGAGCCGCAGACAAAAGCTATGGGATCCATGTCGCGCAACTTGCTGAACTGCCGGCCGATTTAATCAGTCGAGCCAAAACAATCTTAGCAGAGCTTGAAGCTGGTGCAAAGGAATCGACACCAGCAACAAAAGAAACTCCGACAGCAGTAGCCGAGGAAAAGCCTGCCCAGTTATCTTTCTTTGAAACGAATCAGCCTCAAAAAATGAAAGCAAAGCTGTCTAATAAAGAACAGGGCATTCTCGAGGAATTTAAAGCGATGAACCTATTGGATATGACCCCTTTACAAGTGATGAATGAATTGTACAAGCTGCAAAAAAAATTAAGATAAAGAGAGGTGAACCAACTTGGCAAAAATAGTCCAGCTTCCTGATGATTTATCAAATAAAATCGCGGCGGGTGAAGTTGTGGAAAGACCGGCATCAGTCGTGAAAGAGCTGGTCGAGAATGCAATTGATGCAAACAGTTCAGTTATTGAAATCGATGTTGAAGAGGCAGGACTTTCATCTATTCAAGTTGTTGACAATGGTGAAGGGATGGATGCGGAAGACTGCAAAACCGCATTTTTACGTCATGCAACAAGCAAAATCAAAGATGAAAACGATCTGTTCCGTGTCCGAACACTCGGATTCCGTGGAGAAGCTTTGCCAAGTATTGCATCTGTCTCACACTTAACCATCAAAACAAGCACTGGCGAAGGAGCAGGAACTCATCTCACACTTCAAGGAGGAAAAATCATTTCCGAGCAAAAATCGTCTAGCCGGAGAGGAACAGAAATTACGGTAGCCAATTTATTTTTTAATACACCGGCACGACTAAAATATATGAAAACGATCCATACTGAGCTCGGTAATATTACAGATGTTGTCAACAGAATCGCCTTGGCCCATCCAGAAGTATCTATTAGACTGCGTCACCAAGGAAAAACCTTGTTGCAAACAAATGGGAACGGGGATGTTCGCCATGTACTGGCAGCAATTTATGGAACAGCGGTTGCTAAAAAAATGCTTCCGCTTCATGCTAGTTCCCTTGATTTTGAAGTGAAGGGCTATATAGCGCTTCCTGAAATCACCCGAGCATCACGAAATTATATGTCATCTGTTGTGAATGGTAGATATATTAAAAATTTCCCCCTTGTAAAGGCCATTCACGAAGGCTACCATACATTATTGCCGATCGGACGGCACCCGATCACTTTTATTGAAATCAATATGGATCCGCTCCTTGTCGATGTCAATGTACATCCGTCTAAACTTGAAGTGCGGTTGAGCAAGGAGACCGAGCTCCACGAATTAATTCGCGATGCAATCAAAAATGTATTCAAACAGCAGCAACTCATCCCAAGTGTGCAAACGCCGAAACCTCCAGCGCCTTCATTTGTGAAGCCTGAACAGCAAAAAATGAATTTTGACAATGCTCCTGATCGAAAAGTTGAACTAGAACAAGCTTCATCACCTTCTTTTTCGGGAATTGTAAAGGAGGCGCCACCTTCACAGGAGAAAGTGGGAAATCTTCCTCGGCAAGATGTAAGGTCTGAACCAGAGGTCATTGAAGACATGGTGGAAGATCCATATGAAGCACCATCGGACAATAAGTTTGAGCATGACGAAGAAACAGTGACAGCAAAAGAACGTGTTCCGATCATGTACCCGATTGGTCAAATGCACGGCACCTACATCCTGGCGCAAAACGAAAACGGACTGTACATTATTGACCAACATGCTGCACAGGAGCGAATTAAATATGAATATTTTCGGGAAAAAGTTGGAGAAATCGAACCAGAAGTTCAGGATCTGCTTGTACCGCTGACTTTCCATTATTCAAAAAATGAAGCAATGATCATTGAAGACCATTTCGAAGACTTGGCTAAAGTTGGCGTTTTTCTCGAATCATTCGGCGCCGGCAGCTATATCGTCCGAAGTCATCCGACGTGGTTTCCGATGGGTGAGGAAGCGATGATTATTGAAGATATCATTCAACAGGTTCTCGATAACCGAAACATCGATATCAAAAAACTTCGCGAAGAAGCGGCCATTATGATGAGCTGTAAAGGCTCAATCAAAGCGAACCGCCATTTGCGTGATGATGAAATCAGCGCTCTGCTCGACGAGCTGCGCCGAACAACCGACCCTTTCACATGCCCGCATGGCCGCCCAATTATCATTCATTATTCGACTTATGAGATGGAGAAGATGTTTAAACGCGTGATGTAGCAAGGATTAAAAGGGTGGGTGAATGGTCTTGCCCACCCTTTTTGTATTTTTCAACACGCAAGACACTTTCTGTTTTATGTTTTGATTGTGGTGTGCAAAGACGTAAATAAAAATTGAGGCGCTATGGAGGTAATAAAGGAGGCGCTTTCTGTGTAAAGAGGGCAGATATCAATTTTAATTTTGAAATTTAATAACTGATTTTATATGTTTAGTTAAGTTTGGAATATCTTCAATACCTTTTTTCACAAAGTGACCTGTACTCTTCTTCTGTAAAATAATCTTTCTCAGTACTTCCTCTGTTTTGTTCAAAAAACTGTTTTTGCATTTCAAATATTTTTTTGGAGCTATCACATAATTTTTCACTTTTTTTGCTATGAAGCTCTGAAATAAGGTCCATTCTAGATTGCCTTTAAAAGATTCAATACACTATTTTTTTAGTCTGCATTTTCTTCAAACCTATGATAGTACATTGGATACACTTCATCAATATGTAAAAAAGATCGTTTGCGGCTGTCTTCAACTCGTTTGTTTGCTCTCTGTCGAATGTGTTAATTTTTTCAAGTGTGTCGTGTTCATCTTCTTTCAGGGCTTGTTTCTGATGCTTATCAAACTCACTATCGTCCAGCTCGGGTAAATCGACAATATGTTTGACTTTTTTGATGACGTCATTCGTTGAGGAAACTATGCTTTTTGTTTCCCTGTCACCTTCATTTAAACCGTCTTCAAGGTCGTTCTCAAGAAATTGTTGTGAGATTAATCCATCATCATGAGATTCTAGTAATTCTAACGATTTTTTGATTTTCTTGAGTGAAGATGTGTATTCTTCGATAAACAAATCATAGAAACGCAAAAAAGGGGTGTGACACTCCTCGTAAAAATTGCGAATCGCCTCACCGCCTTTTCCCTTTAAAGTGTCATCTAAAGATACAATACCGTCAACGCTTTTTTTAATTTTGGCGATTTCTTTAGATTGAACTTTTAATCGTCAAGCGTTTTATCAATTCCTTCACGCAACGCTTTAACATCAAGAGTTTTTATTCCATTCTTCTCATCTTTAAAGTAAGTAACTAATATAAAAGTTTACCACTCTTTTTATAAATGTTGTGGGATGAAGAGACATATGTAAGCAAATAAGTCTTTTGGATTGGGATATTATTCCTTTTATCATCGGTTGAAATTTTAGAGATTTCTAACGTATTATCATCAAGTAATGACGAGTGTTCATGTGGAAAAATAAAAAGAGGAGAAATACATGGATTCAATGCTAAATCATTCATTAATAGGATCTATATGAGTAGAGACGGTCGAATTTCAAAAACAAAAAGATGAATCATTGTTTATCAAATCAAAGAACGTTTTCCAATTACATACTATGATAAAACATTTTATAAACTCCCATTTTAGTCCAGTCAGAAATTATCAAATGATTATAAAATAGATAGACAATAAAAGAAAAGGGAGACTGTTATATGTATCGAGATATAAAATGTCCTTATTGTGGTGTATGTTTTAGTGTATGTTGTTGTGTTAAAACAATAGGCGTTCCTGGAAGAAGGGGGAGAAGAGGACCAACAGGGCCAACAGGGCCAACAGGACCAACAGGACCAACAGGACCACCTGCGCAGGCATGCTGTCCGTGTAATAATTTACTTGCCAATCCAGGTTTTGACTTATCTCCTGTTGGTGCTCCCCCAGTATCTTGGACGTCAAATTTTGCAGAAGTTGTTAATTTTCCAGATTCCCATAGTGGTCGTTTTGTTGGTAGCCCAACAACTCCAACCGTACAATCAGTTAGAATTCTTGGACTAAACCCTAATCCTCCTGTGGGGGAAGTGGCAACACCGGGATTTATAAATCAAGTGGTGCCAGTTTCAGAAGGGTGTTGTTATACGCTAACTTTTGCAGGAAATGCAAGGGCACAGGGAATTCTTGTTGCATCGGTTTCTTTTCCGCCTCAGCCATGTCCACCTTTAATTACAGTAACAGGGACTGCAGGAGGACCAGTTACAACTAATCCTATTTTCACAAACGATATACCGCACATTATTGCACAATCAAACCAACCACAAAGTGTTTTTCAAAATTATGAATTAGTTGTTTGTGCCCCTCCAGGAGCCACAACTGCTTGTATCACTTTTCAAAATATAGGTAATCCCGCGGCAGGTTCAGCAGTGCTTGTTGACAATGTTGTATTTAATCCAACAGGTGGTCCATGCCCAACATGTACACAGAACTTTTAATATATAAAGGAAGTTGGAAATGAATAAGAAAAAATGTGGTTGCGGTAGATCTATTTTAAGAGAAGACTGGGAAAATAAGTGTCCTGGAATTGTACTAGACAGTCCAAAAATTCGACGAAATAATACAGTAATTGGTAAAGTAACATGCAATGGAGTACCTTTAAAAGATGTAAGAGTTGCATTAAACAGTTCCTTAAATAAAGATATTTTTAGTTCTAATCATGTAATTACAAATGAAGTTGGGATATTTTCAACAAAAATCTTAGGGTTACCTGATAATAAAAAAAATATTAAAATTAGCGCAACAATTAAATCAAATGGATCAACAATCACAGTATCACAGTTTATAACTTAAGGAGTAGAGGGTATCTTACTCCTTTTTCTTGCTTTCAGAGTGGAATGAAATACCGGTTTTATTGTCAAATCCACATCCTTTCAAATGATGAGAGTTTTTTTATTGCCGAAAGACGGGCATTTTGAAATTAACCATAAATAGTTCAAGTCCATAATAATTTCTGAGCATAATGCATTTCCAATTTGTTCAAAAACAGTGATGCTTACTCATACAATTTTCAGTTGTCTCTCCGTAATTATTTGAAAATCAAAAGAAAGACGACATATGATGAAACAAAGGTCTCTTTCCAGCAGGCTAAAATCCCCTTAAGTTCTATCTCTATAAAATAAATTCTTCTTCCAATTTCACAGGTTCAATTTCTCTCAAGACCTCTTTTGAAAGCCTCTAAATGATTTAGTGATGCGTTGCGTAATTGAGTAAAAATTGTTCTTGCATCTGCTGGAATATCAAAAGTTAGAAACTTGTTATACATGGCGATATTATCAATTTCCCCTTGTACTCCAGAAGCATATGCATCCTTAAGGGTTACTGGTGTAGTGACATATAATTGAGAGGTGTCTTTAGGTATTTGTACCTGGTATCGTTCAAAAAAAGCAAGTAATGCATTGATATGCCGTAATTCGGCTTCTTTAATTTGGACAAAGGTTCGAATATTCCCGAAGTTTCTTAGAATTTCATTGTATCTTGCTTGAGCTAAGTACTCATCCTGAATGGCAAAGGTAAGCATTTGAGATAAGGTGAGCCTATCGGCATTTAAAGCACCTTTTGCCCCATAATTAACTTGACGTGTTTGTTGTGTAGACGATGTATTTAAAAAAAATAAGAACCATACAGCATGATTTTGTTCATCAGCTGCTGCACGTTGAAAAATCTTTTTAATTGACTGATTTTGTATTCGGTCTGCTAAATCCAAATAAAAATCGACTGTCTCCTGCTCATCTTTAAAAGCAGACTCTAGGCTGGTTCTATACTTTTTAGGACATCCTTCTGTGATTATGGGGATTGGCTTTTTACCTGTCAGGTTAGTGAAAATTGTGCTAAACTCTTCAAAATGTCGTTGCTCATCTTGTCTAATTTCATGTATTTGTTTTCTTATATCTTCTGTGGGGGCATTTTCGGCTATTTGCTTATAGCAGAGAATGGCGCTATGCTCTCCGTTAATTGCCTTGTGGATGTCATTAATTAGTTTTCTGTCAGGCGGCATACGAAAAGCATCACTTCTATTGCTTATATAAGGATTATAAACAGGATAAGGGTACACCAATTTCACCGTCCTATTTGCGGTATTTAGTAATGTAGCATATGCCTAATACAACAATGAGTGCATGTATATGTGTCTAACCATTATTCCAGTATATATAAGATCTCTTTTGTCTATGATGTTTTTAGACGATACAATAAGTTGGTGAAATCTATGAGTGAACATATTGAAGTAATCCTTCGATCGATTCTTGCCTTTTGTATTTTATTGGTAGGATCAAGATTGTTGGGGAAACAAACAATTTCACAAATGAATATCTTTGATTTTATTGCATCAATTACATTAGGCGCTATTACTGCAAATCTGGCTTTTAATACCTCTCTTAAAATTCATCACATGGTACTGGCTTTTTTTATCTTTGTTTTTGTGATCTTAGCTACTGCGTATATATCTCTTTGGAGTCAAAAAGGCCGCAAATTTTTTGCCGGTGATCCAACTGTTGTGATTCAAAATGGAAAAGTTCTTGAACACAACATGCGAAAAATGCGTTATACAATTGATTATTTGAATCAACAACTTAGAGAAAAGAATGTATTCAAAATCGAAGAAGTACTCTATGCCATTGTGGAAACAAATGGAACCTTAACAGTATTAAAAAAACCACAATTCAGAAATGTGACAAAAAAGGATTTGTGGGTTGCCACTACGACAGAAGGAAAGCTCCCGATTGAATTAATCATGGATGGAAAAATAAAGAATGAAAACTTGAAAGATAATCAACTTTCTCAGGCATGGTTACAATCTGGGTTGAAAAAGCGTGGTCTATCCACAGATGAAGTGTTTTATGCAGTATTATCACCTGATGGAAATATCTATATAGATACATATGAAGATCATATACATTCTTCTTTTGATAAAGAATAAGTGAATTCAGCATTCTATAAATGCAAAATCTTTTTCGATAAGTGACAACATGCCACTGCCAACAAGCAAAGTTTCATTGAGAAAATATTAGGAGTGAAATTTAATAGCCCATGAATAAAAGGGAATCAGAATCGAATATATTTATTTCAGAAGGCATCGTCTGCATGGCAGTTTGGAAGAACCTATGATATTTCTTTTCTTTAATTTGCATGTCTTAGTACCGATATAATGATTAAGTAGAATTGAAAGAGTGATGCCAATTGTTATCCTTAGGAGATATCATAATAATAGAATTCGAAAACGAAAATCAAGAAGATGTCATTGCGAAAAGCAAAGTGTCATCCATTGAAGAAAATGTTTTAAGAGTACAATATCCTGTTAATGAAGAAACGGGAAGGACTGTTATTATTCCAACAAATACAATTGCCACGATTCATTTTGTAAATAAAAAACGAGTCCCGTATAAGTTTACTAGTGTCATACAAGGACGAGAGATCCATTCCAATATCCATGTTTTAACTATGTATTTACCTGAAGAAGATCAAATGACAAAAATTCAAAGGCGGCAATTTTTTAGAGTAAATGCAACGCTTCCTGTCACTGTTCGTCCACATGGATCTGGCTCAATATTTAAAACATATACAGCAAATATTAGCGCTGGAGGTGCTGCATTATTCATTGAAGACACACAAAAACACGAACCAGAAAAAGACTTGAATTTAAGTATCTCTCTACCAAATGAGGAGCATGATGAAACTATGATTAGCGTTCATGCCCAAGTCAAACGCACTTATCTTGATCGTAGAACAAACAAACAGATCATGACAGTTGAATTTATCATGATGAATGAGCATGATAAACAAATATTTGTTCAATATTGCATAAAATGCCAATTGTTAGAAAAAAGAAAGCTTAAATCTGAATCTGAATGAAATGTTATTTTTGCTATTGTCTAGATGGGATAGCCTACGGTGTCTTTGTTCAAGATAGAGAATGTTAACCCTCCAAAGATTGAGGAAGACGGTGATCTGTCACAGATCCTCTTATGTCAATGGAGGGTCTTTCTTTACCATAATATGGAGTTATATGAAGGCATGACTACAATAGAAGTGCAGATTTTTTGACCTTTCAAAATGCTAGATCGAAAGGGAATGAATGTTCAAGAAGGGTTTTTAATTTATTGAGAATGAAACAGGATGTAATTCTTTGACGAAATAAAATCTTATAGTGTTGAAGAGATCTTCTTTATCTCAATGGATGGTGTGAGTGGCTTAGCCACACTTTTCAATATTTCCGCATATAGCAGATCAAGGACCAGCATTTCAATGGTAATGTTACCATTGAAAGTGCTGGCCAGTTATGTAAATGATGATTGAGGAAGAAAGGCGTCGTCAACTGTCATGTAAGCCGGTTTTGAACAGAAGTAAAAAGAGATCGCTCATGAGTAAAACGATAAGAGCAGGCAATAGTGGTGCTAAACAAATCCACTGATGAATAAGTACACAAAACTGAATAAAAAAATCAAGATCCCTATCAGAACATTATACTTTTGAAGCGAGTTCTTATCGTCATTTTTTGAGATAAGAATGAACCCAACTGATAAATAGATAATAAACATACCAATTTCAAACTTAAACAAAAGAGCAATAACAGCTCCAAATACAAGTGCCACTCCAAGGAAAATCTTCAAAAGTGGATTCAAAATATACCTCCTCTTTAGTAAATTCAGTTATAAATTTACAAAAAAACGCATCACTTCCAGTATAGCGCAAAGAAAACGCCATTGCTTCCTCTAGCCAATCATTATTCAAGATATTCTTCTGTTATAAACTTCTGAAAGGTGAACCTGGATAACAATCATTTCAAGGCAAATGAACGCCAACTCTTTTACGAGGAGGCTGGTCATTCAAGCCTATTAGAAGCCTTAACAAACTGTGAAAAAGTAGCCATTGGCGAATTGTTGACCAACTTTGCTGACACCAAAAAGAGGTTTCTGACAATATACTAAAAAAGCACCAACTAATCATGTTTTAGTTATTTGTAAATTTGTATTATACTGTAATTAAAAATGAGTGAATAAAGGGGTGTTTACATATGGAAGTAAAATCGGTGACTTTACAAACGAAATGTATCAAAGAGATGAGAAAGTTTTATGTAGAAAAATTCGGATTTCCTTTACTTAAAGCAGATAAAGATAGCATTCAAATTGTAATTGGTTCAAGTACGTTAAAGTTTACATCAGAAAATATAGAAGGTAAGCCTTATTACCATTTTGCTTTTAACATTCCAGCTAATCAATTTGCTGAAGCAAAATCATGGGTTAAGGAAAAAGTTAGCTTAAATATTGAAGATGGAGATGATGAAATATATTTCTCAGGTTCAGATGCACACTCACTTTATTTTTATGATCCTGCAGGTAATATAGTTGAGTTCATTTCTAGACATTCTATCTCTAGAAAAAGAATGGAACCTTTCTCTATTGAGTCCGTTCTAAATATTAGTGAAATAGGTCTGATTGTTGATGATGCAATAGATGTAGGTAAAAGGCTAATGGATATCGGAATTTATGAACGAGAAAATCAGCCTTTAAGCCCAACCTCACTTCATTTTATGGGAGATGCTTCAAAAGGGATATTCATTTTACTTACTCAACCAGGAAGAAGGTGGATTTTTTCTGATAAAGTATCTGCTATATATCCTCTGGAGATTATAACGATCAATAACAATAGAATTATAATGAACTCAAATAAACAGTTAGAGGTGTACAAGACAAGCTATAAGTAAGGACTTTGTCCTGCATGTTGTCTTCGCATCACTTTGGACAATCTATTTGACCTAAACCATCAAACTGAACCTTTTGAAATGTCCGAGGACAATTATACACCTCTACTAAATAGAAATTGTTTCGGTCACAAATACGAATAGCTTCCTATGGTATAACCTCTTCAGTGAAATAATCCAGTATCATACATCCCGCTCCCTGTGCTACGATATTGTAAGCTGCAGTTGACTTAATAATCTGAACATGACGATTTGGAAATTGCATGAGTCGCTTTTGTGCTGTTTCAGAGGCTACTTCATAAAAAAGAGGTTTTGGAACTAAGGTTCCTCCACAGATCACAATATCTGGGCGCAAAAGGAAGATCAAATTACTAAGACCGATACCAAAAAAATAAGCTGCTTCCTCAACGACTTCAAGACAAAGAGGGTCTTCTTTCTCTATTGCATTTAAAATATGGTGAAAATCTATATCTTCTACATCCTGAATGTTATCTTCAAGTAATGAAACGTGACCACGCTTCATCCGCCGAACGACTTCATCGCGAATAGCTGGCAAACTGCTATAGGCCTGTAGACAACCATATGACCCGCATGAGCAACGTCGGCCATGCAGATCAATTATGGTGTGTCCAAAGGCATCACCCGTTTCATTTTTGTTATGAACCAATCTGCCTTGAAAAATTGTACTGTAACGAATCCCCATATCACTAGAGACAAAAACTACATTATCTGTTTCTTTCCAATAGTTATTACGGTATTCTGCTAATGCTGCCAAATTTGTTCCATTATCAAGCAGTACAAGGGTATTATTTTTCTGTCTTAAATAGTCGACAATATTTAAGTTATCCCATCCCTCTGCAGGAAAAGAATGAGGATTTGTGATGACTTCCCGTTCTTGGTCAATAGGATTCAAAACGCCGATACCAATTCCTAGCAATTTCTCCCTTTGAATGTTGTGTTTCGCTAATAATTCATCGATGCATTGGGATACAAAATTTAACGTGTACTCTCCTGTACATGTTGAATCCATTTTTAATTTTTCAACGGCTAAAATATTTAATTTCAGATCGAGAAGCAATACTGTCGTGTATAAATTGGTCATTTCCACGCCAACTAAATAATAAGTGTTAGGATTGATCACGTACATCAATGGTTTCCTTCCGCCACTTGATTCCCCAATCCCACTATCATAGATCAGTCCTTCTTCTACAAGTTCATCGAGTAGACGTGCACAAGTCACATGTTTGTAGCCAGTTAGTTCAGTAAGTGTGTTAATCCTTACAGGCCCAAACTTGCGAACCAAGCTATATAAAAGTTTTAGTTTTTTTGTCTTTGGCGATGTTAGCCCCACAAATTCGTTTAGCATGATATTTCCTCCGAAGGCTCTTCATTTCATTATATTTATTTTATCTGATTTATTTAAAAAGATGAAGCCAAATTATCCTGATCTTTTATTTATTTATAAAAAAAGTTAACCATTTAAAGAGGTTTATTTTGTTTATCACTTGTTAATTATACATACTTTTTATAAAAATGAAATTTAGTTATTTACAATCATCTGTTTTGCCTGTTAAACTAGTCTTAACAAATTGTTATGAATTTCGCAGTTTGTCTAATTAAGGAGGAGTTAGAATGCACAAATACCAAGAAATTTTAGAAGCTAGAGATTTTATAATGAATAAGACTGCTCATCGTCCAACGATTGGAATGATTTTAGGATCAGGTTTAGGACCTCTTGCTGAAGAAATTGTAAGCCCTTTCAAGATTCCTTATCATGAGATTCCGCACTTTGCGAAGTCTGAAGCAATTGGACATGCAAACGAATTAGTCATAGGAGAATTAAAGGGAAAAACGGTAGTGGTGATGAAAGGGCGTTTTCATTATTATGAAGGCTTTACCTTGGATGAAGTAACTTTTCCAGTACGTGTGATGAAGGCACTGGGTGTAGAGAATTTGATTATTACTAATGCATGCGGTGCTATTAATACAAGTTTTAATCCAGGAGATTTAATGTTAATTACTGATCATCTTAATTTAGTTGCTACAAATCCATTGATTGGTCCTAATGATGATAAATTGGGAACCCGTTTCCCAGACGTTTCTGAAGTTTATCATCACGGTTTACGAAATATTGCCTCTACTGTAGCGAAAGAACAAAATATCACATTACAACAGGGTGTATATGCTTGGTGGAGCGGACCGACATACGAAACCCCAGCTGAGATTCGGATGATTCGCACATTCGGAGCGGATGCTGTTGGTATGTCAACAGTCCCAGAGGCAATTGTTGCTGTTCATGGAGGTATGAAAGTTCTTGGTATTTCCTGTTTAACTAATATGGCATGCGGGATTCTTGATCAACCATTAAGTCATGATGAAGTAATTGAGGTAGCTGCTACAGTAAGAGAGAAATTTATTAAATTAGTAAAAGAATCTATTGCAAGAATGTAAGATAAGATGAGGTCTCAGGCGATTGACACCTTGTTGGCTGTTGCAAATCCATAATGTGCGATCCGTTTCCAGAGAGAGCTCACGTGTTGACAATCGTCATTTGTTACAGTTACATGTTTCAATTACATTATCCTAACTGTTTAAGTCTCTGATTTTTATGATCGACAAATCCACTATTATGCTAAAGATCAGGAGGAAGAAATGAATACAAAATTACGTCTTCGAATTATGTTTTTTCTTCAGTTTTTCATTTGGGGATCTTGGCTTGTAACAATTGGATCTTATATGATCAACACGTTGCATTTTACTGGAGCACAAGTCGGGCTTGTTTTTAGCTCAAAAGGAATTGCTGCAATTCTTATGCCAAGTATGACAGGGATTATTGCGGATCGCTGGATAAAAGCAAATCAATTATACGGGATTTGCCACTTTTTTGGAGCTGTCGCATTATTTGTAGCTGCACAGATTTCAGATCCTATCATCATGTTTTGGGTTATGCTTTTTAATGCAATCGTTTACATGCCAACAATTGCTTTATCTAATGTCATCTCTTACGTTTCTTTAGAAAAAACAGGGCTTGATACAGAAAAAGACTTCCCGCCTGTTCGTGTTTTTGGAACAGTTGGTTTTATTCTTGCTATGTGGACGATTAGTTTTTTGAAGCTTGAATTGAGCAACGTTCAGTTATATGTTGCTTCTGGTGCTTCACTCTTACTTGCATTGTATTCATTGACACTTCAAGATTGTCCAACATCAAAAGCGAAGAAAGATAAGTCACTCGTTAGTCTTTTAGGCATTGATGCTTTTATATTATTTAAACAAAAGAAAATGGCGATCTTTTTCCTTTTTGCGATGCTGTTAGGAGCTGCACTCCAGATTACGAATACTTTTGGAAATCCATTTCTACATGATTTTGCATTGGATCCACAATATAAAGATAGTCTTGTTGTTAAATATCCGGCTGTTTTATTATCAATATCACAGATTTCAGAAGTATTCTTTATCCTTGCCATCCCATTTTTCTTACGTAAATTCGGAATAAAAAAGGTCATGTTGATCAGTATGGTGGCATGGACTTTACGTTTTACATTCTTCGCTTATGGAAACCCGTCTAGTGGGGGATTTATTTTATTATTATTATCAATGATAGTGTACGGTTGTGCATTTGACTTTTTTAATATTTCTGGGGCGATTTTTGTAGAAAAGGAAGTGGATCATCGAATACGTGCGAGTGCACAAGGTTTATTCATGACAATGGTTAATGGAATAGGTGCCTATGTAGGTGCTATTATGAGTGGGAAGGTCGTGGATTATTTCACTGTAGACGGTGTGAAGGATTGGCAAAGTATTTGGTTAGTATTTGGAGCATATACGCTCATTCTCGCCGTTGTTTTTGCAGTAAGTTTTAAATATAAACATGATCATAATGAAATGAAGAAAGTAACAATAGGTCATTGAAAACTAGAAGTAGTAAGGAGAAAGATCAGGTGGGATTATGAAAGGGATTATATATATCATCTTAGGAGCTTGTAGCTATGGAGTTTTATCTACGATTGTAAAATTAGCTTATAAAGCTGGGTTTATCGTGAATGATGTTGTTGGAATTCAAATGTTCTTGGGGGCGTTTATGTTGTGGGGAGGGGTGCTTTTTAGTCATAAAAAGCGTTTAATCACAAATAAGTATGTAAAGCCGACCAAAAAAGAAATTTTTCTGTTAACTGTGGTTGGATCTACAACAGGATTAACAGGAATGTTTTATTACCTTTCCCTTCAATACATTTCTGCGTCATTAGCAATTGTCCTTCTATTTCAATTTACATGGATGGGCGTGTTCATTGAGGCGCTTATCAATCGAAGGATTCCAGAGAAAGGGAAGTTACTCTCGTTAATTCCTTTATTTATCGGAACACTCTGTGCGACCAATATCTTTTCAACAGGTGTAAGACATGTGCATTTGTTAGGGTTTTTATTTGGACTCTTGGCAGCCATGTCATATACGATCTTTATTCTACTCAGTGGAAAGGTTGCCGTTCAAGTAAATCCTATGATAAAAACAGCACTTATGATTTCCGGTGGCTTTACAGTCTGTACAATCATTTTACCTCCTACATTCTTTGCTAATGGAAAACTATTAGTAGAATTGTCTCTACAATTTGGAATTTACTTAGCTTTTTTTGGTCCTTTTCTTTCAACATTGCTGTTTTCTAAAGGTGTTCCACTAGTTGGTTCTGGTTTGGCATCTATTTTGGGAGCATTAGAGCTTCCTACAGCGGTTATAATGTCTATGTTTGTGCTAAAAGAACATGTAGGTGCTTCCCAATTTGTAGGTATACTTCTCATTTTAGTAGGTATTTGTCTTCCTAGATTATTGAAAAAGAAAATTTTGATTGAGAATGCAAGTACAGCGAATAAAAATTTTTAAATATTTTAAGTTTTGGGGTCCTATTCTTGACTATTCATTTTGAAACACCATAGATATTCCTTCTATGGTGTTTTACTTGTTTAAAGCCTTATGGATAATATTTCTCATGATTATTTGTTTTTGAGAATAGAAGATCCCTTTGTTGCTAAACTCCAAATTCACAACATGGAGGAGTGAAGTGAAATGAACAAAAGCTTCTTACCGATTGGTATTATTTTAGTAAGTCTTATCGTCATGATTATTGCGTTTCCGAATTTGCCACATGAATTACCTATTCACTGGTCAAACGCTGAACCTGATCAATATGTTGATTAAACATGGGCTATCTTGTTAATGCCTTTTCTTATGTTCGTTTCGCATATGTTATTCCATAAAAATAACATGACCATATTAAATAAAATCAATATGATGATGCTAAGTTTTTTATTTATTATACACTTGGTCATTATAGCTTTTGGCTTTGGTACTTGGATTTTTTATCATCATTGTGGGTCATCCTATGAAAAAAACAAAACCTAATCATGCGTATGGACCTGAGGACACCGTGGACATTAAAAGATGAAAGAGTGTGGAAACAGGCAAACCGTTTTGGAACAAAGTTGTTTGTTGTCTTGGGCTATTTCATAACAGGGTTATCTATTGTTATACCTGAGTATATAACAATTGTTATCATTGGTTTGCTATTGGTGGGCGCATTAACAGCAGTTTATGCTTCATATACAATCTATAAGAAACTAAATAGTTAATGAATGCAACTAGGGAAAATAGGCACAGATGAGATGAGTCGCTGTTTCAGAGCATGTGGAGGAGCAGCACGACCTGAATTGATTATATTGATTACAAAAAGAAGCCAACTTGAAGGCTTCTTTTTGCAACTTTACCAGCTATTTTAGTTTTGTCAAAATGATGAGTAGGAAGGATCAACAAGTCGATTAGTGTCCTTATCATTCAGGTTTTCAGGACAATTTTTCACAACAGCCGACTTGGATTGAGGTGCAACACAAACTTTATTACGTCCAGTCCTTTTTGCTTGATATAAAGCCTTATCGGCCATTTCAACTAACGTAGAAGAATTGTTTGCAGTATCACTAGTGCAAGCAACACCGATGGAGACTGTAATCGGAATTTTTTCTCCGTAACTAAGTGGAAATACATGGTTTTCAACAGAAGACCTGATTCGTTCACTAATTTCAAGGGCTCGGTTTAAGGGACAATCTAAGAGCAACACCGTGAACTCTTCTCCACCATTTCGACTCACAATATCAAATGATCTAATCGTATATTTAAGAATATGTCCAAGTTCTTTTAAAACGATATCACCTTGTTTATGTCCATAAGTATCATTTACTTTTTTGAAAAAGTCGATATCAATATAGAGTAAACATAGCTTTTCACCCTTGTTTTCTAAGTTTTCCCATTGAGAATTTAAAATTTCATTAAATCTTCTAACATTATTTAATCCGGTTAGTCCATCTGTAAATGACTCTATTTTATATTGATTAAATAGTTTTTGAGTTTTTCTTAAATACTCCAACATATAAAATGAAAAGAAGCCTGATAGGTATGAAATGACCCAATATGAAGGGAGTAAGTGACTTAATAGTTTTATATCTTTCAATAGGAACGAAAAAACAACCGATAATATGATGTTTGCTAGTGTCAGTGTCGTAAATATTTTCATTCTTTTTGAAAAGTTCACGTTTGCAATCCATATAGAAACAAATGTACTTAATAATAAATAAATAACAGCGGCAAATGAAGATCCATTGACACTAAATAACAAGCGACCTAGCATGATAAAAATCATGGCTATCAACGCGGGAAGACTACCGCCATAAAATGCAAGTAAAACGATTGGGATATGTCTAAGATCAACCATCGTTTCATCGATATGAATACTATATTGCATTAAAATATTCCCCAATAATCCTCCTAACAACCCTAAAAATAGACGTGTTTTAAATGGGGAATTCCGATTAATTGGCGATGTATTCGTAAATTGAGTATACAAAAAAATACAGGAACAAAGCATGGCTAAGTTAATTATCAAATCTTTTATGAACATTATCATATTTATCACCATTTTTCACAATAACACAAAATCTTTTCAAATGTAACCATTATATTTTTCTATAAAACGTGGATGAAATGGAACGACCACTGTAGGGATCAAAATTAATAAATCTAATTGTTTGTTAAACTTATCGAACAATTAGAGTGGAGAATATACGGAATTTAAAATAATTATGCTATAATTTTCTTTGTCAAAAAGCATATCGGGAAATTTTTCCTCACAGTTACATTGCTTGCCTTAAAAAGGAGGCCGAACACAAGAAAGGATTGGATCGCATTGAAAGATGCTTATCGAAACATCATGGTTTTACTTCTCTGTTTGACGGCAGGAATAGTAGATGTGATTGGTTATTTAAGTATAGGTCATGTATTTACCGCAAATATGACTGGGAATATCATTTTTTTAGGATTAGCGATCGGTCATTCACTCCAAAAAAGAGTGATGTACTCACTTACTGCATTATTGAGCTTTATCATCGGTGTAGTGATCGCAGCGATTATTGTTTGGAAGCAAGAAAAATCATTGTGGCCTTTTGCCATAACCAAAACACTTGCTGTTGAAGGGTTTGTTTTGCTGCTCTTTGCCTGTCTGTCCCTATTCCATCCTTCCCCACATCTTTTAATCATGTTGCTTAGTATTGCAATGGGTCTTCAAACTATTGTTGCAAGAAAGCTCAATATTGCGGGTATTTCCACTACTGTTTTGACTGGAACGCTTGCTTCTTTTTTCGAAGATATTATGAAGCGTTTTTGTAGCAATACGAACCAAAAAAACTTTCAATTAGATGCATGGTTACGTGCTTTTGCGATTGTGTTGTATTGTCTTGGCGCCATTATCGCTGCATTTACTAAACCCGCTTATCCATTTGTAGCAATTTGGCTCCCGATTTTGATCATTTTTGGGATGATTATTATCACTGAAATCATGTTTCAAGTTGAAAAAAAGCATGAAAAAAAACATTTTTTTAAGTCTAAATCTATGTAGTGTAAAAACGGATCATAACGATGGAAAAAAACCCCGGTCTTAGGGGACCGGGGTGACAAAAATTGTCTAATAGATTCAGTTAAGATGTTAGTAATGCTTTTTAAAATCGAAATACTTACAATAGTAATACTTCTTGTCATGATCATAATCATAATATTTTTTATCGTAATCATAATCATAGTCATAGTGTTTTTTGCAAGGATCGAAATACACCTTTTTACACTTGAAGTAATAATAATCATCATGTTTTTTATGGTGGTCATAATAGTATTCCATAAAACTTTCCCTCCTTATATTTTAGTCAATTTCATAGTATGTAATTTAAATGAAACAGTTTGTATGATTGTTACGTATATGAAAAAGAGGCGATTTACTAGAGTTCACATGGGGGGAGGATGATGGCCACGGATCGAAAAGTTGATATTTTTCAGTTCAATGGATTGACAATTGAATATTCAGTGCTAGGCGATGGTGAACCTGTACTTGTGATGCATGGTGGACATTCAAATTGCTATGAAGAGTTTGGCTATCAAGCGCTATATGAAAAAGGTTTTTTATTGATTACGCCTTCGCGAGCGGGCTATGGCCAGACATCTAAAGAAATCGGGGACACTTTGCGGAGTGCTTGTCATTATTATTTGGCATTACTGGATCACTTAAAAATAGACAAAGTTCATGTGCTGGCCATGTCAGCAGGAGGACCAAGTGCTATTTATTTCGCTTCAACATATCCAGCCAGAGTAAAATCATTGATTTTACAAAGTGCTGTGACAAAAAAATGGCTAACAAAGGAAGACATTGAATATAAGATCGGAAAAAGCTTGTTTCATCCGTTTGCTGAAAAGGTCGTTTGGAAATTGATTTCATTACTAAGCAATCGATATCCAAAATGGATGTTTAAAAAAATGATCCCTTCATTTAGCAGTCTGCCTCTTGAACAAGTGATGGTTAAAGTGAAAAATAAAGATATTGAAGAGTTACGAAAAATGAATAATAGACAGCGCTCAGGCCATGGCTTTTTAATTGATTTAAAAAGCATTGCTGAGCTATCAGTTCATCACTTAAAGTCGATTTCTTGCCCTGTTTTGATTATGCACTGTCCTCACGATCGAGTGGTTCCGCTTGACCATGCTAATCATGCCAATCAATATCTACCTAATTCTAAGATTTATCAGGTAGATGCATGGGGACATTTGATATGGCTAGGAACTGGAGCTAACTCAGTTGCAGATAAGGTGATCAGCTTTTTTAATTCGCTAAAATAAATTTATTTTGTAGTATGATAATGTTTTCAGGTGGTAGGGTAACTTATATACTAAAATAAGGAGGACAACGCATGCTTATCGTTACAACAGATGCAATAGTAGGAAAAAACATTCAAGAAGTAAAAGGACTCGTTACAGGAAGTATTGTACAGTCCCGAAACATCGGAAAAGATATCCTTTCAGGATTCAAATCGGTGATTGGTGGGGAATTAAAAAGTTATACAGGTATGCTTGAAGACTCAAAGAAAATGGTGAAGGAACGTTTAATTGAACAAGCAGAAGCTGCTGGCGCAAATGCCATCGTTGGACTAAGGTTCGAGCTTTCAGCAGGCCAAGGTACTTCTGAATTAATTGGATATGGAACGGCCGTCATCGTCGATTAATCACAACTCCCCCATACAATACCTATGGGGGAGTATTCATTAAATCATTTTGGCTCTGACTGTTCTGCCTGATTATTCTTATTAATGAAGTGAGGGTATTTCTTATAGATGATCACCATAATGATCAGCATGTACACACCGTAGATTGCAAATGATATCAGTTTATGTTCATTGAAATTAGCACCAGCAATGGAGATAACGAACACATTCGGAATTTTTCCCAGTGTTGAAGCAACAAAAAAGATGAGCCACTTGACTTTGCTTAATCCACAGACAATGTTCATGACAACGGAAGGAATAACAGGGATCAGCCTTCCTAAAAGTACGGCTGTGAAAGCATTTTGATTAAAATAGCCTTCATATTCATTCATTTTAGGATATTTCAGCATTTTTTTCTCTGCCCAATCTCTAAACCCATAACGAGCAAGAAAAAATAGCATCATCGTTCCTAGCATTGATCCTGATAAAGTGATCAATGCCCCATTGATGATTCCAAAGACAGCTCCATTTAATCCAGCAATCACGGCAAACGGAACAATGGGAAAAAACACGCAGACCGCCACAATCAGGCAGCTAAATATGATAGAATATATGCCTCCCGTTCTGACTAATTCTAGCCATGACTCTTTTTGAGAAAAACCGATCACAATGATCATAATGACCGAAAGAATGCTTAACCATTTTTTTGTCATAGTTGCTGTTTCTGCCTTTCTTTTTTAAATGTTTAGCAATGTGTTTTCTAAATAGGTGAAAATCTCGTCAGTTTTTGATAAATTGCAATTACTAAGGATAATGAGTACCTTCTTTTGATTGATATATCTGTTGATCGTGCTGTAAAAACCGTGGATTTCGCCTTCATGCCATAATTTATATGTGTTTTGTTTATTAATAAACCATCCATACCCGATCGAATTGTTTTGTATAAGGTTTAACACAGGGCCTTGTTTTTGATAAGCTGACCTTTTGAGACAGGTGTAAAGGGTGTCTCTCAGTACGCTTTTCGTTAACAGTTTTTCAGTATAAAGAGCGCGATCCCATAAATACAAATCCTCGACTGTTGAGAAGAGCCCACTTTCTCCATGACCGTATATAGTAGGTGCTTTAATGACTGCCTGATTCATACATATGTACCCAACAGTTGGAGCAATATCTGCCGGTGAAGTGAAAAAACCGGAATTATTCATGCCTAACGGTTTAAATATTAACTTTTGAATGACATTTGGGTAAGAGTCTTTAGTAACAATTTCCAATATTTTGGAAAGAAGGATGTAGCCCGAATTGCTATAATTAAATTTCTCGCCAGGATTGAACTCGAGTGGCTTGTCAATAAAACGCGTAATGAGTTGATCAATCGGTGTAAGCTCTAATTCAATATCGAGCAACTCTTCTGTTAAAAAATCAGGAATACCTGAAGTGTGGCTTAACAAGTGTTTGATCAGGATCTTGTCCCCATTTGGATAGTCATTTAAATATATTTCAAGGGGGTCAGATATGTCAATCAGACCTTTTTCATGAAGTTGCATAATAGCCATTGCTGTAAACTGTTTTGTTAATGAAGCAATTTGAAAGCGAGTATCCGCTTTATTTTTGACTTTATCCTTGTAATTAGAGTATCCATAGCCTTTGGATAAAATAATGCCACTTTGATCAGCTAAAAGAATACTACCATGAAAACAATGGTTGGACGCCCGTTTCTCCAGATAGGTATCCAGCTGTTCTGTTGTGTATGTCAATAGAACCAGTCCTCTCAGAATCTACCTAGAATATAATGAAAAAGGAAATGAAATAAAATCATAACAACATAACTTTATAAAAGTTTTTTTATGTTTACTATAAAACGGGCTATAATTTAAGCTAATTTTAAAAAACAAAGCCAGTGAAGTATTTTTCTTCACTGGCTTTGTATCATGTTCAAACCTTTAACAACCCTCTAAATTTGTGGTAGATCTTTAGCTTTTTCCGCGGCTTGTAGATCCATACGAATTTGTTCCGAGAGGTTGGTCGGATGATAATAACCTTTAGAAATCATATAATTGGTAATTTGTTCATGGGTGTCAATGGCGTCATTTAAATATTGTTTTAATGTTTCACGTACTTCTGGAGAGGAAGTTTCGGTAATGGCAACAGCGATATTTTTTACCCCTGACTTGGCAGAGATGAGAAAATCAGTTGCGACTACTTGTTCGGTCAATGCTCCCATCCCTGTCATGTTTTGGATGAAATCATTCACAGTGTTTCACTCCTAACCGTTAAAAGACCTTGTAAATGTTCAATCTGTTGTTTTGTTTGAGATGCATCCCGCTGTAAAATATCTCTAAGCTCTTGATCTTTTACCAGACCACTCATCGTTGCAGACTTTGTCAAGCAAAGATTTTTAAACATTAACAGCTCATGAAGTTCCAGGGTTTCATGAATAGCATTGTTCAAGCATCAACACTCCTGTTCATATAGTTTTCTTCTGTTTCATTCATATTTTCATGATTTCAAGCTAGATTTATTCAATTGATTTATTGGAACAATTAGCAAATACCCATTAAACTTTACGAATACGGAAAAATTTAGTTAATAGCCATGTGCCTTGTGGGAAACTTAATGTCAACTGCCAGACACCTCCACCATCAAGGTCATACTCTTGCATAAGTTTCATTTTCCTACCAATACTTTGTGCATCTTCAAACCAAACCATATGCTTGTTACCTAGTTCATCTACATATTGAAAGAATGGTGATTCAAATTCTTTTGCATATTGAACAGGAACTTGATATTTCATTGCAAGCTGAATGGCATGTTGGTTTGAGATTCCTGGATAGACCACACCTTTTTGATAAGGAAGTGTCCAGTTATACCCATAAAGCGGGAAACCGAGAATCATTTTATGTTTTGGAACATGATTGAGGGCAAATTGAATGGTTTGTCTTACTTTTTCAATTGGTGCAATTGGTCCAGGCTCACTTGTTCCATGGTGCCAGTCATAAGCCATAATAAACATGTAGTCGCTAAAAGAGGCAATAGCTGAATAATCATAACCATGTAACCATGTGATATGATCACTTGTTTTTGGTGGGACAGCAACAGTCAAAACATAACCGGATGGATGAAGGCGCTCTTTAAGTTCATTTAGAAAGGCAGGAAATAAATCCTTGTCTTTAGCTGAGACATTTTCAAAATCAATATTAACTCCTGCATAACCCTTTGTTTGAATGGTACGAAAAATGTTTTCAATTAAGTTTCGTCTAATAGCTGGCTGATGTAATACTTGATGAATCAGGTTTGAACTAAATCCTGTTTTTGTTAAATTGGTAACCGTCATAATGGGAGAGACATGGTTTTTCCATCCTGTTTTAATCGCTGTCAAATCATTGAGTTGACTTAAAGATCCTTCACTTGAAAAGTGATATTCAAAAAGCGCTAAGTATGTGGTGTAGGGAGCAAAATTTTTGATCAGTCCCTGATCTAACAAGGGATTTCTTAATGTGTAGTAACCTAAACCCGTTATGTATTTTTTTGAAGTTTTGGGGATTGTCAATTTTATTCCCGGGTGTAAGAGGTTCGGGGTTATCTCTGGATTTGCCTTTTTCAAGCTATTTACACTTACAAATGTCTTATTTGCAATCGAATCAAAAGTGTCTCCATATTGAACAGTGTATGTATAAAGAGGAATAAAAAGAGTTTGACCTGGAACTATATTTGTTTCGATTAGTCCGTTTGTTAAGCGGATCTGATCCAACGAAATTCCTAATTTCGCACCAATGGAAAATAAAGAGTCTCCAGGCCGAACGGTATAGATGAACAACAAATCCACTTCCTTTTTTCATGACTTGTGAAACTCTTAAATATTCATATGTTGGAGGTGATCTATTCATGCTGTTTTAAAAAAACAAGAGGAAGACCCTAGGGATAGCTAGGATTTTCCTGAAGGTCATTTACATTTAAAACATTTCATTAATTTCCCAAGATTCTACTGTTTGATAAGCGGTTTGTGGATCCATTCCACGCCCCAGTAAATATGCCATCGCAGCCACTTCTGTCATGGCATGTTGATAAGAAGTGCCCTTTGCTTCCTTTAAACCATAAGAAACAAAAGGAGCGATCGTATTTAATGTCATGGATTTGAGTTGTGGATATAAAGGGGTTTTCATCGTATGGGCTGCCTTTTCTGATTGTGGATATTGCGGAAACTGTCCACTTTGCATTGAATACATATGATTCGTGTAATCCATTATTCTCTTCCTTTCTTGTCTTTGATGAATTCGATTATAGCTTATGCTCCGCTCATGCCCTATGTGTTAGGCGTGTTCCCATCTAAACCTAGTACGGAAAGAAAGGATAGCCGTAGCCGCCGTAGCCACCGTAGCCACCGTAGCCACCGTATGGACCTAGCAGTGCCCCTGCTGTAAGACCTCCTAAAAATCCACCGAAAAACGGACCGGGACCGTAAAAGAATGGTCCGCCAAAGGGTCTTCCGAAAAAGGGCCTTCCATAAAAAGGTCTTCCGATAATTCGATCATCACCGTGAGAAAAATGATCATGTCCGATTAGGTTCATAAAAAAATCCCTCCAATAATATAATGATACTTGACTACAATAATGTATTCTGCCTAACTGTTTTTGCTTGGGCAGACGGCTATAGGTCGTCAGAATTTCTATGGCACCGTCTTAAAAGGAGAGAGCAAAATGGGATTATATCGGTCAGATTGGGCTCAGGCCCCCGCCCATGCTCATGCGTACCGGGCCAGAACATCTGAATTTGCGGGGCATGTTCATTTAATTGAGGGATTTTCACAGCCGGCTAATGGAAGTAATACAGACGATCATATCCATTTTTATTCAGGAGTTACCTCATTTGAAAATGGTCATTACCATAGATATTACGGGATTACTGGACCGGCCATTTTGAGAAGGGATGGGACCCACTATCATGAGATAGGAGGGACGACTTATTTTGCCTACACAGAGTCTCCCTCTATTCAGTATGGGGGGATTGTTTATGTAAGCGGGGGCCGTAAAGAAAGGCATAGACATTCATACCGCGGTGTGACGAGAGAAGTGGTCGGGAATGAACCGCTCGGATGGTAATGTTTATATGTGGTATAAATTGGATAAAATGAAATTTAAAAGCTAAAAAGGTATAATGGGAGGAGATTGTATAAAAGAGAGTGATCAATAATGAATAAAAACAAACCATCTGTCATTGTCATGATCGGTCCGACTGCGGTTGGTAAGACACAATTGAGTGTAATGTTGGCTGACAGTTTAAACGCAGAGATTATTAGCGGAGATTCGATGCAAATTTACAGAAAAATGGACATTGGCACAGCAAAAATTAAAGCTGAAGAAATGAATGGAGTACGACATCATCTTCTTGATATTAAAGATGCTGCAGAACCTTTCTCAGTTGCAGAGTATCAGCAGATTGTGAGAGAAAAAATTGCTGAGATTGAAGACCGTGGCAAATTGCCGATGATTGTCGGGGGAACGGGGCTTTACATTCAGTCGGTTCTTTATGACTACTCATTCACAGAAGAAGCAGGAGATTCTAAGTTTCGAGCAGAAATGGAGAGACTTGCAGTTGAAAAAGGGAATGAATATGTGCACTCTTTACTAAAAGAACGCGACGCTAAAGCGGCAGAAGCGATTCATCAAAATAATGTTCGCAGGGTCATTAGAGCGCTTGAGATTTTACATACCTCTAGGAAAACAATGTCCCAACATATCGAAGATCAACAAAAAGAACTTTTATATAACACAGCACTTGTCGGTTTGACAATGGACCGCCAAGTGCTTTATGACAGAATCAACAAACGGGTTGATCAAATGATGGATGAAGGACTTTTGCAAGAAGCAAGGCAATTTTTTGAAGATGAAAAAGTGAGACACTCGCAGTCTGTGCAAGCGATCGGTTATAAAGAACTATTTGCATATTTCGAAGGTAGGGAGACACTGTCAGCGGCTGTCGAAACGCTAAAGCGAAATTCAAGACGCTATGCTAAACGGCAGCTGACATGGTTTAGAAATAAAATGGATGTCACATGGTTCGATATGACACCACCGGTTAAAATCGAGCAGAAAAAGCAGGAAATTTTCACATATATAGCAGGAAAGATCGAATTTTAAGCGAAACAATATGTATAGAGAAATGAGGAGGATCAAGAACATGAAATCGATAAATATTCAAGACCAGTTTTTGAATCAGATTCGTAAAGAAAATACATTTGTCACAGTCTTTTTACTAAATGGGTTTCAACTCCGAGGTCAAGTAAAAGGGTTTGACAATTTCACAGTATTGCTTGAAACGGAAGGGAAACAGCAACTTATTTACAAGCATGCGATTTCTACTTTTGCACCGCAAAAAAATGTTCAGCTTGAGCTCGAATAACCATCTTTTCAAAATGAACCATGTCGTCGGCCGGCATGGTTCTTTGCATTTTCTAACATCCGAAGTTCGAGGGGGAAATCCAATCCAATGCTTTCAAATTTACAAACTGTCTACTAATCGATAAACTATAAACTAAACCGTTTTTTCGCAGGAGGAATGAACAGAATCATGAAACCGAATATTGTCATCAACCATTGGGAAGAAACATGTGAAAATGATTCTTGTTATGAATATGGCACAAGCATCATTGTGAATGGAAAAGAACTGGTTAGGGAAGCCTCGATCTTAACCGCTGTTCAATCCATTCTTAAAGAACTTGGAATCGAAGCCGATATTAAAGAGGTATGTGAGAACAAGTGTTGTGATACTTACAAAAAATAAGTGAAAAAGTCTAGTCTACTATCTTATTTTTTTTCATGTTATGATAATTTCAGTTTATGAGTAGAGTGAGCATACAGCTCTTATTCTACTCATATTTCTTTGCCTTTGCAGCTTGTTATGCTGATACATAAATGTGAACTTTTTTTCGTCTCGAATCAATATGTTGTGTTTTGATGAGTGATAGTATACCATATATTGTGCAAGGTCAAATTTAGAAACAATTTTAATAGGTTGTGATAATGTTGATTCAAATTGTATTTGATTCAAAGACGGGGAATGTTCAGCGCTTTGTGGATAAAACACCATTTCGGAATATAAAGAAAGCCAACACAGAGGAATACTTAGATGAACCGTTTATCTTAGTCACCTATACAACAGGATTTGGGGAAGTTCCGAAAACAACTGAGATGTTTCTAGAAAAAAATGCTCATCTGTTAAGAGGAGTTGCTGCAAGCGGGAACAGAGTGTGGGGAGAGTATTTTGCAAAAAGTGCAGAAAAAATATCGAAACAGTATCAGGTTCCGATTCTCCACCAATTTGAACTCAGTGGGACGATCAAAGATGTTGAACGATTTACTCAGGAGGTAGAAAGAATTGTCACAAAATCAAGTGCCAAAATGGATCCAGTTAAACAATGAGATCATGATCCAGAAAGATGGAAAATTTCAGTTTGATAAAGATAAAGAAGCTGTACATAGTTATTTTGTAGACTATGTCAACCAAAATACGGTTTTTTTTCATGATCTGAAAGAGAAAATCGATTATTTAATCAAAAATCAATACTATGAAGAAGAATTTTTAAGCAAGTACACTTTTGAAGAAATCAAAGAAGTGTTTAAACTAGCTTATGCTAAAAAATTTAGATTTCCGTCATTTATGAGCGCGTTTAAGTTTTATAACGATTATGCGTTGAAGACAAATGACAAGAAAAAAATACTTGAACGCTATGAAGACCGGATCTCAATTGTCGCTTTATTTTTTGCAAATGGTGATAAAGAGAAGGCACTAGAATTTGTCAAGGTGATGATCAATCAGGAATATCAGCCAAGCACACCAACCTTTTTAAATGCTGGACGCAAGCGTCGTGGTGAACTTGTTAGCTGTTTTCTTCTAGAAGTGAATGATTCATTAAATGACATTTCTCGGGCCGTGGATATTTCGATGCAGCTTTCCAAGCTTGGTGGAGGCGTTTCTCTGAATCTTTCAAAATTGCGAGCCAAAGGTGAAGCAATAAAAGACGTTGAAAATGCCACAAAAGGGGTTGTCGGCGTAATGAAGCTTCTTGATAACGCGTTTCGCTATGCCGACCAGATGGGGCAGAGACAAGGTTCAGGTGCAGCATATTTAAACATTTTTCACCGTGACATTAATGATTTCTTAGATACGAAGAAAATCTCTGCAGATGAAGATGTCAGGGTAAAAACTCTGTCTATCGGTGTTGTCATTCCTGATAAGTTTATTGAACTTGCAAGAGAAGATAAAGCGGCATATATATTCTATCCTCACACTGTTTATAAAGCATACGGTGAGCATTTGGACGAAATGAATATGGACGAGATGTACGATCAGTTAGTGGAAGATCCAAGGGTGAAAAAAGAAAAGATAAATCCCCGTAAACTGCTAGAGAAACTTGCGATGTTAAGATCGGAATCTGGGTATCCATACATCATGTTCCAAGACAATGTCAATAAAGTCCATGCATTGAATCATGTGTCAAAGGTGAAGTTTTCTAACCTTTGTTCAGAGGTTCTTCAGGCTTCCCAAGTTTCGTCCTATACTGACTATGGTAAAGAAGATGAGATCGGTCTCGATATTTCCTGCAACCTTGGTTCTTTAAATATCCTGAATGTGATGAAAAACCAATCACTTGAACAAACGGTCAAACTTGCGACAGATTCATTGACACATGTTTCAGAAACGACAAACATTACGAACGCACCCGCTGTCAGAAAAGCGAACAAAGCCATGAAATCAATCGGTCTTGGGGCGATGAATCTTCACGGATATTTGGCGCAACATGGTATCGCATATGAAAGTGAAGAGGCTAGAGATTTTGCAAATACTTTCTTCATGATGATGAATTTTTATTCGATTGAGCGATCAGCAGAAATTGCCAAACAAAAAGGTGAAACATTCTATCAATATGAAGGTTCTGCTTATGCGACTGGAGAATACTTTGAAAAGTATGTGACACAAGACTTCACACCAAAGTTGGACAAGGTTGCACATCTTTTTGAAGGTATGCATATTCCGACAAAAGAAGACTGGGAACGGTTGAAAGAATTTGTAAGAGAGCATGGTTTGTATCACAGCTATAGACTGTGTATCGCACCGACAGGCTCAATTTCATATGTGCAGTCAAGTACTGCGTCGGTTATGCCGATTATGGAACGAATTGAAGAAAGGACATATGGCAATTCGAAAACCTACTATCCAATGCCAGGACTTGCACCAAGCAACTGGTTTTTCTATAAAGAAGCATACGATATGGATATGTTCAGAGTTGTTGATATGATTGCAACGATTCAACAGCATGTTGACCAAGGGATCAGTTTTACATTATTCCTAAAAGATACAATGACGACACGCGATCTGAATCGGATCGACCTTTATGCCCATCATAAAGGAATTAAAACACTTTACTATGCAAGAACGAAAGATACAGGGCAAGAAGGCTGCCTTTCTTGTGTCGTTTGATTAAAGGAGAGTATGCAAAAGTGACGAAAATATATGATGCAGCAAACTGGTCAAAGCATGAAGATGATTTTACCCAAATGTTTTATAACCAAAACGTAAAGCAGTTTTGGCTCCCGGAAGAAATCGCATTGAATGGCGATCTTCTTACGTGGAAATATTTGGGTTCTGATGAGCAGGACACTTACATGAAAGTACTCGCTGGGTTGACGCTTCTCGATACAGAGCAAGGAAACACCGGTATGCCTCTTGTCGCAGAACATGTTGAAGGCCATCAGCGTAAAGCAGTTCTGAATTTCATGGCGATGATGGAAAATGCTGTTCACGCTAAATCCTATTCAAACATTTTTATGACACTTGCACCAACAGAGACAATTAATGAAGTGTTTGAATGGGTGAAACAAAATAAATATCTGCAAAAAAAAGCACGAATCATTGTCGGACTTTATGAAAAAATCCGCCATGGCGACAAAATATCGTTATTTAAAGCGATGGTCGCATCCGTTTACTTGGAAAGCTTTCTATTTTACAGTGGCTTTTACTATCCTCTCTATTTTTATGGACAGGGAAAACTGATGCAAAGCGGTGAAATCATAAATTTGATCCTGCGTGATGAAGCAATCCACGGTGTATATGTTGGACTGCTTGCTCAGGAAATTTACAACATGCAGACTCCTGACAAGCAACAAGAATTATATACGTTTGCGATCGATCTCCTCAAAGAGCTTTATGAAAACGAACTTGAGTATACAGAAGATCTGTACGATCAAGTTGGTCTTTCACATGATGTGAAAAAATTCATTCGTTATAATGCAAACAAAGCGCTCATGAACCTTGGATTTGAGGCTTATTTTGAAGAAGAAGAGATCAACCCGATCGTATTGAACGGTTTAAATACAAAGACGAAGTCACATGACTTTTTCTCTATGAAAGGAAACGGTTATAAAAAAGCAACCGTTGAACCTTTAAAAGATGACGATTTTTATTTTGACGAACAATAAAATTTGATGTTCATGGCGGGTTTTATATCGCCGGGCAAAAGAGCAGAACCCCTCTGCTCTTTTATTCTGAGGAGGAAACGATGACAATGGGAAAAATGGATGAAATGATTCTCGTGGCACCACGAGCGCATGTATTTGCAAATGAAGCCTTGACATTTCAAGGTGTGAATAGCGATCAAGAGACAATCGGAAAGATTATGAAACATATTGAAGATAATTTTAAGGAAATGAGAAGAGGGGATGCTGAGGAAAACCCTTCTTATAAACAGCCAATTCCATATGTCGTGATTAAAAGGGAAGATGAGATATTCGTTTATGAACGGCTTGAGGGAGGTGGTGAAGCCCGGCTTCACAACAAACTTTCCCTTGGCTTTGGCGGCCATATGAACTTTGTGGCTGACTTAGCGTTCTCTGACATTTTAAAATTAAATACAGACAGGGAACTTGACGAGGAATTAATGATTGAGGAAGAATCCAAAGTTAAAATGAGCACGCTTGGACTGATTAATGATGATGAAAACAATGTTGGTAAAGTGCATATCGGTATCCTCTCTGCACTTGAATTAAAACCGGGTGCACATGTTGAAGTAAAAGAAAAGGACCAGATTGCCGGCCGTTGGATGAGGGCTTCTGATTTGAAAGAGAAAAGTGTATATGACAGACTTGAGTCATGGTCACAGTTTGTCGTTGATATACTAGTTTGAATTGAAATCTAAGAAAATTTGCTTTTGTAGCAGATTTTCTTAGATTTTTTTGTTAAAATTTTATTTAAAAAGGAAGAGAGGGATAAAAATGTTTTTTATTCTAACAGTTCTTTTGGTTGTTTTCGGAGTTTTCTTCTTTACAATATTTCTAAACACTAGATATTTTATTAAAGAGAATTGTCTAGTCTTAAAATTTGGTCTATCTAAAACAGAAATACCTCTTGTCGACATTGTTGCGATTAAAGAATCGGATCAGTACGGAACAGCAGAGCGTGTTGACCATAGGATCGGTATACCGTATGGTCAGCCGGATAGAGTAGTGATAAAAACCAAAACAAACAATTATCTCATTTTTTTAAATGGTTCACATCTTCTGATGAACAAATTTAAAGATGCTAAGATATCATAATAGTGTTAAGAAAGGGGCTGTCCAATGAGTCGAGTTTTGACTATTGGACGCCCTTTTCATGTTTAACAAACGCTCATATAGTCAGCAATTTTGATCGATAACTTTTAACAATTCTACTTTTTTCGGGCAAGTCTTTTTACTCTATTCTTGATCAATAAAAACATCAAAACCGCTATTCTTTGCTTTCTGAGCAAGTGTTTCAGCATTGTCTTTTTTAGAAAAAGCACCGATCTGTACTTTAAATAAGCGGTCTCTATTCATGACGGCCGTTTCAAATCCTTTTGCTTTTGCCTTGTGGGCAAGAGAATCTGCATTTCGTTTTTCTTTAAAGGCACCGATCTGTACTTTATAGAGCGGTCTCTTTTTGGTTAGTTTAAAAGCATTGGCTAGTCCATTTGCATGGCCCTTGACAATGGAATCGATAAAAAATTCTGATTTCAATTTATTGGCATCATCGACATTGTCAACAAAACCGTTTTCTGTTAATAAAGCCGGCATCATCGTTTCTCGAAGTACATGAAAATTTGCGGTTTTTTGACTGCGATCTGGAAAATTGACAACTTTTAAAATTTCTTCATGAAGGAAATCCTGATAAGTGGTAGTCGGTATACCGACATCAGGAAAAATATAACTTTCAAATCCACTTCCCCCTCCAGCGTTCACATGAATAGAGAGAAAAAAGTCAGCCTCCCAGTTGTTTGCTGTATCTGTTCTTTGCATAAGGCTGACAGTCTCGTCATTTCTTCTGCTTAACTGAACCAACACATTTTCATATTCATTTAATAAAAAACTTTCAAGAGTTAAGGCGATGTCTAGTGTCAAATTTTTTTCCTGTAAACCATTACCGATTGCACCTGGATCAATACCACCATGGCCCGGATCAATAAAAATTTTCACCATTTCATTCACCTCAACCTATTTTATGAAAAACAGATGATCATGGGTTGTACTATTGTCATTGATCTCTAAAATAACAGAAAAAAGTTGTTTTTTTGTTTGGTTTATACTATAATTTAAGTACGCTGCATTGTACGTAATGTTAATTAAGTTTTAACCTTTATGCTGTAATAGGGAGTTTTATATTGAAACTGGAATGCCAAGCCTTCCAAGAGAGGACGGCAAGAATGTTTCTGCAGACACCCACTTTGAGGAGTGTGGTTTAAAACTTTCTTACTTGCATACGGCAAATGCGGCACTTAAGTCATTTTGAAAAATGGCTTTTTTATTTGCGTTCATTTAATTATACATAAAAATATGATGTTAACAAAAAATCGATAGACCGATCCCTGACATTATAGGGGAGAGGTCTATTTTCTTTTTATGCGCTTAATCTGTCTGATTAGCATGTTTCATATCAAATACAGCTTCTATAATCGAGAAGAAGATTGCAGCAATCAGAAGGGTATTTGAAGGGACAAAAACATCATCAACGAATTGATCCGCAATATGAAATGTGAGCAAATTCATGATAAGATCGATCACAAACTTTAAACAAAAATATAAAGTAACATGTTCTATTGATATGGAGGCGATCGTAATTAAAATCTTGCCAATCACCTCAAAAACTCCCCCAACTAAAAAACAAACAAAAATAAAAAGCGAAATGGATGTATATGATGCATAAGACACCTCAAAAATCCTAAAAAACCCAATGGCACCAAAGAAAACCGCAAACAAAAAGATAGAGAGACCGATAAAAAAAATCATGCCGAGAGAAATGATTATAGTTAATTTAGATTTTAAGTTTAAATGTTTAAAAGGCACATCATTTTTGCGCATGAATCGATTGTACTCCTCCCCAAAAACTATTCAATGTCGAGAAAATGTCAGAACCCCGATCTGTGAATGCTATGTTTTAATATTTATATATTTTAACAAAAAAACCAATTGAAAAGAATAGGGTCGAGTGTCACCATTTTTAATGAAATGTATGACATAACAGGAAAAACATTCATGCTTTCTTGGTTTCTTTCAAAAAATTCACAATAGAGAGAGGACAGTATGATAAATTTAGAATAAAAAGCCATTGAAGAATTTAAATCAAAAATGGCTGGAAGTGAACAGCTCCAAGAAACAATATTTGACTTATGATGAGTGTGCAGTGGGATTTTCTGGAGTGATCGGAATTGCCACTTCAATTAAAGGCGTTCTTGCTTACAATTATAATTAACTGCTATTTTATTGAGAAGTGTTTAAAAAAGTACCTATATCATTTCAGATACCATCTGACCAAATTGTTAAAATAAAAGAAAAAAACAACCATTCGCACTATTCAAATCAATCCCTTCATTTGTGGTGTTTCATCAAAATATGAGGAGACCAATGTGGTGTTTCATCAAAATATGAGGAGACCAAGAAGAGTTTAATAAGTTAAAATTGTTTTTTGATCATGTTCCAATCGACGATAATTTTATTATGTTAACAGAATGGTTTAACAAGGTGATAAAACAAACCACTGTTTATTTTTCGGCACACTTTTGATGAGAGCAGTTATAATGACTGTTTTTTTTATTTAGGAGCCAATCTTAAAGACGGTGTAACGCTAAACAACTTTTACTTACATTTTTAAACCTTGCTAACTGAGTGATTAGCTTTCATTCAAAAAGGGGCTTGTAAGTGGATTTAAATACTGATTTTGCATGTCTTGAGAGTGTCAGAACCACTTGTGAAACGTGTCATGGTAAACGATTTTCATCAGTATAAATTAAGTGATAAATCTATATCAGATGTTTTAGACATGTCAGTCATAAAGGCACTTCGTTTTTTCGGAGCGAAGAAGTAGCTCACACGGTGAATGTCAAAGGTGAAATGAGCCAATCAGTTATATCGATCGGGAAACATTTCCTTGCTTGATGAGCCAACAATAAGACTTCATATGGCAGATTGACGGAGATGGTAAGAGCGAGTTATTGCGGGCTTGGTATCATAACTTTGCCGATGCTGAAAAAACGAAACGTTTAGATTGAGTGATGGCAAAAGAAGAAACATGCATCAGTGTGAAACAGCTGATCCACCAAATTACAATTTCGGTCTGAAGCAAGTCAGCTTATAACCGTTGTGTTTGCAAGTGGCTTGGTTCGGGAAAAACGGTGGAGAAGAGGGAAGCAATATTTCCTGGGTAAGCGCAAATTACGACGTTCTTCATCATTCAAATATTTAACACATGTTATCAATTGTAGAACAAGAGAAATTCTTGTAAAATAACGTTAGACATAATGAAGGGAGCGTCGATATGTATAAGGGATTGTTTTATTTGTTCTTTGTTTTGATACTGTTTGTGATCTTTATTTTGACTAATTTCAAGGAAAGCTTTATTGCTTACTTTTAAAATAGGTTTTTATATTAGTACATGTTCACCCCCTGCTTCATAGTTTAATAGTGTATATAGAAGCTACAGAAAGGGGATTTAACATGCACTGTAAAAATGTGATGCCACCGATTTGTCATCCTACTCAATGCTGTTACAATCATTGCTATGGAGAAACTGTCGTACCACATATCCATCCACAGCATACAACCAATATGAATCATCAGCATTTTCAGCACGTTCACTACTTTCCGCAAACCCAATCAACGGTTGGGCAAACGACACATCAGCATTTTGTTAGTCCTGGACCGGGACCTGGCATCGGTTACTAACAGGACTTCAACAGGATGAATCAAGGCATATTCAATTTAAACAAATCTGTAAAAATGGGGCGAATTCAGGCCCCATTTTTAAAATTAGGTGATGCAAATGAAAGTATTGGCGGTCACTGGCTACAAACCATATGAAATCGGTATTTTTAAACAAGATGATCAAGCTTTGTTTTACATAAAAAAGGCACTTGAAAACCGAATTCTCACTTTGCTCGATGAAGGACTGGAATGGATTCTCATCTCAGGCCAGCTAGGAACAGAAATATGGGCTGCGGAAACCGTTTTTTCTCTTCAAGAAGAACATCCGGAGCTAAAAGTGGCAGTGATTACCCCTTTTACTTGCCAAGAGAAGAATTGGAATGAAGTAAATAAAGAGCGGTACCATGCCGTATTGGCACAAAGTGATTATACGGAAAGCCTGACAAATAGGCCATATGAAAGCCCGTTACAATTTAAGCAAAAAAATCGATTTTTCATCGAAAAATCTAATGCTCTGTTAATTCTTTATGATGAAGAAATTGAAGGGTCGCCTATATATATGATGAATGAAGCAAAAAAAGCTCAGGAAAAACGCGACTATCCTATTTTCACCATCACAATGGATGATCTGCGAATGACGGTTGAAGATGTCGGTTTTTCTGGCGAATCAGAATAAAATGACGAAGAGAAAATTTGACATCAGAAACGATTTCTGAAAAAATATAATATGATGATTCACGATATGAGGTGAAAAAGATGCTTGCTGATAAAGTGAAGCTTTCTGCTAAAGAAATTTTGGAAAAAGAGTTTAAAACAGGAGTTAGAGGCTATAAACAGGAAGATGTTGACAAATTTTTGGATATGGTCATTAAAGATTATGAAGCATTCCATCAAGAAATTGAAGAACTACAGCAGGAAAACCTGCACTTGAAAAAACAGCTGGAAGAAGCCAGCAAACGACAGCCAGCTCAATCAAATACAACCAATTTTGATATTTTGAAACGGTTATCTAATTTGGAAAAACATGTATTTGGAAGTAAATTATACGATTGAGGAAAAACCATTGTCTTTTAAAGTGTTGTAGGATATAATGATATATGTCTTAACGTTCGGGTAATCGCTGCAGATTGTAAAGATCTGTAGAGGAAAGTCCATGCTCGCACAGGCTGAGATGCCTGTAGTGTTCGTGCCTAGCGAAGTCATAAGCTAGGGCAGTCTATTTTTTAGGCTGACGGCAGGAGAAAAGCCTAAGTCTTTGAGATATGGTTTAGTATCCTTGAAAGTGCCACAGTGACGAAGTCTCATTAGAAATGATGAGAGTGGAACGAGGTAAACCCCTCGAGCGAGAAACCCAAATTTTGGTAGGGGAACCTTCTGGACGGAAATGAACGGAAGGAAGGACAGAGATGACTCTGTAGATAGATGATTACCACCTGAGTACGAGGCTGATTGCCATTTGCAGTACGAAGGAACAAAACATGGCTTACAGAACGTTATAGATCAGTCATTAAGATTACAATGGTAAAACATAAAAGCTGATGAACTGTCAAAGACGGTTTATCGGCTTTTTTTGTGGGAAGAAAACGGCTGTACAAAATAACTCCCTCAAGTTCGTCAACCAAAATATGAGCATACAGAGTAGTTTTAATTGTCATACTTGATAAAGTGGCATATGTCCCTTTTTCGGCTATTATGAACATTGCCAATGGATGAGGATGCCAGATTGGTGCACCGCGCTCATTCATAGCGTTCACAGGGAAGTAGTACATAAAGCGAACCATTCAGAAGCCCCTTAAGTTGAGGTCAGTAATAAATGGCTTTTCTATGGGAGTAATGCAGTTGAACTAAGCTCAAATATCCTTGTCGTAGAGGAAAAGGCCAGCATCTGAACATTTTTTAGAAATAGTAGATCAATTTTGGATTGGAAAAAACTTTTACAGTCTTACACTTACTATATGTTGTGTGTTCATCTTGAATATTTTATTTACTACTTGGCTTTCAGGTATTCAATGTTGATCGGAATGATTGAGGGTATGCTACGTGTAGGTGCTTGTTTAGGAGCTGCTGCCACGGGCCTTTTCTATTAAGTCAGCTCAAATCAGGTCATCTGCTGGTTTTTTCCATAACATTAATGCATATATGGATGTTTTTGGTTATAGATTCTTTGTATTTTTGGGGTTTAGATCGACTGATAACCAAGTAGCAGAGTTTCTGTTCAGGATTGGAACAAAAAGTGTTTGATATCATTACAAATGAAACAAAATATGATATATTTGAGAACATATATTTGTATATAAAGATAACAGTTGCGAAATGCTCAGGCAAAACGATTCAAAAAAGAAGAGGTTCCCTAGGTTTTGGGACGCCTCTTCATATGAAAGACATACATATAAAAGAAGGTGTTATAGATGAAATATAAAATAATTGCAACTGCACCGATGGGAATTGAAGCGATTGTTGCAAAAGAGGTGCGCGAATTAGGATACGATTGTATTGTTGATAATGGAAAGATCATTTTTGAAGGTGATGCACTGGCAATTTGCAGAGCAAACCTGTGGTTGAGAACGGCCGACAGAATCAAAATTCAAGTTGCGGAATTTACTGCGAAAACATTTGATGAATTATTTGAACAAACAAAAGCAATTGATTGGCAGTCCTTTATACCTGAGAATGCGAATTTTCCTGTTATCGGAAAATCGGTCAAATCTGTACTTGCCAGTGTGCCTGATTGTCAACGTATTGTTAAAAAAGCGATAGCTGAAAAGCTGAAAGCACAATATCAAAAGGGGAGCGAATGGCTTGAAGAAACAGGTCCTGAGTATAAAGTCGAGATCTCTCTTTTAAAGGATAGGGCGATGATCACACTTGATTCCTCTGGAATAGGACTCCATAAAAGAGGATATCGTGTCGGTCAGGGAGAAGCACCTTTAAAAGAAACGCTTGCTGCTGCCCTTATTCTGTTAACAAACTGGACACCGGACAGACCGTTTGTTGATCCGTTTTGCGGCTCTGGAACGATTCCAATTGAAGCGGCCTTAATTGGACAAAATATTGCACCAGGTTTTAACAGAGGATTTGTTTCAGAAGAATGGGAATGGATCGGGAAAGAGGCCTGGGATAAAGCGCGGCTAGAGGTTGAAGAAAAAGCCAATTATGATCAACCATTGTCAATTTACGGATATGATTTGGATCATCGCATGATTGAAATCGCGAAGACGAATACCGAAGAAGCCGGTTTGGCTGATATTATTCAATATAAGCAGATGCAAGTAAAAGACTTCACGACAAAAGCGGAGTATGGAGTGATCGTCGGAAATCCGCCGTATGGTGAACGTCTTGGTGAAAAGCATGCTGTTGAAAATATGTATCGGGATATGGGAAAAACTTTCGCTGGACTTGATACATGGTCAATCTATATCCTCACCTCAAACGAACAGTTTGAAGAGTGTTACGGAAAAAAAGCGACGAAAAAACGAAAGCTCTTTAACGGTTTTATTAAAACAGACTATTATCAATATTGGGGGAAAAGACCGCCAAGAAATAAATAACTCACATGTGAACTGTCGACACTGTCGGCAGTTTTTTCATTTGGGTATCAATTAAACATAATGGGTTAAATTATGTGGGAAAGGAAAGGTGAACATGAAAAAAATATGTTTAACAAGTATATTAGCGCTATTCCTTTTTCCTGTGGTTGCTCTTGGAGCCACAACATATACAGTCCAACCAGGGGATAGCTTATGGAAAATAGCCGTCAAATATCAGGTTGGGATTAAGGAACTCATCGGGGCCAACCCGCAAATTCCACGTCCCGATTTAATTTATCCGAATCAAAAAGTAAATATCCCAACCATTACGGAAAAATCTGTAGAGAAGCAAGTCATTCAACTTGTCAACCAAGAAAGAGCAAAAGCAGGTTTAAAGCCGCTAGTAGAGGATTGGGAGTTATCAAGGGTGGCAAGATACAAAAGTATGGATATGAGAGATAAAAACTATTTTTCACATCAAAGCCCAACATATGGAAGCCCTTTTCAAATGATTAAAGCTTTTGGTATTAGTTATAAGACTGCTGGTGAAAATATTGCAAAAGGTCAGTCAACACCGCAGACTGTTATGCAATCGTGGATGAACAGTTCTGGTCACAGAGCGAATATTTTAAGTGCTCAATATACCCATATAGGTGTAGGTTATGCCGCTGGGGGTACAGGAAGACATTATTGGACACAACAATTTATTAGCAAATAAGGGAGGACTCTTACCTCCCTATTTTAGTTGTTTTCCTAAAGCAGTTTTTACATAATCCAGGATTCATTTTTCTTTTTATATGAGTGACGTTTTTTGTCATGTCTAGAGCAGTGTTTTTTACATGGGCTATGATGTCTCTTACAAGGCCTATGACAGTCTTTCCTATAAGGTTCATGTTCGTAATATTTTCCGCAAGGCTCATAATAGCCTTTCTTGTCATGTTCATGATAGTGCTCATGCTTCCCGCAAGGCTCATAAAAATCTTTATGATAGTGCTCATGCTTCCCACAAGGCTCATAAAAATCTTTATGATAGTGCTCATGCTTCCCACAAGGCTCATAAAAATCTTTATGATAATGCTCATGGTAATAGATATCTTCTTTTCCATCATACTCATGATACTTCTCGCTAGGTTTATAAAAGTCTTTTTCGTAATGGTGACAAGGTTTATCATAACCATACTCGTGGCATTTTCCACAAGGTTCATCATAATGGTGATGATATTTTCCACAAGGCTCATAGCCATCTTTCATACAAGGTGTATCATAAAATTTCATATCATGCTCTTTTTTATAGGGATCATAATCGTGATATTCATGATAATCCCAGTCATCTTTCTGATACGGCCCGTAATAATACATAAGTCTCCACCTCAGTCTATTAATTTTTGAATTCTCTACAAGATATGATAAAAGAATGGAATAGTTTGGGTAGATGATATAGATATTTAGCACATTGTCTTTCATTTCTTGTGCAAATTTCTAGTGTTCCCATTTTTAAGATGTTACGATTTGAAATGTAAAAAATATGTAAGTGAGGGATATAAAGTGAGGCGGGATCAGGGTAAATATAAATGGATCGCATTAATGATCGCAACCTTTGCACAGGGATGCGCTACTTTTGTAACCTATGGAACAGGTCCTTTAGCGACTTTTTATCAACAATCATTGCATTTATCTCATTTTGAAACAGGAATCATCGTTTCTGTTATTAACATTGGGCCTATTTTCTCAATGATCTGTTTAGGTGACTTGATGGATCGTTATGGAAAGCGCTGGAGTATTGGATTGGGAGCTATTTTATTAGGATTAAATATTTCCCTTGCTTACTTTGCACAAAGTTTTTTTAGTTTACTGATTATTTTACGATTTACTGGTGTTTGGTATGGTACCGCTCAACCAGGAGGGAGAGTGGTTTCCACGTAAAAATAGAGGTGGATCAGACAAACAGGTATTCCACTAGGTGGAGCAGTCGCTATGGGTTAAATGAAGCCATTTTAGTACAAGGTTGGTTGCCTTTATCGGAGGTGTCCTCTTTTTAATCTTTTATAGGGATGTCAAAGGTTGTGCTATAAAAAGCAAAGATCAGATGACATTGAAAGAAAAGGTGAACCTGATAAAAAAAGATACGTATCTATATCCGATTTTTTTAATTGGCTGTAGCATGATTTCAGTTCAACTAATTATTGTCTCTCATTTATGAGTTATTTAAATCACGGTCTCCATAAATCCCTTTCAGAATCAGGTATGTTGTTAAGTGTAGCATTAGTCGGGGGAATGTGTGGAAGAATGATACTTTTTTGGGTGAGTAATACATTGTTTGATGGTAACCGAATCAAACCTTTAATAATAACGATTTGGTCAACTGCTGTTTTGATGATCTTTCTGGCGATACCTCATCAGTCAAACGATCTTTTGCTTTTAAGCTTATCCTTCACGTTTGGTTTTCTCGGTATGGGTTGGTTCAGTTTATTTATTGTTCTCCTACCTGAAAGCTAAATCAGAGGCTGTTGCGACAACAGTAAGTGTAGGTTTGACCATCAATCAGCTGTTTATTGTGTTTGCACCTGCAGCATTCGGTTATGCAGTCTACTGTTTTAAAAGTTATACCGTTCCATTTGTTGTTTTGGCTTGTTTTATTCTGATTGGTCCATACTGGTTGTAGAAGGCGGAAAAGCAGTTAACAGTTTCAGAAACGAGATATCATGATGGTTAACAGCAGAAAAATAAGTTGTGACGTTTTAAAGTCATCAACTTGTATAAAACAAAATAAACCTGCATATACTCGGGATTATTGAAATAAATCATGAGGTGAATTTATGAACAGCGAGCATATTCAAATGATTCAAAAAGCGCTAGAGGGATTATCTAGTTTGGATGGTTCGGCTAAAGTGCAACTTACATATGCAAAAGAAAACCTTGCTCATGCAATCAGCCACCTGCAATCAACTGATCATCCGTTTTTACCGTATTCAATTGATTGGAAATAAGCTTTAAGCGCCCCTCTCGTAAAACGGTTTCTTGTTGAATTTCTAAATCGAAAGTGATAGGATAAAAGTTCTGAAATCTTGATAGTTAGGGGTTGGAACAGGTGACAGCATCTCGTCTGCCTTTTTCTTTAACAAAAACAAAAAATTTTTATGAAGAACTGAATAATTGGATTGGTGATGTATTTTACGATATTCTTCCTGAAAAAGGCTTTGATTTGCGGGACGAGCAAATATTTATGGCTTTTCAATTGGAACGGGCATTTAAAGAAAAGAAGGTCATGTTTGCAGAAGCTGGTGTCGGAACAGGAAAAACGCTTGTTTATCTTCTCTATGCTGTCAGTTATGCTAGGTACACAGGGAAACCGGCGATTATTGCTTGTGCGGATGAAACATTGATTGAACAGCTTGTCAAAAAAGAAGGTGATATTTATAAAATTTCTGAGCACCTTGGTTTGAAGATTGACACAAGGCTTAGTAAATCCCATGATCAATATCTTTGTTTGAAAAAACTTGAGAAAACGATGCAAGGTTCTGATGATGAAAAATGGCTTGACCTTTATGAAGCTTTGCCATCATTTGTCCATGAGTCTCAAGGTATGCAATCATTTTACCCATATGGTGGAAGAAAAGAATATTCGTCATTATCAAATGATGAGTGGAATGAGATCGGGTATGATTCGTTTCAAGATTGTCTTACTTGTGATATGAGACACCGCTGTGGACTTACTTTATCAAGGGATTATTACCGTAAATCAACCGATTTCATTATTTGTTCCCATGATTTCTACATGGAGCATGTTTGGACAGAAGAAGCAAGAAAACGAGAAGGTCAACTTCCGCTTTTGCCTGAGCATAGTTCGGTTGTGTTTGATGAAGGGCATCTCTTAGAATTTGCAGCACAAAAAGCGCTAACATACAGAGTAAAACAAACGACATTAGAAATGTTTCTTGAACGTCTACTCGGTAATAACAACAGAGAAGAGTTTGCCGAACTTGTTGAAGAGGCGCTCCATGTCAATGACCAATTTTTTCAACTGCTTTCAAGCCATGCTGAGAAAGCAAAAGGGTCAGAGCGCTTGCGCATCAAAGACGACCAGAGCGTAAAAGAAGCAGCGGACACTCTATATCGTTTACTAGAAAAAATCGGTGAAGCACTTGTTTTGGAAAGTCAACTATATACGATGGATCAGTACGCTTTAGCTGTTGTCGAAGAATATCTCGAGCAAATGGCGTACTCACTTTCTCTCTATCAAAAGCAAGCGATTTCCTGGCTTGAACAAAAAGAACAGGATGCAACTTTTGTCGTTATGCCAAGAACGGTTTCTGAAGTGCTTGGAGAAAAAGTGTTTGCTAAACAAATGCCATATATTTTTTCGTCAGCAACATTGTCGGAAAGTGGTTCTTTTGATTATTTGGCAAAAAGTCTTGGCATTCGCGATTATTTATCCCTTACAGTTGACTCTCCTTATGACTACGAAGAGCAAATGAAAGTATATATCCATCGCCTAACGGAAGGAAATGTAACGGAAAAAGGAGATCAGACGTTCAAAAGCATGAAAGCCTTGAATGGACGAACACTCATCCTATTTCCATCTTTTGAGGAACTTGATGTCTTCAAACAACAAGTCACACACCAGAATCTTCCGTTTCCTGTCTATTTCGAAGGTGATGAAGAAATCAGTACGATCGTTGAAAAATTTCAAAACATTGAAGAGTCAGCTCTTTGTGCAGTTCACCTGTGGGAAGGACTTGATATTCCAGGTGAATCTTTGCAAAATGTGGTGATTTGGTCATTGCCTTTTCCACCGCAAGACCCTGTTTTTGAGGCAAAACGAAGCGGTGTAAAAGATGCCTTTCATGAGGTCGATCTCCCGTATATGCTGTTAAGACTTCGGCAAGGAATTGGTAGACTTATTCGTACCAATGAAGATCGGGGGATGATTCATATCTTTGTTGCGACTGATCAAGAATTGAGTGTTATCGATCAAGTAGAAGCAGTTCTTCCTGTTCAACCTGTTTATTTAGACAAATAATAAATGAGGCTAGTGATTTGGATTTTATAACTCCAATTCACTAGCCTTTTTAATATTGCAGAAAAGTTGACTTTCTTAAATATTTCCATTAGTCTGATTACATTCGCATGTATTCAGAAAGATAGGGGGAGCGATATGAGTTTACTTGCTTATGAAGAAGAATTTTTAGAAACATTACAGAAAATTAGTAAATATGAACAAGCGTACAAGTTAATGTATTGGGATATGAGAACTGGTACACCGAAAAAAGCGAGAGAAGAACGATTTGAAGCGATTGGGCAATTATCGGCTGATATTTATCAAATGAAAACATCCGCACGAATGAATGAACTTTTAACGGTTTTGTTTGAACAAAAAGAGCAATTACCAGAGGATACACTAAGAGCGCTTGAAGAAGCAAAAAAAGAGTATGAACGTAATAAAACGATTCCTGAACATGAATTTAAAGAATATATGATCCTGAAATCCAAAGCAGAATCGGTTTGGGAAGAGGCAAAAAAAGCATCAGATTTTTCACTGTTTTCCCCATACTTAGAAAAGTTAATTGAATATAACAAGCGTTTTATTACATATTGGGGTTATGATGGGCATCCTTATAATGCGCTTTTAGATCTATATGAACCAGGTGTAACAGTCGATACATTAGATCAATTATTTGCTGAATTAAGGAAGTCCATCGTTCCGCTCGTCCAAAAAATTGCTGACAGTCCAAATAAACCTGATACAAGTTTTGTTTATAAACATTTTCCGAAAGAACGCCAACGTGAACTATGTCATTTCTTCTTAGAGAAACTTGGTTATGACTTTGATGCTGGCCGTCTTGATGAGAGTGTTCACCCTTTCCAAATCACAATCAACAGTGGGGATGCCCGGGTCACTACTTCGTTTAACGAAAGCGATTTTCGTTCGGCTATTTTTGGAACGATCCATGAATGTGGGCATGCTATTTACGAACAGAACGTAGATAAAGCTTTAAGCGGAACAAATTTATTTGACGGTGCTTCAATGGGGATTCACGAGTCCCAGTCTTTATTTTATGAAAACTTTATTGCCAGACATCGCGGCTTTTGGAAACAATATTTTTATAAAATGAAAGAAGCCTCTCCCCAACAATTTGAACAGGTGACAGCTGATGCATTTTACAGGGCAGTTAATGAGTCTAAACCTTCATTGATTCGAACTGAAGCAGATGAACTGACTTATCCGCTACATATTATGGTTCGCTATGAAATCGAAAAAGCCATTTACAGTGATGAAGTATCAGTAGAAGAATTACCAAGTCTGTGGAATGAAAAATATGAAGCATACTTGGGAATTACACCTCCTAATGATGCTGAAGGCATTTTACAAGATGTACACTGGTCAGACGGTAGTTTTGGTTATTTTCCTTCCTATGCACTCGGCTATATGTATGCAGCTCAACTGAGAGAAAAGCTGCTTGAAGAACTTCCTGAATTTGATCAGTTCATTGAAAAAGGCAATTTTCAGCCGATTAGAAAGTGGCTTACAGAACGAGTCCATATTCATGGGAAAAGAAAAAAACCGCTTGATATGATAAAGACTGCAACAGGTGAAGAGTTAAATATCCGTTATTTGATTCATTATTTAGAAGAAAAGTATACAACATTGTATCTATAGGTGAAATTCCCTCCAAATGTCGGAGGGTTTTTTTGTAGGATAAACTCTTTTTTGAATTTTATCTTTCCATTCCAACAGAAAGTTGTTATAATTTGATACATTATATCACTCATATAATCGTGTGAATATGGCACACAAGTTTCTACCGGGCACCGTAAATGTTCCGACTATGAGTGGGCTTGATGTAAAAACGTCTGTATGGAAACAGCCGATTTTTTCTGTTTAGCACTGCCCGCTCGATTAATTTAACGAGTGGGCAGTGCTTTTTTTTGATAAGGGGTATCTCATTACTGGAGGTTATATAATATGGAACTGCTTAAACAAAAAATTATTGAAGAAGGAACCGTTTTGTCTGATGAAGTCTTAAAGGTGGATGCCTTTTTAAATCATCAAATCGATCCAGAATTAATGATGGCGATCGGTAACGAGTTCGCTTCTCTTTTTCAGAATGAAGGAATTACAAAGATTGTTACGATTGAATCTTCGGGTATTGCACCTGCTGTGATGACTGGTTTGAAACTTGGTGTACCGGTCATTTTTGCCAGAAAACGGCAATCGCTTACTTTGACAGAGAATTTACTGACTGCTTCTATTTACTCGTTTACAAAGAAAACGGAAAGTACGATCGCTGTATCAGCCACTCACATATCAAAAAATGATAGAGTGCTAGTCATTGACGACTTTTTAGCGAATGGACAAGCGGCTAAAGGGCTTGTTTCCATCATCGAACAAGCCGGTGCAAACGTGAGTGGCATTGGAATTGTCATTGAAAAATCATTCCAAAACGGCAGAAGTGAGCTTGACGAACTAGGACACAAAGTTGAGTCCCTTGCCAGAATTCAATCACTTACAGGCGGACAAGTAACCTTTTTAGAGGAGGTTCACTCATGAAACTCTCAGCCGGTAAAACCGTTTCTTTAAGTATCCAGCATGTTCTTGCCATGTATGCGGGGGCCGTTATGGTTCCTCTTATCGTTGGAGACGCTCTTGGATTAACAACAGAGCAACTGACTTATCTTGTATCTGCCGATATTCTAATGTGCGGAATTGCTACACTTCTGCAAGTCTGGAAAAATCGTTTTTTCGGAATCGGTTTACCTGTTGTTTTAGGATGTACGTTTACAGCTGTATCTCCAATGATTACAATTGCATCAAAATACGGAATTCCGGCGATTTACGGAAGTATCATAGCCGGCGGCCTGATCATCATCTTATTTTCTTTTTTCTTCGGAAAACTTGTCCGCTTTTTTCCGCCTGTTGTCACTGGATCTGTTGTAACAGTGATTGGGATTACACTGATCCCTACAGCAATGAATAATATGGCAGGTGGTCAAGGAAGCCGTGATTTCGGATCGCTTTCAAACCTTGCATTAGCGTTTTCAGTTCTTTTGGCTATTATTCTTCTAAACCGGTTTACAAAGGGTTTCTTGAAATCAATCTCGATTTTAGTCGGGTTATTGGCTGGAACTGTTGCGGCAAGTCTAATGGGAAAAGTCGATTTTACTGATGTAGCAAATGCGGGGTGGATGCAGATGATACACCCGTTTTACTTCGGGACTCCAGTGTTTGAAGTCACTCCGATTATTACAATGACGCTTGTCTTGATCGTCAGCTTGGTGGAATCTACAGGTGTGTATTTTGCACTAGGTGATTTAGCCGATCGGTCACTGACAGAGAAAGATTTAGCGAAAGGGTATCGGGCAGAAGGCATCGCTGTTTTATTCGGTGGCATTTTCAACGCTTTTCCATATACAGCTTATTCACAAAACGTTGGTCTTGTCCAATTAACGGGAGTCAAAAAAAATAGTGTCATTGCTCTTGCTGGGGTATTTCTCATTATATTAGGATTATTTCCGAAAGCGGCCGCTCTCACAACAGTTATTCCCAAGCCGGTTTTAGGTGGTGCGATGGTGGCTATGTTTGGTATGGTCATTGCTTACGGAATTAAAATGCTCAGTAGGGTAGACTTTGCTGAACAAGAAAATCTGTTAATTGTCGCCTGTTCAGTAGGAATTGGACTTGGTGTAACGGTTGTTCCTCAAATGTTTCAACAGCTCCCAGATGCTGTTAAGCTGTTAACGGAAAATGGGATTGTTGCTGGAAGCTTAACCGCTATTATATTGAATGCCATTTTTCATATTCATCCATTTTCGCGACCGTCTGAACATCCAGACCGTGTAGCAACTGAAAAGTCAGCAGTTTAAAACCTCACGATTTGTGGGGTTTTTTTACGATCTGATTGAATAGGGATTTAGATTGATAAAATCACCATGAACAGAAAAAAGTCTGTGAATATGAAACTTAATCGAGTTTATAACATCAACTCAACTTATTTAATCAAGAAATTGAATGGGTAACATCTGCTAATTAACATTGAAAACGATTCTCATTTCATTTATAATAAATTGTGAAAAACATTCTCATTAGGATGGTGAGAAAGATGACTGCGTTTTTTCTGTTTGCAACTGTATGTACATACAGCTTAATGATTGGATTTGTCTTAAAAGGAATATCAAAGCGGTCCGCATAAATAAATTGGAACCCTAGGCCTAGCCTAGGGTTTTCTTTTTTTGTGTCTCTTAAAGCAAATATGAGAAATGTTGTGTAAAATAGGGGTAAGGGATGAATGACAACAATGTTTTAAAAGGGGAAGAAAATAATCATGTATGTAAACAGAGAAGACAGTTTGAAGACTAAAGCAGGTGTTATTTACAAACAATTGAAGAAAAACGGAGACGAAAAACGGGCTGCTCAGCTTGCAGCGATTATTAGAAAATGGGTTCAGAATGAAGTGTATATCGCATTGACCGGCCACTATTCAGCAGGAAAATCTTCATTGTTAAATACACTTCTTCAAGAAGACGTTTTACCGACAAGCCCGATTCCAACGAGCGCAAATCTTGTCCTGATTCGCCAAGGGGAACCCAAAACCGTAATCCATACACAAGATGGGAAAATGGGATTCATTTCAGGCTCCTTTGATAAACAAACCGTACAAGCCTATTGTAAAGATGGTAGTCAAATTGAAATGATTGAAATTGAAGGAGCTTTTCATCGGATTGCTCCGCATAGTGTCTTGATCGATACACCTGGAATTGATTCAACTGATGATGCTCATCTTCTTTCGACATCATCGATTCTATATCAAGCTGATGCCTTGTTTTATGTCATGCACTATAACCATGTTCACTCTGAAGAAAATATAAATTTTTTACGGTCAATTAAAGGGAAAATCCCGAATATATACTGCATTATCAACCAAGTTGACCGTCATGATGAAAGTGAGACAGATTTTCAAGTCTACAAAAAACAGGTTGTTGATATGCTACTTAAAGAAGGGATCACGGCTGATCAGCTTTTTTTTACTTCTGCCACAGACATAAATCATCAGCTGAATGATTTAAAACAACTTCAGGAAATATTGACTCACCTCCAAACTCAAGCTGAACAACAGCTCTTGACAAATACGGAACAAAAAGTGTCTGACATATTGAATGAACATATTGAAATGCTTATTCATAATACAGATGATGAACTGCTTGAGAAAATGGCGGCTTTAACAAAAAAATTGGCGGCTTTAGAGGTTCAGTTAAAAGATAAGGAAGCGATTAAGAAAACCGTAGAATCACATATCAATAAAGAAATAAAATCCATTATCGATAATGCAAATTTAACACCGTTTGAGATGAGAGAATATGCCAAAGCTTTTTTAGAGGCTAATGAAAAAAGCTTTAAAAAAGGCTTTCTCTTTTCTAAAACAAAAACACGTGAAGAAAAACAAAAACGACAAGATACCCTTCTTCAAGATGTCCAGAAAAGAGTTCAAGCTGAGATCGACTGGCATATCATTGAGACATTTAAAACATTTGCACAACAGTATGAAATGAAAAATGGCGATTTTTTGACGAATCTGCTGAATTTTAGTACAAAAATGACTGAAGACGATTTAGTGAAGCCACTAAAGAAAGGGGCAACTTTTTCTCCAGAGTATGTCTTAAATTATACAAAAGAATTGGCAGACAACATAAGGAGAACTGTGAAAATCAATGCTCAAGTTTTTATCGAACGATTTTATCAACTTGTGAATGAGAAAGAAGGACAAAAAACGACTATTCTCAAAAAAGAATATGAACATGAAAAAGGAAAGCTTATCGTCCTCAAAGAGCAGCTACAGTTGCATGAAAAGGCAGCTCATCTGAAAAAGATCTGGAAAGCCGATGTAAGCGGAGAGACCGTTGCTGCCGACTGGTTTATCCTAAAAAAAGACAGCTTGCAAGATCCGCTTGAAATAAAACGAACTGATTCTACTGCGTTCTATCAGGAACCAATCCATACAGAAAAAGGATCTATCGAGATAAAGAGTATGTCCGAATATATCAGCTTGTTTATTGAATTTACACAACAATTACAAGATATTCCGATTTTAAAAAAACAAAGAGAGGAGTTTCTTGAAAAAATTGAACGATTTCAATCAAGGAAGTTTACATTGGCTCTTTTTGGAGCCTTTAGTTCGGGCAAATCTTCATTTGTCAATGCACTTTGCGGAAAAAAAGTGCTCCCATCTTCACCAACACCGACGACTGCAACAATTAATAAAGTCACCAAACCATCAGCTACGAAAAGGGATGGTACGGCTGATGTTGTCTTTAAAACAGAAACCGAGTTGATGACAGAATTGAATCAGCTTTTAGATGGAAAAATGGTGAAAGCAAAAGGACGAACGTTTTCTGAACAGCTTCAACACCTCTTAAGAAAAGGTAGGCTTGATCGAGAACAGCATCTACTTACAGAACATATGCTTGAAGCATACAGCCGTTTTCAAGACGATATCATCAATCAGAATACACTGACAATACCTGTCGATCAACTCCAACAATACGCTGTTGATGAAAAGACAGCTTGTGCCGTTCGTGAAGTGATTGTTTATTTACAAACACCAATGACAAACAAAGGGATTACAATTGTTGATACACCAGGCGCAGGAAGTATGAATAAGCGCCATTCGGAAGTGGCTTTTCAATATATGAACGAAGCTGATGCCCTTCTTTATTTAACATATTACCAGCACGCTTTTTCAAAAGCGGATCGCTCCTTTTTACATAAACTTGGATTGATCAAAGATGCTTTCAGCATGGATAAAATGTTTTTTGTTTTAAATGCGACGGACTTAGCGAAAAGTTCTGATGAATTAGCAACAGTTGAAGAATATGTTAAGGGCGAACTTTTAAAACAGGGTATTCAACATCCGCAAATCTACCATGTCTCAAGCAAACAAGAGCTAACCGGAACAACTGTGCCTTATAATGATTTCAGCCGATTGCGTCATGACCTGTCATGTTTTATTGAAAAAGGGTTAACAAAAGCCGCTCTCGATCAGCTCATTTATGAAGGAAAAAAACTATGTGAAACGATTTTTCATTTACATCGCTCTTTACATCGCTCTGTTCAAGAGGCAGACGAAGAAAAAAAACAAATTGAAAAAGCTTATGAAGCTGCCAGGTCAGCTATATTAGCGGCCAAATTAGACGATTTTGTTTTTTTAATGACGGAAAAGGACATAAAAGAACAATGTTATTATATTCAGCAACGCCTTTTCTTTTATGCTCATGACTTGTTTAAAGCTGAGATCCACCCGGGACTACAAAATGGTCATTGGCAGGCTAATCTACAACATACTGTAAAAAACTGTTTGAAAGAGTACGAATTCGAATTCATTCAAGAATTAAAAGCTCTTGATATCCGAGTCGCAAACATGATGATCAAATATGCTGATGAACAATGGATAAGTGTCACAGAACAACAAAACGATAATCGTTACTTTTCGTTCCATCTCACAATTGAATCACAGGATAAAGAAGATGAGGAACAAGCGGAAGTTTCGATCGGAATTGAGACATTTGCAGACGAACTAAAAAAATACCGAACAGGAAAAGCGTTTTTTCAACAAAACGGAAAAGCTGTGTTGATTGATGCACTTACAGCAAGACTTAAAAAAATGACAGACGATTGGTTCAAATCTGAAAGGCAGGTGCTGTTAGACCGCTGCAAACAAAGAGCTGAGAACTTACAACAGATGGTCACTCAAACAGCGATGGCACAAATTGCGAAGCAAAAAGAAAGTTATTTTCTTGAGCCATTAAACAGTGATGAAGGAGAAAAAATTGAAAAAGCATACATAGCAGCAAAAGAATATCAAGAACAGCTGATAAAGGTATGATAGACTAAATAAAAAAGAAGGGGTTTAAGAAGCGAAGATGACAAACGTTCATGAAGCGATTACTGCACATTCGAAAAAACAGCACCAACATATTCAAGAGTTTCTCAAGTTGGAAGAGGCGAGAGAAGCTGCAATTGAAGAAGTTGTAGCAAAGTGTAAAAGAAATGAATTATTTACAACAGACGGAATCAATCACATTACACAGAAGATGAATGAGCTAGCTGCAAAAGGAATTGTCCCAAAGCGGCGGCTTGTTACTAAAGAAATGGTGATCGAATATGTCAACCGAGTCTAGCTGGTTGATCCTTCCGTGAGTCATTTCAGGGTTTTATGTAAAAAATATGCCTGACCCCCCATAGGAGGTGAAGGATAATGGGAAGAACGAAACTTGGTAATGCAAATGCTCAGCGAAATAATAATGCTAAACAGAAAAATGGTTTTAACACGGAGTTTTCCACTGAATCCTATGCACAAATGGAAGCAGCGAAAATGATCTCAAGTAAGAAAAAACAACAATAAAAAACAGCTTGTTGACAAAGTCATAAACCTGGCTTTGATCGACAAGCTGTTTATCTTTTTATGAATTTGTGCAATATGGTTATCGATACTTGAGACTGACTTAAAATAAATGACCCTGGTATTAGCGGACTACACCGCTTTAGAATTAGTCGATCAACTCGATTGAATAAGGTTCGTTTAGAAGCTGATCTTGGAGAGCAGGGGGGAAGCGTGTGTCTGTTTCGCTATTTTCATCATTTTTTACCTGTGATACAATAGGTGCATTGTATGGATGAGATGAAAGGAAGTTTCTTAGATGAAAAAGAATTTGCTACTAGTTGACGGGATGGCTCTACTGTTCCGCTCGTTTTACGCGACGGCAGTGCACCGCAATTTTATGATTAATGATCAAGGGGTTCCCACAAATGGGGTTCACGGTTTTATGAAACATTTGCTGACTGCCATCACCGTTTTTGAACCAAGTCATATTGTATGTTGTTGGGATATGGGTAAAAAGACCTATCGTAATGATCTATATCAGAATTATAAAGCAAACCGTGGCGAGCCACCACTTGAATTAATTCCTCAATTTGATCTTGCGAAAAAAGCTGCATCAGAGTTAGGTATTACGAATATTGGGATGACTGGATTTGAGGCGGATGATTGTATCGGTACGCTTGCATTATTATGTAAAGATGAAGCGGACATTACAGTCGTTACCGGTGATAAAGATTTACTTCAACTTTTGACTGATGCTGTTCAAGTTGCACTGATGCAAAAAGGGATCGGCAATTATAAGCTGTATACAAAGGAAATATTTACAGAAGAAACAGGAATCCAGCCAGCAGCCTTAATTGATGTGAAAGCATTAATGGGGGATACGAGCGATAATTATCCAGGTGTTAAAGGAATTGGTGAAAAAACAGCCTATAAACTGATCAAAGAATATTCAACGATTGAACAGCTGCTTGAGAATATTGATCAGTTAACAAAAGCTCAACAAAAGAAAATCACCGAAAACCTTGAAGATTTAAAACTATCTAGAATACTCGCTGAAATCAAATGTGATGTTCCAGTTTCTTTTTCATTGGAAGAGGCGCTTTTTGAATTATCACATGACAGGGCTGGAAAAATGTTAAAACTGCATCAGATCAGAGGAATTGAACCACTGCTATTGCAAATGAAAAGAAGAGAGATCGGCTAATATCGATCTCTCTAACGTTTTGTATTGCTTTTTTTGGCTCGGTTTTCAAGTTCGGTTTTCGGATCTTTATGTTCGTTCATGTATATTTCTCCCTGTGGTGTCACACCGCCGGTCAGACGACCTTTGCCAGTAGGTTGTTGTTTTTCCACATGTATCACCTCATACTTTATCATGAACCAATCAGGGTAACTTTACTCTGGATGATTTAGTAAAATTGCTTTTTTAGCCAACTTATCGGCTACTTGGTTTTCTTTTGAGGGAATCCACTTAATAAAGAATAATTCAAAAGCTTTCTTTAAGCTGATAATCTCTTCTAGATATGGCTTAAATGTTTGATTTTTGACAAATTCTAAATCTGTTGCGCGTTCAACGATTTCGGAATCGGTACGAAATGAAACAATGGGATAATCCCTTTCAATGCAAAGCTTCATACCCTGAATCAGTGCCGAGAATTCAGCTTCATGGTTACTTAGACGACCAGCAGGAATGGAAAAAGACTCTGATTTTTCTCCATTTTTAATAAAAATACCAAGTCCGCTCAGACCGGGATCACCAGAGCTTGCTCCATCAATATAGACTTCAAGCGGCATCCCTTTCACTCCTTTCATCCAGTGGTGTCATTCTTTTAGCCAAATATGCATATGGAGTTGCAAAAAGGGCCACAACAAATTTAAATACATATGTTGTGATAAAAATCTCGATCCATATAGCAAATGGGTATGTTCCTAAAAATGCAACACTTGTAAAAATCAGCGTATCGAAAATCTGACTGACAGCCGTGCTACCATTATTACGTAGCCAAAGTGCACGATCTGAAGGAAATAATCGTCTAATCCAAGAATATACATAAACATCAACTGTTTGGCTGATGATATAGGCAAGCAGGCTACCAAGGACGATGCGCGGCATAAAACCAAAAATCGTTTCCAAAGCCGGTTGTGCAATATCTGACGGATGAGGTTTAAACAGAAGGGCGCCCTGCATAACGGCAGTCAAACTAATTAGAATGAAAAAACCAAGTGAGACAGCCTTTTTTGCATCTTTTTTTCCATATCTTTCATTTATGACATCTGTTGCAAAAAAAACGCTGCCGTACATAATATTACCAAGCGTTGATGTTAAGCCGAAAATCTCGACCGTTTTACCGACCTCAAGATTAGCTGCAACAGTTGCAAATCCAATCCAGACGAATAAGCCGGTTTTGCCAAACTGCTTGAAAAAGAAAAGAACAATGATAAAAACGATAATCGCTAAACTAACCCACAGTATTTCGTTAAACAAAAAAGCTACTTCCTTTCTAAAATAAACTGAGTCAAGACCGATTTGATTATAGCATAATAAAGGTGATGTTATGAAGCTTAGAATCAGAATGAAAATCAATATGAAGGCAACGCCAAATGTTCATTTTACGGCGGATGATTGGCTAGAAACAAATGAAACCGTCATAATAGGTCGTGAGCTTTCTCGGAGTCCGTATATTCATGAGCTTGAGTTTGAGGATGAGAAAGGTAGCATCTGGACACTGAAAGAACTGGAAAAACTGAAGGAAGAGTTAGCACACGAACCAGATGAAATCACAGTATTTTTTGACGGAAGCTATGATAAAGAGAGTCAACTTGCAGGTTTAGGTATTGTCATTTATTATTCTCTTAACGGGGAAAGATATCGTTTAAGAAAAAACAAGAGCTTTCGCCTGACAACTAATAATGAAGCTGAATACGCTGCACTTTATGAAGCGTTAAATGAGTTAAGAGATCTTGGAGCAGGCCGAAACTCAGTTGTTATTAAAGGTGACTCGCTTGTCGTATTAAATCAGTTGGAGGGAAACTGGCCTTGTTATGATCCTATCCACACAAACTGGTTGGATAAAATTGAACGACAGCTGCAACAATTGAAACTTTCGCCAACCTATATACAAATCAGCCGTAGCGAAAATAAAGAAGCCGATCAACTTGCTAGGAAAATTTTCGAGCATAAATTGGTAGAAAGTAGTGTTAAATTAGATCAATAACGGAGATGAAAACTTTTGGATAAGAAGGAGATCTTTAAAGAATTAACAGACTTACAAGACAGCTACTGTGAAGGGTGTTTTATTAAGAAACACTTCCGAAAAGAACACGGAAAAACATATGCTCATACGTTCTGTATCACAAAATGTACAGTTGGTGAAAAACTCCGTACTTTTGGTGAAGTGTTAATGAATAAAAACTAAAAACCGCGAACTGCGGTTTTTTTAGTTTTTGTAACTGTGACAACGCTGTTTTACAAAGTCTTCATCAAAAGTTTGCAACTGATGGCTTTCAGATCAGTCTCTAGCATCTTGAATCGTTTGGTCAGCTGATTTAGCAAAGTAGTTCAAGCTGTTTTCGCTGATTAAATCCTGATCAGGATGGTTTGATAGCATGACCCCACACCTCCACCAATAATGCTTCTTCATGACAATTAAATTTATATGCAAAAAAAGAAAAATATATAAAAAATAATCCGATATAACTATTGAACCTGAAAAAATATAAGCCTTTATTACTATTTTAGGTATCTTCAGTAAGGGGGTAAGAAGATTTTGGAAGAAGATGAATTAAAAACTGTTCTCCAGAAGACATTTGAAGAAGTATATAGAGATTTAGATCAATTGGTTAAAATCGCCAAAAAAGGGCGGCCATCTTTGGAAAAGAATATTGATGAAATGGGACAGAGACTAAAACAGAATATATTAGCTGTCGAATTTCAGCTCAAAACCAAATAGGAGAGGCTACATTAGCCTCTCCTCTATTTGAAATCTCATTTTTTTCTTCGTTCTGTTAAATCTTTGTAACGTTAGATGCTTGAGGTCCACGATTACCTTCAACAATTTCGAAAGAAACTTCTTGTCCTTCTTCTAAAGATTTGTATCCGTCACCTTCAATAGCAGTGAAATGAACGAATACATCGTCTCCGCCTTCAACTTCAATGAAGCCGAAGCCTTTTTCATTGTTAAACCATTTTACTTTACCGTTTTGCATATTGCTTAATCCTCCTAGTACTGTAGCACAAAGTGCTAAAAAAAATTTTCATCATCTAACAATAGTATGCTAAATGATGGTTTCACTATACACCATTTGTAGTGACGAGTCAAGTTGTCAAGAGAAAAAAATGAACTTTATTGCCTTTTTAAGGTGTTTTTTTGTAATCGCTTTCGTTAATTCCGAAAAATGAAACGTTTTTATGTTAATTAAAGTAATTTAAAAAGGGCAGGCGCTATGCCTGCTCCTTATTAGACATCTATTTCATCCCAAATATCATTAATTTTTTTTTAGCTATTTCTGCTCTTTCGAAAAGCTCATCTGTTGTTCTGAAAGATTGGGAATTATTGTCGCTTTCTCTTGTCAAATACAGACCTTTTTCGTTCTGGCTTATCCAATAACTCTCATCCAGATAGTAGAACTGAAATTCTTCACCCATTTCAATTCTTTCTTTAAACTCTTCAATATTCATTATAAAACTCTCCTTTTTTATGGTATGCGTTTAAATTTACCATCTTCATTCCATTCAAATATGTGTTCGTGTGGCCAATCTGGATGTTGTTTCGCATTTCCGTGGTTCGTAAAATCAACATCTCGAATAGCTCGACCATTAGAATCATAAATAGGCTACACTTAGTTGGACAGATTTTTTAAGGTCAAGTAGACTACAGATCATATAGTGAGGAGAATCTACATGACCAAAAGACAACGCCGTACATTTACTGGAAATTTTAAAAATTACATAAAAAAATGATGTAGGTAATTGAAAGTCAAAGGTCAAATGCAATACGCGAATGGTAATTTATACAAAGAGATTTTTTGTCTGGTTGCACAAACTATTTCATATGGTTTTAAACAAAAAATTGAATAATTTAAATATAAACAGTATACTGTTAATGACAGTATACTATTATTAACAGCGAAAGGGGGATAAAAATTGAAAAAATTTAAATCAGGACGTCACACTGCTGCGTTTATACTCCTTTTTTTAGCGGAATCACCGAATTATGGCGGACAACTTCTAAAAATGTGTGAAGAAAGACTTTATGCGAATACTATCGATAGTGCAATCTTGTATCGAACGTTAAACAAATTAGAAAAAGAAGGAGCAATCAGCTCTTATTGGGAGACAGTTGAAGAGGGACAGCCAAGAAAATGGTATAAGCTTAATGCTTTAGGTCGAGCGCAGCTGTCAGAGTTTTACGACGATATTGTTAAAAGGCAAAGGAACTTTGATTTGTTTTTAACTCACTATAAACAATTAATGGAGGATGAACAGTGATCATTGGTATTGTTTTATATAGTATTTCTCTTATTGGCTTGCTTGTGTCGTTTAAGAAGAGTAAAGAAAATACATATGTATCTTTGAAAAAAGCATGGAACACCTTTCAAAAGCTTTTACCAGAGATTTTGTTTATTATGCTTTTAGTTGGTGTTTCCCTAGCTGTTTTAACTCCTGAGCTCATATCAAAGCTTCTAGGTCAACAATCAGGCTTTTTAGGTGTCATTATTGCTATGATCATCGGTTCTCTCGCCCTTATTCCAAGCTTTGTTGTTTTTCCATTAGGTGAAACATTGCTAAATAATGGAGCTGGTCTTACACAAGTGGCCATGTTTGTGGCTGCTTTAATGAGTGTGGGTCTTGTGTCATTACCAATGGAGCGTAAAATGTTTGGTCCTATGTTTGCTTATGCGAGAAATGGCGCAGCACTTATGATGTGTATTTTATTTACTGTAATTATATGGATGGTGTATTAATATGAAATGGATTGAACAATACCGATTGTTTCTTATCATGGTTTTTGTAACATTAGGGTTATTTTTCTTAAATAATAGTAAGGGATTAAAGGCCATAACGATAACTGGAAATAGTATTCTCGATATGCTTTCACTTCTACCACCTATTTTAATTTTAATAGGTTTGTTAGATACGTGGGTTCCAAAGGAGACAATGATGAAGTATGTTGGTAAAGGCTCTGGATTTCGTGGACCAATGATCGCTTTATTACTAGGTGGTGTCGCAGCAGGACCGTTATATGTGGCTTTTCCGATTGCTGCGATTTTAATGAAAAACGGCGCTCTATTACGAAATGTTGTTTTCTTTTTAGGGGTTTGGACTGTTGCAAAGCTTCCAATTGTTATCTATGAATCGGTTTCACTAGGTTTTTTGTTCACGATTATACACGTTAGCTTTGGCTTATTGTTTTTTTATGTGGCGGGTATTTGGATGGAAACGAAGCAACAAAAAGAAGTTACAATTGAGCAAAATTTATCAGTGTAGTTTATAGTCGTGTAGACTTCACTTACTGAACAATACGAGAAAGAAGAAAGCTACATCTAAAATCATTATTAATGTTATTTGTTATTCCTTTAGGTCTTAATAATTTGGGTTGAATAGGCTACACTTAGTTGGACAGATTTTTTAAGGTCAAGTAGACTACAGATCATAATGAAATGAACACCTATCATCCCCTGATTCAAGATCCTATTTTACAACCAAATAACTTTGTGATTTATGGTGTCATCAGAATTTAGTTCTTTTTCGTCTTTATTCTCAGCTAATGAAGTGGTATCGGTTAAAGATGATAAAGTATCTTGATTGTTAGTGCTTGTTTGCTCATTATGTACAGGTGACCCCATATAACAGAAACCGATTACAGCCAATACAAACATAGGAGTTATTATTTTTCCCTTACCTCTGACTCTGCTAGAATTAAACCTAAAACTGAAAAAATTGTTAAGAAACCCATAAATAAAACCATAATAACCCCCCATTTGTTAAAAACGCTCATTTACAATTAAAGCAAATGAGGGGGATTTCTAAATAGTGATAAAACCGTTGGTTACTTGATTCGTTTTACCAGCAGTACGCTGGGTGATCTCTCCACTTTACATTTTTTAACCGCATTGACATCTCCTGAAATTTCAGCTAACTTATACAGTGCTGATCTGATTTTGTTGATGCTCATTTTTCCACGTCCCTATTGTGTGTTGTTAAATTTAATTATATCAATAATTGAGGTGAGCACCTATCCACTTGGTTTAAATATCCCCCCAAAACCTCATATATCTACAAAGCAGAGTAAAAACAAAAAATCTAAAATTATTGGTATATCAGCATTTCTAGGGTGTTTGTCAATGATTTCCATAGAGCATTTCGCTTAATCTTAATAAAAGTAAATGAATATGTAGGAGTGTTGAAAATGAATCGATATTCAATTAACGAATTTGTGAATAAAACACAGCAACAGGATAAAGGAGAAGGGTTGTTTGAATTGGAAACCCCCCGCCTCCTTGAAATCAATTTGAATGGAAAAATATGGGCCAAGGCCGGCTCAATGATTTCCTATAGAGGACAAATTAAGTTTAAACGTGAAGGTGTATTTGAACACGGATTGGGCCGAATGATGAAAAAAGCCCTCAGCGGTGAAGGTACAGCACTTATGAAAGCTGAGGGAACCGGTAAGCTCTATATTGCAGATCAAGGTAAGAAGATATCAATTTTAAATCTTAATCATGATTCTATATTTATAAATGGAAATGATTTATTGGCATTTGAGACTGGACTAAACTGGGATATTAAAATGATGAAAAAAATTTCTGGAATGATTGCTGGCGGTTTGTTTAATATCAAGCTTGATGGCACAGGTATGGCGGCTATTACCACCCATTATGATCCACTTACATTAATCGTTACACCGGAAAGTCCTGTTTATACTGATCCAAACGCAACCGTAGCCTGGTCAGGAGATCTTCAGCCTGAATTTGTCACAGATGTTTCTTTTAAAACATTGATCGGCAGGGGAAGTGGTGAATCGATTCAAATGAAGTTTTCTGGAAACGGGTTTGTTATTGTTCAGCCAGTTGAAGAGGTCTATTTAAATCAATCTTAATGAACAATAGAAAGGGCTGTCCAATAAGTCCAAAAAATAAAGCAAGTGAAGAAACATGAGCAGTGTTTCTCCACTTGCTAATTTTTTGTTTCGTTTTTTCTCAAAAAGGAGCTGGCGGATGCCTGCTACTTTCAGACTTTCAGTATGTTGTGGGCTAATGCCACAATCCGAAACTCGATCCCTCCCAAAGAAAAACTGCGGAGCGACCGATTGCCCTTGATATGACCGAACACGCTTTCTACCTCAACTTTTCGTCGTGTATAGATGGCGGCTTTCTCTTCACATTCAAGGGCTGCATTTGCCTTCGCTTTCATTTCTTCGAAGATTGAATCCAACTTGACGATTTCTTTTTGCTTTCGTACACCACGGAACTCATTGATTGTCCGAAAATCGGGTTGTTGCATGGCAACCAACCACATGGCAGAGATGTTTTCTTTTATTCATTTCTCAATTCCTCAACAAGAATAGACTTTTTGGGAATAACCAAATAAGATGATTTTAAGCATCATTTTCGGATGAAAGGAGCTTCGACCATTTCGTCTACCACACGTGCCACATGATGTTCTGGAATGAGTTGTTCAAGATCATAAATCACTTGAATTTGGCGATTGTCATAAAGTTTGAAAGTAGGGGCTAATGGTCTTGTGGGTTTCTTTTTTTCCTTTGTTTCTGACAGAAGTGTTATCATGATGGCACAAAAAAATCGTCCTTTCGTAAATGTTGTCTGGTAACTTCATTTTACTAAAAGGACGATTTTTTTGTATTTTTTTAAAAAGGCTGTTAGAAAGTCAGCTTTAGCTGACTTTCTGGACACCCCCTTTTTGCAATAATTTAAGAAAAGGCTCCTACAGTCTGTTTCTTATTCATGATCAATTCAGACTGTTCAACAATATCTTTAAGAATGACTTCTGATGACTGAGAGAGGTGAAGGCTTTTTATATTTTGTTTCATTTGATTTAACCTTTGTTCATCAGCCAAAAGGGATGAGACGGATTCAAGAATTTCCTCGTGCCGATTGATGACAATCGCAGCACCTTTTTCTTCAAAGAATAAGGCATTCTCTTTTTCTTGTCCTGGTACTGGTTTATACAGAATCACTGGAACACCGATAGCAGTTGCCTCTGTAAGAGTGATTCCACCAGGTTTTGTAATCATACAGTCCGTTACTCTAAATAACTCGTCAATTTTTTCAATATACCCAAATGTTTTTAGTTTATGTGGGTGTACAGCTTCAAGTTCTTCTAATGAATTTTTTAATACAACATTTTTTCCACAGACAACGATGACTTGGACATCGTCTTTTTTAACGAGAGACTCGCACAGTTCCTTTACATTCTTAAGAACACCATGCGCACCAGCCATAATCAATAAAACCTTTTTATCTTTTGAAAGTTGATATTTTGCGTATATCTCTTCTGTATCGATGTCTTCTTCAAATTGACGGCGAATTGGGATACCGGTAATTTTCACATTGTTAGGATGTGTGCCTATCTCCACAAGCTTTTCTTTAACGTAGTCAGTTGCGACATAGTATTTATCAATGTGCTCGTGAACCCAAATTTTATGCAGGCAGAAATCAGTCATTACGTTAAAAGTCGGAATCACTTTTCCCATTCTTCGTCTATACTCAGGTACGACAATCATTGGGAACGTATTGATGATGATATCTGGTTTATGTTGTTTAACAAGTTGGTCAAGCCGTTTATTTCCCATCTTAAAATAAATATTAAACTTTCTTTTATTGTATATTTTATCAACTCCATAATAAAAGAGACGATAAAACTGCTTTCCGATAGAAAAACTTTTTAAATAAAGAAATTGTGTAATCTCAGATACAACAGGATTTGATTCTTGATACAAATTTGAAACAGTGACATTCTTAAAACCTAGCCGTTCACACTCTTTATAAAGAGTTTTGGCTACCTGAACATGGCCATTTCCATAATTTGCAGTCAGTATTAATATATTTTTGTTGATATTCAAACATATTCACCTCAATTAATTCAAACAACAAGAGCTAATTAGTAAAAAACAGAGTCAATCCCAACACATACCATACCATAAAATATTATTTTTTTATAAATGAAGAACAAAAAATTTAAGGTATTTTTAAAGTTTTTACAACAGAAGGGCACCAGACGGTATCTGCTTCATGAAAACTTTTATGATGTGAAGAAACTTTTTAAAATACTGACCCAAACAGTATTTTATCACATTTTGTCCGTCTTGCATCAGACTAGAGTACGAAAATTCATTTCCATTCGTATGGAGTTTCTTGGTAAACATAATAATTTAACCAATTCATGAACAAAAGAGTAGCATGTGCTTTCCAACGGTTGATAGGTAAAGCTCTACCACCTATGTCTTTAAAATAATTCAGCGGTGGGTCAATCTCGATGTTTTTTGCTAAATCTCTTTCATACTCTTCTTTAAGAGTATCTGTATCATACTCTGGATGTCCAGTCAAAAAAATTTGCTTTTCATCTTTTGAAACAATCAAACATACTCCAGCATCTTCAGAAACGCTCAGTACTTTTAATTGAGAGATTGCTTTTAAATCATCTATGTTAATATCTGTATGTCTGGAATGTGGTACATAGTAGAATTCTTCAAATCCTCTAACTAGACGCTCGTTTTTCTGTAATAATTTGTGTTCAAACACTCCAAACAGTTTTTTCGACAATTTTGCTTTACGAATCCCGTAATGATGGTATAGTCCTGCTTGAGCTCCCCAGCAAATGTGCAGTGTTGATGTGACATGTGTTTTGCTCCAGTCGAAAATCTCCTTGAGTTCATTCCAATACGAAACATTTTCATAAGGTAAATGTTCGATCGGCGCCCCGGTAATAATCATACCGTCAAACTTTCTGTCTTTAATCGCCGAAAAAGTTGTGTAAAATTGTTCTAAATGCTGCCGTGCTGTGTTTTTAGGTGCATGTGTAGCCGGAATTAAAAAAGTGAAGTATACCTGTAAAGGAGAATTTCCGAGCAGCCTTAACAACTGTGTTTCCGTTCTGATTTTTTGCGGCATTAAGTTAAGAATGACAATATTTAACGGTCTAATATCTTGATGAAATGCCCGTTTTTCATCCATGACAAAAATATTTTCACTTTCAAGAATTCGCCTAGCTGGCAAGTCGATAGGGATGTTGATAGGCAACACGCCACCTCCGGTTTTTTCCGCTGATTTTTCTTCATTATAGGAATTTTTTGACGATATTTCAATGAGTGAATTATGATACAATAAAAGAAGTATGTGAAAAAAATGGAAACCCATGTTGTGATGAACGAAAAGGAGGCTCTTCTAGTTTATGAAATCCCACTTATCAGACATTGAAATTGCTCAAAAAATTGAATTAAAACCGATCACTGAAGTTGCCCAGCAACTCTCTATAGATGACGGTGAATTAGAGTGTTTTGGTCACACGAAAGCAAAAATTTCTTTAGACATTCTTAACCGTTTGGAGGACAAGCCCGACGGACAGGTCATTTTAGTGACATCGATTAATCCGACACCTGCAGGAGAAGGAAAATCAACGGTTACGGTTGGATTGAGCCAAGCTCTGGCAAAAGCAGGTGAAAAAACGATTGTTGCATTGAGAGAACCTTCGCTTGGACCGACAATGGGTATGAAAGGCGGTGCAGCTGGTGGGGGTTATTCGCAAGTTCTCCCAATGGAAGACATCAATCTCCACTTCACAGGAGATATGCATGCTATTACATGCGCGAACAACGCTTTGGCCGCTTTCATTGACAATCATATTCATCAAGGAAATGAATTAAACATTGATATCAGAAGAGTGGTTTGGAAACGAACACTTGATTTGAATGATAGAGCATTAAGAGAAACTGTCATCGGATTGGGTGGTAAAGGGAATGGTTTTCCGAGAGAGGACGGTTTTGATATTACGGTAGCATCTGAAATCATGGCTGTTTTATGTCTAGCCTCAGATTTAAAAGATTTAAAAAAACGGCTTGCGGCTATGATTGTTGGCTTTACTGTCGATCAAAAACCAGTAACTGTCGAAATGCTAGGGGTTCACGGAGCACTTACACTGCTTTTAAAGGATGCTTTAAAACCGAATCTTGTACAAACCGTTGAAGGAACACCAGCACTCGTTCATGGTGGACCATTTGCCAATATCGCTCATGGATCAAACAGTTTGATTGCGACGAAAGTAGCTACAAAACTGGCAGACTACGTTGTAACTGAAGCTGGGTTTGGTGCTGATTTGGGTGCGGAAAAATTTTTACATATTAAAACAAGAGCAGGTCAATTTACACCTGGAGCAGTTGTGATTGTCGCAACAATCAGAGCGCTAAAAATGCATGGTGGTGTAAATATCGGCGATTTAAAAACAAAAAATATTGACGCTGTAAAAATTGGAATGGCAAACCTTGCAAAACATATTGAAACGATTACTGCATTCGGCCTTCCATATGTTGTTGCTCTCAACAGGTTTGTACAAGATGCTGAGGAAGAATTGGAAACGGTGCTTGATTGGTGCGAGGAGCACAGTCATCCTGTGGCATTGTGCAATGTTTGGGAAGAGGGAGGAAAAGGCGGGCTTGCCCTTGCCGAAAAAGTCATCAACGTAATAGAGAAAAAAGAAAACCATTTTTCCTATTTGTATGAATTATCAGATTCTATCGAGGAGAAATTAACGAAAATTTCTCGTACTGTTTATGGAGCTGAAGGAGTGAAATGGACAGAAAAGGCGAAAAAGCAGCTTATTGAATTAGAAAAGAATGGATTAGGGGACTTGCCTGTTTGTGTTGCAAAAACACAATATTCTCTATCAGACGATCCTGAAAAAATCGGTCGACCAAAAGGCTTTTTCATTACTGTCCGTGAATTAAAACCATCAGCGGGTGCCGGATTTATCGTCGCTTTAACCGGTAGTATTTTAACGATGCCAGGATTACCTAAGCATCCCGCAGCCCTAAACATGGATGTCGACGAAAACGGCAAGGCAAAAGGATTATTTTAATAGTTCGACAACTTCCTCCATACTAAAGAAAGGGAGAGGCATCATTTCATGAATCAGCAAAAAGAAAGGCAGCTAAACCAAATATCAACGTGGGTAAGGGAGAAGCTGATAAATGAAGGGACAGGACATGATTGGCTTCATATTACTAGAGTGCGCTCTTTAAGTATCGAAATTGCTAAAAAAGAACAGGCAGACCTGTTTATGACAGAAGCGGCTGCTCTTATACACGATATGATTGATGAGAAACTGTCAGAAAAGCACCGGGTTTCAGTTGATGAACTAAACAAACGGTTTTCAGAATGGCAAATAGAAAAAGACGAGGCCGACAAAATCCTTAGTATCATTACAAACATTTCGTTCAGGAATAGAGACAAAAATAAAGATGTTAAACTTTCAAAAGAAGGAATGGTTGTACAGGATGCAGACCGTCTTGATGCGATCGGTGCGATCGGAATTGCCCGGACCTTTATGTATGCAGGTTCGAAAGGTCACTTGATGTATCATGAAGGAGAATTTGAAAACATTCCTTCAGCGGTCGGCCACTTTGATGAAAAGCTTCTTCACTTAAAAGATTTGATGAATACAAAAACCGGTAGAAAACTTGCTGAAAGAAGGCATGATCTGATGGTCGCTTTTCTGAAAGAACTAAAAAAAGAATGCTCATGTACCGTCCAAACCGCATTGTTAGATGAGAAAAAGGCAGTATGGTAAAATGAGACTCGGGTTTAACAAAGGGGGAAGATCATGAAAATTAAGTCTATTGAACCGACACCGAGTCCAAATACCATGAAGGTCATTTTGACGAAAGAACTACCTAGCGGAAAAAGCAATAATTATAAAAAGGATCAGGCAGAAGATGCGCCTCCGGTTATTCGGCAAATATTAAAAATAGATGGTGTAAAAGGGGTTTACCATGTAGCAGACTTTTTGGCAGTTGAGCGCAATGCTAGATTTGACTGGAAGGACATCCTCCCCGCAGTTCGTTCCGCATTTGGAATGACAGGAAGTCAGGAAGCAAATCCAGAATCGTCTGTTGAAAGTGAATCATTTGGTGAAGTCAAGGTCTTTGTGCAAATGTTTAACGGAATCCCAATGCAGGTCAAACTGACTGATGGTGAGCGAGAAGAACGGTTTGGGTTACCAGAGAGGTTTCAAGAAGCCGTTCTCAAACTTAGAACGACCTCTCCTAATGTCGTGTCTGAACGCTCATGGAAGGAACAAGGGGTCAGGTTCGGTAATTTTACTGAAATCGGTCGTGAAGTAACGGAAGAACTTCAAGCCGCCTATGACGAAAATCGCCTTCAAAGACTAGCAGAATCTGTTGCTCAAGAGAACAAAAGCAGTGCCCTGCAAAGAAAGTCTTACAAAGTAACACTTGATATGCTTGATGAAGAAAATTGGCAAAAACGCTATGCTCATCTGGAACAGATGGATCCGAAAGAAGAAGACATCGATGTGCTAGAAAAAGCGATTCATGATCCAAAAACATCAATTAGACGGCAAGCCGTTGTTTATTTAGGCATGATTGATTCACATGAGGTTCTTCCACTTTTATATCAAGCCTTAAAAGATAAGACGATAACGGTAAGAAGGACAGCGGGAGACTGTTTGTCAGATATCGGAAATCCAGAAGCCATTCCGGCAATGGTGAAAGCTTTGGAAGATCCAAATAAGCTGGTGCGTTGGAGAGCTGCAATGTTTTTATACGAGGTTGGAGATGAAAGTGCACTCACTGCTTTGAAAAAAGTTGAAAACGATCCGGAATTTGAAGTCAGCCTACAAATAAAAATGGCCATTGAACGGATTGAACATGGAGAACAGGCAAAAGGATCTGTGTGGAAACAAATGACAGAAAGCCGTAAAAAATAAAACAGAAATTGGCGATTCATCCCCCATCTAATAATAGGTGCGTGATGAATCGCCTTTTCTTCTACTTCAATCGTTCAAATTGCCTCATCTATCATATCCTCACTTTTATCGTGTATAACGCCTATCAGGTCAGTTCACACCTTGACAGATTAAAGAATCCTTTCTGAAAACGTTTTTTATAAAAATATTTAGAATATTGTTGAAAAATAATTTGAAAATATATATAGTAGTAAACAATATCGAGATTCCGAAATGAGCAGTAAAACGGAAATGAAGACTAATGGTGAAATTCAGGAGGTTCAACATGGCAGGATTACGCAGTGATATGATAAAAAAAGGGATTGACAGAGCACCACACCGTAGTTTACTGCGAGCAGCAGGGGTAAAAGAAGAGGATTTTGAGAAACCTTTTATTGCTGTTTGCAACTCATATATTGATATTGTACCGGGACATGTGCATCTGCAGGAGTTTGGGAAAATAGTTAAAGAGGCCATCAGGGAAGCTGGCGGAGTTCCTTTTGAATTTAATACGATCGGTGTTGATGATGGAATTGCGATGGGCCATATCGGAATGAGATATTCTCTTCCAAGCCGGGAACTGATCGCAGATTCGGTTGAAACGGTGGTATCAGCTCATTGGTTTGACGGAATGATTTGTATACCAAACTGTGACAAAATCACACCGGGAATGATCATGGCAGCCATGCGAATCAACATTCCAACTATTTTTGTCAGCGGGGGTCCGATGGAAGCAGGAAGAACAAGTGATGGACGAAAAATCTCTCTTTCTTCTGTATTTGAAGGAGTAGGAGCATATCAATCTGGGAAAATGGATGAAAAGGGATTGCAGGAACTTGAACAATTCGGTTGTCCAACATGTGGATCTTGTTCAGGGATGTTCACAGCTAATTCAATGAACTGCCTTTCCGAAGCCCTTGGAATCGCACTTCCGGGCAATGGAACCATTCTAGCAACATCCCCTAAAAGAAAAGAGTTTGCCAAACAATCGGCCCACCAGTTGATGGAACTAATCCGCTCAGATTTAAAACCACGTGACATTGTCACGGAAAAAGCGATTGATAATGCGTTCGCATTAGATATGGCACTAGGTGGATCGACAAATACGATTCTTCATACATTAGCAATTGCAGGTGAAGCGGGTGTTGAATACTCGCTTGAACGGATAAATGATGTTGCCGCAAGGGTGCCGCACTTAGCAAAACTAGCACCTGCATCAGATGTGTACATTGAAGATTTGCATGAAGCTGGTGGTGTATCAGCTGTTTTAAATGAATTATCGAAAAAAGAAGGCGCACTACATCTGGATACAATCACGGTGTCCGGAAAAACACTTGGAGAAAACATCGCTGGTCATGAAGTGAAAGACTTCAAGGTTATTCATCCGATCGATCAGCCGTATTCAGAACAGGGCGGACTTGCCGTATTATTCGGCAACCTCGCGCCTGATGGAGCGATCATTAAAACGGGAGGTGTTCAGGATGGCATTACCCGTCATGAAGGTCCCGCTGTTGTTTTTGACTCACAGGAAGAAGCACTTGATGGTATCATTAATCGAAAAGTCAAAGCCGGTGATGTTGTGATCATTCGTTATGAGGGACCAAAGGGTGGACCTGGGATGCCTGAAATGCTAGCTCCTACTTCGCAAATTGTCGGTATGGGACTAGGCCCGAAAGTTGCTTTGATTACAGATGGGCGTTTTTCAGGTGCATCGCGAGGCCTTTCAATTGGTCATGTTTCACCAGAAGCTGCTGAAGGTGGGCCGCTTGCTTTTGTGAAAAATGGCGATCATATTGTGGTTGATATTGAAAAGCGAGTCCTGAAGATTGAGATTTCTGAAGATGAATGGGAAAAAAGAAAAGCAGAATGGCCCGGTTTTGAACCTAAAGTGAAAACAGGCTATTTGGCACGATATTCGAAGTTGGTTACTTCTGCGAATACCGGTGGAATGATGAAAATCTAGTGTTTGATATTTGCCTTTCTCTGTAGTATCCTTTAAATCAATGAATAAAGGTAACAGAGGGGGCTTTTTTTATGTCTTCAGCTTATGAAGAATATATGCGCCAGCTTGTTGTGCCAATGCGCCAAGAACTCGTTCAAGCAGGCTTTAAAGAATTAACAACCGAAGAAGAAGTGAAACATTACATGGACACTGTAGAAGGTACAACTCTTGTTGTTATCAATTCAGTGTGCGGATGTGCAGCTGGTCTAGCGAGACCTGCAGCTGTCCAAGCCATCGCGTCAAGCGACCATCGACCTGATCATGCTGTAACGGTTTTTGCTGGACAAGATCGTGAAGCTACGGCAAAAATGAGAGAGTATTTTAAAGGGTTGGAGTCTTCTTCACCTTCTATGGCGTTGCTGAAAGGAAGCGAGGTTATTCATTTTATTCCGCGTGAAGAAATTGAAGGTCATGATATGACGGATATTATGGAAAACTTGACAGCCGCTTTTAAAAAATATTGTTAAATGCCCCTTGAAACGGGCATTTTTTTGGAGAAAAAGATGATCATTACAACAAGCTACAGACCGACCGAAGCCACCGTAGCTACGGCAAAAAAAATCAGCAGGTTAATCAACGCTCGGTTTTGCGAACGGCGAAAACGACCGATTCATCTCATTCAGCTGAAGGAACAGGATGAAGTTCTTGTGGTCGGGAAAGAACGATTTGAGCTTTATTTTACGGATGGGGAAAAGTTCTTTTTTCATCCAAATTCGGCGATGTTCCGTGCCAAGCGATTATTAAAAGGAGAGACAGATCCGTTTATTGAAGCCTCCCAGCTTAAACCTGGTGACATGTTGCTCGATTGTACGCTCGGCCTCGGTTCAGATGCAATCATCGCCAGCCTAGTGACAGGTGAAAAAGGAACAGTTTGCGGCATTGAAAAAAGTCCGCTTCTTGCCTTTCTTGTTGAGACTGGACTGAAAACATGGGAGACGGATCTCACACCATTGAATGAAGCGATGAAAAGGATTCAGGTTCTGTCAGGCGACAGCTTTGAACACCTTAAAAAGCTTGCTGATCATTCTGTGGATATCGTTTATTTTGATCCGATGTTTGCTGAAGGAATCAAAGAATCTGACGGTATCTCTCCTTTAAGGAAACTAGCGAAGTTTGATTTTTCGTTTGCCGGATGTATAGATGAAGTACTGCGGGTAGCCAAAAAAAGAGTGGTCCTGAAAGACCACTGGAAAAGCCCGCGATTTGAGGCATACGGCTTTCGCGTGAAAAGGCGAAAAACAGCTCTGTTTCATTATGGTGTCCTCGAACTTGAATCTGATTGATGAAAACAAAACCTAAGGCCTAAAACCCTTAGGTTTTTTAATCGGCAATTTCCATGATGATAAAATAAGCGAGGCTGACCAATGAAGCAGTAATAAAAAGTCCTTCCACCATAAAGGATCACTCCTAGTTTTGGAATTTTCATCTTTGATTGTAAACGTTTTATTGCCAAAAGAAAAGATGAATTCTCCATTCATGTAAATTTGGTATGATTAATCTCGTCTATCAAGGTGGTATTTTCTTTTTCTAGTAATTCCCTCATCTCTTTTGAATGACTGAAAATTCAACATATGATAGAATAAGAGATAAAGAATGTAAAAACAGAAGGGAACCAACAGTCATGAAGATGTGGATGAGAAAAGCTCTAGTTGTCTTATTTACAATTGTGACATTCGGGCTTGTATCCCCTCCTGCAGCATTGATGATGGACAAGTCGCCAGAACATCAACGCATTCATCAAACAGGGCATACCACCGGATACCAGAATCGGAAAGAGTCCGAGCCAGATAAGGAGAAGAGCTCTAAATCTTCTTTTGAGATATATAAAGATGGCTTACTCTATGATGCAGAAAATCAGTCTTTTGAAAAATTTGGGGAGAGGATTTCTCCTGTGATTGAGGATGAGTACAGGGAAGAAGTACTTCCTAAAATTGAAGAGGTCATCGCCAGCTACCTGATGACATTAAAGGATAATGAGGCTTATCAAGATCTTGCGATAACGAAAAAACCGACATCAGGAAAAACAGAGAAAATTTTTCATGTGTATAACCGGATAACTGGCGAAGATGTCTTAAGATTTCATGTTCGCAGGGATCAGCCACCACTTAAAGGTTACTGGTTTAATTTTCACTATCATTCTGTAGAAGATGGATTTCAAAAACATCATCATCTCGGAAATATTTATTGGGATCGTAATACGCCACCTAATTGGATGAGTCATTAAAGGAGAAGAGTAAAAGATGAAATATACGATGAATGAAATGGTGCATTTGACAAAAAACATGCTCAATGAGCGGGGTGTAACAGTAGAAGATATTGCACACATCGTTCAAAAACTGCAGGAGAAGTATCATCCTAATCTGCCTTTTAGTGTGTGCATTGAGAATGTTGAAAAGGTTTTAAATAAACGGGAAATCGTTCACGCTGTTTTAACAGGTATTGCGCTTGATCAGCTCGCAGAGAAAAAACTATTACCTGAACCGCTTCAATATTTGGTTGAAACGGATGAACCACTTTATGGAATTGATGAAATTATTCCGCTTTCCATTGTAAATGTTTATGGTTCAATTGGGTTAACGAATTTTGGCTATCTTGACAAAGAAAAATTCGGAATTATTAAAGCGTTGGATTGTTGTTCTGATGATGAAGTGCATACATTCCTTGATGATATTGTAGCAGCACTTGCTGCAGCTGCAGCGAGTCGGATCGCTCATACGTATCAGGATCTAGAAGACGAAGAAAAGGAAGAACAAACGGAACATCAAAATGTCCAAGGATAGACGATTTGTAGGCTGATATGTTATTCTAAACCCGCTAAGCGGGTTTTTTTATGCCAAAAAGAAATGAAACGAATCCGGGAATTCCCTCGTCTGATAGTAGATGGATTTGCTCGTTTTCAATTCCAATAAAAATAAGCTCACAAACGTTTTAGATAGATGAATTAATTAGAGGAGGCAACATGAACATGATATCATTCATATTTGCTATGGACCGAAACAATTTGATCGGTCAAAACAATGATTTACCATGGCATCTTCCCGAGGATTTGAAGTATTTCAAAAAAGTGACGAGCGGGCATCCTGTCATTATGGGAAGGAAAACATTCGAGTCAATTGGAAAACCTTTGCCAAACAGAAGGAATATTGTAGTGACCTCAAACCGAAACATAACCATTCCCGGCTGTGAAATTTTGCATTCTGTCCAGGAAGTGGTGACATTTGCGAACAAAAAGGAAGAGTGCTTTGTTATTGGAGGTTCAACACTTTACAGAGAGTTACTCCCCTACGCCGAAAAACTATACATGACAAAAATTGATGAGGTGTTTGAAGGTGACCGCTATTTTCCGGAATTTACAGAGAACGAGTGGGAACTGGTTTCAAGAAGAAAAGGATTGAAGGATGACAAAAATCCCTATAACTATGAATTCCTCGTTTATCAAAAAAAAGGATAGGGAGGAGAGATATTTATGTTTCGCTTTTGTTTTTTGACAAGTCATATGACGTATATGCTTGTGAAGCATATACGATTGCTAAGAGAGCTTCAAATCCTCGATCCTCGGCTTTCTTATGTGAAGCAAATGGAAATTGTCTATGATAAGCCGAAAGCCTTTATGAGGGAATGGATTGGACTGACTGGTTCAACTGTATCCATTCATCAGTATGGAAGACTTGATGCAGGTCCTGTGATCTATGTCCATCCAAAGCTTAAGCTATTAGATCTAGCGCTCATCTTAGGTCACCTTGACAAGACAGCTTCCTTTTTTGCAGAACCCCGAGTGTTCCGCTATCCTTTGATCAGACAATGGCTAAATAAAATGGGTGTCATTAAAAAGGGAGGAGATCAAAAAGCAAATCTCGAACAAATAGAAGAATACATCCGTAAAGGTCAAAGCTTCATTCTTTCCGAAGATGATGGTATTGATTATCATTCATTATCAAGAAGGTTTGATGTTCCAATTGTTCCGGTAGAAACTGCTGGTACAGAAGAGATGATAAAAGGGATCGTTTTCAAAAGGTTGAAAGCAGTAGATCTTGATTTGACGATCCATCCAGCTTATGTTAGCAAGGAGAAAAAACAGTTTCAGGCATAGCGATGAAGTAGATTAATGCTCACTATTGAACAAAAACTGACACCATAACAAGCGACCAAGTTGAATGACTTTTATAAATAGTACCTTGTTACACTAACAGGATTCGTTAGTGTAACAAGAACTTAACTTAGACAAACGGTACTTCTGTGGCGTAAAAAAGGACACAGAAGAACATTGAGGCACTGCCACCGAGTACGAAGGTATGCCAGATCGCATGGTGGTAGGGGATTTTTCTCCATAAGTAAAAAATCGTGCCCACCGAATATAAAATTCCACCTAAGAGTAACAATGCAAAGCCTTCACCTGTTAAAGCTTGATAGAGCGGCTTAATGACGATGATTGCCATCCACCCCATTAAAAGATAGACGACTGTGCTTATGACAATAAAACGCTTGACAAAAAAGATTTTGAACACAATACCGCAAACAGCAAGCCCCCAAATAATAGCAAGCATTGTAAAGCCAAGTGGTCCTTTGAGTGAACCGAGAAGAAGCGGAGTGTAAGTTCCCGCAATTAGAACATAGATGGCAGAGTGATCAATGATCTCTAGAATATCTTTTGTTTTTGCATGCTGGATGCTGTGTAAGAGTGTTGAACTTAAATACAAAAACAACATGGATGCTCCAAATATTGAGAAACTGACAACATCAAGTGGACTTCCATAACGCACCGCAAATATCACTAAAAAAACAATCGCAGGAATGGACAATAAGACACCTATTCCATGTGTAATCGCATTGGCAATTTCTTCTTTGATCGAATACATCATAAAACACCCTCTCTAATCTTGAATGATATGATTTTTTAAAGAGCTTAAAAAGCGCAAGCCTTCTAAGGTAATTTTGGTTCCGGCTCTTCCACGTCCTTTGGTGATATACTCTTTTTTTTCCAAAAAATCTAGTCTGCTTCTGACTTGCTGTGGAGTAAGCACAGTTTTTTGGTCATTGCTTTGCTCTGACAGCATTCTTCGGCTTGCTGGCTCTCCTTTTTCATTTAATTGCTTTATTGTTTCTAGCAAAAACACAAATTCTTCTTTTTCCATTAATGTCAATGATGTAGTTTTACTTTTTTTATCTTTTGTTTTTTTATTTTTTAACTGTTCTCTTAAGATAGGCGGAATATCATAAAGTTGAACGGTTTTTTGGTCTGATACCGTTTTTATATATTCCGTCATATTTTTCAGTTCTCTTACATTTCCAGGAAACTGATACTGTTCAAAGGCCTTCCAAACAACTGGTTCGACATAAATATCCTGATCTCCGCTTTTTAAAAAGTGGTGGACAAGCAAAGGGATATCACCTCTTCGTTCATGAAGAGATGGGAGTGGTAGATCAAGAACATGGAGCCTGTAAAACAGGTCTCTTCGAAATTCATGACGTTCCATTCGTGTGGTTAAAGATACACTTGTCGATGAAATCAGTCTACACGAAATCCCTTTTTCAATTAAAGCTAATAGCTTTCCTTGAAGGGGTAAAGACAATCCCCAGACTTCATCAAGAAATAAAGTTCCCGATTCTTTCAAAGGGGCAAGTAAAAGTTTCTCACTAAATTCTTTGTCATTCAACGTACTGCAACTGATACGAAAAAAAGGTCCAGATTTGTATGAAGATTCAAAATGGATCGCTTTTGCAAAAAGATTTTTGCCTGTTCCTGTGTCTCCGGATATAAGAACCGGATGAGAAGATTCTGCAAATTGTTTTGCTCTAATTTTTGCTTCTAAAAAAGCATCATCTTCTCCAATTAGTTCAGCAAATGTTAGCGGATTTTCCATCACCTACGCTCCTTTTGGTTCCAATTGGTTCTATTATAACACCCAATTAGAACAAATAAAGCCTTTTTTAAAAAACTTTATCAATCTGCATGAAAATCTTTCATTATCACATATAATAAAAAAACCTTTATTTTTTGAATATTCGTGATATAATGGCGTATTAAATAAAGCTTTATAAAGAAAGGATCCTATACATGAAACCGTTGCTCAAAGAAAACTCTCTCATCCAAGTTAAAGATATTTTAAAAGCTCATCAAAATGTTAAAGATATTGTGATTCATACCCCTCTGCAAAAAAATGAGAGACTGTCCGAGAGGTACGATTGCAATGTATATTTAAAAAGAGAAGATTTACAGGTCGTTCGTTCATTCAAACTGCGAGGCGCTTATCATAAAATGAAACAGCTCTCAAAAGAAACGACGAAAAACGGTATTGTCTGCGCAAGTGCTGGCAACCACGCTCAAGGAGTAGCATTTTCCTGTAGCCACCTTGCTATTCATGGGAAAATCTTTATGCCTTCAACAACTCCGAGACAGAAAATATCTCAAGTTGAATTGTTTGGAAAGAATAATATAGAAATTATTTTGGTAGGGGACACGTTTGATGATGCTTACCAAAGTGCGCTTATATGTTCTGAAGAAGAAGACCGCATTTTTATTCATCCGTTTGACGATCCAGAAGTGATGGCAGGGCAAGGAACAGTTGCTGTTGAGATTTTAAACGATATTGAAACTGAGCCGCATTATGTCTTTGCAAGTGTTGGAGGCGGTGGACTTCTGTCAGGTGTAGGGACTTTTATGAAAAATGTATCTCCGCAAACAAAGCTAATTGCTGTTGAACCAAAAGGTGCGCCTGCACTATTTGAGTCCAACAAAAAGGGTGAAGTTGTCACTCTTGAAAAAATTGATAAATTTGTAGACGGTGCTGCAGTTCAAAGAATTGGTGAGAAAACATTTCAAACACTTGAAACAATTGTCGATGACATCTTGCTTGTTCCAGAAGGAAAAGTTTGCACCGCTATTCTAGAATTATACAACCAATGCGCAATTGTCGCTGAGCCTGCTGGAGCTTTACCTATCGCCGCATTAGATCTGTATAAAGACGAAATCAAAGGAAAAAACGTTGTATGCGTGATCAGCGGAGGAAATAATGACATCGGAAGAATGCAGGAAATTAAAGATAGATCGATGATGTACGAAGGCTTACAACATTATTTCATTGTTAATTTTCCGCAAAGGGCCGGGGCGTTAAGGGAATTTTTGGACGAGGTCCTTGGGCCAAGCGATGACATCACCCGCTTTGAATATACAAAGAAAAATAATAAAAGCAGCGGCCCTGCTCTTGTTGGTATTGAATTAAAACAGCGGGAAGATTATGACCCACTGATCGACAAAATGAAGCGCAAAGGTTTTCACTTTGTCGAAGTGAATAAAGATGAAGGACTTTTCAATTTACTCGTTTAAAAAAATTTTTGCAGACAATAACTCCGGATATTATGTATAATAAAGAAAATATCCAAAAAAAGAGGATTGATAATTTGTTACTTAAAAGCCTAGAGTTCAAACGTTTGGATGGACAGCAGGTGAAGGTGACGGAAATACCTCTGTTACAGGAGGATAACCCCCATTTTTTTATGACAAAGCTGAGGCTTGAAGCATTTATAAAAGAGCTTTATTGTTCGAAGCGCCAGAAAAAGATATACTCCTTTAGAGAGTATTTAAAAAGAGCATTAAAATGGCGGGTTTATCTTGCTATTTATAACCAAGAAGAGTTAAAGCATAATGCATAGCACTTAAAAAAATTCTTTGCTAGCTAAAAAAGTGCCGCTTATATTACGGAAAAAAGGTATGTGGGCGGCAAAGAATTTCATGCGTTTTTGCCTACATCATGAAAACATCTTAGGCTGACAGGAAGTGAAGAAGATTGACCAATATTAAAATTGTGACAGATTCAACAGCAGATTTAAACAAAGAAACACTCGAAAAATATAATATTCATGTATTGCCACTTTCAATAGCAATTGATGGAGTTCCTTACAGAGATCAATTCGACATTCAACCAGATGAATTTATTGAAAAAATGGAATTGGCAAAAGAACTTCCGAAAAGTTCCCAACCCCCATTGGGCGCATTTATTGAATTATATGAAAAACTAACGGAAGATGGAAGTGAAGTAATCAGCATCCACCTATCAAGTGAATTAAGCGGGACATTTCAAACAGCTGTAAGCGCTTCGAAGATGGTCAATGGTAAGGTAACAGTTGTTGACTCCAAGTATATTTCAAAAGGCCTCGGTTTTCAGGTTGTTAGAGCAGCAACACGTGCTCAAGAGGGGTGGTCAGTAGTTGACATTGTGAATGATCTTGATCATTTAAGAACCCGGATTTCCCTTTATGTGACAATGGACACGCTTGATAATTTGATCAAAGGGGGGCGAATTGGTAGAGGAAAAGCACTGATCGGCTCTTTACTTAAAATAAAACCAATTGCAAGACTAGAAGACGGTATTTATACACCAGACAAGAATGTTCGGAATAGCGGTCAGCTTATCCGTTATTTAACAGGCCAATTTCTAACCACTATCAAAGGAAAAACCGTTCAGGCAATTGGAATCGCTCATGCTGATGCATTGGACCTTGCCCATAAATTGAAAGCATCTTTGCTTGAACATGTGCCGGGAGTAAATATTGATATTTCTTACACAACACCGATTATATCGGTTCATACTGGAAGGGGAGCGATCGGTTTTTCTTTTTACACTGATTAATAAAAGGGGATGGGGGAATTGAAAAACGGGTTTACTATTTTACTGGCAGGAGTCTTTGTCATCATCATGTGTGCCTGCGGTAACAGTAAAATAAAAGATCCTTTGAATTATGATGTTGAGTCTTTTTCTTTTCAAAATCAAGACAAAAAAACGGTATCTCTTGAAAGCTTAAAAGGGAAAGTTTGGATAGCGGACTTTATCTTTACGAACTGTACGACAATCTGTCCGCCGATGACCGCACATATGACAGAATTGCAAAAACAGCTTAAAAAAGAAAATCTCGATGTCAGAATCATCTCATTTAGTGTCGACCCTGAGAATGATACACCAAAGAAGCTTAAAGAGTTTGCAAATAACTATCCCTTATCTTTTGAAAACTGGGATTTTTTAACTGGTTACAAACAGAAAGAAATTGAAGGTTTTGCGTTGAATAGCTTTCATGCACTTGTTAAAAAACCAGAAAATGAAGAGCAAGTGATACATCAAAATTCATTTTTTCTAGTTGATCAAGAAGGCAAAGTCATGAAAGAATACAATGGTGTGACAGATACGCCATACGAAGAAATTATCGCTGATATCAAGCTGTTAAAGAACTAAAATATATGCGAGAAACCTGTTATCTGATTGGATAACAGGTTTTATTTAACATCAGGTAGATAATTTTCAAAAGAATAAAAACATGATACACTTTTTTTAGGTAAAAAAGGAAGGGGATCATTTTGAAGATTCGGTTCGTGTCATTCATGGTAGCTCTCATCTGCCTGCTCTCAGCCTGTACAGAAGGTGTTGTGAGCACTGAACAAACAACGACAGTTCCGAAACGGGATGTTGTAATTGCTGCAGTCGGTGATTCTCTTACAGTTGGAGTTGGCGATGAGAGGAGAAAAGGCTATGTCGGCCTGGTAGCTGATCAGCTAGAACGTCAAAGCGATATTAGATCTGTTACGATTAAGAACTATGCAGTGAAAGGCTCTCGGACTGAACATCTCCTAAACAAGTTACAAGATCAAGAAATACAAGAAGGACTTAAGAAAGCAGATTATATTTTATTTACAATTGGTGGTAATGACCTGATGAAGGTCGTTCGGGAAAACATTGCCGATTTAACGATTAAACCATTTCGGCATGAGCAAAAATTATTTGCCAAACGGTTTGCCAACATTCTATTCGAAATTAGAAAACAAAATAGTGATGCTGAAGTGATTTATGTCAGCTTGTATAATCCATTTAAATTTACATTGTCTGAATTAAAGGAAGTAGATCAAGTCGTTGAGGAATGGAATCAGGCAGCAGAAATAAAGCTCAACAAAGTTGTCAATATGAGAATGGTGGATATCGCCGATATTTTTGAAAAGCGCACAAATGAAAAAAGGATTTCAAAAGATGAGTTTCACCCTAATCAAATTGGGTATAAATTAATAGCAGAACGAGTTTTTGCTCAAATCATAAACCCAGCAGAATAAGGTGAAAAACATGAACAAATGGAAGAGTTTATTTTTCATTTTGATAGCGGTGAATCTGATCATCTTGATCGGGAGTTTCATTCTGATATTGCTGCCTAGTGATAAAAGAGAGCCGACAGATCCGCCCCCAAGTGAGTATGAATTGAATGTGACGAGTACGAGAGATTCTTTGTCCGCATTCATTAATTCATACTTAGAAAAGAAGTCGTCACCTGATCATGATTATAAAATAGAAATTGATGAGGAAGTTCATATTGTCGGCAAAATCCGTGCATTTTCTTCAACTGTTGACGCAACAGTTTCGTTTCAGCCCACAGTGAAAAAAAATGGAGATGTCGTCTTAGATGTCACAAGGTTTTCTATAGGAAAACTCAATGTCCCCATTTCCGCTGTTTTAAAGTACATGGATCAGTATTATGATCTTCCAAATTTCGTGCATATTCTTGCAAACACGAAAGAAATCCGCGTTCATATGTCAGAAATGCCATTAGAAACCGGCCAGTATTTAAAAGCAAAACGGATTCATCTAAAAAAGGATCAAATCGAATTTATTTATTATCAACCGGCATCAGGTTGATCCCGGTTGATAAGCATGATGATGGGGTGTATGTGATGCAACGTATTTATCGATATTTTAGTTTATTGGCATTTTTATTCTCATTATATTTTGGAGGATCAGCAACTTTGAGTTTTTTTGCTGAAAACTTGGCTAAAATGTATTTAAATATCGGCTACTGTGCTTTGTTTATAAGTGTTATGATCTACACACTTCATGTTGTTGAAAACGAAAAAAATAGGCCATAGCAGTAGCTAGCCTTAAAAGCCTTGTAAGAAAAAATTGTTAACGTTTTTTGTTCATTTTTTGCCTTCCTAAGGTAACGTTAATAAAAAACTTGGCTCTTGCTATTAAAGCTCAAGCCAAATTTTATACTTAGATCAAGGGCTAGTTGAGTCTCAGCTTTTTGTTTGCATTCACTTGGACAATATTGGTTTCTTCGACAGGTATATGAATATATATAGTCTTCGTTTTGTCAGAATAGAAGTATGAATGTTTTCTACTTACCATGTCTTTTAAACTGTTAACTTTTTTGTACTTCTTTTTTCCTGCCTGCACATTTTTCGGAGCTCTTTCATGATGAAGCTTAAGCGTGTATTGTTTAATTTTAGAGTCAAAATGATCGGCTTCCACACGTTTCAAAAATTTAATTTTGTTGTGGTCTTTTTTAATACTGAACTTCGTTACATTGAATTCGCCTTTTTTGTAGTTTAATGTTTGATCATCGTCTTCATAGAATCTATAGGTTGTTTTATCATCAATATACGTATCTAAAACAAGGTTCGTTAATTTTTTTTCGTTTGTATATTGTTGAATTTCACGTGTTGGAACAATTGAATCATTCTTTATGAATATAGGCAGATGATCAAGTGGAGCAGCAACTGAAATCGTTTGCCCGCCTTCGAATTCTTCCTTCTTCCAATAGTCTATCCATGTATCGCCTTCAGGAAGGTAAACTTTACGGCTCGTTTGTCCTTCATGAACAATTGGTGCAAACATGATAGAATCACCGAACATAAATTGGTCACTGATATTATATGTGTTTTCATCTTTTTGATATTGATAGACAAGTGGTTGTTGTACGGGTTTACCGGTTTCTGAGGCATCTTTAAATGCATTATACAAGTAAGGCATGAACTGATATCGCATTTCAATATACTTTTTGGCAATGGCTTCGACTTCTGGTCCGAATACCCAAGGCTCTTGCCCAATTTTAGTATATGACTTTGTATCAGAATCATAGTGAATTCGAGAGAATGGTAGAAATGCTCCTAATTCAATCCAGCGAGTAAATAATTCTCTGTCAGGTCGAAGAGCAAAGCCCCCAATATCATTTCCGACAAAAGAAATGCCTGATAAGCCGATATTCATGTTCATTGGCAAAGACATTTGTAAGTGTTCCCAGTTGCTTACATTATCACCTGTCCAAAGTGCTGAATATCGTTGTGAGCCGGCGAACATATCACGAGTTAATACAAACGGACGGCTATTTGGTTTATACGTTGAGAAAGCGTTATATGTTGCTTCTGCTTCTAGATGTCCGTATAAATTATGAAATTCTGTATGAAGTATTTTGTTATCGTCTGTTCCGAAATACGTATCCAAAGGTAGCGTATGGTTGTATTTACCACCATCGATAAATACTGCTGGTTCATTCATATCGTTCCAAATTCCATCAATTCCCGCTTCGAAAAGAATCTTGTGTTTTTTAGACCACCATTGACGAACTTTTTCTTTTGAAAAATCAGGGAATACTGAATCTCCTGGCCAAACGGGACCAATAAAGGTGCTGCCATCCGGGTTTTTAGCCCAATAATCATTTGAAGTTCCTTCTTCATAAATGCGGTAGTTTTTTTCTTGTTTTACTGCCGGGTTATTTATCGCAATTGCATGAAATCCAGCTAATTTTTTTAATCTCTGCAAAGCCATTTTATAATTTTGTTCCCATGTAAAGACACGATAACCCTTCATATAGTCATTGTCAAAATGCATCGTATCTAAAGGGATTTGTTTCTTTCGATATGTTTGAGCTACATCTATGATTTCATCTGGGGTGTAACCCCATTTACTTTGATGAAATCCCAATGTCCATTTTGGCGGGAGGTCCATTTTTCCTGTAAGTTCTGTATAAATATCTAATACGTCTTCAATTTCTGGACCATACATAAAATAATAAGAAAGCGGACCGCCATTTGCGTAGAAGTAATAATAATCATCAGATTCACTTGCCATCTCAAAGTAAGAACGATAAGAGTTATCGAAAAGAATTCCGTAGGCCTGTTTATTTTTCAATCCTATGAAAAAGGGTATTGACGTGTATAAATATTTTGTGTTTTTCGTATAAGCGTACGCATCAGTATTCCACATGCCTATACTTTCACCACGCTGATTTAAGTTTAATCCGGCTTGTTCCCCAAAGCCGTAAAAGTTCTCACTCTTATCTGTCTTTTTAAACACATAAGGTTTGCCTTCTTCATAACCAGAAGATTTGCCGTTTTTCAAATCGTCCTCATTGATCACATGACCTTGCTTGTCCAAAAATTTTATACCGAATGGTGTTTTGCTTATTTTTATCGTTAGTTCTTTTGTTGAAATCGTAAACTTATTGTGCTGATCATCCGTTTTGAATGCGGGTGTCTTCCAACTTTTTTTTTGAATACCAGGAGAAAACGTTTCTTCTTGTCCATCTTTTAAAATTGATACTTTTACTAGATCATCTGCGTAAATGCGAATGTATGCTTCATATTGTCCAAGGTCGAATTGGATACCGTTTTTTAATTTATTCATGTTTTTTACAGATAGTTTTTCTAAATTCTCCTTGTTTAGTTGAGTATCAGGCTCAGGCTGAGTTACCGCAAAAGCAGGGGGCATGTTGGCTGTTAAAACAACAGCGGTTATGACTGAAAAGGTCATCAACATTTTGAATGGTTTGATCACTTTACGCACATCAACACCTCATTCCGAGTTTTTGTAAGTACAGATCAACATATTCATTTTTCCAATCAACAAATCATGACTTCTTGGATGAATTATCGCCACCTTTCAAAAAATGTTTTATATGAGCTCGAATTATGATGAAACTCGAGTTGCTCATTTGGGAAGAGATAAATAATGGAGTCGGCGGTTGTCATTTCATTAGAATTGTATGAACATGACAAAGCTTGTCTTTTTATTTCCTTATTCATCTTAATATTATAAAATTTGGATTTTATTTTCTATTTATAGATAAAATTAAAAGGGTATTATATTTTCGACTTAAACAAATAAAAGACACTATTTTCATTTAAATAATAGAATTACATTTTAAGTTGAAAATTAAATTAATCGTTGCCACCTATTAGGCAGGTATTTTTATATTTCTAAAATGACGGGAAGAGTGAACTGATATTTTAATATACAACAAATATAACGCAGGATAATTAAGTTTGTTCGAGAAGGCGTATTTTGTTAGGGGATACTCCTGAGGAATAATTTGGTTTTTGGATGTTTGCGAAAAAGATTAAAGAGATGTTCCTGTCATAATTAAAGGGGGGATAATGATGTACCGAGTTCTTATCATTGATCATCATCCTGACATTCGAGAAAGAATGATTTCCTTGATTGATTGGGGAATGGAAGGATTGAAGGCGCAATACCAAAGTGTTAATGGAAAAGCCGCACGCAATACGTTAGAAACATGTTCCTTTAATATTCTTATAACAGATGTCGAATTGCCAATCATCGATGGTATTGAACTCATAAAGTATGCCTTATATTGTAATCCTAGGTTAAAAGTGATCCTGATTAGTCATGACCGTGACTTTGCTTATGTAAAAGCAATGGATGGAATAGGGGGTGTCGATTATTTGTTAAAACGAACATTAAAAAAAGAAGATTTTCTTTCGGTGCTAAGACAATGTGTTGATCAGATTGAGAAAGAACAAAGGGAGGAATGTGAATGGATTGAATATCAAAAATGTGCAAGGTATTGGGAACGAAAACAAATTGAAAAGGAAATCAAACGATTGCTCGTGTCAGAGCAAAGATCCTTTTTACAACCTGCTTCAGTACCGATTTGGCTTGAAAGTCAATACGCATGTGTCTATCTTATCCTAGATCAGGCAGAAAAATGGAAAGATACGCATGGTGGAATGTATGTACAGTTTTTGTTGGAGGATTTGCAAGAAATGTTCTATAAGCAGATTATGACTGGTTTCGGAATGATTGTAGGTCAAAACAGCATGTTTTTCGTTCTTCCGGCCAACAAAATAAAGCATGAACTAAATCAGTGGAAGGTTTCGGTAGAAGAAAAGTGGAATATCTCGCTATCAAAAGGAATCACGTTCGAACAAGGAATAGGCAACATGAGTAAAGGATATGTATCAAGCAAATCAGCTTGTCAAAAACAATTTTTCAAAGGACTATACAGCTTTTACAACATGGATCGTTCAAACACAGCTTTTAAAAATGATTTCACCGCTAAGAAGAAAGGAAATGAATGGGCCATTTTCTATGACATGATTTATCAAGGCGAGCCTGTTGCAAAAGCGATTGAATCTATATATGAACGTTGGAAAGGAGAGACTTTCAACCTAGAACAAGTTCAACATGAAGCGTGTCATCTTCTTGTGAGCATTTCTGGTTTTTTTGGTCATTCTGATATATTGCTTTCTGAAGAGCAAGACCGACTTAAACAAGTAAAGACCTTAGAACAGCTTATCATTCTGTTTAGTTGTTATTTAGAAAAAATCACAATTCCTTTTATACCTCAATATGAGGGACGTATAATGATGAAGGCTCTTGACTTTATATCTTCTAATTATCGAGAAAACTTAACACTTCAGAGTGTTGCAAAACACGTTCATCTTAGCAAAAGCTATTTCAGCCTCTTTTTTAAAAAACAGACTGGTCGAAATTTTATTGACTACTTAATTGATTTGAGGATTAGGGAGGCAAAGAGACTGTTAACAGAAACGGAAAGATGGATTTATGAAGTGGCAAAATCCTCAGGATTTAAAGATGTCAAGTATTTCAGTAAAGCGTTTAAGAAAATAGCTGGATTGACTCCGTATGAATACAGGAAAAGGTATAAAAAAAAAGATAGAATCAATGGTGCGATCTAATACATTTTGGCTGATTAGTGTCTAGTGAATCACGATTGACAGAAGACTATCCGGTTCAGGTGGCACTATGAACCGGATGTATTAAACTCTTCTTTATCGTTTATCGTATTCTGCATGCTTGATAAATGTCTTTTCATCTTCGATTAAACCACAGGCACCACATTGCACTTTCATGTGTGGACCACTGTATGGAAGGTGAAAAGGGGAGAGTTCTCCTTCTGTATACGTTTCCACAATTTCTCCAGTTACAGGATCAAGTTTAACAGAGCTTGGCGCTTGTTCGATTAAATTAAATCGCGTCCGGTTTGTTTTGCAGTTTGGACATAGGTAAGGGACTGTTGTCATATATGATCCACCTCTTTTTTTACTATTAATGTGCGCAAGAAGTGAAAGATATATGTGGAGAACATTAGAGTCTATTTTTATCTAGCTTACTGAACAAATTAATTAATGTTTGTAGCTCTTCATCACTATAATGAGTGAAACGTTTAAGAAAGTACTCATTTTTCTTTTGTTCAAAATAACTGACAATTTCTTTTCCAGCATCAGTTAAGTGGATTTTGATGATCCGTCTGTCCTCTTTAGAACGTACTCTTGTAATCCAATTTTTTTGAACTAACGCATCAGTAACTGCGGTGATGTGGCTCGCAGAAACACCTAACATCGTTGCGAACTCTGTGACTTTTTTCGGACCCTGCTCGCTAATTAAGCGCAAAATCATAAATTCATTACGAGACATTTCTTTCGCAAGCAGTTCATTTATCTCATCTCGCATCTGTTTAAATGCAGTGCGAAGCAAAGCTTCAATTTCATACATCATTTGTTCTCTGGATTTCAATTTTGCCCCTCCATAACGAGCACATTTACGCTCTTTTTTAAAGAATTACTGCTATCATTATGATATCATAATTCCTTTACATCAGTTAGTCTTTCAAATAATTTTTAGTTCATATGACCATCAACTTGAGAAAAAAATATGACCCGAGTTTCATAAGAGATGAAGAAATCTTCATTTATGTTATAATAATTCCCACTAAGTGAAAAGAGCAGGAGGCGTTTTAGATGAATGAAAAACAAGAACTCGCTACATTTGCTGGAGGTTGTTTTTGGTGTATGGTGAAGCCTTTTGATGAACAGCCTGGTATTCTTAAAGTCGAATCAGGTTATACGGGCGGATATAAAGAAAACCCGACGTATGAAGAGGTTTGCAGCAATACAACGGGGCATCGTGAAGCTGTGCAGATCACATTTAATCCTGATATATTCTCATATGAAAGACTACTTGAACTTTATTGGCAACAAATTGATCCTACAGACCAATCCGGACAGTTTGGAGACCGAGGGGATTCTTACCAAACGGGGATTTTTTATCATAATGAAAACCAACGGTTGTTGGCGGAACAATCAAAGAAAAAACTTGCCGAGAGCGGCATCTTCAAAGATCCGGTTGTGACAGAAATTACTGAGGCGGGCCCATTTTATCCGGCTGAAGAATATCATCAGGATTATTATAAAAAACATCCTGAACGCTATAAACAATACAGAATTGGAAGTGGACGGGCAGGATTTCTAGAAAAACATTGGAGAGATAAGGCATGACTTTTAACAAAGAAGATCGCCTAAAGCACTTAAACCGAATACAGTACGAAGTGACACAGCAAAATGGAACAGAACCTCCATTTCAAAATGAATATTGGAACAACCGAAAAGAAGGAATCTATGTTGATATTGTTTCCGGAAAACCGCTGTTTTCTTCTCTTGATCAATTTGATGCCCATTGCGGGTGGCCAAGCTTTACAAAGCCCATTCACGATAAGGAAATAATAGAAAAACAAGATAGATCATTTGGCATGGTTCGTACAGAGGTCAGAAGCAAAACGGCTGATTCCCATCTTGGTCATGTTTTTCCAGACGGTCCAAAACCTAATGGTCTGCGCTACTGCATGAATTCAGCTGCGCTTCGTTTTATTCCAAAAGAGGAACTTGAACAAGCGGGATACGGTGACTATGTCAAATTATTCAACACTTAAAAGATGACCTTTTACTCAAGGTCATTTTTTTCATATGTAGAGAAAGAAAAGAGGTTATTTTCATGAGATCGGTTGTAAAAGCTGAAACAAACTATTTATTATTAACATGTAGCAAAAAAACACAGTTATCCTATGATGTGTATAAGGATGACCAGTTGCCACAATTGTTTGCCTCACATTTTATACAACTGAGGGACACCTACTCACTAACAGACTTACATTCATTACTTGATCATACTCCTGCGATTTTAAAAAGAAATTATGTTCATGTGAAAGGTTCAATCTCACAAGATTTTTCTTTTTCTATCAAAAAAGCATTGCTTGATCTTGGATATATTCTTGATGAAGAGCTTTTTTATGGGATTGATTTATCTAGTTGGTCAGAATATCCCAACGATCGGGTCAATTGGGGAACGGAAAAATCTCTTAAAGACGGTTGTGATGTCATGCAGATTTTTGATTCTTTAACTATGGACGAGACATTTGCCAGAGAAAAACTAAATCGTCGGCGTCCTCTTTACGAACAAGGTATCATTCATCTGTTTGTTTGCTACTCTGAAGAAGGAATCCCAATTGGCTGTGCAGAACTTTATCTGGATCAAGAGGAAAAAATATCTAAAATTGAGGAAGTTGCAATATTAGAACCTTATCAACGCAAAGGTTATGGCACTGGGCTGATCGGTCAAATGCTGACCGTTTCAAAGCAATGGGGGATCAAGTCAAGTTATTTGGTTACCAATAGACAAGCAAAAAATTTTTATGAAAAGCTCGGATTTCAATATATCCATCATATGACCACCATTTTCAAATATTTGTTTCCTTCTATATAACATTTGAAACCCTAGTATTTAAAAACCTCCCCCAGTTGAAGTCACTGCATACTCAAAAGCTTGAACGGATTCTTCTTCTAAAGTATGCCTAAGATGTTTCTCAACCGGTCAATAATCACTTTAATAGGTATTCGCTGTCTAAGTAAATTTTGTATTTTCAGTTGATACCTATTTTTCCACGCACTTTTCTCGATTGTTGGTTTAATGATATTAAAAATGGAGGAGAGCGCATGTTCACTTGGTTCATATATTTACCCAAAGCTCGTTGGTATATCAGCGTTTTGTCAATGTTCTCTAAAAAGCATTTCTTATATGTAGGCAAATGCACAAACCAATCATAACTTGGCCTGCATAGGCTGTGGTGTAAAGATTTTATAGGAAAGGATGAATACCCGTGCATTATCCTCAATATTGCAGTCCTTATGGCGGATATGGTTATGGCTATCCAGGTCGAAGCACTTTCGTATTAATTGTCGTGCTGTTCATTTTGCTGATCATTGTTGGTGCGGCATTTGTTTACTAAAGAATAAAACATCCTTCTTTTGAAAGAGTAGCTCATACTGGTAGTGTGAGCTTCCTCTTTACTCTTTTTATCAAGGATGATTCACAATCTTCTGCTTTATTATGGTGTAATGGTGGCGGTATTAGCCAACCTTTTTCTTTATTAAGGTGGAGTACTTTGGCTCCAAGTGTTGCTTTTTGAACATGAAACTGTCCGAACATCATGGCGATATCTTCTCGAACGCAATGACCAATGATTTGACTGCATGAAACTAATCCTGCAGCGATGTCTTTTGATAATGAAGCAGCTATTTCCGGATCTAGAAAGCGTGCACCGGTTGGAATGTCTTCTAAGCATGCTTTAGGACGCTCAGGTGGTGTTGGTGGTAAACCGATACTATTTTCTTTTAATAAAGTCTCAATTGTTTGCTCTCTTGATGTCCACCTTGGATTGCTTCCTCAAGCAATTTTTTCAAGTCTTCATCACCAGCGTGGTTTAACATCGTTTGATGCCCTGCTATTAATCCCTTCGTTGTTGTTAGAAATGTCCACGCACCAAATACTTCACCATAATGCATCGGTTGCTCTGTTGGATTACCACTTAAAATACCCATTAACATCCTCCTTAAAAATTTCATTTCATGAATGGTTCTCCTTGCTGTTGGCTTACAGCTAAAGTTTCCGCAGGATAGAAAAATCTTATTCCAAATTCTTTTGTGTTTTGATTTGTATTTTTTTTAACTGGTTGTATAATAAAACAACAAAAGAAAGACAGGAGGGGGAGCGTGAAATCGTTTTACCACTATTTAATGAAATATCGTCAGCCAAAGCCAAAGGACAAGATCAGTGATTTTGCTAATCATGCTTATCATGACCATGGATTCCCAAAAAATTCCGAGGATTATGACGAGTTGAGTTCTTATCTTGAGCTTAATGGCGAATATTTATCATCCATGGCGACATTTGATGAGGTTTGGGAGAAATATGTAACGGAAACAAGACATGGCTAGCTGCAGGCAATCGTTCTGTAGCTTTTTCCTTGCTATTAATCATTCCTAACAGATGTGTTAATCTTGATTCAGGACTAAGGAGGGAGAAAAACTGATTATTTTTCTTAGGCTGATCAGTCTGACTTTCGTCACTGTTTGCTTATTATTTTTGATAGGGGAATACGCCCCTTTTTTGCTCATGCCTGTCTGGGTGCTATTAATAGCGGCTCTTATCATTTGCGTTTATTTTGTGATTAAAATTGAAATGAAGAACCTTAAAAAAGAAAAAGATCGGTAATAATCTTGAACATCCTTCATAAAAAAACTCATAATCGCTTAATACCCTTGCCCATGCGAAATGATCATTTCATGCATACGATAAGCATAAGACGGAATTCCTTAGGCAAGGGGGAATGAAAATGAAGTCAAACGTACCTAAATATAAAGTCGGCGATATTGTAGTGGTCGTCATGTATGGAACGGTTGGAACAGTTACAAAAGTTCATAAAATTGATCAACATTTCCTGTATGAAGTGAATCATAATGAAATTCTTTATTTTGAGACGTCTTTACAGCTATACAAAGACTATGATGGGGTCATTATTGATATGGAAAAACTCGATATTGAATATGAATTTTTAATTGGAGATGTTGTTTATGTTAAAGACTATGGAAAGGAATTGTTCAGAATTACCGGTTATAGAACGGAAATCTGGAGATATGTAGATAACGGGTGGGAAGATATTATTTATGAATTGACCCGCCTGAAAGATGGGGAATGGCTGGAAAAAGAAGAAGATGATTTGACACTAGTTCTCAGAGCTTATGAAACAGATCAGTTTATTCATCAGCTTCTTTTTGTTCACTATGTTGGAGAAGTGAAGGAAAAACTTGATGAACCCGTCACTGCTGAATTGGCATTTCTTCCTTTGACAAATGATCCTGTTGAGCAAGTAAATGAACATCAGGCAGCAGCGACGATTGTGGATGAGCTATTGGATATCTATAATGATTACAAGACTTTGTATGAAATGTTTCAGGATGAAGAATATAAAGAAATGATGGAGTTTGTTTTAGGAAGCCTGAAAGAATATTTCAGTTAAACAAGAGTAAAAACAAAAAATAAGGAAAACAACCGCACATAATCAAGCCAAACATCACTTTTAAGACTTTTTCCATCAACAGGTCAAAGCAATCTCCGTCAAGCATCTCTATCGTTTTTTGTATCATCATCTACTCCTCCTTCACATGTTGTTACAACATGTATATGATGGGGGACAACCTTTATGACAAACCGGTTATAAAATTGATAGCCAGTTCATACATCAGAATTAAGGAGGGGATCAAATGAAAGAAATTGAGCTTATGATAGATACAGAAGAAATCGCTGATTTTTTTTATCTTCAGTTGACAAGAAGAGGTTACATACCTAGTGAAGAAGAGCTATTTGAAATAGCAGATATCACTTTTGATTATCTAATTGAAAAAAACATGATAGATGAACATATAGAGGATTAAGCTAGGACCAGGTGAGTTGCCCTCGGTCCTTCTTATGTTTAAAACACAAACTCAAGGAGGACGCCACAGTTTTATGAAGTATGTGTTCTATTTGTTAGCTATTTTTATCATAACGGCTTGGGCCCTTCAAATTCGATTTATCGAAACAATCGATCAAAATTTTGTACAAGCTGTTATAACGATTAGACATCCACTTCTAACAAAGTTTTTTCATTTCTTGACAAGCCTAGGATCTAGTGCGGTCATACTTCTGTTCATGTTGATCATAACCCTAGTCATCTTGATTCGCAAAAGAACGTTGTCTGTATGGTATATGTACCTATTCTTTTTTCTTGAAAGAATACTCAATGAAACTTTAAAAAATTGGATTGCAAGAGAACGGCCGTCATTTGCTCCGCTTGTTAATGATCCGTCTTATAGTTTTCCAAGTGGTCATTCGATGAACGCTGCATGTATGTATGCTTTTTTTGCTTTTTTTCTTTTAACGGACTTTCCTTATTTTAGAAGACATAGAACGGCTGTCTATATTTGGACTGGTGCACTGGTCATCATGATCGGGGGAAGTCGCATTTACTTAGGTGTCCATTATTTAACAGATGTTATTGGAGGCTTTTCTCTCGGTTTTATGCTTTTCTTTATATTTAAGAAAATTGCCGAAAACTTCTTATTCGTTCGACAAAACTAGAGGAAGGGATAACCTAAAAGAACGCTAATTTAATAAAAAAGGAGGGATCGTGTTGTCGTTAATTTTTCAAATGTTTAAAAGGAAACAATCTGTTTATGATGTGACCATTTTCCAAACACCGCAATTTGGTGAAGACAAAGGGTATGAGCTGGTTTATCGAACAGAAGTAAACGGACGAACCCATGAGGATGTGTTAGAACGTACGTTTTCTACTTTTAACGTCTATGACACGGTGCCGAATGATTATAAAGCAAGATTTCTTGCAACTGGCGATATCGTACTAATTGATGAGGGGAGAAGGGGAAAAACTTACTATAAACTACTTTCAACGGGATGGAGTAAAATCAACCGTGTTTTACTGCAAACATCCTAGAAAAGTTGACTAGGCATTGTTTTCATATGAAAAAAGAGAGGGTTTGTTCAACAATTCTTCAAAACCCTCACTTTCTGTTTACGATCCTGCGAAAATCATTCGCAGTTTTTTTACGTTGTGTCTTTTCGTTTTCTGGCGCTAAACTCTTTTTCATGTGCTTCTTCTGCAGCAAGGACATCTTTAGTTGGAATATGGTTGTTTTTTTTCAGTCCCGTCACTCTGTTGCGCTGTTTTTTACCCAAAACGACCTCCTCCTTTCTTAAAAAATAGCATAACTAAACCGTTTTGAAATTATTCGAAAAATGATTGGCAAGATAAGTGACAAAATGATTAGTCAGCTAAAATAAAATGTTACACAATGTCCAACAGTGTTAATTTTCTTTTTTGTAGAGGTTGGTTTATAATACATAATGTAAGGGATTTCTTGCATTTAGTATAGGTGAGGAGGAATGATCATGAGCGTTCATATTGGAGCAGAAAAAGGTCAAATTGCAGAAACGGTATTACTACCTGGAGATCCACTTCGGGCGAAATATATTGCCGATACATATTTAGAAGATGTAGAGTGTTATAATAAAGTTCGCGGAATGTATGGGTTTACCGGTACATATAAAGGAAAGCGTGTTTCCGTTCAAGGCACAGGTATGGGTGTACCATCCATCTCTATTTATGTCAATGAGTTAATGAAAAGCTATGATGTGAAAAATTTAATACGTGTCGGATCATGCGGTGCGATTAGAAAAGATGTCAATGTAAGAGATGTCATTTTGGCGATGACTTCTTCCACTGATTCACAAATCAACCGGGTGGCATTTGGATCAATTGATTTTGCCCCTTGTTGTGATTTTGAACTTTTAAAGGCGGCATATGATGCAGCAACAGCGCGAAATATCGCTGTAAGAGCTGGTAATGTGTTCACAGCTGATCAGTTTTATAATGAAAACAGTCAAGTAGAAAACCTTGCTAAACATGGCGTGCTAGCAATCGAAATGGAGACTACCGCACTTTACACATTAGCGGCCAAATTTGGCAGAAAAGCTTTGTCAATTTTAACAGTTAGTGATCATGTCATAACAGGAGAAGAAACAACTGCTGAAGAACGGCAGACAACATTTAATGATATGATTCTTCTAGCGCTGGATACCGTCTTATAAGTTCCAGTTTCTTTAAGTTGTGAAAAGGATGGATTTTAATGAAGTACAAATACGCATCAATAGTATCTCTGTTAAGTGTGGTCGTGTTGCTTGGTACAGGATGCTCAACAACAGATCAAAAAGATTCAACGAATACGAATAACGTGCCAAAGACAGAAGATGCTAAAAAACATAGTCTAGATCAAGATTTTTTACTAGAAAATAAATATTTTAATCAAATCAAAGAAGTTGATGGGCTTCCGACTATTCAAAATCCTAATAATATATTAGCACTTGTCAATAAAAAATACGCACTTCCGGGAGACTACAAACCGTCTGATTTGACAGTGCCTGATGTTGCTTTTTCTTTTACAGAGGATATTGATAAGCGTTATATTAGGAAAGAAGCGGCTAATGCGCTTGAAGAGATGTTTAAAGCCGCAAAAGAACAAGAGATCTCACTTGTAGCAGTATCAGGTTACAGATCTTATGACAGACAAAAAACGGTCTATCAAAATGAAGTGAGGCAAAAAGGGGAAGAGAAAGCCAAAGAAGCCGTTGCTTTTCCGGGTCAAAGTGAACATCAGACAGGACTAGCGATGGACATTTCTAGTCAAAGTGCAGGCTATACCCTTTCTCAGGAGTTTGGAAAAACAAAGGCGGGAAAATGGGTTCAAGATCATGCCTACCAATATGGTTTTGTGATTCGTTATCCGAAAAACAAAGAGAAGGTCACACAGTACAAATATGAACCATGGCATTTGCGCTATGTTGGCAAAAAAGCCGCTAAAGTCATGAAAAAACACGATCTGACGCTTGAAGAGTATTTTAAGCAAGTGAAAAAAATATAATAAATTTGAGACAGATTGACTTTCATTTTGTTTAGCGACATACGGACTTGCTACCTGTGAATAATTGAATAGCTTAAGCGGTCATCATATAAAAACGGAACTCGAAGCAGATAGAAATCTATCTTCGAGTTCCGTTTTGGTTTATGGGAGGTCGATGACTTTTGCAGAAACGATATCAGGGATGTTTTTTAGTTTATCTATCACTTCATTTTCCAGCTGTCGGTCAAATGAAAGCATCATGATGGCTTCTCCGCCTTTTTCTTTTCGTCCCACTTGCATTGTTGCAATATTGATATGGTGATCGCCAAGAATTTGCCCGACCTGACCGATTGCACCAGGTCTATCTTGATGGTGAATATACACAAGGTGTCCAGAAGGATAAAAATCAATGTTAAAACCATTTAAAGAGACAATCCGTCCGCCAAAGTGGGGGATGTATGTTGCTCTTAATGTAAAAGTTGATACATCTCCTGTCACTTGAATAGAGATGCAGTTTTCATATCCAGATTCATTAGAAGAAATTTTTTCACTAAAGCTGATACCGCGTTCCTTTGCAACAGTTCCGGCGTTCACTTCATTAACTGTCGTTGCAACACGCGATTTTAGGAAGCCTGCTAAAAGACTTTTTGTAATAAACGATGTTTCAAGCTTCGCAATGGAGCCTTCATATTGGATGGCAACGTCTTTAACTGGCTCATTCATACATTGAGAAACAAGGTTTCCAATTGTGTTTGCAAATTGATGATAAGGCTGGATTTTTTGGTAAGAGTCTTTTGTCATAGCCGGAAGGTTGATGGCGGACATGACAGGCAGATCTTGCGCATATTGCAAAACTTCTTCAGAAACTTGTGCCGCTACATTGAGCTGTGCTTCTTTTGTAGATGCTCCCAAATGTGGGGTGGCAATGACAAGTGGGTGATCGATCAGTTTTGAATCCACAGGAGGCTCCACTTCAAAGACGTCTAGAGCAGCTCCTGCCACATGTCCATTTTCAAGTGCTTCAAGGAGTGCAGCTTCATCAATGATTCCGCCTCTTGCACAGTTGATCAATCTTACGCCTTTTTTTGTTTTTGCAATGGTTTCCTTGTTAAGTAGCCCTTTTGTTTCTTTTGTCAATGGAGTATGGACTGTAATGATATCTGCACAAGCCAGGACTTCTTCAAAGCTAGTAGCATTGACTCCGAGTTTATTTGCTCTTTCTTCAGTCAAAAAAGGATCAAAGACATGGACCGTCATACCAAAGGCTTTTGCACGGCTTGCAATCTCACTTCCGATTCTTCCCATTCCGATGATGCCCAACGTTTTTTCGTAAAGCTCTGAACCGAGATAGGCTGTACGATTCCATTCCCGTGATTTCACAGAGATATTTGCCTGCGGGATATGTCTCATTAAAGCAGCAAACATCGCAAATGTATGTTCAGCTGTTGAGATCGTATTTCCATTTGGTGCGTTTACAACAATGACACCGTGTTTTGTTGCCTCATCAATATCAATGTTATCAACACCGACACCGGCTCTGGCTACGATCTTTAAAGAGGTCATCTTTTTAAACAGTTCTTCGGTCACTTTGGTAGCGCTTCTCACCAATAAAGCATCAAACGTATGCAATTCATCCTCAATTTCTGCGACATTTTTCTGAACAATTTCAATGAAATCTGCTTCCAATAATGGTTTTAGGCCATCATCAGACATTTTATCTGATACTAAAACTCGAAACATGTAAGATTTCCTCCTAATAAAGTCATAAATATCTGATAATTTATCATATTCTATTCACGGTGTCAATCGATTTCGAGTGAAAGACGAAAATTAAAAGTGAAAAAACTATGAATGTGCGGATTTTAATTAACTTGAATGGAGGGATTTTTAAAATATTATGGTAAACAATTAAATGATAGTAAAGGATAAATTGGGATATTTTCCTGTACATCTCTCCATCTCTATATTATAATAATGTCAAAAATAATAAGATCAATCTTCGGGGCAGGGTGAAATTCCCTACCGGCGGTGATGAGTTTTTGTGCTCTAAGCCCGCGAGCCGTTTTTCGGCAGGATTCGGTGCGATTCCGAAGCCGACAGTATAGTCTGGATGGGAGAAGATGAAGGTTCCAAACGTTTTAAAAATCTTTTTTAAAACGTTTATTCGTCCTGCTATAAACAGCCCCGCTTTGTAAAAAAGCGGGGTTTTTAAGCTTGAGGGCAATGAAAGAACCAGTTCTCTTTTCGTGAGATATGATCGAAAAGGAGAGAGTTACAATATGAATCACAATAAAGTAAGACGTCTTGTGTACATCAGTATGTTAAGCAGTATTGCATTTGTTTTAATGATGTTGAGTTTTCCAATTTTAGGGGCTTATCCGTACTTAAAAATGGATTTTAGTGATATTCCGGCGTTGCTTGCTGTTATTTTGTACGGTCCAGGTGCAGGGATTACGGTTGAAGCGATTAAAGTTGTGCTGAACTACTTTATTGCTGGGAGTGCATCAGGTGTTCCGGTTGATCAAACCGCCAACTTTGTCGCGGGAATTTTATTTATACTACCTACTGCTCTTTTCGTGAAGAAAATGGACTCAATCAAATTGTTTGTTACAGCCCTTTTTGTCGGGACAATATTGATGTCCATCATGATGAGTATTTTGAATTATTTTTTGTTTATTCCAGCATACACTTGGTTTTTAAATGCGCCAGCTTTATCAACAAATGCACTTAAGACGACAATCCTCGTGGGAATATTGCCATTTAATTTAATAAAAGGTCTTGTTGTAACACTGGTGTTGACACCAATTTTTCTTCAGTTAAAACCATGGCTGAAAGAACATGTTCATATCGCCAAATAAATATACAGATGGATCAGACACTCACAGTATTAGCTTGTAGAGAACCACACTTTTCTACAAGCTTTTTAATATGGATCTTCATTCAGGAAAAAAAGACCTCTCACACTTCTGAATTGATATTCTACAGCCATAGAACATACGAATGGGTAATGGAGTGTGAATGACCAAAGTTTTCAACTGGGAAACTCCAGCAAACATCTTTCTTACCGGGTCTTTTTCTCTGGTAAAACTGTAATATATAATAAAACAGAGATATTAAAATCATGAGAGTGAGCGAAACAGCTATGCTGACAATAATACTTTTTTAAGAAAAAATAAGGCTGTCGAGTTTTTCTCGGACAGCCAAACGCTCCTATACAAAGCTACCAATAGCGATCCCCATGTTAAGAAAAATAAAAAATATCCGGCACATGGATACCGGATATTGCTACCTTCTATTCATGTTTAAGCGGGTCGCCTTCAAACGGTTCATCCGCTACTTTAATCGAATCAGTAGGACAGCCTTCGAACGCGTCCATCATATCTTCTTCTAGTACGTCAGGTACTTCGACAACACCTTTGTTATCATCAAGAGTGACAAACGCGATTCCTTCATCATCGTAGTCATAAATATCAGGAGCAGCTGCACCGCAAGCTCCGCATGCAATACACGTATCTTTGTCGACAATTGTATATTTTGCCATGAATCAAAAACCTCCCAGGTTGTTCTTCGTTGGAACAAATGGTTTAACTCTCTATCTATCCGATATGAAACCTATTCCCATCCCTTATTGTAATGGTGTTAATCATACTTTTCAACTCAAAAATCTTAAGCGATCGCTTTTCACAAAGGGTTTACTGCTAACATCCCCCTTTTGTCTGACTTTAAACATCGATTTCTCTGCAAAATCTGTTAAAATAAAAAGAAGAAAATATTGATGTCTGGAAGAATATAGGTGGTGCTTTTATGGCGATTCAATATATTGACGCAATTGTGCTTGACATCCTCTCGAGCATGCACGGGGAGCGATCTCCAAGCGCGGTGTATCATCTTTTAAAAGGAAAAAAATCTTCACAGACGATTCAAGACACAAGGTTATTCTCACTTTCAAAATATTTCGGTTTTTGTTCATCACTGTCAAGAGATCGTTTAAATAGCAGTTTTCAAAGATTGATCGAAGAATCATTCATTACTGAAAAGAGAGGCTATATTCTAACAGAAAGCGGTGAAAAGGAACTTGCCGCTTATTTCCGTCTGTATCCATGGCCTGCTCATTTTCACGGTGCGCATTATCAACGAACCGCCAAAATCATGTGGGATAGAATGTCCCTGTTGATTCAAGTTCTTTCAAACCATCTTCACGACAAACGGGTTTATTTACCAATAACAAAAGATTATCAGATTCAAACCTGGGTCAAAACTTTTCTGAAAAAACGAGATCCTGCAGAGACTTCAGCCCGCTTCCATCATGAACTAAAGACAAAATTGGTGGCACTTCATGATGAGAGACAAGCCACTATTTTCGTACATTCTCTGACATCAGCTGTCAAAATCGGCTTGACATTTAAACAACTTGCGGAATGGCTAGGTGTAGATGAATGGTACATATATGTTTTGTTTTGGGATGTTCTGCATTACTTTATTCAATCTGTCCAAAAAAGTGAAAGTCCGTTTTTTCAATTATTGATTGAAGGTCTTCCTTTGCAAGATGGGTTGACAAAGTCAACAAAGGAAACTCTTTTTCTCATAAAACAAGGAAAAACAATTGATCGAATTGCACAAATTCGTCATTTAAAACGAGCGACGATTGAGGATCATATTGTAGAAATCGCTATTCATGATCCTGCTTTTTCTATAGAACCGTATATATCAGAAGAAGAGCAAAAAATCATTACAGATTATGCTAGAATCAATCAAACCAGTAAAATCAGATTGATTAAAGAGGGGCTCGACAGTAGATATAGCTATTTTAAAATCCGTCTGGCCCTGTCGAAAACGGTGGTATAATATGGATAAAATTCAACAAACTTTATACGATTACTTTGGATATCGTTCTTTTAAAAAGGGACAGAAAGCCATTATACAAAGTGTGCTTGATGGTCATGATACCGTTGCCATGCTCCCCACTGGAGGTGGAAAATCATTGTGCTACCAACTTCCTGGTTTATTGTCTAGTGGAATGGTGATCATTGTCTCTCCATTGCTCTCTTTAATGGAAGATCAAGTGCAGCATTTGAAAATGCGCGGTGAAAAAAGAGTTGCGGCATACAATAGTACGTTAAGCTATCAAGAAAAAACAGCTATTTTAAATCAGCTACAGCATTTTAAATTTCTTTATATTTCTCCTGAAGCACTTCAGTCTAAACAGATCATCAATAGGCTGAAAGCGATAAAGATCAGCTTATTTGTTGTTGATGAAGCACACTGCATTTCTCAGTGGGGACATGATTTCAGGCCTGATTATTCGAAGCTCGGTCTTATGAAAGCACAGTTTGGTGATGCTGTTACACTCGCCTTGACAGCGACAGCAACAGCAGCCACTTTAAAGGATATATCCAATCTATTAATGCTAAAGCAAGAAAACTATCTGATTTATTCTGTTAATCGTCCGAATATTGCCCTTCACATTGAAGAGCTGAAGCATACTGCCCAGAAAATAGAAAGGTTGGTTGAACTCGTTGGCAAACTTCAAGGACCTGGACTTGTTTATTGCCCAACGAGAAAATGGGCTGAAGATCTTGCTGATAGGATCAGTAAGGAGACAAGTCTGAGGACGAACTGTTATCATGGTGGGATGGAGACAGGAGATAGGGTCTTGATTCAGCAACAGTTTATCTGTCATCAGCTTGATATCGTTTGTTGTACAAATGCTTTTGGTATGGGTGTTGATAAGTCTGATATTCGATATGTCATTCATTTCAATCTTCCGCAAACAGTGGAAGCTTACATGCAGGAAATTGGACGAGCTGGTCGAGATGGTAAGCAGAGCATCAGTATCTTGTTGAAAGCTCCTGGTGATGAAGAGCTGCAAAAACAATTAATCGAAATGGAAATTCTTAATCAAGAAGAAATTTATTATATATTTGACAAATTAACCGATATAGATGATGAACAGCGTGCAAAAGAGATTCTGCTGCAATCGGGTTTAAATGAAACACAAGTACGTCATTTTCTGCATCTATATACAAAATTTCAGCATTTGGGAATTGAAGGCAGAACGCGCATCCATCAAGAAATGGTCGGAAGAAGCCAATTGAAATTAAAAAGAATGTCAGCGTTTGTCCGCCTTACAAACGATCAAGGCTGTTTTCGAAAAGCACTGTTGGCCTATTTTAATGAGAACTGGGAACCTGATTTTGACGATGAGGCAGCATGCTGTACGAATTGCGGGTTAAACCTTGAAGCGTACATATATAGAGAAGATCATCATGCATTGATCAATCAATTAACTGCCTGGGAGGAAGAATTGGATATGATATTTGCAACCAGCCGTGATTGTTTATGCTAAAAAAACAAACTGATATTATTCATCAACTATCAGATAGAGAAATGTTGAAACAGCTCTATTTTTCTCAACTGCTTATGCTTGTCTTCGCAGGCTTATTCGGTATGTTCTTGTTTAAGGATTTAGATGAGTTCTTTTCACTTTGGAAAATATTTGACCAAAACATTCTAATGTATGGAGTGCCGATCGCCATTCTTGCCATACTTATCGATCTAGCAGTGATGAAATGGGTTCCTAAGCATATGTATGATGATGAAGGGATTAATGAGAAACTTTTTCGAAATCGTTCATATCCACATATTTTGATTCTTACCCTGTTTATCGCAGTGACTGAAGAGGTATTGTTTAGGGGGGTCATTCAGACCCATTTTGGCATTTGGCTTGCTAGCATGATTTTCGCACTTTTGCATTTTCGTTATTTAGGGAAATGGTTGCTTTTTTTAATGGTCATATGCATCAGTTTTCTGCTCGGTCTGAGCTTTGAGCAGACAGGTAATTTAATGATTCCAATAACAGCACATTTTCTAATTGATTTTGTATTTGCGTGTCAGATTCGTTTTCAACACGTAAGGAGGAGTTTACATGGCAGAGATGTCAAGGATAGAGAGGAAGAAATTGGAACAAGGCCAAACTCAGACTGATCTAGATCAAAAAGAGCAGACAGAGTTAGAACTCCTTGGAGATGAATTTCCGTCTAGACGGTCTTATCATGAAAAAAAGAAAAACAGCAAAAAAAAGAATCAAAATAGAAACCCGTTATTCACAATTCTTGCTGTCTTGTTTTTCTTCATTCCAATTATTGTCTTTATCGTGTTCATGTACATGATCAATCAAGATCAATCAGATCCTCATCAATATGATGATGTGTTTTACGAGAATGACTTAAAAAAAACATCGGAAATAGATGAAAGAATGACAGATTGGCACAATCAAATGATCGACTTCCAATTTGAAAAAACAAAAGCTTCTAAGGAATAGCAAAAATCCAGGGGAAACACGGTATCATTAAGCTTACACCAACATATGATAATAATAATCAATGGGACAAGGTGTGAGGACTTTGAGAAGTGTATTTGATCAGCTAGATCGATATATGGACGAACCAACAAAACAAATGCTTCTTGCCTTAATTAAGAAAAAAAAGAAATATGAAAACTATGCGAGGCAATCTTTTAGGTGGCAGATGTCTGCTCTTGCTTGCGCTCTTTTGTTCTGCTTATTTTTAGCTGGAAAAGGGATTGGTTACAACGGCATTGTCACGGAAGTCTTAAACGACTCTATTTATCTGTTGTTAATAATGGCAGCTGCGTTTGCATACAGCACTGCTTATTACTTTAAAAAGAAAGAAGAAAAAGCAGAAGGGGAGTTCCACAAACTTAGGTGTGAGATCATTCAGAAAAGCACAGATTTATGGCCTTACCCTAAAGAATGGAATTCAAGGGAAGCCATTTTTAAGTTAATGAAAAAACAATACGATATCAATCTGTATTTTGAAAGTAAATAACTAGAGTCCAAAATGAAAATGGTGAATAAAGATGATTTATTTAATCTGTTTTTGTATGATCGTTTTGATTGGGTTGAGTGTATTGATTTGGAAAATGTCAATTATCGCTAAGGAAGACCACATCATAAAAAATGTCTTTTCGGTTGATCGTTTAACAGGGACAAAAACATTAAACATCTTTTTTATTTCCGATATTCACAGACGTAAGATTCATGATAACATCATTGCTAAAGTGAAAGACCACAGAGTGGACTTGGTGTTGATCGGAGGCGATCTTGCAGAGCAAGGTGTTCCAATTACGAGAATTGAAGAAAACATTAAAAAGTTGGCAAGTTTAGGGAGAATCTATTTTGTATGGGGAAACAATGATTATGAAATTGATCAGCAGTTGTTATCTCATATTTTTAAGACATATCATGTAACAGCCCTTCGAAATCAATCTGTTATTTATGAACACGACGGACAAGTGGTCAATATTATCGGTGTCGATGATATAAGGCTTGAATTGGATGACTACCCAAAAGCGCTACAGGATAGCCGTCGGGGAGCTCTGTCTCTTTTGTTGTCACACAATCCGGCAATACATCATCAAATAGAAGATAAAGATGGAATTGATATCATCTTGAGCGGCCATACTCATGGTGGCCAAATCCGTATTGGCAGATTTGGTTTCTATGAAAAAGGTGGAACTGGAACAATCAATCAGGCCCAATATTTGATCAGTAATGGCTATGGAACGACAAGGCTACCATTAAGACTTGGAGCACGACCTGAAACACATCTCATTCAACTTGTTCCTAAAGTAGCTGACCTGAGCAATCGTTCTCTTTTTTAGTGTTTACATAAAAAAACATCATTCTGCTTGTCTTACGATGAAACACAGTGTAAACTGGTATCAAAATTAAGAACCTATGACTCATCATCTCCATATAATAAGATATATGATGTGTGCAAGAAGAGCAGGAGGGAACGATATGCGGCTTGAGCGTCTAAATTATAATAAGATCAAAATCTTTTTGACAATTGATGATCTGACAGACCGTGGGCTGACGAAAGAGGACCTTTGGAAAGATTCATTCAAAGTTCAGCAGTTGTTTAAAGATATGATGAACGAAGCGAATACAGAGCTTGGATTTGAAGTGAATGGCTCAATCGCTGTGGAAGTATATTCTCTTCAGGCACAAGGAATGGTCATCATTGTCACCAAAAATCAAGATTCAGATGAAGATGATCATGATTATGATGAGGATTATATAGAAATGCAAGTCAAGCTTGGTGAAAGTGTTGATATTATATATGAATTTCAAACATTCGAACATCTGATTGAACTAGCTAAAAATCTCGATCGGATCGGGATTCATGGCGGAACAGTTTATCATTATGAAGATCGATATTTTTTAAGCTTGGATGATTTTGACTCGCATTCTGTTGATGGTGTAATCTCGATTTTAGCTGAATACGGGTCCCCAACGACTTTAACAATTCACAGACTTCAGGAATATGGAAAAATCATTATGAATCAAAATGCTATTCAGATGATTCAAACATACTTTAAGTAGCATTTAGTGCTAGTATTTTTCGCTGCTGTTTACAGCAGTTTTTTTCTGTGAAAGAAAGAATATGTAAAAATTGTTTTTTTCTTTGCATGCTTAGTGCGAGGGTGTATACTTATGTCTGAAAGGACAACATGCCAGAAAGACTTTAGGGGGTAAACTTATCATGGTAGCCGATCAAAACACCGGTCAAACTGAAGAAAATACACACGATGTTTTAAAATCAACACAAACGGTGATACATAAGGCGCTTGAAAAATTGGGGTATCCAGAAGAAGTGTATGAGTTATTAAAAGAACCGATCCGTTTCTTAACGGTTAAAATTCCGGTTCGTATGGATGATGGGACTGTAAAAATTTTTACAGGCTATCGGGCTCAACACAATGATGCTGTAGGGCCGACAAAAGGCGGCATTCGCTTTCATCCGCAAGTCACAGAAAAAGAAGTTAAAGCGCTTTCGATTTGGATGAGTTTGAAGTGTGGAATCATTGACCTTCCATATGGAGGAGGAAAAGGCGGGATTATTTGTGATCCAAGGGATATGTCTTTTCCTGAATTAGAACGGTTAAGCAGAGGTTACGTTAGAGCGATTAGTCAAATTGTTGGACCAACAAAAGATGTGCCTGCTCCTGATGTTTTTACCAATTCGCAGATTATGGCATGGATGATGGATGAGTATTCCAGAATCGATGAATTTAATTCTCCGGGATTTATCACCGGCAAACCGCTCGTTCTGGGAGGTTCTCATGGTAGAGAATCTGCGACAGCAAAGGGAGTTACAATCTGCATTAAAGAAGCAGCGAAGAAAAAAGGTATCGATATTGAAGGGGCTTCTGTCGTTGTGCAAGGATTCGGAAATGCGGGTAGTTACCTTGCTAAATTTATGTATGATGCAGGGGCAAAGGTTGTTGGTATTTCAGATGCGTATGGTGGACTATATGATCCTGAAGGTCTTGATATTGATTATTTGCTTGATCGCCGTGACAGCTTCGGAACCGTCACTAAACTTTTTAATGATACGATTACAAATCAGGAACTGTTGGAACTTGAATGTGATATTTTAGTACCAGCAGCGATAGAAAACCAAATTACTGTCCAGAATGCGCATCATATAAAAGCAAAAATCGTTGTTGAAGCTGCTAATGGTCCAACAACACTTGAAGCAACGAAAATTCTTTCTAAGCGTGATATCCTCCTTGTACCTGATGTATTGGCCAGTGCAGGTGGTGTCACAGTGTCTTATTTTGAATGGGTTCAAAACAATCAAGGTTTTTACTGGACTGAAGAGGAAGTCGAAGAAAGATTGGAAAAAATGATGATCAAATCGTTTAATAACATTTATGAAATGGCACATAATCGTAGAATCGATATGAGGCTTGCCGCCTACATGGTGGGTGTCCGTAAGATGGCAGAAGCCTCTAGGTTCAGGGGTTGGATCTAAGCCTAAGCATTTGCAACACAGCAAAAAATCTCCTATCATGAAATAGGAGATTTTTTGATTTGTCGGACATGACAGGAGTGAACAGAGCATGAAAGAAGAAAAAGTCGTCATTATTGGGGCTGGGCCATGTGGGCTTTCGTCAGCCATTGAGATGCAGCAAATTGGGATAGACGCTCTCATCATCGAAAAGGGGAATATTGTAAACAGCATTTATCATTATCCTACCCATCAAACTTTTTTTAGTTCCAGTAATAAGTTAGAAATCGGAGATGTGGCTTTTATTACAGAGCGGCATAAACCAGTTAGAAATGAAGCGCTTACCTATTATAGAGAAGTCGCTAAACGGAAAAACTTGAGGATTAACGCATTTGAAAAAGTCCATTCGGTCAAGAAAACAGATCAAAACCGATTTTTAGTGGAAACTTCAAAAGATACCTATCTGGCTTCATTTTGTATTGTCGCAACCGGATATTATGACAATCCAAATAAAATGAATATCCCTGGTGAAGATCTTTCAAAGGTCTTTCATTATTTTAAAGAAGCCCATCCGTATTTTGATAAAGATGTTGTAGTGATCGGTGGAAAAAACTCGAGTGTTGATGCAGCTATGGAACTTGTGAAGGCGGGTGCGCGAGTCACAGTTTTGTACAGAGGGAAACAGTATTCAGATAGTATCAAACCGTGGATCCTACCCGAATTTGTTTCACTAGTAAAACACGGAAAAATCCATATGGAGTTCGGAGCCATTGTAAAAGAAATTACTGACGATCAGTTAATTTATACAAATCTTTTAAATGAAGAGATCAGTATTAAAAATGACTTTGTCTTTGCGATGACAGGTTATCATCCTGACCACGGCTTTCTGAAAAAGATGGGTGTCGAAATTGATGCTGAATCAGGCCGGCCTTTTTTTAACGCAAATACAATGGAAACAAATGTAGAAGGTATTTTCATCTCTGGGGTTATTGCGGCAGGCAATAATGCGAATGAAATCTTTATCGAAAATGGACGATTTCATGGTGGGATAATTGCAGATGAAGTAAAAAAACGTGTATAAAATGAATAATAAAACGGGATGTATAAGGGATATTCTCATACCCCGTTTTTTTTAATTTCAAAACATTTCAAATTATGGTAGGATAGAATCAGTTGAAAAGGAAAGAGGTTTCCTCATGTTCGGAATTATTTCCGCAGGCTTAGCTCCCGGAATCGCCTTATTGATGTATTTTTACTTAAAAGAAAAATATGAATCAGAGCCATTTCATATGGTGATTCGTCTATTTATACTCGGGGTATTACTGGTGTTTCCGACGATGTTTATTCAATATGTGTTAGAAAAAGAACACATTTCGTCTGGCAATTTTGTTATGTCGTTTTTAGCTTCTGGACTATTAGAAGAATTTCTGAAATGGTTTTTACTAATGGTCAGTATTTATCACCATGACTATTTCGATGAACATTATGATGGCATTGTTTATGGGTCAAGTCTATCATTAGGATTTGCCACATTGGAAAATGTTTTATACTTAATTGGAAATGGGGTTGAGCATGCATTTGGGCGCGCTTTACTTCCTGTGTCAAGCCATGCATTATTTGGTGTTATTATGGGTTTTTATATCGGCAAATCACGATTTTCAAATCGTAAAATACAGATAAAATGGCTACTACTTTCACTTTTTTTACCCGCTATATTACATGGTCTATATGACTACATTCTTCTATCTTTGAACAATTGGATCTATTTTATGTTACCGTTTATGATATTTCTCTGGTGGTTTGGTTTACAAAAAGCTAAAAAAGCTCGTTCATTAAATGAAAATGAAAATTCGCTACATCTTTAAAAAATTGGTAACCTCTAAGGCATACAAAGGACAAACAATACTAACCAGACTAGTAGGAGCCTCCGAATATCCAAGTGGAAAAATAGCACCTTACAAGAAAATGCCCGATATTTTGAAAGTGATCTTGTCCTATTTACTCGATATTATCGCCATGACATCTATATTAGGTACGGGTCGCTTTACCCGCTGTTTGCAAAGCGTAAGTCGGAGGTGCTCGTTTTTTTCTATATTCTGATACGATCCGTTTTATTTTGCTCCTTTACAGGCGTTTAGCGAAAATAGCGTCTACATATCGTCAATTGTATGAAAGAGGCAGCTCTTCTGTGGGCTGCCTCTTTTTTATGTTAAAAACCAGTTTTTTATTGTGATGAAATAGAAAGGAAAGAGTGTATAAAATTTGTCTCGTTACAAAAGATATGCTTACAAAAATGCTGGAGGAGGCTTAAAACATGAAGTCGAAAAGATCTTTCTGTTTGACTGTCATTTTTTCCACCCTCATTGCTGTAGGATTATCACTTCCATTCAGTCAAACGAGCTCTGCCTTTTCTCAACAAATCATACAGCGAGGGGCAACAGGGGATGATGTGATTGAACTACAAGCAAGACTTCAATACAACGGCTATTATCATGGAAGAATTGATGGTGTTTATGGATGGGCAACATACTGGTCAGTCCGCAATTTTCAACATCAATTTGGATTAAAGGAGAGAGACGGTCTTGTCGGTTCCAAAACTAAAAAACATTTAATAAATCACACAAAATATTACAGTTATTATGTGCATAAACAACTTAGAAAAGGAAATGAATTTACGCACTATGGAGGTCTTCCTTTAAAATATCAGACAAAGCCTTCCAAAAGAGTACAGCAGCAAGCAAGAAGAAGAGCAGAAGCCAAGCAGCGTCAAACACCTCAGACCTTTCCAAAACAAGGTGTAACGCAAAAGCAAGTTGGTCCTGCTCAGCCGAAGAAACAAGTAACACCAAAGACTGCGCAACCGCCAAAAACAACGCCGGAAAAACAAGCGCCAAAAATAACAGCGAAAAAACAGCCACCAAAAACAGCAGCGAAAAAGCGAACACCAAAAAAACAAGATGCTGTAGCGGCTAACATGCCAGGTGGATTTTCAAACAATGAGATTAATCTTTTAGCACAAGCTGTTTATGGTGAGGCGCGTGGTGAGCCGTATAACGGTCAAGTCGCTATTGCAGCTGTTATTTTAAACCGGCTCAATAGCTCAACTTTCCCTAATTCAATTGCAGGCGTAGTTTTCGAGCCACTTGCATTCACAGCCGTGGCAGACGGTCAAATTTATATGACGCCTAATAAAACAGCGAAAAAAGCCGTTTTGGATGCGATTAATGGGTGGGATCCTTCTGAAAATGCTTTATATTATTTTAACCCTGCCACAGCCACAAACAAATGGATATGGGGCCGGCCTCAAATTAAAAGAATTGGCAAACACATTTTCTGCGAATAAAAGTGAGGTGGTATGAATGATCAGAGGAATTTTAATTGCCATTTTAGGAGTTGCCATTGTTGGAACAAGCTATTGGGGTTATAAAGAACATCAAGAGAAGTCTGCCGTGTTATTACATGCAGAAAATAATTATCAAAGAGCTTTTCACGATTTAACATATCAAGTTGATAAGTTACATGATAAAATTGGCAGCACACTTGCAATGAACAGTAAAAAAACACTATCTCCTGCCTTAGCTGAAGTGTGGAAAACGACATCTGAAGCACATCAAGATGTAAGCCAGCTTCCACTCACATTAATGCCATTTAATAAAACAGAAGAGTTTTTAGCGAATATAGGTAACTTTAGCTATAAAACAGCTATTCGTGATCTTGAAAAAGAGCCGTTAAGTAAAAAAGAGTATGCTTCTTTAAATCGTCTGTATAAAAACGCAAATGACATCCAAAATGAGCTTCGTAAAGTTCAACACCTTATCATTGACAATAATTTAAGATGGATGGATGTTGAACTTGCACTTGCATCTGGTCAAAAGCAAAGTGATAATACGATCATTAATGGGTTTAAAACAGTTGAAAAAAGTGCTAGTGCATTTGCCGAGACTGACTTTGGTGTAGCCCAAACAAGTATAAAAAAAGAAAATCAAGGGTTCCAACATTTAAAAGGCAAAAAGATAACAGAAAAAGAAGCACGAAAGATCGCTCAGAAGTTTGCTCCTGACAAGAATTATAATATAAAAGTAGAAAAAAGTGGAAAAAAGGCAAAAAAAGATGTTTTTAGTATCAGTATGCAGGATCCTGATCAAAAAGCGGATATCTATATGGACATCACTGAAAAAGGTGGATATCCTGTTTATCTAATCCAAAACAAAAAGATTAAAAGTGAAAAAATCAGTTTAAACGATGCATCAAATCGTGCCTTACAATTTTTAAAAAAGAATGGTTATGATACAAAAAATCTAACAATGGATGAAAGCGCTCAATACGATGGAGTCGGTGTATTTTCGTTTGTTCCTTTACAGAATGGAGTGTGGCTTTATCCTGACAGCACTCGGATCAAGGTAGCGCTTGACGACGGAGAAATTGTCGGCTTCTCTGCAAAAGATTATTTGACATCCCACAAGCAAAGAAAATTGCCAAAACCTAAATTGACTCCTGAGAAAGCAAAGAGAAGCCTGAATCCGAATGTAAAAGTTCAGGAAACGCGACTTGCTCTTATTACGAATGATCTTTCACGCGAGGTTCTATGTTATGAGATATTAGGAACGATTGAAAACGATACCTTCCGGATGTTTGTCAATGCGAATGATGGAAGTGAAGAGAAAATTGAAAAAATGAAAAACGTCGAACCAATTTATAAAGACCTATAAAAAAGTCTATAAAAGGGAAAAGGCGATGATATGTCTTTTCCTTTTTATATTGGAATATTTCATAGTGAACCTTTCCATACTGAGTATATATCATGTGAACATATCGGAGGAACATAAAATGAAAACCTTTGAACGCTTATTATTTAAAATTCTCATCCTTCAAAGTGTGATTTTAATAGGTGTACAACTTCTTTTTCATTTTTCACAGGCAGAACCTTATTTATCAAAGGTTGTCCAGTATGAAGGAGTCAATAAATTGAATATTGAAGAATGGATCGAGACATTTAAACCGTAAATCAAAAATCTCCCCTTTTTTGCTTAGAACGTGATACAATCCAATAAGGAGTACCAGACTAGCAAGGAGAGGAATTATGGAAAAGAAAATATCGATTGCAATTGACGGTCCAGCAGCTGCCGGAAAAAGCACCGTGGCGAAAATTGTAGCCCAAAAAAAATCTTATGTTTATATCGATACAGGCGCCATGTATCGAGCGATTACGTATTTAGCCTTGAAAAAAGGTGTTGATCCTGCGGATGAACAAGGTTTGACAGCACTTTTAAAAGATTCAAATATTGATCTTTTAGTATCCGCAGAAGGAAAACAGAAGGTTTATATTGGCGGTGAAGATGTTACTGAAGCCATTCGCACAGATGACGTAAGCAACCAAGTGTCACTTGTTGCTAAACATCGAGGTATTCGTGAAGAAATGACAAGAAGGCAACAGCAACTTGCCCAAAAAGGCGGAGTCGTGATGGATGGACGCGATATCGGAACCCATGTTCTTCCTGGTGCGGAAGTGAAAATTTTCTTGCTTGCCTCAGTAGAAGAACGGGCCAAGCGTCGCTTTGAAGAAAATATTAAAAAAGGGTACAATGTAAATTATGAAACGCTTGCAGAAGAAATCAGGAGACGGGATAAGCTTGACTCAGAGCGGGAAATCTCCCCTTTGAAAAAGGCGGATGATGCACTAGAAATTGATACGACATCACTATCCATTGAAGAAGTAGCTGAGAAAATTTTGCAAGTGGTTGATCAAAAGGTTACAAAATAAAAAAACGAGAAAAAAGACCTTTTTGATTTAACGTTTTGACTTGACAAATACAGGCTTTTATTAGAAGTTAGTAATAATCAATCATTTTATAGAACATTCAAATATCCATTTTTGAATGGTTCTCTAATACATATTCGGTCATCTGAATTTATGGATACCGTTTTTAAAAAGCTGTGTAGGTTTGGACCAAGGAGGTTATTGAAATGACAGAGGAAATGAATCAAATTGATGTTCAAGTACCAGAGGTTGGAGATGTAGTGAAAGGTATTGTAACTAAGGTTGAGGATAAACATGTCGATGTTGACGTTCCCAACTGCAAGCAAACCGGTATTATTCCAATTAGTGAATTATCAAGTCTTCACGTTGAAAAAGCAGCAGATGTTGTAAATGTAAATGATGAGCTTGAGCTAAAAGTCACAAAAGTTGAAGAAGATGCTTTGATTTTATCTAAACGTGCCGTTGATGCAGACCGCGCTTGGGAAGACCTAGAGAAAAAATTTGAATCAAAAGAAGTTTTTGAAGCTGAAGTAAAAGACGTCGTTAAAGGCGGTCTTGTTGTTGATATTGGAGTGCGTGGGTTTATTCCTGCTTCACTTGTCGAAGCGCACTTTGTTGAAGAATTTACAGACTACAAAGGAAAGACATTGACATTAATTGTAGTGGAGCTTGACAGAGAAAAAAACCGTGTGATTTTATCTCATCGAGCAGTTGTTGAACAACAGCAGGAAGATAAAAAACACGAATTTTTACAAACACTTGAAGCAGGACAGGTTCTTGACGGGAAAGTTCAGCGCCTGACAGATTTCGGTGCATTTGTTGATATCGGTGGAATTGATGGACTAGTCCATATTTCACAACTTTCACATACACATGTAGAAAAACCATCTGATGTTGTTGAAGAAGGTCAGGATGTGAAAGTGAAAGTTCTGTCCGTTGACCGTGACAATGAACGCATTTCATTATCGATTAAGGAAACACTTCCTGGACCATGGGCTAATATCGGTGAAAAAGTAAAATCGGGAGATATTTTAGATGGGAAGGTTCAGCGTTTAGTAAGCTTTGGTGCTTTCGTTGAAGTGCTTCCAGGTGTTGAAGGACTTGTTCACATTTCACAAATTTCCAATAAGCACATCGGTACACCTCATGAGGTGCTTGAGGAAGGTCAGGATGTGAAAGTGAAAGTTCTTGATGTGAATGAAGAGGAAGAACGCATTTCTTTAAGCATGAAAGAGCTCGAAGAAAATGATAAATCTGAACAGGAAGATTATCGCCAATATCAAGCTAAAGAAGAATCTTCCGGATTCCAACTTGGTGAAATGATTGGAGATAAACTGAATAAATTAAAATAATTTGGTGATAAATGTGACGCGAGCCGAGAGAAAAAAAGAGCATATTGAACATGCCCTGCAAACGAAACAAAACCGTTTGACAGGATTTGATGATATTACATTTGTTCATGTCAGCCTCCCAGAAATGGCATTGTCACAAGTTGATATATCAACCAAAATAGGCGAACTGCTTCTAAGTTCGCCTATTTTTATCAATGCGATGACAGGAGGCGGCGGACAACAAACACTTGAAATTAATAGGGCTTTAGCAAGAGCTGCTGCTATAACAAATATACCGATTGCAGTGGGTTCGCAAATGTCCGCATTAAAAAATCGCGATGAGCGCCCCTCATATGAGATTGTCAGAAAGGAAAATCAAAAAGGGCTTGTCTTTGCCAATCTCGGCAGTGAAGCGACGGTTGAGCAGGCCAAACAGGCAATCGACATGATTGAAGCAGATATGCTTCAGATTCATCTGAATGTTGTACAGGAAATTGTCATGCCTGAAGGAGATCGCTGCTTTACTGGTCGTTTGCGCAAAATCGAGGAGATTTGCCAAAAAGTCAAGGTTCCTGTTTCTGTTAAGGAAGTCGGCTTTGGAATGAGCAAAGAAACTGCAACAAAACTTTTTCATGTAGGTGTGACTGCGGTAGATGTCGGTGGCTTTGGTGGGACGAATTTCTCAGAAATAGAAAATTTGCGCAGAAAAAAAACGATCGATTTTTTCAATGATTGGGGCATTACAACTGCCAGCAGTGTCGCAGAAGTTAGTTCTGCCTGCTCAGATCATCCGATCATTGCATCAGGAGGCATTTCTAGTGCTCTTGATGTGGCGAAATCAATTGCTTTAGGAGCATCTGCTGTTGGTATGGCTGGTTATTTTCTAAAAGTACTGAAAGAGTCTGGTGAAGACGCTTTAATTGAAGAAATCGGAAATGTGATAAAAGATTTGAAGAGAATTATGACTGTATTAGGATCGAACACGATCGAAGACCTTCAAAAGACCGCTCTTGTCTTAAAAGGGGATACGTATCATTGGCTAAAAATGAGGGGAATGGATCCTTCTAAGTATAGCAAGCGTTAAATGTTTTATACGGTATGAGTTCTGTCGTTGAACTCATACCGTATTTTTTTGCCTATCTATCAGAACGAACCGAACCATAATAAAAAACCTCTTAAGAGCATTTGCTCCTTAAGAGGTACATCTTTTATGAATTCCGCTTTCTGGCTTCTTCAGCACTTTCTAAAGAAGTAGCACCATTATGCTCGATTGACTGATCACGATCAGATTCAGTTCTCCGCTGTTTTTTTAATTTTTTTTCCTGTCGATCTTTTCCCACTTCTGTTCACTCCTTGTTTCACGTTTAAAAATCTTTTTGTCATCCAATACTTCATAATGGAGGTCGAAAAAATGGATGAATTCTACTATTTTTGGTCAATGTGGATGATGTGGGTTTTGACAACTTTTATTCTTGAGAAAAATAGAACCCGTCTCTTGGCCTCAGCTTTTATTCTGCTCAACATGACATTAAGTATGTATCAATTGAAGATTATTTTGTTTTTTAATGTTGCTTATTTATTGTTTTATACAGGTGGATATGTGATGGGGGGTTATTTTTCACTATATAAAAGTATAAGACGATTATTCATTCACTTAACAATGGTTTTTGCTTATGGTTTTGTATTTCTTTTTGCATTATATGATCCAGTTTGGTTTATCCTAAAACCTGAGTGGTTGATCATTATGCTATTTGTCATGCTAACGGTGGCTTTTGAAAAAAAGTTTATAAACCGCTTAGTGATGTTTACACTTGGCATGTGTCAGGGAGAGTTTTTATATGCTCTTGTACTGAAGAAGATTTATGCAGATGTGATTGTCGGGGGATTCACTTGGCTATCAATGTGTTCGGGGGGTGTCGTTTTAATTTGGGGTATTTCCCAATATGAACAGCTTGTGCAGTATATTTATCAAAAATGGAAACGAATCAATAAAGGAGCAACAAAAATGTCATGAGTCAGTATACTTATCCGATTATCTTAGGTATTCTTGCTGGAATTGTTGTTAGATTGTACATGTTAAGAACGGATTATCGCCAGTATCCCACTTATCTACACGGAAAAACGATACATATCGCGCTCGCACTAATCGCTGCAAGCATTGGTTCGATCATTATACCTTCTATATTAAAATCGGATTATACTGCGATCACATTCTTAACGTTGGCCGCTAGTCAATTCAGGGATGTCCGCAACATGGAACGGGAAACTTTGACCCAATTAGATGGTTATGAACTTGTTTCAAGAGGCAGCACTTATATTGAAGGGATTGCGATCGCTTTTGAAAGTCGGAATTACATTGTCATTTTTACGTCGCTTCTGACTACTTTATGTTATATTATCTTTTCATCGATCTGGGCGGGATTAGTGATGGCATTTTTTTGTTTAATTGCCGGGAAAGTCTTGATGTCAGGCAGTTTTATAAAAGACATCGTTGATATCGAATATAAAAAACCACATTTTGATGGAAAGGGGCTTTATGTGGAAGATATTTATATTATGAATATTGGACTTCCTGAGAAACAAAAGCTAATTCTTGAACACGGTATGGGGTTTATATTGAAGCCGAAAAACTTTAATGCTGCAGTAACAATTGCAAATCTCGGGCAAAGACAGGCGATTTTGTTTGATGTCTCTAATGTGCTTGGCGTTTACCGAGATACTGGTGAACCAGCTCTGACACCTTTGGCGAAAAGGGATATTGATGATGGAAGAGTTGCGGTCTTTGTTTTACCTGCTATAAAAGATAAGGAAACAGCCATCAAGGTCATTGGAGATGTACCGACGCTTGAAAATGCGATCCGCATGCCGATGGAGTTTATCAATGAAAAGCATAAAAAGGTGATTCGATGAGTCAGTCAATTGAGAAATTTATACTAGCAGTCGTAACAACGAAACGCGATCGGGTCATTGGAGGCACAGCAGCATTTTTTTGTGATAGTCAAGAAGAAATGAATACGTATGCTAAAAATCTTGAAGCAATACTTGATGGAATTGCCCACGGAATTGGAGATGATCTCTACTTGATTGTGAAACATTTTTAATTACAGTTGTGATCTTCTTAGAAATTGATATAATATATTAGTTAAGCCCTTCTGTGTTGAGAAAAAGAAGGGCTTCTTTCTGAACATTGATGAGAAAATGCTTCGAAGAGAATTGAAAGGAAGGGTTCTATGGGAAAACCTGTCGTAGCCATAGTTGGAAGACCCAATGTTGGGAAGTCTACGATTTTTAACCGGATTGCAGGCGAAAGAATTTCAATTGTGGAAGATACACCTGGTGTGACCCGGGATCGGATATATAGTTCTGCTGAATGGCTGAATCATGATTTTAATCTGATTGATACCGGGGGAATTGAAGTTGGTGATGAACCGTTTTTAGCACAAATTCGACATCAGGCTGAAATCGCTATGGAAGAAGCGGACGTCATTATTTTTATGACGAATGGGCGTGAAGGTGTCACTAGTGCAGATGAAGAAGTGGCAAAAATATTATACCGAACAAAAAAACCAGTTGTTCTTGCGGTTAATAAACTTGATAATCCCGAAATGAGAGCAAATGTCTATGATTTTTATTCACTCGGTTTTGGTGAACCTTTCCCAATTTCAGGTACACATGGACTTGGATTAGGCGATTTACTTGATGCTGTGAGTGAACATTTTAAAAACATACCTGAGACTAAATATGAAGATGAAGTGATTCAATTTTGTCTGATAGGCCGGCCGAATGTGGGAAAATCGTCACTTGTGAACGCTATGCTTGGAGAAGAGCGCGTCATTGTTAGCAATATGGCTGGGACGACACGTGATGCCATTGATACAAGGTTTACATACAATCAACGCGACTTTGTCATTGTTGACACTGCTGGGATGAGAAAGAAAGGAAAAGTCTATGAGTCAACAGAAAAATATAGTGTGCTCAGAGCTTTAAAAGCGATTGATCGTTCAGAAGTTGTTGCTGTTGTGTTGGACGGTGAAGAAGGTATTATTGAACAGGATAAGCGAATTGCCGGATATGCACATGAAGCAGGGAAAGCTGTTGTCGTGATTGTGAATAAATGGGATGCAGTTGAAAAAGATGAAAGTACGATGAAAGAATTCGAACAAAATATAAGAGACCACTTTCAATTTTTAGATTATGCGCCAGTTTTATTTATGTCAGCATTAACGAAAAAGCGGATCCATACAATGATGCCTGCTATCATTACCGCGAGTGAAAACCACTCGATGAGGGTTCAAACCAATATTCTAAATGATATTATCATGGATGCGGTGGCGATGAATCCAACGCCGACTCATAATGGACAACGTTTAAAAATCTATTATGCAACCCAAGTGGCTATTAAGCCGCCGACTTTTGTTGTGTTTGTTAATGATCCGGAGCTTATGCATTTTTCTTATGAGCGATTTTTAGAAAATCGGATCCGTGATGCGTTTGGATTCGAGGGAACACCCATCAAAATTTTCGCAAGAGCAAGAAAATAAAAGAGGTGTAAGGAAATGAAAAAAGTAACGATTCTTGGAGCTGGAAGCTGGGGAACTGCCTTATCACTCGTTTTAGCAGATAACCGCTATGATGTGATGGTATGGGGAAATCGAGAAGAACAAATTCGGCAAATCAATGAACAGCATGAAAACAGCGATTATTTGCCAGGTGTCAAGCTGCCTGACACAGTAAACGCTACAATGGATTTGCAAGCTGCACTAACCGATATTGACACCGTGATTATAGCTATTCCAACAAAAGCAATTCGCGAAGTACTTAGACAAGCAGTGCCTTTCATTAAGAAAAAAATTATTTTTGTCCATGTTTCTAAAGGAATTGAGCCTGACTCACTGCTAAGAATTTCAGAAATGATGGAAGAAGAAATACCAGCAGATATTAGAAAAGACATCGTCGTTCTCTCTGGTCCAAGTCATGCTGAGGAAGTAGGCTTGCGCCATCCAACAACAGTGACAGTTTCTGCACAGAATAACATTGAAAATGCCCAAGCGATACAAGATATGTTTATGAATCAGAACTTTCGAGTGTATACCAATCCTGATATTATCGGAGTCGAGCTGGGTGGCTCCTTGAAAAATGTCATTGCGCTTGCCGCTGGAATTACGGACGGCTTAGGTTATGGTGATAATGCAAAAGCTGCTTTGATTACACGGGGGTTGGCAGAAATCGCTCGTTTAGGAACAAAGATGGGCGGAAACCCGCTAACATTTTCTGGTTTGACGGGAATTGGCGATCTCATTGTAACATGTACAAGTGTCCATTCACGAAATTGGCGTGCCGGTAATATGCTAGGTAAAGGCTGTAAACTTGAAGAAGTGCTTGAAGAAATGGGTATGGTTGTTGAGGGGGTACGCACTACAAAAGCGGCATACCAGCTCTCACAGAAATATCATGTTAAAATGCCGATCACTGAAGCGTTGCATAAAGTATTATTTGATGGTAAAAAAGTTGAGACAGCTGTCGAAGGATTGATGGCAAGAGTGAAAACTCACGAGATGGAAGATATCGTCAATACATTTGAAAACCGAATGAAATAAATAGACTGTACAGACTCTTTCCTGAAATTTGTTATAAAAGCTGAAACATTTTGGTGACTTAGGCAAGAGAGGATACATTTGTCCGAAGACTTGCATAAAATACAATCGAAGTCTAGAAGAGCTGTATCTAAACATCTGGGTTTTATAGTCTGATTGTCAGCCTGAAGTAAAGTCCCCCTCTTTGCTTCAGGCTTTTTTCTATTTTCTATACTGATATAAAATTGGGAATTTTGTTGAAGTTCTGGTTTTTCTTATATAAAATGAAATGTAGCGCTTCCAGATTTCTCGAGCTCGGAAGCCCACTTCTTGAAATGTGGATTTGCAAAACATAAGAATTTAGTCGAGTGCCATGAATAATCGATGGTTATCATCAATCAGTCATCTTGAGACACCCTTATCATGAAAGAAGGCTGTTCAAAACAGAAATGGATTGCGAACGTGTAGTCCTTCAAGAATCTCACCCGTCGCATCGTAAGGTGCAGGGTTTGAGGCTTTAGCTGTGGGAGTCACAATAAAGAAGGAGGGTTTTTGTGTGAGTCTTGGTCTGTTAAAAATGTGGTTTGCCTTGGGATCAATGGGACTAATGTTTTTAGCGGTGATAGCCATCTACATAAGTAGATATAGATTGAAAAACCGCTTTTTCAAAATATTTATATCATGTTTGGCATATTCATGTATGGTTGTCTCTGGAGTGATTGTCTTTATTGTTGTCTTCAGTGGTCCTGTCAATGATTAATGTTTAAAAGGAAGATGAAGATGAAAAAATTTCATGTGCTGATTTCATTCTTGTTTACAGCATCTATTTTAAGCGGATGCTTATACCCTGAAGAAAGAAAGTCACAGAACAATGTTTCCTATCAAAATCAGCTCGCTGTGGTACAAGCAGCGGTAGATAAGTTTAAAGAAGCGACGGGAGGGCTTCTGCCAATTAAAACAAGGGATATGTCTGTTCCGGTCTATCAAAAATATCCTATTGATTTTAATAGATTGACACCTCGCTATTTAGAAGAAGCACCTGGTACTTCTTATGAAAATGGAGGGGAATATTTATATGTTTTAGTAGATGTAGAAAAAAAACCAACAGTTAAGCTGATTGATGTCAAAATGTCTGAAACGATCAGCGACCTGAAACTTCGAGTGGATATGTATAAACAACAGTATCGTTATCCGCCATATCAAAAAGTGGTCTCTAAACATTTATTTATGCTTGATTATCATAAATTAGGCTTAAAAGACGCACCATCTGTTACCAGTCCGCTTACAGGTACCTCCTTGCCGCTTCTCATTGATGAAAAAGGGGACATCAAAGTGGATTACCGCCTTGATTTAGCCTCACTACTTAAAAAATCAGGAAAAAAAATAAAACCCGGTGAACAAATCCAAGATTTGATCTGGAAGGAAACTCCGTTTGTTCCAGCGTTTTCAGTCAAATACACTGTAAATGACAAACAGGAGCCTGTTTTTTTACAATGAAAAGAAGTTGTCATGAACCTTTCTCCTCTGCATACAATTAGGAGAAAGGTTTTTTCATGCATGGCGAGAAGAACTTTACTTAAAGCTGTCATATTGAAATAGGACAACGTCATACAATGTAGTGTCCTGTTTTTGATTGGTGAAGTAGTGAAAATTTGACAAGGATTGGAAGTCCGGGAGGGGATCACTTGGAAAAGGTCGATATTTTCAAGGATATCGCTGAACGAACAGGAGGCGATATATACTTAGGTGTCGTGGGTGCTGTACGTACAGGAAAATCTACGTTTATTAAAAAATTTATGGAGCTGGTGGTGCTCCCAAATATCAACAATGAAGCAGACCGGGCGCGGGCACAAGATGAGCTCCCGCAGAGCGCTGCTGGTAAAACGATTATGACAACTGAACCGAAGTTTGTTCCAAACCAGGCGATGTCAGTTCATGTCAGTGATGGACTTGATGTGAATATAAGGCTTGTTGACTGTGTCGGCTACACAGTACCTGGTGCAAAAGGTTATGAAGATGAAAATGGTCCGAGAATGATTAACACACCTTGGTATGAAGAACCGATTCCGTTTCATGAAGCAGCTGAAATCGGTACGAGAAAGGTTATTCAGGAGCATTCAACAATTGGTGTTGTCATTACAACTGATGGTAGCATCGGAGAAATTCCTAGACAGGATTACATTGAAGCGGAAGAAAGAGTGATCGAAGAGCTTAAAGAGGTAGGAAAACCATTCATCATGGTGATCAATTCCGTTCGACCGCATCATCCTGAAACAGAAGCACTCCGAAATGAATTGATGGAGAAGTATGATATACCTGTTCTTGCAATGAGCGTTGAGAGCATGAGAGAAACTGATGTCCTCAGCGTGCTTAGAGAAGCACTATACGAGTTTCCCGTTCTTGAAGTCAATGTTAACCTGCCTAGCTGGGTGATGGTTCTAAAAGAAAATCACTGGCTTCGTGAAAACTATCAGGATTCAGTTAAAGAAACCGTCAAAGATATTAAAAGATTAAGAGATGTCGATCGTGTTGTTGGCCATTTCAGCGAATTTGACTTTATTGAGCGAGCAAGCCTTGCTGGCATTGAGATGGGGCAAGGAATTGCAGAAATCGACTTGTATGCCCCAGATGATTTATACGATCAAATCTTAAGAGAAGTCGTTGGTGTTGAAATTAGAGGCAAGGATCATTTGTTACAGCTGATGCAGGATTTTGCCTATGCAAAGACAGAATATGACCAAGTATCAGATGCATTGAAAATGGTCAAACAAACTGGCTATGGAATTGCCGCTCCAGCACTAACTGACATGAGTCTTGATGAACCTGAAATCATCAGACAAGGTTCAAGGTTTGGTGTCCGTTTGAAGGCGGTCGCACCATCCATTCATATGGTTAAGGTTGATGTAGAAAGTGAATTTGCACCAATTATCGGAACCGAAAAGCAAAGTGAAGAGCTTGTCAGATATTTAATGCAGGATTTTGAAGACGATCCACTATCCATTTGGAATTCCGATATTTTTGGCAGAAGTCTTAGCTCGATTGTCAGAGAAGGGATTCAAGCAAAACTGTCACTCATGCCAGAAAATGCAAGATATAAACTAAAAGAAACATTAGAACGCATCATCAATGAAGGTTCTGGTGGTTTAATTGCGATTATCTTATAAAAAGGAAGACCTCTTAAGACTGGGAGGTCTTTTTTGTTTATCATGAAGTTCCCATTTGGAAATATCGGAAAAATATTGAGTAAAAAAGTAAAAACAGGAATATTTGTTCGCGTATTTCAGTTTAAACCTTGACGAATAAGGGATCTAAGCTTTAAAATGCTTGATATGGCTTTTCATATGTGTTAATCTACATACAGAAAATCTTCACTCTATTGGACAAACGCTCCTCTAGAGATGAAATTTTCTTTAAAAGCTGTGAAATGCCTTTTCTATATTTATTTGAAATTTCTTTCAAACAGGTATAGAAACAGGTTGAACTGTGAAGAAATGATGATAATCTATTGATTGATCCCTTTTGGGAGGAGGTGAAAGGCATGAACAAGACAGAACTAATTAATGCAGTTGCAGAAGCAAGTGAACTTTCTAAAAAAGACGCTACTAAAGCAGTTGATTCTGTTTTTGATACAATTTTAGAAGTACTTAAAAACGGTGAAAAAATTCAATTGATCGGTTTTGGTAACTTTGAGGTTCGTGAGCGCTCAGCTCGTAAAGGACGCAACCCTCAAACTGGTGAAGAAATCGAAATCCCTGCAAGCAAAGTCCCTGCTTTCAAACCAGGTAAGGCACTTAAAGACGCTGTAGCAGGAAAATAGTAGTATGTATAATTTATACATACGATGTTGTTTCTTCACAAAAAAGCCCCTTTTATAAGGGGCTTTTCATATTTAATAGAGTGGTGCTAAAACTTGACTGTCAAAAAGTCTTTCATTTTGCTTTTATAAGCTGAAGTATGCTAGAATCTGTATTAAATGTATGCGTTTTTTGGAGGATTATAAAATCATGAGAGAAATGAATAAAGAACAGATTGAACAAGCAGTTCGGCTTATATTAGAAGCAATTGGCGAAGATCCAAACAGGGAAGGTCTTCTTGATACACCGAAAAGGGTGGCAAAAATGTATACTGAAGTGTTTGCCGGATTAAATGAGGACCCTAAAGAACACTTTAAAACGATTTTTGGCGAAGATCATGAAGAACTCGTTCTCGTTAAAGATATTCCTTTTTATTCAATGTGTGAACATCATTTGGTTCCTTTTTATGGAAAAGCACATGTCGCTTATATTCCGCAAGGAGGCAAGGTAACAGGTCTTAGCAAGTTGGCAAGAGCGGTTGAAGCGGTGGCAAAACGTCCTCAACTACAGGAACGGATCACGTCAACGATTGCCGATAGCATTGTTGAGACTTTGACACCTCATGGAGTAATGGTGGTTGTTGAAGCAGAACATATGTGTATGACAATGAGAGGTGTTAAAAAACCAGGAGCAAAAACGGTCACGTCTGCAGTCAGGGGAACATTTAAAGAAGATGTTGCTGCCCGCTCTGAAGTTTTGGCGCTCATTAAACATCACGATTAAAAAATGAAAAGGTGTGCAACGAATATGAACAATAATCAATTAAATGATTTTGTGGTCATTAAAGCCGTTGAGGACGGTGTCAATGTGATTGGTTTAACAAGAGGAACAGATACAAGATTTCACCATTCGGAAAAACTCGATAAAGGTGAGGTCATGATCTGCCAGTTTACCGAGCATACTTCTGCTATAAAAGTCCGTGGAGAGGCTCTCATTCAAACAGCCTACGGTGAGATGAAAAGTGAAGCAAAAAAATAAAGACTTTTCTTAATGAATTAAGGTATAAGCCGATAATTTTCATCATATTATGTTATACTTGAATTTTCTTCGTCGAATTACGAGAAAATCTGCGAATTTTGGGACAAGGGTGATATCTTTGCAAGACATCTACGGACATTTATCACATTTAAAAATGAAGCTGAATCAAAAACTGTCACATCCATATCTAGCTAAGCATCTGACTGCACCGAAGGTAGATGAGGATAAGCTGTTTCTTTTGAATGCTCTGTTTGATGAAACAGATTTAAAAGAAGCTGACAAGGAGAATTACATTTTAACGGCGATGCTTGTTCAGACAGCCCTTGATACCCATGATGAAGTGACAACAGCAGCTTCAATTAGACAGGATGACGATAAAAATCGTCAGCTGACAGTTTTAGCAGGGGATTACTTTAGCGGCATGTACTACTCTCTGTTATCGGGTATGAAGGATATTTATATGATTCGGATACTTGCTGCTGCAATTAAAGAAATAAATGAACATAAAATAAGAATTTACGATCATTCAACAAAAGACTTAGACAGCCTTAAGAAAAGTATCAGCATAGTCGAAGCTTCACTTTTCCATCATCTTGCTGACCATTTTCACTTACCTCATTGGAAGTCTGTTGCCAATGACTTTCTTGTGTTTAAGCGGCTTGTTGTTGAAGCGAAACATTCACGATTAGTCGAGACGATTTTGCAAGAAGAATTCTCAACGGATCCGGCTACATGTGAGCAATTAGCAGAAGAGGCTTATGAAAAAGCAAAAAATGAGATCCGCCAATACCTTGTGAAACAACCTGGCGTTCAGAAATGGCTCTTGGATCGTTTGCAGGAGATTAAGCCTGAAAAGCGAACCTATCATCAGAAAGTGGAAGAAGGGTAAGATCATGGAGCAGTCTAAAGAACAGCGTGTACACGGGGTTTTCGAAAAAATATCTCAAAATTATGATCGGATGAATTCAGTTATCAGTTTTAAACAGCATAAAAAATGGCGTGACAAAACGATGAAGATAATGAATATTCAAAAAGGAGCAAAAGCGCTCGATGTCTGTTGTGGAACAGGTGACTGGACCATTGCACTTGCCGATGCTACCGGAGAGACAGGCGAGATTAAGGGGTTAGATTTCAGTAAAAATATGCTCAAGGTTGCAAAGGAAAAGACTAAACCCTACAGACAGGTTGAATTGCTTCATGGAAATGCAATGGAATTGCCATTTCCTGATGATACGTTCGATTGCGTCACCATCGGTTTTGGACTTCGCAATGTTCCAGATTATTTAACCGTCTTAAAAGAGATGACGCGAGTGGTAAAACCTGGAGGACAGGTCGTATGTCTTGAAACGTCTCAACCGGAAATATTCGGGTTTAAGCAGCTGTACTACATTTATTTCCGTTTTCTTATGCCGGTATTTGGAAAGCTATTTGCAAAAAGTTTTAAAGAATATTCTTGGCTTCAAGAATCAGCAAGGGAATTCCCTGGTATGAAGAAACTTGCGGGTTTATTTGAGGAGGCAGGATTAGAAAATGTTCAATATCATGCATTCACAGGCGGTGTAGCAGCTACACATGTCGGTTGGAAGCGATGATGCTGATAGGACTTAGGTGAAATCAATATGAAATTAACAACGTTATATTCTTTTTTAAACGAAGATATTGATTTAATAGAAAAAGAACTTGAAAAAACTGTGCATTCTGATTACCCTTTATTGAGTGAAGCCAGCCTTCACTTGTTGCAGGCTGGAGGTAAACGGATTAGACCGGTGTTTGTCCTCCTTTGCGGCATGTTTGGAGATTATGATATTCATAAGATTAAAAATGTTGCTGTTTCTTTAGAGTTGATGCACATGGCTTCACTCGTGCATGATGATGTCATAGATGACGCTGAGCTCAGAAGAGGACAACCGACAATTAAAGCAAAATGGGATAATCGAATTGCGATGTATACAGGGGATTACTTATTTGCCCGCTCACTTGAATCCATGACCAAAATAAACGAACCAAAAGCCCATCAAATTTTATCACAAGCTCTTGTTGACGTATGTCTTGGAGAAATTGAACAAATCAAAGATAAATATAACATGGAGCAAAATCTCAGAACCTATTTAAGAAGGATCAAGCGAAAAACGGCGCTATTAATTGCAGCCAGTTGTCAGCTGGGTGCGATAGCTTCTGGAACTACTGAAAAAGTGCATCAAACCCTTTATTGGTTCGGCTATTATGTAGGAATGTCTTATCAGATTATTGACGATATTCTTGATTTTACTTCAAGTGAAAAAGAGCTTGGTAAACCGGTGGGAGGCGACTTATTGCAAGGAAACGTTACACTTCCGGTGTTATTTGCTCTTCAATTTCCTGAGCTAAAAGCGAAATTAAAACTTGTCAACAGTGAAACAACCCCACAGCAAATTAAACCTATTATTGAAGAACTGAAAAAAACCGATTCGATTGAAAAATCGTTTAAAGTAAGTGAAATGTATTTGAATAAAGCGTTTCGCCTTCTTGAAACATTGCCAAAAAACCGAGCGCGAATAACACTTTCTCAAATTGCAAAATACATTGGAAAACGCAGGTTTTAGCTTAATCAGCGAGAAATTGCGCACCTCTATAGGGGTGATGTAATGAATCGCTTTTTTTGTTTCAATTATGTTAAAACTAATGGTACTCTCGGAAGACCTTTATGCAATGGATTGGTGGTGAGGGAAATGATAAGCAAAAGGAGATTGTTTTGTCATAACGAGTCAAGTTTCTGAGCGATGTGTAAGCGGGGGTGCTCAAATTAGACAAATGAATCTATAGTATGAATATTGAATACCCTTTATTGATTAATTGTTCGAAAAATGTTATATTTCCGATGTAGTATTTGAAAGCCTATACATATAGTGGGGTGGAGAATTGATGATGGAAAAAACGTTTGTGATGATAAAGCCTGACGGTGTTCAGCGTCAGCTTATCGGTGAAGTCTTATCAAGGTTTGAACGAAAGGGTTTACAGTTAATCGGAGCAAAACTAATGAAAATTTCCGAGGAAACAGCTGGAAAACACTATCAAGAGCACAAAGAAAAACCTTTTTTTGGCGAACTTGTTGACTTTATCACATCAGGTCCAGTGTTCGCTATGGTATGGAAAGGTGAAGATGCGATTTCGATTGCTAGACAGCTCATTGGTAAAACAAACCCTAAAGAGGCTTTACCTGGTACAATACGCGGCGATTTTGGGATGATTGTTGGAAAGAACATCATTCACGGGTCAGATTCTTCTGAAAGTGCTGAACGAGAAATTAATTTGTTTTTTCAACAAGAGGAGCTTGTTGAGGAAGAAAAATTAATCAACAAATGGATTTATTAAAATAGAAACATAAAAAACACTTGTTTCCACATTAAGGAAACAAGTGTTTTTACGTTAAATATACAATTTTTTATGAAAACAGGCTATAATTGTACACATATCATCATGAGTGAATGAGGAGAGAAGACATGGACAATTATAACTTCTTTGTAGATAAATGGAAAAATATAACTGGTGTAGATTTAACTTTATATAAAGAAACCCAAATGAAAAGAAGGTTAGCTTCTCTTTATGCTAAGAAGGGCTACCGTGATTTTAAGGAATTCGCACTGGCACTTGAAAACAATGACAGTCTTCTTCAGGAGACGTTAGATAGAATGACAATTAATGTTTCTGAATTTTATAGAAACTATAAAAGGTGGGATGTACTTGAAAAAACAATTCTTCCCTTATTAAAACCAACCAAAAAATTAAAGGTATGGAGTGCGGCATGTTCAACAGGAGAAGAACCATATACATTGTCAATGATCCTAAGCCAACAACCAGACCTGACCGCCTATCAAATTATTGCAACTGATATAGATGATAAAGTATTAGCTAAGGCTAAAGAAGGAATCTACCAGGAAAGATCCTTGCAGGAAGTTCCGAAAGCGATGAAAGAAAAATATTTTACACAAAACGGAAGTTATTATACCGTTAAAGATGACATCCGAAAAAATATTCAGTTCCAAAAACACAACTTATTAGCAGATCCATATGAAACAGAGTTTGATATCATTGTCTGCCGTAATGTATTGATATATTTTACCGAGGAAGCAAAAGAAGCGATTTTTCACAAATTTAGCCGTAGTTTGAAAAAGAATGGAGTATTGTTTGTGGGAAGTACAGAACAGATTTTTAATCCGGAAAAATTCGGTTTTAAATCAACAGATACGTTCTTCTATCAAAAAAGTTAGCTGACTTTTGTATAAGGGGTGTGTTATAGTTTTACTTAAAAGCGTTAATGTGATGAAGGGAGATTGGAATCATGAGATATTTAACAGCTGGCGAATCTCACGGTCCTCAGCTTACAGCGATTATTGAAGGAGTCCCTGCAGGACTGCAGATCACGAAAGAAGATATTAACCATGAACTTTTGAGACGGCAAAAAGGATATGGTCGGGGCCGGCGTATGCAAATTGAAAAAGATCAGGTGGAAATTACAAGTGGTGTCAGGCATGGTCGTTCTCTCGGATCTCCGATTGCACTTGTCGTTGAAAATAAAGACTGGGCCCACTGGACTAAAATCATGGGCTCAGAACCGATTTCAGAAGAAGAAGAACAGGAAATGAAGCGGCAAATATCAAGACCGAGACCAGGGCATGCTGATCTAAACGGTGCGATTAAATATGGCCACAGGGATATGCGAAATGTACTCGAACGTTCTTCAGCTAGAGAAACAACTGTCCGGGTTGCTGCAGGTGCGGTTGCCAAAAAAATCTTGTCTGAGCTTGGTATTCAAGTGGCAGGGCATGTTTTGGAAATTGGCGGAATAAAGGCAGAGCATACAAATTACACTTCAATTGAAGACTTGAAAAAAGTGACGGAAGATTCACCTGTCAGATGCGTTGATAGTAAAGCTGGGAAAGAAATGATGGCTGCAATTGACAAAGCGAAAGAAAATGGTGATTCGATCGGTGGAGTAGTTGAAGTCATTGTAGAAGGGGTGCCTGTTGGGCTCGGTAGCTATGTGCATTACGATCGCAAACTCGACAGCAAGCTTGCTGCTGCGATTTTGAGTATCAATGCTTTTAAAGGTGTTGAGTTCGGAATTGGCTTTGAAGCAGCAAGAAAAAACGGCAGTGAGGTTCACGACGAAATTATTTGGGATGATGAAAAAGGATATACACGGTCAACAAACCGACTTGGAGGACTAGAGGGCGGTATGACAACCGGTATGCCAATTGTAGTCAGAGGTGTGATGAAGCCAATCCCAACTCTATATAAACCACTAAAAAGTGTTGATATTGAGACGAAAGAGCCGTTCAACGCCAGCATTGAACGTTCTGATTCTTGTGCAGTCCCAGCGGCCAGCGTTGTGGCCGAAGCAGTTGTAGCTTGGGAAATTGCGAGTGCAATCGTTGATCAATTTGGCGTTGATCAAATGGAACGGATCGCTGAAAATGTTGAGAAAATGAGAGAATTGGCGAGGGAGTTTTAATGAAATCACTTCACATTGAAACAGCTTCTTTGACTTATCCGATTTTTATTGGTGAAGGCATTAGGAAAAATGCAGTTGAACTTCTGTCGTCTTTGAATTTGCCGATGACAAAGCTTCTCTTGATTACTGATGAAGAAGTTGATAAGCATTATGGAGAAGAGCTGTTTAATCTGCTACATAGCCATTGGCCAGTTAAAAAGGTAACTATCCCTAGTGGCGAACAAGCCAAATCCATTGATATGTTCATGAAACTGCAGACAGAAGCGATTCAGTTTCATCTTGATCGTTCATCTTGTATGATTGCTCTTGGTGGGGGTGTCATCGGTGATCTTGCTGGTTTTGTCGCAGCAACTTTTATGAGAGGTATCGATTATCTTCAATTTCCGACAACATTGCTAGCTCATGATAGTGCAGTTGGGGGTAAGGTCGCAATCAACCACCAGCTCGGTAAAAATTTAGTAGGTGCTTTTCATCAGCCTAAAGCTGTTATTTATGATACAGAATGCCTTGCAACTCTACCCGAAAAAGAACTGAGATCAGGACTTGCAGAGGTCATCAAACACGCCTTTATTCATGATGAATCATTTTTAAAAGATCTTTTTACAATTGATTCACTTGAAAAAATCACAACTGAACAACTGAATGACATGATATATAAAGGTGTTTCAATTAAAGCAGCGATCGTTTCGAAAGATGAGCGAGAAGAAGGAATCAGAGCCTACTTAAATTTTGGTCATACATTAGGCCATGCTGTTGAAGCTGAGTACGGTTATGGTGAAATGACACATGGTGATGCCGTGGCATTAGGTATGCAGTTTGCTTTGTTTGTCAGTGAACAGGTTTTGAATTGTCCACTTGACCGAAAACATATTAAGAACTGGTTGGGGAATATTGGGTTTCCGGTAAAACTAAAACGAGAAGTATCAACAGAATCATTGGTCAATCGAATGATGAGTGATAAAAAGACACGTGGAGGAATCATTCAGTTTGTCCTGCTTGACCAGATCGGCAGTGTCAGTCTGCACTCTTTTAAAGCTGAAGAGATTGAACGATGGCTGAATGTCTGGAGAATGGAGGAGATTTGAATGATGATTCGCGGTATTCGAGGAGCAACCACTGTTGAACACGATACAGAAAAAGACATAACCGAAAAGACAAAACAACTGATTGACAATATGATCATTGAAAATCAAGTGAAACCAGAAACAGTGGTCCACATTTTGATATCGGCCACACCTGATCTTCACGCTGCCTTTCCTGCTAAAGTCGTAAGAATGTTTGAAGGTTGGCAGTATGTCCCTGTGATGTGCATGCAGGAAATGGATGTAACTCATGGTCTGAAACAGTGCATTCGCGTCATGATGACTGTGCAAACTGAAAAACGGCAAAATGAAATCTGTCATGTTTATTTAGAAAATGCCGTTTCCCTTCGACCTGATTTATCATTGACAAAAAAGACTGAATTATAATACGATTATAAGAACCTTAGAAATACACAGGAGTGTGTATAAAGGTTAGTTTGAGATGAGATTAGGGTAGTTTGAGAATGAGTTTTTAGATGAGCTGAGTATAAAACGTTTATTCATTCTACCCAAAAGACATCGTCTTTTGGGTTTGTTTACTTTCACGCAAATATCCAACCTGTTTTTCCTTCTCATGCTGTCTCTCATTCTCCTTCACCTACAAAAAGGAGAGAGAAACTTTGAATAACTTTTCCTCGTTTATGGAGGACACTGTACATTTCAGAACGATTCCTATTGTTGAAAGTTATGTTGTGGATACACTAACCCCGATTCAAGTTGTCGAAAAACTGGAGAATGAGATCGTATACTTGCTTGAAAGCAGAGATGATTCTTCGGTCTGGTCGAGATATTCTTTTATCGGTCTTGATCCATTTTTGACGATTAAAGAGAAAAACGGTCAAGTTCACGTATATGATCAAGATCAACAGAAGCTTTATAGCGCTTCACAATTAAAAAGAGTTCTTGAATGGATGTCACAAACATGTTTAATCAAGACGCCTGATTTAGAAATTCCGTTTGTCGGCGGGGCTGTAGGATATTTAAGCTGTGATTTTATGTCCCTTGTTGAACCATCTATTGCCAAACATCAACATGACACCGATTTTGAGAAATGTCTGTTATTTGTCTGTAGAAAGATGGTTGCCTATGATCATGAGTTGAGAAAGGTTCACTTGATTCATTATGCGAGGCTTGATGGCACTGAAACAGAAACAGAAAAGATCAGGATTTATAAAAGTGTTAAACAGGAACTCAACCAGCTTAAACAGAAGTTGAGCGACCGGAAAACCGCAAAGGAATTATTTTTTTCTCATCACCACGACTTACCATTGAGTGTTGAAAACATTCAATCAACACATGAAAAATCACAATTTTTAGTTGGTGTTGAGAGGTTGAAAGAATACATGAAAGCTGGAGATATCTTTCAAGGGGTATTGTCGCAAAGATTTGAAATTCCGGTGAAAGTCAGTTCATTTGAATTATACAGAGTGCTGAGGTTGGTGAATCCTTCACCATATATGTACTATATAAAGCTGCCTGATCGTGAACTTGTTGGAAGTTCGCCGGAACGTTTGATTCATGTTCAAAATGGACATCTCGAAATTCATCCGATTGCAGGGACAAGAAAACGGGGAACCAGTCAGGCTGAAGATGAGCGTTTGCAGAAAGAACTTTTGGCTGATGATAAAGAAAAAGCGGAGCATTGTATGCTTGTTGATTTAGCTAGAAATGATATTGGCAGAGTGGCTGAATATGGGTCTGTCAAAGTGAATGACTTCGGTAAGGTTGTCTCATTTTCCCACGTTATGCACATGATTTCGGTCGTTACCGGTACTTTAAAAACAGGTGTTCACCCGGTTGATGCTTTAATGAGCGCGTTTCCGGCCGGCACTTTAACAGGCGCTCCGAAAATAAGAGCCATGCAGCTTCTGAACGAACTTGAGCCAACTCCGAGAGAGACGTATGGAGGTTGTATCGCATATATCGGCTTTGACGGAAATATCGATTCTTGCATCACAATCAGGACGATGAGTATCAAAGACGGGGTGGCGACGATTCAAGCTGGCGCTGGGATTGTGGCTGACTCGGTCCCTGAAAAGGAATGGGAAGAATCATTCAATAAAGCTAAAGCATTGCTCAAGACGATCCAAATTGCAGAAAAGATTTTTCTAGGGAGAGAGGGGTACGGAAATGAACGAACTGCTGAAATCTTGCATTAACGGGCGTACAATGAGTGAAACTGAGGCGAAAGAGATCATGGACATGATGATGTCAGGCTTATTGAGTCCGGCTGAAACAGGTGGACTGCTTTCCGTTCTTACTTACCGGGGAGAAACAGTTGAAGAAGTGATCGGTTTTGTCAGAACAATGCGGGAGAAGGGATTAACAATAGAAGGACCAAAAGGCCTTGTTGATACGTGTGGAACAGGAGGTGATGGCCTTTCTACTTTCAATGTTTCAACAGCAGCTGCTATTATTGCTTCTGCCGCTGGTGCTAAAATTGCCAAACACGGAAATCGTTCAGTTTCATCGAAAAGTGGAAGTGCAGATGTACTTGAATATCTTGGAGTGAACATTCAGACAACACCTGAAGAAGCAAAACGCAGCATAGAACAGTATAATATGGGTTTTTTATACGCACCAAGCTATTATCCTTCTATGAAGCATGTGGCAGGAGTAAGGAAAGATCTCGGTTTTAGAAGTGTATTTAATCTACTCGGCCCGCTTAGCAACCCGATGAATGCCAAACGGCAGGTGATCGGTGTCTATTCAATTGAAAAAGCAAAGTTGATGGCTGGAGCGTTAGCTTTTTTCGAACCAGAGCATGTTTTATTTGTTTCAAGCAGGGAAGGTCTTGATGAATTTTCGATTACATCACCGACAAATGTGATTGAATTAAAGGAAGGTAAGCGGTTTGAGTATACTGTTGAACCATATGACGTCGGTCTGTCGTTTGGCAACCTAGCAGACATTCAAGTCAACACAGCAGAAGAAAGCGGTCAAGTCATCATCGATATTTTCAAACAAAACAGTACAGAGTCTGCTCTTCATATCGCTGCGTTTAACGCAGGAGCCGCTTTATATGTAGCAGACCAGGTGTCTAGTTTAAAAGAGGGCGTGGCCATTGCTATTGAGACGATTGAAAAAGGAAAAGCTCTTCATCAGCTGTTCCAGTTAAAAAGAGAGGAAGAGCGCTATGCTGGATCAAATGATTGAGAGAAAACGAGCAGAGTTGTTAAACATTGAACTACCTGAGGATCTAAAACTACCGAAACGTTCTTTTAAAAATGCGCTCCTTTCCCCGAATCGGTTTGTCGCTCTCATTGCTGAGATAAAAAAAGCTTCGCCATCAAAAGGGTTGATAAAAGAGCGATTTGATCCTGTGGAAATTGCCAAACAGTACGAACAGGCTAAAGCTGATTGTTTGTCAATCTTAACAGATGAACATTTCTTTCAAGGGAAGAACGAATATTTGACAGCAGTTAAACGTGTTGTTTCACTACCCATTTTACGTAAGGATTTTATCATTGATTCAGTTCAGGTTGAAGAAGCGAATCGAATTGGAGCCGATGCAATTTTATTGATTGGTGAAGCACTTGACTCGAGTAAGCTTTATGAACTGTATGAAGAAGCTGCTCAAAAAGGAATGGATGTCTTGGTTGAGGTTCATGATGAAAAGACTCTTGAAGGGATTTTGAAGTTGTTTATTCCTGAGATGATCGGTGTGAACAATCGAAACCTGAAAACCTTTGAAACTTCCATCAGCCAAACAGAACGAATCGCAAAACTCGTTCCCGATGGTACAATTCTTATTAGTGAAAGCGGGATCGGCAAAAAAGAGGACTTGATTCTTGTGAAAAACTGCGGTGCACAAGCTGTTCTTGTCGGCGAATCACTGATGAGAGAACCATCACAGCAAACCGCAGTCAATCAATTATTCGGAGAAATAAACGATGATTAGACCAAATCTGAAATATTGTGGGATTCATTCGTTACATGATTTAAAGGTGACAGCTTGCTCTCTAGCTGATTACCTCGGTTTTATTTTTGCGGAAAGTAAACGATCTGTACATCCTCTTGATGTGAACAGATGGTGTAAACAAGTAGATTTAGTAGACAAAAAACTTGTCGGTGTCTTTGTCAATGAGTCAGCTGCCACTATTGCTGAGACTGTTAAAACCGTTCCTTTAGACGTGATTCAGCTTCATGGAGATGAAACAATAGAGGATATTAAACAACTAAGCGTGATGACAGATTGCGAGATTTGGAAGGCGCTTCCTCATGAAAGTGGTACCATCCACACCATGAACAACCTCATTTCTACTGTAGACGGATTTATCATTGATTCATCTGTGCATGGGGTAAGGGGAGGATCTGGCATAGCTTTTTCATGGGAGCACGTTCCTTTTTATAAAGAAACAGCAGCAAAAGAAGGAAAACGATTATTTATCGCTGGGGGTGTTCATCCCCAAAACGTAACCAATCTGTTAAAATGGCAGCCACCAGGCATCGATCTGGCAAGCGGAATTGAAGAGAAAGGTCAAAAGAGTGAAAGGCTGATCAGCCTTTTCGAAGAAAGGGTGTTTATGTAATGTATCAATATCCGAATGAACAAGGCAGGTTTGGCCAATTTGGAGGAAAATTTGTCCCGGAAACTTTAATGCAACCCTTGGAAGAGATTGAAACAGCGTTTATGGAACTAAAAAACGATCCATTGTTTAAAAAGGATTATCAACAGTTGCTATATGACTATTCAGGACGGCCGACTGCATTGACCTTTGCGGAACGACTGACAAATCATTTAGGTGGAGCTAAAATATATTTAAAAAGAGAAGATTTAAACCATACCGGCGCGCATAAGATTAATAATGCTCTTGGCCAAGCGCTGCTTGCCAAAAAAATGGGCAAGACAAAATTAATTGCTGAAACTGGAGCTGGGCAACACGGTGTTGCCGCAGCAACTGTTGCTGCAAAGTTTGGTATGTCTTGCCTTGTTTTTATGGGTGAGGAAGATGTGGCAAGACAATCGCTCAATGTATTTCGCATGAAACTGTTAGGAGCTAAAGTTGTTTCGGTAACGAGTGGAAATGGAACATTGAAGGATGCAACAAATGAAGCGATTCGTTATTGGGTCCAGCATTGTCGCGATCATTTTTATATGATCGGTTCTGTAGTCGGCCCCCATCCGTATCCATGCATGGTCCGGGAGTTTCAGCGGATCATTGGTGATGAGGCCAAGGCTCAATTTTATAAAACGGAACAATCTCTTCCTGACAAAGTGATCGCCTGTGTTGGAGGCGGAAGCAATGCGATTGGGATGTTCAGTGCCTTTATCGATGAATCTGTTCAGTTGATCGGCGTTGAGGCGGCTGGAAAAGGAATTGGAACACCAAATCATGCCGCAACAATAACGAAAGGCTCTAAAGGTGTCATCCACGGTTCTTTAACTTATTTGCTTCAAGATGAGTACGGTCAGATTGTTGAACCGTATTCCATATCAGCTGGACTCGACTATCCTGGAGTTGGGCCAGAACATGCACACCTTCATCAATGTGGACGTGTCCAATATGAAGCTGTTACAGATGATGAAGCCATTTCAAGTTTAAAGCTGCTTGCTGAGACAGAAGGGATTTTACCAGCAATTGAATCTGCCCATGCTTTGGCAAAAGCTTTTGAAATCGCGAAGGATATGGGAAATGATAAAAGTATTCTTGTTTGCCTTTCTGGCAGAGGAGACAAAGATGTCAACACCTTAATGAAGGTGTTGGAAAAAGAGGTGAGTCAAGATGTTTAATTTGAAAAAAGAGCCGCTTGAGAAATGTTTTGTCCCGTTCATAACAGCCGGTGATCCGCAATTTGAAATCTCCATAGAATTGGCGAAATCTCTGCAAAAAGCAGGGGCAACCGTTCTTGAATTAGGTGTCCCTTATTCTGATCCCTTAGCAGATGGTCCTGTTATTCAACGAGCATCAAAAAGAGCGCTTGATAGCGGGATGAACATCATTGAAACGATAAAACTTGCAGGTGAAATGAAAAAAAATGGTGTCAATATTCCGATTATTCTCTTTACGTATTATAATCCTGTGTTACAATTAGATACAGAACGCTTTTTCGCTTTACTGCAACAAAATAAAATAGATGGATTGCTTGTTCCAGATCTACCGTTTGAAGAAAGCACCATTTTGAGAAGGAATTGCGAAGAACATGGGATTACTTATATTTCCCTTGTTGCACCGACAAGTGAAAGCCGAATTCAGCAAATTATTGAGCAGGCTAAGGGATTTGTATATTGTGTATCTTCGCTTGGCGTGACGGGCGAACGGAATCAATTTGATGATTCTATTTCTTCCTTTATCAGGTCAGTCAAAGCAATAAGCACTGTACCTGTCGTTGTCGGTTTTGGAGTATCAAGCTCTAAACATGTCAAAATGATGAATGAACTTGCAGACGGTGTTGTCGTCGGAAGCGCTCTAGTCAAAAAGATAGAGGAGCTAAAAGATGATCTTCTCTCGCCTGAGACAAGAGAACAAGCCTTAAATATGTTTGAAGAATATGCTAAAACATTTAGCCCATCGTCGTACATTGCAAACCTGAGGTGACCATGAATGCAAATCAAGAAACAATTAGCACAATTAACACCATATCAGCCCGGAAAACCAATTGAAGAAGTGAAACGTGAGTTTAATCTAAAGACCGTTGTAAAGCTAGCCTCAAACGAAAATCCGTTTGGTTATTCCGAATCGGCAAAAGTTGCATTACAATCAGAGATTTTACAAATGCCCCTTTATCCAGACGGCTCCAGTCATTCGTTAAGAACAAAGCTTGCCAAACATCTTGGTGTAAATGAGATGAAGATCATCTTTGGAAATGGTGCAGACGAGGTGATCCAAATCATTTCCCGATCAATGCTTAACAGCCACTCAAACACTGTGATGGCGAGCCCGACATTTTCACAGTATAAACATAATGCAGTCATTGAAGGGGCAGAAGTACGAGAAATCAATCTGCTTGAAAACGGCTGCCATGATCTAGATTTGATGCTTGATGCAATTGATCAACAAACAAAAATTGTCTGGGTATGCAGTCCAAATAATCCGACGGGAAGTTATGAACCAGAACAAAAACTGCTGCGTTTTCTAGATCAGGTTCCTAAACACGTGCTTGTTGTGATAGATGAAGCGTATTATGAATATGTGACTGCAGAGGACTATCCGAAGACCATTGCACTTTTAGATCGCTATCCCAACTTAATGATTCTGAGAACTTTTTCAAAAGCATACGGTTTGGCGGCTTTAAGAATTGGCTATGGTATTGCTTCAGAACAGTTGATTCAAGCGATAGAGCCAGTGAGACAACCGTTTAATATCAATCGGCTAGCACAAGCAGCTGCACTCGGAGCTCTTGACGACCAGACTTTTATAAAGGATTGTGTTAGAAAAAACAGGGAAGGGCTTCAGCAATATTACGATTTTTGTTCAACACATGGATTAAAATACTATCCTTCACAAACAAATTTTGTCTTAATTGACTTTAACCGGGATGCGGATGTGCTGTTTGAGGAGCTGCTTCGCCAAGGTTATATTGTAAGGTCTGGAAAAGCGCTTGGATTTCCGACGTCACTTCGGATATCGGTAGGCTCCAAAGAACAGAATGAAGGGTTTTTGAATACGCTAATAAGAATGTTATAAGAAGTGATGACTAATAGACCTAAAACTAGGTGATAAAGATGACACAATCTAATAAAACGATATTATTGACTGGATTAGGCTTAATTGGCGGTTCGATTGCTCTTGCCATAAAAAAGCAATATCCAAGCTACCGAATCATTGGATTTGATGTATCAGAAGAGCAGATAAAGGCTGCAAAAAAGCTTGGTGTCATTGACGCATCATCCGGTTCTTTTTTGGAAGGAATAAAAGAAGCATCAATTGTCATTTTAGCTGTGCCTGTTGCACAGACACTCTATATGCTTGATGAGCTAGCTGCTTCAGGCATCGAGAAGCAATTGCTCATTACGGATGTAGGTAGCACGAAACAAAAGGTTGTCAACCATGCTGAACAAGTTTTGCCAAAAGAGTATCAATTTATCGGCGGACATCCGATGGCTGGCTCTCATAAATCAGGTGTTGCGGCAGCTAAAGAGTTGCTGTTTGAAAATGCGTTTTATATTTTGACGCCTTGTAACTCGACTAAAAAAGAAGCTATTGTCTTGTTAAAACAGCTTTTAAAAGGAACAAACGCCAAGTTTGTTGAAATGTCGCCGGAAGACCATGATGCCATCACAAGTGTGATCAGCCACTTTCCCCATATTGTAGCAGCAAGCCTAGTTCACCAGACCGAGAAATTCAAGGAACAATATCCTCTGATCAAACGCTTTGCGGCGGGAGGATTCCGTGATATTACAAGGATTGCCTCAAGCAGTCCTGCGATGTGGCGAGATATTCTTTTGCACAATAAAGTTGAAATTTTAGAGCGGTTTGAAGAATGGAAATGTGAAATTGGAAGAATTCAGTCTATTGTTGAACAGGAAGATGCTGATGGTTTGTTTGCATTTTTCCAACAGGCAAAAGAGTATCGGGATGATTTGCCATTGCGACAAAAAGGCGCGATTCCCTCCTTTTACGACCTTTATGTTGATGTCCCTGACCATCCGGGAGTCATCTCGGAGATCACGGCGATTCTCGCCGATGAACTGATCAGCATCACGAACATTAGAATTATCGAAACGCGAGAAGAGATAAACGGTGTTCTCAGAATCAGTTTTCAATCTGATCAAGATCGCAAACGTGCAGAAAAATGCATTCAAACGCGGGCTAAATATGAGACATTTTACGCTGATTGAGGTGGAGCACATGAAAAGAGAAAAAATCAGTTCACTAAAAGGAGAACTTCATATTCCGGGAGATAAATCAATCTCCCATCGTTCTGTTATGTTCGGCTCTATTGCGGTAGGTACAACAGTTATTAAAAACTTTTTGCCTGGTGCAGATTGTTTAAGCACAATTGACTGTTTTAAAAAAATGGGGGTTGAAATCAAACAGGAAAACAGTGATGTAACAGTCTATGGAAAAGGTCTTGATCATCTAACAGAGCCTAAAGAGCTTTTGGATGTCGGAAATTCTGGCACAACGATTAGACTGATGCTCGGGATTTTGGCCGGCCGTCCATTTCATAGTATAACAGCAGGTGATGAGAGCATTGCGAAAAGACCGATGAAACGTGTCACAGATCCTCTTCGGAAAATGGGTGCGCATATTGACGGACGTAGTGGTGGAGAATATACACCGCTTGCTGTTCGCGGTGGACATTTAACAGGAATAGATTTTCAATCACCTGTAGCCAGTGCACAAATTAAATCGGCCATCTTGTTGGCCGGTCTCCAAGCAAATGGTACAACAACAGTGACAGAACCCCATAAATCGAGAGATCATACGGAGCGTATGCTTTCTATGTTTGGGGGAAAACTCGAGGAAGACCAAACATCTGTCTCCATCGTGGGTGGTCAAACATTAAAGGGAACGGATGTGTTTGTGCCAGGAGATATTTCTTCAGCAGCCTTTTTCCTAGCAGCTGCTTCTTTTGTCCCAAATAGTGAAGTTGTTCTTAAAAATGTCGGTTTAAACCCAACAAGAACCGGAATCATCGATGCATTGAGAAAAATGGGTGCGGATCTTAAGATCGATAGAAAAGATCATGGTAGCGCTGAGCCCTACGGCGATTTAACGGTCAAGACTGCTGCCCTAAAAGCCACTGAAATTTCAGGCGATTTAATTCCACGCCTCATCGATGAAATTCCAATTATCGCACTTCTTGCCACACAGGCTGAAGGAACGACTGTCATAAAGGATGCTGCTGAACTTAAAGTAAAAGAAACGAACCGCATTGATACGGTTGCATCAGAGTTAACAAAGCTTGGTGCCCGAATTGAACCGACAGAAGATGGAATGAAGATCCATGGTAAAACACCTTTACTTGGAGGGACAAGTGTATCAAGTCATCATGACCACCGAATTGGCATGATGCTGGGAATTGCTTCCTTAATTTGTGAGAATCCCATTGATATTTCTCATCCAGAAGCTGTCAAAGTATCTTATCCGACATTTTTTGATCATATTGACAAGCTTACCGAAAAAGCCTGAAACCGACGCGTTTCAGGCTTTTTCATAGCTTTTGCATAAACAATGCAGTTCCGGCATAGCTTGTCTTTGAAGGCAACATATTTGCTTTAAAACCGTCCAGTGAATTATGATAATAAATATCTAAACAGTGTATTTTCGGCTTTAGGGTGGCCGGGTGATGATTCGAAAAAAGAAAGGGACGTTTTGATTTGAATACTTCGATCCAAGAAGCCATAAAATTAATAGAAGCAGGCCATACTGAAAGCGGACTTAAAAAACTTAGTGATATTGAACCTGTTCTTCATGATGAAGATAAAGCAATTGTAGCTCAACTATATTATGAATGGGGTATGATTGACAAAGCGATTCATATCATCAGTGATTTGTATGAATTATACCCTGAGGAAACAGAATTGACCTGTTTTTATGCAGAGCTCCTCATCGAGACCGACAATGAAGAGCGGGCGATCAGCGTGTTGGAAACGATCCCTGAGACAGATCAGACCTATCCAGAAAGTCTTCTTTTGCTGGCTGATTTATATCAAATGCAGGGGTTATATGAAGTAAGTGAGCAAAAGTTGTTGAAGGCAAAAACGATTTTACCAGATGAACCGGTGATTCATTTCGCGTTGGGTGAGTTGTATTTTACGCAAGGTGCTTATGCCAAAGCAACGCGCTATTTTCAACAAACTGCCTGTGAAAAAGCAATGATCGGAGGTGTCAATGTTTATCAGAGGCTTGCCGAATCACTCAGCTCTTCAGGCGAGTTTGAAGAAGCGTTAAAGTGGTATGAAAAAGCGGCCAAAGAAAGCACTGAACCTCATACTTTATTTGGTTTTGGGCTTACAGCTTTAAAAGCGGGATCTCCTAAAACGGCAATCAAACAATTAACAGAGCTGAAAGAAATGGATCCATCTTATTCTTCCCTTTATAAGCCTTTGGCGCAAAGCTATGAAGAAGAAGGACTATATGAAGAAGCATATGAAACAGCTAAAGAAGGTATTCGTTTAGATGAATTCACTAAGGAGCTTTATCTCTCTGCAGCAAAGTCTGCATTAAAAATAAAAAGGCTTTCTGAAGCGAAATCATTACTTTCTGAAGCACTTGCACTTGACCCTGGATATTTGGAAGCCGTTTTCACTCTGCTTTCTCTTCATCTTGAAGAAGAAGATTTTGAGAGTATGATCGATTTGGTTCAAGAGGTCCGAAAATATGGTGAAGATGACCCCAAATTTAGCTGGTTTCTCGCAGGTGCTTACACGCAAACAGAAGAGTTTGATAAGGCGAGACAAGAATATGAAAAAGCGTTATTGCATTATCAGAAAGATGAAGATTTTCTCTATGAATACGCAAAATTTTTGCTTGAAGAAGGAAAGCAGAAAGAAGCGTTGCCATATTTGAAAGAAATTCCGAATCATCATCCTGCATACGAGGAAATCCAGGAAATGATTTTCAGAATCGAAGATGAAAATTACCTTGAATAAGCAGGATATTATCGGTTTGTGTGGTATTATTAAATTATACACAAGATATGATAGATAGAGGAGGGAATAACATGCAGACCCCTGTTTCTGTCAATGAAAAAAAAGATTTCATCCGCTGGTTTTTAAACAATTATCAGCTAAAACGAAGAGAATGTGTATGGATTTTGAATTATTTAATGAGTCATAACTCCTTAATGGAGAAAGTCCATTTTGTCGAGCAGGCCGAGTTTTGTCCGAGAGGCATTATCATGTCTACCCACTGTGTCGAAGAAGTGCCTTTCCGTTTTTATAAAGAAAATGTCATGACAACAGACGCAGAAAAATCATTTCACGATATCAGGCTGAATAAGCAGCAAGATCTATTTATTCAGCTCAACTTTCGCTCAGCCTATCATTCACCTGAATACGCAGCTGTAATGGAGACCAATCCCCATATTCCAAAAGACCTTTATGAAAATGAAAGAGATAAAATTGTTGCTGAACAAATTTTAGAGCATTCTATTACCACTTTTCAAAGACGAAAACTATTGGAGGAAATAGACGAAGCCCTTGATCGCCAAGATAAGGAAAGCTTCGAAAGACTGGCGAAACAATTAAGTCAACTACAACAATCCCATCGTTAACAAGCCTTGCTGAGTGCAAGGCTTGTTAAGGTCGGGGTAACTGAATAAAGGGGGATTACCGCGTGAAATGGTGTGCACAAGATGCGGATGTTTATCTAGATGCAAAAGAATATATTGATACCGCTGTCATTCCGCTTATTTCTGTTCATTTAGACCACCAGTTTAAGTCAACCGTTTCAAAAGGAGAATTTACAATCAAGCTTGTAGAAGAGCTTGAAGGACAACTAAAGGGACGTGTCTATTTATTTCCTCCGTATACATATTTGCATGTTTGTGATCAATCGGTGGAAGATATTGCCGATTTGAAAGACATGACCCAAAATCATTTTAAGCATGTCATTTTTTTAACAACGGATGAGCGTTGGAAAGAGGTGCTTCAAGGTGAACAAAAACTGCTGTGGATTCCAGCGCTGCCGCTAGAGCATATGAAAGATTCTCTCAAACAAAAACTCTTGGACGATCAAATTGAGCAAATATTGAACATTTTGTTACAATACTGGAATTCCTAATAAAAACACTTACATTTACTATTTTTAATGTTTTTGGGAATGTTGACCTTCCTAAAATATTGATATATTATGAGGATGTCCTCATTTTATGAATATTTTTCTAGTTTAGTTATATTGTAGTTGGGGACATGAGGGGGGATATGAAGATGAGCGGAAACAAACATCAGGTATCCAGACGTCAATTTTTAAACTATACGCTGACAGGGGTTGGCGGGTTTATGGCGGCTGGAATGATCATGCCTATGGCTCGCTTTGCGCTTGATCCGGTTTTAAGGCCGACTGAAGATCAGGACTTGGTTCAGGTCGTTAGTGTTGATGAACTGACGGAGGAACCTCAACGATTTGACTTTAAAATCAAACAAGTAGACGCCTGGTACAAATCCGAAGAATCGAGATCAGCGTGGGTATTCAAAAATGGGGGAGAAATTATCGCTTTATCACCGGTTTGTAAACATTTGGGGTGTACGGTCAATTGGAACAGTGACCCAAAAAATCCGAACAGATTTTTTTGTCCGTGCCATTACGGACTTTATGAAAAGGATGGTACAAATGTACCCGGAACTCCACCTCTTGCTCCATTGGATCATTATGAGCAAAAGGTTAAAGACGGCTATCTCTATTTAGGGAAAGCCAAGCCGAGGAAGGATGGGTGATCATGCTAAACAAAATTTATGATTGGGTGGATGAAAGACTGGACATTACACCGCTTTGGAGAGATATTGCTGATCATGAAGTTCCAGAGCATGTCAATCCTGCTCACCATTTTTCCGCTTTTGTCTATTGTTTTGGCGGGTTGACATTTTTTGTGACAGTGATCCAGGTGCTATCTGGCATGTTTTTGACAATGTATTATGTGCCAGATATTAAAAATGCTTGGGAATCGGTTTATTACCTACAAAATGAAGTAGCGTTTGGGCAAATTGTCAGAGGAATGCACCATTGGGGGGCAAGTTTGGTCATCGTCATGATGTTTCTTCACACACTAAGGGTTTTCTTCCAAGGAGCTTATAAAAAACCACGGGAATTAAATTGGATTGTCGGTGTCCTCATTTTCTTTGTCATGCTTGGATTAGGTTTTACAGGCTATCTCTTGCCTTGGGATATGAAAGCTCTGTTTGCGACTAAAGTTGGTCTGCAGATCGCTGAGGCAACACCTTTAATTGGCACTCAGATTAAAACACTGCTGGCCGGTCATCCAGATATTGTTGGCGCACAGACATTGACAAGATTTTTTGCAATACATGTCTTTTTCTTGCCAGCCGCTCTGTTCGGTCTTATGGCTGCACACTTTATCATGATCCGTAAACAAGGGATTTCAGGGCCGTTGTAAGCAAGTGATTCAAAAAAGAAGGAGGGGATGGCATGAAAAGGGGAAAGGGAATGAAGTTTGTCGGAGATTCGAGAATACCCGCGGAAAGAAAACCGAATATTCCAAAAGATTATTCGGAATTTCCAGGCAAAACGGAAGCATTCTGGCCGAACTTTTTACTTAAAGAATGGCTTGTTGGAGCCGTTTTCCTAATTGGGTTTCTCGTGTTGACCATCGTTCATGAGCCTCCACTGGAACGAATGGCTGACCCGACAGATACTGGTTACATACCTTTACCAGACTGGTATTTTCTATTTTTATATCAATTGCTTAAATATGAATATGCAGCTGGACCGTATACTGTAGTTGGAGCGATTATTATACCGTCGATTGCTTTCGGGGCGCTTTTGCTGGCACCATTCCTTGACAGGGGCCCTGAAAGAAGGCCGTTTAAGCGCCCGGTCGCTGTTGGATTGATGTTGTTAGCATTATCAGCCACTGTCTTTTTAACTTGGCAATCCGTTGTGACCCATGATTGGGCAGCTGCGGAAGAACAAGGGAAAATCAAAGAGGAAGCTAAAGTTGATAAAAAAGCCGCAGGTTATAAAGTGTATAAGGAACAAGGTTGCATTTCCTGTCATGGTGATAACATGCAGGGAGGGGCTGGCGGGCCGTCTCTAGTAGATAGCGGTTTATCTCCAAAGGAGATTGGAAAGATCGCCAAGGAAGGAAAGGGCAAAATGCCTGCTGGCGTTTTTAAAGGGTCTGATAAACAGTTAAAAGAACTGGCGAAATTCATATCGAAAACAACAGCTAAGTAGTTGTCAAGAAGAGGTACAGATGATAAGCTGACGCTAAGTCGGTCTCTCGAGACTATCGACAATGTCGATGGTCTTTTTAAAATTCTAACATCAATACCATACGTTTTCTAAGATTGTGAGTTGAATGTGGGTGAAATTATTTTTTTACATACTTGGGCAAAGGTCTATCATCTTTTTACTTTTGATCATTAATTTTTTTGGTACGATTTATGGGTATTATTGGTACATGTCACAACTGATTCATACACCAATTAAATTTTTAATTTTTGTTCCGGACAGTCCAACTGCTACTTTGTTTTTTTTATTTGTTTTGTTGGGGTTTTTATTTAAGCGAAATGCCGTTTTGTTTGAAGCGCTCGCATTGGTAACACTCGTTAAATATGGGCTTTGGGCCGTATGTATGAACCTTCTTATCCTTTTAACAACGGGAAGTCTGCATTGGACGGGCTATATGCTGATTGCATCCCATTTTGCAATGGCTCTCCAAGGTGTTCTATATGCACCTTATTACAAGTTTAAAGGGTGGCATCTGCTGATTGCAGCCATTTGGACGGTTCACAATGACGTGATTGACTATGTGTTCAAAATGATGCCTAGCTACTCGATGCTGACGCAATTTATGCCACAAATCGGTTATTTTACATTTTGGCTTAGTGTTGCATCAATCGGTTTAGCTTATTATCTTGTACTCTCTAAAAAAGCGTTTAAGTTGTGATAAACAATCTTGGTCTAACCTTGTCCCTCTCCTCATAACTTAAAGTAGAAGGAGTGGGAGGGACCGTAAATGATACGTAAGGTGATCCTTTGCATAGTGATTGCGCTTGTTTTTCCTGCGGGCGGTTTAAAAGCGGAGGATTCAACCGCTTTAACGGAATTGAATGAACTGTCTGATACAGTATTCCAGTTAACAAGACAGTCGCATTATGAGGAAGCACTTCAAATTGTTCAATATTTTAAAGATCGGTTAAAAACCGCCGAAAAAAACGGAACATTAAAAACGATGAATCGTTCGCAGATTCGCCGGGTCATATTGGCTTGTCATGAAATGCAAAAAAGTTTACGGAGCAAGGAAACACGAGAAAAAGATAAACTCAAGGCAGCCGTCCAATTCAGAATGCTGATGGATGCGATACATTCCGACCATGATCCGATTTGGGGATCGTTAAAAAAACCGATTATGGAATCTTTTAAAGCACTTAAAGCTGGTATTATTCAAAAAGAAGACAGTTTAACGTTTCAAGAAAAGTGGAATCATTTTTTGGCTTTGTATGATATGATTTACCCGAGTTTAACGATCGATGTTTCCCAAAAACAACTACAAAATGTCTCTAACCATATCGAAGTTGTCCAACATGGAGACTTTCAGAACATGTCGGAAAGTAGCAAGCTTGAACGGTTGACTACTCTGCAAAAAGATTTGGAGGACGTATTTAATCAAACCGAAGAAGATGACGCAGACCCTTCCCTTTTATGGGTTATTCTGACAACAGGGAGCATCATCCTTTCCACACTGACCTATGTTGGATTCCGAAAGTATAGAGGGGAAGCAGACAGCCGCAAGAAAAGAGAGAATGATTGGCCTAAATAAGAAGCCAAAACATGGTCTGAATTTGGTCAGAAAAACTGGAAGCTCACTACATGTGAGCTTCTTTAACGTGTAATCGGATTCTTATTTTCATCAAGTGTAAAACCTTCCCCCATCACATCGTGAACATCGTTTACGACTACAAAAGCATGTGGATCAATTGAAGTGATGACATTTTTTAAAAGAAAAACTTCATTTTTCGGAACGACACAGTATAAAACGTCTCGTTCTGTTTTTGTATAGGATCCCTGTCCTTTTAAAATCGTAACCCCACGATCCATCTCTTCCATGATTTTATGTTGGATTAGTGCATTTTTTTCAGAAATAATCGTTGCACCCTTTGCTGCATAGCCACCTTCCTGCATAAAGTCAATCACTTTAGAAGCAACAAATACTGCGACAAGTGTATACATGGCTTCCTTATATGAGAGGTAAAATATGAGTGATAATGTAATAACAAAGGCATCAAAAACGAACATCGCTTTACCCATCGCGATATGAAAATATTTATTGATGAGTCGTACGATAATATCAACTCCACCTGTTGTCCCGCCATACCTGAAAATGATGCCGAGCCCTGTTCCAATAAAAACCCCGGCAAAAAGGGCTGCAAGGACAAGGTCATTTTTCAGAGGCATATGGATTTGATAAATTTGAAAAATCCACAAAAAAACAGACAGACTGACTGTTCCGAGAATGGTATATAAAAAAACGGTTCTGCCGAGCAACTTCCAACCGATTAAGAAAACGGGAATATTTAAAACTAAATTGGAAATGGAAGGATCGATCTGAAACAGGAAATAAAGCAACAAGGTAATCCCGGTAAAACCGCCTTCTGACAGGTTGTTTTGCATATTAAAATGAACAAGTCCAAAAGAAAAAATAGCGGCGCCTAATAATATAAAAAAAACATTTTTAATTTTTATTTCTCTAAGCATAAAAAACCACTCCTTCCATTAGTTGGCGTTAATATTATAGTGTATCTTTTAAAAATGGGCAAACCGATCTTAAACGTTTGTCAAAATTAGTTGAATTCGCTAACATGTAAGAGATGATAGGAGGTTTTGCCGAATGACGAATGAGAAAACGATGAAAGAGATACAGCGTGAGGTTGATGAATATATCGGACAATTTAAAGAAGGCTATTTTAGTCCGCTGGCCATGATGGCTAGACTAACAGAAGAGCTCGGCGAATTGGCAAGAGAAGTCAATCATCATTTCGGAGAAAAACCAAAGAAGGAAACTGAAACTGAAAAAAAGATTGAAGAGGAAATCGGCGATGTTTTATTCGTGTTAGTTTGTTTAGCTAATTCACTTCATATTTCATTAGATGAAGCGCATGATATGGTCATGGATAAATTCAACACACGTGACAAAGACCGCTGGACAAGAAAAGAAGGAAAGTAGAGGAGATTGATCATGTCAAAAGAAACAATCAAGATTGCCATTGCTGGACCGCGAGGAAGAATGGGAAGTGAAGCCGTTCAACTTGTTGAAAACACAGATCATTTTCAACTTGTAGGAGCCATCGATATTACATACGATCGCAAGAAACTGTCAGAAGTATTATCCTGTCATTCTGAGGCACTCATTTATACGGATATACACGAATGTTTTGCTGAAACAAATCCAGATGTACTCATCGATTTGACGACACCAGAAGTCGGCAAAGTTCATACGAAAATTGCCGTAGAACATGGCGTCCGTCCTGTAGTAGGAACGACTGGATTTTCTGAAAAGGATCTTGAAAATCTGAGGGGATTGACCGAAGAAAAAGGAATTGGAGCCATTATTGCCCCAAATTTTGCTTTGGGAGCTGTTTTAATGATGAAATTTTCCCAGATGGCAGCTCAATATTTTTCCGATGTTGAAATCATTGAACAGCATCATGACCAAAAGCTTGATGCACCTAGCGGAACTGCTTTAAAAACTGCGGAGATGATTTCCGTCGTCCGGGATGCGAAAAAACAAGGACATCCTGATGAAAAGGAAATTCTACCTGGTGCAAGAGGTGCAGAGCAAAACGGAATTCGGCTGCACAGTGTTCGATTACCGGGGTTAATCGCCCATCAAGAAGTCATCTTTGGCGGAGATGGACAAACTTTGAAAATTCGCCATGACTCGTATAACCGTACGTCTTTTATGTCAGGAGTAAAGCTAGCTGTTGAACAAGTAATGAAAATCGATCAGCTTGTTTATGGCCTTGAAAATATCATGGAATAACGAAAAGAAAGAGGGGATCGCATTGAGAATTGCCTTAATTGCCCATGATCGAAAAAAACAGGATATGATTCAATTGACAACCGCTTATCGAGGTATTTTGCAAAAACATGAATTGGTTGCTACCGGTACAACGGGTTTAAAAATAGCTGAAGCAACCGGACTTTCTATTAGGCGTTTTCAATCAGGACCGCTTGGCGGCGATCAACAAATTGGTGCCATGATCGCCCAAAATGAAATCGATCTGGTTATTTTCTTGCGGGACCCATTAACAGCTCAGCCGCATGAACCAGATGTTTCTGCATTAATTCGCTTGTCTGACGTCTATTCTATTCCGCTTGCAACAAATCTAGGGACAGCGGAAATTTTGATCCGTTCTTTGGAAGAGGATGCGTTCGAATTCAGGAAGCTGGTTCATGGTGAAGGAAAAGATGCTTGATATATTGGCTTTTGGTGCGCATAGTGATGATGTAGAAATCGGTATGGGAGGAACGATTGCCAAATATATTAACAAGGGGTTCCGCATTGGCATTTGCGATTTAACAGAAGCTGAACAATCTTCAAATGGAACAGTTGCCATAAGAAAACGTGAAGCGGCTCTGGCGGCTGAAACGTTAGGTGTTAGAGAGCGAATTTCTCTTACCCTTCCTGACCGCGGTTTATTTTTGACACAAGATGCGATAAGAGAAATTGTGGCCGTTATTCGAATGTATCAGCCCAAAATTGTTTTTGTTCCCTACAAAAAAGACAGACACCCAGATCATGGACATGCGGCGGAAATAGTGGAAGAAGCGGTTTTTTCCGCTGGTATACATAAATATCAAGATGCAAAAAAACAGCGAGCACACAAAGTGCAAAACATCTATTACTATATGATCAACGGTTTTCATAAACCTGAATTTGTGATCGATATAACAGATACAATGGAACAGAAAAAAGCAAGTCTCAGGGCATACATGAGTCAGTTCAGCCGGACAGAGCAATCGATAGAAACACCTTTGACAAACGGTTATATTGAAACAGTTGAAGCGAGGGAAATGCTTCTTGGAAAAGAAGTGGATGTCACATATGCAGAAGGATTTTTTTCTAAGCGGATCCTTTTGTTAGACAATGATTTATTCGGGGGTGGATGATGAGAAAATTAAAAATTGGGATTACATGTTATCCGAGTGTTGGGGGATCGGGAGTTATTGCAACAGAGCTCGGTAAATTGTTGGCGGAAAAAGGGCATGAAATTCATTTTATTACATCAAGCGTTCCGCATAGGCTGAATAAAGTTTATTCCAATATTTATTTTCATGAAGTTGAAGTCAATCAATACGCAGTTTTTCAATATCCACCTTATGATCTGTCTTTAGCCAGCAAAATGGCCGAAGTGGCAAAACGAGAAAATCTAGATATTTTGCATGCCCATTACGCTGTTCCTCATGCTATTTCTGCATTCTTGGCAAAGCAAATGTTAGAAGGCACGATCAAAACTGTTACGACACTTCACGGCACTGATATTACGGTTCTCGGGATTGATCCGTCTTTAAAAGATTTGATTCGATTTGCGATTGAATCCTCTGATCGGGTAACTGCCGTTTCATCAGCTCTTGCGGCCCAGACGTATGATCTAATCAAACCGAGAAAAAAAATAGAGACCATCTACAATTTTGTTGATGAGCGTGTGTATGTAAAAAAAACCCACTATTCATTAAAAGAGCAATACGGAATAACCCCTGATGAAAAAGTCATCATTCATGTTTCAAATTTCAGGAAAGTAAAACGGGTTCAAGATGTGATTCATGTCTTTCACCGTATTGTAAAACAAATGAAAGCAAAACTCCTTCTTGTTGGTGACGGTCCGGAAATGACTGTAATATGCCAGCTTGTCAGGCAGCTCGGTTTACAAGATGCTGTTCGCTTTTTAGGTAAACAGGACGGTGTGGAAGAGCTTTATGCCATCAGTGACTTAAAACTTCTTTTATCTGAGAAGGAAAGCTTTGGTCTTGTTCTTCTTGAAGCAATGGCTTGTGGTGTTCCGTGCATTGGAACGAATATCGGTGGTATTCCTGAAGTGATTATCGATGGCACATCAGGTTATCTCGTAAATGTGGGTGATGTTGATGAAGCATCTGAAAAAGCCCTTCATTTATTAACGGATCACGAGTTGCATCACCGTTTTGCTGAAGCTGCACTACAAAATATTAGAGAGCGTTTCTCATCAAGGAAAATCATTAGCCAATATGAGGATATTTATCACCAATTAATAGACGGGGAGTGTGACAATGGAGGATCTGTTTTTAAAAGCTCTACCTCTCCTTCATGAACTGAAAAAACACGGCTGGCAGGCTTATTTTGTGGGCGGAGCAGTGAGAGACACACAGATGAACCGCACTGTTGGAGATATCGATATTGCAACTGACGCGGCTCCTGAAGAAATAGAAAAAATCTTTCCTAAAACAATTGATGTTGGAAAAAAACATGGAACGATCATTGTGTTGTGGGAAGGTGAGTCCTATGAGGTGACTACGTTTCGAGCAGAGCTTGAATACGAGGATCACCGAAGACCAAGCGGTGTTCATTTCATTCACTCGTTGAAAGAAGATTTAAAGCGGCGTGACTTAACGATCAATGCAATGGCAATGGATACGGATGGTAGACTCATTGATTATTTTGGAGGTCTTCACGATATTCAAACAAAACTAATTCAAACGGTCGGTAACCCGGCTGAACGATTTCATGAAGATGCGCTCCGCATGTTGCGGGCGCTCCGTTTTATGAGTCAGCTTGATTTTGCGCTTTCCCCACATACAAAACAAGCAATTTGTGAGAACCGGCATTTACTAGCACATATTTCAACAGAGCGCAAAACAACTGAATTTGAAAAACTACTACAAGGGAAAGCGGTAAACGCAGCTCTTATCATAGCGATTGAAACAGGTCTTTACAAAGAACTTCCTGGACTGGAAGAAAAAAGGGAAGGCCTTCTCACTGCATGCTGTTTTCCGTTTCATCAGCTGGAAACAAAAGCACAACTTTGGGCAGCTTTCATTGATAAACTGGCTATCCATCCAGATCAAGCTCAAACATTTTTAAAAGCTTGGAAGCTCCCTGGGAAGGTGATTCAAGAGGCATTAAAAATTACCGGCTACATTGATCAACACTGGGATCGTTTGGCCATGTATCAGGCAGGTGAAGAGACACTTATTTCTGCAGTCATGATTCATATGCTAAAGGAGAATCAGAGTATTGACAGACGTAAATTAGCAGAAGTGAGACAAAGTTATCAAAGACTGCCAATTAAAAGCTTGAAAGATTTAGCTGTAACTGGAAACGATCTGATCTTGATGAAAAACAACCCTCCTGGTAAATGGGTATCTGAGGATTTAACACGGATCGAACAAGCTGTTTTATGTGGAGAACTTGACAATCAAAAAAAAGCCATAGAGGAGTGGCTAGACAAATGCAATCAAACTTAAGGACAAAACTCATCCAATTATTTGCAGAAGCTGATGGCGAATTTCTTTCAGGCCAAAAAATCAGTGAAGAACTAGGCTGCTCGAGAACGGCTGTTTGGAAACACATTGAAGAACTAAGAAAAGCGGGTTATGAACTTGAAGCGGTTAGGAAACTTGGCTATAAAATGAAAAAAAAGCCTGATAAAGTCAGTGAAAATGAAATCAGATTCGGCTTAAAAACGGAAAAAATGGGACAAGTCATTTATTTCAAAGATAGCGTTTCTTCAACTCAGAAAATCGCTCATGAGCTGGCAAATAACGGATCACCAGAAGGGACAATTATTGTTGCAGATCAGCAAACAGAAGGAAGAGGGAGAATGGCTAGAGTATGGCACTCTCCAGCAGGTAATGGCATTTGGATGAGCCTTATCTTAAGGCCAACAATTCCAGTTCAAAAAACACCCCAGCTGACACTTTTGGCGGCAGTAGCCATTGTCCAAGCAATTGAGGAACAAACAGGAATCAGTCCGGAAATTAAATGGCCGAACGATATTTTGGTCAATGGCAAAAAAACGGTCGGAATTTTGACTGAATTACAGGCTGAGGCAGATCAGGTTCATTCGGTTATTACCGGAATAGGAATTAATGTCAATCAAGTAGCTTCCGATTTTCCGGATGACTTGAAAGAGACAGCTACAAGTTTGCGCCTTGTTAGTGGTAAAAAAATTGATCGAGCAGCACTTATTCAAACAATTCTGCTTACATTTGAAAAACGGTACCAAGACTATACTCGTCACGGTTTCCAACCAATTAAACTTTTATGGGAAAGCTACGCTTTGACATTAAACCGTCAATTAACAGCGAGAACATTGAATGGAACATTTCATGGAAAATCACTGGGGATTGATGATGAAGGCGTGCTGCTTTTAGAAACAAGTGAGGGAATAAAAAGAATCTATTCTGCTGATATTGATATCAGTTCGTGATAGTTGGAACAGATGCCATGTTTTTGGTATACTTCGAGTGGGCAGTATCCTTTTAAATGGAACTGCACCTAATGTGATTGGAACTTATTTTTTTTGAAAAAGTCTGCCTTGATCCAAAAAGGACTGGGACAGAGGGATGATTCTTGCCGATTAGCGGCGCTTTAAAAATCCTTCTTCTGAGCAGAAGGTTTTTTATTGCCCAAAAATAGCTGGCAGCTCATCTCCTCTGAAAGAAGAGGAGGAGAAACTTTGAAAACGAAACTTGATTTTTTAAAAATGAAACAGCAGGGGGAACCGGTTGTCATGGTGACAGCCTATGATTATCCAGCAGCAAAGCTTGCTGAACAAGCTGGGGTAGATATGATCCTTGTCGGTGATTCACTTGGCATGGTCGTACTCGGCTTGGACTCGACCGTATCTGTCACAGTCGCCGATATGATTCACCATACAAAAGCTGTACGACGCGGAGCAAAGGACACATTTATTGTGACAGACATGCCGTTTATGTCCTATCATTGCTCACAGGAAAGCACTCTCCAAAATGCAATGAAAATGATTCAGGAAAGTGGGGCAGATGCCTTAAAGCTTGAAGGTGGCGAAGGTATATTTGAGACGATTACAGCACTGACAAGGGGCGGAATTCCGGTGGTTAGCCATTTAGGCTTAACACCTCAATCGGTTGGTGTTTTAGGGGGCTACAAAGTACAGGGAAAAGATCAAGAAAGCGCCCAAAAACTGATCGAAGACAGTAAGCATTGTGAAGAGGCAGGGGCAATCGCACTTGTTCTTGAATGTGTTCCAGCCCGACTTGCAGAGTTGATTTCAACACAATTGACCATTCCTGTCATCGGGATCGGTGCAGGTGCCAATACGGATGGACAGGTTCTAGTTTATCATGATGTTGTTGGCTATGGTGTCAGCCGTACACCGAAATTTGTTAAACAGTACACACAAATTGATCAGACGATTGAAGTAGCACTTTCGTCATATGTCATGGATGTCAGAAATGGTGTTTTCCCTGAAGATGTTCACTCCTTCAATATCGATCAACAAGTGCTTGAAGGTTTATACGGAGGAAGATAGCATGATTGAGATCCAAACAACAAAAGATATCCAAAAGCTGATGAAAAATTATCAGAAAGAAGGAAAAACAATCGGATTTGTTCCGACGATGGGTTTCCTTCATGACGGTCATTTGTCACTTGCAAAACAGGCACGAACAGATAACGATATTGTCGTGATGAGCATTTTTGTCAATCCTCTTCAATTCGGTCCTGGGGAAGATTATGAGACATACCCAAGGGACATAGAAAGAGACCGAAATCTTGCGGCTAATGCCGGAGTTGATATTTTGTTTATGCCAAGTGTTGAAGACATGTACAAACAGGAATCGACTGTGCTTGTCCATGTTAAAAAAAGGACAAATGTCCTTTGTGGTCGTTCCAGAATTGGACATTTTGACGGTGTGGCAACTGTGCTAACAAAACTATTCCAGCTGATCATGCCGACAAGAGCCTATTTTGGAAGGAAGGATGCACAGCAAGTTGCTGTTGTCGATGGTTTAATCAACGAGTTTTTCATGAATATTGAGCTTGTCCCTGTTGAGACAGTACGGGAAGAGGATGGTCTTGCTAAAAGTTCAAGAAATGTCTATCTTACAGAAGCCGAACGTAAGGAGGCCGCTGTTCTCTACCAATCACTTCAGCAAGGTGCCCGACTGATTCAAAGTGGAGAAAGGGATCCGGGAGTAATCAAAAAACAGATTTGTACCATGTTAGAAAAGACAACCGGCGTGATTGATTATGTTGAGTTATACTCCTATCCTGACCTTGAGAGTCTGGAAACTTTGACTGGGAAATGTATCATAGCGGTGGCTGTACAATTTTCTAAAGCCCGCTTAATTGATAATCTCATCATCGATATCCCAAGTCGAAAGGAGGGCAAATGATGTACAGAACATTAATGAGTGGGAAACTGCACAGAGCAAGAGTAACAGAAGCCAACTTAAACTATGTCGGCAGTGTGACAATTGATGAAGACCTATTAGATGCTGTCGGAATGATGGCAAATGAAAAAGTTCAAATTGTCAATAATCATAATGGAGCTCGTCTTGAAACATATATTATTCCTGGAGAAAGAGGGAGTGGTGTCATTTGTCTGAATGGCGCAGCGGCTCGCCTTGTTCAAGAAGGGGATGTCGTCATTATTGTCTCATATGCGATAATGACAGAAGAAGAAGCAAAAACCCATAAACCAAAGGTTGCTATTTTGAACGAAAACAACGAAATCGAGCAAATGCTTGGCCACGAACCAGCCCGCACTATTTTATAGCCCCCAGACATGGGGGTTTTTATTTCTCAAATCTCGAAAACGTGTTACACTTTTGTCGAGCGTATCAAAATTGAGGTGTCCATTTAATGAACAATCAACGTTATGTAGTCATTGATGTGGAAACGACAGGGAATTCACCAAAAAAAGGTGACAACATTATTCAAATTGCAGCGGTTGTGATTGAAAATGGACAAATTACCGAACGTTTCTCTAAATATGTAAATCCGAATCAGCCTATTCCTGCTTTTATTGAACAGTTGACAGGAATCACAAATGACATGGTCGAAAATGAAGAGCCGTTTTCAGCCATTGCTGAAGATATCTATAGACTGTTACATGAAAGCTGTTTTATCGCTCACAATATTCACTTTGATCTTGGATTTGTTGAGCATGAATTAAAGCGGGCTGGTTTTCCACATCTTGAATGTGATGTTCTTGATACGGTAGAATTAGCACGGATCGTATTTCCGTGTTTTGATGGATATAAGTTGACCGAGTTGAGTGAAGAACTTCAGCTTGAGCATGAAAATCCACATCGAGCAGATAGTGATGCGGAAGTAACCGCAATGATTTTTTTACATATTATGAGCAGATTAAAGGCGTTACCGCTTCCAGTTCTTAAAGGGATGAGAAGATTATGCTGGCATCTGATTAGCGATATGAAACCACTGCTAGATATGCTGATCTTTGAAAAGGATCATCACCTTGAAGATGGTTATATGAAAGTAGGCTCTTTTGTCATCAAAACACCTGCCGAACTTCCAGAAGAACCGATGGTAGAACAAGAATTATCGTTTGATCAGCCGATTTGGGAAGCAGAAGAGGGGCTTCATTCTTTATTGTCCGGGCTTGAAAATAGAAGAGGACAAATGTTAATGATGAAAGAGGTCTGGCAAGCGTTTGTAAATCGTGAACACGCACTTATTGAAGCGGCAACTGGAATCGGCAAAACACTTGGTTATCTTGTACCTGCTACTATTCATGCAAAAACAACCAAAAATCCGGTTGTGATCAGTACATTTACGACATTGCTGCAAGATCAGATCTTGAATAAAGATATTCAACTCTTGGAAAAGATCTTTCCATACAAGATCACTGCTGCTGTTTTAAAAGGACAATCACATTATTTATGTATTGATAAATTTCAGCATGTTTTACAGGAAGAAGATGATAATTATGATTCAGTTCTCGCAAAAGCGCAAATTCTGGTTTGGTTGACAGATACAAATACCGGCGACTTATCAGAAATTAACATGCCTTCAGGAGGAAAGTTTCTCTGGGAACGAATTGCCCGCTCTCATCCTGTAAAAGGTCAGTTAAAAGAATATTGTTTTTATGAAAGAGCTAAACAAAAGGCAAAAGTTGCAGATATTATCATTACGAATCATGCACTGCTACTATCTCAAGAGGTCAATCAAGGACTGCCAATGGAACATGCAGATACTTACATTATTGATGAAGCACATCAATTTGAACGGGTGGCAAGCGAACAATATGGAACAAGAGTGGATTATGTTTCATTACATAAAAAATTGATGCAGCTGGGAACTCTAAAACAACAAGGATTTCTCAGAAAAGTTGAACGTTTGTATCGTGCTGTCGATGTTTCAAGAGAATCTTTTTTCAAACTGAGTGAATGGCTTGAATGTCTGCTTGAAGAAAGCGATATGTTTTTTACATCTGTCCACTCTTTTGTGAAGCGAAGGAAACGTAACCACACTTTAAACCGTCTGCTTTATAAGGTTGATCAATATAGTGAATCTCGCAGCTGGCAAAGTCTACAAGAAGGGGCTGGAAGGCTGTGCTCGATGTTGGTTGAGCTCCATCAGTTGTTTTCCGAACAAAAACAACAATTAGACGAAAAAACAACTTCATTTACCAGTCATCAATTGTTTGTTCTTGAAGAATATCTTTCTTGTATGGTCTTTCTGGAAGAATACGAAAAAAAGCTGGGTCATTTGTTTTTTGAGAATAATGAAGATGAAGTAGTCTGGATTGAAATTGATGCAAAAGGAGCTAAAAACGCGGTCACCGTTTATGCTCAACCTTTAGATGCAGGAGAATTACTAGCCGATCGATTTTTCACGTGTAAAAAAAGTGTTGTTCTGACATCAGCAACACTTGTTGTAGAAAACTCATTCAACTATATGATTAAAAAGCTCGGATTACGTGATTTTTACCCAAGGACTTTACAAATCGAGTCACCTTTTTCTTTTGAAAAGCGCATGGAAATTATCATTCCCAAAGAAATTAGCCTGATTAAAAACGATGATCAACAAGCTTATATTGATGATATTTCCCGCTACATCAAAACATTTTCAATGAAGAAAAATGTCAAAGTGCTTGTGTTATTTACATCCCATGCTATGTTGCGCGATGTTTATCAGACTTTGAAAAACGATTCAGACTTACCCTGCCAAATTCTTGCCCAAGGGATAACCGGAGGAAGTCCACTCAAGATGATGAAATCATTTAAGCTGCTTCATCATGCTGTTTTACTTGGAACAAATCATTTTTGGGAAGGTGTTGATTTTCCCGGTGATGAATTGACGATGCTGATCATTGCAAGGCTTCCATTCAGACCACCTGATGATCCGGTGGAATCAGCTAAATGTGAAAGGGCAAAGATAAAGGGAGAAAGTCCGTTTCAAACGGTCTCACTGCCTGAAGCTGTTCTAACATTTAGACAGGGGATTGGCAGGCTTTTACGTTCAGCAGACGACAGTGGCACAGTTGTCATTCTTGACCGTCGGATTCGAACCTCTTCTTATGGCAAAGTTTTTATGAAGGCACTGCCTAAAGCTTCTGTATTAGAACCAATCTTTTCAGAATTGGAAGCGAAGTTTTCAGAAAAGAAAAAGCCGCATGAATAGCGGCTCTTAAAATGAATGGTGTGGGTTAGGTTTTATTTTTTGGCTATATCTTAACGGTTTAATCCGTTGTAACAAATAGTTTGGCTTGTAGCAGCAAAAGTATGAATGACAATTATTGTTTGATACGGAGGTACTGAAAAATGGATAGCAAAATTGAAATTCTGTCAACCGTTAGTGTTCAACACTCAGAAGACCTTTATAAAATCGTTGACCTTTTAAATCGGACGCTTAAACGCAATGATTTAATGTTTGGCCTTGCCCTTAATGAAGAAGATCAAAAAAAAGCAACATTTACGATTTATAGAACGTAGGAGAAGAAAATGGGGAAAAAAACATTAATTTTTACACTTGTATTTGGTAGTATTATGTTGGTAGCGATTCTTCTTGTAAGTGTAAATGTCTATCAAACAGCGATGGCCCAGAAAGAAAGCGGCCATCAATCAGCGGTTGAAGTCGCAAAGAAAAAAGCTGATCTAAAACAAGTTGACAATGTAGAAACATTTGTTGGTAAAGAAAAACAGTATATTGTTGAAGGTGAAAATCAAAAAGACGAGAAAATCTATGTCTGGGTTCCAGCTGACAAAAAACAAAAATTGATGTTCAAAAGAGCCAAGGATGGTATCACAAGCAAACAGGCAGTTAAAACGGTTCAAGATCAAGGTCACTTATCTGAACTAAAAGGAGTTCATTTGGCCAGAGAAGGAAGTACTTTATTGTGGGAAGTGACTTACTTCAATCAAAATGATCAATATAGTTTAAGTTATGTCGATTTTACAAATGGAAAAGTTCATAAAAACATGACGCCTTAAAGATAAGTCAGGGGGAAAATGAGTTGAATTTAGCTAAAAGAGTATCAGCATTAACACCGTCTGCAACATTGGCCATAACGGCAAAAGCAAAAGAATTAAAAGCTGCTGGGCATGATGTGATTGGTTTAGGCGCAGGAGAACCCGATTTTAACACTCCTAAACATATCATTGAAGCCGCTGTCCGCTCTATGAACGAAGGGCACACGAAATATACACCTTCAAGTGGACTTGCCGCCCTTAAAGAAAGCATTATCGAAAAATTTAAGCGCGATCAACAAATCGAATATAGCCAGTCAGAAATCATTGTTTGTACAGGTGCAAAACATGCTCTTTACACTCTTTTTCAAGTGTTGTTGGATGAAGAGGATGAAGTGATGATCCCGACTCCATATTGGGTCAGTTATCCAGAACAGGTTAAACTCGCAGGAGGCCGCCCTGTCTTTGTGGAAGGTCTGGAGAAAAACAACTTTAAGATCTCCTCAGAGCAACTGGAAAGTGCAGTAACAGATAAAACAAAAGCAGTGATTATCAATTCTCCAAGCAATCCTACCGGTATGATGTATACAGAAGAAGAACTACAAGCGCTTGGAGAAGTTTGTCTTCGCCACAATATCTTGATTATCTCTGATGAAATTTATGAAAAACTGATCTATGGTGAGAAGAAACATGTGTCAATCGCTCAGCTTTCTTCACAGCTAAAAGAGCAAACAATCATCATTAATGGCGTGTCGAAATCACATAGTATGACAGGTTGGCGTATTGGGTATGCAGCCGGAAACCAAACGGTGATCAAAGCGATGACAAACCTTGCCAGCCATAGCACATCAAATCCAACATCTATTGCTCAATATGGCGCGATTGCAGCGTACAATGGACCATTTGAACCAGTTGAAGACATGAGAAAGGCTTTTGAGGAGCGGCTTGATAAAGTGTACCAACTACTTGTGGATATTCCTGGGTTAACTTGTGTAAAACCGGAAGGCGCTTTTTATTTATTTCCAAATGTGAAAAAAGCAGCTGTAGCATGCGGATTTACAGAAGTAGATCAATTTGCGGAAGCGTTGCTTGAAGAAGAAAAAGTCGCGATTGTTCCGGGATCTGGTTTTGGTGCACCAGATAATATTCGGTTGTCATATGCTACATCTCTTCCGTTGTTGGAGGAAGCGATTCAACGCATTCACCGGTTTGTCACTGAGCATAGTCGCTAGGGAAGACATTGACCACATCTGTTTAAAGAAGGTATAATATACGTTATGGATGTCAGAAAGAAATCGGTCGTGAACCTATTTCTTTCGTTTTTTGGAGGGAAACGATAGTGAAAACAACAATAAACCAAGTGTACAATCATGTTGGTGAAGAAGTAACAATTGGTGCCTGGATTGCGAATAAACGTTCAAGCGGCAAAATCGCGTTTTTGCAGTTAAGGGACGGTACGGGTTTTATACAAGGAGTTGTCGTTAAAGCTGAAGTAGATGAAGATACGTTTCAAATGGCTAAATCAGTTACACAGGAAACTTCTTTATATGTGAAAGGGATTGTCAAAGTGGACGAGCGCTCACCGCTCGGATATGAACTTGCTGTAACCTCACTTGAAGTGATTCACGAAGCAAAAGATTACCCAATCACACCTAAAGAACATGGAACAGAATTTTTGATGGATCATAGACATTTATGGCTTCGTTCCAAACGACAGCATGCGATTATGAAGATCCGTAATGAAATTATTCGTGCTACATATGAATTCTTTAATAAAGAAGGGTTTGTAAAAGTTGATCCTCCGATCTTGACGGGGAGTGCCCCAGAAGGGACGACAGAGCTTTTTGCTACAAAGTACTTTGATGAGGATGCTTATTTATCACAAAGTGGACAACTGTATATGGAAGCTGCGGCTATGGCTTTAGGAAAAGTATTTTCCTTCGGACCGACTTTCAGGGCAGAAAAATCAAAAACAAAGCGCCATTTGATTGAATTTTGGATGATAGAGCCTGAAATGGCATTTGTTGAATTTGATGAAAACCTGGAAATTCAAGAAAACTATGTTTCATTTATCGTTCAAAGTGTGCTTGAAAACTGTAAAATTGAACTCAAGACACTTGGAAGAGATACGGCAAAACTTGAGCAAATCAAAGCGCCATTTCCACGCATCACTTATGATGATGCCATTCAGTTTCTAAAAGATAAAGGGTTTGATGATATTGAATGGGGAGACGATTTTGGAGCACCTCATGAAACAGCAATTGCTGAAAGTTATGACAAACCTGTGTTTATTACACATTATCCAACTTCTATCAAACCGTTTTATATGCAGCCAGCATCAGATCGGGAGGAAGTTGTACTCTGTGCCGATTTAATCGCCCCTGAAGGTTATGGAGAAATTATCGGTGGATCTGAACGCATCCACGATCAGGATCTGCTTGAAGCCCGACTGAAAGAACACGGTCTAGCATCTGATGCATATCAATGGTATGCTGAGCTTCGACAATACGGTTCAGTTCCTCATTCAGGTTTTGGACTCGGTTTGGAAAGAACTGTTGCTTGGATTAGCGGTGCACCCCATGTCCGTGAAACGATTCCATTCCCTAGATTGTTAAATCGCTTATATCCTTAACTTGAAAAAGTCTCCTGTTATGACAGGAGACTTTTTCACAGTCATTCATGATATACTGGACAAGAGAGGTGTATCAAAATGAAAAAGCAGGAGTTTATTAAGATGCAGGAAATGGGATCTATGAGCATTCCTAATCTACTCTTCATGAATTACCGGGAACTTGGACTGAATGAAACAGAGTTTATCCTGCTCTTAAACATTAAAATGCATGTTGAAAAAGGTGCTTTTTTCCCGACACCAGAAGAATTATGCAAAACGATGACAATACCACCTGAACATTGTATGAACATGCTAAGGGTGTTTATCCAAAAAGGGTTGATTTTGATAGAAGAATGTGAAGATCAAGAGGGGATTAAGTATGAAAAGTACTCGTTAGAGCCCCTTTGGAGCAAACTGTTTGACTATCTTGAGTTGGCTGAGAAAAAGAAATATAATGAGCAGCAAGAGGAAGAACAGAAAAGCATTTATACTATATTTGAAGAAGAGTTTGCAAGGCCTCTTTCCCCTTTGGAATGTGAGACACTTAGCATTTGGATTGACCAGGATCATCACGATGTTCACCTCATTAAACAAGCTTTAAGAGAGGCAGTTATTTCGGGAAAATTGAATTTCCGCTATATTGACCGGATTCTTTTTGAATGGAAGAAAAATGGGATCATGACAATAGAACAAGCCGCCAACTACAGCCAAAAATTCAGGCGCAAGACAACTCAGAAGGGCGGGCAAAAGGAGTATACAAAGCAGGTTCCTTTTTACAATTGGCTTGATCATTAAAGTGAAAAGGTGAAGTTATGTTAACGAAAAAACAAATCGAGTTTTGTTTAGAAACAATAGGTGATATGTTTCCCAAAGCAGAGTGTGAGCTAGTTCACGGAAATCCGTTTGAGCTTGTCATTGCTGTTGCTTTATCCGCACAATGTACAGATGCATTGGTTAATAAAGTGACAAAAACATTGTTTGAAAAATACAGAAAACCAGAAGATTATTTGGCTGTTTCCCTGGAAGAACTTCAGCAGGATATCAAGTCAATCGGGTTATATCGCAATAAAGCAAAACATATTCAAAAACTTTGTCAAATGCTTCTAGATGAATATGATGGGGAAGTCCCTAAAGACAGAGATGAATTAGTAAAGCTACCAGGGGTAGGAAGAAAAACGGCCAATGTTGTAGTATCTGTTGCATTCGGTGTTCCTGCGATTGCTGTAGACACTCATGTGGAACGGGTCTCTAAAAGGTTAGGTTTTTGCCGCTGGAAAGATTCAGTGACGGAAGTAGAAAAAACACTGATGAAAAAAGTCCCAAAATCTGAATGGTCTCTAACACATCACCGACTGATTTTTTTCGGAAGGTACCATTGTAAAGCACAAAAACCAAACTGTGAAGAATGTCCGCTGTTTTCTTTGTGCCGAGAAGGACAAAAACGTTACAAAAAAGGGCTGGTGAAACGGCCATGACAAATGATTTATTACTAGATACATTTGCAAAAACATTAAGAGAGAAAAACATAGACAGTCAAGAAACCCGAGTTATTCTGTTAGAGAATCCGCTTTATTTCGATTTTTCTCTGAAAGAGGGAGCTGTTAAACCATGGGAACATCCTCAAGAATGGGTACCGCTTTTGTTTCAAACGTGGGAGGAAAGAAAAAAACGGCTCCTTCCTGTTTTTCAAACAAGAAAATCAAGGTGTAGTCAAGATGAAATGTTAACAGGTGTTTGTTGTTTTATTGCAAGCCTTTACTGGACGATGGGAAAACCAGTCACAACTTTGGCTTGGAAAACGCTTATTCAAGAAAACTTTCCTGTTAAACCAATTAACTGGGCAGAACGGCTCGAATTTATTTTGTTAAAGCCGACCCAATACCATTGTTTTATTCAGCTTGATGAATTATTCACAGAAATGAAAAAGCAGTTTTATAAATATGTTGTGATGAATAAATTGTAACAGGGCTGTCCGAGAAAGTCAGGACAGCTTTTTTGATATAAAAATAGGGTGTCCAGTAAGTCGAATTTTGACTTATTGGACACCCTTTTTGCTGAAAGTCAGCCATCTTGAATCATGGCTTTTTACAATGTTGCTCTATTCGACCAAGTCCAAGGCTCATCAGTCTCCTGAGTTGTCTCCAGTATCTTTTTTATTGTCGTCGCTTGGACTTCCATCAGTTGGTTCACTACCGGGCTCTTCTTTTCTTCCATCCACTTTGTCTTTGTCAGGTGAACCGTTTTGATTTTGTTGATCAGAGTTATCTCCGGGATTTTGTTGCTGTTGATCTGGTTGTTTTGTGCTTTGATCATCTTTTTTCTTTTTGTCTTCCTCGGTTTTTTTCTGATCATCTTCTTGCTTTTGCTGATCTTGATCAGCTTTTGAATCGTCTTCCTGATCTTCATCTCCAGCAGTCACTTTAAGTGTCACTGCAGCAGGACTACTTTCACCATCATCAGTTACAGCTGTGACTTCGAATCTGTAGGTAGATCCTTGTTTTACATTCGAGATGACAGCTTCTGTTTGACTGCTGTTTTGAATCTCGCTAGATTTGCCACCATCAACCGATTGCGTGACTTTAAATGATGCATCATCATCACCTGAATATGACCATGTTACTTTAATGCTGTTTGATTCTTTATCATAATGGGCACTCAAACCAGAAGGTTTTTTCACATCTTCTTCTTTTTCCTCGTATTTGTTTGAAACTGTTGTCGGTTCTGTTCCTTTAACAAAATACTCGGTTAGCTTTTTATCAGCAGGAGTGTTGCTGCTTGCTAAAGCGGCTGGATTTGATCCTTTTAAGACGGTTGCTTCAACGACACTGTCCGGTTTCTTAAATGAGCCGCTACCATCATCAACTTTTGTGATAATTTTTTTAAATAATAGTTTAGCGATTTGTTGTTCACTTTGATTGAGCGAGTTTCTACCTTCTTTACCAGTCCAAACCGCTGCTGTATATTGCGGTGTATAACCGACAAACCATGAATCTTTGGCACCGTCACGACTGATACCGTATTTCTTAACGTCAGCCTCATCAAAGTTTGTTGTACCTGTCTTTCCAGCTACAGTAACACCAGGAACTTGCGCTTGTGTTCCTGTTCCAGAATTAACAGCTGTTTTGAGCATATCTGTCATCATAAATGCGGTATAATCACTCATTGCCGGTTTTGCTTCTGGTTTTAAGTCAAGTTTTGTACCATCATTGAATTCTACAGCAGTTACAAAGTGTGGTGTATTGTAATAGCCATTGTTACCAAATGCACTGTACGCTCCAGCCATTTGAAGAGGAGACACACCGTTTCCAAATCCGCCGATCGCATAGGCTTCAAATAATTTATCTTCAGGAATCGATAGACCAAGACCTTTTGCAAATTGTGCAACGTTTTTCTTCTCGGCCGCCTGAAAGGCCTTTAAAGCTGGAATATTTCGCGAGTCAGCAAGCGCCTTTCTCATTGTTATCCAACCTTTATGTTTATGGTCATAGTTATTAATTTCCTGTCCAGTTGAGTAATGGTACGGTTCATCTTTAATCTGCTCATAAGTTGACCATTTTTTATGTTCGATAACAGGTCCATAATCAAGGATCGGTTTGATCGTTGAACCGGGTTGTCGTTCAAGGTTTGTTGCATAGTTGAATCCGCCAGCAGGTCGATTGCGCCCACCGCCGATTGCACGTACTTCACCGGTTTTTGTATCGAGCAGGACTAAGCCAGCTTTCATTTTCTCGGTGTACGGTACTGAATCTCCATCCATCATCTCATCTACATAATCTTGTGCCTTTGTATCAATCGTTGTATAAATTTTTAATCCATCTGTTAAAGGATTGACATTCGTTTTTTCTTGGACTTCTTCAACAACCTGTTCAATAAATGCATTGTATTTCTTATTACCAGCTGATTTTGCGTATTTTTCAGGAGATACAAGCCCTTTTTTTACAGATACTTTTTTTGCTTTATTATAGTCTGCTTCTGAGATAAATCCATTTTGCTTCATCAAATTTAGAACAACATTTCGTCTTTTTTCTGCTCTGTCTGGATGTTTAATAGGGTTGTAGTTATTTGGACTTTGTGGCATGCCAGCAAGTGTTGCCGCTTGCGAGATCGTTAAGTCATTTAAATCTTTTACCCCATAAAACAATTCTGCTGCTTTTCCAACACCATAAGCTTGGGATGAGAAAAAGATCCTGTTTAGGTACATTTCTAGTATTTCGTCTTTTGAATACTTTCTCTCAAGCTGGAATGAAAGCCATACTTCCTGAACTTTACGTTTCATTGTTTTGTCATGGGACAAGAACGAATTCTTTACAACCTGTTGTGTGATTGTACTTCCACCCTCAGAACCGAACCCACCTTCAAAGTTAGCAATAAGGGCTCCACCGATCCGAATTGGATCAACTCCATGGTGTTCATAAAAACGGGCATCCTCTGTTGCCAGAAAGGCATTTTTCACGACATTGGGTATATTTTTAATCGGTACATATTTCCGTTTTTCTGATCCAATTTCCCCGATTTTTTTCCCGTTTATATCATAAATCGTGGAAGAGTATGGGGTTTTTAATTTTCCTTCGTCAAGAGACGGAGCATCAGCAATCATAAATGCAAATGTGGCTCCTCCAGCAATTAAACCGAGGACACCAATGATTAAAATTGATAAAAGAATTTTCTTGAAAAGCCCCATTTTCTTCTTTTTCTTGGGTTTTGACTGAGTATTAGACCTACTTTTACCTTGTTGGGCTTTTCGCCGTTCCTGGCGGCTGTTAAATTGATCTGACATAACATCTCAACCTTTCGTAGTTAAACCTTTCCGCTACACATGACTTTAAAAGCATAAATTATGATGGCGAAAAATACAACTGATCAATCATTTTAATATAATCTATTCTTGGGGCGTACCCAAGTGAAATAGAATAAGCGGATTCTTGCAATTCATCTTTTCGAATCGATTTTCTACCATTTTGTTTTTGGCGGTTCCAAAAATAAAATAATTTTTCCGCTTCTAAAAAATAAACCTCGTCAAATGCGGATATAATAACAAAGCAAATCCCACCTTGGGAGACCACTTGCTTCATATGTTCGATTTGATGTTCATGGAAGTTTTTCAGCGGAAAAGATGTCTGATTTTTCGTTTCCTTGGCTTCAAAATCGATATAGCGTCCTTTATATATTCCATTATAATCGGTTGTTGAAGACTGTTTGAAATACGCCTCTTTGATGACAGCCGCACTTCTTGCCGGGTAATCAACTTGAACGATTTGAACAGGTGTCGGTTTTTTATGGATAACCGCTATCGAGTTCGTTAGATAATATAAATTCGTTTCATTTAGATCATCTTCGAGGGTCATTCCGCGATTACTGTATGACGGCTTCTTCTTTATAGATGGGACCGCTTTTGTCGGCTGATATGTTTTGCCGTTTGGATAACGAAACACTTTCTTCAACCTCCTTTTCAAAAAAATCTAAAAACAAACGGAAGTGAATCATTTTGCACAACAAGATCTCCGGAGTAGGATTGCTGCATCAAATCAAAGAACAAACTAATAAACTAAACAAAGATAATATTTCACGAACCAATGCTTATAAGCATTATTTTGACCATCACCCGGAGATTAAGTGGGCATTTTTAGCTTCATTTGTTTCACGAAATGCTGGTTGGTCAATGACTGATTTAAAAGGTAGTTTATTTCAACTTGGCCTCACAGCGAACCAGCAGCAGTGGTTGTTTATGACATATGAAAGAGCGAATTGGTTGATCTTTGCTGATGCATATCCACAGCTTTTATTGTATCAATGGTCTAAGGTAATTGGACAGCCGTTTTTTCATTTGCTGCCCGATCTAGGTGTTTCTTCATTTATGCGCCTGGAATGGGAGCGGTTTTGGCATAACCAGGACACAAAGCGTCTCATGTATGCTCTTATCATAAATGAACAAAACACTATCCAAAATCCTATTATACAAAATCCTTTGTTTAAAAAGAATGTTTTTCACTCGATTCCTTTCTATATATGTGAGTATTTTCACTTTAATACTGTGATTTTTCCGACTGTTGAAGGTGTTTTTTACGGTCTGTCTGTCAAACGTTTTACAAATGTAAACGAAAGAATTAAGCTAGGTAAACAATTAAGTGATCTTTTGTTTAGACCTGAGCTTTTCCCAGCTTTTTTTCATTTTACATCTTTTGTTCCTCATACAGGTTCACGCTTTGATATGGAACGATGGACAGGAATTTTCAAAAGAACTTCACCGTTTTTGAGAACGAGTTATCCTGTGATCGATCATTCATTAGACGGAGTAAAAAGAGATTGGTTTCATGGAGAAAACAGGGAGAATATGTTTAAAGATGAAACATTACCAGAAACGATTGAAGTAACCGAATGGTATTTTCAGAAAAGAAGGCAGTTACAGGTTGTATTCACATTAGAAAATTGGTTTAAAAAGAATCGGAAGTAAAAAAAGCAAGGGATTCCCTTGCTTTTTAAGTAGATGGACGATTTGGGCCGCCTAATTTTTTATCTAATGTATCTCTTGTTTTTGGATCAGCTTTTTTGTTAGCAGGGGCTTTTTTCTTGTTGTTTTCCACAGTAGACACCTCCTTACATCATAGTTTCTGCATAAATCACGCTGTTCATACACATTTCTGCAAGGTTTGTTGAAACAGTAGGAAGTTGGTGTTCTTTGCCGGTTTTCTTCTAGTTTTGTCAAGCATGAAGGAGAGACGATGGAAAAAGAAGAATGCGTAAGAGGTCATAAAAAGGAGGGAAGTAAATGAGCGCTTCTGTCAGTAAAGCATCAGCTCTGAAATTGCTAATGGAAACTGAAACTGACCTTGTCTTAGTAGAAACAAAACTGGTTAAGGCTGTGAGCAAAATGAAGGTTGAAAAAGAAATGGCCTTTAGAAAGCAACTTGATCTTATTGATAAAGAACTGGTGGAACTCTTGCCTTATTTGTTGGGAACAAATTGATGGAAATGCTTGTTGTTTTGACTTGGTTTGTTTGATACGATAATTGCTGAGGTGAATGTCGTGGATAAACAATCTTTTCTTAAACAAACAAAGAACTTGATCTATGTAACAAAGGAAGCGGCTGACCGCTATCAAATAGGCGACGAATACGATTTTTTCAAAACCGTTAAACCTGCAGCTGACCGTTGTGAACAGACAATTAAAAGCTGGCTTGAAAACGGTTTGGCATATATTGAGGATCATCATCCAAAGTATATTCATAAAGAACAGTTAAGTGCAGTAGAAGAAAACTTGAAGGAGATTGTTTTGCAATCTTATTTTTGCAAAATCCACAAAAAACGGTTTAAAGATCTAACAGAATCTGTGCTTTATACACTCAGAAGTCTCGAAGAAGATTTGAAGGTAAAAGGATAGATTTGATCGCGATCATTTCACCCCAATTGTTCACATTAACAATTGGGGCGAACTCTCATTTTTCTGTGTCTGAATACTTGCCGTAGGTAGGGTGCTGAGCTCCATTCGCCTCAAGAACTTTCATACCTGTCCGAAACTCGTTTAAAGTCAAATGTCCTTGAATATACAAGAACTTGACAAAATCCATCAGTTTATCCATACAATCTGTCTCATACTGTTTCATCTCAGCAAAACAATTTCTTAAGTATGATACGTTCAATAGCACATCCCCCTTTCGATTAGATTATTATAATCGTATCATAACAATTCGACTTTTTTCTTTTTTTAAAAAATTCAAACTTTAGACACATTTTCTAATGATTAGGCACGGGAAAACAATTTGCATCATACAGATATAGAAAAAGGGCTCTAGAAGGAGAGATCAAAGATGGAAGAGAGAGCAGCCAGATACCCATATGCCGGATTACACTATTCTGGATACCCGCAATTTGAGCATCAGCTTCAACATTACTATGATCATCCAGCTAGCCAATATGCTCATCCTGTCAGCCAAGCATTTCAGCCTTCACCGATTTATCAATCATCTTTGCAGGGACTCCCTTATCCTAACCCATATCCACAAGCTAGACCTGAAGTTCACCAGCCTTCTCAATTGCAAAATTTCATGTCACAATTTAAGAAAAAGAACGGACAACTCGATTTTAGTAAAATGATGGATACAGCTGGTCAAATGATGAGCACCGTCAATCAGCTGGGATCGCTCGCCAAAAGCTTTATAGGATTCTTCAAATAAAAAAAGCATGAAATGTTCATTCATGCTTTTTTTGTGCCGGAAATGACACGGTTAACGTATTACGATTCCATGATGTTTTCATTGTTTCTTCATAAACAGGATAAGGGAGCAAAATCGTTCTGGACAGATTGGTAAATGATGCTGAGTCTTTGGATTCTGTTTTCTCTTTCAGTGAAACATGTAAGTACCTTGATTTCGCTTCAATCATAATATCACCATTTTGAAATGATTCAGGGACGGTAATATCGATTAGCAGCTTGTCATTTTCTTCTCTTATATTCATGGAAACCATTAAACCTTGCAGTTGGTCTGAAACCATTTCTTGAAAAGAATTTAATAATTCGTGAAAGGGAGAGGCATAAAACAATTGTTCAAAAGCTTCTTGAACTTCGTTCTTTTGGTTAAACGGTTGGTTCTCATGATCCTTGGAATCCATCATTTGTCACCTCTTTTCGTTTTTTACTTTTAGTTTATGCAGAAGTAGGTCATATGGTTATAAATTGCTGGATGTTAAAAAATGTGGTTAAATAGTGGGGAATCCCTAACTATACATAGATATCCTTAGGGTGCTGAAAGGAGTTAATTAGATTGTTTAAAAAAATATTCGGTAAGAGCCATAAAGAGGAAGCAGTTAAAGAAGAAACCGTTTTTTCACCAGCAGACGGTAAAGTGATCAGCCTATCAGAAGTGCCGGACCCTGTTTTTTCACAAAAAATGATGGGGGATGGAATTGCGATTGAGCCGGCGAACGGTGAGATTGTTTCTCCGGTTAACGGGGAAGTCATCCAACTTTTTCATACAAAGCATGCCATCGGTATTCGCTCATTATCAGGAGTTGAAATGTTGATTCATATTGGATTGGACACTGTTAGTATGGAAGGAGAAGGCTTTACTGCTCATGTCAAAGAAGGCGACAAAGTGAAAGTCGGTGACCCTTTAATCACATGTGATTTAGAATTAATCAAGGAAAAAGCAAGCAGCACGATTACACCAATTGTGATCATGAATGGAGATGTACTGGAACGGATTCAAAAATATGAAGATGGCGAAGCAAAAAAGAGCCAGACAAAATTGCTTGAGCTAGTAGCGAAATAGTCAAAAAGCAGAGAGTTCATTCTCTGCTTTTTAACTATTCTCAAAGACAGTGTAGAAGAAGCTTTCTAGTAAACTCAAGGAGACTCCTATTTTCGAGTGTTTCACAGGTACTGCAGTGTTTAAACCTGTGGGCAACACAAGAAATACATGGGGCTGTCTTGAAAGTAGTGTGGAAATGGGGAATTTGCTCGCTTTCCGTGGGCGATCCGCGAGCCTCCTCGGAGCTCTTTCCTTGCTCCTGCGAGGTCTCGCAATTCCCCCTGATTCATCTTAATAAAGGACTTTTTAGACAGCTCCTCCACAAGTTATGTTTTATGTTCATCAGGATAAAAGGAGATACAAAAATGAAAGTTGATGATGCTTCTTTACATATGAATCACCATGTCCCATTTATGAAAGACCAGTTAAAATGGGAGGCCCGAACAAGAGAGTGGGCAAGGAATATATTGAGAACTGGGTATGGGTCTGTTCTAATCATAGCTGGAGATTTCTTAAAATGAAATCGACAGGCGTTTTGGTTTTTAGAAGAGGCTAGCTCAATCTACGAGAAGATTTTTTTCGTGCCTCCTATTTGATAAGTAAAAACCGAAAGAGGAAATATAAAGATTCGAAAGCACGACAGCAGGCATTAATAGAATCCTCAGCAAATCTCACTAATGTTCAACCTTTAAATCGTGAAGCCATTTCCTATAACGGAAAAACCATTGCTGGTGATAGCCTTTGGTACATACCGAAAACACCTGATGAGTGGTTGTTCTTTTTCAATGAATCTAATGATTATTACATTTATGTAATCGATGAGTATCCCTGGCTTTACAACAAAAGAAGAAGTTCATTTTCTCTATCGGGAAGCAGGTTGATTGGTACAGGTTAGGCAAAAAAACGAAGGTGAGATCCTTAATTGATATTTACAAAATAATTTAAAAAAGTGATAAACTTTTAAAGGTATTATAAAAGAAAGGGTTGTTTTCATGAAAATATATGAAGCTAAAACCTTATTATTGACAATGGAAGCTCGTTCTAAAGAATATCAACAAACAAGACAAGCATTTGTTGCGTTAAAAGAAGCTTTTCTAGAGGTTACCAACTTGGGAGACGATTTTCAAGGAAAAGGTGCTGACAACATAAAGGCGTTTTACAAAGATCAAGCTGGTATTGTAGATAACTGGCTCGATCTGATTGATTCACAAATTCAGTTTCTTGATGGCATATCAAATGTGATAGAAGAGGCCGAACTCTCCAACTCGTTTATCGATATTGAATTTCTCGAAAATCAACTTGCGAATGCTTACACAAACTCAAAATCAGTAGTGTCAGAGCAGAAAAAACAATTAGTAAACATATTAGCTGATATCAAAGACTTACTACCTTTAGAACCCATTTCAGATCAAGAATTTAAGGAAAAATTAGATGTGGCAAACAAAGAGCGCGAGAGTACGATTCAAGCAGTCAATGATCTTGATACCATGCTTATAAACGAATATGCTACCTCTGAAACGACTCAACAAATGGTCATGGCAGACTACGCCGCATTGATTGATGCGACAGGTTTAGCGGAAAGTGCTTCGCAGGTGAGCTATGATGCAAAAGCTTATCGAAGCAGTGAAACATACCGTCTTAAAAGCGAAGTACATAAAAATGCGGAAAGCTATATCAAATTTAAAATGGATCAGGCAGAAGCGCAAAAAATTACCAAGGAACAAACTGAACCCGCCGGACAATAAGAAGAACTGCTTTTGAAGTAAAAAAAACGTATTCATGCAAGACTTGCGACTCGGACCATTTTATTTCAAGATTAAATCATGTACTCGATTGATCACGATATGATGGTTTGTCGATTCAATAACCCGGCAGGACATCGAAACGACTAAATTGATAAAAAAATTTCTATAAGGTACCAGTTTGATAGTTATTATTGAATTGGAGGATTTTAATTGCGAATAGTTTAGGCTTGTTCATGTATAGTTTAAGGTATACAAAAATCTTAAATAGATCGGGGGTATGTTTTATAGAGGGGCTCCGATCCGTTTAAGATGACAAACGAATTATTTTAGTTTTTTGTATTCCATCAACCAACAATCTTGATACTTACCTTCATGAAGTTCATGTTTTGGAAGAATACGAATTTTTTTAAAACCACATTTTTCATAGCACTTTATAGCCCGTGAATTTCTGACTTGAGGATCCATAACAACTCGGTCTGCTAGTTTATGCTTCACTAAATAATTCAACATGGATGAAACAAGTAATGTCCCAAGTCCTTTATTCCAATTCACTTTTTCCCCGATAAATTGGTCTGTTCCGTAGACATTTTCGTTAAGATAACCATATTCTCTTTTTGTTACATCATCCAGTTGATAAAACTGAATGTATCCTATTTCTGTCTCTTCGTACTCCACTATACATTTAACTTCGTCATCTTCAGAATCATAAAAAACATCGGTAACCTTATCTATATCAAAAGGATGATCCCTCCCTTCATAAAATTCAAGAATTGATGGGTCTGAAAGCCATTTTGCTAAAAGGAACTTATCAGCTTCATTTAAATTGCGAACGATTAAATTTTGATTTTGAAATAACATGATAATCCTCGCTTTTATTCAACTTAATAAACAACATTAGAATCTCTAAGAATAATTAGAATTTTTGTGTCTGTCAAGTTGCAAAAGCTCTACTTTGCGGAATTGCCGTCAAGAATCCTTCCTAGACTATTAGATATATATAAATCAGAAACGAGTTTTGACACCAATTCAGGAGGGTGTAAAGTGATTTTTACAGAATCTTAATCAGATGGCAGATGGACCATAGGATAAAAAATTGGTTTGTCCACACAGATTACCTGAATACAATAAGAAGTAAAGTATTTCTCGGGAAAGCGTAGTTTTCAACAAAGCCGTTCTCTAAATTGTCAAACAATATCAGAATCTGCTGATGGCTGGGCGTTTGTCACAGCGCAAGCGCTTGATGAATAGGAATAAAGAGAGAATTGTGAGGTGAGTGTGTTGGAGAGGGCTGTTACTTATAAAAACAATGGGCAAATCAACATTATACTTAACGGACAGAAACAAGTTTTGGCCAATTCAGAAGCGGAAGCTGATTATCAAGCAGCTCTGCAAAAAAATGAAGCCAAACACAGCATCCTAAAAGAGATCGAAAAGGAAATGAACACGCTTGTCGGAATGGAGGAAATGAAACGGAATATTAAAGAAATATACGCTTGGATCTTTGTGAATAAAAAACGGGAAGAGCAAGGACTTAAAGTCGGAAAACAAGCACTTCACATGATGTTTAAAGGGAATCCTGGAACGGGAAAAACAACGGTGGCCAGATTAATCGGCAAGCTGTTTTATGAAATGAATGTTCTTTCGAAAGGTCATTTAATTGAAGCAGAACGTGCTGATCTTGTTGGAGAGTATATTGGACACACGGCACAAAAGACGAGAGATTTAATTAAAAAAGCGATGGGTGGTATTTTATTTATTGATGAAGCATATTCACTAGCAAGAGGTGGGGAGAAGGATTTTGGTAAAGAAGCAATTGATACTTTAGTCAAGCATATGGAAGATAAACGGAATGAATTTATCTTGATTTTAGCTGGCTATTCACGAGAAATGGATCATTTTCTTTCTTTGAATCCTGGGCTTCAGTCAAGGTTTCCAATTGGTATCGATTTCCCTGACTATTCAGTCAGTCAGCTGATGGATATTGCAAAACGGATGATGGCTGACAGGGAATATCAATTTAGTCCCGAAGCAGAATGGAAGCTGAAAGATCATCTGATGACAGTGAAAAGCACGGTTAGCCCTGCTAAATTCAGTAACGGTCGGTTTGTCCGAAATTTAATTGAAAAATCGATTCGCTCACAGGCAATGCGGCTGTTAATGGGGGATTGTTATTTGAAGAATGACCTGATAACGATTAAAAGTCAAGATCTTGATATAAAGGAAGACGCGTCATGCCTATGATGGCGTGCCTTTCCTTTTTGTTGAAATTTTCAAGAAAACATTACAAAATGAAACATAGACTGAGAACTTGTATGCATAATAGTTGAGCAGTTTGCAATTTGCGCTAGAAATTAAAAATAGGTATAATAAGGATTCGTAAAATAAAGGAGGCCGCTATATAAGAATAAAAATTAATTGAAAATGTATTTTAATCAATAGGAAGTGAGCAGTATTAAAAATTTTATTATAAAAGGCTATCCTTTGCTGACATTTCTCATTGCTGTTCTTTTTTTCTGGTTGTTTTTATTTATCAACATGGGAACAATTAATTGGGTTGGACTAGTATATGCCCAACTGATATCGATTTATGTTCTGATTGTCTATTCTGTTGCCGCTTTTCCTATCCAATTCGTTTTGCAAATGAAGAATAAGAGCAAGAAGTTTAATTTAAAACATCTTGGACTATATATTGTTGCAATTATCGTGGTATCAATAGTAATCGTTTTGATGTTTAGTGCTGATGCGCTGATTCAGTTATTGGTATTTCCTTTGTTTTATGGGATATGCATATTTGTCAGCTTATTTTATTGGTTGTTGGATTCTATATTTCTACTTTTAAAGGAACGCCTAGCTGGTAGTTGTTAAAAACAAATATTATGAGAGAATTGAAAGGAGACTTCAAATGGAACTGATGTGGGTCGGGATCGGGTTAGCTGCTATGGGTTATTTTGTCGGTGATGGACTAAAAAATTTTAAGAATCCAAAAGCAAGTTCTTCTGATTATCCAATGTTAATCAAGGAAAAAGATTTACACTATAGCCTTGGACTCAGTAAAGAAGAAACAAAGGAACTGTTAAACAAATTTCCGAACGCACCAAAGGTAGAGTTGAAGGGGACTACATATTATCCATATAAACAATTTTTAGAGTGGATGTCATCGAACGATATCTATAATCATAAACTATAATCGATAATCTATTAATGAGTTTATTACATACAGTATTAAGTGTCGCAAAAAAAACTAGAAAGGATTAAGTTTGGTATTGTACTGGACTTGATCCTTTTCATTTTGTCTTCATATCGAAACAATTTATATGAAAGGGCTATTCGATCAGATGGTGAATATTGCAAGATGGCTGAAAGTGAGAGAATGGAAGTTAAAAGATCATCTAACAGTGCGGTTAGCCTTCCAGTGTTACACCTATAAATATGCATCTTTTTATTTTTTGCTTGATGTCTGGAAACTGCTCCCACTGTTTGTTATGATAATACTGCTTTACATCACTATTGTTAAGAAAGGAACATGATCATTTGAATGAACAAGAATTCATAAAAGAAAAAGCGATCTTAGTTGGTTGTCAACTTCCACATATTTCTGATGAACGTTTTTCATACTCGATGGCAGAGCTTAGCGCATTGACGAAGACGGCTGCTGGTACAGTTATGTCGACCGTTACACAAAAACGGAATCGAGCTGATGCTGCTACATATATCGGTAAAGGGAAAGTAGATGAGCTGATGATGCTTTGTGAAGAATTGTCAGCCGATGTCTTAATTTTTAATGATGAATTGTCACCAAGTCAGCTTAAAGCTCTTGCCACATATCTCGATATAAAAATTATCGACCGAACACAATTAATCCTCGACATCTTTGCAAAACGAGCGAAGACGAGGGAAGGAAAACTGCAAATCGAACTTGCTCAGCTCCAATATACATTGCCGAGATTAAGTGGACAGGGGATTAATTTGTCAAGGCTGGGAGGTGGAATAGGAACAAGAGGACCAGGGGAAACAAAGCTTGAAACCGATCGGCGTCATATTAGGAATCGGATTCATGAAATCAATCTTCAGTTGTCTACTGTTATTCGTCACAGAAGCAGATACAGAGAAAGAAGAAAGAAAAATGGCGTACTACAAATCGCTCTTGTCGGTTATACAAATACGGGAAAATCAACATGGTTCAATCGCTTGACAGCTGCAGACAGTTTTGAAGAGAATCTGCTGTTTGCCACACTTGATCCAATGACAAGGAAAATGACACTCCCAAGTGGATATCATGTGCTCTTGTCTGATACAGTTGGTTTTATTCAGGATTTGCCAACCACTTTAATTGCAGCGTTTAGATCTACATTGGAAGAGGTAAAAGAAGCTGATTTGATTCTTCATATGATCGATTCTTCACATGAGGATTATCAAGGACATGAAGCTACGGTAAAACGTCTTATCGAAGAGCTTGAAGCCGATGATATTCCGGTGTTCACTATCTATAATAAAAGGGATCAAAAAAGAACTGATTTTATCCCTTCATCTGGAAAAAACCATATCATGACAAGTGCCAAGATTGATGGTGATTTGCCAGTGTTTAAGCAGGCGATCGAGGAATTTATTAAAAAAGAACTTCTTGTTTCCTATCGAGTAAAAATTCCTGCTTCAGAGGGTAGACTGTTAGCACGAATTAAATCTGAAACGATGATAAAAGCCACCGCTTTTCACGAAGGTTGTGAAAAATATGAAGTGGAAGGTTACATACTTCCTGAACAAAATATAATGGGAGAGCTCAAGAAGTATATGTAAGAAAGGACACTTTCAATGTTTGAGACACTAAAACATGGGGATTTACTAAAAAAGATAACGATCGAAACCGAAGATGAAATTTCAGTCGTTCATAAAACAATTGATGAAATTAGTGAGCGAAATGAGTGGAGGGTACTTGAAAGCTATCGAAAACATAAAGTGTCTGATACGCACTTTACCCCTTCTACTGGGTATGGTTATGATGATATCGGCCGAGATACACTTGAAGCTATCTACGCAGACGTATTTGGTGGTGAAGCAGGTCTTGTCAGACCCCAGATTATTTCGGGGACTCATGCGATTTCAATTGCTCTTTTCGGTGTCCTTCGTCCAGGTGATGAACTTCTTTATATAACAGGGAAACCATATGACACACTCGAAGAAATTGTCGGTGTCAGAGGTGGAAAAAATTCAGGGTCATTAAAGGAATTCAACATTCAATATAACGCCGCCCGGTTGACAAAAGAGGGAACCGTTGACTTTCAACGTGTTGCTGAGTTGATCACACCAAAGACAAAGGTTATCGGAATTCAACGATCAAAGGGTTATGCCAACCGTCCTTCTTTTTCAATTGATGACATTGAAGAAATGATTCGTTTCGTAAAAGAAATCAATAACAAAATTATTGTTTTTGTAGATAACTGCTATGGAGAATTTGTTGAAGAACGTGAACCCTGCCATGTTGGTGCAGATCTTATCGCGGGTTCACTGATTAAAAATCCAGGCGGTGGTTTAGCGAAAACAGGAGGTTATCTTGTTGGTAAGCAAGAATGGGTTGAAGCTTGTTCATTTCGAATGTCATCACCCGGTCTTGGAAGGGAAGTCGGTGCATCACTTTACTCACTGCAAGAAATGTACCAAGGTTTTTTCCTAGCGCCACATGTTGTTTCTCAAGCGTTAAAGGGAGCTGTTTTTACAGCGCGCTTTCTCGAAAAGTTAGGATTTCGAACAAATCCTTCATGGAAGCATAAACGAACCGACTTGATTCAATCAGTTGAATTTTCCAATGCTGAACAAATGATCGCATTTTGCCAAGCGATTCAATACGCTTCACCTGTTAATGCCCATGTGACTCCATATCCAAGCTATATGCCGGGATACGAAGATGATGTCATTATGGCAGCGGGGACTTTTATACAAGGTGCAAGCATCGAATTATCAGCAGATGGTCCGATCAGGCCGCCTTATGTTGCGTACGTTCAAGGAGGTTTAACCTATGCACATGTTAAAAATGCGATTTGTAGTGCAGTCGATGTTATCATAGAGTCATAATTTCATGTAAGAATTCCTGACATAACCTTGACATGTTACTTGACAACAAATATAATAGACTTAATTAGTAAAGGAGGAAATTGAGATGAGTGATAAAATTCGCCGCTCAATGCCCTTATTTCCAATAGGAATTGTCATGCAGCTAACCGAATTATCAGCTAGACAAATTCGGTATTATGAGGAAAATGGACTGATATTTCCTGCAAGAAGTGAAGGGAACAGACGGTTATTTTCGTTTCATGATGTAGATAAGTTGCTGGAAATTAAAGATTTGATTGAACAAGGTGTAAACATGGCGGGAATTAAACAAATCTTCGCCAAATCAGAACATCAATATCAAGATAAACCAGAAAAAGTAATGAAACACAATCTTTCAGATGAAGAATTGCGAAAACTGCTAAAAAACGAACTGATTCATTCGGGTCGTTTTCAAAAGGGAACAACATTTCGTCAAGGAGATATGTCCAGGTTTTTTCATTAAGTTGTTAGCAACTGCATTGCTATATATACATTTACCTTTTTAGAGGAGGAGTTTTACGAATGGCCAAGTATTCAAGAGATGACATAATGAAATTAGTAAATGAGGAGAATGTAAAATATGTTCGCCTTCAGTTTACTGACATTCTAGGAACAATTAAAAACGTTGAGATTCCTGTGAGTCAATTGGAAAAAGCACTTGATAATAAAGTCATGTTTGATGGTTCTTCAATCGAAGGCTTCGTACGTATAGAAGAGTCAGATATGTACTTATACCCAGATTTAGACACATTCGTTATTTTCCCGTGGACTGCTGAAAAAGGTAAAGTAGCCCGTTTCATCTGTGACATTTACAATCCTGATGGTACTCCGTTTGAAGGTGACCCTCGAAACAACTTAAAACGAATCTTGAAAGAAATGGAAGAGATAGGATTCTCAGATTTCAATCTTGGGCCAGAACCGGAATTCTTCTTGTTCAAACTCGATGAAAAAGGTGAACCGACTCTTGAATTGAATGATAAAGGTGGATATTTCGACCTTGCTCCGACAGACCTTGGGGAGAACTGCCGCCGTGACATCGTGCTTGAGCTCGAAGAAATGGGCTTTGAAATCGAAGCGTCTCACCATGAGGTAGCTCCTGGACAACATGAAATTGATTTTAAATATGCTGGTGCTATTCGCGCCTGTGATGATATTCAAACATTTAAGCTTGTTGTAAAAACAATCGCACGTAAGCACGGTCTTCACGCAACATTTATGCCAAAACCATTATTCGGTGTAAACGGATCAGGTATGCACTGCAATCTGTCGTTATTCAAAAACGGTGTTAACGCATTTTTTGATCAAGATGGTGATCTTCAGTTAAGCGAGACTGCAAAACAATTTATTGCCGGTGTCGTAAAACACGCAACAAGTTTTACAGCTGTTACAAACCCAACGGTTAACTCATACAAACGTCTTGTACCGGGTTATGAAGCACCATGCTATGTAGCATGGAGTGCCCAAAACAGAAGTCCATTAATCCGCATCCCGGCTTCTCGTGGTATCAGCACCCGTGTAGAAGTAAGAAGTGTCGACCCATCTGCAAACCCTTATCTTGCACTTAGCGTATTGTTAGCAGCGGGTCTTGACGGTATCAAAAACAAACTTGAAGCACCAGCTCCAATCGACCGTAACATCTACGTCATGAGTCAAGAAGAGCGCCTTGAAAATGGCATCGTTGACCTACCAGCAACACTTGCTGAAGCTTTGGACGAATTAAAATCGAACGAAGTCATGGTCAACGCCCTTGGTGAACACTTATTCGAACACTTTGTTGAAGCAAAAGAAATTGAATGGGATATGTTCCGTACACAAGTCCATCCTTGGGAACGCGAACAATATATGTCTCAATATTAATCTTTGGATCCCTTGGCACATTTGGTGTCAGGGGGTTTTTAATTTTGTGGGTATTTTTATTTTTTAAAGACTGTGAATGAAACACCCACAAAACACCTACAAAAACTTGCAAAAAAATTACTCCATTATTGTGGAGAGGTAGTCTTCATATTTGTTCATTGAATCCATATCAATCTTTTTGCTAACATGAAAATAAATATCTGATGTCATGGAGGCGTGTTGGTATTTATAGGAGATACGGATGATTTCTATTTCGAAATTATTGAGTTAGGCAAAAGGTTCGGTATTTTTTATTGTTCAGGGAAAGTCAAAAAACGCACCAAGTCCTCACTCGTTAAGAGGGATTTTTCATATGACCGGAACTGGTGAAAAGGGGTTCGGTACGTACAGTTATGTAATAGCGCTTGATTGAAAAAATAATCTTCTAGAAAAGTGAGGATCAAGTGAACATACTGGCAGATACTTTGTATTTGGTGGGTTCCACAGTGTTTACGATCATTACTTCAATTGTCGCATGGTATAAAAACAACTATGTGACTGAGAAAGGTAAGAAACAAAAAGAAGTGTTAAAACAAAACGGATTAACAAAATGATGGCTGCCAAGAGGCAGTCTTTTTTTATTCAAACATAAAATGAGGAGTGGTTTACATGGTAAAAGTCGTGAAAAATTTTGTGAAAGTTAATCGTTATACTCGTCCAGGTGCTAAATGATCAGGAGTGAAAGGAATTGTCATGCACTATACAGCAACTCCTGGGGCATCTTCATTAAATGAACGTAACTTACATGTGTAGTCGATAAGCGTTACGCATCAGCCCAATATTTTGTAGACCGCAAAGAAGTGCAGTACATTATCCCTGAAAATGAAATGGCCTATCATGCCCATGATGGGAACCGTTGTTATGTTAGTTTTTTAAAGCCAAATGCCAATCAAACAGCTATTAGTGTGGAAATGTGTGTTGAAAAAGATGGGAAAATCCACAGTGAAACTGTTGAAAATGCGGCTGAATTGGTTGCGAAACTATGTAAGCGATATGGACTATCCACGAGCAGAATCGTTCGTCATTATGATGTCACGCGAAAAAACTGCCCGGCTCCTTGGGTGAGTGACTCAAGTCAACTATCAGCATTCAGAAAAAAAGTTGATAGCTTACTAGGAAATAAAACTGGATCTAAAACAGACTCATCTTCAAGTCATAATAAAAAATCAAGATATCCATTGCCTTCCGGTGTTTATAAACTAAAAAGCCCGATGATGAAGGGTACAGCAGTACGGCAGATTCAACAAGCACTGGCAGCCCTTTATTTCTATCCAGACAAAGGCGCAAAAAACAATGAGATTGATGGTTACTATGGATCGAAGACAAAAGATGCGGTTAGACGGTTCCAATTGATGCATGGACTAGTAGCAGACGGTATTTATGGGCCGAAGACGAAGGCGAAGCTTGAGGCGTTATTGAAGTAATTAAAAAGGCCCTCTTTTAACAGAGGGCTATAAAGTTTTATTGAATTGGTCAATCGTTATTCGCTGCCGTTCTTTTCCCATATTTTTTTACCGTTTGGCAAATATACTGCACTTGGCGGATCATCATAAAGAGAAACCTCAACCAAGGAGCTTTCTTCTTGTCGTAACCAATCATATACACTGCCATAATTATTAGTAGGATGAGATAAAATTTTATTTACTTGAAATGCTGCTGCGTCATATTCTATATAATTGACATCATCGTCATCCAAACCATTATCTGTTTCATAAACTGTATCTAGTTTACCATTAATTCTTAAACCACTTTTCCATTCTAATGTCATCTCACTTTTTTCATACTTTATTAATGTTCCAATTAAAGAATCATATGCCATGTACATCCTCTTTTCTTGTTTTTTATGGTCTCGCTGGTACTATGTGAGCTCCGTTTTTACTATAATGTATTAGACCTCTAGTAGTATTCACATACTTCCCTGTATCTTTGTCATAATATTTTCCTATCGGTTGACCAAAGTCTACTCTTTCTTTATTATTTCCTAATTTAGTACCTTTTCCTGCAAACTTATCAAGCAATTCTTGTGCTCTTTTATTATCCCCGATGAAGATACTTTTGTGTTTTCCGTTGGCTACTTCTTGTTTGTAATTTGGTGTACCAGGAATATGCTTTTCTTGAGCACCTGGCTTTACTTTTGCTGGGTACCCATGTACTTCACGATATGGACCTTTTGGTACAGATTGTTTTCCATAAGAAGTTGTTTTATTGGTCTTTTTCTTACTATGTTGAGACGCTTTCTCTTCAACTTTCCCAACACTCTTAGAAGTACTCTTTGCTTCACCTTTAGCAATACTGTTCTTTAATATCTTTTTTATTCCTTTCTTCGCAAGGGTTCTACCTGCATTGCCCAAGTTAAGATATTCTAAAATTTCCAATGGTGTTCCTTCAAATAGTGAGTCATTGATTTTGGCTGATGCAGCACCTCTAGAATTTGGAATACTATCGACTACTTCCACTACTTCTTTACCGTTTGATTTATACTTACGTACAATCTGGCCATTTTCATATATATAGTATCTGCCACCAATAAAGTTTGGGTCTGAATGATCTGTAACTAACTCGTCTGGGACATCAATATCTGTGGCTACTTTCCACCCTTTAACATTATATAGCTTACCATCAATAACCCGGATGTCATCCAATTTTTGGGGATATACAACGGGTCCTTTCTGGAGAGGGCCCATTAAAGGATTATCATTTTCATGAATCTTGTGATGAATCCTTATCTCATCCTTGTCCCTCATTACTGTATCAAAAGTTAAATAATCTGTCTCCTCCAATTTTTTCAGCATTGTTACAATAGCTGAAGTAGCATCCGTATCCACCTTTTTTTCTGGATCAAGCTGGTTCATGAGAGTGAAGTTTGAAATGTTTTCCTCAGATTCTAAAATTGATCCTTTTTTATAAGTATTAATCTCAATTCTTGGGCCTGATGACGTATACATCTTCCCAAGTGTTTTCATGTAAGTTTTCATCGTCTGGAGATCGTTTGAAGCTGTCTTTAACTCGTTTGTTTGCTCTCTGTCGAATGTGTTTAGCTTTTCAAGTGTGTCGTTGATCTCTTTCAACGCTTGTTTCTGATGCTTATCAAACTCACTATCGTCCAACTCGGGTAAATCGACAATATGTTTGACTCTTTTGATGACGTCATTCGTTGAGGAAACCATGCTTTTTGTTTCCCTGTCGGCTTCATTTAAACCATCTTCAAGGTCGTTCTCAAGAAATTGTTGTGAGATAAATCCATCATCATGGGATTCTAGTGATTCTAACGATTTTTTGATTTTCTTGAGTGCTGATGTGTATTCTTCGATAAACAAATCATAGAACCGCAAAAAAGGGGTGTGACACTCTTCGTAAAAATTGCGAATCGCCTCACCGCCTTTTCCCTTTAAAGCATCATCTAAGGCTACGATACCATCAACGTTCTTTTTAATTTTATTGATTTCTTTAGATTGAACTTTTAATTCGTCAAGCGTTTTATCAATTCCTTCACGCAACGCTTTAACATCAAGAGTTTTCATTCCATTCTCCTCATTTTTAAAGTAAGTAACCAATACAAAAGTTTACCATTCTTTTTATAAATGTTGTGGAATGAAAAGACATATTTAAGAAAATGAATCTTTTGGATTAGGTATAAAAACCTAACCATAAATGAGAAAAATCCATAATTCTCGCAATAATCTGTAGAATTTTTTGTTTTTGGAAACATTTTTGACTATCAAAGGGAGTAAGTACCCCAATATTATTTGAATGATTTATATTCAAACTATTGTAAATAATGTAAACAAATGAGATAATACAAATAAATACAATTTTAAAGGGGGATGGAAACTTTGGTTACAATAGCATTTCAAAAAGTAGGACAAGACATTAACGAGTGGTACAATCTGATTAAACAAAATGATATTTATAAGGCAAAAAACAAAAGAGAAGAGATAAAAAGCACGTTGCCAAATATGAAAGAAAATCAAAACGTATTAATATACTTTAACCTGATAGACTCACGCTACAAACTCATGACTGAGGATTACAGTGTCAGGAGAATTACTGGATGAGATTAAAAGTAAGTTAGAAAATAGCACAGATGACATGATTCAATATTATTTTTATTTCTTTTCAGGAATGTACCAGTTTTATCAGAAGAATTTTATTGACGCAATTCATTATTATAGAATAGCAGAAAATAGACTCTATAAAGTACCAGATGAACTTGAAAAAGCTGAATTTCACTATCAATTAGCAATTGCATATTATGAAATCCGACAAAACTTTTTTTCTTTAAATCATGTTCAGAAAGCATTTGATAGCTTCAAAGCTTATGATGGCTATACTAACCGAGTAATTAAGTGCAAAATGCTTTATGCAATGAATCAAGTGGATTTGCAAGAATGGGAAGAAGCGTGCAACCTGTATAAAGAAGCTATAGAACTCGCTTCTAAGACAAATGATAAACCAACAGAAGGACTTGGATATTTTAATTTGGGGCTATCCTATGAAAGACAGAATCTATTGGAAAAAGCAAAAGAATGTTTTCAAAATGCGCTTGCAATTCCTGAACATCGAGCATCCGTTTATTCCATTCGTTCTATGTATATGTTAAGTCGAGTTTTATATAAGCTAGGTTTACTTGAACAAGCAAGGGAATGGCGTACCAAAGCCCTTGAGTTTGCCGATAAGGTAAATGAATATGTATATAAAACCAAGCTGAATCTCATATACTTTTTGTATGATCAGACAGATTGCAGCTCCTTTGATTCATGTATGGACCTGTTAAAGAAGAAAAACTTATGGTCAGATGTAGCCGATCTCTCTGAAAATGCAGCTTTTTATTATAAAAGGCAGGAAAACAGCAATCTGTCGTCAAAGTATTTCGAAGAAGCATGTAAGATCAAAGATCAAATATTAAATATAAGGAGGCAATTAATTTGAAAAAAATTCAGTTATTCATGGGTTTTGCTGTTCTTGGACTGAGTTTGGTGTCAGGTTTAGCAACAAAAGAAGAAGTCGGATCAGTCCAGAAACAATATAGAGTCGCTGAGAATGGAGCATTAGGATATAAGGTTTTAGAAAATGGGGCATTAAAATATGAAGTTCTGGAAAACGGGGCACTCGGATAAAATAATTTTTTTGGAAAAGTCCGTTGAGTTCTTTGAGAATTTTTGACCCCAAATTGTATTTAAAGCCATTTGTTAAGTAGGTTACAAGCGAAGCCCAACTCTAATGAGAAAGGCTTTTTTCGTATCCTATTTGAATAGCTTACCTAACAATTTTCCTGTCGTTTTTCCGGCAGCACGACGGGCGATGCGTTTCCCTACTTTTCCTTTTTTAACCGCATTGACATCTCCTAAAATTTTACCCGACTTGTACATTGCTGATCTAATTTTATTGATGCTCATGTACTTCATCCCTTTTTAATTGTTTTATAAAACCATTATAACAAACTTATAAAAGGGGATCTGATTTGACAAAAGTCATGACCAAAATCATGACCAAAATTTGACCAAAAAATGTTGAGATTGATAGATTATTTATTTCAAATTTAAAATAATACAACACTGAAAAAGGCTTATTTATAAGGGTTTTCAGTGCTGTACATTAGCTATTTCAATTCGAAATTATGTTCCGTACACAAGTCCATCCTTGGGAACGCGAACAATATATGTCTCAGTATTGGATCCCTTGGCACATTTGGTGTCAGGGGGTTTTTGAATTTTGGTCAAAGAATTGTGTAAGCATTCTTTTTGGTCCTTGACCAAAATATGACCAAAAAAATTTGAAGTTATGAATCTAACTCCACAATTGATGAGACATATTTTTCGTAATCCTTGATCCTATTTTGGTCGAGCTTCTTACTGATATGAGGATAGACATCAGCAGTTACCATCATGCTTTTATGACCTAAGCGTTCTTAAATGTATTTCATGTCTGCCCCTGACTCCAAAAGTAAAACCGCATGTGAGTGCCGCAAAGCGTGGATAGGAATTCTTTTTATACCTGCTCGTTTTAAAATATGATTAAAAGCATTACCAATTAATGAAACTTATAGTTTATTAAAAACGTATCATTATTATAACTATTATTAGTTGGGTAGGTTGTTGAAATTAAAATTTAATATATAGAAAAGGTGATAAAGTGAATTGGTCATGGTGGGTTACGATAATTATTTCTATGGCAGTTGTATTTGGCTTTTTTGATAATAAAAACAACAAAAATCAAGGGAAAAGATAGATTATCTAATAAGTTAAGAATTAACGCAAAAAAGAATGTATGAGGGGAAAGTTTAAAAAAATATATTTACGCTTTTAAAAGGGATGGCGTTTTTTTGAAAGAGCATTCTTTTAATCCTTCGGAAGTACGACAGCATCGGTCAAAGAAAAGTGGTAATGAACGATCGGTATTGAGAGGTACGAAAGGAGATGGGTTTATAAACCTTTGAAGATGACATGCTTGAATTACACTGAAATAACAAACGACACTTTAGCTGTGCCTTTTGAATTAGCTTTACTACAAGTAAGATAACTCCCCTCTACAATTGGTCAATGTGAGTATCCCCATATAAAATAAAGAAAACATAACCCATAGTAAGGCACGGCTAAATCACACTATATCATTCGGTATTTGAAATTATGAATAAGCAAAAAAAAATGATGATATTAAGAGTGTATTGACCAAATAGGGGATCAAACTTGACGACTGCGTCCATTATTCAATCATTGATGATCTGTAATTGATAGATGTGAAGGGTCTTTTTTTCTTTGGGGTCATATCCAAAACTCGTCTCTAGCCATGAATCTGAATGATCTCGTTAGTTTATTGCTGTAAAAGTCCCTTTGCCATGTAAAATGTATCGATCTCGATTAGTTATGTACTCAATTTCACAACAAAATATTATAATATAACTCTATGATAGTACAACCTACATGGCTATTGATTTTAATTCTTAGTTATGTAACAGTGAAATTCCGTAAATGTTGTTGCAACTTGAAATTTCTTACACATTCTTCATCCTGATCTTCTGTTAAACCTTCTATACTCAATAGCATTACTTTTTCTCCAGCATTTTCATATCCACAAAAACTAAAACTGGATGATCTCCATGGAGGTCACCCTTTGTTCTTAATATCAATGCGTTTTCTGTTTCATATCATAAAAAATCTACACATATAAAACTGGAGATGACACCTTTAAAATCTCGCCATCTCTTATATAAAAACGGGGGATACGGCGGCTTAGTGTAGATACAACTTCATAGTTAATCGTGTCAAGCATTTCAGCAACTTCATCAACGGAAATCTCAGCTCCCTTTTGTCGCCCATAAATAACAACTTCATCTCCTTGTTTCCCATCATCTTCACCTAAACTAACCATGATTTGATCCATCGTAACCCTTCCTACCACAGGCACTCGTTTTCCACAATGAAGAACAAACCCGCGATTAGAGAGTTCACGAGAATAACCGTCAGCATAGCCGATCGGGAGGGTAGCAATGATTTCTCCAAGATCGGCGATGTATGTAGCGCCATAACTAATGGTCCGTGGTTCTGTTATCATCGTTTTTACAAAAGCTATTCGCGCTTTCAAACTTAGTGCAGGTATAAGCTTAACGAGATTGAGTTGCTTTATATATTCTGAAGGATATAATCCATACATGCCTATACCTAAACGAATCATATCAGCACTAAATTCCGGAAAAGCGATTGTTGCAGCTGTGTTATTCATATGTACGGTAGGTAGTTCAATGTCTTGATTTTTTAAATAGCGAAGAAAACTGATAAACTTATCGTGCTGTAGTCTCGTTAGTGTCGTATCTGGTTCATCAGCTGTTGAGAAATGGGTATAAATACCATTCCATTTGAGGAATTTACTTGCCGTTAGTGCTTCCACTATTGCTAAAAGCTCTTCTTCTCTACGTACACCTAATCGTCCCATACCAGTATCCACATTAATATGAATAGCCAACCGGCTAGAAACTGCTTCTTTTTCCAAGATCTCGTTAGCTTTTTTTATCCAATCTACCTGAAATGCTGATAACTCTATATTCCAAGCTGATGCCTCTTTCACACATTTAAGGGGTGTAAAACCAAGGACAAGGATAGGGGCTTTAATTCCTGCTTTTCGTAAAACGATTCCTTCTTCTAATCCAGCAACAGCGAGCTCACTAGCTCCGTGTTCCAGGGCATGGCGTGCCACTTCTACAGCTCCATGACCATAAGCGTTAGCTTTTACGACAGCCATAATTTTGCTCTTATTTGGAATGTAATGATGAAACGCTCGTAAATTTTTTTTAATTGCATCAAGGTTTACTTCTATCCAAACTTCTCGACAAAGCTTTGTCATTAACGCTTCCTTCCTTCTTATAGAATAATATAAAACCACATTTAGCATTCGATAAATCCCCTGGGTGCTTCCATCTTATTCAATTTTATCTTCCTTTAATATACGAGAAGATGATAAAGGTGATGATTGATATTGGCTAGGCCTGAGAGCCTTCATGGCCAAAAACCTTAATCAGTATGGATTCGTTGTTTGTCAGCTTCCCTGGGTGATTGATTTAATAACCAAATAAAAACAAGCTATCCTCAAACGGTAATACGCTCTTGCTAGCAGACTGGCAGATTCAGAAAAAGTTTGTAAAGGGAGCAAAGTTGAGGGCTGGTATATATATGACAACAAAAGTGGAACTTAAGGCTCTATTCAAATGAAAAACGCCCTGTCTTTTATTTGGCTGGGGCATTTTTGGGTTCTTTCTCTTATCCTATTCTGTTTTATGGTCTAAAATTCAAGATGAATTTCAGCACTTGTTTGATAACTGTATAAACTACAAAAGATACGACAAGACCTGTATGATCCATTTTCAGAATGAAGTCAACTAACCATTTCACAAAAATTTAATCGAAAGGTAAGAGCCAGAAATAATAGCAGACAAATTTGGAAAGATTGTTTCAAAATATCATCTTGACTTGGTCACAACAAATAAGATAATGTATTAAAATAACATATTATGTAAAATGATAGAACCAAGGAGGGCTTCAATTGCCGAAAGAGAACAGTATTTGGCAAAAAAACTTTACCTTTCTTTTTTCTTCTAAATTAATCAAAATAACTGCAGACAATTTTGCAATGAATTCCATTTTGTGGTTTCTGATTTTTGATGGAAAAGGGGCTATTGGAACAGCGTTATTAATCGCTGTATCTTTTCTACCTCAAGCGTTACTAGGGCCAATCATTACACCACTGATGAAAATAAACACTTTAAAACTTTGGATGTTTTTTGCAGATATGACAAGAGCCTCTCTCATGCTTATTATTCCTACCTGCTATTTTAGTGGTTTTTCACCACTGTGGTTTATTATTTTACTCATGCTTATCCATTCGGCTACAGGAGCTTGTTACAATCCTGCGTCTGTCTCCTTGATTCCGAAAATTGTGAAAGAAGATTATATTCAAAAAGCAAATGCGATTATTCAGTCATCTGAACATATTGTAAGACTAGCCGCGGTTACTCTTGGTGGGATTTTAATCATGTTGATCGGCGCAGCAAATACAATGTTTATCCCACTTATACTTTACATGATTTCAGCTAGTTTGGTTTTATGTATTGATTATGTAAAGAGAAACAATGACGTTAAAATGAAAGCATCAAGAAAAACAAGTACATATCTTAGTAAATTGAAAAGAGGGTTTACACTTGTCCGTCGGCACCATGTTCTATATCCATTAGCGATTTATTGTGTTTTTTCAAATCTAGCATCTGCTCCATGGGAAGCACTAGCAGCAGTTTATATATCAGAAGATTTAAATGGTGGACCTATTGTTCACTCTTTATTAAGAATTACCACAGCAGGTGGAGCGTTTTTATTGGGATATTTGCTTGCTAAAATAAAAGTGAATCGGTATGGTCTAGTGTTTGTTACGGCTGGAATAATCGAAGGAGTTGCTTTTTTGATCACAGGTATGAACACGCTATTGTCACTGATGTTTATTGCAGCATTTGCACTAGGGGCTAGTATTAGTGCAATTAATATTCCTGAACATACCATCATTCAAATGTCAGTTGAAGATGAAGATCAACCGTTGGTTTTTGCAGTGATTAATATGATTTCATATGTGATGATTCCAATCGGTTCCTTAGTAGGGGGATATGTAGCGACTTTAGTAGGTGCAGGTCCGGTGATTGCTGGAGGAGGGCTGATTGAAATTCTTGCAGGAATAGCAATTCTATTGTTTACAAAACTTGGGGAAGCTCAACGAACAGATCTAATAAAGTCAAAAGGGGTTAAGTCGGTCTGACAAAACCCTTTTTTTGCTTTGTTTTAAAAAGTTGAAATCTTTTGTCTTTCTGCAGCTAATGCATCAGCTTTGGTTACATGAACAGTACCAAATGGATGGTTGGGAGGTGCATATATTGAGTAAAGTTTTAGGGGAACCCTACCTGTGTTTGTAAGGTTGTGCCATGTTCCGGCAGGTATCATGATTGCTGTATCATCAGAGACATTTCTTATAAAATTTAATTGATATTTGTTTTTACCCATTCGAACTAATCCTTGACCTTGTTCAACACGTAAGAATTGATCGACATTCGGGTGCATTTCTAAACCAATATCTTCACCGACATTGAGGCTCATTAAAGTAACTTGCAAATGAGTTCCTGTCCATAAAGCAGTACGATACTTATCGTTTTGTTTTGTAGCTTGATTGATATCAATGACAAATGGTCTTGATCCATAATCTTTTCTATTTGCAGTACCGTTAGATCTGGTTGTATGTCCTGACTCATAATAAACTGGTATATGAACATAGTACGGGCAGGGAAGAGGCATATAATACATATTCTCAATCCTTTCACAACGATTTACCAATTATTTTATGTATTGTGTTTAGGGAATGTGTCTAGATAGATAACTTGGGAATTGAAAAACTTCCACGAACATGACATCAAAAATTGCAACTTCCAAGCGAGTATCAAATATAAGGGAGGCAAATCCTACGATGATTCATCAATTAAGACAGAAAAAAGATTTTAAGCTTATCCGGTCACTTCTTCACGATAAGCGTCACCCTATTCTGAACGGTATAATCGAAGGGCATCATCATGGTCGCATTTATGTCGATCATTTGAGTAAGCCCAATTGTGCGCTAGTCTGGGCAGAGCAAGAAATTTTTTATCTATTAGGTAACCCTCAGCCTGATTTTGTTACTAAGCTTCCAACTTATATTAAAGAAGTGATCGCCCCTGAGGCTGAGCGGATAAATGATCATTTTTTTCAGGTGGAACTATGGCCAGAGTCAAAATGGAGACAAGTAGTTCAGAAACATTTACAGATGTTTCTTCCAAAACCATATGAAAGGGTTACGTTTAGTTTTGATCCTGACCTTTACATAAAATCGCCAAACGTATCGATACCCTCTCATGTGGAAGTCAAGCGTATTACTTTAGACATGCTGTCAGAACAAAGGTTTGAAGAAATCTTGGAAAGTGTTGTGGATTTTTGGGAATCGCCTGACATGTTTATCAAAAAAGGATTTGGTTATGTAGTCATTCGCGAAGAAAAAGTGAGATCCAGTTGTGTATCTGTTTTTGCAACAGATACTGATGTTGAAATAGGGATTGATACATACAATTATTTTGATCGCGGGAAAGGATATGCTCTATTAGCTGCGCGAGCGTTTCTCGATGAATGCCTCCGTCAAGGGCGAATGCCTCATTGGAGAACAGAAGATTTTCGTGTGTCATCCATTAAATTAGCAGAAAAAGTTGGCTTCACCAACCGACAGTATTATACTGCTTTTGTATTCTTGTACAATCCATTAGATCATTTTGTTTTCTGTGCTTATCATCGATTAAGATATGGTGGAAATGTAACTGAAGCTAACAACTATATAAAACAAGCCCAAGCTCTTGGAGAATTAGATAAACGGCATCATTTCCTACTTTCATGTGGCTATTCATTAGCTGACAGATCAGATCTTTCGTTAAAGTATCTGCAGCTCGCTCTAGATCTTGGTTGGAATGATATCTCTGATATTCGCTATTTTGTAGATTTGGTTCATCTGCGGAAGACAGACAAAGGACGAGCTCTTTTAGAAGAATTTGAAAATAAAAATTCCTTTTGCAATGAATAGAGCATTGTAGATCAAGAATTATGAATTATCATTTGCTATCTTAAAGATAGGAGGTGTACTTTATGGAAACATGGGAATTGGTTCAAAAAACATTGTCGCATATTGAAACTCATTTGTCAGAGGAATTGAAAATCAAAGAATTAGCGAATATCGCCTGTTTGTCACCATTTTATTATCAAAGGATTTTTAGCCGATTAGTTGGAAAGCCGGTTATGGAATATGTAAAGCTCAGACGTTTAGCAAAAGCAGCAACAATGCTAGAGAATACGGATCAAAAAATTATTGATATTGGATTTAACGTAGGGTTTGAAAATCATGAAACATTTACACGTAGTTTTAAAGATGTGTACACGATTACACCTGAAATGTATCGTAAACATCCAAGACCTTTATCACACTTTAATAAACCTGATATTTCTTTAAAATATCGGTTGGTTGATGAAAAAATGCCCCTTATTGCTGATGGAGTTGTATTGGAAGTCTACCGGAAACACTTAGAAAAAAACCGGTTTTTTGCTGGATTATCAATTGAAACCCCGTTTTCAAATCATCCTAGCATTGATCACTTAGCTGAATTATGGCACGACTTCCATATCAAAAAGAAAAGGGTTGATGTTTTCAAAAAAGAAGAAATTGGAGTTGGTCGCCCTAGTCACCGCGAAGGGTATTTAAACTATTTTGTTGGTGCCGAAGTTGATCATTTTGAAGGGCTGAAAAATTTCTCGGAATTTATACTGTTTGAAGGGGATTACATTGTTTGTTATTTTGAAGCCGAAGACTTCTATCATTTAACAAGAGATGCTCTCGATAAAGCTGTTCATTATATGTACGGCACTTGGCTCCAAAAAAATAATGTAATCGTAGAACCGTTTATGGTTGAAATATATTGTGAAAATGAACCTGAAACATCTTCTATGGAAATATGGTTCAAACAGCGAAAGGATGAATAACAATGTGGGATCAAGTCTTTGATAAAAGTCATCAACCTACACTTGAAGATATCACAGCATATGTGAATCATGATTTATGGGGTGAGTGCCAGCGGTTTATTGAAAATCATTATAAAATTATACCGAAATTAGAGTATAGTAAGTGTTCATTACAAAAAGGATGGAATGTAAAGTACAAAAAAAGTGGAAAATCGCTATGTACATTATATCCAATGAAAGGATATTTCATCGTACTGGTTGTGATTGGTACAAAAGAAAAGCATGAAGCTGATATGATCGTGCAAACCTGTACCCCGTATATTCAGGAACTGTACAAGAAAACACCTTCTTCACATCTTGGACAATGGCTGATGATTGAGGTTAAAAACAGGTCAGTTTTAGAAGATGCATTTCAACTCATTCAAATTCGCTTAAAAAAATCCTAGCCCATAAAAAGTGGCTAAGGATTTTTTTATTCAGCCCTATTTGTCCACCTTTGAAAAATTCCTATCGTCAACCACACTTTCAAGTCGAATTTTAATGCATATATTGTAAAAATAAAAAAAAGAAGGTGATCTGATTGAATAAAGATAAACGGTTAGTTTTTGTCCATATCCCAAAAACAGCTGGTTCTTCATTAAATCTATTTATTTATCAAAATTATAGCCGAGACGAGTGCATTTTGGTGAGTAACCCAAATGAAACACCAGAAATAAATGAGCACATAAAATGTATACTAGGACATAATCTTTACGGTCAACACCAGGAATTAGGACCTTGTCATTACATTACCATGTTTCGTGACCCGGTTGACCGCGTCATCTCAAATTATTTTTATCTCAAAGATGTTTTACACTACGATCATTTAGGGAGCTTAGAAGAGTTTGCCCAATCAGCTGAACGGTCAAATTTGCAAACACGCTTTGTGACTGGTGGTCAAGCAGATCTTGAGCAGGCGATCATCAATATGGATCAATTTACTTTTTACGGAATTACAGAAATGTTTAAACAATCTTTATTTTTATTAAAAGAAATAATGGGCTGGAAAAATATGAATTGTCCAAAAGTGAATGTAAACACGAAAAAACCAACAAAAGAATTAATCTCTAAGGAAACGATTAAAAAAATTGAACAGGCAAATCAGCTAGATATACAACTATATCAAGTGGCAAAGAAAAATTTCGAAAATCGTTTACAATCATTAGATCACAATATGAAAATTGAACTTCAGAAATGGACACGTAATTGAATTTAGACTAGACCATTAAGTGCTAGGCACTCTTTTCACTGAATATAATGCTAAATATACTTCTGAGTGAAAGAGGGTGCCTCTTCACATGAATGCTAAATTAATGGAAAAAGATATGTTGAATATGATTACAAATGGTCTAGAAACATCACAGTTTCCTAAACATATCGTTATCATTGGTGCTGGACTGGCTGGGCTTGTGGCAGGATCCTTATTAAAGGATGCCGGTCACAAAGTGACCATTTTAGAAGGGAATAATAGAATAGGAGGACGTGTTTACACTGCGCGATTCCCTTTTAGCCATGGGCTGCACTTCAATGCTGGGCCCATGCGTATTCCAGAAAACCATTTTTTAACTTTAGCATATATTAAAAAGTTTAAGTTACCTATTCAAATATTTATTAATCGTACTCCACAGGATATCATTTATGTAAATGGGATTAAAACACGTCTCGAAAGTTTTGAAAGAAATCCGAGTATTTTAAAATATCCAGTAGCCCCACATGAACAAGGAAAAACGGCTGAAGAACTGTTGAATACCGTCTTTGATCCGATCTTCAATTTTATCAAACAAAATCCAGAAACAAACTGGAAGATTGTAGAGTATCAATTTAGAAATCAATCGTTAAGATCGTTTTTATACTCTCATTTTTCAACCGGTGCAATTGATATGATGGGTGTCCTTCTCGATATGGAGGCTTATATGGGGATGTCTCTTATTGAAGTACTGCGAGAATCAATCTTTTTTACATCAACAACCCGTTTCTATGAGATAACAGGCGGCATGGACCGTTTGCCACATGCATTTCTTCCGCAATTAAATGAAAATATTCACTTGTGCCGAAAAATGGATAAAATTTCTCAGTTTCAAAACAATGTCACAATTCATTGTATGGATCAACAAACTGGGCAACGTTGTTCAGTAACGGGTGATCTTGCGATTGTGACGATCCCTTTTACAACTTTGCGATTTGTAAAAGTCGAACCATATCATACTTTTTCTTATTATAAACGGAAGGCGATTCGTGAACTCAACTATACAGCTGCAACAAAAATCGGTATCGAGTTTAAGAGCAGATTTTGGGAAAGGGAGGGGCAGTTTGGCGGCCGATTAATAACTGACTTGCCAATCCGTTTTACATACTATCCTAGTTATGGAATAGGGACAGGAGGACCGGCTGTCATTTTAGCAAGCTATACATGGGCAGATGATGCATTGACATGGGATGGTCTTTCCATGGGAGAACGTATTCATTATGTTTTGAAGGATTTGTCGGAAATATATGGGAATCAAGTTTATTCTGAATTTGTCAGAGGAGTTCCTTTTAGTTGGAGCCAAAATCCTTATTCAATTGGAGCTTTTACAGTTTTCGAACCAGGACAAGAATTAGAACTATATCCTTATATCCCTACACCTGAAGGGAGGATACATTTTGCAGGAGAACATACTTCACTTACTCATGGGTGGATGCAAGGTGCAATAGAATCAGGGATAAGAGCTGCATATGAAGTAAATCAAAAAAGTTTTATCCAGTTATAAATAGTCCTAAAAAATCAATTGTGAAAGTTAAAAAAGTCCTATAAACTATAATCAAAACTAATTTTTTAGGAGATGGGATTATGTTTAATGAAAGAGATGCATTGCGCTTAAGGCTTGAGCAACTAAACCATACTGAGATTACCGTTATACGAGAATTTCAAAAAGAACGAAATCAAATTTATGCAAAACTACGTGAATTAGATGGAGCAAATCAACTTCCTTCAGTAAACAAAAAGTCATCGTTGATTGAATTAGCCAGCGCAACTGCGCAAAAATTTAAAGAAGTCAATAAACATTCTGAAACGGAAAAGTCTTCTTTCATGCTAAATACAAAAGAACAAATTCACAGATCAAAAACTTCTATTCATCGAGAGGCAGCCTTAAAAGTATTGAATACATACAAAGAGGGGATTAGAGGGACAGACCTTCGGGTGGAGATTGAAAAAGAAACAGGCATTCCAATCATGAATATGACAACCTTTATGCAAGGCTTGATGAAGCACCATCCAGAGGTGAAGAAACCTGATCGTGGTCGCTATATGTTAAGTAAAGAACAAGAACTGATTTCCGAAAAGTCCTTTAAATAAAGGACTTTTCCCCTTTAAAAAATTTTCAAGGTGATGTTGGATATGAAACCAATGATTTCTGATCAACTGACAAAAGCTATACACGAAAAAATCATTATTGATTTATGCATACATGCTTTAGAAACAAGAATCGATAAAACCGATTCTAGTCAAAATACGAAGCTTGCAAAAGATTATGAAGAGAAACTAAAAAAGCTTTTTTTGCTTAGAAAACAACTCAATGATTACCTTAGAAAAGAACATGTAAAAATCCAAGAGGTTGTTGTGTGTGATGACATGTTTGTTGAATATCCTTACTATATTAAAACGGACGAAGGAGGAATTAAGCAGGGTACCTATAGGTATTGGAAAGCTGCTTTAAAGCTCCATATGAAAAGAAAGTTAGAAGAATTTGAATAGATAAATATTTCAGAAAGTAAACAGTTCTGAACAGCTCAAATAGACTAATCCCCGAATAATCCTCTCTACCTATCTGTTTTCACTTTGTGTCTATTATATGGAAATGTAATCTCTTTGGTTTATTGGAAAATAGTTGTATTTCCTCATTCTTCTATGAAAAAAATTCGTTATGCTTGTTTTACAAGAAGGGAGGGAGTTAAGTGAAATAGCTGTCAATGTTTGTCTAGTAGATCATTCGATTTTCGAAAAATGGCAATTTAATTGGGAGGGTATAAAATGAAAAAAATGTTAGCTTTCATTACAGCCTTGGTGATTAGTTTATCTTGTCTTCCATATTTGGCAGAAGCGAAAGAAACGAAACAAATGGACACTACTATTAAATCGTTGCCATCTACGTCATTGCCATCACATGTTAATCAACCACTAAAGTTTGAAAGTAAAAAATTTAAAACGTCAGCTATTGATCTTGGTATCAACCTTGACCTTCTAGGAATCGGAAATCAAATTAGAGATTCTATCGTACAAAGCGCTAACCGCAGCGGCTTCGTTAAAAACTGCATGGAATCGGCTTTTTATGCTGCAGGACAAAGATATAATGTCATGGTTTTTAACTTAAGTCAAAATTATCAAGAAAGATTAAGAGGAGTTAAGTTTTACGGATCTGCTAACTATCATGGCGTCATTTATGGAATCTGGGTGTTTGAAAACGGAGAGTTCACAAACCAAGGAGATGGCGGCTGGATTAACTGGGCTTTTAAAGGATGGTTTGACCGAAATGGAAAACATGTTACATTCCGTAAACCTTAAGTAGTTGATCATTAAAGGTGTACAGGTAAACTGTACACCTTTTTTAAGTTTAGGGATCTTTAAAAATGCATGGCTATCAAAAGTTAAACAAACAGCCATAAGGTAGTTCAGGAAAAGAGAATCGCTGGATTGTGTTTTCATATGAAAGGATTACAATACCATGCAAAGGAGGAAAATAAATGTAAAGTTTTGTATTTTTCACCAATGGAAGAACTAACTCTCATATAAATGCTAGAAACAATGATTGTAAGATTGTTGGACGGTGCATCAGTTGGTATCTTGAAAAAACTACTGAAGACTCTGTCATTGCTGCACATCTTGGTTAGATAACTTCACAGCATGTGATTGAAGTCGGGACTCGGAGCAATGCCAGAAGACAGTGTGGGAAAGTGCTTGACCGCTGACTATGCCATTGCAAATGGTCATTGACTGGCCAATTTTCTAGTTAATTTAAATACTCAATCCTAAGGACGCCTTCAGGCTGTTCGATTACATGAAACAACGACATCAAAAATCTGCTGTCTTGACTGATTAGAAGAGATAATGGATTGTATCCTTCAAAAAAAGAGAACGTTGTCGTTCTAAGTAACTTCCCAGGGAATTTAGAGAAATGAGGTTTCAAGAGGGGATGAGAATGCCACAGGGCGATGGGTGAAAGGACCGAGAGAAGGTGTATTTAATATGTGGCACATCTGTAAAGACTTGTACACGATATACAGTCTTCGATGATTAAAAAGTATCATCCATGTGAAGCACAACCACCTCATTTTTAGAAATGTTTTCCCTGATCATAATTCGAATGAATGGTGAATAGCCATAATGAAGAATGTTTGGTTAGGGGGGAGTCATTTTGAAAACATATAAAGAAACAGCTATCTTTGAACATACATTTTGGTTGCAGGTTTTAGGTGATCATGCGCGTTTTATTCTCGATTCTTTAGCTCAAAAAGAGAAGGAAGATATTCAGAAAGCAAAACAGTTTAAACAGATTTTCGATGCATTACTTAAAAAAGCGAATTCCTCAGGTGATTTGCATTCGTTAACAATGGAAGTTGAAGAATATGTTCTGGCCTTGAGGAAATTTAAACTTTCTCTTATTAAAAGACACTTAGTAGGTGATATTACCATTCATCTGTCACCAACATTTATCAATCATATGGTCAATGAACTTGAGGAATATTTGCTCGTAATCAAATATTTAAAAAAACAGGAAGTTCCACCTGTTTTCCATGAATTGCATCATCATATGTTATGGCTCATGGATGCAGCCGGACATGCTGGAGCGATCGCCGATAATTTGGACGCTGTTGAAAAGCGATTGAAAAAAACGAGCAAAGGATTTGAAAAACATTTTGAACAGTTTTATTTAAAATCTGTTCAACTGACAGGTTACCTTAGAGCCAATATAGAATCATTTCCTGCTCTCAGAAAAATGAATAAGGATGTTAAGTTAGAAATCGAATTGTTTAGGACATTTCTAAATGAAGTAGAGGAATTGGAATTGACAGATCAAATGCTTAGTACATTTTCAGCATTGATGGCAGATCATATGATGAGGGAAGAGTGTTACTATTTAATGAAAATCGCAGAATCAACAAATACGGAAATGCCAACATGTAACCCTGCAAAACCAAGATTGCAAAGTAAATAAAAAATAGATTTTTTCATACCTTTGACCTTAACTGCTGAAAAAGTTAACATGTAATCAGCAGGAAGGGGTATGGAGGTATCAAAGTGAAAAAAGATGATCAACATGCAATTTCCATGATCAGTTATTATAAGGTTGAGCGTTCTATAGATTTGAACCGGCAACAATATCAGAAAAAACAGTATGGCCTTTACTTATATCAAGACATCATCATAACAGCAACCCACCGATTTCAATTAGAACATGTCACTGATATATCGTACAGACCACTCTCAACAACCGGATTGCTTTATCTTCATACAAATCAAGGGGTGTATCCATATGAAATATGCAGTGATCCAGAGCATTTTATTCAAGAATATCAAAAACTAAAATGATACCAAGATGAAATACAATGAACAAGGCAGATGATATATAGATATTGAATCTGTCTTTTTAGTATGCTTTTAATCAGAAAAATGAAACTTTCGAGTTCATATGAACGTAAAATAAAAGTGAAGGAGGGATGACTAGTGAAAGTGATGATTGGTTCAGTCATATTGCTCCTCATGATAGGATTTGGGGTATGGCTGATATTAAGCCCGTTGTTTGAAAAAATCGGAAACGGAGCACGAAAAATAAAAAAAACACTGGAGGATGATCAAGATGATGAATGAAAAACAAAAAAAGCCAAAAAACAAAGCGCTTCTTGGTGGAATCATTGTTGCTGCTGCACTTATTATTGGGGGATTGACGGCTACACTTTTTATTGAAAAAATTCCAAATGGTTATGTTGGTGTTGTGTACTCACCAAATGGTGGTGTTAAATCAGAAACGCTTGATCAAGGCTGGCATCTTGTTGGATTATTTGATAAAGTGACAAAATATCCTGTACGCATGCAGACGGTCAGCAATCAAAACATTCAAGTTGCAACATCTGACGGTAAAAATATTTCAATGGATATTGCTTATAACTATGTCGTTCAACCTGATAAAGTTGTTGAGTTGTTTAATAAATTTGGTGCAGTAGATGTTAATTCAATTGAAAACAGCTATTTAAAAACAAGGTTATGGGATGCAGCAAGAAAATCGATATCGAAATATTCAGTTATCGATACATACGGTCAAAAATCATCTGAGGCTGCAGCAGAAGTGCAAAAAACGTTCGCTGATGATATGAAGAGGCTTGGGTTTGTAATCGATGATTTAACACTTGGGGTTCCCAAACCTGACAAAGCAACTCAAAAAGCAATTGATACTCGTGTCAAATCATCGCAAGAATTAGAAAGAAAACAAACAGAGCTTAAAATTGCCAAGGCTGAAGCAAAAAAGAAAAAAATTGAAGCGGAAGGAATTGCTAAATACAATGAAATTATTAAAAAATCAATGTCAGATGAGATGATCCAATATCAATGGATTCAAAAATGGGATGGAAAAATGCCTAAGGCTACCGGTTCCAATTCATTAGTCCAGTTACCAAAAGATGACAAATAGGTGTGAGTTGTAGTCCGGTACTGTCCCGCACATTAACTTTTTTCTATTGAAAAAATCTCAGTTTATTCATATCATTTGAATAAGGGTAAGAGGAGTGGATATGATGAGCCAATATGATCAGCAATACAACACACTGATTAACAAAATTATTCAACATGGCATTTCAGACGAAAAAGATCAAGTAAGGACACGATGGGAATCAGATGGAACACCGGCACATACCGTAAGCATCATCAGTCAAAAAATGCAATTTGATAACACGGAAATACCGATTTTAACAACAAAAAAAGTGGCCTGGAAAACAGCTATAAAAGAATTGTTGTGGATTTGGCAACTTAAGTCTAACAATGTTGAAAAACTTAATGATATGGGAGTTCATATTTGGGATCAATGGAAGCGCAAGGATGGTACGATCGGTTCAGCGTACGGCTACCAATTGGGAAAGAAAAATAGAACATTAAATGGGCAAAAGGTCGATCAGGTGGACTATTTACTTGATCAATTAAAACATAACCCTTCATCACGTAGACACATTACAATGTTATGGAACCCAGATGAATTAGATGAAATGGCACTGACACCTTGTGTATATGAAACACAATGGTATGTGAAAGAAGGAAAATTGTCTCTTGAAGTGAGAGCTAGAAGCAATGATATGGCGTTGGGCAATCCGTTTAACGTGTTTCAATATAATGTCTTGCAGCGTATAATAGCCCAAGTTTTAAATTATGAACTAGGTGATTACATTTTCAATATAGGCGATTGCCACGTATACACCCGGCATATCGATCATTTAAAGATTCAACTTGAGCGAGAGCAATATGAGGCTCCACAGCTGTGGATCAATCCAGAGATAAAAAATTTCTATGACTTCACGATTGATGACTTTAAACTAATTCATTATAAGCATGGGGACAAACTGACTTTTGAAGTGGCAGTGTGAAAGATAACAGGCAGTGATTCTGCCTGTTTTTTAATTCATACTCCATTTATCAAAATCTCACATTCTTATTATCCGAAAAACTATTGAATTTCAATACCTGCTTGTTTAAATGGCTCTAACACTTGTGGATCACACATTGAAATGTAATCAACTGTTTTTAAATTTTTAAGATGCTGAAATCCTTCAACAGATCCAACATCAAATAAACGATCCTCGCCATCCCAATCCGGCTTTAAGATATGATAAATTTCGTTTCCCCCATCAAAGCAAAGATAATCAATTTTTTGCAAATCACTCATTTCCAAAGTCAACGCTTCTAAATATTCCTTGATTTCATGAATGAGTCCAGCTCCAGTGTACCATTCAAAATGATTGGAATACTTATGTATTAAGTTTGTCAATTCCTCTAGAAATCGCGGCTCTTTATCTAATAAAGATTCAATGACTACTAATTTAAAATTAAAGTCTTTAAACATTCCACTTTTGTCCAATTTTCTCCCTCCAATTTTTATGATATAGTGTCTAAGGTTTTTGATCTGAATCAATAACAAAAGTATATTTTAGGTTTCTGGCCTTGATTACTCAATGCATTGTTATGATGTCAGTGTTTCTTGTTGCGCAAAAAGTTTCCTTAATTCAACTTTTTTGTTGACTACCAATCTAACATAAGAGATAATGGTTTTGTAAGCTTATCAGCAATTCCTCTTTTCAGGTTCATGTCACTAAATTAGTGATATGAACCTGTTTTTTTAAAAATAAAAGGCCGCCACTTATGGCTGCCTTAGATGATTAATGAACAGTTCTGAAAACCCCAATCACTTTCCCAAGGATCTTCACGTTTTGCAAAATAATAGGATCCATCGTTGGATTTTCCGGTTGAAGTCGTATGTGTGTCGCTTCTTTGAAGAAACGTTTGACGGTCGCTTCATCGTCTTCAGTCATTGCAACAACGATATCTCCGTTATTTGCCGTATTCTGTTGTTTGACGATCACATAGTCTTGATCAAGTATCCCCGCATCTATCATGCTTTCTCCCATAATCTCAAGCATAAATACATGTTCATCAGGCGGAACCAAGCGATCAGGTAGGGGAAAGTATTCTTCGATATTTTCAACAGCGGTAATCGGTATCCCAGCCGTTACTTTTCCGATAACAGGCACATTAACAACATGGTTTTTCGGAATATGAATCTCTTCTTCTGTATCCAGTATTTCGATTGCTCTCGGCTTTGTTGGGTCTCGTCTAATTAACCCCTTTGTTTCAAGTCTTGCCAAGTGACCGTGTACGGTTGAACTTGAGGCAAGGCCGACCGCTTCACCAATTTCCCTTACAGATGGCGGATAACCTTTGCGCTTGACTTCTTCTTTTATGAAACGCAAAATATCGAGTTGCCTTTTTGATAGTTTCGTCATGTTCTGCACCTCAAAACGTCGATTTTAGGTAGATTATAGCATGTTTTTCCTCAAAGTACAAACATAGGTTCGAAAAAACTATTTGACAGAAACATTTGTTCGCATTTATACTGATAACACAAAAACCGAACAAATATTCTATTTGAGGTGATAGAAATGAAAAATGAATCGTTGATTTTCGTTGTCTTGTTTACTGTTGTGATTAGTTTTTCTATTCTGTTTCTGTCATTTGCCACTAAGATCGAGGAAAGCAAACAATATGTTAAAATAGAAGTTCAAGAAGGGGATACGTTATGGGAACTGGCAGATTGCATTGAAGGGTTGAGAGGGACAGATAGGGAGAAATTTGTGGAGTGGGTTGCTGATCACAACAATTTATCAACATCTGTCATTAAACCTGGTGATGTTTTGATCCTTCCAGTAACTAAACAGCAATCTGATCAAGGCCAGCTGGCAGTTGTAGAATAAGTAGAATATGGGGGATTTCTATGAATGCGATTATATACACGAGAGTGAGTACAACGAAGGAGCAGCAAGAAACCTCCTTGAAGCGGCAAGAAGCTGAACTTACATCTCTTGCTAACGAATATGGAATGACGATTGTTAAAGTTATTTCTGAACAAGCGAGCGGATATGATATGGATCGCGATGGTGTTTTCGATCTTCTTGCAGAAATTAAGAACTCTGCTGTTGATATGGTTTTAATTCAGGATGATACACGTCTTGGTAGAGGAAATGCCAAAATTGCTCTACTTCATTGTTTATATAAAGAAGGGGTCCAAATTTATACGCTGTCTCATAGAGGAAAACTCGAGCTTTCAGAAGCGGATTCAATGGTTTTGGAGATCGTCAGCATTGTTGAAGAATACCAACGGAAAATACACAACTTAAAAATAAAAAGAGGAATGAAAAAAGCGGTGGAGAACGGATATCGGCCGGAAAAAAATTTAAAGAACCGCCATGAAGGATCAGGTAGAGGAAGAATTGAAGCACCGCTTTCAGAAATCATTAGGTTGCGAGAAAATAATCTAACTTTTGCAGAAATTGCTGCTGTATTAAGAGGATTCGGGTACAGCATCTCAAAAGCGACTGTTCACCGGCGCTATCAGGAATTTAAAGAGAGTACACAAGAGTTGTCAAACGGAAACGGATTTAGTAGTATGAGTGATAAACAAAATCAAAGGAGTTTATGATGATTTCTAAAGAAAAAATAGCCAGAATTAATGAACTTGCCAAAAAATCAAAAACAGGTTCTCTAACAGATCAAGAAAAAGCTGAACAGCAGAAGCTTCGCCAAGAATATTTAAAGGGTGTCCGTACATCTATGAAAAACACATTAAAAAACGTGACAATCGTAGATCCTGAAGGCAATGATGTAACCCCTGAAAAACTTAAAAAAGAAAAAACAAACCGCAGTTTACATTAAGTTTTAAGGAATACTCAATATTGTATTCCTTTTTGTGTAGACTACTGTTTAAGGTTTTTCAAATATTCATCACTTTTCACCTAGCTTGTTAGGCTGAAAAGCTTGTGAAAACTGTTGGGGAGATTTATGATAAGAATGTAGTAAAGTACATATTGGAAGGTGATTATGATGAAAACAATTGAGCTGAAATCTGTCGCAACAATTAGGACGCTATCCATAGACGCTATTGAAAAAGCGAAATCAGGTCATCCAGGTATGCCGATGGGGGCTGCTCCAATGGCTTATGCGCTTTGGACAAAACTGATGAATGTCAATCCTGAAAATCCAAATTGGTTTAATAGAGACCGCTTCGTGTTATCTGCAGGACACGGTTCTATGCTTTTATATAGCATGCTTCATTTAAGCGGTTACGACTTGTCAATGGATGATTTGAAAAATTTCCGTCAATGGGGAAGTCAAACACCAGGGCATCCTGAATACGGACATACTCCAGGCATAGATGCTACGACTGGTCCACTCGGACAAGGAATTGCAATGTCTGTCGGAATGGCGCTAGCAGAGCGACATCTTGCTGAAACTTACAACCGTGATCAATATCGTGTTGTTGACCATTATACTTATAGTATTTGCGGTGACGGAGATTTAATGGAAGGGATATCATCTGAAGCAGCTTCACTTGCCGGACATTTAAAACTGGGTCGTCTCATTGTCCTTTATGATTCTAATGACATCTCTCTTGATGGTGAGTTAGACCGTTCATTCTCTGAAAACGTTCAGAAACGTTTTGAAGCAATGAACTGGGAAGTTTTATATGTAGAAGATGGTAATAATATTAATGAAATTACGGCAGCAATTGAAAAAGCCAAACAAAATGAAAATCAGCCAACATTGATTGAAGTCAAGACGACAATTGGGTATGGCTCTCCAAATCGAGCAGGAACTTCTGGGGTTCATGGAGCTCCTCTTGGTGAAGAAGAGGCCAAGTTAACAAAAGAAGCTTATGAATGGACTTATGAGGAAGATTTTTATGTTCCTGCTGAAGTGTATGAGCATTTTAATGAAACAGTTAAGGAAGCGGGTAAGCGAAAGGAACAGGAATGGAATCAGTTGTTTTCGGCATATAAACAAGCTTATCCAGATTTGGCACAACAACTAGAGTTAGGTATAAAAGGAGAGCTTCCGGCTGGTTGGGATCAAGAAATTCCGGTTTATGAAACAGGTAGCAGTCTTGCATCCCGTGCTTCTTCAGGAGAAGTTCTAAACGGAATTGCTAAACAAGTTCCATTTTTCTTTGGTGGATCTGCCGATTTAGCAGGTTCTAATAAAACGACGATCAAAGACGGCGGTGATTTCTCAGCAAAAGACTATACCGGCCGCAATATCTGGTTTGGTGTCCGTGAATTTGCAATGGGTGCGGCATTAAATGGAATGGCTCTGCATGGAGGTCTTCGAGTATTTGCAGGTACATTCTTTGTCTTCTCAGATTATTTAAGACCTGCAATACGACTCGCAGCTTTAATGGGGCTTCCTGTCACATATGTATTTACCCATGACAGTATTGCGGTTGGAGAAGACGGACCGACACATGAACCAATTGAGCAGCTTGCATCACTTCGCGCACTTCCAAATCTGTCTGTCATAAGACCTGCGGATGGAAACGAGACAGCAGCAGCGTGGAAACTTGCTGTACAGTCTAAAAATCAGCCGACAGCGTTGGTATTAACACGTCAAAATTTACCAACGATTAAACAATCTGTCACTGCTGCATATGAAGGTGTAGAAAAAGGGGCATATATTGTGTCCAAGAGTCAGAATGATAAGCCGGATGCAATTTTACTTGCGAGCGGGTCAGAGGTAGGACTTGCAATTGATGCACAAAGTTTACTGCTCAAAGAAGGTATCGATGTATCAGTGGTCAGTGTTCCTTCTTGGGACCGTTTTGAGAAGCAATCCGCCGAGTATAAAGAAGCAGTTCTTCCTGCAGATGTGAAAAAACGTCTTGCGATTGAGATGGGTTCACCACTTGGCTGGGACAGATATACAGGTACTTATGGTGATATTCTTGCAATCGATCAATTCGGTGCATCTGCTCCAGGTGAAAAGATTATGGAAGAGTATGGTTTTACCGCCACAAATGTTGTTGAGCGGGCTAAAAATCTCTTAAATCAATAGAGTAATTTTATTGGGGGAGGGAATGATGTGATATCATTCCCTCTTTTCTCTGTTTTCGACAAAATTAGTTTCTTCTCTTATCATCAACAGACAATTATTTTGTTCAACCTTTTGTATAATAGAAGACATATATTCACTAAAATGTTTACAGAAGGGGATGAGAAGTAGTTGGAGCGTCATTATTATACGTATCTAATAGAAGAGGAATTTGCCAGTCACTATTTTGGAAGGGAAGTTGTGATATTTAAGCTTTTTTATGATTATCATTGGACAAACCTTGATCATAAGAAATCACTGTTGGCAGCCAAACAGATAGAGTATATTACTGAGCCGATTCCGATTTCTCACATACACAAAAGACTGAAAATGAATCTCAGCCAAGAAGAATATCGACAGGTGGATTGTATATACAAATTGATGGTTCCGAAAGGTAGTGTTTCTTTCATTATAAAAGATCGATATATTGAAATTTTGGCAAAAGGTCCCTTTGAAGTAGAAACCGTATTTTTTGAAATATTGCGTAAAGTCAGCCCATGTTTTCTAGCTATGGATTTTGGTATGGAACGATATGGTTGGTTAAACCCAGTGAAAGAAAGAAATTTTGTCTAAAAGAAAGAATTTGGGCTGTTTATGTTGTATAATAGCTTTTGGTTTAGTACACTTTATACGAGACAACATGAAGGAGGAAATTAAATGGATTTATGGGTTGTCATCCTAGTGGGTATTATCGCTTTGCTCGCAGGTGTAGCGCTTGGATTTTTTATTGCTCGCAAATATATGATGAATTATTTGAAAAAAAATCCACCGATTAATGAACAAATGTTACGAATGATGATGATGCAGATGGGTATGAAACCATCGCAGAAGAAAATTAATCAAATGATGAAAGCCATGGAAAATCAAACGAAATAATTGAAATTCTGACATAGAAGAAACATGGTTAAAATAAAAAACCCGCTTTCTGGGTTTTTTATTTTGATTTATGATGATTGCGTGCTACTGAGGGATAGTTTTTGGTATTCTAAAAGAAGAGTATCTAGCTGCTGGCTATGTTGAATGGTGATATGAGAAGTCATGCCATTTGTCATGATAATGTTCACCAGTTCTTTTCTTTTTTCTTCAATTTCATGAAGCAGGTTTTCTTTCGTCACAGGAATTTATCCTTTCTTCTGTAAAAATCAACTTTTAATGATGCTTACTAGTTAGTGCTATTATATCCATATCTGGTTTTCTTTTCAATTCCACAAGTGAATAGTAAAGGTTGTTAAAATAGATTATATAAAGGAATTCGAAGGAAGAAAATCTTTTTTGGTGATATGTTAGGAAATTGAAATATATATGTCATAGCAGACTAATTCTGTAAAACGAAGTCACCGTTGTCAGTAAATGATCCTGAAAGGTTGGAGCAAAAAAACTGATGCTACATACAGATCTCATCTTTCAGGATATCGTTCGTTTTTTTTGTTTTCTTTCACGAATTTGAATGTGGCAAATACCTTTTCGTTTTGTTGCATTTTTTGTTACAATAGAGTTTATTCACTGTAAAAATTGACAGTTGTTTTGGAGGGGAGCATGACAAGGGTTTTAATTGTTGATGATGCCAGATTTTTGAGAGATAAAATGAGAGAGATACTTGAATCACAAAATTTTCAAATCGTAGGGGAAGCCGGAAATGGTGAAGAAGCCGTTTTGCTATATCAAGAGCTGAAACCTGACTTAGTCATTATGGATATTACGATGCCTGTGAAAAACGGTATTGAAGCTTTAAAAGACATGATTCAAATTGAACCGAAAGTAAAAGTGATCATGTGTACGGCAATGCGCCAACAACGAATTGTCGTAGAGGCGATTGAGGCGGGAGCGAAGGACTTTATTGTCAAGCCCTTTGAAGAGGAAAAAGTGATTGAAGCGATCCGTCTTGTTTTGGGAAATGCATAATTGGTTTTTTTATCCGTGATGGCGTATAGTAACAATTAGAGAAATTTTCTAAAACATAGGGGTGATATGTATGATGGTTGTGGTTTCATCAATATTTGCGGTGTTGATGGCTGTCATTGTCATGGCAATCAGAATAAAGTCGTCTGATAAACCGACCACAGCGAAAAAAATTATACTGCCTCCGATCTTTATGAGCACAGGAGCTCTTATGTTTCTATCTCCAATGTTTCATGTGACCTTGGCAGAATTTTTTGAGGCGATCTCTGTTGGAATGATTTTTTCAATTTTCCTGATTAAAACATCAAAATTTGAAATTAGGGAAGATAAAATTTACATGAAGCGCTCAAAAGCTTTTGTGTTTATTTTAATTGCTTTGCTCGTCATTCGGATCGGATTGAAAAGTATTTTAAGTGCATCAATTGATTATGGTGCTTTGAGTGGAATGTTTTGGATTCTCGCTTTTGGAATGATTGTTCCTTGGCGAATTGCTATGTATTTATCTTTTAAAAAGCTATCAAGTCAGCTTGAAGCATCGAACAATATACAGAATCAATTAACATAAAACCTTTCCTTTAGATATGGAAAGGTTTTATTATTTAAAGAGCGTTTGATAGGGAGTGTAATCAATATCTTTTTCTTTTAAGTGTTTCATTAAGAAGCGGTGATCTTTTTTTGGTGTAGCCATAATATAGCCTCTGATGATTAGATCTTCATTAATAGAATGACTCTCCTCTTTTAAAGCAAGCTCACCAATTTTTCCAGCAATTTTTGCTTTGGCGGTATCACGAAACAACTCAGGAACGGGTGTTACAAGTTCATTTAGTAGTTTTTTATCCTCTTCTTTCCACAAATGTCTTGTTTGGTGAATATAGTAATTCTGCCAGTCAAGTTCTGACCATCCATCCTCTTTAGGAAGGCGTTTCAAAAATTTGCGAAACATAAAAAATCCACCGATTGATAAGAAGACGACCATCATGACAATCCACAACAGCATCAGCCATAAAACCCATCCTTCTAGCATCTCTCATCCTCCTTTGTCTATATATTATTTTACATGAACGTGTTTTAGAAGAACATAGAAAAAAAAGTATAAATTGGTGAAAAAGCCTGTTCATAATTATATCCCCAAGCATATTCTATTGAATAGCTACTCTTTTTCCAAGGCCATGGGAGAGTTGCTAGAGGATATTTGACGGGTGAACGGAAAAAAACCTTGTTTGAGTATTTCAACTCAAACAAGGTTTTCTCTTTACAAAAGAATATTGAAAGAAAAAGAAGGTTCTTCATAATTTGCTTCATTATTTGTTTCTTTACTGATTTTAATGGCAAGTATTTGATTTTGATATTCGGTTTCAATTTGCTTATCATTTAGAAAAAAAGGAAGCAGTAGCGTTTTTTTATATAACTGTTCTGACGTTTTAACAGCCAGAATAAAATCATGGTCTAAAAAGGTCATGGAAAGCTGTTGTCCATCTATTTTGGTTAAATCTGCTTCAAGTATATATGCTGTACTTGTTTCGTACAAATCAATTGGAATTGTTTCATCATAGAGGATGAAAGGATCATCAACAAACTGTTTTATCCATTCATCATCAAATTCAGGAGCATCAAACTGGTCAGCATTTTTCATCGAGGCATACCTCCATACTTATGCTTTTGATAAGTTATGCGGGCTCTTATTTACTTGTGAAATGATGACGACCAGCTGGGATCATGAAAAAATTATAAATCATGGTGGGCATTTTTCTTTTGTCTTGTATGGTTTCGATTTTTCACTTTTTTGCTTCCGCTCAGCGGCTCAGGTTGACCCGGTTGATCTCCTTTTGGTGCGTTTTTACGTATATCTTTACCATCATTTTTGTTCGTCATTGTTTTAGACCTCCTGATCATTCAATTATTGATTGGTTTTTCGTGTTTTATTGTTTTGACGTTCGGCTTCTGTTAGGATGTGCTGATCATTTTCAATATATCCAGCTCCATTCCCTTGTCGTTTGGCATTATTCATTCCGTTTATGACATGATTTGCTTTTCGTTTTGCCAATGTGATCACCTCAAGTCGTAGTATATCCCAGCATAAACTGTCGTATAAAAAAATGTATTTCCAGTAAAATCACTTTTTACATACATAAGTCATTCTTATAGAATTTAATAAAAACATTGATATTTACTTATGTTTAAAATTGATTTAAGATTGAATTGTGAGAAAAGTGTAGTGAAATATGCCGATTTTTCTGGTATATGAGCTTGATCTTTAAAGGGGGATTTTGGAGAATGGCGAAACAGCAGCAAATCACAAAAAACGACGCTTTTCAATCTAGAAAAACGTTCACAGTACATGGTAAAACGTACAGTTATTATTCTTTGAAAGCATTAGAGGATCAAGGTATTGGGAAAGTGTCAAAACTTCCTTATTCTATTAAGGTTCTGCTGGAATCTGTTCTTCGTCAAGTTGACGGAAGAGTGATCACAAAGGAACATGTTGAAAATTTAGCAAGATGGGGCACTGCTGAATTAAAAGATATTGATGTTCCTTTTAAACCTTCACGAGTGATTTTGCAGGATTTTACTGGGGTTCCTGCCGTTGTTGATCTTGCTTCATTAAGAAAAGCGATGGCTTCAGTTGGTGGAGACCCTGATAAAATCAATCCTGAAATTCCGGTCGACCTTGTCATTGATCATTCCGTACAGGTTGATAAGGCTGGAACTGAAGATGCATTGGCCGTGAACATGGATCTCGAATTTGAGAGAAACAGAGAGCGTTATCAATTCTTAAGTTGGGCGAAAAAAGCGTTTAATAATTATCAAGCCGTTCCGCCTGCAACCGGAATTGTTCACCAAGTGAACCTTGAATATTTAGCGAGTGTTGTTCATGCTGTTGAAGAAGATGGAGAAACAGTCACATACCCTGATACACTAGTCGGAACTGACTCTCATACAACAATGATCAATGGAATAGGTGTTCTTGGATGGGGTGTCGGGGGTATTGAAGCAGAAGCAGGTATGCTGGGACAGCCTTCCTATTTCCCTGTACCTGAAGTGATCGGTGCAAAACTGATCGGTAAGTTGCCTAACGGAACGACAGCTACGGACTTAGCTTTAAAAGTCACACAAGTGCTTCGTGAAAAAGGTGTTGTCGGAAAGTTTGTCGAGTTCTTTGGGCCAGGTGTTGCTGAACTACCACTTGCTGATCGGGCGACTATTGCAAATATGGCACCAGAATACGGAGCGACTTGCGGATTCTTCCCTGTTGATGAAGAGGCATTGGCATACATGAGGCTAACTGGGCGTGATGATAAGCATATTGCGGTTGTTGAAGAGTATTGTCGTCAAAATGGACTCTTCTATACACCTGATCAAAAAGACCCAGTGTTTACAGATATCGTTGAAATTGATTTATCAGGTATCGAAGCTAATTTATCAGGTCCAAAGCGTCCACAGGATTTAATTCCGCTATCAGCTATGAAAGAAACGTTTTATCAGCACTTAACAAGCCCTGCGGGAAATCAAGGATTTGGTTTAGAGGCAAATGAAGCGGATAAAAATATCGAGTTTACACTTGAGAATGGTGAAAAAGCTGTGATGAAGACAGGTGCAATTGCGATTGCAGCCATTACTAGCTGTACGAACACTTCAAATCCTTATGTGTTAATTGGAGCTGGTCTTGTCGCCAAAAAAGCGGTTGAATTGGGGCTGACTGTTCCGAACTATGTGAAGACTTCATTGGCACCGGGTTCTAAAGTTGTAACTGGTTATCTAGAACATTCAGGCTTACTTCCATATTTGCGTGACCTTGGCTTTAATATTGTTGGATATGGTTGCACAACCTGTATCGGTAACTCAGGTCCATTAGCTTCAGAGATTGAAGAAGCGGTGGCAGACAACGATCTCTTAATTACGTCTGTTCTATCAGGAAATCGAAATTTTGAAGGGCGGATTCACCCGCTTGTCAAAGGAAATTATTTGGCTTCACCACCACTTGTTGTTGCTTATGCACTTGCAGGTACTGTTGATATTGATTTGAAACATGAACCAATTGGAATCAGCAAAGACGGACAGAACGTCTATTTTAACGATATTTGGCCGACAATGGATGAAATTAATTCAGTTGTCAAACAAACTGTTACTCCTGAATTGTTTAGAAAAGAGTATGAGCGCGTTTTTGATGATAATGAACGCTGGAATGCAATCGAAACAACAGATGAAGCTCTTTATAAGTGGGATGAACAGTCAACTTATATTCAAAACCCACCATTTTTTGAAGATATGTCAGTTGAGCCGGGGACAGTGGAGCCTCTAAAAGGATTGCGTGTAGTCGGGAAGTTTGGAGACTCTGTCACAACAGATCATATTTCCCCAGCAGGTGCAATCGGCAAAGATACACCAGCAGGAAAATATTTGCAAGAACAAGGTGTTTCTCCAAGAGATTTCAACTCATATGGTTCAAGACGTGGTAACCATGAAGTGATGATGAGAGGAACATTCGCTAATATCCGTATCAAAAACCAGATCGCTCCAGGGACAGAGGGCGGTTATACAACTCATTGGCCAACAGGCGAAGTGATGTCAATTTATGATGCTTGCATGAGGTATAAAACGAATGGTACAGGTTTGATCGTGATTGCAGGAAAAGATTATGGAATGGGCTCTTCTCGAGACTGGGCTGCAAAAGGTACAAATTTGCTCGGTATTAAAACTGTTCTTGCCGAGAGCTTTGAAAGAATCCATCGAAGCAACCTTGTTTTAATGGGTGTTCTTCCGCTACAATTTAAATCAGGAGAAAATGCTGAAACCCTCGGACTGACAGGAAAAGAAACGATTGAAGTGGATGTAAATGAAACGGTTCGTCCACGTGATCTTGTCACAGTGAAAGCAACTGCTGAAGATGGTTCAGTGAAAACCTTTGAAGCTGTTGTTCGCTTTGACAGTGAGGTTGAAATTGACTATTATCGCCATGGTGGCATATTGCAAATGGTTCTTCGTCAAAAAATGAAATAAAAGAAGGAGAGAAAGCCTAAATGGCTTTCTCTTTTTTATAGGTCTTTTTAGTTGATCTGAAATAGAAAAATTCAGGCTTTTTGCTTATATTGTCGAAAAATTGGCGAAAATAAAAATATAGTTGGAGGTGATTCAATTGAAAAACTCGAAAAGACGGACTTTTGAAGAGCTTGTGATGGCAAATAAAAAAGAGCTATTAACTAATCAGGAGTTTCTTGATCAACTTGAGGAAAAGCTGGAACAGAAATTTAAGTTAAAATAGCTGATGTTTCCACCTCTTTTTGGGAAACCTAATCTCTTAAAAGGAGGGATAAACAATGCCGAGAGAACATGATAAACAGTCTAAATTTACCCCTAACCATCTTGGGACAAAGCCTGTTAAATATCGGGCAAATAACGGAAAGAAAATGCACGACAAAACAGGTGAGACACCGATCATTATGCAAACAAAAGGCGAATAGATATTTTTAAAAAATGGAGGAATGATGAAAGTGGAAAGGCATAAACACAATCCGGATGACAGATCTGATAATGTCGAAAAACTTCAAAACATGGTACAGAATACGATTGAAAATCTCGAAGAGTCAGAAGAACAACTATCATTTGCCAATGATGAAGACAAGCAGCGGATCAGAGCGAAAAATGAACGGCGAAATGAAAGCATTGAGGCGATGCGCAATGAAATTCATGATGAAGCAGAAGCGCAACAAAAAAATAGATATGATCAATAAACCAGGGCAACCTGGTTTTTTTGTGATTAGTCAAGCATGTTTATGTTAAAATAAGTATACATTTTATTTCAAGGGAGTAGAGAAAATTTGTACGTCATAAAAAAAGAAATTGAAGTTCGCTATGCTGAAACAGACCAAATGGGTGTTGTTTATCATGCAAATTATTTGATTTGGATGGAGGTAGGCCGGACGGCTCTCATACAAGAGCTTGGTTTCTCATATGCCGATATGGAGAAAGATGGTATACTATCACCTGTTGTTGATGTTAACATTCGTTATGTGAAACCACTTCGCTATGGGGAAAAAGCAGTTGTACATACATGGATTGAGGATTACAACGGTTTTAAGACTGTCTATGGTTATGAAATTCTCAATTCTAACGGGGAAATTGCTGTAAAAGGAAAGACCTCTCATATATGTGTTGATCGGGACAGCTTTAAGCCGCTTCAATTCCGTAAGTTATATCCAGAGTGGCATAAAGCTTATGAAGAAGCGATAAAGAAATAGGGGTGTCCTGAAAGTCTTGCGGATGAATGAAGATCGGGGAATTTGCTTGCTTTCTGCCTGCAAATTCCCCTGATAAAGGACTTTTTAGACAGTCCTTCTTACCTTTTTATCATTGATATTCAAACACTGGTTCTTCAGCTGATTCATGATATGTTACAAGCAAGTCATGCCCATCAAAATACCAAATATCAAATATCACTTTCTTCAACAAAAAACGTGATTCCGTCTACTTCTAAACTTGCTCCAATTCGCTGAGGCTCGTCTTTTGAAATGCCTAAAGAAAACCCCTTTTGAACACTGCTACAGCCTCCATAACGGACAAAGAAGCGAATGTGATCCCCTTGTTCCAGTTCTAGCTCTTTCTTATACCATTGAAGCGCTTCTTTACTCATGTTCAAATTCATTTAAAAAGCACTCCCTTTTTAATGTTTGTTACTTGACATCCATTTTATTTTAGGTTCTGTTTTATTGATGATTCTTTTAATATTTGTTCTATGTCTGTAGATAACAAATACTGTAAGTATCGCGACGACTGCCACTAAAAAGATATCTTTTGTAAATAGACTATAAACTGTAGTATACAGTCCGGTTAAAATTGAGGAAAGCGATACATACTTTGTAATGTATAGAAACAGGAAAAACGCTATGAGCATGGTGAGAAATAGTAATGGCTGATAGCATAATAACACACCTCCAGAGGTAGCAACCGCTTTTCCACCTTTAAACTTTGCGAAAATAGGGAACATATGTCCAACTACTGCGGCTACACCTGCAAATAAAGGGTGTACATCAATGTGCATGATAGCAGGCAGAAATGCAGCCAGGGTTCCTTTTAAAATGTCTCCTACTACCACAATGGACCCTGCTTTAATTCCAAGTGTTCGGAAGGCATTAGTTGCTCCGAGGTTCCCGCTCCCATGCTCTCTGATATCGATGCCTTTAGCAGCCTTACCGACGATTAAGCCAGAAGGGATGCTACCGATTAAATAAGCTAAAACAAATAATAAAGCAATTAACATTTCATTTCTCCTTTTTCAATGATCCCTTATTCTATTTTAACACGAGGGGTGTGCTTTTAACGAGTTTTCTTTAAATATACCGTATTCTATCATACAGGATGTTGTACGCCAATTATATATTAATTTTGAATATCATGTTCGATTTCTGTAAACTAAGTTAAAAGGGGGGAATGTCATGCAAAACCCAACAAATCAAGACATCAAAAAAATTCTTAAAAATAGTAAACGAATTGCGGTAGTTGGATTATCCGACAATCCACAAAGGACTTCATACATGGTTTCCAAAGCTATGCAGAATGCTGGATATGAAATCATTCCGGTCAACCCCAAAATTGATGAAGTTCTTGGTGTTAAAGCAGTAGCTTCACTAAAGGATATTGAGGGTCATGTCGATATTGTTAATGTCTTTAGAAGATCAGAACATCTCGTTGACGTTGCAGAAGAATTTTTAGAGATAGATGCTGATGTGTTTTGGGCACAGCAGGGGCTAGTCAGTGAAGAAGCCTTTCAGATTCTTGATAAAAAAGGCTGTACAGTGATTATGGATTTATGTATTAAAGTAGCTCATGCGTTGACCAAATCGTCTTAAAAAAGACAAAAATCCTTGTTTTTTCAAGGTTTTTTGTCCTTTTTATTTGATAATTGATTGCGATTTATTATAAAACAGATACAATAAGTTTTGGACAGTTTTTTAATTGATTCTGTAAAAAAACGGTTGGAACTTTTACAAGCTTAGAAGGAAAACCGGAGATCACTTTGAATTAAAATTCAGAGTGTGTTTATTCTTGATAGCAATGTTTGATTTTTGAAAGGGGTTTATGCTTTTGGTTAAAAAACAGCAGGTTGACTATAATGATGATTCTATCCAGGTGTTAGAAGGGCTTGAAGCTGTCAGAAAACGCCCAGGTATGTATATTGGTTCAACAGACAGCCGCGGTCTTCACCATCTCGTATATGAAATTGTTGATAATTCAGTTGATGAGGTTCTTGCGGGACACGGGGATCACATTATAGTAAAAATACATAAGGATAACAGTATATCTGTACAAGATAGAGGGCGGGGAATGCCTACAGGAATGCATAAGCTTGGCAAACCGACTCCCGAAATCATTTTGACTGTACTTCATGCTGGTGGAAAATTTGGTCAAGGAGGTTATAAAACGAGTGGAGGACTGCACGGTGTTGGAGCCTCTGTCGTCAACGCCTTATCAGAATGGCTGACGGTCACGATCGAACGGGACGGAAATATCTACAAACAACGCTTTGAAAATGGCGGCAAACCGGTAACATCTCTTGATAAGACCGGAACAACTAAAAAAACTGGAACTCTCATACATTTTAAGCCTGATCAAAAGATGTTTAGCACGATTGTCTATAACTTTGAAACGCTTTCAGAGAGGTTGAGGGAATCTGCCTTTTTGTTAAAAGGTCTAAAAATCGATTTGATTGATGAACGTCATCAAGTGAAAGAAACGTTCTGTTATGAAAATGGAATTGAGGCCTTTGTTGCTTATTTGAATGAGGAAAAGGACGCTCTTTCTGAAATCGTCTCGTTTGAAGGCGTTCATAACGATATTGAAGTTGATTTTGCTTTTCAGTTCAATGACGGGTACTCCGAGAATATACTTTCTTTTGTCAACAATGTTAGAACTAAAGATGGTGGAACTCATGAATCCGGTGCAAAGACAGCCATGACAAGAGCTTTTAATGAATATGCGAGAAAAGTAGCACTGATAAAAGAAAAGGACAAAAACTTAGAGGGTACTGATATCCGGGAAGGCTTGTCAGCGATTGTATCTGTACGTATCCCAGAAGAGCTCTTACAGTTTGAAGGTCAGACAAAAGGAAAGCTTGGAACAAATGAAGCAAGGTCAGCTGTTGATGCTGTCATCTCTGAACAGCTTGCTTATTTCTTAGAAGAAAACAGAGAAACGGCAACACTGCTTGTGAAAAAAGCAATCAAAGCTTCTCAAGCAAGAGAAGCTGCTCGAAAGGCAAGGGAAGAGGCAAGAAGCGGGAAAAAGAGAAAGAAATCTGAAGCAACATTAAGCGGAAAGCTTACACCTGCACAATCAAGAAACCCTGCTAAAAATGAGTTATATCTTGTTGAAGGTGATTCTGCTGGAGGTTCTGCCAAGCAAGGAAGAGATCGTAAATTCCAGGCGGTTCTGCCGCTTCGCGGAAAAGTGATCAACACAGAAAAAGCAAAACTTGCCGACATCTTTAAAAATGAAGAGATTAATACGATCATTCATGCAATTGGTGGAGGTGTCGGTGTTGATTTCGATATTGAGGACATCAATTATGATAAAGTGATCATTATGACTGATGCTGATACAGATGGTGCTCACATCCAAGTGTTGCTACTAACGTTCTTTTACCGCTATATGAAACCACTGATTGAACATGGGAAAGTGTTTATTGCCCTTCCACCGCTTTATAAAGTGAGCAAAGGCTCAGGAAAAAAAGAAGTGATTGAATATGCATGGTCTGATGAAGAACTGGATGGTTGCTTAAAAAAAGTGGGAAAAGGTTACACCATTCAGCGTTACAAAGGTCTTGGAGAAATGAACGCAGACCAGCTTTGGGAGACGACAATGAATCCGGAATCAAGAACGCTTGTCAGGGTGAAAATTGATGATGCAGCCCGAGCGGAACGACGTGTGACAACATTAATGGGAGATAAAGTGGAACCGAGAAGAAAATGGATTGAAAAAAATGTCGCTTTTGGACTTGATGATGAAGAAAGTAACATTTTAGAAAACGAAAATTTGTCGGTCGCTGAGGAGGGTTAATAAATGGCGCAGCCTGAGATATTTCATGATTTACCATTAGAAGATGTGATCGGCGACCGTTTTGGCCGATACAGCAAATACATTATTCAGGACCGGGCGTTACCAGATGCCCGGGACGGACTTAAGCCAGTACAGAGAAGAATTTTATACGCCATGCATGCGGAAGGAAACACACATGATAAAAACTTCCGTAAAGCCGCCAAAACAGTCGGTAATGTGATCGGGAACTACCACCCTCACGGTGATAGTTCTGTTTATGAAGCGATGGTCAGAATGAGTCAAGATTGGAAGGTCCGCAATCTTTTGATTGAAATGCATGGGAACAACGGGAGTATTGACGGAGATCCACCAGCTGCGATGCGTTACACGGAAGCAAGACTTGCACCGATCGCATCCGAGCTTTTGCGTGATATTGATAAGGAGACGGTTGAATTTGTCCCGAATTTTGATGACACGAGTAAAGAACCGGTTGTCCTTCCGGCAATGTTCCCGAATCTTCTTGTGAATGGCTCAACGGGAATTTCTGCTGGTTATGCAACAGATATACCACCGCATCACCTTGGTGAGGTGATTGACGCTGTCATTAAGAGGATCGATGTGCCAACTTGCAGTGTTGATGATTTAATGAAGCTTATTAAAGGGCCAGACTTTCCAACAGGCGGGATTATTCAGGGAAAAGATGGGATCAAAAAAGCCTATGAAACTGGAAAAGGAAAAGTCATTATCAGGGGAAAAGCTAAAACTGAAACGATCAGAGGCGGCCGCGAACAGATTGTGATTACAGAAATTCCTTTTGAAGTAAATAAAGCGAATTTAGTCAAAAAAATGGATGAATTCAGGATTGAACGGAAGGTTGAAGGGATTTCTGAAGTACGTGATGAAACTGATCGTTTAGGCCTGAGAATTGTGGTTGAACTCAAAAAAGATGCGAATGCACAGGGGATCTTAAATTATCTATATAAAAATAGCGATTTGCAAATTCCATATAACTTTAATATGGTTGCTATTCATAATAGAAGACCGACGCTCATGAGCCTTACTTCAATATTAGATGCATATATTGGGCATCAAAAAGAAGTCATCACCAATCGTTCCCAGTATGAGTTGAAAAAAGCAAAAGAACGTCATCATATTGTCGAAGGTTTAATAAAAGCACTGTCTATCCTTGATGAAGTGATTTCAACGATTCGCTCTTCAGATGATAAGCGGGATGCCAAGAATAACTTGATTGAAAAGTTTGCTTTTACAGAGCTGCAGGCAGAAGCGATCGTTTCTCTTCAACTTTACAGATTAACAAATACAGATATTACGGCACTACAACAAGAAGCAAAAGATCTTGCTCAAAAAATAAAAGACCTTGAAGATATTCTTTCAAATGATAAGAAATTACTGAAGGTCATCAAGGATAATTTGAAAAAGGTCAAAAAAACTTATGCAGGTGAGAGACGGTCTGTCATTGAAGAACAAATTGAAGAAATTAAAATCAATCTAGAAGTGATGGTGGCATCAGAAGATGTTTATGTGACCGTTACAAAAGATGGATACATTAAACGAACAAGCCATCGATCTTTCGCTGCCTCAAACGGGCAAGACTTCGGAATGAAAGATACGGATCGTCTCCTCTGTCAATTTGAAATGAACACAACAGATGTGCTCCTCTTGTTTACGAATAAAGGGAGTTATGTGTATTGTCCAGTTCATCAGCTCCCAGATATTAGATGGAAAGATTTAGGTCAGCATATTACAAATATCATTACAATTGACAGTGATGAATCAATCGTTAAAGCAATCCCTGTCAAGGAATTCACTGAATCTGAATACCTCTTGTTTATCACAAAAAATGGTATGACGAAAAAAACCCAACTTATGCAATACAAAGCACAACGTTATTCAAAGGCATTAGTCGCGCTTAATTTAAAAGGCGATGATGAAGTGGTCGACGTTCATGTTACAGATGGAGCAAAAGATGTATTTATTGCAACACATTTAGGTTACGGCTTATGGTTTTCTGAAGAGGAAATTAGTGTTGTCGGTGCAAGGGCCGCCGGTGTCAAAGGTGTGAACTTAAAGGAAGGGGATTCTGTTGTCTCAGGTCAAATCCTAATCGGATCAGATACACTTGTTCTTGTAACACAACGAGGGGCTGTTAAACGAATGAACCTTACTGAATTTGAAAAAACATCAAGGGCCAAACGCGGTGTTCTGATGCTTAGGGAGCTCAAGAAAAAACCTCACCGCATCGTCGGGTTGCTTGCCTGCTCATATCATGACCAGATCATGATTCAAACTGAAAAAGACGTTACAGAGGAGCTGACGGTCAAGGAAGTCAAACTGCATGACCGGTACAGCAACGGATCATTTATCCTAGATGAGGATGAGACAGGAGAAGTAACGGATGTATGGATTAAAAAACATAAACAGGAATAAAAAACACCTGCCTATTGGAAGTGTAATCATACTGCATCCCAATTGTTAGACACCATTTAGAAGTCTGGATAAAAAAATATATGCCATAGAGAAAAGAAATGGGTTGTCTCAAATTCTTCTTTTGAGACAACCCATTTCATTTTTAAGTAAATCTAGAAGAGGTTAGTGAAATTTTTAAATATTCCTTCTCTGTGATCTTCTAGAATCATGAATTTAAAATTAATTAAATACCATTCCACCATCGATGATAAGAGCTTGACCAGTCATATAATCTGAATCTGGCCCTGCAAGGTAGGAAACGCATGCTGCTACATCTTCTGGCTCAGATAAACGTTTTAAAGTAATATTTTTAGAAAATTGCTCCATTCCCCATTCAAATGGCTTGCCTGCTTCATCAGCGGTTTGCTTTGCAATACCCATCATCATAGGTGTTTTTACGATACCCGGACAAAAGGCGTTGACAGTAATATCTAATTCAGCTAGATCTTTTGCTGCAGTTTGGGTTATACCACGAACAGCGAACTTTGTTCCACCGTAAACTGCTAAGCCTGGATTACCGACTTGACCGGCTTGAGAAGAAGCATTAATGATTTTCCCGCCGTGTCCAAGTTCTTTGAAGGCTTTTACAGCTGCTTGTATTCCCCAATAAGTACCGCCGACATTAACATCATAAACTTTTCGATATTCTTCATATGTAATGCTTTCAATCGGAGTGGTTGGTCCAAGACCTGCATTATTTATAACCACATCAAGTCCACCAAGACTTTTTACAGTTTCATCGACAGCTTTAAAAACATCATCACGATCAGCAACATTTACTTTTACCGCAATTGCTTTACCATCACAATGGTTAATTTCCTCAGCAACTTTTGTTGCAGTTTCTTCATTATAATCAGCAACTGCAACAGCAAATCCATCTTCTGCTAAGCGTTTACAGATTGCTTCACCAATTCCTTGTCCACCGCCAGTAACAAATGCTACTTTTCCAGATACTTTACTCATAGGAACATCTTCTTTCTATATGAAATTGGTATTTATTTGGTACATCAATATTATACCTTTTATTTGATGATTTGAATTAAAGTCACGACGTTTGTAAAAAAGTTGTAATATTTAAATATTGTGATTTTTTGAAAGAGTTTAACCGAGCGCTCGATACAATCAAAAGACGAGGAAACACAACGGTAAAAAGTTGTCGATTGTGCAGATTTAGAAGCTGTAACTTGTTATGCTAGTAACGGCTATGCTGTGAAGAATCTGTAGAAGTATTAAGTAGGACGGGGTTTGAGGGCAGTTTATTCATGCTTACTCTAATGTCAACCAACAGCCGAGAAAAACAAATTGTTTTGGCAGGGTAATCAAATAACCTTACAAAATGTATCATTTATAGCCAATACTGCTGAATGGAAGATTGTATGATCACAAGAGTACAAGCAATACTTGTTAAGTATCACTTTATCCAACGGCATGTGTGTGTAAGTAGGAAAATCATCACTCAAGTGCCAATCCTAACCCACATGCCAAATGATCAATTTTCTACGGTCTATACAATGGATGCTGTTTTGTGTATGGTACATTTGCTCGGCAGAACAAGGTTGCCATGGTATTTAGAGAGAAGGGAGGAATAGAAAAGGCGATGACATCATTTTTAAGCGAGTCGATACAACGCTGTATTCACAACGTGGTTTAAATGGGGCATTACAGTGTGTGCGTGCTTTGGACATCCCGTGAAAAGAGTAATAGATTTTATGACAATGACAAAAGGCATGAGTCCGGTACAATATCGGGCTCATGCCAATTAAACTGCTAAACTTTTTGGGTAAATATGATAATCAGTTGTTCTGGCGATTAAATAGATCGGTAATTGCGTGCACAAATTCAATTCCTTGATATACAAACAAATTTAAAGCTGTCAATGAGAAAAGTCCGATAATCACCATTCTTATAATAAATAACATGTTAAAAAACCTCCTGTTTTCATATGGTTATCGTTTTAAAACATGCGCTTTATCGAAATAAGAAGAGTGATAGAAAACGGCGAGCATAAATGCCTTCAGAAGTTCTTGATGCCGGTTGAAAATATAAATTTGACTGCCGGCAGCTAAGATGAAGATAAGTATCAATTCAGTTCGAAACAAGAGTGAATTCGATAATGATTTAGCCTTTTCCTCACCATGTTTGCCGATTGACAGCTCATGAAGCCCATCACCTAAAACTGCAACTTTTTGTACATGATCATTCGCCGGCATCTGGGGCATCGAGAACGAATAAAGGGTCGCAATGACTAAAAAGGATATAGACAATTGCAATAACAATGTCTTTTTCATTAGATCTCATCCCCTTTATCAAATCAGTATATTCGTTCAGGGCGAAAAAATGATTTTCTTGTGACAGTTTCATTATATATATTGACAATTTCCTGTTTTGTTAAACTTATACGTTTGTTATAATAACAAAATAGGCAATCAATAAGTCTGGTCCGGTATTTTTAATAAGCAGAATATTCTATCTTGTTTTACTTGATTCTTTATTATGATATAATCCTATCATGTTAAGAATGCTAACATTAAATTCATTTTCAGGAGGGTTTTATGGAAGAAATTTTAACCAATATTATCAATATTCCTAGCAAATTCATATGGACTTATTTAGTTTATATTTTAATTGGAATAGGTCTATATTTTACTTTTAAACTTAGATTTGTACAGTTTCGTTATTTTATTGAGATGTTTAGAGTTATTGGTAGAAAAGAAGAAAAAGGAGAAGGCGTTTCATCTTTACAAGCTTTTTTTGTTTCTGCAGCTTCACGTGTAGGAACAGCAAACCTTACTGGTGTAGCTATTGCTATTGCTACAGGAGGACCTGGAGCGGTTTTCTGGATGTGGGTGGTAGCTTTTGTCGGAATGGCGACGAGCTTTGTTGAGAGCACGCTTGCTCAAGTCTACAAGATAAAATATCGTGATCACTTTCGCGGTGGGCCTGCCTATTACATAGAACGAGCACTGGGCGCTAGATGGTTTGGGATCATTTTTGCCGTATTTATAACAATCTCATTCGGTTTAATCTTTAATGCTGTGCAAGCCAATACGATTGTCGGTTCTGTGGAAGGCGCTTTTCATGTGAATAAAATAACGGTAGGGATCGTACTTGCCGTATTAACAGGCTTTATTATTTTTGGTGGTTTGAAACGGGTCGTAGCTGTCACACAATTAGTTGTTCCTATTATGGCGATACTTTATCTTGCGATTGCATTCTACGTCATGCTCACTAATATATCAGAGTTACCAAATATCATGATGATCATTATTAAGAATGCTTTCGGCATTGAGCAGATTGCAGGCGGTACACTGGGACAAATTATTATTATCGGTGCACAGCGTGGACTGTTTTCAAATGAAGCTGGAATGGGGAGTGCTCCGAATGCAGCTGCAACTGCCAATGTATCTCACCCGGCTAAACAAGGTTTTATTCAAACATTAGGAGTATTTTTCGATACAATCATGATTTGTAGTGCAACGGCATTTATGATCTTACTGTATAATTTGACACCTGGGGAAAAACTTGACGGTATTCAAATAACCCAAGCGGCGTTACAACATCATATCGGAAGCTGGGCACCTGCTTTTGTTGCTGTGGCGATTTTCTTGTTTGCCTTCAGTTCAATTGTCGGAAACTATTACTATGGGGAAACGAATATTGAATTTATTAAAACAAGTAAGAGCGCACTAACTCTTTATCGTGTAGCTGTCGTTGGAATGGTTATTTTCGGCTCTGTATCTGGTTTTAAGCTTGTTTGGGACATGGCGGATTTATTCATGGGACTGTTGGTCATCATTAACCTGATTGCAATCGTCCTTCTTTCAGGAATTGCTAGCAAAGTATTGAAAGATTATACTGTTCAGCTTAAAGAAGGAAAGAATCCGGTCTTTAAAGCAAGTTCAATTCCAGGGTTAAAGAATGCCGAAGCATGGGAAGAAGACAAAGAAACATCAGAATCAAAATAAGCGATCATTTTCATGTCATCAGACTGCCCGAGAATAAACATCTCCCGGCAGTCTTTTTTTTAAGATGCCACACAATAAAAAGCTTGTAGAAAAGTTTGCCTTTCTCTACAAGCTTTTTATGTTACGCTTGGCAGCTGAAAGAATTAATTTCTTTCAGGTCAATGCCAGAGTAGATCCAACGATACTGGCTCGGTATCCATCTGTATCCGGCGATGGAATAACGGCCAACAAAAATAGGGTAGAACCAGAATCGCCTGCCATTTCTCAACTGGATGTACGTATAGCGATACAAGCATCTTCTAATTCCTTCTGGATCAACGGCATAAAGGGAGACGCCGCTGTCTTGTGGCAATTGGCTTGGTGGTGGACCTGGCGGAAACTGTTGTTGTGGTCCACCGACTCCTGAAGGCGGACCTGGTGGAAACTGTTGTTGTGGTCCACCGGCTCCTGAAGGTGGACCTGGTGGAAATTGCGGCTGTGTGACTGGAGGTAGACCAGGTTGAATCTGTTGCCGATATGGATCAGAAATCGATGAATAGTAAGGATACAATATAAAAGCTCCTCTCATGTGGTTTGCTTCATCATATGTTGAAGATGAGTAATGGGAGCTTGCCTATTAAAAAACCTAAAGCCAAATCAGGCCTTAGGTAAAATTAAATATTTTTGCGGTTTGTGCGTTTCCGATATACAACATAACTTCTTGTCAAATATTTAATCGGCATGCTGAAGACATGAACAAGTCTTGTAAAAGGCCAAACCATGAAAATCACGTATCCCATGACGATATGAAGTTTAAACCAGATTGGCACTGTTGTCATAAGTGAAGCATCCGGTTGAAACAAAAAAAGATGGCGGAACCATGGTCCAATTGTTGTTCGATAGTCAAAGCCTTTTGAATCAATATTTAAAAAGGTTGCTATTAATCCTGTGACCATAACGAACAATAGGCCGGCTAAACTAACAAAATCGCTGACAGAACTTGTTTTCCGAATCCGATTATCTGCTATTCTTCGATAAGTGAGAATGATCAGTCCTGACAAAGCAACAATTCCAGCAGGCATTCCAAAACCGATCGCGATTTTGTGATAGATGTGTTCTGAGACACCCAATGCTTTGTAAAAGCTTTCTGGTATTAAAATACCCATAATATGTCCGCCAATGACAAAAATGATGCCCCAGTGGAAGAGACTGCTTCCAAGGGCTAGTTTCTTTTTTTCAAGCAATTCACTCGACTTAGCTGTCCAGCCAAATTGATCGTAATGGTAGCGATAAATATGGCCTAAAATAAAAATCGTCAAGACAATGTAGGGGAGAACCCCCCAAAGAAAATGTTCGATCATGGCTGTACAGTCCTTTCAACACCGATTTCTGCTAGTACGCATAACAAACTATCCAATAACGAGGTATAGATGCTTCCATTGGTGAACAGCTGTGATCTTAATTCTTCTAAGTTCCCGATGTATTTATTAAAAATAGCATTGATATGAACATCATCGCTAATAGCAGCAAATTCAATCATAAGTGGGAGGTAATCTGGAAGTTCTTTGTCTGTCGGTTGAAAACCTGCTTTCTGATATAAATCCTTTAGCTGTAATAATTCCATCCCACGTTCTCTTTGTTCCCCAGAATTAAAATAGGTGACATACAAATTTGTTTTTTTACCGAAGTCGAATGTGTATACATACGTTTCGATCAATTGTTCTGGAGAAAGATCAGCCGAATCTTTTAAAAATAGAAGTAGGTGATTTTTTAACTGTTCATGCTCTATTTGGCTGATGATCTCTTGCCACTCAGAATATTGTGTTCTCCATTCTTCATCAGGGTAAGAAAGAAGATAGGAGAGGGCGGCGAAAACGGTTTGTTTTTCTGTTACTTCCATTTTTGTTCACTCCCTTTATAGGTTTTGACAGCCACCGGGGCCTCCGGTAAACGATAACCCGCAGCTCCCTTGTTCCATATATAAATCTGCTACATCTTCACGATGGGCGCTCGGAATCACAAAACGGTCTTCATATTTTGCGATGGCCAGCAGACGGTACATCTCCTCAATTTGTTTTTCTGTTAGATCTAAGTTTGTGATCAGTTTAGGATCCATCGTTTTGTTTGTTTGGTTTGCTCTCATATAATGGCGCATCACAGACATTTTCTTTAATGTTGTTCTAATATGGGAAGTATCACCAGCTGTGAGTAATTGAGCCAAATATTCGATCGGAATTCTCATTTGATCGATAGCCGGAAAAATATCTTCTGCAGATTGTCCACTGCCTTTTCCCTCAAACATGTTCATAATGGGGCTAAGTGGTGGAATATACCATACCATTGGCAATGTTCTGTATTCCGGATGCAGAGGTAGTGCGATTTTCCAATCGATAATCATTTTATAAATCGGTGATTTTTGTGCTGCTTCAATCCATTCTGCTGGAATACCTTGAGCTTTCGCTTGTTCTACAATATCTGGATCATTTGGATCTAGGAAAATATCAAGTTGAGAATGATAGAGATCTTTTTCATTTTCGACTGCTGCTGCGGCTTCCACTTGATCAGCATCATAAAGCATGACACCAAGGTAGCGGATTCTGCCCACACAAGTTTCAGAACAGATCGTAGGAAGGCCCGCTTCTAAACGCGGAAAGCATAATGTGCATTTTTCTGCTTTGTTTGTCTGCCAGTTGAAGTACACCTTTTTATAAGGACAGGATGTGACACAGTGTCTCCATGACCGGCATGCATTTTGATCAACTAAAACAATTCCGTCCTCTTCACGTTTATACATGGCTCCAGATGGGCAGGAAGAGACGCATGGTGGATTGATGCAATGTTCACAAATTCGTGGTAAGTACATCATAAAAACATCTTCAAATTCAGTTTTAATTGATTCTTCCATTTTTTTAACGTTCGGGTCTTCAAGACCTGTTACATGACCACCGGCTAAATCGTCTTCCCAGTTTGGACCCCATTCTAGGTTCATGAAGTCTCCTGTAATAGAAGACTTCGGTCTAGCGACAGGCTGATGTTTTTTTTCTGGACTGTTTGTTAATGTTTCATAATCATAGTTCCAAGGTTCATAATAATCATCGATTGTCGGCTGGTAAGGATTATAAAATAAATTCATCAGTCGGGTTGTTTTTGCACCTGATTTTAGTTGCAACTTTCCATTTTTAAGTTGCCATCCGCCTTTATATTTTTCTTGGTCTTCCCATTGTTTGGGATATCCGATACCGGGTTTTGTTTCAACATTATTAAAGTACATATATTCTGCACCGGGTCGATTTGTCCAAGTGTTTTTACATGTGACACTGCATGTATGACAGCCAATGCATTTATCAAGGTTCATGACCATTCCAATCTGTGCTTTAATCTTCAAGCCAATCGACCTCCTTCAATTTTCTAATCACGACGTTGAGGTCGCGCTGATTTCCTGTCGGTCCGTAATAATTAAATCCATAACTTAATTGGCCATAACCGCCGATCATTTGTGTCGGTTTTACATGGATACGGGTAGGGCTGTTATGGGTTCCACCGCGGTTGTTCGTCAGTTTAGTACCTGGAACATTGATATGCCGGTCTTGAGCATGGTGCATAAATGCCATTCCTTTCGGGATCCGGTGTGAAACAACGGCACGAGCAACAACGACTCCATTTCGATTGAAACACTCAATCCAATCATTGTCTTTGATATCTGTTTCTTCAGCATCATCTTTATTCATCCAGACTGTTGGCCCGCCTCTAAACAGTGTGAGCATTGGCAAAGAATCAAAGTACATGCTATGGATTGACCATTTATTATGAGGTGTTAAATAGTTCAAAACAATTTCTTTTCCTTCTTGATCAGGGCGTTTGTTTAAGAAGGGACGATGCTGTAAGATGGGTTTGAATGTTGCCATGTTTTCCCCGAACTCCATCATTAATTCATGATCAAGATAAAAAGATTGTCTGCCTGTTAACGTTCTCCAAGGAATGAGCTTTTCAACGTTTGTTGTAAATGGAGAATAACGACGACCGCCTTTTTCTGAACCGCTGAAAGCAGGAGAGGTAATCACTGTTTTCGGTTGAGCTGATATTTGTTCAAATGTAAAGCATTCTTCTTCCCGTTCTTCAGCTAAATCTTTCAATTCGAGATTTGTTATCTTTTCAAGCGATTCCCATGCTTTAACTGCTACTTTACCATTTGAAGTCGAAGATAAAGTTAAAATGGCTTCAGATACCTGTTTGGCATCATTAATAATCGGACAGCCTTTTGCTATCGTATCTTCTCTAACTTCACCAAGCGTTTTTTTGAGCGTATTGTATTCTTTTTCAGCAGACCATGCCATGCCTTTGATTCCAAAAGGCTGTTTGCTAACATTCGGTCCAAGTGAGGTCATTTTATTAAAAATCTGCTTATAATCCCGTTCAACAATATGAATTTGCGGCATTGTTTTTCCCGGAATGGCAGCACATTCTCCTTTACTCCAATCTCGGATTTTCCCGAGCGGCTGTGCCAATTCTTGTGGCGTGTCATGGAGGAGGGGAGTTGCGACTGCTTCCTTAATCGGTTCCATGTCAACCTCTTCAGCTAGATCGGAAACGGCTTTGGCTAGAGCTTTGAATATATCCCAATCAGATTTTGATTCCCATGGTGCCGAAATGGCCGGGTTAAACGGATGGATAAATGGATGCATATCTGTACTACTAAGATCGTGCTTTTCGTACCAAGTAGCCGCAGGCAACACGATATCAGAGTATAAAGCGGTCCCTGCCATCCGAAAGTCAAGGTTAATTAATAAGTCAAGTTTGCCTTCTGGTGCCTTGTCACGCCAAGTGATCTCTTCTGGGCGAATGCTGTCTTGGTCATCATTCATTAATCCATTTGTTGTCCCTAGTAGATGTTTAAGAAAATATTCATGACCTTTTCCAGAACTTGAAATTAAATTGGCTCTCCAAACAAACAGGTTTCTTGGAAAGTTCTGTTCATTGTCTGGGTCTTCAATAGCAAATTTGAGGTTTCTTTTTTCCAGCTGTTTGGCGATATATGTTCCAACTTCTTCACCTGCTTGGGTTGCGTCTTTATATAAGTCAACACCGTTTTTCTCAAATGTTGGATAAGAGGGAAGCCATCCGAGTCTTGCTGCCAGCACATTATAATCGGCATGGTGACTATACCGAGCTGTTTTCGTAATTGGAGAAGCAAGACCATCAAGCGGTTGGTCTTCATAACGCCACTGATCAGTTGCAAAATAGAAGAAAGAAGTGCCGTTTTGTAATTTAGCCGGACCGCCCCAGTCTTTTGCTGTAGCAATTGTCTGCCATCCTTCAGCAGGGCGGAGCTTTTCCTGTCCGACATAATGAGCCCAACCACCACCATTGACTCCTTGTGCACCGACAAGCAAAACGAGATTTAGTACTGCCCGATAAATCGTGTCTGAATTAAACCAATGGTTAATTCCAGCACCAACAATAATCATTGAGCGTCCATCAGTGTCAACCGCATTTTGCGCAAATTCTCTTGCGATTTTGATGACCATCTCACGTTTGATGCCTGTGATCGGTTCTTGCCAAGCAGGTGTAAATGGTTCTGGATCATCAAAAGAGTGGGGTGTCTGCCCACCAATCCCCCGGTTGACACCGTAGTTTGCTAGCGTCAGGTCAAATACGGTTGAAATATAAACTTCTTTACCATTCAAGATAACCTTTTTTATTGGCAGCGGTCTTTCAAACACTTGATTTCCTTCATGTGAGAAATAAGGGATTTTAACCGTACCAATCATATCTTCATTGCCCAACATGGAAAGCCGAGGTGTGATTTGTTCTTCTGTTTCTTCATCAATCATGCGTAAATTCCATTTCCCTTGACCGTCCCAGCGCGAACCCATTGTCCCTTGAGGAATCGCAAAATAATCTGTTGTTTCATCCCAGACAGCAGGTTTCCACTGATCGTGTTCTGTATGGCGACCGATATCTTGCGCATGGAGGAATCGTCCGGCGGTAAATTGTCCATCTTCTTTGTTTAATGTCACTAAAAATGGAAAATCGGTATATTGTTTTGCATAATCAATAAAGCGCTCTGTTGTTTGATTGACATAATACTCTTGAAGAATGACATGACCCATCGCCATTGCTAGTGCGCCATCTGTTCCTTGGCGAATGCTCAGCCAATCATCGGAGAACTTCGAAGATTCTGCAAAATCTGGGCTGATAGAAATGACTTTTGTTCCTTTATAACGAGCTTCAGCCAAAAAGTGTGCATCAGGTGTTCTTGTGAGTGGAACATTTGAACCCCATGTCATGATATAGCCGGAGTTGTACCAATCACTGCTTTCTGGCACATCTGTTTGATCTCCCCAAATTTGTGGAGAAGCAGGAGGGAGGTCGGCATACCAGTCATAGAAGCTTAACATCGGTCCACCGATCAGTGACATAAATCGTGAACCTGCTGCATGGCTGACCATTGACATGGCTGGAATCGGTGAAAAACCAACATTTCGATCTGGCCCGTATTTTAGAACTGTGTAGAGAAGGGAGGTGGAAATTAGTTTCAATACTTCACTCCATTCGGCACGGACGAATCCGCCTTTACCTCGTGCTTGTTTATAAGCTTTTGCTTTTTCAGGGTTTTCGACAATTGATTTCCAAGCATCTAACGGGTTTTTAGTGACGCTCAAAGCCTCGCGCCACATCTTGATCAGAATTCCACGGACATATGGGTATTTCACACGCAGCGGACTGTATATATACCATGAAAAGCTAGCCCCCCTTGGACAGCCACGCGGTTCAAAATCAGGCATATCAGGACCTGTTGAAGGATAGTCAAGGCGCTGACCTTCCCAAGTGACAATTCCATTTTTCACATAAATATTCCAACTGCAAGATCCCGTACAATTTACCCCATGGGTGGAACGAATCACTTTATCATGTTGCCATCTGTTTCTGTATACATCTTCCCAATCGCGGTCTTCATAAGAAGTCTGACTGTGCTGATTTGAATGATATTCTATAGGAGAAAAGTAATTTAATCTTCTCAAAATCGGACTTTTTTTCTTTTTTCTCATGGTTGTTTCACTCCTTTAGTTCAGGTGACGATACCCTCACTATATACTGAGAAAAACCGGTACCTTGTTAACTTTGTCACATCATTTATGCGTTTCACATTTTTGTCACAATTTCAATTCCATGAAAAACAGCCTGATTCAACTATCTAGGAATCAGGCTGTTTTGCTACTTATTCATTTTTGTTTAAGATTCTTTTTTCTCCGGTGATTTCTTGGATTGGTGCAATGTTTTGTGTGAATTCTAACGTTCCAATATAGTTGTTATTTTCGTCACGAACAGCAAAGTACCGAATATAAACATACTTATCCTTGAATTTGATCCAAAAGTCTTCAACATCTTTTTTGTTAGATTTAAAATCATCAAGAAGCTGGTTCACAATATGAACGCTTGCCGGTGGATGACAGTTTTGAACGGTGCGACCGATGACAGCTTTTGTTCTCGCAAAAATCCGTTCTTTACCATGAGAGAAGTAGCGGACAACATCGTTTTCATCGATAAATGTAATATCAACAGGCAGATGGTTCATGATTTGTTCAAGTTGTGTTAAAGATAAAACACCAGTAGGAAGTTTGACATAACCGTCAACTGTTTCACTGTTTGTTTTGAGCTGGTGACGTTCAGGCTTCCAAACAGTTTCAGGAGCAGTCAGGCAATAGCCGATTTCATCACTTTCTGCGGCGATTTTTAACCATTCGTCTTCTGTTAAAGTCCTTTGGGCCATTGGTAGCAAAATATTCTCTTCTTTATAGATCATCTCTGTTGCTTCTTTTATAATAAAGTCGAGTTCGCGAATGACAGCCTCTTTATTGTCAGGTGTGTATTGGTCCAATAAGCGTTTTACTTCTTTGATGCTTTTGCGAATAAAATCGTCAACTGCCCACATGACTTGACTCGGTCCAGTGATCCCGTACTTTTCAAGATAGGGGAACAGGAGATTTTCCTTTCTGCTGTAATGTTTATCAACATCAGCTAACAAATTCAAATCTTCGATCAGCTTGAGAATGTTTTCTTGGCTGTCTTCTTTCATAAAGCGGTCCATGTGAAGCTGGATTTTAAAATTTAACAGAAGGTCGATTTCTTTATTTTCTTTTATAAACGTATGAACCGGGTGACCGGGTTGTTTGCCAGCTTCGGTAGGGTGGATGTCCTCAATTGAACCTTTGAAAACTGCTGCATGTACCGTGCAAAGTTTTTGAATTTCTTCAGATTTGATGCCTTCTTCTTTCATTAATGCTTGTTCAAGCTGAGCAATCTCTTCCGCGTTAACAGCTCCAAAAGTTTGTTGAAACCGGTCTTGAACTTCTTCAAAAGATTTTCCTTTATGAAGATCCAAGATGATCTCTTTCAACTGCTGTTTTCTATCATTAGACATATTTGAGGTTTCTCGGTTATTGATAATCTCGCTCATTGTGTTTCTCCTTTCCAAACAGGGTCAAATCCATGTTCTTTTAATTGATTGATGACATGGTCAAGATCGATATTTTTCATTCGTGCTCCCTTTGGAATGGTCATGATACGTCCAGCTGTTTCAAGCATTCCTGGTTTTGTAATGTTTTCAAACCCGAGTTCTTTCATCAAGGTTTTTAACTCGGGATAAGAAGTACATAGTTCATAGACTGTATCATGTAAATAAAGGATTTTTTTCAAAAAGGGTCACATCCTTTTGAAATTGATGATCATTCTCATGTATAAAGATAATATAATGACAGGACGTGAATTGTGAGGTAGATCACAATTTTTTTCGCAGAGCTTTTGGAATATAGACACAGCTAGGATCGCTTTCTAGAAAATCTCCTGTAAGTGCATATGCACGAGAACGTGAACCACCACATACATGACGGAACTCGCAGACGCCACATTTTCCTTTAAATCCATCTGGATTTCGCAAATCCTTGAAAATCGGTGACTCGCAATAAATGTCTGATAGTGGCTGTTCACGAATGTTTCCGGCTTTTACAGGCAGTAGACCGCTTGGATAAACATCCCCGATATGAGAAATGAATAAAAATCCGTTTCCATCATTCACTCCCTTAGGAGCACGTCCCAAGCCGCCAACAACATCAATTTTGCCTTTTTGTAAGGCATTCTCATAGCGAATTTTCATATGAGGGTCTTTTGCTTCCCGCATTTTTTGCTGAATAACGACTCGTCTGTAGTGTTGAGCTGCCGTTGTTTTAATATCAAAAGGTACTTTTTTCGCCAATGAATAAAGCCATTGAAAGACTTTTTCATGTTGAATGGGAGAAATCATATCTTCTCGTTTGGCACGTCCGGTCGGAACAAGGAAAAACACACTCCATAATACACAATTTAGTTCTTCGATCAACTTTGCCATCTCATCTAAATGATCAATGTTATAGGTTGAAATGACAGTGTTGATCTGTAATGGTAAGTTGTATTCATAAATGTAGCGAATTGCTGTCATCGTCAAATCAAAAGAGCCGTCTGTACCTCGGAAGTGATCATGAATCTTGCGGTTCGGCCCGTCCAGACTAAAGGCCCAGCGAGATAAGCCCATTTTTTTCGCCGTTTGAATCGCCTCTTTTGTGACATTAGGGGTCGCGCTGGGAGTCATCGAAACTCTAACTCCTTTTTCAACCGCATATTGAATGATATCGAAGACATCTTCTCTCATTAATGGATCTCCACCTGTTAGTACTAAAAGGGGATTGTTCATGGCATATATTTGATCGATTAATGTTTTTCCTTCTTCTAGTGAGAGTTCTCTCGGGTCGCGCCAGTTTTGTGCAGAAGCCCGACAGTGTAGGCATTTAAGTTCACAAGCTCTTGTTAACTCCCAAATGACAATAAACGGAGCTTTCTGAAAATCACACTGTATCATGAATGATCTGTCCTTTCATTCTCTTTTTCATCTTCATCTATCGTAGCTGAAATATCTGATCGACAAAGTTAACTAGATCACAGTTTGAAGGGAGAGAACTCCCTTATGAATTGGTATCCTCTAAAGAAGAATATAGGTAACGTGAAAATATTTGATAGGAAAAGGAATAATTACGATGGAGTAAAACAAGAAAGTTAACTTGGAATTGGTGATTATATGTCATCATTTTTTTACATATGGTTAGAGGGATCTCAAGGATGGTCGTTTCAGTGGAGGTTTTGACAGAAATAAACGGAGATAAAAAAGGTTCTCCTTTTTGGTCGATTGGAAAAACATCACCTTTTTGCCATTCAGCGATGGTGCGGAATTGGTCAGGAAGTCTTCTGTCTAAGAAATGGATCGCTCCTTTTACTACAATATAGACAGATTGGGAATGAAGGAATGATCGACTATCATTAGGTGCAGTCAAGTTAATCACCTTCCCGTTTTTCAATAATTTTTTGATGATGGGGAGGGGGACCCCAAGAAACATAGGAAGACTTTTGAGAAATAGTAAATAGTCCATGAAAACTTCCTCCTTCTTCTAGCAGTCTAGCTACAGTATAGAATGACTAATGGGACTTAGCAGTGATATACTTCACACTGACAAAGGTAAAATTTTTATATTGTAATAGACAAGAAGGGAGGTTTTTTATGAAAATCTTTATACCGAAACAACATGGTGCATGGGCCATGTTGGTGATTCCTTTTTTTCTTGGTATGGTCGGAGGAGAGGCCAATGTTAAACATATTCCGTTATTTCTCGGATGGTTGTTTCTCTATCTAGCAACATTTCCTGTGATGATGCTGGTCAAAAGGAAAAACGTCACCTTTTATCGAAAATGGGCTGCTATCTATGGGATGATCTCTATTTTATTTTTACTGATCGTTGTATGGGCTGTTCCAATGCTCATTCTTTTTGGTTTTTCGCTCATTCCATTCTTTCTTGTCAATCTTTATTATGCAAAAAAGAATCATGACAGGGCTTTTGTAAATGATATTGTGGCGATCATTGTTTTCAGTGTGGGAGGACTTGCAAGTTACTGGGTTGGTGAAGGGAGACTAGATGGTTGGGCCTGGTTCATTTTTATCCAATCGATTTTATTCTTTATGGGCAGTGCTTTTTATGTAAAATCCATGATTCGTGAAAAAAATAATAAACAGTTTAAATATTGTTCATGGGGATATCATCTCATTCTACCTTTTCTGGCAGTGATGCTAGGTGCTGGCTGGGCGGTTCTTGGTTTTATCCCCAGCAGTTTAAGAGCCTGGTTTTTCTATGGGAAAAAGCTGTCTATCATGAAAATCGGGATCTACGAATTGGTGAATTCCTCTATTTTTCTAATCGTGATGAGTATCTTTTTGTTAAGCAGGTAATAGAAACGGTGAGAAAGTGAGAGTTTTGAGTGTGAATGTTTAAATAAACTCTCATTTTCTCATTTCTGTAAGATCCAAAACATCTCGTTAAGCTGAAAAAACTGCCAAGATGCTCTTGACAGCTCGAGAAGATTTTATTGTTTAATCAATATTACATATTTCAATTGGACAGTGTTCACAGTCAATTTCCCGTTTTAAAAAATCAAGCTGATGGACAACGATTTTTCCAGACTCCTCGATTGAAATCACACCGCTCTTCCGAAGATCATTTAACATGCGATTAATACTTTCCCGGGCAGCTGCACAAAATTTCGCCAGTTCCTGATTCGTGAGCACAATATTAATCAAAATACCGTCACTGCGTTTGATACCGTAGCTGTTCGTTAGGCGAATCAGTGTAGAGTATAGTGCACCTTTTTTGCCATTTAAAAGAAGGTCACGGATCTTCGATTGAATTTTCCGCATATGAGTGTTGATCCATTTCATAAACTCAAATGTTAAGGCTCCATTTTGTATCAATTCTTTCTCCAGTCTTCCTTTATTGATCACCGATACTTCACCATCTGAGAGAACCATTGCACTCAGCATATACTTTGCATCCTTGGTAAAAAGTGTCAACTCTCCAACAATATCATTTTGCTTACACATTCTCAGCGTCAGTTCTTTTCCATCAGACGTCAATTTGCCAATTTGAACGAGTCCTGAATGAATGAGATACAGTTCTTCTGCATCCATACCTTCTTGAAATAGGTATGTATTTTGTCGTATCTTTTTTTTCGTACTGATCGATTCTAATAAATGAAGTAGATCTGCTGAAAGCAAATCCGTGTCAGATTTTCGAACAGATACATTCATTGAGCGCCACCCCTTTTAAAGAGAGTATTCAAAGCAGTACTATTTTAACGTTAATTATGTTTGGGCGCATCTATAGTCACTTTAAAATTGTGAACAAGTGATGAACGTCATATAAATGAATTTATGATTGGTGAGAATTTGTTTTTGTTGATGTTCGACTCATTTGTTGAAAATACATCCATGCTGCAATGACGAAACTGGCTAGTGCTACTTCAGACAGAGCCATAAACCCAATTGCATAATGACCGGTCGCTTGAAAAACTGTTGTTAGGATTAAAGGTGGGAAAAAGCCACCAAGACCACCCATTGCTGAAACGATGCCGTTTACAATTCCGGCTTGGTTTGAAAAATAGAATGGCACTAATTTAAAGACAACACCATTTCCGATGCCTGCACATACCGCAACAGATAACACCCCAAAGCCATATAACCCAAGGTTCGGTGAAAAGGCTAATAAAATTCCTGAAAAAGTGAAGCCTGCAAAAACATACATTAACAATTGAAGTGGATTGAATCGATCTGCAAGCCAGCCCCCAACAGGTCTAAGAAATGTTGCCGCTGCGATAAAACCGGCCGTTCTGAGACCTGAATCAACGGGATCAAGTCCGAAGTGATGAACAAGAAAGTTGGGGAGGTAGATGGTAAATGCCACAAATGAACCGAATGTGATAAAATAAAACAGGCTTAAAAACCATAATTTCTGATTTCGATATACAGCTTTCATCTGTTCTGAAACAGGAACCGTGACTCTCTTTTCATTTCGGTCCCCAAACACAAAATTCAATAAAGCAAATACAGCGACTAAAATGATGAACATCCGCACAGTGTTTTCCCAGCCAACGACTTTAGCGACAACGGGAGCTGAAAAAGTAGTAATAGCTGTTCCGACGTTTCCTGTTCCATAGACTCCATTAATAAAACCATGTTTTTCTTTAGGGTAATATTTAGGGAGAGAAGTCACCCCAATTGAGAAGACGGCTCCACTGATTCCAAGAATGAAGCCACCGATGATCAAATCAGTTAATGAATCAGCAATACTAATCCAGAATATTGGGAAGATCAACAGGATGAAACTGATCAAAAATGTGATCCTTGCACCGAATTTGTTTGTGTAGTACCCTAGTGGAATTCGAAGCAAGGATCCTAGGATAACTGGAATCGCAGTAACAAGAGAGATTTCACCTTCGGTTAGGGCGATATCCTGTTTAATGTGAGGCATTAAAGATGATATCAGAACCCATACCATAAATCCTGCCACCAAACTAAAAGATTGTAGTGGCAATTGTATTTTTTGGTGTTTTCCCATACAGATTTACTCCTTTCAAAGGAAAAGATATATTCAATTTGCATGTTTATTTTACAAGAAGTCTAATAAATACAGTGTGAAATTAGTCACACGTAATCAATCTACAATAGGAGTGATGTTATTTTGTTTCTACATATAAGTGAAGAAGAAAAGCAGGTTATCATGAATGAAATTAAACGCTTTTATTTTGAAGAAAGAGGTGAAGAAGTCGGAGAAATTGCCGCAATTCAAACGTTTGAATTTGTAAAAGAAAAACTAGGCCCTTATTTTTACAATCAGGCGATAAAAGATAGCCGCAAGGTAGTAGAAGATAAGGCAGCGGCGATTGAAGAGGAGCTTTTTGCACTTGAAAAACGTCTTCCATAAAAACTGGCCCTTATGTTGAATAAAGAAGGGATTGATGTTAGTGGAATTTTTGAGAAAATTTCCGATTTTTAGCGGGTTGAATGATGAAGAGTTTGAACATATTGAACGAATTTCGGTCAAACGAAGCTACCAGCCAAGGATGTTTGTGTTTATGGAAGGTGATAAACGTGAGGCGGTATTTTTTATCAAATCAGGGCTTGTCAAAGCATATAAAATTGATGAAACAGGTAATGAACAAGTGATATCTCTTCTCCAAAGCGGAGATATGTTCCCGCATGTCGGCTTTTTTGATCAGTCGCCATATCCAGCAACAGCTGAAGTGGTCCAAGAAACAGAACTAGTGGTGATTAGAATTGCCGATTTTGACAAACTTTTGATCCATTACCCGCAAATGACGATAAAAGTGATGAAAGTGATGGGCAAAAAGATTCTTGATTTACAAGAACGAATTCAAGGCTTTATTTCTAAAGATGTACACTATCGCTTAACCCATGCTTTGATGAAACTGGCAGCTGAACAAGGTGTCAAAAAAGGAAGCGGCATTTATATCAATTTTCCTATTACAAATCAAGACTTTGCAAATATGGTAGGAACGTCAAGAGAAACGATCAACCGTACCTTAAATGAAATGAAAAAGAAAAAACTGATTTCTTCCGACAGAAATGGAATATTCATTCATGATATGAGCAGTTTGAATAAATATACTAGATAAACAGGTTTTCCTATGAAAACCTGTTTTTTAGTGTTCACAAAATTGCCACCATTTTAGTGATCTGGTTCACAATAGAGATACTGTCTATCTCGTATCTTAGGACTTGAAAAAGAAAGGAGTGAATCAGATGAAACTTAGGAGAGAAACGGTTTCGGTGAAGAATACAGCGAAAAACGGATTTTTGAAGTCAATTCTTGTCTTTACGCTTATCGCTAGTTTCACGGTGCTTCTGTTGGGAGGCTATTGGATTTTCAAAGGATTGGCGCCGCGACCGCTTGAAGTAACAAATCCAAATGGGGAAGTGTTGATGACAAAGTCGTCAATCAAAGGGGGACAAGCTGTTTTTCAAAAATATGCTCTGATGGATTATGGAACAATTTTAGGTCACGGATCTTACATGGGACCTGATTATACAGCAGAAGCCTTAAAGATTTATAGAGAAGGTATGCAGGATTATAAGGCTCTAAAGCAATTCGGTCAACGGTTTAAAAACTTATCAGAAGAAAATCAGTCGATCATCCGCAGTCATGTGATAAAAGAAATGCGGAAAAATCGCTATCATGCTCATAAAGATACATTAAAGCTTACAGAAGCACAAGTATATGGCTTGAAACAACTTCGTTCACATTACCGCGATGTGTTCACAAATGGGGACGGTTGGGGAATTGAAGCTGGACTTATAAAAGAGAGTCATATGCCTGCTCATGATAGAGCATGGGTTGCGGGTAAAGACCAACTGACACAAATCTCTGATTTTATTTTTTGGACAGCGTGGTTGGCTAGTACTGAAAGACCAAATGATGACATTACATATACAAATAACTGGCCTTATGACAAGGATGCTGGCAATATCATGTCGTTTTCTGCAGTATGGTGGAGCGGTGCAAGTGTGACGATCTTGATTTTGTTTGTTGGGATCATCTTGTTTTTGTTTTACCGCTACAAACTTGGAATGAAAGAAGCCTACAAAGATGGCGAATTCCCAGTCTTTCATTTAGAAAAACAGCCTTTAACGGTTTCGCAAGTGAAGACAGGAAAATATTTTGCTGTTGTCTCATTGTTGTTTTTTGTTCAAGCGATGCTTGGGGCATTGCTAGCTCATTATTATATTGAACCTGACAGCTTTTTTGGAATTGATTGGATTAGAGAACTGCTTCCGTTTAGTATTTCAAAAGGATATCATTTGCAGTTAGCTATCTTTTGGATTGCTACATCCTGGCTCGGTATGGGAATTTTTATGGCTCCACTCGTTGGAGGAAGGGAGCCGAAGAAGCAGGGGTTATTGGTTGACATTCTCTTTTGGGCATTGATCTTTCTTGTTGGCGGTAGTATCATCGGCCAATGGCTTGGAGCCAAAGGATTGTTAGGAAATAACTGGTTCTTATTTGGCCATCAAGGAATGGAATATATTGAACTCGGCCGTTTCTGGCAAGTCATTCTTGCTGTTGGCATGCTGATTTGGCTAGTTATCGTCTTTAGGGGAATTAAGAGCGGTTTGAAAAGAGAGACAGATAAGGGTGGATTAATCCATCTGTTGTTTTATTCATCAATTGCCATTCCACTGTTTTATGGGGCAGCTTTCTTATTTGATCCCGGTACAAACATCACGATGTCAGATTTTTGGCGCTGGTGGATCATTCACTTATGGGTAGAAGGAATTTTTGAAGTGTTTGCTGTCGTTGTCATCGGCTTTTTATTAGTGCAAATGAATTTGGTGACAAAAAAATCAACGGTCAGAGCTCTCTACTTTCAACTAACCATTCTGCTTGGAAGCGGTGTCATCGGGATCGGTCATCATTATTATTACAATGGGTCTTCAGAAATTTGGATCGGCCTTGGTTCAGTCTTCTCTTGCTTGGAAGTGATTCCATTGACATTACTCGTTCTGGAAGCTTATGAACAATATAAGATGATGAAAGACGGTGGTGTTGACTTTCCATATCAATCAACATTTTGGTTTTTAATTTCGACAGCGATTTGGAATCTTGTCGGTGCAGGTGTTTTAGGATTTTTAATCAATTTGCCTGCAGTCAGCTATTTTGAGCACGGTCAATTTTTAACACCTGCCCATGGTCATGGAGCGATGATGGGGGTATACGGAATGTTTGCTATTGCTGTATGGCTGTATTCATTGCGCAATATTGTCAAACCGAAATTCTGGAATGACAAATTCTTAAAAATAGCTTGTTGGAGTCTGAATATTGGATTGTTCGGAATGGTCTTTATGAGTTTGCTTCCCGTCGGTTTCATCCAATTGAAAAAAGCGTTTGAGGATGGATACTGGAGCTCACGGGCACCAGAATTTTTACAACAGGACACTGTTCAAACATTGTTGACGCTACGATCAATACCAGATACGATCTTTTTAGTAGGTATTGTGATACTACTTATTTTTAGCATTAAAGCATTATTCCATCTACGTCAACCGACACATCATGATGGAGAGACTTTACCTGTGAAAGACATTGCTTCAGAAGATTAATAAAACAAGTATCCCCCTATAGATTACTCTATAGGGGGATATGTTTTAGTACAATATTAACGTTTTGCTTCAGCCTCTAAACGTGGAAATAAAATATTATTTTCTAAGTGAATATGCTGAAAAAGGTCTGACTCTAACTCATCAAGTTTCAAGTAAGTCAGTGTATATGTCGTGCAAGCACCTTCAGGAAGGGCATAATCATTTGTTACTTGACGTAATTCTTTCAAGATGTTTCCGGCAGCCTCATGTTCTTGTTCTAAAATATCAATGGCTTGAACAGCTTCAGTTAGATGCTGTTCTAATTTGGTTTTTTCATAGGCTGTGATCTTAGGAAAGATCTGCTCTTCTTCTTGAATAAGATGATGTTCTAATTCAGCTTTTAGTTGGTGGAACAATTGGTGGACTTGAGCAAGTTCAGGGTGATGAACGCCATGAACACGGTAGACTTTTGTGACAAATCCAGATAACTCAGGTAACACTTCATTTAAATATGCGTGATGCGTATCAATGATATAATTGATCAGCTGTGAGTATGGAACTTGGCTCCAATCCGTTTCTTTTTCGTTTAAAGCTTTTGTTTCTTGATATAGTGTATTGATCTTTGTTAGGATTTCTTCTTCATTGAGTTTTTGTTCTTCAATCGCTTCAGCAATCGGGCGATTTCCTCCACAACAAAAATCAATTCGATACTCCTTTAAAAGCTGACTTGCTCTCGGAAAACGTGTCACAATATCACCGGTTTTTGTATTTCTGTCAAATAGGGCTTCCATTTTTAAAAACCTCCTCTAGTTGCTTATAGACTAACTGTATCTTTTTCACCTGAGAAGGATCGTGATCTAGATCACATGAAGAAAAAATTACATACAAAGCAATAAGTACAGGAGAAACGGGAATAGCTAATCATAACTATCATTTGTTTGGAGGCTCGAAATGGAGCATATCTCATGGCTGACGTTTACGATACTCATTCTGGCCAGCTATCGCTTAACACATTTAATTGTCTTTGATAAAATTACTGAATTTATTCGCAAACCATTTATGAAGAAAAAGAAAACAATTGATCAGCAAGGCCATACCAACATCGAAAAGGTACCTAAATCGAAATTTGGTTATTTATTAAATTGTTATTGGTGTGCGGGGATTTGGTGTGCACTTATCATTGGTCTAGGCTATCTATTTATTCCGAAATTCAGTATTCCCTTGATTTTTATTTTGTCAATCGCTGGTGCTCAGGCAATACTCGAAACATTTGTCGGTGTCGGAACAAAACTGATCAGTTTTTTATCTGATTTAAAAAAATAGACCATTTAAACACGAATGGTCTATTTTGAATATTTTTAAAATTATGAATAGGAGAAAAAGAAACTTAGAAAGTCACTTAAAAATCAATAAGGAGCTTTACCTTTAGGGCTTTAACCACCTGAACCGAACGAAAAAAGAGGATATAGACCAATTTTTAAGCGTTTAAAAACATGAAATATGGTTGATAGACAATTCATGACAAGATTATTTACAATCAACCGGACAGATAAAATAAGCATGGGAGGAAATGATGACACAATTCAAACACCCAGTTACTGTTGTAAGTTCATACTTGGTAATGGTAGCACTTGTTATTTGCAGTTTTTTATCTCCGAAGGCAGCAGCAGCTTCACAAACACCCGTAGCAATCAACGGCCAACTGATGATCAAAGGGACGCAGCTTGTCAATCAATATGGGGCATCGGTGCAGTTGAAAGGGATCAGTTCTCATGGTTTGCAGTGGTACGGTGAATTTGTTAACAAAAGCAGTTTGAGATGGCTGCGAGATGATTGGGGGATCACTGTTTTCCGTGCCGCTATGTATACGGCTGATGGGGGATATATAGATGATCCTTCTGTTAAAAATAAAGTAAAAGAAGCTGTAGAGGCGGCAAAAGAATTGGGGATCTATGTCATTATTGACTGGCATATTTTGAATGATGGTAATCCAAATCAGCATAAAGACAAAGCAAAACAATTCTTCAAAGAAATGTCAAGACTCTATGGTAACACACCAAATGTCATTTATGAGATTGCCAATGAACCAAATGGAAATGTGACGTGGAACCGCGATATTAGACCTTATGCTCAAGAAATCACTTCTGTTATCAGAAAAAATGACCTTGATAACATTATTATTGTCGGAACAAGCAATTGGAGTCAGGATGTTGATATAGCAGCGGAACATCCACTAGAAGATGACAATGTCATGTATGCCCTTCATTTTTATGCAGGCACACACGGACAATCCTTACGTGATAAAGCAAATCATGCACTTCGTAAAGGAGCACCGCTATTTGTAACAGAATGGGGGACAAGTGATGCTTCTGGTAATGGAGGGGTATTTCTTGAGCAATCACGAGAATGGTTGACATTTTTAGATAACAAGAAAATCAGTTGGGTAAATTGGAATCTTTCTGATAAACAAGAATCATCAGCATCCTTAAAACCTAGTACATCTAAAACAGGCGGCTGGTCACAATCTGACTTGTCTTTGACTGGTCAATTTATCAAAGAAAGTATTCGTAAGTCTACACATTTAAATCAGAGTGATTCCGATTTAAAAAACCCCGATCAGAACAAAGAAACACAACAAAATAGCCTGTCTGTTCAATACAAAGCAGGGGATCAAAATGCAAACGGAAACCAAATCAGACCACAGTTCAATATAATAAACAACAGTAAAAAAACTGTATCCTTAAAGGATATAACTGTTCGCTATTGGTATAAAGCTAAAAATAAAACTCAGCATTTTGACTGTGATTATGCTCAGATCGGCTCCGGAAATATCACACACAAATTTGTAAAATTAAATCATTCTTTAGAAAGTGCAGATTCTTATCTAGAAATCAGTTTCAAAAACGGGATATTGGAACCTGGAACAAGCACAGGAGAAATTCAAACTCGTCTTCACAATGAAGATTGGAGTCAATACACTCAAAGTGATGATTATTCTTTTTCAAAAACCAACACATTTAAAGAGACAAAAAATATCACATTATATGAAAACGGAAAGCTAGTTTGGGGGATTGAACCAAAATAGCACTGAATAGGGCTCTCCATTAAATTGGAGGCCTTTTTTATGGATATAAAGCAATTAATGTTGGAATATTAGAAAAAAGCAATTCTTGAGGTGACTAGTATGAATGAGACGTTAAAACAGTACGTAAGGCTTGTCAAAAAAAAGAATGAGATCATCAACCAACCTGAATATGCGGATCAGGAGCCAGACATAGAGAAAAAAATGAAGCATTATGAGAGGGAACTTCAGCAAGGGTTTTCTACAGATGACGGCTATGACGAATTTGCTGACGCTGTGATCAAATGTGTATATGGGGATATTTCAATTGATGAATTAGAAACTGTGTATCATGAATTAATTTCATCACTCTAATGTCGAAAAATATCTTTCTTTCGAGGTAATTATTGGTTGAAATGTGTCAAAAGTTGTTTTATAGTAAAAATATGTTTATTGCTTTTGTTAGAGCAATAGATGATATAGACAGAGTGCAAAAATTTAGAATGAGAAATGGGTTAGGAGTGAAACTGAATGAAGAAAAGTTGTCGCCATTTAATTACGTTGCAGGATTTATCAGATGATGACATCATGCAAATTATGGATCGCGGAGTTGAGTTTGCCTCAGACAGCAGTTCGTATAAAAATCGTTTAGCTGATAAAGTGATCGGAATTTATTTTCGCAAAACATCAACTCGAACGAGAACAGGTTTTTCTGCTGCAGCGCTTAGAATGGGAGGGAAAATCATCACCTATGGCCCAGATGACCTTCAAGAAAATACGGGTGAAGCAACAGAAGATACAGTCAAAGTACTTTCAAGTATGTTAGATTGTTTTGTGGCTAGAACTTCAGGAAGTCCTGCTGAAATGCGTACTTATGCATCTCAGCAACAAATGGCTGTGGTAAATGCTATGAGTGCTGATGAGCACCCAACACAAGCTTTGGCAGATCTCACAACGCTAAAACAACAATTTAAATCACTCTCCAACCTACGTATTCTTTATATTGGTGAAGGTAACAACACAGCTTCTGCTTTAACCCTAGCTTTGTCAAGGTTTAAAGGTGTTGAACTATTCTTATTTTGCCCCCCAGGATATTCAGTTGACGATCGTTTTATATCTATTAGTGAACAGTGCACAAAAAATAGTGGAGCAAAAGTTTATCAGTTTTCTAACTTTGAAGATTTACCGTCAGAAGTAGATGTAGTCTATACAACACGCTGGGAAACAACCGGTTCATCTAAAGAAGATCCTTTGTGGAAAGAGGTGTTCAAACCTTACAGTGTCACAGAGGACTTAATGAATAAATATCCAAATGCAATCTTTATGCATGATTTACCAGCGCATCGAGGTGAGGAAGTGCAGCCTGAAGTAATTGACGGACCAAAAAGCATTGTATTTCAACAAGCGGAAAATAAGTATTACGGCGCAATGGCGGCACTGGACTGGTGCCTTAACGTATAGTTTATTAAATGCAGGATCAATTCCTGCATTTTTTAATCATCTTTTGTCTCAATGGCAAGTATACTTTATTTTATGAGATATGAGTATTTAGGATTTTTAAATTCTAACAGGAACTTCTTTAGATTTTATAACTTCCTAGAATATATATTATGTTAACTAGAATGAAAATACAAATAATAAGTTATTAGTGATGTCAGTGTTTTCTTCATTAGATGCCCCCTATTGTCTCCTGCACTTTGAGGTTTGATCTGATTGGACCTTCGCTGAAGTTGTTTCATTGTTTTGTTATCACAGCAGTCGCTCTCTTGTGTTTCACAACAAGTACCACTATTTAAAACAGGAATAATTTCAACAAGTATTTTGTTCTTCAATTGGATTTCGAATTAAACATTACGCTTTCGTGCGTAACGGGATAAAATATATGTGATATATGCAGTTTCTAACTGCTCATTTGTAAAAGCTAATGCATCATGTTTGTTAGCATTTTTACGTATATGATAAAAAGAAATTCAAAAAGAGCTGTCGAAACAGCCCTTGGATTTCGTAAATATCAATCTTTAGTCGAACTATGTGCAATTGTTTTTTTCAAATAACTAGCTGCTACTTTGTTTAGAAAATAAATGTAACCCACTTGCTGTTGCTCAAACATATTCCGATGAAACTCATCAGCGATGAAAAACTCTGTCTGATTTAGAAAGTCTTGCGGTGTTGATGGATGATTTTTTTTTCTAAAAAGGATAAATGTTCTTTTACACGATCCAGAACTTTTGAATCATTTGGTGAGGTTCCTTCTTGTAAAAACTTAATCATATCTTCATTAAATGACTGTGCTTCTATGGCGGAATCGTTCATTGATTCTACATCAATTGTTTGATTTGACAAGTTAAAATCATATTCTTTTTTCAAATATTCGTTTTGATCTCTTAAGGCTTCTTGCCAATCATTTTCAGTTTCAAAGCCTTTAAACATGGTTGCCATATCCAAATCGACTTCTTCTTTCGTATTTTTAATAGATGAGTTGATTGTCTTGATCAGTTCTTTAAATCGTTCAACTTTTTGTTCTAACAATTTTTTTTGCTGAATCAAGGAATTCTCCCTGTCGGTGTCACTATCTAATAATTTTTTAATTTCCTTGAGAGGAAAATCCAATTCTTTGTAAAAAAGGATTTGCTGTAATCGTTCTAAATCTTTTTTTCCGTATAAGCGATAGCCGATATCTGTCGTTTGTTCTGGAATCAAAAGACCTACTTTGTGATAATGGTGTAATGTCTTTACTGTTGTATGAGCAAGTTTTGCAACTTCATGAACGGTATACATTTCTTCTCCTCCTTTTTCAATGCTCTTTATACTAAAGTATCCTCTAAGGTAAGAGTCAACACCATTTATTCACTTTTTTCTTTGGAGTTCATACGTGTATTTACAAAAGAAAACAGCTGTTACAAGACATGAAATAATCAGTAAATAGTAGTTGATTGCAAGCGGATGGTAAAAAGTAGATTGTGAGGCTCTAACCACCCAGTCAACTGGATTTATTTTTGATATAATACGAATCCACTTTGGTAATAAGTTGCTTGGCATAAAGGCAGAAGACAAGAAAATTAACGGGAAAGAGACAAACTGCATGACTGTGATCATTGTTGAGTGCTTTTTGGTTAGAACAGCAATTCCAATTGAAACAGATCCGATTAGACACGAAAATAATGCTGGTGTGACAAGAAAAAGAATTGGTGAAATGATTCCTGCTGGCAGTCTAAATCCCATAAAATAGCCAATAACCACTAACAAAGTAGATTGGATCAATTGAAAAGTAAAAATGTAGGCCAAATCCCCACTGATGAAAACCAGATTGTTTTTTGGGGCAACTAAATATCGATTAAATATCCCTTCTCTTATATCATCTAAAGTACTCATTCCTAGATATATTCCGCCAAATAAGGCATTCATGATCAGAATCCCCGGTAAAATATAGGAGGCATAATTGGAACCTTCAAAACCACCAATGGATGGAACACTTGAAAATATTGTGCCAAACAACACCAAGAAAATCAATGGCTGGAACATTGAAATGATAATTGCAATTGGATTTTTCATTAACGGCGTCAGTCTTTTTTTTGCTAATAACAATAGGAATGTTATGTTATTCATTGTTCTGTCCTTTCTCATTAAAGTTTGCTAAATAAACGTCATTTAAAGTAGCCTGTTTCAGTTCGCTAAATTCAATTTCGATATTATTCTGAATTAAGTACCTTAATAATTTAGACAAAATCTGTTTTCCCTGACTGGTCATCATTGTTAATGCTGTTGATTTTATCTCGAGATGAAAAACTTCCTTCAAGCCAGAAATGTATTCAGTTATTTTCTGAATGTTGACTAAATCTAATTTGTGATATTGAATTTCAATTTGATCTGCCGAAAGTTTATTAATTAGTTCTGTTGGTGTACCAATATTAAGTATCTTCCCCTTGTTAATCAATGCAATTTCGGTTGCTAGGTGATTCAGTTCCTCTAAGTAGTGAGTGGTTATAAAAATTGTTGTTCCTTCATCACGAGAAATTTTTGTAACAATTCCCCACAAAGTAGTTCTTGAATCTGGGTCTAATCCAGCTGTGGGTTCATCTAGTAAAAGGACTTCAGGTTTATGAAGTAAACTTATCGCAATATCCAATTTTCTTTTCATTCCACCAGAGTAAGTACTAACTATATTGTTGGATGCCTGGTACAAACCAAATTGCTTCAACAAGTGTTTTCCTCGTTCTATTATCTTTGAAGTGCTCATGCCGTACATTTTTCCTGAAATCAATAAGTTTTCCCAAGCAGTTCCTGTCGAAAATAAAGTTGTTTGTTGGAATGTGACTCCAACTTTTTTGCGAACCTCATTTACTTCTGAAACAATGTCTAAATCCGAAATTTTAACGGTACCCTCATTTGGCAAGGATAAAGTAGCTAATATGCTCGTTAAAGTAGATTTCCCTGCACCCTTTGGACCAATTAGTCCGAAGATAGAACCTTTTTTTACTTTAAATGATACATGATTTAAAACTACCTTTTTGCCAAATGATTTGCTAACATTGTTTAAAACTATTGAATAATGGTTATACATATGGTTCCCTCCTTCATTTCTTACAAAAGGAACTATAAACTATCCTCTTAGAGGAGAGTCAACCATCAAATATCATTTGATAAAATGTTGCGTTGGAATGAGTTAAATGAAGAGGTAAAGAGAAGGAATTTCATTTATTACTTAATTAGATACTCTCTTTTCTTATCTCGGGTTTAACGAGAACACGAAGATTGTGGATCGTCAATTCGCTTTTACTGTATTGTACGAAATAAAAATTAAAAAACCCCATCAAAATAGGGTTTTTTGAACATGAATGACAGAGGCGAAATATTATTTATTTAAGTTTCTTTTTAAATTAACCACATCACCATTTACAATGTAATCAAGATTTTCATTTATCAAGTTTATATCTAGATTCCACCACTGAATTTGGAGCCAGTTTTTGATGACTTCCTCAGAAAATCTCTTCTTTATTAATCTGGAAGGATTTCCACCCACAACCGTGTAAGGCTCAATATTTTTGGTGACCACAGACTCTGCTGCAACTATTGCACCATCACCTATTTTTACTCCAGGCATGATTGTTACATTTCTGCCAATCCAAACGTCATTCCCAACCTCTGTATCCCCTTTGATGGGCAGATTTTCTAATGTTGGCGTATGACTCTCCCATCCGTTTCCAAAAATATTAAAAGGATAGGTAGAACCATCCATTCGATGATTAGCACCGTTCATAATAAATGTAGTACCTGGCCCAATTGAGCAAAACTTTCCAATTATCAATTTGTCGCCAAAGAATTCATAATGATAAAGTACTTGTTCTTCAAAGGCTTCTCCCTGTTTACTGTCATAATAAGAAAAATCTCCAACTTCAATATTTGGTTTTGTCAATGAGGGTTTGATAAATTGGACACTTTTATTATTTGATATTGGATAAATAGTATTTGGATTAGGTCCTAGCATACAACTGCCTACCTCTCATTTCATCAATTTTATTTTTCCAATCTTTTCAGTGATTCTACCAATCTCATTGCTCTACGTTTCAGTGAACCAATATGTGACAGCTTCTTTCCTAAGGCCCTGACAAAAAAAGAGCTGATGTCTAAAGGTCAGCTCCTATATTGTGCTGAAAAAACTGATTTACCGCATCATCGCTTACATCTGAAACGTGCTGGTACTCGTAGTGCGGTGATTGATCGCGATCGATCAGGACGGAACGCACGCCTTCATAGAAATCTCTGTGTCTCAAAAAGTTCTTGGCAAGCAACTGATCTATAGCAAAGCATTCTTCTATCGTTTTTTGTTTGCCGTCCGCTAGTTGTTTTAACGCGATCTTTAATGAAAATGGAGATTTGGAAAGTAACAGTTTCTTTACTTTCATGCTAAAGTCACTCCCTCTGCTTTCGAGCGACTGAAGGATCTCTTCCAATTGATCAAATCTAAAATGATGATCAATGTCTTTTTGATAGGAAGACAGCTTACTCTCTTGAGGGGGCACCGTTTGAGATTCCTCAATGATTTGTTTAAGCTTTTCCTTAACTTTTTCATGCTTCCAGTTTGTATGTTCCACTTTTTTAATCAATTGCTCTAAAGCGCGGCTTTCCATGTAGACATCTGCACCGTTCATATACAGCACATCAGCGCCATGGATAATAGATGCAGTTAATGCGAGGTAGCGCCCTACGTAACCGGGAGCTTTGTTTAAAAAATAGGCTGCGCCGACATCGGGAAAGAAACCAATATTCATTTCTGGCATTGCCCATTTCGTCCTTTCTGTTACAATCCTGTGGCTAGCCCCATATGTAAGGCCTACTCCTCCGCCCATGACGATCCCATCTAAACAGGCGATGATCGGCTTTGGAAATCGATAGACGGCCATGTCAACCTCATATTCTTTTTCGAAAAATCGTTCAGCAGCTTGCATGACTTTTTTTGACGAACGAGCTTCATAGAGGGCTTTAATATCACCGCCGGCACAAAGCCCTTTTGAACCTGCACCTTTGATAACTACTACAGCAACGCTATCATCTGTCTTCCATTCCAATAGTTTTTCGCCAATCACACGGACCATGTCATAAGTGAGCGAGTTGAGCGCTTTCGGGCGGTTCAGAACAATGGTTGCAGTGCCGTGTTGATTGACGGAACACAAAACGTCATCGGACATCTTGATCCACTCCTTTTATGAATGATGAAAGTCTGGTTTACGTTTCTCGATGAATGCGTGAATGCCTTCTTTGGCATCAGAAGTCAAAAACAGTTCAGCGAAGCTTTTTCGTTCTCTTTCCAAACCTTGCTCCATGCTCTCATTGCTGCCTTGTATAATGCAGTCCACTGCACGTGTGACACTGGTCATGCTTTTTTCCTCTACAAATGACAATGCTACAGCGGCAGCCGTTTTCAACAGTTCCTCCTCCTTTACAGCCAGCTGGGCGATATGAAACTCTACTGCTTCATGAGCTGATAGTGATCGGCTCGTAAGGATGAGATCAAGTGCTTTGGCTGTACCTGTTATCCTGCGAAGCCGCTGTGTACCACCAAACGCTGGTATCAGACCGAGCTTTAATTCGGGCAGACCAACTATCGCCTGATCTGATATAACTCTGTAGTGGCAACTCAATGCCAATTCAAAACCTCCGCCGAGAGCCGGTCCGTTTATCGCGGCAATAACGGGTTTTTTTAAAGCTTCGATTTCATCACAAAGCGCTTGACCTTCTTCGGCGAGCACCAAACCTTGCTCATGATCCCCTATTTTTGAAACGAATTCTTTTATGTCCGCTCCTGCCGCAAAGAAGCGACCTTCTCCTGTTATGATAATGGCCCTTGTGTCATCATCTGTGGCCAGTTCCTGAAAAAGTGATCTGAGCTCGGCGATACAGGAAGAAGATAGCGTATTGACCGGCGGGTTGTTCAATGTGACAGTCGTGATAAAATGTTCTTTTTCAAGCGTTGCATATTTGCAGTTCAAGGTTTATCCCTCCCATTGTTCAATAGAAAAGACCCCTCTACACGTTTTTAATCCTGCCATTAGAGGGATCTTACTTTAGAGACTAGAACCAGCGTTCGGTGACGACTTTTTTCCGTGTATAAAATTGGACGCCGTCTTTTCCATTTGTCCCAAGATCACCGTAGAAAGAGGCTTTGTTCCCTGCGAAAGAGAAGAACGCCATTGGAGCCGGTACATTGACATTCACACCGATCATGCCGGCATCAATGTTATCGCGAAACCGCTGAACACTTTTGCCGCTTGACGTGTAGATCACAGCACCATTGGCAAATTTAGATTGATTGGCGAGCTCGATTCCCTCGTCAAGATCCTTTATCCGTACAACACTCAAGACCGGAGCAAAAATTTCGTCCTGCCATATTTTCATGTCTGGCTTCACATGATCAAAAATCGTAGCTCCTACATAGTATCCTTCACCAACATCCGGATCGCGTCCATCTACGGCTAATACGGCTCCTTCTTTTATCCCTCTTTCAATATAATCAAGGACGCGGTTTTTGTGGACTTCACGGATAAGTGGTCCGACGAAGTGATCCTCGGATCTGCCGTCTCCTGTTTTCAGTTTCTGTGTTTCAGAAACGAGCAATTTTATGAATTCATCAGCTATATCATCAACAACCGCCACCACGGAGCAGGCCATGCAGCGTTCCCCGCTACTGCCAAACGCCGCTTGGATGATACCTTGAACCGATTTTTCAAGATGGCAATCTGTTAAGACAATCGCGTGGTTTTTAGCGCCGGCAAGTGCTTGAACGCGTTTTCCGTTAGCTGTACCCGTTTGATACACGTATCTTGCTATCGGCTCAGAACCAACAAAGGAAATGGCTTTGATATTTTCATTCTCTAATAAACTGTTCACGACGTCTTTCCCGCCATGTACGAGGTTCAGGACACCTTTCGGAAAGCCTGATTCATAGAACAGCTCTACAAGCTTCTCTGCAAGAATCGGTGTACGTTCTGATGCTTTTAAGACGAACGTGTTTCCGCAGGCAATCGCCAAGGGAAACATCCATAGGGGAACCATCATGGGAAAGTTAAATGGTGTAATACCGGCTACGACTCCTAAAGGATAGCGCCAAATCGACCCGTCTATGCCGTCTGCTATCGCGGGCAGTGCTTCTCCCATCATTAACGTAGGCGTTGCGGTTGCGAGTTCAACGACTTCGATTCCCCGCTGCACCTCTCCGCGGGCATCCTTTAATGTTTTGCCGTTTTCCATCGTAATGATGTCAGCCAACTGTTCTTTTTGCTGTTGAAGAAGCTGCAGGTATTTATATAAATGTCTTGTCCTGTTGGGCACGGGTACCAATGACCAGGTTTGATAAGCCTGTTGAGCAGCCTGTACGGCGCGGTCTACATCCGCTCTCGTAGACAGGGGCACATAGGCGATGATGTTTCCGTTTGCCGGATTAATCACTTCTTCGATTTCGGTACCGGCAGAATCAACCCATTCTCCATTAATATTGTTTTTCATTTTTTTTGCATTTGTTGTTATCATCACCTCATCACCTTTCCTTACATATGAGCAGTCGTCTGCTCGCTTATTTTTTTATATAAGACAGACATATCTTTTTCACCGTATCCATTCTTTTCGGCTTCTGCATAAAGGTCAAAGAGGATTTTGCTCACCGGCAGTTCAACGTTGTTCTTTTTGGCTAAATCTAATGCAAAGCCAAGGTCTTTCAGGAGCAGCTTTAAAGCAAAGCCGGGTTCATAGTGGTTATCTGCTATGAAGCTTTTATAGTTGCGCTCATAGATACGGCTCTGCCCGTAGCTGACGTTCAACATCTTAAACAATTGATCAAGATCTAAGTTGCTTTTTTTAGCAAGGTGCAGAGCTTCGCTGACTCCAGCTGTATAAAATCCAATCAAGAGATTGTTGATCAACTTCGTATTCGTCCCGCTGTCAACCTTCTCATTCACATGGAAAATATTCTCGCCCATTGCCTGAAAAACAGACATTGCCTTATCGAAAGCGGACTTCGAACCTCCTACCATAAAAGTGAGCGTTCTGTTTACCGCTCCTATTACGCCGCCGCTGACAGGGGCCGCCAGAAAGTCAACGCCTCTACTTCTCGTTACCTCTTCAATGCGGATATTCAGTTCAGGAGCAACCGTACTCGTATCGATCAGCAGGGTGCCGGGTTCAGCCAGATTGACGAGCCCCTTTTTCCCTAGAAAAACCTCCTCCACTGCGTTTGATGAAGGAAGGGTTGTAAGGATGACGTCACTCAGCTCAACCATCTTTTCAACCGGAATGCCAATCGTTCCTCCTGCTTGATAGAAGGACCTCTCAGCATCTTTGTTGAGATCCATACCGTACACTGTAAAGTTTGCCAGAAGCAAATTTTTCGACATAGGAAGACCCATGTTACCTAAACCGATAAACCCAATTTTTTTCAAAGACTTCACTCCGTTCACACCGTATATTTTTCATAAGCGGCTATTTTTTGTGCGATTTCGCGTTTTTGAGTAAACAGGTTGCTATAGAGGGGGACAGGAAGGTTATGAATCTCTTTCAAGACGAGTTTTCTTTCGGCTTCATCTGATATGGTTCCTGATATGACGGAAACTGCCATATCTTTTATTCTTCGGAACCCTTCTTCACAAATGACGTTGGTCATCATCTCTTTCAACCGTTCGTCTTTTTCTTTGCCGTTCTTTTTCAGTGCTTTTTCCGTACGAATGACAGCAGATTCCATCACATAAATTTCTTTATTCATGTCGGCGAGGAGCCGTGAGTATTCTTGTTCATGATAAATGTTAATGTTGGAGTGTGTTAGTGTGTTCAGAGATTTGTTGAGGAGACGATTGGATAGGTAAATGTATTGCCAGTTCCGTTTTTTTAGCTTGCTTAATTGCGTTTCAAACTTTGCTGTGACGCGTTGCTGCACTTTTTTCATCAAAAATTTGGCGATCGTCAGACGATTTATTTCGTTTGTACCCTCGAATATTCGGCTGATCCGCACATCCCGGTACAATCGTTCCACTTCGTACTCCTGCATGTACCCGTAGCCGCCGTGAATCTGTACAGCCTCGTCTACGATCCGGCCGAGTATTTCTGAGCAGTTTACCTTATTGATCGCGCATTCTGATGCATAGTTTGCTAGTCCTCTCAATCTTTCATCTAATGAGTTAGCAGAATGAAACACATGGTCCAAGTTGTCTGCCGTTCTGTAGGCGGCGCTTTCCGCTCCATAAATAGATACTGCCATATCGGCAACCTTTTCCTGAATCATGGAAAAGCTGATGATTGGCTTATCAAATTGTTTACGCTGTTTTGCGTAGTTTATGGAAAGGTTTAATGCTTGTTTCGATGTTCCAATGTTCGAAAAGGCCAGTTTTAATCGTGCGATGTTTAAAATGTTCAACGCCACATGATGCCCTTTTCCGATTTTCCCCAGAACATTCTTTGTCGGTATACAGACTTCTTCCAAGATTAAGGTTGCTGTTGAAGAGCCTTTGATCCCCATTTTTTTCTCTTCAGGTCCGATCGAAACACCTTTAAATGACCGCTCTACGATAAATGCGGTCATGTTTTTATCCGTTTTTGCAAAGACAACATATACATCAGCTATTTGTGCGTTTGTAATCCACTGTTTTTCGCCATTTAAGATCCAAGCTGTTCCTTCCTTGTTTAGGACGGCCGTTGTTTTGGCGTTTAAAGCGTCCGAGCCTGCATGAGGCTCTGTCAGGGCATATGCTCCGATCCATTCTCCAGATGCAAGTTTCGGAAGGTATCTTTGTTTTTGTTCTTCTGTTCCGTAATAAACGTATGGCAATGTCCCTACCCCTACATGAATATTAAAGGAGACGCTGAATGACCCACCCGCTCCCATCTTCTCGGCTACGAGCCCTGAAAGCTTCTTGTTGAGAGACAGGCCACCGTATTCTTCCGGAACTTCAATACCAAGCAAGCCGATCTCTCCGGCTTTCTGAAATAACTTTTTTACGTTTTCGTTATTTTGATGCTGATCAATTGATTCAAGAAGAGGGATTACTTCGTTTCCGACAAATAATTCCGTCGTTTTTGAAATGAGCTGCTCTTCCTCGTTGAAATCTTCTGGAGTAAATACTGCAGCTGATTCAGAAATAAAGGGGCAATTCCATCGAAGTTCTGTTTTACCCATCACTTACCTCCTCGTTTTGCGCATGAATGAATTGCTGGAAACGCTTACATTAATTTTTTGATGTAAATCTTTGACTTCTTTATTAACTGTCAGTATCTTTCTTGAATTGTGTTCTTCGGCAGCGTTGCTTCTTCATTTTTCTGGAACGTGCTTGCATATGCAAGTGTTTAGTTTTCAAACTAAGCATATCAAATATTTGAAAAATTGACAAATATTTTCCTGAGTGAGTTCATTTTACTCTAAAATGCTTGACTATATTCTCCTCACTTTCCTGAGTTGTGCATATTCACACATAAGTTGCAGTCTGCCAAAATATCAAGAGTAGCCTCACATGATATTTAAATTAGAAAGTGGTACGTTTCTTCAGCTAAACTTATCAGTTATTTTTGGACATACACCGATACACGAACAACAATCTCCGTCTATCATTTCTTTCAGTAACCGATCGAAAGCCTTCAATTTACTATTTTCTTTTGAATAACTTTCTATAAACTAACCGGTCTAATTCTACATTCGATAACGTTACTTTTTTTGATTTCAAATCCCATGTTAACGTGAAAAGCTATGAATTTCTTATTAGTGGGGGGAAGTTATACAGCTTACTATTATGAAATGCTTTATAAATGTCTACCTGTCCCTTTCCCCTTTTCATTCTGTTCTAGATTGAGAGAAAAACCGATCAGAAATCCAATCATATCTCCATCCTCTTCAACAAGTGTATAAAGAGCAAACGAGGAACGAGTCTCCCTCCCACCTATCATTTTATTAGGTAAGCGCGGCACTTTTGTTTATTAATCTATTCGTAAATAACACGATTCGTACTTCAATTTGCGGTATCTTTCAATAGATTATAGAACGGTAATAACCGTATTCTTCCCATTCTCTGAATCATTCTACTGGAAAACTGTTTATCGATTGTTTTGAATCGGCTTTTGAACCTCAGGCTTGAGCTGTTCCGCGGGTATAAACTTCATAGTATCTTTAACCACTTGGTCAAAACTGACAAATCCTGAATCCATTACGATTAAAAATCCACCAGGTTTTAAGATTCTCTTTATTTCTTTTAAAGAAGCTTCGCGATCAAACCAATGCCAGGATCTTAAAGCCGTTACAAAATCAAATGAAAGGTTTGGCAAGCCTGTATCCTCAGAGTACTTGTTTACATATTCGATTTTTGTACCAAGCTTTTCATCGATTAATTTGGCTTCTTTCATTAATTCCATAGAAGGTTCAACACCGACCACTTTCGCTCCTTGATCGTATAGCATCCTTAGTCAGGACGCCAGTGCCCGACCCCAAGTCAACAATGGATTTTCTCAGAAAGTCAATTCTTCTTATCGTAAAACTCTTCATCAATTCCTCCGGTAAATCATTTCTATTTAGAGCATACTCTTTTGCCACTTTTCCGAAGTCTGCTTTCACTGTATACAACACCTCTCTCGATTATGGTTTATTATCGTTCGCATGATAAGATCTTTCTAAATGATTAAGGGAAGACTTATTTATTTCTGGCCATAATTAATGGTTTATACGGATAGATTCCCCTTTTTTAAAGTTTAATATAAAATTGGAAAGTTTAGGATTTTAAATATATGGATGATAGACTCTTTTGTTCATTATAAAAAATGAATATCCATATGAAACACTGGATAAAGGTAAGAACCCTCCGGATCTGGAGAGTTCTTCTTATATGTGGCAAATGTATGATGTTTTTTGACTTTTACCTTTCGTTTGTTCAATAAGCTATTGCTCAACACATGTGCTATAGACAGTCATTACAATATTTCAATATCCCCTTCTGTACCATGAACGCAAATTCGTTGTCCATCTTTTATTAGGTGGGTAGCATTCTCTACTCCGACAACTGCTGGTAAGCCATATTCCATTTTATTTCCCGTTCGAACATCGTTCAATTTGTATCCCTATAGAAAGTAAAGAGTTTGTTCAAATGCTTTTCTGAATGCATGTTATTCAAGGATTATTGGAAACGAAATAAAGCAGTGTTTAGACTTTTGTAAGTTTAATAAAAAACGAAACAAGTAATCCAATGCCCAGAAATAACGCCAACAGTTCAAATGTCAATAGATAGCTCCCAGTTTTCAAGAACCAAACGGCCACAATAGGACCAAGTGTGGCTCCAATAAACAAGATAAAGGTGTAAAGGGTAACGGCAGCTCCGCGTGACTCACCACCAAGTTGACCTACTAATGAAATAAGTGTTGGTACGGTAATGGAAATCCCAGCAACAAAAATAACACTCATAATAATGAGAAACGGTAAATTCGTGCTGATTCCCAAAACAGCGAGACCTACAACTGCAAGCGTCATTCCACCACGCAAGACATTCTGAATACCAAATGTAGTCACGAGCTTACCGGCAAAGGGCGAAAAAAGCATGCCAACGATTCCTACAGATCTGACATATAAGATCTCACGGTTGCCAAGACCAAATTCTATGCTTAAATAGTTCCCGAGTGTTGTATACATTCCAACAAATGCCAGCAATAAAGTAATGGTAATAACATAACAACTCAGTAACTTCTTTTTCTTAATCACCAATACTATTTGTTTAAAAGGTGCCAGAAAACTACCTTTTTTGTCAGGATTGTCTTCCTTTGGAATAAACAACACCACTAATATCACAGTGACCATATATACACCACCGAGAGTGTAAAACACGCTCTGCCATCCGAATTGATGACTGACAACACTTGCGAATATTTGACCGACAATACCGGCCATTAAAAATCCAGTACTCACAAAGCCAATGGTTGTTACTCGTTTTTCTAACGGGAGCATTTCAACAGCATAAGCTAATGCTGATGGCGCAAACGTTGCTGCGGCTATCCCTTGCACACTCCGAAGAATAGTTAATGCCGGGAGACTATCAACAAAACCCAAAATCGGTGAAACAATCGTTAAAGTTATCAAACCATATACTATCATTTGTTTCCGTCCGTACCGATCAGACAATGGTCCAAAGAACAAAAATCCAACCGCATAAAAGAACGAAAATGCGCTTCCGGTCCATGCTGCTTGAGCTGTTGTAATGTTAAAAGTCTCAGCAAATGTGGATATCAACGGTATGGTTAAATAAAGGCTTGAAACGACCACTAGTCCACACCAAAATAAAATAGCTGTCATTAATGAATAATTTTGTTTATGCATCGTGCTGTTTGTACTTTCTATTTGTGACATATAGCTACTCCTCCTTTTTCAATTCTTCTATCATATCCGGCAGGATGGACAAAATTTTCCCAAACCACCTGTAGGCTTGAAGTATGCACACGAACCGTAGACTCATGTCTAACAGCTGTTAGAATGCCTGGATAGAGCTTTTTCATCAAAGCTTTTGAACCCACAGATTGATACAATTGCCCAAAATGGATGCCTTCTCGGGAACCTCCTCTTTAAATTGTTCAATCGCAAGGTTTCTAGATAAATCAACTCCTCCTTTCTTTCAAAAGAAATCTCCTTTTTGTTTCAGGTAATGTACATTTCCTTCGTCAATTGTAACCAATCTACAATTAAAGTCAATACTTTACCTTTAATGTTTGTAATTTTCTTTCCTATATCGTAAAATAGTTACATAAGCACTTTATCGGAGGTCAATAACATGAGTGAAAAACACGAAAAAGAAAATCTTTTAATGGATTTTGACTTACTAAAGAAGTTGGTTGTCGGTATTGGAGAGGTTTCAGAGATCACAGGAGTACCAACACGAAAAATTCGGTATTGGGAAGAAAAAGGTATCGTTCAGTCGGAAAAGGAAGGTGAAGGAACAACTCGAAGATACAATTATTTAAACATCAAAAAAATTCTTTTGGTCCAAGAACTAATTGAAGAAGGTTTTACACTTGATGCGGCAGCAAAAAAAGTGGAAAAAAGAATGAGTAATATCAACGAGGTTTTCCGGAAGTTGGCTGATAATCCTGCTAGTGATGAATAAGTAGGTTGAATCCGGACTCCTTCAAGAAAATTGATTTGTAAACCGAGAATTTACAAAAGGAGGTGAAAAAAAAAGTTTCCATTCGGTATGCGCAATGTGAGCCGAGCTGGCGAGAACAACTTCAAGAAATCAGACAAGAGTACGGGAATTAAAACTTTAATTTACTTTTATTCACATCATGCTAGTAAACGGTAGTTCCATGCATCTTCTACAAAAGGCCATAGATGAATTCGTCAACGCAAGGTTATCCTCCCCTCCTTAACGAACCTTCCTAACGGCTGTGCTGGTAATCCCCGATAAATTCTCAAGAAACTTATCCGCAAAATGAGCGATAAGAAAAATAAATGGTATAAGAGTTAATATCCAAATCGATAAATGCTCAAATTCAGTAGTTTTTATATAATAAACAAGAAAAATAATGATTAATATAGTTTGTTTTAGAAAGTGTTGTCAGTCAAACGAGCGAACGTTGACGTTTCAAGGATTGCGTATTTATGTTTTTAAATCAATTGAAAATAGAGAGTGACTTACTTTTTTGGTACAATTGGATGAATCTCATCCGACTCATGCATACAGTAACAAAGATACATAAATTTAATAGATTACATACATAAGGAGGAAGACATCGTGGGGAAATCAAATCAAATTGAACAGTTTGAAAAACGATTTGCAGATGAAGTGATTGAGGTTGCCGCAGTCACTGGCCCATCAGGGATTGGAGCTGGAAGAGCGACAGGTGATGTGATGTGGAATGCTTCTATTCCAGTGATCGCTTGGAAAGAGATTCATAGCAATAGCCCTGCTATTCAGAAAGAGTTGAGATTGGAATGGCTTGTCAATGATGACGAATGGCAAAAAACGAGAGATATTTTCAAGGCGAATACCATTGTCAAACTGTACGTTCGCAAAGGAAACAAAGCGATGATGCTGGTAAAAGTGATAGATACGGCCTATCAGGATGATGAATTGCAAAGCATTTTGAACGAAGCGCTGAAACCGATTGATTACAAGGATAGTAAATTAGGTACCTTTAAGTTGAACAAGGCGGTCAAACTGTTTGAGAAGGAAATAACTTGGGCCGGACAAGCAGGAATTCTCTACTTTGACTGGCATGAAAACGAACAGGAGATGAAGGCATCGCTAGCAACTGCACATATTCTCTTCCAAGATCAAGTTCAATGGGATGCCAAAATACGAGCTTACGCAGCGGAAGAACTTGTTGAACTGGCCAATGACTGGCTGCAAGATAACGATGAGACGGAAATTGACGAGATCACTAAGGAGCTGTTCATCGAACTCATGGAATTTAGCAGTATCAGTGTGTATTCTGATGGAGACTTTGAAGTATTCTTTGATGACGGTGATATGTTTTGGGGACACTCGATCATCGTTAGCGGTCATCGAAACGGTACATTTGAGTCAGCGGAGATTGCTGGATAAGCAGGACGGTGCATTTTGTACTGCGACAACATCCCTCCCACTTTTCTGGAATAGAGAAAATATTTACGGAAACCGTGGGTAATAGGAGGTCATGATTGATGGAGATTGAAGCCTTTAAGACATTGAAAGACAGAGGAAAGACACCTGTAATCGCACAAATTGGAGGATTTCGTCCGGAAGTTGGTAGACATAGTTGGTTTGGCGGACACTTCTACATCAACACGAAAAAGGGGTGGCCAAGTGATCAGGATGGGTACATGATTCCCCTATTGCAAGCATATTTGCCCGAAATCCCTGGAGGTATCGAAAGTGTGGGTGAATCCGGGATGATTCAGGTCTTTCTGAACCGCAATACATTGCCGCTCAACCTTGCTAAAAATGGTGACGGGTGGAAATTGATCGAATACCGGTCTATAGACGGATTGCAGCTAGTTGATACCCCTAAAGAGGCTAGTCTATTAAGAGAATTTCAGATGAAATGGAGTTTGTCCAAAACGACTGATTATCCGTGTTGGGAGGAAGCATGGACATATGCAGATTTAACAGAAGTGAATGAGGATGATGAGATGTCTGACCGATTTTTCGATGATTTTTCACGCTACTCGTTTACGAAAATCGGCGGCTATGCTTCCTACATCCAATCTCCAGTCTTATCGGAGGATTTTCAATTCGTGATGCAAATTGCATCAGAAGAAAAGCCACGCTTTATGGTCGGAGACAATGGAAACCTATATTTTTTTAGATCGCTTGTAGATGGGGAATGGTATATGAATTGGGATTGTTTTTAAGGAGTTCTATATTTTTTAGATTTATAGGAATAAAAACCGTGGTTTGATTTCTGTAGTATCATTAAATATAAAAATGTTGATATTCAAATTTGAACCTTAAGTTTGGTATTTCGAATTATAAGCTTATTTTTTTCTGATAATGCTCAATCGTAAATAACTATAGAAATAAGCGTACATATAGTCAAAAAGAGCTTTTTCATTAAAAGCAATATGTATTAATAACAGTTTAACCAGTTTTTAAAAAGCTACTTTTTACCCTTAGCAAAATAAAGAAGGGGTGTCCAATAAGACAATTTTTTAACTATTGGACGCCTTTTTAACAAAACATGCGTGTTACTGATAAATTCCTAGTGGTTTTGCTATATCACTAAAATGCTGTTTTCTACTAATTTCTTTAAAAATTTATTTTCTATTTAATAACTTCCATCTTTGTTCATATTGTTCATCATTTATTTCGCCCTTAGCATAAGTTTCTCTTAATATCATAAGAGAACGATCTGTCAGTCTGTTATTATTTTTCAATAAAAAATGAACAACTAAAAAAGTGATTGCTACAGTAATAATCATGAAAAGTAGAAACAAAAAGACACACATTCCCATCATCGAGGTACCATTCATCATTTCATGCATTTATTGTTCTTCTCTCCTTTCTGAATTATAAAAAAGTTAAAGAAATATTTTTTAAAGGCTTTTCTCTTTTAAACTTTTCATTTCTTTTTCTAGTTTGTGATTTTGTTCAATCAATTCAGCAATTTTAATTTGAAGGGATTGTAATTCTGTATGTGATGTTTGTTCCATTTTTTCACTTTTGTCTCGGTTAAACATGCCTTTCATACAGAACAGCATCATCAAAGGACATGCTAGAAAAAGTAAAACTTGTAACCATTCCATATTACTCGCTCCTTTATCGTTTTTATAGCTATAACAGAAGTATAGTCAATAAATGTGTTGAAAATTTGTTTAAAATGAGGAGAAAAGAAGTAAATATATCATGCTCCACATTTTATATAGAAAGCAGAATAGTCTGTTTATGAATTATTGACTAACTTAACTTTCTCCTTTTCATATTCTTCCCAAGATATCTCTTCGCGAGCCAAACGTATTTTTAGCAAATCTAGAGGGCTCAAGTTAACAGATGATACATTATTTTTTTGCGTGTTTTTTTTATGTTTTGCTGATCCACAACATCCCAAGATTAATTCCCTCCTTTCTATTTTGAGTATAAATAATGAATTTGTTTAATCGTTGTGGTTGATTTGAAGAATTTATGAAGGAGTGTTAGATTGTTGTTTGGAGAAACGTACTCCTTCTAAGTTATTTTGTGCTAATTCCTTTCCCTTGTTCAGCTATTTTGAGCCATGTACTGGCTTGATCATATGAAATATATATATCTTTTTTGAATGTCGTAAAGGCGATTTGTTTTTCATTTTTTGAGCTTACTGCAAGATAAGCAATCGCATCATCTTGAGCTATTCTAGGAATGTTAATCTCAAATGACCGATTATTTTCTACATTCAATTTTAATAAATACGTTTTATGATCATATCCACCAACAAATAGTGTTCCATCTTTAGAAAAGACCAGTGATGTTATTTGCCCTTTTGAAAGAACTTTTTTAAAGTTTTGACCGTAATTATAAGAAAGATATACTCCACTTTGATTACCAAGCGCCAATATGGCTTTGTTTGTTGGATGTACAGCTATTGTGGTTGGTTCCTCGGATATTCCTCTCATTTTACTCTTTGTCCACGTTTTCGTTTCATTTAGTGAATAGTACAGCCCAACAAATTTCATTCTTGAATTTGGCTCGGGGTTTATCACATAAATTGCCTGAGATTGGTATCCAACACCCATTATATGAAAATCTATTTCACCATAGAGATCTAGCATTTTAAGGTTTTTTCCTTCATCAGTACTTTTCATTATCCCAAAAGGATTCTTCTTATCTGAGCCTGGGGCAGGATGCCCACTACTATAAAACCCATCAGCTGCAACAGAAAAACCCATGTAATCATGATTTTCGCCTTCTGCCCTATCCCAATGCCCGTCTGAATACGTTACTAATCCATGATGTGAAGGAATAATCAACCGTTTCCCGTCTGTTGAATAACCTAAACCATGAACATGTTCTAGGTAAGTCCTACCATCGTTAATTGTTAATTTTTCTTCCATAATTGAAAAACTTCCTATTGTTACAATTCCTATTAGAGATAGGATCGATCCCCATTTTAATCGTCGAAGAATTTTCTTCAATTGCTGTTTTTCTTCTTTTTTCTTTTTTGCATTTTTAAGACTGTGGATTTTCTTTTTCGTTATTAAATAAAAAGACAAACACAGCAAAAATAATAGTACTAATGCAATCAGTACATAGGTACTCAAAGTTACTTTTGATTGTGGAACTCCCATTTCTTCGTGGGCGAAGATTTTTCTAGGTAACATTGCTATATCTGAAAAGAATAGAAATTTAAAATAGGACAACTCATCAATCTCCTTTCTTACTTTTTATTAGGAAATAAATAATTCCAGCACCAATAACTGGAATCACTATCCAAAGACAGATTTGGAGGAAATTTGTGAAATAGTTACGAAAAGAACCAGAACCTATCATCCAAGTTGTAGACATGGTCAAACATGATAAGCCAACGGCAATTAAGAGTAAGACAATAAACCAGTCCCATTTTTTCATCTTCACCCTTTCTTCTCCCCCTCCTTTTTCATTTCGTGTGATATAGGAAACATGATCTCAAAGCGAGTACCTTTTCCTTCATCACTAAACGCTTGGATAGTCCCTTCCTGTTGTTCTACAAGGTTTTTGACGATTGCAAGCCCTAAGCCAGTGCCTCCAAATTCTCGTGATCGAGACTTTTCCACTCGGTAAAATCTCTCGAAAATGAAACTTAGCTCTTTGTTTGGAATGCCAATACCTGTATCTTCAATCGAAATTTTTATAATACCTTTCTCTTTCCACATCCTTATTGAAATTTGTCCTTGTTCGGTGTAACGAATGGCGTTGTCCAACAGATTGATAAAAACCTGTACCATGCGATCACCATCACAATAGACAAATGGTAAATCACTTTCAATATTTTTTTCAATAGCCAGTTTTTTCTTTTGGGCTCTCCATTTCGTTTTTTGAATGGCACTATCCAATACTTCTGATAAATCAATCCATTCAAAGTGAAATCCAATCTTTCCTTCCCCCATTTTAGCAAGATCAAAGAGCTCTCCAATCATTTTTGTCAAGCGGGTGGCTTCCTCATGAATAATGTTGAGGTAATGTTCTTTTTCTCCTTCTGATTCATATAATTTTTCTTTTAGTACTTTTGCGTACCCCTCAATACTTGTCATGGGTGTTCTCAGTTCATGAGAAATGTTGGAAAAAAATTCACTCCGTGATTGATGGTACTTTTGAAGATCTACAGCTAAATCATTAATGGCTTGAGCCAGAGAACCTATTTCATCTTTAGAGGGTGGAGAAATACGTGTCTCCAAGTCCCCTTTAGCTATCTTTCGGGTGGCTTGTTCCATTTGAATGAGGGGCCCTGATAATTTTTTGGAAAGGAGATACGTAAAAGCAACTGCAAGAAAAAAAGCTCCTATACCTGATAACCATAACGTACTACGAATTTTTCCAAGAGACTTGTCAATCGCTTTAACAGATGATACAACAAAAACTCCACCATAAAACTGTTTTTGAGAAATAATGGGTGTTCCGAAGACACGGAATCTTTGGTTATTAACTGATCCTATATATTCCTTATCAATAGATTCTCCTTGTGAAAGAGTGTGGAGTTCGTCATTAGATATTGAAGAGCCAACCTTTAAACCGGGTATACCTGAATTCACAATAATTTTCCCATGAGCATTAACAATATATAATGCTGTTTTTGAAAACTCCCCCATTATTTCAAGCATGTAAGGTATTTGTGGGTTATCAGATGCTTCCATCATCTTGGCGAAATGTGAAGATTGTTCTTCAATCTCTGTTTGAAGCTCCTGATAATAAAATTGTGAAAATGCTCGCTCGATGACAAATCCAAGGGGAAATAATACCATAAGAAATAGCAAAATTATAGCCCCACCCAGTTTTATAACAATACGGTTCCAATTCATTTTTGCTTGTCCACCAATTGAAACTTATAGCCGATACCCCATACAGTTTGAATAGGATTAAACGATAGTCCAGCTTTTCTTACTTTTTCTCGTATATTTTTCACATGAGTATCTACTGTGCGAAAATCACCAAAATAGTTGCTGCCCCAGATTCTCTCCAACAAGGTTTCACGTTCAAAAGCCCGACGAGGATGTTCGGCTAACATGAGCAGCAATTCAAATTCTTTTGGAGTCAGATCAACAGGCTGTTTTTGAACGAACACTTGTCTGCCTTCAGGATCTATCTTTAGTTCAGAATAGGTAATAATGCTTTGGGTAATTGTTGATTGAGATATGCTAGATCTTCTCAGAAGAGCAAACACACGAGCGATTAATTCATCTGCATCAAAGGGTTTCACTAAATAGTCATCAGCCCCAACAGTTAACCCTTTTACCTTATCTTTTGTTCCTGTACGAGCTGTTAACATTAAGATAGGAGTATTGTTTGTTTCGCGGATTTTCTGACACACTTCCCATCCATCCGTATCAGGCATCATGACATCTAAAATAATAAGGTCAAAAGAGTGATTTTCAGTCATTTTAATTCCCTCAGATCCGTTTTTAGCTTCCTGGACTTCAAAACCATTTTTGATTAAATAAATACGAAGAAGGTTACGTACATTCCATTCATCATCTATGACGAGAACCTGTAGTTTATTCATAAGAATCCCTCGAATACTGTATTTTGGTCTATATTCTCTCTATTTAAAACTTTATTTAAACCCTTGATCATTATAAAAAGTATATTTGTTGAAAGAACAAATAAAGTGTGTTGGATTTGTGAAGGTATTGAAAAGAATTGAGGTGCTAAGTGAATGAAGATTATAATCCCACTCTCGCAAACATACAAATTGTGATGTTTTTTAGTAACTAAACGTAATAAGAACAGCGACTTGTTCGTGTATAGTTTTACGAGCAGAGGGTCTTGTTACATGATAAGTAGGCAGTTATTGAAGATTCCAGCCTTTTAGTTGGAATCCAGAATTACCTCCTTAAGCCGGTCTTCTCCTTCTTTCATTTTCCTCTTGTCCTTCAATTGTGTATTTCGCAAGTGAAAAGTGAGCCATTTCGCAATTTAATTTTGAGCCACTTTGTTTTCAGTAGTCATCCATTCTTGCGTTTCTCTCATTCGGTAAGAGGGATCATTCATATTTAACACATGTGATTGATGTGTCAGGCGGTCTGTTAAGGCTGCTGTTAAAACGGGATCATGAAAGATCTCCTGCCATTTTAAAAATGGCAAGTTACTTGTGATAATCGTTGATTTCCTTCCAGCCCGTAATGAGAATGTGTAAATAAAAGCTCTGCACCTTCTTTGTCAAATGAGATATATCCCAGTTCATCAATAATAACTAAATCATACTTTTCAAATTTTAACTCAAATGATCGAAGAGTTCGCTCTGTTGTTACATAATCTAATCGAATATCCGTCAGCTGTTTGACTGCTTCTAACACACGATCTAGTTGAATTAACATGATTTCTTCTATCCTTTTTTCTGATTCATCACCATATTAGTTTTTAAAGTCGACTTTAAGACAACAAATATATTTAACTCATCAAAAACGAAAAGGCATGTGCCTGTACATTTTCGGACACATACCTTTCGCTATGCTTCTAATATGTCGACATTGCAAAGTTCCGACATTCTTGTGCACAATGTAAGCAAGTTTGACCACATCTTTGTGATAGTTCATCGGGATGTTGTAAACAGTGGTTTCCACAAATCTCACAAATTTGCGCACATAATGAAGCGATAGATTTTGAAAAAGAGCTAGAACGTGCAATATACTTTGCTGTTAATGTGCATATATCAGCACAATCCCGTAGTAACCTTAATTGCTCTGTCCTATGGCTCGAACCGTTCATTTGTAAAACCAAATTCCCAGTATGCTCGCAAACTGCTTCACAATTTTGGATCGTCTTAACAATTCTATGATATGACATGTGACTTTGATTCATATGATGGGATTTATTAAGATGCAATGAAAACGCCCTCCAAAGTTTATTTTTCTATCCATCATATGAATGGACATTTACCTATGTTTGGACTTTAGCCTATTAATTTTTCATCATAAAAAAACAGCATCATTCAAATGCTGCTGAGAAATCTCTATGATAAAAATAACGGCCCATAATGTGTGAAGCCTAATGCGACAAAAGCTTCTACTAAAGAAACGGAAACATGATTGGCCGATATAATTGACTAAATAAAACGAACTAAAGAACAATGTAACTCCGAAGAAAATGGCGATAATGGAGTTGAACAGATGAAGCACTCCTTTCTAGAGCTTAAGAAGTTCTTTTATCCATTGATCTAATTGCTCTTTAGACATTTCACCTTCAAATTTGCGCTTAATTGTTCCGTCAGGGCTGATAAAGTAAGAAACAGGAATATTGTTGACGCCCCATGAATCATAGATGTCACCGGTCTTATCTAATACGACCGGAAATGTAAGCTGATGATCTTTTAAAAAGTTTTTCACGGTTGCATCTGGTTCTTGAATATTAACGGCAACAACTTCAAAACGATCATTTTTATATTGTTGGTAAGCCTGCTCGATCACGGGCATTTCTTTTTTACAAGGACCGCACCAAGAGGCCCAAAAGTTCACAAGCACAGCCTTTCCATATAGGTCTTTTAAGTTTATTTTTTCACCAGCTAATGTTGTCCATTTAAAATTTGGAGCTTGTTCGTTCAGTTGCCCTGCTGCTTCTGTTTTTTTGTTTGCGAAGTTTTGATAAATTGCAAAGCCTACAGCTAGAGCTAAAACGAAAATGATCAAGATCCGAAACCACGAGTGTTTTTGGTTGTTCATTGATTTGCTCCCCCTGTTTGATCTTTCATCACCATTTTAAACAAAATTTAGAAAAGGAGTCAATCAAATGAAACCAATTATGTGGTGGTTCGTTACTTGTTTAGTATTTCACAAATAAGATCGGCCTTTTATTAAGAATTAGCTCTAGAACTAGGTTTTGGATGAGTTCATATCAGAACTTTTTATATATTCTTGAATAATCGAGTTTATGATGTGTAAAGAATCCAGTTCCCCAGAAGAAAAAGAGGTAACGGGATATTCTTTTTGAAAAAGAATCGTATTTATCTGCCTTGGTGACAGCCCATTTTCGTAGAGCCTAATAATTTCTCCTTGGAGGTCTAACAAATAATCTAGCTTTCTCTGTAAAGCTGAACGTCCATCCTTTAAATAGCCAGCATGGCAGCAAAAGATCTCTTCAAAATCATAAGTTAACACTTTTTTTAAGGATTCAATAACGGTTGGGATGTTTTCTTCACGTAATGTGACTTTTGGCTTCTCCTGGCAGTACAAATCCCCAGTAAAAAGCTGCCCGCTTTCCCGATTTAAAAATGCCAAATGATCGCTAGTATGACCTGGTGTTTCAATGACATCCCAAATGGCATGTCGGGATAAAAAAGTTTTTCCAATTGCCTTTGCATGAAAAGGACTACGCTTCCCCCAAAAAAATTCCCGATACATTTGATAATCTGGCTCCTGTTTACAATAATCTAACATCTGATGATTCATATAAATTGGCAGCTTCAGTTCTTTTTGTAAAAATGCTGCACAGCCTGTATGATCTTCATGAAAATGTGTAATGACAACTTGATCGATATCTTGTTCTTTAAAGAATGGTTTAAGTTCCTTTTCCACTGATTTTGGGCCAGTATCAACTAAAACGCCATCCACCATAAAACAATAAACATTTAATTTTATTCCTTGAAATGCTACTGTGGACTTTCCTATTCGAACAGCGTGAATTGTCTGCTGTTTGAAATTCTTTTTTACATTCATGAAGTGACTCCTTTCATCAAATCCATTTGTTAGATTTTAACACGAAATGAATGAGTAGTCATTCATTTATTAAAGGAATTTTGAATCTGCCAACTATATATAATGATAATAAAAAATGGGAGCTGTCCGAAAAGAGCAAGGAACGAGCTCCGAGAAGGCTTGCGAATCCCCCGATGTTTATAAATGCACACAGACGTCCTTTGTTTAACGTAAAAAGGGTGTCCAATCGTCAAAAATCGACTTACTGGACAGCCCCTTTGGATTCAGGCAGAAGTAAATTATAAACTTGAGACGATACATTCAATATGTCCCGAAAGTTGGAAATCACCATATCGATCAGGCAGTAAGAGATGATCTCCTTTTTTCAGGGCATATTCATTACCATTTGTAATCATATGCCCTTCCCCATTAATAACACTGATCAAAAGAAACGGTTTTTCTTGTTTTAAGCTAACAGACCCTGTTAAATCCCATTTTTCTACAGAGAAAAAAGGTGATTCAATGAATAAAGTCACATGTAAATCATCTATTTTTTTATATTGAATAGTGGGTTGCTTTGCTGTAAAAGGAACGTCTATCACATCAATGCTTTTTTCTAAATGAAGTTCACGTAGATTTCCTTGTGCATCTGTTCTGTCATAATCATATAATCTGTAGGTTGTATCAGAATTTTGCTGTGTTTCTAAAATCAAAATACCTTCACCGATCGCGTGAACAGTCCCGCTTGGAACATAGAAGAAATCTCCTGGTTTCACTTTTACCCGGCGTAAAAGTTGATTCCATTGTTTACTTTCTATCATAGAAATTAGTTCTTCTTTTGTTTTGGCGTGATGTCCGTAAATAATTTCTGCATTTTCTTGACAATCAATCACATACCAGCATTCTGTCTTACCGAGTTCACCGTTTTCATGTTCATGTGCATAATTGTCATCCGGGTGAACTTGAACAGATAAATCTTGATTTGCATCTAAAATTTTCGTAAGGAGAGGGAAACGATCTCCCTCCACATTTCCGAATAATTCCCGATGTTTTTCCCATAGTTCACCAAGTGAAAGTCCTTTATACATTCCGTTTTGAACAATGCTTTGTCCATTTTGATGTGCTGCAAAAGCCCAGCACTCACCAGTCTGTTCTGATGGAATGTGATAACCGAAAGAGGTTAAAGATTTACCGCCCCAGATTCTTTCTTTGAATACAGGTTCAAAAAATAGTGGTTCAATCAATTCCATTACCTCACTTTATACGATTTCATCCAGAAGTTTGTATGCCTCTTCTTTTGTTTTAACAGCTAATAAACGATCTCTATAATGATCATCCATTAATTTTCGAGACAGCATTTGCAGAAGTTTTAAATGTGCATTCCCTTCACTTTCTTTTGGAACAGCAATCATAAAGATTAATTTTGCTTTTGTTCCATCAAGGCTTTTCCAATCAACGCCAGATGGCTTGATACCAAATACAACACTTGGTTTTTTGACAGCATCTGATTTTCCATGTGGAATGGCAATGTTCATGCCGATCGCTGTCGTACTCTCTGCTTCACGTTTTAAAATAGCTTGTTTAAATTCACTTTCTGAATGTAATACGCCTGCATGTGCCAACTTTTGAATCATTTCATCAATAATATCGTCACGAGTTTCTCCTAATAATTTAGGTTCGATCAGCTCTGTGCTTGTGATATCTGTCAACTTCTGAATATCTGTTGTCTCTGACGGTTTGCTAGCTGTTTGAACGGATTGTTGTGGAACATCTCTTGAACCTTGATTTGATTTCACTTCTTCATTGATGTTTTTTTTCAATGCATTGACTAATAAAGCCGTTACAATTGATCCGACGATGACAGCAACAAAGAACATGAAGACATTATCAACCGCTCCTAATACTGCAACAATCGGACCACCGTGCGCCACTCTGTCTCCAACATGACCGATCATAGCGATAACCGAACCTGTCATTGAACCAACCATAATACTTGGGATGACACGAAGTGGATCTTGCGCTGCAAATGGGATAGCTCCTTCTGTGATACCGAATAATCCCATTGTAAATGATGCTTTACCCATTTCTTGTTCTGTCGCTTGGAATTTTCTTTTACCTATGAATGTAGCAAGTCCCATACCAATAGGTGGAATACAAATAGCTGCAGCAATTGGACCCATGATTTCATAGTTTCCTTCACCAATCATTGCTGAGCCGAACAAAAATGCTACTTTGTTAACAGGACCGCCCATATCAAATGAAATCATAGCACCTAAAATTAATGCGAGAAGAATAGAACTTGATCCTTTCATACCTGATAACCAAGCTGTTAATGATTCAAATATTTGAGAAACTGGTGCACCGATAAAAAATACAAATGCTAAGCCGACGATCAGTGAAGCGAATACCGGAATAATAATAATCGGCATAATCGGCATAATCGCTTTTGGAACTTTTAGTTTTTTAATTGCCAATGCTGCATAGCCTGCTAAAAACCCGGCGATAATACCACCGAGGAAACCAGCGCCACTTTCACTTCCATAAAAACTTCCTGTTGCTGCAATGTAACCGCCAATCATACCGGGAACAAGACCTGGTTTATCTGCAATACTATATGCAATATAACCAGCCAAAATCGGGATCATGAATGAGAATGAAGCAGCCCCGATTTGTTCAATCGTTTTCCAGAAAGAGGCATCGGGAATCACGATCCCTTTTGGTGTTTTTTCTCCCCCAATCGTTAGAGCGATGGCAATTAATAATCCACCTACTACAATGAATGGAACCATAAACGAAACACCATTCATTAAGTGACGATAAATCGGGTTTTGTTTTTTCTCCTGTTGGTTGGTGTTTTCTGATTTTGAATTTGATTGATAAACAGGAATATTTCCTTTTATAGCTTTGTTTATTAATTCTTCCGGTTTGCGGATACCTTCCTGAACCCCGACAGAGAGCACCTTTTTACCTGCAAATCGATCTTTGCTTACCGCTCGGTCTGCCGCAATGATGACGGCGTCTGCTTCGCGAATATCTTGTTCGGTCAGTTCATTTTCTACCCCTATCCCGCCTTGGGTTTCTATTTTCATTTGTACGCCCAATTTGTCAGCTGCTTTTTGAAGATTTTCTGCTGCCATATACGTATGGGCAATTCCATTTGGACATGATGTAATCGCTAACAGTTTCATTTTTCAATCCTCCTTAGGATTTAGGTTTTTTCTGGGCCCATATTTACTATATATCAAAACAATCATCATAAAAGTTTTGTTTTTTACCGTAGTTTCCGGTAAAATTACTTTTTTTCTGAAGAAAACAAAAAAAGCAAGGCATTCACCTCACTTTTAGTATTCCAAATAAGCTAAGAATTTCATCACATCTGTTTCTTTCGTTAGCTTTTGAATAAATGCTGGTTGTTCGCTAATAAAAGATAGTTCATGAAATAGTTGCCTTGTCATTTGTTGATCCTCATGTTTGACAGCCAGCATAAAAACGAGTGAGACTTTCTCCGTCCCCCAATCAAGCGGCTCTTTTAGTGTCGCAATTGCAATCGCAGATTGCTTAATAAATTTGGCATTTGCATGTGGGATAGCAATTCCGCTCCCGATTGTGGTTGCTGACATTTTTTCTCTCTGGACGGCATGCGCAGCATAGTCTTTGTCTACATAGCCTTTCTCATACAAAGCCAGGGCTAATTTTTCAATTAATTTGTAGCGATGTTGCGGTTCTTCCTGTAAAAAAACTAAGAAAGGTGTTGTATTATTGATCATCGTAAATTTTTTCTGTTTTTTTTCAGGTGCTTCATCAAGGTGATGGATGAACTCTTTTAATTTCTTCTCTTCCCCTGCTTCTAAAAGTGGTGATACAACAATATGAGGAATTTTTAGTTTTTCAAGGGAAACTGTTGAAATGACGGATTCAACATCCTTATGCTTTCCTAAATATTCTGCTAGATCAGCTTTTGCAATACAATCAATCACCAACATTTGCGGGAATTTTCGTTCAATCTTCGTCCGTAATAGTTGTGACATACCAATCCCCATATGACAAACGATAATGACTTTCTTTTGTGTTTCGCTGTTTTGATTTAAACGTTCGATCGCTGCTTGAAAATGCAAAGTGAGGTACGCCGCTTCTTCTTCTGGAATCGTCAGCGCAAATGATTGATTAATGTCTGCCAAAACATCAATTACAATATGAAATAGATAAGGATACATCTTTTTAATGTCTTGAAGCATTGGATTAGATACAGAAAGATCATAATGAAGTCGATTTAGTGTTGTATTTAAATGAATGGTTAATCCATTTCTCAACATTTGATCATCACTAAAATCCAACATCTTCAGTTTTGAGACACGATCAATTAAATGATTCAGTACCTCAACAAGCAGAGGGTTTTCCTCACCTTGCCATAGTGGATAACGAACTTTCCCACCCAAAATATGCAATGTTAAGTAGACGATTTCTTCTTCAGGAAAAAGGACAGAGAAAACTTGTTCAAGCCTTTTTAAATAAGCTGTTGTCCATTGGAATTCCTTTTTTTCTCGCACAAGTATCATTTCTTTTTCAGAAATTGAAATCGGTTGTTTCATTTTCATTCGTCGAATCATCAGTAAAGTGTGCAATAATAAATTTTCAAATGTTTCATCTGTGAAATATAAAGAATGCCGTTTTTGTAATGATTGGAGTTCATTTTTAACAAATTCGATTTCATGAGACAAAAACTTCTTTTTGATAAATTGACTGGCAAATTCCTGATTGTCAATTAAATCAGCGATTCGTGCCAACGCTTTGCGTTTATTCTTCTCACTTCCAGTAATCATTAATCCTAGTCTTTGCTTTGATACTAATGTTAACTGATACTGTTTCAGCCATTCTTCAATTTGAGTCAAGTCTTTTTTGATGGCTGCTTTATTTAAGTAATGTTTTGCAGCAATTTCTTTTGCCGTAACAGGCTTATCATTCATTAATAGATGATAGGCGATTTGCAAAACTCTTTTTTCGTCGGTTTCATCTGTTATTTGGTGATGTTCTGAATAGAGTTGTCGTAGAAAAAACATCTTTTCATGTTCTTCAATGTTTAAATAAACACCTAGTCCTGGTTTTCGAATCAGTTCGGCATTAGAATGTTCTGTTATATAGTCTTCAATTACTTTTAAATCATTGCGAATCGTTTTTTCAGAACACTTCACCTTGTCTGCAAAATCCTGTACTAATAAATAATCTTCAGGTTCAGATAACAACAGATACAAAATGTCTTTTTGTCTTTCATTCATGAATTTCACCTGTTTCTTCTATCCTCCCTGTTCGTTTCACTAATACTTATTATAGTATAAGTATACGATATAAGAAATCGTTTACACTATATTATACAGTGAAACAAAACAACGAAAAAAATAGATTTTTACCGAAACTTCCGGAAAAACAGTTTTTTAAAACAAAATAGAGCCACTTTGACTAGCAAAGCGTCTCTATAATCAATATTATTTACTATATATTTTTAAATATGAAATCAAAATTCACGTTTTTTATAAAAGTTTAGAGATAAAAAATAAGAACAGACAAACATGAGCAGCACCACTCCGATCATTAATGTCGATATTCCTGCAGATGATAATTGGTTGAACATTGACACTAACTGTCCTTTATCACTTAAATATTCGTATAGTTTTGTTCCTCCAAATAGAAAAGTAAAGAAAATGATAAAATTCGGAATCCTTGATTTTATAAATCCATATTTGAAGATGAATGGAAACGATAATGAAGCAAACATCGTGACAATGATGACAACCCCTTCGAGTGCTTGAAAAGAAATAGACAGCTCAGGTTGAGCACTAAGTTGGTTGACAACAAAATAAATGAGACTGTAAACAATCGTGGCATACAGGGCATAAACGTATACTGATAAATATTTTGCTAAAACAATCGTGCTCTTCTTAATAGGTAAGCTGATTAAAATTTTGTCACTGTGGTTTTTTTCTTCCAATGAACTTGCCCCTAAAGCCAATTGATAAGAAATGGCCAAGACGCCGATCGAAAGTCCAGCCGATCCGATTTTAAACAGAAAAAACGTAAAGAAAATCATGATTAAAATAGATAATTTTACTGCTTTTTTTTGCATTAAAATATCCTTCTTAATAAGATAATACACGATGATCACTCCTGCTTGTCGAAAATACTAAAATATCTTCTAATGTTGGTTTTTCAACCATCACTGTATCCCCAAAAAGTTGCACAATTTCCTTTTTGTTTTTTGATAATGCTTCAAAACCGAAATTGTTTGTTCTCAAGCCGATAAACATGTCTTGATGACTCAAGATGTCTTTGCTTCCTTTCACAATGCAGTACTCCTCCAAAAGTTCGTCTTTTGTTTGACTTAGAATGATTTCTCCATTATGAATGAGTGTAATAAAATCGGCGACTTTTTCTAAATCAGATGTGATGTGTGTTGAAAAGAAAACCGATTTGTTTTCATCTTCTAATAATTTTTGCAATACATCCAATAGTTCAGATCTGACAAGCGGGTCTAATCCAGATGTCGGTTCGTCCATAATCAAGAGATCAGCATGATGGGACAGTGCAATCGCTAATGAAAACTTCATTTTCATGCCTTTTGATAACTGTTTGATTTGTTTTGCTAATGGAAGCTGAAAATCTTTTGCATATTGTTGAAAAACAGCTTCATCCCAGTTTGTGTAAAATGGACGGATCATTCCTTTCATTTCGTTTACAGTTAGTTCTTCATAAAAATGATTTTCATCATACACAAAACCGATTCGTTGTTTAATATCGAGCTGATGTTGTTGATGATCCAACCCAAAAATATTGATTTCACCTTGATCTTTCTTAATTAAATTCATGATCAGTTTAATCGTTGTGCTTTTTCCCGCCCCATTGGGTCCGATAAAACCCATAATATAGCCTTTTTCAAGGGAAATATTGATATTTTGTAATGAAAAATCCTGATATTGTTTAGATAGATTTTTGATTTCTAATATGTTATTCACTTTTACCACCCCTCATAGATCAGTTTGAGCATCTTCTGAAGTTCTTCACATGATAAGCCGATAAGTTTTGCCTCAGTAATTGCTTCTGTCATTTTTTCTTCGATCGATCTCACTTTCATTTCTCTTAACATCTCTTGATTAATGGCGGCTACATATGAACCTTTCCCGGCCATAGTTACAATGAAGCCGTCTTTCTCCAGCTCATCATAGGCTCTTTTCGTTGTAATGACACTGATTTTTAGTTCTTTAGCCAAGTTTCTGATTGATGGAAGCGCGGCTGATTCGGATAGTTCTCCTTTAACAATCTGTTCTTTAATTTGGCTAACGACTTGTGCATAAATGGGTTCATCAGATGAATTTGAAATGATAATCTTCAAAGCATAACATCCCTCTATTCGTTATTACTGTATATATACAATATAAACAGTAATAACATCTTTGTCAACTTTCATTATGGTTTTTCATATAATGAGCTGGGTAAACACCGTGACAATTTTTTGGGGGGATTAGGATGATAAGTGATCGAATGCAACAGCTGATCAATAATTTAATTCAAATTGAATACCAGTCTGCATACTTATATTTAGCAATGTCAAATTACTTCAATCGTTTAAACTTAACAGGTATTGGGCATTGGTTTAGGGTCCAGCATGATGAAGAGCGCGGTCATGCATTAAAATTAATCGACTACTTAACCGACCGTAATGGGGTTGTGCAAATTAAAAATATCCCCGAGCAACCGATCAATTTTGGAAATACGGTTGAGGCTTTTCAAAAAGTGTTAGCACATGAACAATATGTAACAGAAAATTATCGACAAGCATATACAATTGCCCAACAGGAAGGAGATCAACAAAGTATCGTGATCTTTTTGGAGTTCTTGAGAGAACAAACGGAAGAAGAAGCACAGACGATTACTATTCTGGAAAGATTTCAGCTTGCTGGCAACAACGCATCTGCTGTCCTCTTACTTGATCAAGAACTTGGTCAGCGGGAGCCTGTTGATATGACGGCTAGAGGACAAGGAGGATAATCATGCGCGTATAATAAAGACCTCCATGTGATGTGGAGGTCTTTCGTTATATTTGAGACATTTTTCTCGTATTCGTTCAAACAATTGCAACGACTGGATAATGTTCTTGAAGGGCTAACACCCAGACCATCAAAGAGTCCGATGTACTTCCTTGGGTCGTGTGATAGCAGATTTATTAGCGAAACTGGTTGAGCCAAAGCCGGCGATGTTGCCGTCATTGTCTTCTGCACCATAAACGATATCTTCTTGCTTTCTTAACGATGTTCTCCAAAGTTTGTCTCAATCAACTGAAAGTCAAGCCCATACGTCATCAGACAAGATTCTCTGATAAATTGATTTCCAGCTAGCAACATGCACACTGACAATCTGATCAGCTACTTTGTTTCCGCAAAACGCTTGATTCGGTCACCGATTTCATCCCGTACTCGCTGAAAAAATGCCCATTTCTCTGCTTCTGTTCCTTCGGCTTTTGCCGGATCATCGAAGCCCCAATGTTCGCGTTTAACGTTCGCTGGTGTTATAGGACATTTGTCAGCTGCGTCTCCGCATAATGTAATGACAAGGTCAGCATTGTTTAAGATATTCTGATCAATCATATCAGAAGTTTGTCCAGAAATATCGATACCTGCCTCTTTCATAGCTTTAACGGCATTTGGATTTAAACCGTGTGCTTCAATTCCTGCGCTATAGACATTCCATTTGTCCCCTAAATGTTTTTTCGCCCAGCCTTCAGCCATTTGGCTGCGGCAAGAGTTACCCGTGCATAAAAAGTAAATTGTTTTTTTCGTCATTGGTGATCGTCTCCTTTTTAATGAATGATGAGAAGCCAGATATAAAGCCCGATTAGTGTGATAAAAAGTGTTGGAATCGTCAAGATGATGCCTGTTTTAAAATAAGTTCCCCAAGAAATCTTCACACCTTTTAAGGAAAGAACATGAAGCCAGAGCAGTGTTGCCAGTGAACCGATCGGTGTAATTTTTGGACCGAGATCAGAACCGATCACGTTGGCGTAAATCAATGTCTCCCTGATAAGTCCATGGGTGTCTGTGCTTTGTATGGCAAGCGCATCAATCATCACAGTCGGCATATTATTCATAACAGATGACAAAATGGCTGCAATAAAGCCCATACCAATTGTCGCAACAAAAAGACCTTGATCAGCTGTAGCTTGAATCACTTTTGCCAATACATCTGTTAATCCCACATTTTTCAATCCATATACAACGACATACATGCCAATCGAAAAGAAGACGACCGCCCATGGTGCTCCTTTTAAGACTGCCTTTGTCTGAACGACCGGACTTTTTTGTGCAGCAAACAAGAAAAAGATCGCGATCATACCAGCAATAATTGAGACTGGGATAGCAAACAGCTCACTAATGAAATAGCCTGCTAATAGAATAGCTAAGATCAACCATGATAAGTGAAATATCTTTTTGTCTTTGATCGCTTCGCTCGGTTGCTTGACATCTGTCATGTCATAATGCCGTGGGATGTTTTTTCTAAAAAATAGATAAAGAACGATAATACTTGCAAATAGTGAAAACAGGTTAGGGATCATCATTCTTGTTGCATATTCGATAAAGCCAACCTTAAAGAAATCTGCGGACACGATATTAACAAGGTTGCTAACCACAAGCGGGAGTGATGTAGTGTCAGCAATAAAACCACTTGCGATGATAAACGGGAAAACTAGTTTTTCTTTAAAGTTTAAGGCGCGTACCATAGCAAGAACAATCGGTGTTAAAATTAAGGCAGCTCCATCATTAGCGAAGAATCCCGCAACAATTGCTCCTAACAAAGATACATAGACAAACATCAGAATGCCGTTTCCTTTGGCCGCCTTGGCCATATGCAAGGCAGCCCATTCAAAAAAGCCAATTGCATCGAGAATTAAGGAAATAATAATAATCGCAATAAAGGCAAACGTTGCATTCCACACGATCCCTGTTACATCCAAGACATCCCCTATATCAACAACTCCGACAATTAATGATAAAACGGCTCCGCCACAGGCTGACCAGCCAATTGATAATTGTTTCGGTTGCCAAATGACAAGTGTCAGCGTCAGTAGAAAGATGCTAATGGCTAATATCGTCATAGCCATTCCTCCTTACTTGCATAAAACTGGTTTTTCTTTTTGTTTAATGGCTTGAAATTGGTGATCATGATCATCAATTTGATTGAGAATCGTGAGCACTAGTTCACGCTCTGGAAAGTCATCGCCGAGTGAATAAAACCGCCATTGTTCTTTACGTTCTTCCTTGATCAGATTCGCTTGTTTCAGTTTCCGTAAATGCTGGCTTATCGCAGGTTGACTCGTTTCAAACATGTCAACAAGTTGGCAAACACAATATGGTTTTTGTTGAAGCAATTTCAACATAAGTAATCTGGTTGAGTCACTTAATAGCTTCATACAATTCACTGTACATGCTGCATCTAGTTTCGTTTGGATGATCATTTCATGCTTCCTTTCCCCTATTTGAAGTTGCTGTTAAGTAAACTTATTATATAATCAGTTGCTTATATAATCAACTGATTATAAAAAATTACATCTGTATGATCTTTCCTTGAATTCATAACAATAATTCGAGTATCAAAAGAAACGAAAAAAACCCCTATTTTAAGGGGCTTAAGATTCTTCTATTAACGGCTTTTCACTAAAAGGTTGACCGCTTCTTCAACCATTTTTCTTGTATCATTGCCTGAAGCCATTTCTTCTGTCAGACATTTTTCTAGATTGGTTGCCACGATGACAGCGATCGTTTTATCAACAGCACTTCTAACTGCAGAAAGTTGTGAAATGACATCTTTGCAGTTTTTTTCTTCATTCATCATCCTGATGACTCCACCAACTTGTCCTTCAACTCGTTTTAAACGTTTGATGATTTGATCATTATATTCCATAACGAACACTCCCACTACAATATTTCGCCTATTTTATCTATTATACACAGAAATCTCATATACACATACTCCTTTAGGTAGTTCCTGCTAAGATTCCTATTCCATTGTACGTTTAAACGGCTAATCAGATAAAGACGGCGTTTAGAACGCCGCCGGTCAAGAAAAAATTACTGTTTTCGAATCCAAAATTTGAAGATCCCGGTTTCTTCTGTATGTTTTACTAATTCGTGTCCAGTTGATTTAGCCCAAGCTGTTAAATCACTTTTTGAACCTTTATCAGTTGTGTGAATTTCGAGAATCTCCCCGCTTTTCAGTTCATCCATTGCTTTTTTTGTTTTAATGATTGGCATTGGGCATGCTAAACCTTTGGCATCTAATTGAGTTGTTGATTTCATGTGTATCCCTCCGTTATATATTTTCTGGGCCTGCAATAGCACAGCGATTCGGTCCAATTTCCATCTCTGTTTGTTCATCGCAAGAAGGTGTGATTTTTCCTTGATTGATTAGCCGGATCTCTTGATAATGATTTGGTTGTGGTGGTAGATTTCCAGTAACCATTTTCCGGAATTCTTGTTCATCCTGGATATTGAGACCGGAATTCCATGTAAATAAATCTTTTAAATATTTGGCTGCTTCGCCGCGTTTTCCAAGTTCAGAAATAGTACCAAAGTGTCCTGGTAGGACAATCATTTCTCCAGGAAGCTGTTGATAACGTTGATATAGAGTTGTTCTAAGGTCACCAGCTAGTTCTTCCGCTTTTCCTGCCAGATCTGGGCGACCAATTGATTCGATAAATAAGCTATCTCCTGTCATAAGAAATTGCCTGTCAATCATCAAAGACGTACTACCGCTTGTATGCCCAGGTGAAGAGATAGGTTCAACTTTGGAACATCCAATTGTGATATCATGGCCTTCCTCTAGTTTGTGATAGGCAAATGTTATGTCACTAGCATCTCCCTCTGGAAGGTAATAAGCTGCTTCTGTATGTTCTGCCAACATGCGTCCACCGGAAATATGGTCAGCATGTAAATGAGTATCGATTGTTGCGACGATTTTGGCCCCTCTTTGTTCCGCAAATTGTTCAAAAACTTTGGTTGTTCTGATCGGATCAATGACAACGGCCTCTTTAGCTGATTCGACATAGTATGATAGGCACCCTTTTCCAATTCGAACGAATTGAAAGATTTCTCCACCGCTTTGTAAGTCACCGATTTTAACCGGTTCAAGATGTTCACTCCATGCGATCATCCCGCCTTTTAAGTAATAAAGGTTTGTAACACCTTTTTGTGCAAGCATATCTGCAATGACAATTGAAGAACCTTCTTTGGCGCATACAACGATAATCTCTTGATCTTTCGGAAGTTCTCCTAATATAGAGTCGACACCATCTAACATGTCATAGTAAGGGACATTGATCATTTCAATGCCTTCTCCTTCAATTTTCCACTCTGAATAATCATTTGAATTGCGTACATCTAAAATAAAAAGAGGTTCTTTGTTGACAATTTTTTTCGTTAGTTCAGTAGATGTTATAGCTTGACATGTTGTTGGGACATTTGTTTGTTTGGATGCTGTTTTCCCTGTCCATTCCGCCATACCAGGTACTACATTCATTAACTTAGTAAATCCGTGATTCGCCAATAATTGTGTCGCCATTCCACTTCTCTTCCCTGAATGACAGATCACATATATCTCATCATCTTTATTCAGCTCATCCAGTCTCTCCTTTATTTCACTTAAAGGAAGATTCACTGCATGTGGAATATGACGATCTTCATATTCGTCAATCTCGCGGACATCAATAATATTCAATATTTCGCCCTGTTCTACTTTTGCTTCAAACGTTTGTAACGCCATGACTGGCACATCATATGTGATTTGTTCTGTTGTTTCTCGATTTTTCTTGAAAAAATGTTTCAAAATATCTCCCTCCTTTTTTATTCCTGGATGGCCCTGGTTTGCGTGCCATCACGGTAAATATACAAATACATGTAAGGGTATAAAAATAACTTAAATAAATAAGTTAATCTGTCCTTCAGAAGCTTCGCCTAAATACGCTGCGACACCGCCAAATTCAGTACCATCGATCAACTCTTCTTGTTTAATGCCCAATAAATCCATTGTCATTGTACACGCCATTAGCTTAACCCCCTGCTCGTTCGCCAGTTCGATCAATTGCGGCAATGATAGGGCATGGTGCTTCTTTATGACGTGTTTAATCATCTTTGGACCTAGACCAAGCATATTCATTTTTGATAATGGTAGGTGATCAGCACTTTTTGGCATCATCCAACCAAACATTTTTTCAATAGCTCGTTTTGCTATTGGTGTTTTGATGTTTTCTTTTTTTAAGGTGTTCAATCCCCAAAATGTAAAAAAGATCGTTACTTCATGGTCATATGCGGCCGCTCCATTTGCAATGATAAATGCTGCCATCGCTTTATCATAATCACCGCTAAACAAGATGATATTGGTTTTTTGATTTGGCATCTTTTCACCCTCTCTTTCATACCTCTACGGGTATATTAATATACACAAGGGGGTATGTCAATATTTTTTAAAATCTCAGTGAAAAGAAAGGACGGCCAAAAAATAATCACATCTTTTATCGTCATTGTAAACGTGATTAAACGGGCAGCCCTTAAATGCTAAAAAACAACTATACATGAAGTATTTCTTATGGTTGCTATTTATATTGGAGATAAAAATCAAGTCCGTGCACGATCAGCAACTTTGAAGGTACCACCTTGAGTATCACTTATTGTTGTTATTGCACCAACTGCTATACCGGTTAAAAGAATTGCACAAATAAACATTTTTTTCATAAAGATTCTCCCCTTTCAATTTGTCGCTTCGCTTCATTAGCTTGCCGATAAAACTCAGCTGCTCCCCAAGCATCTGATCGGCTAAACAGAATGTCACTACCGATTCACCGTAATGCTCTTTTTCAGCATAAACATTTTTTTCATTGAAGAAATCGACTGCTTCTCACACTTTAATTAAATGATCTTCAAGAAACAACCCCTTAACGATTTTTAATGCAATCATATATTCAGGAGGCTTACCTTGAAAGCCTTTTTGTCTCCATAGCAATTAACATTTGTTATTTGAACAATATCTCCAAGATAGATATCCTTATCCCGCACTCTTTATTTTTGGCTTGTTTTCCTTTATCAACTCTGGTAAAGCATTTAATATGCTTTTGTATTTGACAAGTTTTAAGTTTCATTATATTTTAGTCCGTGCATTTTTTTTAGGTTATGCTTGCATTTTTTTCTTTGATAAGATCGGACTCTTGAGCTTTGGCAAGCTGTGTGAACAGCAAAATTCCAACACCAGCGAGAAGTTGAATTAAACCACCAATTGCAATAACCTTACCTGATCCAATCGCTTCTGCTGCATATCCACAGATCACTGAACCTAATGGAAGTGCAAGGTTTCCAATCATATTGATAACAGCAAACACTTGCGGCTGATCATCTCCATCTACAGACTTTTGAATAATGGTGTACTCTGGAACATTGATTGAGCTTACTGCTGCCCCAAATGCAAAGGCAGCCAGGAATACAAGAGGTACAATTGTGAATAGCCCAGTGATAACGTAAGATGCACCTTCAATCATTCCAGCTGTTATAAAAAGAAATCCGTATCTGTTGATCTTCACTTTAGCCAGAATAAATCCAAGTGTAAATGCACCAATAGCTGTTGTAGCCTTCAGAAGCGTATGGATAAACGGTGTACCATTTAAATCTTCTGAAACATAAATTGCGGACAATGCTTCCCATGGTGCTGCTGCTAAATTCATAAAAATACAATAGATGGCTAAAGGGAATAAAATTCTATGATGTCTCACTAAAGAAAACCCTCTTTTTAATTTTGCCATGTATGTGCCTCTTTGATTGACATTGTCATGCTCAGTAGATGGCTGATCTGCTTGATACTTAATACAAAGAACCAAAATCCCAGAAATGATATAAAGTGTGAAGGAAATGATCATGATTGGTGCTGGACCGATTAAAGTGAGAAGACCTCCACATAGCGTAACAATTCCAAGCTTTACAATTTCAGAGGAAGACTGTATGATCGCATTTGCTTTTTGCATGAAGTCATCATGGACAATTTGCGGAATCAGTGTAATTGACGCAGGATTATATGTCGCACCTGTTGCTGAATGAATAATCATAAGTCCAATAATAAACCACATTGGAGAAAACCCGTTAAAATAACTAATTGGTATTGAGAGTACAATCAATGCCCTTGTTAAGTCAGAAAAGTACATCCAAAACTTTAATGTGCTTCTTGTCATTAAAGGACCTGTCACCGGTGCTAACATTGCTTCTGGAAGAAAAGTAACAGCAATTAATAAAGCAGTGCCAATCGCTCCTTTTCCACTAAAAATCAGAAACCACAAAATCGAGTAAAATGCAAAGCTGTCAGCCGAAACCTTGATGAGCCTAGAGAAAAAAAGAAGTGTGAAATTCTTATTCCAAACAGTTAATGACCTATTTAATTTTCCCATCAACCAAAGTCCACTCCCTACCCTTTTATACAACATTTAGATAATATGAATAATTTTAACACACAATCAATAAAATGATTTGCTTTTTTGGAAAATACATTTGTCCTCTTGTTTACATTCGGTGTCACGCAAACTTTTTTCAAAACAATTTTTTTTGATTTGTTTTTGGAATTTTTGTGCTATTCTTAACATAAAAAGGTTATTTTTAAAAAGAAAGGAATGAGGGGTCTTGAAAGTCATACCATCTTCTGTTGTAGGAATGAAAATTAATGCATGGTATAACGAAATTCAAAAATTAGACGTAATAGAAGCAGAACGGCTTAAAGAGGAAGTTCGTCAAGAGATAGAATACATGGAAGAAGATCAGGATACGCTGTTGTATTATCAGTTAATGGGATTTAGGCATCAATTGATGTTGGACTACCTTTATCCAAATGAAAAAAAAATGTCCCTTGCGGATTATCTTAGAGAGATAGAAGGACAGGGAAGAAAATTTTCTGGATTATTAGAGTATTATTTTTCTTTCTTTTCGGGAATGTATTATTTTTCAGAAGGAAAATACTTAACAGCGATTCAATCTTATAGACTGGCAGAAAAAAGATTATCGAAAATTTCAGATAAAATCGAAAAGGCAGAATTTTATTTCAGGATGGGTGAAGTGTTTTATCACATGAAACAAACGCATATGTCTATGTATTATATATCTCTGGCATATGAAATTTACAAAAAGCAGGCTACATACATGGTTCGCCGTATTCAATGTCATTTTGTTATTGCAGGAAATTATGATGATTTGCATATCCATGATAAGGCTTTGCCTCATTTACATAAAGCTTTGGCTCTTTCTCAAGAAATTGACAACTGGCCTATGATCACAAAATCACTGATAAATATGGCGAACTGTTATCAACGTATTGGAAGCTTTCAGGCTGTCCCTTATCTTCTTGAGGCTATTAAAGCAACAGAAAAAACAGGGTCAAAAGACATTACATTAGCTTATTATCTTTTGGCATTAATCCATTTCATTGATGATAAAAAAGCCGAAGCAGAGAAATGGTTTAAACAGGCTATAGATAGCGCCCAGAAGTTTGATGATAGTTTATCATTAATTTTGTTAAATTTTTTAGAGGTGTTGTTTATTAAGCAAGGAGATAGGTCAGAAGTGTTGGAATCTCTTGAACCACTTAGAAATAATCAGGGTTATCCTTATTTGGAAGAACTGGCTTTTGTGGCTGCGGAATTTTATACTAAGAATAGGCGTCCTGATGACTCTGTGTTTTTTTTAAAGCAGATGATGGAGGCCCAAAATCAAATTCGAAGGGGTGAATTCCAGTATGAAATTTAAAAGTTTTATTTCTGCTGTGTGCATTTTGGGAGTATTAACGATAGGGATAGGCGAATTTTTTCAAACAGATCATAGCGACATGCACGTTGCAATACGAAATCTTACTTAATTAAGGATAACTAAAAGTCAGTATAGGGTAGATCAATGCGATCTGCCCTGTTCTTGTTTAAAAGAAATAAACTTCATAAGAATCCTTAAGTTTATGGAGATATAGGGCTTAACAGAGCCAAAGGCTGACAAAAATTTGCTGCCCCCTCTATTTTTGGGGAATTACATTTAGAGAATATTTATTCTTCCTCGTCTTTTTCAACCTCAAATCCCTGAATGTGACCAAGTATCTCCCCGTCACTCTCAGAACGAAGTGAAAATCCCCCCATCTCTTCATGTGTCGTACAGGTAAACCATTCAAGATTGTTTTTAATAAATGTTAAGTCTTCTGGTAATGGTGCTACCCAGTCATATAAGGAGTTCGATAATTGTTGCAGCAATTGACAAGTATCTCGATTTGCCTTGATGACATATACAGTAACAGCTGGACCTCTTTTTATCGTCTGTGCCCATTGGTTTGTTTTATATGTTTCAATCACATGAGGTTGAAATTTTTCGAGGACCTCTTGATTGTAGTCGAATTCTTTCATTGTCACAAAGTAGAACTTATCTGAGTGATCACACAATACCTTGATGAAATAGCGATAAGTCTCACCTTTAGGATTTTTTATTAGATGCCAGTACTCCATTTTGCAACCTCTTTCATGTGATTTTTCAGAGAGTATGTATGTTTTATTTTAATCATTTTCATGCGTTTCTACTACTAACTCCATGGTTCTTTTTAGTGGCCATTACTCAACTGAACATGTTGAAATCAACCACAATTTTTACTCGTTTATTTCATCATGTTCCCGATAAAATGATGATCTTTGAGATAAAATAGTAAATAATATATGAAGACAGGCGGGATAAAATTGAACATCACGATCATGACATTCAACATTCACCACGGAAAAGGAATCGATAAGCGGCTTGATCTTGAGAGAATTGCCGATATTATGGCAAAAAGTGATGCTGATATTATCGGTCTTAATGAAGTCGATAAACATTTTTCAAAAAGAAGCGAGTATCAGGATCAAATAAATTTCCTTGCAGAACGATTGCAGATGAATCATGCATTTAGTCCGTCATTATCAAAGCCCTCCAAAGATGCCCTCACAGAGAGACAATACGGAAATGGTCTTCTAACCCGTTTTCCAATCATCACAGTAAAGAACCACCTATTAAGTTTTGGCCCAAAGTTTCATGAAGGAAGGTCTGTTCTTGAAACTGTTGTGCAAATTGAGGAAAAGCGCCTTTTCATTTTTGTGACACACTTGAGCTTAAATCCTCTTTTCCACCGTAAACAAACAGACTTTATCATTGAAAGAATGAAGCAGCTTGATGAGCCGGTCATTGTATTGGGAGATTGGAATATGAATCCGAATTCACGAGGCTGGACAAGGATGGCTGAGGAGCTTAGCGATAGTTGGAATCAGGCCGGAGCTGGTCATGGCTTCACATACCCGTCACAGCGTCCGAGAAAACGGTTAGATTACATTTTTGCCAGTCCTTGTCTTCACGTAGTAAAAACTGAAGTGATCAACTTGAATCCTCAAGCGTCCGACCATTTACCAGTCAAATCTGTTATGATCTTGTGAAGGACGGTGTCCCCAGGCGGTCCTTCACTAGTCACTTGAGCCACGGCATTTCGGGAATGAGAGCGGGAGAATTGTAAATATTAGCTCTTAATTTGTCCTTGATTCCAAGTGAATTTTTGTTTAAATCCTTTAAACTAAAATGAATACTGCCCAAAACGTTCAATGAGCGGTTTAGTGCAATCTGTCTCGGGTACTCATCAGGATCAGACCAAGCATGATCAGCATTATTATTAATCTTATAGGCTGCTTGTCCAATATATAAATGAACGGGGTGCCCTTTTACTTCATTTGTCCACCAATTGACTAAAATATGATAGGCTGCGGGCGGAAAATTGATACTCCAATAGATTTGTGGTGCGATATAATCAATGTATTGTTTTTGAATCCATTCTCTTGTGTCAGCATAAAGATCATCATAGTTTGTGACTCCAGCTGTTGTGTTTGAACCTGTAGGGTCATCAGCTATGTTTCGCCAGACACCAAACGGACTGATTCCAAATTTGACAAACGATTTTTCTTTCTTGATCATTTCACCTATTTGTTTGACGATCTGACTGACATTGTCCCTTCGCCAGTCTTCAATATTTGAAAAACGATCTTTACCATAGCGTGCAAATGTATCAAGGTCAGGAAAGTCTTTGCCAGCGATTTTATAAGGATAAAAGTAATCATCCATGTGTATGGCATCAATGTGATAGTTTTTAACAACTTCTTCGATCCCTGCAATAATAAAATCTTGGACTTCAGGAATACCGGGATTGTAATAAAGCTGATGGCCATATGCGACAACCCAGTCAGGATGTTTTTTAGCAGGATGATCGTTTGAAAGTTTTGTTATATCAGTATGATTCATTGTGATACGGAATGAGTTAAACCATGCATGAAATTCAAGGCCTCTATGATGTGTTTCGTCAAGTAAAAACTGAAGTGGATCATAACCAGGATCTTTTCCTTGAACACCTGTTAAATATTCAGACCATGGTCCATATGTTGACGGATAAAATGCATCAGCGGTAGGTTTAATTTGAACGACAACAGCGTTCATTCCCATCTCTACTACATCATCCAACAGTTTGATGTACTCTTTTTTTTGTTGTTCAGGTGAGAGACCTTTTTGCGAAGGCCAGTCTAAATTTGTGACTGTAGCGATCCAGACTCCGCGCATTTCTTTGATTTGGCTGTTTTTGCTCATTACACACCATCCCCTTTTTTCTATTATGATATGAATAAAGACCAAGACATATTAGTGTCTTAGCCTTTAGGATGAAAAATTTCTTTGACCTGAGTCATTAAGAATTGGATGAATGTCTCATCTCGAACTAACCATGCCGCATAATGCCGTTTAATAAAATACTCTGCCTCTTCAAACGAGGCGAAGGATTCTGGGTGTGTGACACCATTTAACTGGATGTTCCAACCATCTTCACAAGGAAAAAGATAAAAGCGATCTTCTTCTCTATTTACATAAAGAGCCCCAGAGTCAGACGCTTTCAAATTATACATATTTTTAAAAGCATCGGCTCTCACTGGTTCAAGCTGAAATGGCTCAGAAACATAAAGTTTGAACACTTCATTGGTTAATGGGCATCCAGATGCCTTCGCATGGCCACCTCCGCCAAATGTGGCGGCGATTTCTGAGACATCGATTTGGTCATGGATCGTGCGAAGGCTGACCTTTTTTCCACCCGGATTTAAAATCGCGATATAATCAAGGTGGGGGTTGTCTTTACCAAGTTCATTTCCTACCTCTGAATGATAGTTTTCGGCATAGACAATTCCAACGCAGTGTCCATTAATAAACGTTTGTACGATTTCTCGTCTTTTTCGACGAATGTATCGTTCAATTTTTTCTTCTTCCATATCGAGAATTTTTTCTTCGAATTCATTAAATGAAAACTGTTCGTTTTCTTTTAGACGGCGAATCATTTTTTCTTCAAATTCATCTATGGAGACCATAAAAAACAAATCATTTAACCGTTTTGCCTGAAGATCTTCTGTACGTTCCCATTCCCATGTATCATATTTCCGAACAAGCTCGACAAATTGATCCAATGCCTTCGTTTTTGTAAGTAGGCCGTTCTCAATTAAGTATTCGTAAAAAAGAGAAGTGGCTGATGCAAGTCGTCCATCTTCGTATTCAACTTTGACGATCCCCCATGGATACTGATTAAAATGCAGCGCGGTTTTATGATGATCAATCAGTTTGATTTTGCCGCCTGACTCTGCATAGTCATTCAATCGTTTTTCGTTGTCTTGATGTACAGATAAATCTGTGATAAACAGACCTTCTTGGGTTTTTCGTCTATTTTCAACAGCACCCAAAAACCTTTCCACTTGGATGTCTAAGCTTGTTACAGAATTGTAGCGAACTTCCACCTGTTCGCCAAAAGCTATTTTTGCGATAATTCCGCAGCCAACCCCATCTAGATCATTATGTGAATATACATAGTACATGGCACTGTCCACCTCAATTTTGTTGTCTTTCCTCTGTTTTACTATTGTAAAAAAACAGCAAATTTATGCAAGTCTTAAAAAAAGACAGCTTCCCTTTTAGAGAAGTCTGTCATTGAGAAATATTCAAATGGGCGGTTAACAGTTTGTGAGCATGTTCAACACGTTCTTCACTAGGAGGCTCGATTCCTGCTAAAGGATATTCGAGTCCAAGTGCTTCCCATTTGTAGACACCTAATTTATGATAAGGAAGAACTTCGACTTTTTCAACATTTGAAAGTGTTCCAATAAATTGGCCGAGTTCAGCTAAATCTTCATCAATGTCTGAGATCGTGGGAACCAAGACATGACGAATCCAGACAGGCACCTGATGATCGCTCAAAAATCGGGCGAAATCCAAAATATGGTCATTTGGCATTCCTGTTAGTTTCATGTGCTTTTTCCGGTTTATATGCTTTACATCAAGTAAAACAAGATCCGTGTACTGAATCAACTCTTTGATTTGTTCTTGAAATGATGAAGCATTGGAATAACATCCCCCTGAGGAATCAATCGCTGTGTGAATCCCTATTTTTTTACATTCTTTAAATAGCTCTATTAAAAATGGGAGCTGTAAAAGAGGCTCGCCTCCACTGACAGTGATTCCTCCGCCAGAGGATTGAAAAAACGGGAGATATGTTTGAATATCATCAACAATTTCTGAAACAGGCATTTGTTTTCCTGTTCCGATTTCCCAAGTATCAGCATTATGACAAAATTGGCAACGCAATAAACATCCTTGTGTAAAAATGATATAACGTATACCCGGTCCATCGACCGTACCGAATGTTTCAATAGAATGAATGTTTCCTTTCATGAGCGTGAGCACCTCTTTATTTAGAAACGGAGCGTGGGAAAACGCTCCGTTTTTCTATTACATAGATTCGTGGAACGTACGGCTGATGACATCTAGTTGCTGTTCTTTTGTCAACTTAATAAAGTTAACAGCATAGCCTGACACACGAATCGTTAATTGCGGATATTTTTCAGGATGATCCATTGCATCAAGCAATGTTTCTCTGTTAAATACGTTTACATTTAAGTGATGTCCTTCTTTGTGAGCATAGCCGTCAAGAATGCTGGCTAAATTTTGTGCTCTGCTTGCTTCATCTTTTCCTAGCGCTTTTGGTACGATAGAGAACGTGTTAGAAATTCCATCCATTGAATAGCTGTAAGGCAATTTTGCAACTGATGATAAGGAAGCTAGAGTACCTTTTGAATCACGTCCATGCATCGGATTTGCACCTGGAGCAAATGGTTCACCAGCTCGGCGGCCATCAGGTGTATTGCCTGTTTTCTTACCGTATACAACATTTGATGTTATCGTTAAAATTGACATCGTATGAATGGATTGACGATATGTTTGATGTTTACGCAATTTTTTCATGAAACACTTAACAAGATCAACAGCTATACTGTCAACTCTGTCATCATTATTTCCGTATTTAGGGAACTCACCTTCTGTTTCAAAATCAATGGCAAGACCATTTTCATCACGAATGACTTTCACTTTTGCATGTTTGATAGCGCTTAATGAATCAGCGACAACACTCAATCCAGCAATACCTGTAGCCATTGTCCGCATAATGTCAGTGTCATGCAAGGCCATTTCAATTCTTTCATAACTATATTTATCATGCATATAATGTATCACGTTGAGTGTATTAATATACAGACCGGCCAGCCATTCCATTGTTTGATCAAACTTTTGCATGACTTCATCATAGTCTAGCACATCGGCGGTGATCGGTGTCATTTCCGGACCGACTTGATGCTTGTGCTTTTCATCTTTTCCACCATTAATTGCGTAAAGCAGCGCTTTTGCTAAATTGGCACGTGCCCCGAAAAATTGCATTTGTTTACCGATTTCCATTGCGGATACACAACATGCAATTCCGTAATCATCACCATATTCAGGACGCATAATGTCATCATTTTCATACTGGATGGAGCTTGTTTTAATGGACATATTTGCACAGTAATTTTTAAAGTGTTGTGGAAGTCTGACAGACCAAAGAACAGTTAAGTTCGGTTCTGGTGCAGGGCCAAGATTATCAAGCGTGTGCAGGAACCGGAAAGAGTTCTTAGTGACAAGCGGACGTCCATCATGTGCCATTCCACCAATTGATTCTGTTACCCAAGTTGGGTCACCACTAAATAATTCATTGTAATCTGGTGTACGTGCGAATTTGACCAGGCGCAGTTTCATAATAAAATGGTCAACTAGTTCTTGTACTTCTTGTTCTGTCAATATACCATTTTGTAAATCTCTTTCAATATAAATATCTAAGAAAGTGGACACTCTACCTAAGCTCATTGCTGCACCATTTTGTTCTTTAATGGCTGCCAAATATCCGAAATATAGCCATTGGAATGCTTCTGCAGCATTGTTGGCTGGTTCTGAAATATCAAAACCATAGCTTGCAGCTAATGTTTTTAATTCAGTCAATGCACGAATTTGTTCAGAAAGTTCTTCACGAAGGCGGATGTTTTCTTCAGACATAATTGGTGTTGTACCAGCTAAGTCTTTTTTCTTTTCTTGAATTAAGAAATCTACACCATAAAGAGCGACGCGGCGGTAATCACCAATGATACGTCCACGGCCGTAAGCATCAGGTAAACCTGTGATGATCCCAACTTTTCTAGCAAGTCTCATTTCATCTGTATATGCATCAAAAACTCCTTGGTTGTGTGTTTTACGATATTCTGTGAAAATTCTTTCGACTTCTGGATCAAGCTCATACCCATAAGATTCACAGGATTGCTTTGCCATACGAATTCCGCCAAAAGGTTGAAGTGAACGTTTGAATGGTTCATCTGTTTGGACACCAACAATTTTTTCAAGATCTTTATTCAAAAACCCAGGATTGTGTGATGTAATTGTGGAAACGTTTTCAGTATCCATATCAAGAACACCACCATTTTCCCTTTCCTTTTTCGTTAAATCCATTACTTGTTCCCATAATTTTGTGGTAGATTCGGTTGGAGATTCTAAAAATGATTCGTCTCCCTCATATGGACGGAAATTGCTTAAAATAAAATCGCGGACATTTACCTCTTTTTGCCATACGTTTGTTTTAAAATCATTCCATTGTTTCACTTTTATCCACCTCTTCTTATTGTTAAAAAACTTGTATAACAGATTATGCATTTACATCATAATCTTAATATAACAGATTTGAATGTGAAAAAGATCACATAATTTGTGAAAATCGTAACAAATTTGAGGACTTTTTATGAATTAAAGCGATTACAAAATTGATTTTTATATGTAAAAATGAGGATATTCCAAATATCTGTACTATAATAATACATACTATTCGTTGAACTGTTATACAAAAACAATCACCTAATATATGTCATTTAATGGATAAAAAAGCCGAAAAAATGTCCGGCTTTCACCACTTTTAACTAGGTCCGACTAACTTTGTTTCGTTTCCGAATTTCTCCAAGGTGCTTTTCAAGACATAACTTCCTGCGGGAAGCCACTGGAATTCGTAAGAACCATTTGGATTGACAGGTTTTGTTTGAAGTAAAACACCTGATTGGTCATAAAGATGAATATAATGCTGTTGGTTTGTTAATTCTTTTCTCAATTCCTCATGAATGTCCCCTGATAATGTAAATCCTGATTCAACAGACTTGATCGTTTTGCACTGGCTGAGTATTTCTCTTTCTATTTGTTGTTTATCTTGCACTGAACGGGTTTTTGTTTGTTGATACAATTTTTCAATTGATTTGATATGACGATCGATGTCCCAATAATTCATCGCTTTCCTCAATGCCTGTTTTCCTATTTGTGAGCGGATCGAGCTGTGATCTAGCAAAAACCGTAGTTTTTCTGCTAGTGCTTCGCTATCAGCTGACTGAGCGATTAAACCGTCAGCTCCATCTGTCATGATTTCTTTCATACCACCAACATTTGTGGCGATAACAGGTTTTGCGGAAAACTGTCCTTCTAGTATGACGAGTGGAAATGTATCATGTAATGAAGGGAGGACAATAATATCACTTTTATTCATGAGATATGGAATATCATTTCGTTTTCCAAGAAAAGAAATGATAGAGCTGATTCCGAGATTGTTTGCTAATTGTTGAAGTGCGGTACGATCTGGTCCCTCTCCTGCTAGGAGACAGTGGAAATCTTCCCTTTCTCGGCTTAGTTTCCAGAGCGCTTTTAATAAGTAACGCTGCCCTTTTATAGGGACCAATCGTGCAGGGCAAAGAATCACTTTTTTGTCTTCACCTATTTTCGAGATCTTACTTGTCATAAATGGCTCTTTGGTTATTCCATATGGAATAACCTTAATGTTTAACGGTGTGACACCGATTTTGATTAACTGCTTTTTGAGCCATTCACATGGAACGGCAACAACATCGCCTGACATCGCCCCTATATATTCTTCAGTTTTCATGTATTGTTGTTCTTGACGGCTTTTCGCGTAAAACTCTTTTGTTATTTTTGATTCATGATATTTGAAGTTATGAAGCGACACAACGAATCGTGTATGGGAAGGTTTGGAAAGAGCAATTGCTCTTGCTGTCATAAAATCATGACAATGAATCAGATCATATTCGTTTAAGTCAAGTTGTTTAATTGCTTTTTCCAAACTTAGGCGCTCCATTTCGCGCCAGAAGATCCAGAGCGGATATTTAGTAGAGTAAGATGTCTGAAAACGATCAATTAGAGTGTTTTTTATTTTGTATTTATTGACTTTTTGCTGATTGGAAATCTGGATGTTTAGCCAGTCCTTGTCATGGGATAACAAATCGACAGTGTGCCCTTTGTCTTGTAACATTTTCCGTAGTGTATCTATATAGATGGATGGACCATTTGAATGTGGAGAGTACCGATAATATGCAAACAATAGTTTCATATATTTCCCCCTTGCCTGTCGGTCAGTTAGAAACCAGTCTCTTAGCATTATATGGCCGGTATTGAAAAAAGTACGTCAGAATAAACGAATTTTATCACAATCCAAGTAGTGGATTCAAAAAGAATTCCACTAACTTGGATTGTATGTAATCGTAATTTTCATTGAGCTGCTAAGATTTCAACAAGTTTGTCTTCAATGTCTTTGCCTTTGTCTTCATCCATTAGTTGGTTTAAGATGATGGAGAAAATCAGCGTTTTACCGCTTTTCGTATCGACATAGCCTGATAATGAGCTGACAGTTGCAAGAGTGCCTGTTTTTGCTCTGACTTTCCCTTTCACAAGCGGATTTTTGAACCGGTTTCGTAATGTTCCGCCCACCATTCTATCGCTATTTCCCCCGACTGGCAATGATCGAATATATGTGGAAAACCATTTTTCACCTTGAACAACATACAATAGCTTTGTGATTTGATCTGCAGAAATTGAATTAAGATGCGAAATTCCTGATCCATCTCTCAAAAGCAATTGGTTTGTATGAAGCCCTAATCTATCTAATGTTGTGTTTAACACTTCAAGACCTTTTTCCCAGCTACCTTCATGTTTGACCGTCTTTCCCATTTCTTTGACTAATGTTTCGGCATGACCGTTATTGCTAAGTTTCATGAAAGGAATCATAAGCTTTGCAAGCGGTATCGATTGATGAACGGTTATCCGTTTTGCTTGCTTCGGTGTAACGCCGATCTTTTCTGTTCCGATCATGTGAATGCCTTGTTGGTGAAGAGCTTGTTTAAATAAATCAAGTGCATAGTGGGAAGGTTTCCAGAGCGCGACCCATTTTCTTATTTTTGTAGTCTCTTTGGGAATCGTTCCATTCATTTCAATAATATTGGTTCCATGCAATCTTTCTATGTTGATTTTTTTCTTTTCTTCAGCTGTGACTGTTTTGGCATTGTTCATGATCTTAACTTGATTTGTTTGCGGCTGAAGTGTGACCTTCGGTTTTTGACCTGCCAGTCTGCCAGGACTTATTTCTAAAATAACTGTACCAGCATCATAATCTTCATTAGGAGAAGCAGTTAAAGCAGAGACTTGGGCCCCATAATATTCGTCTTCATCATCCCAGGTGAGATCAGCAGAATAGCGGACATCATCATACCATGAGTCATCCCCTATGAGATTGCCAAAGATCGTTGTTATCCCTTTTTTTCGAATCTTTTCAGCTATTCGTTTGAAATCAGCTGCTAACAGAGTTGGATCACCTTTTCCTTTTAAGTAAAGATCTCCTTTTAGACTGTTACCGATCTGATGTCCGTCAGTCAAAACCTCTGTCTGAAATGAATAATCTTCTCCTAACACAGAAAGAGCAGCTGCAGCTGTTAAAAGCTTCAAGTTTGAGGCAGGTCTAAGACGGATATCTCCCAGATGACTGTATAAAATTTCACCGGATGAAGCAGATCTAATGCTGATTCCGGCAAGCGTACCTTGTAAAAGTGGATCATGTTTTAAAAGTGGATCTATTTGATCTGATATTCTGTTGTTAGTTGCTGAGGCTGATTTATTCTCATGTATACCAGAAATAAACGCAAATACAAACAACATGAAGATACATAAACTAGCTTTAAGATTTTTGGTCATCCCGTTTCCCATCCTTTTTCGTATGTTTTCGTAATTTATGTCAAAAACGAGATTTGTATACTTGTGTTTGATTAGGATTGTTGATGTCATGATCAACAGCAAATGCGAATATCACTTTAAACATATATAAACACAGTAAACAAGAGAGAATAGCGGGAAGTAATTGAAATAAGAGAAGGATGCATATACTGGAAGTCGCCAAAAAAGCAGCTATGGTTCTTTGTCCTGGATGTTTTACCAAATGATTAACAAGCAGTGCAGATGTGATGGTATATCCCCAAACAGAAAGGCATATCCAAATATAAGGAACAAAGAGAAAGCCTAACACGATTGGCTGAAAATGAATTGAAATAAAAATAAGCCGGACTTTAGCATTTTGTTGATAGTAATGATTGGTTGATGATGTGAAATTTGCAAGCACCCCTCCTGTAATATCAAGCGCTAATATTGCGAGCAGCACGCTTTTCCAAACATCAAGATGAAGCCATTGGGAAGATGTCACAGTTAAAATCAATGCAGACATTCCAATTCCAAACAAAAGTGTTAAACATAAATCCAACAAAAAAATTTTTTTACCAAAAAACTCATGAAGTATTGCCGGTACTTTTAACGTTTTCATTGTTCTCATCCTCTCTATCTGACTGACTTGTTAGCCCATTTTGAAATATGTCATGGAGCCGTCAAATTTAAGGCGTAAAAAAACACCACTTATCGTTTAAAATGATAATAAGTGGTGCATGATTTAACTACTTAATAAACTAAACTGAAAAGACCTTTAATATGTGATAAATAACGGACATTGCTTGCTTCTTTCATTAAAGAAGCGGGCAGACCTTTAAGAGATGTTGCGTTTGCACCGATAACAGCGACTGCATCTTTACGTCCAAGACTTGCAAGTGTGCCTGAGTTTACAGGGTTAAATGATTCTAATGATTTATTTTCTAAATATGCATATAAATTATAGCCAATTAACTCACCCATTTGCCATGCAATTTGTGCTGTTGGTGGGTATGGACGATCATTCGGGCCAAAGACAACAGCGCTATCTCCTGCAACAAATACATTTTCATGAGATGTAGATTGAAGAAAATCATTAACTGTCGCGCGTCCACGATTGACTTCAAGTCCTGATTGGCCAACAAGAGGGTTTCCTTGGACACCACCTGTCCAGACAAACGTATTCGTAACAATTGTTTGACCGTCTTTCAATTCAACAGTATTACCTTTGACATTTGTAACAGGCAGACCTGTTAAGAATTCTACACCGCGTTTTTCAAGGCTAGCTGTTGCACGTTCAATCAGTTCATCAGGAAGAACCGGCAGAATTTTAGGACCTGCTTCAACCAATTTTAGCTTGATATCTTTAGGGTCTACACCATAATTTTTTGCAAGGTTCGGCAAGATATCAGCAAGTTCACCGACAAGTTCAACACCTGTTAAGCCGCCACCTCCAACTAAAATCGTTGCGTCAGCTTCATTTTTTGTTTTAGAGTACTCGCACACTCGTTCTTCAACATGTTGAAAAATCTTGTTCGCATCGTTTGCCGATTTCAGCACCATACTGTTTTCTTCAAGTCCAGGAATACCAAAGTAGGCTGTTACAGAACCAAGTCCGACAACAAGTGCATCATATGTTAAAGAAGTGCCATCAGAAAGTGAAACTTCTTTTTGATCAACTGAAAAAGAAGTGACTTTTGCAATTTTCAGATCGATATCTTTTCCTTTAAAAAGTTTTGTAAGCGGCATAGCGATCGCTTTTTCGGACACATTTCCAGCCGCAAGGCGATGCAATTCTGTAATAATTTGGTGAGTTGGGTATTGGTTAACTACCGTAATTTTCGCTTGTTCTTTGTTGTAATATTTACGAACTGTTAATGCAGATAGTAATCCGCCGTATCCAGCACCTAAAATGACAATATGTTTTGACATCATGTATCCTCCGTCCTTATTGTAAATGTATTCTGAAGGTTATTGTTGTTTTTGATTTTCGCGCTCTGACAAGATTTGTAGATAAGATTGGGCAAAACGGAACATTTTCTGAGCTTGTGGATCTTTTAGCATTCTTAACAAACCAAATAGACCGATCACCTCATTGTTTTGTTCTGCGCGGTCTTTTGCTTCAATTGCTGTTTGTGCGATATCTTTTGCCGTTTCTTTTACCGGCTCAAGTATTTCAGTAATGGCACCAACAGTATCATTTTTTAATACCTCATCAGTTGCAACTGATTGTGCAAAATCATAAGATTTTGTTAAAATGTTTACCAGTTCAGTCAGCTTTGGTAGCTGATCAACTAAAACGGTTAAAGATTCTTGTACTTCGGGCTTTAACAGCTGATCAATGAGATCACGTTGGCTTTGATTGACAGATTCTTTTGTTTGATCAATTGTTTCCGGCATAACCAATTCTCCTTTACGATAAAAAATATGCTGTTCTTTTCTTTGAAGGCGAGCTAGTTTGTGAATTTATGCACAAACTACACCATACGCCTTCTTATTTTTTTGCTGTTTTCAGTACACTAAAAACTTGCAAGCTATTTTACTATTAAATGATAACATTTTTTGAACAAAAAATGAACGTGATTGTTTCGAAAATGTAATAAAATTATTAAATCCTTGATTTATAAGGGGTCTTCAATTCCTTTTATTCCCTTAATTGTGTCATTTGCTTTGACTTTTCCCCTTTTTTTGCTTGTTCAGGGAAGGCAGGAGAAATCATTATTAGCATAATATAATAAAATATTAGTTTACATAATATTTTTATGGTATACACAGTGACTAATCTTCATCTTTTACATCCGGATCTTCAGGAATTGGTTCGCGAAGTATCGCTTCAATTAACTCTTTATACTTTTTCATTTGTTCTAAATGGGTGTTAAACTGCTCTTTGTAGATTAAATACTGCTCTCCATCATGAATGAAACGGATTTTCTTTTGGTTCATGAGCTGTTTGATATAGGCTTCTGTAACTGATAAATATTGTGCTGTTTCTTTAATTGTTAAATACATCGTTTCATTTCCCTTTCTAGTTGCTGTCAGATCAAATTCCGGCAGCTGTCTGATGTTTTATCATGTATATATCTTTCTCAGTAACTTTTGTTCTCATTTAAAAATGTCGTCTTCCGCAGTTAAACGTGTGTTATTTTATTGAAAAAACATTCTGCGCAGGAGAAAGAATGTTTTTAAACAAATGAACATCATGAAAGATGCATTTGATTAAGGGTACAAGCAAATAACAATCGGATCATTTCTACATGACTGGATGGTCTTATTCACTTTCAATTTCTAAAGATGATTATACATTCTATTATCATCATTTCAAAATGGGCTCCATAAAACCAACCTCTTGAAATTCAGTTATATTTATCATACATTTTGGCTCATCCCCTGTTTCAAGCGACCTATTTCATGATGGCTACATGTTAATTCTTCCTTGTTAAACAAATAAACCTTCCTTTGGAGTGTGTGAAGTTAATAGGGAAGGTTTATCTCCATTTTCTTTGAGCTGAAACGGCCCTTTGATGGGCCTGAACTCAACTGTTACAGCTGTTGGATCTCTTTTCGTTTATACAATTTAAATAGAAACTAACCTTATCTTTCTAATAACAAAAAAATGATTTTTTGCAGGATTATTTATAAGATCAATTTGTCGAACGACCCAATTTAAAACGACAATGGCTTTGATAATACACATCAAATGCCAAAGAAGAAGTCTTACAGGTAGAAAATTGACACATTTAACTAGCATTCATAGTGCTAATTTGGTAGCTGTTTAGCTATTTTAAAAGATAAAATGCTAATGTGCTGAAAGTCGAGTCATTTCTTCATACACATCTGGATTTTCCAATGTCGATAAGTCGCCTGAAGGCTCATTTAAATATGCACTACGAATCAGTCTTCTCATGATTTTAGCATTTCTTGTTTTAGGAAGACCGCTGACAAAATATAATTCTTTAGGTTTGATTGCTTTCCCCATCATGTTGCAGACAAGTTCTAACAGATCGTTCTTTAATTGTTCTTGGGAGATCTCTGTTTGTTTAAGAACAATGAAGCAGACAACTGCCTGCCCTTTTATATGATCAGGAATACCGATCACACCGGCTTCGACCACAGCCGGATGGCTTACTAAAACCGATTCGATTTCTGCTGGCCCGATTCTTTTCCCAGCTACATTGATCACATCATCAGAACGTCCGTTAATTGTCCAGTATCCATTTTCATCCCTTTTGACCCAATCACCGTGCACCCAAACATTTTTAAAGCGGTTCCAATATGTTTTTTCATATCGGTCTGGTTCATTCCAAAAACCATCTGTCATGCCGACCCATGGTTTTGTCAGCACAAGTTCACCAACTTCATTTATCATTTCTTTTCCATCTTCATTAAACACATTGGCGGCCATTCCCGGCAAGGTCGAGTTAAAGGTCATTGGCGTAATCGGTAGAAGCAGAACATTCCCTAATATACCACCGGATATTTCTGTTCCCCCTGAGTAGTTGACGATGGGGAGTTTTCCTTTTCCAACATGCTCGAAAAGCCATAACCATGGCTCAAGGTTCCAAGGTTCACCAGTAGAAGCGATCACTTTGAGACTGTTTAGTTCAGGAAAATCTTCACCATACTGAAGCAATGAGCGGATCAGTGTCGGTGAGACACCAAGGTGTGTAACATGATGGCGATGAATAAGTTTCCAGAGTCGATCATGTTCTGGAAAATCTGGTGCTCCATCATACAATAAAATGGATGCGCCATTTATTAAACCGCCAAAAATTAAAAATGGTCCCATCATCCAACCGATATCTGTAAACCAAAAAAACGTATCACCTTGTTTGACATTCATACCAAATCCGGCATCAAACGCGGCTTTAATTGGAAAACCGGCATGGGTATGCACCGTACCTTTCGGAGTGCCTGTTGTTCCAGATGTGTAAAGTAGCATGAGGGGATCAGTGCTTTCCATTTCTTCCGTTTTCTCTAGTGGTTTGTTCTTTAGCAGTTCATCCCAATTGATATCTAACTGTTCATTCCATGGTGTTTCGATATCATGAAGTTTGCAAACGATGACTTTTTCAATAGATTCCGCCATTTTTACAGCCTCATCTACTTCTCTCTTCATGTTGACGATCTTGCCTCTTCTTAAAAAGCCATTGGCGGTAACAATCATTTTAGTTTTACCAGCCTTTAATCTGATGGCTGCTGCATGAGCACCATAGCCAGAAAAAATCGGTAATACAACCGCCCCGAGTTTGGCGGCTGCAAGCATCGCAATAACGGTTTCGGGGAGCATTGGCAAATAGATGGCAATGACATCCCCTTTAACAATTCCCAGTTTTTTTAATCCTTGAGCTGTCCTTGAGATGACCTCATTTAATGCTGAAAAAGAAATCTGTTTCGTTTGCCCAGCTTCACTTTCCCAAATGATCGCTGTCTGTTTGGCAGTTTCTTGATGATGCGCCCATTTTTCGACTGCATTATATACAACATTTAAGCGGCCTCCAGTAAACCATCTTGGCCATTTAATGCCGCGATCAATATTTAACGTTTCGTTGTATCGCTTGTACCAGCTGATGTCTAGCGCTTTTTCAGCTTCTTCCCAAAACCAGGCGATATCATCTGTAGTGGCTTTGAGGAAGTCGGTATATTCGGAGAAACCGAGGGATTTCATCCATTGGAACAGCCTAGTTGATTGAATGAATTTTGAATCAGGTTGCCAAACTGCTTTTTCAGTCATCATGCTCCTCCTTTTTCGTTTTCTCATTAGACTGGATATACAGGATGTTTTCTTTCCGTAAAGATCATCGATTTTCCGGCATAGGCCGAAAGACGTTTGCTTAGTTCTGTGCGTAAGGAGTTGGCAGGAATGATAGCGTCGACAATCATTTCAGAAGCGAGCCTATAAATATCGATGTCTTTTTGATACTCCTCACGCTTTTCGGTAATGAATATGGATCGCTCTTCTTCGGGCAATTCTTTAATCTTATTGGCATAAACAGCATTGACTGCAGCCTCAGGCCCCATCACAGCAATCTGTGCTGTCGGCAAGGCCAAGCAGCAATCTGGTTCAAAGGCTGGTCCTGCCATAGCATATAACCCAGCACCATATGCTTTTCTAATAATGACGGACAGTTTTGGAACGGTTGCTTCTGCCATTGCTGAAATCATTTTCGCTCCGTGCCTGATAATTCCTGCACGTTCCACTTTTGTACCGATCATAAATCCGGGAATGTCCGCCAAAAAAAGCAGTGGGATATGATAAGCGTCACATAAATTGATAAATTTTGCCGCTTTATCTGCAGAATCATGAAAGAGGACACCGCCTTTAACCATCGGCTGATTTGCGATGATGCCTATTGGCTGTCCTTGAAGCCTCGCCAGTCCTGTAATCAGTTCAGGAGCAAACATTTTTTTAATTTCAAAAAACGAATCTTCATCAACCAGGCGGTAGATGAAATCCATCATTTGAAATGGTGCATTTTGATTTTTCGGTATGATATCTTCTAATGGTGTTTCATACATTTTTGGGGGTTTTGTTTCACAGACTGGAGCTTTTTCAGTATAATTCGCTGGAAAATAAGCCAGATAGCGGCGTGCCGCAAAAATCGCTTCTTCCTCAGTTTTGCTGAGAATGTCCCCACACCCCGATACAGAGCAATGCATTCTTGCACCACCCATTTCTTCGAGTGAGACTTTTTCCCCAATCACCATTTCAGCCATGCGTGGAGATCCTAAATACATCGAGGCGTTACCTTCGACCATGATAACAACGTCGCAAAAAGCCGGGATATAGGCACCTCCCGCAGCAGACGGGCCAAACAATAAACAGACTTGGGGAACACGGCCGGATAGTTTCACTTGGTTGTAAAAAATGCGGCCTGCTCCTCTTCGACCTGGAAACATGTCGACTTGATCAGTGATTCTTGCACCGGCTGAATCAACTAAATAAAGCATTGGACAATTTAACTTTTCGGCAGTTTCTTGGATACGAATGATTTTTTCAACGGTCCGTGCCCCCCATGAACCGGCTTTAACAGTTGAGTCATTGGCCATAACACAAACTGTTTTCCCTCCGATTTGCCCGATTCCTGTTACGACTCCATCCGCTGGTAATTCGTCAGAAAGACAATTGGCAAAGAATGCCTCTTCAAGTTGAAGATCATTGTCAAGCAGCAGTTCCAGACGGTCTCTGACAAACATTTTTCCTTTTTTTTCATTAGTAATATGATATTTTTCTGCTCCGCCCTTCAATATCTTGCTCATCCGTTTGTTCAGTTCTTTTTCAGCTGACATAAGGTTTCTTCTCTCCTTTTCAATCTCATTCTCCTTTATATTGAGGCTTTCGCTTTTCTAAAAAAGCTTTCAGTCCTTCTGTTCGATCATTTGTTGGAATGGTCAGTTCGTAAGCTTTTTGTTCGATGGAAAGTCCTGTTGCAAGATCTATTTCGAGCCCTTTGTTGATGGCGAATTTTGCTTGTCTAACCGCAATCGGACCGTTTTCAGCAATTTTTTGTGCGATATTTTCTGTTTTTTCTTTTAGTTCTTGTAATGGGACGACATATTCGACAAGCTGAAGATCTTTTGCATCTTTTGCTCGGAGGCGGTTACCGGTAAAGATCATTTCCTTTGCTTTTCCTCTACCGATTAAACGTGGTAAGCGCTGCGTTCCACCTGCTCCTGGAATAATGGCTAATGTTGTTTCTGGAAGGCCGAGCTCGATATGGTTAGCAGCTATTCTAATATCACAAGCTAATGCCAGTTCAAGGCCGCCTCCTAAAGCACTACCGTTTAATGATGCGATAACAGGCTGAGGTAATTCTTCAATCTCCTTAATCACGTCTTGGATGAGGGAAACCGTCTGTTTTGTTTCCCCATGGTTCATGTGTGCTCTTTCTTTTAAATCAGCACCTGCACAAAATACTTTTTCTCCTGTTCCCGTTATGATGACAGAGCGGATAGCTGAGTTGGATTTAATGCTATTGAGATGACGGTGAAGTTCTTCAAGAAGAGATGTTGATAGGGAATTGGCGGCATGCGGTCTGTTTAGTGTTAAGGTGGCGATTGATTTATAAATAGAAAAAAGAATGTTTGGTGCCACTCATCATACCTCCGTTTCTTTATGAAAAACAGTCTAATGATTTGGCTGCCTGCAAATTATGGCTTGGTAGCTGTCTACCTGTTTTTTCTTCGATCCACTTGGCAGCGAGCAATAGCTTCCCAAGCTCAACTCCTGTTTCTATGCCCATTTGGGCACACATATAAATCAGATCATCTGTTGCAGCATTGCCTGATGAGCCAGGTGCGTATGGACAACCACCTAGTCCACCACATGCTCCATCAAATGTAGTGATTCCCATATTCATCGCTGTGATGATGTTGGCAAGTGCCATGCCTCTTGTATTATGAAAGTGGAGAGCAATTTTTTCTTTCGGAAAGCGATTTAACAATGTTTCCAAGATAAGCTCTACTTGTACGGGATTAGCGGCACCGATCGTATCTCCGAGGGAAAGTTCATCAATTCCCATTTCAAAAAGAGTTTCAGAGATACGAACGATTTGTTCTAGTGGCACGTTTTTTTCATAAGGACAGCCAAAAACGGTGGATAAATAGGCTCTTGTGGTAAGCTTGGCTTCGATCGCTTCAGTGATCACTTCTTTTAGAATTGGAAATGTCTTGTTGATTGGTTTATTAATGTTTTTTTGATTGTGCGTTTCACTCGCTGACATAAATACTGCCGCTTCATCAATATTTCCTGAGATCGCTCGTTCAAGCCCTTTTCGATTTGGAACAAGTGCGGCATATGTCACACCGGGCTGACGTTTGATTCCTTTAGCAACATCGAGTGCATCTCGAAGAGGTGGAACCCATTTAGGGTGAACAAATGATGTAATTTCAATATAGGAAAGCCCTGTCACAGAAAGCATATCGATCCAGGAGATCTTATCACTCGTACTGAGGAGGACCTGTTCATTTTGCAGACCGTCCCGCGGTCCGACCTCTTTAATGGAGATTTTTTTTGGAACATTCATCTGTTTGCCTCCTAGCATGATTGAAGCTCTAATAATACATCACCTTCATCAGCAAATTCCCCCTCCTTTTTTTTAACTTCAATGACGGTCCCGCTTGTCTCAGCAATGATGGGAATCTCCATTTTCATAGACTCTAAAATCGCAACTTCTTGCCCTTTTTCAATTTGATCGCCCTTACCCACTAATATCTTCCATATGTTTCCTGCCATATTGATGACAACAGTATTCATAAAGCGCCTCCTTTCTTTTTTATTTCAAGAGATGCTGTTGGACAAAGTTCGTTTGGACACCACCTTTTTGAAAGTCTGGTGATCGTACAATCTCTTCAAGCAGAGGGATGTTTGTTTTAATTCCTGCCACCTTATATTGCGCGAGCGCTTTTGTTAAAGTTTGAATCGTCTCTTGTCTGTTTTTTCCTTTGACAATCATTTTAGAGATCATGGGGTCGTAATATGGGGTGATCTTCATCCCAGTGGATATCGCACATTCATGACGGATATTCGGGTGTTCAGGCAGGTTGAATTCAGTGATGGTTCCTGGTGATGGAAAAAACGTCTTTGGATCTTCAGCATAGATTCTGACTTCAATTGCATGACCGTCTCGCTTAATATCATTTTGTGAGAAAGTGAGCGGCTTACCCAAGGCTGCATAAAGTTGTTCCTCTACAAGATCAAGACCAGTAATTTCTTCTGTGACCGGGTGTTCGACTTGCAGGCGGGTATTCATTTCAAGAAAATAAAAACGGTTGTTTGAATCAACTAAAAACTCGATCGTCCCAGCATTGGTATAGCCGATCGATCGTGCCGCTTTTACAGCAGTTTCTCCAAGTTTTACTTTTATGTTTTCGTCTAGTAATGGAGCTGGGGCTTCTTCGATCATTTTTTGCTGTCGTCTTTGAATCGAACAGTCACGTTCCCAAAGATAGACACCTTTTCCATATTGGTCTACTAATATTTGAATTTCGATATGGCGGGCCTGCTCAATATATTTTTCGATATACATAGAACCATCACCAAAAAAATCTGTAGCTCGTTTTTGGTTCCCTTCATAAGCTTTTTTCAATTCGTTTTCATTGTGAACAAGCTGCATGCCAATCCCACCACCACCAAAAGCTGCTTTTAGCATGATGGGATAGCCAATCATATTCGCCATCTTGATCGCATCGTCTAGATTTGATAAGCTTTCGGTTACACCTGGAACAACTGGAACTCCAGCTTGTTCCATCGCTTTTCTCGCTGTAATTTTGTCCCCCATTTTTGCGATCACTTCCGGTGATGGTCCAATAAATGAGATATTCTCTTGATGGCACCTTTTTGCAAACTGGCTATTTTCCGAAAGCAGTCCATAGCCCGGATGGATAGCGTCTACACCTGCTTGTTTTGCTGCTTTGATGACCTTTTCAATACTTAAATAGCTTTCATTGACATGCGGTTTTCCAATCAGCCATGCTTCATCAGCCATTTTGACATGTAATAACTCAGCATCTGCTTCAGAGTAAACAGCTACTGTTTGAACACCAAGCTTCTTGCAAGTACGAATAATACGAAGAGCAATCTCGCCACGATTAGCAATCAGTATTTTTTTATACAAAAAGTCTCCCCCTTTCATGTTAGTCACGGATGAAAGATAAAATTACAATTGAAAATATTTTATTGCTTGTTCTCTTAACTTGAATTTTTGTATTTTTCCAGATGCCGTCATCGGAAAGTCGTTAACAAATGCGATATGACGTGGAATTTTATAGCGGGCGATTTTTCCTTTACAATAATCTAGTAATTCTTGGGTTGTTAATGATTCCCCGCTTTTCACTTTTACCCATGCGGAAACTTCTTCACCAAGTGTTTGATCAGGTACACCGACAACCTGGACATCAAGAATTTTCGGATGCTGATATAAAAATTCTTCAATCTCCCTTGGATAAATATTTTCGCCTCCTCTAATAATCATATCTTTTAATCTGCCAGTTATTTTGCAGTATCCATCTTCATCCATGACAGCTAAGTCACCTGTATGAAGAAACCCATCCTCATCAATAACTTGAGCCGTTGCTTGCAAATCTTTATAGTAACCTTTCATAACATGATAGCCTCGTGTACACAGTTCACCTTGTGTTCCCCTTTTCACTTCTTGGTTTGTTCCTGGTTGTGTGATTTTCACTTCGATATTTGGCAGGGCGCGACCAACGGTTTCAACTTTTCTTCTAAAAGAATCATCAAATCTTGTTTGGGTAATCACTGGTGAAGCCTCTGTCTGCCCATAAGCAATCGTAATTTCAGACATCCCCATCTTGTCAATCACTTCTTTCATTACTTCAACTGGGCAGATAGACCCTGCCATGATTCCAGTTCTTAAAGAGGATAGATCGAACAATTCAAAATCTTTTTCACTTAGTTCCGTGATAAACATCGTTGGAACACCGTGAAGTACAGTACATTTTTCCATTTCAACCGTCTGCAGTACAGTTTTCGGATTGAATTCTTGAACGGGTACCATTGTACCTCCGACAGTTACACATACTAAATTTCCGAGTACACAGCCAAAACAATGAAAAAAAGGGACGGGTATACACATTCGATCCATTGTTGTTAAGTTCAAACATTCCGCAATATTGATGGCATTGTTAACCAAATTATAATGGGTGAGCATGACTCCTTTTGGAAAACCGGTTGTTCCCGACGTATACTGGATATTGATCACATCATGTTGATCAAGGCTTTCCATTCTTTCTTCAAGCTCTTGTTCACTTATGTCATCAGCAAGCTTCGCCAAATCATCCCAAAGATACATTCCAGGATGTTTGTTTTTTCCTATCATGATGATATTTTTTAATAAAGGTAGTGTGCTAGATTGAAGATCACCAGCTGCGGAGTTTTTCAATTCTGGAACCACATCATCAAGAATTTTAGTAAAAGAAGTGGTTTTGTAAGATTCCATTAATATGAGTGTGGTTGAAACAGAATGTTTAAGTACATATTCAAGTTCTGATGATTGATGATTTGTATTTATGGTGACAAGCACCGCGCCAATTTTGGCAGCAGCAAACTGTGTTAAGAGCCATTCCGGTGTATTCGAAGCCCAGATGGCGACATGTTCACCTTTTTTAATACCTAGTTTCATCAATCCTTTTGCCGTTCTACGACACAGTTGATCAAATTGTCTGTATGTTATGTTGAGGCCGCGGTCGGGGTAGACAACGGCTTCATGATCAGGTATCTGGTTCGCTGTTTTTTCTAACAGTTCTCCGATCGTCAAATGAATCCGTTCTGCCACTTGTTTCCCCCCTTTTATTAGTAAGCGCTTTCACTGTGATGCTTGTTTTTTTAAACCAAGTTGTCTAGCAATGACAAGCCGTTGAATCTCTGATGTCCCTTCTCCAATTTCCATCAATTTTGCATCACGTAATAAACGTTCAACCCCATATTCTCTCATATAACCATATCCACCATGAATCTGAATCGCTTGATTGGATGCTCTAACAGCCATCTCTGAAGCATACAGTTTAGCGAAAGCTGCTTCTTTTGTGAATGGTCGTTTTTGATCTTTTAACCAGGCGGCTTTCAGGACCATATTTCGTGAAAGTTCAATTTCCATCGCCATATCGGCAAGTTTAAATTGAATGGCTTGAAAACTGGAAATCGGCCTGTTAAATTGCTTTCTTTCATTTGCATATTTTAATGAAGCGTCAAATGCAGCCTGAGCAATTCCAACCGAAAGTGCAGCAATCGAAATTCGGCCGCCATCGAGCGTATATAAAAATTGTTTAAATCCTTTGGCAGGACTACCTAATAGGTTTTTTTTCGGAACACGAACATTTTCTAATATAAGTTGTGAAGTGTTAGAACCGCGAACTCCCATTTTGTCATATTCACTCTTAATCGTAAATCCTTTGACATCAGTTGGAACAATGATAGCTGAAATGATATTTTTTCCCTGATCATCTTTGCCGGTTACCGCTGTGATAATGACCGTTCGAGCATACCCTGCATTGGTGATCCAGCATTTTTCTCCATTGATCACATAATCATTTCCGTCTTCTACAGCTTTGGTTTGTGTGCCTCCAGCATCAGAACCGGCATTTGGTTCAGTTAAGCCAAACGACCCCAGCCCTAGACCTTGTGCAAGCGGAACAAGATACTCTTGTTTTTGTTCTTCCGTACCAAAATAGGCAATCGGGGAAGCCCCTAGTGAAACAGCAGCAGCATAGCTGAGCCCTGTACTGCCGCACGCTCTACCAATCTCTTCAACGGCCAATGCATAAGAAATCGTATCACCACCTGAACCGCCATATTTTTCTGGAAACGGAATTCCCAAAAGTCCAAGTTTCCCCATTTTCCGAAAGGTTTCGATGGGGAAATCTCCTGTCTTGTCAAGATGTTCAGCATGCGGTGCAACTTCATGTTTTGCGAAATCTCTAGCAAGTTCGCGAATCATTTGTTGTTCTTTACTTAATTCATAATTCAATGGAATGCCCCCTTTTTATCGTCTTGATGGATGAGCTTTCTATTATCATATTAGGGAAACATGTTCTTCATGCTTTTAAACGAAGTGAAAAAATAAATAAGGCTGTCATCATTCCAAATTGAATTGGAATGATGACAGCCTAAAGTAAAATGCTATGCTCTAATATGACCGTTACCTGTCATCACATATTTACATGTGGTAAGTTCTTTTAAACCCATCGGTCCACGTGCATGAAGTTTTTGGGTAGAGATGCCGATTTCTGCCCCGAAACCGAGGGCTCCCCCGTCTGTAAACCGGGTTGAGGCATTATGGTAAAGTGCTGCGGCATCTATGATGCTTAAAAATGCTTTAGCTGTTTCTTGATTTTCTGTAACGATTGCTTCTGAATGCTTTGTTCCATATGTTTCGATATGGTCGCATGCTTCATCAAGATGACCGACAACTTTAATGGCAATCTCAAGACTTAAATATTCATTTTTCCAATCGGTTTCATCAGCAAGGGAAGCTCCTGGAATAAAGCGCACAGCTTTTTCATCCCCATGAACCTGAATTTGATGTTTATTTAAGACTTCGATTAATTCTGTCGCATTTTGCTCCAACCACTTTTCATGAACAATCAGTGTTTCCAGAGCATTGCAGACGGCTGGGCGGTCTGTTTTTGCATTGATGAGAATGTTGAGTGCTTTTTCTGTATCAGCTTCACTGTCAATATAAAGATGACAATTACCAACTCCTGTTTCAAGAACAGGAACTGTCGCATTCTCGACAACCTGTTGAATTAAGGCGCCTCCTCCACGAGGAATTAATACATCTATATGCTGTTTCATTTTAAATAAAGCTTTTGTAGCGTTACGATCCGTACTTTCTATGAATTGAACAGCATCTTTCGGTACTCGCGTATCAGATAGAGCGCTATGCATGACAGAGACGATCGCTTTGTTAGAATGAATAGCAGATGATCCACCTTTTAAAATAATTGCATTTCCCGATTTTAGCGCAAGCCCTGTCGCATCGACCGTTACATTTGGCCTTGCTTCATAAATCATCCCAATGACACCGAGTGGAACACGGATTTTTTCAACTTTTAGTCCATTCTCAAGCGTCCAATTGGATATCGTCTCACCGACCGGGTCATCCAGTTTTGCGACCTCTTTTAAGCTGTTGGCAAAATCAATCACTCTGTTTTCATTTAGTGACAACCGATCAATATAGGCTGCATCATATTTCTTCCGAGCGGCTTCAATGTCTTTTCGATTTTCCTTGAGGATAAAATCAATGTTTTTTTCAAGATGTTCGGCAAGTGCATACAGCGCTTCGTTTTTTTCCTGTTCCGTAACCAGTCGCAATGATTTCGCTGCTTGATTTGCCTTTATTGCTTTTTCCTCAATTGTTTGTGCTATGTTGACATCAATAGTTGCCATGTATATTCCTCCTCATATTTTTAGAGTGGGGCTGATAGCTCTAAATGACAAACAAATGCTTCTCTGTCAACGACAGCCTGTGAAGAAGAGGCTGTTTCCTGATTCACATCCTTCTTCCATTTACGAAGTTCTGCTGAAGAGAAATTGACAATTCCCAAACCGATCTCTTCTCCTTCTTGATCCAAGATTCGAACGACTGAACCGTTGCTAAAACGTCCGTTTATTTCGTAAATACTAGAAGGATACAGGCTTTTTTTACGGTCGATGATAAACTCTTTGCTTTCATTACTGACAATGATATCGCCTTCTGGACCAGAGTTAAAAGCGATCCATTGTTTTTTATGGTTAAGAGTGAGCGTATCAGCATTTGATTCAAAATATGTTCCACGTGCGGTTCCATTCACTGCTTTTTGCAAAATATCAGGATGATCAGCCTTTCCTAAAAATCCTTTAATACCTGAGGCCATTGTAATTTTAAAAGCGTCCAGCTTTGACTTCATGCCACCGGTTCCAATGTCACTTCCGGCATCACCTGCAGATGCTTCAATTTCTGGCGTGATTTCACTGACTTCTTTGACAAGACGGGCACCTGAAGTTTGCCGAGGATTTGCGTCATACAGTCCGTCAATATCTGAGAGGATCGTTAAAAGATCTGCATCAATTAGACCGGAAACTTTTGCTGCAAGCGTGTCATTATCTCCAAATTTGAGACGATTGACAGTGACTGTGTCATTTTCGTTAATAATCGGGATAATTCCCCGCTCCAAAAGGACATTCATCGTGTTTCTGACATTGTTGTACCGTTTTTCATCTGAAAAATCGCTTCTTGTAATTAAAATTTGTGAAGCAATATAACCATGTGATAAAAACAGTTTTGAATAAGACTCGATTAATAAACCTTGCCCGATCGCCGCAGATGCCTGTTTTTCCGGTAATGTATCAGGCCTGTCGATAAATCCGAGTTTTCGGTAACCTGCTGCGACTGCACCTGAGGAAACGAGCAGCACTTCGTGTCCTGCATCCTTCAAACTGACAATCTGTTCAACTAACTTTTCAAGCTTTTTTCTGCTAATTTCACCATTGAGGCTTGTTAATGAACTACTTCCCACTTTGACAACAACCCTCTTTCGATTAGAGGTCATCTTATCACTCCTGTAGAATTTTTCCTTCTCTTTTAGGTGTTTATCTTGCTGTAACTAATTGTTTCAATTCGAGGCTGATGGATTTCGATCGTTTCGCGGCGTGTTTGATCGCCTGCTCGATAGCTTCGCCTCCACCGCTTTCTTGTAATGCTTTTAAACCGGCGGCAGTCGTACCGTTAGGAGAGGTAATGTTGTCTTTGAGAACAGTAGTGTCTTCCGAGCTTTCCAAAAGCATTTTCGCAGCGCCTAACAGCGTTTGTGCACCGATTTCCCGAGTTAGTTTTCGGCTTAAGCCAGCATCTGACCCTGCTTTTTCAATATGCTCCATTAAATAATAAAAATATGCGGGACCGCTTCCGGCTATTCCTGTGAAAATATCCATCTTGCTTTCATCGATGATATAGACTTCCCCCATACATTGCAGTAATTGTTTTGCAACTTGTGATTGTTCAGCTGTAACACCGCTTCCTTCAGAAATTGCAGTGGCTGAAGCACCGATCGTACTCGAAGTATTAGGCATCACTCTTGCAACAGGCTGGTTGGTGTGCAAGGCGTTTTCAATAAATGAAATAGAAATGCCAGCTAAAACTGACAAAATGAGTTGATGAGGTTGAACATGCGGTTTTATGGACATCAGAGCTGCCTCGGCATCTTTCGGTTTCATTGCTAAGATGATGCAATCCATCTTCTCATAATCAAGCTCTTCTTTTTTGAGGCCCTGTATTCCATAGTTTTGTTGAAGTTCCTTTAAGCGGTGGTGATTCGTATGGTTTGTAACATAGATTTGGCTTGGAGAAAGTTTTTTAGACTGGACGATGCCTGAGATCATCCCTTCTGCCATTGAACCTGCCCCAATAAAAGCTACATTTTTTTGAATAAAGATCTTTAACATCTCCCTTTGTTTTGTTCGCATTCTGTTCGTATTTTTTTGAACATGGTTAGTATATTAACACTTTAGATTATTATGTCAAGTATGTGGATTTTGACTGGACGGAGTGCTTCATGCAGAAAATGAAGATTTTTGCAGAATGATGGTCTTTGTTAACAGTGAAAAATAGATCATTTGTCATACAAATAGATTTTCATCAGGTCAGCTTTATGTCAACTAGTGACAATACCTTTAGGAGTTAAGTCGATTGACTTAGTAGAAAAGCATCATTTCAGATGAAAGCTGAAAAAACGAGCTCGATTGATGTCGAACTCGCTGTCTGTCAGTATGTTGAAACATAAAACTGATGTTCATCTTCTCTCCATTCGGCATACAGAACATCACTGTATTTATTAATATTGTAGTTGGATAATTGTTTTTTCAACCATTCTTCATCAAAGCCAGCCATGTGCAAGTTGTCTTTTGCAAGCTTGCCGTCAAGGATAATGGAAACAGGGAGACGTACTTGTTTAGCAGTAATATTTAAGTCTTTATTTGTTGGTACATCGTATTGATGTTTTAAGAGAACACTTATTGTTCCGTCCGTTTCTAACAGCGCATATTCAACTTCATGAAGGGAAAAACAGCCTTTCTCACGAACTAACGTTTGTAACTGATTAAGATCCAACTTGTTTTTTTTGAGGGCGTTGTAGTCGACTTTTCCTTTGTTAATCACAACGCTTGGCTGTCCTTCAAGAAATCCTCTCATTCCTTGAACTTTTTGCGATAGTATCTCAATTGAATAGATAAGAACACCCCATACGATAATGGCAAAGAGAATTTTCCAGATGGTGACTGATTCGTCAAAAATCGCATTTCCCACCATTTCACCCAATATTAATGCAGAAATAAAATCAAACGGAGTAATTTGAGCAAATTGGGTTTTCCCCAGTATTTTCGTCATAAAAAATAAAGCGGCGAATCCAACTGTTAGTTCAACTGTTAAATGTAAATAGTCCATTTTTCGGGGCCCTCCTCCTCACTCATTGTTTACCATCTGTAGGCAGTTTAAACCAGTTGAATTGTTGAAAAACAAATTCTAATGAACTGTATATAGGATTCAAAAAAAGTTAACTGAAATCCCTCCACGCAGCTGGTTCTCTCTCCCGTTTTCTTGTTCTAATGATATACTTTATTTTATCTTTTCTATTGTTTTGAGATTTCCATTTGCCTGTGTGCTTCATAAGACTGACAGACCCAAGGGTAGCAAGAAATACGCACAAAACAATAGAGATGGAATAAGGATCAGCCTCAAGAAATATTTTGACGAGACTATAGGAAATCACAAGCGAAAAAACAGGAGAAACAAGCCAGACTTTTAGCAATTTTTCAATCACGCTTTTACGAAAAATGGAGCAGCCTTTTTCAGATAGACCAATTCCAATAATGCTGCAGGTTGTCACTTGTGTTTGTGGAATCGGAATCCCTAACAGTGATGCACTGATGACTAACATTGCACCGAGTCCGGAGACAGCTGATCCTTGTAAAAGAGTGAAATTAGTAATTTTTTTTCCGTTTGTTTCAATGACTCTCTTACCAAGACAGATGGCTCCGAGAGCAACGAACAATCCGCCAATACATGTGCCACTATCGACTGACAGCAATCCAGCTCCTACCAGTGGTCCTACGGAGTTGGCAACATTGTTCATGCCTGCTGAAAATGCCTCAAAAAAACCGGTTAAAATCACCAGCACTGTCAGGATTCGTGTCCACTTTTTTTGCTTCAGCCAAATGAACCTTTGTTCGATGTCTTTAATCAATAGATTAGCAAAAAATGCTAAAGCAAAAGCCACAATTGGAACAATCAGCCAAAACATCACGATGATCAGTAGCTTATCAGTAAACACCGCATGAAAGGCAATACCGACCCCGACAATTGAACCAACAGTCACTTCGCTTGTGGAAAGGGGAATGCCAGTCATGTTTGCGATAAATAGTGAAACTGCTGATGCTCCAAGGATAATGATGACAAGATTCACATTTAATATTGATGATGGGATAATGCCTGAACCAATCGTTTTGACGACTTCTTTTCCACCGATGATGGCTCCGAGAAAAACACCAACACCACTGATCCAAAGGGCAATGTTTCTTTTCTTGATTGCACCTGATCCATAGGCAACTCCCATTGATGCTGCCGCTCCACTTGCTCCAATATTCATGGCAAAAAATAAAGCGATGATAAATGCTAATATGGTTATTGTCATCTGTTATACCGCCTTACCGAAGTTGATGTAGCCCACATTCTGTTTTTCCGTGTTGGGCCCACCTTCCTGCTCTTAAGTCTGCTCCATCATCTACAGGAAGTGTACATACCTCACAACCAATACTCGGATAATGATGATCATGCAGTTTATGATAAGGAAGCTGATTTAATTTAATATAATTCCAGATGTCATCCCATCTCCAATGAATGAGAGGACAAATTTTAATCAGTTTAAACTGATCATCCTTGTTGATATAGTGAACATTTCTTCTTGTTTCCGACTGTTCTCGTCTTAGTCCGCTAATCCATGCATCCATGTTTGAAAGATGTTCCTGAAGCGGCTTTATTTTACGAATATGACAACAGAGATCAGGGTGGTGTTTCCATAGCTCACGACCGCATTTCTCTTCTTGCTCTTTTAAAGTCATTCTCGGCTTCAGGTGTTGGATTGAAAGGGCGGGATACTTAGCTTCGATTTGTTTTATCAGATCATAAGTTTCTTTAAAATGCAGACCCGTATCTAAAAAAACAATATTCGCATCTTTTTTAATCTTAGAAATTAAATCGATTAAAACGATTCCCTCTGCTCCAAAACTACAGGCGTAAACGATTTTGTCATATGTGTGGTACGCCCACTTTAATACTTCCATTTCACTGTCAAAGCGATTGATCAGTTGATTTGAGATATTCTCATTCCATGTTTCATATGTTAAACCATCGTTCATCATGACTCCCTCACTTTTATCCACCGTAAAATTTTATTTTTGAAAAATCCTCCCAACTTCAAACGCTGAAGAACATATAGGCAGATTATTCATAGTCTGAAGCAAACGTGCCTTGATTTTCCATTTTTAAAACCAGAGTTTTTGGTGATGGTGAGGAACCTAATAAACAGACCGTGAATATAATTAATTTGAATTCAGATATGGATAAATACCCATTAAAACGAAAAGAGACTTAATGGATGACTCAGAGCGTTTTATGGTATCTACATGGAGGTGAAAAGTGAAATCACTTCTTACCTACTTATGGAAGAAATGGCCATTAGAATATTTGTTCATAAATGAAAGTTAAAGATTGTGAGGGGTAATCATGATTTCTTCTGAACTGAAACTGCCTAAGAGACAACTCAAACCGAGAACGAATGGGATGACAATCTTAATTGATAACGGTGTTCCTCTAAATTTGTTTAAGGACACCATTCAAGGTGCAGCCAATTATATCGATTTCGTTAAATTTGGCTGGGGAACTTCTTTAATCACGAAATATTTGGAGGAAAAGATTTCTTGCTTAAAGCAAAATGATGTGAAATTCTTTTTTGGTGGGACATTATTTGAGAAATTTTTAAGTCAGGACAAAATTGAAGACTATTATCGGTATTGCCAATTATATGGTTGTGAGTATGTTGAAATTTCAAATGGGACGATTTCGTTATCCAATAAAGAAAAAGCAAGTTTTATCACTGATTTTTCAAAAGAGTTTTGCGTGTTCAGTGAGGTGGGAAGCAAAGATAGTACCATCAGCAATCAACAGGAATCTTCCGAATGGATTGATCATATTATTGAAGATCTTGAGGCTGGTTCTAAAAAAGTGATGACAGAAACGAGAGAAGGCGGAACGAGCGGTTTATGTAAAAGTGATGGAGAAATGCGTTCTCATTTAATTGAGGAAATCTTGAGATCTGGGATCCAGCCAAATGACTTAATTTTTGAAGCGCCGACAAAAAAAATGCAGACATATTTTATTGAAAAAATAGGTCCGAATGCTAATCTTGCGAACATTCCTTTTCAAGATGTCATCCCTTTAGAAACACTTAGGCTTGGTCTACGCTCAGACACCTTTTATTTGTTTGAATAGGTCCGTTTTTCCTCGGACCTTATTTTTTATTACGGTAACCAAAAACGGGCATAAACAAAGGACGTAGACGAATTTGGTAAACCACATCGATCAATCTCGTGGAAATCCATTGGCAAATAAGGGCTTGAATCACAATGCCCCAGGCAATCACTGAGGCGGTTAACAGAAAAATAAAAGCGTTCATCATAAATAAAGCTGTTCCAGGCTTCCCACCCCGATAGATGGAAAGTAGTAATGCTAAGGCGCCGAATCCGCCGTTTGAAATATTATATTTATATAGTATTCCGATGCCGCATCCTAAAAAAAGAGCGCCATAAAATAAGTCCAGCCAAATATTGTTGGTTATGACCGCAGGAAAAAAAGATTCAAAAAGCTGCACAGATACCGATGTCATCGTAATTGCCCCCATTGTACCGATAACTGTGATGGGTTCAAGCCATTTAATGGCTGTTAAAAGTAAGGAAAAATTGACAGCCCAGACCGTTAATCCGTGCGGAATCTGAAACCAAAAGTTTAGTAACACGGCAATTCCTGCGGCTCCACCTGATGGAATATGATTTGGGAATAAAAACAGCGCCATACCTAGTCCTTGTAAGACACTCCCCCATATAATTGCTTGGATAATCTTCATTTTTCTGCCCATATGGATGTTCCCCTCTACATAACTTGTCCTCTGTATACTATATAAAGGGAAGATCTACAATATACCCTCTTTTCTAACAATCATCCATAGTTTGTCCCGTCCCACAAATAGGCTTGGATCAGTTCTGTATCGACCTCTATTTTCTCAGGAACTTGTAGATAACCATTATTCACTTCCATTTTCACAAGTGATGTGAATGGATTGTCCATCACATCCCATTCAAGCGGTTCGATGTTCTCTCTCTTCATTTTTGTCCAGGGTGTTAAACATGCTTGGCTGAAGGCTGCATATACTCGTGATAGAGCACCATCATAACAATGCGGGGAAACACGTCTGCCAAAATGGCGGGCAAGTTTGAGCACATGACGAAAGTCTTCTATTCCATTTCCATGCATCACATCAGGCTGGATCATATCAAGAGCATGTTCACGAAGAAGCGGTAAAAACTGGTTTGCGCCTTGCATGTTTTCTCCGCCAGCAATCGGAACAGAAAGGGTTGAGCGTAGCAAGCGATATTCTGTTAAATCATTAAATGGCATCGGTTCTTCAAACCAAAGTAAATTGGACCATCCTGAAAAATAGCGTTCCCATTTGCGTGCAGACGCAAGATCATAACTTTGATTGGCATCAATGAAAAGGCCGAGTTGTTTCTCATACATATATTGAATGGACTGAATGTGCAGAAGATCTTCTGAAAATGATTTGCCTCCTGTTTTGATCTTGATTTGTGAAAACCCATCTTGGACAGATTTATCAATAAGTCGAAGGGAATGTTTGATCCAATCTTTCTGGTTCGTATAAGATTGAAAAGAAGCATAGACCGGAATCTGCTCCCTCAGTTTGCCACCCCATAAATCACAGATCGACAGCCCAGCTTTTTTTGCTGTGATTTCTGTTAAAGCCATACTGACAGCGGCTGCTGCACGTTGATGCCACTTTTTGATTTGCCCGATAAGTTGGGTGTGCTTGACCGCTTGTTTTCCAATTAAAAAAGGGATGATCCTCTTTTTAAAGCCCACATCTAAAAGAGGTAACCAATCAACACATTCCCCCCACCCTGTAATTCCTGAAGCAGTTGTCACCTGAATTAAATAGTTTGTTCTGTAATGTTTGTAACCGTTCGCATCTCCATAAGGTTCTGAAAGTTTGTAGAACAACGGAAATGTGTCAACTCTTTCAATTTGCATGTTTTTTTCCCTTCTGCATTACCTAGCATTAGCAGGTTGGAGTTTTTTGGGATCTTTTCGTCCTTTTTTAGTAGTGTCTTCTTTTTTGATCTGGATCATGGTGAGAACTAAGATTCCAGCGACAAAACTAAGTCCACTAACTGTTAGAAACATTCCGAGTTTTGACCATTCCATCAACCGACCGAAAATCGGGGGACCGATGGCAACTCCTAAAAACCTAACTGAACCGTAAAGCGATGTCACAAATCCCCGCCTCTCTTTACCGACAGCACCTGTAATAAAACTGTTGACACATGGTAGAACAAAACCTGTTCCGATACTGCTGATGACAAGGATTGAGATAAACGGAATCAAAGCAGAAAAAAATGATAGTGTTCCATAAGAAACGGTAATAAGGCCGAGACCGATGATCATCATTTTTTTCATCAATCGCTGATCTTGTCCAATTTTACTGCCGGTTATATATGAAGTCGTACACATGACAAGCAGTGGGATAGCCAATATAAGTCCTTTTTTTACACCATCTGTCTGATATGTTTTTTCTAAAACATCAGATAGGTAAAACATAATTCCAAATAATGTGAATAAGCAAACTGCTCCTGCCAAATACGCGGTAAAAAGCCATCTCCCTTCATGTTTAAATACGCTAACTAAACCTTTCACATACTTCCCAAAAGGCGGAGGATCTTTCTTTTTAGCTTTTTCTTTTATAAAAATCCAAGTTAGAACGATCGGAGCGATACAAAAGACCGGAAAAGCAAAAAATACCCAGTACCAAGCGATCAGTGCAATTAAAGCGCCTAAAATAGGTGATAAAACTTTTCCGAAACCATTTGAAGCTTCGACAAGTCCAAGCACCCTGCTTTCATCAGAACCTTTAAATAAATCACCTGTCAAAGCCATTGCCAACGGTGCTGTTCCTGCGGCTCCTAGTCCCTGTAGCCCTCTGCCAAGAAGGACCCAAAAAAAAGCATTTGAAAAAGTTGTTGATGCAAAGCCTGCCAGGATTCCCCCTGCACCATAAAGAAATAGACAGGGAATAATAATCACTTTACGTGAAAAGCGGTCTGCTAAATAGCCAAGCATTGGAATAAAAACAGCAGCGGTAACTGAAAACACGGTAATCACAAGACTTACTTGAAATTGTGAAAGATGTAGTTCTGACTTGATTTTAGGCAAAATCGGAATTAACATCGAGTTCCCTAGTGTCATGATTAACGGGATCGAACCAATCGCAACTACGGTCAGCCTGGAGGTTTGTTTTTCTTCCATAAGCTTGAAACTTCCTTCCTTTGTCCAAAGTAAACTTGAATGTCTTGATTAGAATTTCCGCATAAAATCATTGTTATTCTACGATAAATTCTTGTTCCTAGGTTTTTCTTGATGATGTCGCCTTAGCGGTTTAGAGTATAAATCGATATCAATTGCATACTTCGGGCGACTTTTTACTTCTGTAAAAATGGTGCCGATATACTCACCGATAATTCCGATTCCAATCAATTGAAGTCCTCCTAAAAACCAAATGGATATGATCAGTGATGCCCAACCAGCATTTGTTGTACCTAAGATCTTTTGGATGAGCGCATATACACCTGCAATCCCGCTGAACAGAAATAAGAAAATGCCAACGAAAGTAAAAAAACGGATCGGTGCAACACTGAAAGAAGTTAACCCGTGAAATGCAAACGAGAGCATTTTTTTCAACGGATATTTCGTTTCTCCAGCTTGCCGTTCCTTTCGATCATAAAATACTTTAGTTGAACGAAAACCAATTAACGGTATAATGCCGCGGAGAAACAGATTCGATTCATTAAAACGGCTAAGTTCTTTAAGTGCTCGTTTGTTCATCAGACGAAAATCAGCATGATTGTGAATGAGAGGAATACCTAGCCTATTCATCAAGCGATAAAAACAAATGGCTGACGTGCGCTTAAAAAATGTATCTGTTTGTCGGCTACGGCGAACACCATAAACGATTTCATAGCCTTCTCGGTATTTTTCAATAAACTCGCGAATAACAGAAATATCATCTTGAAGATCAGCGTCAATTGAAATCACGCAATCTGATTTTTGCTTCGCTTTGTCAAGTCCAGCCAAAAGTGCTTTTTGGTGTCCTGAATTACGTGCTAATTTAATGCCTGTAACAAATTGATTTTTTGTACTTTCCATCACAATTAGTGACCATGTCCGGTCTGTTGAACCATCATCAACAAATAACAGTTTACTGCCTGCTGAAATGAGTTTTTCTTCTGCTAAGTCGTTTAAAACACCCGTCAGCTGTCTCGCTGTTTCTAAAAGAACGTCCTCTTCGTTGTAACATGGGATAACGATTGTTAATAAAGGCTGTGCTGGATTCAAATGTGCCTCCTCCTTTTTATCTAGAAGTCAGTTTGCTTCATATAAATAGATGTTCCAGGCTGATGTAGGATGAGTAAAGCGCTTTAAAAATGTCAATCTGTTTTGTTTTGCATTTATAATAGGAATGGAAGAAACAATATAACGCCCTCCCATTTGTTTAAATACCCCAGTATTTAACTCAAGGTTAGTAATTTTTTTCTTGGAATTTTTTTTGAATGCATAATGTTTCCCAAGTTCATTGACAAAAACATAGCAACGGCTTCCCCATTCATCAAAATAGCGTTTTAAAGTTGGACTTTTCTCCAGTTCTTTGGCAATAATTTTTCGAAATTGGTATTTGTATTTCAGCGGATATATGTTGGCATAAGTATCAAGTGTATAAAAGCCGTTGTACTGCGCGATCGCTGGATGAAGACCAATGCTCACCACCCTGTATGAATGCTCAGGTCGACCGATAAATTTCTTAATCTGCCCAAATTGTTTAGTTGCATAAAACTCTCGAAATGTAGGTGAATGATAATGAACACCATAGGTCAGTTCTTCATGAAATGGGATCAGAACAATAATCTGAGCAATAACCACAATATAAACAAACCGTTTCCACTGCTTCGTCATCTTCCATAAGATATAACATGCCACTGCAAAGCTGACATAAATGACAAGTGGCCGTAAAAAATGAAACCGTGCAAAGTTAAATGCCGCCAAGAAGCTGAATGTTTCTTTTGGTAATGCCCATAGTTTGTTAAACCAAAACGCATACCAGAAAGAAAGTGCATAATTGATGAAAACTAATAACATAAACATTTTTTCTTCTCGCCGTTTTGGTTTGCCTCTTAAGATCAGGATTACAAAAGTCAGCAAAATGATTGGGAGAATCACTGCGGTATGAACCGTCATCACATGATTATGACCAAAGACAAAATTTTTAACAGACAGGCGCAAAGAATGCCAAATATCATGTCTTGATGACACAAATTCAACACGGTGCATGGTTTCTTCAGGTGCAAAGAGTGAGTAAACAAGCCGATATTCTATCGCAAGAAAAATCCCTGTCATCATTGCGATACTTCCCAGAAAAGGAAGATGAACATCGCGTTTAGTGATTAAATCATAAAGCCAGAGCAATGATACAGCCACAAGAAAAAAGAAAAATCCGAGAACGATACTGGCGTAAAACGGTAAAAGAGCAAGAGTAAGCCACTCTTTCCAAGAATAGTCTCGCATTCGAATATTTAAAAAAGCCCATAATGCGAGAGGATGCCCCATCGTACTCAGCATTCCTGACGGCCAAAAAGGTGTCAGGGCGAATGCAAGCGAAACACCAATTCTAATCAAGTATGCTTTTTCATCACGAATAACATGCCGCTTCAGAAGCAAATACATTCCAATAAAAGCAAAAATACGTGTAATTGATTGGCTGATTGCATAAGCAGTCATTGAAGGAAATAAAGCATGCAGCCAGACGATCCCACTCCATTCTGTACCGAAAGCATCACGAGGAAGTCCATTCATGATCTGGGGAATGACCGCTTTAACACCTCCATGCAATTGACCGCTCTCGGCCAGTACCTTATACCAAGCGATATTTGAGTCCAAATTATCATGAACCCGGATATGAGCATCTTCATTTAATATGTAAACTGGCAACATGTAGATGACAATGACACTGAAGGCAATAAAAAACCAAACTTTCTCCCGGCTGATCTTATGAACCGATAGCGGCATAAAAACAACACCTCCATCATTATCTATTCTGTGTGCGGGAAGAAATTGTTGGAATCATTTTAAAGATAGTATTGCTGGAGTCGTTTTGAAAAATGCATCAAAATAAAAAAAGGCTCTACAGCCTTAAAGTCTTCTCTAAGTTGTGGAACTGAGGTCCTGAATAGAACATTAGAAGTAGAAAAAAGTGATGGTCGACTGCCGACCATCACTCAATTTCCCATGTCAGAGATACGAAAATGTTTATAACTTGTTTATAATAATAGGTGCAATCACCATCGTGATGAAAAGCGTAGCAAAAGAATAGTATAAAACATATTCTGATGGGACTGTACTTTGACCCTTTAACATGAAATATCCGGTAACTCCTAAAAGAATAAGATGAGAGAGGATGAACATAAAGCCTGTAAAAAATTCGAGGATGTTTGGTCAAACAAATACGATTTATCTGTATAAAGACGATACGCAATCGACTTTATAAAACGCGAAAAGTATGGTATGTTTTTATAAAAATACAAAGGTGTGAATAAAAATGAAAAAATGGGTTTGGTTCCTCATTGGTCTAGTTTCGTTAGCCCTGACCTTAATTGCTTCAATTTTCACACAAAATGACAACCTGATCATTAAGGTTTCTGGAACAGTTGGCATCATTTCCATTCTCATCTCTGGAATCTTTTTAGGAGCCTTTGTCAATGGTGACAAACAACGAGCTAATTATTTTTCAGAAACAATAGAAAAACAAGAACAATCATGTCAATAAACATACTACTTATGGGATTACCCCATATTTTTGCTAGCATCATTTTTCTTATGATTTAGATCATTTTCATTCATTATTAGACTTTTTCATTTCCTGTTATATTTTCTTTTCCACGTTATTTTTTATTATTTTATCCTGTTGTCTTTCACTATCAAATGAAACTTTTGTTATTATCCCGTTATTTTAAAAAATAACATACTACTTAAAAACAACACTCGTTCCTATCATCATTCAAGGAGATAATACATGATATTTATGCTTTTTTAACCAGGGCATTCACTAAATTTAGAAATTCATTGTTTGAATAACCTCTAACCCGTTCAAATGAACTATTAATCTGTTCTTGTTTCTCATCAATATTGTTTGTCTGCTCTTAAAACAAGAAGTTCGTATATAACTCTCGTTGATTTGATGATCAATGATTAACCTTTTTGAAATTCGACCGTCTATTTGATGAATACGTTAGAAATCTCTAAAAATTTCAACTGATGTAACAGGAATAATATCCTATTTCAAAAGATTCATTTTCTTACATATGTCTCTTCATCCCACAACATTTATAAAAAGAATGGTAAACTTTTGTATTGGTTACTTACTTTAAAAATGAGGAGAATGGAATGAAAACTCTTGATGTTAAAGCGTTGCGTGAAGGAATTGATAAAACGCTTGACGAATTAAAAGTTCAATCTAAAGAAATCAATAAAATTAAAAAGAACGTTGATGGTATCGTAGCCTTAGATGATGCTTTAAAGGGAAAAGGCGGTGAGGCGATTCGCAATTTTTACGAAGAGTGTCACACCCCTTTTTTGCGGTTCTATGATTTGTTTATCGAAGAATACACATCAGCACTTAAAAAAATCAAAAAATCGTTACAATCACTAGAATCCCATGACGACGGATTGATCTCACAACAATTTCTTGAGAACGACCTTGAAGATGGTTTAAATAAAGCCGACAGAGAAACGAAAAGCATGGTTTCCTCAACGAATGACGTCATCAAAAAAGTCAAACATATTGTCGATTTACCCGAGTTGGATGATAGTGAGTTTGATAAGCATCAGAAACAAGCGTTGAAAGAGATCAACGACACACTTGAAAAGCTAAACACATTCGATAGAGAGCAAACAAACGAGTTGAAGACAGCTTCAAACGATCTCCAGACGATGAAAACTTACATGAAAACACTAGGGAAAATGTATACGTCAGGCCCAAGAATTGAGATTAATACTTATGAGAAAGGGTCGATTTTAAAATCTGAAGGCGTTTCAGACCTTTCAGATCTCACTCCCCTTCAGCAGATGGAAGATCCAAAGTTAGCTATGAATATGATGCTGAGAAAACTAGCAGAACAGGAGAAAGATGAAGTCGAGTCCGTTTTTACCTCTAAGAAAATTGATACTAGCCTCCAAACGATAAATGGAAAGCTGTATAATATAATGGGGCACAAACCAACGGTTTCTTTATACGTCACAGATGATATCGGTACAGGCAAAGACTTTGTTGGCGGAAAATATACGACTTATTCAAACGGTCAAATTGTTCGCGAATACATGTCTGATGGAACTGTAAAATACGAAATCGTTAGCCGGATTCCAGAGAGCAGAGTGAAAAACGAGTCGAGTGAAATTGAAAACCCATGGGATAACCCGTTATATGAAGGTGGTACGTGGTATCTTCCATATGAACATCAAAAAGAATATCATAAGGAGATAAAGGATATCTACAAAGGTGCTGGTGGAGCTACAGTAGATTTAGGAAAAGATTTTGTTAGCGGTGTAATTAATGTTGGTTATAATCTTGCAGCATTGGGTGATTATTTGTACCATAGTTCAGGCCCAGAACAAGTACTTAGAGATACTCAATCAGTACTATCAAAGGCACCGATCTTCCTTGAAAATGTAAAAGAAGAAATACAAGACAGGTGGGATAAGCAAGTAACGCATGGTGATACCGAATCAAAAGCACATTATTTTACATATTTAGGAGGAACTATAGCTAGTTTATTTGTGAGCTCTGCGACAAAAGTAGGAAACATAGGAGGAAAAGCCTCAAAGCTTGAAAAAGGCGCTAATATCTCTAAAAAGGCTGCTTCAAAGATTAAAAAAGTAAAAAAACCTTTAGTTCCAAAGATGCAATTAGCAGGAATCCCGATAAATGTTTTTAGTTTTGAAGGATTACAAAAGGCAGCTATTCAGTTCATCAAGAAGTCGTTTGATTCTTATATAAGTCCTAAAGGCGGAAAAGCTCATGGTGGGCACGGCATTAAGAAGACTCCGAAGGTTGGGCATGGCGGAGAACCTAAAACTCCTCATCAGCCAAAACCGAAGGATACTCATGAGGTTTCTAAGCCGAAGAAGCATAAGTCTAAGGAGAAGCCAAACACCTATACTGGCGGAAGAACTCAAAAGGAACTCGACGATTTAGCAGGTGATCCTTCACATGGTGGAAGAATTGAGGAGCAAGGATTAAAAGAAAGAGAAATAGGTTTAGATTTAGAAAGTGGAGGAAAACTGGGAAAAATAGTTCGTGATCCAACTGACCATAAAGGAGCAGAATTTATTGATACAGCAACAGGTATTAAATGGGATGTCAAGAGTTTTGTTTCTTATCCTAATGGTCATACCTCTCCAAAAAAAGGGGCTTTTACGGTTAAAAAGGCTATAGGGAAAATTGAACAGGAATTTAGTAGAAACCATAATGTAATAATAGATAAAAGAGATCTAATACCTGAACATGTAGATCAACTTAAAAAGGCAGTTAAAGATAATGGTTACTCAAATCGAATTATTTGGTATCCTGAATGAGGAGGTTTTCAATAAGTGAAAGACATTATTGAACAATTAGATTTACATCAAATATATGTAAAAACGATTGGTGAAAAGGGAAAGAAGCTAGTGATTGATGAAGTGGATTTGCGAAACATAGACTTAACAAAATATCGATTGGATCAAGCGTACATCACAGAATGTATATTTAGTAATATGAACTTGCAAGAAAAGGATTTTCATTCATCTGTGCTTTGTTCCTCAATATTTGAGTCTGCAAATGCAACAAAGGCTGATTTCTATAAAACAGATTTATCATATACGAATTTTTCAATGGCTAATATTAGAAATACAAGGTTTGCTAAAGCTGACTGTTCTGAGGCTATTTTTGATAATGCTGACTTAACAAACACTAATTTAATGGCTTGTTCTTTTTATTATACTAACTTTCAAAATGCAAAACTTCAAAATGCAGATGTGAGTTCAGCTTACTTTGAAGACACTTTACTGAGTGAGGCAAATCTTTCAGGATTAAAAGGGTTAGATGAAGCTATTATCAAAAGTATAAATATTGGAACTACTGATCAACCTATAATTCTTGAAGGTGAAGAGGCTAGAAAATGGTTACAAGACAACATTATGAAGTAGATATGAAATATGTTTAGATAAAACAACTTTTAATGTCTTATTCTAACTAGAATGAGAAGGAATAAGCTTTTTTACTTGAATTAAACTAGGGGAAAAATGGACTAATTTATACGAAAAAGCCAAAACTCCTTATCAACCAAAATCAAAACCACACGAGCCAGTTCACAAGGTGAAAAGCATGAACCGACCAAGGGAGGAGAAGCTATTTCTAGACTACATCTCAAGCGAATCGATGCGTCACCGTATTCAATACTGTTTTAAAAGGGGAAGCAATGAGCCATTTTCTTTGGTAAACATTCGGTGTTGTTGGTTCCTTTCACTTATGAAACTTACTTTATTCTAAGATGCAATAAGACTGTCGAAATGTCCGACAGTCTTAGGCTCTGCTTGGTTACCACTGATAGAACGGATAGAACGGAGAAAAAAATGGAGAATAATAGTATGGATAAGGATAAAATGGTGGACGCGGTCTAGGGCGTGGTCTCGGACGAGGATATGGATATGGATAAGAATAATAGGGTTGCTGTTGCTGCCGAAAGTTTTCCATCCCTTCATAACCATGTGCAAACATTTGCTCCATTATAAAGTACCTCCTTTTTTTATCGAATACTTTAGGCTATGCCAAACTCACAAAAAAAGAGTACGTACAAATCAAATAAAAAACAGTCTGACTTTTTAGCCAGACTGATGTATCTATTTTAAACCCCTCTGTTTTTAAGGTAATACAGAACTCCCCATCAAATATTTGTCTACTTCACGCGCCACTTCGCGTCCTTCATGGATGGCCCAAACGATTAAACTTTGGCCTTTTCTTGCGTCTCCTGCAGCGAATACGCCTTCGACATTTGTTTTGAAATCCCCATATTTTGCGTCAACTTTGTTTCTGACTGTGTTTATGCCGAACTGTTTTAATAACGGTTGTTCTGTCCCTTCAAAACCGATTGCGATAAACACGAATTGAGCAGGCCAGATTTTTTCGGTTCCTGGAATTTCATGAAATTCAAATTCCCCTTGCTCGTTTTCCACTTTTTCCATTTGAACGGTGTGTAATTCTTTTAAATTACCGTTGTTATCAGAAACCAGTTTTTTTGTTTGAATACAGTACTTCCTTGGATCGCTTCCAAATTTCGCTTTCGCTTCTTCATAAGCATAATCAAGTGTATAGATATGCGGTTGCTCTGGCCACATATTTTCAGCAGTTCTTGTATCAGGAAGTTTTGGATGTTTACCGAACTGGACGACGCTTCGTGCTTTTTGGCGCAAAGCGGTTGCAACACAGTCAGCTCCAGTGTCTCCGCCTCCGATCACAATCACGTCTTTGTTTCTCGTATTCATAAATTTCTTATCTTTGAAATTCGAATCAAGCATACTCTTAATTGTGCCAGTTAAATAATCCATCGCAAAGTGAACGCCGTTTGCTTCACGGCCCTCTATCAAGAGGTCACGTTGTTTTTGCGCACCTGTGCACAAAATAATGGCATCATATTGTTCTTTCAATTCAGCGGCAGTTATATCTTTACCGATCTCAGTATTGATAACAAAATCAATGCCTTCTTGTGTTAACAATTTGATCCGGCGTTCAACAATGCTTTTCTCAAGTTTCATGTTTGGAATTCCGTACATCAACAGACCACCTGGGCGGTCTGCTCTTTCATATACAGTTACAGAATGTCCCGCCTGATTCAGTTGATCTGCACTTGCCAAGCCGGCTGGACCAGAACCGACAATTGCAATTTTCTTGCCAGTCCGTTTTTGTGGAATTCGCGGCTTAATCCAACCATTTTCAAAGCCTTTGTCAATAATTGTCCGCTCGATGCTTTTAATCGAAACAGCCGGATCTGAAATCGCCACTGTACATGATCCTTCACAAGGTGCTGGACAGACACGTGAGGTAAATTCGGGAAAGTTGTTTGTTTTCAGGAGCCGTTCAAGTGCTTCTTTCCACCTTCCCCGATAGACAAGATCATTCCATTCCGGAATCAGGTTATAAATTGGGCATCCGGACGTATAGCCCTTTATATCCATTCCGATTTGGCAAAAAGGTGTCCCGCAATCCATACAGCGTGCGCCTTGCCGTTTTGCTGCCTCTTCAGAAAATGGCGCTGAATATTCATTCCAGTCTTGAATCCGTGTGAGAGGATCTCGTTCAGCCGGTTTTTCCCGCTTGAATTCGATAAATCCTGTTGCTTTACCCATGTTCCCCTCCCCCTTTCTTACTGTACCACTGCTTCTTTTGCAGAGGCAGCATGAGTTGGAATCTTTTGCTTTGTACCAGCTTCAAAAGCATACATCATCGCTTCTTCATCCGTTAATCCAGCTTCTTTTTGTTCTTTTATCCGCTCCATCATTTGTTTGAAATCTTTCGGAATCACTTTCACAAATTGAGTCACAGTTTGTTCCCAATCATTTAGCAGTGAAGCTGCCTTTTCGCTTTGTGTGTAATGATAATGTTTTTGAATCATTTCTTTCAGTTCTGCAATCTCTTCCGAATTCAGAAGCGTTTCAAACTCAATCATTTCCTGGTTGCATTTCCGTTTAAATGCTTTTTGATCTTCAGCAAAAATGTAGGCGATTCCACCTGACATACCTGCCCCAAAATTTTTGCCGATATCTCCCAGAATGACAACACGTCCGCCTGTCATGTATTCACATCCATGATCTCCAATGCCCTCGACCACAACATTTACTCCACTGTTTCGGACAGCAAACCTTTCTCCAGCAAGTCCGTTTATATAAGCTTCCCCACTTGTTGCACCGTAAAACGCAACATTTCCGATGATGACATTTTCACGGAAAGTAGGATTGAAATGATCCGGTGCTTTGACAGCAATTTTTCCACCTGATAAACCTTTTCCAACATAGTCATTGGCATCCCCTGTTAAATAAAGTGACATACCTTTAGGTACAAATGCTCCAAAGCTTTGACCTGCTGAGCCTGTGAAGTGCAGTTTGATCGTATCATCAGGTAGACCTTTTTCCCCATAGCGTTTCGAAATTTCACTTCCGGTCACCGCCCCTGTGACGCGGTTTGTATTGTGAATTGTAAACGATGCTTCTGACGGAATACCATCCATTATTGAACTTTTAACCGCCGGTAAAATCTCTGTCATATCAAGTGATTCAGAAATTTTATGATTTTGCGGTGTCCGGAATGTACGCATGCCTTTTGGTTGGTAGAGCAAGTTTGCTAAATCTAATTGCCCCGCTTTCCAATGTGCTTTTGTACGTTCACTGATGTGGAGAACATCTGTGCGGCCTACCATTTCATCAATCGTTTTGAATCCTAGACTCGCCATCAATTCGCGCGCTTCTTGAGCGATAAAACGCATATAATTGACGAGGTGATCTGGATCTCCCTTGAATTTTTTGCGAAGTTCCGGGTTTTGCGTTGCAACCCCGACAGGGCAAGTATCTAAATGGCAAGCCCTCATCATAACACAGCCGAGAACCACGAGCGGTGCTGTGGCAAAACCAAATTCTTCTGCTCCTAATAGTGCAGCCATGACGACATCTCTGCCTGTCATTAATTTTCCATCTGTTTCTAATACTACACGATCGCGCAAACCGTTTAACATTAATGTTTGGTGTGCTTCAGCCAAGCCAAGTTCCCACGGAAGTCCGGTATGTTTAATACTTGTCTTTGGAGACGCTCCGGTCCCCCCGTCATATCCGCTGATGACAATCACATCTGCTGTTGCTTTTGCGACACCGGCAGCAATTGTACCAACACCAGCTTTGGCAACGAGTTTGACACTGATCCGTGCATCACGGTTGGCGTTTTTCAAATCATGGATGAGCTGTGCCAAGTCTTCAATCGAGTAAATATCATGGTGTGGTGGTGGTGAAATCAAACCGACACCAGGCGTTGATCCCCTAACATTGGCAACCCATGGGTAAACTTTGTTTCCTGGGAGCTGACCGCCTTCCCCAGGTTTTGCCCCTTGAGCCATTTTAATTTGCAGCTCATCGGCATTGACCAGATAGTGGCTTTTTACACCGAAGCGACCTGACGCAATTTGCTTAATGGCACTGCGGCGATGATCGCCATTGGCATCAGGAGTAAAACGATCTGGATCTTCCCCGCCTTCTCCACTGTTACTTTTTCCGCCTAAACGGTTCATCGCAATCGCCAATGTTTCATGTGCTTCTTTGCTTAGAGAACCAAATGACATTGCTCCTGTTTTAAAGCGACGAACAATGGAATCAACAGATTCAACTTCTTCAAGCGGCACTGGTTTTCGTGTTTCATCAAATGAGAAAAGGTTGCGTAAAAAACCGATTCTTTCTTCATCTGCCGCTTGTGAATACTGTTTGAATAGACGATAATCGCCATTTCGACAAGCCCATTGTAACGTGTGAATCGTTTTTGGGTTAAAAGCATGATGTTCCCCGTCTTTTCTCCATTGGAAATCACTTCCTGAATCAAGAGTTGTACTGTAAGTGTCAGCATAAGCTTTTTGATGGCGAAGAATGGCTTCTTTTGCAATCGTGTCTAAATCGATACCACCAAGTTGTGATGCCGTTCCAGTAAAGTATTGATCAATCACATCTTGGTTGATGCCAACCGCTTCAAAAATTTGTGCACCACGGTAACTCTGTACAGTCGATATTCCCATTTTAGACATCACCTTGACGACACCTTCAGTGACACTCTTGCTGTACTTTGTGACAGCTTCTTCATAGCTAAATGGAAGAATGTCTTCTTCGATGATATGTTTAAAAGTCGCATATGTGAGATACGGATGGATCGCATCAGCTCCATAACCGATCAATGCTGCAAAATGGTGGACTTCCCTAGCTTCACCTGATTGGGAAATAATACTCACTTTCGTCCGTTTACCAGTTCGAACTAAATATTGATGCAATGCACTTACAGCAAGGAGTGCTGGAATCGGTGTTTTTTGTTCATCCATTTTGCGATCTGATAGGATGAGAAGTGTCACACCTTCTGCAATTGCCTTATCCGCTTCTTTAAACATGTCTTCAAGACCGCTTTTTAAATCACCTGTAAATAGCGTATGAATCGTTTTGTTTTTAAAGTGCTGGTGGACAAGTCCTCTAAGCGAGTTAAACTGAGCATTTGTTAAGACTGGTGTATACAGTTTAATCCGACGGCAACTACTTTCATTCGGATGAAGCACATCTCCTTCTGCTCCGAGCCATGTTAAAGTTGATGTTACGATCTGCTCGCGAATCGCGTCAATCGGTGGATTTGTAACCTGTGCAAAGAGCTGTTTAAAATAATTAAACAGTGATTGCGGGCGATCTGATAAAACGGCAAGCGGAACATCGTGCCCCATCGATCCGAGTGGATCTTTACCTTCTGTAATCACTGGAATTAAATATTTTTGAATATCCTCATATGTGTAACCAAACGCTTTTTGTCGCATGAAAAGGTCGGGAACTGATTTTTCTTCACTTTCCTGAATATCATTTGCAACATGAACAATTTCTTTGCTGAGCCATTCTTGATAAGGAAACTCGTTAGAAATTTCTGACTTGACTTCTTCATCAGAAATGATCCGTCCTTCTTCAAGATCGACTAACAACATTTTTCCTGGATTGAGCCGGTCTTTATATAAAACATTTTCCTGATCAACATCAATGACTCCGACTTCAGAAGAAAAAATCAGATAATCGTCTTTTGTAACATAATAACGAGCTGGTCTGAGTCCGTTGCGGTCAAGAATGGCTCCGATTTGTCTGCCATCAGTAAACGAGATCGCTGTCGGACCATCCCAAGGCTCCATTAAAGAGCTGTGATATTCGTAAAATGCTTTCTTGTTCTTTGACATATAAGGATTTTCGTTCCATGGTTCTGGTATCAACATCATAGCAGTATGTGACGGTTTTCTTCCCGCCAATACAAAGAATTCAAAAGCATTGTCTAAAATAGAAGAATCACTGCCATTTTCATCTAAGATCGGTAAAACTTTCGGTAAATCTTCACCAAACGCTTCTGAAACAAACTGCTGTTCTCTCGCTTTCATCCAGTTCATATTGCCGCGGAGAGTATTGATTTCTCCATTATGAATGAGATAGCGGTTCGGGTGGGCTCTTTCCCAGCTTGGAAACGTATTTGTACTAAAACGGGAATGAACCAGTGCAAAAGCTGAGACAAAATCTTCGTCTTGCAAATCTTCATAAAAAGCATCCACTTGTTCAGGTGTTAGTAGTCCTTTGTAAACAATCGTTTTGCTGGAAAGGCTGGCGACATAAAACGATTTCCCATGGTCTTTTGCCCAGTGTTCAGCTTGTTTACGAATCACATATAATTTTCTCTCAAATGCTAAATGGTCATTGATATGTTCATTAGCACCAATAAACACTTGACGAACAATAGGAGCGCTCTCAGCGGCAACTTTTCCGATTTTTCCGACATTTATAGGGACAGTTCTCCAACCAAGTACAGACTGTCCTTCTTCTTCAATCAAGTGATTCATGTGAGCTTCGATTTTCCCGCGCTCTCTGTCATCCTTTGAAAAAAAGATCATTCCCACACCATAGCGCCCTTTTTCAGGCAATTGAAAATCAGAGCAAACTTTTTTAAAAAAAGCATCAGGTATCTGCATCATGATGCCTGCCCCATCTCCAGTATACGGGTCACTGCCCTGCCCGCCCCGGTGATCTAATTGACAGAGCATTTGTAATCCTTTTTTGACAATATCATGATTTGGCTTGCCTTTAATATGAGCGTAGAGACCAATTCCGCATGCGTCATGTTCAAATTCAGGACGGTAGAGACCTTGCGCTTTAGGTAGTTGTTGATCCGTCATCGTTCCTCTCCCCCGTTCAGGTTACCGTTTTTCCCGGTCATAAAATCTTACAAACTCTAACTCCATTGTAGGTTTTCAAATCCATACAAACAATATATAATTTAGATTAAACTAATCTCATTTTGATATAAGCAGGTGAAAGGGATGGAATTACGCCAACTACATTACTTTATGGAAGTAGCTGAAAGAGAACACGTATCAGAAGCTGCCATGCACCTTCATGTTGCTCAATCAGCCATCAGCAGACAAATTGCAAACCTTGAAGAAGAGCTTGGCGTGGCTTTATTTGAGCGGGAAGGTCGCAATGTCAAATTAACCCCGATCGGAAAGCAATTTTTAATTCATATTAAAGCGGCTATGAAAGCGATTGATTATGCAAAAGAACAAATTAATGAGTATTTAGATCCCAATAGAGGAACGGTAAGAATTGGCTTTCCGACAAGCCTTGCCAGCCAGTTTCTGCCGACTGTCATCTCTGAGTTTAAACATGAGCATCCAAATGTTGCTTTCCTCCTAAGACAAGGGGCATATAAGTTTTTAATTGAAGCGGTCAAAAATAGGGATATTGATTTGGCGTTTCTCGGTCCTGTTCCAATGAATAACCCCGAGATTAAAGGAGATATTTTATTCACGGAAAGCATTTTTGCTCTTCTCCCAGTTAACCACCCACTCTCAGAGCAAAAAAGCCTTCACTTAGGCGATCTCAGGAATGATAACTATGTGCTTTTCCCTGATGGTTACATTCTTCGCAAGATGGCTGTTGATGCCTGTAAACAAGCAGGCTACACACCGAAAATTTCTTCAGAGGGTGAAGATTTAGATGCGATCAAAGGCTTGGTTTCTGCGGATATGGGCGTGACACTCTTACCTGAAAGTGCTTTTAATGAAACACCCCCCCGCTTTACAAAGAAAATACCGATTGACTACCCTCAAGTGAAACGCACAGTCGGAATTATTACTCCGAAAAATCGGGAGCTCTCCCCTTCAGCAAAAGATTTTTATCAGTTTGTCAAACAGTTTTTCTCACATCTTCAACGATATCAATAACACATCAGTCAGCCGAGCGTTCAGCTTGGCTGACCTAAAAACTTACACACGATTTCAACTCACTTATGTAGTGTATGATCTTACTAAAATGCCTTTCAATGAATCGCTAAATAAATTTTAACCCTAGTACAATTGGATATAGACTCTCAACTAATATCTGGTTTTTTCGAGACAATATGATATAATTGTAAGGTAATATTATCCAAATAACTTGTAACAAAAAGGAAACAAGTAGAAAAATCTGTGTCTATTTTTTTGACGGTAGTATCAACATTTCTGACCGTATCAATTTAGATACCAACAGAAAATAATAGAAGAGTAAAATTAGCAGAGGGAGCCTTCATCCATTCAAATCAAGGATTCTACTATACAAATCCACTCTTTTAAAGGATGGTTAGCCAATCCATGTCAAGAAGAGGAAACTGTTGGAACAACGCCCCACAAGAATTAAATCTGTGAAACACTAGCTGAACTAAAGTTATATGATCTAAAAAAAAATGACCCCTGTAGAATCCAGGAATCACCTTTACAAAGGGTACATTTTATTGCGGGCTGGCTTTATTTTTTGGCATCTCAACACTCAATAAATATTCAAGTAATGCTTGTTGTTCTTTTTTAGAAAAACCATTTTTAGCATCTACCCAAAATTCATGTCCTTTGCCCGTGACTCTGACAGTTTTTAAGTCCGGTGAAGCGGAATTACTGTTGATCACCTGTTGTCTTAAGTCTCTGTCAATCATCGCTAACAAGCTATGATAAGGATCGGCCAGTTTTCCTTTACTAAGCGTTCCTGGAATGCCAATCTCTTTTAACGAACTTCCGACCGCTACACCACCATCATGCAAATATGGTGCACTCCAATAAAGTCCAATCAGACTTGGGACCTTATAACCACCTGGTGAGCCGTTTTTAGCCCATGCCAGTTTGATTTGCTCTTGATTAAGGTGGTTTGTCGGAACATTTAAAACCTTAGCATCTTTCGGAATAGGCACATTTGTATTTGGTGCATATATTTTACTTTCACCAAATATCCTTTCTGTTTTTTTAAAAGCTTGTGCCCTTGTTGGTTCAGTCCCAACTTTTCTTGCTGAAATCACTTGGTTATTTGTTAAATAACTTCCAGCATGACAAGTGATACAACCTGCTCTTGTAAACACGTTTCTCCCTTGTTTCATCGTATGTCTACTTGCTTTCTGTGGTGGTGTTGGTGGCTTTAAAGTGTTTTGCCAAGCAGAAACAGCATGATTTTGTTCATTTACTTTCTTGCCTTTTGAACTGACAATAACACCATCTGGTGCCATCAATGTAATTTTAGGAAAGCTCGGTGGTTTGATCATTTGATTGACACCGGGAACATCTGGTGTAGGATCAGCTTTGGCGAAAAATTCCGATGGTGTTTTGCCGCTTTTCGGATTGTAGCGGTATTTTTGACCAGCAGCATGCTGAAGAATGGTTCCAATGTAAGCGTCCTGGCTCATCCCAAACAAAGCTTTACTTGCTGGAGCCTGTGAGAGACTGTCTGAGTTTTGCGCATGAACATTATTGCTAAACACGCTTAGGCCTTTAAATGGACCCGCCATCGCAACCCCGCTCCAACTAAATGGGTGATCTCCTAATGTAAAGCAATCAGGAATTTGCGTTGGATTACTTTTCATATCAATTGATGAGTCGAAATATCCTTTTGCCCATTTTAGAAACACTTGATCAACTGCTTTTTCTAATTTTTCCGGGTTGGGCAAGTGTTCAGTCTTCCCATTTCCTGTACTGATAACAGGGCTTTGAGAATTCATGAATTGTTTAATGTTCTTCACTTCAGCATGTGTAAAAAAAGCAGCAGAATTTGTTGCTAGTGCTAACATCAACCCTGTATTCAAATCAGAATTTGTGACACCTTCCATCACCTGTATTGTCTTTGGATCTGTTGTAGCATGACAAGCTGCACAACTAATCCCGACTTTTACTTTCCCTTCCGAATATGTAATTGGCATACCAAGAGGAGCATAAGTACCTTTTACTACATCAATTCCTGTATCAATCTTCTCCCCTTTATTAAAGGTCCTGTTGCCCACCTTGACTGTTTTTGCTAGTTCGACTTGTAAATTGGTTGTCCCTTTTCCGTTTAGCGCTGTAATTGCTTTTACCATATTTGTGAACGTTATCGGTCCATCGAGAATTCCGAGAATATCTGTTAAAAAAACCTCGTTTCCAAATGTTTCTTTATAAAAGGTTTCCCTACCCAAATCAAGAAGCTGATCATTGATTTTAACCGCCCCTTTGTCGCTTGATAAGTTCATCTGCTTGGCTTTTTCATTGGTAATGAAATTTCCCCATACATCATATCCAGTCGACCGTTTTTCTTTTGAAATCACTTTCTCTTTTGGTGGCATATAAGCATATTCGAGTTCGAAGTGCCTTATTGTCAAAAAAAGAATAACTACGATGATTGGGATGACCCCAATGATATAAAGCCATTTACGTTTTCGCATCATGCCCTCCTCCTTTCTTAATTCATTATTTTTCCCAATCACTAAATAAATCACTTGTTTTTTTAGGAAAGCATGTTGATTTTGATTGTTCAAAGGTTATTCATTGACTTCTTTTTGGCAATGGCATTAATATGATGATAGCCATTTAGTTTATTTACTTAATTAACTTTTTTAGAGCAGGTGCTATAAATGAAACAACAACTTCATACAGTTCAGGAATTAATGAAAGGTCTTCAGCGACTGCGTGATTTAGAAATGAAACAATCGCTCCCATCGAATGAGTCAAGAGTGTTAATGTTCTTAACTGAAAATGCTGAGAGTGAAGGAAAAATGGTCTCGGATATTCATCAAGTGTTAAATGTCTCTTCTCCATTTGTGACCCAATTATTAAACAAGCTTGAAAAAAAAGAACTTATTTATCGCCGAATCGATCCAAAAGATCGCCGGATTGTCCGCATTTTCTTAACTGACGCAGGCAAAAAATTAGCACTTCAAGTGCAAAACAAACTAAATCAATCGTTTATTCAACTGGTGACTTATCTCGGCGAGAAAGACAGCAAACAGTTCGCCGATTTGATTCATAAAGTAGCTGATTTTATTGAATTCGAGAAAAAAACAGATGAAAAGAAGGTTGTAAAATGATTTCTCTTTTAAAATATTTAAAACCTTACAAGCTTCAGATTTTTCTTGTCACACTTTTCACACTACTGTCGATTTTGCTTGAACTGTATCTGCCGACATTAATGGCAGACGTCGTTGATGTTGGCATTGTCAATGGTGATATTCCCTACATCTTGAAAACGGGTGTATGGATGGTGCTTTGTTCCGTTTTGGCGATATTCATGACTGTAGGCAAGGCTTTTTTTGCTTCAAGGGCATCACTCGCTTTCGGGCGGGACATCAGACGAAAGCTGTTTGTTAAGACCGAACATTTTTCAATAGACGAATTTGGTAAGTTCGGGTCTAGTTCACTTATGACGCGGACGACAAACGACGTCAAACAAGTACAGGATGTTCTAAATATGATGCTTTCAATGATGACAAGAGCCCCCTTAATGCTGATCGGTGGGATTGTATTAGCAGTATCTAGAGATGCACAGCTATCTATCGTATTTTTGGCAGCCCTTCCAATACTGGCAGGATTGATTTTTTTAATCAGTAGAAAAGCTGTTCCCTTGTTCGGAATGTTACAAAAAAAGACAGACCGGCTGAATCTCGTCCTTCGTGAAGGACTGACAGGAATCCGGGTGATTCGTGCCTTTAATCGTGTAGATGTAGAAAAAGACCGGTTTAAAAATGCAAACAAAGAATTTCGCGATACAGGAATCGCTGTAAACCGAATCATGGCTTTCTTATTCCCTGTGATGATGATTATGATGAATTTTACAAACATTGCAATTGTTTGGTTTGGTGGAATTCGGATTGATCAAGGTAACATGCAAGTAGGAAACTTAATGGCGTTTCTCCAATATGCTGCAATGATTTTAATGGCTTTAATTATGCTCGCTGTGACATTTGTGATGATTCCACGCGCACAAGCTTCCGCTAACCGGATCAATGAAGTGCTGACCGTTGAGCCACAGATCACAGATCCAGAAGAGCCATTAAGAAATGACGGTTTGTGCGGCTTTGTTGAATTTCAAAATGTGACATTTCGATATAGAGGAGCAGAAAAACCAGTTCTCGAAGATATATCGTTTCAGGCAAAACCTGGTGAAACAACGGCTATTATTGGGAGCACAGGTGCTGGAAAAACAACAATTCTCCAATTGATTCCAAGGTTTTTCGATATAGAAAAAGGGGCAGTGCTTGTGAATGGCACTGATGTTAGACAGATTCCCCAACAAAAGTTGCGTGCAAAAATCGGCTATGTCCCACAGAAAGCTTCTTTATTCAGTGGAACAATTCGAGAAAATATCTGTTTTGGTAAAGAAGATGCTACAGAAGCAGAAATATTAACAGCGCTTAAAATAGCCCAAGCCGCGGAGTTTGTTGAAAGCAAAGAAAATGGGATTGATTCTTACATTGAGCAAGCAGGAGCCAATCTATCAGGTGGGCAAAAACAGCGGCTTTCTATTGCAAGAGCATTAGTCAGAAAACCGGATATTTATTTGTTTGATGATAGTTTTTCGGCGCTTGATTATAAAACAGATCAAAAACTTCGACAAGCATTAAAAGAAACAACTGCACATGCCGCCGTGATCCTTGTCGCTCAAAGGGTCAGCTCTATTACGGAAGCAGATCAAATCATCGTTTTAAATGAAGGAAAAATTGTCGGAATTGGCACACATCAACAATTGCTGGCTGAAAACAATGTTTATCAAGAAATTGTAGCATCACAACAAACTGAGGAGGAAAGCGCATGAAGCAAAAACAAGAGCATCAAGTCTCCTTCTCACGGAAACCAAAAGAATTTAAGAAAACACTGCTAAGACTTGCCGGTTATTTAAAGCCGCGGACATTTCAACTCGTATTTGTCGCTCTTGCTGCGATTTTATCAACTTTATTTAATGTGATCAGTCCCAAGCTACTTGGGGATGCAACCTCCTCTCTCTTTGCAAGTTTTAGCAAAGGAACAGCTGTTCAGTTTCATTTTCTCGGCCGGCTTATGCTGATCTTAGCGGGACTTTATTTACTTTCTGCCTTCTTTACTTTCTTACAACAGTATCTCATGGCCGGAGTTGCTCAAAAAACAATTTTTGAATTGCGTCAAGAAGTCAACGAAAAACTGACGCGCCTTCCTTTGAAATATTTTGATCAACATTCACATGGAGATACACTTAGCCGGGCGGTGAATGATATTGATACTATTAATACTTCACTTCAGCAGGCACTGACACAAATGATCACATCGGTGATCACTATTGTTGGGATCATCATCATGATGCTGTTGATCAGCCCAGTCTTGACGCTGGTTGTATGTATCACAATTCCACTAAGTATGCTTGCAGTCAGACTGATCGCATCATTCTCACAAAAACACTTTGCTGACCAGCAAAAACAACTTGGTGCAATGAATGGCCATGTTGAAGAAATGTTTACCGGCCATCAAGAAGTCAAAGCATTTGGTCATGAGGATAAAGCAATTCAGCAATTTGATCAAATGAATGAACGTTTATACGCTTCCGGTTGGAAGGCACAATTTACTTCTGGATTAATGATGCCGATGATGACATTTATCGGAAACCTCGGTTATGTTTTTGTTAGCATTATGGGGGGGATTTTTGTTTTAAATGGAAGTTTGTTAATCGGTGGTGTTCAAGCTTTTATTCAATACACACAACAGTTTTCACAGCCTCTCATTCAAGTTGCAGGAATTGCCAATACCATTCAATCAGCTATTGCTTCAGCAGAACGGGTCTTTAACCTTTTAGATGAAGAAGAAGAAAAACGAGAAAGCCCTGCGGCTGTCGACACTGAGAAATTAACAGGTGATGTTTTATTTGAACATGTTACATTCGGATATGATGTCGCCACTCCTGTTATTCATGATTTAAATCTTGCTGTCAAAGAAGGCCAAACGATTGCGATTGTTGGGCCGACTGGGGCTGGGAAAACGACAATTATTAATTTACTGATGCGGTTTTATGAAGTAAGCAGTGGGACAATCAAAATCGGTGGGATAAATCTGAGCGAGCTGTCACGGGAACAAGTGAGAAGTATGTTTGCAATGGTCCTTCAAGATACTTGGCTTTTTAATGGAACAATCCGCGACAATATTGCTTATGGGCGTGAAGATGCAACAAACGAGGAAATCATTCAAGCGGCAAAAAACGCTTATGCAGATGACTTTATCCGTACTTTTCCTGATGGTTATGACACCATATTAAGTGAGGATGCGCAAAATATTTCACAAGGGCAAAGACAATTATTAACGATCGCCCGCGCGATTTTAGCAAACCCGAAAATTTTAATTCTTGATGAAGCAACAAGCAGTGTTGATACCCGAACAGAAATGAATATTCAACAAGCCATGAACGAACTAATGAAAAACCGAACTAGTTTTGTGATCGCTCACCGTCTCTCTACCATTAAAGATGCAGATTTAATTTTGGTGATGAACAACGGAAGCATCATTGAAAAAGGAGACCATGAAGAACTTCTCCGGCAAAATGGCTTTTACGCTGATTTATATTTTAGTCAATTTTCTAAGGATGAAGCTGTCAGCTAGACAAGAAGTGGCGTTCACTCGTTATGTAGTGACGCCGCTTTTGAGCTTTTTAATGTCGAATTTGTTCTACTTATGATTGCATTCACTTTTTAAAATGTGAATGACTTTTAACATGTGTTCCCGTTAAAATATACAGAGCAGTTTTTCTGAATATAACCTTCTGAGCTTTGATCAACGATCAACTGAAGTGGTTTTTCCACTTGCATTCTCGTCATCATCTGGTTCATTTCAATTTCAGGAATTATTGATTAAACGTATCGATAGCAAAATTATAGATAATCTCCATCGTATGTCCACCAGTTTCTGCATGGCAATCCTCCCTTGGTTGAAAATTTCACATGATTAGATAAAATATCAAGCTTTAAGATTGGCAGAACATTTGTTGTAAATATAAAAAAGAACTAGTATACTTTTATAGTTGTCCCATCGTGCGGGGAAAATGGTAAATGGAGGTGGAGAAAGTCGTTTATTTTAGCCCATCCTCATATAAGAAATAAACATACTAAACATATCGGTAAAATCATAATTAGAGGAGGAATGGTATGGATCAGAAGATTAATTCAAAAGCGATACTGATCACCTTTATGATCGGTGCATTTTTTTCAATATTAAATGAAACTTTACTTAACATTGCTTTAACAGAGATTATGGCGGTGTTTAGTGTTAATGCTTCAACTGTTCAATGGTTGGCAACAGGTTTTATGCTGGTCATGGGTATTTTAATGCCAATATCTGCATTACTTATCCAATCATTTACGACAAGACAAATGTTTATCGGGGTCATGACTGTTTTTTTGTTAGGAACGATCACTGCTGCTTGTGCGATTAATTTTCCAATGCTGTTAGCTGGACGGATGATACAGGCTGTGGGCACTGGGTTGTTGATTCCTATCGTGATGAATGCGTTATTGTTAATTTATCCCCCTGAAGTTCGCGGGAAAATAATGGGGACTTTCGGATTAGTGATAATGTTTGCTCCGGCAATCGGACCCACTTTATCAGGAGTCATTGTTGACATTTTAGGTTGGCGCTGGCTGTTTATTAGCGTGATTCCTTTCGTGGTCTTTTCTATTCTGTTTGCGTTTAAATATTTGCAAAATGTCGGAGAGGTTACACGTCCCAAAGCTGATATTTTATCGATTATTCTTTCAACAATTGGGATTGGAGGAATTGTCTATAGCTTTAGTAGTGCTGGAGAAACTTCGGAAGGTTTTCGTTCTGTTACTGTTATTTCACTTATGATCATAAGTCTGATTAGCTTATTCATCTTTGTGCTCCGGCAATTGAAATTAGATGAACCATTATTGGATGTACGCGTATTTGCTTATAAAAATTATGCACGCGGTATCTGTTTATTTGTGATTGTCATTATGGCGATGTTTGCTTCTGAAATTGTAATGCCAATGTATTTACAGGGACCTATGGGTGTTTCTGCAAAAACTGCAGGGTTATTACTCTTGCCAGGTGCATTATTAAATGGATTAATGTCACCGGTCATGGGTACTTTATTTGATAGATTTGGACCACGAAAACTGATCATACCTGGTGCGATTGTTTTAACCGGTGTTATGTTCTTCTTTAGTAAAATAAGCCCAGCTGTCCCAATTTGGTCTTTCATGATCATATATATCGTCTTAATGCTGTCCATTTCTGCGATCATGATGCCTGCACAAACCAATGCTTTAAATGAACTGCCAAAACATTTATATCCACATGGAACGGCAATCGCCAACACATTACAGCCTGTCGCTGGTGCACTAGGGGTTTCCGTTTTTGTCAGTATCATGAGTCAAGGGAAACAAAGTTTTCTTGCCGAACAGCAAGCGCCATTAAGTAAACAAATCATCAATGAAGCGATGACCCACGGTCTGCACCATGCCTATTGGTTTGCCTTGGCTTTATGCGGTATTGCTTTTGTGATTACATTATTTATTAGAAAAGCAGTTTCACCTGATAGTAACCAACCTTAACTTTAAACAAATCCTCCGACTGTTGTCGGGGGTTTTGTTATTTTCTGATCCTCGTGTGCAGTCGGAGCTTCTTGGGAACAGAGTAAACTTGACAGTAATGAACAGTAGCCTCTCTTATGTACTTACGATTTTTCTAGGCTTAAAGTATGTATTCGTATCAATATCTTTTTACTACAAATCGGTCAAGTCCCCCCTCTTCAATGTTGGACGGTTTCTTACTTTCTGGGTCTCGATTCAGAACAAATCTGTCTTGTGGATTTTTAGCGACTGTTTAACTGCCTCCATTATATTTTCTAAGGTTATCTTCCCCATCTAAACTACCGTATTGAAATATTTAGAAGGATAAACAAATGATGATATAGAAATTAGTTTTTGTTTATAAATGACAAAAAAGGAGTTAGTGCTATGAAAAAAACCGTTTTTTTTTCTAGTATGCTTGCTTGTACGTTCTTATTCTTTAACCTTTTTCCTTCTAGCGGATATGCGGCGGTACGAAATTATCTTGGTTCTTGGGATTTAAATGGGAATGGAAAACTTGAACAAGTGTTTAATTACAACGGTACAGCGATTGAAGTTGTCAGCCAAGGACAATCAACAAAGTTCCCTATTTCCAATCCAGTTTGGCACCTGGCAACGGTTGCAAATACGAACGGTACCCAAGGTGATGAACTGATAGTGAAAGCGGGAGATCATCTTCAAATCATTCATTATAAAGGGAAGTACTCGACTGAATATCCAGTTTTTAATGGAATGTGGGAAGTCGTTAGTACTTCAAACACGGATCATCGCGGTGGTGATGAAGTCATTGTGACTGCTGGTGCCAATTTAAAAGTCATCAGCGACAGTTTAAGAAATACGCACGAATATTATATAACAAATGGTGTCTGGTATGTCGGGGGCATTGACGATACAAATCAGCAACCAGGCAGTGAAATTGTTGTTAAAGCAGGAAATGATCTTAAAATCATCTATGACGGAATGAAGAGGATAAAAACATATCCAATCTCAACGTCCGCACAGTACTGGAAAATTGAAGGTGTGATAGACACTGATGGCAAATCAGGAGCAGAAGTGATCATGTCTGTCGGTGATCATCTTATGATTGTTAGAGATAGAAGCGGTGTGAAAAAAACATATCAAATCACCAAAAACGGGGTTTGGTCAGTTCGTGAGATTACAGATGTTGACGGTATCGCTGGAGCGGAAGTCCTGATCGATATTCCGAATTCAAACCGAAAAATGGTAATCGACCGAACAGAAACAATAAAGAATCTTAAAAAATAACTTAAGGAGGACGTCTTATGAAAAAGCAGATTTGTTTATTATTAAGCCTATTCATCAGCTCATTGTTTATTTTTCAAACACCGTCTGCTGCTTTAGATAAAGTATATCTTGGTTCTTGGGATTTAAACGGTGATGGTATGAAAGAAGCGGTTTATAATGTCGTCAGTTCAATTGAAGTAGATGAAGCAAATGGGAAAAAAACAACATATCCGATTTCCAGTGCCAGCTGGGCGCTTGCTAAAGTTGCAGACACAGACGGGATGAGTGGTGATGAATTGGTTGTTGCAAGCGGCAAAACAACAACTATCATTCACCATAAAACGAAAAAAACAAAGCAATATTCTGTTTCATACGGCAATTGGGCGATTACCCATGTAGCTGATACAGACGGGCAGCCTGGTGGAGAAGTGATTGTAATCGCCAGTAATAAAATCATGATTATTAATGACCGCACTGCATCTTTTAAAGAACATGTCGTTCCACCCGGAAACGGTGGATTTTGGAATCTTGTCAAAGCAGCAGACACAGATGGTAAAGCCGGAGCTGAATTAATCGTTACAGTTGGTCAAAAGCTTTATATTCTCAATGACAGATCGAATACATTTAAAAACTATGAAATTCCGTATTTTTCATGGACTTTTCACGATGTTCAAGACACCGATGGGAAGCATGGCGGGGAAATCATTCTAAAAACATATCAATCTGTTTTTTTAATCCGGGATTATAACAAAACGACTAAAAACTATCAGATTGGAAGTGGAGCTTGGAAGATTGCCGACATTCAAAACATCGATGGTGTTTCTGGGAAAGAAATTCTCATTTCCGTACCACAAAAAGGATTAAAAATCATTACTGATCGAACTGGTGAATTAACGGATAGATAAACCAATGAAGATCCCCCTTTTCACCAAGTTTAAACAATTTTCCCATCAAGCAGGACTTTTGTATTGGTTTTAAAGTCTTATTGTAAATATGAGCAAGAACAAGTATACTTTTATAGTTGTCAATTATTCGGGAAAATGATTGATATAAATGGAAATGTTGTCTATTTTTAGACCATCCACTCAAAGATTAAATTTGTGCAAAATGAACGACTACATTCAAGCCTGTAGCTGTCAGTCAGGATCATGAAATTTCTTGCCGACTCCGTTAAGCAAACAAATCATAAATGAAGCCATGACCCATGTCATATTCATGCTATTGGTTTGCCTAAATACGTAGTGCTTTTATGCTTACATTAACTTTTACAAATCCTCCGACTGTTATCGGGGGATTATCCTTATTTTCCTGATTATCCCTTTTTAAAAATATTTAAAAGATGTCGATACAATAAATGTCAGGGGTCTTTAACAAATCTCTCAAAATATGTGGAGGCAAAAAACATGCGAATCAATCATAACATTGTCATGAACAACACTCATCGAGATATTGTAGTGGAACACACAGAAGAAATATCTTCCGGTCCACAGATCAACCATGTTGGGGATGATGAAGTTGGACTTGCGATCTCAAAAAAATTGAGAGGACAGATTAAAGGTCTTGAGATATCTGTTAAAAGCTTCAAGGCAGAATCACCAGCAAAAGAATTGAAATTTCATTAATATTAGTAGAAATAGTATCACCGCATAAAACTTACTGTCTTGAATAAATTTCATTCTTTCCCCTTTACTGTTTTGTTTACCCACTTGTCCTCTTAGGTCTAGTAGAAACATTCAATGTCTCTCCCCTGCTTCTTTTAATAAAACAATCGAACATTTGTTTTATTTTTTCTTGACTTATGGAAGGCTCTTCTTTAAAATCATAATATCTTAGCGTGAATGTTAAGGTCGAATTTGTTTAAAGGAGCGCAGTTACTTTGTCACATACTAAACATCAAAGGTTAGGATTGATTGTAGCGGGTTTATTGCTGGCGATTTTTATGGCTTCAATGGACAACACCATTGTTGTGACTGCCATGGGCACAATCGTTGGCGATCTTGGTGGACTTGACAGTTTTGTCTGGGTCGTATCCGCTTTTATGGTCGCCGAAATGGCTGGCATGCCGATTTTTGGGAAGTTATCTGATATGTATGGCCGCAAACGTTTTTTTCTTTTTGGTAGTCTCATGTTTATGGCCGGATCTGCTTTATGTGGAACAGCAACAAATATTGAACAACTGATCATCTACAGAACGATACAGGGCATTGGCGGTGGTGCACTCATTCCGATTGCCTTTACAATTATCTTTGATATTTTTCCCCTTGAAAAACGAGGCAAAGTATCAGGACTGTTCGGAGCTGTTTTTGGGCTATCCAGTATTTTCGGCCCTCTCATCGGTGCCTATATTACAGATCACATCAGTTGGCATTGGATTTTTTACATTAATCTACCACTTGGTCTTATTTCTTTTATTTTGATTCTCTTATTTTACAAAGAAGCAAAACAGCACGAAAAACATAAAATTGACTGGTTTGGTATCGTCACACTTGTGGGAGCAGTTGTATGTCTCATGTTCGCACTTGAACTTGGCGGTCAACAATATGCTTGGGATTCAAGTGTCATTCTCACGCTCTTTGGAGGATCTGCTCTATTATTTACTTGTTTCTTTATGATTGAACGAAAAGTGAGTGAACCGATTGTTTCTTTGCAAATGTTTAAAAACCGGCTGTTTGCTGGAAGTACACTTGTCGGCTTTTTCTATGGAGGAACATTTATTTCGGCAACGATGCAGATCCCCATTTTTGTCCAAGGCGTTTATGGCGAATCTGCGACGAACTCAGGGCTTGTTCTTTTGCCAATGATGCTCAGTTCTGTTGTGTCAGCCCAACTTGGTGGTTTCTTAACAACAAAAATGAGTTATCGAAACATTATGATGATCTCTGGGCTTATCCTGATCAGCGGTTTTTCATTATTAAGTACATTAGATATGGAAACTCCCCGTTTGTTATTAACACTTTATATGATTGTTGTTGGCTTAGGTGTCGGGTTTTCTTTCTCTGTCTTGAGTATGGCCGCTATTCATCATTTTGATCAAAGCCAGCGTGGCTCAGCAACTTCAACGAGTAACTTTGTCCGCTCACTTGGTATGACAATCGGGGCCAGTGTATTTGGTATCATCCAGAAAAACAGTTTTTCAGATCAATTATCAACTTTTTTTAATCAATCTGAAATGACGGGTTTTTCTTCTCCAAATGATGCTGGTCAGATTTTATCAAGTGCAAGATCATCCATTCCACCTGAAATTTTAAATCGGATTACGGAAGCCTTATCAAGCTCGATTGTACATACCTTTACATGGGTCATTGTACCCGCGTCAGCAGCCTTTTTATTCGTTCTGTTGATGCCGAAAGATCGCGTCCAATTAAGGGCGAAAAAATAATGACTGAAAGCTGGAGGATTCTCCAGCTTTTGTTATGAGTGTTTTTCGGATGTTTGCTCTTTTTTCTTGCTTATTTTGGCGATGATGAATAGCGGGATCGGTATGACCCCGAATAAAACAGCTGCTACATAACCAACATAATCACCTAATAAAAAAACACCATTTACATTTTTAGGATATAATGAAATCAAATACATAACCGGCAATACACCATACATGATCGATCTTATTTTTTTGCTAAACAGCTGACTTAAACCAAGTGATGCGGTGTAATAAGATATGGCAAATGTCGAAAATAACTGCATAATCCAGATGACTAGAAACAATGATTCAAACCGTTCAAACGCTAATCCGGAAATTTCAAAACTTCTCATCAGATCAATTGTCGGCCATGTTCTCCCCATTACTCCGTCAATAGATAATGCACCGATAACAAAAACAACGGTGGCGAGATAAATGAACATTGTAATCGTTATCCCAATCAGAACAACATTAACACCTTTTTCCGGTTTTTTCATAAAGGCAATCAAAAAAACCATGACTTCTGCGCTGATAAAGGAAAGTGTTGTTGACTTAGTTCCTTTTAGCACAGGTATGATACCTTTTCCCAAAACGGGACGTAAATTGTCAAGTTCAAATATACCAACACTCATGAAAATAGCCGTGATAAAAATAATGACTGTAATCGGAAAAATGATTTCAAATAGACGAGCAATAGATCCCATTCCATCTTTAATGGAATAAAATCCAACCCACATCATCACCATGATGATCGCCCAGTGAGGCGTTTTACGGAGTAAATAAAAGCCAATCATTTCTGCCATAATTCGCGCTTCAAACGCTGCAATCGTCACAAAGTGTTCAATAAAAAACAGACTGATTAATATACTGAGCCATTTCCCAACAAGATGGTCACCATATTGAAAAAAGGTTTTTTCTGGGTATTCTTGACTCAGTTTTGTTAAAATGATCCCGCTAATGGCAGTAATGATACCACCAAAAATGACGGCAAGCCAAACATCTGGTGCCCCAGTCGCTTCTGCACCTGTTCGCGGCAAACTGAGAATCCCTGCTGCCATCGTATAACTGACAAAGACAACGATCGCCTGTGAAGTTGATATTTTATCTTGAAAACGAATCATAGCGAAATATCACCACCTCTCCTGAATTGAATCTATTACTGATCACCTACTGTTCCATAATCTTTAATTGTCAAGTCTACATGATAGTTGATCGGAATCTCAGTAAATATTTCATCCCAATTTTTCTTCAGTTTTTCCCACAGTCTTGGCTCATGGATTCTTACACTATTTCCAAATCCTGCTAAATCAGCTTTGTACTCTTTTTGCATTTTGTCAATCGAGTGTTTGATTGATTGACGAGCTGTTCGTTCAGAATTTTTTTCGACTCTTTCTAAAAACTTATTATCAAAAGCTTTTTCTGCCAAGATCCTATTTTCTGCAAGATGACCATCTGATGTAATGTTTACATCAAATGCTAAAAGCCGGTTTCCCTTGACAATCGGCTTGATTTCACTTTCTAAAGATTCGATTGTATAGACGGTGAGTTTTTTTGTTTTGTCCTCATAACTTGTTACAGTACCGCCGGTCCCCTTGCCTTTAATCCACATCACACCATCTAAATCATGCTCGTCTAAATAACCGATCAGTTTATTTGTTTTTCCGTTGACTGCTATTGCTCCAGCATATTTAATTTCACCATCAGCCGCAGCAACATTTTGCAGCAAATAGCTTGATCCATTCCTAAGCGTACCTGTTAATTTGGCAAGTGTGATTGGAGGCAAAATCTTTTTTGCTCGATATCGATTATTAATAATTTCCCGTAAGCGAAATGCTGGCATTTCACCTACGTCCTTTAACTCTAATGTATCTCTTGCTTTCCCTCTTGTCGCAAGGACAAGACTGCTTGGTCTTATTTCATCATCGCGAAGATATTGATCAAGTAATTCTTCTAATGAATATGTACGAAGCAGCTCAGCGGCCACGACAATCACCTTTAAATGGGGTCCAAATACAGGTCTGTCTTTCCGCAACGCTATTTCTCTTACATTTTGTTGAGTGGCATCACCTGTTTGATAAACGTTAATATACGATTTTTGGTCTCCGCCGCCGACTCCACCAGCAGCCTTTGAACCTGCTGTCTGTTGGTTGACATATTGATATGTTAATGTAATCTCGTCATGTTTCGGATAGTTACCGCCAACATTATTAAATTTTTTTTCAATGGAGGTTTCCTCCCCCTTATCCATCCCAATCGCAAATGTTAAGCCCAGTTCTTCAATTTCACGGCTGCTCCAGCATCCGCTTAAAAAAAAGAGCAAACCAATAGAAAAAAAAAGAAGTATTTTAGTGATTGTTTTCATGCTTTCTCCTCCTCATCTTTGAGATCAATAGCAAGATTAGAGGTAATACTCCGCCGATCCAGACCCCGCTATTTCCAATCAAGTCTCCAAATGCAAACATGTTATTAATATTTTTTGGCATCATGGCAATCAAGTAAATAACAGGAAGTAAACCAAACAACACCTGTCCAAGATTTTTTTTGAAAAGTTGAGAGAGGCCTAGTGCAGCACCGTAAAAGGAAATAACAAATGTATTAAACAGCTGCATAATCCAAATGACGAGCAACATAGACTCGAAACGTTCAAAGATTAACCCTTCCACTTCAAAGCTTCGCATCAAATCGATTGTCGGCCATGTCCGGGCAACAACTCCATCAATTGATAAAGCACCAATGACCATCACAACGGTTATCATATAAAAAAGCAGCGGAACAACTGTACCTACTAAAACGATCTGCATCGATTTGTCCCGTTGTGCCATAAACGGCATCAAAACGAGCACGATTTCCAGTCCTGAGAAGGAAAGGGCGGTCACTTTCACTCCTTTTAGCACTGGTAAAATGCCTTGACCTAATACAGGGCGTAAATTGTCCAATTCAAAAATGCCGAAGCTCATCAAAATTACCAACAAAAACAAGATCACTGTGATCGGAAAAACAATTTGAACCAGGCGAGCAATCGGGTTTATGCCGCCGATCGCCAAATACAGACCCACCCAAATAAAAATCATCGCTGGTGCCCAACGAGGTGTCCCTTCTAATAAAAAGAAAAGTGTAATTTCCAACATCGAACGAATTTGAAAACCGGCATGGGCTAATAAATAACTGGCAAATAAGAAACCGATCAAATATCCGATCCATTTGCCGGTAATATCCTGAGTATATTCGTAAAAGGTTTTTTCAGGATATTGTTTGTTCAGTTTGATCATGAAGAATCCGGCCGTTAGTGCAATGATTCCCCCAAAAACAAGAGTCAGCCAAACATCAGGTGTCCCTACCTCTGTTACCGATGTTCGCGGAAGTGTTAAAATTCCTGTCCCTAGCACGAAATTAAAAATGAGACCAGTTGTTTGTGTAGTGGAAAGACGTTCGTCCGACTTGTTCATGATGAATGGCTCACTCCTTTCCCTGTCTTATTCTTTTCTTTTCGTGTCTTGCGGTCTCAACATTTTCGGCCTGCGTTTCATCATTAAAAGTGGCATTCGAATAACAAAATCTTTCCAATCATTAAAGCGATATGGAACAGCAGGTGCTGCATATGGAACACCGAAACTTTTTAGCTTCACTGCATGACTGGCAAGCATGAGGAAAAACATGATCACACCGTACAATCCAAAAATAGCGGCACAGATCATGGCCACAAATCTTAGCATTCGCAAAGAAATTCCCGCGCTATATTGTGGAATGGCAAATGAAGAAATCGCTGTGACCGCAACGACAATGACCATAATCGGACTGACGATACCCGCTTGTACGGCAGCTTCTCCAATAATGAGACCACCGACAATTCCGATCGTTTGACCTACTGGCTTAGGTAACCGCAAACCTGCTTCACGCATAATTTCAATGGCTATCTCCATAATCAGTGCTTCAATCAGAGAAGGAAACGGTACTCCTACTCTTGATCCGGTAATGGAAACGACCAGTTCACTGGGAATCAAACCTGGGTGAAAAGAAATAAACGAAATATATAGTGCAGGACCTAGCAGTGAAGCCATTGCCGCACCAAATCTTAACATACGGACAAGTGACCCAGCGATCCAACGCTCATAATAATCTTCAGGCGATTGCAACATCATACTGAAAGTAACAGGGACAATTAATACAAAAGGTGTCCCATCCAAGAGAATCGCAACTCTACCTTCCATTAGAGCTGCCATCACCCGATCAGGACGTTCCGTACTTTGCACTTGTGGAAATGGGCTGAGATAGTTATCTTCAATCATCTGCTCAACATATCCAGATTCAGGAACAGCATCCATGTCAATCTTTTGAATTCTTTTTTGTACTTCTTTTATAATCTCCGGGTCTGCAATTTCTTTAACGTAAGCGATAACAAGACTTTTTTTAGACCTTTTTCCGACTTGAGAATGAATGAGCGACAGATTTTGATTTCTACCTTGTTGTCTTAATAATGATGTGTTTGTACTAAGCGATTCTGTGAAACCTACACGTGGCCCTCTAACTAAAGCTTCTGATGCAGGCTCTTCAATATTTCTCCTATTTCCCTTTGCTGTTCCTAACATAAATACTTCTTGTGAACTCTCAATTAACAACGCTGTCGCACCCATCAGCACTTCTTGTACTAACGAGTTGATATGATTGACCTCTGTGACCGTACTGATCGATAAGATTTGTTTTTTGATCAGATCAGACAGATGATTTTCTATCTTCGAAATCTCTATTTTATATTCTTTAGAGAAATCAGCCATTAACATTTTCATAATATGTTGATCAATTAGTTCTTTATCTGAGAGACCATTAATAAAAACAATTGCCGCCCGGAGACCTGTACGTCCGATCTCAAATTCACGGAAATTGACATCTGCTTGGTCTCCTATTTCGGCCTTGATCATGTCCAGATCATGTTGATAATCTCCACTCATAAAACCAGTCGTGTCAAGTGATGGTACCGGATTTTTAAGGTGATTTTGTTCAGCAGACTGCCGCTTGATTCGTCTTGTCTTCGACTTCCACCATCTCATTTATTCACTCACCCTCTGGCGCACGCAACCAATGAAATACTTTTGAGATGCCATACGGAACCAAAAAAGTCAAAAAAGCCTGCATGATAATCACCCAGTCTGGAAAATAGGATAAAATTGTTTTCCACATTTTGATCACCCTTCATCAATTCTTTTCTTTATCCTATTATTACCTTGGATGACTTCTATAAATGTGGTAATTTAATCCACTAGTTTTAAAAAGCCATTTCCGTATAAAACGAAAATGGCTTTATTTCTTATATTTGTTTATCAAGTGTTTGTTTTCTCTTTAACAGTATTAAATATTCTTGATCCAGTTCAGCATATTTTTGATCTTGAGGAGAAAGGTCTGCTAACTCCGCGAGGATGACAGCGATACGATTTTCGATTTTGAGAAGTTCCTCTTTTATAGGCTGCTTTTGTCTTTGTTGACCTACTTGCATTCCTGTTTCAACCCGTTTAATACACCCCTCTTCAAATATAAGAAACTTGTCACACAATTTTTCTATAAAGTAGACATCATGTGAAACAATGATGATCGACCCAGCGAATTTTAATAATGTCTCTTCAAGCTGCTCTCTGCTCGGTAAATCTAAATGGTTAGTTGGTTCATCTAAAATCAGAACATGATAGTCCTTTAACATCAAGGATGCCAGTTTGATTTTTGTCCGTTCGCCCAAGCTAAACGTTTCGATTTTTCGATGAAATCGTTCTTTTTTAATCCCCATGTTAGCCAAAATGGTTCGCGCTTTTTTTATTTCTTGCTCATCAGATAATTGTAGTATTTCTCTCACCGATTGCTCTTCCTTTAGATCAGAGACATCTTGACTTAAATACGCAACTTTTACAGATGGGCTTTTCCACAGTGTTCCATCTGTAGCTTGTTCCATTCCTAACATCATCCGAATCAAAGTCGTTTTTCCACAACCATTATGCCCAATTAATCCAATCCTCTCACCATGCTGAATATAAAAGTTGCTGTTTGTAAACAACATTCGTCCATTAAATGCTTTTGTAACATTTTTAGCCGTATATATCCGTTTACCTCTTTTTTCACTTGAAACAAACTGAAAATTGATTGCTTCTTCTTGTGGCTTTTCTAGTTTGTGTTTTTCAAGTTCTTTTTTTAACCGATTTATTTTCGATTTGGCTTGATTGTCTAATTTTTTAGCTTTTACCCGGTAATATTCTTTAAAACCATCCTTTTTAGTTGATTCCCGGTGGGCCTTTTCAGACCAATTTTGAAACTTCGCAATTTGCGATTCGATTTTGTCTGTTTGTTTTTGCTGAACTTTATATTGATGGAGGTACACTTCAAAAAGCCGTTTTTTCTCTTTGTTGTATGCAGAGTAGTTTCCTTGATAAACATCCAACTCTCCATTTTCAAGTTCGAAAATAGTTGAAACTGATTGATCTAAAAAATACCGGTCATGGGAAATCATCAATACAGCGCCTGTAAATGTTTTCAGTTCTTCAATTAGCCAATTGATCCCATTTAAATCCAGATGATTTGTCGGTTCGTCAAGGATCAGAAGATCAGGAGCTGTTTTCCAAACAGAAGCGAGAGCTAACTTTAATTTCTCTCCACCGCTCAAATGATGAATCTTCTCGTTTTGCCAGTTCTGAATTTCTAGTCCCAGCTGACTTGTCATCTGAAATAAATCTCCATTGCCATCTTCAGTCAAAATGTGATAGAAATCATTGATGGAATAGTCTATTGATTGCTCCAAATAACCAATTTTAAGGCTGCTTTCTGTTTGAATAGATCCGTCATCAGCTCCTACATGACCTGATAATATATTTGCGATGGTTGTTTTCCCTGTTCCGTTTAATCCGACTAAACCAATTCGTTCGCCCTGTTTGATTTGGAACTGTATGTTTTTTAGAACGTGTTGATCTCCAAAACTTTTTTGTAAACCGCTTACTTTCATTAAAACTGTCATCATCTCACCTCTTACATGTTAATGGCAAAACAAAAAACCTCTTCACGAAAAACTTGGAAGAGAAAAATATGCCAATTTTATGCATGGTGACAGAATGAATAACCTTACGTAAAGGCAGACGCCAAAAAGGCATAAAAGGGCAGATTCATCCTATTTTCCAAGTTTCCGTTTTTTAAAATTAAAACGCTGGAAAATAAGATGAATGGTCCATGTCCCCTATACCTTTTCCTTTCAATGTAGTTATACAACAGTATACGAATAGAGGAAGTCTTTGTCAATTAGACTTATCATGTGGTTTGCCAATCATACCGACTCGGTGAATTTTTATGTTTGTTTGAACTTTGATGGGCATAGTCGTAAATTTCTCATTCCAGTTCCCTTTGACTTTTTTCCAATAATTTGGATGTGAACGATGTAAAGCTTCACCAAATCCGTAAATATCGGATTTAAATTCCTTCTGAGTTTTTTTGATGACCTTGGCAATCTGCTGTTTCAGCCGCTTGTTTGCCCTCTTTTCTAAATAATCGAGCGTTTTTGAATTTGTTAAATCAAGGTTACACTGAACTTCGCCAACATTGGCTTCCACATTGATTTGAACGTTTCCTTTTAATGAGCCATTTTTAAGTTTCGTCGATACATCAGCTTTCGTATGAATCACTTCAATTGCTGCTTTCCCCCTCCCCCCTGAACAAAATACTTCTTGAATTGTACTTTTGACATCACCTAATACATAGTTAGCTGCTTTACTGTCTTTTTCATTCATCCAACCGATCAGTTTATTATCTTTAAAAATGGCCATACCATCATATTTCAGTTTGACTTCTGGGTCACTTTGTTGTATGTTTTCTGTTCTTTGTCCTTGTTTAGTGCTCCCGATCACGCGCAATCCAGTAACATGAGGATTAATTCCCTCATTTACAGTATCTGAGATGAGTTTATCCAGTTTTAATGTGATGGAAGGCGCCCAGACCTTTTCAGATGTTTCAAGGGCTGAAAACAGTTTATTTGCTGGTATTTCTTCTAATGCTGTCAAAACTCTTAATGCGTCCTCTGCCTTTGTTTTTTTGGCGATGACAATGAAGAAGTCAGGTCTAAATTCATGGTTCCTCGATACAAAATCAAGGATATTTCCAATTCCATCTTTCGCCAAGTCCTCGCCAATAACGAGAATCCGTAAATGGGAAAAATATAATCGTCTAGCCGCCGATTTTGCCATTCTTCTGATCGCTTCAAAAATGGTGTCTCCTTTTTCCCGATAAGTAATCACCGGTGCTTCCTGTCCTTTACCCTGTTTAGCCGCAACCTGTCCAGGATTAATGACCTGCGTTGTAACAACTTGCTTTCCGTTTTTTTTATCGATCGACATCCCACCGACAATTCCCAACTCATTTAATTCTAATCTATTCCAGCATCCTGTTAAAAGCTGAACAGAAAGCAAAAGAGACAACACTAATATGCTGGTTTTTTTCAACTCGTTTCTCCTTTCTGTCTTTCATTTCTTCTGTTTTTCTGAACCAGGCTTTGGTGATGGAGTTTCTTCACGCCTGATATCTTTTTGGCTGATGAGACGCGGACGGGAAAATAAGAACCAGCGTGGCAGTCGGAAAATCGCATCTTTTTGATCAACAAGAATAAATGGAGCAAATGGAGCCATATAAGGCAGACCGAATGAGCGCAAACTGCATAAATGAATGGCAAGAGCGATTAAACCGGTAATCATTCCAAACAAACCAAAAGAAGCGGCCAATCCCATAAAGATGAATCTCAGGATTCTCACTGAAATTGACAGATTAAAGGAACTGACAATAAAACTAGATATCGCTGTAACCGCAACAACAATGACCATGGCGGCAGAAACAATTCCAGCATCAACCGCCGCGGTCCCGATTACTAGTGTCCCAACAATTGAAACAGCTTGTCCGATTGTTTTTGGCATGCGAACACCAGCTTCTCTAAGAATTTCAAAGGTGATTTCCATTAAAAATGCTTCAATAAAAGCCGGAAAAGGAACCCCTTCGCGCTGAGCCGCCAAGTTAACAAGCAACGGTGTTGGCAGCATTTCCTGATGAAAAGTTGTGATCGCTATGTATAATGATGGTCCAAAAAGTGCGATGAAGAACCCAATATAACGCAGAATTCTGAGAAGTGTCGTAATATCTGCCCGTTGATAATAGTCGTCAGCTGTATGAAAAAACTGAACGAACAATGCCGGGACTATTAACGCATGTGGACTTCCATCAACAAAAATCGCGATCCGACCCTCAAGCATTTCACCTGCTGCAACATCAGGTCGTTCTGTGTGAAAGATCGTTGGAAACAGTGTAAACGTTTCATCTTGAATAAGCTCTTCAATATAGCCCGTTTCCAAAATACTATCGATTTTAATTTGATCAAGACGTCTTCGGACTTCCTCGACAATTTTGTCATTGGCGAGGTCCTTTATATATGCAAAAGAAACCTTTGTTTTAGTTACAGTACCAATTTTTTTTGTTTCAAACCAGAGGTTTTGATCGTTAATAATGCGTCTAAGCAGTGCCGTGTTCGTCCGTAAACTTTCGGCAAACGCTTGTTTTGGACCACGAACAGTGTTTTCAACTGATGCATCCTGAACACCGCGGTCTTTTCCGCCTTTCATATTAATTGCAAATGCACGCCGATAGCCATCCAGTAATAATATGACATGCCCTGTTAAAAGTGCGTCAAATAGCGTATTATAATCGGTTAAATTTCTTAAATCACTGACTGTTAAAACAGACTCTTCGATCAGATTAAGTGGATTGTCTTCCAAAGAAATGTCCGTTCCACGTAAATTGAGCATTAACGATTCCAAGATAAAATTTTGGATAGAAGGCCCATCCGTTATGCCACTTGAATAAATGATCGCTGCCTTTAGACTTCCACCCTTTCCGATTCGGAATTCCCTAGTGACAATATCATCGCTTCTGCCAAGTGCATCTTGAATTTTTCTAATATTATCTTTAAGAGATTCTTCAAGCCCGCCTTCTTGATTTGCAGTTTGCTGGTTCACATTTTCTAAATATTGATTGTATCGTTTTTTGAAAAATTTCATCATTTCTCCTGCCGTTTTATCATTTTATGATTAATATTCCATTATTTATAAAGATCATACCCTTTCATCAAACTGTTTATAAACAATCATTTTTGTTAATGACTGAAGATATATAGGTGTGTGCTGGAGGTTGAAGCAACATGGAGAAAGCGAAGATTAGCCCCTACCAATTATTTACTTTAATTGTCTTATTTGAGCTAGGAACAGCATTAATTGTTCCTTTAGGAGTAGAAGCCAAACAAGATGCTTGGCTTGCAGAATTGCTAGGTTTAGCAGGCGGTATCGTGTTATTGCTCCATTATTTTTACCTCTATCATCAATATCCGGATTTACTGCCAACTCAATATATCCGAAAAATTTTTGGACAGTATCTCGGTTATCTGGTTAGTCTTTTATATATCGTGTTTTTTATTTATGGTGCATCAAGGGATTTACGTGACGCTTCTGAGCTGTTGTTACTGCAATATGATCGAACACCCATGTTTGCTGTTAGTGCAATTATAATGCTGCTCGTTAGCTATGCTTTATATCACGGAATAGAAGTTTTAGCAAGGACTGGGGAATTAATCATTGTGTTAGTCTTTTTTATGATTACCTTGACCTTTATCTCAATCATTGGTTCAGATGTGATTCGTCCAGAAAATCTGCTACCTGTTTTAGAAAATGGTTGGAAACCAGTCTTGAACACTGTGTTTCCCTATCGTATTTTTTTTCCACATGGCGAATTAATTTGTTTTATTGCCGTTTTTCCGTTTTTAAATACACCTAAAACAGGCATGAAATATGGACTAATTGCGACGATTTTAAGCGGCTTGATTTTAACAGTGACAATTACTTTCGAATTGACAACATTAGGGGTAGCAAATTTATCTACTGCCACATTTCCATTTCTCCAGTTTGTCGAAAAAATTAATATAGCTGGATTTATTCAGGGTTTACAAGGATTTGCTGTGATCTTACTTGTGATTGGAGCTTTCTTCAAAGTTGCTGTGTTTGCCTTTGCAGCCGTTAAGTGTGCAGGAGATTTGTTTCATCTTAAAAATTCCAGAAAATTAGTGATTCCCATTAGCCTCATCATCTTAGCTCTTTCATTTGCCATCGCGGAAAATTTTATCGCCCATATGGAACAAGGAAAAACCGCTCTTCGTTCTGTCTTTCCCTTGTTCGGATTTATCATTCCACTATTATTAATTGTTGTTGATTTTATTCGAAAACGGATGGGACATAAATAGGAATTCAACTCAATCATTTTATAAGTTAAAAACTTATAAAAACATGATCATTGACCGATATAAATTCCATAGTTTAAAAAAAGGAGTCATGATTATGAAAAAAGTATTAGACCGGATATTTCGTCCGTCAATTTCTAGAAAACTCATGTTTTCATTTTTCTTTATTTTAACAGTTCCTATTTTAGTACTTGCTTTTAGCTCATATCATACAGCAAGCCAATCGCTTGAAGAAGAAATTATGAGAAGTGCAAGAAATAGTGTTGATCAATTAAATCAGCTGATTGACCAAAACCTTGAGAAAAAAGCAGAAACGATTACATATTTTAGTAAAGTAATAGATGAAAAAGCCTATAAAGAAAAAGGGCAAAAAACTTTGCGAGCAAAGCTTGACCAATACAAAGCGCAAAATAAAGATGTTGAAGGTATTTTTACAGGGTCAAAAGATAGCGTATATGTTAACCAGCCTTATCGGAAAATGCCGAGTGACTATGATCCACAAAAAAGGGTCTGGTATCAACAAGCTGTTGAGAAAAAAGGCGAAGTCATTGTGACAGAGCCTTATGAGTCTGCATCAACAGGTCATATGGTGATTACAATTGCCAAAGCAAATGAAGACGGATCGGGTGTTGTTGGCCTTGACGTTAATATTGATAAATTAATTGAAGCATCAAATAAAGTCAAACTTGGTGAAGAAGGATTTGCTTTTATCTCAAGTGCCAATACAAAATATGTCGCTCATCCATCAATTAAAGCCGGCACTCAAGGAAAAGGTGACTGGGTCACACAAATGTACAGTAAAGATAATGGTGCATTTGACTATGTTTTTGAGGGCAGAGAAAAACGAATGGAGTTTGCCACAAACAAATTGACCGGCTGGAAAATCGGTGGAACGATGTTTACCGAAGAAATTTCAAATGCTGCAAAACCCGCGCTCCATATGGCAATCTATGTATTAATCGGTGCAATTATACTAGGCAGTATTTTAATTTTCTTTATCATTAGAGGGATTAGCAAACCTATGAATCAGCTAGTATCCTCAGCAAAACAGATTAGTAATGGTGATCTCACCCAAAAAATCGAGGTCCGTTCCAAAGATGAAATCGGTCAGCTTGCCACAAGTTTTAACGAAATGGCTGAATCGTTGCGGATATTGATCGGTACAATTCAAGAGTCTGTGTCCAATGTGGCGTCATCTTCTGAACAGTTGACAGCAAGCGCTGATCAAACAAGCAAGGCAACAGAACATATTTCATTGGCAATTGAAAAGTTCTCAGACGGAGCAGAAAGCCAAAGTGAAAAAGTAGAAACAAGTTCACATCAACTCAATCAAATGAATGGCATGTTACGGGAAATGAATGATGTCTCAGAATCGATCACAGAATCATCTGTTCAATCGACAAAGATTGCTGAAAGCGGTGGAGAGCTTGTTCAAAAAACTGTTGGGCAAATGAATTCAATTGATCAGTCAGTCAAGCAAGCTGAAGGTGTTGTGATCGGGCTTGAATCAAAATCAAAAGATATTACAGCTATTTTGCGTGTTATTAATGGTATTGCTGATCAAACGAATTTGCTGGCATTAAATGCTGCGATTGAAGCAGCACGTGCCGGAGAATCAGGTAGAGGTTTTTCAGTTGTCGCTGAAGAGGTACGGAAATTAGCTGCTCAATCAGCAGATTCCGCCAAAGAAATCGAAACCTTGATTCAAGATATCGTCAAAGAAATTGAACACTCTCTCAATATGTTCAAATCAGTCAACCAAGAAGTACAGTCAGGACTGAAGATCACAGAAGAAACTGAAGCAAGCTTTAAACACATTTATGAGACGACAAACGAAATTGCGGGTAAACTGCAAACGATGAATGCTGCTGTTGAACAATTATCTGGCGGTTCTCAAGAAATATCAGAAGCAATTGAAGAGATTTCTGATGTCTCCAGAGAAAGCACTGCAAGCATTCAGGACATTGCTGCTTCAGCAGAAGAACAACTGGCTTCCATGGAAGAAATCAGCTCATCTTCTGCGACACTTGAACAAATGGCAGAAGAACTACGCGATTTAACGAAAAAATTTAAAATTGAATAAAACAGAGAGGCTCTTTGATCATCGTGATCAGGGAGCCTTTTTTTCACAAGGTTTGGTTAGCATTCCATTATCTATGGCGTGAAATAACGAATTTCCTTTTAACAAACCTGAAAACCCTTCTAGAAAATTCACAAGAAAACAATTGTTTTCCAAGTTTATCTCGTCATTCTAAATACATAAAATCACAGCTGATATTCTCCCCTATTGACAATTTGTTATATTTAATGGAATAGGTTGTTTCCCATCTATATCTTTATATCCGTAATCTAATGCAATTTGGGCCGCTACTTGTTTTGTTCCACTCTTTTTCAAAACATTTAAATCAGTTGCTAGAGCGGATATCGCTAATCCAACAAATTCTGTTGATTCAGAATGAGATAGGTCAAAAAAGTCTGCTGCCTTGATGACTGACTCAGTTCTTACTAGTCCTGGATAAATCGTCACCACACTAATATGATGTTCTTTGAGTTCATGTGCCATTGTCTCAGTCATTTTATTAGTTGCGGATTTTGCCATCCCATATGCAACGCCCATATCGTTTCTTTCTGCTGACCAGTAAGATAGATTAATGATAAGTCCATTCTTTTGTTTTATCATCGTTGGTACGGTATAGGCAGTTGTTACGTAGTGTGCTCTCACACCTGATTCATACATACTATCAAAGCGACTAATTGGAACTGTCCAGAATCCGTTTTCATTCCAAAATTCAGTTCCATCATTAAAATATTCATATCCCCCCCAAACATTATTAACCAATATGTCTATTTTCCCTTGCTCTGAAATAATCCTATCCACGACCATCTTTGTTTGCATATCATCTTTGTGATCACATTTAATACCATATCCAGTACCACCTACCCGGTCAATTTCCTGTTCTGTCGTTTGCAGAGAACCTCCAAGATTTACTGCCCCTTGGAACTCCTTTTCCGTTCTTCCAGTAAAATATACAATGGCTCCATTCTTTGCAAGTGTTATAGCAGTTCCCTTCCCTATTCCCCTGGTAGCACCTGTTACTAGTACAACTTTCCCACTTAAATTAAACATTGAATTTCTCCTTTTATCATGATTTGTCATAAGATTGCTATCTTTTTCTCTGTTATAGGATATAGATGAGATCCCCCTTTTCTTAACTTATCCACCTCTTTTCTACCTTTACAATACTCACAACATCATCAACATAACAAGTGTTATAGCCAGTTATCGAAAAGTTCTTTCCTGATTTTAAATTCTTTTACCTCTTTGTTGCCAAAGTTTCGGATAAATCCCCTTTTCTACGGTAATAAGGACAACCAACTTGACGAGATTCCCCTCTGTTTCATAGATTATCAGAAAGAATAATAAAGAGGTGGGTATGATGTTCGGGTCGCATATGGTTCAAATGGTTAGAGCGAACGCTCATAAACTAGATCGCCCTCTTAGGGAAAGTGTTTTGGGCCTTTATAAACCTTTTAAATGGACACCTTGTTTCTTCCACAGTTTATTTGAAAAAACGCTGATGAAAAATAAAAAACTATCAGTTATTATCGAATTTGAAGGCAACTGCTATCACCAAGGTTGCCAGTTTGTAAATCAAGTCATGCAACAAAAGAGACGAAACAAACTAAAAAATCATTTCCCCAATATCAACTGTTGCAGTGCCGAAGTCACACCTGCTGTGTTACAGTCTCTTCTCTCACAATGCCAAGATATTCGCAAAGTTTATTTAAATCGAACAGTCTACACGTTATTGGATGTTGCAGTCGAAGCAAGTCATGCAAAAGAAGTCATCAGAAATCAGCAAAAATTAACTGGAAAAGGGGTAACAGTAGCGGTCGTGGATACGGGAATATACCCTCATCAAGACCTTGAGGGAAGAATTAGAGCATTTAAAGATTTTGTCAATCAAAAAACGGAGCCCTATGATGATAATGGTCATGGAACCCACTGTGCCGGTGATGTTGCCGGAAACGGAGTTTCTTCTGCTGGTAAATACCGTGGACCTGCACCTCAAGCAGATTTGATTGGAGTAAAAGTGATGAACAAAATCGGAGCAGGTACACTGGAAAACGTGATTCAAGGAGTGGACTGGTGTATTCAATTTAATGAAAAAAATCCGGATGATCCGATAGATATCATTTCATTGTCCCTTGGAGCAGAAGCGATCCAATACGAAAATGAACAGGAAGATCCGGTCGTCAAAGCCGTTGAAACAGCGTGGAACGCTGGAATTGTTGTCTGTGCAGCAGCAGGAAATTCTGGTCCCGATGCTAAAACAATTGCTAGTCCCGGGGTCAGTAACAAGATCATTACGGTCGGCTCATTGGATGACCATGACACGTTAAATCGGGATGATGACACTGTAGCCCCTTACTCAAGCAGAGGTCCGACAATTTATGGAAAAACAAAACCAGATCTTTTAGTACCGGGCACTGATGTTATCTCACTACGTTCACCTGGTTCTTTCTTGGATAAACTGAAAAAGTCAAGTCGAGTTGGTACAGATTATTTACAACTGTCTGGTACATCAATGGCTACACCAATTTGTGCAGGGATTGCCGCGCTTATTCTTGAACAAGTCCCTAATGCAAAACCTGATGAGGTAAAAAGTCTCTTAAAGAACGGAACTGATCTCTGGAAAGACAGGGATCCAAACATTTATGGTGCAGGTTATATTAATGCAGAAAATTCTGTTCCAAAAGGCTAATGTTAAAGAAAAAACCCGCCCGTTTTCTGGATGAATTCGGGCGAGTTTTCCTCAGCAAGAGTCGACATCTATTCAACAAAAGAAGTGTTCAGTAAGTACCGAGGAGCTCCAAAAACACTCTGAGCACATCATTTATGCTACCGTGCCTTTTACTTTTCAATCTTTTACAGCTACATAAATCGCAACTTGAGCATTTTTTTGATCCATTATATGATCATATACTTCAAAATCTCCGGTATATGTCCGCAATGATTTTTTGTCCCATGTCCAAATTTCTTGCCATGTTTCTAGCACTACTTCCTCTACCAATCCCCGTCGCGAAACAAAGACGGCATATGTGGAAGCTGGGATTGTGATCACATTAAGGGTTGATTGTTCAGGTTGATGTTCAGTAAAGCTGCCGAGTGAGAAAGTATATGTGCCATATTCATCAGATTCATAATTTGAATATAAAGCGATCTGTGATCCTTCATTTTTTTCTTTCCATAGTGAGGGTATTTTCCCTGCTCCCGACATTTCAAGCTTATTGTTAGTCACTGTCGACCTTCCGACAAATCTCTTTTTATCTAAAACCTCAAAATGCGAGAAGCTCATCCTGTTTGTCCTTCCGTTTTTTCAGCTGAGTTCCAACGCTTTAAATGTGGTAGTGTACTTTCTAATAAAGTTCTTGCTTCAGTTTCTGACTTACCGGCCTCCTTTACATATGGTACACATAGATTGATCATGTCTTCTAGTGTGGCATCAGGTTGTTTAAAAGCACCTTTTTCATAGCAGTAAAGACAATATTCATGATTTTTACTCCCATCCGCTTCTGTTCCAAACAATTCTTCATTCATTGGCATTCCACAGCTTTGACAAAATAATTGATTCATATTTCATTCCTCCTTTATCTACATCATACAGAAAGAAACCTGACAACATTGTGTCAGGTTTCATATAAATCATAAATTTGTTTTGCGAGTTCTTTTACTTTTTGGCGAATATGTGCGGGGTGAAGAATCTCAATATGGGTTCCAAATTGCAGTAAGAATCCGTAAAGCCAATCATCTTCCGGATATGAAACAGACGCAATACAAGATCCGTTCTTATATGTAAGAGAATCATAGCCAAACCATTCTCTTGCTAAAGGTTCCCCTGACGGTTTGATCAGAAGCATGAGATCTGTCATATTTTCAGGTTTATGCCATTCTGTCTCCCAAGGAAGTTCGCTCAAATGAACTTCTCTTCTTGTAAACTGATCTTGAAAAATATGAATATCTTTTATCCGAACGAGTTTAAAAAAACGAAAAGCTTGTCTTTCAAGACAAAAGGCATACAGGTACCAATGCCTCGCCTTTAAGACAAGAGTATGAGGTTCGACACGGCGCTCTCCTGTTTGGCCGTCTTTATTAACGTATGTAAGCGATATAATATTTGAATGGTCTATCACTCGATTGAACAACTGTATTTTTTCTTTTATTCCCTTACTTTCTCCCCATGAAGAAATATCAATAAACCATTTTTCCGTCTTTTCACGGAATTTAGGCCATTCTTCTTTTGAGACGAGCAGACGAATCTTTTGCAATACGGCTCCATCATGAAAAGATTGATAAGTTGATGATACGCTTTCAAGGGCGGTTGTGATTGCAGCTAGCTCATCCGCCGAAAGAAGCTTGTTTTCCAAACGATACTGTTCCATGATGCTAATTCCGCCGCCTGATCCTTGAGACGTGATAATCGGGATACCGGCCTGATTTATCGCTTCAATATCACGGTATATTGTTCTGACTGAGACCTCGAATAAGTCAGCAAGTTCTTTTGCCTGTATTTGTCGCCTGCTGATTAACAAGACAACAATCGCAAGTAAGCGGTCAATTTTCATAACACCAATCATCCTCCCTTTTTCATTTATTTTTTCGGTTCCAATCTGAAGAAGTTGTACATATATTTGAATTAAGGGAGGTTTAAAAAGGTTGCAGTTCAGTTTTTACAGCCTAAATTTGCTGGTTGCCGTCTGCTTTATTGTTTTTCTAAAATTGAAACGAGCGCTCGGTTTTCAGCCCATTCAGCAGGTTCGGATCGTGATCAGAATGTTTCTCTTCTCTATCCTTGCTGCTCTATTGCTGACTATGAGCGCTTTTAATCCCTTAGCATACCTTTATGATACAGTTGGAATTTTTGTAGGATTGTTATTAACAGTATTTGCTCTCAGACACATTTCATTTGAATACCGAGATGGAACGCTTTATTATCGGACACATTTGTGGGTTGAGCTTGCGATTTTGTCTATATTTTCATTTCGGCTTTTTAATCGAATCATGAATCTCAAGTTTCTCCAAGCATTAACGGAAGGGCATTCCTCGGCGTGGGGTGAGTTCTTTTCAGAAGATCCTGCAACAATGATCTGTTTTTTTGTACTGGCTGTCTATTACATTGGTTTCTCTTTTTTTATTCTTAAAGAGCAAATTAATCATGCTGGGTATGATTGATCATCTGCTTTAAGACATCCAATACATGTTGATCCTCCGGAGAATAGAAAATAGACGTCCCTTCCCTTCTGGATTTCACAAGCCTCAAGTTTTTTAAAAACCTGAGTTGGTGGGAAACAGTTGACTGAAGAAGACTAAGTTTTTCTGCAATTTCATTTACTGAATACTCCCCCTGAGAGAGCAAATGAAGGATTTTGATTCTCGTCGGGTCTGAGAGTGCTTTAAACGTCTGTGAGACAAGAAATAAAGTTTCTTCATCAAGTTCAATACGCTTCTGTTTTTGATTTTGTTCGTTCATGTTTTTCACCTTTTCCGTACGATATGTTCATACATATCATATACTAAAAGAGGCCGTATTGAAAAGTTTTCACTCTTTTTTTGATAGCAAACTAGCATCCCCAAAATCACGAGATGCTAGTTTTTTCCGTTCCGGTAGACATCTTCCAACTGAGAAAAAGAAATATCTCCAGCAGCACAATCTACGGCTGCATCAACAATTTGATCAAATTGTTCACCTGAATCACTTTCTTGTTTTAACCATCTTTCGTATTTTTCGATCTCCTCCTCCTGCCTTTTTAAGTCATCTTCTTTTCCATAGTAGTCAGAAGCATTCATTGTTTCGATATTTTTTTTGACAATTTCAACATAGTTTTTCAATTGATCCATCTTAAAAATCTCCTTTCTTTTTCCCACTAAACTCATCATTTACCGAATGATTTGTTTTTATGCACTGGTTATATAGACGGATAAATAAAATATTTAAACATATATCATTTGGTGTTAACTCTTAGAATATGTCATAATGAAAAAGTTGTGCAGACTTTTACAAGAGGTGAAACTATGAAGAGAAAGAAGATGGGGTGTGTTGCCAGAGCTGGCTGTTTAATTTTTTTCTTGTTTGTCTTCCTTATTTGCTTTATCCTTTTCGGTCTGGAACAATTGAAATGGCTTCCGCTCGACACTGAACCTATTATTATGGAGAGATTGAAAGACTATAAGCCTCTTGTAGAAGATAAACTGAAAGAAAATGGACTTCAACAATATACCTCCATTCTTCTGGGCATTATGTACCAGGAGTCAAAAGGTAAAGGTAGTGATCCCATGCAATCGTCAGAATCTCTCGGTTTAAAACGAAATGAAATAGACGACCCGAATACGAGTATTAAACAGGGTGTTCGTCATTTTGTAGATATGTATCAAAAAGGGCAGAAAAATGGAGTCGATTTAAAAGCAATTATTCAAAGCTATAATATGGGATCTGGCTATATTGAATATGTTGCGAAAAATGGAGGAAAGCATACGGAAAAACTGGCAAAGACATTTTCCAAAAAACAAGCGAAAAAAAACCCCGAGCTCTATAACTGTGGAGGAGACAAGGACAACTTCCGCTATCCTTACTGTTTTGGGGATTTTTCTTATGCTGAGAAAGTGATGGAACGAACAAAGAAAATCGAACAACAGATTGAAGGTTTAACAAGCCATTCATAAAACTGGGCGTATGGATATGTACGTCCAGTTTTTTTCAAAAAACGGAACATAAGCATCGCCTGCTAAATCGCATGCCATGCTTTTATGTCCGCAACATGAACGACATCATGTTGTTAAAAATCCACCTTTTGTTAACATGTTTCTTACTTCATTTTTGCTAATTAAAAAGTCTTCTGAGCTTAACTTTTGTGTTTGCAGTGGTTCTGAGTCAGCGTATTGTTCGTTTAGCTCAGGAATCATGATCGATGGTAATACAATCAAAAGGTCAGTTGTATGTGTAACAGTGTGTTGGCACTCATGTCCAGAGATCAGCACTTCATGTAGTTTTTCTCCTGGTCTTGCTCCACTTTCGATAATGGAAGACCGGTCATTTCCATACGTTTCAAGCAATATTTCTGCTATGTCGATCACCTTGCATGCTGGTGAATTCAAAATGAATGTTTCTCCACCAGACCCGATGTCCGCCGCCTTTAATAACAGTTGAATCGTTTTTTCTTTTGTAATGAAGAAACGTGTCATCCTTTTGTCTGTGATCAACACCTGATTCTTCTGCTTTATTTGATCTTTAAAAAGCTGAAGAACACTCCCACTGCTACCAAGGACATTACCTCCCCTTACACAAATAAAGGCTGTATCTGAATTCAAGTGGTTGGCATAAATAATCAGTTTTTCACCAATCGCTTTTGTCATTCCATAAAAATTAACAGGATCAGCCGCTTTATCTGTTGACACATTGATCACTTTTTTAACGCCGTTTTTAATTGCCGCTTCAATGACATTTTCGGTTCCAGTTACATTCGTTTTCAAGGCTTCAAGCGGCTGTTCTTCACAAACCGGTACATGCTTCAGGGCTGCTAAATGAAATACGTAATCGACCCCTTTTAAACCCGTTATCAATGCCGTTCGATCACGAATATCACCGATTAAAAAAGTTAACCGTTGATCTTCAATAAGCCTTCTCATTCGAACTTGTCTGTCTTCATTTCTAGAAAACACAATGATTTTTTTAGGACTTAAAGATAGTAACTGAAGGATCAGTTCATGCCCCCATGAACCTGTTCCCCCGGTAATAAAAATGACTTTATTTTCAAACATCCGCATTTTCTCCCCTTTATTGGTATCATCTTTGTGTTTATTAAAATTAAATGATCTTCACATCAAGAAGCATCTCTTTCCAATACTCATCATTTGAGTGCCAGATGTCTTGATCAGGAAGTTCAACAGCGCAAATTTTTTCTAATGACCAGTCCTTTTCAACGATTCCAGTTACATTGGTGTGGTTGATGAGGAGAACGCTAAAATCATTTTGAACCAAATCATTCAATACTTCTTCAAGTTCTTGCGCTTCATTGTAAGTGCCGCTCGTTCTGATAAAAAGAACACGCTTTGCAGAAGATATTTTTTCTAAAAAACGGTTAATTCTTCTATTTAGTTTTTCCATCACTTCGGAATATGTTGCTAAGTGGTCAAGCGTATTGCGGTCTGCTTTAAAATCGTGTGCCGAATCAACCTTATAAAAATCATCAGTTACAAGTATGTGCTTTTCTTTTGTAGCAATTGCGGTCGAATATCCAGTTACTCTTAAGTTTTGCGGTTCCATAAAACCGTCAAATTGATTTCGTAAAAGGCGGTTAAGCTCTGTCAGCGATGGTGTCCCCATCCAGTCTAGAGGGCCTGAATAAGGTCTCATATTCAATTTCCGAAGCTGAAGAGCCGTCAGGCAAAGATGCCCCAAGCTGAAAACAGCATCATATTCACCTTTTATTTGTTGCAAATTCATACTCCCACTCCTTCAAATCATTAGATAAAACAACCGAAAATGCTGTATTGAAGTAATTTGCAGTTTTTTAAACAGCCTCTCTTGAATCAAAATCAATTCATATGTTTTTAGTATTGTATGTTCATAGCTTTTGATTGGTAAAAGACAGTGACCTATCTTCAATTTAAATAATTCAAATAAGAGAAACCTTCGGAATACCGAAGGTTTTTGAGAAAGATCATGATTTCTTTTGTGATTTGAAGAAATTCATTGTGTCTTGATTAGGCAATGTATAATCGGTAGGAAGTGAGGCTTTAATGGATTCAAGTACTTTTTGATTGCTCTCAACAATCTTCTTGTTCATCTCTTCAAAGCTAGCTGTCAGTTCGCTATAGATATCGTCTTGGCTACTGTTGTCATCTGTTTCACTTGAAACCATTTCTTCGTTCTGATCGGTTACTTCTTCAAGCAAGCCATTTCGAAAAGAAAATAATAAATCTAAATATTTATCCCACCACTCCATATCAATCTCATCTTTAGATAACAATTCAAGTAAATGTGTCTTTATTTGTCTTTTCATATCACATGTCTCCTTTGTTTTTAATTGTTTTTTGATAAACAGTCAAAATATGGTTGACAGCATCATCCATATTCCAATATTCCAGAGCGAATTCACGGGCGTTTGCACCTAACTCTTTTCTTTGTGCTTCATCTTCCAGCAATCGATTCAAGCAGTTTGCTAGCGCTTCTTTATCCCCTTTTGGGGTTATAAGACCGGTCATTTCATGTTCTACAATTTCAGGAATTCCACCGGCATCACTAACAATGACAGGCAGTCCGGCAAGCTGTGCTTCAATCACTGATAAAGGTTGGTTTTCCAACAGGCTCGGGAGCACAAAAATGTCAGCAAGCGTCATTAAATATGGAACATCATTTCGATTTTTTAGAAATGTGATATCATCACTAAGACCCAACTGATCTGCTTGTACGCGGAGCCCTGCCAGTTTCTCTCCTTCCCCAACAATCCAGCATACCCAATCATTGCGAATTTCTTTTAGTTGTTCAAGTGCTGAGATTAAATGATGCACACCTTTGTTTTGAGTAAGTCTACCAGCAAAAAGAATGATTTTTTTATCTGTATAGGGCACTTCAGCAGTTTTCTCTGTCATGCGTTCTAAAAATTGATCGATATTGTAACCGTAATGAAATATCTCGATTTGTTCTTCGGAAACGCCAAACTCTCCTGTCAGAACATTCTTCATCCACTTGTTAGCCACAACTGTCACATCAGCACTCATTGCCCCGATTTGTTCAAGATAGTCAAAGTATGCTCTTGCTAGATCTGATGTAGATGATCGATGAATGGTCTCAAGCTGGTATCTAATTTCATATGCGACACAGCCGTGAAGAGTAGTGACAAGAGCTGTCTTTTCTGGCTTCACCCTTTTAAGACATCCGCTTGAGATGACATCCTGAGCATGAATGAGATCATATTTTTCCAACCCAAAATGTAAGGCCGCCAGTTCAAGCGTATAACGTTGAATTTCAGTGTATTCGACTAAATGATTCTTATATATTTCCGGAAACTTTTCATTGTCCAATTTTGCGTTTACCAAAGATAGTAGTTGAGCTTTATCTACTTTTCGGTTTTCATTAACAATATGAACAACTTGATTATCTTCTCCAAATCCAAGCAAATCCACATCATGACCTAGTGACTCAAGTTTTTCTTTTAACTGGACCATGTATGTCCAAACGCCACCTACATGAGGTATATTCCAATAAGTGGCAAGCAAAATTTTCATAAGCATCTCCCTTTTCTTTTCTATCCAATGCTCTAATTATTTATATTGACTACTTCCTATTCTTGTGTAGGACGTTTATCTAATTTAACGGGATTATTTTCAAAAGAGGTCATAAAAAAACCGGCAACTCGAGTTGCCGGTTTTTTTAATAGTAAGGGGAAATCATCATATAAACAATAACACCAGTAATACTAACATATAGCCATAGCGGCATTGTCCAACGGGCGAGTTTGCGGTGGCGTTCGACCTGCATGTTTAGCCCTCTCAATAATGTAAACAAGGCCAGCGGAACAATGATGGCTGATAACACAATATGAGTGATCAAGACAAAATAGTAGATTGGCCTTATGATGCCTTCACCACCAAAATGAGTATCAGGCATAAGTGAATGGTAAATCAAATATGAGACAAGAAAGATTGCCGTTGTGGTAAATGCTGCAATAATAAACCGTTTGTGCGCTTGAATATTTTTCTGCTTAATCATTATCAGTGCTGCAACTAAAAAAATGAATGTAAAGCTATTACAGACAGCATTCAGTAACGGCAAAAATGTTAAATCCAAATGGGCGAACTTATCACTTTTCGGCATAAAAAACAGCAAGGCGATCACACCGTTGATGATGATCGTCAACGTCACAACAATACCAGTATAGTTCTTATTTTTTTCTGTACGACTCATAATAAATGATCTCTCCTAATGTGTAAGCTATGAAAATCGTATTCAATATCGCCTGACTTGTCAATGTTTTCGCTTTGTTTTATGTCGATAAAAAATTCCCCTCGGATCAATCCGAAGGGAATTCTGGATCTTTATATTAAAAACCGCTTGGTTGCATCATGCCATTAGCCGGCATGCCTTGGAGTTCAGGTAGTGTCACAATCTCGTCTTTTTTCGGTTTTGTACTAAATGTTACTTTACCATCGATATTTTTGTAAGTAGTTGACGTAGTAATAGTGAAAGACTTAGGATAATCTTTTTGATCAAAAGCCATCTTCATACTAAGATCTTGAGTAAGGAAATTGTCTTTATCATCAAATGTTGATGTTACTTTGAAGTTTTCAAATTTCACTTTTTCTAAATCTTCTTTATTTGTTTTTCCACCAGTTGTTTGTTTAATAGTGTCCATAACTTTCATCATAATGTCTTTAATTTTTTCATCTTGAATGCTGACTGTAATTTTTTGAGTTGCTCCCTGTTTTTTCTCTTTATCTGTCAAATCTTCTTTTTCGAACTTATCATCAGATATGTCATCTACCGCTTTTTGTAAAGTTTTCACTAAATCGTTTTGCATTTTTTCTGTATCATTTGATGCTGTCTTCATCTCGTCAAGCGGTAATTCAAGATACTTTCCTTTTAACTTTGTAACATCCAATCCTAGCTTGCTCTGTATCATAGGACCGAAGTTTTCTATTACACTATCTAGTTTGATATACCCAATTTGTTTCTTTTCATCCATATAAACCGGAATATCAAAATTCATTGGCTTACCAAATACATTTATTTTACCTTTAAAAACAACTTCGGATTGCTTCGTTTTGGTATTTGTTTTACCGCTAATTGTTAGTTTTGCATTGTTTATCATATCCGCTGCTTTTTGATCTTCAGCACCAGACAGGTTTGAAACATCTACTTTTAAACCAAGATCAGTTGAAAATTCATAAGTTTCCGCGTTCTTCATCTTCTTGTAAGCAGATGTGTACGTTTCTTTAAGCTTAGCCCCGTCCTGTTGACATGCAGCTAATGCAAACACGAGAACTGAGCTCAATAAAAATAAAAGCCAATTTTTCTTCAAGTTAAACGCTCCTTTAGTATGACTATTTTCTTAATGTAAACAAAGGTATTAAAGAACCAGATACCTTAATATTCTATCATAAACTTTAGTTGATTAAAATAGCTATCTTCATATTCTTGAGTATCTTTACTATTTAGTAAACCCATTTATTTCTTCTCGGCCGCTCTGGTCAACTAGTCCTTCAAGTTCATCCATTGTTACAATTTGATCTTCTTCCGGTTTATAGTCGAATTTGACTTTCCGATCTAAACTATTGTAAGTAGTTGAGAATTTAATATTAAAATCTCCCTGAAAATCTTTATGATCAACCCCAATTGAAACATCAGTTGTTAAATATCGAAGAGATTTTTCCTTATTAATTGATGTTGTCATGTCAAATTTCTTAAATTTGACATCTGTTAATTCCTGTTGTAAATCATTTAGATCTGATTCTTTAAATGGGTGATTAAGCTCTTTTCCAATCTGCTTAGCAAAATGAGTGTACGCATCTTTGATTTCCTTATCACTAAAACTTAATGTGACTTTTTGCTCAGTTCCCTGCTGTTTTTCCTTATCTGTCAAATCTTCTTCTTTAAACTTATCTTGTGGAAAATCGTCTGCAAACATTTCTAGAGATTTCAAGAATAATCGTTTTACTTTTTCTGTATCTTGCGAACGATAATCAGCTTTTTCAAGTGGGAACTCGAGATACTTACCTTTAACACTTTCGAGTCTTTGGACAGTTGATGGACCAAGAATAATTCCGAAATTTTCTATCAGGCTATCTAGTTTGATATAGCCTCGTTTTTTATTTTCATCCATATATACAGGGACATTAAAATTCATAGCTAAGTTTCGATAACTAAACTTACCTTTAAAAACAAATTCAGACTGTTTTGTGTCTTTATTTGCTTTGAAATCTACTGTTAAATCTGCATTGTTAAACACTTCAGCAACTTCCTTTGATACATCTGTTAAGTTTGAAGTATCAATATTGATATCGATATCAGTCGAAAAATCATATGTTTTTGAATCCACCATTTTTTTGATAGCGGTTGTGTATGATTGTTTTGGATCAGTTTGCTGACAAGCTGCTAATGCAAAAACGAGAACGGAAGTTACCAAAAGTAATAACCAATTTTTCTTCAAGTAAAACACTCCTTTTCCTGATTATTTTCAATAACTAATCAAGAAACCTGCTTGTATTCTTTCATTTCTTCAAAATTATAATGGATATATAATCTTATCATCCAATATGCATATCTAGTTCATCTCAGTTGCTTGAGTCATCAGCTCTTCAAATTCATCTTCTGTTAAAATTTGATCTTTATTCGGCTTGTATTTTAACGTAACATCACCATTGATATTTTTGTAAGAAGTTGAAAGTTTGAATCCTATATCCCCAGTAAAATCATTATGATCAACATGAAGTAAAATATCGGTATCAAAATTGTGAATATATTCTTTGTTATCCATGGTTGCGGTCATACTTAGTTTCTTAAAGTTGATTTTTTCAAAGAAATCTTTTAATTGATTCATCTCTGTATCCGTAAGCGGGTCTTTCAGTGTTTCTCCGCAAACATCTAAGTAATTCATAATAAATGTTTTAAAACCTTTGTTACTAAGACTTAATGTGACTTTTTGAGCTGATCCTTGCTGGCTTTTTTTAAAATTGTCTTGTGGTATATCATCCATAGCTTTGATCAATGATTCCTGTAGTTTTCGTTTGAGTCTTTCTTCTGTATGTGGATTTAGGGGTTGATCTTCTTCAAGCGAGAACTCAAGATATTTGTTTTTAACACTTTTTAAATGATTTTCGCTTGTGCCAAGAAAAATCCCAAAACTCTTCAACGCATTATCTAGTTTAATATAACCACGTTGTTTGTTCTCATCCAAGTAAACTGGGACATTAAAATCCATTGACAAATTTTCATATGAGAATTTACCTTTGAAAACAAGTTCTGACTGTTTCGTTTCTTCATTTGCTTTTATATCGACTGTTAATTTTGCATTGTTTATCACATCAGCAATCTCTTTATACTCACCTTGCAAGTTGGAAGTATCTATGTTTATGTCAGCATCAATCGAACTGTCATATGTTTTTGCATTCAGCATTTTTTGGAATGCTGTTGTGTATAATTGTTTTGGATCAGTCACTTTTCCCTCTGTCGTTTTATGATTTGCATCTTGCTGACAAGCAGCTAGTACAAGTACGAAAGCTAAAATTAGCCAAACACAAGACCATTTCTTTTTCTTCAATATTGAACCCTCCTCCTCTATAAGTTATCAAAATTACTACCAATATTCCTATGTATTTTATCATGAAAAATCTAAATTCTAGTTTAACATTACATTAAAATTCGCCCATATTCGACTTTTTTCATTAAAAAACCCCTAGATTATAACAGGCTCACGATATTACTTACTGTAGCTGTAACGCTATAATTGTGTAACAAAAAATTCCCTTCAGGGCGTATAACCTGAAGGGAATTGCATACTAACCTCTTCTTGCTCTAATGATTTCAGCACCAACCATCGTTTTAAATTCAAAAAGTGTTACAATATCTTGCTTTTCTGGTTTGATATTGATATTTACTTCTCCATCCATATTACTGAAGGAAGTCATTGCCTTGATTTTGAAAGATGCAGGTTTTTTATGGACATCAACTCCCATTGTGAAATCTGTTTGTTGAGTTAGAAGATTTTCCTTATCATCAAGTGATACTGTCCAATTTGATTTTTTAAAATTGACATGCTTAAACACATCATCAAGATCATTTTTCGTAAACTTTTCTTTTAAATTGTCTTGATAGACTTTGAAGATTTGTTGAATCACTGATTTAATCAGTTGATCATTAAGGCTAAGTGTGATTTTTTGAGCAACTCCCTGCTCTTTTTCTTTATCTGTCAAGCTCTCTTCTTTAAAATGACTATCAGACAGATTATCTATTGTATTATTAAGAGATTTTAATAGTTTCTCTTTCTTCTCTTCTGATGTTGCTTCATCTTGATGAAGTGGGAACTCGAGAAATTTCCCTTTGAAGTTGTCAAATTTCACATCTGGGTGATTGATGAGGGTGCCAAACTGATCAGCTAAACCGTCTAATTTAAGATAACCAAGTTGTTTTTGTTCATCTATCAAAACAGGAATATCCAGGTCCATTGTTTTGCCTTTAACTTTCATCTTACCTTTAACAGTCATTTCGGTCTCTTTTGTTTTCGTATTTGTCTTACCGGTTATTGTGATTTTTGAATTGTTTAGATCTTCAATTCCTTTCTGATCCTTCTCAGGGAGGTTAGGAATATCTAAGTTGAAATGAATATCGGTTGAAAACTCGTATGTTTCTGCTTCCAACAAATTGATATAAGCAGATGTGAATGATTCTTTAGGCTTAGGTTGACAAGCAGTTAATGCAAAAATGAGAACTGCGCTCAGTAAAAATAAAATCCAATTTTTCTTCAAGTGAAATACTCCTTTTGTCGAATAACTTTAAGTAATCTATCATATTTTTTGAGTTGCGATAGTCAATATCTTTTCAAATTCATCTTCTGATACAATTTGATCTTTTTTAGGTTTGTCCATTAATGTGATATCCTCGTTGATGTGTTTGTAAGATGTTGATAATTTGAACCCGATATCTCCAGAAAAATCACTATGCTGAACCTTAACTAATAGATCTGCATCAAAATTTTGAAAAGTTTCTTTGTCATCAATGGTTCCTGTCATTTTCAGTTTCTTAATGGTGATCTTTTTTAACATGTCTTCCATTTCGCTCAACTCCGATTTTGAAATCGGGTCGTTGATTGCTTTTCCCATGACATCAATTAATTTAATAAATGCTACTTTCGTCTCTTTGTCATTAAGGCTTAGTGTGACTTTTTGAGCTGCTCCCTGCTGTTTTTCTTTACCTGTCAGCTCTTCCTTCTTAAATTTATTTTGTGGTAAATCACCATTTACTTTATTTAATGACTCCCGAGATTTCTGTTTTATTTTTTCTTCCGTATATGAAGTGAAAGGTTGATCATCTTCTAGTGGAAACTCAAGATATTTATCTTTAACACTTTCTAAATGATTTTGGCTTGTACCTAGAAAAATCCCAAAATTCTTCAACATACTATCTAGTTTGATATAGCCGCGTTGTTTTTCCTCATCCATGTATACAGGAACATTAAAATCCATTGTCAAATTTCGATAAGAGAATTTTCCTTTAAAAACGAGTTCTGACTGTTTCGTTTCTTCATTTGCTTTTATATCGACTGTTAATTTTGCATTGTTTATCACATCAGCAAATTCTTTATACTCACCTTGCAAGTTGGAAGTATCTACATTGATGTCGGCATCAATCGAACAGTCATATGTTTTTGCATCCAGCATTTTTTGGAATGCTGTTGTATATAACTGTTTTGGATCGATCACTTTTTTTTGCTCACTAACCTTTTTAGTTTCAGTCGATTTTTGTTCTGTAGCTTTCTGTTCTGTCCCTTGCTGACAAGCAGCTAGTGCAAGCACAAAAGCTAAAACCAGCAAAACACAAGACCATTTCTTTTTCTTCAATATTAAACGCTCCTTCAAGTCATAAAAAATAATTGTAATATGCTTATGTATTTTATCATATAAAGTCTAAAATATTGTTTAATACTACCTTAAAATCACTTCATATCAACAAAAAAAGGTGCTAAGAGCCATATACTCGTTTCTACTTAAAGATTTGCAAAGACCATGTGACTTTATGAGCTGATCGCTCACAGTGATACCGACTAGTTAATATTTCCTAGTTTTATGCAACTAAAAAAATCCCCTCGGACCAATCCGAAGGGATTTACACTAAAACGCAATTCTCTCGTAAATTACTATTTAATTATACTTTCTTTGCATCAGTAGTTTATTCAATTCGGCTTGTGTTACAATTTGATTTTCTTTCGGTTTGTACTTAAATGTAATATCACCATTCACGTTTTTGTAAGTGGTTGATAATTTGAATCCTATATCCCCAGAAAAATTGTCTTTTTCAAATTGACCAACATTTACTAAAATATCTGTATTAAAATTTTTAAAAGCGTTTTTGTCATCGATTGTTGCTGTAAAATTCATTTTCTTGAAATTGATCTTTTTTAAGCCGTCTTTTAGTTGATTCATCTTGTTATCTTTAATCGGTTTGTTCATTGCTTCTCCTAAGACATTGACGAAATTAATGAACAATGCTTTAAAGTTCTCATCACTAAAGCTTAGTGTGATTTTATGGGCTGCTCCCTGCTGCTTTTCTTTATCTGTCAGCTCTTCCTTCTTGAAATTGTCTTTTGGTATATCTATTTTCCCTAAAGTCTCTAGTGTTTTCTGTTTTACTTCTTCTGTCTTTTGTGAAGTTATTTGTTGATCGTATTCAATTGGTACTTCAAGATATTTATCTTTAACACTCTCTAAATTTATTCCTTTTGCATTAAGAACAAACCCAAAACTTTTGATCATACTATCTACTTTTACATAGCAATGTTGTTTATTTTCATCTATGTATACAGGGAGATTAATATCCATTGACAGACCTTGATAAGAAAACTTGCTTTTCAAAACGACTTCATATTGTTTCGTTTCTGTATTCCCTTTTACATCGGCTTTTAATTTTGCATTGTTAATCACTTCCACAAATTCTTTATCCTCATCTTTTATGCTGGAAGGATCTACATTGATGTCGATATCTGCTGAAACATCAAAAGTTTTTGCAGCTTGTGTGTTTTTGTAAGCTGTTGTAAATAATTGTTTTGGATCAGTTATTTTTTGCTCAGTCTTTTTTTGCTCAGTAGGTTTCTGACTTGCAGCTTTCTGATCTCCTTGCTGACAAGCAGCTAATGCAAGTACAAAAACTGAAATTAGCACGAACAAAGTCCATTTCTTCTTCAATATTAAACGCTCCTTCATAATTAAGTTTTTCAAAGATCATACCAGATTTCCATATGTATCTTATCATAAAAAATCAAACTCTTAGTTTAAAATTACATTAAAATTCGATTATTTTAGACAAAAAATGATGTTCGAGAGTGGTGATTAGCGGTTTTAAAGTATTAAAAAAAACACTGATCATGATTTATGATCAGTGCCTTGTAATATCAACATCTATTAATGTAAGACTTTAATCTTAACTGAGCGAACGCCCCAATTTTTTGCAGCTGAATGGCTTGGGACAAATACATCAATTTTGTTACCTTTAATAGCTCCGCCAGTATCACCAGCAATAGCTTCTCCATATCCTTCAACATATACTCTAGAGCCAAGCGGAATCACACTTGGGTCAACAGCTATTACTTTCGCATTCTTATTTGCTCGCAAATTAATACCTGTCGCTGTAACACCAGACCCCACATTAGCAGTATATGCTGTCGCTGTAACCGTCATCGTTTTTGCCGCGCTTTGAGATGGGTTTGAACGTGGAGCTGCCTTTTTTGTAGGTGCTTGTTTTTGTTCAGGAACTGCCTTTCTTTCAGGCGCCTGTTTTTGTTCAGGTATCTTCTGTTTTACATCAGCTGTTTGATGATCCTTTGGTTCAACGGGCTGAGAAGTATCTTGAACCATTTTTTGACCATCGACAGAAATGGTTGTATTTGCATAAATCAGATCTGATTTTATGTCGTTCCAATTTTTAAGATCGCTCACGGTGACACCGAATTGTTCGGCAATTTTCCAGAGAGTGTCTCCTTTTTTAATTGTGTATTGTTTCTTTTCTATCTTTTTTTCAGAAACGTTCAGCTTTTGACCTGGGATGATGAGGTCAGTAGAAAGCTGATTCCATTGTTTTAAATCCTCTAGGTTTACACCTTGTTTTTGCGAGATACCCCAAAGTGTATCACCTTTTTGAATTGTTACTTCTTTTGCGGAGGCACTCGCTCCGAAAGCAGTTGATGATAATGCCGCAACTGCAACAAAGGACATAAACGTCTTCTTCATAAGTAAATCCTCCCTTGTTAGCTTTTTATTGTCCGGCTAACAAGAGCAATGGTATCATATGAAAATGTCAATTCAATAACAAAACAATGTGTTTTAGATTACAGTTATTTTACAAGGAGGATTTGTTTTGCTTGTAAAATCGGGTCTACACAGTCAAAATCCAGTCATAATAAGGTTTGATTGAGTGCGCAATTTTTTAATGAACGGTTATTTTTCACTCTAATTCATTTGTAATTTTTCCTTTATTTTTAGATTTATAGGCTTTAAGTTCCTTTAAAAATAAATCACCGTATTTTTTTCTTTTTTGTTCACCCACCCCTTTAACATTCATTAATTCATCTTCAGTCAAAGGAATTTTCGTGCACATATCTTTCAACGTTTCATCGGAAAAAACAATAAATGGAGGCACTCCTTGTTCTTGCGCAATTTTCTTACGCACCGTTCTTAAATGTTCAAACAGTTGATCGTCTTTAACAATTTGAACTGTATTCATTTTTTCTTTGCGCGTCACCTTTTCTTGTCCTAACAAAACAGTTCGTCCTTTATTGGTGACAAAGAGAATCGGAAATGTTCCCTCAGACATCTGTATGTATTGATCCGCTATTAAAAACTCAATAAAATCACTAATTTCCGATACAGATCGTTGCTTTAAAATACCGTATGTTGATAACTGTTGAAAACCATTGTCCATCACTTTCTTATTTTTTGATCCGGATAGCACTTGTGCAACCATTGTTTTTCCAAATCGTTCCCCCATTCGGATGATACAAGATAATACCATTTGTGCTTCTTTGGTGACATCTGACATCTTTCTTGTATCAAGACAATTGCCACACCGACCACAGCTTACTGTCTGTTCTTCTCCAAAATAAGAAAGAATAAACTGTTCAAGACAGTCTTCTGTATGACAAAAATCAACCATTTGCCTCAGTTTTTTCATGTCTTGTGCTTTAATTTCTTCATCTTCTATAGACTGCTCAATTAAAAACCGTTGTAGCCTGATGTCTTGAGGAGAAAATAGCAATATACACTCACTCGCAAGTCCATCACGCCCAGCACGCCCTGCTTCCTGATAATAACTTTCCATACTTTTCGGAATTTGATAGTGAATACAGTAACGAATATTAGATTTGTCGATCCCCATCCCAAAAGCAGATGTCGCAACCATTACACTCAATTCATCATTTAAAAAAAGGTCTTGCTGGCGCTCTCTTTCTTCATCATTCATGCCACCATGATAACATCCAGCAGCAATTCCTTTTTTAAAAATTTTTCTAGATATTCTTTCCGCTTCACGCCTTGTGGTGGTATAAATGATGCCTGCTTCAGAACGGTTTTTTAAAATATATGACTCAATGAAATGCTCTTTATTCTCCCCTTTAAGAATTTTAAATGTCAAATTATCTCTCGAAAAGCCCGTGAAAATAGTGTTTTCTTTTCGAATGCCAAGTTGTGCGCAAATATCCTCATGAACTTCAGGGGTTGCCGTCGCCGTCAAAGCAAGTACTATAGGGCGATTGCTAAGTGAACTTAAAAACTCTTTAATATGTCTGTAACTCGGTCGAAAATCGTGGCCCCACTGGGAAATACAATGTGCTTCATCTATGGCCACAAGAGGAATGTGGATCTCTGAAACCACACGGATAAAATCAGGTGAACTTAAACGCTCAGGTGTAACATAAAACAATGTATAGCCGCCTTGTTTGAGAATAGATAAGCGTTCATTTATTCTATCAATATCAAGGGAACTATTAATATATGTAGCTTTAATACCCGCTTGATTTAAAGCATCCACCTGATCTTTCATAAGAGAAATTAAAGGAGAAATGACAAGGGTTGTCCCCGCAAAAAGAAGTGCTGGGATCTGATAGCAAATCGATTTTCCACCCCCTGTTGGCATAATACATGCTGTATCAAGTTGATTGGTAACGACAGATTGAATTGCTTCCTGTTGACCTGAGCGCAATGATTGATAGCCAAAATAGTGCCGTAATAATGTTTCGGCTTTCTCTAACATGTTAACGAAAACCTCGCTTTAATCTTTTTTATGCTATCATCATAACACAATTAAAGTAGTAGATAATCTATTGATTAAAACAGGAAAATGACCGAGGGAAGTCTTATTTTTCAATAGAAAAACTTAAAAATCACTAATAGATTCTTAAATTTAAAATACCCATTTGCATCAGAATATAAACACGAGATTTTTTTATCCGATATAACGTGTTAAGGAGGTGATTACATGGATATTGCTGTTCTTTCTATGGCGATGAGTCAAGCAGCACTTGCCCAAAATGTTCAAGTCTCCTTGACAAAAACGGCTTTAGATGTTGGAAAGCAAAGTGCTGAGCAATTGATCGATATGGTTAAAGCACCCCATCCCGTTTCAGGCCATCATATTGACATGAAAGCCTAAAAGAGGACATGCATTCAGTTTTTGCTGAATGCATGTCTCTTTCCTGTCGAAAGTCAATAAAAAAACAAAACCTTCCCCTTTCTTTTTTTATTTTTTTGTATTATAATATATTTCCATGTCCCAGTAGCTCAGGTGGATAGAGCAACAGCCTCCTAAGCTGTGTGTCGGGAGTTCGAATCTCTCCTGGGACGTTGCAAATACAAAGAGGAAAACCCTTATGTGCCAAGGGTTTTCCTCTTTTTTCATTTGTTGTTTTTATCAAGATTTTCATGGGATTTTTTTAATGACAAACTCTGCTTAGAAAAGATAATTAAATCACGCGTTTAAAAAACGACCTTTCCTGAACATTCGTTCCCTTCCGATCTCTGAACCTTATAATCATTTTAGTGGATTGCCCTGTTGTCAAAGAAAGATAAATAGACCCTCCCTTGAGCCTCCAAACTTAAAGGGAAAGGTCTATCTAATAAGACACCTTTTTGAGCCAGCCCTTTGACGGGCCACTTTGTACAATGGACTCGACTGTTGAGAGCAGTCGGGTCTTTTTAGTTTATGCAAATGGTTAAAAATTCATCCTTACCATAATGATCAGCCAAGAAACATTTTTTTGCAATGAGATGGCTTATTTAAAGCTGATGATCTATCTTCCCACGAAGAAACTATCCAAACAACCTTTTAGCTATGTTATGTGCTTTCTAACCTGTACCAGTAAAAGTTTTTTCTAATCCATATGGTTAGTTATTCTTGGCTAAAATGAATGATTGATTGAAAACAGGATGGAAACATCACTCTGTTCCCACCTGCTAAAATTGTCTCTTTTATTTGCAGACTTATATCCTCATATTGTCATGATATAATAGCCGCAAATTTTGCATTGCATGCTTTTGCTAAATCTTGTGGTGATAATTTTAGTTGCATACCAATTTTCCCTGCACTAACAATCATATAATCTAATGCTTCTGCAGTTTCATTAATATAAGTAGGAAACAACTTTTTCATACCAATCGGTGAGCAACCACCGCGAACATATCCAGTTAAACCAAGAAGGTCTTTGATTGCAATCATTTCTATTTTCTTTTTGCCTATTACCTTTGCTGCCTTTTTTAAATCTAATTCACTTGCAACAGGGACAACAAAAACGTAATAATGATGATCTCCAGATGTTGCAACCAACGTTTTATAAACATATTCAAAAGAATAACCAATTTTTTCCGAGACAGAGATACCATCTACCAATTGTCCAGCATCTGTTTTGTAACTTAATAACTCATAGGAGATTTTTTGTTGTTCAACCAAACGAACTGCATTTGTTTTTGCCATTTTTTTAGCCATATTCTTCCCCCGCTATCATGTATATCTCCATAATTGTAACAGAAAAATATGAATAACAAAGGATCTGACTTTTTGTATCCAAAGCAACACTCTTATATATATTTGTTACTCAAATTATTACCTCTTTATCTCTTGCTGTCTCTCCTTTTTAATCCAACCTATGTTGTTTAATGAGATCAATTGTGTGAAAGAGTAAACTCTTATCTCCCCAGTTTCCATGTCCAGGTACTACTGTTTTGACGTGTGGATATTTTTCAATTACTTTTTTAACAGAGTCATCCCATTGTTCTACATTTGCATCTGAAAGGTTACCAAGATCATTTGCATCTAGTGACTTGATCAAGCACCCGCCAAATAATAGCTTAGATTTGGGAAGCCAAACCGTAATATTATCTTTCGAATGACCTTCCCCAGGATAAAAAGCTTCAATAACAATATCCTCTACTTTGATGATTGGCTTTACATCAAGTGTCGGTTTCGGCGAAGGATAACCATATTCTTTAGCTAGTTTTGCTGTTAATTTTGTACTACGCACATCGATTCCTTGTTTAAGTAATGCCCGAATACCTGAAATACTATCATCATGCGCATGTGTAATTAACGCCAGAACGACTTTTTTCTGCAAATGTTTTTTGATCATCTTTAATAACTCTTCGGTTTTTTGGTCGTTTCCCCATGCTGTATCAATCAAAACGACTCCTTGGGAAGTGGAAACGACTAACCCATTATGGTCATACGTTTTGCCATTCCACTCATTGTAAGATGTATGCGCCCATACATTGTCATTCAATTTTGTTAAGACAATCGTCTTATCTTGGTTAGTCATCTGTGTAGAAGATGTTGTTGAATGGGCACTTACAGGATTATGAAACGAGATCAAGGTAATGAATAATGTTAACAACAAACGACACACAATTTTCATCTACAATTCTCACCTTTCTAAATTGGGTTTTGTCAAACGTATCATACAATATTAGACATTACAGCATTCAATCCTTTAATAAAGGCTTGAAATGGATGTAAAAGCTGCTCTATACACGGATAAAGTTCTTCAGGTACAACTAAATGAATGGAATCTTTACATTTTGACTGTAAAGTCTAGGAATCTAGAATTTTAGAAGCTACTGATGTATAAAAGGAATCTATTAATTGGCTGACTTTAGCTAACGTTCTCCAAAAGACTACTAAACGAAGTGTAAGTTCCAAAGAATTGAGCGTAAATTATACTTTTTTAGGAAGCTGTCCAGTTTAGAAAATAGAAAAAAGCACTCTGCAGAGCATAACAGCTCTACAGAGTGCTTTATTGTGAGGAACTTCACGTTCATTGGAAAGGTCAATGTTCATTCATTTATCCGAATGTTGAAGATTATCTACAAGGTTTTCCGCAACAAGAATGGTCATGTGAAACTGGTTTATATTTTGAATAAGTGTGCGGATAGTAATGAACGTGCTCAAATTTGTGATGATGAACCTTTTTTGTATGCTGCGGATGGATGTGAGGAACGATTGCTTTAGAGAAACTATGGTGTTCACAATAGTTAGTAGGATACACAATTGGCGGCAGCACATGTGGTTTACAAGGATACATAAATACATTCTCCTTTCCCTTTGGTTTCATTCCTTCACTATTAAATTATGATAGAAGGAAAAACTTGTACTAATAAAATGGCTGATTTAGCGGCCTTTTTGTGACCTATTTTATAGGTTGCTACGATCAAACTGACCATATGTCTTAGTATAAAAAGCAGTAACATACGATTGTCAGTCCCTCTTGTAAAGAACTTAGTTGTTGTTTTCGCGTATCAGTCTTCTCGAGAAAAATGTTTGAGATTACATCTTCATTATCATTTGATCCTCTTTTAATCATACATATACTAATTGATGAAATCTTTTTTTGTTTCAAGTTTTAGTTATCTCAAATGAAAGTCCGACCATATCTACAAAATTCATTTGGAATTTGTATTGATCGGACTAAGGATTGTTAAACAGAAACGAGATCAAAAGTTTAAAGTTCGTGAATATTCACGATGTGAACGTTGGGACAGACTGCACTAGTCATTCGGAAGTTTAAGCTTTGCCGAATTTGTTTCCATGAGCTGGCCTATAAAGGGTAGATTCCCGGCGTTAAAAAAGCTAGTTGGTGATAACTGTCAGCCTCATATAAGCTGGCTTTTTTATTTTGTTTCTACCGGATGATGAACCGCTTCTCCCTTTTCTTTACAAACCGCACTTCGTTTTAAAGCAGATGCTAATAAAAAAATGAAGCTTACAAGTCCGATCCATAGCAATATAGAAACGGGTTGACTCAAACTTAAATCTTTATGAAAAAACAGTAAATCACGCAAACCGTCTGCAGCGAAACGCATTGGCAACCAAGGATAAAACCAATCGCGATAAAAGATTGACATAAATTCTGGTGCTATCGTTAATAATGGTGTTCCAAAAAAGAAAAGAATACCGAAAATACCTGCCCCGCCAACTCCAATCCACGAAATAACTGCAGAAACCATTAAGTATAAACAGCCATAACAGATAGTGATGAATAATGCAGTTTCGTGCATTTGCGGTATGTTGAGACCCACCCAATCATTCGCGATCCAAACAAGACTATATCCGATGATCATGGCAAGAACTGCGCCAATTAAGCCTTGAGCCACTCGTGTTAAAAGTGCATCGGCTCGGCTTGAACATTTTATTTTTTTTGCTGTTAGAAAGATGAGTACTGCCCCGATTAAACTGGCCATCCAAAGTGGCTGAATCAAAGAAATCGGTGCATTTCCATTCGCACTGTGACTTCCGGTTTGATTGACATTTTCAACTTTACTAGTGATCGGTGATGCTATGGCAGAAGCCTGTTCAACAGTAAGTGATGCACCTTGCTTTTTAAAATTTGTTAAAATCTGCTTCCGACTATTTTGATTGATCCGTTCGACGACTTGATTCAATACTTGTCCAGATGCATTTGCTGCCATTGTGTTAGCGCCTTGATTGATCACAATGTGAATCTTCGGAGCAGCTGGATTTTTAGTTTGGAATGTAGCCTGTTTTTGACTAAAATCTTTTGGAATGATAAGAGCAGCATAATATTTACGATTATTCAGCCCTTCATGAACAAGTTTCTGATTTTTGACTTTCACCCATTTGGCTACAGGCTCTTCATCCGATTTTGATAAATGAATGATTTTTTGAGCAATGTCCTCACCCAAATTCATTTTTACTTGACCCGATATTTTGATTCCCTGATCTTCATTCACAATGGCAATCGGCAGTTTTTTGGGAACAGGATTGACTGATGGAATTAATGTGAGTGAAAAAACCACTGTCACGACAAATACAATGATCGGTGCTAATAAAACAAATTTTTTCTTTAACAAATTCATTTGATACGACTCCTTTTCCTAAAAAATAAACACTGTGTTGATTAATGTTCTTTGTGTTTATTATAATTACTTTGTATGAGAACTCAATGAACAAAAAATCTAGATATGTCAATTAGTCGACACCGAACATCGAAATTGTTTATTTGTTTAAAAATTTTTTAATGGAGGATCACAAAAAATGGAAAAGAAAAAGGCTGACAGAAGAATTTATCGGACGAAAAGGCTGATTAGAGATGCGTTATCTGTCTTGATGGAGGAGAAATCTTTCGAAGAAATTACTGTAAAGGATATAACAGAAAAGGCTGATATTAATCGGGGGACATTTTACCTGCATTATCAAGATAAATACGATTTATTGGAGCAAAGTGAAGACGAAGTCATTAAGGAGATACAAAAATTAGGTGTGGAATCCATCAACTTTATAGAGAGTTGGAAAACTTCTGTGATTGAAACACCTCTCCCATTTATCATAAACGTCTTTGAATACTTCAAAAAGAATGCCGTTTTTTTAAAGTCGATTTTAGGGCCAAAAGGAACTGGCTCATTTCTTATCAAGTTTAAATCTGTATTGTCCACCAACCTAATGCGCATTAAAAAGACGATCAAGGGCGACACCCTTGTACCAGAGGAATATTTAATTTCTTACATTGTCGGTGCTCATATTAGTGTATTGCAGCAATGGCTTGGAAGCGGAATGAAAGAAACCCCTGATGAAATGGCACTGATCCTGTCAAGAATGACTGGTATGGGACCAGCATTTGCAGCAGGTTTAAGAACTAAATGAATGTATAACAAATCAAAATCAATCCACAATATAGAGCAAAGGTGGTGAGATCATGCATAAGAAAGGTATTAAAAACGGTAGTATTGAACAGCTTAAAAATGATCATGAAACAGAAAGTGCATTCCAACAAGATCAAAAAAACAAACAACAAAAAAAGCGATAAAGTTTGTAGGTGGGTGTTATAAATGATGAACCATGTCAAGGCATTCTCTATAAAATCCATCGCAAGCCTTGTTTTTTGGCGTTCCATTAGTTGATATGGTTGCCCTTACTTTAGTATTAGGCGTCGTCTCTTACTTAGTTGGCGATCTTTTCTTACTGCCGAGAACCAATAATATGACAGCAACAATTGGAGATTTTGGTCTTTCAATTGTTTTAATCTGGGCTATTCTTGGTATGCAGAACAATCCTCCGTATGCTTCTTTAGCTTTAGTGTCTCTCGCGCTTTTGAATATTTCTTTCATCTTTATATGACGGCAAATGTTTTAGACGTACACTTAAATGAAAAGCGGGAAAACAGAGGCGTACTACAATACCAACGTGAGGCAGGGGAAGAACTTTATCCAGTCTCACCTTCAAAAAAGCATGATAAAGAATAAGCCTGCACTTTGGCAGGCTTACTCTTAAAAAATGGCTGCTACTTTTTTCGCTTCTGTCAAACCGTCTTCAATCATTTTTTGTGCTTGATCTGGCGCTGCATTGTGACCTTCAATCACAATGGTGTGCAAGTTTTCAACACCGAAGAAACCCATTACTGTTTTCATGTAATTTAATGACATTTCCATCGCGGCCATCGGTCCTTCAGAATAAATACCGCCTCTTGCATTTAATAATACGACTTTCTTATCATTCATTAATCCTTTGGGACCTTCAGGAGTGTATGTAAACGTGACTCCTGCACGTGATAAATAATCGATATAAGTATGAAGTACCGCTGGTACAGTAAAATTCCAAAGTGGAAAAGCAAACACAATTTTATCCGCTTGGATAAACTGGTTTAGATACCGATCAGCAACTGCAACTGCTTCCGTTTCATCTTTTGTCAGTTCCATCCCCTTGCCTTTTTTAAATGTTCCATTAATCATATTTCGTCCGAGATATGGTAGGTTTTCTTGATATAGATCAAGTTCTATAATCTCTTCGTCTGGATGACTTTCTTTAAAGCTGTTAAGAAATGCATTGTAAAGTTTTACAGAGACAGCTTCCTCTGCTGTTCGATCATTTGCTTTTACGAATAAAATGGACATATTGTTTTCCTCCCCATGCTAACTTTTTGTTATCTACTTACTAATAGTATGTTACTTTCTTTTATTTGTAATGTCAACTATTTATTTCTGCAAAAATAAAAAAACCGTTCTTTCGCCGAAGCGTTGAACAGTTTTTCATATTATCCACATAAGTATTTTGTTATAAGCGCTTGAATTTCAAGGATGTCGGTATCTTTCGAAAATTCAAGATCAAAGACCTTACTGCTTGTCATCAGTATAAGAGCGGTGTCAGGACTAAACATGCTTACTTCCCTGATTGCAAAACCTTCAATTGAATGATAAGGAAGGCAAACACGTACTTTCTTTTTGGAAAACAGTTTATTGTCAAAAAAGATCATCCGCTTGTTTGTAAAACAAATTTGATCAATTTTTAGCTTACAAACAAGTTCAATTTTTTCTCCTTCGATAAGCAGCGGCTCAAACTTTTTTCCATCCGCTGTTTTACTAGCTGAAAAAACGCCCAATACAATACCCCTCTTTCTATATGTACAATTTATGATATACAACATATACGAGTTCCGGTTTTAAATTTATATTTTCATCTTAAGTTTTGTGTCTTATTCATTAGTACGCTGATTAAGGAGCTAAAGTTTCACTTTTTAATTGTTTTTTTTGTTTCATTTAAGCGTATTTTTTTCCAGCACAAAAGCCCGCAGAAAGACAGATCTTTCTGCGGACTAATTACGGTCTTCGTCTTCAATTGTACCTTCTATGTATGTGTCTGAAATCTGTTCTTCCGTTATAGAGATACCTTCTCTTTTTTCTTTCTGAGTTCCTTCGCCTAGGTTTTTACTTTTTTCCATGAACTCACCTCTTCATTCTTAGATTATCAATTAGTATTGATGATCTGGATGAGATTCATTCAAGGGCTTATATCTCTTCAAAATATTCCTTATAAAAACCTGCGATTTTGTTTGTATTATCGATGATAAATAAAAACTCTTCGGTTTCATTTTTCACCTCGTATATTTTTCCAACAGTCAGTGCTCTGTTCACAATGTATTTTTTTGCATCTGTGTGAACACATTTCACTTTTTTTAATGTTTGATTATTCTGCCACTTTTCATGAATCATACCAATGTCTCCTTTTTAAAAAACGATATCGTTTCCATTTTATCGTTTTTTCGTAGAAATGCAATGTCGTGTTGCTAGGCATCAATATTGATTTCATTTCCCTCTCTATTATAGAATGGTGGTATGCAGTTCCAAAATTAGTAATAAACCCCACTACCGCAGGTGTAATGACCCCAACACTGAACAAACCAGCAACAAAGAGACTCACATCAGGACAGGCTAAAATTTAAAGGAGGTTTGTTTACAAACATGAGTTCTTTAACAATGCAGGTCAGTAAAAAGCTGGAGTCATTTTTGGAAGGCACAAAAAAACTTTACATTAATGGGGAATTTGTACCAAGCACTCTAAACAAAACATTCGAAACCCCCAATCCTGCAACAGGAGAAACACTTGCCACCCTATATGAAGCAGGAGTAGAAGATGTTGATAAAGCAGTGAAGGCGGCAAGAGAAGCTTTTGACCATGGGGAATGGAGGACGATGGATCCGGCTGAGAGAAGTCGGCTGATGTACAAACTCGCCGATCTGATGGAGGAACATAAAATCGAATTGGCCCAGCTTGAAACCCTTGATAATGGAAAACCGATTGGTGAAACGACAGTTGCTGACCTTCCGCTGTCAATTGAACACATGCGTTATTATGCTGGCTGGGTAACGAAAATAACTGGGCAAACTATTCCTGTAAATGGAGCTTATTTTAACTATACACGCCATGAACCTGTCGGTGTCGTTGGACAAATCATTCCTTGGAATTTCCCACTTTTGATGGCCATGTGGAAAATGGGAGCTGCCTTAGCTACTGGCTGTACGATTGTTTTAAAACCTGCTGAACAGACGCCTCTTTCTGCCCTATATTTGGCAGAACTAATTGATCAAGCTGGTTTTCCAAAAGGTGTGATTAACATCATCCCAGGCTTTGGTGAAACTGCTGGGGAAGCGCTTACTAGTCATGATCTTGTTGATAAACTAGCATTTACAGGCTCCACTGAAATCGGTAAGAAAATCATGGAGAAAGCCTCAAAAACGCTCAAGCGCGTCACCCTTGAGCTTGGCGGAAAATCACCAAACATCATCCTTCCTGATGCAGATTTAAACAAAGCAATTCCAGGAGCATTAGCAGGTGTCATGTTTAATCAAGGGCAGGTATGTAGTGCTGGTTCTCGGGTATTCATTCAAAAAGATCATTATGACAAAGTTGTCGAAGAAATGGTTTCTTACAGCAAATCAATGCGTCAGGGTGCCGGCCTTCACGAAGATACACAACTGGGACCGCTTGTCAGCAAAGAACAGCATGAGCGAGTGCTTTCTTATATTGAAAAAGGAAGCCTTGAAGGAGCAAAAATCGCCACAGGCGGAACATGCCCTTATGAACAAGGATACTTCGTCTCTCCGACAGTATTTAGTCATGTTGATGATGACATGACAATTGCTAAAGAAGAAATCTTCGGGCCTGTCCTAGCAGCCATTCCATATGACACAATTGACGAAGTGATTGATCGTGCCAATGGAACGGAGTATGGACTTGCTGCAGGTGTTTGGACAGAAAACCTCAAAAACGCTCATCATATTGCCGACCAACTTCAAGCGGGGACGGTTTGGGTCAATTGTTATAATGTCTTTGATGCAGCCTCCCCGTTTGGCGGTTATAAGCAATCTGGCCTTGGACGTGAAATGGGCTCATATGCTTTAAACAATTATACAGAAGTTAAAAGTGTGTGGATGAATCTCGGCTAGTCATTCAGACAAAAAAGCACCGTTCTCTGTTTGGAGCGGTGCTTTTCCCTACTTACTTGAAAATCATGGCCGTCATTTGTTTCCAAAGTTCAAGTAGTTGTTCTTCATCACGGAGCAAGTGACAGTGAACGATAAAACCGATTGCCAGCATATCCAGCATGTAAAGCTGACGAGTCATGTCGTCTTCTCCTTTTCTAACAATTTCTGTTGCTGCGATGTTTTGCTTAACTAACTTAGTAAAAATCGATTGAAATGCTTGTTTTAATTCCTCATCAATAAAACTTTTACTGATACATAAAAACAATAAATAATAATGTTCATTTTGTTCTCGAACAGAATAAAAAATATGCTGTCCTAAGTCTTCAACAATTTCTTCCATGCTTGTCGCGTGTTGTAGAGGCATGTCACGTAAACACCGTTCAAATGCGTATATGGCTACTTCCTTTATCAGCTCATTAATATTGGGGAAATAATGATAAAAACTGCCTTTACTAACATCTGCTTCTTTAATAATCTTGTTAACCCCTATTTTTTCAAATCCTTCTCTTACAATAAAGGCTTTCGCCGCATTCAAAATATGTTCCTTTGTTTGTTCACCTTTTATCGTGGACATGTTCAGCAATCTCCTTAAAGTATGTTTTTAAATCATGTCTTCCATATAAAGGGGCAACTGCCTCTTCTGTCATCCCGTCTAGAAAAAACTTGATCAATGCATATTGCTTTCGACTGATTATCTTAAAAAATGGAAGTAAAGCCTTTAAGAGTGCAACAGGAATGTGCAATAACTTCTGCTTTTTATGACAGACCTGAAAAGCGATCTCTGCAATCTCGACATGCCGATAAATATTGGGACCGCCAATGTCAAGTTCCTTCTGATCATGATGCAAGACGGAATGAACACAAAACTGAGCAAGGTCTGCACCATGAATGGGATTCATTTGTTTCATCCCATCTCCTATTAAAACAACTCTTCCTTTTTGTGCCATTTTCAAGAACTCACTCATATCAGAAAAATATCCCGTCGGTTTTACAATGATGAAATTCATTCCTGAATTTTTAAGTTCTTTAACAAATCTTTGCTTTGCTTCAGCAATCGGATTGTTCATTTCGTCCCCTTTATAAACATGAATATACATAAACTTACGAACATTCGCTTTTTGCGCTTCTTCAAGCAGATGAAGGTTTCCTAAATAATCGACATTATGAAAGGTAAGACTTCCTTTCTGCCGTGTTAAGCCAATCGTTGAGCAAACAATATCAATTCCCTTGCAGACCCCCTTTAATGAATCAGGGGCTGTCACATCACCTACCACAACTTCGTCAATCAGGTCTGAGACGGCAGGCTCCAAAAAAGGCCCTGACATCATTAATTTTTGTTTATTCCTGACAAGTACCCGAACTTCATAACCTTTTTGTTTAAAAGCTTGTACTAAATATCTCCCTAGATATCCTGATGCACCTGCGACTAAAACCTTTTGCATAAAAATCGCTCTCCTTAAATGATATATATCTATTTTAGACCAATCAGTCTATTTTTTCAATGCTGTAGCGAGCTTTTCAATATCTTCATTGCATGACACATTCATTCTGCGAATACAGTAATATGAAGGAGATGAAGCAAATGCACTCTATAGTAGAAGAAGCAAAGGCTTTTCAACAAAACATATTGACAGAACTTCAAAACAAACAAAACCCAAACGGATCGTGGACGTTTTGTTTTGAAGGTTCAGTCATGACGAATAGTTTTTTCATTCTTCTGTTGACTTCTCTCAAAGAGCCTAATTCCACTCTGATTGCCAGTCTAGCAAAACGAATCAAATCAAAACAAAGTGAAGATGGAGCGTTTCGAAATTATCCTGATGAAGAGCATGGCAATTTAACTGCCACAGTACAAGGCTATATAGGAATGCTCGCTTCAGGTATATATAGTAGAAATGACCCACACATGCAAAAAGCGGAATTATTCATTAAATCAAATGGCGGCTTAAAAGGTGTCCATTTTATGACAAAATGGATGCTTGCCGCAAATGGGCTTTATCCGTGGCCGACATTATATATCCCAATGTCCTTTTTACTGATCCCCACTCATTTCCCATTACATATCTATCATTTCAGCACTTACGCAAGAATTCATTTTATACCGATGGCGATCACGTTAAATTTGAAATACTCTTTAAAAAATGAAGCAATTGGTTCACTTGACCACTTAGATCAAAACATGTCAAAAAATCCATTAGATTGGTTGAGTTTTCGTTTATTTGACAAAAGAAGTTTTTACTCTTTTCAATTCCAATGGAAAGAACTTTTTAAGTGGCCAGCACACCTTCACCGGCTCGGCTTTGAGATAGGGAAAAAGTATATGGTCGACAGAATTGAAGAAGATGGGACCCTGTACAGCTATGCAAGTGCAACGATCTTCATGATTTACAGCTTGCTTGCACTCGGAATGTCAAGACACTCACCTTTGATCCGAAAAGCACTTAGTGGGATCAAAAGTTTGGTGACTCCATGTAGTGGTAACGGTCTTTATTTGGAAAACTCAACTTCAACGGTCTGGGATACAGCTTTATTGAGCTATGCGATTCAGGAAACAGGAGTTTCGCAAAACAGTTCTGCCGTCTCACTTGCTACAGCATATCTTACAAAAAGACAACACCAGAAAAAAGCTGATTGGGCTGTCTCCAATCCATTTGTTAAACCGGGAGGCTGGGGATTTTCCGATCTTAACACAAATAATCCTGATTTAGACGATACAGCTGCAGCGTTAAAAGCGATTCCCATTCAAGGTCAGCCAACTGATTGGAACAGGGGCCTTGTCTGGCTATTATCAATGCAAAACAATGATGGTGGCTTTGCTGCATTTGAAAAGAATGTCTATCATCCAGTGATTAGACATTTGCCGCTTGAATCAGCTACCGAGGCTGCGGTTGATCCGTCTACAGCTGATTTGACTGGCCGTATTCTTCATTTTCTGGGGGGAAAAGTGGGCTTTACAAAAGAACATCCCATTGTAAAACGCGCTTTGGCTTGGCTTTATCAACATCAGGAAAAAAACGGATCATGGTATGGGCGTTGGGGAGTTTGCTATATTTACGGAACATGGGCGGCTCTGACGGGAATGAAAGCCGTCGGAGTTAAGAAAGACCATCCATCCGTTAAAAAAGCTTTAGCTTGGCTGAAGTCAATTCAGCTTGATGATGGCAGTTGGAGTGAATCATGTAAAAGCTGTGAAATTAAACAATTTGTGCCCCTTCTCTCTGGCACAACAGTTCAAACAGCATGGGCACTGGAAGCTTTGCTTCAATATGAAGATCCCTGTGACCCATTGATCAAAAAAGCAATTCGCTTTCTCATTGATACTCAACATGTCGATTACCCGACTGGAATTGGTCTTCCCAAACAGTTTTATATTCGCTATCATAGCTATCCCTTTGTATTTTCATTACTTGCTACAAGTGCATTTATAAAACAAATTGAAAAGAGGGAAAAACATTGAATAGAGAGGTATACAAAAAAGAAATCATGTCGTGGGCAGAAAACATAAAAGAACAAGTGAAAGATGGTGCATGTTTAGACGATCTTTTTCGATCATTAGCTGATCCAGCTTCAACAGAACACGAATGGCATGAACAAGCAACGATCGTTTATGATACGCTCGAGCGAAGTTCTTTAGGAAATCAGAAACGGTATGAAACGGTTCCGATCGGCGGCCACCGCCTACCAAAGCTCCCCTACTCTTACTCAGCACTTGAACCTTACATTTCCAAAGACATTATGTACCTTCATCATACAAAACATCACCAAGGCTATGTCGATGGTCTGAATAAGGCTGAACGAGAACTTCAAAAAGCGCGGCAAAATAATCAGTTCGAGCTTGTCAATCATTGGGAAAGAGAGCTTGCTTTTCATGGCGCAGGTCATTATTTACACACCATTTTTTGGTATGCAATGCATCCGCAAGGTAAAAGAAAGCCGACTGGTGAACTATTAGAAATGATCAATCGTTCGTTTGGTAGTTATGCGGCCTTTAAAAAGCACTTTTCCGAAGCTGCGAAACATGTAGAAGGGGTCGGTTGGGCTATTCTCGTTTGGGCTCCTCGCTCCCAACGTTTAGAGATTTTGATCGCAGAAAAACATCAACTCATGAGCCAGTGGGATGTGATTCCTTTGCTTCCACTTGATGTATGGGAACATGCTTACTATCTACAATATAAGAATGAAAAAGCCAAGTACGTTGATAATTGGTGGAACGTTGTTGATTGGCGGGAACCGGAAAGACGTTTTGCCATAGCAAAACGTGTTCAATGGGAGCCTTTTTAATCAGTGGGTAACCAATGAAGCTGTCTTAAAACGCGAAAAGGGCATCGACTCCATATTTTCAACCTTTTTCAAACCGTAACGAACTGCTTGCTTGATCGATCAATAATGATATTAGCAGAATCTATAGGTTTTTCTAACTTCTATATCATGTTCTTCAGCAGTCATCCATAAATCTTTCCAAAGATGACGTTTGCCTTACCATCACGTTCAGGCTGCAAACCGAAAATTTATAGCAAAATCTTCATGAGATAATGATGATGATCAGTCCACTTGCAGGTACATGATGCCATTCTGCCGCTGATCTTTATCCCAAACATATCTCTGATATTTAGTATTTTGATTTTTTCTCAATGGTTCTAACACGTGCGTTTTCACACGTTCACAGTCCCAATCTCCAAAGATAACAGTAAAAATACCATCACAAATGAAAATCGTCCAAAAGATGTATTCATATGTGCGAATCATGATTTCCGCACATATGAATCAACTATATTGATAAATAATGATCACATGCTGTCATTTTCTATATTGAAAATTTGATCTGCCCAATCTCGGTAAAAATTCTCTTCGTGAGAAACTAGTAGTACACTGCCTTTAAACTGGATTAAAGCAGTTCGTAAAGATTCTTTCGCGTCTGCATCCAGATGATTTGTGGGCTCATCTAAAATAAGAAAATTACAAGGAGAAAGTAGCAAACTACACAATTTCACTTTTGATTGCTCTCCACCACTTAATGTGCTCATTTCTTGTGAAACATTCTTATCTTTTACGCCAGTTCGTGATAGATGATGTCGAATCTCCTTTACATTCAGTTTAGGAAACTGTTCTGAAAGGATTTGGAGAGGCGTTAGTGATCCGTTGTTCCAGTTTAAATCTTGCTCATAATATCCCACTTTTATTTGATTTGAAAATTGAAAATAACCTGAAATGGCTGGGATATGACCTACTAAAGTTTTTAATAAAGTTGATTTCCCAACCCCATTAAACCCTGTAATGATCACTTTTTGTCCACCCATAACTGAAAAATTCAGTTTTGGTAAAAGCACTGAGTCATAGCCCACTTCAAGGTCTTGGATTGTGAGTACCGTATGTGATGAAATAGGGACTTCATTAAACTGAATGCACAGCTTTTGAGTTAATGGAGGTGGAGCGATCCTTTCTATCCTTTCTAATTGTTTTCTACGTCCTTTTGCTATTTTTGAGTTATTCCCTGCGATATTTTTTCGAATATATTCTTCAGTTTTTTCAATCTTTTTTTGCTGAGCATGATATCGACGAATATAATCTCGTTGTAAATGTTCTTTTTGCCTTAGAAAATCTGAATATTTGCCATTATACTTTTTGATTGTTCCAAATTCTATGTCACATATACAGGAAGATACTTTTTCTAAAAAAGCAAAGTCATGGGAAACGACAATAAAAGCACCAGCAAACACTTCTAAATCATGTGCTAGCCATTCCACATGTTCCTGATCAAGGAAGTTTGTAGGCTCGTCTAGCAATAGTATATTTGGTTTTTCCAATAACAGTTTGGCTAAAATGACCTTGGCACGTTGTCCACCACTTAACTCTTGAATCTTTCGATTGATTCCAATTGCATCTATACCTAGGCCGACAGCAATTCTATTTATGTTGCGATCTATTGAATAAAAGTCGTTAGCTTCCAGTTGTTCTTGGTATGTTGCTGCTTGCAGTAATTGTTCAGTATCACCAGTCATATCTTGGTATAGTCTGTTCATTTTACTCTCAATCTCAAACAAATCCGCAAACGCCGTTTTGAGGTATTCCTCAACCGTATCATTTAGATTGATTTCAGCATATTGGTCTAAATGTCCGATTTTAATATTGGGTTGCCATTTGATCTCCCCTTCATCTGGCATTATCTCTCCCAGCAATATTTTTATTAAAGTACTTTTCCCAGTGCCGTTTTGCCCAACGAGCCCCATATGTTCGCCCTTATACAAGTCAAAAAAGGCATTTTTATATAAAGTTTTGTCTGCAAAAGAGTGTGATAAATGTTCAACTTTCAGTAAGCTCACCATCATTCCTTCTTTCCTAAAAAATAAAAAAGCAGAGGGCCATGTTTTTTGACATTGGCCCTCTGCTTTGTAATGTGTCATGCTTTTAACAAAACCAATTTGATGTAAAACTCAGGTTGGTTTTTGCTACAAACACAAAGGACCATAGACAAAGCATTGTCTATGGTCCTTAATCTATTGTTTCATCAGCAAATAGCCATGACTTAATAAGCATAGTAAAAACTATCCTTTTTATGGACTATTCAACCGATGAATATAAGAAGCATTATGCTCCTTGATTAAGCTCCGTACAACGCTTCATCGTATACATTTGTACAGAGCAAAGTTTTCTAACGAGTTTTACAAATTTTATATAAAGCATTTTGAAACACCTTCCTTAATAGGAATTTTAAATCAAATGATAATGAATGACAAGTTGAAATTTACATTTCTTCGTTTGCAAAAACATAAAAAAGCTTGTCGATAAGCCGTTTTTGACGACTTTTATCGACAAGCTAATAGGTTGAGTTATTTAAAAACACCGATTACATCCAAGAAAACGATGATGATGACAACTGGTGCTACATAACGTATTAATAAAAGCCAAACGGCAAACGCCTTTCTACTGATTGACGATCCTTGCTTTAACTCAGCAAACAGCTCGTCCTTTGGTATTTTCAAAGGAACAAACACAGCGATTAATAAGGCCCCAATAGGCATTAAAATATTACTGACAAGATAGTCTGCCGCATCAAAGAATGATAGGTTGAAAATTGTTAAATGATGTAGGACACTAAATGATAAAGCAGAAGGAATGCCAAGTAAAAAGATCGCAATTCCTCCTATCCATGCAAACAACTTTCTTTTTCTCGTATTTCCTTTAGAAAGAGAAGAAACGAGAATTTCCAACATGGAAAAGGCTGAAGTCAATGTTGCAAATAAAAACAAAATCAAGAAAGCTAATAAGAAGACAATCCCAAACGGCAGTTTTTGAAAAACGGATGGCAGAACATTAAATAAGAGCATCGGTCCTGCGTCAGGTTTTAAGCCAAATGAGAATACAGCTGGGAAAATCGCAATTCCCGCAAGAACAGCAACAGAGACATTTAATAGTGTAACCGAAACAGCTGATTGAACTAAATTTTCTTTTTTGGATAAATATGAGCTGTATGTCACCATCACCGAAACCCCAACACTAAGTGAGAAAAATGCCTGTCCCATTGCAAATAAAATCGTACTCGTACTGATATGTGAAAAGTCTGGTTTTAGGAAAAACTCAAGTCCTTCCATTGAACCATCAAGTGTGACAGAGCGGATAATCAGCAGCAAAAAAATAATAAAAAGTGCAGGCATCATAATTTTGCTTGCTTTTTCAATACCGCTTTCGACTCCTTTTGCAACGACTACAATTGTAATGATGATAAACAGTAGCTGACTAGCGAGAACAAGATAAGGGTTGGCAATTGTTGAATTAAATAGCCCTGCATAATCTGGACTTCTTAACAGTTCCCCTGTTATCCCTTTGAATATATAAATGATAATCCAGCCACCAACAACACTATAAAAAGATAATAGAATAAAACAAGTAATAATACCGAGTCGACCGATCCAATGCCAAAGTGAACCAGGAGCGAGCTCTCGATAGGACTCAACAGCATCTTTTTGAGTCTTTCTACCGATAATAAATTCTGCAATTAATAAAGGAAGCCCCACTAATAAAGTAAAGAGAATAAAAATAAGTAAAAATGCTCCACCGCCACTTGTCCCTGCAACATATGGGAACTTCCAAATTGCGCCAAGTCCAATTGCCGAACCTGCTGATGCTAAAATAAATCCAAGCTTTGATGACCATACATTTTGTTTGTCTTCCACTAAAGCACCTCTTCTTCTAAAAACTATATTCCAAATGATTACCCACAAGTTCTCATTTTAAAAATCATAAACGAATTCGTCAAGATTTTCAAACATTTCTTTCAGTTTACATAATAAAATTACAGTAACCATATAACTTCATGTTGAATTATTCAGAATATTAATTATAATAGGAGAATGTTCAATTTTTTAATGATGAGGAGCTGGACTTATGGGTTATTTAATTAAAATCAGTCAATTTGCAGGAAAAACTTTCGCTGTCTGGGTCATCATATTCGCTTTGCTCGGCTTTGTATTTCCATCTTCTTTTGTTTGGATTAGCCCTTATATTACAATCCTGCTCGGTCTGATCATGTTTGGCATGGGGCTGACACTGACAGCAAATGACTTTAGAGAACTTTTGAGAAACCCACTTCATGTGCTGATCGGAGTCTTCCTTCAATACACGATCATGCCTTTAACTGCTTTTGGACTAGCCTATGGACTAAGACTGCCATCAGAAATTGCAGTTGGTGTTATTTTAGTTGGCTGTTGTCCAGGGGGAACAGCGTCAAATGTGATGACTTTTTTGGCAAAAGGGAACACTGCACTGTCTATTGCGATCACAACGGTATCCACTTTGCTTGCACCTTTTTTGACACCGTTTCTTATTTTATTTTTTGCGAAGGAATGGCTCCCTGTGTCTCCAGGGTCACTGTTCACTTCTATTTTGCAGGCCGTTCTTCTTCCAATTATTGCAGGACTGATCGTCCGATTTTTCTTCAAAAAACAAGTTGAAAAAACGGTTCAGGTTTTACCGCTGATCTCTGTCCTTGGAATTGTTGCCATTGTCGCTACTGTCGTTGGCGGTAACCGAGAAAATATCATTCAATCAGGCCTGCTTATTTTTGCAGTTGTCACCCTACATAATGGTCTTGGATTGCTACTCGGATTTGTTTCAGCCAAATACTTTAGAATGGATAAGGCATCACAAAAAGCCATTGCTATAGAAGTCGGGATGCAGAATTCAGGCCTTGGTGCAGCGCTAGCAACCGCCCATTTTTCTCCGCTTTCCGCTGTACCGAGTGCGATTTTCAGTGTCTGGCATAATCTATCAGGCTCATGGCTTGCAACATATTGGTCCAAACAAACAAAGAAGACGCATTCTTCTGCCCTGTATATGGATAAAAAGCTTTAAAGGTCAGGTGATGACGAATGAAAAGAACTTCTGCCTTCACCTATCTCAGGTTTAGTTATTCGTTTTGGGTGGCACATAAAAATCGCGCAGCTTATCTGGCCACTTCAGTTTAATAAACTGACGCCATTGGAGAACTCGCTCATAAAAAATCTCCTGATAGCAAGTTTTTGCTATCAGGAGATGATTGCTACTTATCCTTCTAAAAGAAGCTGTTCTGGATCTTCAAGCAAGTTTTTAATCGTCACTAAAAATCCGACTGCTTCCTTTCCATCGACAATTCGGTGATCATACGATAATGCGATATACATCATCGGCCGGTTTTCAAAGCGCTCTTCATCAATTGCAACAGGACGAAGTTGAATTTTATGCATTCCTAAAATTCCGACCTGTGGGCTGTTTAAGATTGGTGTTGATAAAAGTGAACCAAATGTTCCACCATTTGTGATTGTGAATGATCCACCTTGAAGTTCTCCAAGTGATAATTTATTGCTTCTCGCTTTTTTCGCGAGCTCGCCGATATCTTTTTCAATATCTGCAAAGGTTTTCCGGTCTGCATCCCGAACGATCGGAACAACAAGACCTTCAGGAGCAGCAACGGCGATGCCAATATCATAAAATTGTTTAATGACAAGTTCATCACCTTGAATTTCTGCATTAAGAAGCGGGAATTTTTTCAAGGCAGCCACAACGGCTTTTGTAAAGAAAGACATAAAACCAAGTTTCACATCATGCTGTTCAAGAAATTGCTCTTTTCGGCGTTTTCTGAGATTCATCACCGCTGTCATATCGACTTCATTGAAAGTTGTCAGCATAGCAGCAGTATGTTGAACTTCAACAAGTCGTTTGGCAATCGTTTGTCTGCGACGAGACATTTTTTCACGTTTGACCGGTTTTTGCGAATCGTCAAGTTTAGCAGTCTGGGCCGCTGTTTCACGTTTTGGCTCAGAAGCTTTTGGCGGTTGCTCATTTTGATATGCTGCAACATCTTGTTTTCTGACCCTTCCTAATGGATCAACAGTTGGAACTTCTGATAAGTCAATACCTTTTTCACGGGCAAGCTTTCTAGCAGCCGGAGAAGCAATCGTTCTTGTTTTTGCTGTCCCTGCATTGTTTTCAGCTGGTTTTTCATCTTCTGTAGAAGTGCTGCTTTGTTGAGCTTCCCCTTGAGGTGAGCCAGCCCCTTTCTCGCCTTCTGAAATCGTTCCAATGATTTCGCCAACCTGAACTGTATCCCCGGAATCTTTCAGCACTTCCTGGAGAATCCCCGACTGTTCTGCAGTCAATTCAACATTGACTTTATCAGTTTCCAGTTCGAGCAGGAACTCCCCTTGTTCCACATAATCTCCAGGTTGTTTTAGCCATTGAGCTATTGTTCCTTCTGAAATTGATTCCGCTAATTCAGGTACTTTAATTTCCGCCATTTTTCTAGTTCCCCCTTAGTTTTTGCGAGTCAAGCTATCAGATACGATACGTTCCTGTTCTTTTTTATGAATGGTCGGATCCCCTTCTGCTGGACTGGAACGTCTTCTTCTTCCAATATAACGTACTGTCACATGTTTCGGAGCAATTTCTCTTAAGTAAGGCTCAATATAGTTCCACGCCCCCATATTTTGAGGTTCTTCCTGAACCCAGACGATTTCTTCCAACTGTGAGAGTTTGCTAAAGATCGCCTTCAAATGTTTGGCAGGGAAAGGATAAAGCTCTTCAACTCTTGCAATATGAAGCCAGTCTTTTTCTGCTTCCATCTGATAAAAACGACCACTAATATCAATTGAAATTTTTCCGCTTGATAAAACAAGACGCGTCACCTTCTCATACTGATCGGAAAGACCTGCTATTTCGTAAACTGGCTTAAAGCCACTGCTTGTGAATTCCTCTACTTTTGATATCGTGTTCGGATTTCTGAGCAGGCTTTTTGGCGTCATTAAGATGAGTGGACGGATTTCTTCACGAAGCAGCATTTTTGCCTGTCTTCTTAAGATATGAAAATATTGAGCCGCACTTGTCAGATTAGCAACAGTCCAGTTATTTTCTGCTGCGAGTTGGAGAAAGCGTTCCGTTCTTCCACTGGAATGCTCAGGCCCCTGTCCTTCGTACCCATGTGGAAGCAAGACAACAATACCGGACTTTTGCCCCCATTTTGCCCTTCCTGCAGAAATAAACTGATCAAAGTAAACTTGTGCGGCATTTGCAAAATCCCCAAATTGAGCTTCCCAGATCACTAATGTTTCCGGTGAAGACACATTGTAACCGTACTCAAATCCAATCACAGACCCTTCCGACAACGGACTGTTATGTAGTGCAAATGCTGCCTTTGTATCTGAAAGATGATGTAAAGCGATAAATTCGTCACCTGTCTTATTGTCATGCAGGACAAGATGTCTTTGTGCAAAAGTGCCGCGTTCTGAATCCTGGCCGGTCATTCTTACAGGTGTACCATCTTTTAAAATAGAAGCAAACGCCAGTGACTCTGCCAAAGACCAGTCGACCTTATCATCATCAGAAAATGCTTTAGCACGTTTCTCAAGAATTCTTTTTAGTTTACCGAAAACGTTAAAGTTTTCTGGCCATGAAATCAGCTCTTGATTGATTTTGTGCAAAACAGCTGTTTCAACTGAAGTATTAGTGTCAGGAAAACCGTTTGAAACAGGCTCCGGAAGTTCAATTTCATGGGCCAGATCTTCCTTTTTCGCCGGCACTTTCCGATATGCTTCATCCAAGCGTTTCATGGCTGAGTCATGAAGCTTTTTGACCGTTTCTTTTTCGATAATCCCCTCTTGAATGAGTTTTTCTGCAAAAATATGTTTGACCGTCGGGTGTTTTCTTACCGCATCATATAACATCGGCTGGGTTGTCGCTGGTTCATCCATTTCATTATGTCCAAATCTGCGATAACCGATCAGGTCGATCAAGAAGTCTTTATTGAAAGTCTCGCGGTACTCGACTGCAAGCTGAACGGCAGAAAGACAAGCTTCAGGATCGTCGGCGTTCACATGAACAATTGGGATTTCAAATCCTTTTGCAAGATCACTCGCATATTTCGTTGATCTTGATTCATTGCTCTCTGTTGTGAAGCCGATCATATTATTGGCGATAATATGAATCGCTCCACCAATCTGATATCCTTTCAACTGACTTAAGTTCAGCGTTTCAGCGACAATCCCTTCACCAGGAAATGCTGCATCTCCATGGATCAGAATCGCCAGTGATTTTCTGACATCTTGCACTGGATAGCCACTTTCCGTTCTTGTTTCTTGGGCAGCTCTTGTGCTACCTTCCACAATCGGGTCAATAAATTCAAGGTGACTTGGATTATTGGCCAAATGAATCCGCGCTGTTTTCGTCTCTTTATCCTGAATCTCACGGTCTGCTCCTAGATGGTATTTCACATCTCCTGTCCAGCCGTAATTAATTCCAGTCGATCCTTCTGACGGAACAAGATCTTTATTAGGTGCATGCTGAAATTCAGAAAAAATAATTTCATAAGGTTTTCCAAGTACATGCGCTAGAACATTCAAGCGCCCCCTGTGTGCCATGCCAATATTGATATTTGTCGTTCCTGAAGCAACCGATTTGGCGATCATGTCATCCAGCATAGGAACTAGTAAATCAAGACCTTCAATTGAAAAACGCTTTTGTCCGACAAAGGTTTTGTGAAGAAATTGTTCAAGTCCTTCAACTTCTGTTAGTCTTCTTAGAACGTCGATTAATTTCTCTTTCGGTTTTGGAGTAAATAATTCACCCGATTCAATCTTTTTCATCAGCCAGTTACGCTCTTCAAAAATGTGAACATGATCAAACTCAAAAGAAATCGTTTTTTTGTATGTGTTTTTCAAGTATTGAATGGCTTCTAAACCGTTCGATAATTCTTTAGGAGCATTTTTACATATGACTGATGCCGGAATTTTTTTCATGTCTTGCTCGGTTAGCCGGTATTCAGCAAGTGGAAAAAGCTCAGTTTTTTCTTGTGTTTTTTTTAATGGATTAACGGAAGCATTCAAATGGCCATAGGTTCTAATATCTTCTGCAAGTTTTATTGCCGCTGCGATTTTCTCAATGGTTTCAGCCGTGAAGCTTGCCTCTGTGTTTTTTTCAGAGGCGGTCCTTATCTCTCCCGGAGGAGCTCCGAGCTGATCAAACATCTCCCTTATGTCAGGATCGATGGCGGAAGGATCCTTGACATATTGATCGTACAGCTCCAGCGCGTAGCCGAGGTTCGGACCGTGAAATTCTCCCCAATGCATGGTTTGTTTCATACTATTTTGAAACATTCGAACATTACCCCCAACTTAATAATCAAGTGAAAGACACTATTTTGATATATCTCCTAAAACCCTATGCCCAAAAATATGTAATAAATCGCTTCCAAGTACATTTTACCACTGATTCAAATTTGTTTCTACACAGATTGTTCAAATAAAATTAAAAAAACGTCTTGAAAATTTAAAATTTTTATACTACCAATTTAGACTTAAAGAAGATGATTTTAACCTTTTTTTATTTCCTGTTTTTATAGTTACTATTTAAGGAAAATTCTGAACATTTAAACTAAATAAAAATAATAAAAATTGTATTAAAAATGGCCGCACCTCGTTAGGTGCTGACCATCTGTTTTTCTACAATAGACTTTTATTTAGCAGTTTTTTCAAAAGCGGAAACAACCTATCTGGCAACTGATCAACATCAGGGACGAATAAGCAGTACTTTCCGTACATATCTTGGATCGTTTTAATTTGTGATTCTTCAATTTCACTGTTTGATAAAAAGACATTGATCACTTCAATCTTTCTTTTTCTTGCTGCGATCACCGCTTCATGTGTATCAACAATACCATTTTGTTCATAGTCAAAAGCCGCAGGCTCCCCATCTGAAAAGACAATCAAAAATTTTTGCGACTCATTTCTCTTCATTAGCATATTCGTCATTTGTCTAAGCGCAAACCCGTCACGATTATCTTCTTTTGGCTCAAGCTGCATAATATGAGGTCCAGCATCTTTTGTTAAAGAATCGATGAAAGAAACGACTGTATGGAAGTAATTAGGTTGACTTATGTTTGTTGCATCATTTGTGTCTTCCCAAAAACCAACGATTTGATGGGGAACTGCCACTGATTTAAGTGCCTCATGAAAGAGGATGATGCCTCTTTTTGTTTCAGCCATTTTATCAAACATACTAGCAGAACAATCGACAAGTAAAGTAAACACCGCATCGATTTCAGTTGATGGATCATGTTTTTTAAAAAACAGTCGCGGATTTCGCTCCGTAAAATAGCGCAACAGTTTATGATTCAATCTTCCACTATGCAAATCGGTCCGCGGTAGAATTTTTTTATGTTCAAGCGTTTTTTGGATCATCTGTTTCAGTCGTTTTTGATAAGATTCAATCGTTTTCGCCTGATGACGATATTCAGATATTTCATCAATAGAAGGTTTTTCAGGTGCTTTAAAAATTGGAAAAGCGTAGCGATTTTCTTTGCCACTTTGTCCACCTGAAGGAGGGAGATCTTGAACTGTTTCAAGGGATTCCAGCTTCCTATAGTCTTTTCTGTTTGATTGTTGTGCCCGTCCTTGAACTGCACCTAATGCCTGATCCCCATCCTCTCCTTCTCTTAAAGCTCCGCCGGAAAGGTCTGTTTTTGCACCATGCTCTAAATCAAATTGCAGAAAGCTTTTAGCAGGTGCCTCTGTTTCCCTGTGCCATGTCGGCATTTCTTCATCGAGAACTTCTTCATCACCTGATTTTTCCTTATCAAGATTCAACTCCTCGCTAAGCTTGGGTTTGGCTTTTAAATCTTTAAAAAGAGACGTTTCATCAACTTGTTCATAGGCCAACTCGGGAAAGAAAAAATAGGTATTCAACATATCCTTTTCAAGAACTTCTTCAAAACTTTCCATTAAAGTGTTAACAATCCATACAATATCTTCAGTCGTCCGGGCATCAAATACACGGCTTAATTGATGTTCGATGAATCGTTTCAACGGATCAATCGATAGATGGATCTCAGGTATATCCTCAAGCGGTGACTTGGCGGTTAATTTAAGATACATGGCACAAAATAATGCGTCAGTAAAAATGCTCCGTTCTTTATTCAATGTCAGTTGAGTCATAAAAAATTTTCTGTATATCTTTTGCCTGCTGAAAAACACTCGTTTAGTTCCAGGTCGCTCCTGTTTAATATACTCTTCGATTCTAATATCTTCGAAAAGCATAAATATTTGCTTTGCAAAACTCTTACACTTGAAATCCTTGATGTTGTCCAACAGATTGGCAAATTCTTTCATCGAACTATATGTCGTTCCGATCGCGCGCAAATAAACATCGCTTTTTAGCCCAGCGACCATATCATGATAAGAACGATCCTTCCAAAAATGACTCAAATATATCTTTTTCTCAAATGGATTGTAATAGGATTGAACACCGTACTCGACTTCAACTTGATCGCTTTTAGCAAGCGTCCTTGCTAAATCTGTTAACTCCATAAATAGAAAAGAGTCAATCTTCTTGTCATTAAATTTAATAAACTTCATGACATAACCCTCACTCAAATAAAGTTTGGGCAATATTACGAACAGCCGCTTTTTCGCGTTCATCATCTAGTTTCTCAACGATTCCCCATTCTATCGCCCTTAGGGGTGGAATGTATGTTGAAAGGTCACAAGTATCTATAAGTGCCCTAATTGATGCAGCATCTTCAGATACTTGTCCATTTCGTGCCTGTGTCATTAAGTCTGATGCCAAAGTCACGAAACGGCTGATCAGCTTTGGATTTTTTAATTCAGATTGATTTTCAAGGACGCTCTTTAAAAGATCACCTTGAATATATGGGACATCAATGATAATAAAACGGTTTTTCAATGCTTCATTTAAAGGAACGGTTCCGACATACCCTTCATTAATAGCTGCGATTACGCCAAACCCTTTTTTGGCTTTGACGACTTCTCCAGTAAACGGATTTGTCATCATTTTTCGATAATCAAGCACTCCGTTCAAAATTGGTAATGTTTCTGGCTTCGCCATATTGATTTCATCAATATATAAAAAGTGACCGTGGGTCATCGCTTTTGTAACAGGCCCTTCGATAAATTCAATCGTAGCTTGTCCATCCGTATTTACAATCGTCTTATAGCCAATAAGCGCCTCTGCATCAAGGTCAACAGAACAGTTGACACTGTGCATTGGCTTTTGAAAATAAGCAGACAGCGTTTCGGCAAGCTTTGTTTTCCCTGAACCAGTAGGCCCCTTTAACAATACGTTTTTCCCAAGTACCAGAGCGATCAAAGCGTCAGAAAGGATGGCATGATCCTCAGCTTCATATTCGGGAGTTCCGATCAATGATTGAAATTCACGTTCACTCTTTTGCTCGGCAGAGAGAAGGAGCCGTTCTTTTATTTTATTTGGCAAGTCAAGTTCATGTAGGTCATATTTCATTAAGATAATTCCTTTCTAAAAACGTCATATTCACAAGTATACTAAGGAATTGTTCATGACCTCAATTGATATGTTTGCTTCATTCTATTTTGTACTGTCTTTTAAAAGAGCACCGCAAACCATCCGATCACCTGAGTTCCCAGATGGATTTGTTAAATCATCATCCTGATGCTGATGAATAATAAAAGCACTTCCATCTTCATCAAGTAGGCTAAACTTACTGTTTTCGTCAAGGGTGACTTCCGGTGCATTTACAACAACATCGACTTTTCCATCCGCACCGATTTCAATATTAGGCAAATCACCGGCGTGATGTCCTTTCGGATTATTAAAGCCATGTTCCTTTTGCTCAGGATTAAAGTGGACACCCGCGCTTTCAAAGTCAGGTTTTCTGCACTCTCCTGTTTCGTGAATATGAAAAGCTAGTAGTCCAGGTGGAAGGTCATGAGCTGAAACCCTAATATCAAGACCTTTTTCGGCAGATTTAGAAACTTCTATGAATCCTGTATTTGTTCCGTCTTGTTTAATGAGCGGGATTTTTACAGGTTGTAGTTGCGTTTTAAATGTTTCTGTATGCTCTTGTTCAACAGCCTTTTGTTCCAATTCATTTTGCTGTGTACACCCTGTTGCTAAGTAAATCGGAATACTAATTAAGACCGCTTTGTACAATGAATTCAACGGATAAGCCCCCCTTTGTTATTTTCCTCTCTATTGTAGACAAGTGCTAAGTCTCATAAACCTTTCCATAAAAATAGGAGACATGCGAAATTGTTCATTTATTTTGATTTGTTAAATGGGGATGAAGTAAAACATATACGAATAAGAGGATGACGAGGTCACAAGATTTATTATATTTGCCGCCCAAGCGATTACCTTCTTGATCGGATGACAGGCAGATTCGATAGATTAAACCTAAGGACATGAACCTAATCTACAAATTAAAATACCCATCTTGAAAATCTAAATATTAATGTGCAATTCGTTTTTCCATTCTCACATATTGGTGGGGCTTGTCTTCACTTTAAAAAAGCACCTTGATAAGTGCCGAGACTTCGTGTTTTTTCAGAAAAAAGTCGTCCATACAATACAAATAAGGCATGAGTTCTATCATTTCAGAACTCACGCCATTTTAACGATGAAAAACAGATCCGTACTCCTTTAAAATGCGTAACGTTTTGCACCGAGATACCGTTGTTTCCAATAAGAATTGTTCATATCGCTAATTGTAACACCAGAATCATTCGAATTGATAAATTTTCCATTTCCCAAATAAATGCCAATGTGCGACGGCCCTGGTTTATACGTTGAGAAAAAAACGAAGTCCCCTCGTTTTAGCTCATTGACCGGCCCCATACTGTTCCAATATCCGGCTGCAGTTAGTCTAGAGACAGATGTCACTTTATTCAAGGTATAATAAATAAACCCGCTGCAATCAAAACCTGAAGGATTGTTGCCTCCCCATCTATAAGGAACACCGATATGCTTTTCAGCTTCATCAATCATTCGTTCAACCTTTGCACTCCCCATCGTTCCTCTTGAAACCGAGCCTGATGAAGAACTTTTTGACGGAGTTGAATGTGATTTGTGTGTTGCGCCGGAAATTTTCAATTTTTGACCAACATATACAACATCTGTTTTTAAATTGTTATTTTCCCTGATGCTCTGCACCGTCACATTCATCATGTTTGCAATTTTCCATAAGGAATCCCCAGACTTAACAGTATAAGTTTCCTTTTTTGAGCTGTTTGAATGATGCTTCGTTGAGCGTGAAGATGAACTTGAAGACGAAGACGACTTCTTGTGCTTTGAAACTGTGCCTTTCACTTTAAGGACTTGACCTGGATAAATAGTATCCGATTTTAAATTGTTCATTGCTTTAATCTCAGCAACAGTCAAATTCATTTCATTGGCAATTTTCCACAAAGAATCTCCGAGCTCGATTTTGTATGTACTACTTGATCTTTTAGAACTACTAGAGGGCTCTGATAACCGCTTGACACTTGAGGATTTACGGCTGCTATTTTTTATTTTCCCTTTAATAATCAGCTTTTGGCCAGGATAAATTAGATCATTATCTAAACCGTTTAAGTCTTTAATCTCCTTGACACTTGTTTTGTAATCTTTGGCAATCATCCAGAGAGAATCTCCCAATTTAACCGTAATGGTCAATTCGGATTCATCTGATTTAGAGCTTTCATCTTTCACTTTAATGTCTTTGTCTTCTGCTTTATCATCAGGAATTTGCAAAGTTTGTCCAACAAAGATGGTTGTAGAGGAAAGATGATTAACTGATTTAAACGCAGAAACACTTGTGTCGAAATCAGTGGACAGTTTCCATAAAGTGTCCCCGTTTTTCACCTTAATCGTCTGAGCCTCAGCAGGTGAAGCCGCCAAAGAAGTACCGACAACTGCAGAAGCCGCCAAACCTACTGCTATCTTCTTCTTCATCATGTGATAACCTCCTCCTTAGAATTTTCTTTTTCTCTATGTATCCCATTCCACTTTCCACTCATGATCAAGGTATACCTAATAAGTCTTTATACCTATCGATACCTCCTTGAAATTGAAGAAAAAAATGTAATTCACGATTTCTATCGGTCTTTTTTATGTTTTGTTAATAGTTTTTAATGACTTTTTAATAAAAATACAGACTTTTAGACTCATTAAATAGTTTTCGTTTTTCCTGAACAAGGCCATCTGTAAAAATTTTCGTTTTGAAAGCCGCATATCTTCGTCTTTTATGCGGAAAATGCTTTAGGGCAAGAGTGGTCTTCAGAAGATAACAACAAAGGTAGATGAGACAGACTACAAAAAAGCACTTTTGTGCCTTTTCACTATTGTCAGAAGAACGGCTTTCTCACATTCTTTAATTCAAACAAAGCCAAATACGATAAGCACGTCAATTAATGGGGATTTTATCAAACTCTCCAAATGTATGTGTCAGGCCGTGACACATACAACAACAAGATATCTTCTCTAAATACTTGATCATAAATTGACAATACCATACATTTTTCTAAGAAACATCTGAAAATCTGAGTATTTTTTGATCAAAATTCTCCCTTTAAACTACTAAATGAATAAGTATTTTATAACAATATAATAACACTCAGCATTTATCAATATATTTATATAGTTCTAATAGTTCTAATAGCTTATAATATTTTTCGATATGATAGATTGATCAACTAGGTTTTGTTCACCATCAGCACAATCGTTTATTTTATCTGTTTTTGACGAGTTCTTCAAGAATAAAGGCTAATGATCGAGCAAGCGATCATTGCATTTTCCAAATAACGTGTTATAATTTCTCTCGTTATCCAAAAGAAATGGGGAACGCATAATGAGAGAAACAAAACATTTGAGTGAAAAAACAAAACAATTTTTAATGATCCTTATTCCGATATTGATTACACAAGTGGGATTGTCCTTTATTGCGTTTCTTGACACGGTGATGTCAGGCAAAGTCAGTGCCGCTGATCTCGCAGGCGTTGCAATCGGAGCGAGTTTGTGGACACCTGTTTATACTGGGCTTGCAGGGATATTAACGGCTGTTACGCCTGTTGTTGCCCAGCTGATGGGAGCACAACGGAAAGAGGCTGTTCCCTATACTGTGATGCAATCGATTTATGTCGCAGCGATTCTCAGCTTGTTTGTCATGATTTTAGGGTTTTTTTTAATTGATCCAATTTTGGATAAACTCCAGCTTGAACATCAAGTATATCTCATTTCACGGCAATATTTATCATATTTAGGATTAGGGATTTTACCGCTGTTTGTATATAACGTTGTGCGCTGTTTTATTGATTCACTGGGAAGGACGAGGGTGACAATGATGATTACCTTATGTTCTTTACCAATTAATTTTGTCTTAAATAGTTTATTTATCTTTGGATATTTTGGTTTTCCTAAATTGGGGGGAGCCGGAGCGGGCTTAGCATCTGCATTGACGTATTGGTGCATTTGTTTGCTTTCATTGTTCATTATTCATAAGAAAGTTCCCTTTTATGAGTTTAGGATCTTTGGGACGTTCCATTCATTCTCATTTTCAGAAAGTCTAAAACTATTGAAACTTGGGCTTCCCATCGGCTTTGCAATCTTTTTTGAGACGAGCATCTTTGCAGCAGTCACTTTGCTGATGAGCCACTTTGACACAGTGACGATTGCTTCACATCAGGCGGCAATGAACTTCGCTACACTGCTGTATATGCTTCCACTTAGTATCTCGATGACATTAACGATTGTTGTAGGTTTTGAAGCAGGAGCAGAACGGTTTAAAGACGCTAAAACATATAGTTACCTTGGGATCTCAATCGCAGTTGGATTTTCATTATTGACTGCTCTTATTATTATATTGTTTAGACAACAAATTGCCGGAATGTATGCTGCGGACGACAATGTGTTACTTTTAACAAAGCGCTTTTTACTATATGCATTGTTTTTCCAACTTTCAGACGCAATCGCAGCACCAATTCAAGGTGCGCTAAGAGGATATAAAGATGTCAATTATACACTTATTACAGCCTTAGTTTCTTATTGGATCATCGGGCTTCCTGTTGGGATTTTAATTGCCACGCATACTTCTTTAGGAGCGTATGGCTACTGGATAGGATTAATTGCAGGACTTGCTGCTGGTGCAGTTGGACTTTTCTTCAGACTCAAATCCATTCAAAACCGGTTTATACAAAAGCATAGTATGTAAAAAGGGCTGTCCAGTGGACGCCCTTTTTACATTTAACAAACACTGATGTATCAGCAATTTTGAAACAAATTTTTTACCATTTTGCACTTTTTGGATAGCTTTTTTTTTGATGAAATAACTAATCATTCCACTTGTAAGTCCAAAAAAATTCCTTTTCAAACCACCTTTGTGCAACCGGATGGCCGTTTGCTTTCTTTCTCTCGAGTTCTTTAAATAGAGCTTCTGTTTGAGATTTATGCGCTTTTAAAGCGTTCATTTTAATATTGGCAACTTCTTTTACATCAACAACAACATCAGGTTTGCCCAATACTTCTTCCCGATGATGAGTGATCGCCATACATAATGTTCTTGGCCGATCTTCTTTCTGTTTACGAGCTAATGCACGGATCACTGCTGCCCCACAAGCATCATGATCAGGGTGAACCCCGTGACCAGGATAAAAAGTGACGATCAGACTTGGATTGACATCGTCAATAACAGCTTCTATCTTGTCTGCTAATCGTTCTTCATCTTCGAATTCAAGGGTTTTATCACGAAAACCGAGCATTCGTAAATTTTGGATATCCAATTCTCTACAAGCATTGATCAATTCTTGCTTTCTGAGGAGAGGAAGGGTTTCCCGATTAGCAAAAAGCGGATCACCCATGTTTCTGCCCATCTCTCCTAGAGTTAGACAAGCATATGTAACAGGTATCCCTTCTTTGCGGTTTAAAGCCATTAAGCCCCCTGCTCCGAATGATTCATCATCAGGGTGCGGTAAAATAACGAGTAAATGTTTTTTCATTGATAACACCTTCTTTTTAGACTGTAAATGGCTCTTTGCTTATTTGAAATGAAATGGCTAATTTGCCCTCTGGTAAATGACCGGCGAGAAGCAATCTGCCTTCTTGATCGATGGTGTAGTCAGTTAGACCCTCTGCGTATATCCATCCATCTTCTGTTTTTAGACCGGCACGGAAAGGTCCGTCCCCTGTGATTTTTGCACTGGTACAGAGAACCTTTGCATTTCGGATAAACGCTACTACTGTCATACTCTGTTCATTTTTATGTGCGGAATATGATCCGGTCGTTGTCTCCAGATGGATATAAACAGGTTGTTGCAAAAATGATTCCAAAGATGCCTGCACATCTTTTTTATTTATTTCTTTCATGTTATTCCCTGCTTTCTGCATTGATTAAGACATGTAGACGTTCTGTATGTAGTTCAATCAGCTTTAGTTTTACATCTTGTTCCAGCGTGGAATTCGTAATTCGCCGAATGGATTGAAAATATTTTTCAAACCTTGTTTTTCTAAGCCTTGGATGGGTTCTAAGATCATTCAGTTCATCATCAATCAACTGAATGAGTGACCGTTCTGATCTTTCAATTATCGTTCGGTTTTTCCAAAGGCTCAAGTAAACTTGAATAAGCTGTGGTTCTTCTACCATAACTGATCAACCTCCAAGTCTCATTATACATGATCTTTGTTGATTATGAATGATGTGCGTTTTTCCTTTTTAACAACAGCTTTGTTCGTTTGTTCCAATTGAATTGTGAAAAAGTAAACAATATTAGCGCTGCCCAGATGCATGAAAAAGTAAATGCTTTTCCACTATTAAAAGGTTCATGATAGACGAAAACCCCTAAACATAAAGTTATGGTTGGTGCAATATACTGTAAGATTCCAATTTGATACAGCGGAAGCTTTTTAGCTCCTTCTGAAAATAAAAGTAGCGGAATGGCTGTTAAAACACCGGCCAAAAATAGGAGTAGCCAAATTTTCGGATCAGAGGAAGCGGCTGAATACCATGAATGACTATAAAACAACAAAAAGAATAGGGCAACTGGTGTGATCATAATCGTCTCAAGAGTAAGCCCAATGGCACTTGTCAATGTTGTTCTTTTTTTCACCAATCCGTAGAGGCCAAAGGTAAAAGCCAGTATAAGCGCAATATACGGAACAGAACCATATTGAAAGGCTGATATCAACACACCGATCGCTGCAATTAAAACAGCTCCAGTCTGCATTCGTGATAGCCGCTCTTTCAAAAAAACAATCCCAAGCACGATAGAAACGAGTGGATTAATATAATAACCTAAGCTTGCTTCAAGAATATGACCATGACCTACAGCCCATATGTATACAAACCAATTGATTGAAATTAAAATAGTGGAACAAAGCAATGAAACAAGTGCTTTTTTGTTTCCTAAAAGCGACTTCAAGGCTTTCATGCCAACCTGCCACTGCTTCAAAAACAACAATACTCCACACATAAACACACACGACCAAACAATACGGTGAGCCAATATATCAAGTGCGGCGATTTGATCGAGCATTTTCCAATAAAGAGGAAACAATCCCCATAATAAATACGCAAGTGCAGCGCAAAAAACCCCTTTAATATCTACATGATTCATAAGTTCATTTTTCCTTTCTTGTTGATGACTTCACCCATTCCTTTTGACAAACATATACTAAAATTGGTTATGTGAAAGGAAGTGTGATCGTGTTTGATTGGCAACGTTTTTTTCCGTTTCAGCAGTTTTCTAAAAACGGCTTTAGAAACACCGATCCGAAAGATGTTGAACAGTATATCCATCAAGTGATGACAAGTGTCTTTGGACCTAGGTACGAAGATCAATTTCCTTTTCGTGATCCTCTTTCAAAAGAAACATCTTTTACAGAAGAAACACCTGTGAAAGAAACGGATCCATTTGATATTTTCGAAACCGTAAGTCATATTTTTGTTAAAATTCCACTTACAAGAGAACAACTTGATCTGATAAAAATTAAACATACTTCACAAGCCTTAATATTAGAAAACTATCCCGAAGAAGAGCAACAAAAAAAAATTGTTCTCCCCTCACTTGTACGCAGAAAAGGTACAAAAGCCGTTTTTAAAGACGACATTTTAGAGGTGATGTTTTTAAAAAATGAAGACTTTAACCTTTCTGAAATTGAGATTTCATATTGAAGTTGAGGCCTTGCTTTGAAGGAGCGGGCTACTCTTTTTTACTATGATCACCTCCCCTGTCATTTATCAGTGAATCTGCTTCTATATACCCCATCAATCTATCGATCTATTTCCTCTTTTAACAGCTATAAGATTATCATTATAATAGTCTTGTTATTGAGGAGGTTTATATGAGAAAAAAGATTAATATAGGTTTTATTTTTATAGTGCTGATAATGTTTTGCAGTGTCCCACAAACTTCAGCTGCATACAATGATTGGCACAACGGCTATGCGACTTATACTGGTTCAGGCTACTCGGGTGGAGCTTTCTTACTTGATCCTATTCCTTCCAATATGGAAATTACGGCTATCAATCCGAGAGATCTGAATTACGGCGGTGTTAACTCAGCTCTAGCAGGGGCTTATCTTCAAGTCGAGGGTCCCCGCGGAAAGACGATCGTTTATGTAACTGACCTTTATCCTGAAGGCCATTCTGGAGCACTTGACCTTTCCACAAATGCTTTTCGAAAAATTGGCAATATGAAAGACGGAATAATCAATATAAAATGGAAAATTGTCAAAGCCCCGATTACTGGGAGTCTTACATATCGAATCAAAGAAGGCTCTAGCAGATGGTGGGCAGCGATCCAAGTCAGAAATCATAAGTATCCGGTTATGAAAATGGAATACAACCAAGATGGAAAATGGATCAAAATGGAAAAAACGAGGTACAATCATTTTGTCGGCACACATTTAGGGACTCGTTCTCTTAAAGTCAGAATCACAGATATCCGCGGAAAGGTTGTCAGAGATATAATCCCAAAACTCCCTAAATACGGTACATCTCAAGCATATACAGTGCGAGGACGCACACAATTTCCTGATTAAAGACGGCGGTTTAAAACCGCCGTTTTTCCATATTAATCATCTTATCTATATCCATATCCTCCATATGGACCACCTGCATAAGGTCCTGGTCCACCATAAAACGGTGCCATTCCATATCCTCCATAAGGCCGAGGGTAAGCGTATGGTCGAGGGTAATTAAAAAGCGCACTACCAAGAAATCCACCCAACAATCCGCCAACTAATGGCGCTCCAAAACCCCAAAAAAATGGTGATCTTGCTGGATAACCAGCAGGAGCTGACCTTGAATATCCATAAAAATGAGGGTTCATTTCTTTTATCCTCCTTTATGTTTGCCTACAATAAGGTATTCATAAAGTCGGGAAACGTTTGGGCTAACCTTGTTCATTGCCACATGGTTACCTGTTTCAATGTTCAACAACACAATACCGTTCTGCCCAGTATTGTATCTCCTGCAAAACGGGTTGTAAAGCTGTTCCTTTTTTCGTTAATTGATAAATCACTTTAACTGGTGTTTCTGGAAGAACTTGTCGTTCGATGATTTCATTCTGTTCAAGTTCTTTCAACCGTTCAGCTAACATTTTTTGGCTGATCATTGGAATCATCTCATTCAAATCTTTAAATCGTTTAGGTCCGTCAAATAAAACATGAATAATCAGTCCATTCCATCGCTTGCCAAGTAAAGAAAAGGCAACCTCCATTTTAGGACACATTGTAAATCCCATTCTTTCACCTCTTCATCTTCCAGTTGACAAATTAAAATAGAGACATTACAATACTCATTACAGTTACAAAAAGTAAGTTTCTAACTTTTTGTTCGACTATATTATAACACGTTTATCAACAAGGGGGAAGTTACATGACAAACAGCACATTGAAGATATTAGAAGAACGAACATCGATTAAAGAGTATGACACTAGTGTATCAATTCCAAAGGAAGAGTTAACAGAGCTACTTCACATTACGACAAAGTCTCCGTCTGCTTGGAACTTACAACACTGGCATTTTACCGTGTTTCACAGCCAAGAATCAAAGGAACGTTTACTTCCAATTGCATACAACCAAAAACAGGTTTCGCAAGCATCTGCTGTTATCGCTGTATTAGGAGACCTAGAGGCAAACAAAAACGGTGAAGCTGTTTATGAACCTTTAGCAGAAACTGGTTATATGACTGAGGAAATCAAAAATACGCTTTTGGAACAAATCAATGGGGCTTATCAAAACAGTCAATTCGCTAGAGATGCCGCATTTTCTAATGCATCGCTTGCGGCCATGCAGCTCATGATCGCTGCTAAAGCAAAAGGTTATGATACCTGTGCAATGGGTGGATTTGACCATGAAGCGTTTGTTAAAGAATTTAAAATTGATAAACGCTATATACCGGTGATGCTGATTTCGATCGGAAAGCCTGTAAAACCGGCTCATAAAAGCAGTCGTTTTGCTGTATCTGAGGTATCAACTTGGCTGTAGACATTTCATCAATCAACCTTAGTCTTAAATAGGCTAAGGTTTTTTTATGCGTTTCTTGAACTAGTTTTGGATATGTTATAGGATTTGGTTTACAATGAAAATTATGTCAAGAAAGGAGTGTGAATAAAAATGTTTAAAACATATCAAGACATTTTTAAAATTCAAGGTTTTCCATATGTTTTTTGCGGCCTGCTGTTTTCCAGGTTGGGCGGATGGATGTGGGGATCAGGGCTGATTCTGTTCGTTTTGTATGTATTTGACTCGCCTTTATTATCAGGAACCGCTGTTATTTTCGGTACAGTTCCCAGCATTTTATTTTCCCCTTTCGCAGGGACAATGATTGACCGCTATCATATAAAAAAAGTGATTGTATCGAGTCAATTTTTTGCAGTCATCATCATGCTGTTCATTCCCTTCTTGTTTTCTATCAATCTTTTATCTTTTCAGCTTTTTTTGGTATTGATTACTTTTATCAGTCTGATGCGTCCCTTCGCCAATATCGCTTTTCGCTATCTTTTGCCTCAAATCGTCTCTGAGAAGAACTGGGATCAAGTAAATGCGCTGGACGGAATCACCCAGGAGCTCTCAGTCATACTCGGTCCGGCTGTTGTCGGTATTCTAATCAGTCTATTTGATGCAAATACAGCGATCATTGGGATAGCACTTTGCTGGGCTGTTGGTGGAGCAAGTGTGTTTTTTGTGAAGACACTGGAAAAACCTAGCGACAAAAAATCACATAGCAATCTATTGTCTGAGTCATGGCTGGGATTAAAATATCTCTGGAAAAACCCAGTTTTGCGAGGGCTTTCACTTTGCATGCCGTTTTACACCATGACGTTTGGCGTCTTAAATGTCGGCTTGCCGATTCTTGTAGAAGAAAGATTATTATGGGAGAAAGCTGCGGTTGGAATATTTTGGTCGTTCCTTGGTACAGCATCTTTATTATCAAATATTTATTTCGGGCGTTTTAATACAGAAGGAAAAGAACGAAATAATTTGGCTTTAGGTATGTTTATCAGTTTAATCGGATTTGCGTTTGTGGCATTTTCGGGAAATATTTTCATCATACTATGCGGCCTCCTTTTGATTGGGAGTGTTCAAGGTCTTGTTGATATTAATCTTTTATCCCTCAGACAAAGAAGCACAGATACCAATTGGTATGGACGGATTTTTTCCATGTTAGGTATGATGCTTGGATTTGGAACTCCCATCGGCTCAAGCCTAGCCGGATTCGCTCTTACATATTCACTAACTTTTACCTTGTTAATTCCCGTTTTCACTGGTCTCTTCGCAGTGCTGATATGCATGATATCCATTCCTAGACAAACGGCTAAACAAAAAGACGTATATGATACACAATCATAGTTAAGCAAACAGTCTACATGGCTCTAAATGCTTTAGAGTCCACCACTATTCACCATGTACTAACGGACAATCAGTCGTTTCGTTTCTCAGCAAAAAGGGCCTAGGCAGCTCTTGAGCTTTTTCTTTAAAACTTCTTTGGCGGCTTTTACGTTTTTTTCCTACGGCTGCTGACTGTCGGTGTCTAAACTTACTTTTTCCTTTCTTAGCTAAAGTTCCAACTCCACCACCAACTGGCTTGTTAAACAGAAAAAGGGCGTTCCAATAGTCAAAAAGTCGACTTCTTGGACAGCCCTGAGTGTTTTATCATTTTTCCTTTTTGAGAACCTCAATCGCTTTCTCTAATTGAGTATCATTTTTAGACAGCTTCTCTTGGAGTTTTACCGTCATGGAAGCTGTTGTTTCTCCTGTTATCACTCCGGTCAGTTTGAGTTTTTGAGCTTTTTGAAAGGCTTTGACAGCCGTTTCTGTCTGTTCATCAAATGATCCGGTCGTTTTCAGTTGGAAACCGAGCGCTTGCAGCATCTGCTGTGCGACTTTCACTTCATCTCCTACACTGCCTGCCTTATACTCTTTTTTTGGATTAAGGAACGGCAACTTAGCATAGCTTGGAAGTTCGGCCTTGTATTGAGGATTAATCCCTTTTTCATGAATCCAGTTTCCGTTCGGTGTCAACCATTTAGCAATTGTCAGTTTTACAGTGGAACCGTCATTAAAGTTTTCTGCATTTTGAACAGTTCCTTTTCCAAACGTTTTCTCTCCAACAATCGGAATGTCTGAAGATTGGTGCAGTGCAGCTGCCATAATTTCGGCTGCGCTCGCTGTTCCACCGTTGACCAGAACAACGGTCGGTTTGTCCACTTGACGTTCATTCTTAGCCTTGTATATTTTTTTATCACCGTTTTTTGATTCAACCTGCAAAATCGTTTTGCCTTTATCAACGAATAGATTGGTCATGACAATCGCCTGATCCATTAAACCTCCAGGATTGCCTCTAAGGTCTAGTACAAACCTTTTGGCCCCTTTTTCATTTAAATGGTCAATTGCCTTTGCCAATTCTTGCGGTGTATTTTCAGAAAAAGTTGTGATTTGGATTTTGCCTATGTTGTCATCCAGCATTTTCGAATAAACTGTTTCAATAGGAATTGTATCCCGCTTAATCGTGACATCAATTTGACCAACACCAGCTCTATGCAAAACAAGCTTGACATTAGTACCTTTTTTTCCACGAATCATTGTCACTGTTTCATTAATTGTTTTTCCTTTTACACTTTTACCGTTCACTTTCTGAATTTCATCATGTGGTTTTAAACCAGCTTTTTCCGCAGGTGACCCTTTAATAGGTGCCGCAATCAAAATTTGTCCATTTTTCTCTTCTACTTGTGCACCAATTCCTTCAAACGAAGAAGTAATACTTTCTTCAAAACGTTTCGCTTCTTTCTTGTCCATGTATGTAGAATATGGATCATCAAGAGCTTCGAGCATTCCTTTAATTGCTCCATCCGTTAATTTTTCATCGTCTGCCTTTTGATAATAATCACTCTTAATTTTGTCATATGTCGCCATCAGCTTTTCAAATTTTTCATCGTCTGATGATGAATTGATCGACATGATATTGCCTTTACCTGAAATGTAAAGGGTGATTCCTGATGTTGCAATGGCTGTGACGAGTACAATTAATAAGAGTTTTAACTGTTGTTTCAAACGAACACCACCTTTTCTTCTTACCATATTATCATGGACGAAACTTTATTCGTCAACTCGAATCCCTTGAAATTCTTGTTTTGCCAAAACGATTTGGTTATTTTTGCATATGTATACAAAAAAGGAGGGCTTATTTTGAGCGATTATTTAGACATGTTAGCTTGTTTCGGTGTGTCTGGTGCTCATCCAGGTGGCATAACATTGACAAAAGCCGTACTTGCTAAAGCCGATATCGAGCCAGAAGCACCGATTCTTGACGCTGGCTGTGGAACCGGGCAGACTGCAACATATTTAGGGCATCTGCTGTTTCCTGTAACAGCTCTTGATTCAGACGAGGTCATGATCGATAAAGCCAAAAAACGATTTGCAAGAGAAAGATTGACCATCCCCATCGTTCACTCTCACATTGAGAAAACACCTTTTCAATCTGAGAGCTTTGCTTGTGTACTGTCGGAATCAGTGTTAAGCTTCACAGATCTTCATTTATCACTACCGGAAATTCGTCGTATTTTAAAGCCCGACGGCAAGCTGGTAGGCATAGAAGTTTCTCTTGCAGACACCAGTCTCACAGAAGAAGAAAAAAAGGAAATTATTACTTTTTATGGATTCACAGCTTTGAATGATCAAGATGGCTGGATACACACCCTGCGTAAAGGTGGTTTCTCACAGATTGAAATCATTGGAGCAGTTATAAAAGAAGAAGCTAATCATGAGGAGACGTTCACAGAAATGGATCTATCTCCTTTCATCTCTGAAAAAGCCTATCAAACAATGGAGACACATCAGCAACTCCATAGTAAATATCAAGATTTTTTAAAACCCATTATTTTTGTGTGCCAACCATAAATCATCATTTAACCTCCTTCTTTCGTCCAACCTTTTCTTTCTATTCCGTCATATGCTGATTAGGAATATACGAGATGGAAGGAGTGTTCGTGTGGATCGTTACTATAGAATGTGTCACCAAAATATAGGAAAAGTTGCGAGAATAAGAGACAAACGAGGCCGCGACCATGTCGGCAAAATTGTCCGAGTCTCACCAAACACCGTTTATATTGCTCCGCCAAGAAGAGGTCCCGGCGGCTTCGGCTATGGTTTTTATGGAGGCTGGTGGGGATGGGGTCCCGCTTATGGTGTTGGTCTCGGTTTAATTGCTGGCATTGCCATTGGAAGCTTGTTTTGGTGGTAATGGAAAGGGCCAATCTTCATTGGCCCTTCCCGTATTTCAAATTATATGTTTTTCACTTTCCTGAAGTATTCTTCAAGCGTCAGACCGTGTTTTTTGATGATTTTTGCTACTTTTTTGCCAATATAACGTAAATGCCATGGTTCATATTTATATTGTGTAAGCTTTTCTTTGTTTTTCGGAAAGCGGATCACATATCCATATTGAAAAGCATGCTCTTGAACCCATTTTCCTTCTTTTGCTTCAGCGAACTCCTGAGAAAGAACAGAGCCTGAACCTTTTTTAGAGATGTCAATCGCCAACCTTGTCTGATGTTCACTTTGGCCTTAGAAAAGCTACAGCTTCTTTTGCTTTTTCTTTCCCTTTTTGATTCACTTCTAGTTGATAGAGCGTTTTTTGTCGGTCAAACGATCTATAACCTGATACTGCAACAAGATAAAGACCTTGTTCTTTCGCCGCTTCTTTCCTGATATAACGCTTATCAATATCTTCTGTAAAAGAAAACACAACATCAGGTACTGTCAAATCAGACGGTTTGTAGTTTCTTGGAAGAACGTAAGTTTCAATAACAAGTGGCTAATATATTTTCGGGATTTTGAATCGTCGGAAGTCCACCAACTTCTTTTATTTGATTAGAATTTGGTTCAGCACAAATTCTTGATCTAGACTATACTTGTCACCATATCAATTTATTGCGCACTCCCTTTATATACATGGACAGAATTTGGTTGGAATGCTTGTTCATGAATAACTTTCAGTGGGTTTATTGCATTTTGTTTATTCTCTGTCCATACTCCATGATGAACTTCAAAATGAAGATGCGTTCCTGTTGATATACCTGTGTTACCAATGATTCCGATTGAATCACCTTTTTTCACAAGGTCATTTGCTTTTACATATCGTTTACTTAAATGAGCATATACTGTTTCATACCCATTGGAATGCCTAATAAAAATGACCTGACCGTAAGAAGCTGAAACATACGATTTACTGACTCTTCCATCAGCGGCAGCTACAATACTCTCCCCTTCAGGAGCAGCTATATCAAGCCCCTTATGTTTTCCACCTCTTGTTCCAAATGTATCGGTAATTTTTCCTTTAATCGGTTCAATCCAGTTTGTACTGAAGGTAGCTTTAGAAGCCATGGCTGGACAACTGGAAGTAAAAGTGAATAAGAATATACTGATGATGAATAACAGGAAGTTCAGATGTCTAAACGTTTTCAAAGTTCATGTCCTCCTATTATGTTAAGCTCCCGTCAATCTTACATAACAGTTTAGTATACTCTCTAAAAAAGAACATTTTATACATTTTATCCAATAAAAAAAGACTCCAGTAAACAGAGTCTTCATCCTTTTATCATGATTGGGTTTGGAGCATATGGAACAGGAACAGACTTTGATAAGTCATAATGTCCGATCCGGGTGATATTTGTATTTATAAATTGCACTTTTGCAAACCCGAAATCTTTCGCCGTCATAAGTAAACCCTCAATCATTAAAATGGTTTGAACATCATTGTGAAGGTCTCCAGAAAATTGCAGAGTCAGCTTGTTTCCTTTTTTGTCGATTTCTTGAATTTTCTGGTTATCAGATATAATTGATTTTAAATAAGAGCTGTTTGCGTCGCTTTGCATCTTTTGGATTGCTTCTTCTATATTATGATATGGCTCACTTGAAGGTGCAAGAAACTGTCTTCCTTCAGAACTTTCATACAAAAAATAACCTTTTTTAGAATGCTGCTCAATTGGGATTTCAACAAGTACTCCTGAAGAACTAAATACGACACCAGGTTCACCGTTTGAAACAAACTGGACAGATTCGTACGCTCCCCATTTGAACGCGTCATTAATCATTTCCTTTACCAGTTCTAATTCATTAACTGAAATATCTGGAACATCGTCATTCACTTGAATCGTCATTTTTTTAGCTTGTTTTTGTTCAGTGAATTTAATATGTTGGAAATATGTATCTATTGATTCAAAATGATCATCTTCAAACCGCCTAAATGCATTGTAAGCTTCTTTGACATTTGTGATCGTGTCATTTTTTCGAATGCTTACAGGTACAATCACTGATTTAGAATGATTAATAAATGCGAGGGTAACATAATCATCTTTTTGGTTATTGGAGACGACAAAGCTTTTTTCGTTTTTCGGTTGATCAGAACTCACTTTCGAATGACCATGTTTAGCTTCATTGATTTTGCCTTCAGATAGATCATGAGCTCCTCCATTTTGAGAGCTATTTTGTTCTACTAATTGAGGAGTAATTAGCATAAGAAGGAAGAGAACTAAAACTGTCGCAGTAAATGCCCCTATCCGCTTTTTAGAGGATTTATGTTGCGGTTTTGCCATCCAAAGCTTTTGATATATCTGGTTTGCTGAACGATCATCCTTAACCATTGGAAGTTGGTTTAGTAATACCTTCAGCCGCTCTTCGTCCCACTCTGACTTCTTCATGTTTTTGTTCCTCCTTCAAAAGCTCCATCTGTTTACGAAGCACTTTTAGGCCACGATGTTGTGTTGTTTTCACTTTACTTTCAGAAAAATGTAATGCCTTTGCTGTTTCAGAAATTGAGTAACCTTGAATAAACCTCAAGATGATGACAGCTCTTTGGTCTAGTGTGCATTTATCAAGCGCCGTAAAAATCTCTTGAAGATTTTCATGTTGCATGACAACTTCTTCAGGAAGTGGCTGGTGATCTTTTACGTCTTGTTTTTCCCAGTCAAACGTTCCTAAAATTCGTTGCCGGATTGTCTGCTGCTTTCTGAACCAGTCAATTGCCACATGACGAGCTATCGAAAGAAGCCATGTTTTTTCACTGCTTCTTCCTTCAAATGTTTGATAGGAATGTAACACACGAATGTACACTTCTTGTACCAAATCTTCTGCCTGACTTTTGTCTTTTACCATATAAAATAAAAACTGAAACAAGTCTTGATGATATTGATCATATATTTTCTGAAAGGTTTCCTCCATCTGAAACCCCTCCGTTCAATTTTATTGTCGTTTGTCAATCTTAAAAAGTTACATTACAACTATTACAACTATATTACAAACAGATGAAAATAGAAAGGGGGTGGTTTAAAAATTAAGCTTAATTTAATCGTATGTTCCTTAAGCATAACTGTTATGTCAATCAATTTAAAACCATACACACTCTTATTTCAATAACCATATATTCACTTTTTTGCATTAAGAATTCAATTAGACTTACGTCTATTTCATGATATTGTTGGGAGTGATGTAGGCATTAAAATGATAACAACATGTAGTTTATTAGGTAGGGATATTTGATATAAAAGGGGTACCTAAATGCAACTTCTCAACAAAATGGGTTGGTAACAATCTTGTATTTTCATTGTTTTTTGCTACTTTAGTCAGTTCTGGCTAGAGCTATTACAGCAAGCAATCCAATCAGGTACAGTGATTTTCATGACGGTTCGGATTACTCTACATTCTTCTAACGGACGTCTTTGGATTGTCTGGATCCGTCCGAAAGCATTATAGGAGCAATGTATGTGCTGATTCTTACCAGATCTGGATTCATTATCACCCAACTTACAGAGCTGGATTAAAATGATACAATTTCACTTCTTTAGCCATCTCATTACAGTGGTTTGCAGAATATAGCAGGAATTGAATGACAACCTATATGTTTTTCAGATTCATTCTTCAACTCCTTTAGGAAGCTTATGGACGGCCTATCACCTTCCATCTGGCGTGCCTTGTGAACTCTCGTTTTTTCGCCCTGCAAGGGGAGGATCGCTTTTACGTATGGACATTGTGCCAGGTACGGGAGCGTTGTTTGTGATCTTTTTTAAGTTAATGATTGTAGGTCTGAATACTTGTAGCTATCACTCGCCGACATACTATTCAGGTGGCGCAAGACTATGGGAGACGATCAAAATGTTTCATTTCTAAATGAAACAACGGTATATAAAAAAATCCACGGGGCATAAACCCTTTTCGTGGATTTTTTAGTGTCTGTCGGGTACTCACCTTTTGTTTCGTATGGAACAAGATTGTTCGTCAATTATGGTCAGTATCTTTCTTTTTTCTCGGAATGTAGAACGTAAAAGATGTACCTTCATTTAACCTGCTATGAACTGTGATTGAACCGTGATGAGCATCGACAATGTTTTTAACGATGGCAAGTCCCAGACCTGTCCCACCTTTTCCTCTAGTTCTCGCTTTATCTGCTTTATAAAAGCGTTCAAAAATAAATGGTAGATCTTCTTCAGGAATTCCGCTTCCTGAGTCTTTTACAGCAACTTTCAAACCGCTTGCTGCAGACTGAACTTCAATATGGACATGACCTTCCCGATCAGTATGACGAATGGCGTTATCAATTAGATTGGTCAGCACTTGTTCCATTTTATCAGGATCAAACACAAATACTGTCTCATTTAAGTCAAGATTATGGGTGAGGTTGATGTCTTTATCACCGGCTAAACCCGAAAACTTACGAAATATTCTTTCGAAAAACTCACGGAGTTCAACTGTTTCAACATTTAAGGAAATGTGTCCAGCTTCCATTCTCGCAAGGTCAAGTAAATCGTTGACTAATCTGCCCATTCGTAAAGATTCATCATAAATCACCTGGGCGATTTCTTTTTTCTCTTCTTCGGAACTAGCAATGTCATCGACGATTGCCTCACTATAACCTTGGAGCATTGAAATTGGTGTTCTCAGTTCATGACTGACATTAGCAATGAAATCTTTTTTCAACTTGTCAAGCCGTCTTTCTTCTGTCATGTCTCTTAGGACAGCAACTGCCCCACGAACATCTGATTGGTTATAAAGAGGACTCATTAACAACACCCATGTTCTCCCCTGTAACGTCATTTCGATCAACTGTTCTTTTTCTGTATCAACAGTATCTCGAAAAAGCTTGCGTGCTTCAGGAGGCAATTCATTTCCTTCTTGGACATTCATATTCTGCTCATAGTACCAGCTTTGTAAAAAACGCTCAGCCGGAGGGTTTGTGACAAGTATTGTTCCATCAATATTGATGGTGATCACACCATCAGCCATACTGCTTAAAATATTTGATAAGTGTTCTTTTTCCTGATTTAAAGCGGTAATATGAAATTTCAGTTGACGACCCATTTGATTAAATGCAATCGCTAGTTCACCAATTTCATCCCTTGTTAGGATTGGAATTTTCGTATCAAATTTACCTTTAGCTAAACGGTGTGCCCCTTCTCTCATTTTTCTGAGCGGATATGTTACTCTGCTAGACAAGAAAAAAGCGAATATTGTTGTTAAAATGATTGCAACAGCAGCAGCTAAGAGAATATACCTTGTCGTATGCTGTGTCGTATCCTTAACAGCAAGAAGAGACTGTGAAAGAAAAACCATCCCTTTGTTTTTACCGCTCCCATATGGAACACCGACAATTAGCTGATCATTTTTTCGGTTTTTTAACAACACCCTTTTTTGCACCTTTTCATGCTTAGTTAGCGCTTGACTTAAATCAGGGTCCTGCTTGATTTCCTTTAGATGAATGGAAGACGGCTTTTGATCTTGGTCAGGTGAATACCAGTATTGATTCTCGTCTTTCACGATGAGAATGCTTGTCAGTTCATCCGCAAGCTCCCAGGTAATCGATCTGGCGATTTTTTGTTCCGGATGATTTTCAATAATAACAGCCACTTTGTTAGCAAGTTTTGTCAGTTCTGTTTCCGCTTCATCAACATGATAATTTTCGATAAACTCAAGTAAAAAAACAGTTAGAATAAATAAAACAAATGAAACTAAAAGAAGAATGGTAAACCAAAGTTTACCAACCACACTCTTCCAAAACATCATTCGTTTCCGACCTCAAATTTATAACCGACTCCCCAGACTGTCACAATTTTTTTCGCTGCTTTAGGTGAGACTTTGTTAAGTTTCTCACGCAACCGTTTAACATGAGTATCAACCGTTCTTAAATCTCCGAAGAACTCATATTGCCAAACTTCTTTCAGTAGCTTTTCACGATCATAGACTTTATCAGGAGTTTTTGCCAAAAAATAAAGTAATTCATATTCTTTCGGTGTTAGGCTCACTTCACTCCCATCTGCCATCACGCGATGCGCATCATGATCAATTGATAAATGAGAAAAAACAAGTACATTTTTTGCAGTCGTATCTGTATTCAGATAAGAGGTTTGCGATGATCTTCTCAGAAGCGCTTTAACCCTCAGTACCACTTCTCGTGGACTAAAAGGTTTTACAATGTAATCATCTGTTCCGACCTCAAACCCTTGCACTCGATTGGCTTCCTCACCTTTTGCTGTTAGCATAATAATCGGAATTGCTTTTTTTTCACGAATTTGTCTGCACACTTCAATACCGTCTGTTCCTGGCATCATCAAATCGAGCAAAATCAAATCGTAATGATTGCCAAGTGCTTTGTCGATTGCTTCATCCCCGTTCTCAGCTTCTTCAATGATATAATGTTCTCTTTCTAAATACATTTTTAACAGGCGCCTAATTCTTGCCTCATCATCTACTACTAATATTTTGGTCTCTTTTGTTTGTTCCATCGTAATCCTCCTGATTTGAATCTTCTTACACTCATTTTATTAAAAAAGCTTTTATAATCCAAGCGACGTTTCTTATTTCAAATTCACCCTTCTAATAAGTTGCTGTTACATGACAGGAATCATGCATAGGAATGAAGCCCAGCGATCACAAGGTTTACAAATATGAGATTAAACATAATAATCGCAAAACCGATGACAGCAAGCCAGGCTGATTTTTCTCCATGCCAACCCCTGGACAGCCTGAGATGTAAGTATGCAGCATAAAACAAAAAGGTAATCAATGCCCATACTTCTTTTGGATCCCAGCCCCAGAACCTGGTCCAAGCAAGTTGCGCCCAAATCATAGCAAAGATCAATGCCCCTAATGTGAAAACCGGAAAACCGATTGAAACAGAGCGATAGCCAATTTCGTCGACAAGATCAAGATTCACGTTTTTCACTAGTGGCTGTAACAGTGCGCTAACTCGTTTCCTTATTAGCAACCTGACAGCTCCATACAATAAAATACCTGCCGCAAATGACCAAAGTACAGTATTTAATTTCCGACCGTCAATGATCGGCGGTACATTGAAGAACGGTTCCATTTTTCCTTCTGTCAAAAGTTCACCGTTGTTCGGACCAATCAATGCGGGAAGTTGATATTCCGTGACTTCTTGCTGACCATTTTTATTGATCCATTTAAACTCTGCTTCATAACCTGCTAATCGAAACGCGGTTGTCACCAATATAAATGCAAGAGTTGTCACAAGCATAAACATGACAAACTCAAGCCAAAATGTTTTTTTTCCCGGCTTTGATTGATCAACATACTTGAGCAGAAAAATAACGCCAGCTACAAAACTGATCGCAAGGATGGCTTGCCCAAGCGCTGCTGTTGTGACATGAATATACAGCCAATGACTTTGGAGTGATGGAATCAACGGTGTGATCTCAGTTGAAAACATACTGGCATATCCAATTAACAAGAGCGCTACCGGGAGTGTAAACAACCCTAGCGCTGATAAGCGATACATAAAAAAGATGATGATGAACGCAAAGACTAGCATCATGCTGAAAGCCGTTGTAAACTCAAACAGATTGCTAACTGGTGCATGTCCAGAAACAATCCATCTGGTGATAAAATATCCAAACTGACATAAAAACCCGATGATCGTAATCGTGACAGCAATTGATGCCCAGCGATTCTTTTTCTTATCCGTTGAAGTTTTACTTCTGATCGAACCACCGAAAAAGAAAACAGCTACTAAATACAAGAGAAATGCCGCATACAGTAAATTACCGCTAAGCTCTTCCATGAAAACCCCTCCCTAGGCTGACCGATTTTCCTTCAGCAGTTCTTTTTGATCGGTCGGTTCGGATATCCCCGTATCCATTAGTACTTTTTGCAAATCCTTTTTTAGTCCATACCAGTTTTTGTTTGTATGTCCAGCGACAAGTACTTGATCGTCTTCTGATCGTAACCAAATCCGTCTATGCTGCCAGTACATCCCTTGGATAACGCCGATCATAAAAATCACCCCGCCGATCATCAGTACCCATAGTGTCAAATCTTTTCTGACCGTAAGCCCTGAGATGTTTTTTGTCTCCACATGGTCAAATTTCATTTTGTACTTATTGTTTGCAGATCCCTCTATGGTCTCTTGAATAGCTACAAAACTTTTCTCCCCATTTGGCTTGTCAGGCGTAATGATTTGAAAAACAAATGCCGGATTGTTTGGGTTTTTCGTTTTCGTACTTGGTTCCCCATCTTTATTAAAATAAAAATCTGGCAAGTAGCTTGCAAGATGCACTTTGTAACCGTTGCCAAGATCATAGTTTGATTTCGGTTCCAAAAGATCTATCGACACACTGCCGAACGATTTCCCCGTGTTCTTTGCAATTAGCTTAAACACCATTTTGTCCAGTTCACCTTCTTTATAGGTGGTCTGGTAAAGTGAATAAGAACTAAATTTCAGGGGCTCATTGACTTTTATCGTACCATTTCTCAATTTTTTTAATTTTGGCGACTCACCTGGCAAGCTTTTATTCTTTCTTTCATAAAGTGCCACATCGGTTTGATAGTTTTTCGCAACCATTCCATCACCGGCTTTCGTAATGGCATCAGAAAACACTTCTTTTTCCTGTTTACTGTTATACATTTCCTTTATAAACCGATCGTTTTTCAAATAATAATGCCCTTCTGTTCCTGGAATTGGAACAGTTTCTCCCTCCCTAATCCAAAGAGTTTCATCAACATACATACCTGGAACGTAACGAAGCATAACACCGATTAAAAAAACGATCAATCCGATATGGTTAACATAAGGTCCCCATCTTGAAAAGCGACCTTTTTCGGCAAACAGATTTTTGTTTTCTTCTTTTACTCGATAGCGCCTTTTTTTAAGTGTTTCAATGATTTGTATTCTTTTTTCTTCAGAAAGTTCTGTTTCTGTCAGACTGTATAGTCTCTGTCTTTTCATAAAACTTGTATTTCGCGTGATACCCTGATTTTTTAAAGCCCTATGTAAAGGGATAACCCGATCAAGGCTACATATCACGAGTGAAACACCGAGTAAGGCAATCAGAATAATAAACCACCATGATCCATAAAGATTGTGAAAACCAAGAATATAATAGATTTGTCCAATGAGTCCATATTGCTTTTGATAATATGTATCTGCTTGTGCATCAGGTGGTAAATACATTTCTTGCGGAAGAATGGTTCCGAATGCAGATGCTGATAATGTGATGATGATCAGCCAGACACCGACCTTTACAGACGAAAAAAAGTTCCAGATTTTATCGATGAGTGTTTTTTGATAGGTTTGCGATCGTCTTGCACTTCCGTCATACCGCATATCAAGAAGTTTCTCATCCTGTTTTTGCAGCGGTTTACCGCAAGATTCACAAAGGAATGTCCCAAGCGGATTCACATGCCCACAGTCGCATTTTATTTTCGTCATGATGATGACCCCTCAGGTTTAATCATATTCAAATAATCATGGATCATCCGTTCGGTCATTTCACTTTCAACAACCTTGACAACTTCACCATCAGAGTTTATTAAAAACGTTGTCGGTATCGGAATAACACCATACGCTTCCAACACTTGCCTATCTTTATCAAGCACAACTGGAAAATTGACCCCTTTATTTTTTATAAAGTTTTGAACGGCCAATTTGGATTCCCCGACATTGACAGCAACAATTTCGACACCTTGATCTTTGAACTTCTTATATTGGTTTACCATAGAAGGAAACTCTTTTTTACAAGGCTCGCACCAGCTACCCCAGAAGTTTAAAAATACCCCTTTACCTTTTAAGTCTTCTAGTTTAAGACGATTCCCACCAACTTCCTCAAGTGAAAAATTCGGTGCTTGTACCCCAGCTGTTACCTTTTCTTTGTTGTCAAACACAGCGCTGTAAAGTGTGTAACCGAGCGCAGCAAGCAAAACAAGCAGAATAACTGTCCGGATGTAAAAACGTCTTTTTTTCATCATCCGCCCCCTATTTTTGACATTCAGCTATAGTGTACCATCCCTATATTACCAACCATTTTCTTTTTTTAAAAGTTATATGAAACCTATAAAGCGTTTTTCCCGTGCTCTGCTAAGGCTCTCAGCCTCTTTACTTCGTGCGGTGTCAGCTCTCTTTTTTCGCCAGTTTTTAACCCTTGCAAATTCAAAAAAGCATACTCTTCCCTTTTCAGTTTGATCACTTCATGACCGATCGCTTCAAACATCCTCCGTACTTGGCGGTTGCGTCCTTCATGAATGGTGATTTGAATGATGCTAGTCTGCTTCTTCTTATCCATTGACAATAGTTTAACTTTGGCGGGAGCCGTTTTGCCTTCTTCAAGTTGCAAGCCCCTTTCAAGTTTTTTTAAGTTTTCTTTTGCTGGTATACCTTTTATTTTTGCAACATATGTTTTATTAATTTCATATTTAGGATGCATTAATTTATTGGCGAAATTCCCGTCGTTTGTTAAAAGCAGCAAGCCACTCGTATCGTAATCAAGTCGGCCAATTGGATAAATTCGTTCTTGAATCTCATGAAAAAAATCGGTTACCACTTTACGGCCTTTATCATCTTTAACTGCGGATATAACGCCTTTCGGTTTATAAAAAAGGAAATAAACGGGTTCTTCACTTTCAAGTTGGATTCCGTTCACCTCAATCCGATCACCGCTAGATACCTTAACCCCGAGTTCTTTTATCGTTTTCCCATTAACTGTAACTTTTCCTTCTTTTATTAGTTCTTCTGCCTTTCGTCGCGAAGCAACGCCAGCATGAGCAATTACTTTTTGAAGTCGTTCCATATCTTTCACCTCATGTATTATCTTACTTTTTTCAAAACGAACAAACAAGCATTCCTTTTATACCTGACCTTAAATGTATCTTTTCTCAAGCAAAAAGTAAAATTGTTTAATAAAAAAAACACCTTTTTAGGTGCTTCCAAATAACAGTGTTACAATAATAACAGCGGCAATAACCCCTGATAAATCGGCAAGCAGTCCTACTTTTAAAGCGTCCCCCATTTTTTTTATTCCAACCGCTCCAAAATATACAGTTAGAACGTAGAGGGTTGTGTCTGTTGAACCTTGCATGACGGATGCGAGCCTACCGATAAAAGAATCTGGACCGTGAACAGCGATTAAATCTGTTGTCATACCAAGTGCAGCCGTTCCTGAAATGGGCCGGATGATAGCAAGTGGAACGACTTCTGTCGGCATGCCGATTGCTGTAAAAACAGGTTTTAACAAATCCATAAAAAAATCCAGTGCTCCAGAGGATCTGAAGACTGTAACAGCTACAAGCATACCGACCAAGTAAGGAATGATCGAAAAAGCAATTTGGATGCCTTCTTTTCCCCCTTCAACAAAAGCTTCATAAGTCGGAACTTTTCGAACTGTTCCATATAAAAGGATCGAGGCGATGATAAACGGGATAAGGGCTAAAGAAAGCCCATTGATGAATTCCAAATTCTCACCCCTTCTTTTTTCTTTTATGGTAATAATACCTATCGATGATGATCGCGAAAATCCCTGAGATGAATGTTGCTAATATGCTAGGACCAACAATATCGGTTGGTGTTTTTGAGTCATATGTCATTCTCACAGCAATTACTGTTGTTGGAATCAGTGTAATACATGAGGTATTGACTGCTAAAAAAGTGATCATCGAACGACTTGCTTCAGGTCGGTTTTGATTGAGCTGTTGCATTTGTTCCATAGCTTTAATGCCAAGCGGTGTTGCTGCATTCCCTAATCCGAAAAAATTAGCAATGAGATTAGATAAGATATAACCCATTGCGGGGTGATCAGAGGGGATTTCCGGAAACAATTTGGCGATAAACGGTCGGCACATTTTGCTGAGCTTTTCCAAGAGTCCGGACTGTTCCGCTATTTTCATCAACCCCAGCCAAAACACAAGAACACTGATAAGTCCAATCGCAATTGTAACGGCCTCTTTTGCTCCTTTAAAAACCGCTTCATTGACATCCTGAACTGTTCCATTAAAAAAGGCAAATACGAGACCAATAATCGTTAAACCAACCCAAATTATATTGACCATGTAGAACCGCCCGCAAACTTATGAAATATTGATTGAAAAGTCTCTATAAATGACTTTTTCGGTTTTTGATTCCGTTCATTTTCATAAAAAATCGGTAATTTAGCAATTGATTCACCTTTAAACATCACATTCATTGAGCCGATCATATTTGGAATCGCTTCTTGATTTTTCTTCCACTTTCGCTTTGGTTTAAGAAGTGTTGTCTTAATCTTCACTTGATTTTTTTCATCATCACTTAATAAATAAGTGACATCCCTTTTAATAAAAGCTTTGTTTCCATAAAAAGTATCCTTCAAATCTGGTATTTCCCCTTTTTTAGCTAGTACATATGTTTTGTAATGTTCATACACATACTCAAACATCTGGATATGATCATCCCAATCATCAGGTGCATTTATTGTGACGGCAATTAAGTCTGTGTTGTCCTTAGATGAAGTTGACACTAGGGTTCGCTTGGCAAGTTTTGTGTATCCCGTCTTTCCTCCTGTACTATAGCGATAAAGGCCGGTTAATAATTTATTTTTGTTTTTCCAAACACCTTGCATTGTTTCAGCTTTGTAACGTTTTGTTCCAGAGATCTTTTGATAAGTCTTATCTTCCATCGCATATTTTGTTAAAAGTGCCATGTCATAGGCTGTAGAATAGTGATTCTTATGATCATCCAGACCATGTGGATTTTGAAAAACGGTGTTTTCCATGCCAATTTGAGCTGCTTTTTGATTCATCATATAAATAAAACCTTCCAAACTTCCACCGACATGCTCAGCAATCGCAACAGCCGCATCATTGCCCGATCTCAGCATCAAGCCGTACACAAGATCCTGAAGTTTTACTTTTTTTCCTCTTTTTAAATAGATGGAAGATCCTTCAGTTCTTACAGCCTTATCACTGATGGTTACCATCTCGTCCAGCTTTCCTGATTCTATCGCTAAGATCGCTGTCATGATCTTTGTAATACTGGCAATCCGTCGTTTTTGATGTTCATCTTTAGCAAATAACACTCTACCAGAATGTCCGTCTATAACAATTGCGCTTCTTGCGCTGACATGAATTTGATGATTGGCTTTAGTCATTGGGGAAAAGGAAAAGATAAGGGAAATCATGAGTGTGACTTGTACAGCTCTTTTTAGAAAGCGCATTTCCTCACGTCCTTGTCAGTATTTGTACAAGTTTATGCGCTTGTCTCATTGTTATGAACATCAATTATACATTTTCAAGAAAAAAACTCCTCCTTAAACGTAAGGAAGAGTTTTTATATAGGCTACATCATTTGGAAATTAGCGCCATAGTATTCCAAGTTTTCTCTCATTGATTGATAGTATGTTGCAAGTGAAACCATCAATTTTTCTAATGTGGCTGGTATCGGTTCATGAAAACAAATGGCATTTCCTCCTGTATACAGTGCTCTACTGTCTTCATACCACGTATCTTTTTTAGGAGAAAAGAATTCCTCGACACAGCGATGATAAATCTGATATAACACTCTTTCTGCAGCAGCGTCCTGAAATGGCTTTTGCTGAAGCATAATTTGACAGGTGTCAAGCCCTTCTTCACAGCAGACAGCAAGCTTTCTCAAATTACTAAGGACCTCTCTGTAATAAGCTTCTTGTCTAGGTTCTTCCGCTTTGAGGGATGTTAATGTTGTTTCATTTAAAAAATGATTCAACATCTGTACAGCCTCTGATAGAAATACGCCCGTTTGCTCAGTATGGGCTTTTGCCACTGATTTTTTCATTGGTGTTGGCAACCTTCCTCTCATCACTTTGTTTCTCAATATATTCATTTGGGAACGACCCCGACTTACGCTTCGCATAGAAGTCGGAACTTCCCTAGAAATAAGGTCTCTCAAATACCAAGCGATCCCCGTAGTTCCTTTACGGTTCTAGGCTAAATAAAATGATGTCGGCCATGTTGAACATGGCAACAAGTCAACTTTTAAATATTGAAAGGTTTTTTGCCTTCTTGATGTGGATTCCACTTTGTTTTCAAGCTTAACACAGAAATCGGATTTTCTCAGGTGTTGGAAACTCCACTTGTTTTTATGTCCTTCGACCGATCCTATTCTGTGATACAACATCATATGACTTCTCGCAGATTAAGTTAAATCTTCAAATGTTTGATTAAACTTTTCAAAGAATAGGTCAGCTTCTTCTTGTACACCTTCATCCATATTTTCCGGAAGCGGTGGAAGCTCATCCAGCGCCTTTAATCCAAATTGTTCAAGAAAAGTCTCTGTTGTTCCATACAAAATGGCTCGTCCTGGGCCTTCTGCTCGACCAACCTCACATAAAAGTGCTTTTGCAACAAGACTATGAAGAATCCGTTCTGATTTGACTCCCCTAATATCTTCAATTTCCGCCCTTGTAATAGGTTGTTTATAAGATACAATGGCTAGCACTTCAAGCGCTGCTTGAGAAAGTCCTTTTGAAGGAACTTCAACTAGCTTTTTCAAATATACGGCATACTCTTTTTTTGTTGAAAGCATGTAATGATCTGCATATTCGATAAGCTCTATTCCTCTATCTGTTTTATCGTAGTTTTCCTTGACATCTTTCATAACATCTTCAAACTCAGTTTCGTTTATATCTAAGACGGACACAAGCTGTTTTTTCGTGAGACCCTCATCACCAGCTGTGTACAGCAAAGCTTCTACAATGGCCTGCCAATTCACGATATCAAGCGTCATGAATCGTTTCACTCCCTGTTATGTAAATATCAGAAAAGTTGTGTTCTTGCTCAATCACAATCAATTGTTTTTTCATCAACTCTAAAATCGCTAAAAAGGTTACGACTAAATGTTCTTTATCTTCATTTGGAAATAATTCCATAAAGTTCATTCTCTCGGTAGCGGCTGTCAAACTGGTCATAATTTGGTTCATTCTCTCCTCAATTGGAATTTCTTGCCTGGCAATTCTTGTTTCCTTTGGACGATTGATTTTTTTTCGACTCAGCACTTTTTGAAATGCACCTAACATGTCATAAACGGTCACAGAAAGCTTTTGTTCGCTCAAATTGACTTCCTTAGCATAATCACTTAAATCACTTGGTGGTTTGGCGAACGATTTTTGCCTTTCTTCTTCACGTTCTTTTAAATTTTGTGCTACCTTCTTATATTTTCGATATTCTATCAGCTTTTCAATCAATTCTTCGCGCGGGTCCTCTTCTTCTTCAAGAAACTCCTCGTCAAACAGTTCTTCCTCTTGTTTCGGAAGAAGCATCCGACTTTTTATACTTAGTAGGGTTGCAGCCATCACCAAATACTCGCTTGCCACATCCAGTTCAAGCTCTTGCATGGTATGCACATATAATAAATATTGCTCAGTTATTTTCGCAACAGGTATATCATAAATGTCTATTTCGAGCCGGTTGATTAAGTGTAACAGCAAATCCAAAGGTCCTTCAAACGCCTCGATTTTCACCTGATATTCGATCATCCATTCTCACCATTTTCAAAATCACTTCTTAGCCTGTCTATCTTAGCTACACTTTAGTATAAATTACGGTCTATATGAAGTCCAATATAATTTAAGAAATCACCGTGTCTCTTCAAAATGAATGGGTTTGCGCCATTTCTTATCTATGGTACACTTTAACGGGAAAAGGAGAATGTCAAATGTACCCTTCAGCTTACATTCATTATTTGACCGAATTTCATGTAGAACGAGATTATTTTGAGTGTCACGAAATTTTGGAGGAATATTGGAAGAAAGATCCCCCCCAAGATAGAAAACGATATTGGGTTGGCTTCATTCAGTTGGCTGTCGCTCTCTATCATCAAAGGAGAAACAACTTTATTGGAGCAAAGCGCTTAATAGCAAACAGCCTTAGCATTCTAGAAGAAGAAAAGGTTGCTGTTGAATCTCTCGGACTGGATCATGAAGAGTTAATCAACCTCTTAAAACAAACTGATCAAAAAATAAAGGATCACTCTCCATACGAAAGCATCATGCTTCCTCTCACTGATCAAGCCCTTATCAAAGCTTGTCAAAAACAGTGCAAACCAATAAGTGGTCAACCAAATGATTTTCTCATTCATAAACATCGACTAAGAGACCGTACTGAAATACTGCAAGCACGAGAAAAAGCAAAAATGCTTCGAAAAAAGAACAGAGACTAACTGTTTAGTCTCTGCTCAATTGTTATATGTGATGTCTTCATGTTCGTGATCTAGACAGCGTTCAAAAAATCCCTTCGTTAATTCATTCGGAACAAGCGGTTTTGTTTCAAACATTTTTGAAAGCCCAACAACCATTTTTTTGCCGATTCCTTGATGACGGTGAGACGGATTCACACTGATATGTCTAATTTCCACTTCTTCCTCTTTTTTTTCAACCCCTACACAGCCGACAATATCCTCGCCTTCTTTCCATAGGAAGAGCTGTCTTTCAGTGTCCGTTTCATAGTCTTTAATTGTCTGCTGAAGCTGCTTGACATCCTTTTCATTCGGCATGAATGAAAGGAGTCCCATCGCAATCTTTTCAAATGACTTTTTATAACGAATTAACATAAATACCCCTCAATATTTAAAATATGGATCTAACGAAGGCTAGTCGCTTCACATCACATTATAAACATTTTTATATCCTTTTTAAACTGTTTTTGAGGAATTTAATGTAGCGTTCGCGTCAGATTTGCCATTTCAATTGCTGCTACAGCTGCTTCGGCACCTTTATTCCCGGCCTTCGTTCCAGCCCGTTCAATGGCTTGTTCTATTGTTTCTGTTGTGACAATTCCAAAGATCACCGGAATACCGGTCGACACGCTGCTTTGAGCGATACCCTTCGCTGCTTCATTACAAACGTAATCATAGTGGCTTGTAGCACCTCTAATCACTGTCCCCAATGTGATGATAGCATCATACTTTTTAGATTCAGCCATCTTTTTTGCGATCAGCGGAATTTCAAATGCACCCGGGACCCATGCCACATCAATATCGTCTGATTTAACTCCATGTCTCATTAGCGTATCTTCTGCTCCACTTAACAGTTTACTTGTAATAAAATCATTGAATCTTGAAACAACAATCCCGATTTTTAAGTCTGCCCCAATGACATGACCTTCAATTTTATTCATATGAATCCCGTCCTTTTTTGTGAAGTATTATTCTTAAAAGTGAAGTAAATGCCCTAACTTTGATTTTTTTGTTTTTAAATAGTGTTCATTATCTTTATTCGTTTCCATTTGCAAGGGAATCCGTTCAGTGATTGTCAAGCCGTAGCCTTCAAGTCCGGCAAGTTTTCTCGGATTGTTTGTTAAAAGCTTCATTTTTTTCACGCCAAGATCTCTTAAGATTTGCGCGCCGATTCCATAGTTTCTTAAATCAGGGAGAAAGCCGAGTTCTTCATTAGCCTGAACTGTATCATAGCCTTCTTCTTGAAGTTTATAGGCTTTTAATTTATTGATTAATCCAATGCCTCTCCCCTCCTGTCTTAAGTATAAGAGCACACCGCGTCCAGCTTTTTCAATTTGCGACAGTGCAGCGGCAAGCTGTGGACCACAGTCACAGCGGTGGGAACTAAAGACATCACCGGTTAAACACTCTGAATGAACACGAACAAGCACAGGTTCATCAGCAAAAGGGATATCCCCTTTAATAAGAGCAAGATGCTCTTTCTGATCGATTTCATTTGTATATCCAACACAATGAAAGGTACCGAAATCAGTTGGAAGTGTAATGTTTACTTCACGATTGATCAATGTTCCTGCACTGTACCGGTATTCGATCAAATCCTTAATCATAATCATTTTCAATCCGTGCTGTTTAGCAATCTCTTTTAACTGCGGAACCCTTGCCATTGTTCCGTCTTCATTCATAATTTCACAAATCACACCGGCTGGTACCGAACCCGCTGCCATTGCAAGATCAACAGTGGCTTCTGTGTGCCCTGCTCTTTTTAAAACTCCACCTTTTTTAGCGATCAATGGAAAAATATGTCCCGGTCTTTTAAAATCATGTGGTACTGCTGTTTCATCGATCAGCGCTTTAACAGTCAATGACCGTTCCTGTGCGCTGATCCCTGTTTTAGTCTCCCGATGATCCACAGATACTGTAAAAGCAGTTTGATGGGAATCAGTATTTTCTTCAACCATTGGATAAAGATCAAGCCTTAAAGCAATTTCTTCACTAAGGGGCGCACAAATTAAACCTCTGCCATGCGCCGCCATAAAATTAATCATTTCAGGTGTTGCATACTCTGCAAGTGCAACAAAGTCGCCTTCATTTTCCCTATCTTCATCATCAACTACAATAATCGCTTTTCCTTGTTTCAGATCAGATATGGCTTCGTCAATTGTATTAAACATCCTTCTCTCGCCCCTTTTAATGAAAGCCGTTTTCTTTTAAAAACGCTTCAGTCAATGTGTTGCTCTCTGTTTTCACATTTGGTTGATGTAGAAATCTGTAAATGTATTTACCGATCATATCACATTCAATATTGACAATACTTCCTACTTTTTTTTCAGAAAAAATCGTCTCGTCCAACGTATGAGGAATCAATGAGACTGTCACTTGATTATCAGTTAATCCAAATATCGTCAAACTCACACCATCTACAGCGATTGAACCTTTCATCACAAGAAATTTCGTCAATGATGGTGAAACATCTAAACAATAGTATATGGAATTTTCCGCTTTTTTTATCCGCACGATTGAACCTGTCCCATCAACATGGCCTGATACCATATGTCCGCCAAAACGACCGTTAGCTGACATCGCTCTTTCTAGATTGACAGAACTTCCGATTGTCAAACGACCAAGAGACGTGGCTTTCAGCGTTTCCAACATAACATCAGCTGTAAACTGGTTTTTTTGACATTCATGGACAGTAAGACAAACACCATTGACCGCAATACTATCACCAAGGTTGACATCTTCCGTCACTTTGCTGGCTTTAATCAGTAATGACATGGCATGATCTGTCTTTTTCATACCAATGACCGTGCCGATTTCTTCAATAATGCCTGTAAACATGGGCACCACCCTATTCTTCGATTGGTTTTGCTATAATCTTTAAATCTGGACCGACTTTGGTAATAGTTGAAAATTGTAATAAGGGGACATCTTTCATCAATTGAAAACCTTCACCGGAGACAGCAGTGGGAGAGTGCCGTCCTCCGATTAGTTTTGGGGCAAGATAGATGATGAGTTGCTGATAAAGCTCTTCGTTCATAAAGCTTGCGTGAACGGTTGATCCACCTTCAACAAAAACTGAGGTGATCTTGTTTTTTGCCAATTGCTGCAAAACGTCTCTGACAGAAATCGTTTCTGTCTCAAGTACTGTAACCGTTACACCGTGACTTTCTAAATAACGAATCGCCTCAACTTTGGCTTTGGAAGTTGTAAATATCCAAGTAGGCGCTGCTTGATCATGAATGACTTTAGATTGAAATGGAAGCGTAAGCTTAGTATCAAGCACAACACGCACCGGTTGTTTCGAAACGCCAGGCAAGCGGCAAGTCAGACTTGGATCATCTCTTTTTATGGTACCCACTCCGACTAAAATACTCTGATGGTTTTTTCGATATGTGTGAGCATCCAATCTAGCTTCTTCTGAGGTAATCCATTTGCTATCACCTGTTATAGTAGCTGTTTTTCCGTCAAGACTTGTGGCAGCTTTTAAGGTGACAAATGGCAGCCCTGTTCGCATGTAGTGCATGAATCTCTCATTCATTTCTTCCGCCTGCTCTTTAAGAACACCTGTTGTTACTTCAATCCCAGCACTTCTCAGCATTTGAACTCCTTTTCCGGAGACGAGTGGATTGGGATCCTCTGTGGCTATGACCACTTTCTGCAAACCGGATCGAATGATCAATTCCGCACAGGGTGGTGTTTTCCCATAATGGCTACAAGGTTCAAGCGTAACGTAGATCACAGCGCCTTCAGCATGGTGGCCTGCCATTTGAATCGCATGCACCTCAGCATGAGCTTCCCCGTATTTTAAGTGCGCACCCATACCGACAACCTGATGATCTTTCACAACAACTGCTCCTACAAGCGGATTTGAGCCTGTTTGACCTTCGCCCTGCTTTGCTAGTTCTAGGGCAAGATTCATAAAATACTCATCTGTCATGTTTTTGTTTCCCCCCCTTCTTCTCAAAAAATCTCACAAAAAAACCCCAGAGTTTTTTTCCGGGGTTAGTTTTTTGCATCAGAAATAAAACTATGCTTCAATGTTTTTTCACATAGTTTTATTATCCTTCTCCCATCCAGACTTTCACTGTCGGCTTCAGCTTCTCACTGAATCCACCGCATGCAACAGCATAGCGGGTCACGGGCTCTAAAGCTCTATCGGCTTTACTACCGCCGGTCGGGATTTTCACCCAGCCCCGAAGGATACAATCGATATTTTCTTGTCCTTATCGGTATTATAGCTTTCAATATCTGAATTTGCAATCGATTTAATTCGCCACTTTCACCACTTTAATTAATCCATCAATTCGATTTTCCTTACTGAAATAAGCCTTCACTTTGTCCCCTTTTTGAATATCAGAAAGGTCTTGATTTAAATTTTTTTCGTCAAAAATAATCTTTGTTCCGTTGTCTGAGATCCCATGGTACTCAGTACCATCGATTTTTGTAATTTTATATTGAATAATGGTATAGTTCTTTTCCTCAGATGAAATGGTTTGGCTAAGTGCCGTTGAAACGTCCTGCATACTCCCATTTTTCAAATAGTAAAAACCACCTGCCAAGACCGCCGCTAACACGAACAACAGTGTGAGTTTCATTTTTATTTTTCCCATGATCATAACCCCCAGAACACATTCTGAAATATCATATGTTATATTCCTATTTTTGATGAAATAAAACAGTTTCGTTTCAGACGGAAAAATATTTGTTTATTTTATTATAACGCAAACGGGAGGCAAATCGTTTCAAATTGCAATCAAACACTTTTTAAAATCTTTTTGAATAGTGAAAAAGACCCCGTTTCAAAAGAGCTCGAAATGCCATTTATGAAAAAATTATTTTTGATTTGTGTATCCATGCTCTAGAAGGAGAACTAGACAAATCCGATCTTAAAAAAACCCAAAATTCGCTCAGTATGATAGAGAAACACTTTTTTCTTGATTAGGAAACAACTTAACAATTTTCTTAGAAAAGAAAATGTGAAAATCGAAGAGGTTATTGTATGTCATGACATGTTTGTCGAACATCTTTACTATATTAAAACGGTCGAAGGGAGAATAAAACAAAGTACCTAAAGGTATTGGAAAGCTGCTTTGAAACTAAAAAACTAGAGGCAGACTATTGGAGCTTAAACTTACATAAATTATCAATGGTTACTATTGCCCTTTAAACCAAAAATAGGATATGATGATAAAGTGTTTTGTAATAAGAAGGGTTGTAAGGGGGATTTTTGAAAAATGAATAAAGAGAATATTTGGGAAAGAAACTTTACCTTACTTTATTGTTCGAAGTTGGTGAAGGTAACCGCAGACCGTTTAGCATTTAATTCAATCCTGTGGTTTTTAATTTTAGATGGGAAAGGTGCTATTGGTACATCTTTATTAATAGCCCCTTCCTTCCACAAGCAATAATAGCACCACTCATTTCTCCTTTAATGAAAACTAACACTCTGAAATTCTGGATGCTTAGTGCAGACCTAACGAGAGCTTTACTTATGCTAATTGTTCCAGTGTGTTATTTTAATGGGTTTACACCATTATGGTTTATTATTTCGTTAATGCTGATCCATTCTGCAACTGGAGCGTCTTATGATCCAGCATCTATTTCTTTAATCCCGAAAATTGTGAAAGAAAATGTCATTCAAAAGGCAAACGCTACAATCGTATCATCAGTCGAAATTGTAAACTTATCAGCTGTTATGGTTTGTGGTGTTTTGATTGTCATGATTGGAGCGGCACAAACAATGTTAATAACACTGCCACTTTACATCATATCAGCCGGTTTGGTTCTTTTAATCAAGTACAAAACAAGTGAAGTTAAAACAAAAACAAACGAGTTAAAGCAAAAAAACACTTATTTAAGCAAATTGAGAAGAGGTTTTACTTTAGTGCGTCATCACCAAATTTTATTTCCATTAACGATTTATTGCATCTTTCTAAACTTAGGATCCGCTCCTTGGGAAGCATTATCGGCCATTTATATTTCAGAAGATTTAGACGGCAATTCAATCACTCATTCTATTCTAAGAGTCGCCACAGCAGCTGGAGCATTTCTCATGGGCTTTATTTTAACAAAGGTCAAGGTGAATCGGTATGGATTATTGTTTGTTACCGCTGGAATTATAGAAGGAACAGATTTTTTCATTACAGGTATGAACTCACTTTTACTGTTAGTCGTTATTGCTGCTTTTGTTTTAGGGGCAACAGTGAGTGCAAATAATGTTCCTGAACATACCATTATCCAAACATCTGTTGCAGATGAAGATCAACCACAGGTGTTTGCAGTCATCGGGCTTATTTCATATATCATGATTCCAGTCGGGGCTATATTAAGCGGATATGCTGCATCTGCTATTGGAGCAGGGAAAGTTATTGCCATTGGGGGGATAGTCGAAATCATTGCAGGAGTTGCAATATTAGTCTTAACAAAGTTAAGAAAAGCCAAGCGGTCAGACTTGATACTGGCGAAAGACGAATCTATAAAAATATAAACATGAAGTAGATTATTTGATAGTGGTATAATGTATTTCATACTTTTTCTTTATCTTACCGCAGGGGGCATTGTGAAATATTTTGTATTTAGCCGTTCGTTTTTCCTAATCAGCCAATAAAAAGTTATTACATCTATGAACAAACTGGAACGATATTTTTATTGTTATGGAAACAGAAGAGAAGTTCTTCGGGCTATATTATTATACAACAGCTGAATATGGCCACTGCAGCAAAAATCATAAGAAATTGTACATGATAAGCACCCTTTCTATAGTTGGATGCTTTTTTTCTCACACTCGGACAGAATGTTCAACTTTTCGTCTTTTGAAAAATTCCAGCCATGAAAAAACTCTCCTAAGGCAAACAGATTTTTTTATTTCATCTGTCTAACTTGTAGGGGGTTAGTCTATTTAAAAACGGGATGGTGTTCAACGGCTGAAGTTCTCTATAAAAAAGGAGGTCGATAAAATACGAAAGATCATATTATAAGAACCTTTATAAAAGAAATATAACTATAACTTTATGGTCTACGGGTGATTTTTTAGAAATCAACTTTTGACGAACAAAATTAAGAAAATCCCAAATACCAGACATACGAACCCCTCTTTCCCATAATATTTTGCCTATAGTCAATATGTCATAGCGCATTCAAAGAAAGAAAAAAAGCCTATCCCACAGGGACAGCTTCTAATGATCGATAAACAAACACATCAATTTCATATAATTATTTTAGTTTATAGTCAAGTTAGTACACGTTGTGCAACTTTGAAATTACCATTTGAGACATCACTTATTGTTGTTACTGCACCTACTACTATACCTACCAAAAGAACTGCACAAATTAATTCTTTTCATAAAAATTCTCCCCTTTCGATTTGCCGCTTTGCTTCGTTTGCATACCGATAAAATTCGGATGCTCCCCACGCATCTGACTTACTCAACAGGATGTTACCCACTGACTCACCGAAATCTTCCTTGTCTTCAAAATGTTGTTTTTATTAAAGAACTCAAATGCTTCCCTAACCTTGCTCAAATCATCTTCAATAAACAGCCCCTCGACCATCTCTAACTTGGCTAGGATTAACTTATTGTTGGCTTTTTCAGCAATATGTTTTGATTTGTTGAAATAATCCCTTGCACCTGTATAATCCTTCTGCTTACCCTTTGTATAAGCAATTAGAAAAAGTGCAGTAGCCATAAAGTTATTATCTTCAGGATTCGTAATAGCAAGAGATTTACAAAGGAGGGTTACTGATTTTTCGAGTTCTTCCATTTTATGATAACATAATCCAAGATTAAACAGTGCAGCACGAATTAAATATTCCCGGTTTGTTTCCTCTTTGTTCAATTTGCTCGCTGAAAGATATGTTTTTTCTGCTTTCTTCAATGCCTTGTCATATTTATAATTGTCTAACAAGTTTCCGAATTTTACAAATTCGCAACGCACCAATTGAACACCGTAAATATTTTTCCCTTCCTCGTTTGTTTGGTTTTTAAATAATCTGCATGCTTCATCAGCATAGAACATTGAAAAATGTGTTTGCTTCATATGGTAATACGCTTCAGCGATTTTAAAATAAAACTCAGCCTGTTCAAGTATTGCATCTGCCCCTAAGTTTTTGAGGCATTTTTCTGCCTGTATATAATATCTTAATGAATGAGTAAACTCCATCTGCCTGAAATAATACATCCCTGAAAAGAAATAATAATAATACTCAAGCAGACCATTAAGTTTTTTGTTGTTCATTGACGCTATAATATTGTCATAATTCGTATGTAAATCTCTCACAGAGTTAGGAAACATGTAAGACATCATTAAGTTGTGCCTAAATTCTAACAATTGATAATATAGCAGAGCATCTTGATTTTCTTCCATCTGCTTTAACTCTTTTTGTACTTCTTTTTTAGCATCCTCGGCCCCAGCTGGATCATTCTCTTTCATCCGGTTATACCAAAAATTCATTTTGACGGCAACCCAGTCATAAGGAATAATTACATTTTCTTCCAACGATCCTCCCTCCCTTTTTTCCACATATTTAACATTGTACCATGATATAGGATAAAGTAAATACATTTAAAGGAAACAACTAAAGTGAGAACCCAGTTTATTTAATTTTTTTATTGTTTCACTCGTCGTTATTCAGCATCTCTGAAATGGGGATTATAGGATTAATGATTAATGATTCGTATAGAATAGTAGAAACTCACAAAAAAGAAAAAACAAGTGATTATATAAAGTATGAAGAAGGTGAGGTAGTGCCTCGAATCCAAACGATCTATTTACCCTCCTTTTTTAAACGATAACAACGAAGATACAACTGTGAAGAAATTTAAGGATGTTGTTCGTGAAGAACAGAAAAAAATATTGGATGGTAAAAGTAAGAAAAACAATGTTGTACTTCCTCCTTCTCCATCATTAGCAAAAAAACAAAATTCACAAAAGAAACGGAACCGTATGCCTCTAATGATGAATTCGCTTTGGCATATTATTATTGGAGGACTAGCTTATTATTCTATTCCTATGTTTTAGTATCTATCCTCTGAAACTCCAAAGTTATCCCATGTAACGAAGAAAGCAGAAGACACTCTAGCAAATTTATCAAAAGGAAGTCAATGGACCAAAACAGCCAAAGACCACCTCCCTGTTTCAAATTCGGAAGCAGTTAGGTAGTGTTCGAAAGTGTCACTTCAAGTCTAAAATTCGTTAAAGAGTCGGTAAATCTAAATAAGAGATCTAGATCAATGTGTATTCTTGTTTCGTATACCCGGCAGTCCCTTAATCATGATCCTAAAAACCACCTCTAAAATCAATGTCCAATAATACATCATTGCTTACGAACATCAGAAATGTTTTATATTAAATTGAATGAAAAATAAAAAGACATGGCTCGGTATAATTCCGAACGCATGCCCTTAAATTACTCAATCTTGTCCTACTCTTCACTTAGCATGTGGAATATATTGAAGTTAACCTTCAAACACTTCAACCTTTTCCATGCCTTGCCCTTGATCCATTGACGTCACAGCATCAAGGCCTGAGGTCACTTTTCCAAATACAGTGTGAACACCGTTTAAATGTGGTTGTGGCTCATGAACGATAAAGAATTGGCTACCACCCGTATCTTTTCCGGCGTGTGCCATTGAGAGAGATCCAGCTTCATGTTGATGTGGATTCCCTTCTGTTTCACATTTAATTGTGTAGCCTGGACCGCCTGTGCCGGTACCGTTCGGGCATCCTCCTTGGCTGACAAAGCCCGGAATAACCCGATGAAATTTCAGGCCATTATAAAATCCTTCATTAGCAAGTTTTTCAAAGTTGGCCACAGTGCCTGGTGCTGCGTCTTCATATAATTCAAATTCGATTTTTTTACCGTTGGTTAACTGTATGTATCCTTTTTTAGCCATCTTCATTCTCTCCTTTCATTTTCAAACCTCATTATATAATATCAAATATTTGCTTTAAATAAACAATTATTTGGCTAAATTCATTGATTTCGATAAAATACACTTTATAAGCAAATTTTTTATGATGGGAGGTTGATGGTTGTGTTCTTTTTCTACTATGACAAAATCATCAATAAAAAGAGGAGGTATATTCATCTTAAAACCATTTGAAACTTCCCGTACTTTTTATTCGTCTATATTTCGGAACCGATGAATTTCGTTCCGGCAGGCTTCTCAAATCGAACAGCAATTCTGCCTGAAGCCTGCATTTTTAAGGAGGGCATAAAGCTTGAAAAAAACGTTATTTGGAATATTTACAGCACTGTGTTTGTTCATCTTTCCACAGATTAGCTACGCTGATGCTGCAGTAGGAGATGTCATCATCACACTCGGTAAAGACCTATCTAGCCAACAAAAACAAAAAGTACTAGATGAACTGAATCCGCCTCAAAACGCAACCACCATTGAGGTGACAAATGCTGAAGAACACAAATATTTAGGATCTTATATACCAAAAGCACAAATCGGTACAAGAGCCCTATCATCTTCATCGATTACAATTGCTGAATCAGGGACCGGTTTGGAAGTACAAACAAACCATATTACGGGCATTACAGATGAAATGTACTTAAATGCATTGATGACTGCTGGAGTAAAAGATGCAAAAATTCATGTTACAGCTCCGTTTAATGTGTCTGGAACAGCTGCTTTAACAGGATTGATGAAAGCATATGAAACAACTTCTGATAAGGCTATTCCTGAAGATGTCAAAAAAATTGCCAATAAAGAACTCGTAACCACGTCTGAACTTGGAAAAGACATCGGTAAAGAAAATGCAGCAGCTTTAGTGGCGAAAGTCAAACAAGACATTGCGAAAAATGGTGTCCCTAAAACACAAGAAGAATTGAAAAACATGATTAATCAGGCTGCATCTGATTTAAATGTCTCTTTGACAGAGGAACAAATGCAATCTCTCTTATCATTGTTTGATAAGATGAAAAATATCGATATTAACTGGAATCAAGTTGGCGATCAGCTTGATAAAGCAAAAGATAAAATTACCAACTTTCTTCATTCAGAGGAAGCTAAAAACTTTTTTCAGAAACTGATTGATTTCTTTGTTGCTATATGGAACGCCATCGTCTCCTTTTTCACAGGTGGCTGATGATTGGAAAAACACCTCTTCATCATAAAAGAGGTGTTTTTCATATCTTTTTATTTTACTTTTGATTTTAGTGGAAGATCCAATTTGATAATATCCTCATATGTCTCTCTCTGAATGACAAGCTGTGCTTCGCCATCTTCAACAAAAACGACAGCTGGGCGAGGAATGCGGTTATAATTATTGGCCATGCTATAACCATAAGCACCTGTACAAAAAACGGCTAAGAGATCACCATCGTAAACCTCTGGAACTTCCAAATCCCAAATGAGCATATCACCACTCTCACAGCATTTCCCAGCAATGGATACTGTTTGATCGCAAGCTATATTTAATTTATTCGCCACTGCCGCCTCATATTTCGCTTCATAAAGGGCTGGTCTGAGGTTATCATTCATTCCCCCATCTACTGCCACATATTTGCGAATTCCCGGAACTTGTTTTTGAGAACCAATTGTATAAAGTGTCGTGCCTGCATCTCCAACGAGAGACCTGCCAGGTTCAATCCAGATTTCAGGGATCTCAAAGCCAAAATGCTCCGCATTTGTTTTAACGGCTTCAATAATTTTTTCTACATAAAAATCTGCAGGTAATGGCTCATCCTCTTCCGTATAGCGAATGCCAAAGCCACCGCCCAAGTTTAATACTTTCGGCACATATGAATATGTCTCTCTCCACTCTGTAAGCTTTTCGAAGATTTTATCGGCAGCAAGAACAAACCCCGCTGTATCAAAGATTTGCGAACCGATATGACAGTGTACACCAAGCAAATGAAAAGCAGGGGACTGAAGAACTTTTTCAATCGCCTGTTCTACCTGACCATTGTGCAAATCAAAACCGAATTTTGAATCTTCCTGACCCGTCGTTATATAATCATGTGTATGCGCTTCAACTCCAGGAGTAATTCTTAGCAAAACGTTTACCGTTTGTTCCATCCGCTTACAAAGCTCTTCTGTTATCGCAATCTCATGAAAGTTATCAAGTACTATACAGCCAATCTGGTGCTGAAGTGCCATTTGCAACTCCGCCGGACTTTTATTATTCCCATGAAAATGAATACGTTCAACAGGAAATCCCGCTTGAATGGCTGTAAAAAGTTCGCCCCCTGAAACAACGTCCAATGACAGTCCTTCTTCTGCAGCAAGCTGAATCATCGCAACTGATGAAAACGCCTTGCTTGCATACGCGACCTGTGCTTTTAACCCGGCTTCCTGAAAAGCTTTTTGAAATTTTCTGGCGCGTTCGCGTATTAAAGCAACGTCATATACGTAAAGTGGGGTACCATATTTTTCTGCTAACGTTAAAACATCGACACCACCGATTTCAAGATGTCCTCTTTCATTTTGTCTACTAGTCCCGTGTAAAAACAATTGTCATTCCTTCTTTCTCTATCTACTGTCCGGATCACTGCCCTTAATTTTCGAATTCATATGATGTATTATAGCATTCATATCAAAACCAAAACACTTTATTTATTCAAAATTGTCATAAAAAATGATGAGTCAAACACATGCTTTCTTATAGAATAACAGAAAAATACAATTGATAGAAATAGGTCGTTATTTCAATTTGACACAAATTCTCACATCTTCGTTCACCGCAAATTTACCATTTCGACAGATGGAATTGAAAAAGAAGCTAATCACTAAGAATTAGCCTCATCTTAACTATTTGACGGTTGTCTTTCTCGATTTTTCGGTTGAACAATACTCGGTCTGATTTTCCCTCCAGGTACGGATGTCCTCACGAGAATATTCCAAAATGCTTTACCGTTAAATGGTATAAACGGCCAGAGATACGGTGTCCGTAATGAACGGATCGAGGCCATTACCAAGGTGGTTATGGTTAAGCCGATAATAAATCCTTCTACTTTAAAAAGGGCAACTAAAATAAGCATGACAAGTTTCACCATTTTATTTGCCAAGCTTAACTCATAACTCGGTGTCGTGTAGGCTCCAATTGCTGAGAGGGCAACATACAATATAACTTCAGGGGAAAATAGCCCGACATTGATCGCAATGTCCCCAATTAAGACTGCGGCGATTAGGCCCATAGCAGTTGAAAGTGCAGTTGGGGTATGGATCGCAGCCATTCTTAAAAACTCAACACCAAGATCGGCTAAAAAAATCTGCATAATGATTGGAATATGATAATTTTTGTCGTTTAAACCGATATATGATAGTCCTTCAGGCAAAAGTGAGGGCTGAATAACAAATAAGAGCCAGAGCGGCAACAAAAAGGTTGAAGCAAAAATACCAAAAAACCGTACCCACCTTAAAAAGGTTCCGACGGCCGGGGTTTGCCTGTATTCTTCCGCATGCTGGACATGATGAAACAATGTAGTCGGTGTAATGATCACACTTGGTGATGTATCAACAATAATAATTACATGGCCTTCCAAAATATGGCTCGCTGCAACATCGGCTCTTTCTGTAAATCTGACCAGTGGGAAAGGGTTGAAACCTTGGCCAACGATAAATTCTTCAACTGATTTGTCTGACATTGGCAAACCGTCGATTTTCACATTTTCAATCTCTTTTTTTAAGATGTCAACAAGGTCTGAATCTGCAACATCTTCTAAATAACAAAGACAAATATCTGTTTTAGAACGCTCTCCAATATGAAGCATTTTATAGCGGAGCCGTTCATCTCTGATACGTCGTCTAATAAGAGATGTATTGACCACAATATTCTCTACAAAGCCATCCCTTGCTCCACGAACGACTTTTTCTGTATCTGGCTCCTCCGGCGTTCTTCCTGGGTAACTTCTGACATCAACTACAAAGGCAAATCCGGTTTCTTCAACAATGATAACGACAAGACCAGACAATACTTGATCAACCGCTTCATCAAGTGTTTCCACTTTGGAAACCTGCTGGTTTAATAACCGGTTTTCAACGATTTTTTCTGGTTCTGAAGATTGCCTTTCCAGATCATTCAGATGAACCAATTCTCTTAAAAGATGAATGATGTACTGTGTATCACATAATCCGTTAACATAATAAAGCTGGATTTCACGGTCAAGGATGAAAAATTTTCGGACGCCCAGATCGAAGCTTTCTCCCATACCAACCCGCTTTTTAAAATATGCTTCATTCTTAGAAGGATCATGGAATATGTTTGTTTTCGTTTTCGTTTTCGTTTTCGTTTTCGTTTTCGTTTTTGCTTTTTCTTTTGTTTGATCACTCATCATACCCGCTCCTTTCTAAAATCAGTTCAACAGCTTTCATTGTAATCGGAGAGCCCTTTTTCACATCGTCTTTTCTGGCCATTTTTCCGATATCACCGATTCCGACGATAATCGGGACATCAAGCTGATCAAGACAATAGACTGTGTCACCACTCATCCGTTTGACATCAAATTCTTGTACACCATACTTATCGACTCCGAATTCAGTTAGTTCCCCTTCGGCATCAATGGAAACATCAATTCGTGTCCACTCTGCATGGTGGGTCTTTGAAGCAACAGCGATCACGCCGAGAACTTCAATTTGAGAATGTGATGCGACATATTTCATTGCTGCTTCTCCTGGTCCTTCTCCTGGTAAACCGGAATCATCAAACATCACAAAAACAGGATCATAAGGTGTTTGAAGGATCATTGTTACTAGTTCTGGACCGTTTTTTTCACTCGGATTCCCCATTGATTGAGAGATACAGCGTCCGCCAATTTGTCGGGCAGCATATTCAATGGCTTTTGCAGCATAAATGTCCCCATCCGTAACTAAAATAACCTTTCGTTTTACTGTCATTACGTTTTTATCCTTTCGGTTTAAAGATTAAGGCGATAAGAAAGGCAAACAAAATAGCTGCTGAAATACCGGCAGACGTCAGTTCAAAAATTCCCATACTAATTCCGATTAAACCGTGTTCCTCAGACCTCTGCATTGCTCCGTGTAAAAGAGAATGCCCAAAGCTGACAATCGGTACGGTTGCACCCGCTCCTGCGAAATCAATGAAACGATCGTAAATGTTAAAGCCATCTAAGATTGCCCCTGTCACGACAAAAGTTGACATGACATGGGCCGGCGTTAATTTCAAGACATCCAAGAGGAGTTGTCCAATCACACAAATCAAACCGCCTACAATGAACGCGATCACATATTCCATTTTACGAGTTCACCCCTTCGGCTCGTTCAAATACGACACCATGTGCAATACTAGGAATCGATTCCTTTTGTTGAATTACGGTCGGGTTTAACAGTGCTCCTGTAGCAACAACCAATACCCTATTTAATCTTCCGGCTTTTATTTCTTGAAAAATATGGCCAAATGTAACGACAGCTGCACATGCACAGCCACTTCCACCTGCAAACACTTGCTGATCTGGCGTATAGATGAGCAGCCCACAATCATTGTGCTTTGTTCCGACATTGATTCCGTCTTCTTTTAAAAGGTCTTTGACAATCGGACTTCCGACTCCTGAAAGGTCTCCAGTTAGAATCAAATCATAATCATCAGGAGTACGTCCGAGATCTTGGAGATGTTGCTTAATGGTATCAGCGGCTGCAGGTGCCATTGCTGACCCCATGTCCTGTGAATCTGTAAGCCCCAAGTCGATAACCTTGCCAACTGTCGCACTTGTGATTTTTATTTCACTTGCCTGCTGACTGAGCACCACTGCACCACTTCCTGTAACAGTTGATGTCATGGTGCCTGGTTTTTGCCCGCCATATTCTGTCGGAAAACGAAATTGTCTTTCAGCTGTTGCATTATGGCTGCTTGTTGCTGCAAGCACTCGTTTAGCAAATCCGCCATCTATCAGAGCAGACCCGATAGCTATCGACTCCATTGATGTTGAGCAGGCTCCAAACAAACAAAGAAAAGGAATTTTCAAGTGTCTTGCAACATAGTTGGCCGTGACATTTTGGTTGAGTAAATCACCTGCCAAAAAGATATCAATATCTTCTTTTGTGACATGTTGTTTTGACAAAGCAACCTGGATCGCATCTTCCATTAGCTTACGCTCTGCCATTTCCCAATTGTTCTGTTCACAATGCATGTCATCATAGGTTTTGTCAAACAAGTGCCCCAAAGGTCCTTTTTTTTCCTTAGGTCCAACTGCTGTACCGCTAGAATTGACAAACAGCGGGTTTTGGAACAACCATGTTTGTTTACCTTCTAATTTCATCATGCCTTCCTCCTAAAAAAGCTTATCAAACGCATAGCGGATCATTCCGACAATGTAAGCCGAAACAACACCAAAGACGATCACACTGCCAGCTAGTTTAAACATACTTGATCCAACCCCAAGGACAAACCCTTCACTTTTATGCTCAAGAGCAGCGCTCGCCATACTATTTGCAAATCCTGTAACTGGCACAGCTGAACCAGCACCAGCAAACTGTCCGATCCGATCGTAAACACCAAAACCTGTTAAAAGAGCTGAAATTAAGATCAATGTTGCAACCGTTGGATTTCCAGCTGTTTGTTTATCAAAGTCAAACACGTTCATATAAAAATTTTGAAAGGCTTGGCCAATCGTACAAATAAGCCCTCCCACAAGAAAAGCTTTTAAACAATTCATAAAATACGGCGGTGTAGGTTGATATGTTTTCACCTTTGCTTGATAATTATCTTTTAAGCTTGACATGAGCGTCCTCCTCTAAGAAATATGAACAAAAATGAACCATTGAAATAAAGATCCAATGATTTTTCCAAGTACAATGGCCATTAAAAGAATTAAAACTCTATCTGCCAGACCGATTCGTTTTGCTAAAATCGGCAGGACATTTAACACTTCTGTCAATGCAGCAGCAAGCATGCCAATAAAAACACCTGAAAAAAGACCAATGGGAATAAGCAACCATTTTGAGAGGAAAAATCGGTCTGTGTTTAATGTTTCCCATCCTCCAAAAACGGCTCCTAAAATAACAGCCCATTCATATGCCCGGATATAGGTTTTTGTTTTTGTCAACTGAATCAACCTAGGGATCACTCCTAGTACGGTCAGGAAAGCGACAAAACCAGACCCGACTGCTACCCCTCCTGCTAGACCGAGAAAGCTGATAAAAAGCAACTTAATGGTCATGCAGATCCTTTGTGGTTTCTTTATTTTCATTCATTGCCACGTACTGGTCTAGGTCGAGCTGATATTTAAACAATTCCACTTCCAGCGGGCTTGGTTCTTCATTAAACCGCTTTTTAAATAAGTGGTTAAAAAATAAAATCATTCCCAGACCTAAACCAATGCTATAGGGAACTTGCAAAAGATATGGGTAGTGATCCACTTCACCCGTAATCATTTCATAGAGCCGAATATGTACTTCTCTCATACTGACATCTTCATGAAAATTCATAACCGCTAGGCCAGCACCAATAAACAATAACAGCCAGACCGCGATGAAAAAAACAGGTGATAATCCTTTTTTCGAATAATGAACTTCTACAATCGTTTCTGAACTACCAACCGTTTGAACATCAAGATCTGGAAATGATTGATGAATGATTTCGATGACCTTTATGACATCTAACACCACCATGTTTTGATCTGATGGACTGACTTGGTAGACAAACAACTGTTCAAGCTTTTCTTTGTACTTGCGGTCACCTGCCACCTGTGCAATATTCCCTAGCGTAATATATTCATTTGGATCAGCCTGAAGACGGTGGCGGAGTCTAATAAAAACTTGGCGTTCCATCTCTAGTCACTTCCTATACGATGGTTATAGTTGTAGTATGTAGTTCAGTTCATTTATCATTCCACCAGATGGAAATAACCGTAATTTACCATATGTTTTTTATATAAAAAAAGAAAGCTACCGGACACAATACCGGCAGCTTCTATTGTTCATGATGATCCATTTTACTTTTGATTTGCTGTAAGATTTTTTTCTCAAGCCTTGATACTTGTACCTGTGATATGCTAAGACGTTCGGCTACTTCTGATTGCGTCTTGTCTTTGTAATACCTTAAGTAAACAATCAGTTTTTCCCTTTCATCCAAATCTTTGATCGCTTCTTTTAAAGCAATTTTATCAAACCATTTTTCTTCTGATTGATCTGCAATCTGGTCAAGTAGTGTAATTGGATCTCCATCGTTTTCATAGACTGTTTCATGAATAGATGATGGCGAACGAACGGCTTCTTGAGCCATTACAACTTCTTCTGAACTGATTTCTAAATAGTCAGCGATTTCCTGAACAGTTGGTATTCGACCATTTGACTTTGAAAGCTCATCTTTTGCCTTTCTGATTTTATTGCCTAACTCTTTGAGTGATCGGCTAACTTTGACTGTCCCATCATCTCTAATAAACCGTTGAATTTCACCGATGATCATCGGCACAGCATAAGTCGAAAACCGCACATCATAAGACAAGTCAAATTTATCAACCGATTTCAGTAAACCGATACAACCGATTTGAAAGAGATCATCAGGTTCATAGCCTCTATTCAAAAAGCGCTGAACGACAGACCAAACAAGACGCATGTTTTTTTCTATGAGGAGGTCTCTTGCTCTTTGGTCGCCATTCTGACTATTTTTAATCAATTCTTTGACTTCATGGTCTTTAAGCTGAGTGTTCTGATTTTCCTTTTTAACCTCCACATCCATAACAAATCTCCCTTAATTGCAAAGCGCTTTGCTTTTTGATAAGTGCTTTGTTAAGTGTATTGTGGTCCCCATTTCAGGTGACGAGGTAATCGAGATGCTATCCATAAAATTTTCCATAATGGTAAAGCCCATTCCTGATCTTTCAAGCTCAGGCTTTGTCGTGAATAAAGGTTGACGGGCTTCTTCCAAATCAGTAATACCGATTCCTTCATCACGAATGGTTAAATGGACAAGATGGTCCTCTAATGTAACAGAAATATAGACGTTTCCTCTGCCTGTGTTTTCATATCCGTGTATAATTGCATTGGTAACCGCTTCTGACACAACCGTTTTAATTTCCGTTAACTCATCCATCGTCGGGTCAAGCTGGGCGATAAAAGCAGCAACTGTCACCCTCGCAAATGATTCATTTTGACTGAGTGCTGAAAACTGAATACTCATCTCATTTTTCATGAGGCCACCCCCAGAGTTTCTAAGGCATGCTGTTCTGATTGTTCAAGGCGGATAATCTTAAACAGACCTGACATATCAAATAAACGCTTGACTGACGGAGAAATCGCACAGACGATCATTTCTCCGCCAAGCTGTTTAATTTCCTTATATCTTCCCAAGACAACGCCCAGCCCTGAACTATCCATAAATGATAATTCTCCAAGGTTTAAGACAATGTGGCAAATTTTGTTTTTCTGCAAATGTTCGTTGACTTTTTTTCGCAAAGCTTCTGCTGTATGATGGTCAAGTTCACCTGTCAGCCGAATACAAAGCACAGATTCTTTGACATTGAAATCGATTCCGAGGCTCATCCTCATTCCTCCTTGATTGATATCGGATTATGAGTAGTTTCGATTCGGACTTTCTAAATTCCTTCACGATGACAAAACTAGTGATTGTTCGGCATTATTCATTCCATTTTGTCCAGTCGGAGATTGTCCGTTTAAACAATGTCCATGTGTCTGCCTGATCCATATCGTTTTCAGCAACAAGCGGGCTTTCCTGTAACACTTTCCCGTCTTTTTTCAGAATAAGTGTACCAAGTTCGGTTCCTTTTTTGACTGGAGCATGGATATCGCCCTTTTGCTTGATCTCTTTTTTGACAGATTCAACATTTTCTCCTTTTTTCGTTAAAAGAGAAATCGGTTCTGATGTGACAAGATTGATTTTTTTGTTTTGTCCCTTATTGACTTTCATTGATGAGATGATTTGATTCCGCTTATACATTGGATGTGTTTGATATTGACTAAATGCATAATCAAGCATTTTCGTAATTTGACCATTTCGTTCTTTTGGTGTACTAGCCCCAAACACAACAGCAATAACCCGCATGTTACCTTTTTTCGCAGAAGCTGTTAAACAGTACTTTGCTTCATTTGTGAAGCCTGTTTTTACCCCGTCAACCCCTGGGTAAAATTTAACGAGGCGGTTTGTGTTGACAAGCCAAAACTTTTTGTCTGTGTTTTCTCTTAGATAGCCTTCATATGTTCCGGTAAACTTCGTGATTTTATCATATTTTAAAAGCTCCTTTGCCATGATAGCCATATCATAAGCTGTACTGTAGTGGCCTTTTTCCGGAAGTCCTGTCGTATTTTGAAAAGACGTATCTTTAAGACCTAATTCTGCCGCTTTTTCATTCATTCTTCCCACAAATTCTTCTTCAGAGCCGGCAATATGCTCAGCCATTGCGACAGAAGCATCATTTCCTGAACCAATTGCAATTCCTTTTAACATCTCTTCAACAGTCATTTCTTCACCAGGTTCAAGAAAAATTTGCGAGCCTCCCATTGAAGCTGCGTATTCACTCGTTCTGACTTTATCTTTCATTTTAATCTTACCTTCATCAAGGGCTTCCATAATCAGCAGCATGGTCATGACCTTTGTCATGCTGGCTGGCGGAAGTTTCTCATGACTGTTTTTATCATACATAACTTTTCCTGAGTCCCGTTCGAGCAAAACAGCAGATTTCGCTTCATGAGCAAGCTCAGAAGTGTTCTGTTTCGTTTCTTCTTCAGCAAACGCTGACGGTGCTGTTAGTAGGATGATCATAAAAATCAGCAATTTGGGTAAAAGATGTTTCATCAGCCAGACCTCCATTTCGTAATCCTTTTTATTTTTTCCAATCATAATGGATTTATACGGTTCTATTGGTATAAATTTCATCATCAAAAAAACCAATATATCCATGCTCACTAAGGAGCTAGATATATTGGCTTTCACTTTTAGTTCTTTTATCTAATTTTCGCGACTATCATTGTGACGAGCTGCAAAAAGTCCGATTTCACTTTTTCGGTTACTTCTATCACTTCATCATGTGATAGCGGTTGATTCAAAATCCCTGCAGCCGCATTTGAAATACAAGAAATTCCTAGCACGCGAAGTCCTGCATGTCTAGCAACAATGACTTCAGGGACGGTTGACATACCAACCGCATCTGAACCGATCGTTCTCAGAAAACGAACTTCAGCCGGTGTTTCATATGTCGGGCCTGAAACGGCTGTATACACACCAACTTGTATGTTGATGTTCAATTCTTCAGCTGTTTTTTTGGCCAATTCTCGTAACTCTTTATCATAAGCCACAGACATATCAGGAAATCTGACACCGAGCGTTGAATCATTTGGACCAATCAATGGGTTTGTGCCCATGTGGTTGATATGATCCGAGATAACCATCAAGTCACCCGGCTGGTAGGATTCGTTAACACCACCAGCGGCATTGGTCACGATTAAAGTCGAACCACCAAGTTCTTTCATGACTCGAACAGGAAATGTGACTTTATCGAGTGAATAGCCTTCATAATAATGGAAACGTCCTTGCATTGCAACAACCTGAACATTTTCAAGTGTTCCGATCACAAGCTGACCAGCATGACCTTCCACAGTAGAAACCGGAAATCCCGGAATATCTTCATATTTGATTTGAACAGCATCTTTTATTTCATCGGCAAGCACCCCGAGGCCTGACCCCAATATCAAACCGACTACAGGTTTATGCTTGATCTTACTTTTCACATAATCTGCAGCATTTCTAATCATTTCTTTCACCTGTTTTCCTCCTATTTAAGCAGGCCTAAAAAGCTTTTTCCGTACTTTGGCATGTTCGTTTTAAAATTATCGGCAATGGTAGCGCCGATATCGGCAAATGTATCAGCAAGCGGAAGTTCAGACGGTTGTGTATGTTTTTTGCTGTAAACGAGAAGTGGAACAAATTCCCTTGTGTGGTCTGTCCCATGGTGAATCGGATCATTCCCATGATCAGCCGTGATCATTAATAAATCGTCTTCACGCATTTTTTCGAAAACTTCCGGAAGTCTTGCATCAAATTCTTCGAGTGCTTTTCCGTACCCTTCAGGATCACGACGGTGTCCAAATAGTGCATCAAAATCAACGAGGTTCACAAAGCTGATGCCGGTAAAGTCTTGATCAAATGTTTGAATCAGCTTGTCCATTCCGTCCATATTAGATGTCGTTCTAAGTGCTTCAGTAATCCCTTCACCATCATAAATATCGGAGATTTTACCGATCGCAATCACATCAAAGTGATCATCTTTCATTTCGTTCATCACAGTTCGTTCAAACGGTTTTAAGGCATAGTCATGGCGGTTAGGTGTTCGTTTAAATTGACCTGGTTGTCCGACAAACGGTCTTGCAATGACGCGACCAACCATATACTTTTCATCAAGTGTGAGCTCGCGCGCGATTTCACAAATTTTATAAAGTTCATCAAGTGGCACAATCTCTTCATGAGCAGCAATTTGCAAGACAGAGTCTGCTGATGTATAAACGATAAGCGCCCCTGTTTCCATATGTTCTTTACCTAATTCATCTAAAATCGCTGTTCCAGAAGCAGGCTTGTTCCCGATTACTTTTCTTCCCGATCTCTTTTCCAATTCATTGATCAGTTCATCAGGAAAACCGTCGGGAAACACTTGGAATGGCTTATCTATGTAAAGACCCATAATTTCCCAATGTCCTGTCATCGTATCTTTTCCATTTGAAGCTTCTTGCATTTTTCCATAATAAGCAAGCGGCTTTTCAGCTTTCTGTACTCCTTTAATCTCACGGATATGGCTAAGTCCGAGTTTTGCCATGTTTGGCAGGTTAAGCCCCCCCATATGTTCGGCAATGTGCCCTAATGTATCGGCACCTTTATCATTGAATTTTTCAGCATCCGGCGCTTCGCCGATTCCAACAGAATCCATCACAATTAAAAAAATGCGGTGATATTGATATGCAGGCATTTGATGGCCTCCTTTTTTTCTTGTTTGACATAAAAAAACAAAATCCCGCTATAAAAAGTATAAACCGTTTACATAGATCTTGGCAATACGAAGGAAAATAGTGAGAAACTTCCCGCTATTGAAAAAACCGTGCCTAAGCACGGGGATGATACTTTTTGTAGACATCTTTTAATCTTGTTTTCGTTACATGTGTATAAATTTGTGTCGTTGAGATATCGGCATGTCCAAGCATTTCCTGAACTGCCCGCAAATCCGCTCCATTTTCAAGCAAATGTGTAGCAAATGAATGTCTCAATGTGTGCGGAGTCAATTCTTTTTGAATCCCCGCTTCCAACGCTATTTTCTTTAAGTTCTTCCAAAATCCCTGCCGACTGATCTGTTTGCCATGATGATTTAAAAACAAGGCATTTTCTGTATTTTTCTTCAGGAGTTTCCCCCTCGCCTTTGAAAGATATTCTTCCACAGCATGTGATGCCGCTTCTCCAAGCGGGACAATCCGCTCTTTTCTCCCTTTTCCGAAACAGCGAATAAAGCCCATTGATAAATGGACATCAGATAGCTTTAATTCGATCATCTCACTAACCCGAACCCCTGTCGCATACAATAATTCCAACATCGCCTTATCACGATAGCCGAACGGACTCGTCAGCTTTGGAGTGTTAAGAAGGGTTTCGACCTCTTCTAATGACAACACCTTGGGCAACGTCCGCTCTGTTTTTTGCGATTCAATATGGATGGATGGATCTTGGTTCGCCACTTTTTCCCTCAGCAAAAATTGATGAAAAGCGCGAATGGAAGCAAGATGTCTGACAATTGTTTTCCCTGACTTCCCGGCATCTTGCAAATGTTTTAAAAATTGAATGATATGCAGTCTTGTCACCTGATCTACAGATGACAGATGTTCTATTTCTTCTAAATAGGTAACATAGCTAAGCAAATCCCGTTCATAACTGACCACCGTATTATGGGAAAGTCCCCGTTCCACCACGGCATAGTGGATAAAATCTTTAATATGAACTTTCACACTATCCTACTCCCCGTTCAAATAAAAAAAGATTAACCTGTCAAACCAGCTGCGCTGTTCGTCCTCTTCTAGTGAAGCAACCTTGATTGCAGCTCCATCAGGTTGGTCATACCGATGATAGTTTTCATACTCTGAATTTATCCATATCATAGCATAATAAAACAAGACGGTAAAACCGGTAAACAGCAGAAACACCTTGATCATATCAACAGCTGTTTTCAGTATTTTCATCACGATTTTAGCCCCTTCTTTTCATTCGATTATTAAAACTTATGCCAAATGAGACAAGTTTTATACGCAAGAAGGTTAAAAAACTTGGGCAATGTACAACTGTCAGCCTTTATAAATATAGTCGACAACATTTTTACCTATTAATAAAACGGTCACAAAAATAAATAGGACTTTCACATAGTTGACTCCCTTTTTGATCGCAAAATTGGAGCCGACTAAAGCACCCAAGATCATCGACAATCCCATTGGAATACCGTATGAATAATTGACTGTCCCCAGAAACATAAACATGATCAATGCCGCGATATTACTGCCAAAGTTTAAAAACTTCGCATTTCCTGCAGATTGTAAAAAATCGAACCCTATTATGAGAAAAGCAAACATCATAAACGATCCAGTGCCCGCTCCCAAAAAGCCGTCGTAAAAACCAATTAAACATATGATTGTGGCAAATAGAATATATTTTTTTATTGTAAGTTTTCGATATGTAGATTCAGTTCCCCAGTTTTTCTTAAATATCGTATAGATTGTCACAATGATTAACAGGATGAAAACGAGCGGTTTTAACAATTCAGACGAAATAAAATGGACAGTTAGAGCACCTGCTAAAGAGCCCACAAATACCAAAGGAAATAGTTTGGAAATGACTTGGAAATGAACTTTGCCTGATCTAATAAAAGTAATGGTACTTGTCAAAGCTCCCATTGTACTAGCTAGTTTGTTAGTAGCGATCGCTACTTGGGGTGGAAGCCCAACAAATAATAAGGCTGGAATAGAAATCAACCCGCCTCCTCCTACGACAGAATCAATAAAAGCTGCTAGAAAACCAAAGCACATCAGCAATAAAAGAGTAGATAAATCGATGTACTCCATTTGGAAACCCCCTTTTTACACAACTCATTTTTAGTCACTACACAAATAGTAACTAAAGTTTCTTCACCTGTAAATGTATTTTTTGAACATTCGCATCTTTGATTGGTATGATCCATTCTATTTAAAAATAGTTTCACATTACCAGAGATCGTGTAAGTGGCGAGGTGAGAAACGGAGAAAGTATTTGTTTAAAGGTGGTGAAATAAAACAGTGTTTCAATAGCGAAGAGCAAAGGTGGACACTCTTTTATTCAAAAGGGGTGTCTGTGGATAAACAAAAATCGTGACGCGGGCGATCTGCGAGACCCCGCAGGAGTCTCGCAATTCCCCCTTGACTATGTTGATAAAGGACTTACTTGTTCTGAAAAAAGATATCCCTTTCATTTGATATCCAATTTTCAATATCATCTTTTTCTTTTTTAACTAGCCGATTGACAAGGACATCATGCCAAATATAATTCTCCAACAAATAGATATGTACGGGGTCATCAGTGTAAAATGCTGTTTCCCTTTCTTCAAGAGCAGGGCCGTATATCATTTCCCGTGCATCAATGGACAAAATGAACCACTTGTTCTCGCCAATATTTTCTACATAGTTTGTTTTTCGGTGAGTATCCAGCCCTGAAAGTGGATTTTCCTTTTGAAAAACAATCCCTTTTAAATCACACTCAGTATCTTTTAACTCTTGTTCGAGATTCTCATACATCTTGTCCCATAAAGAAACAACAACTCTTTTTTCTGCCTTTTTTAATAGCGTCCGACAAAAAGCTAGAATATGGCTTTCCCCTTTGAGTGTCATCACCCTGTTGTCTACTACAGGTTCAGTTTTTTCTAAATATTTTAATGTATGGCTTAATGATTGATACGTATGATTCCATCTTGTTTGCAAAGATTCTAAAAATACATCGACTGGTAATGATGAATAGTGAATCCCTTCATTTTTTTCTTCTTTCATCACAATACCTTTTTCTTCAAGCCCTTTTAAAATTTCATATATTCGCGCTCTAGGGATGCCTGATTCTTTACTAACTTGGTAGGCACTTGCCGTCCCTTGGCGAACTAAAGAAAGGTAAGCCTTTGCTTCATATTGGCTAAACCCTAATGATTGAATGGTTTGAACAATATCTTGCATAATACCCTCCTTCCTTTATTGAAGCGTTCTTTTGGCCAGTCGTGTGAGAAGCTGAACAGCAACAGGCAGAACCTCTTCATCAAGATCAAATTTTTCATGGTGATGTGGTGCCTTTAGCGAAGAGCCAATCACCATATAAGTTGCTTGACCACCCATTTTTTGAACACGGTTCATGAAAAATGTAGCATCTTCTCCAGCACCAAACGAGTGATATTTCCTTACATGTTTAATGTCTGCCATTGATTCAGCTTCTTCTTCTACTAATGTCATCATGTCTGAATCACAATGAGCAATCGTTGTTTTACCAATCACTTCAATGCCATACTCTAAATCGTGCATCATGGCACTATGTTCAATGATTTTGCGAACGCGTTGTTCTAATTCTTCATTCACCTCAAGAGAGGTAGAACGAGTCTCCAATTCCATTTCAGCATAAGCGGGAATAATATTGACAGAGTTTCCCCCATGCAGTGTCCCTACATTAATTCGTGTAGCGGCAGTGCTGTAGCGTGGTAATGCTTGAATATTTAAAAGTGCTGTTGCTGCACCTACTAATGCATGCCGACCTTGTTCAGGGGCACACCCTGCATGTGATGGTATACCTTTAAAAAACGCCTTCAATTTTGTTGAAGCAAGAAAATCGACAACACCGGCACTGATCTCCCCTGAAGGAAGCCCCATGCCAAGATGAAAACAGAAGAGACGGTCAACATCATCAACGACTTCTTTTTTCACCATCGCGTATGCTCCACGGCCACCCTCTTCAGCAGGTTGAAAAATCAGTTTTAATGTTCCTGCAAAATTTTTATCTGCCATATTTTCAGCAAATGCTAAGCCAATTGCAGTATGTCCATCATGTCCACAAGCATGCATGACACCTTGGTGGTGTGAACGAAAATGTAACTGTGCAGGAGCATGATCAATCTCATCACTTTCTGGGACAGGCAGAGCATCGATATCAAATCGATAAGCAACTGTCGGTCCTTCAACATGCCCCTGCAAAATACCGACAATCGCTGTTATCCCCCCTTTCATCCTTGAAAGGCCAGCCTGTTCATCTAGATCATTTACAGCGTTTTCATATGTATCTTTTAACACTTGTTCTGAAGGAACGCCAAAACGGACATCAGCTTCCATTGCATCATCACCATATAATACTTGATAGCCTAAAGATTGCAGGATTCCAACAATCTTACTCGCCGTACGGAATTCAGTAAATCCTACCTCTGGATGTCGATGAAAATCACGGCGCAATTCAATAACATTCATCATCTCACCTTTTTTTCTAGTATATTGATCTTTTTATTCTATCATATAAAGCGAAATACGCTTTATATAGCATTGACAAAAACCATAGAAACGCTGATAAACTGTATGCATTGTAGATTTACGTATTTCCCCCATTGATTTGGGAGGGTTATGAAAACCAACACTACAAAGGGACGTAGGAAAAATGAGTAGCAACTTGGAAAAACGTGTTGCTCGTCGTGCTGCATGATAAGTCTAATGAAAAAAACCCTTCTCATAAGAGTTGGGCTTCACTTGTTTTTCAAGATCTATAATAATATACTTGCTACCGAAATTAAATTGTGTCATCAAAATATCTCCAAAAACCGGATTCCTTTTTCCAATAAACAGTCGGTGAACTTTACATTTCAGCACTTGACTTTTTTTCCTTGATAAGATCTGATTCTTGAGCCTTTGCCAGCTGTGTGAACAACAAAATTCCAAGACCTGCGAGAAGTTCAATTAAACCACCTACCGCAATCACCTTACCAGCTCCAAATGTGACTGCTGCATACCCAGAGATAATTGAACCTAGTGGAAAAGCACAACGTCCAATCATCTGTATGACAGCAAATACTTGCGGCTGATCATCTCCATCTACAGATTTTTGAATAATTGTGTATTCTGGAACATTAATTGAACTTAATGCTGCACCGAATGCAAAAGCTGCAAGGAAGACAAGTGGTAAAATTGTAAATAGTCCTGTTGTAAAATAAGCTGTCCCTTCAATCATTCCCGCTATTATAAAGAGGAGTCCGTACCTAGTAATCTTCACCTTAGCAAGAATAAACCCGAGCAAAAAAGCTCCTGTGGTTGTTGTAGCCTTCAAAAGTGAGTGAATAAATGGTGTCCCATTTAAATCTTCTGATATATAGACTGCCGATAGCGCTTCCCAAGGAGCAGCTGCTAAATTCATAAAAAGACAGTAGATAGCTAAAGGAAATAAAATATTATGATGCCTAACTAAAGTGAACCCCCTTTTTAATCTTTCCTTATATGTACCTCTTTTTTTCTCAGTTTCATGTTCAATAGATTGCTGTTTTATTTGATACTTGATATAAAGAACAAAAATGCCAGAGATCATATAAAGTATAAAAGAAACGATCATTATCGGTGCTGGACCGATTAAAGTCAGAAGAAACCCACACAGTGTAACAGTCCCAAGCTTCACAATTTCCGAGGAAGACTGGAGAATCGCATTCGCTTTTTGCATGAACTTTGGATGAACAATTTGTGGAATGAGGGTAATTGATGCAGGATGATATGTTGCTCCTGTTGCTGAATAGATGACCATGAGGCTCATAATAAACCACATAGGTGAGAAGCCGTTAAAATAACTAATTGGAATCGAGAGAACAATCACTGCTCTTGTTAAGTCAGAGAAATACATCCAAAATTTCAAATTACTTCTTTTCATTAGAGGTCCTGTCACCGGTCCCAACAAAGCTTCAGGAAGAAAGGTAACAGCAAGTAATAAAGACGTGCCAATTGCTCCTTTTCCACTAAAAATTAAAAACCACAAAATCGAGTAGAATGCAAAGCTATCAGCCGAGATTTTGATGACCTTAGAAAAAAAGAGAAATGTGAAATTCTTTTTCCAAACACTTAATGGCTCATATAAATTACCCATCATCACAAGTCCTTTCTGTATATAACAATATAAAGATAATATGAATAATTTTAACATAAAGTTAATAAATTGGTTTATTTTTTAAAATCCAATCTAACAACTATTGAAAAGATACATAAATTCAGACCTCGTTGTTTGGCAAGCTATTTAAACAGGATACAAAAAAACCCTTCTCATAAGAGTTGGGCTTCATTTATCATATGGACGATTTAAACGGATCAGAATTGAAAGTGATTGAACACTCAAAATCTCACAGTTAAAAGACACACATATAATATTTGCGCTATTTAAGCTGCTACTCTATCAGCAATCTTATAAGATGAGTTATTGGCTTGAACAGATTGGTAACTGAACAATCCTACTATACCTATTATCACTGTAGCACAAATTAAAAATTTAGTCTTCATGATGAATTATTCCACTCCTTTTTATAAGTCTTCTTGCTTCAACTGAAACACGATAAAATTCTATAGAATCGTGAACTTTTTCTTTTTCTGCCAAGGTTTCTGCAGCAAGAACACTGTATTCTTCCATGTCCGCATACATACCTTTTTCCTTGAAAAACTTAAACGATTTCCGCAATAAGTCCATGTCATAGTCAAAGTACAGCCCTTTAAGTAACTCTAATTTTGCAAAATCATCAAATTTTTCATACTTCCTAGCTAATTCTATACCTTCTAGATATAAATCCAATGCCTTATTTAATTCAGCTTGCTTTATTTTAACATGAGCCAAATTAAATAATGCTTTTAATTCAAAGGGGTTTTTTTCTTCTTTATATACTTTAAGGGCTTTCTGTAGATGATCGCTTGATTTATCAATTTCTTCAAGTTCGTTATAACATATTCCAAGGTTAACGTGTGATGATCCAATTAAATGTCCTGAGCCGAGGTTGTTTGATTCATCAAGGGCGTTATGTAAATTGTCTAAGGCTTTTTCGTGACACATTCGGTCGATTAGATTTCCAGAAAGAATAAATTGACACTGAACTCTACGTTCACCATAACTTTCATGATCGTGATAAATTCTGTATGCATTGTTAGCATAATTCATTGAAAAGAAAGTCTGTTTCATATAATAATAAACTTCTGATGCTTTGTAATAATACTCAGCTTTTTCTAATTCATCGCAACGAAAAGAATTAAGTTGTAGCTCGGCTTTTCTGTAAAAATCTAATGCATGTATTAATTCTCTTTGCCTGAAATAGTACATCCCTGTGAAAAAATGATAATAGTAATCAAGCATACCCTCTAATTTCTTCTTCTTTCTAATCTCTCTAAACTTCTCAAATCGTTCTTCAAGACTCCCTCCAGAACTAGCAGATAAAAAGTCAAACTGGAGTTTATGCCGAAATTCTAACAGCGAGTAATAGATAAGAGCATCCTGATTCTCTTCCATATTATCAAGCAATTGTTTGACTTCCTTTTTGGTTTCCTCGGCTTTTCCTATCCAATTGTTCTTTAGTGAGGTATACCAAAAATTCATTTTTGTTGCGACTAGATCATAAGGAATAACTTCCACTCACTTTCCCCCCCCTTTTTAAATATTTTTTTTGAAAATAATTAGAATATTCTACTTTATCTTAAATATTCTATACAATAATCCGGCCTTCCGCAACCATATATCGTTATATTTATCAAAAACATCCACTTCACAAAGTAAAGCATTATTTTCAATGTTTTAATGATTTTCTTAGAACAGTTCAGTTAAAAGTCTTTGAAACCAGTACTTTTAATTAAAGCAGCCATTCAACGAAAAATAATTTATGAAAACCTTATAGAGCAACTTCAGACACTTAAAAATAGCAAGTCTCGGAGGGCTAGATAACATTAAAGAGTTTTTGGTTGTTGACTGTTGGATCATAATGGCCGTCTGTATTGGATATTTGTGAGCATGGGGGCTTGTCCGAAAAGAGCAAACTGTTAAAGGTTATGATTCAAGATTGCTGCCATATCATCATTTGTTAAACGTAAACAGGGCGATCAAATAGTCAAAAATCGACTTACTAGACACCCCCAATTATACTAGGGTTTTTAAAGCTATTGAATTCTTCATACTTAAGAAAGAACCCTTCAAAAAATGAAAGGGTTCCGGGTCTACTCCGCTTGTTTTTCTTGGCAGTTATGACAAATGCCATGAAAGGTCAGCCTGTGATCTTTAATTTTAAATTTCCAATCTTTTTCAATGATGGCTTCCACATCTTCTAGCAAGTCCTCTTCAATCTCAACAACTGATCCGCAGTCCATACAGACCAGATGGTGATGAAAATGAGCAGCTCCTTCTTTACGAAGATCATATCTTGACACACCATCACCAAAATTGATTTTATCCACTACTTTTAATTCAGTTAATAATTCAAGAGTTCGATATACAGTTGCAAGACCAATCTCAGGAGATTTCTCTTTCACGAGGAGGTATACATCTTCTGCACTTAAATGGTCTTCCTCATTTTCAAGTAGCACCCTTACAGTAGCCTCACGTTGAGGAGTAAGTTTATAACTGGAAGAATGCAATTGTTTTTTTATTCGATCAATCCGGTTTTCCATTAACTTTCCCTCCTACGCCATTACTAGCCTATTATAACAAAACGAACGTAGGAGAAACAACTATAACCATTATAAATTGATAAATAAAATGAGTATCTTTTAATAATGATTTTAATCATTTGAACATGCTCATTAATTTTTCAATTAATAATGGAGAAAGACATGCTTCAAAGAAAGAAGAGATCAGTGCCATGATAAGTATCAAACCAAGCACTATCACATACCTCCCAAACCATTGAACAGGGGCTTCATTGATACCTCGTTTGACAAACAATTGTCTGATTAGTTTTAGAGAAAATGCGATCGCACATGTGCCTACCATCAAATAAGCAGGAATTAACAGGATATTTTGTGGAAGCACGGACACAATCGACAGAAAAAACCCGTTGATTCCCATTTGATTCACTAAAAAACCGACTGTAAAACCAACAACAATTCCTTTTAAAAAAACCATAATAAAAATGATGGGCAACCCGATAATCGAAATTCCAAGAATCCACATCAACCCTAAATACTTCGCATTATGCAGTAAACTTTGCACAAACATCTCCTTAGAACTAGCCGCTTTACCTTCTGAGAGATGTCCAAAAAATTGATTTAAATAATAAAACAAATCTTCTTTTTGACCGATTGTCATACTGTTGACAATGATGGCTCCGAAAATCACACCCATTAAAAATAGCACAGAAACAAATAAATAGATTGACAAATGATCTTTTAAATGCTGAAATACGACTTCTTTTATTGAGGTTTTACGCATGATCTTCCTTCCTCCCAAACGAACTTTTGATTTAATAGAGTGTATGAGAGAAAAGAGAATGACATGACTTTTTTTCAATTCGATCATCTGCTAGAAGTTTACTAAATTGTTTTTATGTAGGATGATAGACAAAAATAAATGTGGAGGGTAAACCGATGAATCCGATTTTACTCGATTTTCCTAATCGTTTTCAAACCGAACGTCTATTGATCAGGGCGCCTGCCGCTGGTGACGGTAGAGCCGTTCACCACGCCATTCAACTCTCTATGCCTGAACTAAAACCGTGGATGCCATTTGCAAGAGAATTACCTGACCGGGATGAAACTGAACTAAATATTAGGAAAGCGCAAGCTGACTTTATTTTAAGAACAGACTTAAGAATGCATATATTTCATAAAGAGACTGGAGCATTTATCGGCAGTACCGGACTTCATCGCATGGACTGGGAAGTGAGGCGGTTTGAAATCGGCTATTGGTGCAGCTCAGCATTTACAGGATACGGATATATGACAGAAGCGCTACTTGGTCTGATCGATTTTGCCAAGGACAAACTTTCTGCTAAAAGACTGGAAATCTTATGTGACGGCAAAAATCAAAAAAGCAGAAAACTTGCTGAACGGCTTGGCTTTCAGCTTGAAGCTGTTTTACAACAGCATGATCTTGCCAATGATCAAAGTGAATACAGGGATACTTGCATGTATTCCAAACTTTTTTAGGAAATCCCCCTTATGATCTGCCCTACGGTGATCATAAGGGGCTGGCTTCTTGAAAAAACACTATTTGATCAAAGCCCTTCACTCACTACTTGATCTTTATTCTTCATACCCTCAATAAAGTTCTTTAATATTCTCTCTTGATGCATATCTAACAGTTGATGAAGATTTTTCTCGGCCAATGTAAGCAAATGTTTCCCCTTGGAAATCTCACCAGCATGATATGACATGATACCTTCACTAACCAAATCGTAAATTTTCATAAATGAAAAATCTATATCTTTTAGTTGTAAAATATCATGAGCGGGAAGTCTACTTTGACAATTCAATTGCATAATACAATAGTAAATATCGAAACTAAAGTTAAGCGGTTGTAGCATGTATTTTAACATTTTAGAGCGTTTGTACATCATTTAAGTAGATTTTCAAATGAGTGACATTCGAAAATCCGCCCCCTTTAATGGTTTTCAGTTTTTACTAACAACCCCCTAAAAACAGTGTATGTGATTAAACAATAATGGGAAGAGTGGATCATCTTATTGAGAAGGATAACTTACATTCTACCAAATGGGGTTTAATTTTGGTTAGCGATTCACAACAAACGAGAATTTTAAGTTTTGTGAAAATAAAAAAATTCATGATGCGTCTATCCCCACTCTATGCGAAAAGAATAGGGATATCATGCAACTTTTATTATAACTGAACCTTCCCATACGTCCCGCCGCCTCCAGCTTTTAACTGCATCTTGCCATTTCTCGCTTTGATCACGAGCTGCGCGGTTTGCGGACGAAGCAACTGAAGGAGTTCCTCTTCCTTCACATGATGAAGAATATTCATTTCGGTTCCGAAGGCTTGTTTCAATTTCTCAATCGTCTTCGGACCAATACCGGGAATCATCTGAAGAGGTACTTGATGGACGTATGGAGGGCGTTTGATTGGACTTACATCTTGATCGCTGAGTTCTTTCAGTCGGATGCTGACTCCTTTGGTGAATTTTTTACTGCCGCATGTCTTGCATTCCGTTTCATCATGCTCTTTAAGGTGTCCGCATTTTTCACATGCGGTTTGATAATATTTGCCTAATTGTGGATTCATTCCGTAATTTACTGTAATCCGTCTTCCTTGGCTGTTTGTTAAGGCAAGCGAGAATTCATAAAAACTTGCATGTTTGAGCTGTAGTTTATTATATTCTCTGCCGATTTTCCCTAAAGAGTGGGCATCCGAATTGGTCAGAAAAGGATACTGATTCAGTTCAGAGATATGTGATGCCATCGAGGTGTCACTTGAGAGACCAAGTTCGACTGCATCGATCAACCGCTCATCAAAAACCTCTGTCAACGATGACTTAACGCCTTTTCCGTACAAACTTTTATGTGGTGTAAAAATATGAGCGGGAATGAATAAACCGCCAAGCTTTTTCACTTCCTGCTGAAGGTTGATACCTGTCTCATAGATACGTTGTGAGCTGAGATGGATGTTTGTCACTCGTTTTGAGAGCCAGGTAGAAAATTGTTTCATTTTGGCGATCGTCGGCATAAACGCCAGTACGTGTATAGGACCACGGCACTTGTCATCATAGATTTCGATTTCTGCTCCGCATAACAGGACGGTGTCTTTGTATTGAATTCCACCGTCCTCAAGCTCCCGATAACGTCCTAAGGAAACCCCTTTTTCAATTTCAGCTAGCACCTCTGGCGAATGGCAATCGATAATTCCAATTAACCCCATTCCTTTATGTTCGCTTGCTTCAATTAAAACCTCAGCGAGTGTTAATGATTGAGCTGCAGTGATTTTGACAGGTTTGCCTGATTCGGTTCGCCCGATATGGATATGCATATCTGCGAATATGTTTTTCATGACTTCGCTTCAAGGGCTTTTTGCATCTGCAAATATAAAATGGCATAAGCCGTCTTTGCATCATAGATTTCTTGGCTTTCTACCAGCTTCTGCGCTTCCTGAAGCGGCACCTCCATCACTTCAACAAATTCATCTTCATCAAGGTCTCGTTTTTCTTCAAGCGGGGTTAATCCTTGAGCTAAATATAGATGTATCAATTCATCAGCAAACCCTGGAGATGTGTAGAAAGCCGTGATTTTCTTTAGATCTTGAGCCGTGTAGCCCGTTTCTTCTTCAAGTTCTCGAAGTGCTGTATATTCTGGTTTCTCTCCTTTTTCAAGCTTACCCGCCGGAATTTCAACAATCGTCCGTTCTAGCGGCTTTCTATACTGCTTAACTAAGATGATGTTGTTTTCATCTGTTAAAGCCAACACTGCTACAGCCCCAGGATGCTTCACAATTTCCCGTTTGCTCGTTTTGCCGTTTGGCAGTTTGACATCTTCAATATAAAGATCGATCACTTTTCCTGAAAAAAGTTTTTCTTTTTGGATGGTTTGCTCCTCTAAATGTTTCAATTTCATCATCTCCTAAGTTCTGTTGCTCTACTCAACCCATCCATTTTATCATACAACATGAAAGTCTGCTGTTTGCTAGCAGTGTCAATTAGTTGAAAACCTCGTTCCTTTGTATTAAGTTCAATATAAATGAGAAACGAGGAGTGAGGCGATGAAAAAACGAATGCTTGGTCATTCTGATTTGGAAGTTAGTGAAGTTGGTCTTGGCTGTATGTCTCTCGGCACAGACAAACAGCAGGCCTTAGCTATTTTAGATGAAGCATTAGAGTTAGGCATTAATTATTTGGATACTGCCGATTTATACGATTTTGGACGCAACGAAGAAATGGTTGGTGAAGCCATCAAAACAAGACGAAAAGACATTATCCTGGCGACAAAAGTGGGAAATCGCTGGGAGGAAGGCAAACCGGGCTGGTATTGGGATCCTTCAAAAACATACATAAAAGAAGCGGTCAAACAAAGCTTAAGACGTCTACAAACCGATTATATTGACCTTTATCAGCTTCACGGTGGAACAATTGCAGACAACATCGATGAAACAATTGAAGCATTTGAAGAATTAAAACAGGAAGGTATCATTCGCTATTACGGTATTTCCTCGATTCGCCCAAATGTTATAAAAGAATTTGTCAAAAAATCGAGTATCATCACGGTGATGATGCAATACAGTTTATTGGATAGACGTCCTGAGGAATGGCTCTCATTTCTGGCAGAACACAAAGTCAGTCTGATCGCAAGGGGACCGCTAGCAAAAGGTCTTCTCACAGAGAAACCTGTGTCCAAAAGCGGTTATTTAGCTTATTCCAATGAAGAACTCCTCAAAGTGAAAACAGACATTAAAAAAACAGCGCTTGATTTAACCATGACTGAAATGGCCTTGAAATATATTCTTGCCCAACCCGGAGTTGGTGCGGTGATTCCAGGAGCAAGCAATCTCACACAGCTTCGGGAAAACACGATGGCTGTCGGCGGACGCCAATTGACAGATCAAGAAATGAAAGCATTGCGGTTTTATACAAAACGTAACGTGTATACCGTTCACCGTAGCTAAAAAAGAAAGCACCGTCTTCTTGGAGGCGGTGCTTTCTCATTTATATTGCTTCCAATCGAGTCTGCTTTCATTGAGCAGTTCTTCAAAGCTTTTGTTTTTTTCTTGTTCTTTTCTTTGCTTGACGAGGCGCTCTTTTTCACGTTTTTTTCGTTGATCGTCTTCCGCTTTCAATTCGCTTTTCATTTGCTTCAGCTTATCTTTTAAATCATCTGCGAGTACATTTTTTAGCTGCTGTTTCTCCTCAGACTGTTTTTTCTTCTTCATTAAGATTCCCTCCGTTCTTTAATTGATGATAGTTTATCAAGAAAAACTGAATTCAGGCAAACCATTACTCTTCTGATCTTTTTCATCGTTTATATGCTAAAATAATGATAGAAGCTTTTACAGAAAGGGAGAAAAATCAGAGATGTTTATTGGGCTTGCTGTACTTGGAGCATTTTTACTCCTTCTCTTTTTAGGAGGAATTTATTTTACGAATCAAATGATGTACATAAAAACGAGGTCAAATCAATTTATTATTGAACGGGAAACGGCAGCCGGACATTATGATCAGGCAGCATTTGATGCTTTACCGAAAGAGGACATTACCCTTCAATCTCCTTACGGCTATGACATTAAGGGGTATTATGTCCATCCACACCAAACGAAAAACACGGTCATTATTTGTCATGGGGTCACAATGAATTTACTAAATTCAGTCAAATATATGAATCTGTTTTTAGAACTTGGTTGGAATGCAGTCATATATGATCATAGAAGACATGGAACAAGCGGTGGAAAAACAACGAGTTATGGCTACTACGAGAAAAACGATTTAGAAACCGTTGTGAAATGGTTGAGGAAAAAGACTGGAGAGCAAGCTCTGATCGGGATTCACGGTGAATCTATGGGCGCGGTGACAACCCTTCTTTACGCAGGAATGCCAAGTGATGGCGCAGATTTTTATATTGCTGACTGTCCGTTTGCTACATTTGAGGATCAGCTCATTCACCGTCTAAAAGAGGATTTTCACCTTCCAAAAACATTTCTTTTGCCGCTTGCAAATACTTTTTTGAAGTGGCGGGATGGTTACTCTATTCATGATGTCTCACCTTTATCTGTCACGGAACAAATCCATAAGCCGGTTCTTTTCATTCACAGTCAATTTGACGACTATATCCCGGTCAAATCCAGTGAACAACTTTATGAGAAAAAAAGCGGGCTGAAAAAACTGTATATCGCTGAAAAAGGTGCGCATGCCATGAGCTATACAGAAAACCGTGAGACTTATAAACAAACTGTGCGGGACTTTCTCAGGGACATCAAAGAACAGTATAAAGAAAGCGAACGAGCTTAAACATCGTTCGCTTTTTTCTTACAAAATATCTGTAATATCATTCATGTTTTCACTAATAAAAACAATCGCTGCCTCGATCGTATTAAATTCCTTTGTTTCAAAAGTCATTTCATCCTGAAGAAGCCATACATCCTTTTGGAGTGATTCCGTTCCCCCAATTGACCAATGAAGGAGACTGTACGGATGATTTTGATGTAAAAACGATACCCATGTTTTGTTTTGAGCCGTTTGTTGTAAAGATTTCATCATTTGTTTCAAAAAGAACGCCACCCTATTTTACTAAAATACTCATTCGCGAAGAAAGTATCTGTGCCGGACTTTTCAACATTAAAGCCCCAACCTTCTTATCATAATCGATTGTCATCATTTCATCAAAGAAAACTTTTTGTGATGACTGAATATAAACGGGGATCCCGTTTGTCTCCAGCAGTTCACATTCTCCAAACAATTCCTCCATCAGCCAAATGGTTGGAACACCGCTGACAGCGCACCCGCAACCTTCGGTATCATAACGCAACTGGATTTGTTTATCGGGATAGGTTTCTGTTGTTTGGCGAATGACCTGTTTTGCTTGTTCTGTGATCGTAAGTTGCATCATATCATCCTTCATTTGTTTTTTGGACATTGTATCACATGATATACCGGTCATGCATTGTTCCTGTTTTCCACCACCTGAATGAAAGTGAAAACAGCTTATTATTTTAATATACCAATACGAAAACAGTATAAAAGAACTAGCACTTTATAACTAATTTGGTTTTGTTGGCGTTTTCAAAAAAACTAATCATTCCCTTATTATATAAGGAATTTTCAAGCTAAAAGGATAAAAAGAGATCATTGATCATTCTATTTTTTTGGGCAGAAAAATAGATAAATTTACACTTCGTTTTTATATATCCCTTCTATAGAATAATCGCGTAAGTTAATTTTTATGATTAGGAGGAAAGTTATGAAGAAATTTTTAGGAGTTTTATTGATTTGCCTGATGTCAATTACATCAGTGTTTTCCTTTCAGCCTACAAAAGCTGAGGCTGCTGAGCATAACCCCGTTGTCATGGTCCATGGTATTGGCGGTGCCAGCTATAATTTTATGAATATAAAATCATATTTACAATCCCAAGGGTGGCCGAATCATCAGCTTTATGCGATCGATTTCTTTGACAAGACCGGAAACAATATCAATAACGGCCCTAAACTATCACAATTCGTAAAAAATGTATTGAAAGAAACAGGTGCAAATAAAGTAGATATTGTTGCCCACAGTATGGGTGGTGCGAACACTCTTTATTATATTAAAAATTTAGATGGCGGCAATAAGATCGAGAATGTCGTGACTCTTGGAGGCGCCAATGGTTTGGTCACAAACACAGCTCCATCAGGTACTGATCCAAATCAAAAAATCTCGTACACTTCGATTTACAGCACAGGTGATTTTATTGTATTCAATAACCTGTCTCACTTGAATGGTGCCAACAACATCAAAATCTCTGGAGTCAGTCATGTCGGCCTTCTGTTTAATAGCAAAGTGAACACCTTGATTAAAGATGGTCTTCATTAAGGTTAACAAGCCCTCTTCAAGGACTGGTCTTTAAATCTATCAGCGCATATACTTTTTAGATGATTATTTCGTAAGGTTCTCAAATGATGTTCGAGAACCTTACGAAAATAGAATAAAATACCCAGTTGTTTATATACAGGTCAAATTTGTTCATTACTTTGTCAAAAACTCCCCTAACCGTTACTGGTAAGGGATAATCTGATTAAACAACCAAAAAAGCGCCTCGCTTTCCATACTGGTTTTCGAGCAAAAAAGTAGATCATTTTACACTTCGCTTTCACATGTTTTTTTTATAGAATGATCGCGTGATTATTTTTAGGAGGAGAGTCATGAACCGTCAAAAGTATTTAGCCATTTTACTCATTTGCTTGATGTCTATCGTATCCGCATTTTCCTTTCAACCATCAAAAGCTAAAGCTGCTGAGCATAACCCCGTTGTCATGGTACATGGGATAGGCGGTGCCAGCTATAATTTTGCAAGTATTAAAGCGTATTTGCAGTCGCAAGGATGGTCAAGCAATCAGTTTTATGCGATTGACTTTTTAGATAAGACGGGAAATAGTTTCACGAATGGACCTGCATTATCGTTATACGTTAAAAGTGTATTGAGAAAAACAGGAGCAAAAAAGGTAGATATTGTCGCTCACAGTGCGGGCGGAGCCAACACTCTTTATTATATTAAATATTTAGATGGCAGAGATAAAGTAGGAAATGTTGTAACACTTGGAGGCGCCAATCGTTTAGTCACAAGCACAGTACCAAATCAAAAGATCTTGTACACTTCCATTTACAGTACTGGCGATTTAATTGTTTCCAACTTTTTATCTCACTTGAATGGTGCTAAGAACATCAAATTATGGGGGATTGGTCATATCGGCCTTTTATATAACAATCATGTCAACACATTGATTAAAGACAGCCTTACCGGCAACAGGTACTAGGTTTTCAAACCTTAAAGAGGACAAGCCCTCTTTAAGGTTTTTTTAAAGAGCCTGTCTTTATCACAATCATAAAAAGGACTCTAAATAAACGCTTGTTTGTTCGTTCATTCAGTGTCCATATCCTCCATTATTCCACTATAATTTCAAAAACCCTTTGCTCAAGATTATACTTAGCATCTTGAAAGGAAAATTTATAATCATCTGTTTCGGCATCAGGTGAAAGCCAGGCTCCATATTTTCTGATGGTCTGAACAATATTTTCAATTTCAGCCGGAGTGAAGTCTCCTATATCGGTGCCTTCGGTTTCAGCAGTGTGGCGTATTTTTACGGTAATCAGCATCACTTATAACTCCTTTCACTTGCTGTTTGAACACATCTTATTAACAGCATATTTCTTTTTGTGCTTAATCGTGTCTTTACTCTTAGTTTCAGATTATTCGGGTTTTCTTTTTTAAAGACCTAATTTATTGGAAAAGCCGAGAGCGCTCATGAAAAAGAACTTTCCAAATCACACTTTTAAAAATTTCTGTTTACAAACCAGGAAATATTTCATAAGATAGTGAAAGTAAATCGTAATCATTACTTTTTGGAGGTTTTTTGATCATGTTATACATAGCAAAACGATTCACCATCCTCATTGTTTTTCTTTTGTTCCTTTCTGCCTGTTCTTCTTTTAACAATGGATCAGTGCGTGAAAATGATAAAAAACTTAACTTTCTTTTCAATATCCCAAGCCAGACTCTTGATCCCCATTTAGATGTTAATTACACGTCTGTTCGTGCAGGTATTGGTGAAACACTTGTAAGAATTACTTCTAACCTGACCATCGAGCCTTGGCTTGCAAAGGATTGGAAAAGTACAGACGGACAAACATGGGTGTTTTCAATCAGAGATGATTTGACCTTTCAAAACGGCAATAAAGTAGATGCTAAAGCCGTTAAAGCATCTTTAGAAAGAGCAATTCACGACAGTAAAGCCATAAAAAATGCATTAAAGGTAAAAGAAATAAAAGCCAAAGGACAAAGGTTGACAATTAAGACAACAGAACCTTTTCCAGAATTCCCTTCTGAACTGGTCCATCCAAACACAGCCATCATCGATGTCAGTGAAATGAATTTCTCACAAAAACCAATTGGAACAGGACCTTTTCAAGTCACTTCATTTGAACCAGGTCATAAAATTGAGCTTGAACGCTATGAAGATTATTGGAATGGGAAACCGAAGCTGAAGCATGCGACCTTCTCGTTCAATGAAGATGCAAACGCACGTGTGTTGGCTTTACAATCAAAAGACGCAGACATCATTTACAGACCGAATGTTGAAAACATTGAACATATTAAGAAAGACCCGGCAATTGTTGTCGACTCAGTTCCAAGTCTGCGTGTTCATCAACTGCTCTACAACATGAAGAAAAGCAATTTATCCGAAATTCATCTTCGCCAAGCACTTGATGCTTTACTAAATCGGAAAGAAATTGCAGAAAATATGATGGCCGGGCAGGCTCAGCCGGCTATAGGACCATTCCTTAAACAGTTCCCGTTTTCTTCCAAACACATACAGAAACCGAGTGGATTAGAAGCGGCAAAAGATGAACTAAAGAAAGCAGGCTATCAATTTAAAGATGGCAAAGCTGTTAAAAACGGCAAAGCTTTATCTTTGACTCTTCTTACCTATCAGTCACGTCCGGAACTGCCTTTAATTGCCCAAGTCTTTGAGGCAAACGCAAAACAACTTGGGATATCTATCAAGATTCAACAAGTGGAGAATATTGACGAATATTTGTCTGAAAACAAGGATTGGGATTTGGCCACATATAGTGCAATGACTGCACCTAGAGGTGATGCCGGCTATTTTCTGAACACGGCTTATATGCCAGGTGGTGCTCTAAACTACAGCGGGGTACACCAGCAACCATTGATCAAGTGGATTGAGGAATTTAACCAAACCGTTGATAAAGATAAGCGAAATCACCTTGCCAAAAAAGCGGCTGATTTTATTCAAAAAGAGACATTAAACTCTTTTATTGTTACTCCGCAAAATATCACGGCATATAGAGATCATGTTTTAAACTGGGAAACGAGCAAAAGCGAGTATTATATGTTGACTAAAGATTTGGACGTGAAAACAGAATGAAGCACATGACGAAGCGACTGTTTGAGCTGATCTTGTTCTTATTTTTACTCTCTTTTATCAGCTTTATTTTTATGAAGGCGGCCCCCGGTGATCCAGTCAAGCAAATGCTTCGTGTTGATGATATCGCTGTAACAAATGATCAAATCGAGGAATTCAAAGAAGAAATTGGATTCAACAAACCTGTTCATCTCCAATACTTGGACTGGCTAAAGCGATTTTTCCAGTTTGATTTCGGTCATTCCTATACTACCCATAAGCCTGTCATTGCTGAGCTTAGTCGCACATTCCCGGAGACATTGCTGTTAAGTATGACATCACTTATTGTCATGCTCTTGATCTCTGTGCCAATCGGGACGCTTTCCGCCCTATATCAGGGTCATTGGGTCGATCATATCGGCCGAATATTCGCGTTAATCGGCGCTTCGATCCCTAGTTTTTGGCTCGGGTTGATTTTCATTGATCTCTTTTCTGTCAGATTGAATTGGTTGCCTTCAATGGGATCAGGTACAGTTTGGCATTTGATTCTTCCCTCTCTGACACTGGGCATTGCCATGTCTGGCGTCTACGTCCGCTTTGTGCGGTCAAGCCTAATTGAGAGTTTGGGTCAAGATTTCATTAGATCAGCTAGAGCCCGCGGGATTAGTGAATTTAAAATCTTTTGGTTTCATGCGTTTCGACACAGCCTTATTCCTGTTATTACAATATTCGGTGTCAGTTTAGGGAGTTTACTTGGAGGAACAGTCATTATTGAAGTCCTTTTTGCCTATCCTGGTATCGGTAAACTTGTTGTTGATGCGATTATTCAGCGAGATTACCCAATTATTCAAGGTTATATTCTTTTGATGGGGGTCACCGTCGTTATCATTAATTTATTGATCGATCTATCTTATCAATTCCTCAACCCTGAGATTCGTTTAAAGGAGGCTGAACGAAAATGAAAAAATCGGTTAATCAAGTGTTGAGCAAACCTCTGCTAATCGTTTTTTTGTTGATACTTTTTCTAGCGCTATTAGCAGGCCCACTATTTGTTCCATTTGATCCGCTTCATACAGATATGACAAATCGATTGCAGCCGGTAAGCTTTCAGCACTTGCTTGGTACCGATCATTTGGGGAGAGATATCTTTTCGCGTCTACTGACTGGAGCGAGAGCAACAGTCGGTACAGCCTTTATTGCAATTTTCATCTCTATCTGTCTAGGTGTCCCTATCGGATTGATCTCCGGATTTTTTGGCGGGAAGCTAGATCGAATCACCATGAGATTGATTGATGCCGTTATGGCTTTTCCTGACTATATTGTCGCTATTGTTTTAAGCGGGTTGCTTGGCCCTGGTCTGATGAATTTAATTTTGGCAGTCGTCACTGTCAAATGGGTTAGCTATGCAAGGCTTGTCAGAAGTACCGTATTTTCTGAAAAACAACGAGATTACATTGCTTTAGCCAAGTTGGCAGGGCTCAAACCACTATCAATTTTAAAAAAACATCTTACTCCTCATGTACTTGGACATGTCTCAGTCCTTATGACACTTGATATTGGGAAAACGGTGTTAATGATTGCAGCTCTTTCTTATATCGGATTAGGTGCCCAGCCCCCTCACCCAGAATGGGGAGCGATGCTAAATGAAGGGAGAACTTATTTCTTAAATGCTCCCCTCCTAATGATCGTTCCTGGCCTTGCGATTATGCTTATTGTCTTCATTTCAAACTTATATGGCGATCTTTTAAGAGACCGATTTGACGTCAAAAACAAGAAAGGAGTTTCATAATGCCGATTTTGTCTGTTCAACACTTATCAATCAGACATCAGCAAAAAGACATTGTTAAAAATGTCTCCTTCTCAATTGATAAAGGAGAATGGTTTGCCTGCCTCGGTGAAAGCGGGAGTGGTAAAAGCCTGACTGCTTCTGCCATCGTCAGACTGCTCCCTAGTCATATCACTGTTTCTTCTGGAAATGTTGTATTTGGAGAGCAAAATCTGTTACAACTCACCCGCAAAGAAATCCAAATGATTCGCGGTAAAGAAATCGCCTGCATTTTCCAAGACTATCAAGGGACATTTACTCCTTTCATACGGATTGGTAAACAAATTGATGAGATGGTGAAAACCCACACGGATTGGTCTTACAAAGAGCGAAAAGATAAAATTCTTAGCTCTTTTAAAGAAATAGACCTACCGGAAACACGGGTGTATGAAAGCTATCCTTTTCAATTGAGCGGCGGACAATTACAAAGAGCCGCTATCGCTCAAGCATTGGTGCTCAAGCCAAAACTCATTATTGCTGATGAGCCGACGACAGCTTTGGACAGCATAACCGCTGCCAATGTTTTAAAACAGCTGGAATCGTTACGTGCCAAAACAAACTGTGCTGTCTTTTTCATCACACATGATTTACGCCTTGTTAAGAGATATGCTGATCGGGCCTCAGTCATGCTGAATGGAGAAATTGTGGAAAGCGGATCAGCCAAAAGCTTAATCAAGCATCCGAAACATGATGTTACAAAACGGTTATTTTCAGCCATTCCATCGCTTAAAAATCCCGCTGAAACAGGAGTGGTTTCATGAATCAACAAAAAGAGACCATCCTGATGGTCAACAACCTTACAAAACATTATGCTTGCGGTCATAAAGCAGTTGATAATGTCTCTTTTTCTATTCGAAAAGGCGAGTGTCTTGGGGTGTCTGGAGAGAGCGGTAGTGGCAAAAGCACACTGGCCCGTTGCCTTTTATTGCTCGAAACAATTGACCAGGGCGAGATTCAGCTTCATCATCAACAGATCAACAGGCTAAACAATCAAGAAGCTCGGTTGCACTGGCGGAAGCTTCAAGCTGTTTTTCAAAATCCCGCTGCAGCATTAAATCCAAAATTAAAGATCATTGATTCTTTAATGGAACCTTTAGATTTTTCTAAAAAAGCAGGGCAAGATGATGGGCAAAATCGAATCCGTATGGCTGAACGCCTTTTGGTTATGGTTGGCCTCTCATCTCACCTTCTTGATCGCTATCCACATGAACTAAGCGGCGGACAGCAGCAACGTGTACTGATCGCGCGGGCTATTAGTACCAAACCCGCTGTCATCATATTTGATGAACCAACGGCAAGCCTTGATGTGATTAGTCAGGCAAACATTTTGAATCTCTTAAAAGATTTGCAGGATAACTTGGGGATGTCATACTTATTTATTTCTCATGATCTTGCCGCTGTTCATTTTCTGAGTCACCGTATCATGGTGATGAAAGACGGCCGGATTGCAGATCATTTTGAAAAAGAAGAGCTGTTTTCTGAAAAAAGACAACCTTATACAAAAAAACTGCTTCACGTGTTTGATTCATAGGGAGGGGGTTTTTAATGACTCACAAACACTATCTTGCGCTTGCTGTTCCGCTGATCATTTCAACGATTACGACACCTTTATTGGGAGCGGTTGATACAGCGGTCGCTGGACAGCTTTCTTCCTCTGCTTACATGAGCGGGGTTGCAGTGGGAACGATGATTTTTAATACGATGTATTGGCTGTTTGGTTTTTTGCGTGTCAGTACATCGGGGTTTGCCGCTCAATCACTTGGCGCACAAAACAAAATGGAGAGCGTTTTGGCACTAGCCCGACCTATTTGTATCGCACTGTTTGCTGGCATATTATTCATCACACTGCAAAAACCGTTTGAAGATTTTTCACTTATGCTGATTCAGCCTGATCAGCATACGGCAGAATTTGCATCCCAATATTTTTCCGTACGAATTTGGGGTGCGCCTTTCGCTTTAGTCAGCTATTGCATTCTTGGGTGGTTGATGGGGATGTCTCTGATCAAAATGACTTTGTTTCTACAAGTTTCGATGAACATATTAAATATTGTGCTTGATATCTTTTTTGTTCAAGTGATGCATATGGAAGTATTCGGAATCGCAGCAGCTACCGTGATTTCTGAAGTATATGGCTGTTTAATCGGCTGCTGGCTTGTGAAAACAAATGCTGCTATGGTAGTAAAACTTCCGTCTCTCAAACTGTTATTTCACCCTAAGCCATTTAAAAAAATAATAGCGGTTAACCGGGATTTATTGATCAGAACATTATGCTTGCTGACGGTTTTCAACTTGTTTACTGCAAAAGGTGCCGCTTTTGGTTCTGACATTTTGGCCGCTAACGCTATATTGCTTCAGATTCATTTTATCATGGCTTACATCTTTGACGGATTTGCCAATGCGTCAAGTATTTTTACCGGAAAAGCCATTGGGAAAATGGATCAGTCGCTTTATTCTCGAACGTTTTCTTTATCTATTCAGTGGTCATTTATTTCTTCAACCATTCTGACCGTCTGTTATTTTTTCTTCAAAGAGGAAATGATTCCTTTATTCACAACGCTTGAAACTGTCTTAGAAACTGCAAAAATATATGATGTGTGGATGATCTTATTCCCTGTGACTGCTAGCTTCGGATTGATTCTTTATGGAATTTTTACTGGTGCAACCGAAATCGTTCCTGTCAGAAATACGATGATATTAGCTGTTCTTGTTTTTTTCGCTGCTTTTTTCACCCTTGTACCCATTTTCGGAAACCATGGGTTATGGATGTCCTTTATTTTATTTAGTCTAAGTCGTTCCGTGCTTTTATGGCTGGCTATGCCTCGCTTGACTGAACAGGTTTTCGGACGGCATGAGCTGGCACATGGAATTGTGAAGTCCACGGCTAAGTAAGAACCTGGCTGATAAAGCTGGCCCTTTGGAATACCCACAGCCTTAATATTCACAAAATCATATTTTCCCGTTCTGTCTCAAAAAAACAAGTGGCTTTTTCATACGAGGGACTGAAGGATATTGCATGGTTTTTTCAATAAAAAAAGCAAGAAACGTTCAAAAACTTACAAGGCCAATCATGATATTGACCTTTTTAAGATACATAAATTGGTAAATTAATTCGTCCTGATGATTGAAGCTTGTTTACATTCGAAGAACTTTTTTTAACTCATGTCGGTACAGTTGTATTGAAAGTGAAGACTCTAAAATTGTATCAATATTAGGCTCCTCACTGATATTTTAGCCCATTTGTTCCAAGCTAGTTCACGTCTTGATCCTCTGCTCACTTTTCATATATAGAAAAAAGAGTCCGCCAAAACGTCAGAAAAACTGACTTTTTGGACAGACTCGTTTAAATGATCATTTCTTTAATTGGTTGATGAAATCATGCAAATGATCTAAAGTACTGATATTTTGGTTGCATTTTTCACTATCATAGCAAATGTAGTTGCCTCTGTCTGTGTAGGTTTCTTTGCCACTTTTCACCCTGGACATGAATAATCCGACTTCATCAATTTTATGACATAGCGAACAGATGCCTTTTTTATGACTATGTCTAATGGTTCCATGTATCCCCATCAACTTTCCGTCAACATCCACAATCATGTATTTTCTCCCTGAGCCTATATCGTTCCAGCCCAAATAGGAATACTCAGTCAACTCGATATTGTCAAGCGCCGGCATCTTTAATTTTTTCACTTTTGAGAACAGTTTTTTGACAGTTTTTGCCGTTACTTGTTGAAATGGAATGACGTACAGTTTCAATCGGGACAAAAATTGTTCAGCTTCCACGCTTTCTTTTATGTCAACCATCCTGCTCAATAAAGCTCTCTGCTCGCTTGTTAGGTCAGGAAATAAATCCAACACTTTAGCTAAAGCACTAGATTTTAAAGCCTCGAGAACTGCTGTGTCCTTTACACTCGCATGTCCGAGAACAAGGCTTTGCGTTTGAAATTTAATAAATTGATATTGATCGTTTCTGATAAAAACGTCCATATTTTTTGCCAGCTCCTTATTTTTGTGATTTTGAAATAAGGTGCAAAGCCATATTGAGATCAGAAACGATACTATACATTAGGCGATTCGTTTAAAACTTGACCTCATGCAAAGTATCGCCTGCCTAAGATCATAGGCTTTGCATGAGACGTTGCAATCCCTGGCAAATAAATATCATTTACCATGGCCATATCACCTCCGAACCATTATGATCATTATAAAATAGGTCTGAATCATATTCAATGTCCACCATATCATCTAACTTTAAAATAAAAGTTTCAGACGTGTCACTTAAGATTCGCAATTCCCTTTGCAACACATCAACATAATGAATGCACCCGATCAATTTTTTCAATTCACCTTTCTGAAAATAAGTAAATTGCAGCGGCCTGTTGTTTTCCATCGCTTCACAAATCACTTCATCAAATTCTTGATATTTTTGTTCATCCAATACTGGTTTTTCCACTTTATCAAGGCTTTCCTGATATTCTCTAAGTAATTTCACATGTTCTGGCAACATCATGGACACCCATTTGATTGTGCCTCTGTCTCTCAGCATCCTTCATTGCCTCCTTTCTATGCCTGATGTCCGCCGACAAGTTTTGAACGTAGCCGAGCAGTCCCGGCATTTGTATAAGAAACCGCGTGCAATAGTGCTGTTGAGCCATACCGGTCTCTAATGTTATCCATCACATACCCGAGTGTTCGCTTTTTTTCTTGGTCTGGTCGAAAAAGATCAAGTTGTCTATTCGTATCATCCTGAACATTTGATAGAGAGATGGAAATTTTCCGAACCGTTTTTCCTTCATAAAAGCGTTCAAACAAGGCAAGGCATGTATGATAAAGATCTAATGTGACATTTGAAGGGTTTTCCATTGTTTTGGAACGATGAAATCCCCCTCCAAGTTCATCGCGACTGTATTCTATTCCCAGACTGATGGTCCGTCCTGCATGATGATGATCCCGCGCCCTTTTGGCGACTTCTTCACACATTTCAAGAATGACAGCCTTCACTTCAGCAGGATCCGGATAATCACGAAGCAAAATCTGACTTTTTCCATAGCTGATCTGTCCCGCCATAATCGGTGCTCCAATTGCTGATAGGTCAATGCCCCAAGCGTGGTAATAAAGCTGGTTTCCCATGAGACCAAATTTTTTTTCAAGGCGTTTGAGGTCGTATTGCGCCAACTGACCAACTGTAAAAATGCCCATCCGATTTAATGTTCTTTCCAATCTAGAGCCGATCCCCCACATTCTTCGGAGCGGGGATAATGGCCAAAGTTTCTTCTTTACATCTTGATAATTCCAAACTGCAATCCCTCTGTCTGCTTTTTTTGCTTCAATATCAAGACACAGCTTCGCCATCAACATATTAGGACCAATCCCAACGGTACAAGGCAGGCCAAACTCCCTTTCCATGTCATCTTGAATGTTGGCGGCAATGATTTGCGCATCCCCCCACATATTTTCAACACCATCGACTTGAATGAAGCTTTCATCAACACTGTACGTATGAATGGCATGATGGGGTACATAACGACCAAACAGCCGGGTCAGCTCTTTTGACACACGGATAAAGACAGCCATCCTTGGATTAACGAGCTGGATGCGCGGATCATCGGGAAGCTGAAACAACCTTGTCCCCGTCTGAATGCCAAATTCCTTTTTAAGAGCTGGAGAAGCGGCTAAAACAATACTTCCCTGCCGCTCTGTATTCCCAACAACCGCCAAGAAACAGGTCATCGGATCAAGCCCAAGCAAAACTGCAGCACAGCTTGCATAAAAACTCCGCATATCAACACATAAAATCGACCGCACCGGATATTGACTGTAATCTATCATCTTCTCCTCCACAAAAAGAACTGATGTTCGTTCACTAGTGTATGATTACTATACTCCGAATATACGTTCGATTTCTAGGTGTAAATTTATCCATGGAAAATCTCCCTAAAAGGATTAAAAAACACCTTCTATTGAAAGAAGGTGACATGGTATAATATCCTAAATCAGAACGTAGTCTCTTTAAGCTAAAAGGAGCAAACAAATGAACGAGAAACTAATTGAAAAAATGCTGGGACAAACTCTACGTCAATACGGTCGACATGTTGAAATCGATCCGATCACTCCCCATGAAAAACAACTGCTGAAACAGGCATTAACAGAAAAGCGGCTCAAGGAGCCTGCCGAGGATCTGCATGCCCATATTGAAGATGTGATCTATGATTATGTTACAAATCAAGGATTGTTTTCATAATAGAAGCACATTACCTCACTAACACAAATGTTGAAAGTGGTGCAACATTAATGTGACTTCCTTTTATACTACCTATGGTTTTCGTTCCGGCATGTTGACCATCGACTAACAGTTTCCATGCTGCATTTACAGGTAACGGAATCACCTTAGACTGCTTATTTGCGTTGTGAATCACAACAATTTCGTTTGCTTTGTCTCGATTTGCTTTTGCATTTAAAGTATATGCTACTACATTAGCGGGCGCATCGAGAAATTGTAGATTTCGCTGAATCGCTTTTGCATTTGTCATTCGAAATGATGAATATTTTTTTCGAAGAGCAATCAGACCTTTCAGATAGTCCACCTCACGACTGAAAGTAGCTCGGCGCTTCCAATCTAATTGATTAACTGAATCTGGCGATCGATAGCTGTTATGATCACCGCCTTTCGTTCTCATAAACTCTTGCCCCGCATGAATAAATTGAATTCCCTGTGATGTTAAAACAATTGATGAAGCAAGCTTGTGCATTTGTTTTCTTACTTGTTCTGAATCATTCGGATTTGTTAATTGAAGTTTATCCCACAGTGTATGATTATCATGTGCTTCAACATATGTGACGACCTGATCCGGATCTTTATATGTTGCAATCGAGTGATCATAATTCATTCCAGCAGCGATGCTTTGTTGGATCAGCTTTTCCTGTCCCTGCTTTCCGTTGACAAATCCATTGTCATCATCTAAAAATACGCTTCCCTTGAGACCATCTCGAATTCGGTCATTAAAATGAGCAATCCGTTTCATATCTTGGGCATTTTTCTGATTGGCTTTTTGTTCTGGTGCTAGCTCAGTTGCTAAATCCCAGCCTTCTCCTAATATGAGAATGGAACGGTCAATGTGATTCAGCTTTTTTCTTACTTGATTCATCGTCTTTGTGTCGTGAATGCCCATCAGGTCAAAGCGAAATCCGTCGATATGGTACTCTTTTGCCCAATACGTTACAGAATCAACGATGAACTTTCGAACCATGTTTCGTTCAGAAGCCGTATCATTTCCAACACCAGTTCCGTTTGATAAGCTTCCATCTTCTTTGTAACGGAAAAAGTAGCCTGGCACTAATTGATCAAAACTGTGTTCACTGACTGCGTACACATGGTTATAGACAACATCCATGACAATACGAAGTTGGTGGTCGTGAAGGGTTTGAACCATTTGTTTTAACTCCTTAATTCTTGTTTTCGGTTCATAAGGATTTGTAGAATAAGACCCTTCTGGAACATTATAGTTTTGTGGATCATATCCCCAGTTAAACTGTGGTTCATTTAGTTTAGTTTCATCAACTGTACGGTAATCATAGATAGGCAGAAATTGAATGTGGGTAACACCTAAATCTTTTATATGGCTTAACCCTGTTTTTACCCCCTTTGGACCTTTCGTATTCCATTCTGTTACACCTAGGAATTTCCCTTGATGTTTAATACCGCTTTCTTTTTGAGAGGATAAATCCCGAACGTGGAGCTCATAAATAATCGAATCTTCTGGATTTTTTAACTTCGGCCTATGTTTCGTCCATCTTTGAGGATTTGTTTTCGCTAAATCAACGACAACCCCCCGCTGTCCATTTACCGTTGTTGCTCGTACATATGGATCAACAGCTTCATTCCATTGATCTCCAATTTTCACTTTATACGTGTAAATTTGCTCATCATGATCCCCTTTTAATACAGCTTTCCATGTCCCTTTTTTACTTCTTTTCATCGGTATTTCTTTTGTAGCCGGCCCATTCCATGATCGATAAAGAACTAGTTTCGCCTCGCTTGCTGTCGGAGCCCAGACACGGAACTTAGTTTTTGCTTTACTGTACGTATTTCCTAAATCATGGCCTTTATAATAAAATTTTTGATCAAATTCTTTCGTACGGATGATCTGACCGTGAGCTACTATAGCAGACCCATACCCTGTTTTCTTTACTTTGTACGTTTTCGCCACATCAAGAGGCTGTTTCGTGATGACTTTAACTTTACTCGTAAAAGCGCTTTCATTTTGTTGATAGGGAATCACTTTGGCAATTTGAACCCCGTCAATGTTGATGTGTCGGAAGTCTTTTTCGCAATCAAACGGTACGTTTGTTTCTAATGTAATTTGTTGAAATGTATCCATTGACGCTTTTGTAATTTTTCGAGTCGTGTCTGCATCACCTTCTTCATCATAAACCTGGGGCTTTCCTTGAACGATCCATATTTCTACACTGCCATCTTTCTTCATGTTTGTGATGAAACGATCCCCTCCATCTCGTTCTGCCCATTCATTTTTAGCGGTCGATTTTCGGATGATAAAACCGATTTTTTCAAAAAGGTCACCATTTTCGTTGCTGATTGTATAAGTTGCTCGCTTGCCAAAATCAGTTGTTTCAGTAAATTCAACTTGTTTTCCTTTGTTTCCTTTTCCAGGCCACGTCCAAATGTTCCAGCCTTGATAATCTCCATTGTAGCGATGATAATTGATCGTAACATTGACTTTCCCATACTTCGGAACATCACGATATTCTCCATCAGGAGGTGATGTATACGTCTGTTTATCTCCCCCTTTAACCCATACTTCTCCTTCCCCATTCACAATTTGAATGAAACGATCTCCTCCATCCTTTTCCCATGACTCTGTACGGACAATAAAGCCTACTTTATCATAATTTCCAGGTAACTCAATTTCCGCTACTTTTCCAAAATGATCTTCATCCGTAAACGTGTAAGCCTTCCCCTCTCCTCCTTCAGGAAAAACCCACAATCCCCACTCCTTTGAATCGTTTACAGCAGGCTGATAATGGATGATAACCTTTGTCATCTCTGGTTCAGAAGCTGCAAACGATTGCATAAACGGACTAAAAAACGTGCTTTCTAATAACAATAGAGCAGTTAGCACCATAAAACAACGAGATTTCAATCGAAACCCTCCCTTAAAATAGTCAGTGTACAACTTCCACTATAACTATATTTGTAAGCGTTAACATAAGGAATTTTTACTATTTTGTGTCAATATATAAAGAACCAACTTTATCTACTTATATTAAAAAATGTCTATTCATGACCAGTTGTTTCCTGTATGATAGTATCGTAAATATATCATGGTCGGGAGAGTCCATCATGAAACCAAACTGGAAAGATATACATCCGCTTAGCTGGACTATTATTATCGGAACAGTATTCGGGCGGATGGGAACGACAATGAGCATTCCTTTTTTAGCGATTTATTTAACACAGGTCAAAGGCGCTTCTGCCGCTTTTGCGGGAGCTGTAATTGCGACAAGCTCGCTGATCGGGCTTGCAGCAAGTTTTTATGGAGGATACTTATCAGATCGATTTGGACGGAAAGCGATGATGCAGCTGTCGATTTTTGTCTGGGTACTGGTGTTTGTAGGTTTTGCACTTGCTGATCATGTCTGGACTTTCTTTTTGATGAACGCCCTCAACGGATTGTGCCGGGCCCTTTTTGAACCAACTTCAAGAGCGCTGCTGTCAGATGTATCCAAACCTGAGACGCGACTTTTTGTGTACAACCTCAGATATACAGCGATCAATCTTGGTGTTGTCTTTGGTCCACTGTTAGGGCTCTACCTTGGTTCTTCAAAAACGACATTACCATTTTTGATTGCAGCTATCACTTACCTTATGTATGGGATCATGCTTTTGATTCAATTTAAAAAACATGACATCCCGAAGCCTGATAACAACAAGTGTATTCAAGTGCAAGATGCCTTCAAAGTGACAAAATCAGACCGCGTCTTTTTGATTACATTGATTGGTACAACTCTTTTTGTGTTCGGCTATTCCCATTTCTCCTCAACGCTTGCTCAGTACATGGCGGCAAGTCCCTTCATTGAAGATGGGACAAAACTATTCGGGATCATACTAACATTAAATGCGGTTGTCGTGTTAACTATTCAGTATCCGATCGTACATATTGCCAAACGGTTTTCTCCCCTTTTATCATTGATTATAGGAGATATTTTAATCAGTATCAGTCTGTTTAGCCTGTCATTTTTCCATCATCTATTATCGATTATCATCATTGTTGTATTGTTTACAATCGGGGAAGTTTTGTTGTTTTCGATGATGGATGTATTGGTTGACCAAATTGCGCGTCCTGAACTAAAAGGGACTTACTTTGGAGCGATAGGTTTCAACCAGCTAGGAAATGTCATCGGTCCATGGATAGGTGGAATGCTGCTGGATGCTTTTGGAGTAGATAAACCGTTTATCACCTTTTCAGTCTTGGCTCTTATCACCATTTGCGGAGTGCCTTTCTTATTTACAGCCTTCCATAAAATTAGAGTAGCGGAAACTGCAAAAGTCATCACCCATTCAGAAAAAACATTATAAAATCGGGGAAATTGCTTGCCTTCCACGAGCTCCTGCAGGATCTCGTCTGGCTTGCTGTTCCCGCAGGGGTAGGGGTCTCGCAATTCCCCTTCGTCCATGTTGATAAAGAATCATCATTTTCGGGTAGCTCCGTTGTTTCAATAACATGGTGCTACAAGTTCAACTTTGATACGGTCCGGATCTTCAGCATATCATGCATAATGTTCACTCCCGCCAGCAAACGGGTGTCTGTCTTCATACAAAATCTTGTAACCTTGTTTGCGGAGTTGCTCTGTGATGTCATCGACTTGCGCTCTTGATGACGCACGAAAAGCGATGTGATTTAAACCAACCCGACAGCGATGGTAACCCGCCTCCAAAAACCTCTTTTCCGCCTGAACTATGACAAGGTAAGCATCATTTGCTTTCCAACTGATTCCGTTTCTCCAATCCTGATAAACCTGATAGCCAAGTTCACCGAGAAACCATTCCCAAAACCGCTTTGATCTGTCTAAATCGGAAACATACAATTCAATATGGTGAATCACTGTTTTTTCTCCCCCTTTATACCCGTCTGACTAGAATCTCTTCAACTTTGTGGCCGGCTCCTTTTTTCAAAATTAAATCTGAACGAAATTTAGTAGGCAAAATATTTTCATACAGGTTCGGACGATTCACCGTCTCCCAAACAGATCTCGCCATCTCATCAGCTTCAGCCTCTGTCAGATCTTTAAATTGATGGAAATATGAACTCGGGTCTTGAAAGGCCGTCTTCCTGAGAATGCGGAAACGCTCGAGATACCATTTCACGATCAACTCTTCATCTGCATCTACATAAATAGAAAAATCAAAAAAGTCGGAGACGAAAACACGCGGCTTTGTCCGGTCATCTTCAATCGTTGGTGTTTGCAAGACATTCACACCTTCAATCAACACAATATCAGCTTGCTCAATCGTTTCATAAACACCTTCAAGTCTGTCATACGTTAAATGAGAATAGACTGGTGCTTTGACCATTTCCTTACCTGATTTTAAATCGTTTAAAAACTTAAGCAATGCCTTGACATCATAACTTTCAGGAAACCCCTTTCTCGACATCATCCGCTTTTCTTTAAGAACTGCATTGGGATACAGAAAGCCATCAGTTGTGATGAGACTGACTTTCAACCGCTCCCCTAAGCGAGATAGTACGGCCTGAAGGATCCGGGCTGTCGTACTTTTCCCGACTGCTACGCTTCCGGCTATCCCGATGATAAACGGAATATTGGTTGTTTGAGAATGGTTTAAAAAACCGTTTACCTCTTGATTCCGCTGATATTGGAAAGTCCTGTAGAGATGAAGAAGCCGTGCCAGTGGAATGTAAATCGTTTCAACCTCTTCCAGAGACAGATCATCATTTAAACCTTCAAACTGTTTGGTTTCCTCTTCTGTTATCGCAACTGATAGCTGCCCGCTTAATCTCGCCCAGGTAACACGAGTATGATGAGTATATAACGTTTGCAAATTGATCTCCTGGTTCTTCATATGCCACACCTTCCCTCTGATCTAGTCATTGGATTTCCAATGAAGAGCAGCTTGTTCAAGCTGTTTAACAAACTTATCTTTTCCATCTATGTAAGCTTCGACATCATAAGGAAACTACTTTGCAAGTCGTGCTTTTAAACATCGGTATTTTTCAGCTAGCTCAGGATGTGCTCGCAAATAATCCTTAACCGCGATATGTCGATCAATCTCTTCATGATGATCAAATTGAAACATATGGACATGATGGGTCCGATGATTCCCGCCTTTCCGGTCATACCGCCTTCCTGGAATCCCCGCTTCGCCAAGAGGTTCATAACCGAGCTGAATCATTCACTTACTCATTGGGCTTCGCTTCACATTCCTTGAAGATGGGGGTTTTCTCGCCTATTTTTGATAAAATTCCATTTTTCATGAGATTCTAACTAACGATGATCACCTGAATGTCATCCATCGTTTCACCCGTTTTCGTTTACATTTTAGTAGATAGTATAGAAAATAGGGGCTGCTTTTAGCCCCTCAGTATTTGCTTGATCATATGGAGTACATGTTCTTGTTGAGGGTGGATATAAAAATGATTCCCTGGAAAATCGTAATATTCAAAACGGCCAATAGTATGACTTTTCCATTCGAGAATATCGTTTGAATCCATCTCATCGTCTATTCCGTTTAAAATGGTAATATCACAGTCAATTTTGATATCTCTTTCATTATATAAATATGTTTCAACCATTTTAAAATCGCTTTTCAACACTGGTAGAAACAGTGCAAACAGCTCTTCATGATTAATCAGTTCTTCTGGTGTTCCGCCAAGATCTTTTATTTTTTTCTTAAAGAGAGGATCTGGCAAAGTATGCAGTATTTCTTTCCTTTTTATTCGATGAGGGGCCTTAAAGCCAGAAAAAAAGATATGCAACGGTTTTTTCAGATTGGCTTCACAGATTTTATAATACAGCTCATATGCTAAAAGGCTGCCCATACTGTGGCCAAAAATAGCATAGTCCATGTTTTTCATGTTGCTCTGGACTTGTTCAAAAATATCTTGAACCGCTTCTTCTAAGTTTTCATAGAATGCTTCATGATATCTTGCCCCTCTTCCTTTTAGCTTGATTGGATAAATCTCAATATTGGAATCTAAATGATTTTTCCATGGATAAAATATGGCTTCAGATCCCCCTGCATATGGAAGGCAAAACATAATCATTGGTCTGATTCACCTCATAAATCTTGTTATTTTTTATAAAAAGCACTTCGTCCAATTCTTTCAACTAATGAAGGAAACACTTGATAAAGTTTACTAACCCCGTTCATCCAGGCAGGAAGGTTGATTTCGCGTTTATTTGTCATCATGATCGAAACAATCTTCTGAGCGACTTGATCAGGATCGAGCATCCATTTACCGACACTTTTCACATATTCACCATTTTGATCAGCCAATTTGAAAAAATCGGTTTTAATCGGGCCGGGGTTAACAGTCGTTACCTTTACACCTGTTTCGACAAGCTCCATTCTTAGACTGTTTGAATAGCCGAGAACCGCATGTTTTGTCGCTGCGTAAAGGCTTGACTTCGGTGTCGAGATTTTACCAGCTTGTGAAGCGATATTAATGATATGCCCGCTCTTTTTCGCTATCATATCCGGCAATACTGCTCTCGTCCAGGTGATCAGACCAAAGACGTTTACTTCAAACATCGATTTCATATCTTCTATAGACGTTTCAAGCGCTAGTTCAAAAAGGCCAAAACCAGCATTGTTCACAAGGATATCAACCGGGCCAACTGTTTGAAAAACCGTATCAATTTCTTCTGTCTGACTCATATCAAAAACAATGATGCGACATTCCACATGACATTCAGCCAAAATTTTTTGTTTGACTGCTTCTAATCGGTCTTTTCTACGCCCTGTGAGAATAACATCTGCTCCTTCTTTGGCAGAAAAATAAGCGATTCGTTCACCTAATCCACCAGAAGCTCCAGTAATCAAGATTTTTTTATGTTGTAGTCTTTTGGCCATATTCTATCCCTACCTTGAATGATAATAATAAATTCCATTGATTTCTTCACTGATGATGCGGTTACACGCTTGCAAATAATCGAGTTGACCGACTGTTTCAGACATAGTCAAAAACAATTCTTTTTCGTAGACCGTTGGAAATAGCTTCTGACAGATGGCAAATGCAGTATGAGGTTTTTCCGAAAGTATGCTATAGACCTCTTCAGCTCTGTTTTGCTGTTTTTCTAGCCGTCTTGTGATGAGTTCTTGAATACCCGTAATCTGTACGCCATGACCTGGAAAAATGATCTTAAGAGGTAGCTCTGAAAGACGGTTGATTGACGCAAGATAATCCAAAAGTGGCAAAGGACGCTTTTCCCCTTGTTGGGGCACTTCTAACAAAGGATTTGATGAAGATGTTTTTAACAGCAAATCTCCACCGATCATCCTTTCACTTTTCTCGTGATAAAGAACAATATGAGATGTAGCATGTCCAGGTGTTTCAAGCACAGTCCATCCTTCAAGGCCGTCAATCTGATTATTTTCCTTAACTGTTTGCGTTAAAGAACGTCGACAAGAAAGCCGGTAAGACCGCTCTACTGTACGACTTGATATCATATGGTGAGGTACTCCAATCTGCCCAAATAAATATGTAAAAAAAGCAGATTGTTTTTCAATAAAGTCTGGGTTCTGACTGATATATGGTTCATTATACATATGCCCAATGATCTTGACACTATTAGGAAATTCGTCCAATAATCCAACATGGTCAGCGTGATGGTGTGTCAATACAACTTGATCAATATCGGCTAAAGTCAGCCGATGCTCAGCAAGACTGTTCTTTAACATAGCGGAGGCTGCTTCTGTTTTTGGACCGACATCTATTAAAGTCAGTGCCTCTCCTTTCACTAAGTAAATGTTGACATCGCCAATGGCAAATGGTGTCGGTATTGAAATAGGAATGATCTTTTCATGTTTGAACATTTTTTTCTCCTTTTGATGAAAAATGATGTTGATCATATTTTACCTTTTTCTCCCGCGCCATTTCCACCTAAGAGCCTCTTGTTCAAAGCCCCACAATCTATCATAAGATCATTGAAAGTGCGTGCGATAGTTAAACGATCTTAATGGTGCAAACATTAAACATATCATTACGCAGACTAGCCTTGAAAAAACTCCATTATCTGTCTGACTTTAATGGGATACTGTAAGGTAGTTGAATTTTTGTTATGTAATCTTCAATTTGTTTTACTGACGGCTTTTCTGAACCATACCTATCCATAAATAGTGAGGGCACTGAATTGAATTCGATATCCTTTTTGTAGAAACAATGACTTACCTTTTTATAAATAACATAGGTTGATTGACGTTCCAAATCTTTATCACAACAGAAAGGCGGTTGTTTTTCACGAACAAGATACTTTCCATTTTCGTTTGATATAGCCTCTACAACATCAACACTATTCCACCATATATATATAACAATTGGAGCGAAAACAATTAGTAACAAGTAAGGAAACTTTCGTTTTAATAGTTGAGAAATAAAAAATGGAATCAGTAATGAAACGATCATCATAACAGTTAAATCAAGGTTTATTCCGCTTACTATGTAGAGTCCGGCGGCTCTCACGATTAAGTACACAAAAGATACAAAAATTGTCACTATTAATGTAGAAATCGTACGTCATTTATTGTAAAAGATCAAATAAAATGAGTAGTTATTAACCCAGTTCAATTGATAAATGTAATTTTCCGTTCGTTCCATGTTCATCCGTTAAACGAACGAATGATATTGACTTTTATTAGTCTCCCGTAGCATAATGAGATTTAATACTGTGAAGAGGAATAGTAAAAAATCTAAGCATTCCCTCAATGCGAAACCTTTTCGTCCTTTAAGCAGGAAGAAAGGTTTTTTTGTTTGATAGAAGGAGGAACTGATGTGAAACGAATTGTATTTATCGGAGCTGGTTCAATGGCAGAATCGATGATAAAGGGACTTATCAAAAGCGGCACACTAACACCTAAGCAGATTACGGCCACAAATAAGTCCAATAAAGCTCGCTTGAAGGAACTTCACGATGCATATGAAATCAACACGGAACAGGATACAGGTCAAGCAGTGGCTCAATCTGATACAATCGTGCTTGCCGTAAAACCTAAAGATGCGGCAGAAAGCATCGCTAATATCCAGCCTTATCTGCATAAAGATCAGCTTATTATATCGATTCTTGCTGGTATTTCGATTGATACCATTCAACACTTTACTCGCAAAAAACAGCCAATTGTCAGGGCGATGCCGAATACATCAGCTTCCATCCAAAAATCTGCGACAGCCTTTACGGCTGGTCCCTATGTTACAGAAGAGCAAATTGATGAAGTCACCAAACTCTTTCACACGATCGGCAGTGTGACAATGGTTGAAGAAACAGCACTTGATGCAGTTACAGCAGTGGCTGGAAGCGGCCCAGCTTTTGTCTATCGATTTGTCGAAGCTCTAGAAAAATCAGCTCAGGAACTTGGGCTTGATGAATTAACAGCCAAACAGTTGATCATCGATATGATCATTGGAGCGGCGCAAATGCTTGAAAGCGGAAAAGAGCCTGCTTTATTGCGAAAAGAGATCACTAGTCCCGGAGGTACAACAGAAGCCGGAATCCGTGTCTTACATGAGCTTCAATTTGAAAAAACAGTCATAACTTGTGTGAAGGAAGCGGCAAAGCGTTCAGCGGAAATGAGAGAACAGTTGACCGCTAAATAACAAAAAGTTTACGGTGAACATGAAGCTCTCCGTAAACTTTTTTTCTTATGCTAACAATCTGTGGATCGCAAACTCGAGCAAATGAGGTAATGTGCCAAAAGAATAAGGTAAATGAAGACGTTCCGTCCATTTATGCGGATCTTTTCCGAAAGGCCCAATATTGATGACTGGAACAAATAATGTGTTTTCCTGGTCTGTTGGAAGAGAATAGCCCCGACTAAAAAGTGGCATGTTAGCTGTATATTCATCAAGCGATTGTTTACTAAGTTGGAAGTAACTCAAATCAGAAAGACCTGGGAAGTACTGAACTTCATTGAACTCAATTCCATATTGGTGTCTTGCAAATTCCCCTAAATGATCGATCGTCTTCTTAATCAATGGATCTCCTTTTGAAGAGACAGCTGGATAAAATGGCGGACTATAAAATAGCACAATCATCGGTGCATCATCTTTGCAAAGTGAAACGAGTTCAGCAACGATCTTCGTTGAAAAATCGCGATCGCCAAGCTCTCCTCTGTTAGCAATGGCAAAATTGACAATCCGCTCTACCTCAGCCTTTCCCACCTTTTCTTGCGCTCTGTCCCATAGTTCTTCAAAAGCCAATACACGAATATGCCGTTTAATTGGAGTAAAGTTGCCAAACCGCTGATAATCAACGGTTTTTTCTTCAACAATGGTTTGAACATGAATGGCTGCTTGTTTTGCGGTATTTAACAGCATCTGATGCAGTTCATCCGCTGATCGTTTCATTGTCAGCACATTAAATAATGATACTGCCATATGTGGAGTCTGAACAGAGTATTTTTCCTTCAGATCCTTTTGCATAAGGTTAACTGGAGGAGGCGTCATTTCTCCATCAACAGCTTCACAATAATCGGCATTTAATTCAAGTAGTCGGTTCATTTCGGATACCATTAAATTTGCATTCAAACCTGAAAAAGGCTCACCTGCATGGGTCTCAATCCCTTTACAGAAAAAGCCTGGAAGTACTTTGCCAATACTCCCTGAATAAACATACTGCCCAGGATCTCCAGGATATTTTTCAAACATCGGCTCACCATTCAAACAGGCTGTAAATGTAAGATCATATTCTTCTTCTAAACCTTTTAAGACAGGAACCGCTTCAATCATCCCTTGTGAATTGACTTCTTCATCAGGTACAGTGATCAAGAGAAGATTCCCATCAAACTCTCCATTCATTGCTCGCTCAAGCATGGAAAACTGGACAGTAAGACCGGCTTTCATATCCATGCTGCCTCTACCAAACAACCACTCCCCACTTTCTAAATCTTGTTTTGCTCGTTCAGGTAGCAACTCTTTTTTTTCCAGCAATGAATTCATCAACTCTAAAGGTTTGCAGGCCATCCGTTTAAATTCTCCATAGTCTGATGTATCGACAACATCAAAGTGGCTTAGCAATAACACAGTATTTTTTTTCGCTGGTTTTTTCACAAGAGCCGTCAAGAAATATCGACCATCTTTCATTGGATGGAGTTTCAAATGATCAGGGTGATGTTGAAAGTACGAACGCTCTTTTAATAAATGATACATATATTCTGCGAGCGCTACTTCTTCAGTCGTACCTGATACACTTTCATGTTGAATGAGAGAAATTAACAACTGTTTCAATTCTTCCTTCGTCTGCCATTTCATTTTGTAATCCCTCTTTTTCTGTAAATTTATAGGAGAATTAATATAGTCAGCCTTATTGTACTGCAGTTTCTTTCATTTGAATATCACTTGAGCAGTTTATATGACGAGTTTTTTCAATATTGATATAATCAACTAGAAAACTTACGGGAGGCGAAATAAATTGACTGAGCGAAAACTGTTTACACCGTTGGACATAAAAGGAGTCACACTAAAAAATCGAATTGTGATGTCACCGATGTGTATGTATTCTTCCCATGATAAGGATGGCAAGATACAGCCATTTCATTTTACACATTATTTATCACGTGCCATTGGTCAAGTCGGACTCATTATGATTGAAGCTACCGCTGTCACACCAGAGGGACGAATTTCTGATCAAGATTTAGGGATCTGGCATGATGAACATGTTAAAGGTTTGTCTATGTTAACATCACAAATTCAATCATATGGCAGCCAAACAGCAATCCAACTGGCTCATGCCGGGAGAAAAGCTGAAGTAGATGGTAAGATCTTCGGGCCTTCTGCGATTCCTTTTGATAAAAACGCCAGAACCCCTATCGAAATGACGAAAAAAGATATTAAAGAAACGGTTCAAGCATTTCAAACAGGTGCTGAAAGAGCGAAAGCAGCCGGATTTGATATCATTGAAATTCATGGAGCACACGGATATTTAATCAACGAATTTTTATCTCCGCTTTCTAATCAGCGTGAAGATGAGTATGGTGGATCAGCAGAAAACCGCTACCGGTTGCTTCGAGAAGTGATAGATTCTGTAAAACAAGTATGGGATGGCCCTTTATTTGTAAGGGTTTCAGCTTCTGATTATAAGAAAAACGGACTCAATGTTTCCGATTATGTCGTCTTTAGCACATGGATGAAAGAACAAGGTGTCGATCTAATCGATGTCAGTTCAGGTGCTGTCGTACCAGCAGACATGAAGATCTTCCCAGGATACCAGGTCGATTTTTCCGATACGATCCGCGCCCAAGCAAGAATTCAAACAGGTGCTGTCGGACTGATTACAAATGGTTTACAGGCGGAAGAAATCCTTCAAAATGGCCGAGCTGACCTCATCTTTGTTGGAAGAGAATTGTTAAGAGACCCGTATTGGCCAAAAACAGCGGCGAAACAATTGAATACAGAAATCGAAGGACCTACTCAATATAGCAGAGCATGGTATTAAAATGAAGCCAGTGAAGAAAATTCTCCACTGGCTTTTTGTCAAAAAAATTTCCCTCTTTAGAAACGATCAACCTTGTTCATGCGTCATTCGTAATAGAACAACATTTATAAAGAGAGGATGACCTCCATGAATCAAGGTTTAACAGAGCAGACCTATACAGTTGACGGTTGTACATTTTATACAAAGCATCGGAAAGGGAAAAAAAACGCTACTATTATTTTTGAAGCAGGTTATGCTACTTCCTCAGAAACATGGGAGCCCATTTTACATGATATAGATGAAGATCTCGGTCTTTTTGTTTATGACCGTGCAGGTCTAGGAAACAGCCAAACCAGCAACAAAATAAGAACGGCTGACCAAATGGTGAAAGATTTAAAAGCGCTTCTCCATGTAGGAAAAGTAAAACCGCCCTATATTATTGTTGCTCATTCCTTCGGTGCAATTATCGCAAGACTATTTGCTAGCCTTTACAGCGATGATATTATCGGTCTCGTTCTGCTTGATCCAGCTTGTGAAGAACAGGAAGAAAAAGTGTTGCCGCACTTGCCAAAAGAAGCACAGGAAGACTATTTCAAACAGTTCTCCCTTGAAACTTCCCACAAGCTATTTCAACAAAGTCTGTACATGTTAAAACAGAAGCAAAAACACTTAGGTTCAACTCCATTACTGATCATCTCATCCGGAAATCAAAAGGCGAATTTGAGAAAAGCTCATCAAGAATGGCTAAAACTTCACAACAGACTGCTGTCTCTTTCACACCAAAGCGGCTGGATAGAAGCGAAAAACAGCTCACATATGATTCACTTTGATGAACCACATATTGTACAGCTTGCCATTTTTGATGTCTGGTATGCGGCACAGCAGCATCACTATATTTATCAAACCGCGAACTAAAAACCAGCAGTCTAAAAAGACTGCTGGTTTCTTCGTTTTTCTACTTTGTTTCACGATGAAGGGTATATTTTTTCAAACGTGGAGAATACTTTTTCAATTCAAGACGATCTGGAGTTGTCCGCTTATTTTTTGTCGTAATATAGTTGCGGTCTCCTGTTTCAGTACATGCCAGTGTGATATTTACTCTCATGCTATCCCTCCTTCAAAACGTAATAATTACGTTTTATTATACAAAATCTCCTGAACAAAAGTCAATTGTTAAAAGCTATGCTTCAAGAGTGCTGACATATTAGCATTTGTTAGACGTGAACAGGGCGTCCAAATCATCAAAATCGACTTACTGGACAGCCCCGCCACATGATCATGATCTTCGTTTGACTTCAAATTCATAAAAATCAAAGGCAACCGTACTGTTTGCAAAGACCTCTTTTGCTTCATTTACTAATTCAGTTGCAATGTCACCTTGATACCTTGCACTAATATGGGTTAAGATGAGGTTTTTGGCTCCGGCTTGTTTTGCTGTTTCAGCTGCTTGTTCTGTCGTACTGTGAAAATAGTCACCTGCAAACTCCCGATCACCTTTAGCGAATGTTGCTTCATGGACGAGAACATCAGCATCCACTGCCAGCTCTCTTACACTCTTACACTGTTTCGTATCTCCGGAAATGGCGATGATCCGCCCTTTTTTGGGAGGTCCAATAAAATCTGAACCTTTGATGACACGCCCATCATCCAATGTTACGACTTCACCGTTCTTTAATTTTTGATAAACTGGTCCAGGAGAAATCCCAATTTCTTTCAATTTATCAGCTTCGAGTGCTCCAGGTATATCTTTTTCTTTGATCCGATAACCAAAGGCTGGAATCCCGTGTTCAACACTTTTGGCTGTCACGATAAACTGATCATCTTCAAAAACTGTGCCTTCTTCAATCTCTTCAATGATTAAAGGATAGGTTAGATGTGTTCCTGTTGTCTCAAGCACTGTTTCAAGATACTTTTTAATTCCTTTTGGCCCATAAATCGTCAAACAGTTCTCCCCACCTTGAAAAGAACGACTGCTAATCAACCCTGGTAGACCATAAATATGATCACCATGTAGATGGGTGATAAAAATCTTGTCAATTTTTCTCGGCTTAATAGATGTATGTAAAATTTGATGTTGTGTAGCTTCTCCGCAATCAAACAGCCAAACAGACCGTCTTTCTTCTAAAAGTTTTAGTGCAACAGATGTGACATTCCTTGTTTTTGCTGGAATGCCTGCCCCCGTTCCTAAAAATAATAATTCCAAGTATCTCCCTCCTGTAACATAAACTACCCCTTATTAAGATACATGAAGTCTGAAAAAAAAGAAATACAAGCCTGATCCTTCATTTTTTTTAATCTCAAATGTTTGCTTTAAAGAACTATTAGCTTTAAAATGAAGGAAATATACTTATGCTTCGAATAAAGTGAGGTACGTCTAGTTGAGAAAAGAACAAATTGAACCAAAAGCAGTAATTGTTATTTTTGGCGCAACAGGTGATTTAGCAAAACGGAAACTTTACCCATCCATCCATAGACTATTCGAAAATGGTCAAATTGGCGATGACTTTGCTGTTGTCGGGGTGGGAAGAAGACCATGGACAAATGAGGATCTTCGCGATACTGTACAAAATTCAATTGCAAAGTTTGAATATAAGAAGGATGTAAAAGAATTCACATCTCACTTTTACTACCACCCATTTGATGTTACCTGCTCAGATTCGTATCGTGATTTAAATGAACTCATCGAGCAGCTTGAAAGTACATATCAAATTCCGAATAACCGGATGTTTTATTTGGCAATGGCTCCCGAGTTTTTTGGAACAATTGCTAAGTTTTTAAAATCAGAAGGTGTCACTTCGACAAATGGCTGGTCAAGACTTGTCATTGAAAAACCGTTCGGTCATGATTTAGCAAGTGCAAAAGCATTGAACCAAGAGATTCGCGAAGCCTTTACTGAAGATCAAATTTATCGGATTGACCACTACTTAGGAAAACAAATGGTCCAAAATATTGAGGTCATTCGCTTTGCCAATGCGATTTTTGAACCGCTTTGGACAAACCGATACATCTCAAACATCCAAATCACATCAAGTGAAGATTTAGGTGTTGAAGACCGTGCAAGATACTATGAAAAATCAGGGGCGCTCAGGGATATGGTTCAAAACCATATTCTCCAAATGGTGGCATTGCTTGCGATGGAACCACCAATTAAACTGAACACTGAGGAAATCCGAAGTGAAAAAGTAAAAGTGCTTAGAGCGCTTCGCCCTATTCAAACAGATCAGATTGAACAATTTTTTGTTCGCGGCCAATACGATGCCGGAATGATCGATGAACATCAAGTGAAAGCCTATCGAGATGAACAAAATGTTGCGGAAGATTCCAATACTGAAACATTTGTCGCTGGAAAGCTACTGATTGATAACTTCCGCTGGGCTGGAGTTCCATTCTATATTCGAACAGGAAAACGAATGAAGAAAAAATCAACACAAATTGTTGTTCAATTTAAGGATATTCCAATGAACTTATACTATGGAAATGGCGAGACCATGCATCCTAATTTATTGGTGATCCATATCCAACCTGATGAAGGGATCACACTTCATTTAAACGCAAGAAAACTTGGCGGTAGTACATTTGCTGAGCCGATCAAACTTGATTACTGTCATAACTGTGAAGATGGCATCAATACACCAGAGGCTTACGAAAAATTAATTCTCGACTGTTTACATGGAGATGCGACAAACTTTGCCCACTGGGATGAAGTTGCCCTTTCTTGGAACTTTGTTGATGTGATCTCGCAATACTGGGAAAACAATAAAACATTGTCACCAAACTATAAAGCTGGATCTATGGGGCCGAAAGCTTCTGACGAACTTCTTGGCAGAGACGGGTTTCATTGGTGGCCAATCTAACGAACATACAGAAATCAGCCTTCAAAGATTCAGTTCTTTGAAGGCTGTTGTTCTTTAAGCATTTAAAGTCGTTAAGGGACGGTTTTTATCTCGCTTCCAAATCAACTGAAGAATAAAGAGAAGCACAAACAGACCAAGCCCAATCAGATCCGTATACCCCTCAGGATAAATCAGCAACAAGCCACTAAGAAGTGCCAATATTCGTTCAAACCACAACACTTTTCTCATCCAGAATCCGATCATTCCCGCTCCGATGGCAATCATGCCTGACAATGCCGTAAAGATCACCCAGATGATTTCATACCACTGAGCATTGATCATTAATAACTCTGGAGATAAAACGAAAATATATGGGATGATAAAAGCGGCAATAGCAAGCTTAGCAGAATTGATCCCCGTTCTGATCGGCTCTCCCCCTGCCACTCCTGCAGCCGCAAAAGCAGCCAATGCCACAGGCGGTGTAATATCGGCAACGATCCCGAAATAAAAAACAAACAAGTGAGCTGACAAATCAGGAACATTCAATAACATAAGAGCTGGTGCAGCAATCGTCGATGTGATGACATAATTTGCTGTTGTCGGCGAACCCATACCAAGGATTAAAGCTGCGATCATCGTCAAAAAAAGCGATGGTAATAATGCGCCTCCAGCCAAGTCTAACAGCCCATTGGCCAGTTTGAGACCCAGGCCTGTCTTTGTGACTACTCCAACGATAATTCCAGCAGCAGCTGTTGCAGCCGCAACTGAAAGCGCCATTCTCGCCCCGTCCGTCAGCGCCATTACGATTTCTTTCAGACCCATTCCTGAGCCTCTGTTAAAAAAACCGACAATCACCGCTAGAACAATCGAATATAGAGCAGCATGCATGACAGTAATCCCGGACATTAACAAAATGACGACTGACACAATAGGAATCAAAAGATAAATCTTTTTAAACACTTCAATCCGGTTTGGCATCTCTTCTTTTGTTAACCCACGCAAACCGACCCGTTTCGCTTCAAAATGTGTCATAATCCAAACGCCTGTGAAATAAAGAATGGCCGGAATCGCTGCCGCTTTTGCGATATCCCAATATGTGATTCCACCGATAAATTCCACCATTAAAAAAGCGGCAGCACCCATAATTGGCGGCATCAGCTGACCACCGGTCGATGCAGACGCTTCAACCGCACCGGCAAATTCCTTTTTATATCCCAACTTCTTCATCATTGGAATTGTAAAAGACCCTGATGTGACAACATTAGCAACAGAACTACCGCTAATTGTTCCCTGAAGCGCGCTCGAGAATATTGCCACTTTAGCAGGACCACCCGTACTTCTCCCGGCAATGGCAACAGCAAGATCATTAAAATATTGACCGACACCGGTTTTCACGAGGAAAGCGCCGAATAAGATAAATAAAAAAATGAACGTCGAAGAAACAGCAAGCGGTGTTCCCAAGATTCCTTCAGTTGTAAAATACATGGTCTGAACGAGCCTTTCCAGCGTTAATCCATTATGCGACAAAAATCCTGGTAAATATGAACCGTAAAGGCCATAGAGAAGAAACAAACCGGCGATGATCATAATTGGTAAACCAACAGCCCTTCTTGTCGCTTCAAGTACTAAGAAAATCGCCAGCAACCCGACATAAAAATCAGTTGTTGTAATCAAACCAATCCCAGTGACAATTGTTTTATAATTGATAACCCAATAAACACCGACACCCGCACCTAAAATAGCTAGTAAGCCATCATACCAAGCGATTTTAAATTTGCCTGTCTGACGAATGTTTTTTCTCGCTGGAAATAATAAAAAGATGAGACCGAGGGCAAATCCTAAATGAACGGACCTTTGAATTTGAGCTGGAAAAACGCCAAAAATGGCTGTATATAATTGAAACAATGAAAAGCCAAGGAGACCGAAAAAGGCAACAATCCCGGCTAATCCTGCCAGTTTTCTCGTCCCTGCCTCAGGATCGTATTTTTCCAAAAGTTTTTGTTGTTCCGTTTCAGAAAGCGACCTTTCACGTTCCTTTTGGTCAGCCATTGATCTTCACTCCTTTCAACTGTTGTACCTTATTCAAATGTTGAACAGACATCCTTACCCATGAGCCTGGACGAATAAAGCGTTTTAATTGATATACCTTGCCAACGTATCCGATTCGATGATTTGCCCTCACCCTTCCGATCCGCATGTCGATGAACGGAAAGGTTCGCTTCATATTGGAAATCGTATATATGCCATCCTTTATCACAAGCTTTTCTCCAGGTTCGGCATTGGCAGGCATTCCGACAGCTGGATCATGATAGGTCAAAGCAATCTGTTTTAGCTTCTGTTGTTTACAAACATACGTTTCTATCACTTTTGTTTTATGGATCGAATGCGTATAAATGATCTCAAACGATTGCTCCTCCTGAAGAGGAAGATATGCCACGATCTCACCGCTATCTTCTTTCGTAAATACAACGGACTTTTGAGATGGAATCAGACATAAGAAAAGCAGTGTCAAAATCGCAACTAAAAAACACACCATGATGATTAATCTATATTTCTTCATTTTTTGGTATCCCCTGACGAACAGAAAAAACGATAGACTGAGGTCAGTGCTACAGTCTATCCATTCGTCGTTTTAAGATTTTTCAATTCCTTTTTCTTTATAATATTTGGCTGCTCCAGGATGAATATCGATACTTCCTAACCCTTCAAGTGCTGTTTTAGCTTTAATAAACTTGCCTTTTGCATGATTGATTTTCCCTGCCTCAAACAACGCTTTTGTCATTTTATAAACGGTCTTTTCATCCAGTTTATCAGACGCAACAAGCATCGCTTTAACAGCCACTGTGCTGACATCCTCTTTGATCCCGTAAGTGCCGCTTTTTATCGTATCAGACGCATAGAATGGATATTGATCCATCAATTTTTTCTGTTTATCTTTTTCAATATTTAAAATTTTAATATCATTTTGGGCAGATAGTCCTTCAACAGCACCTGTTGGGGTTCCTGCTGTAATAAAGGCAGCATCAATGGCACCGGACTGAATACCATCAGTTGATTCTTCAAATGAAAGATTTTGTGGTTTGATATCTTCGAATGACAGTCCATAAACCTCCAAAATTTGCTTTGCATTGATATTAACCCCTGATCCAGCTGCACCGACAGAAACGGTTTTACCTTTTAAATCTTCAATCGAATTGATCCCACTTTTTTCTGTTGTCACAACCTGTACAGTTTCAGGATATAAGGCGGCGATCGCTTTAATCCCATCGATTTTATCTTTAAACATCTCTTTTCCTTCTATTGCATAAGTTGCAATATCGGTTTGAGAAAATGCAACTTCAGCTTCTCCTTTTTGCAGAGTCGCCATATTTTCAGCGGAAGCTCCAGTTGTTTGAGTTGTAAATTTGTCACCTGTTGCTTCTTCCCAAAGCTTTGCAAACTGACCACCAAGAGGATAATATGTACCACCAGTTCCACCTGTAAGCAGGCTGTAACTACCAGAACCTTTGGCGTCTTTACCATCCTTTGATGCCTGATTGCCTCCGCAGGCTGCCATCCCCATGACAAGACCAAGCATCATGACAATCATCATTTTGCCTTTCCATTTATTCATTCATTTACCCCCCCATTGTTGTACAAAATAACAATTCTATCCTACCATAAAATATGTCTGATTTGTCAATAAATTCTCTCATTTCCAACTGTTTAGTCAATCATATGTAAGACTCTCTATTTGTATGCGCTTTCTTAATAGCGAAACGAGAAAGACAATATGAAAACCAGTGGACATGATGTTCTCCACTGGCTTCATTTTTAAAATAAATTGCTACTTTCGAATATGAACACTGGAAAACTCGAACTTGTCATAACGGTGTCTAGCAAACGAATATTCAAAAGGTTCGCCAGTGTTTAAAAAAGCGATCTGTTCAACTTCAAGCACTGGATCATCATCTGCACACTCCAAATATTTTTGATCCAAATCTGACGACTTAGCCGCTCTGATCTTTCGGTGTGAACCCGCAATTTTGAGGTTTAAGGTTTCGGTAATATGCCGATAGATTGAATCGTGCAAAACATCTTCAGTCAATTCCGAAATGAGATTAGAAGGCATATACGTTTCTTCAATAACATATGGTTCATCCTCAACTTTTCGCAGTCGGATAATATGATATACTGGAACGCGCTTTTCGATTGATAATTGTTTTGCTACTTGGTCTGTCGGAAATTCAACATCAAACTTGATGATGTTACTTTCAATCTGTTTGCCGACAAGGAGCTTTGTAAGCCCCAGATTTTCCTTGTCTGTTACACTAACGGGAATATTTTGTATAGAAGACTTCACAATGAAAGTGCCATGTCCCCGTTTACGATACAGCATGCCTTCGGAAACAAGAATATCGAGCGCCCTTTTCATCGTCATTCTGCTGCAAGAAAATTCTTTTGCAAGAGAAAGTTCATCGGGGATTGGTTGATCTGCCGAATAGTATTTTTCTCGTATCCTTTTTCTTATTTCATTTGAAATAAATTCATATTTTCTCATTATTTTAACCACCAATACTAAGGATCTTCTTTCATTACAAACGGCTTTATTATTATTATAATCGGTTTCCATTAGGAAATAAAAAGATGGCCGAAACAAGACCATCTTTTTACATGTTCATTCGGTTCTAAAATCCTTAGCACATGTTCATATTAAAAACCGTTATTTTCTGTAACACTTTTAAACCAATAACCGCTCTTTTTAATGGTCCGCTCAGCGTTTTGATCAAGGTTAACAGAAACAAAGCCATAACGGTTTTTATACGCGTTCGTCCATGACCAGTTATCCATGAAAGTCCACAAGTGATAGCCCTTTACATTTGATCCTTCCTGCATGGCTTTGTGCACCCATTTTAAATGTTCACGAATAAACTCAATCCGATAATCATCTTGGATCATCCCGTTTTCATCCCGGAATTTTTCTTCTCCTTCGACTCCCATACCGTTTTCAGAAATGAAACATTCAATATTATCATAGTTGTCCTTAAGGTTGATTAATATATCATAAATACCCTTTTCATAGATCTCCCATCCACGATGACGGTTCATTTTTCTGCCAGGCATTTCATAGTTGTCAAAGAAGCGCTCAGGCATAAAAGGTGCATCGGGATGTGGCAGGTACTCTTTTGCTTTTACGCGTCTCGGTTGATAATAGTTAACACCAATTAAATCAACTGTGTTATTCTTAATCGTCTCTACATCACCTTGTTCCATTTTAGGAAGATATTCATACTCTTTTAAAATATCAACTAATAGTGGTGGAAATTCCCCTTTAACAGCCGGATCAAGAAAAGATTTGTTAAAGAAAGCATCAGCAATTTCTGAAGCTTTCACATCCTGAGGATGCTGGCTGCGCGGATAAGATGGTGTTAAATTTAAAACAATACCAATTTGACCATCCCCGCCCAGCTTCCGATAAGCTTCGATCGCTTTCGCGTTTGATAGCAATTCATGATAGGCGACTTGGACAGCTTTTCTGAAATCAACAATTTCAGGATAATGAAAGTTGTATAAATATCCGCCTTCTACCGGAACAATTGGTTCATTATGAGTAAACCATTTCTTCACTCTGTCACCGAACAAGCGGAAACATGTTTCTGCATATGAAACAAAATGGTCAACAACTTCACGGTTTTCCCAACCACCGATTTCCTGCAGAGCAAGCGGCATATCAAAATGATAAAGGTTGACAAAAGGTTCGATTCCAGCAGCGATCATTTCATCGATCACTTTGTTATAAAAATCAGCACCTTCTTGATTTAATGCACCTTTTCCTTCTGGAAACATTCTTGACCATGAGATGGACATTCGGAATGAGTTATGTCCAAGCTCTTTCATAAGACGAATGTCTTCTTGATAGGTCTCATAAAATCGCGAAGTCTTTTCAGGACCTACTCCATTAAAAAAGCGGTTTGGTTCTTGTTCGTACCAATAATCCCAAATATTTTTCCCTTTCCCACCTTCATTTGCTGCACCCTCTGTTTGAGTCGCAGAGGCTGCTGAACCCCACCAGAAATCTTGGGGAAAACGATATTTGATCGTCTCTTTTGTCGTTACTTCTGTTTTTTGCATACGATCATTCTCCTTTTTACTTTTTTACATTCCAACCGTGTTACTTTGTTCAGATGTATTGGATTCCTGTTCTTTTTTCAAATTCATTCGGTCAATGAATTTCAGGAATGGGAACCAGATCATAAAGACGACGGCTAAGTTAAAAATTTGCAAAAGACCGCCAGCAATTGAGTTGGTCGCCATCATACCACTAATAAAAATCGGCACTGTCCAAGGAACCGCGATTCCTGTAGGTGGCGGTACAAGCCCTGCTGACATCGTAAAGTAAGTAATCAATGTAACAATCATCGGTGATATTACCCATGGAACGAGAATCAGCGGGTTCATGACGATTGGTAATCCAAAAATAATTGGTTCGTTGACATTGAAAATCCCTGGTGCTGCGCCAAGTTTAGCGACTTGTTTCATCTGCTTGCTTTTCATAAACAATAAGATGGCAATAATAACGGCGAGCGTCATCCCTGTTCCACCCATTCCGACCGTGTATACTTCCATAAACTGCTTGCTAATAATATGAGGGACTTCTCCTGTTGCTGTATAACTATCCACATTTTCAAGTGAAAGTGTATTCCAAATCGGATCCATTACTGAGTTCACAATAATTTGCCCATGCAGTCCGAAGAACCATAAGATCTGAATAAAGAATATCGCGATCAAGGTCGGAATGATACCGCTTCCAAGTCCGACAAGCGGAGCCTGTACAAGATGATAGATGAGATCATGCATATTATTGTGAAAACCTTGAGTGATCACAATATTAATTATTAAATAGACTGTCAGTGTCAGTACAGCTGGAATGAGGGCAGCAAACGATTTCGCCACGGCCGGTGGAACACCCGTAGGCATTTTAATGGTAAAGTTTTTCTGAACAAAGAAACGGTAAAACTCGGCTGCTGTAAAGGCGGTAAGCATGCCAAGAAACATTCCTTTTGCTCCGATTCTATCAAGCGGAATAACGTTTGGAATCACTTGTCCTCCTTCACCATTAAAAACAAACGGTGTTAAAAGTAAAAATGAGACCAAAGCGACAGCTCCTCCGAACACCGCTTCAACTTTATAACTTTTTGATAAATAATAACCAATCCCGAATACAACGAACAGTGACATAATGTTCATCGTGGCGTTTGGTGCAATATTTAATGTAGATTGAAATGTTTCCAGTGCCGACTTGCTCATGATTTTATTGAGAAACGGTAAATTTGCAATAACGACCATAATTGACCCGAAAATCGTTAGTGGAAAAGCAAGCATAAATGCATCTCTAAGGACACCTAAATACCGATTATTGTTGAGCTTTCCGGCAATCGGAACCAAAAACTTGCTCAGTTTATCGAACATTGCCTATTGACCCCCTTTTATTGATCATCCTTTAATAATCATAAATTTTTCTCTTTGAATATTTTTAATAACTCTGTGACAAGTTCCTTCATCGTTAATGTCGACATTAAATGATCTTCCGCATGCATTAGAAGTAGGGAGAACTCGCTTTTTTCTCCGCCCGCCTCTTTTTGAACCATTTGAAAATGAATCTCATGTGATGCTTGTAAATCTTGTTCCGCCTGAACAAGAAGTTCTTCCGCTTCCTCTACACTGTTGTTTCGGTATTTTTTTAAAGACTCCATGACTTTGCTGCGTGCATTACCACTATGAAGAATCAGTTGAAAACAAATTTGTTCGTTTGTTAGTCCATCAAGTTTTGTCTCTTTCATGTTTAATCAGTCCCCTATTAAGCTTAATGCCTGTTCATATGCTTTTTTTCCATCTGCCATTCCATACGCTACCATATCAATGACAGCAACCTGAATTCCGTATTTTTCAGCTTCTTCTTGCAACTCATCTTTTAAAAAACTCATTTGTGGACCAATTAATACAACATCAGCATGTTCCATCTCTTTTTTTGCTTGATCTTGCCCAACTGCCCAAATCTTAGCTTCATCACCGATTGATTGAACATGCTCCTCCATTTTAGTCACTAAAAGGCTTGTTGACATTCCTGAACTGCAAGCAAGTAGAATTTTTTTCATGATGATCTCCCTTTCCTCTCACAATATTAAAAGCGCTTTCACACTTATTATTATATCTGTTTATTTTTAAATGTCTAGACATTTGTGTATAAATGTTTGTATTAATTTTGACATTAAGATTTTTATTCGAAGTTTTTTTAGTTTCATATTCAAGAAACATTGCCTTTCCTGTAGGGTGTCTAGCTTTTCATTTGCAGGACTTGATTGTGTAGACATTGGACACACTTTAAACAAAAAAACTTGTCGATCAAGCCGTTTTTTACGACTTTGTCGACAAGCTGATCTATTGTTATTCATCTTCTTCTAGTATATCCTCTGAATCCATCCTATACTGCGATATTCATCACGCTAACGCATAGTCCTCAGGGTGAAAAAGCGGAAACCATAACCTCAATTCAATTAAACCGGTATGTTTATAATATCCAATTTTTAGACTCCCTTATTATTCCCCAAAATAGAAATCGATATAGAAGTGCAATAAGAAAAAATATAAAAACAAATTCAAAAACGGAGAAAGGTTCATAATCGATTAAGTATGAATTAATAAAAATTAATATTAAAGAAAACAGTTCCATCAAAGAGTCTATAAATCTGTTTTCTTTGTACAAGTCCCTTGTCTTTTTGAAATTAAAGACATCTTTCATTTCCTCACTGGAGTGTCCTTTTATCAAACCTATACCTATCAAATAAATTCCTGCAGAAAGTTCATAGGACACATTTAAAATCTGTGTTATGACACAGTAAATTACTGTGAACAAGAAAAGATACATTTTATTATTCTCCTTACCTCTTAGTATTTATAAAACACATCATCGAAGGAAATATCATGTATCTTTTTCCAATATTAAAACGTTCGTAATGTTAAAAAACCCCTTGCTGTATGATGTGTTGTTGCTATTGAATTCAGTTTTAGTAAAAGCAAAATAGCAAGATACAAATTTATGGTTTTGTAGATTTACTTCTTAAATTAGGACCAAAAGTTATCGAAGAATTGGTGTGCTATCTGTGTAAAATCTTCCTAGTGAGTATATCTGTAAATAAAAAAATAAATAAAGAACCGCCTATGAAGCGGTCGAAGTGGTACTTGCTTGTTAATGGACGTATTTCTGAAATTTGCGGACTGCTTCTATCGGTACATAAAAATTCCCATCACTTTCAACAATTATACTGTTCAGTTGATATTCCTTTCCTTTCATACGAATGACATTTTTGTTGACAGGCATCTCTGCTTTCACATTTTTGCGTGTTGCAACAAGCAACGGGTTCTCCCGATCTGAACGATTGATGGTCACCTTCGCACCTGCTTTTTTAAATGCCTGACCAGCTTCAATAAATAAGTCTTTTGTTAATCGATTTAAATTGAAACCCATTGCTCTTGCCATCGTTTTGGCAATGTCTGTATTATCAATGAGCCCCATTGGTTTTTTTGGTCCGTATGAATATAAGAAAACATCTTCACCTGTATGACCGCCTGTTGTAAAGCCAATGTTCGACCGATTTGCCAACAGTGTTGTAAAAACGGTAGCCGCTTCTTTTTTATTGTTCACACTGGCAAGTTGTTTTTGCTCAGTCAATGTTAAATGGTCAAGACCATAAAGTCGGGCGGCTTCTTTGATATTTGATAAGTCATCTTTTAATTGACTTGTAGCACCTTCCAGTGTCATTTTTGCTTTTTTAAGTGGGGCAATATATGCTGAAACAGGTGTAGTGTTATAACCTTTTGTCGTATGACTGTTACCAATGGAAATACCACTGTTCCCATGGTCGGTAACGGCAATGATCATTGTGTTCTTATCTTTTTTGGCGAAATTCAATGCTTCTTTTACAGCCTCATCAAATGCTAATACATCACTAATAAGACCAACTGGATCATTTTGATGCGCCGCCCAGTCCGACTTGCTACCTTCCACGAATAAGAAGAAACCATCTTGATCTTTTGACAACGTCTGAATTGATTTTTTAGTCATCTCAGCTAATCTTGGTTGTTCAGGATGTGTAGATTGACGATCCATGTCAAAAGCTAGGTCTCGTTGTGAAAAAGCACCCCAAATTTTTTTAGACTCTGATTTCATGAGCTCCGCCTTTGTGTCCACAACATCATATTTTTTATCTTGAATCACCTTCAGCAAATCCTCATCATCGCGGCGGCTTTTTTCTTTCGTTCCCGGTAGAAGCGACTCTTTCCCTCCACCAAGCACAATGTCAATGTTTTGATACACTTGCTGTTCACCAAGGACATCGAAATGGTTTCGATCATAGTGGTGGGCCGAAAAAGCGGCTGGGGTGGCATGTTGAATTTCCGCTGTTGCAATGATTCCGGTTGCCTTACCAACCTTTTTTGCGCCTTCTAACACATTTGCAACAGGACGAAACTGATCTCTTTTACGGATCTGATCAACACCTGGAGAATGGACCAAAGAAGGCAAAACGCCAACATAACCAGAATTCGATTTATGTCCACTGGCCATCGCTGTTGCAGCTGGGGCAGAATCTGTAATTGCCGATTCAGCTGAGTAAGTTCGGACACCACCTGAGATAATGTTGTCCATGGCTAGAGGTTTTCCTTTATACCAACGAGCTAAAGTTGTTGCTGTTGAGCTTGTCCCGTCCATTACCATCATGATGACGTTCTTTACTGTGTGTTCTTCCTTTTTAGTTTCTGTATCCCTTGCAATACTATTTGTGCCTGCCGCTCCTAAAACGGTTGCACCTGCTAATGTAAGACCGATCATTTTTCTGCAAAAAAAACCCATGATGTATCCCCTCCAAGACAGTCATGACTTAAATGTTCTATTCATCTCATCTGATTTTTTCGTAACCACCATTAAGTTCCCATAAAAAAGCTCAAACCATACATGAATAGAAAATGTTTATCATGGAGAGGAAAACCGGTTATGTCCATAAATATAAAGACCACAGCCGTTTTGTGACTGTGGTCTGCATCTGTTTATTTCATCCACTCAGTGTGGAAAATTCCGTCTTTATCCGTACGTTCATAAGTGTGTGCACCAAAATAATCACGTTGCGCCTGAATCAGGTTAGCAGGCAGTGTTGCCGTGCGATAACTGTCAAAATAGGCAAGTGCACTTGAGAAGCATGGTACTGGAATTCCTTGTTCAACTGCAAGGGCAATCGTTTTACGCAGTGCTCCTTGATAGCCTTCAACAATCTCTTTGAAGTATGGATCAAGCAACAAATTATCAAGCTCAGGATTGCGGTCATAAGCATCTTTGATTTTCTGCAAGAAAGCCGCACGGATAATACAACCTCCACGGAAGATCATCGCGATATCACCGTATTTTAAGTCCCAGCCATATTCTTCTGATGCAGCTCTCATTTGTGCAAATCCTTGTGCATAAGAGCAAATTTTGCTCATGAAGAGGGCTTTTCTAACCGCTTCAATCAATTCTTCTTTATTCTCCCCAACCGTTGTTGCTTCAGGACCTTTAAGAAGTTTACTTGCTTTGACACGTTCTTCTTTCATAGAAGAGATAAACCGCGCAAACACGGATTCTGTAATAATTGGCAGAGGCACACCAAGATCAAGCGCACTTTGGCTTGTCCATTTCCCTGTGCCTTTTTGACCTGCTTTATCCAAAATCACATCAACAAGCGGTTTCCCTGTTTCATCATCTTTTTTCGTGAAAATATCTGCTGTGATTTCGATCAAGTAACTGTCGAGCTCTCCTTTATTCCACTCAGAAAATACCTCGTGAAGCTCATCAGATGATAAACCGACAAGGTGTTTCAGAATAAAGTAAGATTCGGAAATCAGCTGCATGTCGCCATATTCGATCCCGTTATGAACCATTTTCACATAATGGCCTGCACCATCTGGCCCGATATATGTTGTACAAGGCTCTCCATCAACTTTTGCAGAAATCGCTTCAAGTATCGGTTTGACAAGCTCATGCGCCTCTTTTTGACCACCAGGCATAATAGATGGGCCTTTTAAAGCACCCTCTTCACCGCCAGAGACACCTGTCCCAATAAAATGAATGCCGCTTTCGGCAAGCTCTTTATTGCGTCTTTGTGTATCTTTGTAGTATGTATTTCCTCCGTCAATCAAAATATCGCCTTTTTCAAGATGAGGCAGAAGTGATTGAATTGTTGCATCGGTTGGAGTTCCAGCCTTTACCATTAACAAAATTTTGCGCGGTTTTTCAAGAGATTCTACGAACTCTTCAATGCTGTATGTGCCGACAACTTGCTTGCCTTTTGCTTCTTCTAGAAACTGATCTGTTTTTTCTCTTGATCTGTTATACACAGATATCGAAAAGCCGCGGCTTTCAATATTTAAGGCTAAATTTTTTCCCATTACTGCTAAACCAACTACACCGATTTCCTGTTTTGCCATGTCTAACGTCCCTTCTAGAAACACTTATCATATAGTTTAATTTTTTTATTAAATTGAAATTACCATACTTTGACCCATCTTTTCAAGCTATTCATCTTTTCGATCGACTTGAAAAAAGTCTTTATTGAAGCTTGTACCACTTGTCTTGCTTTCTTTTTTGATGATTTTCACACCTCTTTTGAGCAAATTTGTTCCATATTTTTCATTAATCTGATTCATCAATTTGACAATCGGCTCTTCTTTGACATCCTCTTGAAATGAAAACAAATCAAGCTGTTTGACTGCATCTTTTTGCTTGACAAGCTCTGTCCCTGTGACACCTAAAAGTCTAACCTCTTTTTCCTGCCAATGTTTTTGAAACAGCGTTTTTGCTGTTTGGGCAATGATATTTGTTGCATCGGTCGGATTTTGAAGTGTTTTGCTTCTCGTCATATTTGTCCAGTCCGCATAACGAATCAAAAGTGCTATCTTTGTTGCCAGCACTTCTTTTCGTTTCAGCCTTTCGCTTACAGATGAAGAAAGCTTTTCGATCAGTTGATTGAGCTCTGTTTCATCTGCCGTGTCATAAGGAAGAGTTGTAGAATTGCCAACACTTTTAAACTCATAGATTCTCTCAGGATCGACTTCATCAACATCAATTCCATTTGCCCTTTTTATTAACCTTGGACCATTGATACCAAGAAGCTGTTTTAAAACATGTTCATCAGCTCTAGCTAAATCACCGATTTTTGTAATGTTTAGCGTGGCTAGTTTTTGAGCGGTTTTGTTTCCAACTCCATGCATTTCCCCGATATCAAGGGGCCAGAGGATGTCAGGGACTTGTCGTTTTCTTAAAATCGTGACGCCTAGCGGTTTTTTCATATTTGAAGCCATCTTCGCTAAAAATTTATTGGGCGCAATCCCAATACTTGATGGCAAAGAAAGTTCATTTTGAAGACGCTTTTGAATGTTTAGGGCAACCTCATAAGCTTTTTCTTTGTATGGTGTATCTGTTAAATCCATATAGCCTTCATCAATGGATACTGGTTCAACAAGATCTGTATATTCTCTTAACATTTGAAACATTGCTTTTGAAGACTTTCGATAGCGGTCAAAATTCGGTGGTTTCACAAGCAAATCGGGGCAGATTTGTTTTGCTTCCCAGAGTGGCATAGGAGGTTTTACACCGCGTGCTCTTGCTTCGTAGCTACTTGTGACGACAATTCCTTTGCGCTCTTTCGCATTGCCAGCGATTGCAAGCGGTATACCGACTAATGAAGGGTCATGCGCCATTTCGACAGATGCGTAAAAGCTGTTCATATCAACATGAAAGATGACTCTCCCCCTCTTTTTTCCAGTAGACAAGACGGCTCCCTCCCTATTCTCTCCATTAGACATAGAAAAGTTCATATAGTAAAATATAATGTGAAACGGATGTGAAATCATGTTTTTAGAATCTTTAAATGATGCTCTTTTTTTGTTTGAGTTTTTCACAATCATCCTTCCTGCGTTAACGGCCATTGGAATTGCACTGATTTTAAAGGATCATTGCTATACGAGCGAAGATTGGAAAACCAAACGTTTTGAAGTCGACAAAACAATTCATTTTTATAATAAAATCGATAACCTTGTTATCTTCTATCATCGCATTACCCTATGGATTAGTAAAGTCATTCGTATGAAGGCTTCATCGAATGATGATGAAGACCATCGTTCCCTTCTTCTTTCAATTTAAGCGGAAAAGGCACCCAATCCCGGGTCCTTTATAAGAAGGAGGAGAACGTGTTGACCACGAGTTTAAAGAAACGATTGACAATGATACTTTTAGTTATGGTGACATTTTTTATGGGTGGGGAAGTCTCATTTGCTGCTAGCAATGGGACACAAGGAAGTGAAGATGGATTTTTACATCACTATTTTGTGATGCCTTTTTCAGAACTCATTAAAGGAATCGGCGAGTTTTTTCACGGGAATTATGGACTTGCTGTTATCCTTGTGACCATTATCGTACGGCTACTCGTCTTGCCGCTGTTTGCGAACCAGTTTAAAAAACAGCGGGCAATGCAGGAAAAAATGGCAGTGGCCAAGCCTGAAATGGATGCGATCCAAAGCAAATTGAAAAAAACAAAAGATCCTGTTAAACAGCGGGAGATTCAACAGGAAATGATGATGCTTTACAAAAAACATAACATCAATCCACTGGCAATCGGTTGTTTGCCGATGCTCATTCAGCTCCCGATTTTATATGGTTTCTATAATGCGATACGTTGGACTCAAGAAATTGCTGACCATTCTTTTCTTTGGTTTAATCTCGGACATTCTGATCTGTTCGTATCTTTATGCGCTGGTATGATGTATTTAATCCAATTTTATGTTTCGCAAAAATTAAATGTTCAAAATTCAGTACAATCAAACCCAGCAGCCCAACAATCAGCTAAAATTATGGGAATATTTTTTCCGGTGATGATGACAATTTTCTCGCTTAACGCACCCGCGGCACTGCCGCTTTATTGGATGACCAGCGGATTGTTTCTCACTGTCCAATCCGTTGTGTTCCACCAAGTTTACAAAAAGAAAAATTCACTTCAAACAGCTGAATCAGCTGTTAAGTAATAAAAAAGGCTTTTCTCAGTCAGCAATGGCTGCGGGAAGCCTTTTCTATTTTAAGATTGTTCATATCGATAGACGATAGGCTGCATCATAAATAAACTAAACACAAGCCAAATCAAAACAGCTGACCATTTCAATATCAAATTCCACTCACTTGATACCATGCCCCCAAAAAAGAAAATTGGCAAAATAAACACAAAAGTGAATAACAATTTAGAAGCTGTTGTCGCTTTTAATTGACTTTTACAATGTGGACAAATTGATGTTTTTGTTTTCGTCAGTTGATATTTATCTTGAAAAGTAAACGGTTTGTTGCATATTGGACAATTTCCCATTTTCCTTCTCCTTAGCAAGGTTTACTTTGTATACACTAATATAAGTTGATGTTTCATTTTTAAGAGTCAAGTTGTACAACTCTAGCAATGAAACAGTATACCTACTAGACCACAGTACTACACCATTCAAGACAGGCTCAACGGTAAATTTTTTCAATCAACTACAACCTCAACACTTCCCGGAAAATGAAGTAAAGCGCTTACAAAAAAGTTTTAAATTAGATATCAGGGCTTTTTTGCCCCGATATCTCTTACGATCGTTATGACCGTTTTGCCGCTTCCTCAATAATCGCAATCACCATTTCTGCTGTTTTAGAAAGCTCTTCAATCGGCATTTTTTCATTTTTTGTATGAATTTGTTCATATCCGACTGCAAGATTGACTGTCGGAATACCATGACCAGCAATGATATTAGCATCACTACCGCCACCACTTGTGAGCAGCTCAGACGGCCGACCGATTTTTTCAGCAGCTTTTTTGGCGATCTCTACAACAAGATCTCCGTCTTGGTAGCGATAGCCCGGATACATAACCTCTATACCTACCTCGGCCTTGCCACCCATTTCAGCTGCTGCTGCTGCAAAAGCATCCTTCATTTTTTTGGTTTGCTTCTCCATTTTTTCAGGATCAAGTGAGCGAGCTTCCGCTAATATTTCTACATGATCACAGACGATATTCGTTTGAGTTCCGCCCTCAAAGCGACCGATATTTGCCGTTGTTTCTTTATCAATACGACCAAGCGGCATTTTAGTGATGGCTTTTGCAGCAATCGTAATCGCAGAAACGCCTTTTTCTGGCTCAACTCCAGCATGAGCAGTTTTTCCGTAAACAGATGCTTTTACTTTGGCTTGTGTTGGCGCAGCCACAATAATTTGTCCGACCTTTCCGTCAGAATCAAGGGCATAGCCATATTTCGCTTTAATTAGGGCACGATCTAAAGCTTTTGCACCAACAAGGCCTGACTCTTCACCAACTGTAATGATAAACTGAATCGTACCATGTTGAATTTTCTTTTCTTTTAGGACTCTGATTGCTTCAAACATCGCTGCCAGACCTGTTTTGTCATCTGCGCCTAAAATCGTTGTACCATCTGTTTTGATATAACCGTCTTCAATAACTGGTTTTACACCTTTGCCAGGTACCACTGTATCCATATGTGAAGTAAAGTAAATCGTATCTGCTTCCGTTGTACCTGGAAGTGTACAAACCAGATTACCGGCTCCGTGACCAGTGACAGCCGCACTATCATCCTCATAGACATCAAGTCCGAGAGCCGTAAATTTTTCTTTCAGCACGTTGCAGATCTCTGCTTCGTATTTTGTTTCTGAATCAATTTGTACAAGTTCTAAAAATTCTTCCAATAAACGTTTTTCATTCATGTTGATTCCCTCCAATTTTAAAGCGATATATGTTAGCAAACAGAAGATAAGATGTCCTTGGAATGGGGATTCAAATGTGAAACGATAAAAGGTTTTCGCTGATTCATTATGTAAAAATATTAAATCCCGAGAACAAGGACATCCGTAAAATAATGATCTTATTTAATGATAGCACAACAACTTGAAAACTCACACAACCAGGCCGGAAAAAGCTTGTCTACATAAGAAAATCAAGCTAAAATGATAGGTAGACCAATTGATTAAGCAGAGGTGAAAAACTTGTCACAAAAAACGATCAAGTTTCTCGTGATTTTAATGATTAGTGTCATGGTGCTGACGAGCGTTCTTACAGGAATCAGCATGATGTTTTAATACAACTGTGAAGCAGGCTTCTTTTAAAAAAGACAGCCTGCTTTTTTGACAATGTCGTATAGATATTGCATCTTCCCTAGTTGGGCCTGTATGATCCGTGCATTTGCCGTCCTTTGCACCCCACATTAAAAGCCATTCATGCAAAGACCAGACTGGTTACATAAGTGGAAACATGACTAACTGTTAGCTCGTTGTGACAAATAATAAAGTATTTTCATATAGCATTTTTCAGTCATTCGATCAGTAGACACTTTGTTTCTTAGCTGTTTGATCATATTGGACTTCAAGATTGTTTTTTCTTAAAAAAATGAGATAAGAAGACGCAGCCAACATACATAAAATACCAGATAGCGTAAATACATTCCCGACTCCAAAAGCTTTAGCCATTAAAGCACCGATACTTGGTGCCAGAAGCATCATCATCATCTGAAGGCTTTGAGCTACTGAGCTAACTCTACCCATTTTTTCATTTGGTGTTTCAATTTGCAAAACATAACCATATGGTAAGTTCTGTCCTGATGACAAAGCTCCCAACAAAAACGCACATAGATAATAAATGATTGAAGGAAGTTGAAGGTAATGGGCCCCACCCAATCCCATAATCATAATTGTAATACCGGTAAGAGAAAAATTAACCGCCATTACTGTTAAAGGTTTAGTTTTCCATAATGACAATTGTCCAAATACAAATGAATTGATGACAGAACCTAAACCAACTAACGAAATGAATAAACCATACGCCGCTTCATTAAACCCAATTTGTTTAGACAAAATAACGAGTAACCCATCACAAAGAAATACAATAAATAAAGATAAGGCAGATGAAATGATTGCGGTACTTAAAATAGGACTATTGAATATATGTTTTATGCCCTCTTGGAGTTCTTTTCGAAATTTTTTATGATTCTGAAATTGATTAAGTTTAGTTGAGTTTCTTTGTTCTGGTATATCAACAAATGTTAGCATGATAGTTGTTAAAACAAAGCAGAAAGCTTCTATCACAAATGCAATGTCAGAATTAAATGAGGCGACTAAAACACCTCCAAGTGATGGACCAACTATTTTCATCGAATTTAATGAAATTTGAGTTAAGGTGATCCCTTGGGCCAATTTGGATTCATGTACTAGTGAACGAATACTTGCTTGACGAGCAGGATCAAAAAGAGAAGCTAGGAGGCCTTTAAAAAAGACCAATATTAATAAGACATAGAAATGAGGAGCAACGATGTAACCTATAATCACAAAAATGCGTAAAAAAGAAGTCATCATAAGTACCTTTTTCCTTGACCAGCGATCGACAAAAACGCTCGCAAAAGGACCGATTACAATCCATGGCAGACCATATATGATAACAAATAATGCCATTGATGATTCATTTAATCCCCATTCATATATAATTAAAACTGTCAAAATCGTGAAATCAATCCAATTCCCCAAATCTGAGAATAATTGTCCGATATAAAATCGCCTATAAGCTTTAAATGACAACGGAGAGAATAAAGAACTTTTCATGATTCCCTCTTTCTAATCTCTTGACTTTTTTTATCATTGTTGTGAATCTTGTCCGTATATCATCCATGAAATTTATGCAAGAACGATCTGTTGATGCACTAGATTCGCACCATCAGTATATAAGGAGTATTTTCTCTCAGCCACATATATCACTACATTCAACTTTTTCTATTGATATACTAGGAATTTCCCTTGTGTCGGTTAGCTCATATCATTTTATGTATCAGCTAGCCTTCCCTTACAAAATTTTTGGTTTTCTAGCTACCAAGAGTTAGTTTAGTAGCAGTATGTTCAAGTTTTGTACTTCATGCACAATCAATACCAGGTTTACCTTTATTTTCTATACCTGATATATCCCTATGATATATCAGGAAGTAAATGTTTTCAATAGATTTAGTTGATGAAGTTTTTTGGTATTCAGAGAAGAATTTTGAAGAAAATATCAGCTTCTCCATTAGCTCATAAGGAGAAGCTGATGAGTAATTAGACAGGCGACTTAATTCCTTTAAAATAACTTTTAATCACTAAATACTGTTCCATCTCACCAAGAAAGTTGAAGAGGGCTGCGCGCGCTTCAAATTCTGCGCGTGTCGCTGGTAACTCCATTTCTTCAAATATTTCTCTCATTTCGACGAGGCGTTTAAGATATTTATGAGCCGTATTGCCTGGATGAATGTGCAGTCTTAGATCATGTATAAACTCAGCAATCATTTGTCCCTGTTCAATTGTCATTGAAATCGATGTGATTTTAGGAAATACCCTTTCAATAATGTCAAACTGTTTTTCCCGCATTTTAAAATAGCGATAATATTGATTTTCATGACGTAAAAAGTGATTTTGCACATCACGATATGCGATGGCCTTTGCTTCATTAATCAATCGGTGCGTCTCCGGTATTTCTTTACCTGTCCAATCCTGCTCACCTGTCAGCAAATAGCGCTCAATTTCTTTAAAAATCATTGAGAAATGCTCTTCAATTTTTTGTTGGTACTGTTTGAGCTGTTTATCTAGACTTGGCATATATAAATTCATAAGAAGTGCAACACCAATACCGGTGATGATGATCAGAAATTCATTCCAAATGATCGGGATGGTAATGCCTTCTGACATATAAAGATGAAGAATAATAACTGAACTTGTGACAACCCCTTCATTTACTTTCAAAAAAACGGTTGTCGGAATAAAAAACAGTAACATCAAACTGATGACAACTGGATGATAACCAATCAGTTCAAAAAAACTATATGAAAACAGAATCGCCAGACAGCAAGCAACAAATCGTGACCATGATGCTTGCAGAGACCGTTTTTTTGTCACTTGAATACAAAGGATGGTGATAATTCCTGCTGAAACAAAATTATGAAGGCCAAAAAGCTGTGCCAGGTATATTGCCAATCCTGTTCCTAGCGCTGTTTTCAATGTACGATAACCTATCTTAAACATGATAACCCCATTCTTTTTTACTATAATAAACTCTAATCAAAAAAGAAGATGATCATCATCTTCCCCTGTGCCTATTTTATAGTATTTTCTCCAAAAAGTCTTGAGCTCTTTTCGTTTTTGGTGAAGAAAAAAATGTCTTAGGGTCGTCATCTTCAACAATAATACCTTCATCCATGAACAATACTCGATCTGCAACCTCTTTTGCAAAGCCCATTTCATGAGTCACAATCACCATAGTCATTCCGGTTTCCACTAAATCTTTTATGACTTGAAGGACTTCTTTGACCATTTCAGGATCAAGGGCAGATGTTGGTTCATCAAACAGCATCATTTTAGGATTCATGGCCAGTGCCCGTGCAATAGCGACACGCTGTTTTTGTCCTCCTGACAACCGATTTGGATAAGCTTCTTTTTTATCAATTAGTCCGACTTTTTCAAGTAATTGTTCCGCTGTTTTAACAGCTTCTTGTTTGCTTTTTTTCTTCACATTTATTGGTGCATAGATAATATTTTCAAGAACGGTTTTGTGTGGAAATAAATGAAAATGTTGAAAGACCATACCGATGTTTTCTCTAATTTTTAAAACGTTTGTTTTTGGCTTTGTGATCTCCTGATCCTCAATCAAAATACTTCCTTGCGTTGGTTTTTCCAACAGATTAAGACATCGTAAAAATGTCGATTTACCTGAACCAGATGGACCGATAATTGCGGCTACTTCACCTTTTTCAAACGATACAGAGATATCTTTCAACACCTCATGTTTTCCAAAAGATTTTGATAAATGACTCACATTAATCATTGACATTCAGCTTCCTTTCAATCGCTTTACCAAGAAACGTCAAAATAAGGACGAGTACATAATAGATGAGACCCGCAAATAGCATGGGTTCTAATGGACTGTATATCGCTGCTCCGGCTTGATAACTCCGTCTCATAATATCACCAAGCCCGATCACTGTGACAACGGCAGATTCCTTTGTTAGAGTAATCGATTCATTAATGAGAGCAGGCATAATATTTTTGAAAGCCTGAGGAAGCAGAAGATCCTTCATCATCTTTGCATATGGTACTCCAAGAGCGATTGCCGCCTCTTTCTGTCCTTTATCGATTGCATTAATGCCAGCTCTAATAATTTCTGATACATAGGCAGCTGAATTTAGTCCAAATGCAGTCACTGCAGCCCAATAAGCATCAATATCAAATCCTAATACTTGAGGTAGCCCATAATAGACGATCATGAGTTGAAGAACGAGCGGTGTCCCACGAAATATGGAGGTGTAAAAATCAGCGATCCAAGCAAGAGGTTTGATCGGGCTTATTTTCATCAGTGTGATGACAACCCCCAATAAAAACCCAAATACCGCTGCAGCTGCAACTACTTTTAATGTAATCCCAAGGCCTTCAAGTATAAAAGGCATCTCGGGTATCGTACTTGAAAAATCAAGAAAGCTCATTTTGTCTCTCCTTCTCCGCCTTCTTTATCATTGAAAAAAAGTTCAACAAAAAGTTGAACTTTTTGAGGCTTTTATTTTTTCTCTCCACTAAACCATTTCTTTTTCAATTTCTCTAATTCTCCGTTTTTCTCCATTTCTTGAAGTGCTTTATTGAACTTCTCTGTCAACTCACTATTCTTTTTAAAAGCGATCGCAGAACCTGCTTTTTCATCTGGTTCTTTTGGTAGATTAAAACCGATCAATTCAGGGTTTTTGTCAATATACTTTTGAGCGACAATGTCTTCAATAATAGCGGCATCAAAACGTCCAGCTTTAATTTCTTCTGTCAAATCTGAAATACGGTTGCGATTTTCGACATTCAAATCGTAATCAGCTGACAATTCTTTTGCTTTTTCTTCTTGGATTGAACCAAGCTGAACACCGATTGTTTTTCCTTTAAGATCATGAAGTGATTTTATGCCGGATGCTTTTTTCGTCACAATCATATTGTGAGCTGTATAGTAAACATCTGAAAAATCAACTTGCTTTTTACGATCTGGTGTCGGTGTCATCCCTGACAGCACGATATCTACTTTGTTTGTTTTAAGAGCTGTGATCAAACCATTAAAATCCATATCTTTAATTTCGAGATCATGCCCTGTTTTTTTCGCTAAAGCTTTGGCAAGATCAACGTCAAAGCCAACAATTTTATCACCATCTTTTGATTCAAATGGCGGATAATCAGCAGATGTTCCCATAACCAATGTTTTTTTATCACTACCACTTGAATTTCCACAAGCTGTTAAAACAAAAAATATACACGCTGTTAAAAACAGTAAAATAAATTTCTTCATGTTCTGTATCTCCCTCTCAGTCTACTTGAATATTTATTCGTTGTTATGTATTTTAAACACTTTCTTGAAAGTATGCAAGACTTTTTTATCAATAATTATATAGTGTCCAACAACATATCTATTTTCCTATTATTCATATTCATAAATAATTATGCATTTTATTGATTATAAAGACTCGGAAAAAGTTTTTTCCACAGAAGAAAAAGAAAAAAATACGGCATGAGTTCGAATCTTGAACTCACACCGTTTAGTAAAATGGATTATACTTCTTCACAATATGTTTCAAATAGTTCTTGTAACTTGTTCATGACTTCTGTTTGCTCAAATCCTTCAATTTCATGACGTTCAACCATTTTTAAAATCTTCCCATCTTTCAACAAAGCAAATGATGGTGAAGATGGTGGGTATCCTTCAAAATATTCTCTCGCTCTTGCAGTTGCTTCCTTATCCTGACCTGCAAAAACTGTGACAAGTTGATCAGGTCGTTTATCATAGTGGATCGCATGGTGAGCAGCCGGCCTCGCGATCCCACCGGCACATCCACAGACAGAATTCACCATGACAAGCGTTGTCCCTTTTTTTGTAAGCGCCTCATCGACATCTTCAGCTGTTTTTAATTCTCCGTATCCCGCAGATGTTATTTCCTGTCTTGCCTGCCGGACAATATCATTCATAAACAAATTAAAATCCATGCTCATTTTTAAACTCTCCTTTGTTAGCAGATCATCTCTTCATTATGATACTTTGAAACCACACAGACCGCAAATCAGTTGTTTTGTTTAGCATCCGAATGGATGGGGAAAATAAAAATAGACCATTGTTATCGATAAAGGAGGGCCATATGAGTCGACGAAAAGCGATGTTGATCTATAACGGCCATGCAGGACAGAAAAGTATTGATAAAACGCTTGGTATCACCGTTCCCATTCTTTCTGAGGAAACCGATGAACTGATCGTAAAAGGTACAAAACAGCAACATGATGCTCTCCATTTTTGCCAAAACATAGACAACGAAATGAAAGAATTGTTTATTTTAGGCGGGGATGGTACTGTTCACGAATGTATAAATGGCATTAGCCAGCTTCAGTCCCCACCTACAATTGGTATTCTTCCCGGCGGAACATGTAATGATTTTTCAAGGTCCCTTCACATTCCACAGGATATAGCAAAGGCAACTAAAGCGCTTGTAAACGGAGATTCTATTCCTGTTGATGTCCTGAAAACAGACGAGCACTATTGTTTAAACTTTTGGGGAATAGGGTTCATCACCGAGGCTTCAAACCATATCAATCCAACAGAAAAAGCTCTTTTAGGAAGACTTAGTTATTTCACCAGCGCATTGCGGATGATGACAAACCTTAAACCTTTCCCTATTAAGCTGACCATTGATGGAGAAACACTTACCGATCATGTCGTACTGGTTTTGGTTTTAAATGGGCAGTATATTGGAACAAACCGGCTACCTCTTTCAAATTTAAGTATTTCTGACGGAAAAGCGGATGTTCTTGTTTGCCGCAATCCAAATCTAGCTGCATTAAAAGAGCTTCTCACATTAGAAAAACCTGAATGGGAAGCTTTCAAAGGAGAACTTTCGTATTATAGGGGAACAACGATGACGATTGAAACGGCTGAAAAAATGGATGTTGATACCGATGGTGAGATCTATACACAGTCACCAGCTTCTATCGAAGTACTGAATGGGCATCTCAACATGCTTGTCCCACCAAATAGCGAAAACAGCTGACCTCACTTAAAGATCAGCTGTTTTTTATCGTTAATAAACAGATGTATTTTCATCAATGTGTTCTAAAATATGTTTGACACGAGTTAGGAATTTACCACAAATTAGACCGTCCAATACGCGATGATCAATTGATACACATAAATTCACCATATCTCTGACAGCGATCATGCCATGTTCCATCACAACAGGACGTTTAACAATAGATTCCACTTGCAAAATCGCAGCTTGCGGATAATTGATGATCCCCATTGATTGAACAGAACCAAATGAACCGGTATTGTTTACAGTAAACGTTCCGCCCTCCATATCTTTACTCATCAGCTTTCCACTTCTCACTTTATTTGCCAAATCAGTAATTTCTCTCGCTATACCTTTAATTGTCTTTTCATCAGCATGCTTGATGACCGGTACGAACAAAGCGTCTTCCGTTGCAACTGCAATAGAAATATTAATATCTTTTTTCTGAATGATTTTATCACCAGCCCACATGCTATTCATTTGCGGGAATTCTTTTAAAGCCTGCGCAACCGCTTTGACAAAAAACGCAAAAAAGGTTAGATTGAAGCCTTCTTTCTTTTTAAAATCAGCTTTTATTTTATTGCGGTAATTGACAAGATCGGTTACATCAACCTCCATCATCATCCAGGCATGAGGAATTTCATGCTTGCTTTTGACCATATTGGCAGCAATTGCACCACGGACGCCAGTAACTGGGATTTCAATATCACCGACTGTTCCACGAGGCTCTGGTGTTTCTCCCTGTGATTGTGGTTCAGCAGGTTTCGGCTCTGCTTCATGACCTTTAGAAACAGTGCCTGATGCAATGATTTGTTCAATATCTTTGCGAGTAATCCTCCCGCCAGCTCCAGTACCTTCTACATGTTCCAAGTTAATATGATGTTCCCCAGCAAGTCTTACAACAGCGGGCGAATAACGTTTTTTATTCGTTTTATTTGCCGGAAGTAGTGATTTTTCTGGTTCATTCACTTCTTCTTTCACTACCTCATTGCGTTTCTCTTTATCAGCTGTTTCAAATGTGCATATCATTTCTCCGACTTCCAAAGTTTCTCCTTCTTTTGCAATCAGTTTTGTAATTTGACCAGTAAAAGAGGAAGGTATCTCAGCATTTACTTTATCTGTCATCACTTCAGCGATCGGATCGTATTTATTGACATGATCTCCGACATTGACAAGCCATTTGCTGATTGTTCCCTCTGTGACACTCTCCCCAAGCTTTGGCATTGTCATCTGTTCCACTGCCATTCAATTGTCCTCCTTTCGTCTATTAAAACTCCGCTAGTTCTCTCATGGCCTTTTCTGTTTGATCTGGATTGATCAAAAAATATTTTTCCATTGTCGGTGCATAAGGCATTGCCGGAACATCCGGACCAGCCAACCGTTTAATTGGTGCATCCAAATCAAATAAGCAATGTTCAGCAATAATGGCAGCCACTTCACTCATGACACTGCCTTCTTTCGTATCTTCCGTCAACAGAAGTACTTTTCCTGTTTTCGCAGCGGCTTCAATGATTGCTTCCTGATCAAGCGGATATACTGTTCTTAAATCAAGAATGTGAGCCGAAATCCCGTCTTTTGCGAGGCGTTCAGCAGCCTGAAGGGCAAAGTGTACACATAAACCATAAGTGATTACAGTGATGTCTTCACCTTCCCGCTTGACATCTGCTTTTCCGATCGGGATCACATGATCATCTGTTGAAACTTCCCCTTTAATTAGACGATATGCTCTTTTATGTTCAAAAAAGAGCACTGGGTCTTCATCACGAATGGCCGCTTTTAACAGCCCTTTTACATCGTTTGGTGTTGAAGGCATGACAATTTTTAAACCAGGCTGGTTAGCAAATATGGCCTCAACTGATTGGGAATGGTACAGTGCTCCGTGAATCCCACCGCCATATGGAGCCCTGATTACAACCGGACAAGTCCAATCACTATTTGAGCGGTAGCGGATTTTTGCTGCTTCAGACATAATCTGGTTAACAGCCGGCATAATAAAATCAGCGAACTGAATTTCACAAACTGGCCTCATCCCATACATTGCAGCTCCAATACCAACCCCAGCAATCGCAGATTCAGCCAAAGGAGCATCCATCACTCTATCCGCCCCAAACTGTTCATAAAGACCGGTAGTCGCTTTAAATACTCCGCCTTTTTTTCCGACGTCTTCTCCAAGAATAAAGACACGGGGGTCTCTTTCCATCTCTTCTTTTAAAGCCAAAGTAACAGCATCTATATATGACATAACAGGCATTGTTTTTCCCCCTTACTCTGCATAAACATGCCGCAGTGCTTCTTCTGGTTCAGCGTAAGGTGCATGTTCAGCATATTCTGTTGCTTCATTGACGATATTTGCAATCTCATCTAAGATCGCTTTTTCTCGGTTGTCATCAAGAAGCCCTACTTCTTTTAAATACTCTGTGTATTTCACAAGCGGATCATTTTTTTTAGCCTCTGCTACCTCTTCCTGACCTCTGTAGCTACGGTCATCATCATCACTGGAGTGAGGGGTTAACCGGTATGAAATGGTTTCAATCAATGTTGGTCCTTCACCTCTTCCGGCTCGTTCCCTGGCTTCCTTGACCACTTTATATACTTCAAGTGGATCATTACCGTCAACTGTCACACCTGGCATACCATAGCCATGAGCACGATCAGAGATATATTCACATGCTACCTGTTGTTCATAAGGAACTGAAATGGCATATTTATTGTTCTCACACATGAAAATAACAGGAAGCTTATGGACGGCCGCAAAGTTTGCACCTTCATGAAAATCCCCCTGATTTGAAGAACCTTCACCAAAAGTCACAAAGGTAGCCAGCTGTTTGTTATCAAGCCTTCCTGCAAGCGCGATGCCGACCGCATGAGGAACTTGTGTTGTTACTGGGGAAGACCCTGTCACAATTCTGTTTTTCTTTTGACTAAAATGACTCGGCATTTGTTTGCCTCCTGAATTTGGATCTTCGGCTTTAGCAAACGCAGAAAGCATTAAATCTTTTACCGTCATCCCAAAAGCAAGCACGACCCCCAAATCTCTGTAATATGGGAGGACATAGTCGTTTTCACGATCAAGCGCGAAGGCTGCACCAACCTGAGCCGCTTCCTGACCTTGACAGGAAATAACAAATGGAATTTTTCCAGAGCGATTTAACAACCACATTCGCTCATCAAGTTTTCTTGCTAAGAGCATGGTTTTCAATATATCAAGCGCCTGCTCATCTGTTAAGCCGACAGCCTCATGACGATTTTTGCTCATTATTTTCCACTCCTTTTAAAAATGAATCGCTTTACCATCAACGGCAAGCGCCGCTTCTCCGATCGCTTCAGAAAGTGTTGGGTGCGGATGGATCGTTTGGCCAACTTCCCATGGCGTTGCATCAAGCACCTTTGCCAACCCAGCTTCAGAAATCAACTCTGTCACATGAGGACCGATCATATGGATACCTAAAACGTCATCTGAGTCCCGATCAGCAACAATTTTAACGAAACCAGCCGTTTCACCATACACAAGCGCTTTTCCGATGGCCTGAAATGGAAACTTTCCAATTTTCACATTTCGTCCCGCCGCCTTCGCCTCTGCTTCTGTTAATCCAACAGACGCAGCTTCAGGACTTGAGTAAATACATTTCGGAACAACAGTATCATCTAGAGGAAAAGGCTCTTGACCAGCAATATGTTCAACAGCAGTGATGCCTTCATGTGAAGCCACATGAGCTAGTTGCAAACCACCGATGACATCTCCAATCGCATAAATATGAGACTCTTTCGTCTGATACATATTGTTGGTTACGATATACCCATTTTCTACTTGAATATCGGTGTTTTCCAAACCGATCCCTTCTACATTTGCCTGTCTGCCGACGGAAATTAAGATTTTTTCAGCAGCAAACATCTCCATTTCTCCGTCCTTTTCAGCTTGAATCCTGATCGTTTCTCCATTTTCAAGACTGTCAGGCATCACTTTCACACCTGTGACAATCCGAATTCCTCTTTTCACCAGTTGCGCTTGCATTTCTTTAGAAATATCACGGTCTTCGGTTGGTAAAATTCTGTCTGCATATTCAAGCACTGTCACCTCAACACCAAAGTCATGAAGCATTGAAGCCCACTCAATTCCGATGACACCACCACCAACGATTAGGATCGATGCCGGTAGACTCTCTAGTTCAAGCGCTTCATCAGAGGAAAGAATATTTACGCCATCAGGTACCAGTCCTGAAAGTGACCGCGGTCTTGATCCGGTAGCAATGATCACATTCTTCGGAACTAGCATTTCATTTTCAGCGCCATTTGCCATTTCAACTGATACTGTTCCTGGAATGGGAGAAAAAATTGACGGTCCGAGAATTCGGCCAATCCCTTCATAAACATCAATTTTCCCTTTTTTCATTAATTGTGTAACACCACGATAAAGCTGATCAACAATCTTTTGTTTTCTATTTTGCACTTGAGAAAATTGCAGCTCAGCTCCAGAGATGTTTACCCCGTATTCAGCTGCCTTTTTTGTCATCCGGAAAACTTCAGCGCTCCTCAGAAGTGCTTTAGATGGAATACAACCTTTATGAAGACATGTGCCACCAAGCTTTCGTTTTTCAACAATAGCCGTTTTTAATCCAAGTTGCGAAGCTCTTATCGCCGCCACATATCCACCGGTTCCTCCTCCAACAATGACGAGATCATACTCGGTAGCCATCTGTTTCCCTCCTTTGGTTCGGATACTGTTTTGCCTCTTCCTCGTTGTTTAATACACGATAAGCCCCCTCTGCCAAGGCTTGAAGTTCGTTTTCACCAGGATACACAAAGACATCCGAAATCCAATCAATATATTTTTTAATTGAAGCAATAAACATTTTGCCGTAAGCAAGACCGCCAGTCAGAATGATGACATCAACTTCACCTCTTAAAACCGTACTGGCAGCCCCGATTTCCTTGGCAATCTGATAAGCCATCGCCTCATAAATAAGCTCTGCCGTTTGATCGCCTTCCATAATCATTTTCTCAACCTTTACAGCATCTTTTGTACCGAGGTAGCCATATAGACCACCGCCACCAATTAGCATTTTCATCAGTTCGTCACGCGTATAGTCGCCTGAAAAACATAAATCAATCAGGTCACCAGCCGGAATGGTACCGGCACGCTCAGGACCGAGCGGACCTTCGCCGTGGAGACCATTATTGACATCGATGACACGCCCATTGCAATGGACACCGATTGTAATTCCGCCTCCCATATGGGTGATGATCATTTTCATATCCTCATAGCGCTTACCAAACTGCAAAGCCACTTTTCTGGCCACCGCTTTTTGATTAAGAGCATGGAAAATGCTTCTTCTCTCAATTTTTGGAGTGCCGGAAATTTTTGCAACTGGAGACATTTCGTCAACAACAACAGGGTCAACGATAAAGGCTGGGATATTTAAACCATCAGCAATTTCTTTAGCAATGATTCCACCAAGGTTTGAAGCATGCTGTCCGGCATAGCCGTTTTTTAAGTCCTCAACCATTTCATCATTTACTTTATATGTGCCGCCTTCAATAGGGCGAAGCAAGCCTCCTCTACCACAGACGGCATTGAGCTTCGAAATATTAATTCCTTGTTCATGCAATGTCTCTAAAACAGCCTGTTTCCTAAATGAATATTGATCAATAATCGTGGCAAATTGTTGGAGCTTTGCCTCGTCATGACGAATAGATTTTTCAAAAATTGAACGGTCATCATGAAAAACGCCGATCTTTGTAGATGTTGATCCCGGATTTATGACGAGAATACGTTTTTCCTGTAGCTGCATATATTTAAAACCTCCAGTATGGGGGACATTTTAACGTCTGCTTAAAATGTGATGCCCGTTTTGTAAAAATTGGCTTCTCGACTGACGCATGCGCTCGATCCGCTCTTCAGCAAGGCGATCAGCTGCTAAATATGTCGGAATCCCATCACGTTTTGATATTTCAAGAACACGCTCTATATTTCCATAGATTCCTTCGACTTTTTTCAAAGCTCGTTCAGCATTATAGCCATACAGCTCATCTGCTACATTAATAACACCACCAGCATTAATCACATAATCTGGTGCATAGACAATCCCCATATCGTGAATCTTATCCCCATGTCTTGTTTCTTTAAGTTGATTGTTAGCAGCTCCGGCAATTACTTTGGCCTTCAGCTTGGATATTGTTTCATCATTAATTGTTGCACCAAGTGCACATGGTGCATATATATCACAATCTTGCGAATAAATATCATCAGGGTCTACAGCCCTAGCACCAAATTCGGCAACAACTCGCTCAACCGCTTCTTTGTTGATATCTGTCACAATTAAGTTTGCACCTTCTTTGTGAAGATGACTACAAAGATGATAAGCAACATTACCGACACCTTGGACGGCAACCGTTTTTCCAGTAAGAGAATCTGTACCAAAAGCCTCTTTTGCGGCTGCTTTCATTCCTTTGTATACACCGTAAGCAGTAACAGGAGAAGGATTTCCTGATGAACCGAATGCAGGAGAGATACCAGTGACAAAGTCTGTTTCATCATGAATGATATCCATATCTTCAACAGTTGTGCCAACATCCTCTGCCGTAATGTATCTTCCATTTAGACCTTGAATATAACGGCCAAAGGCACGGAACATTTCCTCATTTTTATCTTTGCGTGGATCACCGATGATGACGGTTTTACCTCCACCAAGATTCAATCCTGCCGCCGCATTTTTATAGGTCATTCCCCGAGCCAAACGAAGGGCATCTTCAATAGCTGCATCTTCATTTTCATATGTCCACATTCTTGTACCACCTAAAGCAGGACCAAGTGTTGTATCGTGGATAACAATGATCGCTTTTAAACCAGAAAGTTTGTCTTGACAAAATACCATTTGTTCATAGTCATATCGTTCCATATACTGAAATAATTCCATTTTTATTCCTCCTCATGTTGACTTTCAGACGTACATAGTGCGAGAGCAATTGAATACAATTTATTCTCAGCGGAATCAGACCTGCTCGTCAAGGCGATTGGAACTTTTGCTCCCACTAGAACAGCTCCTACCTTTGCATTTGCAAAATGAATTAAGGATTTATAAAGAAAATTGCCGGCTTCAATTGAAGGAACAAGTAAAATATCAGCTTGACCTGCTACAAGGCCGTTAATATTTTTATGACGAGCGGCACTCTCTGAAACAGCATTATCTAGAGCCAAAGGACCATCGACAATACAATTTCGAATTTGTCCTCTGTGGTACATTTGCGTGAGAACAGCTCCATTTAAAGTCGCTTCCATAGCTGGGTTTACCGTTTCAACAGCTGCAAGACAAGCAACTTTCGGCATCGAAACCCCGACTGCTCTTGCAACACGTACAGCATTTTCTAAAATTTGTTTCTGTTCCTCTAGCTTTGGTTTAATGTTCATTGCGGCATCAGTGACATAGATTAACCTATCAAACCCGCTGACTTCAAATGCCGCTATATGCGATAGAACACCACGAGAACGCAAACCATATTCTTTATTCAAGACAGCTTTCAACAGGATAGCTGTAGGAAGGTTCCCTTTCATCAAAACATCCGCATTACCATTCCTCACAGATTGAACCGCAATATTTGCAGATTCTTCGACTGTCTCCGAATGAATGATGTCCACATGGCGTTTGGGAAGATCGATCTCCAACATGATTTCCCTGATTTTTTCTCTGTTTCCGATTAATAAAAAACGGGCAAATTGTTGCTCGATTGCAAGTTTGACAGCCTGTAGAACTTCATCATCTTCTGCATGTGCGACAGCTACCGTTTTATTTTTCAATTCTGTTGCTTTGTGCAATAGTTGTGTCAGTTTCATAGTACCCACCTTTCTCAGCAAACATCCGCTCCCATTTACTACATCGCAAGTTTTGTGCCACATTCATAAACCGATGAAAAAACTGAGAATCTGTTGACCAATCTGCATGATTTTGCATAAAGTCCTGCATTTTATTGCATGCCATCTTTTGCAAGATTGTATTTATCAATTTTATAATAGAGGTTGCGAATGCTAACACCAAGGGCTTTTGCAGTTTTCGTTCTGTTATATCGATGTTTCTCAAGCGCCTCTTGAATCATGTGAGCCTCAAATCGCTCAACAGCATCAGACAGTTTTTCATTTTCGATTTCTGTTAAAAGCGGGTCAATCTTGAGTTTTTTCTTCGGGTGATCTATTTCAGGTAGATGTTCAAGATCGATCCACTCAAGTTGCGGCTTCAAAAAGATCATCGCTCGCTCAAGCACATTCTCAAGCTCCCTGACATTCCCCGGCCATTTGCGCATTGCCAATAATTTAATCGCTCTTTTTGTCAACCCTTTTACATTCCGCCCATACTCTTGATTGATCTTTGCGAGTAAATGATGACTTAAGGCATTAATATCCTCTTTCCTCTGTCTAAGTGGCGGAATCGAAATCGGATAACGATTAATACGATAATACAAATCTTCGCGAAATCTGCCTTCAGCAAGTGCTTTTTCAATGTTGACATTCGTTGCCGCAATCACTCTTACATTAACAGATATCGGTTTTGTGCCTCCTACTCTGACAATTTCTTTTTCTTGAAGAACGCGAAGCAATTTCGCTTGCGTATTTTGTGAGAGTTCGCCGATTTCATCCAAAAAGATACTCCCGTTATTCGCTTCTTCAAAAAGACCCTTTTTTCCACCACGTTTCGCTCCAGAAAAGGCACCATCTTCATAACCGAACAACTCTGATTCAAGTAGGGATTCAGAAATAGCCGCGCAGTTTACTCTGACAAACTTATTATACTTTCGGTCACTTTCGTTATGTATCGCATGAGCAAACAACTCTTTTCCTGTCCCCGATTCACCTCTTAACAAAATCGTCGCAGGGGTTTTCGCCCCTAATTTCGCCTGTTCTAATGCAACGAGCATTTGTTCGCTTGAGCCGATAATATCAGCAAATGTATATTTCGCTTCAAGGGTGCGGATAATTTGACGCGCTCTATCCAACTCCTTTGTCAGCGACTGAATTTCAGAAACGTCGTGAATTAAACCGACACTTCCTTTTAAAATGCCATCAACAATAACCGGCGCAACATTGACAATCACTTCTTTTTTATTCGGGCCGACTTTCATTCTCGCACCTCTTACAGGCCGCCTTGTTTCTAGCACTTTTAAATGCATACTTTCGCCTTCAGAAATGTCAGTATTTGCCGGTTTGCCAATGACTTGATCTGTTGAGAGACCAGTCATCTTCGTATATGCCGGATTAATCATCATGCCGATTCCATTCTCGTCAACGACTGATATTGCTTCATCAGAAGATTGAATAATCGCTTCAAGCATCGTTCTGACTTCTTTGAGATTTGTCACCTCTTCAGCCAGCTCAACAGCATCAGTGATATCTTTAAAAATACTGAGTGCCCCTAATAGTGTCCCGCCGTTATCGATAATCGGAATCCTCGTTGTCACAATCTGCCGATTCGGATGAAGAAATTGCTTTTGATGGTATTCCGGTTCTCTTGTGTTGAGTATCCGTGGAAGCTTTGTGGTGGGAATCACCTTTTCAATATGCTGACCAATCGCTTCATGTTGTTTTGTACCTGTCATGACTTCCGCCATTTTATTAAACAACATAATCTCTCCATTGATATTGATAAAGATCATGCCATCATTCATGGAATTAAAAATTCTGTCATGTTTATATGTTTGTTCTTTTAAAATTTGAATGAGCAGCTGCTTCTCATTCATCAATTGAGACATAATATATGCAAGCGAACCAGGGACCACAGTCGTTCTATTCTGTTTTTTACGGATGATTTGTTTCAATACTTCCGGATCACCAGTCGTTTCAATGATAATATCGATCGGCTTCGTCATGTATGGTAGCCAATCTAGCGCTGTCTCTATATTGTTTTGCTGAGCGATAGACAACCCCGGGGCTTTTGAGTTTTTATCGATGACCGCTTCAATATCCATCGTTTTGGTTTTCATCAGCAGATCTAAGAGAGCCGTTCCCCCTTTTCCAGCACCTATAATCAGTACTTTTTGTAACATTCATTTACCCCATTCCCTGAAAAAATTTGCACACCATAACATTCCAGTTGCAATTATTTGCACAACACCTATTATGTTATCATGTTTTCCTTTCTTGACAAAGTATTTTTTCAAACAGACAATAAAGGTAAATGTTTTGTAAGGGGATTCATATATGGGGAGACTAATCGCACTGCTCATTTTGCTCATTCCGGGAGCTTTGGCAGCAGCCGGCATTAAACTGATGCGAGATACTTTTTTCGGTATTCTAATCAATCCTTTTCAAATTTTATGGATTCAGGGTCTTACAGGGATGATCCTTTTCGGAGTCGGGCTTTATCTTTTAGGGGGCTTTATCCTATACAGGGACAAGAAACGAAATCTGGTCAGCACCCGCTTCCGAAAAAATGAGGACGATCAATAAAAAAACGCCGCAGCATGCGGCATTTTTTTATGAGTTCTTCATCATCAGTGCTTTCTCAGGAAAATCAGTAAAAAAACCATCGATCCCCGCTTCAATCAACTTTTTCATATCTTCCTCACGATTGACCGTAAACGGTCTAACCGCTTTTTGTTTTCGATGAGCATTTTTAATCGTATCTTCTGACATAGAGCGAAGATAAGGATGAAACCCTGAAGCGGGTATTGTCTCAATATATTGCTCAGGCCGATAAAGAACATCCATATATAATGCAGCTAACTCGATATCAGAGTTGAGCCGAAAACAGTGAACAAGGCTTTCATGGTTAAAGGAAGAAAGGATAACCCGTTCCTGAAGCCCATATTTAGAAATCAGCGTCAGCACTTTTTCTTCCATCCCATGATAGCGAACAATGCTATTCTTCAACTCTACATTAAGGAGAAAATCTTCTTTTTCTGCCCAAGCAAATACTTCTTCTAGGGTTGGTACAGTAACAAACCCGGTCTTTTCAGAAAAGCGAAAACTCGCGTCTCCCCTTTGCATTTCTTCGTATGTATAGTCCTTAACGAACCCCTTCAATGATGTTGTTCGATCAAGTTTTTCATCATGGATCACAACAAGATGACCATCCTTTGTCATCTGCACATCCAATTCAATACCATCAGCTCCTACTGCTGCAGCATGTTTAAAAGCAATCATTGTATTTTCAGGAAAAGTTCCTGAAGCACCTCTATGTGCAAAAATTTTTGTCATGTCGTTCACCTCTGGGAAGAATATTTAGCCTCTCCTCATTATGAAGATCTTATGCTATTTTTTCCACAGTTAGGTTCGTCATTTTAGAAAACAAAAAAAGACGTCGTATTAGACGTCAAGCAAAAGCTCCTTCTCTCTTAAAGCATTCTCTAAAGCAATTGTTAAAAACTTTCTAAAGAAGTCTTGGTAAAAGGACATATCATAATGCAAATAAAACATTCCCCAAGGATGGTCTTCAATTGATTTATAGGTTTTATCTCCATAATCAATCACTTGTACATCATAATGATGAATCACATGGTCATCCAAAGCATCCCACCATTTATTATAAACAGGAACATTAATATCCGCTTTTACTAATCATTTTCGTTTCACCAGTTTCTTTGTCGATGTATTCGTCAATAAATCTGGCCTTGTTATTTTCGCAACACTTTTTCTTTATTATGATGACATGGTTATGCCAAAGAATTTCCTTTATTTTGTTGTAGGTATTCCTATTTTGCTACTAGCTCATGAGTTAATTTCAATAGTGATGATAATTGACTGACATTAAAATGGGAGGTCTTCATAAACACACTTTTTTGTGCTGATCAATACAGGAGGAATGCAAGAGTGCAATATTTCCAAAGAAAAATCCTTTACCAAAATCAATAGATGTAAAAAGAGGAATGTTTTTCTCATCTTTTTCGATTATCGACGTCACTCGCTTATAGTTTACCGAACAATTCAAATTACCCATCTGGTTCCTCAGATTGAGAACCGTAAACACCTTTAATTCCTAGATCTCCACAGCCAGATACTTTAGTAATATGTAAATAATGATTTCTTAGTTTTGTTCCCGGTACTTGGTCAGCGACACTGAGATCAAAAGAATGTCCAGTATACTTTTTCTGACTTATCGTTATATAGTCTCCAGTTAGTGTAATTCTCTGTAATTGAAAATGAATTGTGCACCCTTTCACATTTGAGATTGTAAAACGATAATAGAGCCAAGTTGGATAATATGGATTGTTGTGGTTTTTTATAAAAAAATGCGTATGATTCTCAGTCATTGTAAAATTCACTTTTGTCTTATCTTTTTTCATTTTCGCCATCGTGTACTTTACATTCACATTTAACGATAATAAAAGTGTTAACAATATACAAATCAATATTTTTTTCATCATGATCCCTCCTCTTTTCCATTTCATAATACTATTGAATAAAAGAAAACATACCCAAAAATACGTCAGTTAAATGGTTGACACACTAGTTTGATTCAGGCTGGTTTACGCTCAGATTAGATCAAAAAAGCTTGTCGATGGCCGTTTTACACGACTTTATCGACAAGCAAGCTGTTCATTCATGTAAATCATGTATTCCCACCGCGAATTTCTACAACACGCTTGGAACTGAAATCAATCACTACTTCAAAACTCGGATTAATTAAACAACGTATTTCTGGAGGGCAATCGACCCCAAAATAAATTGTTCCTTTATCTGGATGATTTTCTTCTTGAGAAAACGTATACCCCTTAAAAAGATATTTATGCAGCATCTTTTTTTGAAGTACAGATAAAAATTCTGAATCGGAAAAAGCGATGTCCAAGGCTGAAGAGTATAAATCGTTTTTTGTCATGATAAAACACCCTTTCCTGAAATATTAAACGACATATGCTTTGGAAAAGTGTTCTAAGCTAGGGTTGACTCTTTCTCAAAGGAACTAATGGACAATCATTCTACGTTCACTAAGCGGTTATAGACATCACTCACCACCTTTCACTCATATAAAGCAACAACATGGTGAATCACAGTCAAAACAGACAACTCAGCTGAAATGATATGAATTTCAGAGTGTAGCTGTCTATCACTACACAATTACATGATATTCCTATTCTTTACCATGAACAACCCAAAACAAATGAGTTCATACAATGTTTAAATTTTCTGTGGTATTGATTTATCAAGGTTCGTAAAAAGTCTTTTTCATATCCTCTAGCTAATCTGCTAAAAGCCTATATATAGATCTGTGTAGAACCTTCCTGTTTTTTTGTACAATACTTAGTCTATCTTCTAAAATTAACTGAGATGCGAAGGTGAATTCGATAAACCAACTCTTTTTTTTTTGGAAATTTCCATTTCGTAAAAGTACCTGTGCATGCATGAACTTCAGCGATATGACAGTTTCATATGGACTGAAGCTAAATCTGAGTCGAAATTTTCAAAATAAATGCCCGCTCCTGTTCTAGGATATCTAATGCGTAAAGTATCTCTCAAAAACCTCTTAGCACCAAGCCTCTTTTCCTTTGTTTAATCATTGAAATGTAGTGGCAAAACATACTCAGACACTCAAGCGAACGCAAATGATGAAGTGTTCGATTTTATTCATGCTATTTTAGTTGAAATCCCGCCGCCCGTTGGTATAATTATCCTATCTAGACAAGTTACAGAATGCCGAATTGAATAGGAGCTGTTGACCAAATGAAGCCGATAGTCAGTATTATTATACCAGTGTATAACGGAGAAAAGTATTTGTGCGACTGTTTAAATAGTGTGGTGAAGCAAACACTTAACAGTATCGAAGTGTTAATAGTTGATGATGGCTCAACTGACTCCACCCACAATATCATAAAAGATTTCACGGCCGCCGATAGTCGGATTGTACCGATATATCAATCAAATCAAGGGCCGGGAACCGCGCGTAATAACGCGATTAAGCAGGCGAAAGGGGAATTTGTAGCATTTCTCGACTCAGACGATTGGGTTGATCCGGAAACTTACGCTGAAATGTGTGAAGCAGCGCTCGTTCACAACGCAGATATCGTCTTTACAGACATACGATGGGAGTTTTTAGACGAAACAAAAAACCACACGCAAAGTTATACGACAACAGCGAATAAGCTGATTGATCAAGACGAAATAAGAGCAAAGATACTGAAAGATTTTTTATATAATGGCTTCTACGGCGGCGTATGGAAAATGTATCGCAAAAGCCTGCTCGAAGCGTATGATATCAAGTTTCCAGACGGTAAGTATCTAGGAGAGGACTGGGTATTTAATATGGAAGCGTTCACGCATTGTAGAATCGCTTATTATATCAATAAGCCATTTTATCATTACCGACAGATTAACGAAACGAGTCTCATGCGCAAATATAATCCAGATTTATTCGATTCATATATTAATAGTAATACGTTGGAGACATATGCAAAACGATGGAATTTATATGATCAAAGGGTCGCAGTGGATCTGGCGCGAAGGAAATGCTATATCGCGGTCAACGGCTGTATACAAAACGAATTCAAACCAGGCTGTGATAAGAATATACGTAAAAAATTAGCGTTGATTTCAGAAATTGTCGAGCATCCAAGTGTAGTGAAAGCAGCAAAGCTTGCACTAGACAACGAGGAAAACTGGTCACGAAAATTATATTTGACGCTGATACGACGGAAAGCAGTTCCGTTTTTATTCCTAGTTGGAAAAATATTATCCATGAGTCGCCGCTAATTCGCGACGTCTTTTTTTCATTCATTTCGTTTTCTCAGATTACAACTGGTTTTAGTCGTCCATCACTTTCAACCAAAAGCTTCTGGAACTAATCCAGTATGTTTTGATGAGAATGATGAAAATAAAATCGATTAAAACAGCTACGCCAATTAGGTGTAGGTGTTTTTTATATCATTATCTTATTTTTTAGGCTGTTTTAAAAGATCGTTGTTTTTAGTTACAATTTTATTAAGGAGGGCACAGAAAAATGGATTGGGTAAAAATTGTGTATTCAGTCATATTGTTAGTTTGCGGAATTTCTATTTTTATTGCAACATTTTCTCAAAAAGGTGATGAAAGAAGGAAGTTTATCAACAAGAAAGCTCAATCATATGTATTTATGGTAGTTTTCGGTACGCTGATGTTAGAAGTTGCGCAGTCTATTTATTTAACGATTCAGGGGCATACTTCTTATAATAGCTATAGTATTTCGCCGATAATGTTTCTGACGGTGATTTCAATTATATATCTGGTAACATTACTCATTTACAGGAAAAAATATGGTGATTAAATGAAAAATCACATTAGAAAATTAAGAAAATCAGCTAAATTATCCCAGCAAGAATTGGCTATACTTATCCAGACAAACAATAAATGCAATCGAAAATGATAAATACGACCCTACTTTACAATTAGCGTTTGACATAGCCTCTGTTTTGGATACCACAGTTGATAAGCTTTTCATCAGTAGTTCTATTAGAAAGTGATAAAAAGACCTCATATCTTCGAGGTCTTTTTATGCACTCCTCAACATTTGAACAGTTCTGTAATTTGATTTTTGACACGCTGAAATAAGCATTTGCTCCACTCATTTTTCAAATGCAAATTCTTCCTCTAATTCAAGTCAACAAAATCAATAGGGTAATTCTTTGCAACTCCTTGAAACCTTTTCATCTAAGTTTTCAAATGATTATGAAAATTATTGACGTGCTGAATGTGCTATACTCCTTTCTTTACACGCTGTTTTTGTTGTTCATTGACCGTTTTGTGGGAATCCTTTTATCTTGGCAAACTTTTTATCGTTCGTTGCTGTATCTGTACATAACAAAGTAGACGGGTAAATACATTTACATTCACCTATCACATTGTCAATTTCTTCGGCTTTAACACGCCTTGTTCCCGTTCCTATCTTGTGCTACTAAACAGCAATTTAAGATAGAAATACCTCTTTTCTTGTCCTTTTCCCCACGTTTCTTGGCTTTTCTGTGAGTGACTTCTCTACGACCTTTTAATGATTCACGAAAGAAGGTTTCGCCACTTTCATCGATACCTTGTAATTGATTAAACTCAAGACTTCCCAATGCGTTAAGATTTTATGTCTCCAATAAAAAGCAGTAGAAATTTGTGATTTTATCTGGCGCTTCAGGAAATAAATCTTGTTTCAGAGCAATGCTCTGATTTCGTTAATTCGCTGAACTCTTCATATTCATCTTTCCACATACTTGAATGCCTCCTTAAACCCTACTATATGCCTTTATACATTATGGTCAAGAAAGCAACAATCTATAAGAAAACAGTCATTTTTTAAAACGGGATATGTTGAAAAAGCGAGATGGTCAGTAGTAGTGTTAATAGGGTACCTGCAGTCATTAAAGTTATAATTTTTCGTCCATTGTTCTCTTTATCATTCTTTTTTGAAGATTTTACAAGTTCTCGGGACACCGCACTCCATATAACGATAGATAATATAGCGACTATAGAAATAAGACCTGTAGACATATTTAATACCTCCTTAAAACTTAATTCGTCCTGTTAAATGATCCACTTACTGAAATACTCTTGTGCCTTCTGGTGTACCAGAAAAAAAATGATCGATATTAATCTAGTAGACTATACGCATCAAAGACCAAATGGTTCCGAGTGCGATAAAACTAACACAATTTCAATTGTAAAAAAAGGATTGTCAAGCGCAAAAAGAAAAACAAAATTGTATTACTTGAATGCCAGTTGATTCACAGTCATTCGCGACTCTCTATATAGACAGAGAGGTGATGATAGATTCAGGAATAGTCCTAGATGGTCGGATGTTCGTTAGAATGAGACGGTATGTTTTAAAGGTTTTACATTCGTTCGCAAGCTCCCCTCTGTGCAAGCCAATGAAACCACTTGTCTTGCTAAACCCTATCGCGATTATCTTTTTAAAAAATCCGCGCGAAGAGCAATGTTTTAGAACAAATGCTTGAAATCTTAATACGTAGGAGTTTACAAAAACTATTTCTACTGCAAGGTGTGATCGAGGAGTATAAATGAAAAAATAACCCCGCCTAAAAAGACGAGGTGAGAAACCTTCCGCTATTTCGTTTTTAACACTAATCGCGCGTAGAACTAGCGATCAATTTATCGGAATGACGATAAACTCTATTCGTTAGAAACAGTTTGCTATTCAACCCTTAAGTCACCGCCAAACCCACATCACTGCTCCTCTCAAGAAGCCTTATGCTCTAAGCGAAGCTTATCTGCGACCATCGCGATGAATTCGGAATTCGTCGGTTTTGCTTTTGTCATGCTGACAGTGTAGCCGAATAGCGAGGAGATCGAATCGATATTTCCTCTGCTCCATGCGACTTCTATGGCATGGCGGATTGCCCGTTCGACGCGGCTAGCTGTTGTATTAAATTTTTTGGCGATGTCAGGATAAAGAACTTTTGTGATGCTGCCGAGTAGTTCAATATCGTTATACACCATGGAAATGGCTTCTCTTAAGTATAAATATCCCTTAATATGTGCAGGTACACCGATTTCGTGAATAATGCTTGTGATGCTAGCATCTAAGTTTTTCTTTGGTGGTTCTTGTTGCGGACGCAAAATGCTATTTTGAGCAGATGGTGCTCGGTGAACCGTATGTGAACCATTTCCGCTTACTTGACGGATATGACCGACTAAGTTTTCCATATCGAAAGGTTTAAGAATAAAGTAAGAAGCGCCTAATTCTACGGCTTTTTTCGTGACATCTTCCTGTCCGAATGCTGTTAACATGATCACGTTCGGTTGTTTTTTCAACTGCGATTTTCTCAACCGCTCTAGCACAGCCAATCCATCAAGATGAGGCATGATAATATCAAGTACAAGGACATCAGGCTCCTTATTCTTAAACAATGAGAGACATTCCTGACCATTATATGCCACGCCGAGGACTTCCATGTCAATTTGGCCCTCTATATATTCACTTAAAAGGCCGACAAGCTCCCTGTTATCATCAGCAATACATACTTTAATTTTCTCCACGTTTCTTCCTCCCCAATGTGATGTTGATAAATTTCATCAATCTTTTTCTAATATGTTTAATTCGACAACGTCAGTTTATTCCCTCTTTTTAAAAATGATTTTTTCAATTATTAGTCGTTTATCATGGTTTTCTTTTTGTTTTCACTGTTTTTCTCGTTTTTTCGACCAATTACGAAGCTTGACAATCATCAAATCATGAGTTTGTCGAAAAATCTTTTTCTACTTTCATTTTACATGAGTTTGTTCAAAAATTAAAGGAGAAAACTGCCAGAGAATCCTGGCAGTTTAGCTTGCTTTATTATTTTTGTAAATATCAATACCGGCTTCAGATAACATCCATTCAATATGAACACCGTACCCACTTGTTGGGTCATTAACAAACACATGTGTAACCGCACCGATGACTTTTCCATTTTGAATAATGGGACTGCCGCTCATTCCTTGAACAATTCCCCCTGTTTTGTTTAGCAACCTGGAATCGGTGATTTTCAGCACCATTCCTTTTGTAGCCGGAAATTTCTGAGGAGTTGTGCTGACAATTTGGATATCAAATTTTTCGACCTTATCATTTTCGATAACGGTTAAAATCTGTGCGGGTCCTTCTTTTACTTCATTTGAAAACGCAATTGGAAGAGCTTTATCTTCAATGTGGTTTTTAATGGGGTGATGAAGTGTTCCAAATATTCCAAATGGACTGTTTCTGTTAATGTCACCAATTACTTTTCTTTCAGATGCAAAACGAGCCAATTTCTCGCCCGGGTTTCCACCTGTTCCTTTTTCAATTGAGGTAACAGTGGATTTTACAATTTCCCCATTCTCCACTTCAATCGGTTTTTTTGTATCCATATCTGAAATGACATGCCCTAGTGCCCCATATTTTTTAGAGGTGGGTTCAAAAAAGGTCATCGTACCGATTCCTGCAGCAGAGTCTCTAATATACAATCCAATTCGATATTTGTTTTCGGTTTGGTCCTTTTTTGGTGTCAGTTTTGTTTCGATTTTTTGACGATCTCTTTTGACGGAAAGCTGAAGCGTTTCTCCTGTTTTCCCTGCTTTTTGAATAAACGGGGTGATATCATTCATTTTTTCAATTTTCTTCTCGTTTATTTTTGTAATGATATCACCTGTCATAATTCCGGCTTCTTCACCAGGTGATTTTTTTCCGTCTTTCGTATTAATTTGATGAAAACCTACAACTAAAACCCCTACAGAATGCAACTTTACACCAATTGACTCCCCACCTGGTATCACTTTTAAATCAGAGAGAACGTTTACTTTTGTTTTTTTAACTGGAAATCCTGCAACATCATAAACCAATTCTCCTGACCCTGTCTTCTTCCCGTTTAGTTTCATATCATGGTGATTCTTTTTTAATGTAAACGCTTCTGATGATGCATTCTTTTCTTTTTGGGTCTTTACAGATAAACTGGTGTCAATGACCCGTGAGTCGGTTTCAAAAATGTTCATATGCTTTGGTATTACAATGTATTCTTTAACAGGTTTGTAAAACCCCACACTTATTAAAGAAACAAGGAGAATTAAACCTACTGCTTTTCTGATTTTTCCAACATCCACCTTTTCACTCTCCTCGCACCTAACCCACACCATAATGACTCGCTACATCTTTACTTTTGCCTTTCAGAGAGTGATTTATAACTTTGATCGAGAGAAAAACATTGGATAAAAAGATAAAGAATATAAAAAGCGAGCTGTTCAAATAAACAGCTCACCCACTATTTTTAACAAGATTGGCCTGATTTAAAAGTTCTTTTGCATGGCGTTTTGTCAAGTCTGTGACTTCTACACCGGCAATCATCCGACCGATTTCTGAAATTTTTTCCTGTTTTGACAAAGAAGTAATACTTGTCATCGTTCTGCCACTTTTAGATTGCTTTGTTATCAAAAGATGGGTATCAGCCATTGCAGCTACTTGTGGCAGATGGGTAATACATAAAACTTGAGAACCTGTTGAGACGCGGTGAATCTTTTCCGCAATGGCTTGTGCAACTCTTCCGCTGACTCCTGTGTCAACTTCATCAAAAATGATTGATGTAACATCTTGTTGTGTGGAGAAAATACTTTTGATTGCTAACATAATTCTTGACAATTCGCCACCTGAAGCTACTTTTGCCAAAGATTTAAGCGGTTCCCCAGGATTTGTTGAAATGAGAAAACGAACAACATCTATCCCTTTTTTTGTGAGCTGAACAGGTGTACCGTTGATAACGGGTACACTTTCTCGTTCTCGAGAGTCCGTTGTTTTTATGTGAAAGCTAGTATCAAATTTCGTCTTTTCCATATAAAGTTCTTTTAATTCTTGTTGAACATGATAAGAAAGTTTTTCAGCCCAAGATTTACGGATTTTCGAGACATTTTTTGCCTCTATACAAAGATCTTTTACCACCGAATCCAACTCGATCTTCAACTTTTCCAAATGGCTATCCCGATTTTGAATCCGTTCAATTTCTTCCTCTATTTTAGAGGAATAAGTGAAAATGTCTTCGACAGTGGCACCGTACTTACGCTTCAGATGCTTGATTTCATCCAAACGCATTTCAATCATGTTAAGCCGCTCGGGATCATACTCCAATTCATCTAGCTTGTTTCGAATTTGAAAGGTAGAGTCCTCTAACATATAGTACGCATTGGTGACAGACTCAGATATCTTTTTTAGTTCTTCATGAATATCGGAAACGCTTTCCAATTCACTTGCCGCCATACCTACCCAATCCAGTCCTGCCTGCTCATTACGAAGTGCATGATAAGCATTTTGCAAGGCTTCAAAAATGTTTTCAAAATTCGAAATTTGTTGTCGTTCTTCCTCTAAACGCTCGTCCTCTTTTGGCTCTAGGTTTGCTGATTCAATTTCACCAAGCTGGAATTGAATCAAATCAAGACGATGAGCCATGTCTTGTTCACTTTCAGAGAGCTGATGAACCTTCTTTAACACGTTCAAATAACGATCATATACTTCTTGATAGGCATTCAAGGCTTTATCAACTTCTTCACCAGCATACCGGTCTAAGAGCTCAAGATGATGGTCTTCTGTCATTAAAAGCTGATGATCATGCTGACCGTGAATATCCAATAAAAGCCTTCCAATTTCTCTTAATGTAGCGATTGTGACAAGTTTTCCATTAACACGGCAAATGCTTTTGCCATTTGCATTGATATCTCTTCTCAAAATGATCATATCATCTGAAGCTTCGATTCCTTGTTCTGAACATAGCTCCAAGACGGGATGATCACCATCAAGCAAAAAAAGCCCCTCTAATTCAGCTCTTTTTTCACCATATCTGACATATTCAGAAGATCCCCTTCCTCCAATAAGCAAAGAGATCGCATCAATGATAATTGATTTTCCAGCACCGGTTTCTCCTGTTAATACAGTCAGTCCTTTTTCAAAAGAAACGGCGAGTTTTTCAATAATGGCAAAGTTCTTTATCGATAATTCAGCTAACAAGCAATAAAACACCTCTTTTTCTAAACATTATAAGAGATCCAAAATTTTCTTTTGCACTAACGCTGTATCTTCTTGCTTCTGGCAAATAATTAAAATGGTATCATCGCCACAGATGGTACCTATGATCTCTTTCCAATCTAAATTGTCCATCAACGCTCCGATTGCCATAGCATTTCCTGGCATTGTTTTTAAGATGATCATATGGCTGGCTGAATCAATTTTTACAAATGCATCCATTAATGCTCTTTTCAGTTTGGAGAGCGGGTTAAATCGCTGATCTGCAGGAAGACTATATTTGTATGAGCCACTGTTTGTCGGAACTTTTACTAAATGAAGCTCCTTAATATCACGGGAAACTGTAGCTTGCGTTACATTATAGCCGGCTTTTTTTAAAATATCGACAAGTTCGTCCTGGGTCTCGATTTCATAAGCAGTTATGATTTCCCTAATTTTTATATGCCTTTGTCCTTTGTTCATTTTGCACCTCTGTCTATACAGATTTCGTGTATGTTTATACAATTATGTTATATGATTTTGACAAAAAAGTACACGCATATAGTAAAAAAGGAATAATAGCCGGCTATCATTCCTTTTCATCCGATTTCTTTGCTTTTAATGTCCTATGGGCTTCTTCAACAATTTGATTGATCTTATCCTCTCTTATCGGTGTGCCAGGCTGGTCTTCTCCACTCCATCTTAAATGAAGCAGAAATTCGATATTTCCATCACCACCTGTAATCGGAGAAAACGATGCATCTTGACAATGATATCCTTGATTTGCGGCAAATTGGTTAATATCGTTCAAAACATGACGATGAACGATAGGATCGCGAACAATTCCTTTTTTTCCGACCGACTCACGTCCAGCTTCAAATTGAGGTTTTACGAGTGCAACGCAATCACTTTCTGGTACTAGGAGCTTTTTCAGCACAGGCAAAATCATTTTTAAGGAAATAAATGATACATCAATCGTTGCAAACTCTGGCATTCCCTCTGTGAAATCAGCGGGGGTGCAATAGCGAAAATTAGTGCGCTCCATGACGATAACGCGTTCATCTTGGCGCAACTTCCAGGCAAGCTGATTATAGCCTACATCAACCGCATAAGAGCGGACAGCCCCATTTTGCAGAGCACAGTCTGTAAAACCACCGGTTGAGGAACCAATATCAATCATCAATTTTCCTTGAAGTGAAAGTTGAAACTCCTTTAATGCTTTTTCAAGTTTTAATCCGCCCCTACTGACATATTTTAATTGGTTTCCTTTAATGGTTAGCGGGATGGAGCGGTCGACCTTCTCTCCTGGCTTGTCTAACCGGTTTTCATTTGTATAAACAATGCCAGCCATAATGGCTCTTTTTGCTTTTTCTCTTGTCTCAATTAATCCTCTTTCTACTAGTAATACATCGAGCCGTTCTTTTTTCACTGTCATGATCCAATTCCTTTATGAGTCTTTACTGGTGTTAACATTCTTATGCGTTTGATTACATTCTCTTTTGTTAGACCGATTTCTTCAAGAAGACATGTAACACTGCCGTGTTCAATAAATCGATCAGGGATTCCCATCCGGTCAATCATTGGGCTATAGGACTGATGATCATGAGCAAACTCAAGGATTGCGCTGCCAAAGCCCCCTTGTAGTACAGCCTCTTCAATCGTTAAAATCGGCAGACCTTCGTTTAGGATACTTTGCAACATCTTTTCATCAAATGGCTTGATAAAACGCGCATTTACTACCCTGACAGAGCGTCCTTCTTTTTGAAGTTCTTCAGCCGCACTAAGCGCCATTGGAATGGTTGTGCCAAACGTCAAGATGACTGCATCTGTACCAGATTTCAAAACCTCCCATGTTCCAATTGGAATGGTTTTTAAATCTTTATCCAACCTAACACCTAGTCCGTTTCCACGCGGAAACCGCATGGCGATTGGACCATCGTCATATTGTATTGCCGTATTGACCATGTGTTGACCTTCATTTTCATCTTTAGGCATCATGAATACCAAATTCGGGATATGGCGCAAAAAAGCAATATCAAATACACCTTGGTGTGTTTCACCATCAGCTCCGACAAGACCGGCTCGATCAATCCCGATAAAAACGTTTAAATTTTGCCGGCAAATATCATGAACAACTTGATCGTATGCCCGTTGCAAAAATGTTGAATAAATGGCGAGAAACGGTTTCATATTTTGTGTTGCAAGACCAGCCGCCATCGTCGCAGCATGCTGTTCTGCAATCCCGACATCAATCATTCGATCCGGAAATTCTCTCGCAAACCCTTCAAGTTTTGAACCGACAGGCATGGCTGGGGTAATCGCCACGATGCGTTTATCTTCACGAGCCAGTCGACGAACGGTTTCACTCACAAGTGCACTCCAAGAAGGAGCAGCTGCCGTTGGTTTCACGAAATCTCCTGTATCGATCTTATAAGGACCTGTGCCATGCCATGTTCCAATTTTATCGGATTCCGCAGGCTTATAGCCCTTTCCTTTTTTCGTAATGACATGAAGAAGAACAGGGCCTTTCGTTTTTTTGGCGTACTGCATATTTTCAAACAACTCTTCATAGGAATGACCGTCTACAGGCCCTAAATATGTGAAGCCGAGTTCTTCAAAGAACATACCTGATACTAAAAGATATTTCAAACTGTCTTTAATACGTTCTGCTGTGGCTGCAAGTTTACCACCTACAGCTGGAATTCGTTTAAAAAGATATTCGAGTTCGTCTTTCACCCATTGGTATTTTCCGGCTGTACGCAATCTTCCAAGCATGGTATGAATCGCACCAACATTTGGAGCAATACTCATTTCATTGTCATTTAAAATGACGATCATATCTTTTTGTTCATGGCCGATGTGATTTAATGCTTCTAGCGCCATACCGCCAGTAAGCGCACCATCACCAATGATTGGAATAATATACTCGTTTGTCCCTTTTAAATCTCTTGCAACTGCCATTCCCATTGCTCCGGAAAGTGAAGTCGAGCTATGCCCCGTTTCCCAAATATCGTGTTCGCTTTCATTCCGCTTAGGAAAGCCACACAACCCCTTATGCTGACGGAGTGTCGCAAAATCTTTGCCACGTCCTGTCAAGAGCTTGTGTACATATGATTGATGACCGACATCCCACAAAAGTTTATCCTTCGGACTATTAAATTCTTTATGCAGTGCAATTGTAAGCTCAACCACACCGAGGTTAGGACCAATATGCCCTCCTGATTTTGAAAGCGTTTCAACTAGAAAATGGCGAATCTCATCACTCAAGCTTCTCAGTTCTTGATTTGAAAGATTTTTTAAAAAGGTTGGGTCTTTTATAGATAATAGATCCAATCGGATCAACTCACTTTCAGCATAATTTCTGCAAGTATGCGCCTTGCTTAAGTTGTTTTTAGATGAATGAGCTCAAATATAAAATCTGAAAAAACCGCCGCTAACACTTCGTGATAACGGCGCGTTGATTCAAGATTTAACTGTCTATATTTTATCATAATCAGCTTTTTATTCAAATGCGAAGCGCGCGTTTAATGGTCTCTATCTGCAATCATATCACAAAACTCACAAAGCAGTTCTTTTTCTAAAGAAAGTTGTGAAATGATTTGTTTGGCTTTTTGAATATGTTCAATGAGCTTTTGTTTAGCCCCATCCAAAGACAGAAGAGACGGATAGGTTGATTTTCCATTTGTCATATCAGAACCAGTCCGCTTACCAATTTTCGCTTCTGAGCCTTCAAGATCTAAAATATCATCTCTGATTTGGAAAGCGACCCCAATATGGTAGCTGAATTCTCTAAGTTTTTCTATTTCTTTTGAAGGCGCATCTGCCAATATAGCTCCTGCTATCACACTAAAGCTAAGCAACTTGGCTGTTTTCCCTTCATGAACAGATTGCAATTCTTCTAATGAAATCTGTCTTGATTCAGCTTCCATATCTAAAATTTGTCCACCTACCATACCTTCTGCACCTGCTGCAGAAATCAGTTCATTGACTAGTTTGAGACGTTTTTCAGCTGATACTTCAGTCGAAACGGATGTCGTGATCATCTTAAAGCTTTCCGTCAAGAGCGCATCCCCTGCAAGTACAGCTGTTGCTTCACCAAAGATTTTATGATTTGTCGGTTTACCTCTTCTTAGATCATCATCATCCATACAAGGAAGATCATCATGGATCAAAGAATAGGTGTGGATCATCTCAACAGCACATCCGACCGGAATACCATCTGCTTCTTTTTTGCGATAAGCATGCAGAAGCGCAAGCACTAAAATCGGTCTCAGCCTTTTTCCTCCCGCTTGCAATGAGTAAAGCATAGATTGTTTAAGGCTTGAAGGTGCTTGCAACTCTTGAATATATGAGAAAAGGCGCTGTTCAATGACGGCTTTTCTCGTTTTTAAAAATTCGGCTAGCTTACTGTTCACCTTTGTCCTCCTCCCGAACACTAAAAGGAGCTAACTCACCATTTTCTCGCAAAATGTAGTCCATTTGTTTCTCTACATTTTGAAGTTTTTCATGGCACATTTTTGATAAAACCATGCCTTTCTGGAAATAATCGATGGCTTTTTCCAAAGGCACATCCCCTTCTTCAAGTTTTGATACAATCTCTTCAAGACCTTTCATCGCCACTTCAAATGTCATTTCGTTTTGATCTTTATTTTGTTCAGCCATTGTTCTCGCCTCTCTTTTGTCGCACACTACAGGTTAATGTGCCATCCTTTAATTTAACCAAGATATCATCATTTTCTTGAACCTGTTCAATACTTTTAATCAGTTCGTTCTCTTTATATGTCAAACTATACCCTCTATTCATGACTTCAAGCGGGCTTAATGCATTTAACTTCCCAAGAATCGTTTGAAACTGTGAATGAATTTGCTTAAGCTCGACATTCATATTTCGTTTCAGCCGGTTTGTTTGCTCATAATGGCGTTTTCGCGCCTGTCTTAGCTGTTCTTGGGGATGAAGCATCTCAAGTTTATATGTTTGTTCATTCAGTTTCTGATTTTTTCGGTCTAAAGTCAATGCTAACTGTCTTTGAAAATGACCAAATGCAATATCAAATTCTTGTTCTTTTTGAGCATAAAGCCTTTTTGGATACCGAAAAGCGTAAGAGCTTTGGAGGGTGTTGAGACGCTCCTGTTGTTTTTTAAAAATTTGTTGCATTATATTCGTCATTCTGGCTTCAAATGCTTTTAATCGCTCCATCAGGTCAAGGATATTGGGTACTGCCAGTTCAGCGGCTCCTGTCGGAGTAGCCGCTCGTAAATCAGCAGTTAGATCACTGATTGTAAAGTCTGTCTCATGACCGACAGCAGAAATAATCGGAATATCAGAAGAAAAGATAGCTCTGGCAACAATCTCTTCATTAAATGCCCACAGTTCTTCAATCGATCCTCCGCCACGTCCGATAATTAATAGATCACACAACTGGTTGCGATTGGCCTCCTCAATACTTTTGACGATCGACCGACTTGCGTTGTCTCCTTGGACAAGGGTTGAGAGGACAATGACTTTTACGAGAGGGTATCTTCTGTTAATGGTAGTAATGACATCCCGTACAGCCGCTCCTGTAGGTGAAGTCACTACACCAATGATAGATGGAAAAGCAGGAATGGGTTTTTTATATTGTTCATCAAATAATCCTTCTTTTGAAAGCTTTCTCTTTAGTTCCTCATATGCCAAATACAACGCACCAATTCCATCAGGTTGCATTTCTTTTGCATAGAGTTGATAATGACCACTCGGTTCATATACCGAAATCCCACCTCTAACCAAAACCTTCATTCCATCTTCCGGTGTGAAGCCAAGATTTTGATTCTGTCTAGCAAACATAATCGCCTGAATGCGAGCGTTGTCATCTTTTAGTGTAAAATAAATATGCCCCCTGCTATGTATTTTAACATTTGATAGTTCTCCTTTAATCCAAATGTCATCAAGATGGGGGTCTACATCAAATTTTCGTTTAATATACTTTGTCAAAGCTGTCACCGTGACAAATGAAACTTCGCTCATGGTACAGTCTCCTTTCTCGCCAAACAGACTGAACGTTCATTCGTCAGTTACTCACGAATGAACGTCTTAGTCGTTAAATCAATCGTTTTGCAGATTTAACCGTATTATGGGCGAGCATCGTAATCGTCATCGGACCGACCCCACCTGGGACTGGTGTAATATAAGAAGCTTTTTCTTTCACCTCTTCAAACGCCACATCTCCAACAAGCTTACCGTTTTCAAGCCGGTTGACACCGACATCGATCACAACTGCCCCTTCTTTTATTTGATCGGCTTGAATAAAATGCGCTTTACCAACTGCAACAATGAGAATATCAGCTTTTTTCGTATGAGCTGTGAGATCAGCTGTTCTTGAGTGACAATATGTAACGGTCGCATTTTCATTCAGAAGTAGCATACCAACTGGTTTACCAACAATATGACTTCTACCAACGACAACAACTTCTTTTCCTGATAAACCAATATTAGTTTCATGTAACAATTCAATAATACCTGCAGGTGTGCAAGGTAGGAATGTCTCTTCACCAAGCAACATTTTCCCGATATTTAGTGGATGAAAACCGTCAACATCTTTATCAGGTGAGATTCTTTCAATCACCGCTTGTTCAGAAATATGATCTGGGAGAGGCAGCTGGACAAGAATCCCGTGAAAGTCGTCATTCTGGTTGTATTGGTCAATCACTGCTAGAAGCTCTTCTTCGGTGAAATGTTCGTCAAAATGGTCTAACTGAAAACGCATTCCCATATCCTCAGCTACCTTCTTCTTCCCACGGACATATGAAAGAGAAGCAGGATTATCACCAATTAAAATAACGGCTAATCCCGGAGTTACTCCTTGTTTTTTTAGTTCTTCAACTTCCTTGGCCAACTGCCCACGTTTTTGTTTTGCTGTTTCTTTTCCATCGATGATGGTTGCTGTCATTTGCTCTCCTCCTAAATTATTCTAAGTCAGATTTAATGTTAGAAAGCATACCGTTTATAAACTTCGCCGATTTGTCATCTCCAAATTGCTTTGCAAGTTCAATCGCTTCATTCATCGAGACATTGACTGGTATTTCATTTAAGAACATCATTTCAAAAGCTGCAATCCGTAAAATGACACGATCTACATTGGCCAACCTGTCCAGTTTCCAATTGATAAGATGACGTGAAATCATTTCGTCAATTTTTTCTTGATGATCTAAAACTCCATAAACAAGCTGTTCGAAAAATGCATCACTTTCTTGGTTACCTAAGGCATGTTCCATTGCTTCCTTTGGTTCTATATGACTGACATCAATCTGGAATAGGGATTGTAAAGCCTTTTCTCTTGCTGCTCTTCTTTTCATTCTTTTTATTTCTCCTTTAATCCTCTTTGCTGCTTCAGGCACAAAGAGATCATATCATATTTTTATGCTTTCCGCATGTGAATACAACCGAATAATACAGATAAAACAGTAAAAAATATTCGTGTTTTGATCTAAATGATCAATCGAACATGAAAAAACCAAAGGGCCGACATTCCCCTTGGTTCTTCTGCTAATTAGTCGTCGTACTAGATCTCTTGATCAATTTCTACTTCTTGTGTCTTATGATCAAATTGAATGCCTACGATATGAACATTAATTTCATTAATAGAAAGAGAAGTCATGTTAAGGAGCGTCTGACGAATATTATCTTGAACCGTTTTAGCAATTTTCGGGATTGAAACACCAAATGATACCACGCAATATACATCAATTGTAATTCCCTCTTCAGACAAGTCAACTTTAACACCTTTACCATGGTTTTTCTTTCCAAACCGTTCTACAACACCAGTTGCAAAATTACCTCTCATTTCGGCAATTCCCTCGACTTCAGATGCAGCAATTCCAGAAATGACCTCAATCACTTCAGGTGCAATTTCCACTTTACCTAAATGATTTTCTTCCTGGTTCATTTCCAATAAACTATTGTCATTTTTCAATTCACTCACCTCCGTAAAAATTACGACCCCATCACATCAAATATTTCTAAAAACTTTGTATTAAATTCTCCGCTTACAAATGTTTCATGCTCCAATAATTTTAGATGGAAAGGGATTGTTGTGTGAATTCCCTCAATTACAAACTCGCTTAAAGCCCGCTTCATTCTTGAAATTGCTTCATCCCTAGTCTTTCCATATGTGATCACTTTGGCAATCATGCTGTCATAGTAAGGTGGGATCGTGTAACCTGGATAAACCGCTGAATCGATTCTAACACCTAGGCCACCTGGGGGAAGGTACATCTCGATTTTCCCTGCCGAAGGCATGAAGTTTTTCTCAGGATTTTCCGCATTAATCCGACATTCCATTGCCCATCCAGTAAATGTCACATCATTTTGGAAAAGACTTAATCTTTCCCCTGAAGCAACTTTGATTTGCTCTTTGATTAAGTCTACACCAGTCACCATCTCAGTAACTGGATGTTCAACCTGAATCCGAGTATTCATTTCCATAAAATAAAATTTTTGCTCACGGTAGTCATAAATAAATTCGACCGTTCCTGCACCTGTATATTGAACGGCTTCTGCCGCTTTAACAGCTGCTTGTCCCATCTGTTCTCTAATCTTCTCATCTAAAGCAGGTGAAGGGGTTTCTTCAAGTAACTTTTGTAGCCTCCTTTGAATTGAACAATCCCGCTCACCAAGATGAATTGTGTTTCCATGTGTGTCAGCAAGCACTTGAATTTCAACATGTCTGAAATCTTCTATATACTTTTCAATATACACACCTGGATTTCCAAATGCTGTGGCGGCCTCCTGTTGTGTGATCTTAATGCCGTTGATCAATTCTTCTTCCGTACGGGCGATACGGATGCCTTTTCCACCACCGCCTGCTGTTGCCTTTATAATGACAGGATACCCAATATCACGTGCCAATGAAACCGCATCTTCGATTTCTTCGATAATCCCTTTAGACCCTGGTACAATCGGGACACCGGCCGCTTTCATCGTTTCTCTTGCAACATCTTTCGTTCCCATTTTTGAGATTGCTTCTGCTGTCGGACCGACGAAAGTTACATTTACTTGTTCGCAAAGCTCAGCAAAATCGGCGTTTTCAGCTAAAAAACCATAACCAGGGTGAATCGCGTCTGTCCCAGTCATCTTAGCAACACTTACAATATTGGTGATATTTAAGTAGCTGTCTTTTGAGAACTTCGGACCGATGCAAAATGCTTCATCCGCCATCTGAACATGAAGTGCGTCTTTATCTGCTTCTGAGTAGACCGCTACCGTATCAATGCCTAGCTCTTTACAAGATCTGATGATTCTAACGGCGATTTCTCCTCTGTTCGCAATTAATAGCTTTTTTATCATCTTAATACTCCTTACTCTGCTTTTACTAAAAATAAAGGTTGTCCATATTCTACAAGCTGACCGTTTTCCACTAGAACTTCAACAATTTCGCCTTTCACTTCAGCTTCAATTTCATTGAACAGCTTCATCGCTTCCACAATGCAGACCACCGTAGAATCATTTATTTTTGAACCTATCGTTACATATGGATCAGCATCAGGTGAAGATGATGCATAAAATGTTCCGACCATCGGAGATGTGATTTTATGAAGATTTTCATGAGCGCTTGCCGCTTCCTGGTTAACTGGTTTCTCCTGAACAGGAGGCTGCTGTACTTGAGTTTGTGCAGGAGAAGCTTGTGTTGAGACAACTGGTGCTTCTTGAACCATCTGAACAGGCTGATTGTTTCGCTTTTTAAGCTCTATTTTTGATCCTTCATTTTCATATGTAAATTCATCTATTGACGATTCATCAATTAATTTAATCAGTTGTCTAATTTCATCAATGTTTAACATGCTATCGCACTCCTAATGAATAAATTTTTCATTATTAGTTAGTACTAAAAGTACATACTATATTCATCTTACAGGAGTAGGAGAGCGAATTCAACTACAACATGACAGCTCTCTCTCTCGTCCTTCATTTCATAAAAAAAATCCCGCCTTATCATGGCGGGGAAATCTTTTTATTTTGCAGGTTCAAATGTGATCGCAACATCATTTAGTTTGTTCACTTCTTTTTTCACGATATCGATGATATCAATAGCTGCTGATTTTGAATGATCCTTTGATTTGACGGTAATATTTACTTTATCACCATCGGCATTAACCAAAGCATCTTCATATCCTTTTGTTTTAATAAGGGTTTCCAATGTTTTTTCAGTACCTTCCGCATCGCTTAGCTCCGTCATTTTATCATAAGCTTCACTTTTTTCTTTTGCGGATGCTTTGTCACTTCTAACAATTTCGTTTAATTCTTCTCTCATTTTACTGCGCTGATCTTCCATTTCCATCCGATAGGTTGTAAATAAATCTTTATCAGAAGATTCCTTTGTCACAACATTAGCATTTTGATCACTTTGTTCGTGAGCCGAAGTTTCTTTATCTTGTTTACCTTCAGGTTTGTCTTTTGATTCTATATCTTTTTCTTTAACAGGTTGCTCCTCCATCGGCTTTTCTTTTTCTGAAGCGACTTGTTCTTTATCAATGGAGACGACATTTTCACCTTCAGGGGACATAATGTAGTAAACACTTAGCACAACAACGAGACTTAACATTGTAAGTAGCCAAACCGTTTGTTTTTTCAGCATCATTTATGAATCCTCCTTCATTTTTTTAGGGGCAACAGCGACACGATGGCTCGGAACATCAAGTACCCTTGTCACCGCTTCAATAATAGTTTTTTTTATTTGAACGTTGTCCACTCCTTGAGCGACAACGAGTACACCTCTAATATCAGGTTTTTTCGTCTGAACAATAACTGGGGTTTCCGTCTCACCATTTTTGATGATGACGATCTCTTCATCGGAATTGTGTTCTGAGACGGTTCGTTTACCACCTTGTTTATCCGTTTCATCTGTTGTTGTTTCTTGTGATTTTCGATTTTTTTCAAACACTTTCAATGATGTCGCATCAACATTGACAACAATTGAGACATCCTCAACACCGATGATCGTTTCTAATATTTCTTTCAATTGATTCTCATACTCTTGTTCATAATCTTTAATAGAGTCCTTTGGTTTATCAGTTCCTGAAGGTTTAAACACTTCTTTTTCACTGCCAGCTTTAGGGCTATGCGTCTGCGTTTTTGATGATGCAGGAAAAGCCGCTTGATCTTGAGAAGGCTCGGAAGATAAGATTTGGCTTAAGAGCATGAAGGAAACACCTAGAACAAATAGAAGTAAAAAGTAGTGATATTTTGTCAGTTTCGTTTTTCCCTCTTTTGGGAGCAAGTTACCGATCAGTTTGTCGATCCAAGTTCTTTTGTTCATTGCCGCTTTGTTCCCCCCCTTCTAAATGAACAGTAATCTTATCGGGGCTTATTTCCCAAATGTCTGCAAGCCGATGCTTTATATTTTCAATCTCTTTTTCGTTTTGTTCGTGTTTGGATTGGTAACTTTCCCCTGTATCAATGTCAACAGGAGAAATAGCTTGGACAGTTTTTTGGGAAGCGGAATCCATAAAAACAGCGACTTCTATTTGTCCAAAAACATCCTTCTCTGACTTGAGCTCGCCAGCGGCTGAGAGTTTAACTCGTTCTATCACATATTTGTCATGATTGAACAGCTCCTCTGCATTGTTTTTTAATTGGTCTGCCATCTGTTCTAAAATATATGCTTGTTGTGAAGCTTGTATTTCTTTTTTTTCTGAATTTAGCTGACTTTTTATTTTTTCAGGATGAACTTGTCCATTTTTGGTCAATTTTTCAAAAATAATATCTGGATCTGTGCGGAACAATTTAAAGATTGGGTTTAAGATCACGACAATCAAGAGTAGACTGATCACCATTTTTGCGTATTTTTTCATGCTCGAATTCGGCAAGAGCATATCGATAATCGTTGCAAGCAAGATAAATAAAATAATATTTGTCAGCCATTCTGTCAAAAATCCCACGACAGACCCCCCTACTTCATCATCATGGTCAGATTCCCTGCGGTAATGATCACAGTTAAACTTAGGAAAAACATAAGCGAAACGATGGCCATTGCCGCAAAAATATAGATCACGCTTTTGCTGATGACACCAAGACAGCTGATCACAGGACCTCCTCCCAAGGGCTGCAAAACTGCGGCGGCCAGTTTGTAAATGAGAGCTAGTGAGAGCACTTTAATAGCCGGAAATGCGGCAATACATAATAAGATCGCCACTCCTAAAATCCCGACAGTGTTTTTAAGCAAAAGGGAAGCGCTAATGACTGTATCTGTTGCTTCAGTAAACATTCGACCCAATACGGGAATGAAATTTCCCGTAATAAACTTTGCAGTTCTTAAAGCAATTCCGTCCGCTACTGCAGCTGAAGCACCCTGAACAGAGATGACACCTAGAAATATCGTTAAAAACGCGGCAAGTGTGCCAATTGCGGCATTTCTTAGCAGTTGGGCAAGCTGCGTGACTTTATATTGTTCTGTCATCGTACTGACAATGCTCAGAATAGCTGATAAAAATAAAAGTGGGAGCACGACATACTGGATAAACAGACCGCTCGTATTCATTAAAAAGAGAATGACTGGATGGAAGAAAGCGGCTGAAGCAGCTCCTCCAGATGTTGTCATAAGTGCAAGAAGCATAGGAATAAGTGCCAAGATAAAACTGGTCATTGTTTGAATGGTTTGATTCGCATATGCGATCGCAATCTGAAAACTGTTTAAAGCCAAAATAATTAACACCATATATACAATCGCATAAGCCACTTTACTTACCGTACTTTGTTGAAACGCATTTTGTAAAAGTTGTAATAGTGTACAAAATATTGTTAAAAGAATGAGCGTCCCTAGCAGTTTTCCATTCGTTAGTACTTCATGAAATAAGTAAGAAAAAAGGGCCTTGACCCATTCTTCTGGCGAAAAATGCTTATCTCCCTTAATAAATTCCAACAAACTCCCTTTTTGACTTTCTGGAAGATGCCCGCCATATTCAGTCATGATCTTATTCCAGAACTCTGAGACCCGATCGATTTCCAGTGAATTCATTTGTTTTTCTGCCATCATTTCTGCTGTTTTTCTAGCGGGGTCCACCGTTTCCTCATGATTTTCCGAAGCTTGTACATGTCGGGACCCGGTGCAAGCAATTCCGATAACAAACAGCCAGACTAGAGCACGCTTCACATTCAAAAATCCTCCTTTCATTAAGACATAGAAGGAATCAACCTAATGATGGTTTCAATAACGACAGTTAAGATTGGGATAGCCATGACTAATATGAGAATTTTGCCTGCCAGCTCGATTTTTGAGGCGATCGCTCCTTGTCCAGCATCTTTTGTTATTTGGGCGCCAAATTCAGCAATATAAGCGATTCCAATAATTTTCAGAATGGTTTCAACATATGTCATATTGATATTTGCGTTGGAGGCGATCTTCTCGATCATGCGAATGATGTGGTAGACTTGATCTACTAAAAATAAAAAAATAGCACAACCGGTAAACACGATAATCATAAAAGCAAATGTTGGTTTTTGCTCTTTGACAATCAGGCTGAGGAAGGTCGCAATCATTCCTAATCCAACGATTTGAACGATCTCAATGAGCAAGCCCCCCCTATCCCTGAAATAGAAAGACAGCTTTTATCTTTTGAAACAAATCATCAACGATGGTAGCGACCATGAATAAAATATAAATAAACCCCAGCAGAGTAACCCATTGAGCGTATTCTTTCTTACCCATCTGATCGAGAATGGTGTGAAGAAAAGCGACAACAATCCCCACACCTGCTATTTGAAAAATAATATTTACGTCTACTCCCATTTCATGTGTGCTCCCCTCTTTTACATCAATAGAAGAATCAGTAACAGTCCTGCCAAAAATCCTAGGCTTTTTACCATTTTTTCGTTTTTTGTCTGAGCAAGGTTCGCTTCGGCTTCTTCTGTTTTTAAATGAGTAATCGCCAATTTAATATGCTTTTGTTGAGAAATTAGATCATGCTTGCCAAGCGTTTCCCCAAATTGTTTTAAGATATCAATTTCTTTTTTTTTGAGGGCTGTTTCTGGCCACACCTTCCGCAAACTATCCTCCCAAGCTGAACCTGCTGTTGCTCTGCCTTCTTCAAGTTTTTCGGCAAAATCTACAAACAAAGAGGAAATCGGCTTTGCAAGCTGATTGGCAACATGTTTTGAAGCTAGGCATAGCGGTGTATGTCCATACATAATCTCAGCTTCTAGTGACTGCAAAGCGGCCAAAAGTTGGCGGATTTGCTTCGGTCTTTCACTGAAAGGTTTTGCCATTTCAAAACCCGTCCATGTGACCGTTACCAAAATAAATGCTGCCCCTAAAAGTTTCAGCATGATAAAACCTTCCCGGTGTTTCTCATTGGTTTTCCTTCCCCGTTATAAATTCTGTTTAAGCTTCCAGGTCCGTTGTTTCGAGATAGTTCAACAACTCGCTGGAACACACCGTTTTCTAAAAGAACTTTCAATGAAGGCCTTTTTTGCAAATCGGAATATGTGAACGCATGAGCTGAAACAATCACTGACACACCGGCATGGACCGCTTCTAATAAAGCTTCAGCATCTTCCATCTTGCCAATCTCATCTGCAATGATGACTTCTGGACTCATCGACCTGATCATCATCATCAACCCCTCAGCCTTTGGACAAGCATCAAGAATGTCAATACGATGACCAAATTGATACTGAGGAATTCCATCTACACAGCCGGCTATTTCTGATCTTTCATCAATGATCGCAACTTTTTTAGCCTGGATCTGTCCGCTTCCGGTGCTAATCAGTCTAGCAAGATCTCTAAGCAAGGTCGTTTTACCTGTTTGTGGCGGGCCGATAACGAGCGTATTTAACCATATTTTGTTAAATAGATGCGAGACATACGGCTTTGCAATACCAATCTTTTCTTTAGCCATTCGAATATTAAATGACGAGATCTCTCTGATTCCCTTAACGAGACCGTTTTCTAAAATAACCCTGCCGCAAAGCCCAACTCGATGTCCGCCTTTAATTGTGACATAACCTTTTTTTAGCTCCTCTTCAAGTGTATACATACTGTAATTACCTAGTCGGTTCAAAAGTATCGTTGTATCTTTTAATGTTGCTTTATAATTCAAGAAATGAGGTTGCCCTTTGTTGGTTAATTCGAGCGGACGACTTGTCCTAATTCGAATTTCTTCTATTTGGTCAACTTCATGTTGACTAAGCTCACTAAGCGCGTGTTTAATCGTGTCAGGGAGAATCTCTATGATGCGATGCAAAAACACTCCCTCCTCTTTTTTTGCTATGTCTTTTATAAAAATGTATGTCCAAAGAAAGACTTTATGACAAGCCCTCTTTAGAAATCTATTTGTAGATTCCTGCAATAATGAAAACAACACCCATGAAAATGAGAATAAGTTTCGCATATGAAAGCTGTCCCGCAATTTGATATATTCCAATCGTCATTGTGATGATAAAGATGATCGGTCCGACCATAGCAAGAACACTGTTTACGACAACCGCTTTCTTTACATCATTCATTAGCAACATGACAACAGCAGCTGTCAGCTCGATCAAGGAAGATAACATTCTTAACATGGCCATTGTTAAAACAGCTGGGTTGGCTTGTCCAAATAAAAACTTCATTTTGTAAACCTCCAGTATCACCTCGGCTTTTTTACAATCTATGCTCTATCTAAAAAAAGTAGTCTTCTCATTTTTCTATAAAAGGTAAAATCAATAGATTGGGAAGGGGCAATTTGTTTACAACATTTTCAACTCATGCTATTTGACTCTTTCTTGACGATCACAAATAACAGCTGACCATGTTCATGTTGTTTGATAAGGGGTAGAAGGAGAGGTGGGATTGCTTACAAAAAAAAACTGTTCTAAAGGTCAATTCCTACGACCTTTTAGAACAGTTCTTTTTTCTATGCTCTTGATACGTATGATCCGTCAGAAGTGTTGACAACGAGTTTATCTCCTTCGTTTACGAAGAACGGTACATTGACAACTAAACCTGTTTCTGTTTTTGCTGGTTTTGTGCCACCTGAAGCTGTATCACCTTTAATGCCCGGTTCTGTTTCAACAACTTTCAGTTCAACAGTGTTCGGTAATTCAATTCCAATTGTTTCGGTCTGATACATGACGATATGAACAGACATGTTTTCAAGCAAAAATTTCAATTCTTCTTCAATTTGAGAAGCGTTTAGTTCAAGCTGCTCATATGTCTCCGTATCCATAAACACGTGTTGATCACCGTTTGCATACAAATACTGCATTGTTTTTGTTTCAATTTGAGCCCGCGCTACTTTCTCACCTGCACGGAACGTTTTTTCCTGAACAGCTCCCGTCCGAAGATTTCTTAATTTTGAACGGACAAATGCTGCCCCTTTTCCAGGTTTGACATGTTGGAAGTCCATAACACGCCAAATCCCTCCGTCTACCTCAATCGTTAAACCTGTACGAAAATCGTTTACTGAAATCATGATTTACTTATCCTCCTAAAATCCAATTCAAACTGATTATAAAATAATTAAATGTTTTGCAGAGTGGGTAAGAGATTCATTCCCTTCGTCAGTCAGGACAATATCGTCCTCTATTCTAACGCCACCCGTGCCGGGTATGTAGATTCCTGGTTCAACGGTTACAACCATGCCTTTATCAAGCGTTTGGTCAGAACGAACTGAGAGTGCTGGACTTTCATGAACTTCCATACCAAGACCGTGACCTGTAGAATGCCCAAAATAGTCACCATAACCTTTAGAAGTGATATGATCTCTTGTATAGGCATCAGCCTGCCTTCCGGTGATACCTGGTTTAATATTCGTCATGCCAATCATTTGCGCTTCAAATACAATTTGATAGATGTTTTTCAGCTGATCACTTGGTTCCCCCACTGCAATTGTTCGGGTTATATCTGAGCAGTAACCTTTATAATAAGCCCCGAAATCCAAGGTTACAAAATCACCCTTTTCAACAGTTTTGCTACTTGCTACTCCGTGCGGCAAGCTTGAACGAAGCCCTGATGCCACGATCATATCAAATGAAGAATGATCCGCTCCCTGACTTCTCATGTAAAACTCAAGTTCATTGGCAATTGAAATCTCTGTCATACCTGGCTTGATAACCGTCAAAATATGGCTGAACGCAGCATCTGCAATCTTTGCAGCTTCCTTTAATATCTTAATCTCTTCACTTGACTTAATCAAGCGTAACCTTTCCACAGATCTTGAAACCGGAACAAGTTCCACTGCCCCAAGTGCATTCTTGTAATTTGCATACATTCCATATGTCATTTTATCCTGTTCAAAACCGATTTTTTTTAATCCCATTTCTTTTATAACATCAACTGCTGTTGCACTCATACCTCTAGTATGTTCGATAATTTCAAAGCCATTGACTTGTCTTTTGGCCTGCTCAGTATAACGGAAATCTGTGATAAAGACAGCTCTGTCCTCCGATATAACGGCAAGACCCGATGAGCCGGTAAACCCGGTCATATACTGGAGATTCACTTGACTTGTGACAAGGAGCCCTTCTATTCCGAGCCCGCAAAAAAGCTCTCTCAATTTTTTCAGTTTCATTGTTGAATCCCCCTATTTATGGTTTTAAAAATAACAGAAAACCTCAGGCAAAACACAAATATGACTGCACATCTTCCACAAAACATATCAGATTAAATCGACGGTTATTGATTCCGTACCGAACCTCCCCCCTTTTACAATTCAAAATAAAAAAATGTCCACTTACAGTGAACATTTTAACATACAACACCTATCTCAACATTATTCTCTTGATTCACCGATGACACGGGAAAGTTTTTCTTCATTTAATTCATTGTATTCAAATGAAATAGAGTAGCCAACAAATAATCCATACAATAAGTAGATACAAAATGTTGTAATAACAGTTTCCCGTTTTAGTTCGGGAACAGTTTGAACATCTGGAAACATCGGATTAAACAGATAAAACACAATGACCCACAAAATGGCTCCGTATACAACACCCATCCACATGCCTTTCACCTGTTTGAAAATGCTGTAATACAGCAGTGCAGCCCCAATAGATATAACCCCGATTAGTAATATGCTAATGACCGTTCCAAGAAATTCACTTTTCCAGTCACCGAGGATAAACAGCTGAAGAATCATATTAGGGCTGACTTCTGAAAACTTCAAAAAATGGGTTAGCTCTCCTAAAGCACTCCAAAATACACCAGCGAAAAACCCAGTTGTAATGACTCTTCCACTAAAAGGTATAGGTTTTTCCCGTTTATTTTGTTCTAATTCTTCATCTTTCTTATTGTCTTCACTACTCATGTTATTATGTTCACCTCCATCTCCATTATGTCCAAAAATGGTAGTGTCAAAAATAAACGTTTTGACAGTTTTTTAATTCGATAAGTGTAAAAAATATGAAAACGGGTATACTTTTATTAGATTTGACGACGGTTGTTAATGAATTTCATGATTTTTTTCAAGCCATCGATCTAGAGGTTTCATCACTTTTCCTGTACAATAGGTGTAAGGAAATGGTTAATGAATTTAAAGATTGATACAGATAGGTTGATGCTTATGTCAAATCAGAAAAACCAACAGCAAGCATACGGTGGGCAGGCTGTTGTTGAAGGTGTTATGTTCGGAGGCAAACGCCACTATGTCACGGCGATTCGCAGAAAGGATCAAAGTATTGAATTTTTCAAACTGCCACGCAAATCAAATCCAACATTTGAAAAGTTAAAGAAAATTCCTTTTATTAGAGGAATTATCGCAATTATTGAAGCAAGCGCAAATGGAACCAAACATTTGAACTTTTCAAGTGAAAGATATGACCGTGATCCTGCGTTAGATGATCAGATCCAAGAAGAAAAACAGTCAAAACTGACAATGATCTTTGGCGTTGCTGTTATTGGAGTGCTTTCATTCCTATTCAGCAAATTTATATTCACCTTGGTTCCCGTCTTTTTAGCGGAATTGACTAGACCTATATTTCAGTCCGATGTTGCACAGATCATGATCGAGAGCTTATTTAAACTGGTTCTGCTGTTAAGCTATATTTACGCGATCTCGTGTACACCTTTTATTAAAAGGGTATTTCAGTATCACGGAGCTGAGCATAAGGTCATAAACTGTTATGAACAAAATTTGCCAATAACAGTTGAAAACGTTCAGCGTCAGTCAAGACTTCATTACAGATGTGGCAGCAGTTTTATTTTGTTTACTGTGATCGTGGGCATGTTTGTTTACTTGCTTGTTCCTACTGACCCTCTTTGGGTCCGCATTTTAAATAGAATTGCTCTGATACCAGTTGTTCTTGGTATTTCATTTGAAGTACTGCAGCTCACTAATAAAGTGAGAAATATTCCGGTGCTTAAAGTGCTGGGCTATCCAGGTCTATGGCTGCAGCTCTTAACAACAAAAGAGCCATCTGACGATCAGGTTGAGGTTGCAATTGAAAGTTTCAATGAACTTCTTGATATGGAGACCAAAGCAGAGGACGAACAGAAGGAACCTTCTCATATCGTAATATAGACTTTAACGAATTGGTTAATTTTTTGGGAGGTGGACAGTTATGAAGCAACGCGTACATCCAGTCTCAAGCTTAGTTATTGCGCTTGGTATTTTCGGTTTTGTTTATTTCGCAATTACAGAGCCAGGTCTTTTGCTCCAGTATATTTTCGTTACTGCCGCAGTCGGTGCGATCATTTACTTCGTGATCAAACGACTGAATAGTCGCAATATGGGAAATGAGGGAGCCGCTTTTAGAAAAGCAGCCAAACAATCAAACAAGCGTTTTCAGGATCATAAAAAACGCTCTGCGAAAAGCCGGGTCAATCATCTTAAGAGTGTACCGTCAGCCAATAAATCCAAACCTGGATTAATCAAAAAAAAGAACCATACCCAGCTGACAGTCATTGAAGGAAAAAAAAGCAAAAAGAAAAACAGAGCGCTTTTTTAATACGTCCACTGTTTCAAAAATATTTCTGTTCGTTTTTTCCCTAGCTCAATAAGAGCTAGTTTTTTTTCTTTTGAGACTGTAAACTCTGTTGATACGATTTCTTCAACAGGTAAAAAAATAATGTTGCGCTCGTGTTTGCTGGAGATATGTCTGGCATCATGGGCTTCTTTCATTGTCTCAAAAAGTGCTCCAAACAGTTCAAATGCATTATTGACGACATTTTTAGGCTTTTCCTTTATGTTCGGCATTAGAGTTACACCTAATACCGGCCGCTTTTTATCAGGAAAAAGCCAGATTGGAAAATTACTGAGCACTCCGCCATCTACAACCACGCTAACACCAGCCGATGATTTCAATTTGACAGGTTGGAAAAAATAAGGGATACTGCAGCTCATCCGCACAGCTCTTGCGACAGAAAAGCGATCAGGATTCAAACCGTATTTCGTTAAGTCGTCAGGAAGGACAATCATCCTTCCATTTGTTAAGTCAGAAGCAATCAGCTTTAGTTTTCCTTGTTCAAAGTCACCAAATACTGAAATACCTTTTGCTTTTAATTTTTCTTCTATCCAACTTTCCAGCTTATCCCCTTTATATAAGCCAAGTCGCCAATAAATTGAAACCCATTTTAAAATTTTCAAAGGGTAAAATGAATATCGCTGATCAAGGAGTTCAAGCTCATTTAATTCTTCTATTATTCGACGGATCTCAAGACTCGTATATCCAGCTGTTATGAATGATGCAATAATCGAACCTGCGCTCGTTCCAGCCAGCCTTTTAAAACGGAATCCTTTTTCTTCAAGTGTTTCATAGGCTCCCACAAGCGCTATCCCCTTCACTCCTCCACCTGAAAATACCCCGTCTATGTACATGTCGTTTCCTCCTCTTAAAAAGTTGGATCTAACACCATTCTAAGAAAAGGACAGAAAAAAAAGACCACAATAAAAAAGCCGCCGGATCATTCGGCAGCTACTTTCCTAGCGATTTTCTTGTTCATTTCTTTTTTGAACGCTTCTTAGTTCATCGATTCTTTTATGATCATCTTCAAAATATTGTACAAGATCTCCAATCCGATCAATGCTGTTCCAGCTTAAATGATGTTCTATTCCTTCCACATCATTGTAAATTCTCTCTTCTTCAACACCAATGATTCGTAAAAACTGTTCGAGTAATTCATGTCTGTAAACTAAACGCTTACCTATTTTTTTCCCTTTCGGCGTCAGTACAAGACCGCGATACTTTTCATATATCAAATATTCGTCTTTATCAAGTTTTTGAACCATTTTTGTAACGGAGGAGGGATGGACAGCTAAAGCTTCCGCTATATCTGAAACTCTGGCATATCCTTTTTCTTCTATCAGCATATAAATTTGTTCTATGTAGTCTTCCATACTCGGCGTTGTCATGAAACCCCTCCAAATCACACCTATTCAAATCACTACAAGTTTACACTATGAGCATGTAAAAAACAAGCAAACATAGATCTTTATCTTTTATAATTCCATTCATCTGACGCATATTTCTTTTCGGCTAAATCCCTGACAAATCTCATTTCTTCCTGTGTTAGTTCATAGGGCTGCAAATTGATGTTCAACCCTTTTTCAAATCCTTTTTTAAAAGCTAATACAGCTTCTTCTATGTTGACTTTTTGTGAGCTTAATTGATTAATGGCGACTGCTTTTTGTTTAAAGTTTCGCTGCAAGCGTTCTCTCACCCGATCATTTTTATAAAGAAACAAATCAAAGAGCATATCTTCATCCAAGTCAAGCAGAATTGACCCATGTTGGAGAATGACACCTTTTTGCCTTGTCTGAGCGCTACCTGCAACTTTTCTTCCTTCAACAACAAGCTCATACCATGACGGCGCGTCAAAACAGACTGATGATCTTGGGTTTTTCACACTTTGCTTTTCTTTTTCTGTTCTCGGAATCGCAAAGTAAGCCTCAAGCCCAAGCTCTCGAAAACCTTCAAGAACACCCTCAGAAATCACTCTATATGCTTCTGTTACCGTCTTAGGCATTTCCGGATGCTCTTCAGACACAATTACACTATAGGTGAGTTCTTGATCATGGAGAACACCTCTGCCGCCAGTTGGTCTTCTTACAAAGCCCAAATCGTATCTTTTGACAGCTTCTAGGTTGACCTCCTTTTCAATGTTTTGAAAATAACCGACAGAAAGTGTTGCCGGGTTCCAACCGTAAAATCGAATAGTCGGCGGAATCTGATGTTGGCTGTGCCAGTAAAGCAAAGCCTCATCAAGTGCCATATTAAAAGCTGGAGACTGTTTTCCTGAGTTAATAAAACGCCATGTTTCTTTTTCCATAACCTACCCTCTTTTTTTTTTCGTATAAAATTAGTCTATCATTCCTTGTTAAAATTGAAAATAAATTCGGCTAACTAGATGACATATCTCCGAGCCTTTACTATAATAGTACTTGTCTTAAGATAAAAACTAGCCCATCTTCCGGGATGATTTCAAAAGGAGTCGGATCAGATTGTCTATTAGCAATATTATCGTTTTCAGCATTTCCGCTGCACTGATTATTTACGCGGTGGTTTCATACATTTACCAGCAACGGATTATGAAAACCTTGTCAGAAGAAGAATTTCGAGCTGGTTATCGCAAGGCTCAGCTTATTGATGTACGCGAACCGAAAGAATTCGAAGGCGGTCATATTCTTGGAGCGAGAAATATTCCCCTTTCTCAACTGAAACAAAGGAAAGTGGAAATTCGCCCAGATAAGCCAGTTTATCTTTATTGTCAAAATAACATGAGAAGTGGGCGTGCCGCACAAACTTTAAAGAAGTACGGTTGTAAAGAAATCTACAACTTAAAAGGCGGCTTTAAAAAATGGGGCGGCAAAATTAAAACGAAAAAATAACGGAACAGCTATCTCAAATTGAGATGGCTGTTTTTGATGCTTTTGCTCTTAGAATTTCTTTCATGGCTAATTTGAAAGTCGTTTTATCATTTATTTGCGGTGTTTATTCTAGTATTTTCTAGAGAAAAAAGCCGGTGAATTTAGGATTCACCGGCTTTTCATTATTTTTTCAAATCTTCAATTGAGTTGATATCTTTCATATACTTCGGCACAACTAGTCCAATTTTTACACCTTTCATGCTGACACCGATATCTTCAAACTGACCTTTATATTTTTCAGCATATGCTTTGTGTGTTTGTGGTAACCATGCAGCAAGTGAAGCATCTACACTTCCCTTAGCAATCCCTGCCCACATTGGACCAGCTTCTATTTGACTAAGTGTCACTTTGTAACCTAAATCTTCAAGTACTTTACCGATAACATTTGTGCTGGCAATTTCACTATCCCATGCAACATAGCCAAGCTTAATTTCTTTGCCGTTTACTTTATCAACACCTTTTGTCCATTTTGCAACAAGGTCTTGATGTTTTTTCACAAAATTAGCTGCAGCTTCTTCCGGTTTTTTACCATCCTGAATAGCAAGCATGACTTCACCCATATCATCCTCTGTCCAACTGAACTGACTTAGCAATTTGTTGGCACCTGGATGATCTGCTTTAAACCCCGTACGTGTAATTGTATGAATTTCTTCTGCATCACCATATGAACCTTTCGGATCTTTCAAATACTTCAAGTCATATTTTGAAAACATCCAATGCGGTGTCCAACCAGTAATGATGATCGGATCTTTTTTATCGTAAGCCTTTTTTAAAGCAGCCGTCATCGCTGCACTTGATCCTTGAGTTAAAGTCCATTTGTTCAGATCATAGTCTTTTAATGCCTGCTCAGTTGCAGTCATAATCCCTGCACCAGGGTCAATACCTGTGATTTTATAGTTTACTTGTTCACCTACTGAAGCATCTTTATCAGTATTGTTTCCGCAAGCTACCAGACCTAACATGAGTGTTGCAGCAGCACCAATTCCAGCTATTTTTTTCCACATTATGCATTCCTCCTGTTTTTCTTCAATCTTATATTTTGTGTAATCCGGTCAAGCACAATTGCGATAATTACCATTGCTAGCCCGGTTTCTACACCGACCCCTGTTTTCACCTGTGTCACAGCGCGATATACTTTTTCTCCAAGTCCTGGTGCTCCGACCATTGAAGCGATAACCACCATTGACAATGCAAGCATAATACTTTGATTAATGCCGGCTAAAATCGTTTTGGTTGCAAGTGGTAACTGAACTTTGAAGAGTCGTTGGCTTGTTGTTGAACCAAATGCCTCTGTTGCTTCAATCAGATCTTTAGGTACTTGCTCGATGCCTAAAATCGTCATTCTAATTGTTGGAGGCATCGCAAAAATAACCGATGCAACAATACCTGGCACAACTCCGACGTTGAAAAAGAAAATCGCTGGTATCAAATAGACAAATGCTGGCATCGTCTGCATCAAATCGAGGATCGGTGTAACAATTCTTTGAACCATCTTCTTTTGTGAACCCCAAATACCAACCGGAATCCCGATGATGATCGAAATCAGAACAGATGTCAACACCAATGCCAAAGTTTGCAACATATCATGCCAATATCCTAAATAATCAATAATAGAAAAACCAAGTAAAGTAAAAAATGCAATACCTTTTTTACTAATTAGCCAAGCTAAAGCTGTAAAAATAATGATCAGGATCAATGGCTGAACTAATCCAAGTCCATCAACAATTGATTGATAAAATGTTTCCAGCCCTTCTGAAATACTGTTAAATATGCCTCCAAACGACATTGTCATCCAATCAACAAATTGATCAATCCAATCTGCTAAAGGAATTCTGGGAAGTGAAGATAAAGTAAACATGCTTAATTCACCTCCTGCATAACAGCTTCTTGTTTGTTAGCTGATTCTTGATGTGCATTAATATATTCGTCATTTCCAGCAAGAGCACCAATGAGGGCCCCCCTGACAATAATCCCTTTCATGCGATGTTTTTCATCAATGACAGCAATGGGAATGCTTGCATCTGATACCATTTCAAAAATATCGGTCAAAATCGTTTCTTGTTCGACAGTTTTGATGTCTGTTGAGATCACTTGATCAAGTGGTAAACCTTTCTCGGTCGCTTCCTTTGCTGTTGAAGCATCAATTGCTCCGATCAGGCGATTATGTTTATCCACAACATAAATTGAAGAAATACCTAAGTTTTTCATTAGTTCTAGTGCAACACGCGGTCCTTTATCAATTCGCACAGTTTCTGCACGTTTCATAATATGACCGGCTGTTAATACTTTAGATAAGTCCACATCTTCAACAAATTTCTCAACATATTCGTTTGATGGATTCATTAAAATTTCTTCAGGCGTACCGATTTGAACGATATTACCGTCTTTCATTAACGCAATACGATCACCAATCCGTAAGGCTTCATCAAGATCATGCGTAATAAAAATAATCGTTTTCCCAACAGATTCATGTAAGTCGAGCAACTCGTCCTGCATATTTTTACGAATTAACGGATCAAGAGCACTGAATGCTTCATCCATGAGCAGAATATCGGGATCATTTGTCAATGCGCGAGCAAGCCCAACACGTTGCTGCATGCCACCGCTTAGCTGGTTAGGATACTGGCTTTCATACCCTTCAAGACCGACGAGTTTAAGGGACTCTAGTGCCTTTTCTTGCCGCAAGCTTTTTTCAACACCTTGCAGTTCTAGCCCATACTCCGTATTTTCAAGGATTGTCCTGTGTGGGAACAAAGCGAAATTTTGGAAAACCATACTGATTTTTTTTCGTCGAACTTCTCGAAGCTGGTCTTTGGACATATTTGTTATCATGTCACCATCTATATAGATATTTCCAGCAGTCGGTTCAATCAATCGATTTAATAGCCGAACTAACGTTGACTTACCGCTCCCAGATAGACCCATGATGACAAATATCTCACCATCGTAAACATTAAATTCTGCTTGATTGACGCCAACGGTTGATCCGGTTTCTTTAAGGATCTCTTTTTTCGTTTTTCCGTCAGCAAGCATTTGTATCGCTTTTTTTGTGTGTTTACCAAAAACTTTGGATACTTTTTCTACTTTTATCTTAATTGGTTGTTCACCTACACTCATATTTTCCCTCCAGTATTTAAGCAATCCTTTATACCGTAACATTTATAAGGGATATCACACAAACTTCATATTTTCTTTAATTTGGTTTCATACCTTCATATACTTTCTTTGTGGCTTTCTAATCTTCTTTATACGGCTAAATGCTCTGTAATCCTCTATAATTAATGTACACCAGATATAAATTGATGACTTTTTAACTATTATTGCTGAAATAACTCGAATTATTTTAGTTATTTTAACCCATTATAAAGGTATTATTTTTTCTGGATACTTAATAAATAAGAGGAAACCAATCAATCGGTTTTTTGATTATTGGTTTCCCCTTTTATATGAAAGAAATCTTCAATGATTACTGAACGATCTTCTTTCATCAACCTTCTTTAACAAAGCGAAGCATAGGTTGGCGGGCCGCTTTTGTTTCATCCATTCGCTTAACAACCGTTGTGTGCGGAGCTTCTTGCACGATTTCAGGAGTTTCTTCCGCTTCTTTAGCAATTTGGATCATTGTATCGATAAAAGCGTCGAGCGTTTCTTTCGATTCAGTTTCTGTCGGTTCAATCATAATACATTCTTCAATATTAAGGGGAAAATAGATGGTTGGTGGATGGAAACCAAAATCCAAGATTCGTTTAGCGATATCTAATGTTCTCACCCCAAGTTTTTTCTGCCGCTTGCCAGATAAAACAAATTCATGTTTACAATGACAATCAAATGGCAAATCATAATACGGTGCTAATTTTCGCATCATATAATTTGCATTTAAAACAGCGTTTTCCGTAACCTCTTTCAGCCCATCAGGACCCATTGAACGAATGTATGTATACGCTCTTACATTAATACCGAAATTTCCGTAGTAAGGTTTAACTCTGCCAATTGATTGAGGACGATTTTTGTCAAATGTGTAATGGTCGTTTTGTTTCACTAATACAGGTTTAGGCAAAAACGGGATAAGCTCGTGTTTTACACCCACAGGACCAGATCCAGGCCCTCCACCTCCATGTGGACCTGTAAATGTTTTATGAAGGTTTAAGTGGACGACATCAAAGCCCATATCTCCAGGCCGTACTTTACTGAGAACAGCGTTTAGATTTGCTCCATCATAATACAGCTTTCCCCCATTTTCATGGACAATCTCGGCCATTTCTAAAATATTCTTTTCAAAGAGACCAAGTGTGTTCGGATTTGTCAGCATAAGAGCTGCTGTTTCTTCATTGACGACTCGTTTTAAGTCTTCTATATCAACAAGACCGTCAGCATTTGATTTGACAGTGACTGTTTCAAGTCCAGCAACTGTTACAGATGCCGGATTTGTACCATGAGCAGAATCTGGAACGATGACTTTTGTTCTTTTCACATCACCGTTTGCTTCATGAAAAGCACGGATCATCATCAGACCTGTCCACTCGCCATGCGCACCTGCTGCCGGTTGCAGTGTAACCTTATCCATTCCAGTGATTTCCTCTAGATGCTCACTCAAATCATATAAAAGTTCTAAAGCCCCTTGCACAGTATGTTCATCCTGAAGCGGATGGATAGCAGAAAAACCAGGAATTCTTGCGAGTTTTTCATTTAGTTTTGGATTGTATTTCATCGTACATGAACCAAGTGGATAAAAACCCGAGTCCACACCATGGTTGCGGTTTGATAGTGCTGTATAATGCCGCATAATATCAAGCTCAGATACTTCCGGCAACTGTGCTGGTTCAGTTCTCTGATATGTTTCATCAAGAAGGCTTGATAGATCTGTTTCAGGGACATCAAGTTTTGGCAGACTGTAACCAATCCGCCCTTCTTTTGATACTTCAAAAATAAGCGATTGCTCCTGATTATTCATGACCATCCCCCAATTCCTTGATGAGTGTTTCAATTTCATTTTTTGTTCTAAGCTCTGTAACAGCGATCAGCATATGGTTTTCTAAATCGGGAAATGTCTTACTTAAGTCATATCCACCAATGATTTCTTTTTTAAGAAGACGTTCGTTTGCTTTGCTGATAGGTTCGTTTAGCTTAACAACAAATTCGTTAAACATCGGACCATGATAAACAACTTCAAGACCTGCCTGTTGAGCAGCTTGTTTGGCATATGCTGCTTTTTGAATATTTTGCCAAGCGATTTCCTTGATACCGTTTTTGCCGAGTGCTGTCATGGCTACTGAAGCAGCAAGTGCATTAAGGGCTTGGTTAGAGCAAATATTTGAAGTCGCTTTATCACGCCTGATATGTTGTTCCCTAGCCTGAAGTGTTAAGACAAAGCCTCTCTTGCCATTTTCATCTTCAGTCTGGCCGACTAGACGTCCAGGAACCTTTCTCATCAGTTTTTTTGTAACAGCGAAAAAGCCGCAATGTGGTCCTCCAAAAGATGCTGGAATTCCAAATGGCTGTGCATCTCCAATCACAATATCAGCGCCAAATCTTCCTGGGGGCGCTAGAATCCCTAGAGCTAACGGGTTGACAGATACGACAAACATGCTTTTTCCTTTGTGAGCAATGGGGTCAATTTCTTTCAACGGTTCAATCTGCCCAAAAAAGTTCGGATATTGGACGATCACAGCAGCAGTTTCATCACAAACTGCTTGATGAAGAGCGTCCAAATCTGTTATTCCATTTTTTGAACGCACTTCAACCACATCGATGTACTGCCCTTTTGCATATGTTTTCAAAACCTCTCGGGATTCTGGATGGACGGTTTCAGACACAACGATTTTTTTCTTTTTCGTCTGTCCTGCGGCAAGCATCGCTGCTTCTGCCAATGCTGTTCCACCATCGTACATCGATGAATTGCTGATATCCATGCCTGTTAACTCACAAATCATGGTCTGAAATTCAAAAATGGCTTGGAGTTCCCCTTGAGAAATCTCAGGCTGATATGGTGTATATGCTGTATAAAACTCAGACCTCGATATGACATGATCAACAATAACGGGCTGATAATGATCATAGACACCTGCTCCCAAAAATGAAGCGTATGCGTCTGCATGTTTATTTTTAGCAGCAAGCTTTTGCAACTCTTTCGTCAGTTCTGTCTCAGATTTTGCTTGTTTTATCCGATATTCGCCTTTAAATCTGACCTTCTCAGGTATATCTGAGAAAAGATCATCAATTTGATTGACTCCGATCGCCTCAAGCATGTCTTTTTTATCTTGAGTGGTTGTTGGCAGGTAACGGTGCTTCATCGTCATTCTCCTTTCAAGACGTTTGTCGTTTATAAAATGGGGTTTTTACAATTTTGGCTTTCAGCCGCTTTTTCCTGACTTCCACTTCAACTACTGTGTCAATCTCAGTAGCTTCTATATTCAACATGGCAAGACCAACATTTTTTTTCAAAGTGGGCGACTGTGTGCCGGTTGTTACCTCACCGATTTTTTCATTTTGATAAAAAACAGCATATCCGTGCCGCGGAATTCCTTTATCAATCATTTCAAGTCCGACCAGCTTTCTGTCCACCCCATTTTGTTTTTGACTGGCCAAAACAGACTTCCCAAAAAAATCAGATTTTTTATTTGTTTTTACGACAAAACCAATACCAGCCTCAATCGGTGTAATTTCTTGCGTCAATTCTTGTCCGTATAAGGGTAGATTTGCTTCAAAGCGGAGGGTGTCTCTTGCGCCAAGACCGCACGGTACTAATCCGTCATTTTTGCCGGTTTCGAGAAGAAGTTTCCAAATGGAAGGAGCGTCTTGATTTTGACAATAGATTTCAAATCCATCCTCACCTGTATACCCAGTTCTCGAGATAAGTGCTCGCACACTTCCGATTTCTACACAATCTTGAAATGTAAACGGTTTTATCTTAGCGATGTCTACCTTTGTCACTTGTTGTAAAATATGCTCAGCTTTTGGTCCCTGCAAAGCGAGTAAACAAATGTCATCAGACATGTTCTTGATTGCAACATCCCCTTCAGCATGACGTGTCATCCATTCGATATCTTTATGAATATTGGCTGCATTCAAAACAAGTAAATAGTGATTGTCTCCCTTGTGATAAACGAGAAGGTCGTCAATCGTCCCGCCATTTTCATTACACATCACTGTATATTGGACGCGTCCTTTTTTTAATGTATGAACATCACTAGTCAACAGCTTCTGTAAAAATTCAAGGCTGTTTTCTCCAGTAACCTCCACTTCCCCCATATGTGAAACATCAAATAGCCCAGCGTTTGTTCTTACCGCTTCATGTTCTTCTTTAATTGAAGAAAAACGAACCGGTAGCTCCCAACCGCCAAAATCAATCATTTTCCCGCCATAATTTTGATAAAGATCAAATAAAGGCGTTCGTTTCAACATGTTGCTTCCCCCTTTGCTTTTTATAAAAATTTGTTAATCATCAGAAAACGCAAAAAATTTCAATAATAGACCACAAAAAAGGACAGAGAACCCCCCCTTTGAATTGGTTTTGGGTTCTCTGTCCTGGCACCTGAAAGTTTACTTTGCATAAAAGCAAAGGCGTCCCCTTTGGTGGTTTGCTCGTCATGATGATTATACAAACGCTCTCCAGAGTTGCGTCAAGCAAGAGTTCTTTTGCCTGAGAGATTCACGATCTTCGAAAGTTTGCTCCTTCGGCGCCTACTAAAGGTCTCTCCCCTTGCTATCATTCGCTCATATTCATGTCATTTATTGGACATACTAAATAAAGCTTATGTATTTTCATGATGATCTACAATTATCCTACCATCACTCATCTGATTGGGCAACAGAAAAAACATTTAGACTTAAAAGAGGAGGAAGGTGGCATTTATGATGAAACCAGATATCCATTTTGATCATGAGTGGCCGGCACAGTTTGCTCAACACCTTGATCAGGACGGCCCATGGGCGAATTGGGAGCTCTACAAATTATCATGTGAAGTGCAAAAACGGCTGTCGATTCCATCCTTTAAAGGGTTGCAGGCTCCATATCATTTGCCTGACTTCACCCCTCTCCCACATCAGCTTGAAGTGGCCCAAAAAGTCATTGAACAAATGAATGGAAAAGCTATTTTAGCTGATGAAGTCGGACTTGGAAAAACCATTGAAGCCGGATTAATTTTAAAAGAATACATGATTAGAGGACTGGCAAAGAAAATTCTTATTCTTGCACCAGCTTCCCTTGTTTCACAGTGGGTCAAAGAACTACGTGAAAGGTTTTTAATTCCAGCTGTTGAACAGAAAAAACATTATGTATGGGAGCAATGTGATGTTGTCGTCTCTTCTCTTGATACAGCGAAAAGATCTCCACATCGTGAGACCGTTCTCTCCATTCAATATGATGTCGTAATTATTGATGAAGCTCACAAACTAAAAAACAGCAAAACAAAAAACTATGAACTTGTTCGTCATTTAAAGAAGAAATATTGCCTGATGCTTACAGCAACACCTATTCAAAATAAGATAGACGAAATTTTCAACCTTGTATCCCTTTTAAAACCGGGGCACCTAGGCAATGAAAGTAATTTTAATAAAGATTATTCAAAAAAGAACGGCTCTGCTGAAGCACACGAACATTTAAAAACATTAATTAACAAAGTGATGATCAGAAACAGACGGCACGATACTGGGATCGCTTGGACAAATCGCCATGTTGAAACTGTGCCCATCTCGTTTTCACCGACTGAGCAGGCTTTATATCATGAGATTAAAAATTTAAAACAGGATCACCTTCATTCGTCAAGTATGTTTTCCATTATGACACTTGAACGAGAATGCTGTTCTAGCCGAGAGGCAGTTTATATGACTTTAAAAAATATGCTTGATCGAAAAAACCAAGAAGCTCCGATAATCGAAGAAACAATAATTCATGACTTGATTGAAAAAGTGAATGAGGTTACCCAAAACTCCAAAGCAATGAGAACACTAGAACTGATCCAAGAGCTTAATGACAAAGTGATTATTTTTACAGAATACAGAGCAACACAAATATACCTTCAGTGGTTTCTTCAACAAAACGGAATCAGCTCTGTACCCTTTAGAGGGGGTTTTAAGAGAGGAAAGAAAGACTGGATGAAAGAACTGTTCAAGAACAAAGTTCAAGTGCTCATCGCAACAGAAGCTGGTGGTGAAGGGATCAACCTTCAGTTTTGCAATAAAATTATCAACTATGACTTACCGTGGAATCCAATGCGTCTTGAACAAAGAATCGGCCGGATTCACCGTCTCGGTCAAAAACGAGATGTTTTTATTTACAATATGACAACTAAACATACGGTAGAAGAACATATTTTAAAGCTTCTTTATGAAAAAATCGACTTGTTTGAAAAAGTAGTTGGTGATTTAGATGATATTTTAACAAAAGTAGAGGTCGGCAATTTTGAAGAGCACTTGCATGATATCCTTTTCTATTCGACTACAGATGAGGAAATGAAAGTTAAAATGGAAAACCTGACTTCATTCATTTCTTATGGGAATAAAACGGTTTCAGATTACAAACAGACTGGAGGCTAACAGATGAGACAGGATGACATCTACCGGTTTTTAGAACACTTTTTCGAAGCGACTGGTTGCACGATTACAGATAAAAGTAGCGCTCATTTAACTGTTCAACTGACGGCTGAGGTCGATAAACAAATCATGAACAGACCCTTTTACTGGCACTGGCTCGAAAAAACAGGTGGTCAGCCGGATCCAATGAAAATTACGCTTATTACAAATGAAAAACAAGCTCCGGCAAATATAGAAGGAGACTTTATTCATTTTGGTTCACCTAGACTATTCCAAATCTTTCAGACCGTTAAGAGAAAAGGAAGATTTATTCGTCTCTATGAAAAAGTTCGTTCAAATGGCTTGCAAATCCCCCTTGAACCATGGCTCGGTGTAAATGTGACAATCTCTTACCAATCAGACCTGAAAAAAGATAAGCTTTTGTCTTGTGGTCTCCATCTAATCAACGGAGAACTCAGAGAAGGGTTTCAAGATGACCTAGAGGACTTTTTACTCACAACACAGATCTCTGATTATTGTTACACGATATCACCATTAATTAAACCGGAAAGCGGCATCAAACGACTCGAATATTATATCGAACAAGTGGCCAGAGATGAGCCGCTTGATTGGGCAGAAGCTGCCCTTAAAAGATGGAATGATGACCTTTCACTCCTCAATCAATTTTATGAGGAGGTAGAAGAAAAACCGCAAGAATACAAAATCGAAAAAAAAGCACTTCAGACATTATACGAACCAAAAATTAAAATTAAGATTGAAAATGGAGGATTATTTTATTTACAAAAAAAACAATTAAGTTAATTTTATTCATTCGACAAAATTCTCCAATTTATTTATGGATCAAGCATTATAATAGAAGATGGAGACTTAAAAATTCTTGATGACAACACGATCGACTGAAATACATGACAAAAGTATTTTGGGAGGGGAAATGTGTGATGAGAACTCATAAGGAAGAATTGGATATGGAATGGGTGAAATTAATTCATGACGCACTTAATGATGGGATTAGTCCAGAAGAAATACGAACTTTTCTCCAATTAGGAAAGAAGTCATCGAAATCTTCCATATCAATTGAAACAAGTCATTCAATAAATCCTTTCTGAATGTGCTATAATATCGAAAGGAAGGTGATGACATTGATTGGCCAGCGTATTAAACAATATCGTAAAGAAAAAGGCTACTCACTATCTGAACTAGCTGAAAAGGCTGGGGTAGCGAAGTCTTATTTAAGTTCTATAGAAAGAAATTTACAAACAAACCCCTCCATTCAATTTCTAGAAAAAGTCTCCGCTGTTCTGGACGTCTCGGTTCATACCCTGCTTGATGAAAAAGATGAAACCGAATACGATGGTCAATTAGATAGTGAATGGGAAAAGTTAGTTCGTGATGCAATGGCATCAGGGGTATCTAAAAAACAATTCCGTGAATTTTTAGACTATCAAAAATGGAAAAAAAGACAGGAAAAGGAGTAAGGAGTTTTCTTACTCTTTTTGGTTTTTTCTATCATTATATTACAAATAAAACCATAATAAAAAACGGATCTGAATGATCCGTTTTTTAAGTAGAACTTTATTATTTGTCTTCACTGTGAGCTTTTTCGTTCTCTTTAACATACCCATTTTCATCAGCATGTTTTTTACCATCGATTGTCAAGCCATTCCATTGAGTAGCTTCGAATGAGAAGTCAAGCTCTACAGAGTCACCTTGATATTTGTTTTGCAACATTCTGCCTTCGCTGTCTGTTGCTTTATCATTGACAAATTCAATGACCATTTCGACTTTATCGAAATCATATGGATCTTTTGGTACACCATCATATTCAGGTGCAGTTTTTCCTTTAATTGTTGCTACATTGATTTTACCATTTTCATGTAAGAAACCTGGTGCAATATGTTTTTTAACTTTATCATATGCAGCTTTATCTTCTTTAGCAGACGCATTGTATAGATCATAAAGGTTAGCAGAATCTAAAATGATGTTTTTCGGATAACCGTTTCCACCTTCAAGACCTACTGTCAATACGCTAACTTTAAATTGTTTAAGGAAGTCTTCAGCAGAGTTTTTACCGCCGTTTTTCGCTTTTCCATCAACAAAGTTTTTGTAGCCCATTTTCATTAAAACTTCTTTAATAGCCAATGTGCCATCATTTTTGAATGTAAATTCTTTTTTGAATTTATCACCCGGTTTGAGGTTAGACAAGCTTACTCTAGCTGATGTATCTTGAGCATTTAAGTCAAGCTCTCCAGCTGCGTAAGTTGCATGAGTTGTTTCAATATCGTTGAAAGCAGCCCATGTTCCTCCACCTACTAATGCAAGACCTAGCGCAGCAGATGCAACTCCTAATCCAATCTTTTTCTTTGTTCCCATGATAACTCCTCCTTTTATAATGAAAAGTTTACTATATATGGAGACCTGAATTTCAGGTTACCAACGAAATTACATTGAAATCGATCAATCTTTATGGGCGGCTTCAACCGCTTTTGTTTTTCGATCAATTTCTCTTAAAGCCGATGTTATATTAATCACGGCATAAAGGATTAATAAAATCCCTGGCACAATTAATAGAATTGCAGTGCCAATCGGTTTATTTGCAAAATCCAATACATATCCGGCATACGGAATTGTAAATCCAGAATATTTTGCTACTACATTTTTTGCTAAAACCGGATCGGAATCAGGTGATTTATTATTGTCACCCTTTGTTTGAAACTGTAATTTAGATTTATTTTTTGTTATACCGATAATTCGGTGAGTAACCATTGTGTTTTGATCTTGCATAAAGGTAATAATATCTCCCTTTTTTAACGACTTGGGATTGTCAATTTTCTCTACAGCAATCACAGAACCTGTCATAAATTTCGGTTCCATTGAACCAGACAAAACCGTTTTCAGCTCATAACCAAATAATTGCGGTTCTCCGCCTGACGATTTAGTAGAAATCACGACAATAATTGCAGCAATGATCAAAGTGAAAATAATCACATATAAAATATTGCTGACCCATTTCATGACTTTTTTCATGACGATGTTTCCCCGCTTCCTAATGAATCTCTTTACCTCTGTCTATTTTTCTTGATTATATTTAGTCTTGTTTGGTCTTAGTTGTCTCTTTCTTTTCTTCTTTAGAATCTCTTGTTTCTTTAGATGACTCTTTTTCTTTAGATTCTTTTAACTCAATTACTTTTGACCAAATATAAGATTTTTTTCCTTTAAAATCGGGATGACCTTTAGGTTTAATCAATTTAAAAGCATATTTACCTTCGCTAAGTTCCCGGGTTGATTCTATTCTGTATACTCCATCGTGAATCTCTTTAGAAACAGTACCTTTATCAATCACTTTTCCATCTTTCAGAGGTTTAGAGGAACTTTCAACTTTGTGTAGCTCCCATTTCCACTTGGAAGTGGTCATCTGATCTCCATGGTTGTTTACTTCAGCAAATAAAGGTAAAGACTCGGGTATTTTTCCTTTGGTCGATGTCTGTTTTTTGAAAGTCAGATCACTTCCATCCCACTGTTTATCATTAACATCTTTGAATTTTGTGCCCGCTTTCATCGAAAAGCTCGATCGTTCCACATCATGAAACGACGCATTTGTATTTTGATTCAGCTGACTTCCCAATCCAATTAAAAGATAAATGATTAAAGCGATTTGTAAGCCTATGACTGTTTGTTTGTTCCTTTTTCGACATCTCCTAGATCGAGATAATCTAATCATGACTACCCTCCTAGTGAGTGTTATACTCTATCGTTCGTTTTAAAGAACCTTATAGTTAGAGTATAAAGAACTAGAGAAAGGTTGAAAACTGCCAAAATAGTCGATTAAGTTCGCTTCAACGAACAATATCGTTTAATTACTCGAAAAAACTCTTAAATTCTCATCTTTTTAGTTTTTTCAGTTCTTTATAGTGTACATTGTTTATAACAAATTTCTGTATAATTCACCAGATAAAAGGGGAAAAATAGGATTGAAAGGGTGATGATCCATGCTGAAAAGACTGGCTATCTGTTTTTTACTAGTTCAAACTAGCCATGTCCCACTTCATATTCAGGTTCAGGCTGTAAATAACGAAGCATCAACATTGTCTAAATGGGAAGAGAAGGCAATAGAAGCAGCTCAAAAAAGGTATCCAAAAACCGAAGTACGCTCTATTCAAAAAGTATGGGACAGAAAGAGAACAGATGAGGCAGTCAAGCAGTATCATCTGACCCTAAACAAAAAAAATAAAAATTTTGGCGTATTTGTTACCATTTCATACGAACCTACAACCCATAATATTAATAAGATTGTAATTGTTGAAGAATATAAATAAACCGGTTTGCATAAAAACAAACCGGTATGAGTTACTGCTACTTACGTCTCTTAAAAAGCATGATGCAACCCATTGGTAAGATACCAAACCATCTATAAATACCTGAAGATGGCCTAGCTTCTTTCCGTTTTTCTTTCAATTGTTTTCTTTCTTGTTTTGGTGTGTCCATATACTTGACAAGCTGTTCAGTCACATATTTTACATAATCATTTGTTTTCATTAAGTCACCTCACCGCTCTTCTATTTATGATGAAGTTTTGTCAAGCACCTTCCGTTTTATACATTGTTATTCCGTCCATATATTACTTCTCCTTCCATTTTGTTATATGTTTAGTTTTTATATCATAATGAAATTCAACTGTGTGAACTGCTTTAGATGCTGTTTTGACCTGAATCCCTACATGCATTGTTTGCTTATCGGTGGGAGAAATAACATATGTCACTAACTCATTTACCTGCTTCTCTATTCCTTCCTTTTTAACTTTCTTTGTTTGAATCTGCCTTAGCGCATGTAAAACCCCATTTTGCAGGAGATTTTGCTGAATATAAAATTGTTTTGTTTGTTTAACAAAAGCTTGTTTGGTAATAAATGAAGACGCTGTTTGACTAGCACAAAGCATACATATGACAGCCATAAACAGTGTTGCGGGGTAAATAAAACCATTTCCATTATTCAGGTTTATCACCTTCATTCTACTTGATAAATTGAAAATGTTGCACGATATTTCTGATCGCTAAGACTGATTACTTCCATCATCACCTGATGGTGTTGAAATATGAAATTGACCCGTTTGATATGTTGTAAAATGGGTACATGACCTTTTCGATTCACTCTTTTTCGAATCGTTGTTTGATACGGTTCATAACGTATTGTTTCACCGAGAGAATTCGTCATTTCCAATAGCTGACCATTATTTTTCACTTTAACACTATGAGCCTGTCTACATTCTTTTAAAATTTGCTCAGTCGTAATGGCCCACTCTTGCGGATTGAGATCTGTATTTTTTACAGTTGGGGTTAAAAACAAATGAAAAATTGTGGCCATCGTCCCTGTTATGAACATATAAATTGATAGAGAAAGTAAAACATTAAGAAGGGTAAAGCCCCTTTGTTCTGAGAATGGTAAAACAGTGTTGCTGATTTTTCCGGTCCTCGATAGAAACACAGACGTTATAATGATCTCCTTCCTCCTCCCAATCAATAAGATAGGCTGTCCCTTGATAAAAAACAGTTTCTGCTGGCTGATAACGGCCAGTTATCAGATAACGATTAAGTTTTTCATCTAGAATGCGATATGCCTCTACTTCTTTTCTTGTCTTTTCTTCTTTTAATGTAAACTGGTGAAACATTGGAACAAATAGGATTGTAATCATCAACCATATGCTGAATGCGGAAACCGTTTCAATCGTTGTAAAGCCACTATTTTTTTTGAACATTGATTTTGCCGCTTCCTAAATAGATTGTGATAACAAAGGAGGCTTCACCTGTATTAATCATGATTTTTCCTCCTCGGCTGGGAACTCCGTCAGGGCTGTAGATTAGATTTTGGCTAATTGTTGTTCGTTTTATCATCACCTTCTCGTCATAAGTTCTGACAAGAAAAGGATCCTCACTTTTATCTGCAGACTGGATTGTGTAAGTAAAATGATCAAAATCAAATTTTACCTTAACCTTCTTATTTTGAGTAAGAGCCACTTGCTGAGCGTAATGTAAATCCTCCTCAAGCTGGGATACAAAGTGTTGAATGACCCTATTGTTATAAACGGGAGGCAAACCACTAAATAAAAGAATTGACATAATCGAACTGATCAGTAAAACTGTTAAACTCTCAAGAAGTGTAAAACCGTTTTGGGCCTTGATGTTTTCCATCTATCTAGTTTGTGCCTTGCCATTCATGATGACAATCTTCTTCCCATTAGGACAGGTTGTATTTTTCTTGAGATACCCTTTTGATCTTAGCTCCCCTATACTTGGTGTAGAACCTTTATGATCAATCTGATATGCGGTAATTTGAGCTTGAACCATATTTTTTAAACCATCACAACCTTTCTTTTGAATGCTCTCATTGTGCTTTGTCACATTAGGAATTGTAATCAAAAGCAAAATGGATACAACGAACATCACGACTAGCATTTCAATTAGTGTAAAACCCTGTTCATTCTTCATTCATTAACATCTCCTTTATAGTTGATTCATCATTTGGTACATAGGCAAAAGCATGGACAAGTATAGAATTAAAATCATAACCGCAGTAACCCCATAAATAACTGGTTGGAGCATAGCCGTCCACTTTTCTGCTTTTTTTTCAAGTCGGTCAAGTATAAATTGACTATACGAATAAAGCTCTCTGTGAAGATAACCGTTCAATTGACCGTGAGCTACTGCTCTAGATAGGTCCTTTTCGTAGAACGGCCGACCATTTAAAATCACTTCTATGGCCTCACCTTGTTTTAATCTCTTAATAAAGTGTTTTGCTTCACCTTGATAAAAGGGTATAAAAGGTTGGTTTTCAAACGCTTTTAAACTGTCATATATAGACATACCAGATTTTAATAAATTACTCAGTTGGAGAGATAAGAAATAGCTGTTGAATAATTTAACACTCCTTCCTATCAGCGGCATTCTGATAAGAAAAACCATTTGATCTTCAGATGATTTTTTACGAAATCCATACCAGTAGAAAACAAACATACCTATAGCACTAACAACCATAAGCATGAATATAAGGGAAAAACTGTCGAAAAATATGAATATGAAAGATGTCAGAAAAGATGTTTTCACATTCATGGAGTGATAAATCGCAGAAAATTGAGGAACAATAGCAGATTTCATGATGTAGGTGATCAAACAAACCGTTAAAATGAGGAAGGTAGGATATTTTGCCGCTTTCTTCATTTTTTCTGTCTGGTCAATTTTACGTTGAAGCAACTCACCGCTTTGCATAAAAGCAAACGGTAAATTACCGTGTTTTTCGGCAAAATATATAATACTGACGGCATCTTTATGAAATGAGATCATATTTAAAACTTGAAAGGCAGGATATCCTTCTGTTAGTTTTCTCATCCCCATTAAAATATCTTTTCTTTGTTTTTCATTCATTTGGAGCTCTAACATTTTTAAAGCATCTAGAAGCGTGTAGCCGTTTTTCATCATCTCGCCAAGCTTTTTAAGCAGGTCCGCCTGCTCCCGAACAGACCAGCGTTTTTTATTCCGCTTCATGATAAACCCAACGATCATAAGTTTCAGCTGGTAAATAGCCAAGAGCTATTCCTTTTCTGATTAGAGGTGTCAGTTTTTCAGAACAATTGTTCAAATATTCGCCTTTTGCTTCTCTTATACAGAGGTTCAGGTTCTTCCCATATAAAAGTTCAAATATGCTTGCTCTCCTAACTGTTCTTGACAGTTTACAATATAAAGAACAATCATCTCCGCAAAATGGACAAACGAGATTAACAAGACGTTGCGCACTTACCGCAATCAATGTTTGCTCAAGTTCTGTTATATTAACACCTAACTCAAGTAGTCTGTATATCGTGCCTTTTGCATTTTTTGCATGCATACTGGATAACACGAGGTGCCCTGTTAAGGCTGCTCTAATTGCAAGTTTAGCGGTTTCTGCATCACGTATTTCTCCCACAATAATCATGTCCGGATCATGACGCAGGACCGCTTTTAAACCTACGGAGTATGTCATACCAGCCTTTTCATTAACCTGAACTTGAAGAACACCGCTACTTCGAGATTCAACTGGGTCCTCCAATGTTATAATATTGCGATTAAAATGTTGTTTGGCATGATCAATCAAGGAATATAAGGTCGTTGTTTTCCCTGATCCTGTCGGACCACTTAGAATCATCAGACCATGAGCATGTTTAAGAAATGACAAGAGTGTGATTGCTGCATTTGGAAATAATGAAAGTCTTCTGAGTGATGGTGTCCTTTCCTTTTGAAGAATACGAATGACAAGGCTTTCTTCATGAATCGTTGGCAAAGTGGACATTCTTAAATGAACCGGCACACTTTTCACAACAAGTGATAAAGCCCCGCTCTGTGGCTGTCTTCGTTCACCAATATCCATTGAAGAAAGGAATTTAAAGTGGGAGATGAGCCTTGAACACTCTTTTCTTGTCAGCCTTTCCTTATTAAATAATTCATCATCAATTCTAAATCGGATAACGGCTTCTTTTTCTCCGGGGACGATATGAATATCAGAAGCTTTCATCATACATGCTTCTTCAATTAGCTTCCCACCCAGTGCTTCAATCGTGTACAACCCTTTCGCCTCCTTTCTTAGCCGCAGTTTAACGCAAAAGATCGGAAGCTTCAACACCTCAAAAAGTTAAAATGGCCCTACCACAAAAGCGAAATAATTTTTTTAATATTGCAAAAAATTACTTTTGACGTTATACTCCCCTTTATTTAATCTTTTTTCTTATAGACCCATTCGATTCCTGTGATTCATGTATAAAATAACGGCTCTTGCTAAAACTACTATTGAAAGCAATGGGCTATAGCCAAGCGGTAAGGCAACGGACTTTGACTCCGTGACGCGCTGGTTCGAATCCAGCTAGCCCAGTTATTTATTTCTCTATAGAGATTTGTCCAAGATTCCGGTCTGTAACTGCTTCAACCTCCCCATCATAATTTTGTAAAAAATGAATTGATTTTCCCTAAATGATAATGTTTACATCTGAAGATGTGTTGATTATAATAGAAGCAAAGGGGCTTTTGGGGAGGGATATTAATGAATCGCATGTTCCGTGTGTTAGGTTTTTGGACAGGTATTTTTGCGGTCATGTTTTATCTAGGAAATATGAAAGATGCATCACTGCTGTTTTTTGGTCAAACCATTTTCTTCGTTTTCTTATCGTATCTTAACTTGACCGAAAGGATGTACATTTATATTTTCGGTGCCTATTTAACGATCTTTTTTGCAGCATTTACATACTATTCTGTCTTTATCATGGTCCCAGGTCAAGGAGGCCATTAAAACTTATAAATCTATCAAGCAGGTGTAGTGAATTCTTTTTGATTCCACCTCATGAAAAGCCCCCTACAAAAGAGCTTTTAGCTTTTTTGTAGGGGGCTTTTTAGACTATAATGTAAAACCATTGATAAACGGGTTTTCTTCCTGTTCCGTCATAATATCCGTTTCAGGACCATGTCCACTTAATACAAGCGTATTTTCAGGCAGAGAAAGCAGTTTTTTATGAATACTGTTGAGCAAAACTTCATGATTTCCACCAGGGAAGTCGGTACGGCCAATGCTTCCTTTAAATAAAACATCTCCAGAAATAATCAGGTTTTCCTCTTCTAAATAATAAGAGACACTTCCTGGAGAATGACCAGGGGTTAAGAAAACTTGAAGTTTAAACGGACCTATTTCTAAGTTCTCTTCCTTTTCGAGCAGATGATCGGCTTTTTCCGCTGTGATATTCTGGCCTGTTAGTAAAGCTGACCCGTTTAGTGACGGATCAGTAAGCCAATTTTCTTCATTTTTATGGACATAAACAGGGATGTCCCACTCTTTTCTCACCTTGTCCACAGCTCCGATATGATCAAAATGTGCATGTGTTAGCAGGATGGCAAGTGGTTTAAGATTTTTTTCTTTTATGTATGTATTTAATTTTATAGCTTCGCTACCTGGATCAAATATTAAGCAATATTTCTCATCGTTTGAGAGAATATATGCATTTGTTTGTATAGGACCTAACGGCATTCTTATCCAATTCATTTATCTCACCTCAACATTTATTCCTTTTTTCATTATGAATGTTTTATGAAAAACTTTCAATAAATCAGATTGTTCTCGACAAAGTTACTGAAAACCATTAAAATAAAATTGGAAATAAACTGCAGGGGATCCAAACGAAGGGGGTTTTATTGATGTTGCTTGTTATCATTTTTGGTCTTGTCGCAATATTATCCGCTTTTGGGGCTGTTCGTTCATTTAAAAAAATTAATGTTCTTGGAATTTTATTTGGAGGAGCTGCTTTTTTAGTTTTCGGTTGGTTTACAGTGATGACGATTATAAACAGCGGATATCCAACAGCGCACTAAATTTGAGTTATACAGCCCTCTTCCTTAGGAAAAGGGCTGTTTGTTTAAGGATGGTTCAAATGGTTATGAACACTTAAAAGTTTCCCCTCCATTGTTGTTCTCTTGTCACGTCGATCATCTATCCTGATATTGGTCGCAACTCTGTCTATCCCTTTACTGAAAGGTGCTTCATGAATTGTTTGAATGACTTCAAACAATTCACTTAATTCTCCTTCAATTATTGTATTCATCGGTGTCAGTTGATATTTAATTTTACCTTCTTTTTTAAAGTTTTCTAAAATCATTTGAATCTCTGCTACGTATTTGCTCACACTTGGAGTTTTAGTTCCAATCGGTATAATTGTAACATCTGCAATAGCCACTGTTTATACTTCCTTTCTATTCCTCGATTACAAGAGACTCTAATTTTTTTGAAGAAATTGAAATGATCTGATTTTTTGTATAGCCGTATAAAATATGATTTCCGTCTGGAGACAGTGTAAGTGGGTGCATTTCGACCCGTTTACAGATGACCTTCCGTTTTCCTGACTGGAGATGAATAGCTATCAGGTCAAACAGAGACCCTGATTGATTCTGCTCATATGTATAAAGCACTTTGTTTTTTTGGTCATAAGTGTATTCCATTGAAGAAAGACTGGAATAAGCAGAATACAACGGAAGCTTTAAAGAAATCTGTTTTTTCATCGATGAAACATCCGAAAATAGATAGATTCCTTCAGCGGATTCTTCAGGTGCCAATTTTACGATCAGCCGAATATTTTGAACAACGTCAAGAAACAAAACATCATCAGCCACTTTTTTCTCATGTTTACTCTTGATCTCGTAGGAATAAACAGGAGCCGGTTTTTCCCGGTCCCCATTATCCCATTTTATATATTCAAAAGTCTCTCCTGACGTCCAGTGGACAAATGCTGCCTGAGCGATATTCTTCTCTACTTTATGATCTTTTACATCAACTAAATATGAATCATAACCCCAATCTTTTGTAAACTCAGTAACATATAAAAGATAAGGATTAAATTGATTCCAATCCACTTGAAGTTCGTGACTATCAAAACTTTTCGTAAACAGCATATCTCCTTTCAAATTGATCAAAGTTAATTTAATTTTTGAGCCGTTTTCTAAAGTTTGAACGAGAATCATGTCTTGCTTTTGATTTAATTCAGCTGATATCAACCGATCATCTGTTGTATAAATTGTTTTGCCTTTCCCTTTAAAAATATGATAATCCTTTATTTTACTTCCTTTAATCGGATCGTTTGTAGTATATAAAATGGTTTCATTATCAAGCCATCCTGCCGCTTCACTGAAATGCTGTTCTGTTAAAGGTATGATTTTCTTGTCCGAAGCTGTCACATTATTTTTTTTCTCTTGGTGAACGGCTTCTTGATCGCTTGACTGTGAGTGTGTGCAAGAAGTTACTAAACTAGCCGAAACTGCGGCAATAATACATAATGAAACTCTCAAAAGCGCCTCCTCCCTCCGTAACACAATCATCTATTTACATTTACGAATAAAATTGTAAAAAGTTTCAACAATTATAATAACATGCTGCCCAAAGAATTCCTCTACCTTTACGATATATATCATGAAATTGTTTCATTGATAAAGGATTTTTTCCTTTGCCAAGCTCAACAGTATATCCTTCTCTATGGTAAAAATGGATAAACCAATCCCTAAATCCCGCATAACTATCAATATCTCTTATCCCTAAATACCCGCTGAGTCGTTCAAATAGTTGAATCACTTCACCTGAAACAGCTGGTTCAAATCCTTTATAACCCCAATAAATTTCTTCACCCTGTGTATGGAGCGCTATCAGGCGGTTTGGTGGATGCCGAACAATCAAATCACGCATAACGATTGCTTCTGGCTCGGTCAGTGGTGCATCTCCAGGATAGTCTCGATATGATGGTGCTTTGGGCGGTTTTCTCTGTTTTTCAATTTCCCAAAAAGACGGAAATTGATTATTCAAATCTACCCCGTTTATATTGGCTTTCCATTCTTGAAAATGAGATTGTTGCCGATTCATCTCATCAAGACTCGCCCGCTCTATGCCAAGTTCTTCTGGGCCCTTCAGTACAAGATCAACCCCATCAGGGTTGACAAGCGGAACAATTGAAAGTTTAGTCTGACTAAAGAGTTGGAGTGGAGAAAAACCTAAAACTTGCTGATTATCACATAGAGACAAACAGTATTCTTTAAGCCATTTCAAAAGTACAGAAGTTGTAATCCACTCATTGGCATGAAAAGAGGCGTTGATATGTGTTAACTTTTCAGCATCTGGTGCTCCTATATTCAACTCATATATTGGCTTTCCTAATACTGAATGACCGAGAATATGATACGTAACAAAAGGAAAGCTTTCCGTAAGTTTTTGAATTTCCATTTTCAATGTTTCTGAATCATATATGATTTCTTTTGTTAGCCACTCTTCATCAAAATTTTGTTTGTTGTTGACCATTAATTGCAGCTGCTCATACGTGTCTACTGTTGGTACATCTTTTTCTGCTTGGTGATTGCTACCTGGAAAATAAAGCTCATCATGGGCAGCAGAGTGGTTTCCAGAGGTTAGTATCTGTTCAGGTATGTTCAGGATTTCAGACAGCCTTGCCATGTTTTGTTTTAACAACGGTTTGATTTTGATAAGTGCCATTAATGATCCCTCCCACAATAGCATATGAAGGAAGTTTGTCTAACTCCTACAAAAAAAAGCCTCCTTTTGTAAACGGAAGCTTTCAATCATTATTGTTTTTTACTGGTTTTCTTTAGGCGTTCATTGTCATAAAACCTCAGCAAATCACCATAAATGATTTCGTCAGAGTATGACAACTCCTCTTTCGCTTTTTCGACATATGGTTCACAGCTTGCTTGATCTTTTACAGGCTGACCTGTTGCTTTATCATAACATATACCATCCGTGTATACCCTATCCTTCGTAATAAAGCTACCGTCACGCAATACGGTGAACTCCTTTTTGTCTTTTGAAAACAAATCATTGCCAAACTGAACCTGGTCACTTGAATGAATACCGAGAAGATTTAATAATGTTGGGCGAATATCAATCTGTCCACCAACTGTATCAATCGTTTTCGGTTTTTTATCTGTTACTCCTGGAATATGAACCACAAGTGGTACTTTTTGCAGCTGAACCTCCTCAAATGGCGTAATTTCTTTGCCAAGGAACTGCCCCATTGCTTCATTATGATTTTCCGAAATTCCGTAGTGATCGCCATATAAAACGATCACTGAGTTTTCATAAAGACCATCTTCCTTTAGCTTTTCAATAAAACGTTTAAGTGCCTCATCCTGATAACGGACAGTTGGGAAATATCTGTTTAATGTGCGGCTGTTTGACTGATATTCATCAATCATTTTATCTTCTTCATCTAACTCGAATGGAAAATGATTTGTTAGTGTGATCAAACGAGTATAAAACGGTTGAGGCAGATCTTTCATAAGTGCTGATGTCTGCTCGAAGAATTCTTTATCTTTCAATCCCCAACCTACAGAATTTTCTTCAGTTACGTTATAAGATTGAACATCATAAAATTTATCATATTTTAAAGATTGGTACATGATATCACGATTCCAGAAACTTTTATTGTTGGCGTGAAAAATAGTGGAATAGTAACCATGACCTTTCAGTATTTCAGGCATAGCTGTATATTCGTTTCCTGCGTTTGTAAAGAAGACCGCTCCCCTTCCTAAAGGATAGAGAGAGTTATCAACAATAAATTCAGAGTCAGCTGTTTTGCCTTGACCTGTTTGATGATAAAAATTTTCAAAATAATAACTATTTTTAATCATGTTATTCAAGTAAGGTGTGATCTCTTTACCATTCAGTTTTTGATTGACAACAAAGTTTTGCGTTGATTCAAGAGATACAAGGATGACATTGCGTCCTTTAGCAATCCCAGCCAAATCTTGATTGGTATCAGTCCGATTCGCATTCACATAATTTTCAATTTCAGTAAGGCTGTTACTATCAGCCAAGGCGCGTTGAGCGGACTGCTTTGATTGAATCAAGCCATCATAGATATGATAGTTGTACAGACTGATGTTCTTCACTAGTACTTCTCTGTCAAACGATCTCGTCAATAATTGGGGTCTTTCTGTTTCCGATAACCCTAAATTAAAAAAGAAAACAGCAATAGCGAACAAAAAATAAGCTGCTCGTTCTTTCCTCGTTGCTACAGAACTAGCATGAATTGGCTTTCGTTTATACAACCAAATCAAAATCACAATATCCACGATTAAAAGAAAGTCAGTAGGCATAAACAGTGAGTTTATACTGCTGCCCAAATCACCCATATTATTTGTTTGGAATAATACAGGGATCGTTAAAAAGTCGTTATAAAAACGATAGAAGACCATATTGGCCAACAGTACAAATGTCAACATGATGCTGGTTCCAATAAGGAATCGATTTCTGTTTTTTTCTTTAAAAAATAGACCGATTCCAAATATAAACAGCAAAAAGCTTAATGGATTAATGAATAATATAAACTCTTGCATAAAGTTTTCAATTTTAATGTTAAAGCTAGTTTTATAGACGACATACGTTTTTAGCCACATAAGCAATGTCGCAATGAATAGAAACGAAACTTTTGAAATAAACGACTTTCGCATGTCAAACCTCCCTTATGCAGCAAGACAACCATTTTAAAATAGGCATCCATATATTTCTTTTTTTTCAAAAAAGATAAAATAACTAAACCATATCTTAACCTGTCTTCACAAAAAAATCAATCTTTTTTAAAAAATGTTCAAAATTCCCAATTTTTAAATGGAGGTATTCCATTTTACTCACTTTTACTATCACGCCAAGCATTTTTTGCGATCCATGCTCCGCCGATCACTCCTGCATCATTCCCAAGGGAGGCGATTACAATGTCAACTGCCTCTCCTGCTCGCGGAAATACATGTTTCTCAAAAGATTTTTCCACTTTAGAACGAAGGAATTCGCCAGCTTTTGAGACACCTCCACCGATTAAAATTTTTGAAGGGTTTAACGAACTTGCTAAACTTGCTAAAACTACTCCGAGATGATGTGTCACATATTCGACAACTTTGAGCGCTGCCGGATCGTTTTGTTCAGCTGCTTCAAAGATATCCCGTGCTGTTAATGAGGTGTTTTTTTCTAAACTTGTTGCACAATCGCTAGCCACAATCGCTTCTTCGGCAAGTCTTACGATACCTGTAGCAGATGCAATTGTTTCAATACAACCGGATCTTCCGCAGTTGCAAGGCGCTCCTCCTTCAGCAATCGAACAGATGTGACCTATTTCTCCACCAGCACCGTTTTTTCCATGAACAACTTCTCCATTGACAATAATGCCTCCACCGACACCTGTCCCTAAAGTAACAAGGATCAAATCCTTCGCTCCATCTCCAGCACCTTTCCACATTTCTCCTAAAGCCGCGAGATTTGCATCATTTTCGATGACAACGGGAAGTCCAGTCCCTGCCTCTAGATGCTCTTTCAAAGGATAGTTTTCCCACCCCATATTTGTCGTTTTATAGACAATTCCTGTTTCGGTATCGACTGGTCCTGGAGCCCCCATGCCGATCCATTTTAAGATTTGTTTCGGTTTGCCGATTTCGTTTAGCTTGCTGTCAATTGCCTTTGCGATACTTGTCGTAACAGTCTCTCCTGACTTATCCGTCGGTATCTCCCATTTGTGTTGCACTTCCCCACAAGCGCTTACAAAAGCAAGTTTAACGGTTGTTCCTCCAAGATCAATTCCAACGAGCCAGTTTTCATTCATCAATAAGTCCCCCATTATTTTCTCTTTATTTTGGTCAGTTCATTCTGCAAAATCGACATCGAAAGCACCCATTTTTCTTTATCAATCAAATTTGAATGATACATTTCCTTTAGTTCGTCCATCATAAATTCGAGTTCAAGCTGACGATCTCCGAAATAGACATAGCATCCGAACTGCTTTAAAAATAACTGAACATCATATGCTGTTCTCATTTTATTCACCATTTCTCTTTCATATCTACCAATATTAAGCGTATTCATAAACCTATCTTTCGTCAAGTAGAAAAAAGCCTGTTTTCAAAATGAAAACAGGCTTTATCGGTCCGGATCTTGTGGATTTAAAAATCTAGGCCTTCGGGTTTTGAGCGGCATAGGTGTTCGAATAACAACATCGCGAAAAGCCTCGTAGTCAAAAGGTATAAACGGCCATAGATATGGAACATAAAACGATTTCATTCTGACCAAGTACAAAATCCAGCAAAATATTCCAATAATAAAACCAGACGGACCAAACGCTCCTGTAATAATGAGCAGTACAATTCTCGTGATACGGTTTGCCATACTCATTTCATAACTTGGTGTCGCAAATGTGCCGATGGCAGCGATCGCCAAGTAAAGAACAACCTCATGTGAGAAAAGCCCGACTTGAACGGCTACTTCACCAATCATTAAAGCTGCTACAAGCCCAAGAGCTGTAGCCAATGATGAGGGGGTGTGAATCGCTGCCATTCTCATCATGTCGACACCTAATTCAATAATGAGAAACTGACCGAGTAAAGGAATGACTCCTTTTTTTTCAGGACCTATATATTGAAGCGGTTCAGGAAGTAACTCTGGATGAATAGCCAACAAAAACCATAATGGCAATAAAAAAAGCGATGCCATAACAGATAAAAAGCGTACCATCCTCAAATAAGCTCCTGTAAGAGGTTTATTTCTATATTCTTCAGCATGCTGTAAATGATGCCAAAAAGTTGATGGTGTAATCATCGCACTTGGAGATCCGTCGACAAAGACGAGAATATGACCTTCAAATAGATGAACTGCAGCAGTGTCAGGTCTTTCTGTATAACGTACTGTTGGATATGGGTTCCAATGTCTTCCACCAATATATTCTTCCAATGTTTTTTCAGCCATTGTTAACGCATCTGTATCAATAGCTTTAAGAGACTGTTTTATTTTTTTTACATTTTCCAAATCAGCAATATCTTCTAAATAACAGACTACAACATCGGTTTTGCTTCTTCTGCCGACTTGCAGAAACTCCATTCTTAATGACCGGTCGCGGACTCTTCTCCTAGTCAATGCTGTATTAAATACAATTGTCTCGACAAACCCATCTCTTGATCCTCTGACAACACGTTCATTATCTGGCTCTTCAGGGCCTCTGGCGGGATATGTTCTGGCATCAATCATAATGGCATGGTCAACCCCGTCGACAAGTAGGATCGTTGGTCCCGCAAGCACCTGATCTGCTGCTTTATCCAAATCTCCCTCAGTATTAATTTCAACATATGGAATGTGTGTTTTCATCAGTTTTTCGAGTGGATCATTCTTTAAATATTCAGGAGGTAGGTTTGCCAAATATTTTTGTAAAAGGTGCATAATATCGTCTTTTACAAACCCATCTATAAAATATAACGCCATATCTCTTCCAGCATAGGAGACATCAAGCCTAATCATATCAAAACTCTTACCGACACCCAGTTTTTCATTTAAATATTCAACATTTTTGGCTAGACATTCTTGAACATTATGCTTTTTTTCCATTATAAAAGCTCCCATCAATGAATCTGTTTCATCAGACCATTTTTTACATCTTGGGAGCTTTTCATACTCTCTAATAGAGACATTCTTTTTTTTCTACTTCAATTGATTATAAAGTTCGGCAAAAGACCTGAAGTCATATATCGCGAAAAAGACAGACATAACTCGTATAAGACAATCCTGAAGTGCTTCTAAACGTTAAGTGCTAAACAGAGGCAGTTTTCGGTTTTTAGAGAGTTTGAGAATGGACTCCCCAGTACAATGCTCCACCACCTAGAATGATGACTAAAATCCAGCCAAAAATCCGCTTGAGTAAGATCTTCTCCTTAGGAAGACCAACTGCTAAAGCTGTTAAAAAACCACCGACTAATCCGCCGATATGCCCCGCATTATCAATATTAGAAATCGTAAAACCTAGCCCAAGGTTTAGGATGATAATCACAGCAATATTAGTCCCAATCGTTTTTAAGAAAGCCTGCTTATTTGAAAAAGCGAGATACAAAAGAGCTCCGAGACAGCCGAAAATGGCTCCAGATGCCCCTGCTGAAAGATACGGACTGAACAAAAAGCTACCAAGTGAACCGAAAACCCCTGCTAATATGTAGATCACCAAAAATCGAAATGAACCAAAGACTCTTTCTGCAGCTGCTCCGACAGATAGCAAAGCAAAAGTGTTAAATAAAAGGTGAATGAAACCGATGTGAAGGACAATTGGAGTTAATAGCCTCCACCATTCCCCATCTAAAATCAGAGTATTAACCTTAGCGCCAAAGCGAATCAGTGTTTCAATATTTTGACTCCCTCCCGATATTTCTAAGAGAAGGAACATCATGATTTGAAGAATAGCAAAAAACCAAGTGAAAATTGGTTTGCCTCTTTGAAAAATAGCGGAATGTCGCTGTCTTTCTTCCTCTCTATTTTTAATTTCTGCCAACACTTGGGCCTTGATATGCTCTACTTCCTCTTCAGATTGCTCAACAATCTGATCAGTTAATTCGCTTAACTTTAAATTTAAGGCAAGAGCGACTTTATTAAACGCTTCTTCAACACCAGACTGATCGATAAAAATAGGAACAATGCTAATTCGTTTGTCTTGAATAGGATGGTTGACAACATCTTGCCATTCATCAACAGGCGCCTCTTGTGATAAATATATTGTTAATATTGAGAGATTCCGTTGACCAGAGGCAACGCGGATTCGATCCGCTCTTTCAGCCAGAGATTCAAGATCAAAAACAAGCGCCTGACGGAAGTCAATGTCTTTTCGATAAATCCGAATCAAATCATATGGTACATGTCCCTTCGCTTCAAGCCATGTTTCTTCATCAGAAACAGGCGCTTTTAAAACCTCGAACCCCTTTTTCGAAAGAGTTTTGATTAAATTCCAGTACATATAATCAAATGAATACATTCCAACGCTCCAGTATCGTTTTTGTTCATTATAACAAGAAATTCACAGTTTTGCTCAAAACAGATAAAAAACCCCGCCTTTTACGGGATTTAATAAACAGGTGGGGTGAATTTATTTCGAAAAAAAGGAATTCTCATGATCCAGTGAATAAAGTAATGGCGAATTCTGTCCTGACCAAGAACAAAATTAAGTACCCGATAACGGTTTTGAAAAAACAGGACAATTGTAATCAAACCTAAGATTAAAAAAGTAAATCTTCTCATATCATCCCTCCTACCACCTATCGTTTCACATTTTGCATGATTTATTCAGGTTGGAAAATCAGAGGGACTTTCTTTACAAATCAATGTAACGACTTCCGTAAAAATTTGGTCTACCGGAATATCGTGTTTTTCATGGGGAACTTGATCGATCATTTGACATTGAAAGGCAAGTGAAGCTGTCTTATTTCTATAGCTAGATAAATATCTGTCATAATATCCGCCTCCATAGCCGATTCTATAACCATTCCGATCAAAACAGATGCCGGGAACAAGTATAAAGTCAATGTCTTCTTGACTAACCAGTTCGGTTTTATTCATGATGGGTTCTAGCAAACCAAAATAAACAACTTCAAGTTCGTTTTCATTTTTGAAACAGCGAAAATGCATATCATGCGTCTCAGGAAAACATTTTGGAATACATACGACCTTCCCTTCTTGCCAAGCCCGTTTAATAATCGGTTTTGTAGGTATTTCAAGTTTTCTTGAGATGGTAAGGGCAATAACAGATGATTCTTTCCATACTTTAGATTGAAAAAGCATCTGGTGAATCGCTTCTGCTTTTTCCTGAAACTCTTGATCTGTAAGCTGTTCAAGTTTAGTTCTCATCGTATTTCTTAAAAAACGCTTCACATCGCTTCCCCCTTAAAATTGAAAAAACAGCAGGAAATTCCTGCTGCTTACTTTGTTTCACGGTGTAAAGTTGATTTTTTGTCACGTGGGCAATACTTTTTGAATTCAACGCGATCTGGATTGTTACGCTTGTTCTTTTTAGTAATATAGTTACGCTCGCCGCATTCAGTGCAAGCTAAAGTAATATTTACGCGCATGATTTTCCCTCCAAACTATATATCATTTCTGTTCAGACTTATCTATAATACCACTAATAAAGCTGGAATGCTAGGCGTTTTTTTCGTTTACATCGTTTGTTTTGAGATCATGATCGATGATGGACAACTTCTTCTTACAATAAACGTGCTTTATTTGATTAATTGTAAAGCAATTTGTAAAATAGAGATAGCGAATTTTCGAAGGAATCTTCGCTGGAATTATTTTTTTCGACAAATTTTATTATTTTTTTATTAAATCCTTTTGGAACAAGCATTTTTATGGTATAAAAAAGAAGGAGAAAATAAGAAGAATTGAAGGTGATGAACGTGGAATTCGCTATAATTGCACTGCTTGTCGTCAGCATTGCGCTGATTGCATTCTCATATTTTCAAAGGGAGCCAATTAAAGAAGTGGAGCAAGAGTTGGAGACGCTTCAGCTGTCAGCAATGCAGGAAATTTATAAACTGAAAAAGAAAATGACAGTGCTTGAGGAGGAACTACTTGATTCAAACGTTGTGATCCGTAGAACGGCTTCAGGGATCAACCAGCATATCGCAAAACAGATTCTTTCCAAATATCAAAACGGGATGTCTGAAGAAGCTATCGCCAAAGCAGAACATGTCTCTGTTGAAGATGTTAAAGCTATTATTAATGACAATAAGAGGGTGCTTGTATGAACAGACAAAGTGTACAAGCATTTGCCGGAGGAATGATTTTAGCCACGGGTGTTCTTGCAGGAGCATTTTACCTGACAGGTAACGGAAATGCTGAATCGAAAGATGCTGAAAAAGTAAGTGAGTCCAATGTTAAAACGTATTTAAAAAACAATGAACAAATTGCTGTTGAAAAGAATGAGTATCAAGAACTACTGCAATATAAAGAAACAGCACTAAAACAAGGGAAAGTCGCCCAAAAAGATAACAATAAAGCAGAAGACAAAAATAAAGACAAAGATAAGAATAAAGATAACGACAAAAAGGAAGATAAAGACAAAAAGAAAAAAGATACAAAATATAAACTCGAAATTAAGAGTGGGATGAGCCTATCAGAAGTGGCTGATACCCTTGCAAAAGAAAAAGTTGTCTCTTCTGCAGATAAATTTGAAAAATACGCAAAAAAATCTGGGTATGAATCAAAACTTCGTGCAGGTAAGTATGAATTAAAACGTGGGGAAAGTTTCAAAAAAATCGTGGAGACACTATCCAAATAAAATTAACCGCCGGTATATAACTGGCGGTTAATTTTAGCCCTAAAAGACACTTACGGTCCGAATGTACTCTTTATCCTTTGCTCTTATAATTAACGATTCTCTGGCCTAAATGGCATGCTTTCTAAATTAGGATCGTAGTTTTTTATCGCACCCTATATATAAAAACAGGCTATGAAACTTTAGCCTGTTTTTTGGTTTGTCATCTTATCCAAAACGACCGGTAATATAATCTCTTGTTCGGTAATCAGCCGGGTTTGAAAATAATGTCAATGTATCCCTGCATTCAATGAGTTCTCCCATTAGAAAGAAAGCTGTTTGATCAGAAATCCTTGAGGCTTGCTGCATATTGTGAGTCACAATGGCAATCGTATACTTTTCTTTTAGTTTCAACATCAGTTCTTCTATTTTCAAGGTGGATACGGGATCAAGGGCTGATGTAGGCTCATCCATTAATAAAACATCAGGGTTTGTGGCAAGCGCTCTTGCAATACATAATCGCTGTTGCTGTCCTCCAGAAAGGCCGAGTGCCTGAGAATGAAGACGGTCTTTCACTTCATCCCACAACGCTACATCGATCAATGCTTTTTCGACTCTTTCATTCAGTTCCTGTTTGTTTTTTACGCCATGAATTTTAGGGCCGTACGCAACATTATTAAAAATCGATTGAGGGAATGGATTTCCTTTTTGAAAAACCATACCGACATTCTTTCTTAATTCAACAAGGTCAGTTGATCTATTCAATATATTATTGCCTTTATAGCTAATATCACCTGTTATTTTTACGTTTGGTACCATGTTGCTCATCAAATTTAGCGTCTTAATAAAAGTTGACTTCCCACAACCTGACGGACCGATGATCGCAGTAATCTCACGTTCAGGGATTGATAAATTAATGTTTTTTAATGCATGGTGTTCACCATACCATAAATTCAAATCACGAACTTGATATACATCTTTTGGCTTTATTGCTGTTACAGCATCCATTACCATCCCTCCTTAACCGAATCTACCGTTAATATAATCCTCTGTTTGTTTTTCAGAGGGATTTGTAAAGATTTTTTTTGTTCTGTTATATTCAATCAAATCACCATTTAGGAAAAACGCTGTTTTGTCGGAAATTCTAGAAGCCTGTTGCATATTATGAGTCACAATGATGATAGAATATTCCTTTTTTAAATTGACGATTAATTCCTCAATTTTTGCATTTGAGATTGGATCAAGTGCTGAAGCCGGTTCATCCAAAAGCAATACTTCAGGTTTCATCGCAAGTGTTCGAGCAATGCAGAGGCGCTGCTGTTGACCTCCTGACAATGATAAAGCCGATTGATGAAGGCGGTCTTTTACTTCATCCCAAAGCGCTGCTTTCGTTAGACTTTCTTCTACGATATCATCCAAAACCGTTTTCCTTCGTTCTCCTGCATACTTCAAAGCATGCGCTATATTCTGATATATCGATTTTGGAAAAGGATTCGGCTTTTGAAAGACCATGCCAATTTCTCTTCTTAGATTGATAACATTTATATGGGAATCAAGAATATTAAGCCCTTCATATAAAATTTGACCCGTAGTTCTTGCAGTAGAAATCAAATCATTCATGCGATTAATGCTTCTTAAAAAAGTCGATTTCCCACAGCCTGACGGACCGATCAATGCTGTAACAGCCTGTTTATCAATTTCAAGAGAAATGTTGTTAACAGCCCGTTTTTCTCCATAATAAATATTTAAGTTTTGCACTTCTAAAATGTGCTCTTTGGGAAGCTCCGCAATTCCGCTACTGTTATCTACGATTTCTAAGGCCGGAATTTGAACCATAAACATTCACCCTTCTTTATTTATTTGCCGTTAATTTTCTGTGAATAAAAGAGCCAAGCCATCTTGCTAACAAGTTAAACATCAGAACAGACAGCACGAGTACCGCTGAAGCTCCGTTTGCAATGGCTTCTGCATCTGGGATGATGCCTTGTGTATTAACATTCCAAATATGAACGGCCAACGTCTCTGCTGGTCTGAAAATATTAAGTGGAGACGTTTCTGAAAATGGATTCCAATTACCAAAATTCAATCTCGGTGTTGTCAAACCGGCAGTAAATAACAATGCAGCAGCCTCACCAAATACACGTCCTGATGCAAGGATCGCTCCAGTGATGATAGATGGGACAGCCCCCGGAACCAAAACAGTTTTGATCGTATGCCATTTGGACACCCCTAAAGCAAGTGAAGCTTCTTTTTGATCTTTCGGTACAGTACGAATTGCATCTTCTGTCACCCGCACCATTACAGGGAGATTAAAGATCGTTAATATGAGTGCTCCACCGATAATACTATAGCCCCAGCCAGTAAGATTGACAAACACCAGCATTCCAAACATCCCCATAACAATCGATGGAAGGGATGATAACACTTCAATACAGATTCGGATAAAATCCGTCAGTTTATTAGCAGGTGCATATTCAGCCATATAAATCCCGCCACCAACTCCAATTGGAATGGTAATCAACATGGTTAAAATCAAAATATAAAAAGAGTTAAACAGCTGATCACGAATCCCGCCACCACTTAAAAGTGCACTTGAACGTGAGGTCAGAAAGTCAAGACTAATATGTGAAACACCACCGACAATGATATATGTGAACAAACTGACAAGAATCGCCGTAATGATTGCGGCAATAAGTCCAAAAACACCTGTTGCAATTCGATTGGCTACTTTGCTATTCATTACAATTTCCTCCTAGATGACAGATACCGAATCAGCAGAATAAAACAGAACGACATTATCAATAGTACAAGTCCCATTGACCAGAGTGTATTGTTTTCTACGCTTCCATATGTTGTATGACCCATATTAAGTGTGATAATCGTTGTTAATGTAGCTGCTGGATCTAAGAGACCATCAAAAAGATCCCGTGAGTTTCCAATTACCATCTGCACAGCAAGCGCTTCTCCAAACGCCCTTGCCATTCCCAATACAACAGCTGTTAGGAGTGAAGGGAGCGCTGCTGGAATCAAGACTTTTCTGATCGTCTGCCACCGGGTCGCGCCCAATGCATATGAGCCTTCTCGCAAGCTTTTTGGCAGAGAAATGAGCGCATCTGTTGAAATCGAAGTGACGGTCGGTAAAATCATCACAGCTAGGACAATCGTTCCTGCTAGCAGGCTGTGTCCTGAGCCACTTGTTTTAAATTGAGATATGAATGGCACTAATACTGTAAGACCTATGAATCCATAAACGACAGAAGGAATCCCAACAAGCAATTCTACCACCGGCTGTAATAGTTTTCTTCCCCATGAAGGTGCAATTTCCGTCATAAATATCGCACCTCCGATACCAAGCGGGGCAGCGATTAGAGACGCGAGCAGTGTCACTGCAAATGAGCCGAGTATAAACGGCAATGCTCCATACTGAGGATCTTCTTTTGTTGGATTCCAATCTAAACTGGTTAAGAACTCAATTGGACTTACATTGTTAGCCAGAAAAGATTGTAACCCCTTATTTCCAAGGAAGATTGTGATTGAAATCGCCGCTACTATCATGATAAATGCACACGTTGCAACCAGCATTTTTCCCCGAATTTCATCCATTTTACGATTTTTCTTGGAGCTGATCAGCCGCTCTTGCGCGGACGGTTTCTCTATTTTTTGATACATTTTTTACACTCCCATATAAAAACAAGTCATAAGAGGGAAAGCAAAAGAACTCACTTTCCCCAATTTATTCATTATTTAGCAGTTTGTTTTCCCTTTGCATCACGCTTTACTTCCATATCTGTTACTGGAATATAACCTTGATCTGTCACAATCGATTTTTGGATTTCTTCACTCTTCAAATAATCCAAGAATTTTTTAGCTAAACCTTTAGGTTCACCTTTCGTATAAGAGTGCTGATATGCCCAAACTGGAAATTTGCCTTTTTGAACGTTTTCCGCAGTCGGTTTTACACCATCAAGTGACAGAGCAGTAATAGAGTTATCAGTTAGGTATGAAAAAGCTAGATATCCAATTGCTCCTGGTGTATCAGCAATTAGTTTTTTAACTGTATTAGAAGAATCCTCAGTAATTCCTTCGGCAGGAGCTTCTCCATCAAGTGCATATTTTACAAAGGTCGCACGAGTTCCTGAGGAATCGGGACGATTGACAAGGGTAATCTTTTGATCTTTCCCGCCAAGTTCCTTCCAGTTTTTGATTTTTCCTGTGAATACCTTTTTCAGATCTTTCATTGAAATATCTTTGATGCCCACATCAGGATTGACAGCTGCTGCCATTCCAACAACGGCTACTTGATGATCAACCAGCTTATCAGCAGGAATGCCTTCTTTTTCTTCAGCGAAGACATCGGAGTTCCCAATTTGAACTGTTCCTTCAGCCACCTGTGAAAGACCTGTACCAGATCCTCCCGCTTGCACTTGAATATCAGCCTCCTGATTCTCATTCATGAATTTCTCAGCCGCAGCCGACACAAGTGGCTGCATTGCAGAAGAACCGGAAATGGTTAACGTTCCTGAAGCCTTACCGTCATTATTATCGTTTTTCTTGCCTTCATCGTCATTACCGCCTGCACAAGCCGCTGCGAAGACAACTAAAACGGACATCATTAACATCAATGTGACTTTTTTAAATGGTTTCACTTCATAATCCTCCCGAATAGTGTGTAATTTGTCCTGCATGTTTAGCGTACCTTTTCAGTATTAATCTTGTTTGAATAAATTATTAAGGTTTTGTAAAGGAAACTTGTTTTATTACTGGAAAAAACGTCCGCAGGGATTTGTGCGGACGTTTCGAGGAGTAACTATTCATGTGTTTTCTTCAATGTTAAGCTTATTTTTCTCTTTTGTATCATCTCGTGCTTGTTTAGATTTCAGTTCAAAATACTTATCAAGTACTTTTCGTCCGATATTATTCGTGATTGAATACCTCTTCTTATAATCAATATAAGCCCATGGAACCACAACAGAAATTGCCACCTCTGGCTGTTTGTAAGGAGCATATGCAACAAGTGTTGTATTATAAACCGGCGTCCCTGTTTTTGCCTGTTCAGGTCCTTCATAGAATGACTCTACGGTTCCTGTTTTACCTGCGGGTTGATATGGTGCTGATGCAAATTGTTTTTTTGCTGTTCCTCGTATCATCACCCGTCTAAATCCTTTTTGAACAATCTCTATGTCTTTCTGACTCATATCTAAACTATTTAACACTTGAGGCGGTATATATTTCGTGATAGCTCCGATGCCTTTTTGAGAATCTGGTCTCCTTATTTCTTTTATGATCTGAGGCTTCATCCGATAGCCACCATTTGCAATTGTCGAAACATACTGGGCCATCTGAAGCGGTGTATAAGTATCAAATTGCCCGATGGAAAAGTCAAGTAAAAAACCAGGAAGCTTTTGTGAACCTTTGAAGCCACTCGCCTCATTTGGTAGATCGATTCCCGTTTTAACACCTAGTCCGAATTGATTGAAATAATATCTGAATGTATCGAATGCTTTCGTATGAATGTCAAGTGGCTGATGTGCTCTGTAATACCCTTTGCCGATTGCAATGGCCGTTTTAAACATAAAGACGTTAGAAGATTGTTCAAGCGCTTTTTTAATACCAACTCTCCCAAGATAGTTTGACCATGATTTTTTGACAGGAGATCCTGCAATATAAAGAGGCTCATCAAAAAAATGGGTATTTAATTGAATGGCGCCAGTCTGTAATCCTGTTAAGACAGTCGCTCCTTTAACAGCTGAACCCATGGCATATGAAGATGTCATTGTTCCTAAGGCATAACTATCAAATATCAATTTCCCACCTTTGTTTTTCATTTGTTTTCCAGCAAGTGTTAAAACTTCCCCGTTTCTTGGATCCATCATCACGACAAATGCTCGATCAAGGAGTGGTGCATATTGTTGAGTTTTTGCTTTTTTCATCTCTACCTCAATGATATTCTCAACTGCTTTTTGCATGTCAACATCAATTGTTAGCACGATATCTTTACCGCTTTCCCCTTTTGAAATCATCTTTTTATTAATTAAATTCCCTGATTTATCAGTAATGTTTTTCACTCTTTCTTTTTGTCCCTTGAGTACTTCCTCATACTTAGCTTCAAGATAACTTTTACCAACCCGATCATTGCGGTTATAGCCAAGTGATAAATAATGATCAAGTAGATGTTTAGGAAGGCCTTCATTTGAATTAGAAACACGACCAATGACTGTTCTCAGAAGTTCATGATACGGATAATCTCGTTCCCAATCAGATGTCACATCAACACCCGGGAGATCGTCAAGGTGTTCGCTGACATAAGCCAATTCTTTTAAGGTTACATGCTTGTTTTTAATGTATTGGGGTATTTTCGGATAACCTGAATCCATCCTTCGTTTAATTGCCAATACCTCTAAATCCGTTTTGGTTAATTGAGAGAGCTGCTGTTTTGAGATCCGGTCAAGCTGAAGTTGATATAAATCATCATCAGAAATTTTACCTTGCTTAACTTTTTGGCGATCTTTACGAGTCACTAATTTTTTTGCTTGTTTGGGTCTTGTTAAGATCCAGTAATCTTTTTTATCTCGCTCTGTTACTTTACTAGTGTCAATCGTAAGCATATCCGCCAGTTTTTTTGCAATCTCTAGCTGCTCCTTCTGTGAAACCGATGATGAACGAGTGTATGTAATCGCATTTAAAGGTTTATTTTGGACAAGGGTATTCAAGTTTCGGTCAAATATTTTTCCTCTAGGAACTGATGTTGTCACATCGACTTCTGCCTGTTTTTGAATTTGATGAATATAGTCTTCACCATAGACAATCTGCACCATTCCAAGACGGATAATCATAGCCGTAAAAGTAAGAAAAGCCAAAAAAAACAGGATATGGAGCCGAATCGGGACCAGTTTTCGTTTTTTTTCTGTTTTCGTTTTGTTTTTTATCATTTATCATCACCTATTCTTAACCTAAAGAAAAGACACCTTATGAAAAGGTGCCAAATCGATTATCGTTTCCCTTCTAAATAATTTGGCTCTGCTGTCTGTTTGCGGGTATCTTGTCCGACTGTTTCCTGAGCAGGCTCTGTCAAGCTTACATCTTTAATGAAATAATAAATGAGCGTGTGACCAGCCCCTAGTAAAACTAATGAAATTGGAATACCCAAATCTTCTTTAAACAGAAGTACAAGGAGCAGAAACACTAAAATAGAAACAATACGACCGCTATTTAAATAAACTTCTCTCACAACAATATATTCAATTCGTGCTTTTCTGGCATATCTCGCTTTTCCAATTACATCATAGGTCAATGATGAGTACGGAACAAGTAGCATCGGATAGCCGATCGCAATCGCTACAGCGTAAAAAAGTAAGGTCACATATGTCATATGAAACAAAATGAGAAACAGGGAGCCGAATAAGACGAGCCCTCCCAGCAAAATTGCTTTTTTACGTGCTCCTTTTTTGATAAACCTTGTGGCAAAATAATAAGCAAAAAAAGATACTGCCGAATTAACAAGCCCGAATTTTCCTAACGCAAGCTCACTTTTTGTTGTGATAAACACAAAAACATTAATTAAGAAAACAAAAATACCCTCTCTTAGCCCTTGAAAAAAATGAGCATTGGTGACATTTTTCCAGTTTTCATCTGAATGTCGTTCCTTCCAAATTTTTTTTAAAATATACTGACCTCGAGCTTCTCTACGTTTAAGAAAAAAGCTTGTAATGACGGCGATAGTAAACAATCCTAAAGAAAAACTAAAGATCAGTGTATAGCCTGTATTGTCGGTGAGCCTTGAAATGACATAACCGGCAACAATTGGTCCGATCATTCCAGCGCCTGAGGTTAACACACCAAGAAAACCATTAAAAAAATCCCTTGTCTCCGGTTCTGTGATTTCAAATGTCAATACATTAAAAGCAAGCCAATAAAAACCATAGCCCACTCCAAGAACACTACCGAGCAGTACCAATTGTGATCCAGCGTTTTCCCCTACCAAAAGAACCGTTAAATAAAAGATGGCCAAAAATGAGACACCAAATCTTAAAATAAATACCCGATCGATTTTTTTTGCTAGCCTCCCAGCAATCATAAAGGTTAAAGGTTGCATCACAACAATTGACAGATTGTAAATTGCCAAATCAATAAATCGCCCTGATTGTTTCCATAAATATACATTCACAAACGTATTGGAAAGAGCAATGCTCAGTGAATAAAGGCCGCCAACAGTCAGTAGAAGCAACAAGTCCCTGTTTACCTCAACATCGCCTATTATGTTTTTGATTTTGCTCATAACTGACTCCCCTTTACTGATACTCTTTAGTTTGTCTAATCAAAAGTCAGTTATGTACTTGAAAAAAGAAAACAAGCAAGGCCCACTCAAAACGGACCTTGCTTGTCTTCATAAACCTTATTTATTTTGCTTCGTTATAAATCCGGGCAACTTCATCCCAATTCACGACATTCCAGAATGCTTTAATATAATCTGGACGGCGATTTTGATAATTCAAGTAATAAGCATGCTCCCATACATCTAGACCTAGGATCGGAGTTTTGCCTTCGGAAAGCGGAGAATCTTGGTTTGGTGTACTTGTGATTTCAAGCTCACCATTGTTGACAACAAGCCATGCCCATCCGGATCCAAAGCGGCCTGCTGCTGCATTTGCAAACTCTTCTTTGAATTGATCAAAGCTGCCAAATTTATTTGTGATCGCTTCTTTCAATTCACCTGATGGAGCTCCACCTCCATTTGGAGAGAGCAGTTTCCAGAAAAGTGAGTGGTTAGCATGTCCTCCACCATTGTTACGGACAGCAGTGCGAATGTTTTCTGGAACAGCATCAAGATTAGCAACAAGTTTTTCAACTGATTTGTTTTCTAGCTCTTGAATTCCTGCCACCGCATCGTTTAATTTTGTTACATATGTGTTATGGTGTTTCGTATGGTGAATGTTCATTGTTTCTTTGTCGATGTGCGGTTCTAACGCATCATAAGCATAAGGTAATTCTGGAAGTTTGTAAGCCATCATTAATTCCTCCTTATTTTATATGTACTTACCAGCTTTCATTTTCAATGTATCAAAAGAAAAAGCCTCTTTCAATTGAAATGCTCACAAAACGATCACATTTATTGTGTATTTCAATTGATAATTACACATTATCCGTTTGTGCCTCTTTTTAAACATTTATAAGACCGCAAATAAAAAATACCCGATCATCATCACCTGAATCACACTTTTCGCCAATACACTTGAAATAAATCCGAGCAATGAACCCGTACCTATTTTCATTGCAGTTTTTATATCCTTTTTATGAATGAGCAGTTCTCCCAACATTGCACCGATAAAAGGTCCGACAATAATGCCGGCTATAGGGATGATAAAAGGTCCAACAAGAAGACCGATTGTACTTCCCCATATAGCAGCCCGGCTTCCACCGAAGCGTTTAACTCCAAAAAGATTAGCAAGGTAATCTGCGACTAGTAAAGCAACAATAAATATCCCCTCGACAATCCAAAATAGGTATGTAAACGGTGCAAATGAAAATAAAAATCCGTACATAATAAACCCGGCGATGATGAAAACAACACTTGGAATAATTGGATAGACTAAACCGATAAATGCAATGATAAACATTGCAGAAATCAACAACCAATATAAGATATCCAATATCCTCCCTCCAATCTCTTCTATTGTCTAATAAGTTCCCTTGAATTCCTTCTTACCTAGCGATACAATAATGCAAATACCTTAGATTATGATAGGAAGTGAATATGAATGAATATGTTGAGGCTATCATTAAAAAGCACGTATTCTCCTCAGGCAATAGCAAAAGCACGTTTTCAAGGAATAGGCAAAACCATTTTATATGTTTTCTTACTCAGTATGATCGCTGCTTTACCAAATGTGTACCATACTAACAATCATTTCACAGAGGCAATAGACGGCCTTCACTCGGATCTTAAAGATTTACCTGACTTTTCAATTACAGACGGTTCATTACATACAGATACAAAAAAAGCAATTGAATCGCAAACAAATGGATATGCGGTTGTCTTAGATCCTGAAAACTCTTTTAAAATGAAACAGATAAAAGACAAACAAAATGCAGTCGGCTTTTTGAAAGAAAAACTTGTCATCGTCATCAATGGACAGGACATAGAAGTACCTTATACAGAATTTAATGAAGAAATCACACAACAAGACATATTATCTCTTATTGATCAAATGAAGACAATCATTTTTCCTGTATTATCTATTTTTATTCTCTTAGCTTCTACCGCTGGGAAATTTATTGCTGTTACATGTCTTGCACTAATCGGTTTATTTATACGTTACAGACTGAAAAAAAATCTCAGCTACAAGAATTTATGGGTAATGTCTGCTTATTCCATTACCCTCGCAACTGTCTTCTTTTTTATGATGGACACTCTCCAAGTGGTTGTCTTTAAAGGGTTTTTACTGTATTGGCTTGTTATTATTGTGATGTTGTTTCTGGCTATTAAAGAAGTCCCACACCATAAAAAACAAGGATAATCAGCATTTTATTGTCATGTCAGACAATGGACAAGCATAAAATAGTAAAAAAATGAATGAAGTGGGGACAAGTTAAATGAAGCGGTTAGTGATGTTCCTGTCTATTTTACTGACTCTGTTCATTATATATTATGATTTAAAAACTGGTACCCTCCCAGAACAGGCAATCCCTGTTTCTGCTAGGACGAAAGAAACGATCGCTACTGACATGATTGAATATAAGACCGTCACTGTTCAACCTGGTGAGACTGTGATCTCAATAACTGGAGAACAAGATATCACTGCCAGGCGAATGATCAATGATTTTGAAAGATTAAATCCAAATGTAAAGGCAGGGCATATTCGAGCGGGAGTTACCTATAAATTCCCGGTTTACCCTGAGAAAAAGCGTTAATTCTTGTCAGCTCAATCAACATACTGTTACAATAAGACTTGTTATAAAAACGGCGATATCCGCGGATTTTATCATAAATTTTAAGGAGAGAATTAGAGTGAGTGAAATCACACATCGTACAAAAACACGTCCCGTTAAAGTGGGACCTTTAACAATAGGCGGTAATAATGAAGTCGTCATTCAAAGTATGACAACAACGAAAACACATGATGTTGAAGCAACCGTTGCCGAGATTAACAGGCTAGCTGAAGCGGGCTGTCAAATCGTACGTGTAGCCTGTCCTGATCAGAGAGCAGCAGAGGCTATTCCAGAGATCAAAAAACGGATCTCCATCCCCCTTGTCGTTGATATTCATTTTGACTATAAATTAGCATTAAAAGCAATCGAAGGTGGAGCTGATAAAATTCGGATCAACCCAGGGAATATTGGCCGCCGTGAAAAAGTCGAAGCTGTCGTTAATGCAGCAAAAGAAAAAGGCATTCCGATTCGTATCGGAGTCAATGCAGGTTCTCTTGAAAAACGAATTTTAGAAAAGTATGGCTATCCGACAGCAGACGGTATGGTTGAAAGCGCGTTACATCATATTCAAATTCTTGAAGAACTGGATTTCCACAATATTATTGTGAGCATGAAAGCATCGGATGTTAACCTAGCAATCGAAGCATATGAAAAAGCAGCAAAAGCCTTTGATTATCCACTTCATTTAGGAATTACTGAAAGCGGAACATTGTTTGCAGGAACGGTGAAAAGTGCCGCTGGACTTGGTGCAATTTTAAGCAAAGGTATTGGCAACACGCTTCGTATTTCATTAAGTGCAGATCCTGTTGAAGAAGTAAAAGTGGCAAGGGAATTGTTAAAATCATTTGGACTCGCTGCTAATGCAGCAACATTGATCTCTTGTCCGACTTGCGGGCGGATCGAAATCGATTTGATTAAGATTGCCAATGAAGTCGAGGAATATATTTCAAAAATTAAAGCACCGATCAAAGTAGCTGTTCTCGGCTGTGCAGTCAATGGCCCAGGTGAAGCTCGTGAAGCGGATATTGGTATTGCTGGCGCACGTGGAGAAGGCCTTCTTTTCCGCAAAGGAGAAATCGTTCGAAAAGTACCTGAGGAAACTATGGTTGAAGAACTAAAAAAAGAAATCGATAAACTGGCAGAAGAACATTATGCCAAGCAAGCTGCTGAAAAAGCAAAAGCTTGACGGAAATCCGTCAAGCTTTTTTGCTTTAGAAAAACGGTGCCAAAAATATGCCAAGCACTACAGAAACAACACCGATACCCATCGCCCAGGCTCCTATGCCAGTTGCTCCTTGTCTTCTGGCTATGAAACCAACGATAATCCCTGCAATTCCCAATAATACAGGAAGCATAAACAATGAAATAATTGACAGTGCCAGCGCAATATATCCGGTCACCCGACCACCAGTAGCACCTGTCTCATTTTCTGCAGTTCCGCCATTACGGTCGTTATCCGTACCATATCGCGGAGCAACTTCTGCAGCTGTTTCCTCTAAATAATTATCATCATTTAAAGTTGCGTCAACTATATCGGCATTATAACCGCTGCGATGACGATCTTGGTTTTGCTCTCTTTCCATTCGTGGTCCCCCCTTTGAGTCCATCATAAAGGAGCATTTATAGTGTAAACATTTTAGAACTAATTCATGTTTGCTAAACTTTACTCGCATTGTTAAAAGTTTATGATACACTATAGGAATGGAAAATAAGGAGTGTGGACATGTTACACTTAGGAATTGATATTGATGGTACGATTACAGCACAAGATACGTTAGTCCCTTACTTAAACGAGGCATTCAACCTCTCGATTACATTTGAAGACATAACGGACTATGATTTGACAAAGCTATTGAATATATCTGAGCAAGCTTTTTGGAAATGGATGGACGAGAATGAACCTCACATCTATAAAGAAGCAATGGTGGCCCAATATGCTAAACAAACAATTGACGAATTGAAGAACCATCACAAACTTTTTTATATTACTGCAAGAAGACTTTACTTAAAAGATACAACACATGCCTGGTTTCACAAAAATAAAATCCATTACGATCATATTGAACTTGTTGGTGGTCATGATAAGCTAGAAGCTGTATCTAAACACAAAGTCGATGTTTTTTTTGAAGACCATCATGGGAATGCTACCATGATTGCCAAGGAAGCAAATATTCCGGTTATACTGTTCAATACACCATATAACCAGCTCCCGACCGATTCAAACATTATTAGAGTCAATAGTTGGCTTGAAGCAGCAGCATGGCTCAGAAAACATGAAAAAGACTTAAAAGCAGTGTAAAAAAAACCGGCGTATACCGGTTTTTTTATGCATTTATGCTTTTTTCTTCACATAGTGGACATGTTCCGTAAATTTCAAATTTATGTCCGCTGATCTGATAACCATCAAGATCAGCATTTAATTTTTCCATAGGGCATGATTCAATTTCTTTCGTTTTTCCACAAACCATACAGATAAAATGATGGTGGTGATGTATGGAAGAACATTTAAAACGAAACAGCTTTTCACCAGAAAGCTCAGTCGTTTCCAGAATACCGAGTTCCTCAAATAAAGACAGATTTCTGTATATCGTATCAAAACTTAATCCCGGGTAATGATCATTTAGCGCGGATAATACATCTTTCGCTGTTAAATACTTATCAGAATCTCTAAAAAGCTGAAGCATATCCTCTCGCTTACTTGTATACTTATAGCCTTTTTCTTTTAACAAATCAAGCGCTTCCTGTACGTTCATGGGGAATCCTCCTTTTGATTTTGTTAAAACTGATACACAATATGAGAATGAAAATCGAGAGCATCACGATCGTCCCACCTGGAGCGAGATCTAGATGATATGCAAGTACCAATCCGATGACAACAGACAATTCCCCAAACAAAACAGAATAGAAAATCGCTTGCTTAAATCCTTTGGCAATCCGCATACTTGCAGCAACAGGTAGTGTCATCAATGCAGAAACAAGTAATGTCCCAACAATTCTCATTGATGCAGCAATGACTAGCGCAACAATTAAAATAAAAATAAAATGAATCCACTTGGCAGAAATACCGGATGCTTTCGCATGTTCTTCATCAAATGAAAGCAAAAATAACTCTTTAAACAACGAGAAAACGATAATCAAAACAGCAGCAGATATCCCAATAATGACCAACAAATCCTCACGGGAGACTGCGCTGACACTGCCGAACAAATAACTAAACAAATCTGTGTTAAATCCGTCGGCAAGCGAAATGAAAATAACTGAAATGCCGATACCACCAGACATGATGATGGGAATTGCAAGCTCTTGGTAATGTTTATAAACAGATCTCAGTTTTTCAATCATTAAAGACCCAGTAACTGAAAAGATCATGCCAAAATAGATCGGACTGATTCCAATCAGAGCGGTAAATTGTTTACTTAAGTAAAGGCCTGCCGCAATTCCTGCCAAAGAAACGTGGCTCAGTGCATCAGCAATCAATGATAACCGTCTAACAACGATGAACACTCCGAGCAAAGGTGCAATAAAACCGATTAATAATCCTGAAAAAAAGGCATTTTGTAAAAATTCATAATGAAAAAAAGGTGTTAACATTATTGTTGACCTCCATGTTCATGGTGGTTGTGGCTAATTGCTTGAACATCATGCCCGTAAAAATGTGAAAGATCTTGGTCTGTCATTGTTTCAAACTCCTCTGTATCGCCATGAAAATGAAGATGCTTATTCAAACAAGCAACATGTGTCACTTTATCAGAAACCGTTCCCACATCATGGGTAACAAGAATCAATGTGATGCCTTTTTTACGATTTAATTTTTCTAAAAGCTGATAAAAACCTTCAACTGTTTTTTGATCAACACCGACTGTCGGTTCATCCAGAATAAGTAGCTTTGGCTCACTCACAAGTGCCCTAGCAATAAACGTTCTTTGCTGCTGTCCTCCAGAAAGTTCACCTATATTTCTGTCTTTTAAAGAGGAAATTCCAACTGCCTCGATCGCGTTCAATACTTTTTGTTTATCCGTTTTTGACATCCGTTTAAACAAACCAAGCTTTGCTGTTAAACCGCTTGCGACCACTTCATAAACTGAAGCAGGAAACCCAGTATTAAAACTGTTTGCCTTTTGTGAGACAAATCCAATCTTGTTCCATTCTTTAAATTTCTTAACAGGAACACCAAACAAAAGAAGTTCACCTTGTTGTGGTTTAATGAGGCCGAGTATGCATTTTAACAACGTTGTTTTTCCCGAACCATTCGGACCAACTAAACCGAGAAAATCCCCTTCTTCAACTGTTAAATTAATATCTTCTATCACATTTCGCTGATCATATGAATAAGATATATGTTTCATTTCAATAATAGGTTGTTTCAATCCGTTCACCTTCAAATATTATCAGAATCATTCCGATTTAATACACAAAAAGAAAATGGCAACCGAAGATTTCAGCAAGCCATTTTGCTTATGTAACCAGTTCAATATGGAATTATACATCAAATTTGCAAAAAAGTAAATCAAGACTTAATGAATCGGGTTTTTAAACTTACCGCCACGTGTTTCATGCGTATCCACAATCGTAATAAAGGCATTGTCATCAATTTCAAAAACAATTGATTTGAGTTTTGTCACTTCAAGCCTTGTCACAACCACATATATGACCTCAGTCTCTTCGTCTGAATACCCCCCTTTTCCTTTTAGTTTCGTTGTCCCCCGACCAAGACGATGCAATAAAGCATCAGATATTTCTTCATATTGATCAGATACAATCATGACAGCTTTTGTCTCCTCAAGTCCTTGAATCACAGTATCAATTGTCTTCATTGCAATATAATACGTCATAACGGAAAACATTGCTTGTTCAAATCCAAATACAAACCCTGCCCATGTAAAAATAAATATATTTATGAACATGACAAATTCTCCAACTGAAAACGGCAGTTTCTTGGTCAGTAATATCCCGAGAATCTCTGTTCCATCCATAGAACCGCCGTTACGAATCACAAGCCCTACACCAAATCCAAGTAAAAGACCGCCGAAAACAGCAGCCAACACAGGCTGAGTCGTAACCCCTTCTACATGATGCAATAAAGTTTCAATAATAGACAAACTGATAATTCCAATAAGTGTTGATATCACAAATGTTTTCCCAATATGTTTGTAGCCGTAAAACATAAACGGAATATTAAGGACAATAACAAGCAGTGCAAAATTGATAAGTGGACTATCTTTAAAAAGGTAATCCAAAATCAATGAAATACCGATAATTCCTCCGTCAATAATTTGATTTGGGACTAAAAACAATTCAATACTGGCGGCGGCACAGGCAGCTCCGATCAAAATCATAATGATTCGGAACATCAAATGGATGGTTGATTCTTTTTTATGCTGTTTTTTTACTACCATGCCTCTCTCCCTTCCTGAACTGACTTTATCGCTATTATAGCACTTTACATGAGGTAACAAAAAAAGTGACACATTTTTTGATTTCTCCCATACATTAGTTCAGAGGGGGGAACGGACGTGATATTATTTCAGAAAATCGTACTGCAGCGCTTAAATCAGGTTACTGCTGATGAAGTGCTCAAATATGCAGAGAAATACGGAATTCATGTCACAAAAAAGCAGGCTCTTGAGGTGGAAAAGCTTGTTAACGGGAAAAATATTAATATTTTCAATGAAAATGAACGGATCAAACTTCTCCGTCAAGTAGAAGCGGTCACATCAAAAGAAGCCGTTCAACTGCTGAACCAGCTGTTTGAACAATATGTATCATCATAAAAGGGGCTGTAAAAAAAGCCCCTTGTTCTTATTGCTGTTTAATTTTTTCTAAAACCCCTTCATCAAACTGTTTATTCCTAATCATGTCAATTTCAAAGCGATATGGTGGTTTTTTATTCTTCTTATCTTCCCCAACATATGGCGTCTCCAGGATCTTCGGTATATCAGTCAGCTGATTGTGGTGAACGATATATTGAAGGGCTTCAAAGCCGATTTCCCCAAAACCAATGTTTTCATGCCGGTCCTTTCTCGCTCCTCTGATATTTTTACTATCATTAATATGAAGAACTTTCAAACGCTCGATTCCAATGATTTTATCAAATTCGTTTAAAACTCCATCAAAGTCAGAAACCACATCATAACCTGCGTCATGAGTATGACATGTATCAAAACAAACAGACAGGTATTGATTATGCGTCACACCGTCGATGATCTGAGCAAGTTCATCAAACGTCCGACCGCATTCTGAACCTTTTCCAGCCATTGTTTCCAGAGCAATCTGTACATTTTGTTCTGGATCGATCACTTCATTTAGCCCCTCAATGATCTTTTTAATCCCTGTCTCAGCTCCTGCTCCGACATGGGCCCCAGGATGAAGAACAATTTGTTTCGCACCGATTGCCGCGGTTCTTTCGATCTCTGAGCGCAGAAAATCAACACCAAGCTGAAATGTTGCGGGATTCGTTGTGTTGGCAATATTAATGATATATGGCGCATGAACAACAATATCCGTGATTTGATGCTCTTTCATGTGAGCATGTCCAGCTTCAATATTCAAATCCTCGATTTTTTTTCTGCGGGTATTTTGCGGTGCACCCGTATAAATCATAAAGGTATTGGCCCCATAAGAACTCGCTTCTTGGCTGGCTGCAAGCAACATGTGCTTGCCGCTCATTGAAACATGTGAACCGATTTTCAACAAAGCTGTTTCCCCTACTTTCCTTTTTTAAATTGTTTCCGTTTTTGTTGTCTTTTAATTTTATTCATTTCTGTTTGCATTTTTTTCTTATAGCCTGGCTTGACTTTTTTCGGTCGTTTTACAAGCCGCTTTGCCAACTCATCCGTTTCATCAGGAGTTCTTTTCCGGTTTTCACGGCGTTTGCGATCATCAATTTTTTTCCATTCGCCTTTTTCAAGTTTCATATTTTCGAACACGATTCCCATTTTTTCAAGGTGAACAAGGGCATCTTCATCAGCAGTGTCATAAAAAGTCATCGCTGTTCCAGATGAACCTGCACGCGCTGTCCGACCAACTCGGTGAACGTAAAAATCAAGGTCTTCAGGCAGCTCATAATTAATGACATGACTCACACCTTTAATATCGATACCCCTCGCTGCCAAATCTGTAGCAATGATATAGGTGAACTCAAGATCACCGATTTGTTTCATCACTTTTTTGCGCTCGCGTGGTGTCAGCCCTCCATGTAGAAGCCCAACTTTCATGCCCTGATCAGTTAGAAATGCGGCAATATGATCAGCCATTGTTTTTGTATTGGCAAATACAATCGCTAAGTATGGGTTTAAATGCGTCATGACCTCTAGTAAAAGTTGATTTTTATCCCCGTGCTTTGACGGAATCAACACATGTTTTATTTTTTCGGCTGTAATGTGTCTTGGTTCTACATGGGCATATTTCGGATTCGCCATATATTTCTTTAGAAAAGGTTTTAATTTCTCTGGAATTGTTGCAGAAAAAACAAGCATCTGCAAATCCTCTGGCATGTTAGAGCCTATAAAATCAACATCTTCTAAAAAGCCCATCTCAAGCATTAAGTCTGCCTCATCAATAACCAATGAATCTGCCTTATGAACATTTAGCGCCTGTTCCTTGATCAAGTCGGCAATTCTCCCCGGTGTCCCAACTGCAAGGTGGGGTTGGGTTTTTAATTTATCAATTGATTTTTGTTTGTCAGTTCCGCCAATAAAAATCTTAGAACGGATCGCTTGATCAGGATCTAAAAATTTAGTGATTTTCAACACTTCCTGATGAATCTGGTTGGCTAGCTCCCTTGTTGGAGCTGTAATAACAGCCTGAACAAACCCTTTTTCAGGATCAATTTTGCTTAAGATTGGAAGAAGGTATGCATGGGTTTTTCCTGTCCCAGTCTGAGACTGACCAATTGCACTTTCTCCTTTGAGTGTTGAAGGAATTAATCTTTTTTGAATATCTGTCGGTTCATAAAAACCTAACTGGCTAACAGCCTCTATAATAAAGGGCTTTAAATCGTACATTTCAAATTTCGTCTGCTTCATTTTTCCAACTCCTTCTTGGAAAACGAGTTCCAAGCTTTATCCTATATGGCTAAAATTGTGCACTTATGTACCCTTTTTTATGCTGAAGCAATTAAAAAAGGAGGTTGCATGTCCATCATTAAATTATAACTGATCCAACATAAAAAAACCATCACAATGATGGCAGGCAATCCATGAGACAAAAGCACTTTGTGTGTGATCTGCATATCCTATTTAAAGAGAAAGGTGTGAAAGGAGGTATCAGTATGTTTCCTCAACAACCCATGAGAAATCCGAGAGTTCCGATGACACAGAGGCCGAGTCAGACATTGCTGCCAAGAAACCCAGGGATGGGAATGAACCCTGGACAACAGCAAGGTTTCCAACAGTTTTTTAATCCGATGAACGCAGCCCAACAAGGGGGAACGCGTGGAGGTGGTTTGAAAGGATTGATTTCTAAATTTCTCCCTGGCGGTGGCGGAGCACCACCTAGTGGAACAGGAGCCGGTCTGGGTGGGTTTGGTGGAGCAGGCAACGGCCTTGGTGGAACAGGAGCCGGTCTGGGTGGGATGAAAGGACTCACAAACCCGACGTCTATATCAAACATGCTGGGCAATGTTCAAAAAGCACTTGGTGTTGCCCAACAAGTAACACCAATGATTCAGCAATATGGCCCACTCGTCCGTAATCTACCCGGAATGATCAAATTGTTCAAGCAGATCAACTCAGAGGACAGCAACAGTGAAGATCATGATGATGAAGAAGATAAAGAGAAAACAAAAGAGTCAAGTGCAAAAAAACAATCAAGTAAAGAAACGAGTACAAAAACAGAAACAGATCAAAAACTCACCTCTTCTAAAAGATCTAAGGAGAAAGCACATGAACAATCAAATCGTTCTGTGTCTGCTCCAAAGAAAAGAAAAAGTGGTGGGTCAAAGCCTAAACTATATATATAACATTCTTTGATATCTGATTCGCGATCATTTATAATGAGGTCTAAAGAGACTGTAAGTATATTAAGCCGTTTTATTACGGCTTTTTATCATGTTCAGTTCTCACTTCTTCATAGGAGGACTCATAATGAATGTTCTTAAAATCTCGCCACGAGGCTATTGCTATGGCGTTGTCGACGCGATGGTTATTGCCAAAAATGCGGCTCTTGATAAAAGTCTACCAAGACCTATATACATTTTAGGCATGATTGTTCATAACAAACATGTCACAGACGCTTTTGAAAAAGACGGTATTTATACCCTTGATGGTCCGAACAGGTTGGACATATTAAACAAGGTCGATAAAGGGACTGTCATTTTTACCGCCCATGGCGTCTCACCGGAAGTCCGGAAAGTAGCGGAAAAAAAAGGGCTTGTAACAATTGATGCTACATGTCCAGACGTAACAAAAACACATGATTTAATTCGAAAAGTAGAAGCAGAAGGTTATCATGTCATTTATATCGGAAAAAAAGGGCATCCAGAACCTGAAGGTGCTGTCGGAGTCGCACCTGATATCGTTCATCTTGTTGAAACAGAAGAAGATGTGGATCGTCTCACAGTTGATTCTGAAAAACTAATTGTCACTAACCAAACCACCATGTCCCAATGGGATGTTCATGACATTATGGAGAAAGTAAAAGAGAAGTATCCGCATGTCGAATTTCATCAGGAAATTTGTCTGGCCACCCAAGTTCGTCAGGAAGCCGTCTCTGAACAAGCAAAAAAAGCCGACCTTACAATTGTTGTCGGTGATCCAAAAAGCAATAACTCCAATCGCCTTGCACAAGTATCTGAAGAAATTGCCGGTACAAAAGCATATAGAATTGGCGATTTAAGCGAATTAAAACTAGAATGGCTAGAAGGTGTTGATACAGTGGCGGTGACAGCTGGGGCTTCAACACCGACACCAATTACAAAAGAAGTCATCCGGTTTTTAGAACAATATCAACACGAAGATCCGTCCACATGGAATATTAGTCATGAGGTCCCACTTCATAAAATATTGCCTAAAGTAAAAGCGAAAGGGTCGAATCTTGTATAATACAAGATTCAACCCTTTTTTTCTTACAGAAAAGTAAACGGATTGGTATTTGTTTCTGAAGGAAAAATATGAATAGCATAGTTTTTCTCTTCGCATAATGATAACAGTTTCTTTGTGACACCATCTTTCATAATTTGCTCAACGTAATGACCAGGATCAATGACAGCTAGTCCGATCATCATCGCATCATGTGCTGTATGAAAATACAGATCACCTGTGATGTACACATCGGCACCCATTCGTTTCGCTTGATGAATATATTTGTTTCCATCCCCTCCAAGCACCGCCACTTTTTTCACTTTAGCATCCGGTTTTCCGACCATTCGCGCTCCGTTCGCTTGAAGCTTTTCCTTTACAAATTGAGCAAAGTCCCCAAGTTCCATCTCTTTTTTCAGTTCACCGATTCGACCGAGCCCTTTTTGAAGAGGGTTTTGTTCAATAGGATAAATATCATAGGCAATTTCTTCATATGGATGAGCCTTCTTCATCGCTGTCAATACAGTTTTTTCAATCCCTACTGGATAAACCGTTTCAATTCTTACTTCCTTAACACGCTCAAGCTGACCTGATTGGCCTATAAATGGTTGAGCATGTTGAAGTGGGCGGAAGCTGCCCATGCCTTCTGTAGAGAATGCACAGTGACTATATGCCCCAATATGTCCAGCTCCTGCATCTCCAAGTGCTAAACGCACCTGCTCTTCATAATCCTTCGGGACATAAACAACAAGCTTTCGAAGAGGTTCTTCATAAGTAGGAACAAGCACCTTTGTTTTTTCAAGCCCTAATGCGTCTGCAAGCATATCATTGACACCACCATCGGTAATATCAAGATTTGTATGTGCCGCATAAACTGTAATATCGTGCTTTATACATTTTTCAAGCAGTCTTCCACTTGGCTGATCAGTGATTAGCTGTTTAAGTGGCCGGAAAATCGGTGGATGATGGGCTATGATTAAATCGACATTTTTCGAAATCGCTTCATCAATCGTTTCTTCAAGCACATCTAATGTGATCATGACATTGTTTATTTTTTTACGCAATGTACCAATTTGCAGTCCGATTTTATCCCCTTCAACAGCCAATGACTTTGGTGCAAATTGTTCAAACAGTTGAATGATTTCATTACCGTTTATTTGTTTAGCCAAGTCTAAGAACCTCCTTCAACATTTCAATTCGTTCTGAAAGCTCAATGAGCTTTTGGTGACTTTCTGTTTTCGAAGCACCAGCCGTTATTTGTTGATAAATATGTTGCATATGTTCAAGTTCCCGTCTCCATTTTTTGATAAAAACGGCGTTTTTTTCTTTAGCTAAAAACGGTCCAACCAATAAACCAGTCGCAAAAGGGATTTCTCGGTATGCAACATCTTTATCTCCTTTTTCAGCCACAAGAACTTCATAATATTTCTCATCTTCTTCAAGGATTTCTTCATTGATCAGAGTGTATCCTTCCTTATACAACCACTCTCTTATATGATAAGCATGAATATTCGGTTGTAAAATCAAGCGTTCCTTGCCAACTAGTTTGTTCTTGCCAGACTCAAGAATTTGGGCAATAAGGGAGCCTCCCATTCCCGCAATCGTAATCACATCTACTTCACCTTTTTGAATAACTTCAAGCCCATCCCCTTTTCTCACTGAAATGTGCGAACTTAAAGATAACTTCTCAACCTGTTGTTTTGCAGAGAGAAAAGGACCCTCTGTAATCTCTCCCGCAATCGCACCGTTTGCGATATCGTTCAGTATACAATAGCAAGGCAAATACGCATGATCAGACCCGATATCTGCCACAACTGCTTTTTTCGGTATGTATTTGACAACAGTCAGCAATCTTTTCGATAATTTCATTTCATTCACTAATCATCACAACTTTTCTCATTCATTTTCCCATTACTATCATATAAAAAAACTGGTTGATTTCCAAGCTGAGCGATGATATTAATCGCGATAATATTTTCTTAAAGCATGTGTCTCAAGGTCAGCTAGACGAACAGGTATCGGCAGTCTACTATCTGGATTAATCAAGGTCATGGTTATTTGATAACTGCTTTCTAAATCAATAAAATTTCCGCATGACAAAAAAATGGGCTTCACATCTTGCCTCGTCCGCAATGTGCGTCCATATACTTCACCTTCTATCACAATATCGGTATAAGCACCGATTTGGTTGTCAGGCATCTTAAAGTCATGGTTTTTAATTTTGAGGTAAGTTTTTGCAATCCCTATTGTCGGTTTATTAAGAAAAAACGATGCGTGTGTTGCAATCCCCAGATGATGAGGATGCAAATAGCCGTTACCATCAAATAAAAAAACATCCGGTTCAATCGTTAACTTTTTTGCAGCCTCCACGATAAGAGGTAACTCTCTAAATGCAAGAAACCCGGCCACATATGGTACAGTGATGTTTCCGAAATGATGAACTTTTTCAATAACTTTCTTCGTATGAACATCCAGCACAATGATACTGCAGACACCAAATGATTCCCCGTTTTCTTCCCAGTAAGCTAAATCAACACCCGCGCAAGTTTGTAAAGAATCCGTATCGATGGCATTTGATAGGTGAATCAGATATTTGAGCTCCTGCTGAACAGCCAAAAAATCTTGTTTAGTATTCAAAGTGAAATCATGAATATCGTTTAATTGCATGTTTAAATAACTCCTATATTAGTTCTATGTTAATATCTTGATTTAGAAGCTTCGGCTACTCCAAGCCTAAATCTACTCAAGTCCTGCCAAAATCATTTATCTATTTCTTTTCAAATTGAAAATAGACAATATAAAATCAAACTCACCTATTGAGGTTATCTTCTGATTTTAGTTCTAGTGGTTTGAGTCGTCTTTAAGAATAGATGACACAGACAGCCCACATAGTGCAAACACAACCGGAAGTCATTAATACAATCGTTGTTACGGTAGCCTAAGATCATCGCCCAAAAGGGAACTTCCTGTTTTCTAAATTCCATTATACAACAAATGAACGAATAATAAGTTCCCTACCAATCTCTAGTACTTAAAACACTATTATAGATCAACTTTCTTTTCATGAGTTTTGTAAACCAAAAAATTGATACATCCATAAGGATTACCCGACATACATGATGGCCTTTGTGACAATTGCAATCAAGCTACTTTTCAGAAAATCCCTTTTCAAACGATCTGCGTAACATTTGAACTTAAAAAAGGGCCGCCCATAGGTATTCCATGAGACAAACCCTTCAAAAATCGATTTTCAGGTGAAAGTACTATAATCTCCGCAAAATTTCCATCTCGTTTCCAAATGGAGCATTACCTGCTTTTGTTAGCGTTTCCTAATCATCTTTAAATCATCAACAAGAATGAGCTTTTTTGCAGTAGAAAAAGGGTGCTTGTAACACATTTAAACTAGAGGATCTTCACTCCTTTTTGGTGCTGCTAATTGAATATGATCAATACCCATTACGCTTATTTAAGACCCCTTTCCATAACAGCTATTTAATTTTAGATAGCCATTTTGCCATCTCATCCAGTTTTTCGGCAGGAACCAGTCCGGCTGGCATGCCATTGCCGCCTTTTTGAATCTTTTCTTTAATTTTAGCGGTATCCAACCGTTCTCCGACTCCTTTTAATTTTGGACCTGACACGCCTTCATAGTTTTCACCATGACAGGAAACACAGTTCTGTTTATAAATTTCTTCAGGTGAGGCGGCAGCTTTGTTTTCTTCAGCTGTTTTATTATCCTTACCGGCGATTTCTTTTTGATCGTGCAGACCTTTCATCGATAAGAAAAATACTAGACCTATACCCATAATCGCAATCAATAAAAATGGAATTAACGGATTTCGCTTCATTTTGGATCCCCCTTTTTCATTTACCCCAGTCCCTTATGAAAACAATTCTAATTCTACTTTAATTTTACAAAAAATAAACCCGTTATGTAAGAATAGCTGTTGAAGTTCACATTTTAGACAAATTCAGCATCCATTTTTGAATACGGTTTCAACATCATTATAAAGCCCTTTTCCTACGATCTCAAGGTATAATGCCTTAATATCCGTTTTTGACTATTTGCATTATCGAAAAAAATTAAGTAAAATATAATCATGTTTACCAATAACAGCGTTTTCAATTTGAACAAAAAAAGAACGGATCTATTTGACCCGTTCAACATTTATTCTAGAAAATCTTTTAACCGTTTGCTTCTGCTAGGATGTCTTAGTTTTCGAAGCGCTTTAGCTTCGATTTGGCGGATTCGTTCCCTTGTTACTCCAAATACTTTACCGACTTCTTCTAGTGTTCTTGTTCGGCCGTCATCAAGACCAAATCGAAGACGTAACACATTTTCTTCTCGATCAGTCAGTGTATCTAGAACGTCTTCAAGCTGTTCTTTTAATAGCTCATAGGCAGCATGATCTGAAGGTGAAGTTGCTTCCTGATCTTCAATAAAATCACCTAAATGGGAGTCATCCTCTTCTCCAATAGGAGTCTCTAGTGAGACCGGCTCTTGGGCAATCTTTAAGATTTCACGAACTTTTTCAGGAGTCAAATCCATGTCTTCGGCAATTTCTTCTGGTGTTGGTTCGCGTCCCAGATCTTGAAGAAGCTGTCTTTGAACACGAATCAGCTTATTAATCGTCTCCACCATATGAACAGGTATTCTGATCGTTCTTGCCTGATCAGCAATGGCTCTTGTAATTGCCTGTCTGATCCACCATGTTGCATAAGTACTAAACTTATAGCCTTTTCGGTAATCAAATTTTTCAACTGCCTTCATTAGACCCATATTTCCTTCCTGAATGAGGTCTAAGAAAAGCATGCCACGGCCAACATAGCGTTTCGCGATGCTGACTACAAGCCTTAAGTTCGCTTCTGCCAATCGGCGTTTAGATGCTTCATCGCCTTCCTCTATCTTTTTGGCATATTCGATTTCTTCTTTAGCAGACAAAAGGTTTACCCGTCCGATCTCCTTTAAATACATCCGGACAGGATCGTTTATCTTAACGCCCGGTGGGACACTTAAATCGTTTAGATCAAATTCTTCTTCAGCCTTTTCCAGTTGTTGAATATTAGGATCCTCATTGTCCTCAGTCTCACTAATTAATTCAACACCTTGCTCTCCTAAAAATTCATAATACTCATCCATTTGGTCTGATTCGATTTCGAAACTGGACATGCGCTCAGCTATTTCTTCATATGTGAGCACGCCGCGTTTTTTACCGGCCTCTGTCAATTGATCCCTTACCTGTTCAAATGTGAATTCAGTTTCGGTTTCGTGTGCTTGTTTATCAGCCATTCATGGATCCCTCCTTCCAAAACTTACAGACGGATTATAAAAAATGCTCCGCTTCAATTTCCCTTTTTTTAACAAATCGTAATTGACAATATATGATTTAGGATAAGCCCGTTTTTTGCTCCTCCATTAGGATTCATTGCCAAGAGCCTTTCCTATTATATATAACGGTTTATTTTAGCGAACGGTTTAACTTCACGATTTCTTGAGCCAAAGTTGCTGCCCTGATGAAATCCTTTTGCCTTTCAGCTTCTGCCCTTTCAACTTCTTTTTCTTTTATCATTGACCATTTTCGATAATTCAACACTTTTTTTACATAATCAGAAAATTCTGTTTCACTTAGTTCGTCATTAATCTGGAGCATTAAAATATCTGTAAGGAGTTGACTTAACTCCTCATCCTCGACTCTTTTATAGAGATTCTGGATCGATATTTCGGTTTCTTCCTCATACATACCATACAGAAAAGTGGCTAGTGCACGATGCTGATCAATGTTAAATTCGAAACCGATTTTGTCCAAAACCTTTCGAATCACATTACGATCATGAACCATGTGAGCAATGAGCATTCGTTCAGCATTTTCATATGCTGGGCGAAGTCCAGTGCGTTTTCTCGGTGTTCTTGAGATATAAGCGCGCCGCTCTTTTGATTCTTGACGGCTGTTTTGTCTGCTGCGAGCTGCTGTTTGTTTTTCAAAAACAGAGAGCTGCTCTTTTAATGAATCACTGGAGATTGAGAATTCATTTGCTAGCTGTTTAACATATATCTCTTGTTCCAAGGGACCACTAAGGGAACTAATTTCCCTTAAACAATCGTTTATATAGGTAATACGATCCCCTTCATCAGACAGATTTTTCCCTTTTCTAAAATAGTGCATCTTAAACGTCATTACGGTCACGCTGGCCCCTATTACATCCTGTTTAAATTTTTCACTACCAAATTTTTTGATGTAGTCATCGGGATCAAGTCCATCAGGTATCATGGCAACTTTGACTTTACAACCTTTTTTTTGGAGCAGATCAGAAGCTTTTAGTGTCGCTTCATACCCAGCCAGATCAGAATCGTAGCAAAGAATAATTTCCTCAACATTGCGCCTGATCACCTTTGCATGCTCTTCGGTAAGTGCAGTTCCCATTGTCGCAATCGATTCTTTAATTCCCGACTTAACGGCTGACATAACATCTGCAAATCCTTCAAAAAGAACTGCTCTTTCCTCTTTCCTGATATGAAGCCGAGCCTGATGAAAATGATAGAGCAATCTGCTTTTATGAAAAATCGGTGTTTCTGGACTGTTCATATATTTTGGATGTTCTCCGGTAAATGTTCGACCAGAAAAAGCAACGGTTGTTCCATGATGATTATGGATCGGGAAAATAATCCTATTTCTAAAACGGTCAAAATAGCCTTCTCCATTCTCCCGGCTTATAATGAGCCCTGCTCGTTCCATAAGCTCGGCTTCAAAGCCTCTCCGTTTAAGAAATTTTGTGATAAAGTCCCATGAGTCAAGCGCGTAACCTATTTCAAAATGCTCAATCTCTTCCATTTTGAAACCTCTTTTAAGCAAATAGTCCAACGCTGCCTGACCTTCTTTTGTATTGACCAGCAGATGATGATAAAATTTCTTTAAGAGTTCGTGCGCTTCCATCATTTTCTTTTCTTCTGAATCGTTTGCATTGTCTGATGAAACAGCTGTAGCATGATCCGGAAGATTAATCTGATATTTATCTGCCAAGTGGAAAACTGCTTCAGTAAACGAGTAACCTTCCATTTGTCTTAAAAATGAGAAGACATTTCCACCAGCTCCACATCCAAAACAATGAAAAATTTGTTTCTCGCCTGAAACAGAAAAAGATGGTGTATTTTCACCATGAAATGGACAAAGCCCAAAATAATTACGCCCCTGTTTTCTTAACTGGACGTATTCTCCAATAACTTCAACAATATCAGCTGATTTTTGTATCTGTTCCACAATTTCATCCGGTATACGATTGCCCATGTTTAACACTCCGCCCGTACATAATTCGCTGCTTAACATTTAAATCCTTCATTTTTCGACAAGATTTTTTGCAGCTGTTTGACAAATCGCTCCTTGTCTTCTTTGACCAGTTTTTTCGGGCCTTTCGTATAGTGTCCGCTCTTTCTCAGTTTTTGAGAAACATGACGGCGGTAAAGAGCGACATCTATGGACTTTTCTTCAAACAAAAATCCTCTCTCCGACATCACGATAACCTTTTTTCCAAGCAGTAAAGAAGCAAGTCCAATATCTTGAGTAATCACCAAATCACTGGCTTGGACATGATTAGCAATGTACAGATCAACAGCTTCTTTATGCCGATCAACATATGTCCAATCCTCTTGTTCGTTTCTAGTGATTTGAAAATGTTCGAATGAGGCCACGAACTTCACATTCACTTGATAATCCGCTGCCACTTTTAGAACTTCATCTTTGACCGGACATGCGTCTGCATCGACAAAAATCGTCCTTTCTTTTTCTTGAAGAATTATTTCTACATCCCTCCACCGATTTCCTGCTAAAATACAGGCAAAATCACACATGTTTCAAATTAATTGATTTATAAAATTTGTCAAAAACTTTTTTCGTCTTCTCCTGACACAGTTTCCCCTAATAGTTTATTCGTTCTATCCATAGATTAAACCTAAAAATTAATCATTTTATCACAATTTTTTATTATAATACAAATGCTAAAAAGATGCTAATATTTTCACTCTCTCTATCGTCAATGGAAAAACCCAGGATATTAAGTTCCTGAGTTTTATGATAGATCACCTTTTGTCATCATGTTGTGAATAATGTTTGCCGTTTCCTCCACAGCCTTATTTGAAACATCTACCACTTTACAACCGATACGGTCCACAACCTTCTCGAAATATAAAAGTTCGTCTTTGATGCGATTGATATTTGCATAAATCGCTTTATCATTTAGCCCAAGGGATTTTAACCGTTCTTTGCGGATGTGATTCAATTTATCAGGGCTGATTTTTAAACCTATACATTTTTTCGGATCTACTTTATAAAGCTCTTCAGGAGGATCAACTTCCGGAACGATCGGAACGTTTGCAACTTTTAAACGTTTATGTGCCAAATATTGAGACAAAGGGGTTTTTGACGTTCTTGAGACACCTATTAAGACAATATCAGCTTTTAATATTCCACGAGGATCTCTGCCGTCATCGTATTTTACAGCAAATTCAATCGCTTCTACTTTTTTGAAATAATCTTCATCAAGTTGGCGGACCCGACCAGGCTCACATTTTGAACTATGACCAAAAACCGACTCCATTTTGTCGATTAAAGGACCAATAATATCGTAATAAACAACCTTCGCCTTTTCCGCTTCAGTAATTAGAAATTCACGAATTTCAGGTACAACAAGTGTAAAACAGATAATTCCACCGTCTGATTCAGCCTGTGAAATCACTTCTTTAATTGTTCCACGGTCTTCTACATAAGGAATTCTTCTAATATTTGTATGTTCAGATGAGCCATTAAACTGGCTAACTGCCGCCTTGACCACTAACTCGGCCGTCTCGCCAACAGAATCGGAAACAACATATATTGTCTTCTGATTCATGATATCCCCCCATTACATAATTTCATTTTCCGATAAACCGACAAGGATTTTTGTCATATTTGTTTTCGTAATTCTTCCAACTACTTCATACCCTTTTACTGTATCTTTTACAACGGGCAGTGCATCTATCTGCTTATCAATCAACATTTTCGCAATGTCCAAAACAAAATCATCACGTTTGCATAACGTAATATTCGGCATTCTTGTCATAATAATATGGACAGGTATGGATGGAAGCTCCTGTTTGCCAATACTTGCTCTTAACAAATCTTTTCGTGAAAGTACACCGACTAAGATGGCGTTATCATCTACAACAAACAGTGTCCCTACGTCTTCTAAGAACATCGTGCAAATCGCATCATAAACAGAAACATTTTCATGTATCACCACGGGAATCGACTGGAAATCCTTGACCTGAAGTTTTCTTAGTTTATCGGCCAATAGCTGTGTCCCTGTCTTTCCCGTATAAAAATAGCCGACTCTCGGCCTTGCTTCCAAAAAGCCCGACATCGTCAAAATCGCCAAGTCTGGCCGAAGAGTGGCTCTTGTTAAATTCAGTCTTTCCGCAATATGTTCTCCAGTGATCGGTCCGTTCTCTTTCACAATCTGCAAAATATGCTCCTGACGTTTATTTAATTCGATCGTACTCACCACCTTTTGTTAAAAGCTAACACGTAATATGTAATCAAAATATTATTTATTATAACGTATGTGCAGGTTCATTTAACAGCATAACTATCGAAAAGGCAAGCGTATTTTGACAAGGCTGTGAAAATATTAACAAAAGACGATTGCTTGTTTGCAACCGTCTTTTAATACTATTTTACAATAATGACATCAATATTTGCAAAGCTTTGAATCAGCGCAGCTAAACTTGCCATTTGTGCAAGACGGTTCTTCTTCAATCTTTCATCTTCAGCATGAACCATTGTATGATCAAAATATGCTTCAATCGGTTTTTTTAGTTTAGAAAGCTCTGTAAAAGCACCTTGATAATCTTTTTCTTTGTAAAGTTCAATAATGTTCTGCTTACATTCTTGATAAGCTGTAAACAGTTCAGTCTCTTGAGAGTTTTCAAACAAAGACGTATCAATGTTTGCAGTTTCGCTTTTCTTACTGATTGAAATGACCCTAGCAAGTGCTTCAGCTATTTCTTTATACTCTTGTTTTTTCGCCTCTAATTCCAATACAGCCGCTTTTTTCAACGCTGAATATGGTTCAAGTTCAGTACTTTCCAACACAGCGTCTATCACATCATATCTAATATTTTCTTCTGTTAACACATATTTAAGCCGTTGTTTAAAGAAATCAAGGAGTTCACTGTGTTCTTCCTGTCCTGTAAAAGAAACCAGCTTTTCAAAGGAAATGTCCCAATTTCGATCAAGCAGGATTTGAACGATTCCACTCGCTTGACGTCTTAATCCATACGGGTCTTGAGAACCAGTTGGAATAACTCCAATTTTGAAAAAGGATGCGACGGTATCAAGCTTATCAGCTAAGGCAACAATGGAACCGACAACTGTTGTTGGAGTCTTTCCACCTGCTTGCCGCGGCATATAGTGTTCATTGACAGCTAAGGCAACCTCTTCATGTTCACCATGCATACGTGCATACTTTTCTCCCATAATACCTTGAAGTTCAGGAAACTCGTATACCATATTTGTTACCAAATCGAACTTGGATATGTGCGAAGCACGTTTGATTAACTTAACGGTTTCAAGGTCAGTATCTATTTCTTGGGCAATTCGTTCAGCGATTGCTACCGAGCGTCTCACTTTGTCTCCAAGCGACCCAAGCTCCTCGTGAAAAACGATTTTTTCAAGTTTTTTCACATTTTTATCAATATTTAATTTCTGATCTTCTTTATAGAAAAAGGCAGCATCTGAAAGCCTTGCACGCAAGACTTTTTCATTTCCTTTCACAACATTTTCGAGCGCGTGTTTGTTGCCATTTCGAACTGCTACAAAGAAAGGAAGCAATGTACCGTTTTTGTCTTTGACCGGAAAATAACGCTGATGCTCTTTCATCGTCGTTACGAGAACCTCTTCTGGAATCGTCAAAAACTCCTCTTCATAAGAACCGGATAATACAGTCGGATATTCTACTAAATGGCTGACTTCATCCAATAATTCTTCATCTCTCGGAATCGACCATGATTTTTCTGTTGCCAATTGATTGAGCTGATCTGTAATCAGCTGTTTTCGTTTCTTAGGATCTGCAATCACAAATTGACTTTCTAATTTTTCTTCATACTCAAAAGGTGATCCTAAAGTGACTGATTTGCCAAGGAAGCGATGTCCCTGTGTGATACGACCGCTTTCAACTCCAGCGACAGAAAGTGGAATAACCTCACTGCCAAATAAAGCGACAATCCATTTAATTGGACGAATATATTTGAGGTCTTGGCTACCCCAGCGCATATTTTTCGGAAAGTGAAGATGTTTCACCAGGTCGCTAAGTTCTGGAAGAAGCGTCATTGTATCTTGACCCTTCTGAAACTTTTCTACAAAAACATATTCTGTTCCTTTAACATCTTTAAAATATAAATCTTCTGAACTTGCACCTTGTCCCCGTGAGAAGCCAATAGCAGCTTTCGTCCATTCACCGTTTTCAGTAAGCGCAATTTTCTTGGCTGGTCCTTTTGCTTCTTCTTTTACATCATCCTGTTTTTCAGCAATATTTTCGATTAAGACGGCAAGTCTTCTTGGCGAGTTAAAAAGTCTGACTTTCCCATAGTCAATCTTTTTATCTTTTAGCCAGCTTTCAATTTTTTCACCTAATTGATTCATGCTGTCATCTAAAAATCGTGCTGGCACTTCTTCTAATCCGATTTCTAAAAGTAAATCTTTTTTATTCATGAGCCGCCTCTCCTTTCTCCAACATTGGAAAGCCTAACTTTTCACGTTCATTATAGTATGTTTTGGCCACTTTTCTCGCAAGATTTCTAACTCTCGCGATATAGCCGGTTCGTTCCGTAACAGAAATTGCACCTTTAGCATCAAGCAAATTAAACGTATGAGAGCATTTTAAAACGTAATCATACGCGGGATGGACAAGACCTTGATCCATTTGCCGGTTCGCTTCTTTTTCATAAGTAGCAAACAATTCAAACAGCATATCCACATCAGACGTTTCAAATGTATAAACAGAATGTTCGTACTCCGCCATCATAAATAAATCTTTTATCGTGTAACCACTTGTCCATTCTAAATCAAACACGTTTTCTTTATCTTGAATGTATGAAGCCAAACGTTCAATCCCGTAAGTGATTTCGACAGAAACCGGATGACATTCAAGTCCGCCGACTTGTTGAAAATAAGTGAATTGGGTAATCTCCATCCCGTCAAGCCAGACTTCCCAGCCAAGGCCAGCACAGCCAAGAGACGGATTTTCCCAGTTATCTTCAACAAATCGAATATCATGTTCTAAAGGATTAATTCCGAGCGCTTTTAAAGAGTCTAAATATAGCTCCTGAATATTGTCAGGGGACGGTTTAATAATCACTTGGAATTGATGATGCTGATAAAGCCTGTTTGGATTTTCACCATACCTTCCATCAGCAGGCCGCCTTGATGGTTCAACATAGGCGACCTTCCACGGTTCAGGTCCAAGACTCCGTAAAAATGTATATGGACTCATTGTTCCTGCTCCTTTTTCCACATCATAGGATTGCAAAAGGACACAGCCTTCGTTTGACCAATGCTTTTGCAATGTCAATATCATCTCTTGAATATTCAAATAAAGCACCTCCACAATATCTGTATGACAGTAAAAAACTCCCGTCTCTATGCTTGTTTTCTACAAACATAGGGACGAGAGTTCTCCCGCGGTTCCACCCTAATTGCTGAGAGATCTCAGCCTCTTTTTTAAAGCTGTTCAGGTAATGCCTTTAATTACGCTCTCATCCCTGGCTCTCACCGTCCCAGGATCGCTAAATATGAGGGTATGCGCAATTACTCTTTTCCGTCACCACAGCATCATTATTGTTTATGAAATGATCTTATAAAAGATTGAAGAAGATGTCAACTTTTTGTTTTCACCTGAGCATATCTTTCATATTGTCCATTTGCTCGATGAATCGCCGCGATTTCAGAAAAATACCAGAGTATTCGTCATAATAAAGACGGAGAACCCTTTTAAGTTCTTCTTTCGTTTCCTTCTTGACTGACACATGCCCAAGCCTTGATAGATCAAAATAATAAAACAGCCTTAACAGTCTTACAGTAGCCGGAGAAAGCGGGACCCTGTATGGATCTTTTTCAAAACAACGATGGCAAATAAAACCATTTTCTCGAATAGAAAAATGGAATGTACCTTCTTTGCTTTTACAATGAACACATTCGTCAAATTCCGGATACAAACCGATAACACCAAGCATTTTGACCTCAATTACATTTGTAATGATGTCAGGATCAGTTCCTTCATTCAGCCTTTGCAGTGATTGAAGAAAAAGTTCAAATAGAAATGGGTTCGGTTTCTTTTCTTCAGTTCCCTTATCGATTAATTCGGCAATATATGCCGCATGCGCTGTTAAAAAAAGATCCTCTCGGATATGACGCATGCTTTCTATCATCTCGCCCTGTTCCAATGTTCCTAGACCTGATGATTTCCGAAACAAAAAGGAAGCATAGTGAAACGGCTGGGAAATCGCTGACAAGCGGCTGTTCGGTTTTTTTGCACCCCTTGCCAGCAGACCGATTTTGCCATGTTCCCTCGTTAAGATTGTAATGATTTTATTTGATTCACCATAATCATTTGTACGAAGGACTATACCTTCACATTTTGTCAGCATATGTGCACCATCCAAAAAATTCGAGGGGAATCAAGCATTCACAAAATTGGATAATCAACTTGCGCTAGCTCTTCTTCAAGTACATTGGGTCTTTCCAGGTTCTCCTTTTCCAATTCTTTGAAAAGAAGATACGTATCAACGCTTCCTGTTTGTGAAAATACATTCCAAGTAAAATTCAACATAAAAACCCCACCTTTCTGTTTATAACTAGCTTTTCAACTCCAAATTCATAAGATTATCTTGACCCCGTATCCTTTATTTCATGTTAAACATTTTTTTCTAATAATACTTTAATTTTAAGAGGTTATATTACGACACCACGGTCAAGTTGAGGTCGTTAATACTCGTCTTCCCTGAATCCAAAATCACGAAGCTGTGACATCTTATTCCGCCAGTCTTTTTGCACTTTGACCCACAGTTCCAAAAAGACGCGTGAGCCAAGTAGAGCTTCAATATCAGTCCTAGCCCGTTTACCAATTTCTTTGAGCAGACTGCCCCTTTTTCCAATAACTATTCCTTTTTGGGAGTCGCGTTCGACAACAATAGTTGCACCTACATAAACAGAACCATTATCTCGTTCTTGAATTGAATCGATGCTAACAGCAATGCTGTGAGGAATCTCTTCTCTTGTCAGATGCAGCACTTTTTCCCGAATCAGCTCAGAAATGATGAAGCGCTCTGGGTGATCGGTTACTTGGTCACTCGGGTAAAACTGCGGACCTTCTGGCAAATAATCTTCAATTTGCTTTAAAAGCGTATCGATATTATTTCCCTCAAGAGCAGATATTGGAATAATTTCTTTGAACGGGTATCTGGTTCTGTATTCATCAATTAGCATCAGTAATTGGTCCGGATGAATCTGATCGATTTTATTGACAATCAAAAAAACTGGTGTCGTCAATTGGTTTAAGCGTTCAATTATGAATTCATCACCTTTTCCATACCCTTCGGCTGCATTGATCATGAATAAAATAATGTCGACTTCTTTTAAAGTATTCTGGGCAACCTTCATCATAAAATCGCCAAGTTTATGCTTTGGTTTGTGAATTCCGGGTGTATCGATAAAAATCGTTTGCGATGTCGTAGTTGTTAATACGCCCTGAACCTTGTTTCTCGTTGTTTGTGGTTTATCGCTCATGATGGCAATTTTTTGGCCGATCACACGATTTAAAAAAGTTGATTTTCCTACATTAGGTCGCCCAATAATGGACACAAATCCTGATTTAAAGTTTTCCAGTGTCATGTAAATCCTCCGATGAAAATGCTCCTGGCAATAATTCTTGAGCTGTCATTTCGACAACTTGGCCTTTTAGATTAGTCAAAATAACAGGCATATCATTTGAACAAAGTTCAGAAATCACTTGTCTACACGCGCCACATGGTGATACAGGTCCAGGCGTATCTGCAACAACGACAAGCATTTTAAAGGCTGTATCCCCTTCAGAGTAAGCTTTAAACAGCGCTGTTCGTTCAGCACAGTTGCATAGGCTGTATGCAGCATTTTCAATATTGCAACCTCTATACAACTTGCCATCCTCTGTTATGAGTGCTGCACCGACTTTAAACTTTGAATATGGAACATATGCAAATTCTCTTGCTTCTAACGCTTCTGCAATTAACTCTTGTTTAGTCATTTGAAAGTTCCTTCCTTCATACGGTTTTTGGTACCGCTAACACTTTTATTTTACATAATCATGACCAGTTTTTCACGCCCAAATCGAAAATGTAAAATCTTTGTAAGAATCTTTTACCTGGTAGAAATAAAAGGCAATTTTGTGTCAAAATAATTTTGGTATAAAGATGATTAATCCAATCATACACGAAATAGCAGCAAAGACGCAAACAGCTCCTGCTGCTGCATCTTTAGCAGCTTTTGCAAGTGGATGGTTTTCGTTTGTAATTAAATCAACAGCATGTTCAATCGCTGTGTTGATTAACTCCAAAGCAAACATTCCACCGATAAGCATTAAAATAACGACCCACTCTAGAGCTGTCAATCTAAAGATGAAGCCGCAAAATATGACCAATATTGCGGCTCCCGTGTGTATTTGAAAATTGCGCTCGGAAATGAACGTCAGGAAAATTCCGTTGAAGGCATTTGCAAAGCTTTTTCGCAACCGCTGCCATTCTTTTTGTTTAGGAGGATCTTGAAAGCCCATATTTATTTAAAAGATCCTTCTGTTTAGTAAACATTTCTTCTTCATCTTCCTTTGTCATATGATCATATCCGAGTAGATGCAAAAAACCATGTACAGTAAGAAATCCCAGTTCCCGCATAAGTGTATGCCCATACTCTGTTGCTTGTTCTTTTGCCTTATCCACACTGATGATGATGTCACCAAGAACGGGCGCTAGGTCAGTACCGATGATTTCAACCTCTCCCTCCCCCTCTTCTTCAAGTGCAAAAGAGATGACATCAGTCGGACAGTCTTTTCCTCGGTATTCTTTATTGATCTTTTGAATTTCTTCATTCGTGACAATCGTAACGGATACTTCCGCTTGATCAGCAACTCCTTCTTCACGAGCCGTAAATTGAAGAAGCATTTCAAGCTCTTGCAAATGTTCATCGGAGAGACAACTTGTTTCATCTGAAATATCAATGATTAAACTCATGTGTTTTTCACCTTCTGTTTTGAATTAACCTCTGGATACTCAATCCGCGAATGAAAAATGCCTTTTAACGTTTCACAAATCGTCGTCGCGACTGTATGAAGTTCTTTTAATGTCAGGTCACATTCGTCAAACTGTCCATCTTGAAGTTTATCGGAAATAATACCACGTACAAGCTTTTCGATTCTCTCGAGGTTCGGATTATGCATCGATCTGACCGCCGCTTCCACACTGTCAGCTACAGAGATAATCGCTGCTTCTTTTGATTGTGGTTTTGGACCTGGATAACGAAACTCTTCTTCTGTCATCTGATCTCCTTTTTCTTTTGCTTTATGGAAAAAGAACTTAAGCAGCGATGTGCCGTGATGCTGTTCAGCGATATCAATTAATTCTTTTGGCATATTATGCGCCCGCAACATTTCCGCCCCATCGATCGTATGTGCGATAATAATATTTTTGCTTAACTGAGGTGACAGCTTGTCATGCGGGTTATCAATATTCATTTGGTTTTCAATAAAATATTGGGGTCGTTTTGTTTTACCAATATCATGATAATATGCGCCAACCCTTGCTAAAAGCCCCTTTGCACCAACTGCTTCGCATGCCGCTTCCGCCAAATTAGCAACCATCACACTGTGATGATACGTCCCAGGTGTTTCCGTTAATATTTTACGGAGTAGTGGGTGATTTGGATTTGAAAGTTCGAGCAGTCTCATTGTTGATAAAATACCAAATCCACTTTCAAAAAACGGCATAAAGCCAAGGACAAGGACAGAAGATCCAATACCTGATACCACACCCATCACAATATTTGTACCAATTTCTAAGCCTGATTGCGCCGCATTTTGAATCAATTGTAGGGTAAACATCACGACAATATTAATAAAGGATACAAACAGACCGGCTTGGAGAATTTTAGCCCTTGCATTATGCTTCCCTAATAACAGTATACCTGCTATAGAACTAATTAGAAAATACGTTCCAATTCCGTAATTAAACGTTCCTGTAACACCTTGATTAAACATCATGCTACCACAAATCGACAGGATCATACTAGCAAGGATTGCCAACCGTTCATGAATTAAAAGCTTAATCAACATGGCGCCCATTGCGATTGGAACTAAGTAACCGATATGGCTGAACTCAAGTTCCTGAAACAGGCTGATGACTTCCATTACAATTAAAACAATCGCAGTTACGAGTGAAAATAACATCAGTGATTTCGTTTTCGATAATCTGTTAGAATCATGCTGTTTTTCGAAATAGTAAATCAACACGGCAATAAACAACCCAATTAGTAATAACAGTCCACCAATCGGTTTATACATATTAGCACCGCTTAATAATCCTGTTAATTCCAACTTTCTGTATACTTCTCTATCAATTAGCTCGTTTTCCTCAACAAGAATTTGTCCTTGTTTAATTTGGATCTGTTGAACACTATCTTCCGCCTCTTGTCGTTTTTGTTCTGTTTTATTAGGATCGTATACATAGTTGGGAATGATTGCAAAGCGAGCAATTTCATTTGCAGCACTCTTTAGCTTGCTAGGAATAGAATTGCTTTTTAATTCTTTCGTGACTTGTTCTCTGGCACTTTCAAGTTTTCCGGCCGGAATTTCCTTACTCATGACATCATTAACAGCTGTAATGACAGAGTCCTGAGTCATTGAAAGTTCACCATCACTTGCATTTAACAGCTTTTGCACTGATTTTTCTGATAAAGAATCTGTCACATCTGAAGTCAGTTTATCTTCCACAGATTTGACTTGTTCTTTTTCAGACCCATTACCATTTTCTTTTTTGACTTCCTTAATAATCTCAAATATCGATGAGACTAGATCAACTCTGTTATCAGAGTACTCTTTCTTAAGAGTATATTGATCGGGAACCTCTTCACTTGCTTCTTGCTTTTTCGTGGCTGTTGCTTGTTGATCCTCCACTGTTGCCGGCGCATAAATTGTATTTTCACTGATGGAAAATAAGTCAAGGTCAAGTGATTCAGGTCTTACATGAACAAAAAGCAGAATAAACATCAAAATCGAAATCACTGTATAGAGAATAATCGGAAGGAAACGTTCTTTTTTTATTAGCTTGAACCGCTTTCTCTCAATTCTTCGTTTCTTTTTCAAATCAAACACCTCTTTTCCGGCAACAAACTAAAAAACGACCCGATAGCGGGCAACAATCGGGTCATTCCAATTATTTTGTCTTCTCATATGCTTCAATGATTCGGGCGACAAGGGGATGTCTGACGACATCCGTCTGATCCAATTCGACAATTGAGATTCCGTCGATATTAAGGAGCATATTTTTTGCAACAGCAAGTCCAGACGCAACTCCCTTTGGCAGATCAACTTGTGTAATGTCGCCTGTAATAACCATTTTAGAACCAAAACCTAATCTCGTCAAAAACATTTTCATTTGTGCCGGTGTCGTATTTTGTGCTTCATCCAAAATGACGAAAGCATCATCGAGTGTCCGACCTCTCATATAAGCGAGCGGTGCGACTTCAATCGTTCCCCTTTCAAGCAACCGTGCTGTATGATCTGCTCCTAACACATCATAGAGAGCATCATACAAAGGTCGTAAATAGGGGTCAACTTTTTCTTTCAAATCACCGGGTAAAAAGCCGAGACTTTCCCCCGCTTCAACTGCTGGTCTTGTCAAAATGATCTTTTTAACGTGCCCATTTTTCAGTTCATGAACGGCTTTTACAACAGCTAAATAGGTTTTCCCGGTTCCAGCTGGGCCGATGCCAAAGATTAAGTCATGCCTTTTCATTGCAGCTATATATTCTCTTTGACCCATAGTTTTGACACGGATCGATTTACCTTTGGCGTTTTTGGTAATTTCGTCTTCATACATACTTTCAAAAAATTCTAGCTTTTGCCTCTTCGCCATCTTGATCGCATATAAGACATCTCGTTCTGAGAGTTCAATTCCTTTGCGAATCAGACGTAAAAGGGAAGCAAGCAGGCTGTCCACAATTTGAAAAGTTTCCTCATCACCGGTTACATATACAGTTTCTCCCCTAGTGATAATCGAAATATTCAGCTCTTCTTCCATCATTTTCAGATGTGAATCCTGATTTCCAAATAGTGCTTGAGCTTCATTCGGACCTTCCAACTGTTGATTAATCGCAAGTAAGTGTTCTGTCATTCTTTAGTCTCCTGAACAATTGGTGTTGTTTGAACAATGTCTTCAATAACTTGGTAAAGGATGATCAATTTAACTTTACCATTCTCACTCGTTTCGTGCAAAACTTTTTCACTGATAACCTCTCCGTCATTACCAATTTTTTTTCGCACATCTTGTTTTCCCATTTTGATCGCTTCTTGTGCTGCTTCTTTTTTTGTGTAAACTCTCTTAACTTTTTCGCTTTCCCTTGTTGTTTCCTTTACATATGTGAAAGGAAGTGTAAATTTGAAGAAATGAAGCGGATGTTCTTCCGTTTCTGTTTTTGGATTAGAGAGCTTTTCTTCTTTAAAGGAAAAACCCCAAAAAGGCACAGATAAAAAACCGCTAGAGAGCTTGTGCCTTGTCTTTACTTTACCCGTAAAAACATCAAATGATGTCTCAAGAGGAACCGTTACCGTTGATCGGTACCATGTTTCACCAAAAATTTCCCCCTTGGCTCCAACTTTTTGTTTATCCTCTTCTTCATCCTCCTCATTGCCAATTAACCCAGAAACAAGCTTTTGACCTTTCTTAACATGTTCGTTAACAGTGACAAGTGGTTCACCTTTTTCGACAAACATGCTAGAAATTGTTGCATCTTTTTTTGCGATAATATGCCTCGGACCCATACCTTTTTCTTTTTCCGGTTCATTCTTCTCAACCACTTTCATGTGAAGGGCTGTCCCATTTAATTCGATACCCACCCATGTAATATTCTCCACTTCTTTTGTAAGGGATTGCTGAATTTTTTGCGGTGTCATCATTAAAAACTGTAAACGTCCCTTTTTAACCCCAATTCGATTCAGTTCCTGCCTGATTTGATGCTCTGTTTCCGGATTTGCCCCGGAAATATCGATTTTCCATATCATATTTGAAAGAAGAAACATGATGACGAAAAAAGCAGCAATTCCTAAAGTAAAACCGCTGTTTCGTTTTGATTTTTGCAACAAGAAAGGGAACCCTTTTCTTTTCAAAAAGCGGCATTTGCAGTCGAAATTCCTGATGGCCTTACGGAAAGCATGTACATCTGAAAGCAGAATATAAAGAAAAACGGTCTGGTCTTTTCTTTCTACATCAAACAGTGGGATACCGCGCCTGATGCATTCGTTTAAAAAACGTTCAATTCCCGTTCCCATGACTTGAAGCCGTACTTTTCCTGAAAAAAAAGAAAGCCATTTATTTTTCACGCTACTTCCCCCTAACTATGACTCGATATAGCGAACAAGTTCAATTGTTCCTTCAAGCAAAATTTCTTCAGGCAAAATCGTCTTAATCACAAAGTCTTTTCCTTGTATAATACATTGTCCCTGTTTTAGCATCAGCCTTACTTCACGATCACTGAACATCAGGAGCCCTTTGTGATTTTCAATATATATATGTAGCCTCCCAATCATTGTTATTCTCGGAAGATCCATCATAACGTCAGGGGGAACTTCCAATGTTCTTGTCAGCCACTCTCTCATGCGGTTTTTTCTTTTCACCAAAGAACCCCCTTTCCTCTTAGATGGCTTTAGATTTAAATCATCTATAATATTCTTATTCTATAGGAGTTCATAACATGCTAATTCAAACACTCTCTAAATCAAATCAGTTTACTAGGAATTAATGCTATGTCACAAGATGAGGCCAATCGCGGATTAAAGATGTTGTCAAGAAGTATGACTTAGAAATGATTGTAGAGCGGACTTAAAAAGATCAATAAACTGGGACCGATCTTATTCAAGTTTAACGTGAGGGTAGACGTGATAATTTCATTGCTCGTTTGTGCGTTGGGAGTGTTTGTACTACGTTATAGCGTTATAGAAGGTCTTCAATGTCAATATTGAACAGCCGACTCGACATCACTTCGAATAAATAATTGGAGTGATCTAATGAAAACGATTATTGTAACCTCGCACTGGTTGACCCCATATCCAACAAAACAAAAACATTGGGCTCAGGTTCCCTATGAACTGTGGAACCTGAGCCCAGTAATGTGTTAATGTTTAGAACGGCGCCTCATCGTATAATGCAGTTTTTTGGAGCGAGGAGGACCGAATACCTCTCCAAAAACAATGCCTTGAACAACAGTATTTTTATTCATTTTGAGCAATTTTTGATTCTCTTTAACCTGCAAAGAATGGCTTTGTTTTTTGATCTCTCGCTTAACAGCAGGTAGAGACCGTTCTGCATCTGTCTTGATTCTGTTCAGCTCAGCCATCACGTCTACTGTTTGCTGTTTCGTTACTGATTGTAACGAAGGTTTATCATCTTGTTTCTGCTGACGTTTTGGTTTTGGCTTTTGCGCTTGTGTTTTAGATTTCGCAGAAGTTTTCTTGTTTTGTTCTTCTTCATCATTTTTCCCTATACGGTTGAAAATGAGAGAAATAGCCCCGACAATAATGGCCATCATGATCGGGTTGTCTAAAATGAAGTCTAACAATTTAGCTCCCTCCTTTTAATCAGGGGCTTGTTTATTTATGATCGTCTTCAGACTGGTCTTTTGTCAGTTTTCCGAATGAATCGCGCATATCTGTGTCAGCATCAATATTTTTAAAATTGAGGTAATCCATGACACCGATATTTCCACCGCGGAGTGCTTCAGACATAGCAAGTGGTACTTCTGCCTCGGCTTCTACTACTTTAGCGCGCATTTCTTCTACACGGGCACGCATTTCTTGCTCTTGTGCAACCGCCATCGCACGGCGCTCTTCCGCTTTGGCTTGTGCGATATTTTTGTCCGCTTCAGCTTGGTCAGTCTGAAGAATGGCTCCGATGTTTTTGCCGATGTCCACATCAGCGATATCAATCGACAGAATTTCAAATGCTGTACCTGAATCTAAGCCTTTGCTCAACACGGTTTGTGAAATCATATCTGGGTTTTCAAGGACTTTTTTATGGTTAGTAGATGAACCGATTGTTGATACGATCCCTTCACCTACACGGGCAATAATCGTTTCCTCTCCAGCTCCCCCGACAAGTCTGTCAATGTTGGCACGTACTGTAATTCTTGCTTTTGCTTTTACCTCAATACCATCCATAGCTACACCGGCAATAAACGGTGTTTCAATTACTTTGGGATTAACGCTCATTTGCACAGCTTCAAGAACATCGCGGCCTGCTAAATCAATTGCTGCACATCTGGCAAATGTTAATTCAATGTTGGCACGATGGGCTGCAATTAGTGCATTAACAACTCTGTCAACATTTCCTCCAGCAAGGTAGTGGCTTTCAAGCTGGTTAATGGAAACATCTAATCCAGCTTTATGTGATTTGATAAGCGGATTGACAACACGATTTGGAATAACACGGCGAAGCCTCATTCCAATCAGTGTAAAAATGCTAATCTTGACTCCTGCTGCTAATGCTGAGATCCAGAGCATAACAGGAACGAAAGTGAAAAAGACGGCCAATACAATGATTCCTGCTGCTATCATCACTAAAAGTAGCAAAGTTGACGAATCCATAGTCTGATTCCTCCTAAATAGTTGATTTAAATTTCTCTTACAACAATACGTGAACCTTCTACTTTCACCACTTTCACTTTTTTGTCTTTTGCGGTGAAAGAGCCTTCGGAAACGACGTCGAGCCGTTCGTCCCCAATGATGACCGTTCCTGACGGTCTAAGCGGTGTAAAAGTAATTCCAATTTGACCGATTAAATCATGACGGGTTTCATTAGAAATATAGCCGCTTTCTGAATTTGTAGAATCGGTTAAGATCAATTTTTTAAAAAAGTTCATTCGCTTCCCCAACACCCTTGTCAATAGTATGGATGCTGCAACAGAGACAGCAATTGCAATCAAAATGGAGATGGCCATATCCGTGAAACTACCTGAAGCTAGAAAGAGACTCGCAATAACAGCAATGATACCGATAATCCCGACAATTCCACCCGGTACAAAAAATTCTAAAATAATCAGAATGATCCCTGTGATAAATAGAAGGAGCGTTTCCATTCCCGCAAGTCCTGCTACGAGATGACCATAAAAAAACAACATCAGCGCTGAAAGACCCATGAAACCCGGTATTCCAAACCCCGGTGAATAAAGTTCGACAACTAGGCCGAGACTTCCGATTGAAAGCAAAATCGGGACCACAACAGGGTGTGTAATAAAACGCGCTACTTTTTCGGCAAAGCTAACCTCGGTGTGCTCTACTTTGGCATCTTGAAGTTTCAATTTTTTCAAAAGATCATCAAGATTTGAAACAGTACCTTCTGAATAACCAACTTTAAGAGCCTTATCAGGACTTAACGTTAATAGTTCACCCTTAGGAGCACCGACATCTTTGGCATCGACATCAGCATCAGCCATCGCAAGTGCATACTTTGGATCGCGACCATTCTTTTTAGCAGCGTCTTCCATTTCCGCTAGCCACAATGATTCTGCCTTTTTGTCCGCCGCATTTCCTTGTGTGTCGATGATGGCAGCAGCTCCCATTTTTCCACCTGGCGCCATATAGATATCATCCGCATTTAATGCAAGGTATGCACCGGCAGAAAGAGCCCTCCGATTGACATAAGCCGTCACAGGAATGTCGGAGTTATGTATCGTGTCAGCAATTTTCAATGCTGCATCGACGGCTCCGCCTGGAGTATTGATATCAAGTATAATGTGCTTTGCCTTCATTTCTTTGGCTTCCTGAAAAGAACGCTCAAGAAATTTAGAAAGTCCCTTTTCCACCGTTTCTTCAACCGGAATCACATATACCGTATTCTCTTCTGCCTTTACGGTCAAATGAACTCCTAATAATAAGAATAATCCAAAACCACATATGAGGGCAACTGACAATTTTATTTTTTTCAGTAACAAGGACTTAACACCCTCCTTCCACATTATCATTAACCATATATACGTAACAAATGTATCAAAGGTTTCAACATACCAGATATAAAAAAGACACCTTTCGTTTTGAAAGATGTCTTTTTCTTTAAGACAGTTGTTTGCTGACAAGCTTATTGACGAGAGATCCATCCGCCTTACCTTTAACCTTTGGCATGATAGCTGTCATCACTTTACCCATATCCGCTTTTGAAGCGGCACCGATTTCAGCAATCGTTTCATTAACAATCTCAGACAGCTCTTCTTCTGTCAGTTGTTCAGGCATATAAGCTTCCAAAATGTCTAACTCTTTTTGAACTTTATCTACTAAATCTGAACGATTAGCGTTTGAAAATTCATGGAGGGAGTCTTTACGCTGCTTTAATTCACGAGAAAGAACAGTCAGTTCCTCATCATCGGTCAGCCTGTCTTTCTTAAGCTTGATTGCTTCGTTTTGAAGCGAAGCCTTCACCATTCGAACGACAGTCAGTTTGTCTTTCTCCCGGCTTTTCATATAGAGCTTCATATCTTGATTTAGTCGCTCAAGAAGACTCATAAATCCACCCTCTTTTAGAATTTGCGCTTTCTTGCAGCTTCAGACTTTTTCTTACGTCTTACACTAGGTTTTTCGTAAAATTCACGCTTTCTTGCTTCTTGCAAAGTACCTGTCTTTGATACACTGCGTTTGAAGCGACGAAGAGCATCTTCAAGCGATTCGTTTTTTCTAACGACCGTTTTTGACATTCTCTTTCCCTCCCTCCGAATACACCAATCGACTGCTTTAAAAAAAGACATACATTAATACATGTACTTTGACATTATAATATAAGCTTTCGGTAAGGTCAACCAAACAAGGTTGTTTTATGTTTTTGTCATTAGTTTGCAAGCTTGTCTATATAAATTTATTGGAGGGGGTGTCTCCACAATCTGATGATCATTTTTATATTATTTCTATTTTTGATTATTTTTTTTCTTACGGGTATGGGTATGTTACGAAAAGGTTTGTTTTCTTTAACATTTGAAACGATTGAAAAACGACTACTTTTTTTTACGGATCATCCATTAAAAGCTTTTCTTGTTAGCATTATTTTTACTGGAATTTTACAAAGCAGTTCAGCATTTATGGTTATTGTTATTGGCTTTGTCAGTGTTGGGGCATTATCGTTTAAACGTTCCATTCCGCTGATTTTGGGGACAAACATTGGATCTACATTTACAACAGAATTTTTAGCTATCAAACTAGAATTTCTCATTTTCACTCTTTTTACAGTTGGAATTGTTTTGTGGATCACAAGAAAACACCCTTTTCACCACTTGGGTGTTAGTTTGATCGGCTTAAGCATTATTTTTTTCTGTATTCAAGGTTTTAGTCATCTTGCCATTCCATTATCAAATCTTGATTCAGGCGCATATATTGTTCATCTTGTTGAACATTCATCATTTTATGCTTTAATCGTTGGGACATTGTTGACGGCTTTGATCCATTCCAGTTCTGCCTGTGTTGGGATCTTGATGAGTTTTATGGATCAAGGGGTCATTGGCTTGACGCAAGCTATGAGTGTCGTGCTCGGTTCTAATATCGGGACATGCATCACAGCAGTAATGGCTGCTGTCAAGGGTGGTACAGCCGCTAAACAAACAGCTTATGCCCATGTTATCTTTAATGTTATTGGCGTGTTGGCCATTTACCCTATTCTTTCGTCTTTAACTGAATTTATTTCTAGCCTTTCCACAAGTCCAGCTCAACAAATTGCACATTTTAGCTTGGTGTTTAACATCGTAACTGCCGTTCTTTTTTTGCCATTGACCAATCTGTTTCATTCGTTTATCTTGTTCCTCTTCGCAAAGCGGAATTAGACAAAAAGCCAAATCACATCTTGATGTGACTCGGCTTTTAAAATTAAGACGTGAGGCGGATATTTTCGTGATGATCTTCACCAGAAACTCTAAGGAATTGTCCTTGATTATACGGATAGCCCGCCTTTACGATTTTCACTTTAACAAGTTTTCCGATTAGGTCTTCAGAACCTTCAAAAACCACTTTCATATAATTATCAGTGTAGCCGACAAATAAGTTGTCTTCACCGGTTTCTGTAAATGGCTCTTCGGGAATAATTTCCAGAACATCACCTTCATAATTTGACGCATACTCTTTTGCCAACTGATCTGAAAGGGCAATAAGTTGGTGAACGCGTTCATTTTTCAAGTTTTCATCAACTTGGTTTTCCATTCGTGCGGCAGGAGTTCCTGTCCGTTTACTGTATGGAAAAACATGCAGTTCAGAAAATTGATGCTCTTTAATGAAACGATAGGTCTCCATGAATTCTTCATCCGTTTCACCCGGAAAACCGACAATCACATCAGAAGTGACAGCAAGACCCGGAAGAGCTTTTTTGAGTTTCGTTAATCTGTCAGCGAAAAATTCCATTGTATATTTTCTTCTCATCCGTTTTAAAACACTGTTTGAACCGGACTGAAGAGGGATATGAAGATGTCTGACGATTTTATCAGAGTGGTCAAGCACTTCGATCACTTCATCCGTAATTTGACTTGCTTCAATTGAAGATATGCGAATCCTTTTCAGACCTTTAACACGGCTATCCAACTCTCTTAATAGCTGTGCAAAGTTATAATCTTTCATGTCTTCTCCATAGCCGCCTGTATGAATTCCGGTAAGAACGATTTCTTTATAACCAGCATCAACAAGTTGCTGCGCCTGACGGATGACCGCTTCTGGATCACGTGAGCGTAACAAGCCTCGTGCCCATGGAATGATACAAAACGTGCAGAAGTTGTTGCAACCTTCCTGGATTTTCAAAGAAGCCCGCGTCCGATCGGTAAATGCAGGAACATCAAGCTCTTCAAACACTTTGGCTTTCATAATGTTGCCAACACCGTTAATCGGTTGTCTTTCTTTTTGGTATTGCTTAATATAGTCGAGCATTTTTTCACGATCCTGTGTACCAACAACGATATCTACTCCAGGAATCGCCATAATCTCCGCTGGAGAAGTTTGCGCATAGCACCCAGTAACACAAATGACAGCATCGGGGTTTTGGCGAATTGCCCGTCTGATGACCTGACGACTTTTCTTATCGCCTGTATTTGTAACAGTACACGTATTAATGATGTATACGTCTGCTAAACTTTCAAATTCTTTTCTTTCATAGCCGTTTTCTTTAAAGAGCTGCCAAATTGCCTCTGTCTCATAATGATTGACTTTGCAGCCAAGTGTATGAAAAGCAACGGTTGCCATAATTACTCACCTCTTAATAACTCTGTTTGATAAGAAACAGCCGCCAAAGCATAAAGCGGCGCTGTTTCTGCCCTTAATATCCGCGGACCAAGCCCGCAAGCAATTGCTCCTTCTTCTTGGAGCGCCTGAATTTCACTGTCTGAAAAACCTCCCTCAGGACCAAACATCAAAAGGATTGAGGAACCTTTCGGCAAGTCTTTGATGACAGATTGAAACAGGGTGTTCTCACCTTGTTTTGATGACTCTTCATATGCAACGACACATTTATCGAAATTGTGAAGGCTTTTCAGTAAACTGTGAAATGTATGGATGTCTCCCACCTTTGGAATCTTGTTTCTTTGCGACTGTTCTGCAGCTTCCTTGGCGATTTTCGCCCATCTTTCTTGTTTTTTCTTCGCCTTTTTATCATCAAATTTTACAACAGATCGTGATGCTCCAAAGGGAATAAAAGAACTGGCTCCAAGTTCTGTACCTTTTTGAATGATCCATTCCAGTTTATCACCTTTTGGAAGTCCACTGGCAATATGAACTTGAAGTGGAAGTTCACGACTTTTTCCAGTCCATTCAACGATTGTTAACTCAACCTCGTGCTTTGATAAAGAATCCAAGGTACAGAATGCTTCATGGCCATCTTTTGTACAGCAAATAATCTGATTACCCTCAGCCATTCTCATCACATTTACGATATGGTGGACGTCTTCACCTTTGATGACAAGCACACCGGACGTTGTTACTTCTTGTTTCGTTTGTTCAATAAAATATCGTTGCATACGCTAGTGCCACCTACTAAATAATTATTTTTTGGCAATGATGCTGACCCAATCTTCCATCGACAGAACTTCAATGATTGTGAATCCCTCTTTTATTAGCGCATCCTTGACTTCCTGTTTTTTGTGCTGAATAATGCCTGATGTGATAAAATAACCATCCTGTTTGAGTAGGCTGTAGGCTTGGTTAGTAAAACGAAGAATCACTTCTGCCAAAATGTTTGCTACAATCACGTCTTTTTCTCCGCTAATCCCGTCAAGCAAATTATTTTGTTTAATTTCAATCTGTTCAGCAACCTTATTCAGTTTGGAATTCAAACGGGCGCTTTCAACAGCAACTGGATCAAGGTCATATGCTTCTACCTGGTCAGCACCAAGCATTGCGGAAGCGATGCTCAAAATACCTGTTCCCGTTCCGACATCAACAACTGAATCGCTTGTTTTCACATACCGCTCTAGTGCTTGTATGCAGAGAACTGTGGTTGGATGTGTGCCTGTTCCGAATGCCATCCCGGGATCCATTTCAATGATCAGTTCATCTGTATGAACGGGTGTATAATCTTCCCAAGTTGGAACAATTGTAAACTTTTCGGAAATTTTTACCGGATGGTAATATTTTTTCCAAGCTGTTGCCCATTCTTCTTCATTTACCTCACTGATGGTAATTTTATTTCTACCAAGATCAATGTCATATAACAACAAATTATTAATCGTTTTTTTGATGCCATCAACGGTTTCACCTAAAAAACTGTTGATCGGCAGGTACGCTTTAATGATGACGCCTTCTTCAGGGTAATCATTGGGATCGAGCTGGTAGATTTCTCCGTAAACATTCTCACGTTCTTTACTTAAATCAAGCGGATCTTCTATCACCACACCACTTGCACCAGCTTCATGCAAAATATTTGAGATGGGCTCTACCGCTTCATGTGTTGTGTGAATGCAAATTTCGGACCATTTCATACTACCAACTCCTCATCCAATCATTAATCACCTTTAAAGGCGCGTTTTACTTTATCAAAAAAACTCATTTCTTGTTCATCTGGCATATTCCCACTTACTTCTGCAAAGTCACGGAGAATATTTTTTTGTTTTTCGGTTAAATTCGTCGGTGTAATGACTCGGACGACAATATGTTGATCGCCTTGCCCATATCCCCGAACATTTTTAACGCCTTTTCCTTTTAGACGGAACTTCGTACCCGTTTGAGTACCTGCCGGGATCTTTAATTTCACTTTTCCATAAAGAGTGGGCACTTCTATTTCGTCTCCAAGCGCTGCCTGTGCAAAAGTCAGAGGCATTTCACAGTAGATATCATCTCCATCACGCTCAAAAAACTCATGTTCACGCACATGGAAAACAACGAATAAGTCACCTGATGGACCACCGTTTACACCAGGCTCACCATGTCCTGATACCCGAAGTTGTTGGCCATCATCAACACCTGCAGGGATAGTGACATTGATTTTTTTGCGGTTTTTCACTTTCCCTGTTCCACCGCATGTTGAACACTTATGCTTGATTTGCTTCCCAGTTCCATTACAGTAATGACAGACTCTTCGATTGACCACTTTACCAAACGGTGTAGACTGTTCCATGTTCAGCTGGCCTGAACCTCCGCAATGTGTACATGTGTCAGGGGTCGTACCTGGTTTTGCGCCTGAGCCGTGACACGTATCACACGTTTCTTCCCGAGGGATTTCGATCGTCGTCTCTTTTCCGAAAGCTGCTTCTTCAAATGACAATGTCATTGTATATTGTAGGTCTGCTCCTTGGCGAGGGGCATTGGGATCTCTTCGTCTTGTGCCGCCTCCAAAAATGCTTGAGAAAATATCATCAAATCCAAAACCACCGAAGTCACCGCTTCCCCCGAAACCACCGCCACCAAACCCTTGATTTGGATCAGCGTGGCCAAACTGGTCATAATGAGCTCGTTTTTGTTCGTCAGAAAGAGTCTCATAGGCCTCTTTCACTTCTTTAAACTTTTCATCTGAACCAGCTTCCTTATTAATGTCAGGGTGATACTTTTTTGACAGCTTGCGATACGCTTTTTTTATTTCGTCTTTAGAAGCGCTCTTACTTACCCCAAGCACCTCATAGTAATCACGCTTACTCATCTCTTCACACTCCCGATTTTCTCACATAAATTAAATTGTATCATTTTAAATTATGTTTTTTCAATTCCTTTTGTCTTAAATGATAAAAAAGTCAAAGTCAAGAGATCCTGACTTTGACTTTCATTACTTGTGATCAAAGTGATTTCATTTTCTTATTTTTTGTCTTGATCATCGTTGACTTCTTCAAATTCAGCGTCTACGACATTGTCATCCGCTTTTTTAGCTCCTTCTCCACCTTGTTCGGCTTGAGCTTTTTGAGCAGCTTCTTCATATAGTTTCATTGAAAGTTCTTGAACGATTGCCTGCAATTCTTCTTTTTTCGCCTTCATTTCATCAAGGTCATTTTTTTCAATTGCTGCTTTCAGCGCCTCTTTAGCTTCATTCGCTTTTTTCACTTGCGCTTCGTCCACTTTGCCTTCAAGATCTTTCAACGTTTTTTCAGTTGAGAAGACAAGCTGGTCTGCTTCATTCCGAATCTCGATTTCTTCTTTTTTCTTAGCATCGGCATCAGCGTTTTCTTCAGCCTCTTTCACCATGCGTTCGATCTCATCATCAGAAAGACCTGAAGAAGACTTGATAGTGATGTTTTGTTGTTTTCCAGTTCCTAAGTCTTTCGCACTTACATTGACAATTCCGTTTTTATCAATATCAAAAGATACTTCAATTTGCGGAACACCACGTGGTGCTGGTGGAATATCTGTAAGCTGGAAGCGACCCAATGTTTTGTTGTCAGCAGCCATCGGACGCTCACCTTGAAGAACATGGATATCAACTGCTGTTTGGTTATCAGCCGCTGTTGAGAACACTTGTGACTTACTCGTTGGGATTGTTGTATTACGATCGATCAGTTTCGTGAACACGCCACCCATCGTTTCAATACCAAGTGATAAAGGTGTTACATCAAGAAGAACAACGTCTTTAACGTCACCAGTGATGACACCACCTTGGATTGCTGCGCCAAGCGCTACTACCTCATCAGGGTTTACACCTTTATGCGCTTCTTTGCCAGTTTCTTTTTTGATGGCTTCCTGTACAGCAGGAATCCGTGTTGAACCACCAACAAGAATGACTTTGTCAATTTCGCTTGCAGAAAGATCTGCATCTTGTAAAGCCTGACGAACTGGACCCATTGTCCGCTCTACTAAATGAGAAGAAAGCTCTTCGAATTTCGCGCGCGTCAATGTGAGTTCAAGGTGTAGAGGACCTGCATCACCAGCTGTGATAAACGGCAGAGAAATTTGTACAGAAGAAACACCTGACAAGTCTTTTTTCGCTTTTTCAGCTGCATCTTTTAGACGTTGAAGCGCCATCTTATCTTTAGATAGATCAATGCCGTTTTCTTTCTTGAATTCTGAAACGAGATGATCGATGATCACTTGGTCAAAGTCGTCTCCACCTAGACGGTTATCACCCGCTGTAGAACGAACTTCGAATACACCATCGCCAAGTTCAAGGATGGATACGTCAAATGTACCGCCACCAAGATCATATACAAGAATAGTCTGATCTTCATCAGTTTTATCTAAACCGTAGGCAAGTGCAGCTGCAGTCGGTTCGTTAATAATCCGCTCAACTTCAAGGCCTGCAATTTTGCCGGCATCTTTTGTCGCTTGACGTTCTGCATCATTGAAGTATGCAGGAACAGTAATAACAGCTTTTGTAACGGTTTCCCCAAGATAGCTTTCCGCATAAGATTTTAAATGTTGAAGGATAATGGCTGACACTTCTTGAGGTGTGTACTTTTTGCCGTCAATTTCAACTGTATAGTCTGTCCCCATATGACGTTTAATTGACATAATCGTATTTGGGTTTGTAATAGATTGACGTTTCGCCACTTCACCTACCTGGCGTTCTCCGTTTTTAAAAGCAACAACTGACGGAGTTGTGCGGCTTCCCTCTGCGTTAGGAATGACTTTTGGCTCACCGCCTTCAAGCACTGCGACACATGAGTTCGTTGTTCCTAAGTCAATTCCGATTACTTTACTCATAATATAACCTCCTGCTATGTAGTTATTGATTTACTTTTACCATAGAAGGACGGATCACCCGGTCCTTTAATTTGTATCCTTTTTGCAATTCTTCTACGATTGCATTTGATTCGTATGCTTCATCCTCAACCTGCATGACCGCTTGATGTAGATTCGGATCAAATTGTTCACCGACTGAAGGTATCTGTTCAACACCTTCGTTTTTAAGCGCTTCTAAAATTTGACGCCGAACCATTTCCATTCCTTGCAACAAACTTTTCGTTTGCTCATTGTCAGGTTCGATTTCTAGAGCCCGTTCAAAACTGTCAAGCGCCGGTAGCAGCTCACTGATCATTCGTTGTGAACGATATTTTTCAGCTGCTTCAAGGTCAAGGCGTGCACGTCTTTTGTAATTTTCAAAATCTGCCTGAACACGCAAGTATTTATTTTCTTGTTCTTCAAGCCTTTCTTGAAGTTCTTTTATTTGTTTCTCAAGTTGTACTGTTTGAGATTCTTCAGCCTGTCCATCGGCCTCCACGTTTACTTGCTCTTCTTCAGTCACTTCTGTTTCCTTTAGTTGATCTTGCTCTTTCGTTTGGTTTTCTTCTGCCATCTGTGTTCACCTCCCTCAAAGGTTTATGTTAATGATGAAGAGAAGGGAACCATTCCCTTCTACTACCTTGTCAATACCGCCTTACCCATCATACAAACTCGTCAGTGCTTTTGACAAGTCAGATGATACATACTGCAGTAAGCTAACAACACGAGAATAGTCCATACGAGTTGGACCGATGACCGCTATTGAACCGATTTGTTTTGAACCGACCGTATATGTCGCGGTAATAAAACTGCAGTTCTCCATTTCTTCATAATCATTCTCTTTACCGATTTTAATCGTGATACCGGTATCTGTCGACTGAAATAACCGCAAGATTTCCTGTTTTTTCTCAATTAATGTCAAGAGGGACTTTACCCTTTCAATATCATGAAACTCAGGCTGATTCAGCATATTAATCTTACCGCCGAAAAAGAGTCGTTCCGTTTGAGATGAGGAATCAAAAGTAGCACCAAGACCAGCTAAAATTTGGTCATAACTTTGTATATGAGATCTTAAAAAGGTGGCAACTTCTTTGAAAATCTTGTCTTTAAGATCTGATATTGGTACGCCTCTAAGGCGTTCATTTAATATATTCACCAGCTTTTCAAGATCAGACAGATCCACTCTAGCTGGGAAATTGATCATTTTATTCTCTACATGACCGGTGTTGGTTACCAATATGGCAACGGCCTTATCTGGCTGGATTGGCACAATTTGAATCTGTTTCAAAAAGTTCTCGCTCAGCTTAGGCCCAAGGACAATCGATGTATAATTCGTCAGGTCTGATAAAATCTGAGCTGATCTCTGCACGGTTTTTTCAAGTTCAAAGATTTTTTCTTTAAATATAGAATGGATCAATGACAGATCCGTGTTTGTCAGCTTTCCTGGCGACAGCAAATGATCAACATAATACCGATAACCTTTTTCCGAAGGAATTCGTCCCGAAGATGAGTGGGTTTTTTCAATAAAGCCAAGTTCTTCTAAATCAGCCATTTCGTTTCTGATTGTAGCTGAACTAAATGTAATATCTTCCTTCTTAGAAAGTGTTCTTGATCCCACCGGCTGAGCTGAACGAATGAAATCGTTGACGATAATCTGTAAGATTAGCAGCTGACGATTTGTTAACATCCATATCACCTCTGTTAGCACTCTCAGTAAATGAGTGCTAATTGTATTTCAAAATTACCAAACTGCAATCAAAATGTCAATTATAACTCACCTAAGAATGATTGAAATACTTCATTCCCTAACAATTTTCCAGTATGTGTTAAACAGACATTTGTATTTGTGTTCTTGATCAGACCTTTTTGTTCAAGAGACTGTAAAACATCTGGAAAAAGCTCATCAAGGGACTGACCGTACTTCTTGAAGAATCGAGTTTTACAAACACCTGTTATTTTTCGAAGACCGAGAAACAGTTCTTCTTCGATTTGTTCATTTTTTGTGACACGATGAGTTTCCTTATAAGGAAAGCCACTGTTGTCAATACGGTCAATATACTGTTTAACAGGCGCTACGTTTACAGTCCTGATCCCATTAATATATCCGTGTGCTCCTGCTCCAAACCCAAAATACTCTTCATTACTCCAATATGTGAGGTTATGCTTACTTTCAAACCCTTTTTTGGCAAAGTTGCTAATTTCATATTGATGAATATTTGCTTCATTCATCTTTTTCATGACCAATTCGTACATTTCTGCTTCACGATCCTGTGGTGGCAGATGGAGGCGACCTTTTTTTGCCAGATTATAAAAAACGGTTTTGGGCTCAACAATTAGCGAATAAACGGAATAATGTTCAGCATCAAGTGACAGTGCTGTATCAATGGAAGCGACGAGCTGATCAACGGTTTGATCAGGCAGTCCAAACATAAGATCCAAGCTAATATTATCAAACCCAATCGCTCTCGCTCTATCAAAAGAGTTTAGCACATCTTTCTGTTTGTGAACTCTACCAATTTTTTTTAATAGATCGTCTTCAAATGTCTGAACACCAAAACTCAGCCTAGTGACACCCGCATGTTTTAAAATGGTTAGTTTTTCAGCGTCAAGATCATCTGGATTAGCTTCAACTGTAAATTCTAGTAATTGTTCAGTTGGTTTTAAAATGGTCATAATCCCATTAAGCAACCGTTCAAGCTGTTTGGCAGATAATGAAGTCGGTGTGCCACCACCGATAAAAATCGTTGTCAACTCAGGGTAACCAGCGGCTTCCATTGAATTCACCATTTCTTTTTCCAATGAATTTAGATACTCATCAACGGGCTGGCTATGATAAAAGAATTTATTAAAATCGCAATAATGGCAAATGTGTTCGCAAAATGGGATATGGATATAGGCTGATTTCATTGTTTTCACCTTCTTTACAGGAAGAAGCCGCAGTGTTTTATGCTGCGGCTAGTCTGCTTATGATTTTTGACCGCTATCGTCCATTTTCAGAACAGCCATAAAGGCTTCCTGTGGAACTTCGACAGAGCCAACCTGTTTCATTCTTCGCTTACCTTCTTTTTGCTTTTCAAGAAGTTTTCGTTTTCTGGAAATGTCACCGCCATAACATTTTGCCAGCACGTTTTTACGCATGGCCTTAATTGTAGAACGGGCAATAATTTTCTGACCGATTGCAGCCTGAACTGGCACTTCAAACTGTTGACGCGGAATAAGTTCTTTTAACTTTTCAACAATGACTTTTCCACGTTCATAAGCATAGTCACGATGAACAATAAATGATAGAGCATCGATTTTTTCGGCGTTCAGCATGATATCCATTTTTACAAGCTTAGATGGTCTATATCCGATCAATTCATAATCAAATGACGCATAACCCTTTGTATTTGATTTTAATTGATCAAAAAATTCATAAACAATCTCTGCAAGCGGAATTTCATAAACAATGCTGACTCTGTTAGCATCAAGATATTGCATGTCGATGAACTGTCCGCGTTTTCCTTGACACAACTCCATAACAGCTCCAACAAAGTCATTTGGTACCATCATGGTTGCTTTCACAAACGGCTCTTCAACCCGTTCAATCTTCTGTGGATCAGGCATATTGGCTGGATTGTCAACAACAAGCTTTTCACCATCTGTCATATACACCTCATAAATAACACTTGGTGCCGTTGTGATCAGATCGATTTTAAACTCCCGTTCAATCCGCTCTTGAATGATTTCCATATGCAGCATTCCTAAAAATCCGCAGCGAAAACCGAAACCAAGCGCTTGCGAAGTTTCCGCTTCATATTGGAGTGCTGAATCATTCAGCTCCAGTTTTTCCAAGGCTTCCCGTAAATCGTTATACTTTGCCGTATCAATTGGATACATTCCGCAATACACCATAGGATTTAGTTTTCTGTAACCTGGTAAAGCTTCAGGAGCCGGATTTTCTGCACCTGTAATGGTGTCTCCTACACGGGTATCTCCGACGTTTTTGATAGCTGCCGTCAGAAATCCAACATCCCCCACTGTTAATTCGTCTACAGGAACGGCTTTCGGTGTAAATACACCGACTTCAGTTACTTCAAATTCTTTGCCCGTCGCCATCATCTTAATTTTTTGGCCTGCCTTGACTGTCCCTTGAACAACCCTAATATAAGCAACAACACCTCTGTATGCGTCATACAGAGAGTCGAAGATTAAAGCTTGTAAAGGCGCTTCAGGATCACCATTTGGAGCAGGAACTTTCTCAACAACTTGTTCCAATATATCTTCAATTCCGATACCGGCTTTGGCAGATGCAAGAACAGCCTCAGAAGCATCAAGTCCAATGACATCTTCAACTTCCTGGCGAACTCGTTCAGGTTCTGCACTTGGAAGGTCAATTTTGTTGATAACCGGAAGAATTTCAAGGTCATTATCAAGGGCAAGATAAACGTTTGCAAGTGTTTGCGCCTCAATCCCTTGAGCAGCATCGACAACAAGAATTGCACCTTCACACGCAGCCAAGCTTCTTGAAACTTCATAGGTGAAGTCTACATGTCCTGGGGTATCGATGAGGTGAAAAATATATTCTTCTCCATCTTGGGCTTTATATTTGAGCTGAACGGAGTTTAATTTAATCGTAATTCCTCTTTCACGTTCCAAATCCATGGAGTCGAGCAATTGTTCTTTCATTTCTCTTTGAGTGATAGCCGCCGTCTTTTCCAATATTCGGTCTGCAAGTGTTGATTTTCCGTGGTCTATATGGGCGATAATAGAGAAATTGCGAATTCTCGACTGTCTTTGTAATCGTTTTTCTTTATCTGTCACACTAATCACTCCTACTATTAAACGCAAGTTGCGCTAGCTTAGATTATATCAATAGGGGTGTTAAGATTCAATCTCTAGAGAACATATAGTGAATGGCTACGATCTTAGAGACCATAAAACACGAAAAAACGGGCGAAGGTCTCCCGTTTTTACTCTGTTTTTTCCTTTATCCAGTTAAAAACAAACTTAGCTGAGTTTGTGATCGAGTCAGCCAATACTCGACCTGCTGAAGAAAACAAGTTAAATGCTTCCAGCTGTTCAAGTTCTTTCTGCTTTTCCTCCAAATCAATTTCATGTCCTAGAACAGAAGCCTCTTTTATTTTCCCTTTAGAAATACTGAATGCTCCTTTTAAGTCAGGATCGCTGTAACCCTTCATTTCCAACATTCCTTGATTTGCCTGCTGCATACCGAGAAGAACACCAAACAACATGATGACAGAAACCAATATCGATTTTCCAATAAAAGATGCCATTTTATCACCTGCTTCTACTGTTTTTTCTTATTTTTTTCATCTGAACCAGCATCAACTTTCTCCGCTTCCCAGAACATCTCACTGAACACATCAGCTGTTGCGTCTGCAGCCCTCTCTAGCTCTTTTCGGTTATTATCTACACCACCAAATTCTATTAATATCGATCTTTCATTTAAATCTTGATTATAAACTCCATTATCCCCAGAAGCCCCTTTTGATATAACCCCCCGACTAAGCCCCGGATATTTTTTCTCCAGCCGTTCATGAAGCTCTTTTGCCAGCTTAAAGTTAGCTTCAAAATTAGAGCTTTTCTTACCAATCACAAATGCGATCCGCGCATAGTTTTTTCCACCAATCTTTGTAGTCGTTGCTTTTTTTCGTTGTGAATCTCGGTGAATGTCGATAAAATACTGCAAATTTTTGTTTTTAGCCATTGCCTCCTTAATAGCTGGTCTTGATTCATCATATGAACGCGCATAATTCCAGCCTTTTTTCTTCAGATTGGCTTGAAAATCCGTTTTATTAATTGAAACACCCACCCCTTGTGACTCGAGTGCTTGACCAAGCATATCACTGACAAGTGTGATATTCGCTTTTGAATGAAGGGCCAGATCAGGATCTGTCTCACCCTTTAAAAAAGGAAGATAGGATTCTGTATTATGAGTGTTATAAATAAACACCACTTTTCGGTCACCTGTTGATTGTTTAGATGAATGTTCATCTTTTTTCTTCTTGTCTTCTCCTTCAAGTTCAGCAAGGTTCGCCTCTCTTTCTTCTTTTAACACTTCAGCCGGTGGTGAAGATTCAGAGGGCATATTTGTATAATTTGTTCCTTTGCCGGCCACAAGAATATCTGAGTCAAATTGAGAAAAGCCAGGGAGCTCTCGTCCGAGAAAACTTCGCGGATCTTTTAAATTAATGCTTGTTGCTAGTTTTAGAATAAGAGGGGACAACTGAAAACTATCTCTCGAATTGGGAATTTCAGATACAAAATAGTGGTTTTCCATTCCTAAAATAAGTCCATAGGTTTCGCCTGCTAGCTCATTAGCCACTCGATAAAATGGTGAAGAAGGCCTTAGTTCCGGACGAAGAGATGTCAGAACTCCGGATAAAATAAATGTGAGCAGCAAACCGACGATGAATAAGAAGACGGTTTTTGCTGCTGTTCTCCCATTTACCGTTAACATAAATTCAAAGTTTCTTCCTTTTTTTCTCATCGGAAATCCCTCCATAGCTTGTCTAGTAAATAGACTATGAACAAGCTAGAGGAAGTAGAACAAGTTCATGAATACAACCTAAAAAAAGACGACTATAGTAGCCGTCCTAGTGATTATACATGCCTTTATTGTCTTGAGAGATTTGCTCGTGCAAAGCTGTATTCAGCCCATTAGCAATCACATTTGCCATATCATCAATAAACGTATCAACTTCTTTAGGTGTTACCATCAAATTATGACCAAGCGGTGATAGCACTTCATGTATCAGCTGTCTTTTTTCATCTTCTTCAAGTACACCGACAATACCGAGAAATGATTTCCGCTGTTCCTCTTCTGGAAGATCTTCCTCAGTCAGGACTTTCCTTTTTCCGAAATTCATTCCTGCAGGGACAAGTGAGCGAGACGGACTGTCATCTTTCATTTCTCTTCCAAAATGTTTTAAAATATAATCGATCGTATCACTTGTGATCGTTACCGCATCTACAACAGTCGGAACACCAATCGCGATAACGGGGACCCCTAGCGTTTCCTTACTCAGTTCTTTTCGCTTATTCCCGACCCCTGATCCTGGATGAATCCCACTATCAGAGATTTGAATAGTAGAGTTGACGCGCTCAATACCTCTAGAAGCCAAAGCATCGACAGCAATGACAAAATCGGGCTTTGAACGGTCAATCACTCCTTGAATAATATCGCTTGTCTCAATTCCAGTCAGCCCCATCACTCCTGGCGAAAGTGCACTAACTGGTCGATATCCTTCTTCAACATGTTCAGGTTGCAGTTTAAATAAGTGCCTTGTCACTAAAAGGTTTTCCGTAACAAGCGGTCCAAGCGAGTCTGGTGTGACATTCCAATTGCCCAACCCCACGATCAAACAGCTAGCATCTTTTGAAATATTTAAATTATCAAGGAAAGCGGAAAACTCCTTTGCAAAAACGTTCACAACATTTTCTTGCAAGTCAGAATCCTGCTGTCTGATTCCTTGTGTTTCAATTGTTAAATAACGTCCTGCTTTTTTGCCGGACAACTTTTCGCCTTCTTGATCAATATCTATAGTCTGTACTTTTATCCCGTCCTGCTCATATTCTTTAACTGTAAAACCTTTTGGATCTTTGTTAGAAGCAACCGTTTGATTGTCATGCACTAAATCTTTTGCTTCAACAGCTAGATCTGTGCGAACAGTGTATTGACTCAAATCAAGCTTTTTCTTCTCCATGGTTCATTCCCTCCAAAAACGTCACTGCTGTTAGTATGGCCTGACCTCAATTTAATCATTCTTTTCGGTACGACTTTCAAACAAAAATACTTTACATTTATATTGCAATCTCTGGGTGTGTTTGATAGAATACAATTTGTTCTATTGTTGAGATTTAACCTATTAGAGAAAGGACAGAGGTTATATCTTAGGAGGTGAAATACATTGCCAAATATTAAGTCAGCGATCAAACGTACAAAAACAAATACTGAGCGCCGCGCACATAACGCAACAATCAAATCTGCAATGCGCACTGCTATCAAGCAAGTTGAAACACTTGTAAGCAATAATGAAGCAGACAAAGCAAAAACAGCTTTATCTGCAGCAGCGAAAAAAATTGATAAAGCAGCGAAAAAAGGTCTTGTCCACAAAAACACTGCCGCTCGTTACAAATCAAACTTAGCGAAAAAAGTGAACGGACTTTCCGCATAGCATAAAAGAAAGCTTGGCGAGCGCCAAGCTTTTTTACTTGCAATGATTAAACAGAATCGTTTTTTCCAGGCGGTTGTAACAATTTGAGGAGAAACAATTCAAGCAGTAATTGCTTGTCTTTTTTTCCCGTTTTCATCTCATAATCCATAATTGCAAGCTGTTCAATAATATTTTTTAGTTCCTCTTCTGAAAAAAGCTTTGCTTGATCGAGCGCCAGCTTTATCCTGAATGGATGAACTTTTAAGTTTGAAGCAATTTGCTTTTGACCATATCCTTGTTGCGAAAAGTATTTGGTCTGTAAAATTAGACGAAATTGATTGACAATCAACGCCATCATTTTAATGGGCTCTTCATTTTGTTTTAATAAATCATAGAAAATTTGTAACGCTTCAGTTCGGTTTCGATTCACAATTTTGTTAATCAATTCAAAAATATTTTGCTCAAGTCCCCTTGCAACAAGCTTTTTAACATCGTCAAGCGCAATTAGATCGCGTTCTCCAATATATGTACTAAGCTTTTTAATCTCTTGGTCAATTGATGATAAACTGGCATTGCACAAAATAACAAGCTCTTCTGCCGCCTCTGTTTCGATTTGTTTTCCTTCTGATTTCGCAAGATTTTTAATAAAGTCAGCAGTTTCTTTTCCATTTAATTCTTTCGCTTCAACCATGTAAGCGTGTTTTTTCAACAGTTTGGTCAGCTTTTTTCGTTCATCAAGTTTTTCATACGGGGCAAGCATAACGAAAACAGAATACGGGGCAGGCTGTGTGATATAAGCTTCCAACACTCCCAAATTGTGCTCATGCTTTTCTTTCTTTTTTTCAGCAGTTAAAAAAGATGGATTTTTGACAATAACGAGTCGCCGCTCACCCATAAACGGAAATGTTTCTGCATCTTCTATGGCAAGCTCCAATGAATCCTCTTCCAAATCAAATACGGAAAGATTAAAATCTTTCGTCTCCTCATCAACAACAGCTTGTCTAATCCTATGAACCGTTTCCTGCAACAGGAATGTCTCTTTTCCATATAAACAGTAAACAGGATGAACATCCCCTTTTGCTAAGCTTTTCCAAACGTCAAATACCATCTTAAATACGACCTCTCTTTCTTCTCCCTTCTATCCTAAAGCGTGATTGACAAATAGTAAAGAGAGATGCGGAAGATCCGCTCTCTCATTTATAATAAACGCCTTTTACAAACCCCCGGGTCAGCTTATAAAAGACGATATTCATAAATTTTGAAAACGGCTACAGAACACTTCTAGATTTTTCTAAAGAATTGAATTATACTGAATAACAATAGGAGGGGTAAATGGTGAACGAATTTGAAAAAAACGTACAAAGCAAACGCAATGATCTTATTGACTCTGGTGTCGGTTTTGTCGTAACTTTTGGCTTTTTTGCTACGATGTTCATTATTGCTACTGTGATCCATCTAGCCAGTTAAATCAATTCATCATAACAGATCTACTCTCTTCATTTTAAGGCTAGGCTGCTTCATCCCGACTGCTTAACTGCAGTCTTTTTCTCTATTATGAGGAAGATATTTTATCATATGGAGGATGAAGAAAAAACGTTCCGCCTCTCTTTCCAAATAGGTACTGAATGGTTCCATCTCGATCTGTTCTCATGACCTTAACATGATGTCGTTTTAAAATTTTCAACACTTCGAAATGCGGATGGTGATAGCGATTATTTTCTCCTGCTGAGATAAGAGCTATTTTAGGCTTAATTTGTGCGACCAATTCCTCTCCCGTTGACCCTTTACTACCATGATGACCAACTTTCAGAACATCAGCTTTCAAATGAGGATACGTCTCTATTATTTGCCTCTCCCCTTCTTTTTCCAAATCACCTGTTAAAAGCCAACTAAAACCGCCTGCCATCATCCATAAAACGAGTGAGCTGTTATTTCTACTATTCCTATCAATCTTGTCTGGTGACAAAACATAAAACTTGAGATCCCCGATCTCCAATCTGTCGCCTCTCTTGACAACTTTTACTTCTATTCCTTTTTTTAAAGCAAGGTGGAGGAGATTTTCGTCGGCCAACTGAACCGCATAACCTTTTGGAACAATCAATTTGTTAATCTTATTTTTTTTAATCAGCGTCTCCGCTTCACCGATATGATCTTGATCCGCATGGGTAAGTATTAAAGCATCGAGTTTTTTAACACCTTTCGAGGATAAAAATGGTATTAATACACGATCTCCTAATGAAAACTCTTTTTTCCTTTTCCGCCAGTCCTCATTGTCAAACGAAACAATTCCCCCTGTATCTATTAAAACGGTTCCGTTCTGTCCAGGAGCACTAACATACATGCTGTCTCCTTGTCCGACATCGATCATTGTGACTTCACCTTCTTGTTTCAAAAATGGTGTTGCGAGATGAAACAAAAGCACAACAAAAAAACAACAAAGCGGAGCAATTAGTTTTTGAAGAGACAATGCCTTTTCCATATACACAAGGAGAACACATATAGAAACCGAATAAAAGAGCAATTGGAGGTGTCCTGGCTTGACAGCAGCAAATGTAAAAACATCAACAGAGGAAGCGGCTGTTGCAACTTGATGGCTCCATCGAATCAAAGCGTCAAGGACATTTACGATCATTTCACCCAGAGGATGTACAATCAACAAAGCTAGTATACTACCAAGTACTAACGGTATGATCATGTATATATAAAACGGTACAAACATGAGATTCATGAAGATGCTCAGAAGTGAAAAGGTTTGGAAATGATAAAGGAGAATTGGAAGGGAACCGAGTTGAGCCAGAAAAGATGCAAGTAACAATTGTGAAATTCGATATTTCAATTTTATAAATATGTCTTTTGAAAGAATGAAAACAAAACATATCGAAAAAGAAAGCTGAAAGCCGACTTGAAATAAGAGATATGGGTTATACAACAATAATCCAAGACAAGCAAGGCCGAGAACATCGGCTGTTTTAAGTCGTTTTTTTAACAATGAAGAAAGCAAATATATTTCTGACATGAGGACAGCTCTTAGAACTGATGGAGCACAACCTGTTAAAACTGTAAGGACAGGGAGAAATATGATTAAAAATACCTTGGCAGTTTCTCTCGTTATACCTATTCGGAGAAGAGTGTAAAAAATGGTTGTTGAAAAAATGGCGACATGAAGGCCAGAAATAGCTAAAAGGTGGATGATGCCAAGTATTTGATAGCTATCCAGCACTTCCTTTTCAATCAAAAACCGCTCGCCAAAGATAAGTGCTTGAACAATACCGGCTGCTTGTTCAGGCATATTTTTTTCAATAAAGGCAAGCCCTGTTTGACGAATGTTTAATAAAAATGACGATTCGTCAGATTTACAATTGGTGATCGATTTGAGCTTATAATTCCAGTGTATACCTTGTTGATAAAGATACTCATAAGCACCAAAAGTCCCGGGGACCGTCGCTTTTTTCGGTTTCCTTAATTGACCTGTAAAGAAACATGAACTGTTAGGTTTCAAGATTGAAAGCACTGTTTTTTCCTCAGGGGATCGAATGGTGTAATTAACTTTTAACCTTTCCTTATCAGCCGTTTCTGCAATGAAAGTGAAACGATCTCCATCGATTTTAGGAATATTCAGTACAGAGGCTTTAGTATGAAAAGGACCCTCTTGGTAATATGTCGTATTTGAATGGTCCATGATTAAAAAATAAATAACATACAATGCGAAAACAAATATACAGATCACGAAAAGAATAAATTGCTTTCTTGGAAGACAGGAGATCAAGAGAAGACATAAAAAGATGGCTACAGGGAGAAAAGAAGAAGATTGTGCAGAGGCAATTCCGGCAACTGCTGAAATTGCTCCGCACGGGATGAGGCGGTACATGTCCATTACAGACTACACACGACTTGCAAACAATTGATTTGCCTGCTTCTGGATTTTTTCCATCTCTGCTTCTTCTAGTCCCGCCTCAGAAAGCCGTTTCATCATATCAGCTACAAAAGATAATTTTTCTTGGTGATGAAGATCGATCATCATCTCTTTTAATTCTACCTGCTCGACTCTGACTGAAGCCTGCTCAAAAAGGTCAATGGCATATGGGTGATTTTTATAATCCTTGGCATAATATATTGTTTGAATGCCTGCTTGAATAATTGATTTAGAGCATTGTATGCAGGGAAAATGAGTAACATAAATTTCCGCTCCTTCTGTTGGAACACCAAATTTAGCACATTGAAGAATCGCATTCATCTCTGCATGGATCGTTCTGACACAGTGATTGTCCACAATATAACAGCCTTCATCTGTACAGTGAACTCCACCGGCGATTGATCCGTTGTATCCCCCCGCTATAATCCGTTTATCTCTGACAATCGTCGCTCCCACAGCAAGTCTAGTACATGTGCTGCGAAGCGCCAATAAATGGCTTTGCGCCATAAAATATTGATCCCAAGAAATCCGTTCCAATTGTTTTTCCCTCCAGAATATGAAATCATCTTTCCTAAGTTTACATAGGTTTGTATACTTACGTCAATTTAGTTTACAGATAATGATGATTTCATTTTTTCAAACGATTTTTCTCCAATGCCTGTTACATTTGTTATGTCTTCAATTTTCTGAAATGGTCCATTTTCCTCCCGATAGGCGACAATCGCATCCGCTTTTGATGGACCGACTCCCGGTATTGATTGAAGCTCTTTTGATGATGCGTTGTTTATATTAACCACTTCGGCCTCTTCCCCACTCTCTTTCACCGAAGCCGTAGCCTCTGTTTGAGCTTGAACCGCCTTTTCACCTTTACTAGGGATATACACTACCATTCCATCCTGCAGAACTGCAGCTAAATTGATTTGCTTTTCATCTGCCTTTTTAACAGTCCCACCAGCTTTTTTCAGCAATTGATGCACCCTGTCTCCCGCCTTCATCTGATATACACCAGGGTGTTTCACAGCTCCTTTTAAATCGATCACAACTTCTTTCACTTTTTCGGGTTTTGTTTTTTTCACATGCTTAGCTGAAACGGCTGCAGCCTCTTTTGGCAAAATAGTATGTTTAGATGATTGATGTCCTTGATTTTTTATGATAACAACTCCTGCAATGATCAAAACCAGAATAAAACCCACTACCACCAGCCATTTGTAAGGTTTTAAAAATCTAGCCAATCGTTACCACCTACTTTCATACATAATTTGGCTACTGTTCTCATAATGTTTAAAAGATACAGGTTTAAAGGAGGGGAGACCGATTGAATATCGGCTTTATCGGAACTGGCAATATGGGAACGATATTAATTGAGGCGCTAATAGAATCTAAAGCAGTAGATCCTTCATCATTAACAATTACAAATCGTACGATTGCCAAAGCATTATCAATAAAAAAACAATTTTCAGACATTCATGTTGCAGAGCGACCAGAAGAAGCCGTTTCGGAAAGTGAGGTCGTGTTTATTTGTGTTAAGCCGCTTGACATATACCCACTACTTAAACAGTTAGCACCTCTTTTCACTAAGGATCAGGTTGTGATTACAATCACGAGTCCAGTGCAAGTCGAACAGGTAGAATCCGTCGTCTCCTGTCAAGCGGCAAGAGTAATTCCGAGTATTACGAACCGGGCTTTGACAGGTGTTTCACTTTTAACCTTTGGGGAAAGCTGTCAGACAACTACAAAAGAATCCATTACAAAGTTGTTGAAGAATATTTCCAATCCTTTAGAAATCAATCCAAAGATCACACGGGTTGCTTCAGATATTGTCAGCTGCGGTCCTGCTTTTATTAGCTTTTTGCTTCAAAAATTGATTCAAGCAGCACAAGAAGAAACATCTGTATCAAAAGAAAATGCCATTTTGATGTCAACTGAAATGCTAATCGGTTTAGGGAGACTCCTTGAAAACGGAGTTTATACTCTCCCAACTCTCCAAGAAAAAGTCTGCGTAAAAGGCGGGGTGACCGGTGAAGGGCTCAAAGCACTGGAAAACGGTGTTCAAGACATGTTCAATCAAATGTTCCGAAACACTCATTCAAAGTATGAGGAAGACATAGCTGCTATCAAAAAACAATTTCAAGTTTGACTCATTATTTCACATACACTCTCATTGTTCAACAAAGGAAAAAGGCATTTTTAAAACCATCGTCATTTTAAACGATGGTTTTAGGTTTTTTAGCTATATAAAAAAGACGTTCTGAGGTTTCCTCAGGTTCTCGATCTGAAAAATCAGCTGTTATCTGTAGCACTTCAAAGCCAGCCACTTTCAAAAGATGGCTGTATTCTTGGATAGTAAAGGTGCGCTGTTCATGTGTTTCATCAAAGCGATTGTAGAAACCTTCATTCTCGACAAAAAATGTCAAATCATGAACAACTGAGTGAGGCACATCTCCTTGATAGCTTTGCCAGATCACACTAATGTCTTCATTCTGATCAGCATAGGTGCTGTCCGGAAAAACAGCGTCCATTTTATATATGGAATGAACATCAAATAATAGAAGGCCTTGATCCTCTAATAAAGAAAAAACATTTTTGAAGGTAACTAAAACGTCTTTTTCAGCTTTTAAATAATTTAAAGAATCACAACAAATCACAACCGCATCAAATTTTTCGGAATGACCTATTAAATTGCGCATATCCTGCTGAAAAAATGGAATGGACAACTGTCGACTAGCTGCTTTTTGCTGAGCCTGAGTGAGCATATCTTCACTTATATCAATACCTGTTACGTGATAGCCTTTTTCAGCTAAACGAATGGCAATTTCACCTGTACCACAGGCTAAATCAAGGATCCGCAGCTTTTCATGGTGCTGTGTGGCTAATGTCCTCTCAATCCATTCCACCCACTGATCATACGGGGCATCAGACATGAGATTGTCATAAACATTAGAAAAACCTTCATAAATCATTTTTGATCTCCAAAAGGATCTTCAAATGGGGCATCTCCCCATAACTTCTCAAGATTGTAATAATGTCTTTCCTCTTTATGAAATACATGGGCAATGACATCACCTAAATCAATCAACACCCATTTAGCTTCATCAAAACCTTCCATTTTCTTAACATTGATACCATTTTCTTCAGCACGATCCTTAATTTCCCGGGAAATCGCCTGTACCTGTTTATCTGAGTTCCCGTGACAAATGAGAAAATAGTCAGCCACAAGCGAAATCCCTTCCATATTCATGGCGATAATATCCTCTGCACGCTTATCATCACAGGCTTCCGCGGCAATTTTTAAAATTGAAGCTTGATCCATTCACTAATTCCTCCTATTGTCATTGTTTAATCAATGCATTATATGTCGCTATCGTCTTTGGAAAGACGGCTTGATTTTTTGTTAACAAAAAGGCAATCGTATTTTTTAAAGCCTGAATCAGTGCAAGATCTAAATCGGTTTCAGCCAATGTACGAACTTCCTCAACACCTGGAAAAGAACGGCCAGGCTCGATATAATCCGCAACATAAATCACCTTTTCCAACAATGTCATATTGGGTCGTCCGGATGTATGGTATTTAATAGCTGAAAGAACATCTTCATCTGTTATCCCGACTTCTTTATTCACTAATATCGCCCCAGCTGGTGCATGCCAAAGTTCAGGGTGAAAATCAAGCACGTCAAGAGATTCACCTTCAGAGACAATGATCTGTTTCATTTCCTCTTTTGGTCGAAATTTAGCATAATCATGAAAAATCGCGGCGGTTTCTGCTTTGTTCACATCTGCGCCAAAACGGTTAGCAAGCTCGATCGCAGTTTCCATCACACGAATTGTATGGGTATAGCGGGCTTCGGTCAGTTGTTTTTTCACACAAATAAGAGCTTCATCACGTTTCATATAAATGATTCTCCTTTACATAGAGCTTCACTTTGTCAGGAATTAAATAATCAGTCGGTTGACAATGTTTGAAGCGGTCTCTCAGTAAAGATGATGATACTTCAAATGCTGGTACATCCACGAAAACAAGCGGATAAGGTGTTTCTATTTGATAACCGGGTCGCTTAACGCCGACAAATTTAATCATGTTGACAAGTACATCAATATTTGACCACTTCGGCAAGTACTCTATCATATCCGCACCGATGATAAAATAAAATTGATCTTTTGGATATCGTTGTTTTAACAAGGATACTGTATCAAATGTATAGGAAGGACCTTCCCGTTCCAGTTCAATGGTTTCCAGTTTAAATTGCTTTCTCTCCGATATCGCAAGTTTGAGCATCTCAACACGATGTTGGCTTAATGAAAAAGTATTTTCCTGTTTGTGTGGCGGAATTTGATTGGGCATAAACCATATTTCATCAAGTTCCAATTTGTAAAGTACTTCATTTGCCATTAACAAGTGCCCATTGTGAGGTGGATCAAATGTCCCCCCAAAAACTCCGATTTTCCTCATATTTACCACCTTTAAATGTTAAGGAAGCTCAATTTGTTTATTTTCTTTTGATTCTTTATAGAGCACAATTATATTTCCAATGGTTTGAACGAGCTCGGCATGAGTTCCACTTACCAGAGCATCTCTTACTTCATCTTTTGGTTGTTCACAATTTTGAAGCACACTTACTTTAAGCAACTCTCTTGCTTCAAGTGCTTCACTAATTTGTTTGATCATATTATCATTGACTCCACCTTTTCCAACTTGAAAAATCGGTGTCAGATGATGTGCTTCTCGCCGTAAATAGCGTTTTTGTTTTCCTGTTAACATTCTTTTCCTCCTAATTTTCGTAAAACGATTGATTTCATTTTTTCCATATCTGGCTCATGTCCGGTCCACAACTCAAAAGACAGTGCGGCCTGACCGATAAACATCCCGATTCCATTTAGTGTCTCTAAGCCTTTTGCTTCAGCTTGTTTGAGAAAAGCCGTTTTCAACGGATTGTAGATAATATCGCAGACAAGGCAAGTTTTTTTGGATTTTGTTACGTTTAACGGACATGCCTCTATATTCGGGTGCATACCAACTGAAGTCGTTTGAATCAAAACATCATATGATGCCAGATTTTTTTCTGCCTCAGCTAATGATAAAGCTCTCGTTTTTCCCTCATAAAGTGAAATGAATGCTTCAGCTTTTTGAGGTGTCCTGTTTGCTACATCAAGTTGTTTCGGATGATGTAATGCAAGTGTTGTGAATATCGCCCGTGCCGCCCCACCGGCCCCTATAATGAGAATCATCAACTCATCAATTGGTTTTTTTAGTGACTGTTTCAGTGATTTTAAAAAGCCTTCTCCATCTGTATTATATCCGACTAACTGGTCTTTTTCTCTTCTAACAGTGTTTACCGCTCCAAGGATTTTGGCACTTTGGTCAATTCGATCAAGATATTTTATAATTGACACCTTATGCGGTATGGTTACGTTAAACCCTTGAATACCCAGTGCTCGCATCCCGTTGACTGCATCTTCAAGGCTTTCATTTTTAACACAGAAAGCATGATAATATCCGTCTAAAGATAGATCTTGGAACGCTGCGTTATGAATGTCAGGAGACATGGAATGCGCTACTGGGTTTCCAATTAGTCCATATATCGGTTTCATGACTCTCCCCCTCGCACTTAAATTAACGAACGGCGTAAAAACACATGAACACCCTTAGGTGCATAAGCAGCAACTCTTTGATTTGCTTCTTGAACAGTAACCCAACCTAACCCTGAAAACACAACATCTGTTTTTGGCTCCTTTATAGTAAACGTGTGTTTCATCAGTTCTGGAAATGTTTCAAGTTCTTCTTTTGCAGGAGGAGCCAATAATTCTCCCGCGTGCTTTTCATAAAGTTGATCCGCATTTTCAAGTTTTGTCCGGTGAATGTTTAATGCATTGGGTATATAACAGACAAACGCTGATCTGCCTCCAGATAAATAATCAAACCGGGATAGCCCCCCGAAAAATAAGGTTTGCTGTTCATTTAACTGAAATGTGCGGGGCTTTAATTCTTTTTTAGGCGTCAAGATTTTCAAATCGTGTTTGGCAACATAATGTGCCATCTGATGATGGTTAATGATGCCTGGTGTATCAAACATCGACGAACCATCATCAAGCGGAATTTCAATGGCATCTAGCGTTGTTCCTGGATACTGAGATGTTGTAATAATATCTTCTTCTCCAGACACTTCTTTAATAATACGGTTAATAAAAGTTGATTTCCCTACATTTGTACAGCCAACGACATAAACATCTTTGCCCTGTCTGTAATTCTCAATTGTTTCAATCGCTTCTTTCATTCCTTGCCCACGTCCAGCACTGACAAGCAAGACATCAATCGGTTTTAAACCGAGCTCTTTTGCCTCACGCTTCATCCACTGAATAAGCCGCTCCCGTTTTAATGATTTAGGAAGAATGTCTGCTTTATTTCCTATTAATAAAATCGGATTGCCTCCGACAAAACGATTGAGACCGTTAATCCAGCTTCCGTTAAAATCAAAGATATCGACAATTTTAACAATGAGTGAATCAGTTTCCCCTATACCATGAAGAATCTTCAAAAAGTCATCATCTGTTAAGGAGACATCCTGAATCTCGTTATAATTTTTCAATCTAAAGCAACGCTGGCAGATAACATCATCTTTTAGCAGAGAGCTTTCAGGGGCATAACCCAGTTCATGTTTGTTTTCCGTTTGGATTGTGATACCACATCCGATACAAACGACCTTTTCCATTCTTTAATCCTCCCACTGAATATGGCCTTGCCGTTTTAAGGCGTTCAAAATTCTGCGCTCAACCTGCCGGTTAAAACGGGTAAAGAAGCCGTCTGATGATGCAACAGGTACAACCAATATGGTGTGAAAACCATTACGATTTCCTCCAAGTACATCGGTCATTAACTGATCACCTATTACAACAACATCTTCTTTATTTAAGTTCATATCTTTCACAGCTTTTCTAAAAGCCCTACCCATCGGTTTTTTCGCTTTATAGATAAACGGAATATGTAGTGGTTCAGAAAAAATCTTGACACGTTTTTCGTTGTTATTGGAGACAATCGTTACTTTAATATCGTTTTCCTTCATTTCCTCAAACCATTCAATAAGTCGGGGAGTCGCACTTGGCCTGTCCCATTCGACCAGTGTATTATCCAGATCTGTAATGATCCCCTTTACATTTCGCTTCTTCAGTTTTTCAGGAGTAATATGAAAGATGTTTTTTACAAATTCATCGGGTAAAAAAAACTTTTTTAACACAAGTCGCACCCTTTCTCTAATCTGTTTCTTTTTGATCGTGTCGAATTCAATCTAAAAGTGTCTTAATACATCACCTATTTGAAAAGTTTTCGACATATAATAGGATCGTTCAACAGGTGTGGATAAAATTACACACATTATCCACTCTTATTTCATCTACCTTTTATTAAATTATAAACATGATACCCACAACTTATCCACTTTTAGATGTGGATAACAGAACGATTGTTCTTACTCGGCATTCATGATAGATTATAGATACTCCAAACAAAGACCACATAACTTAACATTTTATGATGATTCTAAACAAATCATTCCAATTTTATATGAGGAGGTGCCTTCCCATTCATTGGGTATCTAGTATGAAAAAGCTGTCTGATGAACTTTTAATAGAATCATACATTAAAGCAAACGAGATGAATTTAAATCGCGAATTCATTGAGCTGATTGAAATCGAAATTAAAAGAAGGTCGCTCGGTCATCTACTTTCCATCTCTTCATAGTCAAAGACTTCCGGGCGTTCCTTGAACTTTTTTTCACTTAGGTTGATATTATATCACTTGAACCCTACGCTTACTACTGTTTTCATGAAAAACACCTCCTTTTCAAGAGGTGCTTATTTTAGGAACCCGTAAGGCCCCAACCAGTAAAACCCGCCGACAACAAGCAGGACAACCACCAAAACAACAATAAATGCATAACCGTATGCTCTCCCAGAATCATATGGATAACTCCAAGTCATAGCGTCCTCCCTCCTTTAGACAATTGTAATAACAACATATGAAATCAACAAGGAGTGTGGCTAGGTCTTTGACTATTCCTCCGTCAAAACGAATGACACCTCATGACATTATTCACAGCTCTCACCTCTTACGGTATTTTTATCACGTACAGACACAGACAGCCTTCTTTCCACATACATTTACATATAGGCTTTTGCCTACATACATTTTGTGGAGGTGCCGATAATGACAGGTGTTTTTGCAGCGCTCGGGTATGTCATCAAGGAACTTGTTTTTTTAGTATCATATGTGAAAAACAATGCCTTTCCACAACCACTCTCAAGCACTGAAGAAAAAAAGTATTTAGAATTAATGGCTGAAGGGAATGAACATGCGAGAAATATGCTAATTGAGCACAATCTTCGCTTAGTCGCCCACATCGTCAAAAAATTTGAAAACACAGGCGAAGATTCGGAAGACTTGATTTCCATTGGAACAATCGGACTGATCAAAGCGATCGAGAGCTACTCTGCGGGCAAAGGAACAAAGCTCGCCACATATGCGGCACGGTGTATTGAAAATGAGATATTAATGACGTAAGGGGAGTGCAAAATACTGCACATCCCCTTTAATATGTCTCAATATCCACTTTGTCAGAATCAACGATAACGATCTCTTTGACCAGAAAGTTGATGATCGCTTTTTTGTCTTCGGAAGTTAAGTTGTCGGCTCCAATATGATTAAAATAATCAATTGCCCTTTTCAAAGCATTATCACTTAACTTTGAATGTTGAGCATCTTTCATTTTGGACTCTATTTCGTTCAGTTGGTTTGTAAGATGATTTTGCTTTTTTTGAAGTTCAACGATTTGACCCTTAATTTCTTCTATATTTATTTCGTCATCTTCACTCAGGCTGATTAATGTAAATAAACGTTGTCGACCTCTTTTAGTTTTTTCGATTTCTTTTTTTACAAATTCGAGTTCTTCAGCAAGATGATTTGTTTTATTTACTTCTTTAAAAGCTGAATATTTTTCAGGATTGGTTATGAATCTATAAACTTCTTTCCATACATAATTATTCAGTTTATTTTCAGACATTTGTTTGCCGCACCCACGGTTTTTAGATCCAGCGTAATTTTTCCGGCAATCATAAATGTAGTAGTCTTTTCCATGTGACTTTCTTTTTCGACCAGTCATTGTATTTCCACATATACCACATCTCACTAAACCAGATAATAAATATTGGTGTGGGCTATAGCTTAAATGCTTTCTTTTACTCTCCCCTAACAGTTCTTGAGCATAATCCCATTGTTCTGTTGGAATGATTTGCGGAATGTTGATGACATATCGTTCTTCTTTCGGTCTTAACTTTAAAAGACTTTTCCCTCCTGCTTGCTTCGAAACATAACTGCCTACAGTATCATATTTGTACTGTTCATATTCACCTTTGTAAGCAGGGTTCATAAGGATTTGGCGCACCACTTGCCTATGCCAGACCTTTCCGCCTTTTTTGGTTTTTATTCCTAATTCGGTTAGGTGTAAAGCTATTCCATTTACTCGGGAGAAAAAGGGGCTAGTATGATCCGTAAAATAATCAAAAATCATTCTTATGATCTTTGCTTCTTCATCGATTATTTCAAGGGTTCTTTTTTCTTTTATAAATTTCAATCCAAATAGACCTGAATCTTTTATGATCATACCCTTTTTTATTTTTTGAAGACGGCCGGCCGATGTTCTTTCTTTTATTTTCGCTTTCTCAAATTCTGAAATAGCTCCTCGCATAGAAAAAAACAGCTGACCTTCTGGTGAATCTGCATATTCACCATTCACAAATGTTAAAGTGATTTTTTGCTTTCTTAGTTCATCATCTATTATGAGCTGATTCATTAATTTTCGTGAAAGTCGGTCTGGGTCGTAACAAATCACTTCATTTATTAACCCTTTTCGAGCATCTTCACGTAAACGACTTAAAGCAGGACGTTCTAACAACTCACCTGAATATCCTTCATCAGCATATTTTAATACATCAGTCGTCCCAGCCTTCTTCAGACAAGCTTCTATTTGACTGTCGATACTCGACCCTTTGATCGCTTGTTCCTCGGTCGATACCCTTACATATATCGCTATCACACTGTATCTCCTTTCTATAGAGACTTATTAAATAATGATAGCAATCATTAATACATTTGTCAGCATGAGGCCCCTCAATGATCTTGATTTTCATCGTGTCATCCCCCCTGCTAAATGTTTATGAATTAGCAGGTTGTACAGATGATCTAAGTAGATTATTCTAGAAAAAAAGAACGTACGTTCCCTTATCATCATCTCAATGAACTTCACACACGCCTTAAACAATTATATATAGGTTGAGTAAATAATAGGCACTACGCCTGTTTATTTTCATCAGTACTTTTTCTTTTTTTCATTACTAACATAACGGAGGTTGTTATGAGCGATATCAAAAAGATGATGCCAACGTATAGGAAGCCAATTAACTCTATCCCCTTAACTTTGTAGACGAAAAAAACACCACAAAAAAAGATTGTTCCCAATAAAAAAAATGAATTAATACGCCTTAAAAATTTACTCATTTTACCATAACCTCCATTTTATTCTTTACTTAGCATAATATATCGTTTACAATATTTTTAAAAGAGTCAAAAGGAGTGATGATTTGGTTAAAAAATCCTTGTTGCTTACATTAGTAATGATTTTGGGATTAACAGTTTTAATACCTTTTTCAGACGCTTTAGCCTCTGAAAGAGACTATGAACAACAACAAGAGCAATTATCAGATGCTGATTTAGATAAACAGGTTGTAGAAAAGGAGATAGACAAGCTACGTAATGCTGGCATTAACGATTTTAGTATTGTTACAGGCTTTGAGGATAAAGACGAAAGCGTTCTTTTTCCTGATAATGCTAACACACAAGCAAAATGGAAAACAATACTAACTGGTTCTAAAACTTTAACAAGAGCTGATTTTTATGCACATGGAGCCTATATTTTCATGATTACTTCAATTCTTGGTTGGGGTAGAACCTTAACAAGCATACTTGCGGGTGTTCTTGGTGTTGCTGTCACCGCAGTTCCAAACGCTCTTCCAGGAGAAAAACTACGCTTTAAAAAAGAAATGAAATGGGTTAATAAGAAAAAATACATTTACGATATCCGCACAACTGAATATATTCGTCGAAATGGAAAAACAGCCATCATTAGCAGGAAAGTAATTAGAGAAGATGGATGGGGAAATGGATAATTAGAAGTAATGACCCTTCGTTTTGAGAGCCTTTTTGTTACTTCAATAGCTTTAATTTTTGCCTTTGAAGTTTGAGAGAGAAGTATATTTATATTTTCATATATGAGCCAACTCTTTGATCGGCCACCTTTATATGAAAGACTTGACTATACCAGCAGTCGGGTCTTTTTTAGTTTATGCAATTTCTTTAGGATTTATTTTTATAAGAAACATTTTTTTGCATAAAATAGCGCCAAAATCAGCTTTTCAAGTAAGTGATCATCCTACTCCTAGGAAACTCTCCAAACAACTTTTTTATGATCCGCAGGAGAAACAGCGTGGATATTTTCTCTTGTAAACGTTTTTGTTTGTCGGCTTTTAAAACAATAAGCTCGTATATAACCCTCATTGATTTGATGAATAATGATTGACCTTTTTGAAATTCGACCGTCTCTTCTCATATAAATCATATCTAAAACTGTCTTTTCTTTTAATGAACGTTTTAACATCGTATCCATGTGTTTCTCCTCCTTTATTATTTCATTTCACCAGAACGTGCGTTCCTGATACAATCATAATACGAATGTTTGTTCGTTTTGTGTTTTGTGATTTTCTTCAACCCCTATTATTCAAGGTGATCACCAGAAAAAATGGGACTATTTTAATAACTATGAATGCGGATACCTATAAAAAACAGTTCTATATCACTATTTCACTCACTTCACTTCTTTTTTATGATTAAAGGTATGGAAAAAAATTCAGTGGTTAAATCTGTATAATTCCTTATATTGAGGTGAAACA